>JAEPQE010000009.1 GCA_017640665.1 Balneolaceae bacterium | reverse complement strand
ATATAGATGATTTACGAATCTACAACTATGTAATTCCAGATTCTGCCATTCAAAATCTCTATTCAGAAAATGGCTGGCCGGAAACGAAATATGTTCTACCGGATACATTGGTAGCTTATTATCCATTCAGCGGGAATGCCGGAGATTCGAGTGGATTTGAGAATCATGGTGAGGTTTTTGGGGCTACATTGACCCGGGATCGATTCGGAAATGAAAATAGTGCGTACGAGTTTGATGGGAACAATGATTTTATTGATGGAGGCAACTCCGAATCGCTAAGAGTCACAGGAGATTTAACGCTTAGCTTCTGGTTCAATGCGGACTCATTTGAAGGGGTGACTTCAGGTATTCTCACCTATCAGGGAAGTAATACTTCAGGTTCGGAGAGAAATGCACTATATAAGATTAACTTTCCTAATGATAATATATTCAACTACAATCATGAGGGAGGAGAGGGTACAGATAATGTTCGCAGGTTCGAGAATGCTGAGTTTAATGTGGATGAATGGTACCATACAGTTCTTACAAGAGATACTACAACAAAAGAATTGAAGCTGTATATAGATGGTATACAGGTAGATACTGCAGTTTTTGATGTACTTCCATTAGGAGGAGAACTATCGAGTCTGAGGATTGGCGAAAATCATGGAACTGTTGATTTGGACAGGTTTTTTGATGGTACACTGGATGATATCAGAATCTACAACTATGCAATTCCAGATTCTGCCATTCAAAATCTCTATTCAGAAAATGGCTGGCCGGAAACGAAATATGTTCTACCGGATACAT
>JAEPQE010000008.1 GCA_017640665.1 Balneolaceae bacterium | reverse complement strand
CAAAAAGTCATTCCTGTAGATGTCAGGTAATTCGAGGACAGTTTTGGTTAAAATTAGCGGGCTTTTCTCCACCAATACCCTGATGAGGACGATGGTGGTTGTAATAGTAAATATATTCGGTGAGTTCTTGCTGTAATTGCACCATACTTTCAAAATAAGTACCGGATAGTAAATCTTCTTCGATGGTCTTCCAAAAGCGTTCAATCTTACCATTAGTTTGAGGCCGATAGGGCTTTATGTAGCGGTGTTTAATGCCCATTTCCAACAATAATCGTTCAAACGGATGGTCTTGTTTATTGGTGGATGTTTTAGGGCCAAATTCAGGCCCATTATCACTGAGTAGTTCTTCGAACTTAATTTGATATTCCCCGGTGAATATATTCAAGGCCTTTAAGCTGGCAAACATTACCGTTAATGCTTTAATATCGGGTAGGATCTCTACCCATACCAGGCGTGTAGCAGCATCAATAAGACCTAATAAGTAATACCGTTTAGGATCTCCGGCTACGATTCCTTTGGCGAGATAGTGGGTGTCGATGTGCCCGAGTTGTCCGGCCTTTTTTTTAATAATGCGTTGTTTGGATTGTTTCATAGGTGGGGTTAAACGCCCCATCCCATGGCGTTTACAGATGGCATAAATGGTAGAAGCTTTGGGAGTATGCTTTTTAAGCGTAGGCTGCAAAATATCGAAAATTTCGTAGCGGTTGATACCTTTTTCTCTAAGGGCGAGTACTTTTTGTTCAATAAAGCCCGGGGTGCGTCGTGTTTTCCATTTCGGACCGCGTTTACCAGGTAGCACTGCGGAAAGGTCGCCTCCGGCATCTTTAAACCGGCGATAGTATTTAAGAAATTGACGTCGATCCGTATCATGGGCCCGGTAAAACTCTTCCAGGAAGCGATACTTAGGGTGTTTCTTTGCTTTAATTAGTTCGTATTCGGAAAACAGAAATTGGTACTTCTGTAAGTAATTCCGAACTAGAGTCATGTCTTGAGTATTTATTCGCATGGACAAAGGTAATTTTTGTCCTCGAATTATCTAACATCTACAATTCCTACG
>JAEPQE010000007.1 GCA_017640665.1 Balneolaceae bacterium | reverse complement strand
ACGAATTACCGTCTTTTCCTGATTTAGGTTGACAGTTTTTTGTTTATTTAATCACTAAAACTGAATAAGGTTAACACTTTTTCATCTAGGGTTCTATCTTAGTTTTTTCGGGATAACTCTTAGCCCGTTGTTTCCAACGTTTGATCGGCTCCTCAATCCCAGCCTGCACTTGAGCAGGAGTCGCGTAATTGCAACTCATATGAGGTCGCCGTTCGTTGTAATGTTTGATGTAGGTGGGTAGTTCTTCTTGCAGTTGTTCGAAGGTTTTACCCGCTGCATCGCTCAGGTATTCTACTTTAAAGGTTTGATTAATACGTTCTGCTATCGGGTTGCGATCCGGACGCCCGGGTGGAGAGAAACTTACCCGCATTCCCGTCAATAACCGTTGGTAGGCCTTGCTGGCATAAATACTGGCATTGTCACTATGGTGTATGAGAGGCATTTCCCCATGAATATGACCCTGAAGAGCCATTTCCAAGGCATTTTTTACATGCTGAGTCCTGGCCTGTTTGGACCAACTGTACCCCAACACCATACTGCTGTAGGCATCTGTGGAGAGAGCTAAATGAGCTTTCCCGTTCTTAGTAACTACCTCCGTATCGTCATGCACCCATAAATGCCCCGGACCAGCAACGGCTAATTTATGAGCCAGATCTACGCGAGTAACTCGCTCGACAATGGGCTTTTTACTCCGGGCTTTACGCTTGCGTACTAAGCGACCATGTTCACGCAAGATCGTTAAAAACCGATCACGGCCTATGCTAAGGCGGCTCTGGGAGTCATTAAATAGCCGACACAGTTTAACCCCACCTATTTTTTTATTGATTGCCCGTTCAGCATCGGTAAAGGCGATCACTATCGCGCACAGATCCTTGTGCTCCTCAAATCGGTTTCTGGACTTATATAACGCAGCTCTGCTCACACCAAGCCACTCCGCTAGCCGGCTCATCGGAACCCGGTAGCGGCGGCGTATTAATACGATGGCTTGGTGTCGGACTTTTTTCGAATACACACACCCTGCTCGCGTTCGGCTATATCGATCATGGTTTGGTAAAACTCCGAACGTTGTTGTTCCAGCTCCAGCCGCCTCTGAAGATCCTTAATTTGTTGCTTAAGGGCCGCTGTATCGTTGGCGCTGGATGAGCGTGAGGTTTTTTTCATAGGCACAGGTAACGGTGAGATGGTAGAGTAGCCAAAGCTGCGCATCCAGTTCAAAATAGCACTATTGCCACCAATGCCATAATGTATTCTGGCCTGCTCTTTGCTCATTTCTCCGCTCAGCACCCGGCTGATTACTCCTAATTTAAAACTATCACTGAAATAGCGAGGTTGACTTCGCATAGTTTGTACTCCTGTAAATTGTGTCAACCTATTTCAGTATAAGACCGCCTATGAAATTGCGAAACTTTACGGGTGTAGTCCATCAAGCATTCATGGGTGGAAGAAGAAGTATGGTAAAGCACATTTATTAAATAAAATTGTACGCATAGAAACCATGGGAGAAGCAAATAAAATAAAAGAACTCGAGCGACAGGTTCGCCAGCTTAAAGAAAGTTTGGCAGACGCTCATGTAGACGGGCAGTTGACGCAGAGCTATTTTAAACTGGCTTGTCAGCAGCTGGGAGTGGATCCACAGGAGTTCAAAAAAAAAGAAGGTGTCAAGCCATTGAAATGAGTAC
>JAEPQE010000006.1 GCA_017640665.1 Balneolaceae bacterium | reverse complement strand
GGCAGGCATGTTCTTGTCTGTGTCAGATAACAAACGTATATAACGCTCAATGCTCGCATCGACTTCTTCAATCCGACGCTTCATCTTAGCGCGAGTAAAGTTTCTGTCTCGGTTGTTGACCGCCTTGAATTTGCTGCCATCAATTGCCACCAGCGTGTCGTTAAGCAAATCCAGCTTGCGGCAAATCATCACAAATTCGCGACACACCAATCGGATGGCTTCACCATTGTCCTTCCTAAAATCTGCAATGGTTTTGAAGTCAGGCGTTAATCGCTGCGTAAGCCACATCAGCTCAACGTTGCGAGCGGCTTCTTTCTCAAGTTTACGAGATGAAACAATCTGATTGAGATAGCCATAGATATAAATCTTCAGCATCGTTCGAGGGTGATAACCTGGTCTTCCCGTATCGGCTGGCTCGGCTTTGAAGCCTAGACCCGAGATATCAAGGCCTTCAACAAAGTGCTCTATCACTCTTGCTGCGCTATCTTCCGCAACAAAATCATCAAGCCGTTCTGGAAACAGTGTGGATTGATATCGGTTCTCGCCCTCGATGAATCTACTCATATCTGCACTCAGACTGGAAAGTAGTATCTTACAACTCAGGTGGGGTTTTCACACAGCCTCGGCCAGAAGCGGACTCTATCTCTCGTGAAAGTGAGGGCAATCTGAGGTTTTTACTGGGTAATTTGCTACGTGAGTTTCAAGTTTATGTTTCATCTTCGCAAAGTCTTTTATGTAGCGATTTTTGTTGGCTAGCATTTCTGGATCTTGAGTTTCCGATAAGACTCGTTGCGTGAACAGCAGGCTGTACTCCAATTCGTCGAACAACAAAGTCGTATTTCGATATCGGAGATTTGTAATCGCGCAGGTGGTTATGTGGTTTCCGCCTTCTTTGTGCATCTGTCGCATTAAACGCTGATAGATCACTTTGTACGTTGTTGGATCGTGGGTTGCTGCATGAAGCAGGGGAATGTTTTGTTCTGCCCCAAAGGTACACTTCAAATCGTAATAAATGTCCTTCACCTGATAACTCCATTTTGTCAGGTAAGATGAGAACTTTGTCCAGTCAGAATCATCCCAAGCTTTACAAAGCAATTTACGATGCTCTTCAGACTTGAGGTTTCCCAGAGGGGGACCTGTAGGCTTCTTCTCGGCTTCATTCGCCAACTTCTCTGCTATTTCCTCAAGGAACTTGTCACCACTTTCATCGCTGAACGAGTTACTCGAATACACACAAAAGATCAAAAAGAATACAGCCAGCAATCTCACTTGGAGTCCTTTGATAAATAAGCTCTCAACAATACACTGATCTTGTATTAACGGCAGCTTTGGGTCGACAGTGAGCGTTACAATTGTGCTGTGCTAGAGGCAGGACGCGGCCAGAAGCGGACACACAGCAGTTTGCAAATATGAACGGGTTATGTGGAAATTGTTCCACATTTTCCGGTAATAGGTGGAATATGTTCCGCCTACTATATTGTTATGCACGCTAGCGATGACTTCCACAACTACTAGGCCGGGTACTAGACCCAACAGAAAAATTTGGAGCCACGCAAACTCCTTTTTACAAGCTGCCGAGTTGTGCTGGGAACACGGCATTCACGAACCCCTCGCAGTCAACTCGGCGCTAGCGATCGAGTTGTACTTAAAGTCTTTTCTGGCAATAGATCTAGTTAAGGATGAGCGCAGCCTAGTAGGGTTTACAACGGAGCGCCCTAAAAGAGGTCACAACTTCATAGACCTCATAGAGGAGATAGACTCTGATGATAAAACTATGCTCTTTGACGCTCTCAATCACATAGACTCTACTACTGATTGGTACGAGGAATTCAAGAAACACGAAAACACGTTTACGGATATCAGGTACTGGTATGAGTCAGACATCAGAGCCACAATTAAACCTGAAATTGTGGACTTCGCGAAACAACTCGGCGACGCAGTGCTCGCCGTGGGTAAAACCAAGCATGCATAACATGTTG
>JAEPQE010000005.1 GCA_017640665.1 Balneolaceae bacterium | reverse complement strand
GGTAGAGTAGGTCGCCGCCTCTTCTTTCTTTACACACTCAAACCCTTCCTCGTTCTACGAAGAAGGGTTTTTTATTTCTCTTTATAGGTGATTTTTTTTATACTTACAAGTCAGAATCGAAAGCAAGTTTAATTCTAAAAATGTGTTATATGCTATAAAGCTACCATCAGTAAATAATTAAGATGTAGTTACACATTTATGCTCTTTTCTAAAAAAACGATTCTAGTATTATTAGCAGCTTTTAGCACCTCAAGTGTCTTTTCTCAAGAGCTGGAAACATGGAGTATTTATTCATCTTTCTCTACAGTAAATTCAGTAGCAATTGATAACAACAATGTAATCTATGTAACTACATCGGGTGGAATTTTCACTATTGAGGAAGGTGAAATCGTAAATAAATTTACACCGATTGATGGTATGCACCGATTAGATCCCTCACATGCAGTTTTTGATGCGATCAATAGCAGGGTAATATTAACATATCCGGATGGAGTTATTGATATTCTAAATCCTGATAACAAGTCATTCCAAAAGAATGAAGATATAGCCAGAGTGGATCAATTTTCATCAAAAAAAATAAATGATGCCTTAATCCACTTGAACGGGCTTTATGTAGCTACAGATTTTGGGATCGTAATTTATACCCTTGAAGGTTTTTTTGTAGAGAATAGTCTCTTGAAATTAGGAAGTTTTGACCGCGGTATTCAGGTTAATGATATAGATATTTCAGGTAATATGATTTACTGTGCGACTGCGCAGGGAGTTGCCGTAGCAAGTTTGGATGACAATTTATTGAATACAGCTTCCTGGACTAATTATTCTGAGGGGGAAGGATTTGTAAATTCAATTATTAAAGAAGTAGTGGCATTTGATACAGATGTGTTTTCAGTTTCCGGGGATAGTGTATACAGTCTGGATAATGGAAATTGGTTTGTTAGTGATGAGTTTGGAGATCTTTCCGTTAACGAGTTTCACAAAACAGAACAAGAGCTATATGTTTTATCGGATAGAAGGATTGTAAAGAAAGATCTTTTAGGGGATGAGGAAATTATCAATTTCGATGCCAGTACAACCATACAGACAGTAACTTCAGCAGGGGATGCACTTCAGGTAGGAACTTCTGATCAAGGATTATTCACTATAGACTTAAGTAATACAAGCAATCGAACTCAATTTCTTCCAGAAGGTCCTTATTTAAATTTCTTTGGAAAAATGAATTTTGTAGAAAATACTCTTATATCTGCAAGTACATCAGCATTTCCGCAAAGCGATCCTTTTAACCCGGTAAGAGGATATTACCTATTTAATGAAGATACATGGAGTAACTTTAATATTAGAACCAATGAAGAAATGCGGTTATCGGGTTTCGGGTCAACATACTCCGTATCAGGTACATCTTCTCACTATTATTTCGGAAGTTGGGGAGGGGGGATAGCTAGGCATAACACAGAATCGAATGAAGTCACTATTTTCGATGAGGATAATTCTGAGTTGTCAGGAATCAATCAGAATAGAGATTTCATTGTTATTTCTGGTTTGTCTGGTGATAGTGATGATAATATTTGGGCAATAAGTTATGATTCTGATACTCCTTTGAATCTTCAGGAATCCGGAAGTGATGAATGGTTTCATTTTCCTAAAGCTTCCATACCAACTGATAATCTATACTTCGATCTTTTTGTGGATTCGAATAATCAAAAATGGATTACCCTGGCCGATTTTAACAACAATGGCAAGGGATTGCTAATTCTGGACACTAAGAATAATACAGATTCTTCTGATGATGAATATCGAAAATTAACCGCAGATGCCAATAATGGTAATCTGCCGGATGAGCTTATTACTTCAATAATTGAGGATAAGAATGGGGAAGTATGGATTGGCACAGCCAGAGGAATAGCCCGGTTCATATTCCCGGAATTTATAGTAGAAAGCACCAACCCTAATGATTTTCAGGCACAATGGCTAATTAACGAGGACACCTCTGCAATCTCCCGCTTTTTGTTAAGGGATGTGAACGTATCTGCAATGGCTGTAAATGAAGCCAATCAAAAGTGGATTGGAAGTGTGAATCAGGGGCTTTGGCTATTAAATGAGGAAGGAAGCAGGATTGAAAAAAGATTTACAACCGAAAACAGTCCATTATTATCTAACAATATTTTATCTATTGCGATAGACGATGAAACCGGAGAAGTATTTATTGCTACCGATCTTGGGCTTATCAGTTATTCTGATTTAGCGATTGCTCCATTCCCAAAAATGGATGAATTAAAAGTGTTTCCAAATCCCTTTTTGTATTCTAAACACAGTCGGATTGTAGTAGAAGGATTAGCAGATGTAACAGATATAAAGATATTAGGCGTAGATGGTACAGTAGTAAGAGAACTGGAAGCCCGTAGTGGCAGGATAAGCTGGGATGGACTAGATTTCAATGGAAATCAATTGGGTTCCGGGGTATACTTTATAGTAGCCTTAGAAAGAGAAGGCAATGAAAAAGGGATTGGTAAAGTGGTAATCATAAGATAGTTTAGCCTAAATAAAATAGGTTTTCTCTTGAGGTCAAATCAGGTCGACATATCAATAGTAATCGTGAATTATAAGGTTCGGGAGTATATCTCTAATCTTCTGAGCTCGATTTTAAAGGCTAAACATGATTTTAATCTTGAAATATTTATAGTCGATAATCATTCTGAAGATGGATCTGTCGAATTCTTAAAAGCTCGTTTTCCTGATGTTCGCTATATCGAGAATCTTGAAAACCTCGGTTTTAGTAAGGCTAATAATCAGGCGATAAAACAAGTCAGTGGCAAGTATACACTCATTATCAATCCAGACACACTGGTTAGTGAAGATACTTTTTCGGTTCTATTCAAACACATGGAAGCAAATCCAAAATGTGGAGCAGCAGGTTGTAAAATTCTAAACCCCGATGGAACTTTTGCTCCGGAATCCAAAAGATCAGTCCCGACCATCTGGTCGTCTTTTACTAAAGTTACCGGCCTTGGTTCATTATTTCCCTCAAGTAAATTGTTAAGTGAATATTACCTGAATTGGATCGACGAAAATGAACAGACTAAAATTCCGGTACTATCGGGTTCATTTATGTTTTGGCGATCCAATTTGTTAAAAGAGTTGGGTGGCTTTGATGAGCGCTTTTTTATGTACGGTGAGGATATTGATTTATGTTACCGGGTTCAGGACACTAACTATCATATCGATTACGTACCCCAAACTTCAATCATTCACTATAAAGGTGAAAGTTCGAAAAAAGGAGATTTGCGTTACATAAGGGTTTTCAATAAAGCTCTGTATCAATTTTTTGATAAGCATCACAGTTCCAGATACAGCTTGGTATTCAAAGTTTTTATTTACACTGCAATCTGGTTGAAAGCCCTGATCTCCCTTTTTACCAACAACGTTCGCTTAATTGGGTATATCGCTTCTGATCTTGTACTTCTAAATGTTTCGGTGATACTTGGTTTTTTAATTCGTTTCCAGTTCAGCTATGAAGTGTTGACCAATCTTCAAAACCTCAAGTTCCTTTGGATCAACCTTCTTGCATCAATTATTTATGTGATTGTGGGTGGTTTTCTGGATCTATTCCAATCAAAGAAGGAGTCAATTTCTAACCAGATCAAGGCAATTATAGCATCATATTCGGGTGTAGCGCTGATTACTTTTTTTGCTAAAGAATTAGCTTTTTCTCGGCTTGCTTTAATTATTGGTTTAAGTACGGCCTTGGTGTTGATGCTACTTTTTAAAGTGATTCAAATCAATATTTCGAAAAGTGATAGTAAGGTTACCGGGAAACTAAAAAGGCTAAGGATACTTTTAGTGGGAGATGCAGAACATACTTCTGGAATAAAAGCAAAGATTCACTCGAGACCGGATTGGAATTATGAGGTAGTAGGTATAATTGGGATTGAAAATCAGGAGAAGCATCAACTTGGAGAGTTATCCCAACTAAAAGAATTAATTAAGACTTACCAGATCGACCAAGTATTTTTTGCTCTTTCCTCAATTTCTTATAAAGACATGTTGCGCCAAATTTCACTACTGCAAAATGAGCATGTTGTTTTTAAACTGATACCGGATTCTATGGATTTTATTTTGGGGAAGTCGAATGTAGAATATCTGGAATCAATCCCTCTTGTTGAGGTTGGTTTTGCTTATTCAAAAAGGGTAAATCAGTTTTTGAAGAGAGTATTAGACGTTTCTATTGCATTACCTTGTTGGATACTTGCCTGGACTTTTACTTTGCCGGGACATTTCTTTAATAAATCAGAAAAAAGAAGAATCAGAGGGTTGGAGTATTACTCTCCTCCATCTAAAAATATATGGAAAAACCGCACTATCCTGTTTTGGCATATCCTGAAAGGGAACTTGAGTCTGGTAGGCAGCCCAATATATTCAGGAAAGAGTAATCCGCAAATTAAACCGGGAATGACAGGGCCGATTCAAATAAATGCTTCGAGAATAAGTTCAGATACTGATCATGAAAACTATGAGCTTTACTACCTCCAAAACTATTCCATCTGGATGGATATAGATATTCTTTTAAAATCTTTTTTTTCAGAAACATCTTTTTCCAAAGACTTGAAAACAGCCTTTAGCTAAAGATTCTAAAGCCTGATTTCGACTTGTTTAGCCATTTTCGGATACCATTCTCCAAAAGTGTCGTTTTTTATATGAACTCTTATCTCCTCCATCAACCACAAGTAAAAAGTAAGGTTATGGATGGATGCCAATGCTAAGCCAAATATTTCGTTAGCTTTAATAAGGTGATGGATATAGGCCAATGAGTATTTATTACATAAGTCACTGGGGAAATCCTTATCCAGAAAGTCGTGATGATCTTTCCACTTCGCATTTCGAAGGTTTACTTTACCGTAGCGAGTAAATATCATTCCATTTCGGGCATTCCGGGTTGGCATCACACAATCGAACATATCAATTCCACGAGCAACAGATTCAATAAGGTTTTCCGGCGTTCCCACTCCCATTAAATATCTAGCTTTTTCTTTTGGAAGGTAATCGGTGTTCAGGTCTGTCATTTCATACATTAACGGAATAGGTTCCCCCACACTAAGTCCACCAATTGCAATACCCTCAAAATCCTGCTCGGCCATAAATTTCGATGATTCAATCCTTAAATCTTTATAAGTACCCCCTTGTACAATCCCGAACTGATATTGACTGTGATTATAGTAGGGACTGGTCTCCAGGAAATGCTTTCTTCCTCTTTTAGCCCAACGATGAGTGAGTTCCATCGAATTCTTAGCATATTCATAACTACTTGGATAAGGCGGACATTCATCCAGAAGCATCATGATATCAGAGCCCAATATCCGTTGAGTTTCTACTACATTTTCAGGAGTAAAAAGGTGTTTTGAGCCGTCGATATGGCTCTTAAAAAAAGCGCCTTCTTCTTCCAGTTTTCGGTTATCTGAAAGGGAGAAAATCTGATACCCACCGGAATCAGTTAGCATGGGCTTGTCCCATTTTATGAATTCATGCAAACCACCTGCTTTTGAAATGATATCGCAACCGGGACGAAGGTATAAGTGGTAGGTGTTCCCAAGAATGATCTGAGCTTTAATCTGCTCGGAGAGCTGATCCTGAGAGACTGCTTTTACAGTGCCCAGAGTGCCTACAGGCATAAAAATAGGAGTTTCGATTACTCCATGATCAGTAGTTAATTTTCCAAGTCGTGCTTTTGTAGTAGAACAGGATGATAAGTGAGTATACAAATCTAATTAATTAGTGATGACAAAGTTATGCGGGGCACCTAAAAATGCTTATTTTCGAGACTGTTTAAGTTAATCAATCGGGCGCAATTTTTTAATTGAGTAAATTAAAAAGATATCGGGAAGTAATATTTACCAGCATCATGGACTTTTTAATCGTCTTGGCCAGCTGGTTTATTTTTCATCTGTTTTTTACGGAGACGATAAATATGCATCTCCGTCACCTTGGGGTAGATTTCGTTACAGGAGGTGTCGTAATAAGCGCGTATTGGGTAGTGGTTTTTGTGGTCTCAGGTTTATATAAAAAACTATACCTGGTTTCCCGCCTCGATGAGTTTTTCAAAGTGCTTAAATCCACCATTATTGGAGCACTCATACTTTATTTTTTATGGGATTTTGGAGAAAACGCTTCCTTTACAGTCGATCGAAGTATTATTTTCTTCTATTGGATGTTTGTATTCTCGATCACAGCCCTAAATCGGTTTATTATACGTACGGTTCAACGCGTGTATGCTCAGCATGGAAAAGGTCTTCACAGAACCATTATTATTGGCACCGGATATAATGCCAAAGTTGCTTATGATGATTTAATGCGTAATAAAACGTTGGGGATGGAAGTGCTCGGATACATCCAGGTAAATGGAAAATTGGTTGATCCCGAATCTGGAATTCTAGAAGAAGAAGTAATCGGACACCTCGAAAATATTACCGAGATCATTGAGGATCGCCAAATTCAGGATGTGCTTGTTGCGGTAGAGCCTGATCGTAAAGAAGATTTAATTGATGTAATCTCAAAAGTAGATCACCCGGATGTTACATTAAAACTGTTGCCGGATTTTTATCAATTAGTAAGCGGATTAAACAAGACTAATCAGATTTTTGGAATGCCCCTGATCGAAATTTCACCCGAACCAATGCCGCTTTGGGAACAGGGTGTAAAACGATTGATAGATGTCGTGTTCTCCTTACTTGTGTTGACCATGACCCTTCCATTTCTGGGTATAATTGCATTACTAATCAAGTTAGATTCTCCAGGTGCAATCATTTATAAACAGAAGAGAGTAGGCCGGGGAAGTCGTCCATTCACAATCTATAAATTCAGAACCATGTACGAAGGTGCAGAATCTGAAACCGGACCAACCTGGGCTACTGAAAATGATCCAAGAGTTACTAAAACAGGATATTGGCTTCGTAAAATGAGACTTGATGAGATCCCTCAGCTTTGGAATGTGCTTCGGGGATCAATGAGCCTGGTTGGGCCTCGTCCAGAACGCCCGCACTTTGTAGATCAGTTTAAAATTCAAATTCCTTTATATACAAGAAGGTTAAGAGTTCGTCCCGGTATTACAGGATGGGCACAGGTAAAATGGAAGTATGATTCCTCTTTAGATGACGTAAAAGAGAAGACGAAATATGATTTATTTTATGTTGAGAATACATCACTGAAAATGGACTTGAAGATTCTCATCATCACTTTGATTACAATGGTAAAAGGAAAGGGACAGTAATGAAAAAAGATAAAGCCCTTGTAATTATTCCTACTTATAACGAGTCAGGTAATATCCAAAAGATGATTGACCGACTTCTTGCCCTTAACGAAGACGTAGATATATTAGTAGTAGACGATGGTTCCCCAGATGACACAGCCGGAGTTGTAAAAAAGAATCAGAAAGAACAGCTCGGTCGAATTCACTTAATAGAACGAAGTGGAAAGCTTGGTTTGGGAACAGCGTATGTCGCAGGATTTAAATTTGCCATCGAAAATGGCTATGAATATGTTTGCGAGATGGATGCCGACTTCTCTCACTCTCCTGAGGACGTGCCCAAACTAATTAAAGAGGTTCGGGAAGGAAATGCAGACATCGCAATTGGCTCTCGTTATGCTAATGGAATTAGTATCATTAACTGGCCGTTAAGTCGATTGATTTTATCATATAGCGCAAATATTTACGCCCGTACGATAACAGGGTTACCCGTGTTAGATACTACCGCCGGTTTTAAATGTATACACTGCCGGGTGATTGAAAACATAGCCCTTGACCGTATCAAATCTAATGGATATGCTTTTCAGATAGAGCTTCATTTCCGTGCGTGGCAGGCAGGATTCAAGTTGAAAGAAGTCTCCATTATTTTCAGGGAAAGAGAGGAAGGAGTCTCAAAGATGTCCAAGAAAATAGTTAGGGAGGCCATGTGGCGGGTGTGGGCTATAAAAATGAGAAGCATGTTCGGAGCGCTTTAGAAAGTACTCACATTGCAGTTTTAGTTGCGTATATTCAACCAACGAATTTAAAAGATAGTTATGCAGTATTTGGATTTTGAACAACCAATCGCCGATTTAGAAAAGAAAATAGAAGAACTCGAAGGCATTTCTTCTGTAGGTGATGGCGTGTTGAATAAAGAAATTAACAGCCTGAAGAAAAAAGTGGATGCCCTCCGGGAAAGTACCTTCAAAAATCTTACCCGCTGGCAACGTGTTCAACTGGCTCGCCACCCCGACCGACCTTATACTTTAGATTATATCGAGTTGATTTGTGATGACTTTATAGAGCTTCATGGCGATCGGTATCATGCCGATGATAAAGCGATTGTAGGAGGTTTGGCTACCATTGATGGAGCTTCTGTAATGATTATTGGGCATCAGAAAGGTCGTGATACCGTTAAAAGAACCTATCGGAATTTTGGGATGGCTAACCCTGAGGGGTATCGCAAGGCATATCGTTTGATGAAGCTGGCTGAGAAATTTAATATCCCAATTATTACTCTTTTAGATACACCGGGAGCTTTCCCCGGACTTGAGGCAGAGGAAAGAGGACAAGCTGAAGCAATTGCGAAGAACCTCAAAATGATGGCATTACTGAAAGTGCCATTTGTAACGATTGTTATTGGAGAAGGAGCCAGTGGTGGCGCGATTGGTATTGGAATGGGGAATGAAGTCTACATGATGGAAAATACGTGGTATTCAGTAATTTCTCCTGAGTCATGTTCATCCATTCTTTGGAAAACCTGGGATTACAAAGAACAAGCTGCTGAAGTGTTGAAATTAACGGCTACCGATCTTCAGGAATTAAAAGTGATTGATGGGGTAATACCTGAACCACTTGGCGGCGCACACCGGGATCATCAAAAAGCGGCAGAAGCAGTGAAAAAGCAGATCAAGCAAAGTCTGACTCGTTTAAAAAAACTTAAGCCCGAGAAATTGGTCGAGCAACGTATCCAGAAGTATTCAGGAATGGGAGCATTCCAAAAAGTGTAATCCTGTGGATTTCTCCAAAAAACAATCCCTCATCGAATTCGACCACACTCTAAGAAGCAGGTATGGTGAAACGGACAAAATGGGGAATGTGTACCACGCTCGTTTTCTTGAGTACTTTGAAGTTGCCCGGGTTGAAATGATCCGTTCTTACGGGCTATCCTATCAAAAAATGGAAGAAGAAGGAATTATGCTCCCTGTAATTAACGTGGAGCTGGAGTATAAATCGCCGGTATTCTATGATGAGGAAATCATCATTAAAGTCCTGATTTTCGATACACCGGGAGTTCGTCTTAAAACTTATTATAAAGTGATTGCCAAGGAAAGGAATCAGCTTTGTGTTCTCGGTAAAGTATCACTTTGTTTTATGGATGACGAAACAAGACGACCATGCCGGGCCCCGGGTTACTTCCTTGATCAGTTTGAAAAAAAAGTGGCGGAGTAATCAGGTGTGGAAGTCAGGGCTCATCAACAAGGAATCTATTTTGCTCTTCTTCTAGCCAGTTTGGGATTGCTTCTAATCGGACTTGGTCCGGGGCTATTTCACAAACCGGATTTAGGAGGATACAGCTGGCAACACTTGGTATTTGATATGGTATGTCATCAAAAGCCGGAAAGATCTTTTTTTATAAACGGGCAAGCGACGGCGGTGTGCTCACGATGTCTCGGTATATATGGCGGATTTGCTTCAATAGTGCTTTTAATGCCCTTAATTCCACGATTTTTTAGTGTAATAAATTCAGTACTATTGAAACTAATAATGGTATCAATCGTGGTGAATCTGGTGGATGTAATTGCTAATCAGTTTTCAATTTGGTCAAACACATTACATTCCCGATTTTGGCTGGGAGCTTCTTTTGGAGTTTTTCTGGCACTTTATTTAACTAACGAGTTTTTCAAACGAACCGTCAAAAAAGAGGAATCTTATGGAACATGAAAATATGCAAGCTGAAAGCCCAAGTTATTGGACATCTGTGGTGATTGGTGGACTTATCTCGGCACTTATTTTGTCTGTGCTAGGTTTAGTTAGCCAATACATGACCGTTAGCACCGAGCCAACGGGATCAAGTTTTACAGTAGCACAAGGAATAGGCTCTTTTGCATGTCTACTTGCTGCAATTGGAGGATTTATTGCAACCCGACATTATGCTAAGGAATATGATATTACTTTCACCATTGGGAAAGGAGCTTTAATAGGTTTATTGACAGGGGTTGCAGCTACACTTATAAGTACTGGAATTACCTGGATTTGGACAAGCTTAATTGATCCGGAAATTAACCAAGCAGTATATGATTGGAGCATTGCGAATCTGGAAGCACAAAATATGACCGATGATCAAATGGAAATGGCCAAAGGATTCATTCCTGAACCTGGAATCAGTTTCGTTACTTTTTTATTCGGATTGGGAATGCTTGGAATTCTTAATACAATATCCGGGTTAATCGGTGCAAAAGTTTTCGCAAGCGAAGAGTAACCATACATACAATTTAAAGTAGTAGATGGAAGAGGAAAAAAGGGCAGCTCAAACTTCACAAGAATTCAGTTACTCAGAATTTGAACCGTCACCTCTTCCTTCCTGGGTTGAAAGAAATGGCTTCAGTCATTGGGCAGTAGCCTTTGGGTGGTTGTTTGTAGGATTGATCGCTTTTCAGGTTTTGGGAGGTATTATCTCTGTTATTTTGATAATCCCAACGCTCGAGAATTTTTCCGATCCGCAGGTTATTATTGAAGCTCTGACTCAGAATGTAAACGTTCAGCTACAGGCTAATTCCATTAGTCAGTTTCTGATCATCGGGTTAGCCTCTTATTTCATTTCCAAAGCCCATACAGTAAAAGGAAAGCATCATGCATTTCTGAGGTTGAAGACAGCTCCAAACCTCATTCCAAATACTATTCTTTCAATTATTCTGCTGGTTGCTTCCTGGGGAGTAGTAGGACTCCTTGGGTGGTTAAACCTCAACATTTTTGAATGGCTGATGGGTATTTTCCCGGGATTAAGTTTTTTCCAGGATTTGCAGGATCAGATGCTCGAAATTATCACAAGCTTTATCAAATCTGATAATGCTGTAATCTATGGTTTAATTTACATCGCACTGGTCCCGGCTATCTTTGAAGAAGTGATGTTCCGAGGATACATTATGAGGGCATTAGAAAAAAGCTGGGGAATCTGGGCAGCGCTCATCGTTTCCAGTTTAATGTTCGGAGCCTACCATCTTCAGCCCTCAAATCTGTTGCCGCTCAGTTTTATCGGCTTTATTCTGGCTTATGTTACCTACATCTCAGATAGTCTAATCCCGGCAATGATCCTCCATTTTATCAACAATGGAAGTCAGGTAGTCTATGGTTCCATGAATCCTGAGTTTCTGGAGCAAGCAAGTTCCGCGGATATCGGACTTCCCTGGTTTATGATTGTATTAAGTGTGATTGTTACCACAGGTTTGCTTTTATTGATGTATAGAATGAAAACGAAACCTGAGGTATGAGTTTGTTTGATCATCCAAAGCCTAACGATATTGATAACTGGGTATGCGTGCTGGAAGGGAGTACCGACTACGAAGTAGACATGGCCAAAAACTATCTTTCGAATCTCAAAATCCCTTCGAATATTCTCTCAAAAAGAGATTCAGCGTACAGCTTAGTAGTGGGCGAAATGGCACTTATTTATCTGTACGTTCCGGTTGAGTTCGAAAAGAAAGCCCGAAAAGCATTGGCTGAGCTGGAAGCCTCAAATCCGGAGTTTAACTCCGATGAAGGAGAAGGCGTTTGAGCGAACTGGTAAAACGGATTGCTTTCGCGGTTCCGGCAGCGGCACTATTCATTTTCTTAGCCTGGCTGGGCGACTGGTACTTCAAAGGACTGATGATCGGAATTGGGTATTTCATTATTCATGAGATGATTAAAATACTGGATGCCGCCCGTTCCCCCGTCGATATACTGTTCCCCTATACCATCGGACTTTGGGTGATGCTTTCCCAGGAAATTCCATTCAGCTTCGAAATCGGGATGGGGATTTTTTTACTATTTGCGGCTCTTCAGACCTTCAACACCTCTGAATTCAGTACGTCCCAACTTACCTCAACATTTTTTGCAGGATTATACGCTCCAATCGGAATCTTATCATTGATTATGATTTTTGATCTGGGAAATAACGAAACCGGATTCCTGTTAACCATGACCGTAGTCTTTATGGTCTGGGGAAGCGACATCTTTGCATTTTTTGGCGGGAAGACTTTTGGGAAACATAAACTCGCGCCTTCCATAAGCCCTAATAAAACCTGGGAAGGTTTTTTCTCGGGATACATCGGGAGCTTTGTAGCGGCGTACCTGTTCCTGCTGGTGGTTCCCTATGAATCTCCCCTCACGATGCTCCAACTCATTCCACTGGCTATTCTGGTAGGAACCTTTGGACCAATCGGCGATCTGCTGGAAAGTAAACTCAAACGCAAAGCCGGTGTCAAAGACTCCTCCAGCCTGCTACCCGGCCACGGTGGCTTCTTCGACCGTTTCGATGCCCTTATTTTAGCCGCTCCGGTGGCTTGGGTGTTTTTGAGGGTTTTAGATGCATTAGGTATAATTTACTTTTAAAAATTCTTGTCAAAGAATTGTCATGTCGAACGAATATGAGACATCTAGAAATAGCTGTATAAGTAATAGATTATATTTCCAGCCTTAATCGAAATAACGAAAGGCTATTCCATATTACCTAAAAACGAATGAAATCATACCCATCACGAGCAGAAAGGAATTTATCGGGAGGAGTGGAAAGAGGCATAGCCTGTTAAAAATTGAAGCGGATTGTAAATGTGTGTGAATACTCTTGTAAATAATTCTATTAAACCCGATTTAATTAGGCATGAACTAATTACATCTGATGAAAAAAAACTTTCTGCTACTGCTTCTTTCACTAACAAGTTATTCCACGGTTTGGGCGTACCAGACCGAAGAACTGAAACAGACCCTCCAACAGCTGTCGGATAAGGTACTGGAAGCGGATTCAACGATCCCGGGTATTTTAATCCATGTGGAAGCTCCTGATATGTATTTCTCCTATTCGGTGGCTTCGGGTGTTTCTGATATTAAAACTGGAGCTTCTTTGAACCCGGAAGGAAGTGTAAGAATAGCCAGCAATACCAAAACCTATGTTGCGGCTTCTATCCTCCGGCTTTGGGAAGAAGGTAAACTCAACCTCAACGACCCGATCAGTAAGTATATATCTCAGGAGCATAGTGATATTCTTGAAGACGATGGCTATGAGATGGATACCATAACGATTCACCATCTACTCACTCATACTTCCGGCATGTACGATCACGCGGCTTCAAATACCTATTTCCAGAAAGTATTTGGTGAGCCGTCCTATGAGTGGACCAGAACCGAACAGATTCAGGGTTGTGCAGATTGGGGAGATCCTCTATTTAAACCGGGAGAGGAATTCAGTTACTCCGATACCGGATATATTTTATTGGGAGAAGTCATTGAAAAGCTGACTGGCGAATCGTTAGGTGAAGCAGTAAGAACTCTGATCGGTTTTGAAAAGTTAGGTTTGGAATCTACCTGGTGGGAAAAACTCGAACAAAAACCGGAAACGGCTTCAGACAGAATACATCAATATTTTCAGGGAAACGATACCTATGGGTATGATCCGTCCTTAGATCTGAATGGCGGTGGCGGACTGGTTGCCAACAGTAAAGACTTGGCATTGTTCTACCAGGAGTTGTTTTCAGGAAATGTGTTCGATGAATCCGCAACATTGGATACTATGCTCACTAAGATATCTTTTCCTGAAAGTTATACTCCCACCAGTGATTACAGAATGGGTATTTTTTACTTCAACTTTGACGAAGTAGAAGTGTATTCCCATTCAGGTTTTTGGGGTACTGAGGTAACATACATTCCCGAATTAAATGCGACTGTTTCGGTCATTACAACTCAGTTTGGAAAAATCGGAGTCATGAGGCAGCTTTTGAGAGATGTTATTGAATTACTGCAAGAAACTGAGTAGAACCAGATTGTATGGTTGATGGAATGAGTAGTATGTTATTTAAGTTTAATCTGGTAAATATTCAGTGAATCAGGAAATGAAAAATATACTTATTACCGGCGGAACGGGATTTATCGGACAGGAGCTTCGGATGCTTCTGCTCCAGCAGGGACATTATATTACCGTTATCACCCGAAACCCAAAGAAGTACAAAGACGAAGCCGCAAAGAATCAGCAGTTCATCAGTTGGGAGGATGATTTAACGGAAGTTATGAATACGGTAGATGCGGTGATTCATTTAGCCGGAGAAAGTATTTTTAGTCAGCGCTGGAATGAGGAAGTGAAGCAACGTATCTACGACAGCCGCATCGATTCTACCAGGCAACTAGTGGAAGCAATGAAGAAGGCCGAAAGCAAACCCGGTGTATTTGTTTCAGCTTCGGCATCCGGTTTTTATGGCAATCAGGGAGATAATGTCCTGGACGAATCCAATCCTGTATCCGATGATTTTCTTGCTCAGGTATGTAAAGACTGGGAAGAAGAGTCTCAAAAAGCTGCTGAGTTTAGCGTACGGGTAGTAAACCCAAGAATCGGAATTGTGCTTGAAAAAAATGGAGGAGCGCTCGAAAAAATGCTACCGCCATTTAGGTTTGGAGTCGGCGGACCGGTAGGAGATGGAAAACAGTATATGAGTTGGATTCACCGAACCGATCTGTGCAATGCGCTCATCTACCCGATAGAACATGAAGAGATTGAAGGGGCATATAATGTCTGTGCACCCAATCCGGTGGATATGAATGAATTTGCTGAGACATTAGCTTCGGTAATTAATCGCCCTAATATCTTTCGGGTCCCGAAGCTGGCACTTCAGGTGATGTACGGGGAAGGAGCCAAGCCCATCACTGACAGCATCCGCATGCAACCCAAAAAATTACAGGTAAATGAGTTCGAATTCCGTTTTGAAGAGCTGGAGGAAGCCTTAGCAGATATTTTGGAGTAACATCCGAAATCCGTTTATCTTATCGGGATGAAAAAAGTTCTGAGAGATAAATTTCCTTTCTTTATATACACTATCATTTTTTGGTTCTTAGCATTCATGTTCTATGATGTATTCCGAAGAATGGGTTTATCCGACCAACCAACAGTCGAACTTTTGCAGGAACGGATTTCCAGGCTGGAAAACCTTGAGCTTACTTCAAAAATCAGTTTTATTACCGGCATTCTGTACAGCTTTATCGAGATTGGTTTTGATCAGCCAAAATTAAAGCGACAATCACTTGGGGTTCGGCTGGCGATTAAAAGTGGGATTTATTTGCTGCTTATGCACTTCATTCTGGCGGTAGGACTCTTCAACCTGAATCGTTTTCTGGAAACTCCTATTGATTTTACCTACCTGCAGTTAGTAACCAATGGAGCGGTTTGGTCTCTCACCATCTATTTCTTTGTTTGTAGTGTGTTGTACAGTTTTCTGAGGATGGTGAACGAGAAATTTGGCCCCGGTGTGCTTTGGGATATGATGAAGGGCAAATATATGACTCCCAAGGTTGAGAAAAAGATATTCATGTTCCTGGATCTAAAATCATCTACTGCATTGGCGGAAAAACTCGGATATCTGACCTACAGTGCCCTTATTCAGCAGTGTTTTTATGATTTGAACGACGTAGTGCAAAAGCATCAGGGACAAATTTACCAGTATGTTGGGGATGAAGCTGTAATTTGTTGGGATTACGAGAAGGGCGTTAAAGAAAACGTCTGCATAGACTGTTACTTTGCTTTTCAGCGAAAGCTGTTTTCAAGGAGAGAGTTTTACGAGGATACCTTTGGGATTCTACCAGTATTCAAAGCCGGGTTGCACGGTGGTGAGTTAGTTGTAACCGAAGTTGGGGTTGTTAAAAAAGAGATCGCTTATCATGGGGATGTAATCAATACCACTTCCCGCATACAGGACAAATGCAATGAATTTGATGCGAAGCTATTGATTTCCGGTGATCTGCTCAAAGACCTCTCTTTTGCGTCAGATTATAAGCCCGCTTTACTGGGCGAAGTTACACTTAAAGGGAAAGAGCTTCCTGTACAGTTGCATTCGGTGGATGCTCATTAAATACATTCCTAAAAACTCCCCTCTTGAGAGGGGCTTCAGGGGTGTGTACATTAAGACAGGTAGATAGCTGTCATTGAAAATGAAAATCCGCACCCAACATCGCCTTAAAGTATTTGGATTAACCCTGGTTTATTGGGTTATGGCTTCAATGGTTTATCATGTATTGCGACGAATTGGGATAGGCGCCGAAATTGGTATCGAAGTTGTAAGTCCGTTTTCGAAACTGGAGGGCTTCAGGATCGCTTTTCTTATCGGAACTCTGGCTGGGACTTTTTACGGTATCCTGGAACTTGTTTTTGATAATAACTGGATGCAGCGAAAATCGTTAGGGAGCAGGTTAGTAATAAAGACAGTCGCCTATACTGTATTGGTGGGTTTGCTATTGACCTTTGCAACACACTATATGAATAATGAGGCTAGCACAACTCGTCAATTATCGGTTGAGGGAATTATTGAAAGCGGAGCTATTTTCTCTATCGCGACTTTTTTCATATTAGCCAGTGCCCTTTACTCTTTCTTGCGGATGGTAAATGAGAAATTCGGCCCGGGTGTTCTTTTTGATATGATCATGGGTAAGTACAGAAGTCCGAGGGTGGAGAAGAAGATTTTTATGTTTCTGGATTTGAAATCATCCACCTCACTTGCCGAACACATGGGCTATCTCAAATACAGTAAACTCATTCAGCAATGTTTTTATGATTTGAATGAAGTGGTACAACATTTTCACGGTCATATTTATCAGTATGTAGGGGATGAAGCAATAATTTCATGGGATTATGAAGAAGGTGTAAAAGAAAATGCCTGTATTGATTTCTTTTTTTTCTTTCAAAGAAGACTGATAGAGAAGAAGGAATTCTACAAGGAGAACTTTGGGGTATTACCGGAGTTCAAAGCCGGTTTACATGGGGGAGAATTAGTTGTAACCGAAGTTGGAGTAATAAAAAAAGAAATCGCTTATCACGGGGACGTCATTAATACTACAGCACGTATTCAGGCTCAATGTAATACGTTCGATACGCCTCTGTTGATTTCCGGGGAATTATTTAGGGACCTGCCCCTGCATCAGAAATACCTTCCTTCTCATTTAGGAGAAGTGCTGCTAAAAGGAAAAGAAGTTCCGGTGCAGTTGCATTCAGTTAAAAATGTATGGTGACAATAATAAATCCCATCTTGAAAGGGGGGGCATGTGTACGCCTGATTTATTAAAGAATAATCAATTCAAAATTTCACCCCTTGAAAACCCTTCAACTCTCCGTACCTTTGGGTTCTGTATAAAGTCATTCTGAGGATATTTCCGAAGAATCCAGGCGGATATTCGCTAAGATCCTTCGCTGCCGCTCAGGATGACAGCCTAAAATAAAAATCAACTAAATACGAATTACCTTGAGCGACCAGAAGATCATTTTTTCCATGGTTGGGGTGAGCAAAATTCACAAGCCCAACAAAACCGTTCTTAAAGACATTTACCTTTCCTTTTTTTATGGCGCCAAAATCGGCGTACTTGGGTTAAATGGGGCAGGTAAATCAACTCTGCTTCGGATTATAGCCGGAATTGATACTGATTACCTCGGTGATATCAGCATTCAGAAAGGGATCACATTTGGGTATCTGGCACAGGAACCACATCTTGATCCCGAAAAAACTGTTAAAGAAATCGTGGAAGAAGGCGTTCAGGAAACGGTTGATCTGATTAAAGAATACGAAGAAGTAAATGCAGGTTTTGCAGATCCTGATGCGGATTTCGATGCCCTCATCGCAAAGCAGGCAAAGCTACAGGAAAAGATCGATCATCTGGATGCGTGGGATCTGGATGCAAAACTGAATCAGGCGATGGACGCCTTGCGTTGTCCTCCGGGTGATACTTCGGTTAAGGTGCTTTCCGGTGGTGAAGCAAGACGTGTAGCTTTATGTAGACTCCTACTCAAAAAGCCGGATGTACTTTTACTGGATGAGCCGACAAACCATTTGGATGCAGAGTCAGTTGGTTGGTTGGAACAGCACCTTGCGCGCTATGAGGGAACGGTAATCGCAGTAACTCACGATAGGTATTTCCTTGATAATGTAGCCGGATGGATTCTGGAACTGGATCGTGGAGAAGGAATTCCTTTCAAAGGAAACTATACGTCCTGGTTAGAGCAGAAATCTGAGCGATTGAAGCAGGAAGAAAAGCAGGAATCAAATAGACAGAAAACCTTACAACAGGAATTGGAATGGATTCGACAAAACCCAAAAGGACGGCGAGCTAAGAGTAAAGCTCGTATTAATGCCTATGAGGATTTGCTGGCTCAGGAAAATGAAAAGCGCCAGGATGATATGCAGATTGTAATTCCTGCAGGTCCGCGTCTTGGTACCAAGGTGATAGTTGCAGATGGCGTTTCTAAAGGCTATGGGGATAAACTTCTGGTTGAAGACATGGAATTTCAACTTCCACCTGGTGGTATTGTTGGAGTGATTGGAGCGAACGGAGCAGGTAAAACCACGCTTTTCAAGATGATTATTGGGGAAGAGCAACCCGATAGCGGAAAACTTGAACTGGGTGAAACAGTTGAGCTGGGTTATGTAGATCAAAAGCGTCCACTTGATCCGAATAAAACGATATGGGAAGAAATTTCAGGTGGACATGAAATACTTCAGCTAGGTAACCGTGAGCTTAACTCCAGGGCGTATGTAGGAAGATTTAATTTTACAGGAAGTGATCAACAAAAGAAAACGGGTCAGATTTCAGGTGGAGAACGCAACCGTGTTCATCTGGCTAAAATGCTGAAAGAAGGAGCTAACGTTCTACTGCTTGATGAGCCTACCAATGATCTGGATGTAAATACACTCCGTGCATTGGAAGAAGCATTACTCAACTTTGCGGGTTGTGCAGTAGTGATTTCTCACGATAGATGGTTTTTAGATCGTGTGGCAACTCATATTCTTGCGTTCGAGGGAAACAGTCAGGTCTACTGGTTTGAAGGGAATTACGCAGAATATGAAGAGAACCGTAAGCAGCGATTAGGCATTGATGATGATCAGCCGCATCGGATTGCGTATAAGAAATTGACAAGAGATTAATCTTTAGCTCTTTCTAAAGGACCAGCACCTTTTTCCAGGAAGTTTAAACTGATTTCGAATTTGTTGGTCGAGTCAATATCATACTCTGCATCAAGTTGGGTGAGTAAAGAGTCCATGATCTTCATTCCAAGACCTGATTTAAATTCAAGCGCGCTCATATCAAAGCCGGGTCCACTGTCGCTATAAGTAACAAAAACACGTTCTCCGGCACGCCTGATTTTTAGAGCGATGAAACCACTTTTTCTTTCTTCAAAAGCGTATTTGAAAGAATTAGTAACGAGTTCATTCATTAAAAGCCCAAGAGGAATGGCCTGATTAATATTTAGCGAACTTATTCCGATATCCAGTTTCAGCTTAACACCAGTGTTATCTATCTGCATGTTACTTTGGATTGTTTTGATAAGTTTTTCATAGTAGGTAATCAGGTCAACCGATGAGAAGTCATCAGATTGATACAGTAACTCATGAACCATCGCTATTGAATGAACCCGATTCTGCGCTTCAGTAAGACGGTACTTTTCCGAACTATCATCAGATCGGAAAATTTGTAATTGAAGGAGACTGACAACGATAGCCAGGTTGTTCTTTACCCGATGATGGATTTCCTGAAGGAGCGTCTCTTTTTCTTTAAGGGATTGACTTAGTTTATCCCTGTTTCTTTCCAGCTCAGTGATATCGATGAGGGTTACTATAATTTCAGAAACACTACCACTGGCATTATAAATACAACCTCCGGTTACCTCCAGGAACAGATCGTTACCAAATTTGTCCTTTCTTGTAATAACTCCGGAGTACTCTCCCTTTTTAATTGTTTCATGCACTCTTTCAAGGAAATAGCCCTCATTTTCTTCACTGTTATGTGGTAATATTTTTCCGAGTACTTCTTCTCGTTTCCACCCCAGTAGTTTTTCGGCAGCCGGATTCCAAAAATCCTGAATCTCTCCTTTTGTATTTATTGAATAGATAGCAGCGGGGGAGGCATCTATTAATGAGCGGAGACGATTATTCGATATTTTTAAAGACTTTTCGGCAAGTACCAGCTTGTCAATATCTGAAGCAATCCCAATCCAGGAATTTACATCACCATCAGAATCTTTTTGAGGAAAAATGAGCACCTGGAACCATTTTTCTTCCCCCTTTAGGTTTATAAAAGTATGGACGTGATTTATAGCAGTTTTAGTTTTATGAGCAAAAAACCATTTTTGCTCAACTTCCTCCACATCTTCTTTCGAAACAAAATTCTTCCACTCCCAGGTTTTAAAGTGTTTTTTCTTTTTCCCAAAAAAGGCAAGCCCATGCCGGTTCATATAGTTGATATACCCATCTGCATCAGCTGTCCAGATTATATTAGGAAGTGATTCTGTTAGTATGCGGTATTTCTTTTCGCTTTCCTGAATGAGTAACTCAGACCTTCTATCTCTGGTAATATCGATATGAGTGCCAATCGCGTGATTGATAAAATTATTTTCTCCGAATTCTATCACTTTACCTTGGGAATGAATCCAAATAAAGTCTCCTCTTTTATGTCTTAGTCGAAGTTGTAAATCGAATCTGTTATCACCTGTAGATACAATTCTGTCTTTTTCTTGAATAAGCAGGGGCACATCTTCAGGATGGATGAGTGTAGTGTAGAATTTAAAAGCATCCTCATACTTTTGAGGAGGGTACCCAAGCATCTTCCACCAAATATCATTAGCGTAAAACTCTTTAGTATAAAAGTTGAAGTCCCAAAGCCCAAGATTTGCTCCTTCAACTGCTGATTGCAGTCTGTTTTTCTCTTTTTCTAATTTATTTTCAAGTTCAAATTCTTTGGTGATGTTTACCGCGATTGTAAGAAAGTAGGAATCTCCTTCAATTTTTACGGTGGTTGTTTCAATTACAGCCTGCATTTTAGAACCATCTTTATGGTAAATATGCCAGGTATCTTTCCTAATCTTTTTATGCTTAAGGAAATAAGAGAATTCTGCCCATGCTAATTTTAATACACTTTCACCAAGTATTACTGAAACGGAGTTGCCTACTAATTCCTCTTTTTTATAGCCAGATGCTTTAAGGAAGGTATCGTTCGCAAAAATAAATTTGAGTTTCTTATCAGTTAAGCAACACGCAAGTTTTTTACTTTGATAGACATGTTCCCCAATAGCTTTTTTTATTTGCTCATCTGAAATCATTGAACTTAAAGTAGTAGAAAAAAAGAAAACTAACCGAAATGCGGACTAATATTTTTTTACATATTTCCATAGTTTGAAACTCAAAGTTTTACAAAAAAGGGTCTTTTTTTTAGGCAGATTCGGGTTACAGCGGGATTGGTCAGCCCAAATAATAAACTAATGAACGGGAAATTTATGTCACGAAAACTAAACTGGATATTAGTGCTTCTGCCAGCGTTGTTATATACATCTGTTGCACTTGCACAAGAGTCGGAAGAAAGCGACTCCACCAAAATTGAAAAGAAAAATAAAGACCTTCCTATGGACCCTGAACGGTTGTTTGAGTTCTCAACAACCGAGGGTACCTGGATGTCGGTTGATGTTAGCCCAGATGGGCAAACTATTGCATTCGATCTACTCGGAGATATTTATACAATGCCTATTACAGGCGGGAAGGCGACGCCTGTAACCGATGGGATGGCCGTAGATGTTCATCCAAGATTCAGTCCGGATGGAAAACACTTGTTGTTTATCTCAGATCGGACAGGCTCGGAAAACGCCTGGTATATAAATCTGGAAACAGAAGAAGAACATCAGGTAACAAAAGATAACAACGATGAAATGATTAATGCAGAATGGTCTCCTGATGGCGATTACATTGTTGTTTCAAGAGGAAGAAGACTCTTCAAGCTTTGGTTAATCCATAAGGATGGAGGTGGAGGAACCAAAATTGTAGACGGCTCACCGGGATTGAAAGCCATAGACCCTGCCTTTAGTGCCGATGGCAGATATGTGTATTACTCGCGAAGAAATGGCGCATGGAACTACAACGCTCAGCTACCACAATACGGAATCGGAGTTTACGACCGTGAGACCGGCGATAATTCGTTCTTAGTCACAAAATATGGTTCTGCTTTCACTCCAACTACTTCTCCTGATGGGAAGTGGCTAGTCTACGGAACCCGACATGAAGCAGAAACAGCACTTATCTTAAAGGATCTGGAAACTGGAGAAGAACGATGGTTAGCATATCCGGTACAAAGGGATGATCAGGAATCTCAGGCAACCTTAGGAGTACTACCATCTATGAGTTTTACTCCGGATAGCGAGCATTTAGTTCTTTTTTATGGAGGAAAACTGCATAAAATTTCGATAGCTGATGGTTCAGAAGAAGAAATACCTTTCGAGGTGGATGTAGAACTTGAATTGGGCCCTGAACTCACATTCAAATATCCCATCTCAGATGATAAAGAAGTACTTGCTACTCAAATCAGAGATGCGGTTCCCTCTCCAGACGGAAGTCAATTGGCATTTACGGTACTCAATGACTTATATGTACAGGATTTTCCAAATGGAACTCCAAGAAAACTTACCGAAACTTCAGTTACAGAAGCAGACCCAACCTGGTCGCCTGATGGAAAGTATATCGTTTATGTAACCTGGGATGAAGAAAACGGAGGTGATATTTACCGTATTGAGCCCAAAGCAAGACGACCGCGAGCTCAAAAACTGACACAGAAATCTGCCTTTTATACACAACCGGTATGGTCGTACAATAGCGACCGAATTGTGTTCATAACAGGCTCGAAGTTTGATTACATGGATTCCGGAACGGGTGGTTCTTTCTTCTCTGCTGCGGATGATATCGCCTGGATTCCTTCAGGAGGAGGTGCGGCTACTTTTATTGATTTAAGAAAAGGACGTACCAACCCACACTTCATAAAATCTAACGATCGTATTTATATGAGTGATAATGACGGTCAGTTAGTATCTATGCGATGGGATGGAACCGATGTAAAAGAGCACATCAAAATTACGGGTATTTCAACCTATGGGACAACAGATCCTGTTCCAGCAAGTGAAGCAAGTGTTTTACTTATGGCCCCTGAAGGAGATCAGGTTCTGGCACAAGTAAATAATGAAATTTACACTGCCACGGTGCCGGTTACCGGAGATGTAGTGCGAGTTTCAGTATCTAATCCATCCGGCGCGGCATTTCCCGCTAAGAAACTCACGGTAATTGGTGGCGAATTCCCTCACTGGTCAGGCGATTCTGATAAAGTGCATTGGTCGCTCGGTAAAGGTCATTTTGTGTATAGTTTAGGTGATGCCGAAGCATTTGCTGATAGTGTAAAGGCGGCAAAGAAAGCAGAGGAAGAAGCAAAGAAAGCGAAGGAAGATGCTGATGAAGATTCCGATGATGAAGAAAAAGACGAAGACTCCAAAGAGGAAGAAGAGAAAGGCCCGTCTGAATATCAGGCAGAAGAGCATCGTATTGAGGTGACTTATCAGCGCGATATTCCCGAGGGAACGGCTTTACTTCAGGGAGCAAGAATAATCACCATGAACGGAGATGAAATCATTGAGCGGGGCGATATTCTGATCGAAAATAATCGCATCTCTGCTGTGGGGCGGACGGGAACTCTGAATGTCCCGTCCGGTGCAGAAGTAATTAATCTCTCAGGAAAAACGATTACCCCCGGTTTTGTTGATACTCACGCTCATCTCCGTGTAACTCGTGGAATTCATAAGTCACAACCCTGGAGTTATGCAGCAAATCTTGCGTATGGAGTCACTACAACCCGTGATCCCCAAACAGGAACAACTGATGTATTAAGTTACAGCGACATGGTAACTGCAGGAATGGCACTTGGACCAAGAGTATATTCTACCGGTCCGGGAGTTGGATTTTGGGGGTACAAACTCAAAAGCTATGAACATACACAGGAAGTGCTTCGGCAATACAGCGAGTATTTCGATACCAAGACCATTAAGATGTATCGGGTTGGAAATCGACAGCACCGCCAGTGGATTATCATGGCATCTAAAGAACAAAAATTGATGCCTACTACCGAAGGAAGCCTGAATATCAAGATGAATCTCACTCAATTACTTGATGGCTACCCTGGACATGAACACAATCTCCCTATTTACCCGATTTACAACGATTGGGTGAAAACGGTGGCGGATGCAAAAATGGCGGTATCACAAACTATGCTTGTAGCATACGGAGGTCCTTTTGCAGAAGACTACTTCTATACCCGTGAAGATGTGTATAACGATGCCAAACTCTCCTATTTTACACCTCACGATGTTATGGCTTCGAGCACTCGGCGCCGTGGATTCTTTGCTATTGATGATGAGCAAGTGTTCCCAAAACATGCAGAGAAGGCGAAGCAGATTGTAGATGCAGGCGGAATAATCGGTGTAGGAAGTCACGGTCAGTTGCAAGGACTTGGATATCATTGGGAGCTTTGGGCTGTGGCTGCAGGAGGATTAACCAATCATGAAGCACTCAAAGTTGCTACACTGATTGGTGCTGAAGCAATCGGCTTAGATGGCGATGTTGGTTCTATAGAAGTTGGTAAACTTGCAGACTTGGTCATTATGGATGAAAATCCACTCAGCGATCTCAGAAATACAAACACCGTTTCGCATGTAATGTTTAATGGCCGTTTATATGAAGCGAATACACTGGATGAGGTTTACCCTCGTAAGAAGGTATTTGATATGAAAATCTGGGAGCAAAGCGTGCCCGACAAAGCGTCATTGCCTGGAGTTGATGATTAATCAGAATATCAAACCTAATTCAAAAGCGTGCCTCTTTCAGGCACGCTTTTTTTATTTCCGGTCATTGCGAGGAACGAGCAAAGCGAATGACGAAGCAATCTCCTTAACTAAGTGCAATGTTTAAATACTGAGATTGCTTCGTCGACTGAAAACGGAGGTAGAAGATTTTAGAAGTCTCCTCGCAATGCCTCTAAATTTGGCTTTCTCAAAATACCCCGTTTGGGTGATAGAATACCCTGCGAATTACTCTGAAATTAAATCATAATTAAAAACACAGGGTAATTATGAAGAAATTATTGATTGGCTTTTTCGGGGTATCATTTCTATTAATGTCATGTTCAACCATTCAGCAGCAAATGGGTAAAGTGGCATTAAAACTAATGACAAAAAAAGAGAAGGATTTTTCAAAGATAGCCGCAATTGGGAAGTACGACCTCAATCTTTATCCAACCGATGTTGGCATTTCTATGTTAGGTACAGAAGACTGGGAAGCCGGTCAAAATGCGGTAGGTGTACAATTCGTTAAACCTGAAGGAGGAATTGGGGTAATTGCTTTGGATGGAACCGTAACAATTGATGGGGTAGAAGCCGGGAGTTATGGAGGAGGAGTATATATGGCTTTGTTTGATGGTGACGACCGCTCAGATAAAACCGTTCGTGTAGAAAATGCAGATGGTCTGGCTACGGAATTTACACTCCAGGCTCCGCCTCAGGTAAGAATCAAAAGTATAAATGGGAAAGCTGAAGGTGCAGAAATAAGTCTGAATGATCCTCTGGAACTGGAATTGGATTACGAACCTGCAGCAGAAGGTAAAAGAGTACAAATAGCATTGATTACCAGTGCAGTGGGAGCAAAGGGCTTCGCTTACTTTCAATCTACTTTGGCAAAAGGTAAGGTAACCGTGCCGGCTGATGCTTTTAAACATAAGCATATAAACGGCGGTGGTCCAACCGGTAAGGATGTAACCAACTGGGTGAAAGGAGACAATCACCTTCAGGTTACATTAATTGAACAAGACCGTAGTAATGATGCAGAACCATTCGCCTACTTCAAGAAAGTAAATACCGTATATGATACCGTGCCGGTAACAGTAACCGGAGATACGGAAGGGAGGAGTTATATTCGGGTAAATGGAGACTCGGAGGAAGCGTCCGGGGAATTCAAATATACAGCAACATCGAGCAATGCATGGTATGCCCGTCCATTAAATACCAATATCAAACGAATTGGAATATCATCACTAAGTGTATCCGGGACGTTATATAAGCAGGAAGTAGAGACGAGCGAGCGAGATAACTATGCAACCGGGTACAGAGAGATAACTACCACCACTACTACTTTCCAGTTCCCGGAATTGGATGATGAATACTGGAACCAGTTTTTGGAAAGCATCTATTCAGATCTGACAACTATGCTCGAGCATGATTATAACGCTTCACTGGTTAATGTAAATCAAATTACTTCTAATCCAATCTATGACGAGTTCTTCACCCCAGAAGATGAAAACACTCAGGAATACATCGCCAAGAATTTACGCGATACAAAACGCCTGATACCAAATTCGTTAGGTGAAATAATGAGCGAAGCAACTACAGCGATGGTAGCAGATGGCGGAACACTACCCAGATTGCTCAGAGATATGAACATGGATGCTTTTATGGACGTAGTAATTAATTACCAGGTAGCTGGCGGTGAAGGTAATACCATTGTATTACTTCCGAATGTAAGCTACAGAGTTGTAGGACAAACCCAGGCTTTTGATGGAACAACGAATACATGGGTACAGGGAAGTATTCAGGGGCCCGGTGTTCCATTTAGTGAGTCAGAGTTTTCCGATTTAAATGCACTTAACAGAATCGGACAGAAAGATGTGATAATTAAACTCATAAAACAGTCGATAGAAGAATTGACCTCAAAACAAGCAGAGTTTGGCTATGATGAAGTTTGGAATGTAGCTTTATCAAATTAACCTTACTTGCCAGACTAATCATAAACGTTGATCAAAGGCTACCCGGGAACGGGCAGCCTTTTTTTATTTATATCAACTTCATATACAATGGCTAAGCTTCTTCTAAACCAATTTGGAGAAGAAAATGACAATGTATAAAACGGCTACAGAAGCAGTAAAACTGATAGAATCTGGCGACCGGGTTCTTATTCATGGAGTTAATGCAGTTCCTATTACTTTGATAAAAGCAATGGTGGAACGAGCACATGAACTCAGGGATGTGGAGATCGTTCACATTCATACCGAAGATGAAGCACCTTATTCTAAAGAAGAATATTCCAAGAGTTTTAGAGTGAACGCGTTCTTTGCTGGACCCAATGTCCGTAATGCTATAAATAATGGGAGAGGAGACTATATTCCCATTTTCCTTAGCGAAGTTCCGGGGCTCATCCGAAAAGATATTCTACCCATTGATGTAGCGTTATTGAACGTATCCCTGCCTGATAAGCATGGCTATTGTTCACTAGGTGTTTCTTTAGTTGGAAGTTTCCCGGCATCCCAAAAAGCGAAGAAAATTATCGCTCAGATAAACCCGAATATGCCACGAACTCATGGGGATGGATTCATTCATATCGATAAGATCGACGCAGTAGTTGAGGTTGATGATCCGTTGCCGGTACAAATCATTCTTGATCCGGATGAAACAGAAATGAAAATCGGGGCTTATTGCACAGAATTAGTTGAGGACGGCGCGACTTTACAAATGGGAATCGGTGCAATTCCAAATGCGGTACTAAAGAGCCTTTCAAATCATAAAAATCTCGGAATTCATACAGAAATGTTTGCAGATGGTGTAATTGATTTGGTTGAGAAAGGTGTAATTAACGGTTCACAAAAGGTAAAATATAAAGACAAAGTTGTAAGTGGTTTTGTAATGGGCTCTAAAAGGGTATATGATTTCATAGACGATAACCCGATGGTAGCTATGCTGGACATCGCGTACGTTAATGATACTGCTGTGATCCGCCAAAACCCTAAAGTGACAGCTATTAACAGTGCAATTGAAGTGGATTTAACGGGGCAAATATGTGCAGATTCTATCGGAACCTATCATTATTCCGGAGTGGGTGGTCAAATGGATTTTATTCGAGGAGCTTCACTTTCTCCGGGAGGCAAGCCGATTATTGCGCTTCCATCAACTACAAAAAAGGGGATCAGTCGGATTGTTCCATTTCTGAAGCAAGGGGCAGGCGTAGTAACCACAAGGGCACATGTACATTACGTAGTTACAGAATACGGGATCGCTAATTTGTATGGCAAAAACCTTCATCAAAGAGCTAAAAAGCTGGTTGGAATTGCTCATCCTGATCACAGGGAAGAATTGAACAAGGCGGTATTCGACCGGTTTAAAATCTGAAACGATTGTAGTTTTAAAAGAGATAGGTAACTCAATACCTATCTCTTACCAATCTTATTATCTCATATCATATCTTAAAAAAGCCAGGAAACTTCCTCCGAACGTGGCGATGATGAACACAATGAGTAATCCAAAATCGAGGATGCTATTACCAAGAGTTGTACCAGCCTGCACAATCGGCGCTGAATATTGAGGCATTTCACTTGTGTCGAGCGTTTGATCATTTCTCCCAAAATCGAGTTTAACTCCCTCATTAGAATCTACCTCAATCCGGAATCCTCCTGAGTTACCGCTTTCAGCCTGCTTTTTCTGAGTAAATTCGGTGAAATCATCTTTATATCGGCGCATACTTTCTTCATAACGACGTTTAAGATCAATGTCTGTTCCAGCCAGATTCATAGCTGCCAGCCGGAATGATGACACCGGAGAAATGCGCGCTAAATTAAAAGCGAGTTGTTCCTGAACCTTCTTTTTGTTCTGAGACTCTTCCATAAGCATTCGATTATTCTCGATGATGTCTGACTGTACCCGCTTTCGGGCAGCATCGTCAACTTCCAGCCACTCCCATTCTTTTTCATCCCGGTAAGCCCGTCGTTCATCTTCGTCCATACCCTCCATTTCCTGGTTTCGGGCTTGCCATGTTTCAGAAATTTCTGCGGAATAATCTTCCCACCTAGCTCTCTCAAAGGCTTCTTGTTTAGCTTCCAGTTGTGCCACTGATTCGATGGAAACCAGCTGACCTGCTGCCATAACTCCCATCCTTGGAAGGATCAAAACTCCACTAATCCAGATCACTAATAGCAGCAGGAAGGAGAGAGAGGATTTTCGTGTAATTGCGGATATGAAAAGACCTATGCCAATAAAAAAAGTAATGTATAGAAGTGAAAGCGCAATCAGACTGCCAATACTTATCCAGTCGGACGAAGTTACGGGAACACCGGAAAGTATAAGAAGCAGTAGTCCGATTAAAATGGGGATTAAAAGAGGTACAATTAATCCGAGCCAGGTTCCGGTAAATTTTGCAAATAAGTATTGAACTCTTGAAACCGGATTGGAGAAAGCTAACTTTAGAGTGCCGTTTTCCCTTTCTCCATTGATAGCATCATAGGTGAATAGAATGGCGAATAGGGAAAGCACAACCTGAACAATAAAAGCAAAATCTATAAAGCGAAAGATAGCAAACAAAGTCTCATCGGAATAAGGGCTGCGAACCAGTTTTACATCATTGAAAGTAGAAATGCCGGATAGTCGACCTACATCGAAGTGTAAACCGGAAACAAAGATTTGCATCGGAGTAGGCTTGCGGTGAGCGATGTTTCTAACCTGCATCCAGCTACTGGCTTGCTCAACATCCTGCTGGGCAATGAGTTGGTTGGTTTCGAACTGAACAACTGAGTTCTTGTATTCATTAATACCGATAAATACACTGATAAGAATCAGGATGGAACACACTAGAAAAGTGGCGAAGAATTTGGGACTCAGTAAAATGTTTTTGAGCTCCTTTTGTACAAGTATGGATAGCATGGCGATATTGATTTAAGAATGAAGAATTACGAGTTATGAGTAACGGTTTTTACCTTAAATCATACCTCAGAAAAGCGGCGAAGGCTCCTCCAAAGAAGATGATATTGAAGAGTATGAGAAGTCCCATATCCAGAATGCTATTAGCAGTCGCTTCTTCAACAGTGGCTTTTGCATATTCAAATTGAGGCATTTCATCCGGATCCAGATTTTCGGGCTCTTCCTGATCTTCATCAGTCACCATAATCATTCTGAATCCACCGCCCTGATTCTGACCGGTTTTCTCTGTCATGAAGTTTCCATATACATTTTGGTACTCATTTGCTGAATCCATGAATCGGTTTTGGAGTTGCAGCGAAGTCCCTGCCAATTCAGTTGATGCTAAAGTGAACACAGAAGTAGGAGATATCCTGGAAAGCCCAAGAGCTACTTCTTCCTGCCGCCGCCTTTTGTTTTCGAATTCTTCATTTATTCGTTCGGTAAAAGCATCAATTTTTTCCTGGCGAGCTGATGAAAGCTCACCCATAAAAGAACTGAAAGCTGTCATTACTTCAGAAGGTTCAGTCCCTTCAGGTACACTGAAGTTTTCCATTTTGGGACGATCTTCCTCAAACAGTTGAATTCTATACCTGTTTTTTTGGGCGGTAATTTCATCCACATTAGGTACTTCAACCAACCTCCCCGAAATAAGAACAGAAGAACGTGGTACAATCAGTACTGCGAAAATCCATACTACAAGACCAATCAAAAAAGAATTAGAAGGCCGCGAAGTGATGGCTGAAACACTTATTGCGAGCGCGAGGAATAAGCCAAAGTAAGCTAAGCCCGAGAAAATGATTAATCCCAGCCGCGTCCACTCATCAGCAGATAATTGAATGCCTAATAGAGGTAAAAGCGCACAGCCAATCAACATCGGAATTAATAAAGCTGTACTTAATCCAACGAAAGAACCTGCCAGTTTACCTCCAATAAAAGCCGCACGTGAGACAGAATTTGCAAAACACAATTTAAGCGTTCCGCTTACTTTTTCTCCATTGATGGCATCGTAGGCAAAGATGATAGCAAACAATGATAGCACAATTCCGAAAATGAATTCCAAATCCATAAATCTGAAAATTGCAAAAATTGGCTCGTCGTTAAACCGGGTGTTATCTGCACGGAGTTCTCCCCGGCCACTCATTTCAATATTTCTTCCGATGTCGTTAGAAATACCATTTACAAGAGCCATCAAAGGTTGTGGAGGAAGCGTAATAGTATGATCTACCATCATCCATTCTGTATTGGCAGCAATTTGATTACGGTTTTCCTGAACTGCAGCTTCGTACTGAGCTTTGCTGGAAAGATAATTTTGTGCCCCCATAAAAAAGGAGAGTATGATGAGCACCGAGCATACCGCAAAGCTTATTGTAAAACGACTGCTTTGGATGATCTCTTTAAGTTCTTTGAGAAATATGAGTTTGAACATCGTTATTCGTGATTTGTTATTCGTTAATCGGGATCGAATAACGAATAACGATTAACATTTTAAGTGAGGTTGTTGGTAAGAGGTCCGGTTTCCAGAGTTTCTTCCATATATCCAGCCATGTATTCTACATAGAGCTGTTCCAGATTCACTCCTTTCAACTCGGCATTAGTTTTTTGGGCTACCAGTACTCCTCCATTCAAAATGCCTACATGATCAGAGATTTCTTTAGCACGAAAGATGTCGTGGGTACTCATAAGAATAGCCTTACCTTCATCACGTAAATCACCGACAAGTCGGGTGAATTCTTTCCCGGCTTTTGGGTCAAGCCCGGATGTAGGCTCATCAAGGAGAATAGCAGGGGCGTCTTTAAGGATAGCGATTGCAATGCCACACTTTTGGCGCATCCCTTTCGAGAAGTCTTTCAACTTCTTATCAAAGGCTTCCCGTTGTAAACCTACACGGACCAACGCGGCTTCATAATCACTTCTCTTGTATTGATGTCGTCCTCCCAGTCGAACAAAGAAATCTACATTCTGCATAGCGGTAAAGTTGGGATAGAGCTGCACGTTTTCGGAGACAAACGCCACATTTTTCTTGGCTTCAAGAGGGTCGGCATTAGCATCGATTCCATTAATAAAAGCATGACCACTTGTGGGTTGTATGAAATCCAGAAACAGATTAATGGTTGTGGTTTTTCCAGCGCCGTTCCCACCGAGCATGGCAAAAATTTCGCCTGGGTGTACTCTTAACTGAAGATTATCGAGTGCTTTTACGCCATCTTCATACACCTTGGTGAGGTTTCTTGCTTCCAGCAAAGGGGCTTGTTTAATGGTTTCGTTATTCATGATTATGAAATTTTGAATGCAGGATTATGAATTTCGATTTTTTGTCACTTCGAATGAATATGAGAAGTCTAAAGGGCTATAAATGTTTACGATCATTTTAGATATCTCGCTTCGCTCGATATGACAAACAGTGTTTATTCAAAATTCTTAATCCCTAATTGAAGGTTATTTTTAGAAACTGTGATTTTACTTTTAGTATTTAATTGTCGGAACATCACTACTTTACTTCCTCGAAAGTTTAATTCCGAAGAAGACGAGCCCGCCTACCAATCCTATAATCAGGAAAAGGATCAGCGTTGTACCAAGTACATTGGCTTGGGCTGCAATTTGCACAGTAAAGGTTTTGTCCTCAGCGTTTACCGGTTGGCTATCAGAAAGCGAAGTTGAACGCATACGGGTTTCGTATCGGCCCACACTAACGTCGGCTGGAGGAGTGAGGAAAAGCCTTACAGTTTGTTCTTCGCGAATATCGAGTTCAGAGATGATGGCAGGTTCAATGCGTTTTTCCCATTCAAAGGGAGCATCCAGCTCAAATTCAATATTATCTAGTCTGCGAGAGCCTTCGTTTACCACACGAAAAGTAAATTCGACAGCACCTTCGCTATCAGCTTCATTATATAATTGAGGAGCTTTAATCACTAAACGACCTACTCCCCGGGGAATCATCTCAAGTCGGACGTATCCTGCATTCAGTGCTTCAATTTCCGCCTCAGTCCAATTCTCATTCAAACGGGGATTTACTTCTGCAAGCTGATTAACAGGCAAGGCTACCACATAGAAACTGATGGGTTCATCCATTGGTACATCATCCGTAGGACGGTCAGGAAGTGCGATATCCAGATTTGCTGAGATGTTATTCTTGCTTTCTGTGAATTTGATCTGGCTGATTCGCCCGGAAGCTCCCTGCTCAGAAAAGTAACGGGTAACAGATGAAGGGAGGTTCAAAACTTCAAGCTTGTAGGTGTCATTTAATCCACTAAAAAGCTCCAATCCTAACCCAAAAGTGGCATTATTGCCGAGTTCAATTTCTTGGGAAAATCGTTCAGATTGAATTAATACACGGTTAGCTGAAGCGTCTTTTTCCAGAAAAACTTTAGGATTTCGGGATGATCCGTTTCCGTAAATGATATTGACGGTGACTTCGTCCAGATCCTGAAGCATTTCAAATTCAACCGTTTCAGGAGCACCACTCCGTAGTTCCTCAAGTTTTATCTCATAAGGAGAGCTTATGATTGCGCCATCGTCGTTACTTAGCGATACATAGATGTTATGGATTACATCTGGTTGAAGAGACCGGAAAAGTTCATCCTCCATATTTACAATTTGAGCGAATTCTGCATTAGCGCTGGAAGTATTCTCAAGGGTTACACGAATTCGTTTCTTGGAATTCTCGTCCTGCGATTTCACCGCACGCTTTATGCTCACAAACTGCTGCTCAAAGAGAAGCACCAGCAACGATTGCTGATAGTTTACTTCAGCATCTTCAAACGAATTTACAGCCGTTTCATACTCTTCGGGAGAGATTAGTTTCTTTTTGTACAGCTCTTCTTTTCGGGATAGTTCACTCTGAGCACGATCATAAGAGCTTTTGGCTCTTTTCAAGCCCAATAAAGGGTAACTATCATCTCTTGCATTTGGAAATGGGCTCTGAGCCAGAGCTGACTCAGAGATCATAAGGGCGGAAAACAGAAAAATGAAAAATAAAGGGGATAGCCGTTTCATAAATCAGTTGTTATCCGTTGAGATGCTGAAAGCACCACGTGGTTCTTGTTTTGTGAACACAATGTTTTTCTCATCACCATCCTTTTCTAAGGTGATCGAGATTTCTGCACCAACTTCCAATGCTTCCAAAGTTTGACGCACCTGATCGGCATTTTCAGGCTTATCTCCATTTAATTCTTTGATTGTGTAACCTTCTATCTCAAAAGCTTTTAGTTCTTCCGGCTGAATTGGAGGGATTACCCTTTCAAGCACCACACTACCGTCACGGTCGGCCAGCATAGCTCCCAATTCAGGGACAATCGCAGGGGGAGGTCCGTCATCCGTATCAAAAGTCATCATCATCCGGGGACCACCTTCGGGCACATCACCTTTTATTGCATTCAGTATAAAGCGCTCATTACCTCTGCGAACACCAATTTTTATTTCCTGATCTGCTTCCACGCTTTCATAAATCGACCGGAGAGTTTCAATATCGGTAGCGCGTTTGCCGTTCATCATCAGGATTACATCGCCTTGTTCCAGACGATCAACCCCTTCTTCAGCTTCTCCGCCACCCATACGCATCCGAACAGCGATTTCATCGTTCTCGAAAACTAACATGGCTTGAAATTCCTGCAACATCATGCTGGTACTGGCATCGAACTCCATCCGCTGCATTTGTTGAGCTTCAGAAAGGGAGGGGAAAAAGAAGAATAAGGGTAAAATTAATACAGATAGTTTTAGCGATTTCATGTCTCGAATTTGGTTGTTCATTTAATTCGGGGCCAATATTCGAAAGCTGAGCTTAGGAGTTGTTAAGCACTCGCAAAAACTTTGTTAAGGATGTTAAATCAGGGTTAAAACTTTTTTTATGGTCTCAAAAGGAGGTAATTTTAGAACGTGAAGAACACTATGTATACATACAGTTTTCTGGGAGTGATGGTGGTTGCGTTGGTTTCTCTGGCGGTTCTGCAATACCATTGGTTGGGAAGCGTAAGCGATGCTGAGAAAGAAAGACTGGAGGAAAATCTCTCGGCAGCGTCAGAGAACTTTGTTGCCGACTTTAATGAAGTATTTGCTGAGTTGGGACAAACATTCCGGGTTCAGGTTTCTGATCCTAATGAAGACTTAAAACCGGCGCTGAATAAGGCCTTACTTACATGGATAGGAAATAGCAGTTATCCTGAGTTGTTAGATTCGGTATTTGTAGTTAAAACTTCCGATACAGAACCAACTGAGGTTTTTTTATTCTCATCCGATCCCGCGCTCCTGAATCCAATCTCACCCCCGAATTCAATAAAGAACTGGATAGATAGAAATAACGGAAGTGCAGCATCCAAAAGAGTCTCGCTACGAATTCACCCTGAGTTGGGTGATCCTTCGTTTATGTCGGTGCCGGTTCAATTTCTGGATATGATTCAGGTATCGAATAGAGAGTTTGGTCAAAAAGTGGAAGTACAATTAAGTGTTGATCAGCTGGATGATGTGGTACTCCTGAAGCTGGATGATGACGTAATAAAAGAGAATGTAATTCCAGATATCGCTCGAACCTATTTTTCAGATTCTTATGACGACCAGTACACGCTTAGTCTTATTAAAGATGAGGGGGCTTCAACCGTGTACTTCACTTCAGGAGATTCAGATGAAATTCCAGCGCCGGATTTCACAAGTTCATTAGATAAATTTAGTGTCAGCAATATCCTTGTTTTTCAGACTGAACCAAATTTTGCGGAGGGGGTAAGGTTTCCTAACATTTCAGAAAGCTTAAAAACCGGGCTAAGGAAGCTTAATTTTATTGAGGAATCAGCTTTTGATACAGTCCAAAGAGATGGGCATGAAATACAGTCTCATTTTTTATCTAAGAGTATATCCAGCGTAAAAACCCGTGACTCAAATTCATGGAGTGTACAATCCAGAGATACTACCATTACCTCAAACCTGCAGGGATCTATGGCAAGCTCGCCCTGGCAGCTTTGGCTCAGTTTCAGAGAGGGTTCTTTGGACGAATTCGTAAATAAAACCCGAAATCGAAATCTTGGTATCAGCTTCGGAATTCTTTTTATTCTGGGAATAAGTGTGGTGTTGATTGTGGTCTTCTCTCAACGCTCCCGTGATTTAGCTGAGCAACAAATGTTATTCGTAGCGGGGGTTTCTCATGAACTCCGAACTCCAATCACGGTGATTCGGTCTGCAGCAGAAAACCTTACCGAAGGAGTGGTTCAATCGGAAGAGCGGAAGAAAGAATATGCCAGCCTGATGCTAAAAGAAGGCCGCCGGTTAAGTGATATGGTAGACCAGATTATGGAGTTTTCAGGCATTCAAACAGGAAAAAGAATTTATCATTTTACTCAGGTAAATCTGGATGAACTTTTTACTTCCATCAAAGAAGAAAGCAGACACCTGCTCGAAGAAAAAGAGATGCACTTGGAGTACTCCGTTAATACCAGTCAGCAATCTATTTACGCTGATCCTGATGCACTATTTTTATGTATTTCTAACCTGATGAGTAACGCAATAAAGTTTAGCGGGACCAGTAAGAAAATCTTCATGAAAGTAAACGATGAATTTTTAAAAGGGAGTAAAGCGCTTAGAATTCAGGTGCAGGATTTTGGGATTGGGATTCCAGAGAAGGAGCAATCAGAAATATTTAAACCCTTTTTCAGGGGAGAGAAACCCGTGAACGACCAGGTTAAGGGAAATGGAATAGGATTGAGTTTAGTGCAAAAGGTTGTGGAAGCTCATAAAGGGGAAATCACCCTTAAAAGTAAAGAAGGGGAAGGCTCACTGTTCAGTATTATTCTTCCGGTGGAGGGATTGGATGTCGGATAAGCCCAGCATTTTATTAGTAGAGGATGAAGCCGGTTTGGTAATGACCATTCGCGACCGCCTGGAAGAGGAGCGGTATATAGTGGAGGTAGCAGAAGACGGTGCTAAGGGGTATAAAGAAGCTTCTACCGGTAACTATGATTTGATAATTCTCGATTTAATGCTTCCCGAAAAGGGAGGTTTGGATATTTGCAGAGATCTGAGACAAAACGGGATTGAAACCCCTATTCTGATGCTCACAGCAAAGGGGCAGGTAATCGATAAAGTACTGGGCTTAAAGCTTGGGGCTGATGATTACATGCAAAAACCGTTCGAGATGATGGAGCTGTTGGCGAGAGTAGAAGTTCAGCTTAGGAAGAAGAAACGAGCACAGGAGAAATCAGATATAGGAGAGTATTCTTTTGGGGATGTTCAGCTAAATTTCAAAAAGATGTTGGTTACTAAAGCCGGGGATGAAGTCACGTTATCTGCAAAAGAATTTCAGTTGCTTCGGTTTTTAGTAGAAAATGAAGGCGGTATTCTAACCCGCGATCAGCTGCTTAATGAGGTTTGGGGCTATGATGCGCTTCCATCAACCCGAACGGTAGATGTGCATATTGCCTGGCTTCGGCAAAAACTTGAGGAAGACAGCCGCTATCCAAGATACATCCTCACCGTGCATGGTTTTGGTTATAAGTTTGTGGGGTAAAAAAACTCCTTTCAACTTTGCCCACCCCGCCCGATATTCGTGTACTTTTTCATGCACGAAACTAAATGACAAATAATAAAGAATCCTCAAAAGGGCTTTTCTCGTGGGCGCTATACGATTGGGCAAATAGTTCGTATTTCGTAATCATTCAGACCTTTATTTTTGCGGCGTATTTCACAAAAACCATTGCGGAGAACGTAGAAATAGGTACAGCCCAGTGGGGCAATATGATTAGTATTGCAGGCATTGTGATAGCTATCGGGGCGCCTATTTTTGGAGCGATTGCCGATCAGGCGGGTAAACGAAAACCCTGGATTGCTTTTTTTACTGTAATGTGTGTGATTGGCTGTGGAATTTTATGGTTTGCAAAACCTGATCCTTCCTCATTATGGCTTGCACTTTCCATGGGATTTCTGGCAACAATTGGAGCCGAATTCGCTTTTATTTTTTATAGCGCAATGTTACCCGACCTCGTGCCAGCTCATAAACTGGGAAGATGGAGTGGTTGGGGCTGGGGACTTGGCTATGCGGGTGGACTCGCTTGTTTACTCGTTGCCTTATATGCATTCATTCAAACCAATGGTGCCTGGTTAGGGCTTGATCCTGAGCAATCTGAACCTGTGCGTGCTACCTTTTTACTTACTGCTATTTGGTATAGCTTATTTAGTCTGCCACTTTTTTTTAAGACACCGGATACTCCTTCAACAAATAAAAAAATCAGTGTTGCGGTAAAAGATGGCTTTAGTCAGTTAAAAGTATCCATAAAACAGCTAAGGGAGTTTAAGAACATTGTTCGTTTTCTTATAGCCCGCATGTTTTATAATGATGCAATCGTAACAATTTTTGCTATGGGAGGAGTGTACGCAGCCGGAACTTTTGATATGGACGAACAAGACATTTTATTGTTCGGAATAGGATTAAATGTGACCGCAGGACTCGGCGCTTTTGGTTTTGCCTGGCTTGATGATATATCGGGTAGTAAGTTCACCATAAATGCGTCTATTTTAGGTCTTGTTATTCCATTAGTAGCATTGATTGTAGTAAAAAGTATATTCTGGTTCATTATCTGGGGGTTGATTCTTGGGATTTTTGTAGGCCCGATTCAGGCAGCGTCTCGATCATTCATGGCAAGAATTTCACCTCCGGACCTTACTAACCAAATGTTTGGATTACTGGCGCTTTCCGGGAAAGTAACATCATTCATAGGGCCATTCTTAGTTGGATTTTTAACTGTTCAGTTTGGAAGCCAACGCATTGGGATGACCGCCATTCTTTTGATGTTGCTGATCGGATTTGTTCTTATGTTTACAGTAAAAGAACATCAGGCTCCTCCGTTAGAAGAGATTAAATCAAGTGATCATGACTGAGCTTCCGCAAACAAGGATTAATGAAAACGCAATTAAAGCCTGGAGGATTTCCAATACGTTAATTGGTCTGCTTATTTACGTAATTCCGGGCTTATTATATATCCCAGCTATGTATGGTGATATCTCTGTAATCATTCCTATAGTAGCGGGACCTTCAGCTTTTATATTACATCTGCTGCTCATTTTTGTGTTTCCAAAAATTCGGTGGAACCGTTGGAGGTACGACGTAAATGAAAAGGGGGTAGATTTATATCGTGGTATTGTTATTCTGAAGCGCACGATTGTTCCCGTTAATCGTATCCAGCACGTAGATACAAAACAAGGTCCCGTTTACAGAAAGTTCGGTTTATCCTCTATCAGTATTTCTACGGCAGCAACAACACATGAAATTCCTGCTCTGGATGATGAAACAGCTGCTCAGCTCAGAGGTATGATTTCAGAACTGGTACGAAAAGCTAAGGAAGATGTCTGAGTTCAGAAGACAACATCCTGTTGCAGCAGTTACACAATTTCTTACGGTGGTTCGCCAAAACCTGGTTCCTATTGCGATATTTTTAGTAGTAGGAACCCGGAATACGGATAATTTTTTCTGGTATTTTTTTGCATTTGGTGTGATTTCAACCCTTATATTAGGCATTGTTGGCTGGTTACGATTTACTTATCGGGTTGACGGTGACGAGCTTCAAATCAAAAAAGGAATATTTGTCAGGAAGAACCTCTATTTGACAAAAGACCGGATACAGGTAATTGACATAACAGAAGGAATACTTCAACGTATTTTTGGCTTGGTGAAAGTAGAAGTTAAGTCGGCCGGGAGCGGTACCAGCAGTGCCACAATTAGTGCAATAACCCGGGATGAAGCTCTGGAACTCAGGTCGTTACTCCGCGGAGAAGCTAAAAAAGCGGAAGAAGAATCGGTAGAGATTGAAGAGGTTTCAGAATCAGATGTTCTTGAATGGAGGCTCTCCGGAAGAGATTTATTGCTGGCTGCGCTTACTTCAGGAAATTTTGGATTGATAGCTTCAATTCTGGGTGCTATTTCAGGTCAGTTGGATCAGTTTATTACCGAAGAAAATATGTACTACATTCTTGATAAAGTACCCGGACTCGGTAATACCTCCCTTTTTGTAGGAGTTTTTATCCTGATTTTTATCATTTCCTATTTATTCTCATTTATTGGTGTTGTTTTTCAATACTCTGATTTCAAGGTTGAGAAGAAAGAAAAAGAGCTTCACATTACAAGCGGTTTACTGGAAAGGAAACATATCACAGTTCCTTTCAATCGTATTCAGGCTCTTCGGTTTGTTGAAGGAATCTTCAGAGAACCATTCGGATATGGCATGCTCTTTGTTGAAAGTGCCGGCTTTGAACAAAAAAGTAATGAACGATCCATTGTACTGCTCCCATTTATCAAAAAATCAAAGCTGAATAAGTTTCTGAGCGAGTTTATCGAAGAGGTAGAGCAACCCGAGAAAACGGTAACTCCACCAGAACGTGCTTTTTTGAGATACCTGAGGAGACCAAATTATATCCTCATATTAACCGTGTTAATTACCTGGTGGTTCTGGGATTTTGGATGGATTTTCTTTGGGTTTCTCATCCCGGCTACATTTCTTGGATGGCTCCGTTTTAATGATGCAAAGCTTAGTTTCAACCAAAAAATGATGACGCTTCAGTATCGGGTATTAGCAAAAACAACTGCTTTTTTTAAGAAAAACAGAGCCCAGGTTTCCGAGCTTACCGCTAATCCATTTCAGAAATTTGGAGACCTTACCACAGCACATATTACGGTTGCATCTGGTGCAGGGGGGAAAGCATTTTCTGTGATGGATTTAGATCAAAAAGATGCAGAGGATATTCTTGTATGGTCAACTGGAGATACTTATGAACAACAAGCATAACATTGTAAGTTTTAATAAAGCTGATCTTGGATCGATAAAAGAGTTATTGAAGTCATATCATCTTCCGGTAGAAGACATTGATACCTCAGAGATTAGCTTTAGTCTTATTAAAGAAGGGACAGAAGTACTAGCTTGTGCCGGAGTAGAGAGGTTTAACGAATTCGGGTTACTGAGATCGGTGGCAGTAAAAGCAGAGCTCAAGGGAAAGGGGATTGGAAGTGAATTAATAAATGCGGTTTTGGTTCAATCAAAATCGCAAGGTATAAAAACGATGTATCTGCTAACGGAAACCGCAGAATCTTTTTTCAGAAAAAAGGGATTCACAAAAAAAGATCGTTCTGAGGCTCCTGAAAATATAAAACAAAGCATTGAATTTGCTGAACTATGCCCTGCATCAGCAGTACTTATGAAAAAAATTTTATGAAGTATTTTTATTCGGCTCAATTAATCGTAATATTATGATATGGGAAAATCAAAATCATCCGCATTTACTGAAGTACAAAACCGACTGGCTGCTACGGCAAAAGCATTAGCACATCCGGCCCGGATCGCTATCCTTCAGCATCTTGCTAAAAAAAATAGCTGTGTTTGTGGTGATATAGTTAATGAAATACCGCTTTCTCAGTCAACAGTTTCACAGCATCTTAAAGAGCTTAAAGCCGCGGGACTGATTAAAGGTGAGGTTGAGGGGGTAAGTGTATGTTATTGTATTGATGAGCTTGGCTGGCAGTCACTTACCGATCAATTAAGTGTATTCATCAACAAACCTGACAGTAAAAGCTGTTGTTGATTTTTTTTGAATTTATTAATCGTAAAAAACCGATAAAATGAAAACTAAATATCTATTTGAAGAACTTGATAAGAACCTGACTAAAAAGTTAAGATTTATCTTACCTGATGGACGAGAAGTTCAAGGCGATCTTCACTTTACAGAAATAAAAAGCATAACCATTAATTCTATGGATTGTGGCTCAAACAGCCATTCATTTAATGAAACGGTAATACAGCTATGGTTAAACGAGCGATCTGCTAAACAAGCTGAATGGCCTGGCAGGAAGGCTGTTAACATTCTAAATAAAGTGGGTTCTAAACAGCGTTTTGATCTTGAAAGCGAAGTTTATTTTGAATATGGAGACAGTATTACTCAAACCGCTAAATACTCAATTGAATCTTTGAATCAGGTTGGGGAAGATCTAGAGGTTCATCTTTTTGTAAAACCTACTGAGTGTAAACCGAGAAGAAATATGGAGCTTGCATGCTGTTAATAGTTAAGCGCTTAGAATAACCCTGTCTTAAAGTCAAAAATGGGAATGGTTTTTTGAGGTAAACAGGTTTTGCGAAATTCAGTAATAAGTTGCAAAATTCTTGTTAGCATCAGACGGCTTCTCCATAGAAAAATGCTGTATATTTTTTAGTGATAAATTCTTCTACTTCTTTACCTGATAACGGTTTTTTAAGAATAGATATGTCGGGATACACATCCATTTGTTGTTGCCAATCATCGAAATATTCACTTGAAGTAAGTACAGCAATTTGTGCATTAGAAAAGGTGTTAAGTTGAAGTACAGTTTCTATAGATGTATAGTCAGGATTTTTTTGATCAAGAAAAATAAATTCAGGTTTAGAACTTAGAATATTTGATAGTGCTTTGAAATCAGTATCAATTTCAAAAACCTTTTTTATTCCAAGCTTCTTAAGCATTCTTGATAAAGTTGAAGAAACGATAAAGTTATTGCTTAATACTAATGCAGATGATAGAGATTTCATGGTTCTTTAATAGTGTTAGAAGTATCATTGATAAATACGAAAACAAGATTTAATCGGATTGTTTTAAGGAAAAATATTTTGGTGCTCTGTACAGAGAATAGTTGCAGGAGCCAAATGATGGAAGGTTGGGGTCGATATTTCGGAGGAAAATCGGTCGATGTTAAAAGTGCCGATATAGAAATCCATTGCGTTAATCTATTGGCCATTAAGGTGATGGGAGAGATTGAGGTGGAAATTTATTCGCACTCATCAAACCATATTGATGAGTACATGAATGAGGGTTTTGACCTGGTCATAACTGTTTGGGATCACGCCAAAGAAAGGTGTCTGCTTTCCCCTCAAATGAGAAAAAGATGTAGCGTATTTTTTAGGATCCTGCTAAAGCGGAGGGAAATGAAAATGAGATCCTTGGACAATTCAGGGATGTAGGAGACCAAATCAAAGACTATGCTAAGGATTTGGTCACTAAGCTTGTTCTTTGGTTTATCCCAGAGCCACGTCTAAAACCATCATTACACAGAAACCAACCATTGTCCCTAAGGTTGCAATATCGGTATTACCATGTTGTTGACTTTCAGGAATGAGTTCCTCAATAACCACATAGATCATAGCACCTGCAGCAAAAGCGAGTGCGTAAGGAAGAATAGGCTGTACGAAAATAACAGCTGCCGCGCCAATCACAGCTGAAACGGGTTCAACAACTCCAGAGAGTTGGCCGTACCAAAAACTTTTACCAACAGGAACTCCTTCTCTTCGAAGCGGCATTGAAACGGCCATTCCTTCGGGGAAATTCTGGATTCCAATTCCAAGAGCAAGCGCAATTGCAGCTGCTACCGTGGCTGTTCCTGTGGGGTCTACGCCCGTAGCTGCAGCTCCAAACAGAACGCCAACAGCAAGTCCTTCAGGAATATTATGCAAGGTTATGGCAAGAACCAGTAAAGTAGAACGTCTCCAGCTGGTGGGAATTCCTTCTGCCTCACTTTTAGGTAAACCCAGGTGAAGGTGGGGCAGATATTGATCACATATACGAAGAAAGATGCCACCTGAAAGAAATCCAATAACTGCAGGCATCCAGGAAAGCACCCCCTGAGCTTCAGCCATATCAATAGATGGAATGATTAATGACCATACGCTTGCAGCTATCATAACTCCGGCTGCAAAACCCATCATACTATCTAAGAGCGTATAATTCACTTTCTTAGTTAAGAAAACCAGGCCTGCGCCAAGTGCGGTTAATCCCCAGGTAAAAAGCCCCCCTAAAAGAGCTTGCATAATAGGATTAAGAGCATAAAACCAATCGGGAAGTATCATTTTTTTTCTTTTTAAAATACGATTTGATTAAACAAGAAAAAAGTTTAGTCTTGGCTAAACCTGTATCTCAATATTAACCTTTTCTCATGTTAGATAAACGATAAAATCAATATTATAAAGCAAAATATTTAGGTTTATGATTAAGGAAAAGGCGGCTTTTGAAATTCCTATAAAGGATGGGAAGGCAAGAATATTATTGAGGTTACAGGGTATAAAATGTGAGGTGGAAAACAGCGCACCTGATTTCATTTCTACAAAACAGGATGAAGTTACGCTAAAGATTGAGCTTCCAAACGACTCGAAAATATCAATTTCGGAATTCGAAAAATCGTATGAACTGAAGCTTAAAGACTATAAAAAAGAGAATCAGTCAGCGATTTTTGAGCTTCAGGATGATAGTATTTGGTTTGATATTAATATTGATCACGTGAAGGATATCTGGGTAGAAGACCTTGGATTTGTACTTGAGAGTAAAAACTCGCGATATCTTGCTTACTACATTAAAGAGTTGGATCACCAGTTTGAATGGTTGCAGCCAGATATGAAATCAGGTGAGATCAAAACGATGAGTATTTCTAAAAAGAAGTACAAAGTTCCAAAGATCTCTGGTAAAGAAACCTATACTGCATCAGAGGTGATTCGATGTGCTGATATGCTAAATCGATCTATCCGAAAAATTGATCTCAGAATAGGTGGAGCTTACGTAAAGTTTAATACCGATAAAGGAAAGCTCGAACCATTGATCATTGGAATCGCAGATAAACTGGGGTATGAAATAGAATCGCTATCTAAAGAAATTATTTTAGATATGGAAGCGAGTGGCGAGAATGTAAGCCACTCCATCTTCCTTAAAGACCGCTCTTAATTCACTTGTTTCCAGAAGTAGATTCCACCAGCTTGCTTGCCGGTTTCTACGTGATCAACCAAGGTATTTGTTTCCAGATTAATTATATCCACTGAACCTGGCTCTCCACCAATTCCTTCAACCGAGATAAAAGCATATTTGCTATCGGGAGAGATAGTGACACCATGACTTACTCTGCGGGTATTTGCAATTTTCGCAAGTTCTTTGCCAGATTCAATATCCCAAACACCGGTTGAGCCCTCCCCTTTATAGCTTACAACAACAAGTTTTCCATCTGGGCTTACTTCAAGGTTATATGGAGCTTTACCGGTTTCAAACCTACGGGTTATTTCCCATGTCTCTGTATTGATTTCGATCAATTCATCAGATCCGTTTCCGGCTACATACACGAAAGGTTTTGTAGGGTGAGGATCTGCCCAGGTAGGTTTTTCAACAGGCTTATGCTTCATATCTCCATGATTCATTGCAGAGTGATCCATACTGGAATGATCCATTCCACCCATTGACTCCGATTCAGAAAGTTTGAGTCGGCGGGAAACTTCCATGGAAGTTGTATTCACCTCAATCAACTCATCGGTCATCATAGATACATGATATTGGTGTTTGCCCGATGGGCTGATTCTTGAGCCGTGAGGCATAATCCCGGTTTCAATATCAGTAAGTCGAAACATACTTTCTGGCTCTACAACAGAAACCGTACTTGGTTTCATTTCTCCATGAAGGTTAAAATTCACCACATAAAGCAATCCTGTTTGCTCAGAGATTTCCATTGTCGCGGGAAACATCCCAAGGTCAGTTGTTGCTACGAGTTCATCAGTTCCGGTTTTATATTTGGCGAGCATCCCATAGGGGTTCCCGTGGGCAATAGACACGTACCAATACTCACCATCAGGAGAAACAGAGATACCGTGAGGGCCGTCAATTTCTGTAGGATATCGCCCTACATCAATAGTTTTGGCAATTTTGCCCTTGCCGGTTTCAGCATCGAAATGAACCAGATGAACCTGGTCTTCTGATTCGGCGGCTACATATAAGTAATACTCCTGAGTGAACCCATTCATATTACATAAAAGGGCAAAACTGATAAGAAATATACTAGATGCTTTTTTCATAGAAGCTTTTTCAATTTAGTTTGTTCCTGCGGTTGGATCCTCTCCGACTCTTACTGCCCAAATTCCTGAGTTCCAGTCTGAGAGATAAATCAGGCCTTTATAGGGCATTGGACCCCAGGTAAATGGCGCATTTGGGATTGCTGCATCTTTATCGGTAGGAAGGAACATTCCTATCTCACGACCTTGCTGGTATAGGTCTCCCATTAATTCTCCGGATATATCGACAATGCGCAGACCACCATTATAAAAAGCGGCGTACATGATATCATCTTCAATCCAGTAATTGTGGGATCCGGCTTCTGGAACCTGATAGCGAGCTACTTCTTTTGGATTATCCCAGCCATCAAATTTAACAAAATGAACCCACCCGGCAGCACGGTTTGGTCCTTGCCTGTCTAACCCATAAGGGAAAGCTTCATCACCTGCAGCGATATAGAAATCACCGGTTGACTTACTTTTAAATGGAAAGGCGGCATGATTCCATCCGCTTGGATAGGTATAACTGCCTAGTGGAACCGGATTTTCCGGTGAACCACCAGCACCTGGCATATCAGCAGAAGTGTTACTTCCAATATCAACAGCGATTACTCCATCACCCCAGTTTGAGGAGTAGGCGATTCCATCTTGAATCCATACATCATGGATGGCGTGACCCGGAGTGTCTAACTCAAACTGGCTAACAGTTCTTGGATTTCTTGGGTCTTCAATATTAATGATGTCGTACTTACGGCCGTTGTTTACCGCATACACATGGTTTTCGTAGATAAAAGCATTATGTACACCGCCGGTAAGGTCTTCATTATACTCTGATAGAATTTCTACGTTGGAGGGATCAGTCACATCAAGAATAATAATTCCATTTTTACGATCTGAAGCTCCTTCACGTGTGATTACTGCAATAGTGCCGTCTTCAGAAACCTTAACGTCATTTACAGTTCGTGCATCTACTTGTACTGTATCAATCGTGTGGATATTTGTTGGATCAGTTACATCCCAAAAGAAGGCCTCTCCACGAGCTCCCCAGGTTCCGGTAACTGCATAATCGCGACCGTCAACACCTTCCCAAACCCATAGATCCGAGGTTTTAACATCGGGTACAATTCCTTTCCCAACCACTTCAATCGGACGTTGAACATTGCGTTTATCCACCCGGAAAGAAGTTTCTGCTACCATATTTCCTGAACGAGCCATTACGGTGTATTTGCCCGGGTGATTGGCTACAAATCGTCCGTCCTGTTCCATTTGAGCAGAAGCTCCCTGACCTAGATTATCATCAGGGGACGAAATAAAAGTATAATTTATGGGGGCATCTGGCACTTCGCGATCTCTTCGATCTAAAGCGGATGCCTCGAAGCGAATTACATCACCTGTACGAATGGCTTTGTCCTCATAATTATAGGATAATGAAACAGAAGCCGTAGGGTTTTCTTTAACATTTATCTTCCATTCTACAGTAATATCTTCAGCTTTCGCAGTTAAAGTTACAGTACCCTTTTTTGAAGCTCTTAAATCATTGAATTGATTAATTGAAATCACATCTTTATCAGAACTACTAACCATTACATCCACATTTTCTCTGATGGCACCTGCTGCATCTTTCACTTCAAAGTGAAGTGGGAAAGAGGTTCCGGCATACACATTCTCAGGTTTGGTTGTAAACTGTACCGATGTAACTGGTGGAAACTCAACCATAACAGGCAGAACTTTTCGTACCCGATTTTCACCAAGTGTGATTGCAATGATTGAGTAAGAACCGGGCTTAATGGCTTTAACTCTTCCCAATTGGCTTACAATTAATGATCGTCTATTCCCGGAAAAAAACATTACCGTATCAGGTAATACATTTCCATCTGAGTCAACAACTTTGGCGGTAATTTCTGTTTCTTCATCAATTTGTAGAGAAAGTTGATCCATTTCGAAAACAATGCTCTTTTCTTGTGCATTTGTGACGCCCGTAAGCATCAAAAAAGAAAGCATGAAAAGAAGTGTGGTGATCCCGTTCTTTTTGAGAGTATCCATAGAATTATTTGAATAATTAATATTGCATAAAGCTTTTAAGGTGCTATTCACATTATTTGAGTGAATACAACTAGCTTACGATAAGCAGAAAAGAATAAATCAAAAAAAAAGGAGAAATAATATTTTCGCATGTAGTTTTTACGCTTATTTAAATCTGATTTTCCGTACTTTTGGAAACCGTCTTGGAACTTCCTAAGTCAACATTTGTTCAGAACACATAACGGTGACTTTAACTACCTTAGCAATCTAAATATAGGACTATTTCCTAATGAGTATCGACTTTAAGAAAGAACTCTTTGCATCACGTCATAACGGATCAGATTCACAGGCTACAAAACACATGTTGAATACGATTAAGGCAGACAGCCTTGATCAGCTTATCGATGAAACTATTCCTGATGGAATTCGCCTGTCAGGACCTCTAAATCTTCCTGAAGCACTTAGTGAAGTCGATTTTTTAGAGGAATTCAAAGCACTGGCGTCAAAGAATAAAATCTACAAGTCGTTTATCGGGATGGGCTACTACGACACTCATGTTCCGAATGTGATAAAACGAAATATCCTGGAAAATCCTGCCTGGTATACAGCATATACTCCTTATCAGGCAGAAATTGCTCAGGGACGATTAGAGGCGCTCATCAATTTTCAGACTATGGTTAGTGATTTAACCGGGATGGAGATTGCTAATGCTTCTTTACTTGATGAAGGAACTGCGGCAGCAGAAGCAATGAGTATGTTGCTTGGACAACGAAAAGGAGCAAAACGGAAGGGGGCAAATCAGTTTTTTGTAAGTGAATTATGTCATCCCCAAACGATTGATGTACTCCAAACAAGAGCAGAGCCAATAGGGGTAGAGATTGTTGTTGGGAATCACAAAGAATTGGATGTAACCAATCCGGAATTATATGGAATGCTCCTTCAGTATCCGGCAACGGATGGCTCTGTAGAAGATTATTCGAGCGTGATTGCAGCTGCAAAGGAACATCAGGTACATGCTGTTGTTGCGGCAGATTTATTGAGCCTCACATTATTAACTCCTCCCGGAGAAATGGGAGCTGATGTAGTTGTAGGAACAACGCAACGTTTTGGAGTTCCAATGGGATATGGGGGGCCACACGCTGCGTATTTTGCTACCAAAGAAGGTTTTAAAAGACAAATTCCTGGCCGAATTATCGGGGTAACGCAGGACGCTGAAGGCAAGCCCGCGTACCGAATGGCACTCCAAACCAGGGAACAACATATTCGCCGTGAAAAAGCTACATCAAACATCTGTACAGCGCAGGTGCTGCTCGCTGTAATGGCTGGAATGTATGGTGTGTATCATGGTCCTGAAGGATTAAAGAATATCGCTTCTAAAATTCATGGGTTAGCTAAACTTACCAAATCCGGTTTAGAAGCTTTGGGCCTTGAAGTAGAGACTAAAACGTTCTTTGATACCATTACGGTTAAAGCAAATGAGAAGAAAGTTCGCAAGATAGCCGAGTCTAAAGAAGTGAACTTTCGTTACTCTGGAGATGGCAGAATTGGTATAGCCTTTGATGAAGCTAAAGAGCTGGATGATGTAAGACTGGTACTTTCTATTTTTGCGGAAGCAGAAGGAAGAACTTCTAATTTTGATGTCGCTGCTCATGCAGAAGAAGTTGAATTAAACTTACCGGAATCGCTAACCCGAAATTCCGACTATATGGATCATCCTGTGTTCCAATTGTATCAAACCGAGCATGAGATGCTTCGTTATATGAAACAGCTGGAGAACAAAGATCTTTCTCTGGTTCACTCCATGATTTCTCTGGGCTCTTGTACAATGAAATTAAATGCTACTGCTGAAATGATTCCGGTGACCTGGCCTGAATTTGGACAGATTCATCCCTTCGCGCCAAAAGATCAGACAGAGGGATACACTCAGCTTTTTGATGATTTGAATGCATGGTTGTGCGAAATCACTGGTTTTGATTCCATTTCTTTACAGCCAAATTCTGGTGCACAAGGCGAGTATGCAGGCTTAATGACCATCAGGGCTTATCATCAAAGCAGGGGGGATCATCACAGAAACGTAGCTTTGATTCCCGCTTCGGCACACGGAACGAATCCGGCTAGTGCGGTAATGGCCGGAATGGATGTAGTAGTAGTTGCAACCGATAAGTTTGGAAACATTTCTACCGAAGACTTAATTGAAAAGGCAGAAAAGTACAGCGATCGCTTAGCTGCTTTAATGATCACCTATCCTTCTACGCATGGGGTGTTTGAGCACAAAGTGAAAGAATTTTGTGAAGTGATTCACAAACACGGTGGTCAGGTCTATATGGATGGGGCTAACATGAATGCCCAGGTTGGTTTAACCAGTCCGGGAGAAATTGGCGCGGATGTATGTCACCTGAACCTGCACAAAACGTTTTGTATCCCCCACGGAGGTGGAGGACCCGGAATGGGACCGATTGGAGTAGCAAAACATTTGACCCCGTTTTTATCAGGACATTCTGTTGTTGAAACAGGTGGGGAACAAGGAATCTCTGCAATTTCGGCTGCACCTTATGGAAGCGCGAGTATTCTCACCATTTCCTATGCGTACATCAGAATGATGGGAGTAGAGGGATTAACGGATGCTACCCGGCTTGCTATCCTGAATGCGAATTACATCAAAGACAGATTGGAAGAACACTATCCGATTTTATATACCGGAAAAACCGGGCGGTCTGCACATGAGTTTATCATCGATCTTCGGCCATTCAAGCAATCAGCGGGAATTGAAGCCGTGGATGTAGCTAAACGACTAATGGATTATGGCTTTCATGCTCCAACAATGAGTTTTCCGGTAGCGGGCACATTAATGATTGAGCCGACCGAAAGTGAAAGTAAAGAAGAACTGGATCGTTTTTGTGAAGCTATGATTGGCATTCGAAACGAAATCCGGGAAATAGAAGATGGTTCAGCAGATAAGGAAAGCAATGTGTTGAAGCATGCACCACACACCATGAGAGTGGTGATAGGAGAAGACTGGAACAGAAGCTATTCCAGAGAAAAAGGAGTGTTTCCGATCGAAGAACTTCGATATAATAAATTCTGGCCAAGCGTCTCCAGAGTGGACGACGCTTACGGAGATAGAAATTTAATATGTTCATGCATCCCTATTGATGCATACGAAATTGAGGAGGTTGAAGAATGAGAAATCTACTAACTATACTTTTTTTAACTGTAATAGCAGTTAATTCCGCTGCCCAAGTTTCTGAAATAGAGCAGCTCATGATTAATCATATCGATCAGACCAATGATGAAGCACTCGAGCTTCTGATTGAGAGTATCAATATAAATAGCGGAACCATGAATTTTGATGGGGTGAAGGCAACAGCTGAACATCTGATCCCTCATTTCGAAGCACTTGGTTTTAAAACCTGGTTTGAGGATGGAGCTGAATGGAATCGAGCTGGTCATTTAGTTGCAGAGCACCTTGGAAGTGAAGATGCACCGAAGATTATGTTGATCGGACATTTAGATACCGTTTTCGAACCCGATAGTCCTTTTCAGAAATTCGAAATGGTGAACGATACCACTGCAAAGGGTCCTGGAATCGCGGATATGAAAGGTGGAAATGTGATCATGCTTCAGGCCCTGCGTGCTCTTAAAGAAGCTGGTGCACTGGACGATATGAACATAAAAATTGTGATAACGGGAGATGAAGAACTTAGTGGACGTCCTCTCGATTTATCCAAAAAGGCACTTATTGACGCTGCCAAATGGGCAGATATTTCATTAGGCTTTGAAAACGGAGATGGAAGTCCTAAAACAGCAAACGTCTCACGTCGAGGATCTATCGGATGGGAGCTGAATGTGACCGGAACCCCGGCACACTCCTCACAGATTTTTCGGGAAGATATTGGGGTTGGAGCTGTATTCGAAGCGTCCAGAATACTTTTAGCATTCTACGAAGAGCTTAGAGATGAAGAGTTTCTGACCTTCAACCCTGGAAGGATTATTGGCGGAACTACCGTAAATCAAGATAAAGGAGCCAACAGCGGTTCGGCATTTGGCAAAACTAATGTGGTTGCAGAAACCGCTATCGTAGCAGGTGATTTAAGAGCGCTTTCACCAGAACAAGAAGAACGCGTAAAGGATAAAATGAGAGAAATTGTAAGCAGAAATCTTCCCGGTACATCTGCTGTCATAGAGTTTGATGAAGGATATCCACCGATGGCTCCAACCGATGGAAACTACAAATTGCTGGAAATCTATAGTCAGGTAAGTCAGGATTTAGGTTTTGGTAAAGTAGTTGCGGTTAACCCACTCCGGGCAGGCGCTGCAGATGTTTCTTTTACTGCAACCCATGTGGATATGGCAATCGACGCATTAGGAATGAGTGGAACTGATGGCCATACCGTAAACGAACTGGGCTACATCAATCAGTTACCAAGACAGTCAAAACGAGCAGCATTGTTACTGTATAGGTTGAGTAAATAACATCAGATTTGAAAATAAACAGGAAGGAAAGATTCGCTTTCGATTATTACACCGTTTTTCTTTCCTGGCCTGAAGTTCAGGTTACAAGTCTCAATGATATCAACCGCGATTTTTGACAATCCATAATCATCAACTTCCGCGGCGTAGGCGAATTTAGCTTTTCCTTGTTTCGTTACAAGAAAAGCTACATAGGAAGTAAATTCGCGGTCTTCATTTTCATAGATATCGGGAGCTGCCGCGATTTTTGATTGATAGCACCTTATCTGATTAGGTGTTGGGCTAATTAACTCTACTTGTTCGTCCAGAACAGAATAAGAAGCAATTACAGGTAATCCTTCCGGAAGTTCGAACTCCTCCGGTTTGAGTTCCCGGTGTTTAACTTCTACAGCTTCTAGAATTTCTAAGTGCGTTTCTTTATAAGTGATACTCTTTAAAGAAATAGCCCCATTAGTTAGTTGTAGCCGTTCGTACCAATGGCCTACATTATGGTCTTCAAATGCTGAATACTTAATTCTTATCGCATCAGAATAATAAGTGGTTGTACTATAATCATAAGTATTGTTAATAGTCTGATAAGCTTTATACCCCAAGATTGAAATTACAGAATCTCTATTGATTTTTATATCTAGCTCTGTCTCATTTGGTGCACGAGAGTCTCTGTATGTTACATACTGCATTCCAGTTCTGTAATCATACATTCGTTTCGTTTTTGAATCGTAAGTAAATGAGTAAGTAAACTCTCCATCCGAATAATATGAAGACTTGTATAAGCTATCATTTATTATATATCGGGTCTCATCACCTTGCAAAGACTGCATCAGGCTGTCAACATTAAGAGCTTCAGTTTTGGGTTTAATAATAGTTTTATAAACTATTTCACCTGAAAAATTCCGCTTACTGGTTTTTTTTGAGGATGAACATGTTGCCAGAATTATAATGCAGGTTATATAGAAAATCTTTTTTAAATACATTTTACTCCACCACCGATTCACAAATGTAATCGGGAATAATTCCTGAAGAACTAATATTCGATTCTACACGGTCTTCGCGGGTATTTCCTGAAAGTACCAGCATTGTTTTTACACCGAATTTATTTCCTCCCAAAATATCCGTTTCCAAAGTATCACCAACCATCAGAATGTCACTTTTATCTATTTCTCCAAGCTCATCTACGAGCCTTTCATAAGCATACATAAACATTTGGGAGTCGGGCTTTCCGAAGTGGATAAATTTTTTACGGAGCATGCTTTCTACTAATTTGGCTATCCCTCCGGTAGCCACAGCCACATCATTTTTAGCTACGGGATAAAACTTGTCAGAGTTAGCCAGAATCACCGGCATCGTTTTCTTTCGGAGCAAATTTACTGTTTTATTTATATCGGTATTCCAGTCGAACCCTTCATCATCCAGGAAAACAAAAGCGGAGATATCATCAATATTTTCCAGGTCAACATCACTTACCGCCACGTGCTGCAAGCCGGACTGAAGAATATACTCCGCAGAATTTTCTGTGCCCAGGTAGGCAATTCGACCGTCTGTGATTTTTTGTTGCAGAAACTGTTTAGCCATCATTCCGGAGGTGACAATTTCATGGAGTTCTATCCCTGGAAGCCCAAGTGAAGCCAGGCTTTCCATTTGCTGATGCTGACTTCGCGAGGCATCGTTAGTGAGCAAGCGAAAAGTTTTGCCTTCCCCCTTTATCCAATCAATAGTTTTGTCTATTCCGGAAATTAGACCCCGGTGATTTTTAACAACTCCATAAGAATCGAGCATAATCACTTTAAAATCTTTGGCAATGTCGAAAAAAGAAGGGTAACTCATAATTAAAGGTTGAGGGCTTTTAGTAAAGGTTTGGGATCAAATTTTTTGTCTATAGCAGGAAGATGGATATCGAAAGTTTCCTTTTGGAGTTTTGTAGCAAATACTTCGTGGAAAAAATAACGTCCATATTTTACTACATAAGTAAGCAGAAAGAACCGGTAGGTTTCTCTAAGAAGCAGGATTTCCTTCTCTGTAAGTGGAAATACCTCATGGTAGCTTTTCAAAAAGAGGATAAACCGTTCTTCCATCAAAATATCGATGTTGTAAGTAAAGATAGTTCTGTCGCCAACATCAGAAACAACACGACTGAAGAAATAGAAATCCATGATGCGGGAGCTCATACGGAACCAGTCGTAATCCCATCGTGAGAAAAAACGGAAGTTATCATTGACGGAGAAATTTCCAATATTCCAGTCTACAAACACTGGAATTGTATCAAACGAGTCTGCATCCAGCTTCCCATAATTTTCTTTGAAGGTTTCGCATTGCTTTTTGATCAAATCACTGTATTGATGAAAATGAAATGCCCCTTCTTCGGTATTCAAATCATTTAGTAGCCCATCAACATCTACCAGCATGCTTTTTGCAGAAGGAGGGAGGGTTCCCCGTACGGTATGGCACGCTTTATGGAATTTAGCGGCTTCACGTCCTATCTGTTTGATTTGATGTTCGCTAAGTCGTCTTGGTAGCTTGTTCTTGATTTTAATAGGACGATAAAACACTACCCAGGCATCAATCGCCTCACTTTGATGACGATGCACAAACAGCTCGTTTCCTTTCATTAAAGAGCGAGCCAGAAAATTTTCGAATGGAGAAGGTAAGTTGTTGGAAAGCGCGTTTATGATGGTATGGTCTTCCACAAAATGCTCGAACTTTCCAAAATAAGAGAGCTTTGCAACTATGAAGTTGTGGTCTTTTAATGTAATACGGTACACATGATTCGTAGAAACTTTCGCACTAATGTCTTCAATACGAATGATTTCACGGGAACTGTCGTAGGCCATCCACGCTTCATGTACAATGTAATTAAAGTCTATAAAAGACATATTTCCTTAATTAAGATTGAATGAGTCTTTACAAAGTATTAAGTGAATCAGAGGCAGTTCGTTTAGACGAACAATGCAGCATTTTCATAGCCAAAAGTTTGTATTTATTTAATGAGATTGTTTCGCCAAAATTAACTTTATCAGAAATATAATTCACTGACTCCTTGCAGTATCATTTTTTAGATGATTTCAAAGTAGCGCTTTAATTCCCAATTCTTTTGTTCAGGTTTATACTGTCGCCATTCCCATTCTCTGGTTTTGATGAAATGATCAACAAAAGTATCTCCGAATAAATCGTGAGCTACATCAGATTTTTTCATAGCCTCAGTAGCTTTGTGGAGATCTTCTGGCAGTGGTTGGGAATTTTTATTTTCGTATTCATTCCCTTTGGTAGGGGAGATATCCAGTGTTAGTTTATGCTTAATACCATACAATCCGGAAGCTAAACTTGCAGCCATACTCAGATAAGGGTTCACATCAGCTCCGGGAACCCGGTTCTCAATTCTTATCGAATGTTTTCCATGATTTATAACCCTGAGCGCTGTTGTTCGATTCTCAATTCCCCAGCTCACAGAAGTTGCAGCCCAGGAACCTTCTACATAACGTTTATAACTATTAACGGTTGGGGCATACATAGGCAGAATATGAGGGAGGCAATGCAATAGTCCTGCGATATAATGTTCCATCAGTGGGCTCATGTTTGCGTCATTAGACTTATCAAAAAAGAGGTTCACTCCTTTTTTATTCCACAAACTTTGATGAATATGGGCACTGCATCCCGGTAATTCAGGATTCCACTTCGCCATAAAACTAGCTGTTAAATCATATTGAGAAGCGATTTCTTTTACCGCGGTCTTAAAAAGAGCGGCGCGATCTGCAGATTCTAAAATTTCATCATAGGTGATTGCAGCTTCATATACACCATCCCCGGTTTCGGTATGAAAACCTTCCAGAGGAATTCCAAAACCATCCAAAAGGTCAAACAAATCATTGATGTATTCACTGTTTTGAGAAGCGCGGAGTACTGAATAGCCAAACATACCGGGGGTTAACGGGGTTGGATCGGTGTACTCTTTCTCTTTCAGTGAATGCATGGTTTCATCAAAATTGAACCACTCAAATTCTGAGGAAAATTTAGGTACGAAGCCCATTTCAGTCGCTTCACTTCTTACTTTTTTAAGAAGTGTTCTGGGACAAACCTCTTTCATATCATCTGAGCCGGAAAAATCACCAAGAAAAAAAGGCTTCTCATTCTCCCAGGGGATTTTACGGTATGTATGTGGATCGATTGAGGCGAAAGAATCGGGGTATCCGGTTTGCCATCCACTAACCCGGGTATTGTCGTAGCAAGCATCGTTCATATCCCAGCCGAAAATCACATTGCAAAAACCTATTCCCTCATTCAGTGACTTTAAAAATTTTTCTGTACTAATAATCTTTCCTCTCAGTATTCCGTCTATATCGGTAATCCCAAACTTAACATTCTTAACCCCAAGCTCTTTAATGAGCTGTATAATTTCTTTTTTAGTCATGGTCACCATTTAATTTTAAAGAATATAGAAAATGGTGAAAGGAATTGTGAGAGGTAGTTAGTTAAAACAGAAATATTTATTCAGGGGTATCATCTCCTTCATCAACACGTTGCCAGCCAAGTTCGATGGCTTTTTGCTGATCTTCGGCTTTAATAAGAGCATTATATTGAATCCCTGTTGGGCATGTGCAGGCTTCGCAAACCACGTAGTTTAATTCCCGCGAGTTTAAAACAGAGATATTGTTATCAGTAAGTTGTTTTAAAGCAACCTCCAGGGATGAATATTCGGGGGTAATACATTGTTGTTCTGCAGAAGCTACAAACATCCAAATGCGATCCGATTGTTCGTTTTGGAAAAGATCATTACATCCCAGAAATAAGACACTAAATAGTAAAACAATTCTGTAAAGCATATTTCGTCAATTGGTTCGCGCTCAAAACGAGATAGAAAGTAAATTATTGAATACTGATTGTACTTTCTATTCTAACTTCGGTTAATAAGCTTCGGTGTACCGGGCACTTTTTTGAAATTTCGAGGAGCTTTTCCTGTTGTTCATCCGTTAGGTCACCTTTTATTATGAGCTCTTTTTCGATCAGGTCAATTTTTGATGAGGGTTTGTCGCAGGTCTTGCAATCTTCGACATGGCTCTTATTATGTTTAAGCTCCATATACATTTCTCCAACTTCCCACCCCTTTCGCTGAGCATACATTTTTACTGTCATTACTGTACACGAACCAAGTGCCATAAGAAGTAAATCATAAGGATCTGGCCCCAGATTTTGCCCACCTTCAACATGAAGGGGTTCATCCGCAATAAGCTCGTGTTCTCCTGCGGTTAGAGTGGTTTTAAAAGACTCTTCTTTAGGCAAGTGTATATGAACGATTTTTTGTTCTTCAGAATCAGACATAGCTTTTCTTTAGTGAATATGGATTCTTTAATGTAGCTCAAAATTAATAAAACAAAAGGAACAGCCTTTTTTGAGAAATTAATCTTCAGCCAGATATTTCTCTTTAATAATATTTAGGTGATGGATATCATGTCCGGCTATGATAAAGGCCAGTGCCCGAACAGTTACATCGGTTCCACTTGCATTTCCCTGCTGAGCGATCATTTCTTTAGTCATACTACCGAGTAAGTGGATTGTAGACACCCGAACTGCGAGATACTCATTTGAGAGATTAGCCAAAGTTCGGTTGTTATAATTGTTACCCTCCATGTACTCATTTTGATCCATACCAGGTAAAGGCTTTTTATCTCCACGACTTATGGCAAAAGCCCGGTAAGAAAATAATCGCTCGGTTTCGATCATGTGCCCCAACACTTCTTTAAGTGTCCATTTTTCCGGAGCGTACCGGAAATAGGCTTTATCACCAGAGACAGAGTTCATGAGCGTATACACTTCATGCATCAGATTATTTAACGTGGTGATAATATTCGCCTTCTCTACCAGCTCCACATAGGTAGAATAGAAGTGCGCATACTCCGTGCTTTCAGGGTATTCATTTTCCCAGTTTTCCATGTTCTTCTATCTTTTTGATTTTATTTACAGAACAATTTCCTCAATTTGTAGGTATAAAAAAACCCGGTAGATGAATTATACCGGGTTTTAAAATAAGCAGGTTATTTTCTAGTTAATCGACACTTCCTCAAATATAGTGGCAGAAGCTTTTTCTCCATCATTAACTGTTTCAGTTGAAAAAGCATACATCACACCATCTACATTTCTCCAGTCGGAGTAACTAACCACCAATGTAACAAAAGTTCCTGTTTGCATATTGAGTTGAGCTTTCCGTGAAAAATGAGGAAGGCCGGTCTCCGGATCTACCAAGAAGGTTATCGGGTTCTCTGCAATGATCCTTAAAGCTGCGTAATCTTTGCCATCAACTTCTTCCATGCCAAGGTATTCTGCTTCCAAATTCTCATGTTTTGATGAAGCACTGAGGTAGTGATATCTAATATCATCAGTCATAGCACTAGCCATTGGAGGAGGCAGTGGTTGCTCCTGACCCATTGCTTTCATCACACCAGACCCGTTTTTAACTTCCATGGTCACATTTCCTTGGGGAGTTTCAAGATTAGCAACCATACTTACTTCTTTGTAATTAAATGTAGCTGAGTTTTTGATATCAATAGCACCCATCGGAGTGACTTGAGTTACGGTTGATTGTACAACTACATTGCCAACTTGTTTTCCATCGGGGTTTATAGACTTCGCCATTTTTTCAAGTAACGCTTTACCTTCGGCAGCATCCCCTGAAACCTCTTCTTCATCAGAAGCCGGAAGGGGAATAGAGATATCCACGTTGTTTACTACCCCGTATTTGTTGAGCTGATCACCAATTTCTTCCGCATTACCAACAACCAGAATCTGAACCTTATCGGGTTTGATGTATTCGTTGGCTACATGTTTTATGTCTTCCGAAGTAACTTGTTTTAATTGCTCTACATATTGATCAAAGTAATCCTGTGGAAGACCGTTATACTCGTTATTAATTCGTTCGCTTAGAATTTTATTTTTACTGTCGTATCTGAAAACCAAAGAATTAAGAAATCGGTCTTTGGCTTCATTTAGCTCCTCTTCAGGGACAGATTCATTTTGCAGCTTTCTTAGTTCAGCCAGCATCGCATCAATAGCTTCAGCAGTGGTAGAGCTTTGAGTCATAACTCCTACATAAAAGAATCCTGGATAGTTAATATTACTGGAATACTCCCCGAATACTGAATAAGCTAAACCAAGATCAGATCTTACCGTTTGAAATAAACGTCCGGAACCAATTCCGCTACCACTTAAAACCTCATTCATAAGTTGTAATGCTGCGTAATCAGGATTTTCGCGTAAGCCTCCAATATGACCAGCAAACACAAAACTTTGATTCACATCAGGTTTATCTATCAAATTAACGGTAGAAGGGAAGTCATAATCTATATCTGGGTAAAGAAGAGTTGTTTCACTTCCGGCATTTAGACTTCCGAAATCTTCTTCGAGTTTTCGTTTCATGTCTCTGGTATCAAAGTCCCCAATTACCCCAATCATCATATTATTTCCAACAAATGCCTGTTTGTGAAAATCAATCATATCCTCTTTGGTGATAGCATCTATAGTAGCGTATTCAGCCTGAGTAGTGTAAGGGATGTCCTTTCCGTATATGAGCTTGCGGAATTCACGAACAGCAATCCCCTGTTGACCGTCGTTTCTTCTTGAGATATTCGACTTTGCCTGAGTTTTTGCCAAGTCAATTTTGTCTTCGGGGAAAGCCGGGTTTTGGATTAAATCTACAAATACAGGCAGGAGCTCATCAAAATCTTCTTTCAATAAGTTCATACTTGCTCCGCCTGAACCAAATCCAATAAAAGTACTCATAAAAGCAGCATTATTCTCTAAAAGCAGATTGAGTTCATCGGCAGGGTAATTGACGGATCCACCTTCTCTCATTACTTGTCCGGTAAGGCTCGCCAACCCGGTTTTGCTACTTGGCTCAAGTAAGCTGCCCGTTCTCACCGTTACACTTACTCTGATCAATGGGAGTTCTTTATCTTCCACCAGATAAAAAGTGATCCCATTGTCTAAAGTAAACTCTTCAACATTAGCTTTTTCAAACTCGTTGAGTTCCGGATAGGTAATTTCGTCATACTTTTTTTGTGCCATCACAGAAACTGATAGCAACATCATAAATAAAAATAATACAGTGCGTTTCATAATAGTGATCATTGGAGATGGGAGATTAGGAATCAATTTTGACGGTAAGGCCAACAGTTCTGTTTTTCTTTGTGAGGTATGTACTGGCTACTCGCTGCAAATCTTCAAGAGTAACGGCTTCATATCGATCAAGCTGATTGAATACATCTTTCCAACTGCCTTGCTCTACATGAGTATTTACAAAGTAAGAGGCCAACCCTGTATTATTAGCCAAAGACCTGATTATACCAGCTCTTAAATTTGTTCGAACCCTATCTAGTTGTTCCTGGGTTATAGCCCCTTCTTTTACCTCATCAAATTCGTCGTAGATCGATTGCTCAAGACTGTCCAGGTCAACACCGGTATTTGGCACAACCAATGAAAGAAATAACCCGGGATATCTTGTACCCGGTATACCTTCAAAATTCTGAATTTGAAGAGCGGTTTGCTGTTCTTCAATAAACTCTTTGTAAAGTATAGAGGTTCTTCCAGAACTAAGAATTCTGCCTAATAAAATGAGAGGCTCATAATCAGGGTGAGTAGCGGATACTGTATGATATCCAAACATCATTAATGGCTGGGAATTTCCTTCAATAACCACTCTTCGTTCACCACGCTGCTCGGGCTCAATGGTAGTAACAGGGGGAGCCACCTTACCTTTTCCTCTCATATCGCCAAAGTACTCTTCTGCAAATTTCTTCATTTGTTCGGGATCAACATCCCCGGCAATACCAAAGGTGATATTAGACGGCACATAATAGGTTTCATAAAACTCATGAGCGTCTTCAATAGTAGAAGCTGTGATGTCAGAATTCCAACCTACTATAGGTCGGCCATAAGGGTGAGCAGCATAAGCGGTTGCCAAAAACTCTTCCACCAGTCTTCCGAAAGGATTTGAATCCGTTCTCATTCTGCGTTCCTCACGTACAACTTCCTTCTCAATATAGAACTCTCGGTAAGTAGGTTGCATAAATCGCCCTGCTTCAAGACTAAACCAGAGTTCTACCTTATTGGAAGGAAGACTGTAAAAGTAGTCGGTAAAGTCCCATCGGGTACTGGCGTTCATTCCTGTTCCGCCATTGCGTTGAACAACCTGTGAGAACTCATTATTTACTACATAGGTTTTAGCTTCTTCCTGAAGCGCCTGGAATTCTTCCCATTTCTCTGCCATCAATCCGGTATCAGGATTTGGTTTATAAGACTCATATAGCCAGGTCTTATAAACCTCATCCATTTGATCAATTACTTTTTTTTCGGCTACCCAATCAGTGGTTCCTACATAATGATCCCCTTTAAAAGCCAGATGTTCGAAAATATGAGCTATCCCGGTATTTCCCATAGGTTCGTCAATACCACCAACATTAACCTGTGTATAAAAACTGACTACAGGGGCGTCATGGCGTTCTATAATAATGAAGTGAAGGCCATTGTCGAGGGTGAACTCAGTAACTTTTTCTTCAAAATTCTCAAGATTTTGAGCTATAAGATTTTCTGAACTTAGCCCGAGAAGAATAAGTAGACAAAGTGAGTAAAATAACTTGGTGTATACTCTCATGGATGTATTTAGATTATTGTTAAGATATTGAATATGCATATTTTAGAAATCGCACAAAAGTAACTAAAAGTTAAATTTCGGCACAAATTCTTTGAGCGGTAGGCCTTGTTTGCAAGACTCTTTACTATCATCGCTCCTGAACAACTCAATTTCATACGAGATGTATTTCGGGTTGTTATATCTTTTTTGATAATAGACTTTTTTACCGGCGGTTGTTCTGGAACACCGATCAATTTCAAAAATCGGGCTGCCTTCATCAACCTTCAAATGTTTGGCAATGTATGCATCTGCTTTTGTTGCAGTAAATTTATATCTGCCCGCTGAAATGGGAATAGAATAGGTGTCTTCAAGAATTTCGTAAATAGTTTTATTTGTCAAATCCTCATCCAGCAATAATTGTCCATAGCTGCCCGGCAACCAGGTGATGTCAAAAGCCACAGGAATTCCATTTCCTATTCGCACACGATCAATTCTTATTAAAGGGCTTGAAGGCGGAAGTTCAAGAATTGGGTTGACTTCTGGCTCGGGATCGACCCGTTTAAAGCGAATAAGTTTGGAAGAACTTGAATACCCGGCCCGGCGCATATCTTCGGAGAAGTCGGTGAGCTGCACAAGTTGTTGTACGTTGTTGACATCACTCACAAATGCTCCAAGCCCCTGTTTTTTGAAAATCATTCCTTCGTTTTCCAGAGATTTTAGCGCCTGACGAACCGTAATTCGGCTTACATCGAAGTATTCGCAGAGTCTTTTTTCAGAAGGGAGTTTGTCACCAGGTTCAAATACTTTATCTGTAATTTCTTTGCGAAGATGATCCGCTATTTGTTGGTGTCTTGGAACGGAGTGATCGATCATAATGTGAACTCAATACATCTTGTTATGACATGTTGTAACAAGTTTACTAAAACTCTTACCATTGATCAACAGACAAAACAAAAATTAAAAAATGATCTACGAATTATTATTAAAACCAATGCCCTGGTATATAGCTGGTCCTCTAATTGGGCTAACAGTACCTCTGTTATTGATAGTGGGCAACAAAACGTTCGGGATTTCATCGAGCTTTCAACATATATGCGCATCGGTGATGCCCAAAAAATTTCCATATTTCAACTACAATTGGTGGGAAGATGGTAAATGGCACCTTCAACTTTCTTTAGGGATTGTATTGGGAGGTGTACTTGCAGCTTTATTCATTCCCGAAAATTATGTTATTGATCTCTCAGCAGATACGGTAGCTACTCTCCAGGGGATGGGACTTACCAATTTGAGTGGATTTGTTCCTGTTGAAATTTTCACATGGTCAAATCTGGCAAGCATACCGGGAGTTTTGATCCTGGTGGTAGGAGGATTTCTGATTGGGTTCGGCACACGTTATGCCGGAGGATGCACCTCAGGTCATGCCATTACAGGGATGGCAACCTTGCAAAAGGCCTCATTGATTGCAGTAATTGGTTTTTTTGTAGGGGGGATCATTTCCACCTACTTATTACTACCCACTATTTTAAACTAAGGAGAGAATAATGAGATTTATAATTGCAGGTATAGCATTCGGTTTTATTCTGATTAAATCAGAAGTGGTATCGTGGTTTCGAATCCAGGAGATGTTTTTATTCGATTCCATTCACATGTATGGCGTAATTGGCTCAGCCATTTTAGTAGGGTTAATTGGAACGATGTTAATCAAGCGATTCAACCTGAAAGACACTTCGGGGAATGAAATCAATATCAAACCAAAAGATAATACCTTAACCCGGCGCTACATTATTGGTGGTTCATTGTTTGGACTAGGCTGGGCACTTGTAGGAGCTTGTCCGGGACCACTTTACGCTTTAATCGGTAGTGGTTACCTGATATTTATCGTGCCATTGATTGCTGCAGTTGTTGGGGCGGGTACCTACGGAGTGTTACAAAGTAAACTTCCACATTAAGAATTTTAGTAACTTTAGAGAATCAAAGGAGTGATCACATGTTTTTTGAACAAATATTTGAAGAAAAATTAGCGCAATACGCGTATTTAATTGGGTGTCAGCGAAGTGGGGAAGCTATTGTGGTGGACCCGATGCGAGACATCGATCGTTACGAAGAATTAGCAGCCAAACATAATCTGAAAATTATTGCTGCCGCTGAAACACACATCCATGCAGATTACCTTTCCGGACTGAGAGAATTCGCAGAGCGAGGGGTTAAGGTATATGCCTCAGACGAAGGTGATAAGGATTGGAAATATGAATGGTTAAAAGGAAGCGATTACAACTACCAGCTTCTTAAGGATGGTGATGAGTTTAACATCGGTAATATCAAATTCACTACCGTTTATAGCCCGGGGCACACTCCCGAGCATGTAAGCTATCTGGTAACTGATGGCGCCGCTACCGATCAGCCGATGGGTATTCTTTCAGGCGATTTTGTGTTCGTTGGTGATGTGGGTCGACCGGATCTTCTGGAAACTGCAGCCGGACAAGTAGGAGCAATGGAAGGTTCAGCGAAAGTTCTTTACCAGTCGCTGGAGAAATTCAAACAGATGCCGGAGTATTTACAGCTTTGGCCGGGACATGGAGCGGGAAGTGCCTGTGGAAAGGCATTGGGTGCTGTTCCTAAGTCAACGGTTGGATATGAGCAAAAATTTAATACTTCGATTCGTTCTGCGATTTCAGAACAGGATTTTGTGGACTATATCCTCGACGGTCAGCCCGAACCTCCATTATATTTTGCCCGGATGAAACGAGATAACAAACTGGGCCCTAAAGTGCTTGGTGAATTCCCTTCCCCTTCGAAAATGAGCATTACGGATATCGCAGCAAAAGCGCAGGGTGATAATGCTGTACTTATTGATACTCGCACCCGGACCGAATTTATGATGGGACATTTAGAGGGTTCATTACTTGCAACCATCAACAAGCAGTTTAATACGATTGCAGGTTCGTATATAACCGAAGAGCAGGATATTTACCTGATCATAGAAGAAGAAAAAATAGAAGAAGCGGTTGTGGATTTAATTCGTATCGGGCTGGATAACATTGTTGGCTTCACTACTCCGGCTGAACTCATTGAAAACGGAGTGAATCTGGTTTCAACGACCACCATAAACTTTGAATCGGTAGACGATCTGATGTCTACAGACGATTACAACCTGCTTGATGTTCGAAAGAAATCGGAGTTCGATCAGGGACACCATCCTGAGGCGATAAATATTTCACATACACGATTGCTTGATAGGATTGATGAAGTCCCTAAAGACAAACCAGTACTGGTACATTGTAAATCAGGAAATCGTGCTTCGTTCGCCAGCGCTTTATTAGAGTCGAAAGGGTATGAGGTTCAGTATATAGATGATGCCGTTGAACCATGGCTTGAGAAAAATAATCTTTTAGCCGGAGTTAAGTAATGTTTTGGGCATGGCTCGGAGCATTACTAATTGGGATATCACTTGGGTTGTTAGGTTCTGGTGGATCAATTCTTACGGTGCCGGTACTTATTTATCTTGTTGATCAACCCGAGAAAGTAGCAATTGCAGAATCCCTCGGTATTGTAGCATCTATAAGCTTGTTTGGAGCAATTCCTTATGCTTACAGAAAGGAAATAGACTGGAAGAGCGTGTTATGGTTTGGCGTGCCGGGAATGATTGGTACCTATGGTGGAGCATCTATTTCAGAGTTTATTTCAGGGAATACCCAACTTATCATTTTTGGGATTGTAATGCTCCTGGCTGCTTTCCTGATGGTGAAGGATAATCCTCGCTTAAAAAAGGAGAAGGGATATTCCGCTCCCAGGTACGTACTTATTGCAGAAGGATTAATCGTCGGCGTGGTAACAGGACTGGTTGGTGTTGGAGGAGGTTTTCTGATTATCCCCGCATTAGTTCTTTTTGGAGGGCTGAAAATGCGCATTGCGATTGGAACCAGTCTGGCCATTATTGCGGCAAAGAGTTTCCTGGGATTTTATAAATACCTGGATGTTCTCCGGGCAGAAAAGCTAAATATAGACTGGGAGTTATTACTCATCTTTACTGTGATTGGAATCGCGGGCAGCCTCCTCGGAGGAAGGCTAAGCAAAGTTGTTCCACAAAAAATGCTCAAAAAAGGGTTTGGGGTATTTCTTATTGGAATGAGCGGCTTTATCCTCTGGAATAATTTGTTTTAGGGTTTAGTTAGTCTTGCGATCTTCGTGGTAGTAATGAAAACCATTGTTTTGAAGAACTAACCTCAATCGCTAATCTGTTACCAGAATTGTGAAACATTACACCCAAAAGAGAGACAGAGTCAAAACTTGTTTTGGTTCAGGGAGAGGATGGAAATGGATCAATCTGAGGTTCCATTACGGTCCTCCCTCTGAAATCCTGCAAGCATGATTTCTGTCTCCCCCCGAGGGGAGACAATTCAAGGTCAAACTCTACTTCAGCTTCTCCTCGCTGCCCAATATAATCCTGTACCCACGGCTATGAATGCGGCCGTCATCCAGATGTTGGTGAGGCTTACCTGGAACATCAACCAGAGACAGGCAATAATTCCAAGAACCGGAATTACATATCCGCCTTTTAGGGTAAAGGTGTTATCTGCTTTAAAACGAGGACGTAATTTTGGGATCGCTGCACAGGTAATAATATAGAAGAACACCCGGGCAAGCACCGTCATAGCTGCGAGTGCTGTAAATGAACCGAGAGCTGCTCCTACGAAAGTGCAAACCCCGAAGAAGATTACCGAATTGGCAGGAGTCAGAAATTTAGGATGCACCTTCCCAAACCAACCCGGTAGTGATTTATCCAGAGAAAGGGCGTAGGTGAGCCGTGGAGTAGAGAACATATTACTCACCAGGTTTCCTGTTACTGATGTAGCTACACCTACCATCAATATGATTGCCCCAACTTCACCAAATAAAGCAGCGGAGGCATCCAGTAGTGGAGATTCAGATGAAGCTAAATCAGGTACAGCGGCTTCGGCTACAAGCTGAATCAACATATACAAAACAACAATGGAAACCAGTGCAAATATTAAAGCTCTTGGCATATCTTTATTAGGGTTTTTTGCTTCACCAGCTGGAACAACACCCCCTTCGAATCCAACAAAAGCATAAATCATTAATAAAACTGCTGCTCCTAAATCGGTTCCGGATGGAGTAGGGGAATCAAAGGTTGGGAGTACTTCGCCTCCAAGTAATATCAGACCGCCGAAAATCAGGAGGATCAACACCGAAAACTTAACGAAGGTAAATACAGCTAGAGATCGAATCGATTCTACCGATCCCAGTACATTGATGATTGTGAGGGCACCACAAATTAACGCAAGACAAATAAGTCGCCCGATACCTTCTCCGGCTGGGGCATAAAAATACCCGATGCTTTCAACCAACAACACGGAGTTTGCGGAAAAGGAGATCATCCGGGCAAAATAATACAACCATCCACTTTGAAAGCCCACGAAAGGGCCAAAAGCTTCTGTACCATAGCGAACGGGGCCACCCGTTCCCCGGAAATAGCTGCCTAACTCAGCAAAACAGAGTATTACAGGCAGAATAAGCAAGGCACATAACGCATACACCCAAACGCTGTATTCACCGGCAAGTTCGGATGCCCCACTCGGCAGACCGAATATCCCGGCGCCTATTAAGCCATTAACGACTAGGAGCCAGAGTGCCCAGGTTCCGAGCTTTCTTGGAAGTTGTTCTTGTTGGGTGTTTTGAGCCTGATCTGAAACCATACAATAAGATTTAATATAAGTTGTCATGCTGAATTCAATTCAGCATCCATGAGGAATGTAGTATTGTTTCTGTTTAAAAATTTAGCAAAGTATCACTCTTTACAAATTGAGGATCAAGTCCGGGATAACAACTTCTGAATAATAATCCTTATCCCGACCTCTGTCTCCTCCTTAGCAAGCAGGAGGACGTTCTGTATAGAATGATCAAATCAAAGAGCTAAGAGAAGGGTCGGGGATTTGGTGCTTTTTTGGGTATCTGGATTCCTGCCTTCGCCCGCTTTCCAAAAATGTACCTACGGCGGACAGGCAGGAATGACTTTTAATCAAGTCCCTTTTTCGATCTCATAAACCAAGCTCTCCATTCCGTACGCATTCTTCCGGGTTCCAGCTTCTACCGCTCCAATTTTCTCAGCGGCTTTTCGGGATCGGATATTATCTGGTCCAATCAGAAGCAGTACCTTGTCTACAAACTGAAAAGCATGCTCAAGCATCAGGTGTTTCATCTCTTTGTTGTACCTGCCGCCCCAATATTCTTTAGCCAGAAAACTCCAACCGATTTCGATCTCACTACGATCCGAATCAAAGCCATAATAACGCGATGACCCAATTACTGTCCCTGTTGAATTATCGATAGCCAGAAGTGCTCCGCCTGATTCTAAAGCCTCTTCAAAAAACTTTCGGAAAACCGGTTCTTTATATCGATCCCAGGCCGGGTGTTGCTCCCAGATCTTTGGGTCGGAAGCAGCCTTAAACAATGCATCAAAATCTTCTTCCTGAACCGGACGAAGGGTGAGAAGTTTTCCTGCTAATGTGGGTTGTTTGTCGAAGGACATGAATGGTTGGTAAATATTAAGTTAAGGTTGAAGATGTAAGAATGTACTTAATTCCGTTCTGTACTTCGATCTCCTTTATCTCCCTCTTCACAAGGAGGAGAATTTTCTGTATAGTATGGAATCAGATCAATGAGCTACCTTCTCCTTGCGAAGGAGAAGGGATGGGGATGAGGTTGAAGATTCTACTTTCTATAACCGTCATCTCCGCGAATGCGGGGATCTGGAGCTTTTTAGAGTATCTGGATTCCTGCCTTCGCAGGAATGACTTGGTTGAGATTCGTTCTTGTTAGAAATAGGAATTACGGGAACGCATCACGCAGAAGAGCTGAGCAACGAGGGGGAAAACGCTTCTTATACACACGCGTGCATTATTTAAATGTTATAGGAAGGGTTAAAACCATAGCGATCGGCTCTCCATCATACTTCGCGGGGTAAACAAAAGCACTGCTAACTGCTTCAATTGCTTTTGCATCACAGAGTTTATTAATACCTCTTCTAAGTTGAGGTGATTTTACAGTGCCATCTATATCTAGAATTACTGCAACAGCAACCTTTCCACGAACCGGACAAGTAAACCCAGATAAAACTCTTTTTACTTCTTTTTGCTGTAATAGTGGAGAAATAAATTTTGGTCCCGTAAAGCGAGGATCATTCATATTAACTAAAATAATATTTGGGTCAGGAGCCTGCGCTTTAAGGTCCATTGTGATATATGAATCAACAATTCCATTAAAATCGGGCGTTGGGTAAGAAGTTGGTTCAACTAAAGGACGGGGAGTAGAAGCACAATTCCCTAAAACAAAAAGCGAAATAATTAATAGGTATTTCATTTTAGTATATATAACGACCCGGCGTTTAAGCGGCGCAGGTTCTCGTTTTTGTTGAAGTAACTGAATAATTTTATTGCCCACAAGCCCGTAATAAATTGAGCAGCTTTTAATTAGGTCTCTTTCCCGAATCTCAAGCCCATCAATCAAAACCAACTCACACGGTCATCCTGAACTTGATTCAGGATCTTTTGTAAGGATTGGTACTCTAAAGGATCTTACTGAACATGAACAAAGGCTACGTATACTTCCTCACCAACTTCCAAAGAACTACACTCTATATCGGAGTAACCAATAATATCTCCCTAAGGGTATGGAATCATAAAGAAGGTAAAGGTTCGAAGTTCACATCTAAGTATAAACTAACGGTTCTGGTATATGCAGAAGAATACGATTCAATAAGTGATGCAATAGCCAGAGAAAAACAGTTGAAGAACTGGAGAAAGCAATGGAAATGGGAGTTGGTAAAGAATCAAAATCCTAAGCTGGAAGATTGGTATAAGACGTTAAGAGGATAATTTCCGGAGTCACTTTTAGAGTCTATTCGTAAGATCCTGAGTCAAGCTCAGGATGACGAAGAAAAGAAGCAGAATCACGCGTCTCGTTTGAAACACTTGTTAGGTGCATTTAACAATTGAATATAGTGCAAAATAGACCCATAGCGCCAAAACCTAGTACTAAACATGGGAAGAATAATAATGAACTAATTATAAGATTAATTCCGAATAAAATATCAGTTCTGTTTCGAAGAAATTTGATTCTTTTTAAAAGTAGATCAAAAATTGTAATTATAATTAAAGCTATTGGTAGAGCGCCTGGGGCAACAATGATCACAAGAGGACCTTTATCATCAAAGACGTTGATATACTGTAAGAATGGAATCCAAGGAAACCATGAAAGTACATATACTAGAAAGCAAATGATTACTCTGAAGAAAGAGGATGAAAAAAGGTTTGTCAATTTCTTCATTAGTATACACCTAACATAATATTATCCAAACAAGAATCTGTAATTATTTTATTTAAAGCAATATAAATCAGTTTCTTTAGAGAAATATTAGTCCTGATAAAATCCCTGCACTTCCTTGTATCGAAAACAATCCACGGTGTGATCATTGACCAGTCCACAGGCTTGCATGTGGGCATACATGATGGTGCTTCCTACAAATTTGAATCCTCGATTCTTCAGGTCCTTACTGAGGGCATCTGATTCGGGAGAAGTAGCCGGGACTTCGCTCATACTTTTCCAGGAATTCACAATGGGTTTTCCACCTACAAAACTCCAGATGTAGGCATCAAAGCTTCCGAATTCTTTCTGTACTTCCAGAAACTTCTGAGCATTAGTTACCGCTCCCCTCACTTTCAGTTTATTCCGGATGATCCCTTTAAACTGAAGCAGTTCCTGAACTTTATCTTCATCAAAGGTGGCTACTATTTCAGGATCGAAGTTGGCAAAGGATTGTCGGTAGCCTTCTCTCTTTTTTAATACGGTAGCCCAGCTAAGTCCTGCTTGTGCTCCTTCCAGAATCAGGAACTCAAAGTGTTTGCGGTCGTCGTGAACAGGCACGCCCCATTCTTCATCGTGGTAGGTGATGTATTCTTCGAACTGGTCTTCGGCCCAGGCACAGCGTGTTTTATTCTTCATGGTTTACTAGTTAATTAAAGTCATCCTGAGGATACTTCCGAAGGATCTGCACAAATAAGTACATTGGCAAGTAGTTCCTGATACTCTTGAACGATCAAAAGTATCCAAAATCGCCATAAAAAATGCAGATTTCATTTTACGAGACGTTGTTATAACAAACGATCACGATTCTTACCACCTCTGATAACTGGGATTGCCCATTTTTTTACGGATTTGTTTGGGAAGCATTGATCAATATTAATGCCTCAGATACACTCATTTCGCCAATATTTCAGAGGTCGGTTTGTATTATTCCTCCTTCGAAGGAGGTGGCATTTGATCGAATAGATCAAATGACGGAGGATGTCTGTATTTAATGCATAGAAAACTTAACCCACCAATAATTAAAAAAGGAAGAATTATTGGTTACATTTGGGGTTCACACACTCGTAAAAAGACTAAATTAGAAAAGAAGTAGCAGATGCATTGGGAATCGACTGTAAAGGAACTCACTGAAAAGAGTAATATCAGTGAGAATCTGGCAAATCATATTACCACACTCACACAAATTCTGGAACAGCTAAGCGCAGAACGATCCGGAGAAGAATTCATCAAAATCTTGGGTGAGTTTCCACTCAACAGTAAAGAAGCGCTTGACGGAGGAAATCAGGAAATGCTTAAACGGCTCAGAAAGCTGGTTGAGGATATGCCGGGAAAAGATATCAAAGAGTACTTGCGCATCTACACTACATTTTTTCATCTGGTGAATTCCCTTGAACAGCACGAGATCAGCCGGATCAACAGAAAACGGGAGTTTGAGGAAACACCGGAGAAACCCCGTAATGAGAGCATTCTGGAAGCTGTTCACAAAATGAAAGAAGCCGGATACAATCTGGAGCAGGCGATCGGGGTTTTTGAGACGATGGATATTCAGCCTACCATTACGGCTCACCCAACCGAAGCCCGTCGAAGAAGTGTGCTTACCAAGCAGCATGAAATAAGTACAATGATTGCTGATGTGGGCAGTAATTCACATACCGAAGATGAGAAAAGGCATCTTAAAAGAGAAATTTTCAATCAAATGAAGCTACTCCTGATGACTGATGAAGTCCGCGCAGAACGGATGTCGGTGGAAGATGAAGTGGAAAACGGACTCTTCTTTTTCACTCATACAATCTGGGATGTAGTGCCAAGTTTATATCGTGATATTCGGCTCGCGCTGGAAACCTACTACGGAGAATCCGGTGATATCCCGATTGTACTGAAATATCGATCTTGGATTGGAAGTGACCGTGATGGAAATCCAAATGTGACATCCTCCGTGACATGGAAAACGATGATTGAGCAGCGCAAAACAGCGTTGGCAACCTACTTGAAAAAACTGGATCATCTACGCAGGTATTTAAGTGTTTCCTACAAAGAGACCAAAATTTCGGACGACCTGAGGCTTTCTCTTCGGGATGAAGAGACTGCAAATCCACTGAGTGATCTGTATGAACGCAGATACCAGCGAGAGCCCTATCGCCGTAAACTGACACACATGATGCAGTACATTCAGGAGCAAATGGATGCGACTTCTAAAGATAAAGATGCAGTTCTTAAAATAGCTTCGAAATATACTTCAGCTAACTTTGTGTATGACCTGGAGCTTATCCGAAATAGCCTGATTGAGAATAATTTAGTGGGATTAAGTGAACAAGGCCGCCTTCAGGATTTACTTATTTGCGCGAAGACCTTTGGCTTTCATCTTACTTCACTGGATATCCGCCAGCACAGCCGGCTCCATGAAGAAACAGTAGAAGAATTGCTTAGCAAAGGGAATGTGATAGATAGCTACAGCAAATTATCAGAAGAAGAGAAAATCAATGTTCTGGTGAAAGAGCTCCGGAATCCAAGACCATTAAGTCCGTTTAAGAGTGAACGCTCGGCAGTGGCCAGCAAAGTGATGACTGTATTTGAAGAAATCAGAGACATGATTGCCCTGGATCCAAATTCATTTGGAAGTTATATCATCAGTATGACACACGGAGTAAGCGATATGCTTGAAGTGTTGATCATAGCTAAAGAGCTGGGACTCTGGAGTTATATTGATGGAAAAGTAGAAACCTCACTGGATGTAGTCCCGTTATTTGAGACGATTGAAGATTTAGGAGCAAGCAGTGAAGTAATGGCAGAAATGTTTGAACATGAAATGTTTGCTAAACAGATCGAGGCACGTGGCAACTTCCAGGAAATCATGCTCGGTTACTCTGATAGTAACAAAGACGGAGGTTATTGGATGGCTAACTGGGCACTCAATAAAGCTCAGTATGATCTTGGAATGGTCTGCCGTAAATATGAAATTGATTTTCGTTTATTCCATGGAACAGGCGGTACTGTTGGGCGTGGTGGTGGACAATCAAATAAAGCGATTGTTGCGATGCCACCTGTTGCCAATAATGGGCGAATCCGGTTCACTGAACAGGGAGAAGTAATTTCGTTCAGGTATTCACTGACCTCTATCGCGCATAGGCACTTGGAGCAACTTGTAAACGCCATGGTTCAGGTAACGATGGCCCAGAAAGATAAGCCGGGCTATCTGAGTGATTCCAATTATGAATGGGATATGATGCAGGAGTTGGCTTCAACTACCATGACTGCTTACCGGGATTTAATTGATGATGAAAAGTTCTGGGATTGGTATTCCGGGATTACCCCCATTGAGCATATTGGGAAACTGCCGATTGCATCGCGACCTGTTTCCCGTGGCGCGGGAGGAAAACTCGATTTTAGTGGGCTAAGGGCAATCCCATGGGTATTTGCGTGGACTCAGGTTCGTTATAATGTGCCGGGTTGGTATGGCATTGGAAAAGGTTTATCGACTATTTTCGAGAAATATCCGGATGCGAAAGAAATTATTACCCGTTGGCAGAAAGAATGGAAATTCTTTTACACGGTGATGAATAACTCTCAGCGTGAAATTGCCCGCACCCATATACCAACATCGGTGATTTATAATGATCCGAAGGATCATTATTTCCATAATAAAATAACAGAAGATCTTGATTTGGCGATAGATGGAATAACAACTATCGCAGAATTGGAGAGAATTTTGGATCATAATCCTGTCATTCAACACTCTATTCTATTCAGAAACCCATTTACCTATCCGCTGAACATAATTCAGTCGGAATTACTAAAACGTTGGGATGAAGTGAAAACGGATGAAGAGAAAGCTGAATTAACCGAATTGATTTTTCTAAATATCAACGGTATAGCCGCTGCAATGCAAAGCACGGGATGATGAAAGGGAAGTGAAAATAGGTTATATTCACCAGTTCCCGATACATAAAAGACTTAAAGAGAATTATGAACGAGATATTGACAAAACCAGCCCTTAAAATAGAAGAAGCAGAGTATAGTAGAATCGGTGAAGTAGATTTTGACAACCTTCAATTTGGTAAGCTCTTTGGAGACCATATGTTCGAAATGGAGTTTCGTAATGGAGCCTGGGGTGAGCCAACAATTAAGCCTTTCGGTAAAATTGAGATTACCCCGGCGCTGAATGTAATGCACTATGGACAGGCTGTATTTGAAGGGATGAAAGCCTTTTATGTGGATGAAAATACGGTAAATATTTTCCGTCCTGATGTTCACTTTGAGCGATTCAATAAATCGGCCCGAAGAATGTGTATCCCCGAAACCGATTATGAAACGTTCATTACTGCATTAGAAGAACTCATTCGTCTTGATAAAAAATGGATTCCTAAAAAACCGGGTACCGCGATGTATATCAGGCCGGTAATTTTTGCGAGTGATGATTATCTGGCAGCACGCGTTTCGGATGTTTATAGTTATTACATCATCACCTCTCCGGTTGGCGCGTATTATGCAGAAGGATTCAACCCGGTATCACTAACTACTCCAAATGGATACGTCCGGGCGGTAAAAGGTGGAACTGGCGAAGCCAAAACTGCGGGTAATTACGCAGCAAGTTTCCTTCCTGCCCGAAAGGCACAACAGGATGGATATACTCAGGTTCTTTGGTTAGATGCTATCGAAAATAAATATATCGAAGAAGTCGGTACGATGAACATTCATTTCCTGATTGGTGATACGTTGGTGACCCCAAAACTCACAGGCTCAGTGTTGGCAGGGGTAACACGGCGTTCTGTTACTGCACTTGCTGATGAGTGGGGTTATAATGTTGAAGAGCGCAAAATTTCTATTGATGAAGTTTTTGAAGCCTCTGAAAAAGGATCACTTAAAGAAGTGTTTGGTTCAGGAACCGCAGCTGTAATTTCTCCGGTAGGTACTATTGAACACAATGGGAAAACCATTCAGATTGGAAGTGGTAAGATCGGAGATTTCGCTCAACGTTTATTTGATGAGATAACCGGCATTCAATATGGCAAAGTAGAAGATCGCCATGGCTGGGTTCATTCGGTTGAAATTTAAAATAAACATGCTCAAGTCCTCTCTTGAGAGGGGATTGGGGTGTGTCATTTCAGTTAAATGCAATTTAGTTTACTCAATCTCTTTGCAGTAGGAGCCGGAGGTTTCTTAGGAGCTACCAGTCGTTATCTCTTATCAATTTCTATTGATGAACATCTAAAGACTGATCAGTTTCCTTTCGGAATATTCACTGTAAATATAATCGGCTGTCTGTTGATAGGATTACTAGCCGGAATTTTCGAAGTAAAAGGTTGGATGAATGTAGAGCTTCGTCTGTTTGTCTTTGTTGGACTTCTTGGAGGATTTACCACATTCTCAACTTTTGCAAACGATACTTTTTTACTTGGCAAGGAAGGTGAATTTATGGCAGCGATGCTGAATATGGGCGGGCAGGTAATGCTGGGACTTCTCTTTGTTTGGGTGGGGTATAGCTTAGTAAAGCTGTTTAACTAAATCTAAGTGGTTGTCATTCCGGGTCAAGCCCGGAATGACAAAATATCTGATTGTATCACCAGTTCAATAACCCAGTTCTCTATCCACCTCATTCAATAACTCTATTCCGGAAAGGCTGCGTTTGTAGTTTTCTACAATCAGTTCAGCCGCTTCTTCAGGATCAGTGATTGAAGCTGTATGAGGAGTAATCATAATATTAGGGCGGTTCCAAAAAAGATGATTAGCAGGCAGCGGTTCCTCTTCAAACACATCCAGACAGGCACCTTGAAGTACTTTTGTATCCAGTGCGTAAATTAGATCCTCTTCAACCAGATGAGTTCCTCTTGCTACGTTGATCAAAAATGCGGGCGGTTTTAATTTTTTGAAAACGTCCAATTCCAGAATTCCTGAAGTTTCTTTGGTGAGAGGAAGCAGACAAACCAGAATATTTGTCCGAGAAAGAAATTCATCCAATCCACTGTCATCAAAACACTGAACTCCCCCGATGTTCTTTTTTGATCTTGACCAACCGTTAACTTCGTAGCCGTTAACCAATAACCATTCTGCCACAGCAGAACCAATTTCACCCAATCCCATAATTCCAACAGTACAGTCTTCTTTTGGAACCGGGTTGTGTTTGCTCCAATACGCTTCTCTTTTTTGATCGACATACCGTGCTGTATAAAAGCGATAATTCTGAATAGCATTGAGTACATATTCACCCATTTGCGTTTTCAGAGACGGAATCATAACCCGTGCCAGTTTAACGCTTTTCGGAATAGCGACATCCTTTAACAAATGATCAACTCCTGCTCCCAAAGAAGTCACTGCTTTTAGGTTTGGATATCCATCCAGAACTTTTTTGGGGTGATTCCAACACACTGCGAAAGTCACCCGATCTTTATTCTCAACCCGAGGCCATACTTCAATATCCAGATTTGCATCTATCCTAAGAAGAGCCTCTTTCCATGGGTTCATATCCCGGTTTTTTGCGATGAGTAGTAGTGACATTGATATATATTTAAGAGTCTTTACGAAGGCTTCAGCGCAGCAAGCCTGAAGCAATCTCGGATTTCATAATCAAATCTACGGGATTGCTTCGTCGAATACATTTGAAACTAAGGTAAACTTCGGAATCTTCGCAAAGAACATAAGGTTTTGTCATTTCGAACGAATGTGAGAAATCTATGTAATTCTATTAATGTAATTCTTTAGGTTTCTCGTTCTGCTCGAAATGACAGAGTCAGGAAATTTAAAACTCCGTCTTCGCTACCATCAACTCATCCCAACGGGTGGTATAGCGGTTACTCAGGTAGTTTTGGTTCATCAGCCATTTATTACGGTGATCGCCTTTTTTGTGGAGTCCGGTTGCAGCAAAGGCGGTATGATTTCTTCCAAATCGGGAATTAATTTTATCGATACACTCCATTAACCGAAACTGCCGTTGGGTATAAAGTTCCGGATCAAAGAGATCCATTTGAACTTCGCTATTGGGAACGATACCGGTAAGCATTACTGCCGCTTTTTTATACTTTCGTCCTTCTTCAAAAGCATGAGCAGTGAGTGCTTTTGCCACTTTGATCATGGTTGGGGTATGCGCAGTGGGGACTTTCATCGGATAACCAGCGCCAAACTTATATTTTCCACGGATGTTGTCGTATTTATCTCCAATCAGGTTAATATGAATATTAGATGCCACCGATTTTTGCGCCCGGAGCTTCTCCGCAGCCCGGCTTACAAAAGTAGCAACGGCTTCCTGTACGTCCGAAAGCTGGTAGAGGGGTTTCCCAAACATGCGGGAGGTGAGAATACCTTTCCGGGAATCACGGCCCTCACTTAATCCCGAACAAGGAAAGCCATTCAGTTCAAGAACCGTTCGTAAGCCGGTAACGGCCAGATGCTTCCGAACCCATTTCTTATTGTTGATGGTTTTCTTTAGATCCAATGCATTGTTGATACCATACCGGTTGAGTCGGATCGTAAGTCCCTGACCGATTCCCCAGATATCCTGAGTGGGAGTTTGCTCCAGAAAAGAGTCTATTTCGGGGTGATTGGTAAGATCGAGTACATTATCAAATTCCGGGTTTTTCTTAGCAATATGATTCGCAATTTTTGCCAGTGTTTTGCTGGGAGCGATACCCACCGATACAGGCAGTCCGGTCCATTGGTCAATCGTATTTCTGATTACTTCACCGTATTCATCCAGACTTGGATAGATATTGGTTGAAAGTTCTGCAAAGGCTTCATCAATACTATAAACCTCGATATCGTGAGTGAGATACCGTAAGCTTTCCATTACCCGATGCGACATATCTCCATACAACGCATAGTTCGAAGATCGTACAGCGACCCCCTTTTCTTTGAACTGTTTCCGGTATTTGAATTCCGGAGCTCCCATGGGGATATCGGCATCTTTAGCTTCCTGAGACCGGGCGATTACGCAGCCGTCATTGTTTGAAAGAATGGCTATGGGCTTGTTGTTGAGGGAAGGATCAAATACCCGCTCACACGAGGCGTAAAAGTTGTTGCAGTCGACCATGGCATAGGCAAGGTTCCGGGGATGAGATGGGAGGAATGAAAGGTTCATATTATCTTTCTACTTAACGAATAACGAAATCACATCTCATACACCTTCTCCTCTCGTTCTATATCTCCTTTTCGATTCCTGAACCTGTGAATCAAGTGCGTAGCCACTCCCCAAACCATCCATTCGGTACCTTCATTAATAGGGATGGGAGCATATCTTACATCTCCCGAAACAAGAAAAATTCGATTTCCCTTCTTCACAAGACGACGGATAATCACTTCTTCATTCAAAGAAACAATAATTATCGAGCCATTTCCTGCGGTTAGAGAACGATCTACAACGAGGATGTCTCCATCATAAATACCAGAGGCTTTCATAGCATTTCCCTCTGCCCGAACATAAAAAGTGGAAGTGGGCCTGCGAACGATCAGCTCTTCCAAACTCAATGCCTTTTCGAGGTGATCTCCCGCAGGAGAAGGAAACCCGGTTTCAATTTTCCGGGACAGCTTAAGCATTTCTGAGTCGTCGTCATGTACCTGCGTTGCGTACGATTTCAATCCTTTCATTAGTCAAATCTCCTTACATATAATTATATGTGCATTATATGTGTATTAATGGAGAATGTAAATCGCTTTTTTAGTTATTCGAAAAATTAATCCCTTAACAACTTGTGGAAAACTTCCCGAGATAAGGTGTGTTTTGTACCCTATATTCAACATAGAATTTCAGTAGATCACGCACGTACGAAAGGCTCTTTATGTATCTGATTTTTGATACCGAAACCACAGGACTTCCCCGCGATTATTCCGCACCCATCACCGATTTTGATAACTGGCCCCGTCTGGTTCAGTTAGCCTGGCAGCTGCATGATCATACCGGAAAACTGATGAGCAGCGGGAATTATATTGTGAAACCGGAAGGATTTACGATCCCGTTCAACTCAGAGAAAATTCATGGTATATCCACCAAACGTGCCCAAAAAGAAGGGCATGATCTGGAATTTGTGCTTAAGGAATTTCGGAAAGATATGGACCGGGCCTATTTCCTGGTTGGACACAATGTTTCGTTCGATGAAAGTGTGATGGGTGCTGAGTTTCTTCGCAAGAAGATTCCTTCAGCGATTATAGATAAGCCCAAGATTGATACCAAAGACGAAAGTACAGAATATGTAGGAATCCCAAATGGTCGGGGCGGATTTAAATGGCCTACATTGGGCGAGCTCCATCATAAAATATTTGATACCGGTTTTGAAGATGCACACGATGCCGCCGCCGATGTAGAAGCAACGACCCGGGCATTCCTGGAATTAGTTCGGTTGGGAGTGATTAATGTAAACTTCCCGCTGGATGCTAAACTCTATGAATCCTCTCAGAGTTATATTGTACGGGAGCATTATATCGATCTGGTGTCCCCATCACGGTTGAAAAAAAAAGAGGAGCTCACAGATCAGAGTACCACGGAAGGTTCAACTCCCTCGGAACCGGAGATAACACTTGACGAAGATGTGGTTTTTACGCATCTGCATTGCCATTCTAAATTTTCTGTTCTACAAGCCACAGCTGGTGTAAAAGACCTTGTTGCCAAGGCAAAAGAACTGGGTATGCCCGCTGTTGCACTCACCGATAAAGGAAATATGTATGGTGCGTTCGCTTTTGTATCTGCGGCTGAAGCGGCGGGAATTAAACCTATTGTTGGCTGCGAGTTTTTTGTGGTAGATGATCGCCTCCAAAAGAAATTTACCCGAGAAAACCGGGATCGGCGTTATCAAATACCAATGCTTGCTAAAAATCAGGAAGGCTATAAAAACCTGGCGAAATTATGTTCTGTTGGATTTACTGAAGGCTATTATTACAAGTTTCCACGTGTTGATAAGGAAGTTATCAAACAATACAGTGAGAACCTGATCTGTATGAGTGGAAACACTCGCGGCCTGCTGGGAGATTTAATTCTGAATAAAGGCGAGGAATTTGCGGAAGAAGAACTCAAATGGTGGGTGGATGTTTTCGGGGATGATTTCTATCTCGAAGTCATCAACCACGGACTGGACGAAGAGCAGCGCGTAAATGAGGTCTTTAAAGAGTTTTCTCAGAAATATGGTGTGAAGCTGGTTGCCAGTAACAATGCTTTTTACTTGGAGCAGGAAGATGCCAAAGCTCATGATGCTCTCATTTGTATTGATGACGGTACGTTGGTCGGAACTCCGATTGGGAAAGGGCGCGAGTTCAGATATGGATTTCCAAACGAAGAATTCTACTTCAAAGACACTGAGGCGATGGTCGAGCTCTTTCCGGATATGCCGGAAGCCATTGCTAATACCCAGGAAATTGTAGATAAGATTGAGCCAATCAAACTGGCCAGAGAAGTAATCCTTCCAAAATTTGAAATTCCGGAAGGGTTTGAGGATGAAGATGATTATTTACGTCATCTGACTCTGGAAGGAGCCAAAACACGATATCCTGATTTTACCGATGAAGTAAAAGAACGAATCAACCTCGAGCTGGGAATTATCAAAAGCATGGGTTTTCCCGGCTACTTTTTGATTGTGCAGGATTTTATTGCGGCTGCAAGGGATATGGGAGTGTATGTGGGTCCCGGACGTGGATCAGCGGCTGGTTCGGTAGTAGCATACTGCACAGGTATTACTAATATAGATCCTTTAGAATATGATCTCCTTTTTGAGCGATTCTTGAACCCTGAGCGTGTATCCATGCCGGATATTGATATCGATTTTGATGACGATGGTCGCCAGAAAGTGATTGAATATGTAGTAGATAAATACGGAAAAGATCAGGTGGCGCATATCATTACCTTTGGTTCGATGGCGGCCCGATCTTCTGTTCGGGATGTCGCACGTGTGCTGGACTTGGATTTAGCACAAGCAGACCGGATTGCTAAACTGGTTCCCGAACGACCCGGAACTTCATTGGATGACGCTTTTTCAGAAGTAAAAGAATTACGAGAGATTAAAGAGGGTGAAGGACTAGAAGCCGAAACGTTGAAAATGGCACATGTACTGGAAGGTTCAGTACGTAATACCGGGATTCATGCCGCAGGAATCATCATTGCCCCCGATGATTTGACCGAGTTTATTCCGGTGAGCACAGCCAAGGACGCGGATCTTACGGTTACTCAGTTTGATGGAAGTGTGATCGAATACGCCGGAATGTTGAAGATGGATTTTCTGGGATTGAAGACGCTTTCCATCTTAAAAACAGCTATTGGTTTTGTTAAAGAAAATCACGGGAAAGAATATAATCTGGATGATATTCCCTTAGATGATCCGGTAACGTATAAGCTATATCAAAAGGGAGGAACACTAGGCACGTTTCAGTTTGAGAGTGAAGGGATGCGTAAACATCTTCACAATCTGAAGCCTACGGACATCAATGATTTGATAGCAATGAATGCGCTCTATCGTCCCGGACCAATGCAGTTCATCCCGAACTATATTGAAAGAAAGCATGGTCGCGAGAAAGTTGAGTATGATCATGAAGATTTGAGAGCCCTGTTAGAGCCAACTTATGGAATCATGATCTATCAGGAGCAGATCATGAAGGTAGCACAGCAAATGGGTGGTTATACGCTGGGAGAAGCCGACGTACTTCGGCGAATCATGGGAAAGAAAAAGCCCGAACTCCTCCCGCCTGAAGAGGAAAAGTTTGTGAAGCAGGCCAAAGAGCTTGGTTATGAAGAGAAGACGGCCAAAGAAGTGTTCGATAAAATGGCCATGTTTGCGGGTTATGGATTCAATAAGTCCCACTCTGCAGCATACTCAGTTGTTGCTTATCACACCATGTATTTCAAAGCAAATTACCCTGCGGAATATATGGCTGCGGTGATGACACACAATATGAACGACATCAAAAAAATAGCGTCGTTTATTGAGGAATGTCACAAAATGAATATTCCATTAGACCCTCCAAATATCAATACTGCCAGAGGAAAGTTTACTGCAAGAGATGGCCGTGTTCAATATGGGATGTCTGCAATAAAAGGTGTTGGTTCTTCTGCTATTGCTCACATTGTAGAGGAGCGTGAAGAAAATGGATTATTTAAAACGGTATTTGATTTCGCTTCCCGGGTAGACCCTCGCGTTTGTAACCGACGTACACTGGAAAGTTTAATTCAGGCTGGTGCCTTTGATGATTTAGAAGATAACCGGGCAAAGTTATTATTTGGAGTAGAGGATATTTTAGCTTTTGCCTCCAGAAAACAAGAAGAGCAACGGCTGAATCAAGTGAATTTGTTTGGTGGAGGAGCTGGTGGTGGAATACTTCAGGAGCCAAAGTTAAAAGAAGTCCCAAAATGGAGTACCATTGAACGCCTGAATAAAGAACGGGAGTTAATAGGTCTGTATTTGAGTGGTCATCCTTTAAATCGATATAAGGAGGACATAAAGTTATTTGGCAAACAGAATCTGAAGGAAGAAACTATTCAGAAATTAAAACATGAATCAGAATTAAGGTTCATTGCGATTATTACAGGTAAGCGTCAAATCGTAGATAAGAAAGGCAGACCCATTGCTTTTTTGATGGTTGAAGACTTGTACTCTTCGATGGAAGTATGTGTATTCAGTAAAGAGTTCGATAAGTTTTCTGCATTACTTGAGGTTGATAACGTAATTTATTTTACAGGACGTTATAGCATTCGTGAGCGTGGCAATAGCTTAATTGTAACGAATATGGAGCGTGTAGAAAATCTTCGCGAGAAGTTTCAGGATCGGCTTAGATTAAAGTTAGATATTGTGACGGACGGCCTCACCAATGACGATCTCAACCAAATGCAGTCGTTATTTGAGCTTAACAAAGGAACTACTATGGTTAAGATGGCAGTGCACAGCAAAGAAGCTAATGCGCCCATCAAAATGAACATTCGTAATTTTGTGGTAGAGCCAAATGATGAGCTATTAAAAGGTTTGAAGGATGTTCTGGGTGAAGAATCAGTGGAGTTAGTGCTGGCTAATTGATCGAGGTTCATCCTATCCGTCAGCTGACGGATCAGAATCTTACGGAATACTTGGAATAACTGAACTCCTATTCATTCGTCATGAAATAATATTAAAGCACAGAAAATTAAAGATTGGTGCTTTAGTGTTTTCGTGGCCAATTCTTTATAAACGAACACAATGTCTCCAATAACGATAAACAATGTGTAAAAGGGGGGATTAATTCAGATATTAGAAATCGAAATTAAAGAAAGTATTAATTAAATAAAGGTAACAGTTATGGCTAACACAGTAGAATTTACTGACAGCAATTTTGAAGAAGAAGTACTAAAATCTGAGCATCCAGTATTGGTTGATTTCTGGGCAGAATGGTGTGGACCTTGCCGCATGATCGGTCCCGTTGTAGAAGAAATGGCTGGTGAATATGCTGGAAAAGCAAAAATTGGGAAAGTGAATGTAGATAACAATCCTGAAGTATCTGTGAAGTACGGAATCAGAAGTATTCCGGCTCTGTTAATTTTCAAAGACGGTCAGGTTGTTGATCAGATTATTGGCGCTGTTCCAAAAACACATCTTACAAAGCAATTAGATGCTCAACTTAACTAAGTTGAGTATTACTTAGATATTATCAGAAAGCCGGTTCAATAATGGATCGGCTTTTTTTGGTGACTGTAAATTGAAATAAATTTTTATCAAGTCCGCTTTACCATCTCAAAATTGCCTACTCTGGGCAATGAGTGAATACCGAAAAAATTTCAAAGGATCTCCGAAGAGATTCCACCCAAAAGGGATTACCATTCTATTCGAAGACTATGATATTATCGTCATAGAGAAAGTACATGGACTGCTAACTGTTGGTAATGTTAAAGAAAGAGAAAATACAGTTACTTCATTGTTGAACAACTATGTTCGCAAGGGGAATCCGAAGTCAGGGAATAGTGTGCTTATTGTCCACCGACTGGACAGAGACACCTCGGGAATCTTAATCTTCGCCAAAACCGAGCATTCAAAGAGATACCTTCAGAAGCACTGGAAAGAAACGGTTAAAACGTACTACACCGTAGTGCACGGACTACTTGACAAAAAGAAAGATATCATTAGTTCGTACTTAACCGAGAACAGTATTCACCGTGTATATTCCACCCAAAATACAGACGAGGGAAAGCTTTCTAAAACAGAATACAAAGTTCTAAAGGAATCGGAGAAATATAGCTTACTGGAGATCAATCTACTTACAGGAAGAAAAAATCAGATTCGGGTTCATTTTTCTGAAGCGGGTCATCCGGTAGTAGGGGATAAAATGTATGCGGGAAAAGATAAAGGAATTAAACGCCTCTCACTTCATGCCGCCTCATTGTCTTTTAATCATCCTGTAAATGAAGAGCGGATGACATTCAAAACCGGGATGCCTGATTATTTTAATTCATTGATGGGTTGATAAACACTAAAGACTATTATTTTTCATCAATTTTATTAACAAAAAATTTACCAGCTTTAATGAATACTATTAACCCTACTAAGGAAGCTTAAATCGAAGCACCAACTTCGTCCCGTTTTCCTGGTACTCTACCTCATCCGCATATTCTTTCATCAAGAATACACCACGTCCGCTGGGTTTAAGTAGGTTTTCTTCAGCGAGGGGGTCAGGGACCTCTTCTGGTTCAAAACCGGGACCTTCATCTTTGGATGTGAAGATTAGCTTTTTGCCATCGGATTCAGCTGTTAAGACTACTTTTTTGGAAGCATCAAGCTGGTTGCCGTGTACAATGCCATTAGTAGCAGCTTCAGATACGGTGAGCATCAGCTTTGCATAGAACTCATCATTAAAGCCAATTTCATCCTGTAACTCGTTGAGCAGGTGTTCCACTTTCTCAACTTCTTCATATTCTGATTTAAGAACCAGTTCCTTCTGTATGTTCATTAAAAGAATCCCCGTTAGTACTTGATAAGGAATACTATACTTTTTGGATTCCAGAAACAAGTTCGATGGGGTCAAATGAAGAAATATATTGTTAAAATCGGATATGAAGGTTTGCGGTGGGTATCGGTTCTTCTATGCCAGGTTGATAAGTTACAGAAGGTATGAAGGAAAAACGTTGCTCTTTCCTTTTCTTGTTGAGTTTTAGTCCCCGGTAAACATTAAAAGCCAGGGAAGCTGAACCAAATGCAATATTGGCAATAGAAAAATTACGTTTGTGCTCATTAACTACGGTAGTTTCTGAAAAGCAGCAACTCTGTTTGGTACTTTCGTATCGGTTTAAATTATATAGGCCTAATATTATGCTAGTGGATGCAAGACCTGAAGAGAAAGTGGAAAAGTATACACCTGATTTTGCAGAGTATTTATCCGAAAGCGAATAGGAAGTGCCCGCAACTTGAAGGAATGCTAATCCGATAGAAGAAACTAAATAGTCAGTTCTTATATTATTTTCTACAGTTTCTGAAGGCCCATAAGCAGGTTGAATCATTGCCGCTTCTTTTTTTGTAAGGCCACTTTCTGCGAGCCATCCATCCAGTAATTCTGATTCCATTTCCATCAGGTATTCGTACTTAAATTCTGTATTGATTGCTTTTGCTGCTCCTTGTCCGGCAGTTTGTTGAACAAGGTAGCCGACGGCACAAATATTTCCATGCTTGTCTATGAAAGTCGGACGCCGTTCGTTTAGATAATCATAATTTATTGGGAAAGGATTCTCTTCTGTATAAGTCTTAAGAAGAGAAATAAGATGCTGTCGATTTTTAAGTTGCGAAGTCGATAGATGTGATACATCAGCGGATTCAAGAAGAGAAGTTACATACTTAAGATGAGTGGTAATTCGGAGCGTCTCGGAATCTCCATCGTTTGGAAGCCTTCCAAATTCATCAACAAAGCTTACATCACCAAGTACGGCATTAATGGTCTGATTTTTAGGGGTAGTAGTTGTGAAGTTGATCTGAAAAAGAGAATAAACAAAAATCAGAAGAAGAATAGATTTGGTAGACATACCGAAAAATAGATTGATTGAGTTTGCAGTAAGGAACAGAGTTGAGAAGATTTTTAAACTCACATGAAAATGTGATTAAGAGGGTAACAAACATTGGCATAATTTTTTAGTAACAATTTAGATACAATAAAAAAAGAGCCTTTTAATATTCAGGAAAATCTCCGATTTTTTAGCCCGTAAAGATCAGCAAAAACAGAGTATTTTTTACTCGGTTTTAAACACCATCACAAAATTAATAAACCTGAGCACAGAAGTGAGATAGTGTCTGGTATACTATTTCTATTCTGGGAATCAGGCTTTCAGCCAATGAAAAATACTCTCATTTGGGGAACACTCTTTTTTGTAGTGTTCCTAACCTCCGACATTAAATCACAAAATGCAGAGTATATCTGGGCTCCGGCGCTAACTTATTCATGGGATCATACAGATTTGATTTCATTTAGTGCAAAAACTGAAATTTTTACTTCCCTTGATAATCTCGACAATGCAAATATCATAAGGCATGCGGAGGCGTCTTTATTTGGGGCATATAAACTTAAAAAGGGTAACAAGTTTGGGATGGGATATTTGTACCGGCAGTCGGGACCATTTACGGATAATCCAAGGCATGAGAACAGGATTACAGAACAACTTGATTTAAAGAGCCCGGTTTTTGGAAGAAGCGGCTCACACCGTATCAGACTTGAACAGAGGATAAGAACACAAGGTTTTGCAAACAGGGCACGCTACCGGTTAAGTATTAAATTTCCGCATAAAAAAGAAGATGGTAATTATTTTAAAATCTCCGATGAAATACTGTTATCGTTAAGCGAAGGCGAAACCAGTGGAGAGAATAGAGCTTTGGTTGGCTATGGGTTTGGTTTAAATGATGATTCAGATCTAGAATTTGCTGTTCAGTATCGCGCTGCAGATTTTTTTGAAGGAAACGGACTGAGTCATCTTATCTTATTTTCTACATCTCTGAGTCTGTAATTTCACTAATTAAGTACAGAATACCTACAGTTTCTATTTCTGCAAACCAGGAAGTTTTCCCCTTTCAGACTAAAAAAATTCACTTGTAATTTTTGATCAGTTTCTTAACGCTGATAACATACTGAGTTAATAGTTTGGTAACATAAGGTGGGTAGTTTCGTGCGATCAAAAAGCACACCAAACAAACAAAATGAGTGATTCAAATTCTGAAAAAAACCTAAGCCTTACTGAGAGGCTTATTCCAGACAGTTTTTATACTGTTATAAAGCAGGAGCGTATTTTTTTAGGCCTCATAGGCTTTTTCTTTTTTGCTGCTGGCGTTACTTTTCCTTATGCCGAAATTGCAATGTGGGTAGGGTTTATTTTTGCAGGCTACTCGGCTATTGCAAATGATAGTATCCAGACTATCGGAACTTTTCTAGCTTCCAATCAAGACAAAAAGTGGTGGCATTTATGGTTATACATAGGGGGCATCTTCCTTGTAGTAGTAACCGTAAGTTTCATCATTTTTGATGGGGATGTAAGTTATCAAAGGCTGGCATCTAAGGGTTTTGAAACAACACCCACAGATTTTTCTTTCTTACAGGTAGCGGCTCCAATCTTTCTTCTGATCCTGACCAGAATGAGAATGCCGGTTTCTACCACATTCCTGTTACTAAGCTGTTTTGCGACTTCTGCATCAAGTATTACAGGCGTACTTGGAAAAAGTTTAAGCGGCTACTTTCTGGCTTTTGCTGCGGGTCTTATCGTGTGGTTATTGGTTACCAAAGCACTTGAAGAAAAGTTTTCAAAAAGTAAGCCTAAAAACTACTGGACTCCAATCCAGTGGGTTACATCCGGATCTTTATGGGCCGTATGGGTAATGCAGGATGCGGCTAACGTAGCAGTTTATTTGCCAAGATCGTTGAGCCTTGGACAGTTTTTAGGTTTTGCACTGTTCATTTTCTTTGGGTTAGGTATTCTGTTCTATTTAAGGGGAGATAAGATCCAGCGTATTGTTACCGAAAAATCGCGGGTTACCGATATCCGTTCAGCGACTATCATTGACTTTATTTATGCCATTCTTTTGGTTTATAAACTAACAGTAAGTACAGTTCCTATGAGTACAACCTGGGTATTTTTAGGTTTACTTGCAGGTCGTGAGATTGGAATGAGTATAACCTCAAGCCGTAAAATGGGTAAACCAATGGGTAAGGTTGTTAAGATCATTTTCAAAGATCTTTCCTATGCACTGTTCGGTTTGTTAGTCTCAATATTGCTTGCAATTTCAATCAACGCAGACGTAAGAGAAGAGATTTTGGGTTACATCGGGCTTTAGCAGCTTGAATTTGATAGTAAAATACTTCATACTAAGGCGTACTCGTTCACAGCGGGTACGCCTTTTTTTATTGTTCATATCCTGCATTCTCTTCAAAAGAAATACATCTACATATCAACAATCCAATCCTAAACAGGATGCATCATGAACGCTAATGTACTTGTGCTGAACCAAGACTACCAACCGTTAAGTATCTGCTCGGTGCAGCGCTCGATGAAGCTCCTTTTTCTGGAAAAGGCAGAACTTCTTCATGACGATCCCGGAAAAGCACTCCGAACTCCCAGAGAGGCGTACCAATATCCGTCTGTAATCAGGCTGAGAAGCTATATCAGGATTCCATATACCAAGGTGGTGCTATCCCGGCGAAATATAATGCGACGTGATAATTTCACCTGCCAGTATTGCGGAAAGAAATCGAAGCTAACGATTGACCACGTGATCCCAAAAAGTCGTGGTGGAAAAGATACCTGGGAAAACCTGGCTACTGCCTGTGAGAATTGTAACGTGAAGAAAGGGAATAAAACACCTAAAGAGGCGAATATGACACTTAGTTCAAAGCCGTATCGTCCAATTCCAATTACCTTCTTTCGGGATTATAATGGGAATGTTCAAGAGCCTTGGAAGCCGTACTTGTATATGACCTAACCAAAAACCAGCGGCACATAGCCATTGTGCATATAAGTGGTAAAAACGGTTAGCATAGAAAGCCCGATGGTGATTTTGGGATTTACTTCACTCTGTGCATACTTACGGGATAATAATGACTGTCCGCACACATATAGCTCAACTCCAGCTTCTTTCAGGATGTTAATGAGTTCCAGATTGGGATTATCTACTTCATAGCGTTTTTGGTAGGCTTCATTAGTCAGAATCAAATCAGTAGCTCCGCCATGGATGACCACAGCCACATTCAGGTTTTCAGCTTTTACTCCACCTAAGCCATGCAGGTTCATCATTCTTGCTACATTATTTAACCCACGATTTACGCTCTCTTTATCCCGGTCGAGGAGTTTGAGATCAATAACAATATTGTATTCTATTTCAGAATCCGGATTAATCCCTCCTTCAATTGCATAAATACCACCAAAGGATGGAATAATTGGATGAAGGGCTTCCTGCGCGTATGCAGAACAGGCAATAAGAACCGCTATAATAAGTGATAATAAAAATTTCATAAATCTATTTTTTTTGAGATTGTTTTGAAGTAAATATAAGCTAGTAAGAGCATCCGATTTTGTAGATTTTAGAAAAGGAGATGAAGTTGCCCTTTCTTAGATCCCGTTGAGGGAGAAAGTGGGAAATATTTTGATGGCGATAAAGGTACAGTTACTTCTGTTGAAGGAGGAAAGAAAGTATCTCTTGGAAATTCTCCAACGGGTAGAGACAAAGATTGGTACGTGTTATTGAAGCTTCAGTAATGCTTGATTTCAAAACGGGCGGCTCATATTGTAACTCCTATCAGTATTAACTAAACTCTGAGCCTGTAACTAACTCAATCAAGCCAACTATGAAGTCCTTTTTTACCATAATAGCACTCATTTTATGCACTCAAGTCACTGCCCAGGAATACAAAACACTTAATCCTTACACTTGGCCGGAATCGGATAAAGACACGGCAATGTATACGGTTAAAGGAGAGCGCCATGGCATTAGCTTCTTTGCTCAGCATCAACAACCGGAAGTAATTTACGAAGCCGGAGAAGAGATTAGTTTTGATAAGTATCATACTGTTGATGTTATGTACCATTGGTATAAAAAATGGGCGGAAGATTTTCCGGAAATCACTGATTTATACCAGGTAGCTACAAGTTTTGAAGGGCGTCCGATTCTTCAAATGACCATCACCAATAAAGAAACCGGAAAACATACCGATAAACCGGCGGCGTACTTTGAAGGAGGCAGACATAGTGGAGAAATTACAAGTAGTGAGTCTATCCTTTGGTTAACACATCATCTGCTTTCCAACTATGGAAAAGATGAAGCCATTACCAAGCTGATTGATACAAAGACAATCTACCTGAGACCACAAAACAATCCCGATGGTTCAAATTTATATCTTCATACCGCACAAAGAAATAGGAGCTCAGTTCGTCCACATGATAACGATAGAGATGGTTTACTGGACGAAGATCCCGAAGAAGATTTAGATGGTGATGGAATCATATACCAAATCCGGCGCAAGGCCAATGAAGACGAACTGGATGAAGCGAACTATATCATAGACCCAAGAGATCCGAAAGGACGTTTGATGCAACGGGTATTGGACGGGAAAGGTGAATGGTTTGTGTATAGTGAAGGAATCGATAATGATGGAGATGGTGATTATAACGAAGATGGTATTGGTGGTTTGGATTTACACCGTAACTATGCCGAAAACTGGAGACCTGATATTGGAAAAGACGCTACCGGACGTGGCTACACCCAATACGGAGCAGGAGCATATCCGTTAAGTGAGCCTGAATCAAAATCGGTTGTTATGTGGATGTTGACTCACCCTAATATCTCGGTAGTAAATTCGATGGACACACGGGTTCCAATGCATTTACGTCCGCCCTCAACGTCTAAAAGTGCGGAAAGAATGTACCCCGAAGATTTAGCGTTGTACGAGAAGTACGACAAAATGGGACTGGAAATTACCAACTATCCCTGGGCCGGGGATGTGTACGAAACCTACATGACCCGCTATCCAACCAATCGGGTAACCGGCGATCCGTCTATTCCAAGACCGCTATTTGGACATGGACCTGATTTCGGATATTTCTATTTCGGCTCTATTTGGTATGGAGATGAGCTTTGGAATAACGGCGCGATGGAAGATTATAATAATGATGGAATTTACGATGACTTCGACGGAATAACCTGGGATGACCTTGAAAACGAAGGAAGAGGATTTAGAGAATGGGAAGAATTTGATCATCCCGATTTTGGAAAAGTAGAAATCGGCGGATTTCATCCGAAATTCTTCAGTCAAAATGGACCGGCCTGGCAGGTAGAAAGCTGGGCAAAAAAACAGGCACTCTTTAATCTGGCGATGGCAATGGAGCTACCACAAATTTCTTTCGATGAAATGGAAATCACCAAAGAAAGCGACAACATTTACGAGATAGAAATTAAGTGGTCGAATACCGGGAAGCTTCCTGTAGCATTAAAACAAGCACAATTGGTAAAGATAGTACAAGAAGATCGTTTAATGCTTTCCTTTGATGAAGAACTAACCAAAGGACATGAAAACGCCCAGGTAAAAATCCTTACTCCTGAAACCTATAACAAAACCATAAAAGCAGGTTACACTGATGCAGGAGAACAGAAGACAACTACATTCAGAGTTCAGTTGAATGGAATAGAAGGAGCCAAAGGAACGCTTAAAATACTATCTACCCGTGGCGGGTACATTGAAGAAGAGTTTGTGCTGGGAGAAGTAGAGGAAGAGTAGTTGGGTTGGAAATTTTGTTATACAAATATAGAGTTGATTCCATTCATTTATGGAATTAGAATTGCTTTAGATTATTTGTATAACAACCCGCGTTTAAGCGGAGGAGGTCTTCGGTTTTTGTTGAAGTAACAAACTAACCAGTTAGCGACAAGATGATTTTCTATCCCGTCCATCACTATTAACAATGAAGGGATTACTTCCTTCTTCAAAAAAAGCTGTATCTTTGCACTCGTTTGTATCAAGATACATCTTTGCCATTTCGACCGGAGGGAGAAATCTAAAAATCTGTATAAAATGCACCTATAGATTTCTCGCAGACGCTCAAAATGACAAACAGAGAAAGTTAAAAGCATGAGCAAAAAAGGAAGAGTATTAGTAGCTATGAGTGGGGGAGTGGATTCCTCTGTGGCTGCGGTAATGCTCAGAGAACAAGGATACGAAGTCATCGGTATTACGATGAAAACCTGGGATTACCACCGGAGTGGTGGTGATAACGGTAAAGAAACGGGTTGTTGTACGGTAGAGAGTATGAATGATGCTCGTCATATCGCGGTAAATCACGGGTTTAAGCATTTTATTGTAGATATTCGCGAAGAGTTTGGCGACTGGGTCATCGACCGTTTTGTAGATGATTATCTGGGCGGAAGAACTCCAAATCCTTGTGTGCTTTGTAATACCCACATCAAATGGGCTGCGCTTTTAAAACGTGCAGATAATCTTGGATGTGATTTCATCGCTACCGGGCACTACGCCAAAGTTAGAGAAGAAAATGGCCGGCATATTATCTCCAGGGGATTAGATCCAAAGAAAGATCAGTCTTATGCACTTTGGGGAGTAGCACAAAAACATCTGGCCAGAACTATTTTCCCCTTAGGAGAATATCCCAAAACTGAAATCCGGCAGATTGCCGAAGATCACGGATTGCTGAATGTAGCAAATAAGCCCGATTCCTACGAAATCTGCTTTGTGCCTGATGATGATTATCGTCGTTTTCTCAAAGATCGTGTAGAAGGACTCGAAGAAAGGGTCGGCGGCGGTAAATTTGTAGATAAGGACGGAAACATCCTCGGAGAACATGAAGGTTATCCTTTTTATACAATCGGTCAACGAAGAGGCTTGAACCTTCCTATGGGAAAGCCTGTGTATGTGACCGATATCAACCCAATCACTAATACCATTACGATTGGAGAAAAGGAGGATCTGGTAAGCTCTACTTTGATCGCGAAAGAAATCAACCTGATCAAGTACGATCGCATCCCAATAGAAGAAATGGAGATTATTGGAGCAATCCGTTACAATGATGATGGGGCACTCGGGACTATCACTCAAACTGGAGACGATGAAATCAAAGTTCATTTTCCTGCGGGAAGAGAAGCCATTACCCCAGGTCAGGCTGTAGTGTGCTACGAAGGCGACGATGTTGTTGCAGGTGGATGGATCAAAAAAGTAAATGTTGGATTGGGTGATCTTATAACTGCCTGATGCCACGTAACAACACGGGCTTCAATTCGTTAACTGCACCATATTGAACAATTAATTCAAAAGATTTATGAAGATTAAAAAGATACTATTTGGTTTTGCAATGCTTGGTTTGATGGGAATCTCAACCAATGTATTCGCCCAATTTGAGGGACAAGTTACCATGAAACTCTACAGCGAAAACAATGGGATACCTCAAACCAGTGAGATGAATTTATATGCAACCGCTAACCGGATTATCTTAAAGGGAGACCAGGCGGTTAGTTTTTCAGACGACTTTGACGCAAGTGGTTTACTCATTAGAAACGACAAGAAAGACTTCGTGGTCTTGATGGGAGAGAATAAAGGCCTGCAGTTTACCAAAGAAGAACTGGAAGGGTTTTTCCAGATGGCTGGAATGATGAGCGATGACAACCCGGAGGTTAATTCTGATACCGATTTCAGATATACGAATAAGACCAGAACAATTAATGGATATGAGTGCACCGAGCTGTTGATCGAAAATGATGAGGATAAAAACTCGGTTTCGATCTGGCTCACTTCCGGTATTGACATTAATTGGGGAATGTTGGCTGAGCCATGGAAAAATGTACCGGAAAGTATGAGGAATTCCTCCTCAAGACTAACACAGGAGTTTAAATCCAAAAACTTTCCAATGCTGATTGAAGTGCATGAAAAGGGTAACACTGAAACCGTGTTTGAAGTCACTAATGTGAATAAATCCAGTGTTGCAAAAGCGATGGTTGAAATCCCTTCAGGAGTGAATCTTATAGGACTTCAGGAACTCATTTTCAGTATGATGATGGGCAATTAGGATAAGCTCATACAAATTTTTGAAGGCGTATTTCTAACAAGTATGCCTTTTTTTATGTCTAAAAAAAAGAGCTGTCCATTTCCGGGACAGCCCTTATCTCTATCACTTAACTAACTAATAAACGTGTTTCTTGATATTAAATACGAAAGAACACGAAGGCCGGATTGCTCAATATGAAATAAAAAAAAGCCGCCTCTCTAAAAAGAAAGGCAGCTTAATTTGTTTGAGTTATAATTTCACTCCTACCTGTCCGATGTACTCGTACTTTGGAAGGCAGGCGAACGCAGGAATTCAGATTCCAGCATTCACCGCGGAATGACTTTTAAATTATTTAATAAGCATCATACGCTTCGTGACGGTTTGATTTTGAGCCTGAAGCCTGTAAATATACATACCTGAGGCAAGCGAGCTCGCATCAAAGTTGTACGTGTAACTTCCGGCGCTTAATCTTTCGTTGGCAAGTGTAACTACTTCCTGTCCAAGCATATTGAATACTTTTAAGGTTGTATTTCCGCTTTCCGAAAGCGTAAAACTAATCGCTGTAGATGGGTTGAATGGGTTCGGATAGTTTTGATCCAATCCAAACACCAAAGGTCCGGTTCCTTCATCATCTTCGTTAGAAGTAATCATACCACGAGTAAGATTTACAGATTGAGGTTCACTGAAGCTTTCATTACTTCCATCTGTAACCATCACGGAATGGTAAATGGTAGCGGAAGCATTCAGCCCAACACTTAAGTCGGCTAAAAGCCCGTCTAATACTTCGAACGTTAAGGTAGCGCTGGTATCTGAACCAACATTGGTGAAATACAGGATTTCATCAAATTCTGAATCTGAGGAAACTGCCCACACATAGCGTAGTTCATTACCATTTGGGTCGGTAGCTTTCGACCATTCTGCAGTAAAAGTAGTTGCAGCATCTCCTGAGATTGTCAATTCCGCACCATCCGCAGGGGCTGTAATCTCAACTTCGGAAGGGAAGAAGTTATCACCAAACAGCAACTGTCCGCGTAGCTCTCCTCCCGGGTTAGCAGAAGAATGTACATTTATGTATGTGCCTTCCATGAACATTGCATTCGCCTGATCTGTTGTAACAGTGAATGTATTCATAGCCGGATCGAATACGCCTGTGGTGTCATTCGTTACTGTTGGGCTTAATGCAACTTCTACATCTCCATTGGTACTTACTGACCCGGAATGAATATGTGCTCCTGAGAAAGCAGAAGAGAGCTGATCAAAGCCACCGGAAACGATAATACGATCTCCTGCCAACTCGATATTGGTTGCACCATATCCATAGGTATTAATAACCGGATCATTCTCATGGTCACCATTCAGCTTAGTTTTAAAATAAGCAGTGGCATCGCCAAGAACCTGGCCTCGTAATTCACCACCTGCATTGTCTGCTGAATGTATATTTATGTACATACCACGTTCAAACAATCCTTCAATTTGATCAGAAGATAATCCGAAAGTATTCGCTGCAGATGCATACGTACCTGAAGTATCATTAGAAATGTCTGCGGTAAGCCCGGTTATAACGCCTCCGTTTTCTCCGGCATGTCCCGCATGAATATGAGACGCGGAGTAATTGGATTCCAGACCATCAAAAGAACCCGAAGCTATTAACGAATCTTTGTGGAATTCAACGAGCATTGCACCCCATCCACTTGCTTCAACAGATTCATTTTCGGCAGAACCAGAAAGTGTTGCATAGAATGCGGCAGTTACCGGAGGAGTAATGTTTCCTCTTAGTTCAGGTAAAGCGAGTTCAGAAACATGGATGTTTATATAGAACTCTCTGTTCCAAAGTGCTGACTTCTGATCTGCGTCAAGAATAAACTCATTCTGTTCTGCTACAAAGACTCCGGAGCGGTTATCTACTTCTATTACGGGGTTAAGTGTAATCGATACTGGGCCCGAACTTCCCACTGGAGCTATGTGAATATGTGAAGCAACATAATCATCTGATAATCCTGAAAAAGAACCTGAAATCGTCAATGTATCACCGGTGAGTTCTAAAGTAGCTGCTCCCGAAGCCATACTTGGAAACGGAGGAGCCTGGAATGCACCTGAAAAATTGGTTCGGAAGTAATAATCAGACTTTGGAACAACCTGTCCTCGCAATTCACCACCCGGATGAGCGCTGGAATGGATGTTTAAATACAAAGCCCGAGAGTGAAGTTTTGAAATCTGATCAGGTGTTAACGCATAGCTGGTATCAAAATCAGCGAATGTTCCACTGGTCATATCTCCGTTAATGTTCGGAGAAACAGCTACTTCAACACCTCCTGCTTGCCCGGATTGGCCAAAGTGAAGGTGCGCACCTGTAAAGTCTCCACTTAATCCTTCAAACTCGCCATCAAGTACCAGATGTGTTCCATTAAATACGGCCGTTACTTTTCCGTATGCCTGAGAGGTGATAGGGGGAACTTCGTTGCTTCCACTTAACAGAATCTCGTACACTTCAGAACCAAAGTCCGGACGTTGTACAGAAACCATGAAGGTATCACTTGCTGCTAGATCACTTCCATCAGAAGCAAAGGCGCGATGATACAACATGGTTTCACCACCAGAAACCACCCCAAGATCGGCAAGGAGCATATTAAAATCGCCATGAGTTGTGGCGTATTTCTGTTCTGTGCCCACATTTGCATTCACAACTACATCATTAAAGTTTTCATCAGTAGCAAGTTGCCAGATATAAACTACCTTATTATCGTCGCCATCTATACCATCATGGCCCCAGGTAACTTCAAGAGCTGTACTGGCTGTGGTTGATAGCTCAAGTAAGTCGCCATCGCCGGGGAAGGTAAGACTAGGTGGTTCCGGGTAGGTATTTGCCACATCAAAAAGCAGCTGTCCACGAAGCTCTCCTGAAGGTGTGCTTGAAGAATGTATATTTACATAGAAGCTTTCATTGAATATAGAATCGATTTGAGCGCTGGTAAATGTGTAAGTGTTAGAGCTGACTTCAAATTCGCCTTCCGTCATTTCTCCTACTGTGTTTGTTGAAGGAGTAAGTACAACGGACACATCTCCGTTAGCATCTGCTTTAGCGGCATGAATATGTGATCCGGTAAAATCACCATCTAAAGATTGAAATCCTCCAGAAACAATAGCTCTTGAACCCGTTAGCTCAACAATTGCACTACCATACCCGGATTTATCCACAGGCTGAACTTCATGGATTCCTAATAGGTGTGTATGAAAATAAGCGGAAGCATCTCCTAAAATTTGTGCTCGTAATTCTCCTGGCGCGTTGTTCTGAGAATGCACATTTACGTACATATTCCGGTTCAATAAATCTGTTTTTTGTTGGGATGTAAGCTCAAATCTGTTATCAGATACTAAGAATGACCCTGCAATATTTCCGGCTTCTAAAGAGGCTGTTAATGCCACCGCTACGTCACCCGAAATGCCTGCGTGTCCTGTGTGAATATGAGCTCCTGTAAATTCAGAGCCAAGAGCTTGAAAAGCTCCCGATACAAATAAAGAATCTCCTGAAAGTTCAATCAGTACTGCTCCTGTTCCCGCCGAGTTGACCGATGGGTTTTCTCCAGTTCCTGAAAGTTTACCATAAAACGAAGCTGTTACTGGCGGAGTAATCTGCCCGCGAACCTCACCTGCACCAAAAGTTGCGGAGTGTACATTTACATAAAACTTACGATCCCATAAGTCTTGCTTTTGTTGAGCTGTAAGCGTGAATTTGTTATCAACAGCAAAATAAGTTCCTGAACGACTGTCTCCCGCTACTGTAGGGGTGAGTGCAAAGGCTACTCCGCCACCTTCACCTATTGGGGCTATGTGCAAGTGAGATGCTGAATAGTCTCCCGTTAATCCACTAAACGAACCTGAAACATATAAGGTGTCAGCATCCAGCTCCAAAACTACTGCACCGGTAGCGTTTGATTTGGTAGGTGTTACTTCAAAAGCTCCGGATAAATTCGCTCGGAAATGTGCATCCATATCGGGTTGTAATTGTGCCCGAAGTTCTCCTCCTGGATATTCTGAAGAATGAATGTTTATATATAATCCTCTTGCGTTAAGAGTATCAACCTGACCAGATGTTAAATTAAAGGTGTTGCTTGCTCCGACATAATCACCACCTTTATTATCAACATCAGTTACCGCAGTTAAAGAAAAAAGGACTCCACCTGCTTCACCCGCCATTCCAAGATGAATATGTGAAGCGGAATAGTCTCCTACTAATCCCTCAAAATTACCTTCTACCACAAGTTGAGTTCCGGTAAGAGTTCCGGTTATTGTCCCCCATGCCGGACTAGTGATTGATGGGGTTTCGTTACTACCACTTAAATTGGCTTTAAACATTGTTTGTGCAATACTTACTTGGGAGAACCCTAATAACATCGCAAAACATATAAAAAGAGCTGATCGTAGCTGTTTTAAAAGTTTCATTATTTGTTGTTTAATTAATATTAATAGCCCCAGTTTGGGCAATACATAACTGAGTACGAACTCTCTTGACCAGCGGATTGGATTTTTTTAATAAAAAACCTGTCCACATTTAAATAAAAGGGTTTGTAGCTATTTATCGTTCCTATTTATTTATAAACAACAGGATAAGTGAAATGAAAGACCAGAACTATATCGGTTTCTCGAAGATTCGGTAGGTTTTATAGTGCACACCTTTCATTATTTCGGTGGCTCCTTTTTTCATGGCTTCGTTGTCTTCCAGTATCCAGGAAGCTTCACCATATTCAATTCCCAGCGGTCGGCTTCTTTTACCTACTTCGTAATAAAGTACAGAATCAAAACCCTTACCCTGAAATTCCGGCAATACTCCCAGAATCAGAATCCGCATGGTATTGATGAGCTTTTTCTTTGTGAACAGGTGATAGGCTGCCCCGAGTAAAGACCCTTTTTTGTTATGAATTAGTACCTGGTTAAGATCTGGAAGTCCTAGTGAGAAACCGGCCAATTTACCTTTCGATTCGAGTAACAACACATAATCTTCAACGGCAAAGGTTTTCAGATCTGCTGCAAGAAAGTCAAATTCTTCGTCAGTGATTTTTACGAATCCCCAGTTAGGTTGCCACGCTGCATTGTAGATTTCCTTCAGGCTTTCGACATCTTCTTTAAAGTTATTCTTGAAGTCAATTTTTCTAATCTTCAGATCATATCTCTTGATAATCGCTTCTTGCATTCGCTCCATACGTTCCGAAATATACTCTCCATTGGTAAGATGGTAAGCATAGAGATCTTTAGCTTTCTTATAATTTAGCCCCTCAATCAGATCTTTATAATAAGGGGGATTGTAGGTCATCAAAAGAACGGGTGGTAAATCAAATCCATCAATCAAAAGCCCGGATTCATCATTCATAGAAGGGTTAACCGGACCCCGGCAAGCGTTCATTCCACGATCTTTGAGCCAGTTTTCTACTTCTTGAAAAAGAGCAGCGGCTACTTCTGGTTCATCAACACACTCAAAAAAGCCAAAAAAACCGATTTTATCATTATGTGTTTTATTGTGATTCTGATTAATAATCGCTGAAATCCGTCCAATTATCCTAGACCCTCTTTTAGCAAGAAAGTGTTGAATCTCAGAATGTTTGAAGAAAGGGTTTTTTTTCTCATTCAATAACTTCTTACGATCATGAATAAGTGGGGGGACGAAGTTTTCATCTGCCTCATAAAAATTCCACTGTGATTTGATGAATGAGTTGAGCCCCGATTTTCCGCTAACCTTTTCAATTATGAACGACATTATGTACCCTTCCGAATCAATTTATTTAAACATTTCCCGATGAAGAAAAGCCTTATCACACTTGCTGATCTGATATTCATTTAACTAAAGCCAATCTGACGCCTGGCAATGTACAATAAATAATTAAATCTTGAGGCTTAGAAGAGGTTCAATTACATACTTCCTAAGAGATACATATCACCCGTTGGTTGAGGAGAGCCACCTTCTGGTTCAAGAGTGATTGCAAATGCACCAGTGCCCCCCTGCTGAAATTCAGAAATCTTAAAGAAGTTATCCTGTGCCGGATTTTTCACAGCAAATACTCCCGCACTAATTGGCTGATTGTTTACTACAAACCAGAGTTGATATTCTTTAGCAGTTGGAACGGATGGAATATTCGCAACCTGAAGCAAAGCCTGCCCATTGTCTTTATCCCAAACCACTTTTCCATACCCGCTTGGATTTACTTCCAGTCCGTCCATTAAAATAAGATCCACATCACGGGCTTCCAGAATGGTAAGAAGTTCTTCTTTACGCTCAACCTCTGTTTCTAAAATTTCAATTCTGTTCTGTTGTAGATCTATCAAAGCTAGTTGATCGGATAAATCATCATTAAGGTTCTGCGTTTGGAACAGTAATCCAATAGATACCAGCATAAAGGCAACTGATGCCGCCACAGCATATCTGAAGCGTGATAAATAGTGAACATTAGCTCCATTTGATGAATTTACTGATGCCCATGCCATATCAATAAGTTGCTGTTTAACAGAAGGGGAAGGGGTCAGTTCAGGATAAAGAAGCGCCATTTCGGCTGCTATCACTTCCATATCATTATAAAACTGCTTCTGTTCATCGCTGGCTTGTGTTAGCAGCATTTCGAATGATTCTTTTTCCTCACGGGTTAGTGCGCCAAGTACATAGGCTGCACACAGCTCTTCAAAATTTTGGGCGTTTTCATTCTTTGCCATTAGACCATCTCCTGAGCCAGAAGCTCTCGTAATTTTATCATGCCATCACGCATTCTTGTTTTAACTGTACCCAAAGGAATATCATATTCATCTGAGATTTCGGATTGACTCAAACCATCGAAGTAAGCGACCTGAATAACAGATCTTTGTTTTTCGGATAAATTCTGAAGTGCATTATACACTCGCTTAGCCCGGTCGGAAAGAATCGTGTTTTCCAGAGGATTATTTTCTTCTGAGTACAATGGATGAAAAACGTCATCATCATTCAGGCTGGTCGATTGTTTTTTCTGCTCTTTATACACTTTCGATCTTAGTCGGTCGATGGCTTTATTTCTGGTTAATGAAACAATCCATGTGTACGCTGTTCCTCGTTCAGCATCAAATTGATCGGCTTTCTCCCAAATAGTCGTAAACACTTCCTGAAGTATATCTTCTGCCTCCTCCTTTTTTTTAAGAATGGATTTCAAAAGCCCGAAAAGCAAGCGGTTGTAATGATCGTACAACATGCTAAGTGCTTCCGGTTCTTTGGATGCAATACGACGTATAAGGTCTCGATCACGGGAATTATTCTGAGTAAGAAACTTCCCGATTGTTGATAGAATAAAAAACAGCATATACTTTTTATGTTCGTTGTTAAGTACGAAAGATCAATTTTATTGGATTGGAATGTAACCGCAAAAAAGAAAGTAACAAATCCGAAAACCTAAGAATTCATAATGAATTAATATCAAAGACGGGTTTTTCGCAGGAATAATTCCGGCAAATGTACAGCGTGGTTTTTTTGTTTATAGCGGTTTGATTTTCTAAATACGAAGCGATCTCAAAAAGCTTTTTATCTTTTTTACGGGGTTTAAACAATAGGACTTTAAAAGGGTCGAAGTCAGCGCGAAAATGTTTAAAAAACTCAGTAGGGTCATTTTCTCCTTCAGCTATAACCACCTCTTTCGGATCATTGAATAAGAATTGAAGAGCCATCATGCTCATTGCGCTGCTGGAACCTGATCGGATTAAATCCGAAGAAAAACTTTGCCCCAACTGATTGGCCTTTTCTTCTAACTTGGAGTTTCCTGTAAATCGTCCTAACCTGATCAGATTCAAAAATGCAACAGAATTGGACGAAGGAACAGCGCCATCATAAATCTGTTTTTGTCTACCTAAAGGTTGATCGGAGTCATTCACACTGAAAAAGAAACCACCGTGTTCTTCATCCCAAAAAATATTCAGAAGTTGTTTATTCCATTCAATAGCCTTGCCTAGATATTCTGAGTTAAATGTAGCTTCGTATAACTCAATTCCAGCCCAGATCAGAAAAGCATAATCGTCTGCAAAAGCTTCTATCGCAGTTTCACCTTCTTTATAGCGATGAAAAAGTTGCCCTTCATTAATAAGATGCTGATTTATAAATGAAAAAGCTTTTTCTGCCTGTTTAATGAATTCCGGATTATTGAAAACAGCCCCTGCTTTGGCAAGAGCAGCAATCATCAGAGCATTCCAGTCAGTTAACGATTTATCATCGAGCTGAGGGCGGATTCTTTGGTCCCGCACATCAAAAAGTTCTGTTCTGATTTGAGCCCAATGTTCCAATTCTTCCTCCGACAGCTTTCTGCTTAGGTGCGGAATGTTCTGTCCGGTTAGCTCCTTGCTGGCCTCATCTTCAAAGTTTCCCTCTTTCTTTAAATTAAATTGTGTTTTGAAGAAAGAAGCATCGCTTTCATCCAGTATCGAATCAATCTCAGAGAAGTCCCAGATATAAAATTTACCTTCCTCGCCTTCACTATCGGCATCCTCAGCAGAGAAAAAGACACCTTCTTCACTGGTGAGTTCTCGCGAGACATATTCAGCAATTTCAAAGACAGTTTGTTTGAAGAGCGGATTCTTAGTGATTTGCCAGGCTTCGGTATAAGCCATCATAAGCAATGCCTGATCGTACAACATCTTCTCAAAATGAGGAAGAAGCCACTCCTTGTCGGTGGAGTAACGGTGAAAACCGAAGCCGATATGATCCCAGATTCCTCCCAGTCTCATCGCGATTAATGTTTCAACTACAGAATCTAAAAAACGTTGCTCACCGGTTTGTTTCCAGTGGCGAAGCAGAAACATCAGATTATGGGGAGAAGGGAATTTAGGAGCCGAACCAAAGCCTCCGAACTCATCATCAAAGCGCATGGCGAGTTGCTCAGCTGCATAATCAATTGTTTCTGTTCCAGGGAATTCTCCGGCTTCAAACTGCTGAGACTTACCGAATCCTTCCTTAATACTTTCAACCGCTTTTCGAATTTTCTCAGGTTCATGAGCCCACATCCCCTTAATCCCGGGAATGAGTTGTCTCAATCCAATGCGACCATAACGAGCTTCTTTTGGGATATATGTGGCTGCAAAAAACGGTTCTTTATCTGGTGTAAGTACTATGGTGAGTGGCCAGCCGCCATGTCCGTTCAACATCTGGCACACGGTCATGTACATGCTGTCGATATCCGGGCGTTCTTCGCGATCCACTTTTACATTGATGAAGGCATCGTTCAATAAACTTGCGATCTGTTCATCTTCAAAACTTTCATGGGCCATTACATGACACCAATGGCAGGTAGCATACCCAATCGACAGAAACACGGGCTTGTTTTCTTTCTGCGCCTTGGTAAAAGCAGCATCACCCCAGGGAAGCCACTCAACAGGATTATCTTTATGTTGAAGGAGGTAGGGGCTTTTTTCTTTGGCTAATCGATTAGGCATTGAAATTATTTTTTGAGATAACTTTTTTGTCCTTTCTGTTATAGTTCAAAGTGCGGAAATAGCTCAAAGCTACAATACATAGGATACTAAGGTAGGAATATTTTATACCACAAGGCGGAGGGAAGGGCGTTCAAGACGGATTTGTTTTACTTTGAATTCCTGATTTTCAAATCCTTTTAGCTCAATTTTGTTTTCTTTTACGAAGAGTGCTTTATCTTTTTTATTTAGATAAAGTTTAACATCGGGGTGATTATAGAACTCCTCAGAAATAACTACTTCTTTTTCCTTAGCGGCGTCTACAAGACGTGCAGCGATGTTTACAGTAGTTCCAAAATAATCTGTACGGTCATTTAGGTTTACAGCCACACAATCTCCATAATGTACTCCTGCTTTCAACTTGAAAGAATCTCCTAAAGAGCCTGGGCCCGAGAAAATCTGCTGAATACGCTCAACGGCTTTAATTGCTGAAACAGGTTCTCTGAATACCGCCATCACGGAATCCCCGATTGTTTTTACAATTCCACCGCGTTCCTCAGCAACAATAGATTGGATTATCTTAAAGTGGTTCATTACCCTACCAATAGCCATATCATCCCCTTCCTGTTGATAGAACTCGGTCGAGTTCATAATATCGGTAAAAAGCATGGTAACCCCGGAAGCTTTAACACTGGTGCCTTCTTTCAGTGCTTCCCGGGAAAATAACGTTCTGAAATCATGTACAGAACTTACTTCACTGGCGTAAGTCGCTTCTTCTTTCCAGTCTTTTTTCTCAAGAAAACAGACTACTTTTTTGGAAGAATCATTTACGAAAGTAAGATTTGGTTTGGTAGAAATGGTCACTTCTTGCCCTTCAAAGTCCTCATCGCTCATAACCAAAGAAACTGTGTCTAATCCATCTTCGCGTACATGAAGAACAAGCTCACCCTCATGCATATGGCTTTTAAAAATATAAGTTCCTTCTTCAAGTTTCACTTTTAGATACGCAGATTCCCCGATATTCAAAAAATGCTGAGAAACTTTATGCGGGGTTGATTGAGGATCACCATAAGAAAAGTCCCGGTCTGAAATTTTCCGAATTAGTGGATGAACTGTGAATACAAGATGGGTGTTTTTATTGAAATCCATCTCGTAGTCAAGATCACATTCTTCACAAAAAAGATTAGCCCGTGCTTCTTTTAGTTTCCTGAAATTATTGCGAGGAGCTTTGCAATTCGGACAGCATACATCCCATGAAAAGTCGAGAAGGTTATTTTTTGCAGCATGGAGGAATACATTCAATACAGCATACTTTTTTTCTCCCCAATACTCTGCAAGCATAAAGGGATGAATTCGTACCAAAGCTTCATCGTCTGCTTTTCGAATATATTCCAGTAAGTGAGTAATGATTCTTTTTCTTCGGGTTTTTTCGATAAGTATAGACTCGATAGAACGTATTTTTGATTCTGCGCCCCTGACTAATGTTTTTGGAGTATTTTGTTCGTACGGAAGCATTCCCTTGTAAGCACAGTAATCGTAATCTTTCAGAATTCTCAAGAAACGGCGTCTAAGAAAGTTTTCGAAGCAAAATTTGAGAAAAGAAAACATCCCACTCTTCTGTGGAGTAATCCAAAACCGGGCTTGAACAATGGTTCCTTTAGAATTCGGAATCAGATCTACCAGGTACCTGAAATTTTTAAAGAGCCCTAGCTTATAGTTACGGTTTGTACCAAAGCGGAAAGGGCGTTCCCAAATAAAAGGCTCTTGTTCCCAATGCAGGTAAGAACTCATCCTTGCATTCGTAACGCCTAAAAATCCTTTAGGCGCAGTTCGCGAAAGCTGAGTTTTTTTAACACTGGCAAACCCCATTAGCCTGAATACGGCATTAGTATCAGACACAAAGGGCCAGAGCTTTTTAGGGCTGGCTTTCAGTTGAATTGACCAATTGAAATAGTGTTGTTGTCCTTCTTTATTCACAACTTTATGGGGTAGTTAGGTCTATTTTTGTTCCTTTAAAACCTTATCTTTAATATGCTTTTTGAAGAGTAACGCTTCAAAAGCTTGTTACAAAATTTTAATAAAACTAAACAATGGCAATAGAAAGAACATTAACTATTCTCAAGCCCGATTGTGTTCGGAAAGGACTAATCGGAGAAGTAACAAAACGAATTCAGGATGCTGGTTTTACTATTCTTGCAATGAAAATGACCCGCCTTACAGCTGATACAGCCGGTGGCTTTTATGCAGTACATAAAGAGCGTCCGTTCTACGGAGAGTTGTGCGAATTCATGAGCAGTGGAGCTTGTGTTCCAATGATATTGGAAAAAGAAAATGCAATCGCTGACTTCAGAACCTTGATTGGCGCAACTAACCCTTCTGAAGCTGAGGCGGGTACTATCAGAGCTGATTTTGCAGATAGCGTTGGTGAGAATATCATTCACGGTTCCGACTCGGTAGAAAATGGAAAGATTGAAGCTGCGTACTTCTTTCAGGAATCAGAAGTAGTTGCGAACCAGGCTTAGTATATTTCCGGATGTAATTTTTAAAAGCCTCGAATATTATATCGGGGCTTTTTCGTTTTATGAATCCTCTGATTACTTTTTGACATGAGACCACTTTCGATTTTATTTTTTCTGCCACTTCTTTTTTGTTGTGATAATAATTCAGAACAGTATACAAGCGTAGTAAAACCTGGGGCTCAGGTGTTAATTGAAATTCATTTATCTGAACTTGAGGGTAGAAAAGTTGGACTGGTTATGAACCCCACAGCACGTATCCAGAATACCCATGTATTGGATACTTTACTGGCATTAGAAGTGAATATAACTGCTCTATTTGCACCGGAACACGGTTTTCGGGGAGACTATGCTGATGGTGAAGTAATCGAAGGAGGCATTGATCAGGCCTCGGGGTTACCGGTTTTTTCCCTGTATGGATCAAACAAAAAACCTACCTGGGAAATGTTGGAAGATATTGATGTTTTATTATTCGATATGCAGGACGTAGGAGTTCGCTTTTATACCTACAATTCAACAATGAAGAACATAATAGAAGCTGCCGCAGCGTTTGATAAAGAAGTTTGGATTCTTGATCGCCCCAATCCTGCTGGTGGTGAATATGTTTCAGGATGGGTGCTCGAAGATGAGTATAAATCCTTCGTGGGCTCTTATCCAATTCCAGTAGCTCATGGGTTAACCTTAGGCGAACTGGCATTGATGGCAATTGGGGAAGGATGGCTGGATACCGAGCACGAACCAAGAGTAAAAATAATAGAAATGGAAGGCTGGCAACGAAATATGCAATGGCCTGAAACAGGGTTAAACTGGACCCCGCCATCACCAAATTTACCAACATTCGAAAACGCTTATGTATATTTGGGCACCTGTTTTTTTGAAGGAGTAAATATTTCTGAAGGAAGAGGTACTGATTCTCCATTTCTGACAATTGGGTATCCCGAGCTTGAATTAGAGCTCGATGAAATCAGAAGAATGGAAACAGAATTCGGAGTAGAAATAGATACCACTAGCTTCGTTCCCAAGACCATTCCGGGCAAAGCATACAATCCAAAGTTTGAAGGAGAGAAGATTAATGGAATATCAATTTATATCACTCCGGGGTTCAATGATCCTGTAACATTCGGTCTGGAGCTGGTAAAATTATTTCGTTCAACGATGTTAGAACAGGATAAAGAATTTGCTCACAGAAGGCATTTACTGCTTTTAAGTGGCAACGATGAAATCCTTAACTGGGAAGAAGATTATGATTGGGAGAGTGAGGTTGAAGACTTCAGGCTACAAAGAAAAAAATATCTCCTATATGATTAATCCTCTGCGTTTCCATTCATAACTTACTAATGCAGCACTTACCGATGCATTGAGAGATTCAACATTATGCTCCATCGGAAATTTGATGAGCTGGTCACATTTCTTAAGTAATCCTTTTGAAATGCCTTTTCCTTCATTTCCTATCAGGAAAGCGATTGGGTTTTCGAATTCTGCCTCCCAGATTTCGTTTTCGGCTAATCCATCAAGTCCTACAATGGAAAACCCAGCCAGTTTAAGATCTTTAAAACCCTGGCTTGTATCGTGAACCCGAATGATCGGAATTCTACCCGCGGTACCCGCAGACGTTTTGAATACAGTGGCATTAACAGGAGCCTGATTTTGTGTAGGAACCATTACAGCATTAACTCCGGCAGCAGCTGCCGTTCTTAAAATTGCTCCCAGATTGTGCGGATCTTCAATTCCATCCAACAAAAGAACAGCTACTCTTTTAGTTAAGTCCTGTGTTTCAATCCAATCAAAAAAACTGGAATAAGTGATATTACTCATCAGCGCAACAAAACCCTGGTGATTTACTCTTCCAACTAAACTGAGAATTTTAGCTTCAGGAACGGTCACCAAAGGGATATGGTTTGTGAAAGCGGTTTCATAAATTTTTTTGTAGCTGTTTGAACTAATTGAGTTCTTAACAAAAATCTTGTCAATTTGTTTTGACCGGGCTGATAAGGCTTCTTCTACTGGCTTTCTGCCATAGATGAAAAAATTTTCGGTTTTGGGCATAATTAATTTTAAATGAAACCTGCTTTTTATTATAATGAAAAGCGATTGTCGAGGTTAGTTAAAAAGTAAGGACATGTACGAGGAACCAAAAGAAAAAAATTCTTTAGTTCAAGAGAACTCGATCCGGGTAGATATTCCTACCCGGAATCTTAGTAGTTTTTCTGTGTTTTTTGATAAGGTGCACTCAGTAAATGGGTTGCATCTCTTATCTGCCTTATCACAGATATTTTTAGGTGTTAGCGTGGTAGCGCTTTCAGTTCTCAATATTATTCAGCCTGACTGGATTGCAACTGTTATGACAGTAGTTGGAAGCATGACAGCAATAGTAGGACTTTATTTTGTGTATTACATTCTCACTCACACAGATTCGTTTGACTCACTATTAAACAAAGCAATCAAAAGGGTTATTAATTCTCAGAACTAGAATTTTAAAAAATTACTAATTGGCCACCCGTTTTGGATTTATTCCATGAGGGGAACCTATTTCCAAAATCCCGCGATAGATAATATTGCGGTTAAGGAAAAGTTGTTTATTATCGGGTTGAAATCAATTCACTTGGTATGAAATTATTTTGCTTGCTAACTATTCTTCTTGTTCAGCCTTACTCACTTATGTCCCAAGAGTATAAACTTCCAAATCTGCCCACCCATAATTCTGATGATTTTGTTGTAATTGCCCACCGCGGAGCAAGTGCTTATGCACCGGAGAATACCCACTCTGCATTCAGGTTAGCCATCGAAATGAAAGCAGAGATGATAGAACTGGATATTTCTCTAAGTAAAGACGGAGTGCCGGTGGTAGTCCATGATGAAACGGTTGACCGGACAACCCGAGCTACAGGTAATGTTGGAGATTTTGAGCTGGAAGAGCTAAAAGAACTGGAAACGGGAGCTTGGTTTGATGAAAAATTCTCGGGAGAACCTTTTCCTACTTTAGCAGAGGTTTTGTCTTACACTAAAGATAAAATTGCTGTTAACATTGAGATCAAATCGGAAGCCGTGACTGATAATGCTAAAGGAGGGATAGTTGACAAAGCTTTGAGGATAGTGAAAGAAGCCGGAGTTGAAGATCAGATAATATTCTCCAGTTTTGATTATAGAGTTATGGAACACTTAGAAAAACTAGCTCCCGGAATGCCTAAAGCGATTCTCTACGATAAGAGTCAATCCGGGAACCTAAGCCCATCGCAGTTAGTGAAAAAGTATAAGGGAGATGCATTTAATTGCAGTCATCGCCAGTTGAGTAACGCCTGGGTTGAAGACCTTACCTCAAAAAATATTCCCTTCTTTATTTATACTGTGAATGACGAAGCTCTTATGGAAAAAATTATAAAAAAAGGGGCTTCGGGCATATTTTCTGATAAACCTGATATACTAAAAAGAGTTGTGGAAAACTTGTGAGTAAATAATCCCTTTTTTGAAGGGATTTCGATTGAAGAAGGGATGCGAGTGTACTATCTTTTCCATCCATCAACTTCACTCTCTTCTACATGTCTACTAAGTACATTTTCGTTACCGGTGGGGTAACATCTTCTCTTGGAAAAGGAATTATATGCGCTTCATTGGGTCGGTTATTAGTGGCTCGGGGGCTCAAAGTTACCGTTCAAAAATTAGATCCCTATATTAATGTGGATCCTGGAACTATGAATCCTTACGAGCATGGTGAAGTGTATGTAACAGATGATGGTGCCGAGACCGATTTAGATTTAGGCCATTACGAGCGCTTTTTAGATATAAAAACTTCGCAGACTAACAACGTGACCACCGGACGCATCTATTACGATGTAATAATGAAAGAACGTCAGGGAGCCTATCTAGGAAAGACAGTTCAGGTTATTCCACATATTACTGATGAAATTCAATCTCATGTATTGAAACTTGGGCAGTCGGGCGACTATGATGTGGTTATTATTGAAATTGGAGGAACAGTTGGTGATATCGAAAGCCTTCCTTACATCGAGGCAGTTCGCCAATTACGATATAATGTTGGTCGCGCGAACACACTTTCTATACACCTTACATTGGTTCCGTATTTAGCAGCAGCAGGAGAATTGAAGACCAAGCCTACCCAGCATTCTGTAAAAACACTTTCTGAAAGCGGGCTTCAACCAGATATCTTAGTATGTCGTACCGAGCACACTCTGGACGAATCTATCCGCAGCAAAGTGGCTCGTTTTTGTAATGTCGAGATCGATGATGTTATCGAATCAATTGATGCACGCAGTATTTACGAAGTTCCACTTCTTATGCAGCAGCAAAAACTGGATGAGCGAGTTATTGATAAGCTAAAGCTGGAAACGAAAGAACCTAATCTTGATAATTGGATTGGTTTTGTGGAAGCAGTTTGCAATCCCTCTGGTACGATTCAAATTGCGCTGGTAGGGAAGTATGTGGAGCATCACGATTCATATAAATCTATAGTTGAGGCTTTTATTCATGCAGGAGCTGTAAACGATTGCAAAGTTCAGATTAAGTGGGTTCAGTCTGATAATCTTACTGCAAAAAATGTAGCTAAGAAATTGGCAGGAGTTTCCGGAGTTCTCGTTGCACCGGGATTTGGAGGGCGAGGAATCGAAGGGAAACTTTCTGCTGTTAAGCATGCCCGAATCAATAACATTCCTTTCTTTGGAATTTGCCTGGGAATGCAATGCGCAGTTATTGAATATGCACGTAATGTATGTGGTTGGAAAGATGCTAACAGTACCGAATTTGCTGATAATTCAGAATACCCGATTATAGACATTATGCCGGATCAAAAAGACATTGAGAATATGGGAGGCACAATGCGGTTGGGTAAATATGCCTGTAAAATTCAAAAAGGAACGAATGCCCATGCTGCTTATGGATCTGATTTGGTAGACGAACGTCATCGCCACCGTTACGAAGTAAATAACAATCTGCGCTATAAGCTTACCGAAAACGGTATGCAGCTTACAGGTATGAACCCTGAACGCGATTTAGTTGAGATTGTAGAAATCCCTGATCACCCTTGGTTTGTTGGGGTTCAATTTCACCCTGAATTACGAAGTACCGTGAATAATCCGCAGCCACTTTTTGTGGACTTTGTGAAGGCTAGCCTTAAATTTGCCAAAGCAAACGATGGCTTCATCCCCAAAAAAGAGAGCAAAGTAATTGTAGAAAAGTGAGTAACTCCATCTACTCCGGAAAGCTGAGAGTTCGCGTAGCCGGATTATTGTTGGAAGACGAAAAGCTACTTTTAATCCGGATGCATTCACCTGTATCAGATTCAGATATCTGGACTGCACCCGGAGGCGGTGTGGAGTTTGGTGAAACTTTGGAGGAAGCACTTAAAAGAGAGTTTCAAGAAGAAACTGGCTTATCGATTACAGTTAAAAAACTGCTTCATGTTAACGAGTTACTAGAGCTCCCTTACCATGCAATCGAACTATTTTTTTTGGTAGAAAAATTATACGGGGAGTTGCGTTTAGGTTCCGATCCCGAGCATAATAAAGAGGATCAATTATTGAAGGAGATCAGATTTTTTAGGGAAGATGAATTATCAGGAATTCCTCTGAAACCGGATGAATTGAAAACTCTTTCTCTTTTTTGAAAGAATTATCATAGGTTTGAATACTTTTAATCGACAATCAGCTAACTATAAGAATCAACAAAAAATGAAAAAACTACTGGTAGGATTACTATTAATGGTTGTTGCGGGGTGTTCTCAACCTTCTCAAATTACAATTATTGAAAATGTGAACGGATATACGTTTTCCAGTGATGAGTTAATCAACTTTTCAGTATTAGTAATTCAGGATGGAAAGGTACTTGAAACAGGAGATGAGTCGCTTTCAGAAAAGTACTCAGGCGAAGTAATTGATGGGGAAGGTAAAACCATGCTGCCCGGATTGATTGATGCTCATGGCCATGTGATGGGGCTCGGATTTCAGGAACTACAAGTGAACCTTGCAGGGATTCCAACTCTTGAAGAAACACTAGAAAAAGTAGGTGAATATGCAGAAGCAAATCCTGATCTGGAGTGGATTCAGGGTCGGGGATGGAATCAAACGTTGTGGCCCGAAAACGAATTTCCTACTGCCGAAGATTTGGATCGGGTAGTTTCAGACAGACCAGTCTGGCTAAGCCGAGTTGATGGGCATGCAGGTTGGGGAAACTCAATGGCAATGAGGCTTGCAGGTGTAAGTAAAGACACTCCGGATCCCCAGGGTGGAAAAATTATCCGAAATAGTAGGGGAGAAGCAACGGGTGTTTTTGTTGATGCTGCTGAAGGTTATATAAACTCTATCATCCCCTCAAGTACGCTAAGAGAACGGGAATTGGCACTTGAGAAAGCCCTAGATCAAATGGCAAAAATGGGAATTACATCAGTTCACGACGCAGGTGTTGGGGTAAATACCTGGGAAATGTTTAAAGATTTTGCTGATCAGAACCGACTTAAAACCCGTATTTATGCAATGATCGGTGGGGCTGGTTCTGCTTTTGATTCGTTATCGGCTGAAGGCCCCATTGCTTCTTATGCAGAAGACATGCTCGCTCTTAGAAGTGTTAAGTTATATTCTGATGGAGCACTTGGCAGCCGTGGCGCGGCAATGATTGAGCCTTATTCCGATGATCCGGGCAACAAAGGGTTACTTTTTGTAGACCAGAATGAAATGAATCAAATGGTTTCAAAAGTAATGGGTAAAGGATTTCAGGCTAATATTCATGCGATTGGGGACGCGGGAAACCGACAAGTGTTGGACGCCATTGCTTACTCAAAAAGTCTGAATGGGAATCAGGGGTTAAGAAACAGGGTTGAGCATGCTCAAATTGTTTCATTAGAAGATATCCCAAGATTTAAAGAATTAGACATAATCGCTTCGATGCAGCCAACCCACGCGACCAGTGATAAAAATATGGCCGAAGATCGTGTTGGTCCACAACGCATCAAAGGTGGATACGCATGGCAAACATTTTTAGATCAGGGAACCATTGTAGCTGCAGGATCAGACTTCCCGGTAGAGCATTCAAACCCTTTCTTTGGGTTGTATTCGGGGGTAACACGTATGGATCATGGAGGAAGCCCTGAAGGAGGATGGTATCCTGAAGAATCTCTTTCCAGGGAACAAGCTTTAAAAGCTTTTACTCTTGATGCAGCCTATGCCGGACATCAGGAAGAAGTCCTTGGCTCTTTGGAGCCAGGAAAGTGGGCAGATTTTATCTTAATTGATCAGGATTATTTTGAAGTGCCTGCAAGTGAAATATGGGAAATTGAAGTGCTCGAAACCTGGGTGGCTGGAACACAAATGTTTAGTAAAAACTAAGCTTAGAAATTGGAACCAATGTTTTCATTGGAGGTTCAATAAGTCAAATCCTAACAACAGAGTTGACTTATGAAAGTTTTTAAAAATACATCTTTAATTCTGATTACTGCGTTCGCACTTACTGCTTACTCATGTAATAGTACCAATAGCAATGACGCACCACCAAGTATCCCTTCAGAAGAATCAATGTCCGCTGATTTCTCAGAAATGGAAAATGCAGAGAACAACAAAGCTAAGACTGTTGCAGCAGGTTCAAATTTCAATACAGCACTAGTCGCATCAGGAATTGCAAAAATAATTCTGGAAGCCAACCTTACAATACCTAAGGTATTGTTAAATGCGGCTCAACAAAATGACCCTGATGAAATTGCGAGTAGTGAATGGGAATGGTCTTATTCAACTACTGCTCAGGGTAACTCATATGGTGTGAGGCTTACAGCTGCAACGAACAGTAATAGTGATGTGAACTGGAAATTTTACGTTACCAATTCTGCAGTAAATCCCCCTTTAAGTAACGCACTATTTTTCGAGGGAAACTCGGACTTTAATGCTACTTCCGGGAGCTGGATTTATTACGATTTATCTACAGGTGATGATGTTTCAATGATTACATGGACAAAAAGTGAAAATTCTGCATCCATAGATTTTGAAGTTACAAGCGGCAGGAATGATAATCTCGGTGATACCATCAAATACAATTTTGATGGAACAACTAAAACACTTGTATATCTGGATGCATCTTCCGGAGAAGAAACTACAATTAGTTTTAATACCGAAACTAAAGTTGGATTTATTATAGCTCCAAATTATAACAGTGGCACCAAAGCTTGCTGGAATGAAAACCTGGAGAACACAGCCTGTCCGAATTGATGATGCTAAGCCTAAGAACAGCCATGTGTAAAAGCATGGCTTTTTTTATTTGTTGTTGGCTAATGAAAATGTAAATTATATGTACAATATATGTGTAATTTAATTTTGATGAATGAGTCAATTACAAAAGCCAAAACGAGGCAGAGGAGCTTCCGATAATCCCATTAACAGGTTTGAAGGTCACTATGTAGATTATGATTTGGATGAAGAAACAGGAGAAAAGCCTGCTCAAAAAACACAACTTTTCAAAGATGATACCAAGAATATAATTTCCTTCAATAAGAGCCCGGATATTCCCTTCGAAGCCGGTTTAAACCCTTATCGGGGATGTGAACATGGATGCATCTACTGCTATGCGCGACCTTATCACGAATACCTGGGCTTCTCGGTGGGATTGGATTTCGAGACCAAAATCATCGTGAAGTATGATGCCGCTGCGCTACTTAGAAAGACATTGATGTCTCCTAAGTGGGAGCCCCAGGTTATAGCGATGAGCGGGATCACGGATGTATATCAACCTCTGGAGAGAAAATTACTGATTACAAGAGGATGTCTTGAGGTACTCGCTGAATTTCGGAACCCGGTTGGAATTATCACCAAAAATCATTTAATAACGCGCGATATTGATTACCTGAAAGAACTTGCCGAATATAATTGCGTCAGGGTAACTATCTCCATCACCACTCTGGACAAGAGCCTCACGGAAATCATGGAACCAAGAACATCCCGCCCAAACAGAAGACTGAGAGCTATTGAAGCTTTAGCCAAAGCCGGGATTCCTGTAGGAGTGAATGTTGCTCCGATTATCCCCGGGCTTACAGATCATGAATGCCCGGATATTTTAAAGGCCGCAAAAAATGCGGGAGCCACTCATGCGGGATATACTATTGTTCGTCTCCCTTATAAAGTGAAGGATATTTTTGTGGATTGGTTGGAGCAGCACTTCCCTGATCGAAAAGAGAAAATTAAAAACCGGTTATACGATATGAGAGGAGGTAAACTGTATAAAGCTGATTGGGGAAAAAGGATGAGAGGTGATGGAAATTTTTCACAACAAATCAGGGATATCTTTGCCATTCAAACAAAAAAACTGGGATTGAATGAGGCTCGAACTCCTATGACAATAGAGCATTTCAAAAAAAGCTCGGGAGATCAACTAACTTTATTCTGAAAATTATTATAAATATTTACAAAAAAGCAGGAAACAACCGGCCTCTTTTTCCGTGTACATCCAGTAGCTTCCCGATATCCCATTTGAGAGTAGCTTTTTAAACATAGATGACCACTATATTTATTTTCATTTGGGTATCGGGTTTTTTTATGTCCTTTATTTATGATTCGAATAAGGAATATAGACCTTTCTCTTTAACCTCTTTCAGATAAGCCGTATTTTCATAAATAATTCATCAAGGCAAACTATCATCCCGGCGTAGCTAGCTGAGGATTTATTAAAAAAGAGGAAATAATGTCAGCAGTAGAATCAACAATGCTGGAGTTGGGAACAAAGGCTCCGGATTTTACCCTGCCAATTGTAACTGGCGGGATTTTAAACCTGAACAAGTATTCAAAAAATTCGAAAGGATTTGTAGTTGCATTTATTTGTAATCATTGTCCCTATGTAAAGCATCTTAACCGCAAACTTGTTGAGGTGGCAAATTCTTACATCCAGCAGGGAATAGGATTTGTAGCGATAAGCTCAAACGATGTTGAAAACTATCCCGCCGATTCTCCTGAAAAGATGATCGAAGTAGTAAAAAGGGAAGAATATCCATTCCCGTATGTATACGATGAGACTCAGGAAGTAGCTAAAGAGTATATGGCTGCATGTACTCCTGATTTCTTCTTATTCGATGAGAAAAACGAGTTGGTTTACAGAGGCCAGTTTGATGAAAGTCGCCCCGGAAATGGGAAAGAAACAACTGGAGCAGATCTTAAAAATGCTATCGATGCACTTCTGGAAGGAAGAGAGCTGGTCGCCTCACAAATACCCAGCATTGGCTGCAATATTAAATGGAAACCGGGTAACGAGCCCGACTATTTCGGATAATTATGGACAATATTGATCTCAAGAAAATCAGACAGGAGTATACACAACATTCTTTAGATGAGACGAAGGTCGATAGAAATCCATATAAGCAATTCGAATGTTGGTTTAAGGAAGCAATTAATTCTCTTGTAAAAGAGCCAAACGCGATGTCTCTTGCCACCGTTGACGGTTCCGGTAAACCTCACAATCGAATAGTTCTCCTAAAGGGTTTCGATGAAGATGGTTTTACTTTTTTTACTAATCACGCCAGTAATAAAGGAGATGAGATTGAGGCAAACCCAAATGTTGCCGCCTGTTTTTTCTGGATTGAGCTCGAACGACAGGTTCGCATTGAGGGCACTGCTCACAAGCTCCCGAAACAGGAAAGTGAAGCATATTTCAAAACACGCCCCTATATGAGCCAGATCGGAGCATTGGCTTCCAATCAAAGTGAAGTGGTTCCGGGGCGTGATTTTCTGGATGCAAAGTTTAAAGACCTATCTGAAAAATATTCCGAAGGTGAAGTTCCAATGCCGGAAACCTGGGGTGGTTATAAAGTTGGTCCTGTTTATTTTGAATTCTGGCAAGGAAGGAGAAGTCGTCTACACGATCGGATCGTATACTCAAAAGAAGGTTCAAGCTGGTCTGTAAAAAGATTGTCGCCCTAAAATGCCCAAGGTTAAAGAGCAAAGAATGGACGAAATCCGGTCTATGGAACATGTGTTCGAATGGACGGATTACAACAGTAAGAATCCTTTCCCAAAAGGAAGCTGGAATTCTAAAATTTTCAAAAATGAACACCCGGTTGTTCTCGAATTAGCCTGCGGAAAGGGGGAGTATTCAATAGGGCTAGGAAGTCTTTATCCGAATAAAAATTTTGTTGGATTCGATATTAAAGGGAACCGGATATGGGTTGGCGCCACGAAAGTATTAGAACTCGGTTTAGAAAATATTAGATTCTTTAGGGCTTACATTGATCATCTGGGTCAATTTTTTGAAAAAAATGAAGTGGATGAAATTTGGATCATATTTCCTGACCCACAACTTAAGAAGGATCGAAAAAAACTCACTTCGCCTAAATTTCTCGAACTTTACCGCCCCTTATTGAAGAAAGGAGCTACCATCAATCTTAAGACAGATAGCCCTGAACTTTATGAATTCACTAAAGAGGTGATTCAACAGGAAAATTTAATTCTTCATAGGGATGTAGGAGATGTCTACAAAGAATGTCCGAATGACCCTGAGCTCTCAATCCGCACTTATTATGAAGGATTACATCTGAAAAAAGACAGAACCATCCGGTTTCTTTCTTTTTCACTTACCTGATTATACTTTAAAAATGGAGCTTGATTTTCTTTCAGGATTAGTTAACTTCGTTAAGTTAACACTGTTAACCAATCTTATTATATGAACGGAGAAGAGTTGTCACTTAGAGAAAAAATTCTTGATACAAGCAGGCATTTCTTGTTTACAAAGGGTTATTCATCCCTGTCTATGCGAAAAATTGCAAAAGAAATAGGAGTATCGGCGACCAGCATTTATCTCTATTTTGAAAACAAGGATCATTTAGTCCATACACTGATCGAGGAATCTGTGGAGGAGTTAAGTAGAGCGATTGAGCAAAGTGCCGCTCAGAAGATATCGACCATTGATAAGTTTGAGGCAATTATTCGGGCTTACGTAGAATTCGCGATGTCTTACTCTGAAAAGTATCAGGTTATTTATGTGATGCTTTCAAGTGAGATGAGCCGCTATCCAAAAGAGAAATTTAGGAAAGCCCGTCGGGGTTATGCTTTGCTTGAATCCGTGATAAAAAAAGGAATTGAGGAAGGTTTGATGGAACTTGATGAACCCCAAATTGCAGCTTATTCGATTTGGGCACAATTACATGGTGTAATTTCAGTCGTACTAAATCAACGTCTGGACAGTAAAATTGATAGGAATAAATTTATAGAAGAATCCATTGAACATATCGTTCAGGGATTTTTAGTCAGGATTACAACAGCATAAGGAAACATTATGGAAGCAATTACAGAACTATTTGGATTTTTATATGAAGCGCCACTTTGGGCATCAATCGGAGCAGCAATTATTCTGGTAGTTGGCTTTGCCTACACCGGAGCTCCACTTTGGTTATGGGCTATCGCAGGGTATTTGGGACTTGCGGGTTTGGAAGCTTCAAACTGGATATTTATTACTTATACAGTTTTGGTAGTGCTGTTTAATATCAAGCCTGTTCGTAGAAATTTGCTAAGTGCTCCAATAATGAAGCTACTGGATGTACTTAATTTTCTCCCAACCATTTCTGAAACCGAGCAAACCGCTATCGATGCAGGTACCGTTTGGGTAGAAGGGGAACTTTTTTCCGGAAAGCCAAATTTCAAAAGAATTTTGGATGAGCCTTATCCTGAGTTAACCACAGACGAGCAAAGTTTTTTGGACAATCAGGTGGAAGCGCTTTGCGGTATGGTGAATGATTGGGATGTATTTGTAAAAAAAGACTTTAACGAAGACGCTTGGGAATACATGCGAAAGGAAGGTTTTTTTGGGTTGATAATTCCCAAAAAGTTTGGCGGACACGAGTTCTCAGCAACTGCACATAGCGCGATTGTAGCGAAACTTGGTTCCCGATGTGGACCTTTGGCGACAACCGTAATGGTTCCTAATTCACTTGGTCCGGCCGAGTTATTAATGCATTACGGAACTGATAAGCAAAAAGAATATTATCTCCCGAGATTGGCTGCTGGCGTTGAAATGCCTTGTTTCGCACTCACAGAGCCAAATGCTGGATCGGATGCCGGGGGTATGACATCTCACGGTGAAGTTTTTAAAGGAGAAGATGGAAAGTTATACCTGAAACTGAACTGGAATAAACGATACATCACACTCGCAGCAATTTCTACGGTACTTGGATTAGCATTTAAACTTTATGATCCGGAAAACTTACTGGGCAAAGGAGAGGATTTAGGAATTACCTGTGCGCTAATTCCTTCAGATACAAAAGGAGTGGAAATTGGAAAACGGCATGATCCACTTGGAGTTCCTTTTTACAACTGCCCCACTCATGGTCATGATGTAGTAGTTCCCATAGACGCTATAATCGGTGGAAAAGAAGGCGCTGGAAATGGTTGGCGTATGTTAATGGAGTCCTTAGCAGTTGGGCGTGGAATATCTCTACCGGCGCAGAGTCTGGGCGGAGCTAAAATGGCTACGCGAGTTGTTGGGGCTTATGCAATGATCCGAAAACAGTTCGGTTTGAATATTGGAAAGTTTGAAGGAATTGAAGAGCCGATGGCAAGAATAGGTGGCTACACATACTTTATGGAAGCGGCAAGAAAATATACTACAGGAGGACTTGATAAAGGTGCTAAACCGGCGGTAGTGACTGCAATAATGAAATATAATTTTACCGAGTTGATGCGTGAAGTAATCAATGACGGAATGGATATTGTAGGGGGAGCCGGAATCTCACGCGGCCCGCGAAATATTTTTGCCAATGGATATATCTCTCTTCCAATTGCTATTACAGTAGAAGGAGCAAACATCCTAACCCGAACGCTTATGATTTTTGGTCAGGGAGCTATTCGATGTCACCCTTATGCTCTCAATGAAATTAAAGCATTAACAGAAGGTGATGCCAAAGCCTTTGATGAAAATTTCTGGGCACATATTGGTCATGTAGGCAGAAATAAAGCTCGTGCATTTATGTTGAGTATTACCCGTGGACGTTTAGCTTCGTCTCCGGTTAGCGGTCCTGCTTCCAGGTATTTCAAAAAGTTGGCCTGGGCTTCTGCTTCTTTTGCATTTTTTGCGGATATAGCACTTGGGTCTTATGGTGGCGCCCTAAAAATGAAGGAGAAGATCGCAGGTCGTTATGCGGATGTATTAAGTCACATGTACCTCGCTGCTGCAACTTTAAGAAGGTTCGAAGCTGAAGGTCGCCGAAAAGAAGACGAAGCTTATTTCAAATGGTCAATGGATTATATTTTCTTCAGGATGCAGGAAGCCTTTGAGGGAATTTTACGGGAAATCAAAGTGCCGGGCTTGACCTGGGTATTTCGCCTGGCAGGAGTTTGGTCCAGAATGAATCCTATTGGAACCTATCCATCAGATTATCTGGGACACAAAGTAGCTTCAGCAATGCAAACGGTGGGCGAGCAACGCGACCGGATTACAGAAGGGACTTATATTCCAAAAGATCCAACAGAAGCCATTGGAAGATACGAGCATACGCTTAATCTGATCACCGAAGCAGCTCCGGTTTATAAGAAAATGTATGTAGCAATGAAGAAGCGGGAAATTCCAAAAGCCCCTGTGCCAGATTTGATTGACCCTGCCTTGGAAAAAGGAGTCATCACTAAAGAAGAAGCGGAGTTAGCGAGAAAAGCAGAAGATGCCCGCTACGATGCAATTCAGGTAGATGAATTCACTCAGGAGGAGTATATGAACGAAACTACGAGAGCCCCAAGAGGAAATGGCCTGCCCTCAGAGGAGGTCGCCGAACAAGTATAAATATTATTGGTAGTTCGAGTTAACATGTCTAAGCCCCGGAGATTGGTCAACTTCGGGGCTTTTTTAGTTTATTATTCTTTGAATAATACAAATACAGAATTTTATTCTGTATTTGTATTATAGTATTGATACTATATACCAATTAATTTATAATAAAAAGAATAATGAATAGGTTAAGTATGCAGGAAGTTAAGCTCGATGAAATAGATAAAAAGATAGTTTCGATTCTTCAGAAAGAGGGAAGGCTATCTAATAAGGAACTTGCAGAAAGAATTAATCTTACTACAACTCCTACCCTTGAAAGAGTGCGAAGACTGGAAAAAAATAATGTAATTCAAGGCTATACCGCGATACTCAATAAAGAGTCTATAGGAAAGGGTTTTAGCGCGTTTGTTTCCGTTACGCTAAGCGTTCATCAATTAAATCTTATGGATGAGTTTACTGACGCCATAAAGTCTATTCCCGAGATTCTTGCCTGCTACAACACAACCGGAGAAGGAGATTTCCTTCTTCATATTGTTGCAAAAGATGTGAAGGATTTCGAACAGTTTTTGCGGGCTAAGTTAACCACACTTCCCGATGTTCAACGACTTCATACCAGCATTGTGCTAAGCACTATTAAAGAAGAATTTAATATCCCTGTATAATGGTTACTGTTACAAAAAAACCTCATAGTTTTAATACTACTACCGTTCACGCTGGTAAAAAGAGAAAGGATCAGTTTGGTTCGCATCTGGTTCCGATTTACCAGACCTCTACCTTCGTTTTTGATGATGTGCAGCAAGGCAGAGATGCGTTTTCAGGGGAAGCTGACGGACACATTTACTCCCGTTTAGGAAACCCTACCGTTGAGCAGCTGGAAAGAGCTCTTTGTGAACTTGAAACATATGGATTAAAAGACCAGGATGAATACAGCGGAATGGTATTTGGAAGTGGGATGGCGGCAATAAGTACCGGAATAATTTCCACTGCCCTGGGAGGTCATGTTATTGCTCAGGATGCCTTATATGGATGTACCAGTCAGTTTTTGAAAGAGGAAGCACCATTAATGGGCATTTCGACTTCATTGATCGATCTGAGCGATTCGTTTCTTTTGGAAATAGAGCTAAAGAAAAATCCGAATACCAAGCTCGTGTATCTGGAAAGCATTGCCAATCCTACTATGACTGTTTGTGATATTAAGGTTATTTCAGAAATAGTTCATCAGAATGGCGCGCTTCTTATGGTAGATAATACATTCGCCTCTCCTTATCACTTACGCCCACTGTCGCTTGGCGCAGATATTGTAGCACATTCTACAACAAAGTATCTGGGAGGTCATGGTAGTGTAATTGGTGGCGCTTTAGTACTAAAAAAAGAACTGATAGAGGAAGTAAGTTTGGCTAAGTTCAGGAAAAATCTTGGTGGAATTTCTGCTCCTCAGGATGCCTTTTTACTGCACCAGGGATTAAAGACCTTATCTTTGAGAATGAAAAAACACTCAGAGAATGCGTTAAAAGTGGCGCAATACTTAGAGTCACATGATGGAGTGAAGACGGTGTGGTATCCCGGACTAGAATCTCATCCCCAATATGAACTGGCAAATTCTATATTTGAAAATGGTTTTAGCGGAGTTATCTCATTTGAGTTAGTGGGAGGTTATACATCGGGCGAACGTTTAATGAATAATGTTAAGCTATGTACGCTCGCTGTAAGCCTTGGAACAGTTGACACCTTGATTCAGCATCCTGCGTCTATGACCCATTCTGTGATGGATGAAGAATTACGTGAAAAAGCAGGAATTTCAGAGGGTTTGGTACGCCTGGCAGTAGGTATTGAAGATGCTGAAGATATTATTGCTGATTTAGTTCAGGCATTGGATTCGTTAAAAGACTAAGCAACTTACCAGCCCCCACTCGCACCACCGCCACCGGAACCAAAACCGCCACCGCCGGAGAATCCACCGAAACCGCCTCCGCCACCGGAACCGAATCCACCGCTTCCCCAAGAGCTTCCGCTTCCGCGACTTCTTCCCCCACCAAAAACCTGGCTCCAGAATAAAGCTTCTACCACATCTTCCGGACCGAAAGTTCTTCTTCGATTTCCACGACCACCTCTGCCTCCTTTGGAGATGATAAAAATAATAATCACTACAATAATAATGATGACATCTATTGGAATACCTCCATCTCCGTTGCTTCTGCTTAATCCTTCAGGTGTGCCTTCAAACTCTCCCGAAGCAAGCTGGATCATTGCACTGGTAGCACGATCAAGCCCCCCGAATACATCTTGATTTCGGAAACTCGGAGTAATGATTTCGTTGATGATTCGGTTAGCCATAACATCTGGTATTGCTCCTTCAAGCCCATAACCTACTTCAATTCGAATAGCACGATCACTTTCAGAAATAAGTATTAAAACACCATTGTATCTGTCACCTTCCCACATCCTCCAATTGTTGAATAGTTCAGTTCCAACTTCTTCAACAGAATTACCTTCAAGGCTTTCCAAAGTAGCAATGGCAATTACATTTGTAGTAGTATCTCTGTAATTGATGAGTTTACGTTCCAGCTGTTGTTCCTCACTTGTTGTAAGCATATCGGCATAGTCATTCACCATACCTGTTGGTCGATCAGGTAGAAAATCAAAATTTTGGGCAAAGACTGAAGAAAAGGAGACAAGTAGTAGAAGAATAAAAGTAACTGTCTTTGCGATGAGTCTGGTTTTAACACCAGCAGGTTCTATTTCTTCGACGAAGCAATCTCTTTGTTCTAAGTTGAAACGTTGAGATTGCTTCAAAATCTGCTTCGCCGGATTCTTCGCAAAGACTTTAACCGGATAATTATTCATCTTCCTTTCCCCCGTAACTAATCTCGTCATCCAACTCATTAATATCATCCCTTTGATAAGGGAAAAACTCCTTCAATTTATCACCAACCATCAGAATTGCATCTCTTAACCCACTTTCGTAATCGTCTGCCTGGAAATACTTTTTCATCAAAGCAATCTCATCTTCCCAAAAAGCCTGGCCTATTTTTTCGTGAATTCCTTTATCTCCCCAAACAGCCATCTTATGATCTTTAGTTGCTACATAAATGATTACTCCATTATGGAGTTCAGTTTCATGCATTCCTAATTCTGAAAACACTTCTTTAGCTCTTGTAACCGGATCATCAGCTTTACATCTTGGTTCGATATGTACCCGGACCTCTCCTGAAGTATTTAATTCTGCTTCTTTAATAGCCGAGATAATAGTTTTTTCTTCTTCTTTTGATAAAAATTTAGCCATGGAGTGGGACGATGGACGGCAGACTATCGACCACCGTAGGTCGGTGGTCTTTAGGCTTTTGTCATTTAAATTAATTACTAAAATCTACCGCAGGAGCCTGCTCAGCGCCTTGATCTGCCTCGAAATAAGCTTTTCGATCAAAACCGCCAATTGAAGCAAAAATACTTGTAGGAAACTTCCTTATCGAAGTATTATATGATTGAGCAGCGTCATTGAATCGTTTTCTTTCTGTAGAAATACGGTTTTCTGTTCCTTCCAGCTGAGACTGAAGATCTCTGAAGTTGGAATTCGCTTTCAATTCAGGATAACGCTCTACCGTAACTAATAACCTTGATAAAGCACCACTTAATTGAGCCTGAGCTTGCTGGAATTGCTGAAGCTTGGCCGGGTCATTCAAATCATCTGAACTTATGTTAACAGAAGTAGCCTGACTTCTTGCTTCAATTACTGAAGTTAAGGTTTCCTGTTCGAAGTCAGCCGCACCACGAACGGTGTTTACCAGGTTAGGTATTAAATCTGCCCTGCGTTGATACTGATTCTCAACTTGTGCCCAAGCGCTTTCCACGCTTTCCTCTCTTTCAACGAGGTTGTTATTTACGCTTATACCAAAAAAGGCGATAAGAATAACTACCACAATTCCGATTATAACTTTTCCCTTCATGTTTTTGTATTTAGTTGATTAACTTTGCGCCCGTAATACGAGCCGAATTGATTTATGTTCAATCTGTTCTAACAATAATCAAAAACCGTTCCATTGTCAGTTCTCAATCCCGAATTCATTTATTTTGACTTAGATGACACCCTTCTTAATCACAAAAAGGCAGAACAAAACGGATTGGCAGATGTTCATCAGCATTTCGATGTTTTTAACTCCATTTCTCTGAAGAGCCTTATTGATACCTACCATCACATCAATAAAGGATTGTGGGAAGAATATGGCAGAGGTGAAATCGATCGGCACATTCTACATAGGCGCAGGTTTGAAGAGACCTTCATACAACTTGATATCGATCCGGATTTATATGAAGAGGCCGGGAGAGTATATATGAGCTATTACCGCAATCACTGGGAATGGATTGATGGTGCCAAAGAAGCGTATGATGCCATTGCTTCGAAATATCGAACAGGAATTATAACGAACGGTTTTGCAGAAACTCAATGGATGAAAATTGAACAGTTTGGTTTTAAAGAAACAACCAGCCAGATTGTCATCTCAGAAGAAGTGGGGGTAATGAAACCCCATCAAAAAATATTCGATCATTCTACAGAAATAGCCGGAGTTCCGAGAGATAAAATACTCTATGTAGGAGATTCGATCACATCTGATGTAAAAGGCGGACTTAAAGCAGGGTGGAAAGTCGCCTGGTATATATCTAACCCCAACGAATTTGAAGCAACTTTACCTGATTTATGCTTCGATGATTTTGAGGTGCTGAAAGAAGCTTTAGGAGTACGAGATGTATTTTAAGTCTTTAAATAGATCTTTTTTTGTTCAAATAGGACGTGGAACACTCTACGTAAAATGCTTTGAGAATGGAAACTGGTTAAAGACCAAAACAGATGTTGGAATCAGTGATGACTACAGAGTAAAAAGTATTCAGGTAATAAGTTCCAGTGTAGATACAAATGGTTGGATGCAGGAGGAATTTTCTAAAAAAATAGACCCTTTAAATCATCCAAGAGGTGTTATTATTTCAGATTTTGAAGTCTTTGAAATGACCCTGAGAGCAGTTTTGAGAAAGCTTACAGATAAGTGGTATGTAACGACTGCTATTTTCATTATGAATTTAGATTACGAGCCTGAAGGGGGGATTACTGAAATAGAACGCAGGGCGATAAGAGATTCTGCAGAACATTGTGGCGCGAAAGAAGTGTACATAATTTCCAAACGATTTAATTATGACGAAACAATACTTGAAGAACTGTATTCACTGTTAATTAGTGCAAGTGGAAAAAGTTCAAAAAGAAGGCCCAAACTTGTATCTGAAAGTAATTTCAGTAAGCTATTAGAGTAAAATGTCCCTCCTTGGGGGAGGGGCAGAACCAAAACTTATTTTGGCGCTGGGAAAGGGACAGTGAGGATTTAAAGCTTTTAGGCACTACGGTCCTCCCTTTTGCTGAAGACATCCCTTCGGGAGAAATTCCATAAGTGTGATTTCAGTCTCCCTCAAGGAAAACAATCTTCGTTATCTCAAATTACATATGATAAATTTTCCCAAAATTTGCCCTATTGGGAGCATTAACTATATTCCCGTAGAATCCTAAAATCGCTTCCAAATGAAACTCACCACTCTACTTTTACTAAGCTTTTTTTTAATTACTTGTCAGGCAGAACAAGAACCCTGGCAACTACTTTTTGATGGAAAAACATTAAACGGATGGACACAAATAGGGGGGGTAGCTGAATATTCTGTAACCGATGGAGCTATTGTTGGAATCACAGTTCCAAACACTCCCAATTCCTTTCTAAGAACCGATCAGACGTATTCAGATTTTATCCTCGAATATGAAGTAAAACTGTCTGCCGAAACTAATTCAGGAGTTCAAATACGAAGTAATAGTATTCCTGAATTTCAAGATGGTAGGACCCATGGCTATCAAGTTGAGATTGATCCTTCCGAACGAGCCTGGACAGGCGGAATTTATGATGAAGCCCGACGAGGTTGGTTACATCCACTCATAGATATGCCTGAAGCGCAGGCTGCATACAAACATTTAGAATGGAATAAATTTCGGGTTGAAGCGATTGGCGATACAATCAGAACCTGGGTGAATGGAATACCCGTTTCGCATTTAATTGATGATCGCACAGCTGAAGGATTCATTGCACTTCAGGTCCATGAAATCTATTCAGATGATGCAATTGGAATTGATATTCAGTGGAGAAACATCAGACTTATTACTGAAAACCTTAGAAAATATGCCATGGAGACTCCACTTCCGGCTAAAGATATGTACAATAAACTAACGCACAGCCAGGAAGACTGGGGGTGGGAACTGCTCTACGATGGAACCAGTATGGATAAATGGCGAGGTGCCCGCTCTGCAGAATTTCCTTATTCTGAAAAAGGTATCGGTTGGGATGTTGAAAATGGACTGGTAACCATTCACGAGTCGGGTGGATCCGAATCTGCTGCAGCGGGAGATATCGTAACTCGTGAATTGTTTAGCGATTTCGAACTATGGGTAGATTTTAAGGTAACTTCCGGCGCTAACAGCGGGATTAAATATTTTGTGGATGCGGATCTGAATAAAGGCGAAGGTTCTTCCATTGGTCTGGAGTATCAGATTTTGGATGATGACCTGCATCCGGATGCCAAACTGGGAGCACAACCGGGTAGCCGAACGGTCGCTTCTTTGTATGATTTGATTAAGGCGGAAGATAAACCCATCCATCCGGTTGGCGAATGGAATCATGCCAGGATTATTTCCAGGGGAGATCATGTAGAACACTGGCTTAATGGTAGAAAAGTACTCGAATATGATCGGAATACCCCTGAATTCCAGCAACTTGTGAATGAAAGTAAATATGAAGTTTGGCCGGGCTTTGGTACGTGGGAAGAAGGAAATATCCTGCTTCAGGATCATGGAAATGAAGTACACTTCCGGAATATTTTTATTAAACGATTAGACTCTTAGAATCATCCTGATGAAAGTGAAGAAACTGTAAAATAATCAATTTATGCAGATTCTTAGGAAGTAGCCTCAGAATGACAACTAACATTACCAAGATTCAGAAATATGAAAAATCTCGATCGAAGAACCTTCATTAAAAAAACTACTACAGCCGGGATTGGAGGAGCTCTTGCGTTAGGTTTCCCGACAATCCTTAAAGGAAAACCAAATGAGCAGATAAATTTTGCTGTGGTGGGAGTACGGAGTAGGGGGAAAGCCCACGCCGAAGCTGTAGCGAGACTAGAGAATGCAAGAGTTACATGGATGTGCGATGTGGATGATGAGATTATTGATGAGCACAAAACCTGGTCGCAGCAAATGACAGGCTATGTTCCTAAGGTTGAAAAAGATTTCAGGAAATTGCTGGAGAAAGATGATGTAGATGTAATAACTATCGCTACCCCGGAACACTGGCACGCTCCAATGGCAATTATGGCTATGCAGGCTGGTAAGCATGTATTTATAGAAAAGCCCTGCAGTCATAATCCGTATGAAAATGACTTACTGGTAGAGGTACAAAAGAAAACCGGAATGCTTTGCCAAATGGGAAATCAGCAGAGATCCTCAGTTACCTCAACATTAGCAGTCAATGAGATAAGAGGCGGAATTATAGGAGAGGTATACTACGGTAAAGCGTGGTACTCGAATCAAAGAGGTTCTATTGGGAATGGCAAAATTGTGAATGTTCCATCCAGTCTGGATTGGGAGTTATGGCAGGGACCTGCTCCAAGAGAGGACTATCGGGATAATGTACATCCATATAACTGGCATTGGTTCAAGAGCTGGGGGACAGGAGAAATTCACAACAACGGAACCCATGAGATTGATATTTGTCGGTGGGCCCTGGGCGTAGATTTACCGAGCAAAGTTACTTCTGCAGGAGGTCGCTTTCATTTTGATGACGATTGGGAATATTATGATACCCAAAACGTAAACTTTGAGTACGATAAAGGAAAAATGATTTCCTGGGAAGGGAAAAGCTGTAACGGATTCCCAATTATGGGGCGCGGAAGAGGGTCGTTAATTCATGGTACTAGAGGATCCATTTTATTAGATCGGAATGGGTATCTGTTATACGATCTGGGAGGTAAACTCATCAAAGAAGAAGTGGAACCCCAAGGAGGAGGTGCAGCGAGTACCGCTGATACCAGAGGTTTCGATGCGTTAACAGTAAACCATATGATCAATTTTGCGAATGCAATAAGAGTTGGCGAAGAACTACGCGCACCAATTAATGATGCAAGTATTTCAACCATGCTGTGCCATTATGGGAATATAGCTCAGGAAACCGGAGGGAGCCTCCAAATCGACCCTGAGACAGGGAAGATTCTTAATAATCCGGAAGCTATGAAGCACTGGAAACGCGAATATGAGGAAGGATGGGAACCAATAGTTTAAAGAGATGAAAAGGAAAGACTTTATCAAAAGTACTGGTTTAGTAGGAGCTGCGGCACTCACATCAGGGTTTGCAGGAGTATACAGGTCTAAAGAATTTAACGATATAAGTGTTGGTGTGATTGGAACCGGAGACCGTGGAACCGGGCTTTCTTATTTGATGAAAGAAATTGATGGCGTGGAAGTAACAGCCTGCTCTGATATCATTCCTTTTCGATTAAAGGATTGCGTTGATAAAGCAACAAACGGCGCGAAAGGGTACGAAGACTACCGGAGAATTTTGGACGATAAAAATATCGATGCAATAATAATTGCGGTTCCTTATGCGCTTCACAATGATGTATTGGAGGATGTGATAGAATCCGGCAAACATATATACTGCGAGAAAACAATGATCAAGGGAATTCAACCTGCCATTGATCTTGTGAAACGGATTGATAATTATAACCAAACCTTCCAGGTTGGGCATCAATATCACAGTAGCAGGCTATACCATCGAGCTGTAGAAATTATAAATAGCGGATATTTAGGTCATATTGAATCTATTGAATGCCAGTGGAACCGAAACGGAGATTGGAGAAGACCTGTACCAGACCCGAAGTGGGAACGGATGATTAACTGGAGAATGTACCGTGAGTATTCAGGTGGGTTAGCGGCAGAACTCTGTTCTCATCAAATTGATTTTTGTAACTGGGTAGCAGGAACAACCCCAACAAAAGTATCGGGATTTGGAGGGATTGATTACTGGAAAGATGGTCGTGAAACCTATGACAATGTGCATATTATGATGCAATACCCAAATGGTTTAAACACGAAATTCACGAGTCTTACAACAAATTCCTATGAGCGTTACCAGATTAAGGTGCAGGGGATGAAAGGAACTATGGTAATCAATTTCGGAGGCGCTAAAATATATCTTGAAAATCTTGATGAAGCTCGTGCTACAGGACTTGTTGATGGAGTTTCAGGAGCTACTTCAGAAGCATGGTCGCGGGGTGAAGGAGCGCCAATCACCGTGGCAGATGATATAGATGCCTCAAAACAAGCGTTGATTGATTTTAAAGACTTCATCAATAATGAAGAAGAACCGGATTCGAATGTGAGAACCGGAGCTAATGTTTCCATTTTGGTAAGCATGGCTATCGAAGCAATGGATACTAACAGCGTTGTAGAATGGAAGGATGAGTACTCTTTCTAGTTAGTTCCTGGAAATACACAAACGCTCTCAACGCTTTCGGCTATGATTCTGGGGAGGTATAAATCCTGAAGAGCAATCCCGCGAACGATGAGAAAGAGGCCTAAAGAAAAAGCCAGATAGGGTACAAGTTTTCGGATCGAATTTCGAAGGTCAAGTGAGAGAATAGAGGGAGCTAAATACATAAAATACATTGCGGGGAAAGTTCCGAGACCGAAAAGAGCCAGGTACATCATACTATGAGAAGGAGATTCAGTTAATACAGCTACAGCCAATCCTGAGTATACAAAAGCACAGGGCAGAAGACCATTCAAAATGCCCATACCGAAAAGAGCTGGCAAAGATTCTTTCCTCAATAAATACCCGTAGTATGTTGAAATTTTTTGAGTGAACTTTTCGAAGGGGATGGGTTTTGTGTGGTTTTTATAAAACCGGTTCATAAGTACAGCTGCTACAATTGCTACCCCAAGCACGATAGAAATCCATCCCTGAAAACCTGCGATCGTAATTTGGGTTCCTAACAATCCAAACAACAGACCCAGTAATCCATAAATTAAAATCCGACCGGAATTGTATATAAGTGCATGACCTGTAAGTATAAAAAATCGGGAACTCGATCTTGGAATAGACATCGCAATGGGACCGCACATCCCAACACAATGGAAACTGCCGGCAAAGCCTAAAAATAGTGCAGTCCATAGTTCCATTTTATATAATTATTACTTCTTCTTTTTGATATTCAAGTTCATCCATTTTCCATTTTATGGTAAGTACCCATTTTCCTTTATCCATTCGCTCCATAGGAATTACGTGAGTCGAACCGCCTGCAAACTCGATTGGAAGAGTAAGATCTTTTGCAGAATCATTAGGCCGATATAACTGAATAGTCCCGTCTTGTGCATTTTGAAGCACACTTTCCGGAAACATAACTTTAAGAGCGATTCGTTCTTCATCAAAAAGTACAACCACCTGCTCATCCAGATTGTTTGCCCGTTCCTTACTATCAATGGTTTCCTGGTAGTTGACACCTTCTTCATAGTGGTCATTATTCACAAGATAGAAATCGAGGCTGATGAGATAACTCACCATACTAAGCGTTCCTATAATAAACAGGACGATGGCAATTACGATTCCTTTTCCCCAGTCTAGTTTTTTCATGATGGATGATTTATAAAGTTTTTAATATGAAGGTTGTAATTCCTGTGTTGATCCTCGCCAAAGGCGTCCCTTTGGGAGAACCTGTAAGGGGTTAAGCTTTGTTCTTGAGAGGGGTTTATATAGAGCGTATCTCTAAACAGATCCTGAAACGAGTTCAGGATAACAACTGGTAAATATGTTTTAATCCACGAAGTAATACTCATTCCATACTCCTAATTAGCAGGCCCTAAAAATCCTGTTCTTACAGTTTCTACGACTTCACCGTTGGATTTAACCTGAAATATGAGTTCGGTTTGTAGTCCATTCAAATCTTCCCGGGAAAGCTGTACCATAAACCGACCTTCTGAGATGCTTTGTCCCTCAACAGAAGTAACATTACCTAATGAAACAAGCGCTCCCTGTGGAGAAACTAATTCCAGTTCGTAATCAACCTCGTCAAAAGTTTTATTGATCACCTTGATATCATAGATATTACTGAATCGGTCTCCCGGAAGCTCCTGATAGAGAGTTCCAGGCTCGCGCAGAATAGTAGTTTCCAAATCGCTACGCATACTCATCAATACAACAAATGTGGTCATCAAAACCAGTAAGACAGAGCTGTAACCAATTACTCTTGGATTGACAATTTTCCGCTCTTTTTCACGAATGGCGTTCTCTGAAGAGTAACGAATCAAGCCTCTGGGCTTATCAATTTTATCCATCACATGATCACACGCATCAATACAAGCAGTACAGTGTACACACTCCAGTTGGGTTCCATTTCGTATATCAATTCCCATCGGGCAAACCTTTACGCACTGATAGCAATCAATGCAATCGCCAAAGGAAGTGTCTTCACTAAATCCCAGATCAGCCAAGGTAGCTTTTCCCGCCTCAACTTTTTTTCTATCTCCGACTCTGGCCCGATCCTCTCCCCGAACGTAATCATACATTACATTAATGGAATTATTATCTAGCATCACTGATTGCATTCTTCCATAAGGGCATACAAAATGACAAACTTGTTCCCGCATGAAGGCAAATACTCCATAAAAAACACCACTAAAGATAATCATTGCAGATAATCCACCCAGGTGCTGCGAAGGAGGATCAGTAACTAATTCAAACCAGGCATCTTTCCCAATAACATAAGCCAGAAAGAGATTGGAGATCAGGAATGCCATTCCGTAGAAAATAGCGTGTTTGCTGGCTTTCTTAAGTATTTTTTCGGTTGTCCATGGTGCTTTGTTTAGTCTGATTTGACTTGAAGCATCTCCTTCAATCCAGTATTCAATTCTGCGGAACACGATTTCCATAAAAATGGTCTGCGGACAAGCCCATCCGCAAAAAAGACGCCCAAAAATAGCAGTGAAGAGTACTACTGCAATGATGAATGTCAACATTCCAAAAACAAGCAGATGTAAATCCTGAGGCCAGAATCGAACTCCGAAAATCACAAACTCGCGTTCCAGAATATTAATCATTAACAGGGGTTGCCCGTTAATCTCTATGAATGGCCCGGCAAAGAAGAAAGCTAAAAGAAAAAGAGCGAATATATTCCTGGCTTTATAATATCTGCCGCTTGGTTTTTTGGGATAAATCCAGTTTCGACCACCTTTTTCATTTACGGTGGCGAGGTGATCTCTATATGTGTCTTTAGTGATGCGTCTGTCATCAATAGATGCCATTTTGATCCTCTATTTGAATAATTTCGATCTATTTTTCTTGTGATTTTTTATGATCTCAATAAATAATTGACGTTCAGTAATCTTTATTACTGTATGGATTTTTATTTAAAAATGGGATTACCTGATATTGATTTCTATCGCGAGTTCCTTTTCCAATACTAACTTTTGTTGGCTTAACCGATGAAGATCCGGCAGTTACCGAATCTTCATCTGATTTAAAGCCACACTTATTTTTACATGTACCTGAACAGGTCTGCTTTAGTGTATTTTCTACAGGATCAAACTTCAGGCACATAATAACTCCTATTCAATGGTACATTCAACTGCACGAGTTTCGTCGACAGCTTTTGGATTAGCAGGGCTGGTTCCCTGTATGGAAGCGACATAGCTGATCAAATCAGTCATGTCATCATCCGAAATCGGGGCATTACTTCCATAAGGCATCATTCCTTTATCCATAAATCCATTACTTATGCTGGTAGCTAACTCATCAGCAGAGCAACCATGAATCCAGAATTCATCGGTTAGATTTGGACCAACCAATCCCTCTCCGGCATTTCCATGGCAGGTAAAACAAAGGTTGTTCGTGCTCATGTAGATTTCTTTACCGTTAGCTATAGACTCCTGATCAGTTTCAAAGCTCCATGAAATAGCAGCAATATCGCCACCGGGTCCTTCACTGGAGGTGCCATATTTTTCTGCGGCTGCAGCCATTTCCATTTCATATTGTTCGTGCTGATCCGGTCCTACATCTGTAAACTCATAATAGAGTAAGTACAGGAATCCCCACCCAATAGTGAAGTAAAATAGCCAGAGCCACCAGGTCGGCATGTGGTTATCCAGTTCACGGATTCCATCGTATTCATGATCAAGTAGTTTGTCCTTTTCGTCGTCTAAAATCTTCATGATTTTGTGAATTTCTGGTTTATAATTTCATCGGATTCAAGCGGGAGATTTGCAGCTTCATCCCAATGGTGCTTACCTGTACGTACCAGATAAGTCACCAAGAGAATGAAAAAAGCGAAGAATAAAATGAGAGAGATACTTGGGAAGATCTCAACGCCTTCCATGGTTCTGAGTACTTCTTTATACATAACTAGTTCTCCTTAATATTTGCGCCCATTCGACTATCGGATGGAAGTCCTGAAAACGGATCGTTGTTTCCTGAGATGTCAACTCCAAGGCGTTGCATGTATGCAATAAGGGCGATTATTTCTTTTTCTGAAGTGATTTCGATGCCTTCAACTTCTCCGAATCCATTCTCGCGAAGCCCGGTAGCAATCCTTTCAGCCTGAGCTCTGGCATCCTTTATGGCAAGATTTTCATATCCCTCTACATAAGGTACTCCTACAGTTCTGAGTGCATTAATTTTGTTTGGGATACTCTTGAAATCAGTCTCAGTTTTAAGCAGCCATGAGTACGCAGGCATGATTGACCCCGGTGAAGTTGAGTTCGGGTCATACATGTGTCTCAGGTGCCACGAATCAGGGTATTTACCCCCAATGCGATGAAGATCGGGACCGGTCCGTTTAGATCCCCAAAGGAATGGGTGATCATATACAAACTCACCGGCTTTAGAATATTCTCCGTAACGCTCAGTTTCAGAACGGAAAGGTCGAATCATTTGTGAGTGACAGTTATTACATCCTTCAGCTATGTAGATATCACGCCCCGCTACTTCAAGAGGTGTATAGGGTTTTACACTTTCAATAGTCGGTATGTTCGAATCGATGAGAGCTGTTGGCATGTATTCCACGATTCCACCAATCAAAATGGCTACTAATACCAATACGGTAAACTTAAGTGGGCGTCCTTCAAGTCTTCGGTGCCACTTAGCCTCATGTCCATCGGTTGGATCTATCATAGCAGGAGCTTGTGCTTCTTCTTCAGCTTCAAGGCTTCCTGCTACTGCTGTTTTCCAGATGTTATAAACACCTACAACTGCACCAACTATGAACAAGCTGCCTCCGACTGCACGTAAAGCGTACATCGGCATAATCTGCACTACGGTTTCAAGGAAATTTGGATACTGAAGGAAACCTTCTGCTGTGAATTGCTTCCACATTAGACTCTGAGTGATACCACCCCAATACATTGGAATAACGTAGAAAATGGCTCCGAGAGTGGCGAACCAGAAATGAATATTCGCCAGTTTTACGGAGAACAACTCAGTCTTGTAAATCCTTGGTGTGATGTAGTACAACATCGCAAAGGTCAAGCCACCATTCCATAGAAGAGCACCATTGTGAACGTGTCCAATAATGTAATCTGAGTAGTGAGCGATCGCATTTACATTGGCGATTGAAAGCATTGGACCTTCAAAAGTTACCATGCCATAAGCGGTAACACCAACTACAAGGAATTTCAATACCGGATCTTCGCGAACACGATCCCATGCCCCGCGCAATGTAAGTAGACCGTTCAACATACCACCCCAGGATGGAGCAATCAGCATCAAACTAAATACCGTTCCTAAGGCTTGTGCCCACCCCGGAAGCGAAGTGTATAACAGGTGATGAGGTCCAGCCCAGATGTAAATAAAAATCAGTGACCAGAAGTGAACGATGGATAACCGATACGAAAAAATAGGTCGATTCGCTGCTTTAGGGATGAAATAATACATAATCCCCAAAAATGGAGTGGTCAGGAAGAAAGCTACCGCATTATGACCATACCACCATTGAACCAAGGCATCCTGAACCCCTGCATACAGTGAATAACTCTTTAACAATCCCGCAGGAACTTCGAAAGAGTTAACCACATGAAGCACAGCGACCGTCACAAAAGTGGCTATGTAGAACCATATAGCTACATATAAATGCTTCTCACGCCGCTTCATGATTGTCATAATCATATTGATACCAAATACTACCCAAATCAAGGTAATAGCAATATCTATAGGCCATTCCAGCTCAGCATATTCTTTACTGGTAGTGATTCCAAAAGGAAGTGTAAGCACAGCTGAGAGGATAATAGCCTGCCATCCCCAGAAGTGAATTTGTCCAAGAAGAGGGCTCCACATCGGGGTTTTACACAACCTTGGAAGGGAATAGTACACTCCATAGAAAATTGCATTCCCCGCAAAAGCGAAAATTACTGCATTGGTGTGAAGTGGCCTCAGTCTCCCGTATGATAGTTCAGGTATGAATCCCAGAAAATCCGGGAAGATGAGTTTTAAGGCAATAATCAGCCCTACAAGGAAACCGATAATGCCAAATCCCATAGCCGCAATCCCGAAATTGCGGACTATTTTGTTGTCATAATGAAACGTGTCCATCGCCATGGTTAATCCGTTTTATTAGTTAGCGTTTTATTTTTAGTTGAAACAGGTTTGTCATCAAAGAGCATGCGCATCGAGGGAGTCTGTGGGTCATCAAACTGGCCAGTTTTTACAGCCCAGAAAAAGGCTCCCAGGAAAATGAGTGCAACCAACAAGCTGAAAGCAATGAGTAGTACAATTACGCCCATAATTTTAGCCCCATTCTTTTAGCGGTTAAGCGTGTTGCCACAGTAGTGAATGCCATAATGGTTATCGAACTTAAAGGCATCAGGATAGCAGCTACAAGAGGAGAGAGGTGTCCCGTTACAGCAAAGCCCAGCCCCGTTAAATTGTACATCAATGAAATTCCGAAGCTTGCAATAATCACTTTAAATGCAGATTTACTGAACCCAAAAAACTGATCCATATTTTCAAGTGAACTGGCATCAATAATAGCATCGCAAGCAGGGGAAAAAGAACTTTTATCATCAGAAACAGCCACTCCGAAATCACTTGCCTTCAACGCACCAGCATCGTTAAGTCCATCGCCAATCATAGCGATCTTGTTCTTATCCTTTTTCTTTAGATTTTGAATGTACTCCAGTTTCTGAATTGGAGATTGATTGAATTGGAGCTTCTCCCAATTCGAAAAAAGATTTTCGAGAGAGGCTTTTTCTTTTTCATTGTCTCCCGAGAGCAGGTAAAGTTTTGTTCCTAATACACTAAAGTTATTAAGTAGTTTCTGTAATCCATTTCTGTAGCCGTGAAGAATTCTGAAAAAACCTTTGTACTCATTGTTAATTGCAATATGAACAACAGAGCCTCTTTCAGGTTTTTCAAGTGTGCTAAGATCCAAGCCCTTAATCTCCTCTTTCAGGAAACCCAGACTTCCAAAATAAACCCGACCTCCATCAAACGACGCCTCGACTCCTTTTCCAGGAACCTCTCTAAAAAAATCTTTTTGAGGTAGTACATACTGGTTGAGTGATTTAAAAACAGCCAAAGAAAGAGGGTGGAAAGAGTTTTTGAATGCAGAAGCAAGCATTTGAAGTTCTGTATCTGTCAGATGTTTTCCGATAAATTCAACTTCAGCATTATTCGAATCTGTGATGGTTCCTGTTTTGTCGAACACAAGTGTATCAATATTTGAGAACCGCTCTAGAACAGAGGTGTTTTTTAAGTAGAATCCATTCGCAGCGAGAATATTTACAGCGGAACCAAGTGTAAACGGAGTAGAAAGAGCCAGAGCACAAGGGCAGGCAACTATTAGTACCGCAGTAAAAATAGTAAATGCCTGAGAGGGAGCAATCCGAAGCCAAATCAACAATGAAATCAGAGCAATACCAATCACAGTAAAAGTGAAGTATGGACTGATTCTATCTGCGAATGAGGTTAGATTATGTTCCTTTTGGGCTTTAAAGGACTCATTCTCCCAGAGTTGAGTTAGGTAACTATGCTCAACTTTTTTTATGATAACGAGCTCAGCGGTTTGGCCTGTTATTTTACCTCCTGCAAAAACCTGCTCCCCACGATTTAAGGTAACAGGATCAGATTCTCCGGTGATAAAGCTGTAATCAATATCGATAGATTCAGTCATGTTGATTGAATCAGCTGGAACCAACTCCTGATTCCGAATGAGTACATGATCTCCAATTTCGATCTTACTAACAGGAATAGACTGCTCCTGATCTTGTTCGAGGCGTATTACTGAAATGGGGAGATAAGATTTGTAATCTCTGTCGAAAGAGAGCTGATCGAAGGTTTTCTTTTGAACCACTTTACCGATCAGTAAAAAGAAAATGAAGCCGGTGAAAGAGTCGAAATACCCTGCTCCGGTTCCACTAAGAATTTCGAACAAACTTCTTCCAAAAAGGGCAAGCATTCCGATTGAGATAGGAACATCCAGATTTATTCCTCTCTGACTTAACGCCGCCCAGGCTGATTTGAGGTAGTCAATCCCGCTAAAAAAAAGAACCGGAAGAGCAAGAATGATATTCAATCCTCCGAAAAAGTATCTGAACATCTCTGAAGACCCGGATTGATCCATTCTCAGATATTCAGGAAAGCTGAACAACATGATATTCCCAAAACAAAAACCAGCTACTCCAAGTTTTAACCAAAGGCCACGCTCGATGGTACCGATTTTTTTATCCTTAAGCTGCTCCAGCTTTAAATCAGGTTCATATCCAATCGTGGTAAGAAGTTCAACTATAGATCGAAGCTCAGTTTTAGATTCATCGTAAATAAGAGTAACTGTCCTCTTTATAAAATTGACAGTTCCTTTAAGAATACCTTCGTCAATATTTTGCAGATTTTCGAGGAGCCATACGCAGGATGTGCAATGGATATTAGGAATAAAAAACGTAACAGAAGCGGTAGATCCATTCTTAAAGTCGACCAGTTTATGCTGAACATCCAGATCTTTGAGATAATCAAAACGTTTACGTTCGATCCCTGTTCTCATCGTTTGACCAGGTTGCTCATCAAGAGAATAATAAGTACAGAGGTTATTCTCTTTCAGGAGCTGAAAAACTGTTCGGCAACCTTCGCAGCAAAAGACGTTCCCCTCATAATTCAAGACAGTTTCTTTTACGTTTTCACCACAATGAAAACAAGCAGTTTGTCCTATGAGGGTGCTCTCTTGCATTAGAATACAGCTGTATTTGTGAAGGAAAGTCGTTCATTAAACCAAGCCTGACTCATTACTTTCTCTGCATCATCAAAAGAGGTTTCTTCAAGCCAATGTTTAATCTCATCTCTTTTAGTTGCCCAGAAATTATGAAAAGGGCAGGGCTCAATATGACCGCAACCTTCAATACCCATAAAACAGGACGAGAAAAATACTTCACCATCAATAGCAGCAATCACATCGTAAACCGAAATTTCTTTTAAAGGACGGGCAAGAAATACACCACCATTAAGTCCTCGTTGAGAGCCAAGTATTCCAGGGGCTTTTAATTTGGAGAGAATCTGAGATAGATAAGCTGCGGGGCAGTTCAGGGACCTGGACAATTCTGCTGCTGAAATAACATCACTTGGATGTTTAGAAATAGCGATTATCGCCGAAATAGCGTACTGAGCACCTTGTGAAACTAGCTTCATAAGCAGTTAATTTAATTCTAATATTCATATTTGAATATCGATATTAGATTTTACGCATGTTCAAAATTAGATGCAATGGGAGAAAGAGAATTCTTTATGATTTAGCTTACCTAAACTAACCTTATTCTCAAACTCTGTCATCCTTGTTTCAGGATCTTCGTGAGATTTAGAAATAAACGGTTTAAATAGGTTTAGGATCAAAGCCAAACCAAAAGATCATGGATCAAGTCCGAGATGACCTTCTTAGTTATTGGGTAGTAGATTACTAATGATAATGAGATGGAAAGTTTAATAACTTTATCCACAATTTCTGTGGAAAACATCTCCCTCTTTTTTTTGAAAATCATTGTACCTTTATGTTTCTCTGAACTCCAATTCACAACTTGAAGCATTCATGTCCCAAGAACCGGAAGTAACCCTCGAACTCGCTCTAGAACACGGATTAAACGAAGAAGAATTTGAAATGATCAAAACCCGGCTTGGTCGGGTTCCTACCTTTACTGAGTTAGGCGTTTATTCGGTAATGTGGAGTGAACATTGTTCTTATAAAAACTCAATTATCGAGCTTAAGAAATTACCACGCGATGGAGAACATCTTTTAGTTGAAGCCGGGGAAGAGAATGCCGGGTTGGTGGATATTGGGGATGGACTAGGGTGTGCATTCAAAATCGAAAGTCACAACCACCCATCTGCAGTGGAACCATATCAGGGAGCGGCAACAGGAGTGGGTGGAATTCACCGGGATATTTTTACGATGGGAGCCCGCCCGATAGCGAGTTTGAATTCACTTCGCTTTGGAAGCATGGATGAGCCTCGTGTTCGGTTTTTGCTCGACGGTGTTGTAAGAGGGATCGGAGATTATGGGAACTCATTTGGAGTCCCGGTAATTGCCGGTGAGGTTTATTTTGATGAAAGTTATGAAGGGAATCCGCTTGTTAACGCGATGAGTATCGGTATAGTAAAAGCAGGAGAAACTGCTTCTGCGATTGCTAAAGGAATTGGAAATCCTGTGATCATAGTAGGAGCGAGTACCGGTCGGGATGGAATTCATGGTGCAACCTTTGCGTCGGAAGAAATCAGTGAAGAAAGTGAAGCGAAACGTCCAAGCGTTCAGGTGGGAGATCCGTTTACCGAAAAACTATTGTTAGAAGCTAGCCTGGATGCTCTGAAAACGGGTGCAGTTGTAGGAATGCAGGATATGGGTGCAGCGGGAATCGCATGTTCTACCAGTGAAATGACAGCCAAAGGAGAGCAGGGAATGTTGGTCGATCTTGATAAAGTTCCGGCTCGTGAAGATGGGATGACGGCATACGAACTGCTTCTTTCAGAAAGCCAGGAGCGTATGTTGATTGTTTCAGAAAAAGGACGTGAACAGGAAATCATAGATATCTACGAAAAGTGGGATCTCCATGGTGTGGTTATTGGTGAAGTTGTGGATGGTGATAAGGTCACTTATATGAAAGAAGGTGAGGTTAAAGCAGAAATCCCTGCAGAACATCTTGTTCTTGGTGGAGGAGCACCGCAATATATTAGAGAAACCAAAAAGCCAGCATACCTCGAAGAAACTCAGAATTTTGATACCGGCTCTTTGGATCACCCTGAGGATCACATCGGCACTATTAAGAAGTTATTGAACTCTCCTAATATAGCTTCTAAAAAGTGGGTGCATGAGCAGTATGATACTACCGTACGTACCAATACGGTAACTCCTCCCGGAGCTTCCGATTCGGGTGTGATTCGCATCAAAGGCACTAAGCGGGGCTTAGTAGCCAAGACTGATTGCAACGGACGCTATGTGTATTTGAATCCTCGTCGTGGTGGACAGATTGCCGTAGTTGAGTCTGCAAGAAATGTGGTTTGTTCCGGAGGACGACCATTGGCGATCACTAACTGCCTTAATTTCGGAAACCCCTACAAACCGGAAGTGTACTGGACCTTTAAAGAAGCACTAAAAGGAATGGGAGATGCTTGTAAAGCTTTGAATACTCCGGTTACCGGCGGGAATGTGAGTTTCTATAACGAAAACCCAAATGCAGCGATTTTCCCATCGCCTATTATAGGAATGCTTGGATTGATTGAAGATGTGGAGAATCACACTACGACACCTGACTTTAAAAACGACGGAGATGTTGTACTCTACATTGGGGCTGATCGAAAAGGATTAGGTGCGACCGAGTACCTGAAAGTGATTCATGGACTAACGATGGGTGACTCACCGGAACTGGACATTGAGTTTGAAGTGAAGCTTCAAGAGTCGTTACTTGCAGCAATTAAAGCCAGATTTATCACAGCAGCCCATGATATTTCTGATGGAGGTCTTGCAATTACTCTTGCTGAAATGGCTATTCATGGCGGCTTGGGAGCAAATATAAACGTAGGATCATTTGTAGGTTCAGAGCATGAAGTTTTATTTAGCGAAGCGCAATCCGGTGTAGTGATTACCGTAGCTCAAAGTAATTTAGAAACCACATTTGCTCATTTCAAAGGTGCGGGGGTTCCGATCATTAACCTTGGTCAGGTAGCAGGAACCAAACTTAACTTTGAAGGTATCGGGGAACTGGATGTTACCGAAATGAAAGAGACCTACGAGAATGTGATTCCTAATGCGATGGAGGTTTAGGGGATAAAAGACTAGTAATAAGCCTCTTTTTGAGTCACAGATGTAGCCATCATTTTAGGGATATGAAAACCCATCGACTTATATTGAGAGGGATTTAAACCAGTGAAGCTGGTAAAGTCTTTAATCATGTGACTCTGATCATAATAACCTGAATCGAGGCTTATCTGCGTTAACGTTTTATCGCTAAAAATAAATTGATTCATTAAATAGTTATACCGGATTATTCGGGAATATTGCTTTGGAGTGAGTCCGGTTTCGTGGTTAAAATTCTTCTCGAGTGTAGATTTATGTACCCCTGTTTTTTCACAAAAATATTCTATAAGAATATTCCCTTTCGCTTTTATAGTTGACTGAATAAAGTGGTGAGTAAGCAGATTGCTTGAGTGTCCTTTTGAGTTGATTGAACGTAAGAGGCGCGTTATTTTTTGAATAATCTCTTTTTTCGAAGTGCCTTTATGGACTTCATTCATACATAAATCAGTAAGATCAGGCATGAGGACCTCAAGTGGGTAAGCACTCTCGTCGAGTTCTTTAAGGCTATAGCCTGTTAGTTCAGTAATAGCACCTGGCTTAAAACGAATACAGATCCCGGAGGTACCCGGTTTTTGAAATACTTTTACAGCCTTTTTGAAAGGAGTAACCAACCGGCAATCCTTTACAAGATATTCGGTATTTACCTGCTCATCCTTTCTTAGGTAGGTACCATCAATCATAATCATTGCTTCGGTATTTCCATCCGGAATAATGAGGTCGAAGTCATCATGTATATCTTCCTCAGTGAGATAATTTGTCCAAAAGCATTCAACAAGATGCTGGATACTTAGATCAGGTTTAAATTCTCGGTAATCCATAACTGAGTTAAGGCTAAAGTTTTAGAATCGTCTTTTTTACAATTCATTAAATAAACAAACTAATAATCTTTAAAAATGAAAGATCTCAAAACTATTTGTTTCGTAATTCTCGCTGCTACTCAATTAAGCGCCCAGGATACGTTAAAAATTGAGTATAAGGATGGTATAATTAGTGGCTATTTTATTGAACCATATACCAACAGCTGGAACGTTTATCTCCAAAGTCCGGATGGTTCTGAAAACCAGATAAGATACTGGACAGATTATGCTCAGATAATAGTGCAGAATGGAGTGAACATATTGCACCGTGTTCAGGATTTGTATTCACCAGACGGATCTCTTCAAAGCACATGGATAAATGTTGTTGAGCAAGAGTCATTACATCCTATCAAATTTGCTACACATGCACCAAACGGAGCTCTTTTTTTTCTTGAGTTCGAGACTGGCAGGGTAATTACAAGGTCAAACCAAAATGAAGAGGGTACTTATCGTTCAGATACTTCTCTGGTTTCCTCTCAACTCTATGACTGGAACTTGTATGGAATGCTGCTCATCGGTCTACCTTTTGGTGAAGGAAAAGTTTTTCAATTCGACTACTGGAATATCCAAAATAACTCACAGGCATCTTTATATGCAACCATAGGGCCAGAAGTTGACGTTGAGACCTTATCAGGAGAAAAGGTTAAAACAAGAGAAATTTCTACAAGTGATGGATTTACATTCTCACTTTCAAAAAAAGCTCCTTATGTAATCAAACTGGTTTGGGACTTACCTAATGGAAGTAAGATGATTTGGAGAAAAATATGACGTGGTGATGAGGTCATCTCTAAACAAACCCCAAAGCCTGATTTGCTTAATTGTAAACCGGGCTTTTAAATACTTATATAATGAAATACATATTAATATCAATCATAATTATATCAGTCTCAGTAGTGCCAGTTCAGGCTCAATTAGCTATTCAGGATCTTAAGCCAGAAGAGTATTTCGATTTCTGGGTAGGGGAATGGGATGTCTCCTGGGATGAAGGAGATGGAGTAACAGGAAAAGGCACTAATCGAATCGAGAAAACTCTAGATGACAAAGTAATTCAGGAAAACTTTCGGATTTTGGAAGGGCAAAGTAAAGGTTTCAAGGGAACAAGCATTTCGGTGTATCAGCCTCAGTTTGAGCGATGGAAACAATCCTGGGCAGATAATAACGGTGGATATTATGACTTTAAAGGTGGCTTCGAAGGTGATAAACGAATCTTTCAAACCGCTTTTTTTGAACTTGAGGATGGAAGAAAACTTACGTATCGAATGGTATTTTACGATATTAAAAACGATTCTATTACCTGGGATTGGGAATCGTCTTTTGACGGAGGAACAACCTGGACGTTAAACTGGAGAATCTTTTATACCAGAAAAAAATGAAAAAAATAGTTTTGGCACTTTGGTTTTTAGTATTGGCTGTTGGATGTGATCAAAAGATCGAAATCCAACCCAATTATGATTTTACTCTTACAACTGTAGACTCGGTTCAGATTTTTGGCGATGAATATATGACCAGCAGTGACGCTCCAACGATTATATTATTCCATCAGGGAGGCTCTAATGCGAGGGGAGAATATGGCTCCATTATTCCACGTTTGGTAGATGAAGGATTTAATGTGATCACGGTTGATCAAAGACGGGGAGGGCAGACCTACGGAAGTTATAATCGTACAGTAGAAAACATCGAGATTAATGAATATTCATATTGTGATGCATACGAAGATTTAACATCTACTCTGGATTATGTTATTTCTAACGAAAGCTTAACCGGTGAGGTAATTGTATGGGGAAGTAGTTACAGTGCGTCATTGGCTATTCAGTTAGCAGCAAAGAATCAGGATAAAATTTCAGGAGCACTGGCTTTTTCTCCAGCTTCTGGCGGACCTATGGCATCGTGTAAACCTGATGAATATTTAGAAGTACTGGAATTACCTCTGTTAGTTTTGAGGCCAACCGGAGAAATGGAAATAGAAAGCGTTCAGCGGCAGTTCGAACTTGTTGAGTCTTTTGGTCATCAAACTTATGTGGCCGATCCCGGAGTGCACGGTTCTTCAATGTTAGTTCAAAGTAGAACAGGAGCAGAAGCTGGTGAGAGCTGGAATACAGTTTTGGAATTTATTAACTCTATCTTAAATGAACAGTAAGAAGACAATGAGATTTACTTTAGTCGTAATGCTATTTCTTTTAGGTACTTCAAGCTCTGGATTGGCTCAGGAGATTACATCAGAGTTTGTGTTAGAAGAGAGTATGAAGTTTCATGATCCTGAGTCAAAATGGAGCCAGGTTACTTTGGCAATTCATATACAGGAGCCCCGAATTCAGAACCCGGGGCGTTATTCTAAACTGATCATGGATATGGCTACAGGGAGTTTCAGTCTTTCCAGAGAATATGAGATTGGTGAAGTAGAAAGGATTATTTCTGATGAAGGAGAAGCCATAGTATTGGTTAATGGTAGTGCCAATTACTCAGAAGAAGTAAAAGAAGAGTACAGATTAGCCAGCTCTAGAAATGAGGGTTACAGAACGTTCTACGAAATGCTTGGTGGTTTCCCGATGAGCTTAAGAAGTGATTTAGTTAAAGACTTCTCCAGGTATTCCAATGAAGAAGTGTTCGGTACTGAGTATTTTATGATTGAATTTACCCTGAAGGAGTCAATTATCAGTGATCGGTGGCAGGTATATTTTTCTAAAAAAGATTACTCTGTTCAGGCCTTAAAATTTGTTCATGATGACCCGGATGAGGAAGACGAAATAGTCCTTTTTGATGGAAGATATTTCTGGGAGGGAATCACAATTCCCAGATATCGTCATTGGTATTTATCTGAATCTAAAGAATATCTGGGCTCCGATATCATAGTAAAAGAGCTGTAGTAGTTATGCGGGTTAAAAAAGATATGATGCTCAACCCAAAAGATGTAGCCAAATCCGTACTTTCAGCAGTAATGGTCCCCGGTACCGCAGTTGTTAATGAGATAGTGATGCAGCCCGAGAGTCATCAGCTGGTTTAAAAATCAATTTACTAAAAAGAAAGGGTCACCCTGAACTTGTTTCAGGATCAGTGTGAGTTTACAATGGAATTATGTGATCGTTTCCATAAGCAAATTGAACCTGCGCCGAACTTTATTCAGTATCAAGTTCTGGGATGACCTTAACTATTTAAACAACTGGACACTTATCCATGCCGGTTTTGTACGCCTTTTCAAGAATATCCAGCCCTTCATCAATTTGTCCGGTAGTAACGGTAAGCGGTGGACGGAAACGAACGGTTTTATCTCCACAAGCAAGGATCATAAGCCCGTTTTCAACGCATTCTTTAATCACAGCATTTCGGGAATGTGTATCAGGAAGGTCAATTGCACAGAATAATCCTTTTCCACGGGGGTTCGACATATGTTCATAGATATCAGCAAATGCCTCCAAACGCGTTTGAAGATAATTCCCGACTGTAGCAGCATTCTCTACAAGGTTATCTTCTTCAATAATGTTCAGAATTCGACCAAAACGAACCATATCAACTAGGTTTCCGCCCCAGGTTGAATTGATTCTGGAAGACACATTGAAGCAATTTGTCTCTACTTCATCTACTCGTGGTCCGGCCAGAATACCGCACACTTGTGCTTTCTTTCCAAAAGAAATGATATCAGGTTTTACAAAATATTCATGAGCCCAGAATTTACCAGTCATTCCAACGCCAGTTTGTACCTCATCATAAATAAGCAATGCTTCATATTTATCGGCTAACTGCCGAAGAGCTTCATGAAATTGAGGACGGAAGTGTCTGTCGCCGCCTTCACCTTGAATAGGTTCAATTAGTATTCCTGCTATTTCATCCTTATAAATTTCGAAATATCGTTCTGCCTGAGCAATTGCCAGATCTTCCTGCTTCACCACTTCAGCTATCCGATCAGGAGTGGAAGGGAATTCCATAGCCGGACTAATAACCCGGGGCCAGTCAAATTTCGGGAAGTATTTTACTTTATCGTGAACCGTATTGGTAACCGTTAACGTGTAACCTGAACGTCCGTGAAAAGCTTTTTCGAAGTGAAGTATTTTATGCCCTTTCTCTTCTCTGTAACCCTTCTGGAAATTTTTCTGAACTTTCCAGTCAAAGGCAACTTTCATTGCATTTTCAACGGCGAGTGCACCCCCTGAGATAAAGAAAGAATGGGGAAGATGATCAGGTACCGCAACTCTGCTGAATGAGTCAACAAACTCAGCCATTTCCTCAGTATAAATATCGGAGTTAGAAGGTTTATTAATGGCAACACGGCCAAGTTTAGCAACAAATTCTTCATCCTGAGCAATCTTAGGATGGTTCATCCCCAATGGATTGGAGGCAAAAAAAGTGAAGAAGTCGAGGTATTTTTTGTCGTGCTTGGAATCGTATAAGTAGGCTCCCTGACTTTTCTCAAGATCTAAAACGATATCATATCCATCAGTGAGTAGATGTTTGCTTAAAACAGACCGGACATTCTCCGGGGAAATAGATTTAGTGTGTTGCATTGGGAATAAAAATCAGTTTATTAATTCATTTCGTGAAAGCTAGCAAATACGGCAAATTGGCTCAATAGCATTTAAACTGTATAGGGCTATTTCGGAGTAATTAGGGTATACCTCCCTGAGCGAATTTAAGATCTTTTTGTATATGGAAGGGCTTTTCTAATCGAAGAATGACTTTTGCTTCTGATTAGATGCGAGTTCAATTTTTTATGGTGATTCTAAAACTTACATCTGGAGGTCTTTACAAGCCTGATAAACCAATTCTCATATAAATGATGCTAGTGTTTCTTTAATAATCGACACACAATCCATGAGCTGTTTTTCTGTCATTACTAAAGGAGGGGCAAAGCGTATAATGTTCCCATGGGTAGGCTTAGCAAGAAGACCATTTTCTTTCAAAGCAACACAAAAACGCCAGGCAGTATCACTGTCTGGTGTATCGTTAATTACAACGGCATTTAATAAACCCTTCCCTCTGACTTTGACAAATAATTCAGATTCCTCAACCAGTTTCTCCATTTCCGAACGAAACAATTGGCCTAGTTTTCGGGCATTCTGAGCAAGTTTTTCATCCTTGACCACCTCAAGCGCAGCCATGGCAACTTTGCATGCTAATGGATTACCTCCATACGTAGAACCATGCTGACCTGGTTTGATGACGTCCATAATCTCGTTATTGGCTAGTACTGCAGATACGGGGTAAGAACCACCTGAAAGGGCCTTTCCCAAGATGAGAATATCAGGTTTGGTATAAGATGATTGTCGCTCGCAATGTCCGGCGCAGGTACAATCTCCACAAACAGCCAATAACCCGCCTGTCCTCGCTATTCCAGTCTGGATTTCATCTGCAATAAAAAGAACGTCAGCATCCTTGCAAAGCGAGGCGGCTCTTGGTAGAAAATCATCACCTGGGACTACAACTCCGGCTTCCCCTTGAATGGGCTCAACCAGAAAACCAGCCACGTTTGGTTGCTCTAGAGCTTTTTTTAGCGCATCTGTGTTGTTGTAAGGGATTTTAATGAAACCCGGAGTGTAAGGCCCAAAGTTCTTTTTTGCATCTGGGTCATTAGAGAAAGAAATAACGGTGGTAGTTCTTCCATGGAAGTTATTTTCACAAACTATTATTTGTGCGTCATTCTCGGGAATTCCCTTTTTCTCGTATGCCCACTTTCTACAAATCTTTATTGCAGTCTCAACACCTTCAACACCGGTATTCATTGGCAGGATTTTATCAAAGCCAAAATATTCTGTTATATACCTTTCATACTCTCCAAGAATATTATTGTAAAATGCTCTTGAAGTGAGCGTAAGAGTAGAAGCTTGATCAGTAAGTGCTTTTGTTATTACAGGATGGCAATGTCCTTGATTTACGGCAGAATAAGCAGACAAAAAATCATAGTATTTCTTACCCTCAGGGTCCCAAACATATACGCCTTCACCTTTTGCAAGAACAACAGGTAGTGGGTGATAATTATGCGCTCCGTATTCATTCTCAAGAGTAATTGCTTCTTGTGTTGATATCATTCTGTATGTGTTTTTTATTTTAATTTCGTCAATAATATGGAAAGCCCGGCACAAGTAATTGTGAAAAAAAGGAAAAGTTTATGTTGAAGTTGGGGTGATAAAACCTGTATCTTTCTTGTCCTCAAATCGCGGGGTGGAGCAGCTGGTAGCTCGTCGGGCTCATAACCCGAAGGTCGCAGGTTCGAATCCTGTCCCCGCCACAACAAAGCCGTCTCAGATATTCTGCGACGGTTTTTTTTATGCTATTAAAATCTATCAAACAAAAAAAAGGTCTCGGGGAAACCCGAGACCTTTTCGTTTATACGAATCTAATAAATAGATTAGAATTTGTTACCTCTTCCGGTAGCAATCGTTCTGTTCAGATTGTGCTGAATAGTAACTTCTGTACCATTGATTGTGAAAGCATCGAA
>JAEPQE010000004.1 GCA_017640665.1 Balneolaceae bacterium | reverse complement strand
GATCATAAAAAAACCTCAGTAATTGAAAAGTTTTTAGGTTTGTATTAAGTCAACTGTGTTTAAAGTTGACTTAGATTTTGAGGTAAATAGAGGTTTAAGGAAGCAGGTTTTATCAATATGTGATGAAAGGAGCGAGTTGGTGATGAGATGTTTTCCTAGATAGAATCCAGAAGGCTTTTGAAGTTCCTGCTCATTTTAAGGCGTTCGCCATTCTTCAAAATTACCAGGTAGTCTCCATGTGCAGCTGCTTCTTCTATATAATCCACAAAATCGATATTGATGATTACAGACTTGTGTATTTGAAAAAACTTTCCCTGATCTAGTTGTTTATAGAAACCGCTTAATGTACTTCTGATGAAATATTTTTTATCTGTTGTATAAATATGAATGTAATTACCATCAGACTCTATCCATCGGATGTCGAAGGTTTGTACTAACCGAATAGAACCATTGTACTTAACTGCCAACCGTTTCAGATGATCTTCTTTTTCTGATTTCTCTTTAAGAATAGCTTCTATAAGCTCTTCGAGAGATCGCTTATTATTCTTTTCGGTCACTTTCTTTGAACTAAGTAAATACTCATACGAACCTCTTAAAAAAGTGGCTTTCATTCTGTCATATTTTTTAAAAGCGCGCTCTACTTCCTCCTCCTTAATTGGCTTCAATAAATAATCAACACTATTCAATTTAAAAGCTTTAAGTGCATATTCATCAAAAGCAGTAGTAAAAATAATTGGAAACCGTATATCCAGATTATTAAAAGTATCGAAGCAAGAACCATCGGCTAGTTCTACATCTAAAAAAATAAGATCCGGCTCTGTATCTTTAAGAACCTGAAGAGTTTCCTCTCCTGTTTCAACTGTCGCAACTATATGTGCATCTTTACGAACTTTACTGATGAGTTTACAGAGTCGCTTTAAAGCTGGGCGTTCATTTTCGCAAACGATAATGTTCATTTCCGTGGTAATTATTCAGTTACAATTACCTAAACATCGGAAGCTTAATAAGAAAATATCAGTAATTAAGTACCAACATTCACTTTTAAGGTATCAAATACCTCTTCTTTAGACACCAAGCCATTTTTTAAGATCAGGTGTCTTGGAACGGCTTATAATAATCTCTTCATCTACGGATGGTGTTATGTGGACCGTAACCTGACCTTTAAAATATGGCTCTAATTCCTTTATCGCTTCTATATGAGTAATGAATTGCCGATTAAGCCTGAAGAATTGTTTGGGATCCAGTATTTCTTCTAATTCAGAAAGAGTATAATTGATAATATATCGTTTTCGATTAGTGGTAACCAGCCAAACCATTTTATCCTGAGAAAGAAAGTAGGCTATTTCTGAGGTGTGAAGCGAAAACAATTTCCGTCCTAATTTTACTAAAAAACGATCTTTATAATTCTCCCTATTCATAATGCCTTTAGAGAAGGTAAATCCCGGTGCACTCTCAAAGCTCTCTTTAATTTTATTGTATTTATTAAAAGCCTTCTCAATATCTGCCCGCGATATAGGTTTCACCAAATAATCGATACTATTAAGACTAAAAGCTTTTAATGCGTATTCATCGTAGGCAGTTGTAAAAATAACAGGTGTTCTTATCTCAATCTCATTTAATGTTTCAAAACAAGGACCATCGGCGAGTTCCACATCCATAAAAATCAAATCCAGCTCGTATTTACGAATTGCAGAAAGAGCTTCTTCACCTGTTTCAACTGCTTCCACGATATTTGCTTCTTTGCATGCTTGTGTAATCAGCCGGGCTATCTGTTTTCTGGCCGGAGCCTCATCTTCACAAATAAGAATATTCATTTTTATCAAATTTCAGTACGGGCAAAAGCACCGTGAACTCTTCTTCATTTTGATTTATCTCAACAGGAAGATCTGTAAAACATTTAAATCTATCAGAAACATTTTTTAACCCTACTTCTGTACTTTCTGATGCCCCATTTTTTGGTTGAAGATTATTTCTCACTTCCAACCTGAAATCTGATTTTACTTTAATAGAAATCATTAATGGTTTACGGCTGGATATTTCATTGTGTTTTACCGCATTTTCAACCAAAATTTGTAACGTAGCCGGAGGCACTTTATACCCCCCATAGTTGCCAATATCTATATCGCAGACAACTTTGTCATCAAAGCGAATCTGTAAAAGAAAAAGGTATTTTTTTATGAATCCCACTTCGTCGGTAAGTGAGACTAACTCTTCATTTTTATAATTCAGTACATATCTGTAAATATCACTTAATGCATCAAGATATTGTTGAGCAAGCTTTTGATTATCATCAATAAGAGCGTTAAGCACATTGAAATTGTTAAATAGAAAATGAGGGCTTATTTGTGCCTGAAGAGCATTTAACCTTGCTTTAGCATTCTCCTTTTCAAGCATTTCATTTTCCAGAAGAGACTTTTTCCAATCTTCTATGATTCCCTCGATATTCACAAAAACGACAATCAGAAATGAGAAAGGAAGTGCAAACAAATTGTACTCTATCATCCCCGGAAACCAGACAGACATATCCCAGATAGTGATGTACAATAAGACCATTACCGGAGTTACTACTAAAGGAGTAAATAGAATTGTGAACAAAGACTCAAGCCAGAATCTGAAAATCATTTTTTCTTTCCAGGAAATCATTTTTTCCAGTAACATGCTCTTTTGATGATGCCCTTCAAAAAGTATGACAAGAATAATAAAAACAGCAGTCGAATATTCTAAATGTCCATAAAGCGTAAGATCTTTAAAGTCATAGCCCCTTATAGTCCAAAGCAATAAATAAGATGGAGCAGCTAAACAAAAGCTGACGACCAGTCGGGTTTTCAGGGTGTTAAATTTCATTCAATCTTACTGCCATCCAGCTTCATTATTTTGAGAAGGGGCCACTCTTCGAGCTTTTGTGTATTATCCTCATTGTAGTAACTCCAGGGACTGTTGCCAATATAATATAAATCCTGATCGACCCAAGTACCCAGTGTTGGTTCTTCAAGATCTTCGTTCGCTTGATCTAAATATCTTAAAGAACTTTCAATTCCCACGCCTTCTTCATCTAAGTTTATTACCGAAATACGTATTGGAAGTGTTCCGTTTTGTATTGCAATAAGTTTGTTCCCTTTCAGGTAAAGCCCGTCTGTACTTCTTAGCAATTCATTTTTTTGGATAAGTGGTTCTATTTCGCCATTGTCTAAATTTATAATGAATACCCCGGTAATGTAATCGGAAACATAAAGTTTAGACTCATCCTTAGAAAGGGTAAGTCCTTGTAAACTCCACCAATCTGAATGGGAAAAAGCTTCAGTTATTTCACCATTAGCTTTTTCAAGCCTAAAGAGTTTTGGAACCTGACTATCTGAAATGTAGACTTCCCCATCCGAACTAATTACCAGGTCACCAAATAAATGATTCCCTACTGGTGGAAGATATTCCTCGATTACCGCCCCTGTTTCTTTGTTCACCAGTAATAATGCGGATTTACCCTCCATAGAATCATCATATCCTGAAAGAACAGATACAGCGGAACTTACCACCCATAACTGTTGCCTGTTTAAAGGGTTCGTTTTAGCACTCATAGCAGCCCAATAACCTTGTGCTAATAAATCTGTGAGTACTTCTAATTCTGAGCCATTACGATCGGTCTTATATATTTTTCCTGTACGAACATCCGTAAGATAAAAACAATCTCTTTCTGCATCGTACTCTATACCTTCCAGATGTAGATTCTTCGGCTTAAGCTGAAAAGCTAATTCGCTCGATTTTATTTTTTGATTGGCTTGTTTGATATTTTTTGCCAGCCTACCCCAATCTTCATGTTCGATCAAATTACTAAAGCTTACAGAATCAAGGATAGTTTCTGAAGCATAAAAGGAGGAAACCTTTTTTAAAACCTCAAAAGCTTTTTCTTCTCTATTATTTTCTGCATAAGCTCTTGCTAGAGTAAAAAGAATAACCCTGTGATTCGGTCTCAATGAGTCTGACTTGATAAGATTTTCCAAAAACAACTCATTATCACCGCTTTCAAACGCTGTTCGTCCTTGATTAAAATAATCGATATAGTTTTGAGCCAACACACCTGCACTACATAGCAACGATACCACTAAGACCGAGAAAATAGTTTTTACATCCATCAAATTTATAGCTAATTCTTATTTAGTTTTTTTGAATTTATCACTAATGACTTTTTTGATCTTAGGGGAATTACCCAAGTAGCACTTTTTTGTGATGAAGTTAATAAGGTTACAAGCTCTTGTTCACTATAAATATAAAAGTTCCGCATTCATCTTAATTTAACGTCATTCAGGTATCATATTCCATCCTCCAGATACCTGAGGTTTTATACTTGGGGCATGAACCAATTTTACCGAACCTTATTTGACTCAAAAATTATGGCTCTTAACTCAATCCTGCTCTTGTGTATTTTCAGTTGTTCGCATCCAAATGAAGTAGTGAGCCAGATCCCGGAACAAGTTGAAAGGTATACATTACCCAATGGAATGATAATAGATGTGTATACCCCTTTAGGAGTAAGTTCAGAACAATCCTACCCACTATTAATTATCAACGATGGAGAAGTAGTTTTTAATCAGACAAGCTGGAATCTGACAAGTAAACTTAACATGCTGATAGAAACGAATGAGATAGAACCAGTAATTACGGTTGCTATACATACTAATGGAAACAGAAATGATTGGTATATCCCATACCTCGATTCGTGGATTATACAAAACTGGGGGCATTATACTCCTTCCTCAAAGGAGTATGCTACTGCAATTTTCGAAATAGTAATACCCTTTATAAAGAAACAGTATAAAATTGAAGAAAGCAGAATTGGAATTATGGGTGCTTCTCTGGGAGGTCTTCTGTCAACGTGGATTGGGATTCATTATCCTGAGCATATAAGATACTCTGCTTCACTTTCGGGTTCTTTTTGGGTGAATGATTATCAAATCTTTAAAGAGGTTGATTCCATTGAAAATCTGGATCAAAAATTCTGGTTCGATATAGGTACTAAAGAATGGAATTATTATGTCCCTTTTTATAGAGCTTTAGACGAACAGGGATTAGAACCAGGTATACAAAATTTTTACTACGAAGTCCCTGATGCACGCCATACTGATGCCGATTGGGTTAAAAGGATCCATCTGCCATTGAAATTATTCTATGGTACTAATCCTGAATCTGTTCCTGAATCTATGGAAGTACATCTTGAATGTATTCCAAGTCAGTCGGTCCCCGGAAGAAAGTTTCGGAGATTAAATCCAGTAGTAACATTGACTAATGGAGTGAGGTTTTCACTAGCTCACAAAGCCACTTATGAACTGGAATCAGGTGAAGTACAATTCGGTTCTGAAGGAAGCCTTCTGAATAATCCAGACATAGAATCTAAAATTTTAATAACCTATAAAGAGCTGTCTGATAACCTGACAATTCCAGTAAATTGGTGCCGATAATATAATTTTCACCACTAAAGTTGATCACAAAGACTTAGCCAGAAAAGTGGGAAGTGTTTGGCTGGGATACGTAAATAAATTTTGAAACTGACCTTTTTTGGGAGGTGCACTAATTGAAAGTAGTTTTCCTACGATTTTTTATTTCTGAAAACGTTATCAATACTAACCACTCTGCTACCATTAAACAACAGATAACAAGAACCGGCAAGCATCATAATTGCGGGAAACATACCAGGATAACTGTCGCCAATATGAACCATGATTAAAGCAACTATAAAATTAACAATCATGATTATTGCCGCTATCCGAACCTGAAAACCAAGGATGTACATTATGCCGGATATAAACTGAGCATATACGGAAATAACGGCTGACACCAGAGGTAACGGAAACCCGAAATTTGTGAGAAATTCGGAAAACTCCAGCATTCTATCCCACGAGAACACATTATCCTGAGTACCATAGATAAGGTGAAAGCCTATTGTAAAGCGAATAAATAGTTCTCCAAACGCTGATTTTTTTTCAAAGAGATTATTTAATTGATTCATAGTTGAGCCCGAAAATGTTATAGTGGACAGGATTTAAAACCAGTACTTAAATCGATCCAAAGAATATTAATTACGTGAATGAATAAGATAGCCTACACTTACTTATAATGGGCACCTTTAAGAGTAATATTGTGCCATTTCAGTCTACCTTTTCACACTTTAAATGCTAAATAAGTACTTATTCTCTTATTGGATGATTCAAAATTGAAACAATCGTCCTTATCCCATCAAAATAATTTCCGAGCCTCAGGTTCTCATTTGGGCTGTGCTGATTATTATCTGGATTTACCAGCGGAACGAGTACAGCCGGGATATCCAGTTCGTTTATGAAAAATGAGAGTGGAACACTGCCGCCACTAATTCGGATTTGTACTATTTCTTTTTGATGTGCCTCATAAACGGCCTCTCTTAACCAGTTTCCAATTTCAGAATCAATTGGGGTTCGGAAAGAAAACATTAGTGGGTTGGCTTGAAAATAGATTGGTTTTGCAATGGTGAGCATTTCGGCTTCATCAGGAGTATGATCAAGGATTGTAAAACCCTGACTTTCGATATGCTTCTTCACCAATTCAATTAATCGATTACTGTCACTTTCCGGGACTGTTCTGATATCCATTTCAACAATTACTTTGTCCGGAACAATGGTCCTTGTTTTGCTGTCCACCCATCCTGATTGAATTCCCAATACAGATAACGAAGGATATTGAATTGACTCCTGATAATTCTCTCCTACCTTTTCAGGTTGGGCAAATCCCGCTCTCTGCTGAATACCCTTCTCATCATCAGGGACTGCACTCATAATTTCCTTAGCATTTTTATCTAATATTATTCCGTCATAGAATCCTGGAATTATAACCTTGCCCTCTTCATCTTTCATGGTAGCTAATAACTCAGCTGCACGAAAAACCGGATTCGGTGCGTAATTCCCAAAATGACCACTATGCTGTGGTTTCGAAGGACCGTAGATCTCGATCCTCATTCTGGTTATACCTCTTACTCCGTACAGAAGAGTTGGAAGCCCCGAGTCGTGCATTGGACCATCAAAAACAACCAGATAATCAGATGCCAGAACTTCTTTGTGATCTGCAACAGCCGAAGCAAGAACTGGCGACCCTTTCTCTTCCATGCTGTCTAAAATTACTTTGATATTGAATTTAGATTTTAACCCCTTAGCCTGTAATACCTGCATTGCCGATAAGAACATGGCAATCGGGCCTTTATCATCAGAAGCTGACCGGGCAAAAATTCTCCAGTCGTCATCTAAGCTTTCAATATCAACGTTATCAACTTCTACCCAATTATTTCCTGACTTCATTTTGATAACAGGGTCATACGGATTTTCCTGATCCCATTTTGAAGAATCTACCGGTTGCCCATCAAAGTGCATATAGAAAAGTATCGTAGGCAAGTTTTCATCAATCCTTTTTTCAGCAAAAAAAAGTGGTAAAGCCTGAGTTTTCAATATCCCGGTTTCAAAATCGAGTTCTTCAAATCTATTAGCTAGCCATTGTAAGTTTTGCTCGATTTGTTCTGGATAATTGGCGTCGTTTGGAATGGAAAGGAATTCAGTTAGCAGCTCTAAATGTTCCGAGATGATTCTTTCATCTACAGATTTTAAGATCGAATCGGTAGTTCTTGATTGTGCATTCAGGTATTGTATTGATAAAAGAGGGATCAGAATTATCAAAACGCTTGTTGAAAACAATTTTCTATGTATCATGTGATATGTTTTAAAGTAAAATATTGGTAGAACCTAATATGATCCTGAACTATGAACAACAACTTTACCTATAAAATGTGGGAGTTCGCACTCAGAATATGCTTTTTTATCTTCTCCAATATCTTTTAAAAGTGACTTTTAGATATTCTTCAATATGAAACCTGTAATAAAACATCTTTCGTTAATTATTCTACTGGGATTATTCCTTATTAAGGTTAATGCCCAACAGATCACTGAACATATTGTTTTAGAAAGTGATGGTTGGGAAATCAAAGGAGTCTTAACCCTTCCTGAAGATCAATCCGGAAATATTCCTTTGGTTATAATGACTCACACAATGTGGGGAGGAAATAAATCAGAGTATAAAAAAACAGCCGCTGTTTTTGCTGAAATGGGAGTTGCCTCACTAAGGATAGATCTTAGAGGACATGGAGAGAGTACTAATAAAGGAAAACTGGAAAGAGGTGACGTTGACCCTAAGTTGGTTTTTGAAGCGTGGCCGGATATTATAGCCGCACACAAGTTTGTTAAATCTCACCCGAAAATTGATAGTACAAAAATCGGATTTATTGGAGCTAGTTATAGTGGTGACCTGATTGCTAAATCCGGTCGGAATTATGAATTTGGGACTGCTTATGTGATTTTAGCCTCAGGGATGTTTAGTTCTGAATCTATGATATGGATGAGATACAGTAATGCAGATTGGCTGCACATTGTGGCTGAAGACGACCACACCTTTGCTCCTGAAACAGTACGTCTAATAAAGGAACGAGACTGGGCAGAAACCATTTTTTATGAAAATGGAGGGCATGCCACTGCTATGTTAGAAAATCTTCCGGAATTGGATTCCAGACTTGCACAATGGTTTCTTGAAAAATTCACGAACTGAACCTTGCTACCACATAATTTTAAACACTACTCCTGTACAGTAATAACAGGTTCCGCATTGGTAGATGCAACTGACTCAATTTTCCACTCTCCGGTTTCAATTTTTCGATACACAGCTAGCCATGCAAAATGGACACTATCCCTCAAGAGTTTACCTTCTTCATCTTGGTAATTAACAACTACATCTTTCTGAACAATTGTATAGGCCAGGGAGTTATCGTTTGAGAATCGAAAAATGGGAACTTCCGTGTCATCCCAAACCTGAAACTCAACTGAATTAAAGTACTGTATATATCTTGACTTGTGCTCCTCATAAGTCTGCTGAGAAACTATTCCACGATTTAATGATATGAATTCATCTGAAAGTTGGTTTGCAAATTCTTCAGCCATCTTTTCGAAATGATAAGTACGTTGTTCGTTATGCATTTTAGTAATTGTTTCGATATCACCTTCCCGATTATCTGATCGGTCACTCATACATGAAACTAAGCTCAAATAAAATCCGGATATCAGAAATAGAATGATTATTAATTTCATCTTTGTCTGTGAATTCAATTAATTGTCACTGTTTTGTAATCAAAAGTGAATATCTTTTCTCCATCAATAATACGAACTAGTTTAGGGACCTTAATTCCTTCTTTAGTGGTATTCCAGAATTCGAATATGGTGTTTATAAAATGCCCATCGTCCAGATAAAATGTGAATTCTGAAGGAATAGAGTCAGAATTAATCTTGTATTCTGCAACGTATCCAAATACTGTTTTACCAAAAAGGGTTATCCCTTCATTATTTTTTTGCAGGGAGTCGATCTCAACCAAAAAATATTCAGGCTGAAGAGCAATTCGCACGAAATCATGCATCCTGCCATAAAAAATCATGAAATCACCCAATGGTTCACTATTAGTACCATCGATACCTTTATCACCCTGAATCCTCAGGTCAATGACCTCATCAGTGTCTGGGAACACTTGCTTGAAACTAAGGGAGTCACCATTTCCTTCAACCTTACTTGTATATGCTCTCTCGGGACTCAAACACTTTGCAACTGATAGTATAGAGAAGCTGGCCTCGGGTGTACCCAACTTTGCTTTTACTTGCCTGATTATGTCAGCTGCATTATCCTGTGCGTTTATTCGTTGCACAGGATAAAAAATGCTTATCAAAAGAATAACCATTGAACCAAATTTTAAAATACTCATTGCTTATTCATTTATTCTTTTTGCATTTCCATTCTGTACAGGTCTAGGCCTTTTCCCCAGTAATTTTTCTTTTTCTTAACTATCGAAAACCCGAATGATCCAAAGAATTTATAGCCAAATTGAGAAGTCTCCACTCTGATTACTTTGAGGGCCTCTTCTCTACTGAAAAGTTCCAATAGAAAGTTGACCATGTAACTACCTATACCATTTCCGGAATATTCAGGATGCAAAAAAATCCATGAGATTGAACAAGTATAATCTTCTCTATCAAATTTATACCCTGCTCCTCCAATAAGAATACCATTGTATCGAACACTAAAGTAATTCCTGGAATAGGAATTTAAATAGTGTATAAAATCAACTTCCTCATTTGGAGCAAAGAACTCGGGTACATTAAGTCTGAAGATATAAATCAGTTTTTTTAGATCATTGGGGTGAAATGGAGTGATTTCCAAGGATCTGTCATTTATTTCAGCTACACACATTGCAATCAGTCAGTATTGGGTTCTTTTATCTTCAACAATTGATTGACCGCGACATTTTGGAGTTCGGTAACTTTGGAAGAAGGCCATTCTATTCTAAGGGTATCGATAATTTTACAATGCCCTACCCCAAGTTGTTTAGTCAGCCCGGATTGAGATCTCCAGGTTTGTTGCGATGAGACTTCATCATAAACGAGTAATCTTTTTCCACCGTTAATACATTCTATCTTGATCCTTGCTCCAATTGCGGATCTATTCGATTTGATTCCCTCCAATTTGATACTCAACCAGTTTCCCACGTTCCTACTTTCATTTAGGTAAATATGATTTTCTTCAAATTCACCTTTCGAATTTGGCCATTGAGGAATAAGTAAATCTTGCTTTCCATCCCCATTTAAGTCTCCACTTGAAATAGTTGACGCAAAGAGAATTTGATCTCCCAGAACTTCCGTGTGCACCCATTCATACCCTTCTTGTTTTTGTGAGAAGAATTGTGCGGAACTTCCCCAATTAGCTACAACAGCTTCTTGAACCCCATCATTATTAAAATCTGCGAAGGTCGCTCCATAGGTATGCCCCCCAAGTGAAGTAAGCGCTCCGGATTCTTTAAATTTAAAAACCCCATTTCCATCATTAATAAACAGAAAATTAGCGCCACCCATTAATGAGGTTTGATAAATATCAATATCACCATCGTTGTCAATATCTGATGCAGTACCAGCACTTTTGGGGAAGGCGTATCGTTCAATAACAGGGGCTTCAAGCTCTACCATCTCAAATTCCCAATTTCCCTGATTGAAGTACACTCTGTCCAGACTTAATCTGTGGGATACATATAAATCCGGAAGCCCATCATGATTAAAATCTCTCCAAAGGCCTCCAATTGTTGAAAGTGTATCTTTCGTTATTCCGGTTGATGTTACCTTCACAAATGAATCTCTTCCTTCATTACGGTAAAGAAAATCTTCTTCCCTATGACTAAGCCCCCCATTAGCTACATATAAATCCAGATCTCCATCTGCGTCTACATCAACCCAGTTTGCGGAGTATGAATGGCCTCTATCACCAGAAACTATACTCTCCATCTTCGTAAATATCCCGGGACCTTCTCCTTTAAAAAGCGCATTATTTTGGGCTCTTTGATTCGTAATAAAAACGTCTATAAATCCGTCATTGTTAAAATCTCCCCATGTACTTCCCGAAGAAAACATGCTATCGTTGCTGAGCAAAGAAAGTTCGTCAAGATGCAATCCTCCCAATCCATCGTTAATATAAAGACGGTTTTTTTGAGGTTTAGGTGATGTCGAACTTACATCATATCCATTCGAAACATAGACATCCAGGTCAGAATCACCGTCAATATCAATTAAACTAATACCACCGGTGCTTGCTCTTCCATTTGTGAAATCTGAGGTAGTATGAGTAAATATGATTTTCTCCCTAACATCTCTTTCACTAATCGAAGTACACGAGAGAATGGATATAGTGATTAAGTAAATCGTGCTCTGGGTTTTTTTTAAATACTTCATAATTCCCTTCAAGCTTAGCCCCCCTCATTGATATCTACTGTATGACGAGTTACTCTATGCAAAGTTTTTAATAATACTGCGTCATACCTTAAAAGCAGATTCATAAATGCTCTGTCATCAATTTTATAGGTGCCATCAATCAAGGCTATTTTGACTGGTCTCAGATCCAGAATAGTCCAATTTTCATCTCCCTCATCTTCATGTTTAAATAACCCCTCATATTCCGGAACAAACTCTAACCTATCAATTCTCTCTCCGGTATCTCTGATATAATATCTACCTGCTAAGGCAATATTGAATGATTTACTGTTATTGAAAATAGCCAGTTCTCTTAGGTAGTTTCCAATATCATAAATCCCAATTGCTGAGTATCCATAAACGGTATGCATGCTTCCCATTTTAACCAGAACTTTCGGTTTTTTTTCTGATCTCAATACCTTTTTATACTCGACATTGAAATATTCTTTGAAAAGCTCAATACGGGTGTTATTGTTTCTGAAACTCCTTCTTAATGCGTTATCTTCATATATCCTCCAACTCTTCTGGAGAGCTTTGATTACATCATCAGTTTCCGAATCATATCCATTAGACATTAAAAGAAAAGCGTTAATATCATTATCTGTGAATATCATTTGGTACCTGTTTCTGTCCTCGCTCCATAGTAGTTCTTTAACTTTATCTAAGGCTTTTTTATAGACCTCTGTATAGACAGCCTCTTCTGATTTAAGTTTAAAAGTTAAAATCCTTTTATAGATATCATCGAAGAGAAAAGGAGCCGCATAGACAAATTCCTGATCAATTCCCCATGTTTTATAACCTTCTGAGTATGCGTTTCTAAGCATTTCAGCTTCATCCATAGCCCAGAAAAAGGGAATTGGCACCTCATCATTTAGAGAATAGTTTTCATAAAAATCTGCGAGTGATGAAATCCCACCTTCATTTAAAATACTTTGGATTTTCTTATTAGAATATGGACCTATCTCAAGAGCAAGTTGGTTGTATCCCAGCTTTTTAAGTGGTGCTAGAATTGCGGAAGTAAAAGTTGGAGTTTCTACATTACCATGTAACTCCCCGACCATAAAGAATTGTGAATTGGTAGCTTCATTAACGATGAAATCAAATCCATCTCCAACAATCATTCCATCTTCAATCTGAAACGTATACTTGTTTGCAGTTAAAATTGAATCCAAAGTACTACTATTCTGAGCTTGTATATAATTTGAGAATAAGAGCAGTACTGCAATAAGTAAATAATATTTCATTTGACACATATCAGGCATCATTTTTTTAGAATGAAATAGAAGTTACTTATGCACAGATTATTAAATGAGCTCTACGAAATAGAAAAGTGTCGATTCAGTTAGCTAAATATCAATTCTGAAGGAGATAATGCGTCTGAGCTTGAGTTTAGTTAACTGATAAGCAATAAAGTTCTGAGTTCAAATATAATTAGAATAGAAAAGAGAAGAGAAGAGAAGAGAAGAGAAGAATTTAGCTGAAGTATCTGAATTAGAAAGAAGTATATGCGAAATAGTCCTAATACTATGTAAGTTGGTTTCTTACGTATGTATAAATGGATGTTACTTGCTCATTGTTTACATAGAATTCTTAACTTGATGAGAACAAATAATACGTGTATCAGAACTCTTCTTTTCCATATTCTTTTTTGGGTGGTTTACACCTTGATTTTCACATTTGTTGAAGGAGGCTATCAAAATCAATTTCGGGAAGCATTTCTTATAGAAGTAGCACATACTCCAGTTCGCTTTGCAGTAATATATTTTAATTACTTTTTTTTGTTGCCAAAATACTTAGAAAAAGCCAGATACATTGAATACCTGGGTTTTACTCTTCTTACTCTTTTTGTTGGCTCGTTGGCACAAAGATATCTTATGGGGGCTTACTTTAATCCCATTATATTTCCTGATTGGCATAATACCGGAACTTTCGCATTTTTTAGAGTACTTCAAGCTGGAATAATCATAGCCAGCCCATTAATATTTATTATTGGATTTACAGTTATTTCAAGATGGGTTAGCCTTAGTAAGCAAACAGCCGACCTCGAAAAAGAGAAGAAGCAAGCTGAGCTTCAATTACTAAAGAACCAGTTAAACCCACATTTCTTTTTTAATACGCTGAATAATTTATTTGGCCTAGCACAGGAAAAGTCCGATCTGACTGAGAGAGTAATTCTTAAACTTTCTGATTTGATGAGTTATGTTCTTTATGAAACCGATCAAACATTTGTTTCTTTAAATAGAGAAATAGCATACATAAAAAACTATATAGAATTAGAAAAGATACGATACGGAGATCGATTTACATGTAATTTTAGCCTCTCAGGAAATGTTACTAATAAAAAAATTCCACCAATGCTTTTTTTACCGTTTGTGGAGAATGCTTTTAAGCATGGAATAAATCAAGAATCAAAGGATACATGGATTAATATACAGGTGAATATATCTGATGAGAAAATCACATTTGAGCTTGAAAATAGCTTACCTAAAGTACCTTCAATCCGGACCGAGGAATCCAATTTAAAGGGTGGGATTGGAATCAGAAATGTGCGAAGAAGACTTGAGTTGTTATATCTGGAGAATTTTGTGCTAGATACATACTTAAATCAAAAAAGCTACAGAGCTTTAGTAGAAATACCTGTTATAAATCAAAATATGATATAACATGATAATCAAATGCATAATTATAGATGATGAACCAGTCGCACTGAATATAATTGAGCGTTATCTTAAGCGAATCGAAGGATTTGAAGTAGTAGGGAAGTTTATTGATGCACTTGAAGCAACTAATATTCTGAAAAAAGAACGTATTGATTTAATCTTTCTTGATATTGAAATGCCAAAATTAGATGGGCTTTCTTTTCTTAAAACCTTAAAAAACCCACCAAACGTAATAATTACTACTGCCTATCGAAAGTATGCAATTGAGGGATTCGAATTGAACGTAATCGATTATTTGTTAAAACCTATTTCTTTTGAACGCTTCTTAAAAGCTGTAAACAAGGTTTCCTTTTCAAATGAATATTCTGAACAGAAAATTGAGGCTGATTATATCTACTTGAGAGCAGATAATAAAATGATCCAGATTCCATTTGACGATATCAATTACATCCAGAGCCTCAGTAACTATGTGCGTATTTTTCGAGATGGAAGATCTATCATCAGCTATCAGAAATTAAGTCATCTTGAAAAGGCATTACCTTCTTCGAGGTTTATTAGGGTACATCGTTCATTCATTGTCCCAATAAAAAAAATTCAATCTTATACAGGGGCTCATGTTGAAGTAAATGGTGAAGAAATTCCAATTGGAGGACACTACAAAGAACACGTTGTTTCTACCTTAGAAAAGTTTGAAGCTTGAACGACTATAAACTTTACTGATTGAAAAAACTCCTAATTCAATTATTGCTAAAAAATTAGAACTGCTACTTTCCAATCCTTCAAAAAATAATTTTGGCACAGTACTAATACTACACCAGATTACAGAAGTATAATTGTCAGCCTTGTATAAACCTAGGTTAGTTGCATTTCGCTTAGTAGCTTCCGAAGAATAGAAGCGTCAAAAACTAAGTTAATTTCAATTATGAGTCCCCCTTTGACTATAAAATGTTCTGCTGTCCGTATGGTTCCTGCAGGAGTTTTAGTGATGCAATCGTATAGAAGGAATGCCCCGAGTGCCGGGCCTGTAGCTTTCCCAAAACTTAAGAATAGCATCAATTCAGATACCTTTGCTAAAGAGGTATTAAATAAGAAGGATGTATTACTTCTTCCTGCATCTATTTATAACTATGAACCTTCTTTCTTCAGAGTAGGGTTTGGCAAAAGTACGATGAGAAAATCTCTGAGTGTATTTGGAGAATTTATGCAAGATTTACACAAATCAGTATAAAGAAACTTTTGTTTCTCTTAGCCCTTTTCTTTCGAAGTACTCAACCAATTCAAGGGCATTGTCTCCTCCTCTCTGTGCATGATGGAGAAATGTAAAGCCATGAGGCCCCAAACTATGAAGTAACTGAGGATACGCCTCAATTATGGGCCTAACTAAATCTGTCTTTCCTAGCGTGGTAAGACAATGCAATGTTGGTCTTGCCCCCTTTTCTATCAGGTAGTTAACGACCGGTTTATTCCCAACATGCCCTCCGGCTCCGATAGCTGTTTCGAAATCTCCTCCTCCCCAATCCCAGGAGCTATAAATCAGATTTGGGAACTCTTCAAGTAGTTCTTTAACCCTATCAAGGTTAGAATGACCAGCACCTACAAATGAAGAAACAATTTCTTTTTGGTAAACCGCAGGTTTTTCCTGCCCTAGAATCAGGTTTGGGGTAACCATCATAGCTGGAGCAAAAAAGCTTGCACTTTTAATAAAGTTCTTCCTATTCATAATATATTTTGCTAGTTAACCAGTTCTATTTTGTAATCGTTATAAATCAAAGAATGGATAGCTTGATTATCTCTCACGATCGCTTTTACGTTGAATGAAGGTTGCGTTAGAGATCTATATCCGGAGAAACCCGGATGAATAAAAGTAAAAATCTGATTTTCACCTTCATCTTTATTCCTGTACACCGTCAAATCAAACCTATCAACGATATACTTCCTGCCGAATTCTTCTGAATTCATTTCAATTTGTACGGAGGGTAATTGATCGGCCTGACCTTCGCTAAGGCTTTTGCTTAGCATCAATCCCAACTGATAATTTGCGAGTATATCTATATCAAAATAGCGGGAAGTAAAAGGTGCCAACAGTAACATTCCGGGTAAGAACGGTTCCTCATATTTAAATGCCCCATGAAACGGTGCTTCCCCTTCAACAATAACCTTTCTTCCGGATCTGTAAGCGGAAATATGAGAATTCCCATCTGCTCCTTTAACAATAACAGATAAAGAATCTATTTGGCGGCCGTTAATTCTGAAGTAGGCATAGGTCTCACGAAAATCAGGGCCATCAACAACAGATACAGCTTGCATTACAAAATTTCTGCTTGATTCTCTGTCTATTATAATTTTTTCTTCTCCTATCTGCTCTCCAAAAGAACTATACGAGTAGTGAAACTCTTCTGAACCAGCGTTTTTTTCTAGATAGTTCTCCCATCCAGCAAACCTGTCTCTTGATGAAGAAATATTCCTTGCAACACCTTCCAATTGCTCATCAAGAAACTCCTTACTTAACCATTTGCCATCCAGAACCAAACCTTCCACATTCTTAGATTCAGCAATATTCTCTAACGGATTGCCTGCCAGTAATACAAGATCAGCTTCATAGCCTTCCTTAACCAAGCCGGTTTTTTCTTTTCCGAGATATCTAGCTGCATCAACAGTTGCATATTTTAGTGTTGAGAATTCAGGAATGCCAGCATCCACAAATGCCTGTAGTTCATCATGGAAAGAAAACCCATGAACTGCCATTGGATATCCGCCATCACTACCAACAAATAACTGGATACCTTCATCATGCATACGTTTGATTAGCCGTTCTACATTTCCATAATTGTATGTACTTGGCTCAGAGGGATCTCCATCCGGTATCCAGGAGGCTTTCATTTTAGTTGGCACATACTCAAGGAGAAGGCTCTCATACAATTCATGGTCAAGATGGCTGGTAGCCCATAACCGATGAATGGATATGGTTGGTACTACTGCTTTGTCATACATTTTCAGGCCATCAATCAAAAATTCTTCATCAAATCTAAGATTTCCTCCCCTGGTAATTCCCGTAAAATTATCATACGTGGATTGATAACCTGATATTGCCACTTCATTATCTACATACATCGGCCAGTGACCCGAAATGGGAAAATCATGTTTTTTTGCTTCATCCATAATCGCTTCATAGGTAGATGGAGAACAAGTTGCATAGATCATCATCCCATCATAGCCTAATCGTATGGCTTCACGCACCTGTTCCCTACCCTCTTCGGGAGTGATGGTTGGTTGTTGACTGTGATATGGCGCCGGCATTCCGGTAGCTCGCAGGCCTATGCTATATATCTCAGGGCCTATATATTCTCCGGATTTAATCCCTTCACGTAACCCGAGAACTGCAATATGGCTTGGTGCGTCTCGAACGGTCGTTTGTCCATTTGCCAGGTACAAAGGAAGTGATTCTCTGCTTATATGGGTATACATATTTATGAAGCCTGGCAATAGATATTTCCCCTGCCCATCAATAATTTTTACGTTATTGTATTTATCAAATTCTCCAGATGGAGCCATTTGCTTAATTACTCCTTCACTTATCATTACAGAGTAATTTGTAAGTACTTCTTCGCTATCCATTGTAAGTATATGTACATTATCTAATACAAATGTAGATTGTGCCTTTGTAAAAATGGGTTGTACTAGTATTAAGAGAAATGCAAGACTGAATATTTTTTGATTATCAATCATTCTTTTATTTATCATATCTAGAGTTCAATTTATTATTCAAAAAATTTCATCTTTGCTAGAAAATATGACCTAGTATCTTCTAACATTGTGAAAGTAATTTTTTACACCACTTGTAAATATAATTTGATTTGAATTGTCACTATTTTGAAGTAGAAGTGTATTAATCTCTCTTTCTTATTTTTTGTACTTCTTTTTCAGAAATATACTCTCCTTTATTCCCCCAGGAATTCCTTGCATAATTTAACACATCACTTATTTCTTCATCCGTCCAATCAACAGCGGGCATACTTCTGTCATACTCTTCCCCATTCACAATGATCTTTCCATCCAAGCCAAATACTAAAGCTTCAATAGGTTTTTCTTTTGTGTCTAATAAATAATCTGCATGAGCTAATGGGGGAGTCTTTAATCGGTGATTAGGATATCCCGTACCATCTGCTTTATGACACCCAGCACAATAACCGTTGTACAATACCTGACCTCTTTTTATACTTTCTGAAAGCTTTTGGTCAGGTTGATCGATCAATGCAAACCCGCATATAAAAACGCCCATACTAAGTATCAATAAAACCTTTTTGGTATTCATTATTAAACCTCTTGATTTATATTAATCTTGTTTTCTTATCCATAAGGATTCCGAAGCTTTCTGCCAATCGTCCTTTTCGGTTCTGCGATGATATGTCTCTGCTCTTAGTTTATCTGGTGACTCTTTAAAATGAATATCCTTGGTAAAGTAGGTCTGTCCATCTGCCATTGTAGACTTAAACCGGATATCTAAGTGCTTTCCTTCGTATGGAAAAATTGTGCCTTCACTATGCTCCTGCCAGATAGTTCTTTGAAGCAAGCGAATATTTTTGTTCGGCACATCAACAAAATTCCAAACTTCCATTAATCCCAGAGTATCTCCATTGTTTTTGATACCATAAATGGAACCTCGTACTGAATTTTGATCATGCCAGTTTTCAAAATTCATATAAAAAGACTTAAAGTCTTCGGGATTATCTGAATTATTTACATTTTCAGACTCCCAGGTTCCTCCTACCATAAAGTTAATCATCTCTCTTAGCTGTCCTAAATCTTCATTATCAGATTGAAACCCAAAACCAAAAGTTGTTATGACAATTGAAAAAAGAATTACAACTGATGCTCTTAAAAGCTCTTTCATATTTAAATCCCTTATTCTAATTCTACTTTAAGCACCACGGGTTCATATAGCTGATCCATAGGAATTAAAACGCCGTCATCGCTAATTCGTGGAAACTGAGAGTTTGCTATGTAATAGAATGTACTTCCTATTATTGCCCCCGTAGTTGGGTAGTCCATCATCGGATGATTTTTCTCAACCACTTCTACACGATCAATCCCATCTCCTTCATCGTTCAAGTAATATCGGTTAATAGTGGCTAAGTCTGATTGCATCCCTATTAAAGACCACTTGTAGTAATACAAACCATCCATGCTTTCTCTTCTTGATACTTTCACACCCTCAGGCACAGAAAGAGCCGTTACTTTTTTATCAGGAATATCGATTCTTGCCAAACCCTCAGCATGAGCAACAAATAACACCCTTTGATTATCTGCTATTGTAATCCCATTGGGATACATAATTATCTCGTCTTTGACGAAAAGCTCCAGTTCATCCGAACCATTAGCAATCTTGTATATAGCAGGTTCTCCAAATGTATGTGTTACATATACATCACCATTTCTAGCCACTACGAGATCATTTAGGAAATGCACCTCACCTTTTGTTTCCATAGTATATTTCTGGATAAGCTCTCCGGTATCCAAATTAAATTTAAAGACGCCTGCAGGTCGACCATCCACATCATCTTTTTTAGTATAACCTTCTAAGTTGCTGCCTCCTGAGCTGTTAACCCATAAGATTCTTCTTTGGGAGTCAACTTTCATACCAATAGTCATCCACAATCCGTGCGCCTTTGGTTTTATAAACTCCTCTATCTTTCCGTCTTTAACTCTAAGCACCTTCCCTTTTCTGGTACTACCTACGAAAAAAGATTCTGTTTGCGGATCAAAAGCTACATTTTCTGGAAGAAGATCTTTTTCAGGTATGGTGAAAGCTATATAGCTGTTATTAATTGCCTTTTTTTCTTGAGCCCTACTATTAGAAATTAATAAAAGGAGCAAAAGCCCGGTAATAAATTGGAATTTAATCATCTATGGAAATTCTCTTTTAGTTGCATCAAAATATATGCTTGCTCTTTTACTAGTTCTCTTCATTTATGCAGAATAGCTACATACATATCTGTATCAGCATTAACAGTATGTCTAAATACCAGTCAACTCCTTATCCTTGAATAAATCTATCAGATCTCCCTAACCAGAACCTATACATACCCCAATATTATTAAAACTTTCCGTTACTCCTTCTACATTAACATGCAAGCTCAGAGCAGAATCTGTAAGCGGTCTTTTTCATAATTATTTGCTACGTGTTTTTGAATACTTTTTGAACGAAGTAGCTATCTATACTCATTTTCCCCGGACCATTCAGAACGATAGCAATTCCTAAGAGCATATAAGTAGCTGGGATATCTGCATAAAAAAAAGCTAATAAACCCTCTGTGAGAGAAATTGCTATTAACAGATTTGCAGCGATTAAGGATGCAAAGAACCGGGTAATAAAACCAAGACTAACAAATGCTCCGCCTATAAACTCTATATACTTTCCCAGAGCCCCGAGTATATGCGGTATAGGTACTCCAAGTGTTCCTACCCAGTTTGTGAAATCATCCATTCCTCCATACAAAACTGCATCCGAACTATGTTTCATCATCATTATTCCTAGCCAGATTCGGAGGATGGTCATACCGTGTTCGTTGACTTTTTTTCAAGAAAATATCTTTCGTTGGAATCATATCAGAACCAATAGTTTAGTTTTAGAATTACAGCCCGATTCTTTGGAGCAAAACTTTCTGAATTGTAATTGTCAGTATAGACTATGTATAAATCTGACAATGAGGAGTAACGCCACTGAAATCTGCTATTGATGTTAAGGTTCTCGGCCTGACTGTTATATTGGATAAAAGTAGTCCAGAATAAGTCTCTGCTAAATGCTATTTCCGTTTTTGGTCCTACCAAATGAAACTGAAAATCATCGTATGGTTGCGAAAACCTTATATCATTATAGGTGTATGACACTCCAAAATTACCCCAAGGCTGGAGCCTATAGTTAATATTTGAACTTAAAAAAGTTCTTGTACCATGATAGAAATTGCCACTTCTTATCTGAACTCTACCAGAAAGTGATTTTCTGGGATCAAAACGAAACCAAAACCCGGCGCTTGAGAAATCATATCTACGAGCTTCAAATGGGAGGTTTCCTACAATAAGTGAAGGAACAAACAAATCATCTTTCTCATTGACATAAGAAAGCTCAAGCGAGTTTTGATTGCTAAGTTCTACGTAGTAAAATAACCCTCCAAAGAAAGACCCAAAGGAACCATCATCTCTTATATTCAAATTTGAACTAAATCTGGGACCGTGAAGATTAACTTTTTCGTTCTTCGGAAAGAAATTATATCCAAATAAATATCCAAACTGATGGAATCCTTTACGAAATGTGGTGTCCTCTACGGCATCATAATTTATTTGCCGAGGTATAAATCCAACATCAGCAATATAGTTTGCCCCTACTTTATGAGCATTGAACCTCGTGAAGTAATTCCTCTTACCATGTCTAATTGAAAACTTATAGTATTCTTCATTATCAAAATTCGTAGGATTAAACGACTTATGGAATCCAAGTTCGCCACCCCACTCTCCATCTTCAGATAAATAGTTAAACTCTATCGCCGCAATTCTATTAAAGTCAGCTGACGGATCTTCATCTTGTACCGATTGTCTGTTAACAAACATTGTTCGAATAGAAGATCTTGCTAACACACTTTTTTGAAATGCAGCAACCGAATAATTCTGCGAATATGCTGTTCCCTCTCCGCTAGTCTGAATACTCATGGCACCAATCCGTAATGATTCAGTGGCATTCCCTGTTAACCTTGCACCGAATAAAATTGGAACCTGGTTGCCATTTTCTATCCCAATCCGGCGTGAGAAAAAAGGATTTATTGAACCAATCCCAAAAGAATTAAACAGGTCACTATTTTCTACAAAAAAATTTCTTCTTTCGGGGAAAAAAATACTGAATCTGGATAAGTCTGTAACCTGACGATCTACTTCTACGGTTGAAAAGTCTGGATTAGCAGTCAAGTCAAGATTTAAAGAAGAAGTAACTCCGATTTTAGCATCTAAGCCAATCTCACTTGTTCTATCCCGAGATGTGTTATTTTGAAAATCCTGAGAAACTCCTCCCAATACGTATGGTATCAGACTTACATTCTTATTACCTGATACAGGTGGAGGTTCATTCCATGCAAGCTCTCCTAAATAGCCCAGATCTAATGCATTTAAGTTTTTTGGAACCTGAACCATGGTAGAAAAGGAATTATTCTTCATATCGTTTCGCACAAAGTTTATTCCCCAGATCAAATTATCTTTCTCATAATTTAACGCCTCAAATGGAATCGCCATTTCTATAAACCATGTATTCCCATTTTGAGATACTTCAGATTTCCATCGGGTATTCCAACTTACATCAAGACGTGTACTAAAGTCGCCTCCATCTCTTAGCAAACCTTCCAGTTGAGATCCTGCAGCATTAACCCCAAAAAAGAACCCCGATGACTTTCTATTAACCGGATCGAGAACTATAGCTAAGGCATCACTACCAAAATATTCATCATCAAAGTCTCTCTTTAATGTTCTTATTATGTGATCAGGACTGCTATCAAAGATCGTAGCCCCCACGTAAATATTTTTTTCGTCATAAGCAATTCTTATGGATGTTTGTGATGATGCAATTCCGATATCTTCCGGAAATTGGTTAACAAAATCGGAAATCGGATTAATGCTATTCCAAAAAGGTTCGTCAAGTACCCCATCTATTTCAACTTTTTGAGAAATCTCAAAGGGGTTTATTGATATAAATGTTCTTGTTGTTTCAGCACTGTTTTGTGCTTCTGCATTAAAATTAAAGAAGAGTAAAGCAATAAAGACTTGAAGAAATTTGAACATTTTTTGCCCAAACTCTTAAATAAGAACTATACCTATTAATATGATTATGTGTAGAAAGCAAATTCTTATGCATATATTTATAAGAACAATTCGAAGGGAAAAATTTGTTTAGGTTTATGCTTATTTCGTATAGAGTAGCAGCCAATCTCCATCATTAGACTACTGGGGAGCCAATAGTTATAATCTGAATATCGCTATAACTAAACTCTGGAATACTGGATAGCATACTTTCTTTAATCTAAAAATCATAATTCGCTCAATTTTACAAGTGTTCCCGGTTGATAGTTATTTCCATCCCAGAATTCACAACATCAACTTTAAGAATACCTTGCACTCTTTGAGATATTGATAACGTTGGTCGGAATATTCCAGGGTGAGTTTAACTTGTATTGTAAAACTTGAAATTCTTCACCGGCCAATTAGATTAGTAAATAGCCCTATTTCAAGATATGCGACTTTTTAACTTACTTCCTTATGATCTTCAGTGTACTTACTTGAAGATTAGAACCTGTTGTCTTCATCTACAACTGAATCAATTGCATAGTATTATTCATGTTAACTAAAGATTGGTTTGAGTTAATAAACTCAATAACTCTTTCTTTACTATTTAAGGTTGTATGAATCAGGGCAATTTTAGGATTACCAAACTTTTGGTTTAAGACTTCAATCGTCTCTTGATTTAACACAAAAAATGGAATTATCACCAAATCAACTTCCTGATCAGGGACATTTCTAAAATTCTCTGAACTTACCTCTGAATCTCCTATGTGAAATATTTTCTTACCTCGAATATCAACCAAGTAAGAAATATTTAAGATATCTTTAAAGTCCTCATTGAGGTGTGTGGTTTTGTAGGAATGAATGGTAAGATTCTCATCTATTTTGAAGCGCTTATCTGATTCGAATTCAAAAATATCACTGATTATCTTTAAGCTATCGGGGTTTGAAAAAGACCCCGGCACAACTATTAACTTCGAGTTTGAGTTTTGCGCCTCTTTCAAAGCGAGCTCTTCGTTGAAGTGATCCCTGTGGGTATGAGTAAAAAGATGAATTCTCGGATTCGTAAAAGGACCCTGATTATTGAAAATCAATGATAATATCTGTTCGTTAGGGTATTCAAATTGCTCATAGAAATCATCGAACAAGGCATCAATAAAAACATCCCTTGTCCCATCTGAAATTTGTACCCCAGCGTTTGCAATGTAACGGACTGAAACGCTTTGTGAGTAACCAATTTCTGATGTAATTAGATTCAAAATTACATTGAGAAAAAGATATATAGTCAGATATAGCACATTTGGTAAACGGTGTAACTCTTTCATGTATAGATGAATTAGATTATATAATCATACAGAAGTTAGCTGATAACTTCGATATATATTTCCGGATTCATGAAATAGTACCCTGATAAACTCTCATTTGACGAAGTTGATAGCTGATTCCCTTCAATGATTTAAGCTTTAGCAGTTCCATGATATAATTATTCAGAATCAATTTTCGAACTATCAAGAAGGATTCAAGAGAGAGCAATGAGTCATTAGTATTTTTATTAAGGAATCACATTTTTAACAGTATAAACTCAGCATTATCAAATAACCTGTATCACTATAGTTTTACCTTTCTTGAAAAAAAAGCCCTAAGCTATAATACTATAGCTTAGGGCTTTTTGAAAGCTCCCCGGGTTGGATTCGAACCAACGACCGATCGGTTAACAGCCGATTGCTCTGCCACTGAGCTACCGAGGAATGACAGGTATTCTCCCGTTTCGGAAGAGCGACAAATATAAAGAGAATGTTGACCGACAGTCAATATTAATTTCGGGTTTTTTCAATAAAAAACGTTAGAAAGAACTAAGCCTTTGGCAGGAGCTGTTTTAGTTGTGACGTTGGCTTCAGGGTTCTCCAGTTTTTCCTTAAAATCCTCTCTACTCAACTTCCCTTTTCCTACTTCAACTAATGTCCCAACTAATCTTCTAACCATATTTCTTAAAAACCGATTGGCCTGGATTCTGAAAATGACTTCCTCTTCCTCCTCAACTAATTCTGCATTCAAAATCGTACACAGCGTAGTGTAATTTTCTTCGTTGAATTTAGAGAAACCACTGAAATCGAATTCTCCTTTCAATAACTGTACGCACTCGTTCATTTTTTTGAAATCTACATTTCTTCCCGGCCACCACGTAGTTCTGTGTTTTAGTGGAGAAGGGGTTTTTAATAAGACGTATTCGTATTCACGTGAAATTGCATCAAAGCGGGCATGAAATTCAGAATTCACTTTCTCTATTTGATGAATATGGATTCCTTCGCCAACCAAACCATTTACTCCGAACAGAAACTTCTCAGAGTTTATAGTATCCGGTAAATCCACATGAGCGACCTGTCTTTTTGCATGAACTCCTGCATCGGTTCTCCCCTGACCAATAATATCAATTGGTGCTTGCAGAATTTGGCTCATCGCCTTTTCGATTTCTTCTTCTGCCGTTCGGGCATCAGGTTGGATTTGCCATCCAGAAAAACTGGTCCCATCGTATTCTATGGTAAGTTTGTAACGTGGCATCGATTAATTAAAAATCAAACCGGAGATGGGCTGTAATTCCCGGCTGACCAAATTCATTCAAATAAGAAACACTTGCTTGTGGAGCGTTGTCCCAGACTCTTCGGGCATGATTGTAGGCGCTTAAGCCGCTAATTACCCTGTTTACAACCATCAGCGTTATAATGGTAGGAAGTTGGTTATTATTTTTATCCACTCGTTCGCGCATATCCTGATATTGGAAGCGGCTGGCATCTTCATCCCAATTCCATTCATTGCCGGGAACATCAGGTAATAAATCATTCCAGTTTCGGGCTCGTAGCTGAAATTCGTTATAGTCTTGAAGATTATCAAAGTTTGCAACCGCGAGTAAAAAATCACGGTCACGACCTCCAATATTTGCATTCGCACGCGAAAGCACATACGTCTCTAACTCAGTTTCTAGGTATGTTCCACGAACTCTTAATCCTGCATAAGAAAGAATCATAGCTACATCAGCTGCGAGGTGATACTGACCACGAGTCCAGTTGGTTTTGTCCACATAATGATGTCCCCACCCCGGTACAACTAATGAACGTAGAAAGGCAGTTCTTGGAGATGGGATATCTTGGTTAGATTCAAATTCCTGAGCTACCAAACTAACCGGAAGTAAGATCAAGATTACAAGCAATCCAAAATTCATAATTTTGAATTTTAAACTTTGAATTAATTGCTTGTAAATTTTCATACTTAAGAATTAGCTTTGTCTTGTTTGCTTCGCTCACGTTCCCAGTGCCGGAAAATCGAAAGACTGAATCCACCCATCAACAAAAAGGTTCCTGCCCAAACTACCGATATGAATGGTTTCTTCTCGGCTACAACGAGCACCCAGTCCTCTTCGTATACCTCATCCAATCCTACGATTTCTAATTCGATGGAACTGTCTTCCGGATTTACTTTTACGAATTGAAAAGATAATTCATGACTGCTTAGGTTTACCGGAGGTGACATCACATAGTTCTGATCATCTTCCATAAAGATAGCAAACAGAGGCTCAATAATATTCAACTGACTGCTTGGTATATGAAAAACTTCTACTCTCGCTCTGATGCCTATGCTTGTATTTGCAGGGAGGTTCACACTATCAGCCTGAACAAAGTCGACAAAACTAAATCTGAAGTTTCCTACTTCTTTTGTTTCTCCTTTTTGGAAGGAAATATTTTGAACTCCTTCTTCCTGAGGGTTACCTGAAGCAGGCTGAACCATTTGCGCTTTTTCGATCTGATTATTTCGATCTTCCACGAAAGAACTTCCTGCTACATATAGATAAATGTCACTCATTAAACCGGTTCTTACATCCGGATCTACCGACCAGTTTACATTCTGTGCATTGGACGTTGCCAGCATTGGATACACCTCTGGGTAGAGATAGTACAAGAATTTACCCTCCAGGTTATCAAAACGGATTTTATAGGTTTGCTGCCCGGGACGGTTTTGATTACTTAAATCGTACCCTTCGTAGGTAACCCAGTATTGATCATTGATGAGCTTCGGCTGATTCAGTTTCAACTCAAGCATATCTACTGTTTGTGAAACAGTAAATCCTTGTTCATCATTAATCTCACCTCGTTTTACAGCTGCATTATAGTTCTCTGTATTCTTATCGAGCAGAGGCCTGTTATAGGCAGATGATGCCAAAATCCCAACCAAAAGAAGTCCAAATCCGACGTGCGTTAATGAACCACCAATCAGCTTTGGGTTTTGAATAGCGAGCCTGCCCACGACCCATGAATTACCTACAATGGCAAAAAAACCCGCAAACAAATAGAGCATATAGTACGCATTCCTTACATCACCAATAATTACCGAAGCAACGGTAAGCAAAGATGTAATCAGCAATGGATAAATGAGCGCGGTGGCCAGAGTTTCCAGATCGTATTTTTTCCAGAAGAGGTATTGCCCCAGAACTGTAAGCAGGGCCATAATAATTGCGATAGGCATACTCCAGTCATTATAAAAACTGATCTCAGGAGGAGTTGGGTTTTCATTGAAAATCAGTCCAATAATTGGTGAACTTGTCCCTAAAATGATGACTAACCCAAGTACAAACAGCATTACCGCCCCTGTGAAGGTCATAAACTCACGGCTGAGTATATTTGACTCTTTTTCCGGGGATGGAAGTTCTTTATATCTCCAGGCAAACATTCCAAATCCAAGCCCGGTGATCACCAACATAAATATCAGTAATTGATTGTATAGACCTAAATCAACAAAACTGTGTACCGATGAATCTGCAAGAATGCCTGACCGGGTTAAAAACGTTTCGTATACGATGGCTACATAAGCGAGAATGGCAAAAATTAGCGACGATTTTTGAGCCACAGAGCTTTTACGCTGGATAATCATGGTATGGATGCCCGCAGTTCCTATCAACCAGGGAACTAATGAAGCATTTTCCACCGGATCCCAAGCCCAGAATCCACCAAATGAAAGAGTTACATATGCCCAGTATCCACCAAGAAAAATCGCTGTCAATAATGAAAGATTTGAACCTAATGTCCATGGGAGTGCCGGTCCTACCCATTCATTATACTTTCGTTTCCAAAGAGCTGCCATCGCAAAGCAGTATGGAATAGTCATCATGGCAAAACCTACAAATAGGATTGGCGGGTGAATCATCATCCAGGGACTTTTAAGCAGATCGTTAAGCCCTGTTCCATCTGCCGGAACAAAATCCGGATTCGCTTGAATGAACGGAGCATTAGGCATCTCTTCGGCAATAGTTCTGAATGGTGAAGCTCCTAAAGTAAAATCGCCAAACCTCCATCCTACAATCATAGAAATAAGGAACAACTGGGTTAAGCCCAGAAAAAATAAAACCGGAGCTTTATAAGGAGCTCGTGTCCACCTCATTAAACCCAGACCTGCAATCCATGAGAAAAGGATCCAAAGCATGAAACTTCCTTCCTGCCCCCCATAAAATGCCGACCAGAGATATTTTGGGGCTAAATCAAGACTGGTATAGTTAAACACATAGTAGTATTGGAACTGATGGGTCATTAGTAGTTGCACTAACATGATCGAGGCAACAACCAGAAAGAACCCTTTTAGCACAAAAAGCCAGTTCCCTATTCTTAACTTCTTATCGTCATCGTTTTTTGCAGCAATGAAATAGTATACCAGCGATAATAAACAAAACAGGAAAGACAAGGTGATAAGCAGCTTTCCAACTATTCCTGTAACAGGACCAAATTCTGTCATGCTAGCTCTCTGAGGCTTTTACGTATTCGGAAGGATCAGCGTTATTGTATTTTGAAGGGCATTTCATGAGCATTTCATTCGCATAGAAAACATCATCTCTCATCTCGCCGATAACTACCAGGCGATCAGCTTCTTCAAAATTATTAGGCTTTGGCCTCGGATAAATGACTTTATGTGAGTTGCCTGACTCATCCTTCATGTAAAATGTGAACTGCATGGTTTCTTTAGAGAATCCATATTCCTGGGTATTATCCCAGGTACCGGGTACATGAGCGCTACCCATTTCCTTAGCAGTTTCAAAATCGGTGTACGTGCTAATGCTTTCTCCAAGATTAAACATTAGCAGAGAGGTAAATGCCACAATGGCTATGATTCCCAGAATAACTTTTGGTTTCATTTTTGATCCGCGGAGTTAATTTTTTCTTCTAATGAGGACACTTTTGAATCAACCCGAAACATGAAGAATAGTAGCACAGCCCATATAATAAGTGTGACTCCAAGTACAACAAATATTAGATCGTTTGAATACATAAGAGAGATGAACGCATTTGTTTGTTCTAATTCTGCTCCGCTCCACTTCTCAGCGTAAGCTTGTGTAAGGGTATCAACGACTGCAACTGAATCTTCTTGCATCAAATTCCTTTAGTTCTGCAAATTTACGAATTTTCAATACGGGATTGAACTGTTTTATAACGATGAACGATATCATAAATCCAAAAGGCAACTGCGATAAACCCAACCATAGCCGGATATAAAATATATCGTAATTCCGCTGCTGTTATTTCGCTGAAAGCCGGGTTCCCATCTGCTCCAGGATGTAAGCTGGTTAACTGTCTCGGAACTACATACAGCAAAAATGGAATAGTGGTTACTGCAAAGATATTATACACCGCAGAAATCTTTGCCCTTTTTTCTTCGTCATCAAACGCTGAGCGAAGTACGAAATAAGCTACATATATCATCATGGCTAGGGCAGCTAAATTCATTTTTGGCTCGGCAAATGTCCACCAGGTTCCCCAGGTAAAGCGTGCCCAAAGCGAGCCCGTAAGTAATCCACACACTCCAAAAACCATCCCGACCCGGGCAGCAGATTCCGCTTTTATATCAAACAGTTGATCAGGAGAATTCAGATATCGGATGCTATACACCAAACTCACGGTAAACATAGCAAACATCGCCATCCACATGGGCACATGAAAGAATATATTCCGTGCCGTTTGCTCAAGGATCGGGATTTCAGGAATCTGAATGAGAACACCCCCAGCGATAACCAGAGTCATCCAAACAGCTACTACATATTTCCAGGACTTCAAATCGAAATTGATTTATGAAAATGAATCCTGAAGATATGAATAAGTGAGAAATTTTGTTCGTAAAGAATATCGATTATTACTCAAATCATATATCCCTTACAACTTATAACACTCTTTTTTAGTCATCATTTTCAAATCAGTTTAAAAACTCATTTATTCATTTTTATTTAACTAACTATTCGAAAATGAAAGCTTACAAGGGTTCAATAATTTTCTCCTTCCTTCTCGCCACTATTCTTTTCTCTTCCACTTTATTTGCACAGAAAGCAAATTTTGAACTGGCTGAGCGTTTTACAACAAGAATGATGGACAAAATGGTGGGATCTACCAGTGTAAACCCAAACTGGATTGAAGATACCGATCAATTCTGGTATACCTACGAAAATAGTGAAGGTAAAAACTGGTATTTTGCTGATGCTGCAAAAGCTTCCAAAAGGCTACTCTTTGATCAGGAAGAAATGGCCAGTCAACTTTCTGAGATTTTTACCCGCCCATTCAATGCCAAGGATTTAGATCTTAAAGACTTCGAGTACAATACCGATAAAGACTTATTTACCTTTCATGTAGACAGTATCGAGTTCACTTACAACCTGAATGGTAACCGGTTAATAAAAGGAGATTCACTAGAAGCTGACAAACCCGAACCTTGGGCAACTTTTTCTCCCGATAGTAGCTGGATTGCTTTTGCCCGAACACACAATCTGTATGTGATGAGAGCAGACGATCCTGATAGTGTGGAGTATCAACTCACAGAAGATGGCGAAAAGTGGTTTAGTTATCAGCAAAATGATAGTGACACAACTTCAAATGAAAGGCTAAGAGCACGAGTAAATTGGTTTGAAGACTCTAAAAAGCTTTGGGTAAAACGTCAGGATAAACGAAAAGTCCCTGAACTATGGGTGATAAACTCTTTAGGAAAACGCCCATCTCTGGAAACCTATAAATATCCGATGCCCGGAGAAGAAGAGATGTATGTGGATGAAATTCGTGTATTTGATGTAGAAGCCAAAACGAATGTCTTGCTTGACACTGATAAGTGGGAAGATCAGGCTCTGGGCGGCGCTTACTTTAATGATGGGGGCATTTTTGAAACTCAGAAATCAGACTTCCTTTACATATTACGCCGGGACAGAACCTGGAGTAAAATTGATGTTCTGAAAGCCAATACCTCTACCGGAGAAGTTGAGGTTTTGTTCTCTGAAGAAAGTAACCCTTATTTCAATACCCGCTTTGCAAAACTTGCCATCATTAATGAAGGTAGCGAGTATATATGGTGGAGTGAACGCACGGGCTGGGGGCAGTTATATCGTTACGACTCAAATGGAAATCTAATGAACCGAATTACTAACGGATCCTTTGTGGTAGGCGAAATCGCTAAAATAGATACCAGTGCAAGTACTATTTACTTTGAGGCTTATGGGAAAGAAGAAGGTCAGAATCCTTATTTCCAAAACCTTTACAGCGTTCGTTTTGATGGGAGTAATGTAAAGCATCTTACTCCTGAGAATGCACATCATGATATCGATGCTTCAGAAGAAGGAAACTATTTTGTGGATAATTATTCCAGAATAGATCACCCTACAACTACAGTACTAAGGGATGGAAATGGAAGAATTATCGCAAACCTTCAGCAAACAGATATTTCCAAAATGGTGGAGCAGGGTTGGAAAGCACCTGAGTCCTTTAAAGTAAAAGCAGCCGATGGTGTAACCGATATTTACGGAGTAATGTGGAAACCTTTTGACTTCGATTCTACGAAGAGTTATCCAATTATCTCTTATGTGTATCCGGGCCCACAAGTCGAACCCTTCCCCGTTAATTTTGTAACTCAGGGTTCGCGAGCAAGAACTACAACTCTTGCTCAGGTTGGATTTATAGTGGTTGCAATGGGGCAACGAGGTGGATCACCTATCAGAAATAAATACTACCATAATTATGGCTACGGAGATATGCGTGACTATCCGCTGGCAGATAATAGATATGGCATTGAACAACTAGCTGCGAGACATTCTTTTATGGATGCAGGCAAAGTTGGTATTTATGGGCATTCAGGAGGCGGTTTTATGAGCACTGCCGCGCTACTCACCTATCCCGAATTTTATGATGTAGCTGTTTCATCAGCCGGTAATCATGACAACAACATTTATAATATCTGGTGGAGCGAAGTTCATAATGGAGTAAAGGAGACCAAAAAGACCGTCAAAAAAATGAATTCAGATAGTGTTGAGGTAGAAGAAATAATTTCTACTTTTGATGCGCCCATTGAAACAAACGCTTCTCTTGCTAAAAACCTGGAAGGGCATCTTCTACTTGTTCATGGAGATATTGATAGCAATGTTCACCCGGCTAATACTATTCGCATGGCAGATGCTTTGATTAAAGCCGGAAAACGGTTTGATATGATGTTACTTCCTGGCCGAAGACATGGATTTGGAGACTCTCAACCTTATTTTAACAGAATGACCTGGTATTACTTTGCCGAACACCTGCTCGGAGATTACCGAACGAATGTAAATTTCAATATTCCCGAGGATGAGGATTGATAATATTTCTAGTTATCCCTGCGAAAGCAGGGATCTGGAATTTCTAAAAAGCTTATACCCGACTTAAGATTCCCACTTTCGTGGGGACGAAACCCTCTTCTTCAGCTTGAAGATGATAAACTAGCGCTGCTTTGATAAACCTTTTCATTCCTGGTAATTGTCAAACTCCAGACTATCCCTGCCAAAACAGTCATTGAACCGTAGATCATTATCAATGGCTTTATTTCGATTAACTCGAATTCGAGAACAAGAGAAGCAATCATCACAGAAACAGAATTTGCGAGCGTAAAAAGCAACCATTCGGTACTGAATATTCTTCCGCGGAAGGTGTCCCGGGTTCTCTTTTGAAGCAATACGGTACTCATCACCCAATTAGCGCCGGAAGCAGCATGTGCAAAGAGGACAAAGATAATCATCACCCAAATAGTATTAGTAAAGCCAACTACCATGTACATGAGTCCGGCTATACAAAACGCTCCTCCCATCACCATTACCCAGTCTTTTTCATCCGGGAATAATCGGCGACCAATAATCGGACCGATTCCTGTTCCTATTCCTCTTGATGCATACAATAAACCAAGACCAATACTCCCCATCTTTAACACATCTTCGCTTACAATAATCAGCATATATATTAACCCGCCCAGAAAAGCGCTTGATACTCCTTTTGCAATGCTTGGGCGTAGAATGTGATGATTCTTGATCAAGTATTTAGCTCCCTCTTTAATACCGGTTATAGGGTTCCGGGTATCATGCCTTTCTTTCTCACTCATTTCTTGTTGTGGAATTACCGCTCGATATATGAAATAAGCGGAGAGAATGTAGGTCCCTGCGTCCAGAATAAGGACCCAATCTGTTCCTAAGAATTCAGTTGCGAAGCCCCCAATTGCCATCCCTGAAGTGAAAATGATACTCCATGTAGCTGTGGATATTACATTCGCATCCACAAGCTCTTCTTCGGTGGTAACATTCGGAATCGAGGATGTTTTTGCAGGCTCAAAAATGGCAGAAAGCATCATCTGGATGGAAGTGAGTACGAAAGCAATCCATAGCATTTCCTGAGATTGAACGACAAGAATTCCGAGAACAGCCACCGCTCGGGCAATATCGCAAACCATCATTAGCTTTCTGCGATTAAATCGGTCGGTTATGTATCCCGCAAAAGGAGAGAATGCTGCCAGGCTCAACATTTTCACAATGATGATTAATCCTAACAGAAATTCCGAGTCTGAGTATCTGGCTATGATCGCATACAGTGCCAGCAACCCAAACCAATCCCCAAAATTAGAAACCGACTGAGCCAACCATAAGCGCCGGTAATTTTCATTGTTCTTGAGAAGGTTGTAATAGGGTTTAAGGGGTTTCAATAGTTAGGCTTGAGTTATGTACGATAAGGTTTGAGGATTTACAATACCAATTCATCATTGTTAATTGAGCATTGAATCATTGAATCCCCGTGCTTCCAAACCCTCCTTCTCCCCGATCAGTTTCATCTAATTCAGAAACTTCTTTAATGGACAGTTGAACAACCGGAGCAATTACCATTTGTGCAATTCGATCTCCGTGATTCACCACAAAATCTTCCTGTCCATGATTGATGGCAATCACTTTCACTTCCCCCCGATAATCAGCATCAATGGTGCCTGGCGAATTTAACATGGTAATTCCATTTCTGATCGCTAAACCACTTCTGGGTCGAATCTGAGCTTCAAACCCTTCAGGGAGTGCCATTTGTAGCCCTGTGGGGATCAGCGTTCGTTCTCCCGGTTTCAAAGTGATGGGTTCTTCCAATGCCGCCCTGATATCCATCCCCGCAGCTGAGCTTGTTTCATATTCCGGCAGAGCCAGGTCTTTGGCGTGTGGAAGTTTCTTAAACTGAATCTGACTCATAATTCTTCGCGTTTATATTCGATCAATTTCACAATAGCATTCCCCAAAAACACTTTCACCCGGGCTTCGAGCGGCACTCTTAGGTCATCATTCCGAAACCAGGCTCTGAACTCTCCGGAAAATCCAAAGGGTCCTTCAATATTTTCAGTGGTTCCTCTGGTAAGATACGCCTGAACAGGTTCATCAAAAGCAGCATATTTCCTTTTTTCTAATTCGGAGGGATTCTCAAAATGAATTGCTCCGGCTTTTTTGGTTACATATACAGGCATCGAATTATCAACATCCCCACCGGCAAATAATCGAGAGAAGTAGAAAATGATATGTCCTGCGGTAGCGGGTTCCTCCAAAGCTAACGTGTCTCTGGAATCATCCTCCTCTTTGTACGTAACTACTCCATGTTCCCTATCAAATACATATTCTATCTCTTTGAACTTATTCTCATCTATGTTGTCCTTCCAGTAATACGCGGTAACCGGAAGTCCATCCTCATTCTCGTAAAAAAAGCTGTGAAACTCATCAATTTCCTTACTCATAAAAGGAATCTTGGAATTAGATTCAATCTTTGTAACCAGATGCTTATGTAACTTTCCGTTATACATGGTATCGGGAAGCAGACTCACTTCCACCCATCCAAGTTTAAAGAAGCCATATTTAACTTCGTAACGAAACGTCTCTTTAACTGAGAACAGATCGTCAAGATCGGGCTGAGCTGAAGGTGGTGACTGAGCTGTAATCAACCCGGGAATCAACAGAAAAGAAAGAAGCAAGAAACGTTTCATAAACAATGTGAAATTTTAGAGTACAACGTTTCAATCTTCAAGTAGTTCATTTTCTTTTAGAAAATTTTCAAAGGCTTCTTCATCATAGCCTACCAAAACTCCATCTTCATATACCAAAACCGGACGTTTTATCATGCTCTGATTCTCCTCAAGCACCTTCAACATTTCATCTTTAGAGAGATCTTTGTCCTTCAATCCTAAATTACGATATGTGGTTCCCCGTTTGTTAACCAACACATCCAGCCCAACCTTAAATTCGAGGTCTTTGATTTCATCCAGCGTCAGCGGTTCTTTCTTCACGTCAATGAACTCGAACTCCACTCCTTTTGAGTCTAACCATTTTTTTGTGGCTCTGATTTTATCACAATTTGGAATACCAATAAGATGTAGCATGCGTTTTTGCTGAATAGTTTTGTATTTTGATCAAAGATACGGTTTGTACCTACAACTTCGAATGATTTTAAGTTCTTTTCGGATGAATTTATCCAGACTGATTTTACTCTTCCCTGTTTTTTTAGTAGCACTCTCTTGCACGAATAATGATGCACAATCTGAGTTCGAACAAAAAGCATACTCACAGCCGGAAGGCATCACCCAAACAGACCAGAACGGAAGCATCGTTGGAGATGAAGACCCCGATGACTGGCGAACTTCTCCCTTCTATGCCGGCCTTGCTGAAATTGAACCCGCTTTCCCAAACCCTCTTTTATACAGTGAAACAGCTTCACTGGAAGTCTTTTTAAATGGAACTCCCTTTACCTCCATTTTAGAACTAGGATATTTTGATTTCCAGGATCGCTGGACTCAGATCGATCTGGAACAAGATATTTCTGAATTTAGTGTAAGCTCGCTCACAATCGATCCCCAGTTTTTTGGATCGAATGCCAGTCTCGCCAGGGGTACTTATCGCCTCATTGTGTTTGATGGTAATCAACGGGTGATTACTTATGGAGATATCACCATAGAATAGGTTGTGATAGTTTGCCGCACACTCTATCTTTCCTCCATGAGAAAGCTAATCCCATCTGAAAAACAGGTGCTCAAATGCCTCATTTTTCCTGAGGCTTACGAAGTGATTCTTGAAGAAACAGGCTCCAATATCGGAGCACTTCGGGATGACTTGATCAACCTGATTAACTACCGCCTTATTGAAGTTGTCGACCTTGATAACGAATCAAAGCCAGGTACCTCTTTTTATGATGCGGATAATTTGCAGGATTTCTCATACCGGGCCACAAAAACAGGGTTAAAACACATTCGGGAGATCGTATGAAATTTGAAGCTAATCTAAATGACCAAAGCATCGATATCGAAATTAACGAAGAAAACTCAACCTTTACTTCGGGCGATTCTTCTGGCTCTTTTAAATTCTCGGTAGAAAACGGACGTTACTTTTTGCGAGTGGGAACAAAAGCTTACAAAATTGATAATGTAAGTTATGATGGTTCAGACATCACTTTTTCCATTGATGGAAGCTGGCATACCGTTTCAGTTAAAGACGAACAAGAATTACTGCTAGATAGTCTTGGTTTTAAAACCGGAGCCGATTTGGCAGAAGGTTCACTAAAAGCACCTATGCCGGGTAAAATCCTGGATATTCTGGTTAGCGTTGGCGATGAGGTAACCAAAGGACAACCCGTTGCCATCCTCGAAGCAATGAAGATGGAGAATGAGTTGAAGTCACCCATAGATGGCACCGTGGCCAGTATTGATGTTGAAACCGGACAATCATTAGAAAAAAACACCCCTATTCTGGAGATAGAAGCACTTGGATAAATTTATTATTGAAGGCGGCACGCCTCTTGTTGGAACCATACCTGTAAGCGGATCAAAAAATGCAGCACTCCCAATTATTGCTGCGGCTTTGTTAGGTGATTCGGAGACCATCATTCACAATATTCCCCGCCTGCAAGACATTTACACCTTCAACAATGTATTGCGTGTGGTAGGTGCTAAGGTAGATTTTAAAGAAGAAGAGAATACCGTTTCGATTGATCCGACTTCGGTTTCTTATCTGGAAGCACCTTATGATCTGGTTAGAAAAATGCGTGCTTCGTTCTATATGCTTGGTGCTTTGGTTGGAAAACATGGAGAAGCTAAAGTCTCCCTTCCCGGTGGATGTGCATGGGGTCCACGCCCGGTCGATTTACACCTGAAAGGCATGGAAGCCATGGGCATCAATATCCAGTTAGAAAAAGGATATGTCATTGCTACTGCGGATGAAACTCTAAAAGGCGGTAATTTTACTCTGGAGCCAAGTAGCGTGGGAGCTACGGTAAACTTACTTCTTGCTGCCGTATTAAAAGCGGAGAAATTTGTAATCAAAAATGCCGCTAAAGAACCCGATGTGGTTCAGCTCTGTAATGTACTGGTAAAAATGGGTGCTGATATCGAAGGTATTGGTACCAGTACGCTCACCATTCAAAAAGTTGAATCACTGAAAGGCGTTGAAATCAGCAATGATCCGGATAGAATTGAGCTTGGCACCTATATGGTGGCCGGAGCAATGATTCCTGGTTCTGATCTTACTCTTACCGGTTGTAATCCTGAACACCTCGGAAACTTCCCCGAACTTCTTCGCAAAACAGGAACTAAAGTAGATGTGGATGGTACCATCATCAAAGTAAAAGCGCCGGAAAAACTAAAACCTGTTTCCATCAAGACAGACATCTATCCCGGCTTTCCCACTGACTTACAAGCACAATGGGCTACCATGCTTACTCAGGCTGATGGAATCTCAAAAGTTACTGATACAGTCTATTTCGATCGTTTTAGCTATGTCCCTGAACTGGTTCGTCTGGGTGCTGATATGCACAACGAGAAAAATACCGTTCACATCGAAGGAAAAACACCTCTAACAGGAGCTTCCGTAATGAGCACCGACCTCCGTGCCAGTGTAAGTTTGGTCCTAGCTGCCATGGCTGCAGAAAATACTTCCGAAGTGCTTAGAGTTTACCACCTCGATCGTGGCTATGAATCACTGGAAAACAAACTCAATCCGGTTGGTGCGAAGATTTCAAGGGTTGTGGATTAGATTGTGATAGTCATTGAGCGGAGCGACGCATCCTCATGTTTTGAACTTCAATACAAGATTGCTTCGTCAATCTTTAACTGATACCCTACTTAAATTTCATTTCTCCTCGCAATGTCTTTCAGAGATTAAAATCTTCCTTAACAATTTGTAAATAGCATTTACTTTAGTGCTGATCAGCGTGTATATTAAGTGGTGGTAAAAAATCGGCCACAAGAGATTTATAAAGAACTTTTTCTACTTGCTTTACGCACAGAATATATACTACAAAAAAACAGCAGGAGTGACCTTAAAAACACTTTTTGAAGACTTCTGTATCGATTTACTATGTCTTTGGTCTATTGTAAAAACACTAACCGATCAAGGACTTTTCAGCGATTCCAATCACACCGAATCGCACGCCAATCAAACAAATTTAACAGGCAATACTGCCGGGGCGGATGTTTCGCCATGTTACCCAGCTTCACAAAGCTCAGATGAAATTTTATCGGGCACGATTAAAAAATTCAGACGATGGATGGCTTGCATGGATAGCGGACGCCGTAAAAAAGAATATTTCAATAATGAAGAATCAAATTATCATTCATTCCTCGGGCAATCAGTCCCGAATAGCCCTCCTGGAAAATGGAGAACTCGCTCAATTATTCATAGAGTCGGAAGAAAACCAGCGTACTGTTGGTAACATTTATGTAGCACGCGTCCACAAAGTGATGAGCGGTATCAGAGCCGCATTTATCGATATGGGTACCCCGAAGGATGCATTCCTTCACTTCTCTGATGCAGGGGACCATCTGGACGAATACATCGCAAAGCTCAATGGACCAAATGCCATTCCCGGTCATGCCCGAAAAGACATTCAGAACAAAGAGAATCTTTCCAACATACAGAAGCAAATGCTTGCCGGAAAAGTTCTCAAAAGCGGGCAGAAACTTCTTGTTCAAATCGTAAAAGAGCCGATTGGTTCCAAAGGTCCAAGGATTTCAACCGATATCACCATTGCCGGTCGTTTTCTGGTGCTGATCCCGATGGGGGATTATATCGCAGTATCGAAAAAAATCAGTAATTACAAAGAACGTCGCCGTCTAAAAAATCTATTGAATGGCATGGTTCCTGATGGATTTGGAGTAATTGTAAGAACTGTTGCTCAGGGACATGACGATCAGGCTATTGAAGATGATCTCCGGAATGTGCTTAAGAAATGGGAAAAAATTGTAGACAATCTCGACAAGGCCAAACCTCCTCAATTACTCTACAAAGACCTGGATATGACCGAGAGTCTAATTCGTGATTTGTTTGCGAAAAACTACGATCGGGTTTTAATTGATGATCCTAAGATGTATCGGTCTATTAAGTCGTATGTAGCTCAAATCGCGCCTCACATGGTTCCTAATGTGGAACTCTACAAGCGCAAAGAGCATATCTTCGACTATATGAAAGTTTCTGAAGATGTGAATTCCATCTTCAGCCCAAGGGTACGAATGAAATCCGGTGGGTACCTGATTTTTGAGCAGACTGAAGCCATGTACGTGGTTGATGTGAACTCCGGGCCTTATGCAGCCAAAGAGAGACAGGAGGATAATTCCCTTAAAACCAATCTTGATGCCGCCCGGGAAATCGCCAAGCAACTTCGCCTTCGCGATATTGGTGGGATCATTGTGGTAGACTTCATTGATCTTAGGGATGATAAAAACCGAAAAAAAATCTATGACGAACTCAAAAAAGAGTTTAGAAAAGATCAGGCGAAAACCAACATTATCGGAATGAGTGATTTCGGGCTGGTTCAGATCACCCGACAGCGTATCCGTCCAAGTGTAGTTAATTCCGTTTCTAAAGTATGCCCGATGTGTGGCGGCTCAGGAAATGTAGTAAGTCAGGATACTATTGTAACCGATATTGAAAGCTGGATTAATACCTTCAAACACAATACCAATTATCGCGCCATAGATCTGTATGTAAATCCTTATCTGAAATCATTCCTTACAAAAGGAATGTTCAGCAAGCGCTGGAAATGGATGAGTAAATACCATGTTAAAGTTTCCATCATTGGTGATGAAACCATCTCTCTTAATGAATTCCATGTTACTTTAGCCGGGTCTGATATTGACATCACAGATGTAATCATTCGTGGCGAGTCACTGGAAGACTTGCTAAATAGTCAGGAACTGGAAGAGATAAACAGTGGTCGACATAACAAAAATGATCTGGAATATTCCAAAAAAGAACGCCCTCAAGGCAGGAATAATAGCAACCGGAACAACAATAACCGGAATAACAGATCGTCAGGAGGTTCTGCCAATTCGAACGGAAATTCGAACCGCAGACATCAAAACTCCCGCAATTAACTACTGGCTCGGTTATTGCCGATTCCGGGCTATATGTTCACAAAAAAAGAAATTAAATGAGTTCATTTAACTTACACGCCACTACGGTGGTGGGAATAATACATAATGGCGAAGCTGCCATTGGAAGTGATGGTCAGGCCACCATGAAGACCACGGTGATGAAATCCACGGTGAAGAAAGTCCGAAAACTAAACGAAGGAAGAATTCTTGCCGGGTTTGCAGGTTCTACTGCAGATGCATTCACTCTCTTCGAGCGCTATGAAGGCAAGCTTGATGAATACAACGGAAGTATGCAAAGAGCAGCTGTAGAACTGGCCAAAGAATGGAGAAAAGATAAATATCTCCAGAAACTGGAAGCGTTGCTTGTTGTGATGGATAAAGACCACGCGTTGGTAATTTCCGGACAAGGTGATGTAATCGAACCGGATGACAATATTGTTACCATAGGTAGCGGAGGCAGTTATGCCTTAGCAGCTGCCCGGGCTATGGTAAAACATTCCCCAAATATGAAAGTCAAAGACATTGTAGACGAAGCGCTCCGCATTGCGGCCGATATAGATATTTATACGAATCATAATCGTACCCTTTTAGAAATTGAAGATTAAATCATGATTGAAGCAAAAAATTTAACCCCGCAACAGGTTGTCCGTGAATTGGATAAATACATCGTTGGGCAAAAAGAAGCTAAACGATCGGTTGCTATCGCATTAAGAAACCGCTGGAGAAGAATGAATTCCAGTGAAGAAATCAGAGAAGAGATTGTTCCAAATAACATTCTTTTAATAGGACCAACAGGTGTTGGTAAAACCGAAATCGCCCGGCGACTCGCTAAACTGGCTATGGCTCCTTTTGTAAAAGTGGAAGCCTCCAAGTTTACTGAGGTAGGTTATGTTGGCCGCAATGTTGAATCAATGATTCGCGACCTTACCGATCTCGCTCTGAATATGGTGAAAGAGGAGATGCAGGAACGTGTTAAAGAAAAAGCTGCAGAACAGGCTGAAGAACGTATTCTGGATATCCTCATCCCTCCTGTTAAAAAATCCGGTGTAGGATTTTCAAGTGAAAATAATTTCAAAGCCGAAGATGCCAGTGACGCCGAATTAAACGAACGCACCCGCGAACGATTCCGCGAAAAACTCAAAAACGGAGATCTCGATGATCGTGAAATTGAAGTAGAAGTTAAAAGTGGTCAAAAAGGGGGAATGATGCAGGTCTTTGGTCCGGGAGGCATGGAAGAAATGGGGGTGAACCTACAGGACATGCTGGGTAATCTTGGCGGAAAAGGCAAGAAATCAAAGCGTAAGCTACCTGTTAAAGAGGCCCGTGAGCTACTGATTGAAGAAGAAGCTGAAAAACTAATTGATCACGAATCCGCTACTCAGGAAGCGTTAGAGCGTGTTCAGAAACAAGGGATTGTATTTATTGATGAGATTGACAAAATCGCGGAACCATCAACCGGTGGTGGTAAAAGCGGTCCGGATGTTAGTCGGCAAGGCGTACAGCGCGACCTCCTCCCTATTGTTGAGGGAAGTACAGTTAGCACGAAACATGGCATCGTAAAGACCGATCATATTCTGTTTATTGGTTCAGGAGCATTTCACGTTTCTAAACCATCCGATTTGATTCCGGAACTCCAGGGCCGTTTTCCAATCCGTGTAGAGTTGAATTCTCTTACCGAAGGAGATTTCTTTGATATCCTAAGTAAGCCTAAAAATGCATTGACCAAACAATATCAGGCAATGTTAGATACTGAAGGTGTAACCATTACTTTTACTGATGATGCCGTGCGTGAGCTCGCCAGAATTGCTGCTTTGGTAAACTCTCAGGTTGAAAATATTGGAGCAAGAAGGCTTCATACTATAATGTCTTCTTTATTTGATGAATTGTTATTCGCGGTTCCTGATGATATCAACTCAGGGGAAATTACTATTGATCCTGCTTACGTTGAAAAACAGTTAGCCGGTCTGGTGAAAGACAAAGACCTTAGCCATTACATCCTTTAACATTGGTACATACATAATTATTTAGTACACTCGTTACGGGTGAAACTTATTACGGTAGTTTTGGTTATCTAGTTAAAGAATACCTGAAATATGACTTTTATGACGTTGAAAAGATTTTTAATTCCTAACCTGTTTATCGCGTTAGTTCTTACAACCCTGAACGTGGTTGGGATTGACTCCATTATCAAACCAAAGAATGATGACACCACGAACCTGACCAAATATGTTCAGGCGCAGCGGAGTATCCTTCAAAATTATTATGGCTATGCTGATCTGGATATCATGTACAAAACCAGTATTCGGTATATGGTAAATGGATTGGAAGATTCAACGCTTCAGATCGACGGTACACCAATCGATACCACTTTCCCTGGAATCAAGATTAGTTCTCTGAGGGATTCTTACCAAAATTTCGAGTCAGCGTATCTATATGTGTCTAATAACAGCCCGAATGAAGATATGTCGATTCTCACGGAGCGGGCAATTCGCGGATTGTTTTCTACATTGGATCCACACTCAGTTTTTATTGAAGCGGAAGACAGCGAAGTAGATCAGGAGAATTTCGCCGGGAAATTCCAGGGAATCGGAGTTCAATTCAATGTAATCGAAGATACCATTACTGTAATCACTGCTATTGCCGGAGGACCCAGTGATCAGCTTGGAATACAATCCGGCGATCGTATTGTTCAGATTGATGACACATCTGCAATCGGATTTGAAAACGAACAAGTTCAGGCACACCTACGGGGTGAAAAAGGGACAAAAGTAAGAGTTGGAATCATTCGTCCGGGAGTTAAGGATATGATCTTTTTCACAATCACCCGCGATGACATTCCTTTATATACTGTCGACACTTCCTACATGCTGGATAATAACACCGGTTATATTAAAATAAATCGCTTTGCTGCCACTACTCACGAAGAGTTCATGCAAGCTATGGACGAGCTAAAAGGTGAAGGAATGGAGAAACTGGTGCTTGATTTAAGAGGGAATCCCGGAGGATACCTAGGACAGGCCGTAGCTATTGCAGAAGAGTTTTTCCCACGAGGGACAGAGTTAGTAGCAACTGAAAGCAGACATACAAGATTTAATCAGGAATATTACTCCCGAAAAGATGGTGTATTTAAAGACAAACCGGTGATTGTGCTTGTTGACGAAGGTGCTGCCTCAGCGAGTGAAATTGTATCAGGTGCACTTCAGGATCATGACCGTGCATTAATTGTGGGACGGAGAACTTTTGGTAAAGGACTGGTACAACAACAGTATGAATTGATCGACAAAAGTATGGTTCGCGTAACTATTTCTAAATACGCAACACCGTCAGGCAGAGTGATTCAAAAACCTTTTACTGATGGCGGAGGCGAAGAATACGCGTATGAGATTTATCGCCGAAACGATGCCATGAATGATGCTATTGAGTTTGTTGATGAAGTTCCTGATTCACTAAAGTTCCAAACAGATGCAGGCCGTACAGTTTATGGAGGTGGAGGAATTATACCGGATTACATCATTCAGCCCGATACTACCCGATCAGCTTATATGATCAATTTTTCCTTAAGAAAAAGAGCCTCCTTCGAGTTTATTCGTGATTATCTGGATACTCATGGATCTGAGTTCAGAGCTCAATGGGAAGACAATTTTGAAGGATTCAGAACCGATTTCTCTTGGAATGAAGACGAAGTAGAACAGTTTAAAGCTTCACTTCTGGATAAAGGTATGGTTATTACCAATGATGTAACTGAGCCGGAATTTAAAAATGATTCGCTATTTGTTCCTCAAGGATATTTTGAGGATGTCGCATGGATGGCCGAAGGACGTATGAAAGCTGAGCTTGCACGTCAGGTATGGGGTCTCCCCTACTTCTATCCGGTAATAAATGATGTCTTTGATACCACCTTAAAGGAAGCAATGACACTTTGGGATGCCTACACCCGCCTTGAAGGTTTAGCTTCTGGCAAAGCTATGGCGGATGATGTAACCAACCTTAAAAAAGAAGGATAAAAGACTTTCATTTATCTCTTGAACCACTTGAGTGGTCTGTTGGATGCATAGTTTTTATAAAAGCCTTGTACAAAAATGTGTAAGGCTTTTTTTATTAAAGGGAAGAAAATTCCGATAACAACTTTCTTTTGATATATTAATACACAATTACGTGATCATTTATCATCTATAGATTTTGTTATGTCTTGGAAATTTAACTCCCTCTCACTTATTGCACTTTTTATTTCGCTACCGGCCTTCGCACAATCGGTAATCATCAATGAAATAAATTACAACTCAGCACCAGAAGCAGATACTGAAGACTGGGTTGAGATTTATAACCGGTCTGATGCAGCAGTTGATATCTCAGGTTGGATAATAAAAGATGGTAATGACGACAATGAATTTATTTTTGAAGCTTCGACTATCCTGGATGCTGGTGCTTATTTGGTTATTGTAAGAGACTTAGATGACTTTAAACTAGTATTTCCTAATGTTACTAATGTTGTAGACAGTATAGATTTTAACTTTAGTAATGCTGGTGAGCTTATACGACTGTATGATTCCAGCGAGGTTTTAATTGATCAGGTTGAATATGATGATGAAAGTCCCTGGCCAACAGAACCCGATGGTGATGGTCCAACTCTGGAACTACGTGACCCGGATTTAAATAATGATCTGCCATCCAGTTGGAGTGTTTCAACTGGAAATGGAACACCGGGAAGTTTAAATTCCATACTTTCAAGTAATGAAACAGGTGCAGACGATCCTCTACGTTTTAAGCTCTCACAAAACTATCCAAACCCTTTTAATCCGTCTACATCTATCAGTTATTCGATTGCAAAACCAGGAATGGTTAAGCTGGAAGTGTTTGACCTCCTTGGGCAGAAAATAGCTTCATTGGTAGATCAGGTTCAGACATCCGGAGAATATGATGTAAGCTTTGAAGCTTCTGATATTCCTTCCGGAATCTACATTTACCGACTTTCGAATAACGGGCAAACTTCTATCCGGAAGATGACTTTGATTAAGTAACGGTTTTAGACTTTTATTAGGTCATTCCGAACTTGTTTCGGAATCTTATGAAAAGGCTTTGATTGTGATCTCTATTATAACAAGGCATGAAGCAAAACAAAGATCCTAAAACAAGTCCAGGATGACCAAATCTATAGACCAAAAAAAGCCCCACCCGATTAGGATGAGGCTTTAAATCTGATCACGAAGTAATTACTCTACTTCTTTCATTAACTCTTCTATGGCTCGTTCCAGCTGTTGGTCACGACCTTCATCAACCACGCCCGGCATATTCTTAACTTCAATATCCGGTTCCGTTTGCAGGTTTTCCATCCAGCGACCTGATTTGTCTTTCGCACTCACTGGTACAACACCCCAAACCATCCCGTTTGGTAATCGCTCCCACCCTGCATAACTACAGGTTCCGGGAACCGGCATACCCAAGGTTGTACCAATTTCGAGATCGGTATAGCCTTGAGCATAGCAATGCCCGTCGGAATAGTTGCTCTCGTTAAACATGGTTAGTGTTGGTTTTGTCCAGCGTGAAGTCGGCTCACCACCTACTACTTTTGCAGCAGTAGCATAAGTAATAAACCGTTCGCCCGTAAAGAACATTGCCAGATCCGCGACCAGATCTCCACCACCATTGTTCCGAGTATCAACGATTATAGCTTTAGCATCAAAATACTTGCCCATAATATCTTCATATATGCTTCGGTAAGGACCATCGCTCATTCCGGGAATATGTACATATCCAAGTTCTCCATTACTCTTTTCAGCAACTTCCTCTTCATTCATTCGAACAAATCGATTGTAAAGTAATCCTCGCTCAGCGCCTAATGAGATAGGTTTTACTGTTAACATCTGGGCATTTCTTCCACGGTCATCAGTAACTTCAATCAAGGTAAACTTACCTGATTTACGGTTCAGATAGCTTGCAATGTCTTTGTCGGGAGTAATCGTTTCACCATCAATTTTTTGGATAATCATTCCCTCTTCGATATCAAGAGCAGCTTTATCAAGCGGACCACCTTTAATCACTTCGGTAATTTTGATTCCATTTCCATCATGATTGTAGTCAAAGAAAACACCCAACGAAGCAGTAGCATCACCGTTTTCGATATTATCTCCATAGCGCGATCCTGAGTGAGATACGTTCAACTCGCCCAGCATTTCAGAAAGCACTTCCGAGAACTCGTAATCATTCCCAACGTGAGGCAGATATTTCTTGTATTCAGTATGCATCAACTCCCAATCTATTCCATGGAAAGTAGGCTCGTAAAATATATTTTTGGTTCTGATATATACATGCTCAAACAGAGCTTCTCGTTCTGCACGTTCATCATACTCCATTTCTCCAGAAATGCTGATTCCTTTTGTACTTCCTCCGCTCAAATCAACCTTAGAGATACGTCCACCGCTTAGCAGATACAGATTCTCCATATCTTTATCCCAGGTGAGGCTTCCCCCTCCGGTATTCAGCCTGATCGTCATTTTAGTATCACCGGTTCTGAGTTCGGTTTCCCAAAGATTGTAGCGACCTTCGAACTGAGCAAGGTAGTATAACTTCTCTCCGTCTTTGGAAAGAATCGCATCCGAAAGATAGCTGGAGTGAATCGTCAGACGATCTTTACGATCTTTAAGTCCGTCCCAATCAAAAGTAAGGCTCTCGTCTTTCTCATCTGTTTCTTCCTCCTTATCCTCGTCTTTTTCGTCTGACTTATTTGCTTTCTCGATCTCTTTCATGAGCTTGTAATCGTCTTCACTCATGTTGTATTTATCCCAGGCATCCTGAGTAAAAAACATTGTATAAACGTCGGCCTGAAATCTTCCACTGGTTGCGTAACTTTTAAGCCCATGACGATTGCTGAACCAAAGCATCTGCTTGCCTCCGCTCACCCATTTTGGACGATAATCGTAATAACCGGACTCTGTAAGATTGATTCGCTCTTTGCCATCGGCAGACATCAATAGTACTTCGCTATCATTTAAAAGTTTGTTCCAGTCAACTAATAACCACTTGCTATCCGGACTCCACGTGAAGTACTTGTCTCCATCCCGCATGTGATATAGGTCTTCCGGTGTGAGTAGATCAACGGTATCTCCTGACTCCATATCTTTAACCCTCAAGGTTCTTCTTCCGGCAATATATGCGAGCTTCTTTCCATCAGGTGAAAATTCCGGGAGATAATTATCAAGACCATCAGAAATCAACACGCTTTCTTCCAGCAAAGTAGATGCATACACAAACGGTTCTTCATCTCGTGTTTTTTCCGTTTTGAAGATACTCCACTTTCCGTCCCGCTCGCTAGCGTAAACCACGCCTTTACCATCCGGTGCAAAAGTAACAAATCGCTCTTGTTCAGGAGTATTGGTGATTCTCTTGGTTAGTGAACCATCAACATTGGTTACAAACACTTCGCCACGTGCTATAAAAGCAATCTCTTTTCCATTAGGTGAGATTGCCATTTCATTTACACCACCATTTATGGTGATAAATCGATCCGTGTTACTTTTTTCAGCCGTAGTGATAGTTACATTCACTTTCTGAGGATCCTGGCCTTCACGCATGGTATATAATTCCCCATCATATCCAAAAGCAAGAGTACCGTTACCAATTGTTAAGAAACGTACAGGATGGGTATCAAAATCTGTCAATTGCTCGTTTGATCCCGGATTTGCTATAGAAATCTTGTGGACATTGAAATTTCCACTTTGCTCACTCAGATAGTAGAGTGAGTTTTCATCAGGAGAATATACAGGGTGACGATCTTCCCCATTAAAATTCGTAATCATAGTGTGCGTATCCGAATCTACATCATATTTCCAAAGGTCGCGTGTTACCGAAGAGGTGTGATGTTTTCTCCATTCACTTTCGCCTCCCGGTTTATCATGATAAACCATCTGTTTGCCGTCTTTGCTTACCTGCACATATTCGGCCGGAATAGTAAACACCTGATCAATACGGCCTCCTTCTACAGAAACAGAATATAGCTCAGGTTGAGAACCCGTTGGATAGCCTCGATGCTCAGCGATATCCATTCTCTGAGCCCCAAAAAGAATGTGCTCATCATCGTGAGTAAAGCTAAATGGAGATTCATCTGTAGAATGGAATGTTAATCGCTTAGCTGCTCCTCCATTTACACTGATTGTATAAATATCGAAATTCCCATATCGGTCGGAAGCGAATGCAATCGTACTTCCATCCTTACTCCATATAGCTTTGTAGTCGTGTGCTTCGTGGAAAGTAAGTTGCGTAGCTGCTCCCCCTGAAGCAGGTACTTTATACAGATCCCCCATGTAGGTAAATACAATCTGACTACCATCTGGTGAAATAGATTGATGACGTATCCATTGCGGATTAGTAACCTGGGCTGTCGCTATGCTTCCCACCATAAGCATCAGACAAAAAGAGAAAAAAGATTTCATAAAATAGTCGAATTAGTTTTTTTATTAACCCTTGAATGTAGAAAAATTGAGGCAGTCGGTTTTGTAAATAATTATTTGAAAAGCACTTCATAATTATCAGATATTTTCCTGAATCTAGATGAATTTAATTTGCTGATTTACTATCTGGTACAAGCAAAGTAATCATGGATTAGCCTGTAACTATTATTGATTTAATCCGACTAAGCACACTTCAACATACTCTGAAAAAATGTCTCATAAAAAAGCTTCTAAGGCTCGTAAGACTTTACTCTTTGTCGGAACAATCCTTTTAGGTTTCATCTTGTTTATTCTTCCAAATCTCTTTTTTGGAATCACTAAAATTAATGGAGGGTTAAGCGGAATAAACCTCTTCTATATTGCTCTTTTTCAGGTTGTAAGCGTTTCTGCGCTTATCAGCTTTTCCTTAAAAAAACGAGGTTGGAACTGGCATCATATAGGATGGAGAAAGCCAAGCATAAACCATATTGTCTTGGGTATTATAGCAGGGTCAACCTGGCTGGTTATTCAATTCTATTGGCTCATCCCGAATACCGGGGGTGCTTCACGACCTGATGTTATTCAGATGGTAAGCCTCATGGACAATTCAATTATTACTATGCTTTCATATTTGAGCTTGGGAATAATTGGAGGAGGGATAACAGAAGAAATATTTAATAGGGGCTATTTCATTCGTGGTATGGAAGATCTTTTCTCTAATAAAAAAATTGGGGTCGTCTCCGCAGCAATTATGTCGATCTTATTTTTTGTTTTAGGGCATCTTCCATACGATTTAATTTCAACAGTTGATATCCTAGTTCCAACCGTTATCTATACGGCCCTGTTTCTTGCAACAGGTTCATTAGTACCTTCCATAGTTGCTCATGGTCTTTATAATGGTATAGCAATCATATTGGTATATTTAAATTACTTTCAAGGTTAAAGTGAAAACTGATCTTAGTTTTTATCAAAAAGATTCCGGATTTCTGAGCTCACCAAAGTGCTTGATCAGTAGCAGGAAGTTCTGAAAAACCTAAATTGAAGTACACGCTAATTAACTCATTTATTATGAATAAAAACCCTGAAGTCGATATTTATCTGGAGAAGAAAGCTCATCCTCTAACTAGTGAAATCCAGCGCGTTCGTGAAATTATTCTTTCTGTGGACGAGAAAATAGAAGAAACAATAAAATGGCAAAGCCCGACCTTCATGTATAAGGGTAACATTGCTTCATACTTCATGAATGCCAAAAAACATGTGAGCCTGATGTTCCACAAAGGAGCAAGCATAAAAGACGGTTCGGGAATTCTTGAAGGTGATGCAAAAGAAGGCCGAACGGCTAAATTTTATGGATTGGAAGACATCGAAGCCAAAAAACAAGCATTGGAAAACATAATTAAGGAGTGGATTCGAATGCAGGATGAATAAATACCTTCGAATCTAAATCATACTATTAGGGGAAGTACGGCTTACGTGTGTACTAAAGATGAGCAGTAAAATCTGAACATCTTTCTTGGTAAGGACAATGAAAAAGCTAACCCCCCTTTTAATCTTTATTCTACTCTTTTGCACTTTTTGCGATAACCCTACGAGCACTAGTACCTCCCCTGACATTGATCTGGGTGATGATACTGATTTTGAAATACCTGACTGGACTACTGAAACCCATAGTAACGATGTAGATCCTATTTACGATATCGTTTTTGAAGAAGGCACTATAAAGAGACTAGATATCACAATAAGTGAATCAAATTGGTCTGCGATGCAAGCCGATTTAGATGAAAACCTTACCGGTTCAGTTGCTGATATTGATTTCACCCCAGTATGGGTACCTGGTACTATTAGTTTTGAAGGTACCGATTGGTATAAAGTAGGTATAAGATATAAAGGAAATTCAACGCTATTAAATGCTTCGCGAAGTGGGGGAGATAAATATCCATTCAAACTCGATTTTGATGAATTTGAAGATGAATTCCCTCAAATCGACAACCAAAGGTTCTATGGGTTCAAACAGTTAAACCTTAGTAATAATAATTCTGATGGTTCTTTTATGAGAGAAAAGGTCGCTGCCGACTTATTTCGGGAATTTGGAGTAGTTGCTCCCAGGGTCGCCTTTTATGCAGTATACCTTGATAGAGGAAATGGATCTGATTTTATAGGGCTATATACTTTAATTGAAGAAGTAGATGATTCGGTTCCTGATTCTCAGTTCCCGGATGACGATGGAAATTTATACAAACCAGATGGAGATGCCGCTTCTTTTGCTGATGGAACTTATGACGAAGAAGAATTTGATCTCAAAACTAATGAGGACGAAGCTAATTATAGTGATGTAAGAGCTTTCTATGATGTACTACATAGCGATCTCCGAACCTCTAATGAAACCGAATGGAAGAATGAACTTGAAAGCATTTTCAATGTAGATAACTATCTCCGATACCTCGCGGTTAACAACGTAATCCAGAACTGGGACACTTATGGAAAAATGACTCACAATTACTTCTTATATAATGATGAAGGAAGACTTACATGGATTCCGTGGGATAATAATGAGGCGTTTCAGGATGGAAAACAAGGTGGGGCATTAAGTTTAGGGATGTCAGAAGTAGGTTCAGACTGGCCGATCATCCGATATATTATGGATGTAGATGAGTATGAATCAGCTTATAAAGTATACATTTCAGAGTTTTGTGAAGGGGCCTTTGAAACCTCTAAAATGACTACTCTTCTGTCATCATACCAAAGTCTGATTGATGAGTATGCAAGCCAGGAATCCTCAAGCTTTAGTAGTTCAGTAAGTTCATTGAAGAGTTATATTCAGACCAGAAATTCTACTGCAGAAGCATTTATTGATTAATCATTTAGCCAATACTCATAAACCAAATCTATCTTTCAGTGCATCTTTAATCCGATCGAGGCCGGAAAGGATATACTCTTTCCGTTCTCCAATCCCAATTCGAAAGTAATGGTCCATTCCGTAGCAATCACCAGCTACAATGAACACACTTTTTTCTTTCCTTAACCATTCCGCCAGTTCCGTTGAGTTTATGTCAAGATTGTACTTGATAAAGAGCATCCCTCCTGCTTTGGGTTCAACATACTCAAACAAATCTCCATACTGATCGAGCCACTGTTTTACTTCCTTCAGGTTCTCACTCAACATGTTTCTGTTTCTGTCAAGAATTTCAGCTCTCTTTTTAGGTTGAAGAGCAATTTCTCCAATATAGTGGCTCATAATACCCGCCGTAATGGAAGTGTAATCATGATATGCCCAGGCATCTTCAATACTATCTTTTGGGCCTACGAGCCAGCCTAATCTCAAACCAGGAAGTGCGTACGCTTTTGATAATCCTCCATTCACCATCACTTTATCGTACAAACCAATAAAACTGGGTATGGTATTTCCATCAAGCTCAGCTCCACGGTATACTTCATCGCTGAATATCCAGGCATTAACACTCTGTGCAATCGAAACTATCTCATCCATTTCTTCCTTATTCAAAGTATATCCGGTTGGATTATTAGGATTACAAATTGCGATCATCTTCGTTTTGGGAGTCACTTTCGATCGTAATTCTTCCAGATCAGGAGCCCAGTTATTTTCTTCTTTCAGATGAAATGCTTTTGGGATGCAACCCATCTCTTCCGCTATCCCCCAGATCTGCATGTAATTAGGAACCATCATTACTACTTCATCTCCCTTATCCAGCAGTGTATGGCAAGCAACAAAATTCGCTTCTGATGATCCATTGGTAACTAAAACATTGTCTTTGTCTACTCCCTCATAGATTGCACTAATAGATTCTCTCAAAAATATAGCGCCATTGGTTTGACCATAACCCAGTACGGTGTTAGAAAGTACCTCAAGTTGTTCAGCAGAAAGTAATTCCTTTAACGTATAAGGGTGAAACCCGCTTTCAGTAAGATTGTAGTCAACCGTGTTCTCGAAAAGAGACTGAACTCTTTCCAATTCAAAAATGGGAATATTCATTTTAAGTTATGTTAAGTTATAATTTTCGTAAATGGCTTTTCCTATTGCCATATCCTGGACAGCAACTCCAGTCAGATCAGCAACCGTAATCTGATCTTCACTGGTTCTTTGGAGTTCTGTATTTTGCAAAGCAACACCAAGCTCAGTAACATCTTTCTTAGCGATTATTCCTTCACTCAATGCTTTAAACACTTCTCCTCTTTCTTCACTTTGAGAAAGACTATCCACTACTACCAAGTCCGCTTTCTTTAAGATCTCGGTGTCCAACTCTTGTTTATGAGCAGTATCTGAACCAACAGCAGTAATATGAGTTCCGGGAAGAATATCTTCAGCCTTTAACAACGGACTATTAGACGAAGTGGTCGTAACGATATAGTTAGTCTTTCTTGATAACTCTTGAGTGCTTTTCGCTACTTTCACTTTTTTAATCCTGTTGAACTCAGAGGCTAATATTTTCGCCTTTTTTTGATCTCTTCCCCATACCCATATTTGATTACAGTCTATCACATCAAGGAGAAGTTTCAATTGGAGCCGGGCTTGAATTCCGGTTCCGGCTATCCCAATTCCCTTTAATTTTTTTGGTGCGAAACGGGTTGCTACCAGGGCTCCGGCTGCTGCAGTTCTTATATCTGTCAACTTGCCGTTATCGAGTAATACCGCTTTTAGTTCACCTGTCGTTTGACTGAATAACAACACCACTCCCTGACTGGACGCAATATTAAGTTTCGGGTTTTCATAGAAGCCTGAGGCAATTTTTACTACATAATACTCTTCCCCCTTTATGTATCCATATTTAATATGAGCCTCGCCATCGGGGTTATTAAATAAAAGCTCCCCAACGGGAGGAACCACGCTATTTCCATTACTATACTGGATGAATGCCTCTTCCATAGCTTTAACTAAGTCGATGTTCTTGAGAATTAACTGAATCTCTTTCTCTTTAATAATCGTTGCCATAATCAGATAGAATTTCGTTTAGCAACTTCATATTTATCTTCTTACCGGTTAGTACAGCCACTACATTTTTGCCTGCATACTTCTTTGTATTTAACAAATAAGCAACCGCTAATGCCGCACCCGGTTCAACAAGGGTCTGATGATATTTAATCAGAAATACGATCGCCTTTTTGATCTCTTCCTCAGAACAAAGCTCCATACCTGATAAGTACTTATTACAAATATTTATGGTTATTGAGTATTCTTCCAGTCCTCCTGCGGTAGCATCCGAAATGGTTTTAAGTGTACTGGGCTCAACGATATATCCTTCTTTTAATGAATGATAAAGTTCAGCCGCATTCTCCGGTTGACAGCCAATCACTTCTACTTTTTCATTGTCTCCAAAGTATGAAGCTAGTCCCGAAATCAATCCTCCACCGCCTACAGGGGCCATCACTACTTCAACCTCAGGTAACTGATCTTTAATCTCAATACCCAATGTTCCCTGCCCTTTGATAATTTCTATATCGTTATAAGGATGGATCAGAACTCCGCCAATCTCCTTAGCAAAATCAGCAGCTTTAACTTCTGTTTCCATACTGTTTTCGCCATGATATCGGATATCAATATCGAAGTGCTCGATTGCCTTTACTTTAGCAGGACTGGCATCATTGGGAAGAAATAACACTGCTTTTAATTTCTTCTCGCTGCATACATGGGCAAAAGCAGCAGCGTGATTGCCTGTTGAAGCTGCAACGAATGTTCTCTTGTATTCCGAACTATCCAGACTCTTAATTTTATTTAACGCACCTCTTAGCTTAAATGACCCTGTTCGCTGTTGATGCTCCATCTTCAAATAGACATTAGCGCCCGAACGCTTACTTAGCTCCGGCGAATACACTAAAGGTGTTTTCTCAATCTGATTTTTAATTGAGCGATATGTCTCCTCAATGTGTTGTGAAGTAATCATCTTTGATCCCTTTTGGTACTGAAATAAACTTTGGCCATAAAAAAACTCCGCATACCATAACTTTATAAAATTAAGGTATGCGGAGTTTCCGCAAGAAAGCAGCTCGTAATCTCAATTTCTTCCTTAAGCTAAAAAACAAGCAGGTAGCGTGTACTACAGTATTTCCTCTGCACTAATGTATTAAAAAAAACTTGTGCCAGTCAAAAAAATCTCATTTAGGATACCTGATATTCTCTACCATTTCCTGAACTTCTTCAGGTGGTTCAGGGTAAATCATTCCGATTGCCAGAGAAACTACCAGATTTACCATCATTCCAAGTGTTCCAATTCCCTCAGGTGAGATACCAAACCACCAGTTTTCAGGAGTGTTTAATTCAGGATATGCGATTTTAAAAAAGATGATATAGGATAAAGTAAACAGGAGCCCTGCTACCATTCCGGCCACTGCTCCTTCCCGGTTCATTTTTTTGTAGAAAATTCCCAGAATAATCGCCGGGAAAAACGAAGCAGCTGCCAATCCAAAGGCAATAGCCACCACCTGAGCCACAAAGCCAGGGGGATTAATCCCAAAATAACCAGCTACGACCACTGCCACAGCTGCAGCAATCCGGGCATAGCGTAATTCTGCTTTATCGGAAATATCCGGGTTGATTTGCTTCTTGATAAGGTCATGGGAAACTGCTGTGGAAATAACCAGAAGTAACCCTGCTGCCGTAGAAAGTGCGGCAGCCAGACCTCCAGCAGCAACCAAAGCTGCCACCCAATTTGGGAGCCCTGCAATCTCAGGATTAGCCAGCACCATAATATCTCGGTCTACATACAACTCATTGGGCCCTGCTGTAGGCTCGTTAGTAACCAGAACCTGATTATGTTTTCCCCGTTCTATTTCGAACAGACCGTCACGCTGAATGGTTGGCGATCCAACAATAGCCGCTCCCGGTGCATAATTGATGATACCATCTTCGTTTTTATCCACCCAATTCAGAAGTGCCGTTTCTTCCCAGGTTCCAAACCAGGAAGGCATCTCTTCGTAAGGTTGTTCGCTTACCGTTTCGATCAGATTCACACGGGAAAACACAGCAATTGCAGGGGCAGTAGTGTACAAAATCGCAATAAAAATGAGTGCATATCCTACAGAAATCCGTGCATCTTTTACTTTAGGTACCGTAAAGAAGCGAACGATTACATGGGGTAATCCCGCGGTTCCAACCATCAGTGCAACCGTTATGAAAAAGACATCCTGCATACTTTTGGTCCCTGAAGTATACTCAGCAAAACCAAGTTCAGTGTGTAGTTGATCAAGTTTATCCAAGAGGTACATTCCTGAACCGTCATTCAGGGTAGAACCAAATCCGATCTGTGGAATCGGGCTTCCGGTAAGCTGCAATGAAATGAAGAAAGCCGGAACCATAAAAGCAAAAATGAGCACACAATATTGAGCTACCTGCGTGTAAGTAATTCCTTTCATCCCTCCCAGAACGGCATAAAAGAATACGATTGCCATTCCAATAATCACTCCCCAAAAAATATCTACCTCAAGAAATTTGGAGAACACAAGTCCTACTCCACGCATTTGTCCTGCTACGTAGGTGAAAGAAACAATCAGTGCACAAATAACAGCTACCGTTCGGGCTATCTGTGAGTAGTAACGATCTCCAATAAAATCAGGTACAGTAAATTTTCCAAACTTTCTTAGGTAAGGAGCAAGTAGCAATGCCAGAAGTACATAACCGCCTGTCCAGCCCATCAGGTATACAGAGCCATCGTATCCCATAAACGAGATAATTCCTGCCATCGAAAGAAAACTAGCCGCCGACATCCAGTCCGCAGCAGTTGCCATACCGTTGGTAAGGGGACTTACAGCCCCTTCTGCTACATAAAACTCGCTCGTTGATCCCGCCTTACTCCAGAGTGCAATCCCGATATATATCGAAAATGTAATCCCAACTAAAATATAGGTCCATGTTTGCACATCCATCAGGAATCCTCCTCATTTACACCGTATTTCTTATCCAGCTTATTCATCAGGTATACATACACAAAAATGAGAATTACGAATGTGTAAATGGAGCCCTGTTGCGCAAACCAGAACCCAAGTTTAAAGCCCCCCATAGTAATACCGTTTAAAGTTGGGGCCAAAAGTATTCCAAAGCCATAGGAAACGATAAACCAGATACTGAGAAGTATCCCAAGATATTTCAGATTCTCTTTCCAGTATCCCTGTAAGTCACGATCCATTTTTTCCTCCAAAAGTTAACCCGATGAGTATGCGGGTTTTGGATGAGCTATGCAAAAATCTTTAAAAGCAATCCTGATTTTTTTAATTGGGCTGACCCGGAGAATAAAAAAGTGTTCTAAGAAATAAATGGAGCGTTTAGGATTATGTATACGACTCTGAAGTTGCAAGAAGTTGTAAACTGAATCTCTTCTCTCATCTAATTTCATATATTCAAAAAAAAGGAGTTTGGATAGGCATTCAGGTGGGATCAGTCATATCAACAACTCGTGTTAACCAATTATTTACTGATGCGATTTTTATATAAAATGCTGGCCATTTGCTCGATCTTTCTGGCTTTTAATTCTCATTCAAACGCACAATCAAGCAATCCCGGATTGGATGAAGTTACTGCTGTAAGAATCGACAACCCTCCCCGAATAGACGGTCATCTCGACGATGAAGTTTGGAAAAATATTGATCCCATTACTCAGTTTACTCAAGTATGGCCCAGCGATGGAAGCCCTGCAACTGAAGAAACTGAAGTAAAAATAGCTTACGACAAAGACTACCTGTACTTCGCCTTTCGGTTTTATGATAAAAATCCAGAGTTAATCCGCGCTAAAAACCTGGAACGTGGTGGAAGGAATGATCGCGATGACCACGCCTACATAGCTCTTGATACGTATATGGATGGTCGCAATGCCTATCTCTTTGAAGTGAACGCTCTGGGTACTCAGGACGATGCCACTATTACCGATGAAAGTATTTCGATAACCAGCTTTTCCTGGGATGCAGTTTTTCATAGCGAAACAGTAATTGACGATGAAGGCTGGACTTTGGAAGTGTCTATTCCCTTTCGGCAACTACGCTTTCCTGATGAAGAAGAACTCGAATTTGGTCTGATGCTTTCACGCACAATAAACCGGAAAAATGAACGCGTGATGTGGCCTCGAATTGGGCTTGAATTCGGTAATTTCGCTGCTCTTGCAGCAGTTTCTCAATACGGTACTCTTAAAGGAATTAAAAATGTTCGACGAGGTAAAAATCTGGAGGTTAAGCCTTATGTAATAACCGGAGTTCAGGAAGTTCGAAATGATATAGCGCTTGAAGCAACAGATGTGAAAGAAGAATTCGATATGGGACTGGATGTTAAATACGGCTTGTCCTCTAACCTTACCCTGGATATGACCATAAATACTGATTTTGCGCAGGTTGAAGCTGATAATGTTCAATTAAATCTAACCAGGTTCAATCTTTTCTTTCCTGAAAAGAGAGAGTTTTTTCTAGAACGATCCGGTCTTTTTGAGCATGGAAATCTGCGTTCAACTCAGACCTTTTTCTCCAGGAGAATTGGTCTCAGTAATGAAATCCTTGCCGGTGCAAGAATGACCGGCCAGGTCGGGAACGTATCGGTAGGCGCTTTAAATATCGAGACTGGAGATGAGATGGGTGATTTTCTTGGATCAAACTCACAGAATAACTCTGTAATTCGGCTGAGATCTGATATTTTTCCAAGAGCAACCGCCGGAGCCATTTTAACTAATCTGGAAACCGCGGAAACATTTAATCGGGCACTGGGAGCTGATGCCCAGTACCGTTTTGGCAGCTCCAGCTCTTTTACGGGTTGGGTTACTAATGTTTGGGACTCCGCAGATTCATTGAATGATGCAGCAGGAAATGTAGCTCTGAATTTGAGAAATGATACCTATAGTGCCCGATTTTCCTACACCAATGTAGGAGAGAATTATCAGCCGGCATTGGGTTTCGTCCGAAGGCAGAATATGAGAGAGTATTACACCCGACTTGGATATACTCCTAAAGTAAATTTTGAAGCTATCCCTTCTATCAACAGGTTAAATTTCTTTGGACTCTATGATTACATAGAAGGTCAGGATGGAAATAAACAATCTACCGGCTTTGAACTGGAAGGCGCAATAGAATTTAGTAGACGTGATCGCTTTGGGATTGAGTTTGATAATCAGTTTGAACGACTTACTGTTGACTTCAATATTCGGCCCAATGCGATAATTCCAACCGGTGACTACACGTTTTCTTCCTTCAGATTGTATGGAGAGACAGATTCAAGCAGAAGAATATTTGGAAGAACTTCGGTTTCTTTCGGAGAATTTTTTAATGGCAACAGAACTGGTTTTAATGTGGGCTTAGGCTTTCGCCAATCTCAGCATTTAACGCTTGAAAGCTCGATTAATCACACTGTTATAGACCTTCCTGTTGCTAATGGTGAGTTTGATGCGACTACCGCTTCTGTTTCTATTCTTGGTGCAATTAGCAGAAAATTATTCACCCGCACTTTGATTCAGTATGATAATTTTTCCAGAGATTTCAGAGCTAACATTCGCGTGAACTGGATCCATACTCCCGGCAGTGATTTGTTTCTGGTCTACAATACCTCTTATCATTTAACGAGAGATAATGAAGTTACCTTTGACCCAAGAAGAGATTTAATCATGAATAATCAGGTAGCAATAGTTAAGCTGACTTATTTAATTCTTTTGTAGGCTTAGTTTTCTCTTGAGAACAGACGCAGCCGCAGTGTACCCACCTTCGCTTCCATCGATAAAATGAACGTGGTTATTGATCCTATCTTGTACATAGCAAGACATTATACTCTCTGTACAAATATTCATCCCGTATAAAACTTCCCCGGATTCTTCTAAATCATTGAGTTCTGTTTCCAGCTTAGCACGCTGTTCTTCCGTTCCGGAAATTACTGTATTAAGCATCCCATTTATAACCAGAGTATCTGAGAGTTCCACCAGATTTTTTAAATAATTCTTTCCTGAGTTTCTTTTCAGATAGGCTTTTCCAATTGCATATCCAGCGATACTTTTTACAACTCTTTTTGCTGAAGATTCTCCGAATTTAAGTTCATTTTCAGCCTTGAATCGTTCTATACTTGCTGCCAATTTCAACCCTTTCACTGAGATCGGTCGCCGATCTTTGTAGCTACCGTATATATTCTCAATTGCCGTGAGTACTTTGCTTAAAATAGTAGCTTGATTATGTTCAGGTTGAATTCTTAATAAAAGGCATACTACCTGTTTTGTTACTTCAGATGGTTTCACAGCATCCCATCTGCATTCCATACCATCAAGATTTAGTGTATTACGGTCGGTTTCTTGTTTTAACTCAAATCTCTTTTCTTTGATCAGTTCGTCGGCATATAACAATCCTTCTCCAAGTACTACCGGTATGGTGTGCTTATCACTAAGCCTGTTTTTTGAAACTAAAAGAACCTGATTTTCCTCATAAAGCTGATAAACAGGCACCTCATCTACTCTTAAATCGAAATCAAATGCGCGCTTTACATTTCCCTGATATACAGAAAGAGCATTGATTACATCATTATACATCAAGTTTGGGATGAGCAATGTGGCGCCATCACCCCCAAAAAAGAATGGGAACTCCAGGCCTTGTGAACGGGCAATATTCAAGGCTGAAATAATAGAAGCAGTAGCAGCCAGGTTTACCTGCTGATGCATACCTTCCTGAATAGCCCGGGTTGAATCTTTTATATCAGTTATAATTACATGCCAATCTTCAGGTACTTTTTTAAAACGATTTGAAGACGACAAATGCTGAATCAATCCGTCTTCGAAAACAGGTAGTTCTGAGTAAAAAAGATTGGTATCGGAATTGTGCATACTAAATTAACATACGCATTTAATCGAACTCCGGTTTTCTTTTCCACTATCAATGATCAGTAGATTCCATTCAGCTTAAACTGAACCAGAAGTCTTTTCAGAGTAAATGACAAAGCATCAACGAGGCTTCTCTTTGTTTTGAAATGAAGGAAGCTCTCAAAAGAATACGAGCTCCCTGATCGAATCATTTAGCGTCTCTATTCCGTTTGTATACTCTCTACCGGGTTCAAATTGGCGGCTTTCAATGATTGCCAGCTAATAGTAAGTAAAACGATCCCAAGCGTAACTAATCCGGTATACACAAAAATCATTGGGCTGATCTCTACTCTGTAAGCAAAATTTTCTAACCAGCTTTGTATGAAGTACCATGATAGTGGGATAGCCAACACAAAGGCAATGGAAATGAGTTTGATGAATTCCTTTGAAAGCAAACCAAGTATGGAACCCACTGAAGCCCCCAATACCTTCCGTACCCCAATTTCTTTAGTTCTTTGCTCTGCCATGTACGCTGATAGCCCCAATAAACCTAAACAGGCAATAATAATCGCAATAATGGTGAATGCAGTAAAGACTGCTCCGAGGCGAAGTTCCTGCCGGAATAGTTGGTCGAAATCTTCATCCAGAAAAGTATAGTCGATGGGTTCTCCTGCAGAATATTCATCCCATTTCGACTCAATCATTGCGATAGCATCTCTCGGATCTTCAGTTTGAAACCTGATTGTCATTTCATTCGCGGTTTCAGTAAGTAAGATTGCCAGAGGCATGATCTCCTCTCTTAATGATTGGAAATTAAAATCTTTCATCACTCCTATAACTTTATAAGTACGTCCGTCATTCGAGAAAAGAACCTCTTCCCCAACAACATCTTCTTGAAATCCTAGTTCCTTTACAGCAGCTTCGTTTAAAACCATCGCAAGGGTATCTGTCGGGAAATCTCTACTGAAAAACCGCCCACCTGTCATTTCAAAATCCAAAGCTTCCCGATGTTCATAGTCGGCATAATACATTGCCATTACATAGTCCAGATCGGTTGTCGGACGTTGGAAGATGGTTATATTATTTGTACCCGGTATAGTAAAGTTACTGTAGCTTGCAGCAATAACTCTGGTGTCTTGCAGCAGATTCTCCTTAAATGCCTCCAGATTGTTACCCAGCCGGCTGGTGTTGGTTAATACAATAGACTGTTCCTTATTGATTCCCAGATTTCTATTCTGCATATATTGAAGTTGCTCATTTACCAGAATGGTGCAAGAGATCAACCCTATGGAAATAAAGAACTGTCCTACAACCAAAGACTGCCTTAGCTTTCCACTTTTAGCAGCTCGTTTGATTTTACCTTTTAGAACATCAACGGGGTTAAAAGCCGTGAGATATAATGCCGGATAGCTCCCGGCAAGAAAACCTACAAAGACGATCATTCCAATCAATGTAGCTATAAACCATGGTTCCGATATAATCGCAAAGGTTAGTTCTTTCCCGGAAAGGTTATTAAAGAAAGGCATAGCAAAATAAATCAAAGCTATTGAAAGAATAGCTGCCAGTACCACGTAAGCAACCGATTCTATTAAGAATTGGGAGATCATTCCACCCCGTTCACCGCCCATGGTTTTTCTTAAACCTACTTCTTTTGCTCTTCCTGCAGCACTTGCTGTTGAAAGATTCATGAAATTAACACAAGCAATTACTACCAAAAAGATTCCGATAATCGAAAATATATACACGTATGTTATATCACCTGGCGGTTGGAAAGAGGTATTTACATCAGGAGCTTTGAGATGTAAATCGCTGATTGCAACCTGAAAATATTTATATTGATTACCCTGCTCTCTCATCTGAGCTACTGAAGCTCCCATAAATTGTTCCAGCTCCGGACTCACATACTTCATTACCAAATCATCAAAAGAGGCTTCAACCTGCTCCGGGTTTGCTGTTGGATGAACTTCTACATACGTGTTGATGCTGTTGGCCGACCAAACCGTTGATCTACTAAATTGGCTTGAACTGTAAGAAAGCAATGCATCAAAAGTGAAATGTGTATTTGATGGAGGATCTGCATTTACTCCTGTTACTTCATATACAGTTTGATTATTACCAATCAGAATGGTCTTACCTATGGGATTCAGATCACCAAAATATTTCCTGGCAATTGACTCCGTAAGAACAGCTTTATTAGGCCCCTTTAGTACCGTTTCAGGATCACCTTCCAATAATCGGTAACCGAAATAATCGTAAAAATTCGAATCGGCCCAAAACACATTTTTCTCTGTGAATGAATTGTCATTATATCTGAATACAATATCACCAACGCTATTTGTTCTCGTCGTACTAACAATTCCCGGAATCTCTTCCATAATGGTTCCTGCAAGTATCGGTGGAGTGAAAATCCCTTTTATTTCCTGGCTCCCTATTTTCCCTTCCAGACCAATTACATATTTGTTCTCTACATTCGGTTGAAAATTATCGTAGCTAAGTTCATCCTGAACATAAATGATAATAAGAACCGCAGATGTGATTCCTATTGCAAGCCCGAGTATGTTTAGAAAAGAGTAGAATTTGTTCTTTAGAATATTCCGAAAAGCAATTTTCAGGTAGTTTTTTAGCATAGCAATCCTGTATAAAAAATTTATCCATCAGGCATACTATCACGAAAAGAAGCTTACTTGGTTACAAAAAAACATTATTGAACCACTTCCTTCTCTTATTTAGGGTAACATTAATACTTATGTACTACTTTATCTTTACTAAACACGATCTTTCTGAACTCGGAGGGTTGTTTATTATTTAACAATCTTCTGGGTCCTTTTTCTTCAATTAGAACTGCAAAATTCTCTTCTCTCTTATCGTATCGTTCTTTATTCGGGTAAGTTGTAATCAAGATCAAATGAAAAGGAGCATCTTCGCTATAAGAGGTTTCTAAAAGCTGGTAAGATTCTATATACCCTTTCTTAATAGCTTTGTCTCTTAACAGCTTCCAGTTATTCTCATAATAATAGTCGACCTCTTCACGGTTATCATTGAGGATCTGGACGAAGTCCATAGTAGTAATTCTTGTGTCTTTATGGTATTGAGTACTACCGATTATACTTAAGAAAAGTATTGTTAAAACTGTTGTCTTCATTGATCAGTCATTGTTTAGTAGCTTCAAATATTCCACTGCTCTTGAATTAATGGAGTCCGCCTCAATAGATTTCTTGAATAATTGAGTAGCTTTATCAATGTTATTCTGTAGCAAGAAATTGATTCCTTGTTGATTTAACGTAGCTGAAGATGTGCCAAAGAGTTCCTCTTTCTTTTTGAAAATCAGCCCTGCTTCTTCATACATTTCCCAGGCATTAAGTGTATATCCAACAGTTGAAAGTGTTCCGGCCCGAAGCTCTTCTCTGGAATGAAAATTATTGATTGCATCCAAACCGGATTCTACGCCTTCCGATTTTATAAGGTCCAAAATCACTTTATCTGTATCTCCTTCTTCCGCATCTTCATACCTGGCCTGGTAGTCAGCCCTGCGAATATGAATATCCATTTCAAGTTCTACTTCATCGGAAAGCTGAGTGAGCCCGTTTTCCATTACCGAACTCCAGAAACTTCCACCAAACACATCAAAATCCTGTCGATCAATTACCGCTTTTCCTGAAAAATCAACCTGCTCATTTTTTGCCCAGTCCCTTGAGATTGGCGTGGGTTCCTCAAACTCAACAGTTATTTCCTTACTGATACCTTTAATACTTAAATCACCAATCAAATTGAAACTCCCGTCTTCAAAAAGAACAGTTCTTTTACTTTGAAAAGTAGCATAAGGATGATTGGCAGCATCAAACCAGGTTCCTTCTCTTCTCAGATCTTCATCTCTGGTTTCATCCCCGGTATTAATGGTTCGTACATCAATAAAAAATGTAACTGAAAGGGCGCTAAGGTTCTCCGGATCATAGAATGCAGTGCCATCAAATTCATTAAAACGACCCCGAACCGGACTGAAACCAAAATATTTGATCTTAAACCCGATATAGGAATGCTGGTCATCTACAAGGTAGTCTTTCCCAATAAAATCACTGATACCCGTTGAAGATTCATTGGATTGAATTGGGTTTCTGTTGCTCTGTTCAGGATTTTGATCTTTAGTGCATGAAAGCAACATCAATGCAACGGGAATAAGTAAAAGCTTAGCGTTCATAAAAGAGTTGTTAATAATTAGTGGTAACTAACCCGGATGACCAATACAAATGAAATGATTTTTTTGAGCCTTAATTGTAATTATTTATCAACATGCAGTGAGTGGAGGGTAATTTGCAGTGAAAAAGACGAATGGCATTGCCTTTTAGAAAGTCCGGGATTTTAGTACGTCGATTTTCTAACCCAATCTGAAATCATACTCCCATCAGACCGGCCGGACTCTTCAGATAGAAATTTTCAAGTTCATGATGAAATCTACTACTGCCACACAAAATCCGGTCCAATGCAGCGTATTGGATCGGGGAAAGAACAGTAAAAAAGGCAGGTAATACTACCAGAAATTGAAACCCCCGATCAGTATTTAACCGATCGGGAGTTCAGGATTAGTTTCCTTTTCTCAAGCCCGATGCCGTTCTGTCATCGGGTTTAGGGGCGGGAGTCATTTTATTGGAATTTTCATCAACCATTTTCATGACTTCTTCCACAACTTTTTCCATCTGAGGATCACGACCCTGCATTAACAGATTAGGGTCATCCCAAACCGGGAAGTCAGGTCGTACTCCTTCACCTTCCCAGAACCAGTGACCGTCATTATCATATAATCTTGCACCCGGAACGGTAATTCCGCCGCCATCAATTAAACCATGGCCTGTAGCAGGTCCAACAAGAATTCCGAGCGTTCTTTCACCTACAATTGGTCCAGCTTCCAGTTCCTGGAATGCCCACGGGAGTCCATCACCACCGGACCCAGCCCAACCATTAATTAACATTCCCATTGGTCCTGTATTCGTTTGAATTGGCTGTGTATGATCACGCCCGTGCCGCCAATGCAGATTGTACACAACTGGCCGCATTAGTAGTTCAAGAAAACGGTCTGCCAGCTGTCCTCCTCCATTAAATCTTTCATCAATAATGAATCCTTTCTTATCAAGCTGACCGTAGTACATTTTTACCAGTTCCAGCTGGCCTCGTCCAGCGGTATTAGACATGTATATATATCCCAGTTGCCCATCCGAAAGCTCTTCCACCATTTTGCGGTTATTCTCAATCCATTCCAGATAACGAAGTTGTGCTTCTTCGCCCTGAGTCAGAGTTTCTATAATTACCTGGCGGGCATCTCCTCTTCTACCGTTACTACTAACTATCAAAGAAACAGTTTCTCCATCAAGTCCTTCAAAAGCAGCGTAAGGATCTTTATCCGGATCAAGAGTAATTCCGTTTACTGAGTGAATATAATCCCCAACGCTAACATCGACCCCGGGGCGATCGAACGGAGAACGAACTTCAGTATCCCATTCAGCAGGTGTAACAATCCGCTGGATTCGAAACATATTGTCATCCTTCTCCCAGTCTATTCCCAGATATCCTGTACCTTGAAAATCAACGGTTTCGTTGTCTCCACCAAAAGTATAGGTGTGCCCGGCACTTAATTCCGCCTGCATATTTGATTGGATATTAGTCACATCCCACCGAGTACGGGCATCCTCAATCAGAGCTCCATATCTTTCTTTCATTTCATCCCAATCCACCCCGTGCATATTCGGATCATAGAAGAAGTCACGATAGCGTCGCCAGGTATCAGCAAAAATCTGGCGCCACTCTTCCTTGGGGATGAGATCCATTTCCAGACCATCTGTGGGGATTGCGTCACTGATTGACTGCCCGGGTTTAGGCTGAATAATTCCATATCTCCCTCTTGAAGAAACCAGAATCGATTTCCCATCAGCCGTTGGGCGGGCACTACTTACTCCTTCCATGATGGTAACTTCTTCCCTTTTCTCGAAGTCGTACCCTACTAATAATGGAGCTCCGCCTGATGAACCTGTATTTGGCCATCTTCGGTACACAACCATTCCATCAAAAGCCATTAGCTGTCCGATATTCCCTGCCTCAGGAGGTAGTACAGTAGTTCTGGTCTGAAGACCATCGAATTCAATAGCTAATCCTGGTTCCTCCTCGGTCTCATCATCGTCACCTTCTTCCTTTGTTGATTCTTCTTTTTTCTCCAGCGCATCGTTCTTTGGAGCCAATGGAGAAGGAACATCTTCGGTAAGACTTACAGCTACCAACCGGGTTGAGTTGGGATAAGTCCAGGTATTATCCAGATCAGAATACACCACATTGTGGTCTCGGTTTGATGTATATACTAAATACTTTCCATCATTAGTAAATACCGCATTACTTTCACTATAAAAGCCGCTGGTAACCTGATGAAGTTCGCTTTCCTGAACATCGTAGAGCATAATAACAAAGTTGGAGTTATCAAGTCCTTTGTGAAAGGTCAACCAGTTTGAATCAGAAGACCAGGTTATCGGGTAGCCTCCTCTTCCGCCGTGCCCCACATTCCAATAGGTATTTCCAACCTCGGTAACATCACCATTTTCAACCTCAACAGTATAAATGGTATTGGTTTCATCTATAAATGCAATGTGCTTGCTATCAGGTGACCAGTATAAGCGGTAGCCATATCCCTCGCCTCTGTTGGTAAGTTTTCGGGGTGCTTCTTCTCCCTCATGATCCTGAAGATAGATTTCATATTCACCACTCTTATCACTCCAATAAGCAATCGTTTCTCCATCGGGAGACCATGCCGGGTCACGGTCAAAGGCCCCACTCGATTTTGTCAGGTTGATGGTATAGCCATCTTTAACGGGAGCATTGAACAACTCTCCTCTGGCTTCGAAAATAATTCGTTTTCCTTCAGGAGATGCTGAGGCGTCACTTATCTGTCCACTCACATCCTCACTTCTCGGCATTTCTGTTGAAAGATCACTAATTACATGAACATTGACAGGCTTATACTGCTGAGAAGCTAAATCCATAATGTATAATTGACCACCTACCTCAAACACCAGGTCATCCGGGCCAGCTGAGAGATAACTGACATCGAAGTCCTCAAAAGAAGTGATCTGAGAATGAGTTTCCGTATTTATGTCGTACGACCAGACGTTTAACCTGAAGTTTTCCCCTTTATCGGAAAGATAATAGACATGGTCTCCGGCCCAGGCTGGCTTCCCATCATTTACTTCGTTTTCAGTAACATTAACCACCCTTTGAGTTCGAAAATCGTAGATAAGAATATCAGATGCTAACCCTCCGTAATAACGCTTAAACGGATAATTTTCGGTGATTTTGGTAATGTAAGCCAATTTATTTCCATCTGGCGAATAACTGGCCAGTTCACCATACGGAATAGGAAGTTTTTCAGGCATACCACCATCTTTGGAGACTTTATAAAACTGACGGGATGATCGCTGTCCCAAATGTCTTCTTGATGCAAATAACAGGTGTTCTCCATCCGGGTGCCATTCCACCATTCGATCTCCATGGGACTGATACGTTACTCTGGTAGGAATTCCACCTGTTACAGGAATTACATATACATCTGTATTTCCATTATAACTTGCAGAGTATGCAATATGAGTTCCATCCGGGGAAAATCGCGGAAAATTTTCTTCTCCCGGGGAATTAGTTATTTGTATGGCTGTTCCTCCCTCTTTAGGAACCAACCATAAATCACCACCATATACAAAGGTGATCTGGGTTTCTGAGACATCAAAATAGCTCATTAATTTGGCGTTTATCTGAGCGATGGCGGATTGAGAAAAGCATACCAGTACAATCCCGAGTACAAGTCGTTTCATTATATTTAGTGATTTGATTAAAATTTACTGAACAAACAGTGGCTAAGTTGTTAACCCGAATTCAATTAATTAACGCAATTACGGGAGGAAAGCAAAGATGTACGGTCTAAATCGGATTTATAAATAAAAAACTCCAGATTGATGTTGATTAAACCTGATTCCAATGCTTTGAATTGGGGGGGTAAGGATGCAGTACCTATTGACTAATGGACGAAATAGATCCCAACTTAAAATCAAGGAACAAAATGAATATCTCTTTGTTCTAAGAGTTGTAACAAAATACTTACCGAATGAAAAAGCTACTCTCTCTCAGTATTATTGCAATGTTTATATTTGCAAACTGTACCACAATGGGAACTGGAACATACTCCGGTTACCGGGGATCAAGCGAACCTGTACTTGCACGATCATTATTCAGTTCGGATCAAGCAGTCATTTCTCAGGCGGCAATTGATACGATTCTTTCTAGTAAAATTGTAATCCCGGAAAACGTAAAACTTGCCCTTATAAAATTTTCAGGTTCAATCGATCAAAATTCATCTATCTATGGATATGGATATTGGAGGTCAGAATCGTACTTGAAACTTCAGCAGTCGTACGTGGATACATTATCTAATAGAATTTTAGCTTCAGAAAAGATCCACTCGGTTTCTATTCTCCCTTCTCTTCTAACACCACAAAATCCTACTATACCTATTCTTAGGGAAGCTGCTGTTCGGTTACAATCCCCTTTATTGGTTATCTATCGAATTAACAGTGATATTTATGAAGAGTACCGGACTTTTCGGGCTAACAGATCGAAAGCCTATGCCACAGTGGAGTTGGTGCTGTTAGATATCAGAACCGGCATTATTCCTTTTACAGCTATTTCTACGAAGGAATTTCAGTCCACAAAGCAAAAAGACGATGTTACTGTGAATGACTTTTTAAAAAGAACCGAAGCAGTTGCTGTAAATAGAGCTCTGGAAGATACGGCAGAGAGACTAACTAGATTTCTGGGTTCAAATTAAAAACCCCAATCAGAAATCAACTGATCGGGGTTTATCCTGTTTCTCCATGAAAGAAACTGTTAATGTTTACGAACGAAGTAAACGAAGTTATCTTAACTACACCCTGAGGTAGAACCGCAGGTGATACACTTCATACAAGTTCCGTTTCGAACCATAGTCATGCTACCACATTCGGGGCAGGCATCACCGGTATAACCTAATTGCTTGGCTTTTTCATAATCACTTTCGTAGCTGCTGGCTTTTTCTGCTTTTACTACTTGTGCTGCAGCCTTTGTGTCTGCAATTACTTTTTCGACCACCTCCGGAGCTTTAGCAACTACAGGTGCTGGTGCCGGACTTGGAGCCGGAGCTACCGCAATATCTTCTTCCATTGGCCGAAGATCCCGGGTATGAATCTGATCTGCCGGAACATGAGCCAGATCTTCTCTTCCGAGATAGGTAACCGCCAGTTCACGGAAAATGTAATCAATCACAGAGGTACTCATTTTCACATGCGGGTTTCCATTTACCATACCGCTTGGCTCGAACTTCGTAAATACAAAAGCATCCACAAATTCTTCTAAAGGTACCCCGTGTTGTAGTCCCAGTGATATCGAGATTGCAAAACAGTTCAGCAAGCTTCTAAAAGCCGCGCCTTCACGATGCATATCAATAAAGATTTCACCAAGCTGACCATTTTCGTATTCACCGGTTCTCAGGTAAACGCTCTGTCCACCGATCTTTACTTTCTGTGTATATCCTTCACGACGGAATGGTAGTCGTTGGCGACGAGCCAGGTATTTGTGAATGATCTTCTCAGCCACTTCAACCACTTTATCCTGAGCAACAACTGTAGCCTGATCAACCACTTCTTCCTCTTCTTCCAGCTCTTCAAATACATCGGCCATGCTGTTCAGCGGCTGACTTAATTTAGAACCATCTCTGTAAAGTGCATTCGCTTTCAACATCATTTCCCATGAAAGCATATACGCGTCTTTCATATCCTCAACCGTTGCCTCGTTTGGCAGATTGATGGTTTTGGAAATCGCGCCGGACAGGAATGGCTGAGCTGCTGCCATCATTCGGATGTGACCTCTCGCCGAGATATATCGTGTTCCGATTCTACCACATTTGTTTGCACAATCGAACACAGCTAGATGCTCATCTTTCAAATGTGGAGCTCCTTCTACCGTCATTGTTCCGCAAACAAAATCGTTTGCTTCCTGGATTTGCTCTCTGCTGAAGCCTAAATGACGAAGCATATCGAAGGTAAAATCAGAAAGTTGCTCTTCGGTAATTCCGAGTACTTCTTTGCAGAAATCTTCGCCCAGAGTAAACTGGTTGAACGCAAATTTAATATCAAAACTGCTTGGTAGTGCTGCATTAATCGCCTCAAGCTTTTCATCGGTAAATCCTTTCGCTTTAAGCGTTTCAGGATTGATATGTGGGCAGCCTTCAAGCGTAGCATATCCCTTCGCGTAATTAATGATCTCTTCAGACTCTTTCGCGCTGTAACCAAGCGTTTTAAGCGCTTTAGGTACACTTTGGTTGATGATTTTGAAGTAACCACCACCAGCAAGCTTCTTGAATTTCACAAGTGCGAAGTCAGGCTCAACACCAGTTGTATCACAATCCATAACCAACCCGATGGTGCCGGTTGGCGCTAATACCGTAACTTGTGCATTTCGGTAGCCATGCTTTTCACCAAGAGAAACTGCGGCATCCGAAGTTTCCTGAGCTGCTTTAAGCAAATACTCAGGGCAGATGGAAGCGTCAATTCCCAATGGTTTTACAGTAAGACCTTCGTATTCACTTGGCTCTGCATTGTATGCCGCTCGTTTATGGTTACGAAGCACCCGAAGCATGTGCTCTTTATTCTTCTCATACCCTTTAAATGCGCCTAATTCACCCGCAAGCTCTGCACTGGTTTCATAAGATTTCATGTGCATGATCGATGTTAAAGCACCCGCAGTTGCAACACCTTCATCGCTATCATAAGGTATTCCCTGAACCATTAAAGCTGCACCAATATTGGCGTAACCAAGCCCAAGCGTACGGAATACATACGAAAGTTCAGCAATTTCTTTGGATGGGAATTGAGCCATCAACACCGAAATCTCAAGAACAGTGGTCCAGATTCTGGAAGCGAATCGTAAAGAGTCCACATCAAAAGTAGTGCATGCTTCATCTTTGAAATACTTCATTAAATTCAATGAAGCCAGATTACATGCGGTATTATCCAGAAACATATACTCTGAGCAAGGATTACTCGCACGGATTTCTCCATCTTCAGGGCAGGTATGCCATTCGTTGATGGTATCATGATACTGAGTTCCGGGATCAGCTGAAGCCCAGGCTGCATAAGCAATCTGATCCCACATTTCTGAAGCCTGCATGGTTTTGCATGGCTTTGGCTCACGGCCTTCTTCTGCTGCTTTTTCTTTTTCAACTCTCCAGTAGAGATTCCATTCAGAATCATCTTTCACTGCTTTCATGAATGCGTTTGGAACACGAACAGAGTTGTTGGAGTTTTGTCCGGCAACCGTTGCGTAAGCTTCTGAGTTCCAATCGGTATCATAGGTTTCAAACTCAAGATCTTTATATCCCTGAGCAGCCAGCTGAATTACTCTCTCTATATAATTGAGAGGAACCTGATCTCGCTTTGCCTGACGAATTACTTTTCCAAGCTCTTTATTTTTCAGCGGATCACGACTCATCGCTCCGTTAAAAGTACGCCCTTCAATCTCCACACGTGTGTGGCAAAGCCGGATAATATCTTTGAGATGTTTTTGAGTGATTTTTGAACCGGAAACAAGAGCTGCTACTTTTTGCTCTTCCTTCACTTTCCAATTGATATAGTCTTCGATATCCGGATGATCTAAGTCAAGTGTCACCATTTTAGCAGCACGTCGGGTGGTTCCGCCAGATTTGATTGCTCCTGCAGCGCGGTCACCAATTTTAAGGAAGCTCATCAAACCTGAAGATTTCCCTCCTCCACTCAGAGGCTCATTTGCTCCCCGAATTGATGAGAAATTACTTCCGGTACCGGATCCATATTTGAAAAGACGCGCTTCACGAACCCATAAGTCCATAATTCCACCTTCGTTCACCAAATCATCATCTACACTCTGAATGAAACATGCATGTGGCTGAGGATGTGTATACGAATCTTTAGAGCGGGTAAGTTTACCGGTTTTTGCATCTACATAATAATGACCTTGAGCAGGACCATTGATACCATACGCCCAATGTAATCCTGTATTAAACCATTGCGGACTATTTGGAGCCGCCATCTGGTTCGCCAGCATGTAGCAAAGTTCTTCATAAAAAACTTTAGCATCTTCCTCGGTATCAAAGTAGTCGTGTTTCCAACCCCAGTAAGTCCAGCAGCCGGCCAATCGGCTGAACACTTGCCTGCTATCAATTTCATGAGAAAAACGCTTTTCTTCAGGAAGCTTTTTTAATTCTTTTTCATCCGCCGCAGAACGTTGTAGCCAGGCAGGAACACCTTTCTCTGCTACCTTTTTAAGCGCTGCAGGAACTCCGGCTTTTCGGAAGTATTTCTGAGCGATTACATCAGTAGCTACTTGAGACCATGATTCGGGAACAGCCACATTCTCCATGTGGAATACTTGTGAACCATCGGGATTCTTAATTTCTGATGTTCTTTCGACAAACTTGATACTGTCGTAGGGAGATGACCATTCTGGCTTAGTATAAAAGCGTGTAAATTTCATTGGCGTACTTCTGAAAAATTCGTGTTAGTCTTCGTAGATGAGATACCGTTTTACCCCTTGTAAATCGGAGCCGTTTCTCCTAAAGAAGTGCCAACAAATATATATGGACAGAGCAATGCTAACAAATTAAATCTTGATTTCTTTTCCACAATATTCCACACTTATCCACATTAGTCAGAAATCGAATTTAAGGAAGTCTTGTTATAGAAAATTTTATTATACTTTTTCTCGATAAAATTAGAATTATTCGTCAAATTATTATCCCTTCTAATCGAAAAAGTCGCTTATATGATTCATATATGTAATATTCAACAACTCTTCGCCTCGTTAAAGTTATCCACATTATTTTTCTGATTGTAAATTGTGTATAATAATTATTATTAATTATTATCATTTTTATTTTATCATATATAGTTTAATAAATCGTTTATTAATATTAATCAAATCAATCATTTTTCAATGTAAAATAATAATTGTACTCATCTACACATTACTTCTTGTTTAAGATGGGAATCACTTGCCAGAAAACCCATTTCTGAAATCTTTACCCAAGGCTTTTCAACTAAATAAAAGAACACTTGGATCTAATTCTAATTGTCTTTCGATGCGGGTTTAAGTATTTAGCATATAGCTTCTAATAAGCTCAAATATTATGAGAACTTCATTACTTCTCGTCCTTTCTTTTGCACTGATTTGCAGTTGTTCCAGTCAAAAAGAACTCGCCCGTAAAAGTGTATATAACTTCTCTATTGATGGAGAACAATTCCAGATTACAAGTATAAACACAGAAAGCGGAGAAGGAACCAACTTCCTGTCCCGGACAAGTGAAACAGGAACTACTATTTTAAAAGCCCGGGATTTAAATCAGGATGGAACAATTGACATTATATTGAAAGGTTCGTGGAGTTTATTCGAAGCAAACCTTATTTATAATGAAGGGATTGTCTCAGCCAAGGCCGCCGGAAATTTTGCAGAACGAACTTCACTTCGCACCTTCGAGTTTCAAACCAGCCTTAACCTTTTTACAATAAAAAGTTATTCTTCAGATCCAGAAAATGTTAGCAACCTATTCATCATCATTGATAAAACCACAAATAGTGAATCTATCTTCCAAGACTCAAACGCAGATGGAAAACTGGAATCGACCGAGAAAGGAACGTTTGATTTTAAGAAGGCAGATATTCTTTATGCAGAAGTCCTGAAAGAAGGAATCGACAGGGATCAAATTCTTTTTATAGATGGAATATATATGGTGAAGAAAGCCAGCGAATTACTCACCTACAGTAATAATTAAAATCCGGTTTGCAGAAACTATCGTACTCTATGTTTAGTTGACATACTAAACTTAGTCTATGATAAATCTAAAGCTGGCTTTACATGCATTATTGCTTTTTATCTTTGCTTTTAAATTTCCGGTAACAGCACAAGAAACGATTAAGGTTCCTGTAACTGATTTTAATCCAGAGAGCCTAACCGGAGAAGAAGTTGAAAGTCCAAGATGGAGTGTTCTTAAACTTCCCAATAGAGACGCTACCAAATACACGCTTGTAGAAAGCGATGACCGTTTAGCAATAAAAGCTGAAAGCATGAACAGTGCTTCGGGGTTGGTTTATAAAGTAGACATCGATCCCGAAGAGTTTCCTATTATCGAATGGAGCTGGAAAGTGAAGGAAGTTCTCAAAGACGGAAATTATGCCACAAAAAAAGGAGATGATTACCCTGCGCGTATTTACATCACATTTGATTATGATAAAAGTAATCTCAAACTAGGCGACCGGATTAAATATTCTTTTATCAAAACATTTACCAGCTATCCAATTCCATTAAGAGCCATCAACTATATATGGGCGAATAAGGCTGAGAAAGAAACGATCGCCCCTAACGCTTATACAGATTGGGTGTACATGGTTGCCGTAAGAACAGGCAATGGGGACTCCGGGGACTGGGTAACAGAAGTGAGAAATATTTACGAAGATTATAAGAAAGCCTTTGGTGAAGCTCCTCCAAGAATAAGCGGGGTAGCTATTATGAGCGATTCTGATAACACTAAGGGAGCTTCAGAGGCTTATTATGGAGATATAGAGTTCAGAAAAAATATGGACTAAGTGCTGATGAAAAAACTAGTCTGACTTTCCGAAACATTGTTAAATACAGGTCGTAACGCAGCTCTTGTAATAACAACCAATCAATATTTCGGAATGAATACCAAACGCTTCGGATACTTTATACTTGCTTCCGCCCTTTCAATATTTACCCTTCAAGCTTGCGGAAATGGAGAAAATCAAAATAATAATAACGATGATGATAACGACTCAACTCTGATAATTCCGGTTGAGGTTAATGATGTTAGTCGTGGCGATATCTCGGCCTATTATTCTAACACTGCAACTCTTGAAGCCGTTGAGGAAGCTACTATCGTATCTAAAGTCCGCGGTATTGTACAGGAGCTTATGGTTGAAGAAGGAGATGATGTTCGTGCAGGCCAGGTTCTAGCTAAAATTGAAGACGACCAGTACCGAATTGAAAGTGAGCGTGCAAAAGCCACAATGGATCGTTTGCATAATGAATATCAACGTAACAAAGAGCTCTTTGAGAAAAACCTGATTGCTGCCGAAGTGTATGAAAACTCAAGGTTTGAGTATGAATCTCAAAAATCTGCGTACGAACTTGCTCAGCTTAATTATGAATATACTTCCATCAAAAGCCCTATCAGCGGTGTAATTTCTGAGCGTTTTATTAAAGTGGGGAATATGATTGGTACCGATCAACAAGTATTTGAAGTCACTGACTTCGACCCAATTCAGGCCAACCTCTTTATTCCAGAACATGAACGTGCAAAAATTAAAGCAGGACAAAGAACTGAATTGATTGCAGATGCAATCCCGGGAAGAGTGTTCACAGGAAAAGTCCAAAGAATAAGCCCAACGATTGATCCGCAAACAGGTACGTTTAAAGTAACGGTCTATTTGGATGATAATCAGGATGCGCTTCGCCCGGGGATGTTTGGCAGGGTTAAAATTGTTTATGACACCCGAATGAATACCAAAATGATCCCTAAGGCGGCAGTAATTTCTGAGGATGAAACTCAATCAGTTTTCGTAATCAAAGACTCACTTGCATTTAGAAAAGTCATCCGCACCGGATATGTTAACGGAACCAGTATTGAAGTAATCGATGGTCTGGAAGATGGCGAAATTGTAGTAACCACTGGTCAGGGAAGCTTAACAGACAGCACTCGAGTAAACATCGTTCGACTTTAATAACAAGGAGAAACCACTATGAAACTGATCGATTTCTCCATAAAAAGAAAAGTAACCATAAGTATGTTTACGGTTGCTATTCTTTTGTTCGGAATGGTATCACTGGGGCGCCTAAATGTTAACCTGCTCCCCGATTTAAGTTACCCAACACTTACCATTCGTACTGAATTTGAAGGTGCTGCCCCAGTTGAAATTGAAAACCTGATTACCAAGCCTATTGAAGAAGCGGTTGGTGTGGTAAAGGGCGTTAAAAAAGTGCGTTCTATCTCGCGAACAGGTCAATCTGATGTAGTTCTTGAGTTTGCCTGGGGTACCGAAATGGACTTCGCTAACCTCGATGTAATCAGCAAGCTGGATGCTATTCAACTTCCCCTTCAAGCCAAAAAACCCGTTACGCTGCGGTTCGACCCTACCCTTGATCCGGTTATGCGGTATGCTCTTTATTTTGATGACTCCGAATCTTCCGACAAAAGCGAAGGTGTAGCTGTTGACTACGCCTCATTTGAAGAGCAAGATATAAACGATGCGAATGCGATTGCAAGACTAAAGCAACTTCGGATTATTGGTGAAGAGATCCTTAAAAAAAATCTGGAATCAACAGTCGGTGTAGCTTCTGTAAAAATAAGTGGTGGACTTGAGGAAGAGATTCAGGTGAATATCGATCAGCAACGCCTGTCTTATCTTAACATTCCTATTGAAAGCGTTACCTCAATTCTAAACTCGGAGAATATTAACCTTTCCGGTGGAAGGTTAGAAGAAGGTACTCAGCAATACTTGGTTCGAACACTAAATGAGTTTCAAAATCTCGAGCAGATCCGGAATGTGATTGTATCCACCGAAAATGATAATACGATCTATCTAAAAGATGTAGCCGATGTTGTTCAGGCATACAAAGAACGGGAAGCAATTACCCGTTTAAATGGTATGGAAGCTGTGGAAGTTGCCGTTTATAAAGAAGGTGATGGAAACACCGTAGCTGTGGCAGAAGTCGTTGAAGAACGTCTTGATCGGATTCAGGAAATGCTCCCCGATGGTATGAAACTGGAGAAGGTATACGATCAATCAATCTTCATCTCCTCTGCAGTTAATGAAGTTAAAAATGCCGGAATTATTGGTGGTATTTTAGCGGTATTGGTTCTTTTCTTCTTTCTCAGAGATTTCTGGAGCACGGTAATTATTTCTGTTTCTATTCCAGTTTCAATTATCGCCACTTTCAATTTGATGTACGGCAATGACATCACTCTGAACATTATGAGTCTTGGTGGTATTGCACTTGGTATTGGGATGCTGGTGGATAACTCTATCGTGGTGTTAGAAAACATTGCCAGGCATAAGGGAATGGGGAAAAATGTATTGCAAGCAGCCCAGGATGGCGCCGGAGAAGTAGGTACAGCTGTAATTGCCTCTACCCTTACTACTGTTGCTGTATTTTTCCCACTTGTTTTTGTGGATGGAATTGCCGGTCAGCTATTCCGTGACCAGGCACTTACTGTTACTTTTTCATTGTTAGCTTCTTTAGTAGTGGCTGTAACACTTATCCCAATGATGTCTTCACTAAGTGCCAAAAAGAAAGAACAGGCTCCGCTAGAATTAAAAGAACCACGAACAGGATTTGGACGAGCACTAAGAGCAATCAGGCTCTTCTTATTCTATACTATTCCATCCGTGATTACAAAAGGTATTCGATATGTAATCGCCGGAATCGCCTGGGTATTCTCAAAACTTTTCGCGATTCCTCTATACCTGTTTGATAAGTTTTATTCAGGAGTTGAAAAAGTGTATAACAGCTTACTTGTTGCTTCGCTTAATCATCGGTTTATTGTGATTTTGATTGCGTTAGGTGCTTTTGGAGGAACCGTCGCCTTAATCCCTAAAATTGGAATTGAGTTGATTCCACAACTCTCACAGGGCGAATTCGCTGTTGAATTCAAACTTCCTCCCGGAACTCCAATTGAGGAAACAGATGATGCTCTTAAATCCGTTCAGGATGCAACCCGTTCAAGACAGGGAGTCCGTTCTACCTTTGCAGTAGCAGGTACAGGAAACCGAATAGATGCCAACCCTGATCAGGGTGGTGAAAATTGGGGTGAATTAAATGTACTTCTCGCTTCAGGTGCAAGTTCCGCAGAGGAAGAACAAACAATGAGTTCTATGAGAAATTCGCTGGCTCAAATACCGGGACTTCAATATAAATTTGCACGCCCCTCCCTGTTCACTTTCTCTACTCCGGTTGAAGTTGAAATTAGTGGTTTTGATCTCGATAAATTAAAAGCGGTAAGTGATGAAATAACCCGAAGGATGGAAGCAAACGGGCGTTTCGCCGATATCAAGAATTCAATGGAAATTGGAAGCCCTGAGATTCAGATTTTGTTTGATCGCGACCGCGCAGCAGCGCTTGGACTTCAGGTTCATGAAGTTGCCGATCGGGTAGTAAGTAATGTTCGTGGTGATGTTGCAACCCGATATTCCTGGAGAGACCGTAAGATTGATGTACTTGTTCGTGCCCGTCAACAGGATCGGTCTTCTGCAGAAGAAATTCAGCAAATTATTGTGAATCCTGGTAGTGAGCGCCCCATTCCCTTGAGTGCAATCGCATCAGTACGAGTAGCAAACGGACCCGGAGAAATTCGCCGAGTTTCACAACAGCGCGTTGGCATTATTTCAGCGAACCTTGCTTATGGAGATTTAGGAGAAGCCGCCGCAGATGTACAACAGATCATCAACGAAACCGCTAAACCAACGGGGATTTATGCACGTGTAGCTGGTCAGAATGAGGAGATGTCTGATTCTTTCCGGTCGTTACTTTTTGCGCTTTCTCTAGCCATCTTTTTGGTATATCTGGTAATGGCTTCTCAGTTTGAGTCGTTACTGCATCCGTTTATCATTCTGTTCACAATTCCTCTGGCATTAGTTGGAGCTGTACTCGCTTTATTTATTACAGGTACTACTATCAGTGTGGTTGTGTTCATTGGTTTGATATTACTGGCGGGAATTGTTGTAAATAATGCCATTGTACTCATCGATTTGATTAACCAAATGCGCGAACGTGGAATGGAGAAATACGAAGCTATTATGGAAGGCGCTAAATCCAGGCTTCGTCCTATTCTAATGACCACCTTAACTACTACGCTGGGATTACTTCCGTTAGCTATTGGTTTTGGTGACGGAGCCGAGCTTCGTGCTCCAATGGGAATCACTGTAATTGGGGGATTATTGGTCTCAACCCTGTTAACATTGGTTGTGATTCCGGTGATGTATTCCATCATGGATCATAAAACTTACAATGTAGAACCAGAAACAACTGAGGCCTGATTATGAGTTTAACCGAGCTGTCTGTAAAACGTCCCGTAACCACCATGATGGTGTTTGTAAGCCTTGTGGTAGTGGGAACAATTGCTACACGATTGGTACCGCTTGAGTTCTTTCCAACATTGAGTTTCCCGGGAGCTTTTATTCAGGTTCCTTATCCCAATGCCTCACCGGAAGAAGTAGAAGAAGAGCTTATCAAACCAATGGAAGAAGTGCTTGCCACCATAAGTGGAGTAGAGAGAATGAATTCTAATGCCGGTGAAGATAATGGCGGCATTCAGATTATTTTTAAACAAGGGTCGGACATCAACCTTAAAGCCATTGAGATAAAAGAGAAAATTGAAAGCGTCCGAAATCAATTCCCTGATGACTTCGAGTACTACAATATTTTTAAATTTCAGGCTGATGGGGGAAATGCTCTTCAATTAAGGATTTCCAGTGATCGCGACCTTTCAGACTCTTTTGACCTTTTAAATCGAAATCTGAAACAGCGTATTGAACGAATTGACGGTGTTGGCCAGGTTACTCTTTATGGAGTGGAAAAAAAGGAAATCCGGATTGAGCTACTCACTGACCGGATTTTGAGTTATAACATCGATTTAAACCAACTTACTGCTACATTGAGTAGAGCTAATTTTTCAACTTCAGCTGGAAAAATTACAGATAGCGGACTTCGATATAACGTTCGTCCTATGGGAGAGCTTAGAGGTGTTGAAGACATCGAGAATTTGATTATTGGAGAAAACAACCTTCGTGTAAAAGATATTGCAGAGGTCAAATACACGGAGCCTGTTAGAAATTATGCCCGCCATTTAGATATGAAGTATGCAATAGGGCTAGATATTGTTAAAGAGTCTTCTGCCAACACAGTTGAAACTGTAAGCAGAGTACTCGAAGAAATCGAGGAAATTAACAAGCTACCTGAAATGCAGGGTATTACAATCTATGAAATGCAGAACCAGGCTGATGGTATACTTAGTTCTCTGCGTGAGCTTTTAAGTGCCGGTATTCTTGGTGCATTCTTATCCATTTTTATGCTTTATTTCTTTCTAAGACAGTTTAGTACTACTCTTGTTGTAGCCACGGCTGTTCCCTTTTCTTTAATTGTAACACTGGGCTTTTTCTTTTTCCTCGATATATCACTCAATATTCTTTCGATGATGGGATTGATGCTTGCTGTAGGAATGCTTGTTGATAATGCAGTAGTAGTAACCGAAAACATCCACCGCCACCAACGAAAAGGAACCAAACCTTCCAAGGCAGCAATATTTGGAGCCAAAGAAGTTGGAATTGCGGTAACAGCCGGTACCTTAACATCTGTTGTCGTCTTTCTGCCAAATATTGTTAATGAGTCCTTCATAAAACAACACATGTATTATGTTGGAATGCCTATTATTATTTCTTTGATCGCTTCTTTATTTATTTCGTTAACGGTTATTCCTCTTCTTTCTTCTAAAATTAAACCTCCAAAACAACGTAAAACTACTATTATTGATAAGTTCGCTGATAAGTATGCTCGTTTTTTGGGATGGTTTGTTGATCGGAGATGGGTGTCCAGTATTTCAATAATTCTTTTATTTCTGAGTGGTATTATACCATTTGCATCTGGTCTTCTAAATGTAGACATGTTTCCACAAACGGAATCAAGAGAAATTCAACTCAGGTATAATCTGAACGATTCATACACTTTAGACAGAGTAAAGCAGACGGTCGATAAAGTGGAAAAATACCTCTATGAAAACAAAGAACAGTTTGAAATAGAGTCGGTATATACTTATTACCAGCCTGAATTTGCTAATTCTACTATTATTCTTACTAACGAAGATGTAGCAATAAAGTCTGTTCCTCTTATTAAAAAAGAAATTGAGGAAAATCTACCTGTAGTAACTATAGGTGAGCCTGCTTTTGAATTCAGAAGTAGAAGTAGTAATGAGGGAATTCGCGTTTTTGTTCAGGGTGAATCTATGGACGTACTCGAGGAACTCGCGGAACAAGTAGAATGGAGAATGAATCAAATTGAAGGGCTTGCTGATGTTAAATCTGAGGCAGAAATAGGAAAATCTGAAGTTCAGCTTACTATTGATCATGAGCGCGCCAGAAACTTTGGGCTTACCTCCAGCAGTGTTGCCCAGGCAGTCTCTGCATCTGTAAGAGGCCGGAACCTTCGAAAAATACGTGGTCCTGAATCTGAGATTGACGTTATTCTTGCTCTTAAGAATTCAGATCGGCAATCAATTGATGATCTTAAAGAACTTCCGATATCAATTGGTGATAATAAATCCATCAAACTAGCCTCTGTTGCAAACTTTGAAGAAAGTAATGGTCCCGGACGGATTTTCCGTGAAAACCGAAAGACATCGTTAGGAATTAATATTAACCTTGATGATATCACGATGGACGAGGCTAGACCCAAAATCTCTGAAGTTATGGATCAAATAGTTTATCCGGCTGGTTACAGATGGAGCTATGGAAGGAGTTTTAGTCAGGACACTGAGGCAATGAATCAAATGATTTTCAATATTTTGATTGCCTTCTTTCTTATTTATTTAGTGATGGCAGCCTTATTCGAATCACTCATGTATCCAACCAGCATTCTTGCCTGTATTTTCTATGGAATCATAGGAATATTTTGGTTTTTCACCATCACCGGAACCACCTTTGATTTAATGGCCATGATCGGCATCCTTATTCTAATGGGGATTGTGGTAAACAATGGTATTGTTTTGATTGATCATATTCTTCATCTGAGAAGTGAAGGAATGAGCCGACGTGAGGCTGTAGTTCAGGGAGGTAAAGACCGAATGAGACCAATTCTTATGACTGCCGGAACAACTGTTCTTGGTTTGATTCCACTTTGCATTGGCAATACTCAAATTGGTGGTGATGGACCTCCTTACTTCCCAATGGCTCGTGCAATCGTTGGTGGACTGACCTTCTCAACGGTAGTTACACTGGTTGTTCTCCCCTCTATCTACATTATTCTTGATGATATCAGATTATGGGCCGGACGTATTGGGGTTATGTCCAGAGTTAGATAATAAATTATGGAGCCCCTCAATCTCTGAGGGGTTTTTTGTATGTTTCTGGAAAAATAGGATGTCAGAAACACATACTTTTTATACCGAGCAGTTTACTATTCGTGCAAATGAGGTTGATACAAGTGGAAATACCACGCTCAAAGCCATTTGTGATTTCTTTCAGGAAGTAGCCGGGAATAACGCTAAAGAGCTTCACTTTGATATTACCGATTTACAGGAGCAAGACCTGACATGGGTTTTACACCGAATGGATATTCAAATTAAGAGATTCCCGAAATGGAGAGAAACAATCACTATAGAAACATGGCCTGCTGCAGGTGATGCCCTGCGAGCTTATCGAAACTACCGCATTCTAGATGAAGATGGAGTGGAATTAGGTTGTTGCCTCAGCTATTGGATGATGATAAACATGACAACAAGAAGGCCTGTGCGTATGCCAAAAGAGGTTCTTGAGACACGCCTTGCAAAAAGAAATCATGTGTTAGAAGTAAAATCAAACCGTATCTCCCCTATTTCTGAATTTCATAAAACGAAGGAATTTTCCGTCCGCCGCTCAGATTTGGACATGAATATGCATGTAAATAACGCAATGTATATAGACTGGATGCAGGAATGCCTATCTCTGGAGGAATCGAAAAACGTTTCACGCTTCGATATCATCTATATGCGTGAAAGCCTAGAAGGTGATATCATTTCGGCTTCTGTAGAACAAGCAGAAAGTGGCATTAAAAAACTCCAGCTCATCAATCAAGATGAGAAAACCATTGCTTTAGCTGAAGTTAATTTTGGAGCTGATTAATCCCATTCAGGAGCAAAACCAGGGTTTATGATTCGTGTAGTTTTATCCAGATCGTCTATAGCGTAGAAGTCATCATCTTCTAAAACGAAATCATAAATATCGAGATTCTGCTCCAGATGCTCTTTTGAAGAGGCTTTGGGGATAGCAACTACCTGTTCTTGTTCAATCAGCCACCGTAAAGCTACTTGAGTTGATGATTTGCCGTACTTCTCACCAATCTTAGTAAGTAACGGGTGATTCACTAGTTTACCCTGCCCGAATGGACTGTAAGCCGTAAATAACAAGTCCTGATCAGCTGCATAGTCTAACAAATCAAGCTGACCTAACAGTGGATGGTATTCCACCTGGTTGCAAAAAATTGGAGCTGCCAATTCCTCATTCACTTCCCTGAGCAATTTCAGAGGGAAGTTACTTACTCCAATGTTTAACGCTTTTCCCTGATCTCTGAATGAAAGCATCGCTTCCATAGTCTTTTCGATATCGTAATCCGGATTTGGCCAGTGGATCAACAATAAATCAACATAAGAAAGGTCCAGGTCCAACAACGATTGTTCAGCCGTTTTTAAAAGTTTCTCAGGCTCAAGGTTATTTCGATCAATCTTGGTGGTTACAAAAAGTTCTTCTCTTTTTATATGAGCCTGTTTAATAGCGTTGCCAACTTCTCTTTCATTTTTATAATCCTGAGCGGTATCAATATGACGATATCCCATATTTAACGCCATTTTTATAATCTGTTCTCCCTGTTTTCCGATTAACCCATAGGTTCCAAGTCCGATTTCGGGAACATCGATACCTTGAATAGTCTTGAATTGCATAATTTAAAAAGTGATCTGTTTAGTTTTAAAATTAGTGTTTATTTAACCAACGTCATCTTTCGGGTCATTACTTTAGTGCCAACTTCAAGCTGATAGATATACATTCCGCTCGGTAGACCCGTTGCATCCCATTCAAACTCATGATCGCCGGGACTTAGTGTTCCTTCAGTTAGTACAGCAACCGGTTGCCCTACCACATTAAATACCGAAAGCTTAACGGGTACAGATTCAGGTAAATAAAAAGATATTGTTGTTGCAGGATTAAACGGATTAGGAAAATTCTGATGTAAAGACACTTCTTCGGGAATTAAATTCTGAACACCTTGCGCTTCTGGCGGAGTGATTACGAGCATAAATCTGTGCTCTTTTTCAACAGGCTCAACATCATCTGTTTGATCCAGACCCGGAATAGTTTCTGCTACACTTTCTTCCGTTTTGAAATACTCAAATTCGAATTGCCAGTTCGGGTTCAACTCGTATTCTTTCTCAGAAAGTTCGTCAATAAGTGTAACAATCCAATCGCCCGGAATTCCATCAAACTTTTGAACAGATAAGTTGAACGTACCCGATTCCGAAGTTTCGAAAGCTAAAGGAAACACCATTTTCTGATTCTGAATACCTCGGAGGTTGATTTCTGAATTCCAGTTTAGTCCGCTTCCTGCACCGAAGAACAAATATTCATCTCTGGATACCCGAAGCCCAGATTCTAAGCCCGGTACAATAATATCTCTTTTTATCACATTCACATCTTCAAAAAACTGTATCGAAACTGATTTACTAAAACCAGTTGTTTCTAATCCTATTCTCAGCTCAGATTCAATCAGAAGCTCTTTTTCTTCAATTTGCTCCTGCTCTTGAAATAACTGAGGTTGAATGAGAATTTCAGTAGCTTCAAAAATGGAATCGGCTCTTATCCAGAATAAAGCTTCTTTGGAGATTACATCATATTCATCAAGCCGTTCTGCAGACATCCAACCTTGTCCATCCTGCTCCCAAAGGTACAGATAGGGATAAATTGCACCTTCGAAAAGAGATTCCTCAAGGTTTGTAATTAAGGCTTTTATTGGAAGTTCTTTTCCGGATCTATTCATAACCAGATTGAATCCTTCTGAACCATTAATTACTCCATTTTTATCTAGGTCGGTACCAGAAAGAGTGATTGACCAATCTGTTACTTCTATTGAAAGTTCAAGCTCCGAATCAATAAAAGTGCTGTCTATTTCTTCCGTCTTTTCATTCAACTCCTCTTGTTCAAAATAACTCAACAAAACAGCCTGCTCGTTCTCATCTTCAGTAAGAGGATCATACTTGGCAAATGAGGCTGAAATTTCGTTCCATACAAAGAACTCTTTCTCATTCATCCCGTCATCAAAAATTTCTTCTCCGTTCACGGTATACCATCCGGAAAGTTTTTTCTCTTCTTTTGCAGCTTCTTCAGAAATATTCTCCTCAAGACCAGATAGCTGAGCAGCAGTAACCAAATCTCCCGGTAATAGTTCAGACTGGGTAATTTCCTGATTGGTTATTCTTTCCTCCTCGCCTCTACTTATTCTGTAATCCAGACTAGAAACCAATTGCTGATATGGTGAGCGTAACTCTACCACTCCCTGATTTCTTCTTAGCCAATTCTTCGCTTGGATCTGCTCTATATCTGATTCAGGATGTGCAATTCTAAGCACTTGAAGAGGTGATAAATACGTTCCATACGGAAACTCGATTATTTCATCGCGGCTAATCAATTTCCAACCCGATAAATCTGCATCAATCCGTTCATTGTTCTGAATTTCAATGTAATCGGAATCGGGGTTTCCGGTATATGAAAGACCGGTTATTAACACATTTGGGATTTCATTGTCAGGCAGAAAAGCAACATGAGTTACAAAATCTCCAAGTTCTCCATTAGTAAGATTCTGCAGTTCAAAAAAAGCATTTTCGGTGCTTTCATAGATGTTATCATCAAAAGTAGGTATTTCAACGGCATACACTGCATCACCAATTAAACCCGTAAAGTTGAACGTGTGCTTTTTGAACTTGCTTACATCGTTAGTATCTGCTGTACTGTTAAACTCATTGAATACTGCGTCTACCGTTAAGCGGGAACCGTCGTGCTCAAAAATAGCCACATTCAGGATAATAGATTCATTTTCTGTAGTAGTTGATATACTTTCATCAAACAAAACAACCGGGGGCTTTAAAATTCTGAAAGCAGTTCCGAAAGACGGAAACGCACGGTTATCTCTCCCTCTCCACTTTGCAGGGTCTCCAACAAAAGAAGCCAGCATCCCTGGAGTTCCACTTGCTCCGTTTCGCAGATAGTACTGATAATTATCAACCAAGCCTAAGTGAAGAAGCGCATGATTCTCTCGGGATATACTTACCGGAACAGCGGAGCCAATCTCAGATTCCGGATTCCAAATATCTTTATTCCCCCACCCTATGCCATAAATAACCCGTGAAACACCTTCATCTTTTTGATAGGCAAATACCCGATCTCCATCACCTGAAAAACTCAGATGACCGTTTACTTCCACCCGTGGGTCTTCAATCTCATTTATATGAATATTAGTACCGGCGTCAATATCAGACTTGATGGTGACTTCAACTTCTTGTGCTCCCTCAATCGTAGCATCTACGGGATTCCATACCCCATTTGAAAACCAAATGGTTGTTCCGGTTTCAAGGTTTACCAGAGGGATAAAATCAAAGGAGTCTCCAGCCGAATTTACTGAGACAATTACAACATCTGCCGGAAGTAATACTGATTGAGAAAAAACAGTACTACTACTTACTAAAAAGAAAAGCAAAAAGGCGATATGTTGTTTAAATAGTAGTACTCTTGATAGTAGCTCTTGAACCATAGGCACCTTTGCATTTGAGCAACGACTCAATAAACAGATTTCATAGTTAAATGGCACATTAAACTTTAGATTTAGAAAAAATTTAATCTTCTAAATCTGGTTCGTGCAATTTGCCTTCCAATGATGCCACAGTATATGATACTGCTGCGTCTCCGGTGATATTTACCGTTGTTCTACACATATCGAGAATACGATCTACACCCAAAATAAGTGCTATTCCAGCTACCGGCACCTGAATTGCCTGAAGTACTACTACTAACATTACGATTCCTGCCCCGGGAACGCCTGCTGCTCCTATCGAGGCAAGGGTAGCTGTAAGTACAATCGTAAGTTGTTGCGCGATAGTAAGATCCATACCCAATGCCTGAGCGATAAAAACAGCAGCCACGGCCTGGTATAAACTTGTACCATCCATATTGATAGTTGCTCCAATCGGTAGTACAAAGCTGGCAACTTCTTCATCAACGCCTAGATTTTTTTCTACTCTTTCCATTGTTACCGGAAGTGTAGCTGAACTTGAGCTGGTACTGAACCCAAGTAACATCGCAGGTTGAATTGCTTTAAAGAAATCCTTCAGTTTCATTTTACTGAAGATTTTGAACATACTGCTGTAAACAAGTAGCACATGAATAATTAAGGCTATCAATACAGTTAAACAGTACCACCCTAATGCTTGTAATAATCCCCACGCCTTAGCTAAATCATCGCCTGCAAGATCTACTATAAGTGCCGCCATCAGTGCGAATACACCATAGGGAGCCACTTCCATAATCAGATCTACAATTTTTATAATTACATCATTAAAAGCATCAAATACATTAACAAGCGTTTCTCCGGCTTTTCCTCCAACTTTAATTATTCCGATTCCTAAAAGTATAGCTACGAAAACAACCTGAAGCATATTTGCGTTTTTACTTGCTGAAGCAAAAAAGTTTTCGGGTACTATTTCAACCAGGAAGTCTAAAGGTCTTCTTTCCTGAATTTTGGCTGCACCTTCTTCTCTTTCCCCGATATTATCCTTATACGTTTCCTGAAGTTCGATTTTAGTAGCTTCGGGGAGCGCCTTACCGGGCTTAATTAAGTTCACTGCAGCTAACCCTATTGTAATTGCTAATACCGTGGTACAAAGGTAAATAAGAACAGTTTTACCACCCATTCTGGATAGTGAAGCCGTATCATTTAAACTGGTAACTCCGGCTACAAGAGAAACTAGTACCAATGGAACAGCAATAAGCTTCAATAAAGTGATAAAAATAGTTCCAAAGGGTTTTATAAAATCGAGAGTGAATTCATTAAATCCTGCTACTGCTGAAATCAAACCCCAGATTAAACCAAGGATAAGTCCGATAATAATTTGCCAGTGTAATTTTTTATACCACATAGTTTTGTGTTTTAACCTAATGTCCTGCTATTAAAAAAATGAATAAGGCAACTACCGATGATGAGCCCGCGGCCATCCAGTTAACCAGATCGTTGTCAACATACGTAATTTGACGAGCAAAAATATTCTTTAACCTTTTATTAAGTTCGATACCCTGAAATGAAGCCCCAATCCAGGAATCTATAAAACTTCCCAAAAAACCGGCTATTGAAACAAGAAGAAATGTTAATAAAGTAACTCCTGGTTCTATTAACCAAAATAATCCGCCAATAAAAAACGCTCCAATTAAAGATGCGATTGTTCCTATAACACTGATTCCACCATCAGTTCCAGGCTTCACAGCCTGAAAATTTGTTACCAACCAGGTTTTCCCTTTAACACGATGCCCACCTATCTCCGAGGCCCAGGTATCTGCAGTTGCAAAAGCCATACTTGCTACCCCGGCTACCAGAAAAATTCGTTCCTTGCTTAAAAACCAGATAATAATCCAAAGTGCGAACCAAAATCCATTCGACCAAACCTGAAGTCCATTCCTACGAAATTTTTTGTCTAACAAAGATTCTTCACTAATCATATCTTTTGAGAGGAGCGAACTGGAAATAAAAAAGGCCAGAACAATCAAGGCGCCGATTAAGCCTCCCAGCCCATAGGAAATAAGCCCAAACAAGACCGCTGCTGTTAATCCATCCAGAGTTAGCCAATTCAGTATAAATGCCAGGAAGGCACAACTTAGCGAAAGTAATAGTGCCAAAGTTATTCTTAGATGATCTTCTGCATTTGCAAAAAGAATAAAAATGAATACCAGTGAAAAAAGAAAAAAGATATTTATGAGGCGGTCGAGCACGTTTAGGTGGCTACTTCCGTGTCTGTTTCCTCAGTTTCGTCGCGATCATGTTTCATAATGGCAAAAATCACAACAATGTAACCGGCCATTATTACGATAGGAGAAATGTACAAGGAGATAAATCCATGAACTTCGTTCTCTACATACATTGCTGTAAACCCACCCACAATTAATAAAATAGCCACACCAATCAGCCGATAGTTAAATGCTGAAAAAAACATTGGCTTGTCGTCTGTTTTTCTTTGTTTTCCTTTTGCCATAGTAAACTTTTAAAATCCTTAACGTAATTTGGGTTTGAAACGGTGTAATAAGTTATTTATTTATCCGGTAACTCCAAAAGATCAGTCATTACAGAAATGCTAAAAATTGTGCTGGCCTCAAAAAGCCCCAGACGTAAAAAATTACTCAATCAACTGGGTCTTATATTTGAAATAATTCCCAGTACAAAAGAAGAAATCATCACTTCAAATAACCCTGTTGATATAGTATCAGATCTTTCTCTTCAAAAAGCAGTTGACATTTCCCAAAGAGTAGCGAATTCTTTTGTGATTGGAGCCGACACGATTGTTGTTAAAGATGGAGTAATTTTAGGAAAGCCTGAGGACGCCAGCGATGCTATATCCATGCTATCTGAGCTAAGCGGAACAGTTCATTCTGTTTTTACCGGAGTAAGCTTTGTCTTGACGAATGATCAAAAGGAAATTATTTCGAGATATAGTTTTTTTGAAGAAACCAAAGTTTGGTTTAGTACGTTGAGTGATAGCGACATTCGTTCTTACGTTGCATCTGGTAGCCCAATGGACAAGGCCGGATCTTATGGAATCCAGGATGACTGGGGTTCTGTATTTGTAGAACGCATTGAAGGTGATTATTATAATGTGGTTGGTTTCCCATTAAATCGTTTTTACCGGGAATTGGAAAAGTTTCATCCCGATTTATTGAACTTAGTGGTTATTCCACATCATTCATCATGAAAAGAACCCTTTTTTTATTTTTTACGCTATTGTTCGTAGCTCTACCCTCTTTGGTAGAGGCCCAATCGAACAATGAGTTTCAGATTGCAAACCGGTTGATTCAACAGCAACGTTATGATGAAGCCTTACCCATTCTTGAACGAATCAGCTCCCAAAATCCGGATATTTTCTTGTTTTTTGATCGGTTGATAGAATCCCATATTCAGCTGAAGCAATATGAGATCGCAATTACATTAGTAGAAGAAAACATCAACAAACATAGAAATATCCCCGAATCGAATATACTACTAGGACAATTGTATCACTTTATAGAGGACACCTCAAGAGCCTACGACATCTGGGAGCAAAATCTTCAGCAATACGCAAATCAATTGCAGCTTTACTTAAATACTGCAAACGCAATGATGGATCGCCGCGAATACAGCAAGGCCATAGAGGTATATAGGAAAGGCAGAGTTGTATTCAATAACGAACAGCTGTTTATGTCAGACATTCCTAATGCTTATATGCAGGCAGGTGAATATGAAAACGCGATTGGGGAATGGCTCAGGCTCGTAAAACAAAATCCTCAGCAAAGCGCCGGAGTGCAACGTATGCTTTTGCGCTATAATGACCCCATTCTTTACGATATTGCTATTCTGGAGCTCGGAGATACGCTGGATAAGATGGCTCTGAATGATCCATCCTATACTCCTTTTTATGAGCTACAAATATGGCTTCTGCTCGAAAATAAATTGTACAGACGGGCGTACAGCTCTGCAAGGGAATACGAGGAGCGTACCTCAAACTATAATTTTACTTTGTTTAATGTGGGCCGGCAGCTTGGAGAAAATAATGAGTTTGAACTCGCACTCTCTGCCTTTGACTATTATTCTGAGCACTCTTTCGGAGAGATTAAGTGGCGAGCAGAAGAAGAAAAAGCAACTATTTTTACCCAGTGGGCTAAATATCTTGATGACTACAGCCTGGATTTTAATAACAGAAGGGATAGCTTGTTCAAGCAGGCATCCACTATACTTGATGAATTGATCGATCAAACACAAACCTATAGTAGAATTGACCAGGTGTATTTGAAAAAGGCAGAATTAGCCCTCGATTTTGTTTTTGATTTAGAGGCAGCCAAAGAAGTGACTAAAAGATTAAAGAGCCTCCCTAATATGTACGAGACTGCCGAAGCAAGTTATCTTGATGGTAGAATTTACTTAGCCCAAAAAGAATACACTTCTGCACGGATATCCCTCACCAGAAGTAATAAAAAAGCCGAAGTGGGAGACCTGGCTGAAAAAACACGCTATTTTCTGGCACTTACAGATTTCTATGCAGGTGATTTCGAATTTGCTAAAATTCAGCTCAAAACTTTAGGGCGTCAAAATACTTCCTATTACGCCAATGACGCACTTGAACTCCGTCTTTGGGTTCAGGAAGGTTTGGCTTCCGATACAACCGGTTCTTATTTAACTGAATTTGCAGATGCACATTTCAACTTAAAAACCGGTGAACAAGAAAAAGCAGAAGAGCAATTTTTTGCTATTGCCGGTTCAGAAGTCCCTACTCCTTTCAAAGATGATTCCTTTGTCTTGCTTTCGAAAATTAATACTACAGCTTCGACCGAGTTTCTTGCCAAAATTTCTGGTTTTCTTGAAAACACTCCTGCCATATCTATTAAAGAAAGATTGATGTGGGAACGAGCAAAAGCTGCTGACGAGGCCTTAACTGCTATTAATGAGTATGACTCTTCTGTTGAAGAGTTTGGATTTTCAGGGCAAGAAAACCCTGAAAATCCCATAAAATTTGAAGTTACCCTTAATGATGTGATCGAAAACTATGAAGCTCTTATCCTGGAATACCCTCAGGGCTTTTATGCTCCATTTGCCCGAAAAAGACTCAATGAATTACCTAAAGTAAATTCCTGATATGAAGAATTTCTTACTCTCTTGCCTTCTTGGAATATTAATCAGTATAAATGCTACTGCTCAGCAACAGGTGCTTATCCCGATGGATGCAACCCAAACTGATCACTTAAAAGCGTATGGGGTGGTATTCAATCATATTGTAGATGGTTACCCTGCAAAATGGTTGTTGAATTATCGCGGAGGCTCCTTCATGGCGGTGGTAGATAATGATATCGTTCGAAAAGCCCGTCTTAGAAATGTCCAGCTTCAACTTGTGAGTGCTTCCGAAGCCGCATCAATTGTCGCGACCGTTGAGTCTGAAGGATCAAACACCTCAGTTGTTAATCTTGAAAAAGCACCCAGAATTGCAGTCTACACTCCTGATCAGGCTCTACCTTGGGATGATGCCGTTACTCTGGCACTTACTTATGCAGAAGTAGAATACGATAAAATATGGGATGTAGAAGTTCTGGAAGGTCAACTGGAACAATATGACTGGCTCCACCTTCATCATGAAGATTTTACGGGGCAATATGGAAAGTTTTGGGCCAGATACCGAAGCACTCCCTGGTACATAACACAAGTTCGCCAAATGGAAGCCATGGCTAAAGAGTTAGGTTTTTCGAAAGTCAGTGACCAAAAGAAACAAGTGGCGCAAGAAATTAAAAAGTATGTCGGTAATGGTGGGTTCTTATTTGCCATGTGTTCAGGCACTGATACTTTTGATATCGCATTAGCATCTCAAGGCATTGATATTGCTTCCAGCCAATTTGATGGCGACCCGGTTGATCCAAAGGCAAAAGATAATCTCGACTATAGCCAGACCTTCGCTTTTGAGGATTTTACCATAAGTCTTGATCCGTACGAGTATGAGCATGCTGATATTGATGTACCCGTTGCTATTAGGGAAATTGATCAAAGTCTGGATTTTTTCACCTTGTTTGAGTTCTCAGCAAAATGGGATCCGGTTCCAACTATGCTTACACAAAACCATGTAAGTAGTGTACGTGGATTTTATGGACAGACAACCGCATTCAGAAGTGAAAAAGTAAAATCTTCTGTTGTTACACTGGCTGAATCTCCGGGTAGAAATCAGGTGAAATATTTACACGGAAATTATGGGACCGGAACATTTACCTTTTATGCCGGTCATGATCCGGAGGACTACACCCATCATGTAAATGATCCGCCAACAGATCTGGCACTTCACCCCAATAGCCCGGGATACCGTTTAATTCTCAACAATATCCTCTTCCCCGCTGCAAAAAAGAAAAAGAGAAAAACTTGAAGAAATTCTGAATTATGGATTTTGAATTAGTAGCTTCAAATTCGAAATCCATAATCTTTAATTCATAATTTCAAAAAATGAAGCCAAGCCGGAAGTTTGAGGATCTTGTTGAACTTGTTGCCATTTTAAGGAGGGAGTGTCCATGGGATCGAAAACAAACCCACCTGTCTATCAAAGATAATCTTATTGAAGAAGCGTATGAAGCCATTGAGGCACTTGACAATGGTGATTTCGATGAGTTCAAAAAAGAGCTCGGTGATCTTTTACTTCACGTGGTGTTTCATAGCAATATGGCCTATGAAACCAATACCTTTGAAATTGGGGATGTGATCTACACATTGATGGATAAACTGATTCGGCGTCACCCGCATGTATTTGGACAGACTGTTGTTGAAGGAGATGACGAAGTCGCCGAAAATTGGGAAAACATCAAACTTAAAGAAGGAAAGAAGTCCACATTGGACGGCTTGCCCTCTCATCTGCCCGCATTGATAAGAGCGCAACGGATGCAGGAAAAAGCTGCAAATGTAGGATTCGACTGGCCCGAATGGAGACAGGCCTGGGAAAAACTCGAAGAAGAGATTCAGGAATTTAAAGAAACGCTACAACATAAAGATGCTGCACGCTCGGCTGATGAATTTGGAGATGTACTTTTCTCCATGGTAAATGTTGCCCGGTTTTTTGATCTGGTTGCGGAAGACAGCCTTCGGAAAACAAACAGAAAGTTTGAAACCCGTTTCCGTTTTGTAGAGGAAAGATTAAAGCAAAAGGGTAAACTACTTAAAGATGCATCACTTGAAGAAATGGATGTTTATTGGGAAGAGTCTAAATCTGCTTTAAGCTGAGACTTTTTATTGTAGTAATTGAATTGCCCAAGGACTTTCTTCTTTTTCATTTTTATCAATGTTGCTCCTACTGCAATTGTTACCGCAGTGGCTGTAGCAACTACTACCCAAAATCCCGAAAAACGGAAAAACCGACTAAAAGTCTCTGACCAAAAAGCAGCATACAAGCCAACTACCGACCAACTCATAAATTCATAATGAAACTCAAGCCAGGTTTTCCTCGGTTTTTTACGTATTACCGGAATCATTCCTCCAACTATTCCACCAAAGCTAATCAGGGCTGCAATATGAAAGGGGCCAAATGTCCCCATCAACTTATAAATCATAAATGCGGTAACGTTTAAAATTACCATCATTGCTACATAGATATATCCCATTCTTATATGAAGCGTTCCTCCTTTTTTTGTAAAAACAACAAATACACCAAAAAACATGGCGGTAATTGCTGAAAGGAAATGAATCAATCCTATTGTATCAAATTCATACATATTCATTACATCTTCATTTAAAAATGCTTAATTAGCTACGCGCTGAAAACCTTTGTGTTTCAGGATAAAAGTGGACTTTTGTATTTATAAAATTGCCTGTGTTTCATTACCTTTATTTCCTTCCCAGATTTTTCTGAGAAGAAATTTTCGCCGAAAAATATTTGTTGGTGGATTAGAATAAAGATTGGTCATAGTAGGCCACTAACAACCCTATAACAATTTAAACAGGAAGTACTAATGTCGACGGACTTACATACAGGCTTTGACGAAACTAAATACCCTCATATAAATAAAGGTCTTGATGGTATTGTAGCATTTTCTACCACCAAAAGTTTTATTGATGGGGCGGTTGGAGAGCTTATTTATTCCGGATATAACATTGATGTTCTGGCAGAAAAGGCAACTTTCGAAGAAGTATGCTTCTTGCTTTGGAATGACCGGCTTCCTAATTCCAACGAACTCAAAAATCTGCAAGATGCCTTTATAAAAGAAAGAAGCATTCCTGATGTTGTATTGGATTATTTGAATAATACGGCTAAAGATGCCGAGCCAATGGCAGTACTCCAATCTGCCGTGTCTATGCTGGCTGATTTTGACCCAACAAAAGGGAAATTTGACAGCAACTTATTTATTGATCAGGCAATTGCTCTTACTGCTAAGATTCCTACCATTATTGCTGCGTACGACAGAATTCGAAATGAAAAAGATGTTATGCCTCCCCTTGATCATGGGAGTACCGCCTTCAATTTTCTTTATATGTTAAATGGAGAAGAACCCGGTACTCAAGCAGAAAAGACTATGGATCTTTGTTTAATTCTACATGCAGAGCATGGCATGAACGCTTCTACTTTTACTTGCAGAACTGTTTGCGCGACAATGAGTGATATTTATTCGGCTACAGCAGCTGCAATTGGTGCGCTGAAAGGACCTCTTCATGGTGGAGCAAATACAGCAGTTATGAACACCCTTCTCGAGTTAGAAGAGCAAGGCAAAAATGCCGATGCGGTAGCCTTCACTAAAAATAAACTTGCGAAAAAAGAGAAGATCATGGGTTTTGGTCATAGAGTATACAAAACTTTTGATCCGCGTGGACGTCATCTTCAAAAAATGGCGCAAGCACTTTCTGAAGAAACCGGACATGAGGAGTTATATCGCTGGTCGATGGATATGATGAATACGATGAAAACCGAAAAGAATATCGACCCGAATGTAGATTTCTTTTCCGCAACCGTTTATTATTCTATTGGAATACAGCCTGACCTATATACTTGTATTTTTACAATGAGCCGTATTTCTGGCTGGACTGGGCACTTTATGGAACAGGCGGCTAATAACAGATTGATTCGTCCAAGAGCTTTATATGTTGGAGAAAAGAATCTGGATTGGGTTCCTTTAGAAGAGCGCTAGAATCTATCTTAACCTTTTTTTAAAGCCCAGTCTTATAATTGGGCTTTTTTTATTTAATTATCAAATTAACAGTTTTGGGTACAATCAAGAGACCATCAAATCAATCCTTTCTCTTCGAGGGATTTTCTTAGCTCATTGTGATTTTTCCAGAACTGATCTTCAATCTGCTGTACAACCATATCAAATTCAGGATGTTCAGTAAGTGGTTTCATGACAGGGTCTCTATCCATGAACAACAGTACCCAATACTGGAAATTTTCATGTGTTGCGAAAATCTTGAGCTGTTCAATAGCCAGATCATACTTCCCTTCATGGGCATACATTACTGCAGTACTGGCTTCCTTGTAAATTGATCGATCTCTTTCACAATAGTCCGCATAGGATTTAAAATATTTTTCAGCTTCGTCTACTTTACCCACCTTTTCAAATGTTATTCCAATCTTAATATCTTCTTGAGGATACATATTAAGTCCACCTGTTTCTCTGGCTGTTGCAAATTTCTCATAATAGAAGTAAGCACTATCATAGTCTTCCTCAAAATAATAGAGTTTGGCCAGGTCTTGTAGAATATCCAATCGTGTTACATCTTTGTTCCATTCTCTTAAAAGTCTTCCTCTACTTTCTTTTATATCCCGATTATGCGCATAGAGAACAAAAGCTTTCAAATGGGGTGCATAATAATTATTTGAATCGTGTTCCAGCGATTTATTAATATAAACAAGCGCTTCATCAGCAAAACCGGACTGTACGAAGGCATTACTTAGACTCAAATAGAGATAACTTTTTGAAATAGAGTCGATAGCCGCACTATTGATTTTATAGCTCATCAAAGCATACTCAAGATATTTAGCTGTATTTGGCATTACACCAGAATAAAATTCTGAGAGTGTTTGTAGTACAGCAAATGAATTCGGATTATAGTCCAATGCTTTCTCAAGATGTGGTAATGCTAACCGATATTCTTTGGTATGCATGTAGTATAATGCCTTAGCTAAAAGACTAAGGTCTGACTTTGAATCATATAACAGTGCTTTATCAGCATAATTATTGATCTCTTCGGTATACCGTTTTTCAGCTTGATGTAAATCCAAAAAGTAATAGGAAATAGCAATGTCAGCGTATGCTAAAGAAAATTCAGGGTCATATTCGATTGCCTGATTTAACAAGGAAATTCCTTTTTCTAACCCCTCGGAAGTTCTTGTAATGAATGGTTCACGAGATTGCAAATATAAATCGTAGGCTTCCAAGTTTTCAGTTGGCTTTTTCTCGATCTGTTCCAGTTCAGCAGGTGTCACAATTGCCTCAATTGCACTTGCAATTTTCGTAGCCACCTCTTTTTGTAAAGAGAAAATATCACCTACCTCTCGGGTGTATTGTTCAGCCCATATGTGTTTATCGCTTGAGGCTTCTATCAACTGGATATTGAGTAGGACCTGATCTCCAACCTTCTGACCACTTCCCTCAACAAAATAATTTACGTTGAGTTCATTCGCTATTTCGGGAATTGCTTTACTGGAGTTTCTGTACTTCTCGACTGATGTACGGCTAATAACTCGCAAATCTTCAATCTTCTGCAAATTGCCTAATGTCGACTCCATGAGTCCGTTGATGAAATATACATTTCCTGAATCACTACTCTCATTCTTAAATGGTAATACCGCAATTGATTTTTCGATCATTACTGAACTTGATTCAGATCTTGATATCTCGCTAAAAATGCCTGAATAAAAACCTATGACACCAAATACAATTAGGAAAGTTGCTACTAATGACAACTTCATTGGTTGACTAGCAAAAACTTTATTTTTTTCCGGGACTTCAATACCTCCAAGCTTATGATTGGATACTTCATATATTTCAATGGGCTTTGAAATGTTCTTCAGACTATGAACTCCCCTTGAAATCGTAATCAACTCCGCCTGGTTCTTGACTTCATCATATACTTTATCCGAGATGTATACCGTTCCGGGTTTGGCCATTGATTCAACCCGGGCAGCCACATTCACTCCATCACCTATAATTTCTTTGTCGGTAGCAATAATATCTCCGGTATGGATTCCGATTCGAATTGGAACCTTTGGCTCCTCTTCAAAAGCCAATTGCATTTCAATTCCACATTGAACTGCATCTATTGCACTTGGGAATGTGCTTAATGTACCGTCTCCATAGTATTGTAGTATACGCCCGTGATATTTTTTAGTAATGGAGTTGAAAACTTCTCTGTGTCTTTCCCTGAAACTAATCCCCTTTTCTTCGTCCTTTTGCATGAGAGATGTATACCCTACTATATCAGTAAACATAATTGCTACCAATAATCGCTTTCTGGGTACAGAACCTCCTTTCTTAACTTCAGTACGCTCATGACCCACTTCTCCAGGTGGATAACCATAGTGTTCTCTGAAGCATTTAATAAAATAGGATGAACTTCCAAAACCTACTTTAAAGGAAACTTCTGAAACAGTGTATCCACCTTCTTTTAGCAGATCCATGGCTATTTCAAGACGCACCAGTCGAATAAATTGGCTGACTGAAAGTCCTGTATGTTTTTTTACTTTTCTGAGCAGATTAGAGCGACTCATATTCATTGCAGACGCTAATTCTGATACTCCGAATTGTTCATCATCGAGATTCCCCTCAATGATACTTGTAATTTGACTAATAAAGCCTTCTTCCATGTCTGGGAAGTCCTTTGTAAGGTGAAATAAACCAGTTTAAGTTAGAAATTTTATCGACTTCTGAAAATCCTCTTTTTCATACTCCTTCGAGAAGTAAAGTTACGACTTGCGTCATAATTTATACTCTTGCGTCATAGTTTTTATGCCTTCCTCAAAGTTGATGTATTTGGCTTCATGCCTGATAGGTCTCATACGAACACTTTTTTGATCTTTCCAGAGAAGAAAATCTCAACGAGAACTCAAAAAAACAGAACTATGAAATATTTAAGTAAGAACACCTTTAAATCAATGATTACTCTTGTAATCCTTTTCGCGATGGTAACGGCTTGTGCACAACAGGGAAATGAATCACAAACCGTTTCTAAGAATAGTGCACCTGAAATGGATATCCAGGCTGCAATAATTTCCGGCAATCTGGAAGTTGTAAAGCAACATATAGATGCTGGAACTGATATCAATAAAATAGATCCTATGAGCGGATCTTCTCCTTTGATAACCGCCGCAACTTTTGGGAAAATTGATATCGCGAAAACGTTAATCGATGCCGGAGCAGATCTTTCCATAAAGAATAACGACGGGTCAACCGCTCTCCATTCAGCAGCCTTTTTCTGCCGCATTGAGATCGTACAAATGCTGATAGATGCTGAAGTCGACAAAAGTATCCGCAACAATTTCGGTGCTACAGCACGTGAATCTGTCATGGGACCTTTTGAACCAGTTAAGCCAATCTACTCTATGATGCAGGAACAATTAGCCCCATTTGGCTTACAGCTGGATATGGAAGAGCTGAAAAAAACACGTCCTGTAATTGCCATGATGTTACAATAACAAAAATTCAAAAATTCAAAAATTCAAAAAATTAAACCCATGAAAAATCTATTAACAATTTTTTTACTTTTTAGCACACTAAGTGCTTTTGCTCAAACTAATTCACCAGTGGATAAAGAAACTGAAGTCACCCATAAATGGAGGGTAAGTATGCCTTATTTAGTTCCAGATGAGATTATCTTTGGTTGGGACAAACGAACAAGTATTCAAATGGTTGAGCTTCATGTAAAACGCAACCTAGATGACAAGAACATCATTGGAGTGAAATTCGCCACCTGGCGCTTGTTTCAACCCATGGGAATCACCTGGTGGGATGGTGTTGTCGATAAAATTGAGTCTGGTACTGAATATTACGATGGATACTTAAGAGAAACAGGAATTGGCGTCACATACCAACGTATGCTTTGGAAAGGGCTTTTCGCCTCTATCGAAGTGCTGCCGCAAATTCAAACCTATACCGATCTTGACGGTAATAAAATTAAGAATGGCTTTAAAGTTTATAATTCGTATCACCTGGGGTATCATGTATCAATCGGGAAGAAAAAACGATTTTTCATAGAACCTCAAGTCCATGTTAATCAATGGTTTTTTGACAACAATTCACCTGAAGGGTTTAAAGAATTTGATGATAAATACGGAAACGTCTTTCTCTTTGAGCCAAACCTCTACTTCGGGATAAAATTTTAAGCTATAGCCTGACAAGTCACAATGGCGTTATTGCATGAATATTTGGGTAAAACTCGATTTCTAAGAGCTAAAAAACACCCGCGAAATTGCAATTACGCTGCACTAACAAAAATTCAAAATTAAACTCACCGTGAAAACTACACGAAGACACGATATTGACTGGCTGAGGGTAATTGCAATCTGGTTATTGCTGATTTACCACATCGCCATTGTTTTCCAACCCTGGGCGATGCTCTTTGGCTTCATAAGAAGCGAAGAGCTTTTAACAGGGCTTTGGAAGCCGATGAGTATGCTTAATGTCTGGAGGATTCCAATCTTATTCTATGTGTCTGGCATGGGGGTATATTTTGCAATTATGAAAAGAAACTGGAAACAGTTAATGCTGGAACGTTCAAAAAGAATTCTGTTGCCTTTTATATTCGGTTTCTTTGCTATTACACCGCTTCATATGTTTATTTTTCAGGATTACTATGAAATGCCTTTAGGATACTTCCCCCATACAGGACACTTGTGGTTCCTTGGAAATATATTCTGCTATGTATTGTTAGCATCTCCTTTATTTTTTTATTTGAAAAAAAATACCAGTAGCCGATTCACAAAAGGATTAACTGGCTTAATGAGACATCCATTAGGCCCTTTATCTATTACAATTTTTTTTGTAATTGAAGTTTTAATAGTTAAACCGAGTCTATTTGAATTATATGCAGAAACATTGCATGGATTTTTCCTGGGTCTACTCGCCTTTATATTTGGATTTCTTTTCGTGTATGCAGGCAAAACTTTCTGGGAAACTGTAGAGAAGTGGAGATGGCTGTATATAGGGCTTGCTGTAATTTTATATACCCTTCGGTTAACAATATTCGAAACAGCACCTTTGCCTTACCTCACAACTTTAGAGTCAAATCTTTGGATTTTTGGACTCTTTGGAATGGGATTCAAATACTTGAACCAACCAAGCTCTATTTTAAGTTACCTTAGTCAGGCTGCCTATCCTGTTTATATTATCCATATGTTTGTTCTTTATGCAGGAGCCTTTTTAATTCTGCCTTTAGAAATACCGGTACTGCTGAAATTTATTTTAGTGGTAGCCTTTACTATGATCATTTGTTATCTGATTTATGAAATTCTTCTTAAAAGAATCGGAATATTTAAATCGCTTTTTGGACTCAATTGGGTAGCAGGTAATCCTTCAGCTAATAACAATACGAAAGCAGTCAGATCAAAAGCAGAAGTAATTGCCTGAATCGATAATTTGAATATAGTATTCATCGATAAGTTGAAGAAAAAATGAAACCTAAAAAAACCTACCTAAGAATATTCTTACTTGTTGCAACTTTGATCAGTTTGTTATTTGTACCGTGGGATCTTTTACGTGTATGGTTAACACCTAAATCCGATAACATTCAAGAACAAGTTAATACTGCCATTGAAATGGGATTAGATGCTATCATTATTTACGTGGACCAGGGTGGTAAAGAACCTACATTATATTCTTCAGGCTGGGAGAACAGGGAAACCAAGACTCCCGCAGATCCAAACGTTTTGTTCAAAATTGCCAGTATCAGCAAATTATATATCGCCGTTGCCACAACGAAACTGGTAAATATTGGTAGCCTTTCACTTGACAAGACCCTGGCTGAATACCTCCCAGAATTGACAGAACGAATTGATAATTCAGATCAAATCACCTTAAGGATGATGGTGAAACATATCAGTGGAATACCGAATTACAGCGATCACCCTGACTATCCCTGGGAGAATCCTCCAAATAATGACAATGCACTTGAACTTATACTTGATACTCCTGCTGACTTTGAACCAGGGCAACAATACAGCTATTCAAATACCAATTATCTGTTAATAGGCGAGATTCTTGATCGAACGCTTGGGTATAGTCATCATCAGTATATAAAAGAAGAAATACTTAACCCTCTAGGACTAAATAATACTTATAGTTTATTAAGCGAGGTAGATATTGACGATGTAATGAGTGGCTACTACGTAGGTTATGAACCTGATATAAAGGGCAACGATTTCACAAATCCTGGTGGATCTATGATAGCTACTATAGAGGATGTCGGAATTTTTCTACGTGCATTAAATACAGGCTCATTATTAGATGAAGAAGAACAAACAATTTACGCATCAATCTATGAATTCAGCCATACGGGATTACTTCCCGGTTACTCAAGCATAGCACGTTATCATAAAGATATTGATGCGGTAGTGATTCAGTTCGTAAATACCTCCGGTGGAAACTCTTGGTCAAAAACCGAAATGGTATATAACCATATAATTAAAATAGTAAGAGAGAAGCAGCATTTATAGTTCGAATTCAAAAATGCTAATTAATTAATCTAACCCTCTAATCGGGTTTTTGATGCCCATGTTTTCATCTCGGAAGGAATAAATCGCAATTCAAAAAAGGCTCCATTCTTTGTCGCCCATTTTATTTCTCCGTTTAACTGTTCTGCCAAACTTAGGATCAGAGTCATACCTAATGACTCTTTTTTTTGTTCATTGAAGTCTTTTGGTAATCCGATTCCCGAATCCTGAACAATAAAAATTACTTCCTTTTTATTCTTTCTCACATCCAGCGTGATTGATCCATTCATTGCTCCTGGAAAAGCATACTTAAAAGAGTTCGTTATCAATTCGTTGGCCAGAATACCAAAGGGAACAGCTTGATTTACATTCAAAGTAACTTCATCTCCTTTTAAAATGATTTTGACCTCTTTTCCCGTCCGCTTGAATGTTTTTTTTATATCAGCAAGCAAATCCTTCAGATAGGACTTAATTTCGATACTGGTAAACAAATTATTTTGATAAAGCTTTTCGTGAATCGTTGCAATCGATTTTATTCGTGCCTGAGATTCATTAAATATCTGAATCATTTTTTCGTCTTCCATAGTCATGGCCTGAAGAGCAAATAGGCCAGAAATTACCGCGAGGTTGTTTTTTACACGGTGGTGAATTTCTTTAATAAGCACTTCTTTTTCTTTGAGAGATACTTCCAGTTTTTGTTGATACTCCAGAATATGAGTGATGTCTGTAGCTGTTCCAGAGCACCCGACAATATTTCCTTCCGAATCCCGCATCGGGTAAGCTTTCGCTGAAAGATATGTGATCCTTCCATCCTTTTTAACCATGGTTAGATCAAAGTTATCAAAGCTTTTTCCTTCTATTACATCTCTGTGAATCTGTAGAGTTTCCTCAATCTTTTCGGGCAAAATAAGAGGTGCAAAAGAAGTTCCGGTAAGTTCATCCGGCGAGTATCCCAGTATTTCTTTACTGGCACTATTTACAAAATTGAACTTCCCTTCGGGATCTATTCTCCAAACCAAATCTTTCGAAGCTTCAACAAGATTTCTGTATTTTCTCTCACTATTAACCAGTGCGTTTTCAATGCTCTTTTGGTCGCTGATATCTTCTATAAGAAGCATCAGTTTTTCGATATTACCATCATTGTCTTTTATCGGGGTAAGGTACTCTCTCAGAGTAATCGGTTTAGCTTGCTTCGTATGTCGATTGATTTCTACTAGCTTGGTTTCTCCTTTCTCGAAAACCTCATCTATTTTTTCTTTAGCATCTTCGATGTTTTCTTTAATTGCGTAAGGAAGGAATCTTCCTCGCACCTCTTCATGAGTCCAGCCGAATATAGATTCACATTGTGAATTCCACACATCAAGTATTTTACCTGTCGAATCGACTGTAAAAACCCCAATCGGTGCAGAATCAATCAGAGTCTTTAGTACCGTATTAGTTTCAATTAGTTCATTTTCATACTTCACTTTCTCGGTGACATCGTTCACCAATATTAATCGCCCTTTTACCTGATCCAGACTTATGGATTTCCAATGTATATCTACTTTTATCAGCTCCCCATTTTTTTTTTGATGGGTTGCTCTAACGGCATTGATGCTTTCATCAAGGTTAAGTTCATTATTCCTTTCAATTATTCTTTCATAGAACTCTATTTCACTTTCAGGTCGTATTTGATAAGTCGTCATACTAAGTAGTTCTTCTTTGGAATACCCATATAGATTAAGCGCTGCTGAATTTGCTCCAATAATCCTATTCGATCCATCTTCTTTAATAATTAATAGTGGATTAGGGTTATTCTCAAACAAATACCGATATCTTTGCTCTCTTTGCTCTCGTTCTATTTCTTCTTCTTTTTCTTTGGTTATATCACGAAGTGAGCCGTATAATTTCACGGTTTTTCCGTTAATAACATAAGGGTCAAATGTAAGTCTAACCCATTTTTTTGTCCCCTTAACTCCATTAATTCGAAGCTTTAGATTTTTCGAACTGAAGTTTTCAATACAATCTTGCAATTCATCTCTAATAATTTGCCGATCATCTTCGTGATAAATCGCAATTAGTTCTTCAGCACTTCGATCTGATTGATCATCAAGTTCAAATATTTCAAATATTTTGGGACTACCTTTAACAATATCATTCTCTATATGATATTCCCACCCCCCCACTCCTGCACTTTTACTGGTTTGTTCTAAGAATGATTTGTTAAGAAGTAAATCTGAAATATCCTGAATAGATGAAATTACATATACCTCTCCGTTAATTTTCTCAACGGTAGAAGAACTCATTATATCAACAAAAGAACCATCTTTACGGACTTCAATATTTTTATTTACTTCAGATTCAGACCTTCCTATTCTGATGAAATCATTATAAATATCTCTCTCTGTTTCTCTGGCTTCTTCCGGTGTTACTAAAGATAAATCACTACCTATAAGCTCATTCTCTGTATATCCAACCATTTCGCAATACTTTTTATTAACCTGTATTATTTTTCGGTTTCTATCCGAAATACGAACTCCAAGCATTGAATTAAATAATGCCTCAAGAAAAAAATCATTTCTTTCTTTTTCTTTTTTAGCCTGATAGGCATCGATTTCCCTATGTATGGCAGGGACTAGTCTCGTCAGATTATCTTTTAATACATAATCCTTTGCCCCTTTCAGTACCGCATCTATAGCTGCATCATCTGGAACCGTTCCTGATACCAGTATCACCGGTACGTCTATATCTTTTTCATTGAGAAAATCAATAACATCTAATCCTGTAAAACCAGGCAGACTATAATCTGAAATGATTATATCAAACTTCTGCTCATCTAGCAGAGACTGAACTTCTTTTAATGAATCTATAATAAAAGAAGTATGCCCCAACCCTCCCTTCTTAATTTCTCTGCTTAGTAATTCTGCATCAAGCGGGTTATCCTCTATAAATAAAATATTCAATTCATGCATCCAACCTCCCCATTACAACGCCTACGACCCCAAATTAACGAATCATGAGTAGTACCACTTAAGAATAAGTAAACTCTAACTATACTTACTTAACTCTAATCTAAGCGTTTTTACCTAATACGCAATTCTGATGTGAATTTATTTTACCACAAAATTGATAATACGCCCGGGAACGAATATCTCTTTTACCAAGGTGCCTTCAGCAAGGTACTTTGCTATTTTCTCTTCCTTTTTGGCCGTTTCAAGAACGTAGTCCTTGTTTTGGGCTTTATCTGCTGAAACATAAATATCAGCTCGAACTTTACCATTTACCTGAACAGGGTACATAACCTCTTCAGCTTTCAGGTATTCTTCGTTGAATTCGGGCCATATTGAGTAAGCTATTGTTTCAGTTTCCCCGATTTTCCCCCACAATTCTTCTGCAAGGTGTGGAGCATAAGGCGATACTAATTGAATAAAGGATTTTGCAACCGAAAGAGGAACTGTATCCCATTGATTGGCTTCGTTCACGAAAATCATCATTGCTGAGATTGCTGTATTAAAACGCATTTCTTCGATGTCTTCAGTTACCTTTTTGATAGCTTCGTGAAGTACTTTTAGTTGTTCTTTGGTTGGATCAGTTTCTATCACGGTTGATTTCAGCTCTCCTGAATCTTCCTCAACCAGTAACCTCCAAACACGGTTTAAAAAGCGATTAACTCCATCCACACCTTTGGTACTCCAGGGCTTAACTTGCTCTAAAGGTCCCATAAACATTTCATACAAACGTAGCGAGTCAGCTCCGAACTGTTCAATTACGTGATCAGGATTAATCACATTTCCACGGCTTTTACTCATTTTATGAGCTCTTGCCTCTACTTTCTTCCCAGTCGCCTTTTCAACAAAATGATCCCCTTTCTTTTCTACTTCATCTTCAGAAAGTTTTCGACCATCTTCTGAAGTGTATTCCATCTCTCCAAGAATCATCCCTTGGTTTACCAATTTCTGAAATGGTTCTTTGGTGGAAACAACTCCTAAATCAAACAATACTTTATGCCAGAAACGTGCATACAACAAATGTAAGACCGCATGCTCAGCTCCTCCAACATAGAGATCAACAGGCATCCAGTATTTTTCGTAGTCAGGGTCAACCGGACCGCCATCCCAATTAGGTGAGATATACCGTAAATAATACCAGCAAGAGCCTGCCCATTGTGGCATGGTGTTGGTTTCTCTAAGAGCTGGTTTTCCTGTTTCTGGATCGGCTGTATTCACCCAGTCAGTTGCATTCGCTAATGGTGGCTCTCCATCTCCGGTTGGTTGATATTTTTCTACCTGAGGAAGTTCGAGCGGCAACTCATTTTCCGGAATAGCCTTAGCCTCTCCATCTACGTGAATAATTGGAAATGGCTCTCCCCAATACCGTTGGCGGGAAAACAACCAGTCTCTAAGTTTAAAATTCACTGCTCTTGTTCCGGCTCCTTGTTCCTCCAGCCAGGCAATAATTTTCTTTTTTGCGGCTTGAATTTCTAAACCATTAAGGAAGTCACTATTTAGAGCAACTCCATCACCTGTAAAAGCTTTTCCTTCGAAACCATCACTTGGTTGCACGGTACGAACGATTGGCAGGTCAAATTTCTCAGCGAATTCCCAGTCACGTTCATCCTGACCCGGCACCGCCATAATTGCCCCGGTTCCATAACTCACAAGTACATAATCGGCGATCCAGATCGGGATTTCTTTTCCGTTTGCAGGATTGACAGCATAAGCACCGGTAAATACTCCAGTTTTTTCCTTGTTGAGTTCCTGTCGATCCAAATCAGATTTCAATGCAGCCGTAGATTGATACTCTGCAACTTTATCTTTTTGTTCATCTGAAGTGATTTTTGATACCAAATGATGTTCCGGAGCAATCACCATATAAGTTGCTCCAAAAATAGTATCCGGGCGGGTGGTATAGACTCTGAGTTTCTCATCAGTTCCTGCAATATTGAAATCAATCTCAGCTCCTACCGATTTTCCAATCCAGTTACGTTGCATGTCTTTGAGTGACTCCGGCCAATCCAGATCATCCAAATCCTGCAACAAGCGTTCCGCATATTCGGTGATCTTCAACACCCACTGGCGCATCGGCTTTCGAATTACAGGGTATCCTCCTACCTCGCTTTTTCCGTCAATTACTTCTTCATTAGCAAGCACTGTTCCTAGCTCAGGACACCAGTTTACAGCTACTTCATCTTCATACGCTAAGCCCTTATTGAAGAGCTGAAGAAAAATCCATTGGGTCCACTTGAAATAATTCGGATCCGTTGTATTTACTTCCCGGTCCCAGTCGTAACTAAAGCCGATAGCCTGAAGCTGTTCTCGAAAGCGATTGATATTTTTCTCAGTCGTGATTTTAGGGTGAGTTCCTGTCTTCACAGCGTATTGCTCAGCAGGCAATCCAAAAGCATCCCATCCAATTGGATGGAGGACATTAAAACCTTTCATTCTCTTATATCGTGCAATAATGTCCGTGGCAGTATATCCTTCCGGGTGACCTACGTGTAGTCCAGCCCCGCTTGGATAGGGAAACATATCCAGTACATAGTACTTAGGTTTCGATTTATCAGTAGGGGTTTTAAAGGTCTTGTTTTCGAGCCAGTATTTTTGCCATTTAGGCTCAATTTCCGCCGGATTGTAGGAGTGCATTACTTACTTTAGATTTCAAATTTTGAATAAGCTTCAAAAATAAGAATTCTAGCTACAAATTGTGCCGAATTACTCAAACAACCCCACCCCATCCGGCTCCCACCACAGTGGTGGTCGCTGAGCCTGGCTTAGAAACTCTGTTTCAATACCGTCAATCTTTTCTCCTGCTGTATAAATAGTTTGGATAGCCGATCCGAATTTCTCTTTAAGTTCTTTTAGTTTTTCCTCATCTCCCTGAATCCAGTGAAGGGTGAAATCCAGTTCGGGGAATTCTTCACTTTCCTGGATCAGAAAATCATCAAGCCAAGCCTGAGGTCGATCGATGGCTTTGTTGTAGGCAAACTGGTAAGCAAGCGCTTCAGGTGGTTTTTTATGCTGAGGATTCTTCAACCAAAAAGACTCGATATAGTCCTGAAAGTGGCATTTTAAGTTATTGAAGCGGATGGGGCTCACTACCGCAGCTACCGATCTGCACCCCTGACCTCCATATCTGAAAATGGCTTCGACTAAATCGGTAATCACTTCCGGTTCTTCATTGGTGATATAAGCCATTGAGAATTTAGCGGTTCGTATTACCAATTCAGTTTCAGGGGATATGGATCCCAACCTTTTCAGTTCATTTTTTACTGCTGGAACAGACTCGGAAGATCCCGCAAATAAGAGTTTGTCTGCGTTAAGATTTTTGAAATCTTTCAGGTCGGTAGAGTACTTTATTTCAGTTTCTATCCCTGATGCCTTTAGCATTTCTAAAAAAGTAATCAGTAAATACGGGTCTTTTCTGGAGAGCTTTCCGAAATAATCAGCTCCGGAAAGAATGGTTCCTAAGGCGTCTTGAAATCCAACCAAGGGTAAGTTCCCAGCATGCAGACAAAGCACCTTTTCACCAACCGAGTGCTTATTTTTCCCTAAACCTGCTCTTTCAGCCCATTCTTCTATCTGTCCGCTATCAATATTCTCTTTCAGCGCTCTGATCTGGAATTTGATGTCTTCGAAGCTGAATAACCTTTCATCCACGGTTTGCTCAATGGCTTTTTTAAGTTCCGAGTTATCCGGTTGCAACCATTTCCTGACTGCTTCAGCTACTTTGATTGTATGTTGGGTGATGTCTTTCATACTGATAACTAAACATATACAGATGCTAAATCAAGTTCAGCATGACAACCAGATAGACTGAAGGTAACTGTTAATTGATTCATTCTTAATTGAACATTGATCTTAGTCTTGATCGATTAAAAAATTACAGCCTCTTAGGTTCTGAGGGTTCCATCTTCCCAGCACCTGGAATTGTCCTTTTTCATTCTGGATGCCCTTATCACCCGTTAATATAAAAGAACAGGAATGCAGGTTAGCCAAATCAATCACTCCTATCAATCCTTCTTCCCTATAAGGCATTTCTACCATCGGGTTTTCTGGATTCCGAATAGAGATCTTCATCCATGGCACAGGGTGAAACCATTCCGAGCCAAAGCTGTAAGCCTGACTCAATAGCTCCGTCATTCCATATTCGGAATGGACATTTCCTTTCGGGAGATTGAACCCTTCGGCTAAGGTATGATGAAGCTGAGCCTTACTCATCTCCCTTCGGTGCGTTTTCATTCCCCCTGTTTCCATAATCACTGAATTTTTAGGTAACTCAACCTTTCTAAGGTCAATCAAATCCAGTAAACCAAATGCAGCCCCGAAAAGCATTACTCGCTTTCCTTTTGAACTAATGTCATCAAGAATCTCTGAACCCAATGATTTTCCCAACTCTAAAAACCGACTCAATCCAGTTTTGTCCTGTTCTATCAACACATTCAGCATCCAAACCAAAGAAGAATGAGGATTTGAGTTATAGCCGGGAGTGTATGCAAGAACTACAAAATCGTCTAAGTCGTAAAACTGCTGCATCCCTTTGAGAATAGAGGTTTTATACAATTCCGGGTCTGCAATATAATGCCGACTCCGGTTCATCCCTGTTGTCCCACTGCTCTCAAAAAAAAGGGTAGATGTTGGATGTTGGATGTTGGATATTCGAAGTTCTGAATCCTTAAAAGCCTGGATGGGAAGAAGCGGGATTTCGTGAACCTCTTTTACTTTACTAACTCCCAATGCTTTGCAGAACTTACCATAAACAGAATTGTGTTCTTTTTGAAATTCAAAAATTTGGAGAGCTTTTTCTTTGAAAGAAACAGACCTATCAAAAACCAGATGTGCGTTCATACTAACTCTCATGTTAGTCGGTATAAAAAAGTAGAACTGATTTATTAGTTAATATATAGAACACCCCATTCGCTTTTACAACATCTTTGATGATCAACTCCTCAGGAAACTGAATTTCATCTTTTGCTTCTCTGGAGTTACGAATAGAAGTTGAGCTTATTAACCATTCTTCTCCTTGTTTATCCACGAAAACCTGAACTGCTCCTTCCAGGGGGTAGCTCCTTACTTGCAACCCATTATAGGATAACACATGATATTGTTTAGATTTCAAATCTAAAATATAGAGATTTCTTCCCACGGCCTGCATATCACTTACTTCCTGAACTACTCCCGGAATCTGAAACTCATCCAGTTTAACGCCATTGTCATTTATACTTATAATGGATTTAGAATCCTGATCATAAAAGAATAACTCCGCCAGATTATTCACAACCAAATGGGTAGGCCGAATAGGTCTGGAAGATCTTGCTCTGGGATATCTTACTAACGAAGTCAGGTACTGAAATCGCTTATCATAAATCTGAATCCTGTTATTCCGGTTATCAGAAACAAATATTTTAAGCCCGTTTGTTGCATCTACATCAATCGGAGTATCTAACTGATAGTCTCCGGTTCCTAGTCCACCAACAGTATCCAGTATATCACCAAGAAGATTGAGTTTTAGAACCCGGTGTCTTCCAGATTCTGCCACATAGATATGTTCCTGCGTTACGTAAAGAGAAGTAGGTTTTTTCAGATTTGTGAATAGAACTTCAGGGGAAGTGTATTTCTGCTGTGCAGAAACTGATCCGGAGAAAAGAATTAGAATTATTATTATAAGACATACCCCTTGCCGAAGGCATTCCTTAGGAAAAATCCCCATACCTCCCCGGCTGACATACTTAACTAGGGGACTTCTTTTTTTATTTATATGTTTCCCCTTTATACTCAAATTACATTATTCCAAATGTTTTAACCCTTTTGCTCCAATATCATTTCGATAGTAGGCTTTTTCAAAGTGGATTTTTTTGATTTCGGAGTACGAGTTTTCAATAGCTTGCTTAAGAGTGTTGCCTGAGCCAACTATATTTAACACACGTCCGCCATTGGTATACAACTTACCACTTTCTTCTTTAGTACCGGCATGAAAAATCAAAGCGTCTTTAACTTCATCCAATCCTGTAATCTCTTTCCCTTTTTCATAGGATTCGGGATATCCGCCTGAAGCCAGTACCACTGTACATCGATATTGTTCATCAAATTCGATCTTAGTTGAAGCCAGATTACCTGTAGTACAGGAATAGATCACTTCAAGTAAATCAGTCTTCATTCCGGGGATGATTACCTGACACTCAGGATCTCCAAACCGGCAGTTATACTCTACTACTTTTGGCCCTTCAGAGGTGATCATTAACCCCACATACAAAAATCCCTGATATGGATAGCCTTCCGCTTTCATCCCATCTATCGTAGGTTTAATGATCTCTCTTTCTGTGATGTCCAGAATCTCTTTCGTTGCAATAGGAGCAGGTGAATAAGCCCCCATTCCACCAGTATTAAGTCCGGTATCCCCTTCCCCAATACGCTTGTGATCTTGTGCATTCCCAATAACTCTAAAAGAATCTCCATCACAAATAGCGAAGACTGAGGCTTCCTCACCAACCATAAATTCTTCAATTACCAATCGGGACGCGGCTCCACTTAACGCTCCACTCTTCAATTCATCTAAAGCGGCTAAAGCTTCCTCTTCAGTTTCAGGTATCAAAACACCTTTACCTGCAGCTAATCCATCCGCCTTTAACACAACCGGGTATTTTCCTTGTTTTTTGATGTATTCAGCAGCTTTATCAAATTCATTCTGGCTAAAAACTTCATAAGCTGCTGTTGGGATATCATGTCGCTTCATGAAGTCTTTTGCGAATTCCTTACTTCCCTCAAGCATGGCGGCTTGTTTTTTGGGACCAAAAACCGGGTGAGCTTTCACTTCCAGAAAATCAGCAATTCCATCAACAAGAGGCTGCTCGGGACCTACAACAGTAAGCCCAATATTATTGCTTTGGATGAACTCCCAAACCGCATCTTGGTCAGAGATATCCAAAGCTACATTTTCACCCAATTTTGCTGTACCTGGATTTCCCGGAGCTGTATAAAGTTTATCTAGTTTAGGAGATTTTGCAATACCCCAGGCAAGGGCGTGTTCACGTCCCCCACTTCCGAGTAGTAATACTTTGACTTTCATGTTTATAGATTTTCAAAAATATTTTCTGACACACCCCTTAATCCCCTCTCAAGAGGGGAGGATTCTTTTCTCTGATTTATCTTTATTTTAAAAGAGTTCCCCTCCCCCTTTTCAAAGGGGGAGACAGAGGGGGTAAAATTACGATAATTTCTCGGCGATGGTGATGATTTGGGCAAAACTATCAGCACCTAAACTCGCTCCACCTATTAAACCACCGTCTACATCTTTCTGGCTTAACAATTCTTCTGCATTGCCGGGCTTCATGCTTCCACCATAAAGAATTCGAATTCCTTCTGCGGTTTCGGCATCATACAAGTCGGTTAGTACTGAGCGTAGATGAGCATGCATTTCCTGAGCTTGTTCCGGCGAAGCAGTCTCACCTGTTCCAATAGCCCATATAGGTTCGTAAGCTACTACTACATCAAGTGCCTCAACTTCACTAATCCCGGAAAAAGCAGCAGTAACCTGATTTTTCACTAAATCAAAATGTATTCCCTGTTTGCGTTGTTCCAGAGATTCTCCAACACAAACAACTGGCCCAAGATTATGATCGATAGCTTTGTGCGTTTTCTTATTCACGGATTCATCGGTTTCACCAAAATACTGACGTCGCTCTGAGTGCCCGATAATCACATAAGCACAGCCTGCTTCTGTAAGCATAGTCGCACTGGTTTCACCTGTGTAAGCGCCATTATCCTCAAAGTGAATATTCTGCGCACCCACTTGCATGTCGGTATCATGCAGATAGTTCACTGACATCGATAGAGAAACAAAAGGAGGGCAAACCAACACATCCACATCTTCAGAAACTTCTGCCTTCTTTTCTTTCAAAGCTTCCAAAAGTTCTGCAGCATCTGAAGGTCCACAATTCATTTTCCAGTTTCCGGCTATTAAAAATCGGCGCATAATTGATCTGTTTAGTTAGTTAGAGTTCGGGTGATTGCGGGAATCATATCGTCAAATTCTTCTCCCACAAATTTCCTTACGATATTTCCTTGTTTGTCTACCAATATTCGGGTGGGGAAATATTGAACGTTAAAGTCTTCTACAAAATCCTGCTTGTTGAATGATGGTGGCTCGGCTAGTTCCCAAAACCGATCTCTTTCCTGAAAGAACGCAATAATCGTATTCGTGCTTTGATCGAAAGGTATAGTGAGATACTCTAAGCCCTGAGGGTTATACAGCTGGTAAATTACCGTTGCTTCGTCATATTGTTGCTGGTATAGTTGATTCGCCATCAAAGTAAATTCCAATACATAGGCAGTGCCCATCATGCTCTCGTTACTTACTGTATCGCCGGCAGTAGTTTCAATTTCGAATGCCGGAAGTGCCATACCCGGAGCAAGATAGTTCAGCTCAAACCGCATGTTTTTATACCAGAATGGAGCTTCTTCTCCTTCTTTGATGTACTCGGATTCATAGTCTGAAAACAACTCACGTGCTTCTTCTACCTGTGCACTATCATAATGAAGTTTGATGATTGATTTTTCGATAGCCCGATGAATGCTTTCTTCACGAGTAAGGCTTTTGACTGAATCGAGATAAGCTACCGTTGCATCCAATCCTTCACGGCTGGCCACATATTCTTTACCTCTGGTAATTGCCAGTCCGAACGCGAGTTCTTCATCAAACGATTGATTTAGTTTCTCAAACATCTGAGCCTGATCATATCGGTTTAACAAGTCAACCATGCTCTCAAGGGCAAATTTTGAAGCAAAGGTTCCTTTTTGATCATTGTGAACTCCCCAGTACAAATCCACCCATTTTTGCAATTCTACAGGGATCAGTGAGTCAGCCACCTGACCTGCTATTATGAATCTCTCTGCTCTCAAATGACCGGAATTAACGCGCTCATATTTTTTCATAGCACGGGCTTCTTTTGAATCAACGGTATAGGTGCTTTCGAGATCAGGAAATTCCCCTTCAACTTTTACAGTATCTCCCCAGGCGAGTAATAAGCGGAAAGAACCCAGGTTAACCCCATTCCTTGTAATTTGTGCAGGAAAAGCTCCCTCAGACTCCAGGGTAAAAACACCCTCAACAAAACCAGTGGTATCCGTAACTCCATAAAATACAGTGTCGGCAGCAGCAGATGCATTTGCCCGGTTAAATACCAGGATTCGGAACCCCGAATAATCTCCGGTTTGGTCAACAGAATCAGCTACTGTGAATTGCGCTGAAAAGTAGGTTGGTTCAGCCTTTTTTTCCTGCTCTGCTGAACACGCCGTTCCAAACATCACGGCGATAATTGCGGTCCAGATAAATTGTCTCATATTTTCTTTTACTACCCTTCCAGTTTTTTGGAAACCATTTGGGTAACCATTTTTGGATTAGCTTTTCCTTTTGATGCTTTCATTGCCTGACCGACAAAAAAGCCCATTAATTGTTTTTTACCATCTTTATAGCGCTGAACTTCATCCGGATTACCCGCGATGATTTCATCTACCAATTCTTCCAAAAAACCACTGTCAGAAACCTGAATCAGATTCATTTCTTTTGCCAACTCTTCTGGTGTTTTTTCTGAGTTCAGCATTTCATTAAAAATAGTCTGCATAGCTGAAGAGTTGATCTTATCCGCTTCTTTCAGCTTGATGAGCTCCGATATTTTTTGCGGAGTGATGGAAAATTCCCCGATATCGATACTCTGCTCATTCAGTACTCGAAGCACTTCACTCAAAACCATATTAGAAGCCGCTTTCGCATTACCTGAATATTCAGCGACTGATTCGAAATAATCTGCCAGATAGCGACTTTCAGTAATCGTAATCGCATCTACTTCGCTCATTCCATATTCTTTCACAAACCGCTTTTGGCGAACGTCAGCCAGTTCCGGTAACTCTGCTTTTATCTCCACAAGCATCTCCGAAGTCACGATAATGGGCGGTAAATCCGGTTCAGGGAAATAACGGTAATCGTGCGCCTCTTCTTTAGATCGCATTGGGCGGGATTGCATTTTGGATGTGTCCCAAAGTCGTGTTTGCTGAACTACCTCTCCACCCCCTTCAATAAGTTCAATCTGACGATAGATTTCATACTCAATCGCCTTTTCTACGTTGCGGAAGGAGTTCATATTCTTGAGTTCAGTTCTAGTCCCGAACTTTTCCCGCCCACGAGGACGAACGGAAACGTTCGCATCACAACGAAGACTTCCTTCTTCCATGTTACCATCACAAATCTCCAGATATTGCACAATTTGTTTGATTTTGGTGAGGTATGCATAGGCTTCCTGTGGAGTTCGTAAATCAGGTTCCGAAACAATTTCAATCAAAGGAGTACCTGCGCGATTCAGATCTACCAGCGTATTGTAAGGATCCTGATCGTGAATCGACTTCCCGGCATCTTCTTCCATGTGAATTCGTGTGACACCGATGCGTTTGTCGTAATCTTCCAGTTCGATGTCTACATAACCATCATGACAGATCGGTGTATCGAATTGAGAAATCTGATACCCTTTCGGTAAATCAGGGTAGAAGTAATTTTTCCGTGCAAAAATAGATTTCGGAGCAATCCCACAATTCGTTGCCAGTCCCATCTTAATGATGTATCGAACCAGGTTTTCGTTTACTACGGGAAGAGTTCCCGGATGCCCCAGGCAAAGTGGGGTAACCTGAGTGTTAGGTGCCTCACCATAAATGGCAGCCACCGGGGCAAAAGCCTTACTCTTTGTTAATAGCTGGGCGTGGACTTCGAGACCAATAACGGCCTCAAAACGTTCGTGCGCAATCGTGCTCATTCAGTAAATGTTTCTGTCGTAAATTAAAGACCACAAAGATATTAAAGTTGAGGGTGAGATAGTATTTTAGTTGCAAGCTCTTTTCAACACCGAAACAAACATTGAGTCTGCTTTTTGATCGTAACCTTTTAGCAAACCACCATCTACTTCTTCCAGATCAAATTCATCGATCAAATACTCTACATTGTTTTCGTTTTCTTTTTTGAAGACCGAGCAGGTAATATACACTAAAAAGCCTCCCGGTTTGAGAAGAGGAATCGCGTTCGAAACTATTGTTCTTTGCAGATCGGCATATTCCTGAATTTTTGAAGCTTCGAAATAGGTTAATTGTTCAGGAGTCCGCCCCCAGGTTCCACTTCCGGTACATGGTACATCAGCAATGATCACATCAAAAGGTGAATCCAGAACAGATTGACCGTTACCCAAATCAAGCTGAAAACTCTTATAACTTTTGATTCCAGCTGCATCGAATCTCTTTTTCAGATTAATAAGAATATTCTCTCGCACATCAGAAACCGTTAACCGAATCTTTGGATTGATATCGTATGCCATTATGGACTTCCCTCCACTCCCGGCACAGCAATCCCATACTTTCGGAGTATCTTCTTTTAATAATTTAGAAAGGAAATCTCCTACACGCTGAGAACTCAAGTCCTGTACTACAACATCTGAGTCAATTTGAAGAGCACGGTCCACTTTAGAGTTAGCCTCTACAGAAAAAGTAGAGCTAGTTATTTCTTTAAATGGAATCTCCACCTCATTCAGCGTCCGCTTTACTTTTTCTTTTTGATTGGAACGGATTCTTAAAAAAACATCTGGTTGTACAAAATGAGAAGAAGCAAATGCATCAAAATCGATGTCCATACTGAGTTCCTCTCTCCAGGAGAATAGACTTGAAAATACTTCTTTAAAATCTGTTTGCAGCACTCCCAGTTTTTCTTTTAAACTTAACTCAACTACTTCATCCCACTCCTGCCTGTGAACTTCCAGCATACGATTAGATTCTTTGGAGCATAAAAATCGCCCGATCAAAATTCGCTCTGAAAGTTCTTTATCTGGAAAAGCATTACCAATCCGGAAGTACTGATAGCAGTAGTCAGAAATAAGTCGGCGATCTCTGGAGCCATATTTTTTATGTTGGGAAAAGAACTTCTTGATAAACAAAGAAAATGGAGAATCCCCATTATATTCCGAAAGAATCCGGACGGAGGAATTAAGGTAAGAATGAAATCTGCTCATGCTCCATAATATCAACTTTGATGAATAGAACGAAAGTTAATATGAATTCGGGAATACGGTTTAGTATGTTCAAGCAAACCAAGAGTCTGTTGTTATGAAGAAGCTTCTTATCCTGATCTTTCTTTTTCCCGTCTTGCTCCCCGCCCAGGAAAAGTACTTTCATGAACTCAAAGGGATGGAAGACTCTACCGGGACTACTCATTTGTTTTATAGGATGTATGAGAAAAAAGAAACAACCTGTAGTGTTTTCGAACAGACTTATCAAATGACTCAACAATTCAACAATATATACCATTACAGTATTAAATCGGGTGAGTCAAAATTGTATTTAAATGATTATGAAAGAATACTACCCAAATGTGATTACGAATTTAGAACAGTAGGCACTTTTTTACACCCGACTAATGATCCGGATTCTGTAATTGTAATTCGTGGGATCTTTGGTGGATTATATGGAGGATATACAATTGGCAATGAATTTGGTCATGACATTTATTTAGGATATTCAAACCCTCTTGGTTTTTTCTATGATAGTGTAAAAAAAAGCTTTGTGGTAACAACCCCAGTTGAAGACGTAGTAGTTAAACATGCTCAATTTTCTCCTCGCCTTAGACGGTCATTTCAATATGATCCAAGAAATCCAATCTGGGACGATATAAGTTCTTTCAATGAAATTCCTGATTCTTTATTCATTGATTTTTCAATACTAGGAATAAGTGATTACCCTGGAACCTATTACGGAGCAAAAGATTCAAATTTTGTTTTTGCCCAAGATCACGGAAAAACATTAATAGATTGGTTTGGAACAGAGTTCTATGTTGAAGAGTCAACAGTTATTGGTAGCCAAAATAACAGTTATTTACTGTTTGAATTGAAAAATAAGTACACGGAAGAACTTCGTTTGATAAAATTGATGGACTGGCAAGGAAAGTTTTTTATGAGATTTGACTTAGCTAAAATCCTTGATTTATCAGAATACTCATCTTATAGGGATACACTTTATTACTCAAAAAATGACTCATTATTTGTAAACACAAAGTATGAACCATTTGAGCAGCCAGATGACCTTTTCATGGATTTATTTAATAATGAAATAACCGGCCTCTACAAAAAGCCAAATTCTGACATTCTTTATGTCTTAACCACCGATGAGCTTTTTGAACTCAATACAGAAACAAAAGCGGTTACTTCTTTAAAGAAACTTCCTGTTTCGAATGAAGTACCACGAGAAATTCCTTCCTCAGCCAAACTCTACCAAAACTATCCAAACCCATTCAATCCAAGTACAACCATTTCTTTTAAGTTGAATAAACCAACGGAAGTAACTCTGACCGTTTTTGATGCGTTGGGAAGAACTATTTCGGTATTGGTGAATGGTCGAAGAATATCCGGAGTGCATGAAGTTAGCTTTGATGCATCAAACCTTTCTTCGGGAATATACTTTTATCGTTTGGAGACGGGAGCTTTTTCTGAGACAAAAAGGTTAACGCTGATCAAATAACTAATGTATCTAATCGTATCTATGAAAAAACTAGTTCTTCTACTTCTGCTCATTTTGCCAATTTCTTGCTCTCAAAAAGAACCTTCAACTCAGGAAACCACTCAAGCTCAGTCTGTTTCATCTGAATATGAAGACATCACCACCTCAGAATTCAACGCTGAGTACAGCTCTACTGATCCGAATGTGGTAATTCTCGATGTACGAACCGATCGTGAATTTGAAGCGGGTTATATTCCTAATGCCTTCCAACTCGATTTTATGAGTCCGGACTTTAAAACTGAAGTTGCCAAGCTTGATACGTCTAAAACGTACGTGGTGTATTGCCAGTCTGGTCGCCGGAGTTCTGCTGCTTCTAAAATAATGACCCAGGAATTAGGATTTAAAGATGTCAAGAATCTTGACGGCGGTTATTCGACCTGGGTGAAAAGCGAATAAGCCCAAAATATTTTCATAATTCTTCCAGATTCAAAATTACCATTGGAACCGCTTTTCCAGATCGCATAGATAATTTTATCTACCTCGCACAAGCATTCAATCCAAGCAAGTTTTCTTAATTTTCCAAATCAAATTGCCTGTCTTTTCTTTTTCATAAAATCTTCATTTAAGGTAAGGATTTTTAGGTGGCTTCTGGATTTAGCATAAATAAAACATGTCTTTCCCGTAAGCCCCAAAAAAGGTTTAACTCACAACCAATCTCACTCACAGAGGTTAAAATCCATACTCAGATGCTTATCTTAAAAGGACCTTATAACCCAATACAAACCGGAGCTATGAAAGCTGACTACGACGTACATCCAAGAAGTAATATCGGCTTGGATTATCTAGGACTCGAAAACAATGAAGAAGTATACTGGAACCTGAACCCTTCTGAACTTTATGAACATGCGATCCTGCATGGTGAGGCTATCTTAACCAAAGATCACGCATTACTTGTTCATACCGGAAAATTTACCGGGCGTTCACCTAATGACAAGTTTGTTGTTGAACAACCAGAGATTATGGATGAAATCGATTGGGGTCCGATTAACCAACCAACTACTGAAAAGGTTTTCGATAATTTATTCGAAAAAGTGCAAAAATATCTGTCAGGTAAGCGTCTTTTTGTAAAAGATGTTTTTTGTGGTGCTGATGAAGAAAACAGACTCAAAGTAAGAGTGGTCTCTGAAGTTGCTTATCACGCACTATTTACTGATAACATGTTTATCAATCCTACAAACGAAGAATTAGCAGTACATATTCCTGATTTTACTGTGATGGCCGCTCCATTCTTTGAAGCTGATCCTGAAGTTGATGGCACCAGAACCAGTACGTTCATTCTCGTAAACATGGAAAAGAAAATCATCTTGATCGGTGGTACCATGTATTCGGGAGAAGTTAAAAAAGGCATCTTTTCAATTATGAATTACCTCCTTCCTAAGAAAGGGGTAATGGCAATGCACTGTTCTGCTAACCATGATGAAAATGGTAAAACAGCTGTTTTCTTTGGTCTTTCAGGAACAGGAAAAACTACGTTATCAGCTGATCCGGATAAAACTTTGATTGGGGATGATGAGCATGGATGGAGCGATGAAGGTATCTTCAATTTTGAAGGAGGTTGTTACGCAAAAACCATCAATCTAACAGAAGATAATGAGCCACTGATTTACGCTACTACCAAGATGCCAGGTACCATTTTGGAAAACGTAATCTTAGATGATAATCGTGAGCCTGACTTTAAAGATGTGAGCTTAACTCAGAATACTCGTTGCTCATATCCCTTGAAATTCATTCCTAATGCTAGTGCTTCCGGTAAAGGTGGGCACCCGGAAAATATCATATTTTTAACATGTGATGCTTTTGGCGTTTTACCTCCGATTAGCCGGTTAACTCCGGAACAGGCTATGTATCACTTCATCAGTGGATACACTGCAAAGGTAGCCGGAACTGAGCGTGGTGTTACTGAACCACAGGCTACATTCTCTGCTTGCTTTGGCTCTCCGTTTATGCCACTACATCCATCGGTATATGCAGAATTATTAGCTGAAAAAATCAGAAAACATGGGTCAAAAGTATGGTTGGTTAATACCGGCTGGACTGGCGGACCATCTGGGGTTGGAGAACGTATGAAACTTAAATTCACCCGTAAAATGCTCTCAGAAGCTATTGATGGCGGATTGGAAGAAGTGGAATACGTTAAAGATCCTATTTTTGGATTCCAGGTTCCTATTAAGGTAGAAGACGTTCCTTCAAAACTCTTGATTCCACGCTATACTTGGGAAGATGCTCATGAGTATGACAAAAAGGCTAAACAATTAGCCCAAATGTTCATCGATAATTTTGAGCAGTTTAAAGATAATTGCAGCGCTGAAATCTTAAGCGCAGCACCAAGAGTCCTTTCTTAGTTGATTGGAGTGAGTGAATAAAAGCCTGTGTCAGAAATGACACAGGCTTTTTTAATATTAGTAATAAATCAAATTCTGAAAATTTGCATCAAGAAGCTCGTCTTTATTCATTTGCTTTACAAGATTTGCACTTAAGTTTCCAAGCTTATTTTCCATGTGTTGGTTAAAACCTACTACTGAACCATCTTTACTATAACCTCTACTTAACTCAGCTTTCCAGACTACTCTCCCTTCTATTGGATCAACTAAAGTTGCAAACATTTTATATGCATGAACTGTTGTACCAGTAAAAGAGCCTTCATTTAACCCTAAAATTAGGATTGTATCTGGTTTATATTCTTGCACTTCCTTTGCTGGAAACTGAGATTCAAAGGAAAGCCCATCTACCTCTTTTACAAGAAGTGTATTTTCTACTTCTACAGAGTCCAGCGATTTTACAACTGAGTTACCAATTTCTCTAATAATTTTTGAACTTTTTTCATCTTCATAAATCAGGACAAATATCTTATCAGATTTAAAATCATAACCTTCTACTTTATTTGAAGTAACTGAGTTATAAACTTTTGGTGCGCAACCAAATAAAAAGGTTAAAGAAATAATTATTAGTAGCTTATTCATCTTCTTAGTTTTATAAGTGTAATAGTTTTATTCTGCCAATTCCTGCATTTTTTCCAGGTTATCCTGCACACGAAGGGCTTTAATTACTTCGCCAATATCCCCTTTCATAATGGCATCCAGATTGTAAAGCGTTAAGTTGATGCGATGATCGGTACATCGTCCCTGGGGGAAATTATAGGTCCGGATTTTAGCAGACCGGTCTCCCGTTGAAACCTGACTTTTTCTTTCGGCTGCCCTCTCTTTCTGCTTTTGTTCGAGCTCAATGTCGTACATCTTTGCCCGAAGCATAGTCATCGCTTTCTCTTTATTCTGATGCTGTGACCTTTCTTCCTGGCACTCCACAACAATGCCTGTGGGTTCGTGAGTGATTCGAATCGCGGAATCAGTTTTGTTTACGTGCTGCCCCCCCGCTCCACTTGCCCGAAAGGTATCTATTCGTAAATCACTGGTGTTGATATCAATGTCTACATCTTCCACTTCGGGGAGTACAGCCACAGTTGCTGCTGAGGTATGAACCCGTCCCTGACTTTCGGTTGCAGGCACTCTTTGAACACGATGTACACCGGACTCGTACTTCATTTTCCCGAATACTTCGTCACCTTCCAGAGAAAAGACGATTTCTTTGTATCCCCCTTTCTCAGATTCATTGATGCTCATCAAGCTCATCTTCCAACCTTGACTTGACGCATACCGATTGTACATATCAAACAAATCCCCGGCAAATATAGCGGCTTCATCACCACCTGTTCCGGCACGAACTTCCACAATTGCATTTTTTGAATCTTCTGGATCTTTAGGAACCAGTTTCATTTTAATTTCTTCTTCCAGTTCCTCCAGCTCAACCACAATCTCTTTATTCTCATCACGAGCCATTTCGGTGATTTCAGCATCTTCGTTAGCTTCGATCAACTCCTTGTTACCTTCCAATCTTTTTTTTAAATCCGACCAGGTGTCGTAATCCTGAACCAGTTCTTCCAGATCGCTACGTTCTTTTGTAAGCTGTGTATATTTATCGGGATCATCGAATACGGAAGGATCGCTCATCGCGGTATTTACTTCCTGAAAACGTGATTTAATCTGTTTTAACTTTTCTTCGATGTCCATGGATGACCTTGTGCTGAATCTTTCTAAACGGATGAACCTCTAAATTAAGAATATAAAATTACGAATAAGGATTTTTTTAAAGAAGAAAATCCTTATTCGTAATTCCTAATTTCATATTCGTATTTTAAAAGAAAAAAATTCAATGCCTCGCACTTTAATCCATGCAACAACTAAACTCGGCTTTCTTGGCGCCGGACAACTCGCAAGAATGAGCGCTCTGCAGGCTTTTCGTTTTGGCATTCAGGTTGCCGTTTTTTCAGACCGTCCAGAAGATGAGCCTGTTCAGTTTATGACTCCTTTTTCGTATTCCGGATCATTTGACTCAGTAGATGACATGGTCGCGTTTGCTAAAACCTGTGATGTAGTTACACTTGAAAACGAATTTATAAGCTCCGATTTGCTAAAGCAAGTTCAGGAACAAAGTGGGACTCCCATTTTTCCATCTCCGGCAAGTTTTGCCTTGATTGAAAATAAGCTCATCGAAAAAGAAACTTTCGAAGCAGCCGGAATTCCGGTTACACCTTATAAGCTGGTTAAATCTGAAGAAGACCTGATTACTTTTGGTGATGAATACGGCTGGCCCTTCATGCTTAAATCATCCAAAGGGGGATATGACGGCTATGGAAATGCTATTGCTAAAGATTTAGAAACAGCAAAGGAAGGCTTTGATAAACTTGGTGGCATAAAAGGGCATGATATTTTGGCTGAAGCTTTTGTCCCTTTCACAAAGGAATTAGCCGTTCAGGTAGCCAGAAATGAAACCGGAACTGTGGTGTATCCTTGCTGCGAAACCGTCCAGGAAAATCATATTAATGTCGCCGTAGTTTCCCCGGCCCCTATTGATGAAAAACATCAAAAGAGAGCACAAAAGCTGGCCATAAAAGCTATGGAAGCTATTGATGGGAAAGGAATTTTCGCTTTTGAATTCTTTCTTACTGATTCAGGGGAGATTTTATTGAACGAGTCTGCTCCAAGACCCCACAACTCGGGACATTATACCATCGAAGGTTGTGTGACCTCTCAGTTTGAAAATCATGTTCGTTCAGTTTTGGGGCTTCCGCTCGGATCAACCCAAATGAATAAACCAGTTGCTGTAATGATGAATTTATTGGGAACTCATAACCGACCTGCCAAGACTGATCACATTTCCGAAAGTCTGGCCACAGAAAACGGACATCTTCATGTGTATGGAAAAATCCAGAGTAAAGTTGGTAGAAAAATGGCGCACTACACTTTATTGGGAGAAAACGGGGAAGACACCTTCAACAAGGCAAAAGCCCTCACCAAAGGCATCGAAATTTAGTATACAAGAAGTGATCATACTTCCACTTTTAGATTAATCTTTTTAGAATGCCCATATTCTATCTCTAAATACAATTTATATAATGGGAAACTACCGGGTATTACTACTTGTTTTATTTACTCTTACTTCGGGATTGCTTCAGGCCCAGATTTTAACGGAAGACGGAAACCTGATGGGGGAGTTCATCAACTACGAACAGAATCTTATGCCGGATGAAGATTCTGAAGGCTTTGCTGTACCGGATACAAACCAGTTAAAGCAGTGGAAGAGAATGATGGATTTATTTGTAGCGGAATCTTATTCACAGGCAGAGGATAGTTTAACCACAAATTTTTCGAATTATGAGATGGTTTTACTTACCGACACTTCTTTCAGTAACAGGGAATACTACTTAATTCGGGAAAAAAGCCCGGTCACTTTGGGTTGGGGATTGTTTGCCTCGGATGCAAATTACCAGCGGGATGTTATCATAGCGGTTCCTCACCCTCTTCATGACTCTTACACTCCCCAGGAAGGAGTTAATCTTTTTCAATACCTGGGAGGTAGACTTTTGGCGATGGCGGGAACTCACCGTTGTTCGAATGATGAAGCTGCCTTTAGTGACGGCACCACGACCGTTTGTAATGACACCCAGACTTCAGAAAAGTATAAGGTTTCAGACATGGCTCATTATGACAGCACTGCTTTTCAAATTGCTCATGAATCACTGAAAGAGATTTCAGTCAATATATATGCAATTAACCTTCATGGGCATGCAAACTCCAGTTGTGAAGATGTATTCTTATCTAATGGAAGAAGTGATGACCCACAGACCTCCCTTCAAACCGTAAGAGACAGCCTGATTTCCGATGGCATTGATGCTGCAATGACCGGAGATGGATCTTCTTGCACTCTTGCAGGTACTACCAACGTTCAGGGCAGATATATGAATGGGTCAACAAATCCCGCTGATGACCAACCGGTTAGTAATACAGGATTTTTCTTCCACGTAGAACAATCCAAAAATATCCGCATCTCTTTGGATGGACATATCCAGCTAATTGAAGCTTTTGGAGACTTGATCCCCAAAAGTGAGTCCACATTTACATTTCCTGACTTTCCTTCCTTAACTATCAATGAGATTCATTTCAATCCCGATGCCATTAACGGAGATGCAAATAACAATGGAAATGTTGGAAGTGTTTCTGATGAATTTCTTGAAATTATTAATACCGCAGACACAACTATTGCTTTAGACCAGTGGATCATTGCGGATAATTCATCTGACAGGCATGTCATCGAATCGAATACTAACATTTTACCCGGTCGGGCTTTATTAGTTTTTGGACAAGACTCTTTTGATGGGATTTTTGGAGGATCTACGGTTCAGGCAGCTTCAACAAATGCCTTAAGCCTTAATAATTCGGGCGACAAGATTTATATCAAAACGCCTGCTAATGATATTGTTACTTATCTGGAATATCCGGGTGATGAGAGCGGTGTTTCGATTACCTTAAATCCGGATATTACCGGCGATAGCCTTGTGTCACATTCCACTGCTGATACTGATGACAATTCTTTGTTCTCTCCTGGAACTAAAATTAATGGCGATCCTTTTTTGCCCTTTATAACCATTGATGGAACTTCCGGTTGGCGGATGATGGCAAGCCCAACCGTAAATATGCCTATTGCTGATTTAACAGCATTCAATCCAATACAAGGCTTTGGTGATGGTTATGACAAAAACTTTTATACCTCATATAACGGAAGCTCTTGGTTATCCCCCAATTCGCTCACAGACAGTTTGGATAATGGGAGTGGCTTCATTTTTTATTTCTTTGATAATGATGAAGCTCAAAGTACTCAATTACCGGTTACTATCCGGGGAACCGGTTCCGTTCCTAACACTGATGTAACCATCGACTTGCATACTTCAGGAGATAAATGGAATCTGATAGGGAACCCATTTGATTCAGCAATAGATTTTTCTGAGATCTCTGCAACTGGGGGTAGTCTGGCAAGCTCAGTCGGCTATGTTTATGATCATGGAATTCAGAATTATATTACAACCACTTCAATAGGAGATTCTGTCTCGTCCTGGCAGGGAATAATGATTGAAAACAATTCTGCAGCCAGTATAACTATACCAGTATCCTCACAAATTGATGAAGCTACATTCTATAAGCACAATTCTCCAGATCAAAGCTATTTAGTATTGGAATTATCTGACATTGATAACAATCTGGGAGATCAATTAGTAATTTCGTTCTCAGATGAGGCCTTTGTTGAGTGGGATAAACTTGATATGCTTGAGCTTCCTTCCATTTCTTCTGAATTTATCGGACTAGCCGGAAAGGGATTCAGAAATGGTGTAGAGGTGCTTCAAAGTCAGTTTTCTGTTCCAAATGATCTGGAAAATGTGTTAGAAATACCCCTTTTAATCACCCAAAGAATTAATTCTGCTGATAAGCTCAAACTTTATGTAAAAAAGAAAGTCAACATCCCGGAGCATATTTCATTATTTATTTCTGATGAAACCTCCGAACCTGCAACCAACATACTATCCCCAGGCTTTACAGAACTTGAGTTGAATGGGGCGAGGAATGCGGATTCTTTCGGGCTTATAGTTCAATCTAACCTTTCCATTCATAACGAATTCGATCAAAAACTTCCCAACCATTTTGAGCTTTACCAGAATTTTCCAAATCCATTTAATCCGGTAACACATGTAAATTATGACCTACCGGAGAGTTCTGATGTTCAATTTAAAGCTTATTCAATCACTGGTGCTTTGGTAAGAACAATTACCACTAATCACCAGAACCCCGGGAAATTCACTATCAGGTTTGATGCCACCAACTTAAGTTCAGGAATATATATTTATACATTAAAGACAAAATTCGGGATTAAGTCTGGGAAAATGATATTGCTCAAATAGATTTTGTATTTTCACTTAAGAATTAATCTAACCGTATTTAAATGAGTAAATCCCCCATAGTTGGTGTAGTAATGGGCAGCGACAGTGACTGGCCTACGATGAAACAAGCCGCGCAAATCCTGGAACAATTCGGGATATCATTTGAGAAAAGGGTGGTTTCAGCTCACCGTACTCCTGATGATATGGCATCATACGGAAAAGAAGCCCGGGATCGTGGGGTTAAAGTAATAATAGCTGGTGCAGGTGGAGCTGCTCACCTCCCCGGAATGTTAGCCAGCCATACCACTTTACCTGTAATTGGTGTTCCCATTCAAACTTCTGCTTTGGGTGGTGTTGACAGCTTGTATTCGATTGTTCAAATGCCTAATGGTATTCCGGTTGCTACTGTCGCAATTGGTAAAGCTCAAAACGCCGGGCTACTCGCATTAAGAATGCTAAGTATGGAAGACAAAGGAATTGCCATACAACTGAAAGAATATCATGAAGGAATGGCAACTGAATCCAGAAAAAAGACGGAGAATTTACATTGAGCCTAAAACCAACCCACATTTTTACTCTTACTTCGCTCTTTATTTTTTCTATATATCCTTTTTTTACTTCTGCACAGGAATCGGAGCAGGACTCAATTTCCAATCCTCTTCAACATTTCGAGCATCTTATTGGTGGTGTTTGGACCGGCGATAATACTCAACAAATATTTGAATGGGGCGTTGGTGAAAAGTCGGTAGTTTCGAAACTTTATTTTATTGAACCTGACTCCCTCAAGTTAGTTGGTGAGTTAATCTGGTTTTGGCATCCGGGACTTAAAGAAATAAAGGGATATGGTACATCCATTGATATGGCAATGGATTTTTTTGATTATACCACCACCTTTGAAAGTCCATACAAAATGGTAAATACCTTTATCGGATATGGTGGCCAGTTTGACGGGGTACCCCAGTTAGAAGTCGTAGAGTTCATAGCAGAGGATAAATATAAGTGGACTTTTTATAACAAAGAGGGTAATGAGTTCCACCCTGCATATAGTATTACGTTTATCAGGAAAGAACTATAATAGCCATCTGTTAATAAATAATTGGCTATGGCATTTAATTAACGTACTTTTGGATTGGATTGGTAATGATGAACAGACTAAAGACTCACTTTTCGACCTATAGCTCTGGGTTCTTATTCTCTCCGATACTTTTTAACCAGATTTTTATAGACATGAACATTTATGTAGGTAACCTTAGCTATGGGGTTAACGACGACAATTTAAGAGAAGTTTTTGAGGCTTACGGAGAAGTAAGTTCTGCAAAAGTAATTACAGACAAATATTCAGGCCGTTCAAAAGGTTTTGGATTTGTTGAAATGGATAATGATGCAGAAGCTCAGGCTGCCATCGAGCAACTTGACGGAGCTGAAATTGATGGACGTTCAGTTAAAGTTAATGAGGCTCGTCCTAGAGAAGAACGTCCGAGAAGAAACAACTTCAGATAAGCCGATCTTCTTACTAATTTTCAAAGCCCTTCATTTTATGAAGGGCTTTTTTTGTTTTATATAAAAAGTAACATTTTCAGACTATATCAGTAAGACTCTACTGTGCTGAAAACAATTCAGTGGCTTAATTTTGAACTTAAAGGGCTATAATTATGGTAATGACTACGACAAATAATCTTCAGGGAAGAGAAGTAAAAAAGTATTTAGGGATTGTAACCGGAGAGGCAATTTTAGGGGCTAATATCTTTAAAGATATTTTCGCAGGTATCAGAGACATAGTAGGAGGGCGATCTGCTTCGTATGAAAGAGAACTTCAGGAGGCCCGAAGAATTGCTTTTACAGAGCTCGAAGAAAAGGCAAATCGTGTTGGTGCAAATGCAGTCATGGGAATTGATATTGATTACGAAACTATCGGTGCAAACGGAAGCATGCTAATGGTTTCTGTAAGTGGAACCGCCGTTTTTGCTGAATAAATAAAAACCCCGCTCATTTTTTAATGAGCGGGGTTACTCCTACCCTCTTCTCTCTCCTCTCTGTTTTTCCAATCCCTCAACCATTGTGTCTCTGAACCTGTACATTAGTTTTCGATGTACTCTTTCGTTAACAATATGTCTACTTCGATACCCGGTTAGTTCTGTTCGTTCAAACCGGTTTTTGATTTGTATTTGTCTCTCAAGTTGCTCAATCAGTAGCTGTTCTTCGTATCGGGAAGCTTTTCTTCCGTTATTTCTGGAGTAAACTCCTCCGCTTCTTCCACGATACGTTCGCCCGCCCTCTCTTTTGGAATATGCGCTTGAACCACCAGAGAATTTACTCAGGCTGATTCTCGTATCAAGAATCTCACTTTCCATTGCTCGAATAATTTTTGCCTTGTTTTTCCTGGCTGCCCAGATATCCCCGGTCATTAGTGCATAGGAAAATTTATCCAGCTTGTGATCGAAATTCCGTAGTTGTCTTAATTCGTTGCTGTATTCATTTGAAGAGTAATTTGCTTTGTGCATTCGATTTTTTTGAGCTTCTGCACTCGCAACTGTAAATAATGTGATGAATGTAATTACCATTAGCCTTTTCATAGCTCCTCCTGATTTATGAACTCGTTGGATAATTAACGCATCGAATTACACTAACTTTCTCACATTTTGATGCTAGGAATGTATTTTACAACAAGTTTTTATCGAATTGTAACTTTTTGAAGAAGCGCCGCATCTAACCAGTAAACGTGACATTCTTGATTTCAGAAACCGAAGAAATACAACTTATTAACCGGGCTATGAAAGGTAGCCAGAGTGCTTTTCATCAGCTCTATGATTTACATCTAGACTCATTATTTCGATTTCTGACTCAGTTTACTCAGGATAGAGATCAGGTTCAGGAGTGGACACAAAGGGCTTTTGTAAAAGCTTTTTTAAAACTGACAACATTTGAGTTTAAGTCCCGGTTTAAAACCTGGCTGTTTACGATCGGACTTAATGAAATGAGAACTGATATGAGATCTCGATTTAAATTTGTGGAGCTGGATGAAGCTCCTGAACAAATAGAAGAAGAATCGGAATCCGAACAATGGGAAATGGTAAAAGAAGCGATCAAAGATCTATCGCCCGACAAGAAGATTATACTACTTCTTCATATTGCTGAAGGATATAGTCACAAAGAAATTGCAGAAATGCTCTCGATCAAAGAAGGTACTTCAAGAATAATTTTGCACAGAACAAAAAAGGAATTAAATAAACACATGCAACATGAATAAATCATTATATGATCCATCCGACTCCCCTACTTTAAAAGAGAGAGAGTTGATGTGGGAGAACATATCAGAATCTTTAGATGTTAACCCTAAGCCAACCATTCACAACCTGCACTGGCGTAGTTTCTGGATTGGAAACGCTGCAGCTATTCTTGTTGCGTTTGCTCTAATTGGTGTGTTCAATACAGCGGATACTTTTTTAGACGGGAATCAAGTAAGTGGTGAAGATCAGATGTATGAGACTCTTACCTCTGCCACAAATCAGTTGAGAAACTTGCCTCCCCTTCTGATCGATCAGGCTTCTGAACCCAAAAAATCTTCTCTTGAATCTACTGTGATGGCAATCGAAGAAATAGACCGTTTAATCGAAGAGATTAAGCATGACATACTTATTAACGGAGAAACTCCCATCAAGCAGCAGAACTTAAAACGACTTTACGCCACTAAACTGGATTTCTATAAAGACCTTTTACTTAACGAGGATAATCAATCATGAAAAAATTACTCATCCCTATTTTATACCTGTCGATTTCAGTATCTCTGTATGCACAAGAAGGATCAAAAAAAGGAGAAATTGACTTATCCGGTATTAACGAATTATATGTAATGATTGATGCCGGAATGGAAATCACGCTAACAGGAACTAATTCCCAAAGTTTAAATTACGAATATGAATTTGATGGAAATGCTGAAGCTTATTCACATTTCTTCGAAAATTTTGCCCCTGAATTGGAGCAAAATGGTAGCCAATCAAGGCTGGTTATCGATTTTCCAAAACAATCTGGCCAAAGAGTAAATCACAGGATTAAAAAACATTCTATTAATATCACACTCCCCAGAGAGCTGATACTTGAACTTGAAACTCGTTATTCTAAAGTCTCTGCATCTGACTTTACCCGGGGAGTCGATATTAAAAACCGAAGTGGATTAGTTCAGATCCGAAATTCTAAGCAATTGGTTTCTGTAAAAAATGAATATGGGGATGTAGTTATTACAGATGTAGAAGGAGAGTTGACTATTTCTAATCGTTCTGCCAAAGTGGATGTTAAAAATATTACTGGTAATGTGACTATGAGCACACAATATTCAAAAATGAATATTTCCAATATCAGAGGAACCGTTGATATCTCCAACAGAAGTGGTACTCTCAATGCTTTTGATATTACAGGAGATATGAAATTATCGGGTTCTTATATGGAGTATGAATTAACTGATATATCCGGAGCTATTGATATGAGTAATAAAAGCGGAAAAGTAACTCTCGATTCTTCTCACTCATTTGCTATGAGTGGTGAGTACACTCATGTAAATGCTGTGAATATCACCGGAGAAAGAGGCGTTGAGATTTCGGGAAAGTCTGCAACTATTACATTAACAAATGTAACTGAGAATGTCTCCATAGATGGTCAATACCTTAAAATAAGCCTAAAAGATATTGATGGAGAGGCACAGATTTATAATAAATCTGCAGAAGTTCGAATTGATGGGCTTGGCGAGAATCTCCTGATTGAAGGCGAGTACATGCCCGTGAATGTTAAGAACTTCAAAGGGTCGACTCTTGAAATTATAAACAGGTCCAACGACATCACCGTTGAAGCAATTAATGAACTTGATCTGGTTATGATTGACTCCCAGTATGGAGATGTGACTTTACACCTCAAAAAGAAATATTCAGGATCAATTAATGTAGAAACAAGGTATGGGAAGTTTACATCGTCCTTGGTTATTGATAGTCAACAACTCACTAAGTCGAATAATGAATTAGTTTTATCAGGAACAGTTGGATCTGGAAATGGCCAAATGGTCATAAAAACCAGAAGTGCGGATATAAGAGTAGACCAACAATAACAGATCATTCATGCCGAATAGCATCAATAGGATCTAGTTGAGAAGCCCTCCAGGCAGGGTAGGTTCCAAAGATAATTCCTATGAACATTGCAATTAGTAAGATTACTAATATCGTATCGATTCCTAAAGCCGCTCGAAAATTCATGTCGGTTAACGAATTAACGATAGGTATAAAAGTAAAGATTCCTGCTATCCCAATAGCCCATCCGGCTATGCAACCCGCGAAAGAAATGGTTACAGATTCTGCCATAAACTGAAGAACAATATCTTTCTTTTTAGCCCCTGTAGCTTTTCGAATTCCAATTTCTTTGGTTCGCTCAGTTACCGAAATTAAAAGAACATTCATCACTCCTATCCCACCTACTAAAACAGAAATTCCGGTGATAGCACCCATTATCAACTTAAATAAAAGAATTCCCTGAGAGAACTGCTCAACCCTTGACCTGTTTGATACCAGATTAAATGCTTCATTTCCTTCTTTAAAATTTTCATCGAGCCACAGTTTCAGACTGCTCTCGATTTCAGGAATCTCCTCAGCGTTGGTTACTTTTAAAGAAATGATTGGGAAGCTATCGATTAATTTTAGATAAGATGTAACAGGTAGAAAAATTCTGGGTAAGTCCTGCTCTTTTTCACCTAAAATTCCTATCACTTCAAATTCTTCTCCTTTTGATGTAAACGATTTATTCAGTAGCTCTGAGGGGTTTCCTCCCGTCCACTGATCTGCAATTTGATAGGTGATTACAGCAACGTTTCTACTTTCGGATACATCTTGCTGGGAGAAATATCTGCCTGTATGCAAAGAATCCAGAGAAAACTCCAGTCCGAATTCCATATTACCTTGTAAATATACAGCCGTAATAGAATCCTCATGCTGTGCCTCACCCGTTCCTCTTACTACAAACTCAATCAGAGCACGATCTGCATAAATATGGGAGAGATGCCTAGCATACTTGTAACTTATTTTCGGAGGATTTTCAATGCTCACTCTGATATTATCGACTACCTTTGTTTGCTTAGTACTCAGGTTCAGGATATTAAGAGAAGTAGTATTCCTAAGCTGCTCCCTTCCGGTTTGCTCCAACCCATCTCCCAAAGCAAGAATACCGACCATAGCGGCTACCCCGATAATTATACCCAAGGTAGAAAGGAATGTATGAAGTGGATTTGCCTTGATATTCTGCAAGGCAATCATCATCGATTTTAAAAAATAGCCCATAGACACTTGTGTTAATTCGGGCAGAAGCTACGAAGATGAAAAGCCTGAGTTACAGCTTATTCAATAATTATGAGATGAGTGAATGACTGCTCTGAAATACTAAATTTTGCATCTTCCCAGGATGCCGGACCAAATTTTCCTCTTGCGTTATTTGAAAAACCATAGTCCTCTTTAGGTATCCCAAGGAAATTAGTATCCAGTTTTCCATTCTTGTTTTTGTCATGGTATACTGCAATTGCGTATTCTCCAAAAGGTAAGTCAGGTACTTTCCATTCAACCTCTTTCCCTTCTACCGGTAATACCACCGCAAAAACAGGCTCTTTTGTGTATTCCTCTTTCGAATCGAACATCGCGATTCTAATTTCTCCCTCTACCTTGTCAAATCCATGAACTTGTAAAGTGAATGACGTTGATTTCTCCGTCACATAATCCGGGAGTTCCTGTGCAAAAGAATTCATTGTAAATAAAACCAGAGTAATTAAACTGGAGAATAAAAGTCTGACCATATCATTTTGTAGTGAAAACATCGGATACTTTTACAAAGTATCTGCAAAAAAAGTTTCTTAAAACTCAAGAGTTTTAATAATGGATGGAAGTGACAAAGTGTTTATTGCTACCCTAATTTTGATCCGTTTATAATATTCTGTTCAGGTGTGGCAAGTACAACCTTACCTTTTTCGTCATAAAAACCTGTCACCAAACACTCTGACATAAAAGGTCCGATTTGTTTAGGTGGGAAATTCACTACACCGATTATTTGCCTACCAATCAGCTCCTCTTTTGTATAGTGATAAGTAATTTGAGCAGATGATTTCCGAATCCCGATTTCTTCTCCGAAATCAATGGTAAGTTTATATGCAGGCTTCCGCGCCTCTGGAAAATCCTCAGCGTTAAGAATAGTTCCTGCTCTTAATTCAACCTGCTCAAATTCATTCCAGTTAATTTCTTTCATTTTTTGCTTACAATAAAAAACCCCGCCTTCTTTTGAAAGCGGGGCTTGAGTTACTTCGATGAAAAGTAAAAATACTATCCGGTTACTGTTTTCACTGTTTTAATAATTCGGGCAGCAACTTTGTAGGGATCGGCGTTAGAAGCAGGACGTCTGTCTTCTAAGTAACCACTCCATCCGTGAGTTACAGTGTATACTGGAATACGAATTGAAGCACCACGGTCGGATACTCCATAAGAGAACTGATCGATAGCGGCAGTTTCGTGAGCACCAGTTAATCGTTCTTCGTTATACGCACCATATACGGCGATATGTTCGTCCACTACATCGCGGAAAGCTTCGCAAACTTTTTCAATTTTTTCTTGAGAACCAGCAGTTCTGATGTACTCGTTAGAGAAATTAGCGTGCATACCTGAACCATTCCAGTCAGTCTTGCCAAGCGGTTTCGGATGATATTCAATGTACACGCCGTACTTTTCAGAAAGTCTTTCCATTAAGTATCGGGCTACCCAAATCTGGTCTCCCGCTGATTGTGCACCTTTTGCGAAAATCTGCCATTCCCACTGCCCGGCAGCAACCTCGCCATTAGTTCCTTCAACATTAAGACCCGCTTCCAGGCAGATGTCTAAATGCTCGTCTTTGAATGCTCTTCCGTAAGCGTTTTGACCACCTACTCCACAATAATAAGGACCTTGTGGACCCGGGTATCCATTCACCGGAAAACCAAGAGGTAATCTTGTTTCAAGATCCATTAAGAAATATTCCTGTTCGAATCCGAACCAGAAATCATCGTCTTGATCATCGATGGTTGCACGACCATTACTTTCATGTGGGGTACCGTCAGCATTTAAAACTTCAGTCATCACCAGATATCCGTTTTTCACCTCCGGATCTGGAAAAATTGCAATCGGTTTTAGCAGGCAGTCTGAATTGCCCCCTTTTGCTTGCTCGGTAGAACTTCCATCAAAAGACCATTCCGGACAATCCTCCAATTTCCCCGAAAATTCAGAAATGATTTTAGTTTTACTTCTTAGGCTTTGAGTAGGTTGGTATCCGTCTAGCCAAATGTATTCAAGTTTAGACTTCGACATTCTTATAAAATTTGGTTGTTTGGTTAATGATAGAATTCGGCACAAATATAAAGCACTTTTTCATAAACACTCAATTAAATTAGACTAAAAATTATTAACATTTAAAATATACAGGCAAAAAAGCGCTTCCACTTAAAATAATTTATTCCCAGCATCAATAATTAAGTACTTGCTTAACAAAATTAAGTTCTCATTTCATTATTCTTATCATTTTTAGGAGAACTCAAATGCATTATCTTTGTTCTGAATTTATCCACATTTCAACTCAGTAAAATTTTTCAGTTTAGTGACAAAAAAATTCGCGCTTTGGGTAGAAGCAGCCCGACCTAAAACACTTGCAGCCGCCTTCACTCCGGTGTTAGTGGGAGCAAGTATTGCATGGAACAATAACACCTTTTCATTTGATGCAACAGGCGTTGCTTTACTCTGCGCTTTTCTTATCCAAATTGGTACCAACTTCGCGAACGATTATTTCGATTTTATAAAAGGAGCAGACACAGAAGACCGTATTGGTTTTCAACGGGCTACAGCTTCCGGGCTCATCTCGCCAAAATCAATGTTAAATGCCACCATTATCAGTATGTCGCTGGCTTTCCTGTTTGGCTTGTATTTGGTCTGGATAGGTGGATGGATTGTATTAGTGATCGGTTTGCTCTCTTTATTATTTGGAGTTCTTTATACGGGAGGTCCTTACCCTCTGGGATATAATGGACTTGGCGATGTATTTGTATTCGTATTCTTTGGTATTGTAGCTGTAATGACGACCTACTATGTAAATACTCTGGTGTGGTCAGAAGCTTCATTTTGGGCTTCGCTGGCTGTGGGTGCATTGTGTACTAATATTCTTGTTATTAATAACCTCAGGGATATAGAGCAGGATGCAATCGCAGGAAAACGAACACTTGGGGTACTTTTTGGTGAAACGGTTCTTAAATGGGAATATACGTTGATGCTTTTACTCGCATATGCAATCCCTCCCCATTTCTATTTTCAATTAAATTATGAGGCATGGGTTTTCCTCCCCTTTCTGGTGCTCCCAATTGCTGCAATTCAAACCCGCAAAGTTTGGACAGAAACCGATAAAAGAAATCTGAATGGACTGCTTGAACAGACTGCCCGTTTTATGGCCATTTTTGGAATCTTATTTGCCATTGGAATTATCCTGAACTAATGCTCAGATTTTTTAAATATAGTATTCCGTTTAAAAAACCCTTTAAAACCGCATCAGATGAATTCAAAACACGAGAAGGAATAGTTTTGGTTTTTGAACATGAGGACATTCAGGCTTATGGAGAGGTTGCCCCGCTTCCGGGTTTTTCGAGTGAAACTCTTGTGCAAACTGAAGTAATACTTCAGCAGAACAAAAAATTCCTAGAGCAAGCTTTTCTTAATAATGATGCTAGGCAAATCATAACTGTTCTTGACCAGATTCACCAATTTCCATCCCTGAGCTTTGGACTGGATATTTTATGGCATGATTTCCAATCAAAAAAAGAAAAGAAATCACTTTCAGATTACCTTTTCGGATTAAAGAAACCCTTAGTGGATTGTAATACCGCGATTGGAATTCAATCAGAGAAAGAAATGCTCGCTCATATCAAACAAAAGAAAGAAGAAGGGTTCAATACTTTCAAACTTAAAGTCGGGGCTGATTTCAATAAAGAAAAATCAGCTCTGGAATTCATCAGAAAAACATATCCGGATATCAAATTACGAATAGATGCAAACCAGGCCTGGGATAAAGAATCTTCAGTGAAAAACTTAAACTCCATCGAACACTTAGATATCGAATATTGCGAACAACCGGTTCCCGCACCGGATATTGAGGGTTTAGCATGGGTGAAAAACCGTACGGAGATAAAAATAGCCGCAGATGAATCTCTTGGGAACAAAAAGCTTGCACGTGAACTAATACTGCAGAATAATTGTGACCTAATTATTATAAAGCCTGCTTTAATGGGTCTTTTTGAAAACATTACCGTAACAAAAGAGCTTGCAAACACTCATAATATAGAAGTTGTATTCACTACAAGTTTGGATGGGATAGTTGGAAGGAAGGCATCGGCAATTTTGGCATCCGGGTTAGGAACAAAAGTTTTTGCACACGGACTGGCTACAGGCTCATTGTTAGAAGAACAAGGAGCACACTCAGAAAGATTTATAAATGGCTCCTATATTATCTCTGAAACTCAGGGAATCGGCAACTCTATTGACCTAACTTTTTGGGAAGAAATTTAAGTGTTTAAATCGCGCCTACATATTTTTGAGTTTAAGAAAACAGATCCGGAATTGGTTTTCCTTACTTCGCAACATGGTATGTTTACGTATAGCGACCTGGATCGGTTTACGGCTTTTTTCCAGGATATTGTTGAACGAACATCAGATTCTTTAAAATGGCCCGTAGCATTTCTATCGGAATCATCCGACATGCTGATTTTCTCTATTGCCGCCTGCTGGAAATTGGGCATCCCTTTCATCCCTTTGAATACCAAGCTCCCACAAAAAGAATTGGAGGCTCAAATATTAGAACTCAACCCAAGCTTGATTTTTTGTGATTCGAAAAACCGAGGCAGACTTAAAGGGGATGATGTTATTCACATGGACGAAAACTTCTTCCTGAACGCGTTCACCTTCGATATCAGGGATATGAAGCTACCTGACGAATCAAAAATCAAAGATTCAGAGGTATTTGGATACTTTTTTACTTCCGGCACTTCATCAAAACCAAAAATTGTGCCGCTAAAGCGTAAACAGATGTTTGCTGCGGCTAAGTCCTCGGCTAAAAACTTCAAACCGGATCTTAATCACTTCTGGCTGCTTTGCCTGCCTTTAAATCATGTTGGTGGAATTTCAATTATTCTGAGATCGCTCATTTACCGAACAAGTATTTATCGGATGGATGTGTTTCATGAAGAGATGATTAAAGAATTTCTCGGTGAAAACACTCGTTTCCAGGCAGCTTCTCTGGTACCTACTATGTTGAAACGATTGTTAAACGACCCGCTTTTTAAAACTCATCGCGACTTTAAAGCGATCCTACTTGGCGGCGGCCCAACCAGTTCTTCCCTGCTCAGAAAAGCGGTTGAGCGAGGTATTCCGGTAGTTTCTTCCTACGGAATGACCGAGACCTGTGCCCAAATTGCAGCTAATCCGACGCTAGCTCCTTCCGGTGCCTACATTCCGATGAAAAGTGTAGGCAAACCATTCCCTCCCAATGAGCTCCAAATCAGAGATGATGAAGGAAAAGTACTTGGAAAAAACCAATCAGGAACCATCTGGTTAAAAGGTCCCCAGGTTTTTGATGGCTATTACCACAAAGAGGACAACCAAGACCGTTTTGATAAGAAAGGCTGGTTCAACACCGGAGATTACGGACACCGAAATACCTTTGACATGGTGTTCATTGAATCACGCAGAACTGATTTGATCATCACCGGGGGAGAAAATGTTAACCCTATAGAGGTTGAAGAGGCCATCCAGAAACTTCCTTCCATCAAAGAAGTGGTAGTGCTTGGTGTGCCCGATGAAGAATGGGGTCAAAAAGTGGCTGCATTTGTAACACTCTCAAATGGAAAGACTCCAAATCTCGAAGAAATCCGTGAGCTGCTAAAAGATGAACTAATCGATTTCAAACTTCCCAAAGAGCTTAAAGTTATTGAAGAAATTCCAAGAACTGCTACGGGTAAAGTGAAACGGAAAGATTTGCTAAAACATCATTAATTTCATACTAACCCTCTCAAAAATGACATTTTGATTTCGGAGGTAATATCTTAGAAGAAGATGACTCTCAGCTTCGCTCAATCGGGATATAGTTTGCTTTAAGTTCTTAGTAAAATCACAAAGTACGCAAGCAGATTATTAATCATGTGCAATGAGATTGGTGCAATATAGTTTCCTGTGTTCTTTCTTAAATAACCTGCTAACATTCCAAAACAGAAATAAAACAGGAATAAACTATAGTTATCATGAACTGCTACGAACAAAACAGATTGCAGAATATTTGCTCCCCAAAAAGGGATATACTTTGAAGCACTTCCTAACATAATCCCTCTAAATTGAATTTCTTCTAAAACAGGAGCTATGATTACTAAGGTTAAAAAAGCAGCAAAAGAACCATAGTTTTCTATTACTCCTAAAATAGCCTCTTCAATTAACGAGGTTGCCATTCCTGACCCGATATTATCTGAACCGAAAATTGCTACATTAATTAGGTAAATAATCCTAACAACAAAATAAAAGGCAATTCCAAGACCGATATCTTTACCAATAGGGTTTTCTCCTTTCCACAAATAGTCCCAGTCTTTTCTTTTGAAAAGAAGAAAAGTACCAATCACCAAAATAACATCCGAAAATATTACTGTTCTTGCTAGATATAGACGGTCCAGCTTTTCTTCTACAAATTCATCGTTCCACGAAGCAATAAAATCTGAGTAACTAAACAATATCTCTGCAAGAAAAGATACAATTAAGAACAAACTTGTTATATACCAAAAGTGCTTAAGATTCCATCTTTCATCAAAGGCTTTGTAGGTGGAACCTTGATCTTGTTTCCATTTACCATAGGAATACACAGGAACAATCCACAGGTAAGGTATAGCTACACAAAAAAGAATTAAAATAATAAAAGACAAAAAGGGCAATATATCTCTGAACTTGAATCCAATAACCCCCTTTTTGATAATCATTCTGGCTTTATAAATTCCAAAAGGATCGGCCCAGAAACCTTCATTTCTCATTTCATTATATGAGTGTAAAACAGTATCAACTGTACTATATTCAAGATCGAATAAGAATACTTCCTCAAGCGCTTTTCTACTATTCCAGTTATTTTCTGAGGCTTCAACCAAATACTTTCTTGCTTCTCTCATTCTATCTAGCTTTTTCAGAACCCTGCCAATTTCGGACTGATTATCCCATTCATCATTCAATCTCAAATAGATTTCGTATGCTTCTTTGTAGCTCCCTAACTCTTCAAAAAGCTCTGCCTTTTGATACTCATTATAGGTGATAGATGAAGTATCAATATTTTCTGATAGAATTTCTTTTGCCCTTAGAGTTTCACCCAGTTCTAAATATTGTTTAGCAACAAGAACACTTAAATCTTCTTCATCATTAGCTCCCATAGCATCAATTGCGTAAGAAATTGAGAGACCGGGATCTTCTTCTGAATAGTGATTTGCTAGCTTAGAATATGCCATCCAGATATTATATGGCAACTCCGAATTTGAGTTTTTAAGACTATCGGAAAGCTTCTCAATTTCTACTATTGAAGAATCTTCATATTGATTGTACAAATAATAAATAGAAGCCTCAGAGAATTCTGAGTAATCACTTTTTAATTGTTCTAAACAATTCTCAAATTCCTCGTACTTGGGATTGTAGTATTCGTCTTCGTTGAAAAAAACTTTATCAATGAAAATACATTGCTGAATTTTGAGCTTAACCGATCTCTCTTTGAGTAGCTGCTCATTATAAAATTCGATTACTTCCTGGTAAGATGATTCCTGAGCGTTATTAACCTTTTCAATGAAAAACTCAGCCGTTTGCTCATATAGCAATTCGAAATTTGATTGTGCAAAAACAGGGTTAAAAGCACCTTTTAGAACTAAATATGCACAAACCAAGAAGTAAATCTTAAGCTTTAGAAACATTACTTCAACCCAACCCTCTCAAAAATCACATCTACATTTCGGGTGTGATGATCCAAATCGAATGCATCATCAATTTCATCCTGACTTAGCTTTGACATTATGTACTCATCTCCTTCAATCAAAGGCTTAAAAGGCACCTGATTTTCCCAGCTCTGCATGGCCAGTGGTTGAACGGCATCGTAAGCCTCTTCCCGAACAATTCCCTTTTCAATCAATTTATTGAGTACACGCTGTGAGAATACCAGTCCGTGCGTCTTCCAAATATTGGCTTCCATGTTCTCTTCGAATACCACCAGGTTTTCTATTACATTTGCAAAACGGTTCAGCATGTAATCAAGGAGAATGGTTGCATCAGGAAGAATGATTCGCTCGGCCGAAGAGTGTGAGATATCACGTTCGTGCCATAGAGGAATGTTTTCAAATGCTGTAACCATGTATCCACGTAGTACCCGTGCACATCCGGAAATATTTTCAGAACTGATTGGATTCCGCTTATGGGGCATAGAGGACGAGCCCTTCTGTCCTTTGCGGAAAGCTTCTTCCGCTTCCCGAACTTCGCTTCTCTGAAGGTGACGAACTTCCACCGCTATTTTCTCAAGAGTTGATCCTATCAACGCAAGTGTAGAAACATAATGGGCATGGCGATCGCGTTGCAATGTCTGTGTAGAGATGGGCGCCGGAGTTAATCCTAGTTTTTCACATGTAAATTGTTCTACTTCAGGTGGAATGTTAGCAAACGTTCCTACCGAACCGGACAGTTTACCGAATTCTACATCAGCAGCTGCTTTTTTAAATCGCTCCAGATTTCGATTCATCTCTGCATACCAAAGTGCGCATTTCAATCCAAAGGTTGTAGGCTCGGCATGGATTCCGTGCGTACGCCCCATCATAACTGTGTACTTATGCTTTTGCGCCTTTTCTTTTAGTACAGAAATAATTCGTTCAAGATCAGCAAATAATAGCCTATTAGCTTGTTTCAACCGTACTCCCCAGGCGGTGTCTACTACATCGGTGGAGGTAAGCCCGAAGTGAATCCATTTTTTTTCTTCACCAAGTGTCTCCGAAACTGCCCGAGTGAAAGCGACTACATCATGACGGGTTTTTTCTTCAATTTCTTTGATTCGCTCTAATTTGAAGGAAGCCTTCTCGTAAAGTTCATCTACATCCTCCATCGGGATGGTTCCCAATTTAGCCCACGCCCAACAAGCTGCCAGCTCTACCTCCAGCCATGCCTGAAATTGATTTTCTTCTGTCCATATATCTGACATTTCCTTGCGGGCATATCTTGAAATCATACTTACAATTTTTCTTTGATGTGAGTTAATTCGCGCACAAAGATAAGACTTATGGCAACATGAATTTTACAAAAACCATCCTGAATACCCCTTTTTATTCATCATAATGACATCATCTCAAAAAAATTTATTTAACAAAGGAAACGCTTTCATATAATAATTTTAATTAGAAAAGCGCTTCTACAGAATTTATTTATTTATAAAGATGATTTGTATAAATTTTTTTATTTGAAGTTCAATACTGCCTAATTAATTTACCTCCGTGCAGACTTCACTCACTGCACTCATCACTAACTAACCTTTTTAAAAAATGAAGTTTCGTAAAAAACTAATTTTAACTTTAATCGCTCTTTTGGCCGCTAATACGGTTCAGGCACAGGATCTTACCGCCGAAATTGTACAGAATAACTTAAACTATATATGGACCATCATCGCCGCTTGCCTTGTATTTTTTATGCAGGCTGGTTTTGCACTCGTTGAAACCGGATTCACTCGTGCGAAAAATGCTGTAAATATCATTATGAAGAACGTGATGGATGTTTCTGCTGGTGGACTTGCTTTCTTCCTGTTAGGCTTTGGGATTATGTTCGGTACCTCTGCCAGTGGATGGGTTGGAACCGACGGATTTATGCTGATGGAAATTGGCGATTACTCAGTTGAATGGTCTTACACCTTCTTCTTTTTCCAGGCTGTATTTGCAGCCACTGCTGCTACTATTGTCTCAGGTGCGGTTGCCGAAAGAACGGCGTTCAATGCATATCTTATATTCTCAATCCTTATCACTGCTTTTATTTATCCCGTATTTGGCTCATGGGCGTGGGGTAGTTTATTTAATGGAAGCGGCTGGTTAGAAGGACTGGGCTTCATTGATTTTGCAGGCTCAACGGTTGTTCACTCTGTGGGTGGCTGGGCAGCTCTTGCAGGAGCAATAGTGGTAGGACCACGTGTTGGGAAATATATAGATGGCAAGCCTCAGCTTATTAAAGGTCATAGTTTACCCCTTGCTGCACTTGGTGTATTTATTCTCTGGTTAGGCTGGTTCGGTTTCAATGCCGGTTCAACTACAACAGGTGATACTTCTGTAGCTCTTATCGCTCTTAATACATTCTTAGCCGCAGGAGCCGGTGCAACTGCAGCCATGATTATCACATGGATTTCGGGTGGAAAACCGGATGGTGCTGTTACTCTGAATGGTGTACTTGCCGGACTTGTGGGTATCACCGCCGGATGTGCCAACCTCACTCCGGGATTCGCAATTCTTGCAGGAGCAATAGCCGGCATAATTGTGCACTATTCAATGATTCTTATTGATAAAAAAGTTGATGATGCTGTTGGCGCGGTTTCTGTTCATGGAGTTTGTGGCGCATGGGGTACTCTTGCTGCCGGTCTCTTCAATACAGGCGACATGTTCAACATGAGTATCATTGGTGTACAGTTATTGGGTATTGCCGCCGCTTTCTTATGGACATTCCCAGTAAGCTATATCTTATTCAAAGGAATTGACATGATACTTCCACTTCGCGTAAATGGTCACTTGGAAGAAATGGGACTCGATCTTCACGAACACGATGCAGAAGCTTATCCCGAATTCAAACCTAAGCTTATCGCTTAACACTTTTAATCAAACTACTCATCAAAACTCTATGCATTACCGGGAGAACCCTCTTCTCCCGGGCATAGAACTATCACTCAGAAGACTGTTCTAAACTTCTTTTAGAACAGCCTAATACTCACTCATACTCAATTAAGGATAAAAAATGAACACGTTTAATAGAATAATTTCTCTTTTAACACTCGGAGTAATACTCGTATTTACTTCCGGAGATATCTCCAAAGCACAAGATGTAGAAGTAACTACTGGTGTTGACTTCTACAGTACCTATGTATTTCGTGGTGTAGCATACGACGGTCCATCCTGGCAGCCTGCGGTTGAAGTTTCTTCCGGAGGATTTGCAATCGGAGCATGGGGTTCGCAAGGTTATACCGGGTTCCAGGAAATGGATCTATATGCAGGGTATAGTTTTGACTTCGGGCTCTACCTTGGAGTTACAGATTACTACTATCCAGGCTCTCTCTACTTGGATGGTGATAGTCATGCATTCGAAATTAACGCTGGATTTGAGCAGGATGCTTTTTCACTAGCAGGGAATTTCATCGTAAATGAAGCTGTAAATGCGGGATCGGCCGGTGGAGATCTTTACTTTGAAGCCGGGTACTCGCTGGATCAGGCAGATCTATTCGTTGGTGCCGGAGATGGATGGCATTCCACTGATGGAGAATTTGCCCTCGTAAATATTGGGATCGGTACAAGCAAAGACATCGTAATTACAGATACTTTTACGATCCCTGTAAGTGGAGCAGTAGTCTTTAACCCTGACTCTGAACAGTTTTATATTTTGGTAGGATTATCCTTCTAACAAGAATCTTGCTTCCAAGGTCATTCGATCTACTTTTAACTGACATAGAGAGCATCCTGAAAGGTGCTCTCTTTTTTTATTGGACAGGGATCTTTAGAACAGTTCCTCTTTGAATGATATCATCTAACTGTACCTGATTAATAATAGCTATATCCAGAGGTTCAATATCCATAGGGAGGTTTGAGGGTAGTAATTCCGAGAAGGGAGCTGTTCTTTCTGCCCGTATCAAATCAAGTCGAACCGGCTCTACATTTAGAATATCGGGATCAGTTACCTCTTCAAATCCATTAAACACAGATTCAAACCTGTTTCTGTAATCTTCAAACTGAGAAGTAGCTGTATAACTCAGAAATTGATATACATTTCCATTGTACTCAACTGCGGAAAGATCTATCGAAAGTGAGGTACCATCCTCGGTTTGAGTAGTAGCTTCCGCTGTATACCCGTTATATCCATTAACATTAATTTGCTCCTGATCAACGGTAGTAATTCCTTCCTGATTCAAAAATGCCTGTACAGCATCTTCAGGGGTATCACTTTCGGAACTAATTGTGAATTGCACAACAGCATCCTGTGCCTCATTAACCAGGATTACGGCACTTGGCTGGTTAAAAACCACAAAGCCATCAGGGACAGGAAATTCGAAGGCTAATTCGGGGTGATAAAACACGCCATCTTCCTCAAACCCTTCTCTGGGATTTGCTCCGTACATGAGACCGTCAATCATGCTCATAAACTTCTCTTTGTTTACTATGGTTTGATCGTAGCCTTTTTCTTCCCATTCGGCAGCTAGTCTTGGAATATTATCTTCTCTCTCGCCCGGATCGGGGTGGGAAGATAAATGAGATGGAATGCTATGTCCCGCTTTTTCTGAGATTCTTTTTAATGAAGTAAAAAACTCTCCTCCCTCTGCCGCCTCGTATCCTTCCATCGCCGAATACTCAACACCAAGCTGATCCGATTCCCGTTCATCATCACGGCTATAACTCAAAAATAAAAGCTGAGCGGTTTGGCTGCTCAACTGAAGAATATTTCCTCCATCAAGGCCTAAAGATTGTCCAAGAACTGCACCACCAATAATGGCTAGTTGGCCAAGTTGCTGTTCTGCTGCTCTTTGAGACGCATGCCTTGCTGCTACATGACCGATTTCATGCCCAAGTACCACCATTAATTGTGCTTCATTATCCAAATGTCCAAGTAGGCCTCTTGTTACATACACGTATCCTCCGGGCAGTGCAAACGCATTAACTACCGGGCTGTTTAACACACGAAACGTAAATTCTGTATTCCGATATTCATCTGGAGTGTCTTCCCGATTAAAATGGCTCACTTCGAGTAATTCCTGGCCAAGTTGATCTACATATTCGGCCAATTCAGGGTCATCATATAAACCATATTGTGCAATAATTTCTCCATCAGCTTCCTGACCAATTTCTAATTCCTGCTCCCACGAGTAACCATACACTCGTTTGTTTCCTGAAACTGGGCTTACTTGTAGAGAGACACAGGCTGAGTTAAGTACTACAGCCAGGATTAAGAGATAGATATATTTCGTGAGTTTCATAGTATTGTGATTCAAATATTAACAGCTTCTATCTTAATGAAATTAAAGCCCTGACGGTTCCAAAGATTAATGTGCAAGGCCTAATATATTCACTTCCGGTATTAAGCGAATGTCAAATTTCTGATGGATGGATTCAATGATTTCGTTGGCTAGCTTCCATATTTCCTCGCCAGTAGCACTTCCATGATTTACTAATACCAATGCCTGTTTACTGTGAACTCCGGCATCTCCCTTCCTCTTACCTTTCCACCCAGCTTGTTCAATTAACCAACCTGCAGGAACTTTCACTTGTCGCTCTGATATTGGGTATCCAGTCAATTCAGAATATGCTGATTTCAACTCATCAAACTGATATACGGATATCACAGGGTTTTTGAAGAAGCTGCCTGTGTTTCCAATTTTATCCGGATCAGGAAGTTTACTTTGGCGAACTTCAATTACCGCTTCACTAACATCATTTAGTGCGGGATTTTGAATACCTTTTTCATCCAGCCTCTCTTTTAAACTAGAATAGCTGAAGTTTAGCTCCGGGTTTTTGGATAAGCGGAGCGTAACAGAAGTTATAACCACTTTTCCTTTTAGTTCTTTTTTGAAAATGCTATCCCGATAGCCAAAGGCACTTTCTTCTTTTGTGAAAATCTTCAATTCCTTTTGTTCAATATCGTAAGCTTCAAGGCTTACAAATACATCTACCAACTCTACACCATAAGCACCGATATTTTGAATAGGAGCAGCCCCGACCGTTCCCGGAATTAAAGAAAGGTTTTCTATTCCACCATAACCTTTTGCTACACAATCCCGCACTAATTGATGCCAGTTTTCTCCCGCTCCGATTTTCAACGTAATCTGATCCTCATCTTCAGATACAGTCTGAATGCCTTTTATTCTATTCAGGATCACCAGTCCCTTAAAATCTTTCACAAAAAGGATATTACTACCTCCTCCTAAAATCAGAGTTTCAAGGCTACGTTCATCGGAAAATTCTAACGCTTCTTTTAATTCCGAAAGGGAGTGAATTTCTACAAAAAAGTGTGCTAAAGCTTTTAAGCCCATCGTATTATAATTCGACAGATCGAAATTCTCTTGAATCGAGGTCATTATTTATGCCTCTTGCTCTTTGACTGGTTTTTGAGGTTCATCAACCTTTACCCGGACTTTCTTAATACGATTATTCTGAACAGAATGAACCGTTAACTCCAGATTTTTAAATTGAACCCTCACCCCCACGGTTGGCAGACTCTCAGTAAGGTGATAAATAAGCCCTCCCAGAGTTTCATATTCATCTTCTTCGGAGGTAAGCTCACATTCCAGAATATCTTCCATATCATCGAGATCAATCTGGGCATCAAAAATATAAATTCCGCTTTTGAATCGAGTATATAAATCCAGCTCTTCACCCTCATCATCTACAATATCTCCCACAATTTCTTCGAGGATATCATCCATGGTAACGAGACCTTCTGTTCCACCATATTCATCAACCACAATGGCCATGTGGGTTTTTTCTTTTTGAAAATCCCTTAGCAAATCATCCAGTTTTTTGGTAGCTGGAATAAAGAGAGCTTTTCGGGAAATCGTTTTCCAGTTTAAAGAGGGGTCTTCGTCATTCTTGTTCAGATAAGGAAGCACATCTTTGGTATAAATCACTCCAAGAATGGTATCCAGATCATTTTCATAAAGTGGCATTCTCGAGCAGCTTTGATCTTTGATCAATGATAACACATCAGGTAATGAATCAGATAAGGAAACTCCTACAACATTTACCCTCGATGTCATAATTTCACGAACGGTGGTAGTTCCGAATTCAATCACATTTTCAATAATCTCTCGTTCATCTTCTTTGATTGAACCTTCTTTTTCGCTCACTTCTGTTATGGTTTTAATATCATCAGAAGTCATTTTATTGGTTGGTTTCGGAAGATAACGTTCTAGGCTAATTGCGCTGTCTGCCAGAACTTTGGCAACTGGTTTTAATAAAATAAAAAGCACATAAATAAATCCACTCAATCGACGGGAAACCTGCAAAGGATTATTGATAGCAATGATTTTTGGTGTGATTTCGCTAAGGATCAAAATCATAAAAGTTAGTACTACAATCTCTATCGCGTATACTAAAACTTCAGACAATCCGATTATAGCCATTAAACTTCCGGTAATTACAGCTGCCATCACTGACGCCATGATATTTGTGAATGTATTGCCAATTAATATGGTGGCAAGCAAGCGGCGGGGTTTATCCAGCATTACCAAAATTCGATCATCAGCTGTATGAGGGTTTTCATCTTGCTTTAAATCCTCTAGCCGGTTGCTTAGTGAGAAAAAAGCTACTTCAGAACCGGAAAAAACAGCAGAGAAAACAAGGCCGAGAATCATAATCAGAAGCTGGATGCCAATCACAAAAAAATCCAACTCTCCTGAGGTTGCCATAAAACCAAAGTAACCTGATGCGTTTTCGATATGAATGTCAGTCTTGTTAATAAGTGCCAAAGTTAAATGTGTTCGTTTTACTGAATGTACTGAGGTACCGTATAGCTACAAAATAAAAAAGCGATGAGAACCAAGCCCTCATCGCCTTCAAATATAACTAATTGATGCTAGAACGGTAAGTCATCATCCATATCATCAAAATTGCTTCCCAGCTCTACATTGCTGGACATTGGTTTTTCCTGAGCATTCTTATTGCCGCCCTGTGCAGGCGCCCCTCCACCTTGGTTTCCACTACCGCTGCCTTTGCTGTCAAGCATGGTCATCTGAAGGGCTTTAACCTCAGTGGTATATCGCTTCTGCCCTTGGTTATCTTCCCACTGGCGTGTTTGTAACGGACCTTCGATATAAACCAAAGATCCTTTGTGAAGATATTGCTGACAAATTTCAGCCAGTCTGCCCCAGGCAACAACACGGTGCCATTCTGTTTTTTCCTGGTACTCACCGTTACCATCTTTATAGCGCTCGCTGGTTGCCACGCTAAGTGTTGCAACTGCGGTGTTTGATTGAGTGTAGCGAACTTCCGGGTCCTGACCCAGACGTCCGATTAACATTACTTTATTTAGTGAACTCATTACGTATCCTGCTGTCTAATTTATGTTTCGTTTTGCAAGGTAAGACTATCCCCAACATAAATCCTTACAAAAAAATTTTAGGTTAGCTTTATTAAGTAATAATTAATGTTTTTTCAGGGTGAGCTAATCTTCCGACCAACCAAACCTTTTTCTTACCGATTTTAAAGTAATAGAATGCTTTTCTGTACCTTGAGTTCCTAATAAAAAAGCATACGGTTTGTACTCTTCGATACTTTCACAGAAAATCTTTAACATCCCTAAAGTCGGGATCACCAGAAACATTCCGGGAAGGTTCCAAACTAAACCACCGGCAATTAATGAAAAGATGATAACAAGTGGATTAATCCTCACATAAGATCCGGTTATATTCGGTGTGAGAATATTGTTCTCGATGAATTGAATGATAAAGAACTGAATGATAACCGCTCCGGCTACCGCAGGAGACTGGATACCAAAAACAAGCAGGGCCACAATCCCATAGCCCAAAACGGTTCCCAAATATGGAATAAGATTGAAGATGGCAGCGATAAGCCCAAATAACAACGGGTATTCAACACCAATTATATAAAAACCGGCTGAATTCAATCCAATTAAAATCACACAGACTACGAGTAATCCTTTTAAATATTTAGGGACTACATCAGCCGCTTTTTCAATTATGTCTTGCGCGTTTTCCTGATTTTCATCTTTAACCATCATGTAGATGAAGTCCCGGAACTTATCTCTGTAAAAAAGGAGAAGGAAAGTATATACCGGAATTAAGGCTAATGCTATGAGTGTATTTTTACCGGCTTCAATAATAGACCCAAAATAATCACCGCTTAGCCCAGCAGTGGTAATAATATTTTTTTGCTGCTCTACAGAAATCCCTATTACACCTGATACCCAAACCTGAAGGGATTTAAGATTGCTTGCCACCCGTTCTCTGATGTCAGGAAGGTCATCGCTAAAGCTTCCAAACAGTTGAATACTAATCCAGATGGTCCCAAAAATGATAGCCATAAAACTGAGTATCACAATAAAATTAGTGGCAATCCTGGGAACACCCTTTGCCTCAAACCATCTCGCCCCCGGGTATAACAAGTATGCCAAAAAAATGCTGAAAAAGAGAGGCACCAACAGCTGTTTGGTAATACTCAACACCGTAACAATGGCGAAAATGAGCATTATTCTGATCAGGTAACGAACTGCTATAGGATAATCTTTAGTATACATACTTCTATCAAATTAACTGCTTTAGTATGTAAATCATAGTTTAGAAACCATTATGTTTCAAATGAATCAACTCTCTTCTTTCTTTACCAGCACCAATTGTTGTTGATCAGCGTATTTAACGCTATCAAAAAACTCTTTAAGTGCTGCGTAATCTTCAGGCTGGATGGTATCTTCTTTCAAAGCAAAATACCTTTTGTAGACAATCTCCTGGTCTTCATTTATCAGGAAAAATACCTGGAACTCTCCAAAAGCATTGTCTATTTCGACATTTGCAGGAGAGGCTTCAATTTCATATCCCTCGGGAGTTTCGAAAACTACAGAATCAGACTCTACATAAGAAATCCCAAGATGAAGCGGGTACTCTCTTTCTTCATTATCAGGTATGGAAAATCTCCAACGATTCATTTTATTCACAGGAATATATAATCGTTTACTGGATGAGCGAACATAATCTATTAACTCAGCGGCATACTCATACTGAGCGAAATCGTCCGTTTCTGTTAGTTTGTCAAAATCATAATCTGTGATTTTACTGTTGTCTGCTTCCAAGCTTTCGTGCAGCCAATCGAGACGTTCTTTTTCTGAAATCGGGAGCACCCTTCTCAACAACATATCCTGTGAAAGTCCTTTTTCTTTTACTTTGGCCTCCATCATAGCAGCTCCGTCTTCCAAGACCTTAAATCTCCATACTCGGTCGCTTGTATTTTCCGAATAAGCACGTGAAGGGGTTTGAATAACTTCGCCTCCTTCAGGAGTAATCAAGAGTGCATTTTTACCTTCATTGTCAGGTCCAATATGATTCGGGGGGTAGTACTTGCTGGTACATTCCAACCAAATTTCTTCTCCATTGGAAAGGGTAACTCTTAAGATAATGTGATTGAATTGATTGCTGGGGAAATCCACATTCATTTTCCCTTCATTAATCCCTCTGTAAATCAACACGCCTTCTGCTTCTATGCCAACATAATCCAGAACAGCCTGCATATAATTGGTTAGGGCTTTACAGTCTCCGTAGCTGTTATTGTACACATATTCTGCTGAGAAGGGTTTCCACCCACCGATTCCTAATTGAATGCTTACATATCTTGATTTCTCCTGTAAGTAATCAAACAGTATCCGCACTTTTTCTTCCTCAGAATCTACCCCTGAGATTAATGCATCAACCTCTTGTTTTGCTTCTTCAGGGAGTTCTCTGGTATCCTTCCCTAATTCGTAATACCATTTCCCGAAATCCTTCCAACTGGAAGCATCACCTACGGATGTTTCCATTTCAAATCTACCCGGTGCCACTAATATCTGAGGGAGAATTTCTGATGAAGGCGGCCCCATTGCTTCTCTTTCAACTGGCATTAACATATTTACCTTCCAGGTATATTTCTGAACTCCGAATTCATTTGATACTTCGGGTTCCTTATCCATATTCTTGGCAAAATATCTAACGCCGGTATTTCCTTTGTCGATTAGATTAAAAGTAGCAGATTCAACGCTTTGCCCTGTAATTTGCGGACGCCAGCCCGGCAAGTTCAGAAGTCCCGAATAGGTTTGCTGATATTCATATTCAATAGTATACGGGAACACACTGTAAGGCAGTTCCAGAACCTTTACCCGTTCATCTGAAAAAAAAGTTGATCCCCATGCTGTACTGTAATCAGCGGCATCGTCTACTGAATAAGAACGTACGAGTTCCCCTCTTTTGTTGATTACATTAGCTTTCATATAATCAATCGATTTAAACTCTCCGTACCACAGCGGGACTACCGCAAGATCTTTATCGTCTTTATCATAAATGGTAACTGCCTTTTTAACCTTATATACTGCTTTAGATGGACTAATTATTTCAAGGGTTGTTTCACTTGCTCTTACTGTGGAATTGGCCCCCATTTCTAACAGCAGATTACTCTTAGAATAGTCTTCATAACCCAGTTCTATTGCATTCTTAGAGTTTGAGCAACTAACTATCAGTGTACATAAAAAAAGAGTGTAAATTTTTTTCATTTCAATATGCTTTTTTTAAAACTATGTTTTGGGATAGAGCAAGTACTAGTTGATCATACAACTGTTTAATATTTTGATATTCTGAGGGCATATATCTTAGTTTACTCATTCGATGCCGAAAATTTATAGATATTTTATTATCCGTAACCTGAATTATTCTCATAAACTCAGCGCTATTGTCAGGTAAACGGAATAATACTGATTTGGGTAGTTCATCAATATCCCAGCCTTCAGGAATATTGACCGTTATTACAGAGTTTTCGCTAAATATGAACTCAAAATCTATTGGATAAGGCCTTGAATCTACTTTAAAAGGATTCTCTTCCAGAAGAAAAACTAGTATTGGATTAAAATAAATCAACTCATCCGAACCTATATTCTCAGTATTGAAATGAAGCTCATAATCAAAAGTCTTATCCAATTCATCCTTAGTAATGTAAGCACTATCAATAGAAATACTTCTGAAGTCACTAGAAAAAAAATCTTTAAATGCTTGCCTTGGATCCTCTGCATTAAAAAGGTTTCTAGATAAAAGGGCATAGAATCCGCGATCTTTTGATTTAATATTTCCTTTCGTTTTCTGCTCACCTATCGTAATATCAATTATACTACTTGATGTATTGGGGACGTCGTTTACCAATTCAATCCACTCAACCCCGCTATTTTTGACCAATAACCCCATTCCATTAATCACTTCTACAGGTAACATGTTAAAGGGGAGTGTTTCCTGACTTGCATCCAATAAAAAGTGAGTACTATCATTTTGCACGTATACAATTGTATGGTTGAACTGTTCTGGTGTTGGTAAAACATCCACAATTTCTCCATGATCACGTGTACTTAAAATTAAAGGATAAGCTGCAATTCCAGCTTCTTTGAGCATCTTAAGTAAAATCATGTTTATTTCAGAACCTGTCCCAGTTCCTTCTTCAAATATATCGTCTAATTTACGATACGTATATAAACCATAGCTTCCATCCCAGCTCATTCTTTGCTTTACTTCATTATATAAAGTAATCATAATCTCAAACTGATCATCAGAACCAGAGACTACATCTCTTGTTAGTCTTCCAATCTGACGTCCACCCTCAAGCCTTCGTCCAAAATTATCCCCTTCAAGTAATGCCTCAATCATTTCGCTCCAGTTATTCAAATAAAACGTTTTACTGGTGATTGGATTTCTTATCCATGTCAGATAAAACTGAATTTGGTCTAAATAATCTGAATTGGACTTCATATAAGGTTGTTCTTCAAAGGATGGAATATCTTCCATCACATATCTGTAATAAATACCCTCATAATCCATCGATATCTTTCTTCCATACCTATCTTCACGGTACGTTTCTCCATAATATATGCTATCAATTGCGACGGACAGTTCGTTAAAGCCTCTCTGTATATTCACAAAGCCAAACCATTCAGGTATATCAGCTATATATTCACTCCATAAAACAGGAATATCTTCTTGAAAAGCCCATGAGGGTAGTTCAAGTGGGTTATTTGAAGAAATTTTATATTGATATTCAAATACTGCACCCCTCTCTAAATTAGGGATGTTGAACTTCTTTGTTGAAATACCGTTCCCTATTTCCTCAGTTAAAAAATCATTCTCATTCAAAGAATCTATCTTCGATTTTCCGTCTTCAAGCAGTGTATAATTTGCAACTTTTAAATCTGAAATGGTCTGAGGAGAATAGCTATTTTTATTGCGGTAATTTATCTGGATATCTCCTTTTTGGAACCCATTATCTGAAAACACTTTTACTCTCTTATGTATTTTTGTTGACAGATAAAACCGATAGTCCCTGAATTCAACTACAGATTCCCCTTTTGAAAATAAGATAACTGAGCTCGCAGAAGAATCTTTTTCATACACTTCCATTTCCAGATGCTCTATTGGAACATCTCCAAATGGATAGGCTTGAGAAAACACATCTAAACTCAAAGAGAAAAGAATAAATAACATGGAGATGGTTTTCATAAACGTTTTTTTACGAAGATTTCTTCAGAACAATATTCTGAGCAAGCTTATCTACCATCTGATCATAGAATTGCTTCAATCCTTCATATTCGAGAGGCATAAATCGGGTTTTATTGATCATATAACGGTAGTTCATTGAAATCATATTTCCATTATTTTGAACAATTCTCCTGAATTCCCCCGCCTGCTCCGGCAAGCGGATTAGAACAGACTCTGGTATTTCATCTACAACCCAACCTTCAGGAATCTGAATATTCATTATAATACTTTCAGTAAATGGGTAGTTATAATCCACTGGGAATGTTCGCTCCTTTTTTTCGAATGGAGATTCCTTGAGCTTACCCATCATCATTGGATCTAAATAGAGAATATCCGATGCCGAAGTGTCAGAAAAACTAAATTGAGTCTTGAATTCAAAACTCTCATCCAATTGATCATTTGTGATAGACACACTATCAACTGAAAAACGTGGATCTTCTAACGCAAAAACTTCGTCATTTACACTTTCTTTAAGCTCCATTAAGTCGAACGAATTCCTTAAATCAACGGCATAGAACCCTTGATTTTGTGACGTCACTTCTCCTTTATATCCTTCATCATCAACAATAATACGAACTACATTCCTGCTTGTATTAGGCACTTGGTTCTGAAGGGGAACCCAAATTTCCTGTCCTTCATATATAATAAGTCCCTGGCCATTTAAAACCTCAGAAGGCAAGAGGTTATAAGGTCTTAGTTCGTTTTTGGCATCCAACAAAAAATAGGAGTCATCAAACTGTACGTATGCTATGGTATGATTGAACTGACCTGCAAGAGGAAAAAGATTTACAATTTCGCCGTTAAATCTTGTGCTTAACGCAACCGGATGTGCTTCGAACCCGGCTTCACGTAGCATTTGTACCATAATCAGATTTATTGCCGTTCCATTTCCGGTACCTTCTTCATACACCTTGGCAAGATCGTCAAAAGCATATAAACCGTGCTCTTCATTCCATTCCATATGATTAGAAACATGATTGTAAATACCGACCATCTTATCCATTTCTGTCTCTGCCCCTTCAAGTGCCTGTACCAAGCCCATATCAAGCTCTGAGCTACTTCTCAATCTTCTTCCATAATCTTCGTCTTTTACCAGTATATTTACTAATTCAACCCAGCTATCAAGATAGGTCTCCATTAGTGTTTGTGGAAACTGTATGGATGAAAGCTGGAACCGAATATGTGAGAGATAATCCATGGATGCTTTCATATATGGCTCATCGGCAATTGCAGGAATATCCTTCATTACATAATGATACTCAGTTCCTTCAAAATCGAGAAAGGCCACTCCATTCCTGCTATTAAAGTTAATACGGTCATTATACCTTTCCTGCTCATTTACTAAAAACTCATGAAATCCTCGGCTTACTGTTAAGAAGTTAAACCATTCGGGTATTTTAGCAGTGTATTCACTCCAAATTACCGGAATGTCATCCTGAAAAACCCATGAAGGAAAATCTAAGGGGTTATTTGAAGTGAGCTCATATTCGTACTCAAATACTGTTCCTTTTTTTAACCCCGGAACATTAAACTTGATCTCAGCAACATTTTCTGAAACCTCTTCCTCATATCGATCCCTTCTGCCAACCGATTCTTTTATTATCTCACCCGATTCTGATAACGTGTAAGATTCCGCTTTAATGCCACTCACTCTCTGGGGAGAGTTTGAACCCCTGTCTCTGAATCTTAATGCGATCTCTCCCTCATCGAGGCCTTCATCCGTCAATATCTTAATTCGTATATGGCGATAAACCGTTAGATAAAACCGATCGTTATAATAATTGAGCTCTGCCTCGCCTTTGGAAAATAAAACAACCGCACTGGCTGATGAGTCCTTCTCATAAACCTCCATCTCAAGATGCTCTCTTGGAACATCTCCAAATTTGTAGGTTTGAGCATTTCCGAGAACCGAAATTAACAAAAAAAGAACGGAAAAGAGCGTTTTCATAGGTACTAGTAAGCTATTGAATTTATTGTCTAAAATAATTTTTCAGCATTCAAATAAAAACCGAAATAAGAAAAAACTCAATTTTCGCAGGAACTTTTCTACCCCCTTAAAATAGAATCATTTTAAATCTAAACTGTAACACATTCCAGGTATTGCCTCTCTTAATAGTATCTGATATGTAAACAGAATTCTAAATTTAAAGTAGTTTTATGAATTCGACCTCTCTCTTTAAAAAAACACATTCATCAAGTTTAGACAGTTACGAAGGGCCATGGGGCAAGGCACAGGCTGCCCATTTGACTCGTCGCACCCACTTTGGAAATAAGATAAGTGATCTTAATCGACTGAGAGCTCTTGGTTCGGCAGAGAATGCGGTAAACGCTATAGTTGATGAAGCCGCAGCAGCAATCCTTCCAGATGATCCCTCCTGGTATAATTCCGGTACTTCGGGTGATATTCTTGATATGTACGATATCCAGTTTCGTTGGATGGATCGAATGTACAACGGTGGATTAATGGAGCGCATGATGCTCTTCTGGAGTAACCACTTCGCAGTTTCTTATCAGAATATGAATGATTTGCCAGGCAAAGCTCCAAATAGCTATGCCAGTCATATATACAAGTATATGAAACTTATCCAGCAAAAAGGCTTTGGCGATTTCAAAGAGCTCATCCGGGATATGAGTAAGAACTCAGCAATGGTCTACTACCTCAACAACTATAATAACAGAGCCGGTCAGCCAAATGAAGATTTTGCTCGGGAATTATTAGAGCTGTTTACCCTCGGGCCTGAAGATAGAAATGGTACCGTCAACTACACCGAAAACGATGTAGCTGAGGTGGCTCGTGCAGTTACCGGATGGCGTGTTAACAACACTACCTTAACAGGTTATTTTGATGCAGAGCGCCACGATTCGGGCTCTAAAACTATTCTTGGTCAGCCAGATACTTACGATCTGGATGGAGTTGTTGATCTGATTTTCGACCAGAAAGCCGATGAAGTTGCCTGGTTTCTGTGTCGTAAGCTCTATGTTTTCTTTGTTAGTGCTGAACCGAATGATACCGCAATTCAACAACTAGCCGATTACTGTATAAATGCAGATTTCAACATCGCAGACGTTTTGAAGAATCTGCTGAGCAGCACTCATTTTTATGAAGCCCGATTTATGGGAGCTCGCATCAAGAGCCCTATTGAAGTGTTTATGAGTTTCCTAAGACAATTGGAAATTACACCAAATGCTGAAGTCAAAGAGTATATCCGCCTGAGAATGCAAGAGTTAAATGAAGAACTACTCCGTCCGGAAACTGTTTTTGGATGGTCGGGATATAATCCACCTGACTCTGACGGAACGCCCGGACACTACACCTGGCTGAACACCAATTTAATGCCTTCCCGCTGGGATAATTTAACAGATGTTATTTATGGATATGATGGAGCCGGGAGTCAATATGATCCAATTCGTATTGCTGAAAAAGTTTCCGATCCTTCGAATCCCTTCAGCCTTGCTGAAGACATAGCAGAACACATGCTTTCCCTCCCTCTCGATCAGGTTGGGATACGACAAGTAGATGAGGACTTTGCCGGCAACCCGGATCTTGTACCGGATCTGACTGGTTTTCCCGATTACAAAATCAACCTTGCAAAAATACTATTGGGAGATATCCCCTGGTATGAATGGACTGCCAACACTGATTCTGATGATAATCTTTATTACGAAGAGACCTTTGCAGAGAATCTAAGGCAATACATTTCCTATCTCATTCAACTACCAGCGTATCAACTTATTTAAGGAAGACCATCATGTGCGATCATCATAATCACAAAAAATTAACTCTGAGCCATAACCGCCACGGAAGTAGCCTTGAACATGGAGAAGCTCACGAACACGATCACCAAAGCTGGACGCGAAAGAGCTTCCTGAGTACGCTTGGTATTGGTGCTTTGGGATCAGGATTCATGCTTGGCGGACTTTCAGTAAACGCCATGGCCAGAACAAAATTCTTAAACCGTTTGGTTGCAGCCAACAACGACCGCGTACTTATTCTGATCCAGCTTGGAGGAGGAAATGACGGCTTGAACACCATAGTACCAGTAGAAAACGATGTGTATTACCAGAAACGTCCAACAATCGCAATCAGCAAAGAAGAATCTATTATGTTAAGCGATGATATTGGCATGCACCCGGCGATGGCATCTCTTGAACCCATTTGGGGAAACGGAAATATGTCAGTAATTCACAATGTGGGATATGATAATCCTAATAGGTCTCATGCCCGTTCTACTGATATCTGGACATCAGCAAGCGATGAAAATGAAAACCTTGGTACCGGATGGGCCGGCCGGTTTCTGGTTGAGGATAACCCTGACTTTATAGCCAATCCACCTGAGTTTCCTTTAGGTGTTCGTATTGGAGGTTCTGCTACTTTATTCCAAAGTGAGTTTGGAAATCTTGGAGTTACTTTTGGCGGAGCTTCTCAGTTCGCACAATTCCTGGAACAAGGCGGTTTCTATAGTGAAGAAAATGTACCTGCTAATGAGTTTGGTCGTTCGCTTTCATTTGCCCGGAAAATAGCCAACTCCTCATTTAAGTATCTGGAATCTATTCAGAATGCAGCAGATTCATCTTCAAATTTAGGAGAATACCCAAACTCCGGGCTTGCCCGAAGTCTTTCCGTTGTTGCACGATTAATTCGTGGGGGGCTCAAAACGAAAGTCTTCCTGGTCTCTAAAGGCGGTTTTGACACACACAACAATCAGGGAAGTACCGAAGGTGGTCACGCGAACTTACTTGCAGATATCGCCAATTCTGTAAATGCATTTTATGCTGATTTGGAGATGGATGGACAACAGGATCGAGCTCTTACCATGACTTTTTCTGAGTTTGGACGAACCCTTGACGAAAACTCCTCACAAGGAACCGATCATGGTTCTTCTGCGCCGGTGATGTTATTTGGTCCGGTAAATGGCGGGCTTTATGGCGATCATGCTAATCTCACCGATTTAGACAATTCCGGCGATCCGGTGTTCAGTACTGATTACCGATCAATTTATACCTCCATCTTGAACAACTGGTTTGAGCTGGACATATCTGAGACGGAAACGGTTCTTCAGGGTGAATTCCAGGATCTTGGCTTTGTAGAACCGCTCCCTGTTAGCACAGAGGTTAACGGGAAAGTACAGAAATTTACACTGCATCAGAATTATCCGAACCCTTTCAACCCAAGTACGAATATTTCGTTTGTACTTCCAGCCTCTGGATTAGTCTCCCTCAAAATTTATGACGTAAAAGGAAGGTTGATCCAAACGTTGACCGAGCGCACTATGAGCGTCGGCGAACACACGGTTACGTTTGATGCATCGGATCTTCCAAGTGGAGTGTATCTGTATCAGCTAGAAACTCCTTCGGGAAGTCAAACAAGAAAAATGACATTAATTAAGTAAATAGCATTCAGCCAACACTAGTCTTATGAATAAAAAGCTACAAACAATTGCTCTGATACTTTCCCTCATCAGCCTCTTTGCGCTTTCCGGTTGCTCTATAGTTGAAGGCATTCAAGGGGATGATGGTGACACCGAAGAAGCTCTTCATCCCGTTTTACTAAATGGAAAATGGGGTTATATCAATACCTCTGGAGGTATAGTTATTGAACCTAATTTTGATGAAGCGCGAGCCTTTTCGGATGGATTTGCCGCAGTGCGTCAGGGTACAAGCTGGGGCTATGTATCTCAGGAAACCAAAAGCCTGGAAATTCCTATCTCTTTTAGTGTAGCCGGTGATTTTTCAGGCGAACTTGCTCCTGCTCAACGTCCCGGAGAGTCATACGGGTTCATAAATACCAGTGGCGATTTTGCCATTGCTCCGGAGTTCGATTTTGCCGGAGCCTTTTCTGAAGGATTAGCAGCCGTCCGGTCCGACGGACTTTGGGGATATGTATCTACCGATGGGAGTATTGCCATCGATCTTAGGTTTAGCGATGCCCAGCCTTTTTCTCAGGATGTAGCTGCCGTGGAAACTTTTGAGGGATGGGTATACATTGACACAGACGGAGAAGAACAAATCAACCCTGATTTCCAGATCACCGCTGCCGGAGAATTCGCTGATGGTTTGGCTCCTATCCAAACCACAGAAGGATGGGGATATATAGATAAATCTGGGAATCCTGTGATAACCCCAAACTTTGATCTGGCAGGAATTTTTTCTCAGGGATTAGCCTGGGTTCAGGATGATGACTACATCGGATTTATTGATAAAAAGGGAGAGCTAATCATTCCGTACCAGTTCGCAGAAGTAAAGTCGTTCACTGAAAACAGAAGTGCTGTACGCCTCAGCGGAGATTGGTTCTACATAAACAGAGAATCCGGTCTTATTGTAATTAAAGATGGCTTTTTCAATGCAGAAAGTTTTAATGATGGCATCGCAAGAGTTCAGATTGGTGATGATGAAAACCCGCGTTTCGGCTACGTAAATAAAGCCGGAGAATTTGTTTGGTATCCAACTCGATAATTAAAGAATTATGAAACGTTCACTTTTACTACTCAGCTTGTTTTTTCTATCTGTATCTATTTCCTGCAATGTAGTTAACGACATTACAGGTGGTGGTGATAACACAGATGAAATCGTAAACCTCTATCCCGTTCTTATTGATGGGGATTGGGGCTACATCAATAAAAAGGGAGCCATTGTAATTGAACCGACTCTGCAAAACGCCTATGAATTTTCGAATGGACTGGCCCGGGTTCGCGACAGCTGGCAATGGAAATACATGAACAAAAACGGTGAATTTGTGATTGAGGAAGACTTTCAGGATATACGAAGTTTCTCGGAAGGCAGAGCAGCTGTTCGGCTGAATGGTAGGTGGGGATACATCAACACAAAAGGAGAATTTGTGGTAAATCCACGCTTTAGGGAATCAAATCCATATTCGGATGGACGTGCCTTTGTTCGTAGTATCGATTACTCTGAGTACCTCTATATTGATGAAAACGGCAGAGAAGTTGAATCTGTAAATATGCCTGACGATTTAGACGACATAGAGGAAAATGAGTTTAAAGATGGAAGAGCTTTAGTTCGGGATGATGACTTATTTGGCTATATAGACCGATCGGGTAGCACGGTGGTTGAGCTGAAATACTCAGAAGCCCTACCCTTCTCCAACAAGCTGGCAGCGGTAAGGGTTAGCGATCGCTGGGGATATATTGGTTCGAATGGTGAAGTCTTCATTTCACCGCAGTTTATCAGTGCTGGAAAGTTTGGAAACGGTCTGGCTCCTGCTCGAAAAAACAGCAACCAATTTGGTTTCATTGATAAAACGGGGGCCTTCATAATTCCCGAGCAGTTTGACGAGGTACGATCATTTAATGAAGAACGAGCACCTGTTTTCATAAGTGGAAAATGGACTTTTATAGATACTAATGGAAATCAGATTACCAGTCCCAAATTTGATGAGGTTGATCCTTTCTATAATGGGTTGGCACGGGTAACAATCTACATCACCGTAGAAGACGAAATTGAAGAACAATATGGTTACATCAACAAATCGGGGCAGTATGTGTGGTTTCCCACCAACTGATGATATTGCTTTAGACATGGTTGACTGACCAAATAATACGTAGGTAAGAGAGGCACTTTCAAGTGCCTCTTTTTTTTGAGGTGAAAATCAGTTCACTTTCTGTCTCTTTCTTAGTGTTCAATTTGTTACTATAGTGAACTTTACATTAATCAATAAGGGAACAATGAAAAAAACATCATTATTTATCGTATTCAGTTTTTTTGTAGTCTCTGCTTTTGCGCAAACATCAGAAGCAGATAAGGAATTTGCTATTAAATACTTAAATGCCTCTCATCAAAATATTGTTGATGTGGCAAACAGCCTTTCTGAAGAAGCATGGAACTATACACCTAAAGAAGGTGGTTGGTCTGCCGCAAACTGCGTAGAACATATTCTTATAACAGAAGAGGCTTTCACCGGAATGGCAATGGGAACAGTATCTCAGGCCCAAGCTACAAAAGAAGACCTTTCTGCTAAAGATGGCATGCTTATAGGGATGCTGGCAAACAGAGGCACAAAAGTAACTACCGCTCCTCAGTTTGAGCCTTCGGGACGATGGGACTCAAAAGAAGAAATGCTTACTGCACTTGAAGAGTCTCGTAATAAGCTTATCAATTTTATAAAAACAAGCGATGCTAATTTAAGAAACTACAAAGCAGAACTCCCTTTTGGAGAATTGGATATGGTTCAGCTTATGCTGGTGATTTCTGCACACAGCCAACGCCATACTTTTCAAATGAATGAGGTGCTCGCTGAATATCAGGCAATGTAAACAGCACTGCTTTTTTAAATTCAGGCTCAGGATTTTCTATTCTGAGCCTTCTTTTTTTAGTACCACAGTAGCATTAGTAGCGTCCACTTTAGCCTGAAATAGCTCTTTTATTGCAGAGTATTCTTCAGTAGGATAATATACCGCCGCTATATTTGTAGTAGATACAAATGTGAGTACACTATCTGAAATACTACTCATAAACCGATAATACCCACCACCATTAGGAAGCATTATCTGCTTAGTCTCAGGAACTTCTTCAATTACATATCCTTCAGGAATTTCTACTCTCACCATTAGTTGTTCGGATGACGGGAACGGAAATTCAATTGGGAATTGACGATCGGGTTTTTTGAACGGGTTTTCTTCCAGTTTTTTCAATAAAAATGGTTGAAAGTAAATTACATCCTGATCCAATGATAACGATTCATCTTTATCGAAAGAGAATGATGTTTGGTAAGACACATTTTCAGAAAGGTTTTCGAGGTTCTCAAAATCTGAGGAGTCAACTTCCAATCCGGGTAGCTCAGAAAATTCGTTTTCCCAATAAGAATTAAAATTGAGACTCTTTACCTCCTGCCGTATCTGTTCTGAATAAGCCCCTTTCAAATTCGATTGAATAGTCATACTAATACGGGATGAATCAGCAAGAGAGTACTCCATACTCATACGCCGGTAAGTATTATCAATTGGTACAGTTGTAAGCCACCCATACGAATCATCTTCTCTAATGACAAAAGCATTCCTGTACAAAATCTCGGGATGAGGAAACCGGATGGATCGATCCCCTGAAGAAACATCCACAATAAAAGCTCCATTTCCAATCTCCACTACAGCAACCAGCATATTAAACTGGGTTACAAGAGGGTATTCAGTCATTACAGTTCCGTTATCTCTTGTACTTAGCAGTCCAGGGTTTGCCTTTACTCCTGCTTCCCTTAGCATTTCTATAAGAAGAAAATTTAAGTCACCTGTACTTCCCCCTTTATCCCTAAAAGTATCTCTGATACCTTTTTCCGTAACCAAACGATAGAACCGATTCCATTTAAAATGATTCACCATATAATTATAAATGGATTCAACCTTTTGAAGCTCGGTCATTTCGTTACTTACCAGCTCTTCTACCTTATCCCTTATTGCTCCATCAGGCTTTTGTTTTCCAAAATCGCCACGGTCATTTAGTTCTCTCGCAATATTTTCCCAGCTTTTAAAGTAATTCCTGGGGTTCATTCCAGGAATTCTCACAGTTTTCAGCTGCATAAATAGCTCGGAAAGATGATCGTCTCTGTTAATCAGGTAAGGGAGATCTTCAACCGGAGGTAACTCCTTTTTTGCCAGTTGAAACCTTTGGGTTCGAACATTATTAACAACTCCAGCCCTCTTTTCAATATTTTTTATGAAGAGCGAATCTTTCCCTTTAAAAATCATCTGATAGCTTAAGGAATTAGGAATGATCATATCGATTTCACTCCATTGAACCGGAATATAGTCGTGAAACTTCCAGTTTCTTAAATTAAAGGGGCTTCCCAATTTCTTCTTATAGCTATATTCAATTATAACCCCTGGCGACAATCGTGGCATCGTAAATTTTTTAAGAACCAGATCGTCTCGTACTTCTGTATCAAAAATATCCCTTCTACCTAGCTTTGTTTCTTCAATCCTTCCATTCTCAAGAAGTGTATAAGTTGTTGCTTTAATAGAATATACATCCTGATCCAAATCTTTGAACTCAGGAATTTCAATATCTCCGTATTTAAACCCATCATCATTTAAGATTTTAATTCTTTTGTGATATTCCAGAATACAGTTGTAGTCAGAATCAAACTCAACATTTCCCTTTACAAATAATACGATGGCTGATGCACTACTGTCATATTTAGAATCATAAGATGAAAAATCGTGTACGTTTATATGACCAAATTTTTTAGGTTGAGCTATGGCTGAAGTCACGATCAAGAAAATAAAAAGCGCAGAAAGCAGCGCTTTTATATAAACATAAAGTCTATTCATAAATCTGTCTTACTTATCCGTTAATGATGTCACTCCTGGTAAGTCTTTTCCTTCCAGAAATTCCAGGCTTGCTCCACCTCCGGTCGAAACGTGGGAAACCTGATCACTCAAACCGGCGTTTTTTATGGCTGAGGCCGAATCACCTCCACCTATGATGGTAATAGCGCCAAAATTGGTAGCTTCTACCAGGGCCTGAGCTACGGCATTGGTTCCATCTGCAAAACTTGGCATCTCAAATACACCCATAGGCCCATTCCACACAACCGTTTTCGCGCCTTTAATGGTGTTTCCGAACGCAATTGCAGACTGTGGCCCGATATCCAATGCTTCCCAGCCATCTTTAATATTATCCTCATCTACCACTTCCTGATTAGCATCATTACTGAAATCGTCGGCAATCACAAAGTCGAAAGGCAGCATTAAATTCACTCCTTTTTCTTTCGCGGTTTCCATCAACTTCTTTGCTGTGGGAATCATCTCTTTCTGAAGTAAAGAATTTCCAACCGATTTCCCGTTGGCTACCAAAAAAGTGTATGCCATTCCACCACCAATAATAATTGTGTCTACTTTGTTGAGTAATGCTTCAATTACAGGGATTTTATCAGATACTTTTGCGCCCCCTAAAATTGCTACAAATGGACGATCTGGATCGTTTACACTATCACTTAAATATTTGATCTCTTTTTCGAGCAAATATCCTGAAACTGCCGGTTGAAGGTGTTGAGTTACTCCTGCTACCGATGCATGAGCACGATGGCTGCTTCCGAACGCATCATTCACAAATACGTCGGCATGGCTTGCAAGTCGACCGGCAAAAATTTCATCATTTTCGGTTTCTTCTTTATGAAAGCGGACATTCTCCAATACCACAATTTCTCCGAAATCAGCTCCCTCAATAACAGACTTCGCTTTATCTCCAACGCAATCTTCCGCAAAATGGACTTTTGTATCTACCAAATCAGCAAGATGCTCCGCAACCGGTCTTAAAGAGAATTCAGGATCAGGCTGTCCTTTAGGTCGCCCAAGGTGACTTGCCAAAATTAGCAACCCTCCTTCATTAATCACATGTTTTATAGAAGGGAGTGCCTGAACCACTCGATTGTCATCTGTAATTTTCCCATCGATAATAGGCACGTTAAAATCTACGCGCATAAGTACTTTTTTTCCTTTTACATCGACGTTGTTGAGAGTAAGTTTTGCCATTTTTTTTGTAAGGATTTCGTTTTAAATCGATCTTATGGTGGGGAAGGTACAATCTTTATAGCTTGATGTATAGTTTTGTAGCCCAACCATTTTGGTGCTTTTTTGTAAAATTTTTGCCACATTAAAGTGCTTTTCAATATTAACTAACAATAAGGATAGTATTATGAAGTTTTTGATACTATTGTGCTCTTTGAGCATTTTCGGTGGTGCAACCTATGCACAAAATTTAAATGTTGTCAGCACCTTCCCCGCTGACGGAGCCTTCGCGGTAGACACAGATTCGGTGGTATTAACTTTTGATCAAAAGTTTGATCCCGACTTTTTTGTCGGAGACAGCATGGGGGCAGGAGTTTTCTTCTTTTTAAGCCCTGAAGATTCGGTTGAATACACAAATTTCAGCTTAAGTGACGATAGCCTTTCCGTTATTTATCATGTGGATTTGGCTGAAAACACAGATTTTATCGGGATTCTTGTTCAGGCATACAGTAAAAACGGATCCGTGTTAGAAGATCCTTATCTCTTTCAATTTACAACAGCTCCATCCCGTGGTGAATTTGTTGTTGAAGGAACTTTACCTCAACCTGTTCTCGAAAAAGCTATTTCTGAACACCCCTTTGAGGACATTATTCTCGCACTTAGCCCAAATCCAATATTTTTTGGCCCGAGTGATTGTGATGATGAAGAGTGCGAAGAAGAAGATGATATTGAACCTCTCTATGCAGCTTTTGTAGATAAAGAAACAGGCGAATACAGCGTTTCTGGTGTTCGGGAAGGAAGTTATTACCCGTTAGGATTGAACTTCTTTAACGACGATGATTTTGAAGACGAGGACGAGTTTTTTATCCCTGAATTCTACTTTTATGATCCGGATGACAATTTCGTACCAGATTCGATATCGGTTAACTCAACCACTGCTCCGACTGATACCCTCTCTGGAATTGATTTAAGAATTTTTGAGCTGATTCCGGTGACATTTTCTGAAGCATTGGAAATGGCCCAGTCAGTTATTGATGAACTAGACAATTCTCCAGTTATTGTTGGAGGTAGCACTTTCTACGCTTCAATTTCAACGTTTGAAGACGATGATGATCACGAAGGCGATAGTACTTCTTTCAAAAACAGACTCCTGCAAAATTTAATCGAACGGCAACGTCCTGCAGAAGTAATGTCCGCAAACGATCATCAGGATGAAGAAGATATATTTGAAATACTGACCAATCCATCCGGTGAGCAATTTGAATGGATGATTTTTGGCTATGATGATGTGAAAGACTCAGCATTTACAATTGCTGCCTCTCCATTCAGCGTTGAATTTTTAGGATACATCAGCGAAGAAGATGCAGAACTACCTGACAGTGTGAGTTTCTCCGATATTGCTCCTCTGCCTACTACCTATATTGATAGTGATTCTGCAGCAGCAATCATTGAAGCTAACGGTGGTTGGGAATTCCGAAGCGAATTTAGTGAAGATCCATTCAGCATTTGGACTATGGAACTCCAGGCGCTAAATAACTTCTGGGAAGTACACGAAGACACCCTTATCGAGAACCTGCCTGTAATGTGGTCAGGTTATTATCATGGATTTACCTTTAATCCAGTAACAGGATTTGCTGAAGAAGGATACTTAGTAGTTTACCTGGATATGGAAACAGGTGATATAATTTACACTGATTCCTTTATAGGTGGTTTAGGGGAAGAATCTCTAATCACATTCTCTGAAGCTTTAGACCTTGCACAGCCTTTTTTCGATGAAATGGAAAATAGCCCTGTAATTGTTGGAGGCTCTACTTTTTATGCTTCTGTAGGACTTTTTGAGGGCGGAGATAGTCTTTCCTCACCAAAATTAAAGACTTCAGTATTCGACAATATTGTAGCCAGTCATAGTACTCATAATGATCATGGAGGCGACGATGGCGGAGGATTACCATTCAACTTCTTTAGTGAACCTAATGGAAAACAATTAGAATGGCAGATTTATGGGTACGATTCGGTAAAAGATTCAGCATTTGTACTTGCTGTGTCTGACTTCGAAATCAAATTTGATGGATACGTTGGCCCTGAGGACGCTGAACTTCCCGATTCGGTTGGTTTTGCAGATATAGAACCTCTTCCCGCAAACATCATTGATAGTGATTCAGCAGCAGCTATTATTGAAGCTAATGGCGGATGGGACTTCAGGACTATGTTTAGTGGAGAATTTGGTTTTTGGGAAGCTGAATTCGAAGCCCTGGATAACTACTGGGAGCTAAATGAAGATACATTACTTACAGAAGCACCCATTACATGGCACGCTGAATATTATGGATACAGCTTTGATCCGTTTACAAGCAGTTTTGTTGAAGGATATTTTGTTATCTATATCGATATTGAAACTGGTGATGTTATATATAGCGACACTGAAATTGTTAGCGAATCTTTCACCTCACATATCACCTTTAATGAAGCCATTGATTTGGCAGATTCACTGATTGAGTCTCTCCCAAATGATGTAGAAATCATGGGAGGCTTAACTCATTACACCAATATTGACATAGCATTTAAAGGTACTAATAAAAGAATACCTGAGTCTTTCAAAGCAAAAGTAGCCGCTGCAAAAGATGAACATGGTCCTTTACCTGCTGGAAATATTCAACCTGATGGTTATGCCTTCAGCTGGGAGGTTTATCTCTACGATGAAACTGAGGATAAAGTCATTATCCTGAATGTAACAGAATTTGATGTTTCGATTTTCGGCTTCTTCACAGAAGAAGACTTTGAAGATGATATTGAGTTTGACGATATGATGCCCCTCTCTTTCAATCATATAGATAGTGACTCAGCAGCCAAATTATTTGATGCAGAAGGAGCATTGAATTTTAGAACTTCGAAAGAAGAATCTGATTTAGAATGGTATTGGGATTCTGAACTTCAGTTACTGCACCAATACTGGGATTTCCCTCCAAATCCAACTTCTACTGCTCCAATTACATGGAAAGCTGACTATTATGCATGGGCATATGATGGTGAAACAAATGAATCATACGAAGATTCTCTAACCATTTATCTGAATGCTGAAACAGGTGAAGTACTATTCTCTACGGTAATCGTTTCTAATGATGAGGAACCCGTAACTCCTGATCGGTTTAGTCTCTCGCAAAACTATCCGAATCCGTTTAACCCGTCTACAAACATTCCGTTTGAGTTGAGTGAAGCGTCTCAGGTTGAAATTAGTGTGTATTCAATTCTTGGACAGAAAGTAGCGACCATCGTTAATGAGATGTATACCGCCGGATCTCATTCAATCCAATGGAATGCTCAGAATCTGGCTAGTGGCGTGTATATATACCGAATGCAAGCAGGTGGATTTACACAAACCCGAAAGTTGATTCTTTTGAAATAGACTAAAAAAACTAACCCTGTTAAATTAATAGCTACAAGTTGATTATCAGCTTGTAGCTATTTTTTTATCCCTGACTTTCAGGCTCTGTTTCAGTATTTTCTGAACCTGTAATTAAAAGTCAGCTCATGAAAACCCTTTATCTCGATCACGCCGCTACAACCCCACTCGATGAACGCATTTTGGAAGCCATGCTTCCGTTTATGACAGATAATTTTGGGAACGCGAACTCAGCTCACCATTTGGGGCAAAAAGCTAAAGTTGTTGTTGAAGATGCCCGTGAAAAAGTGGCCCATCTCATTAACGCGGAGCCTTCGGAAGTAATTTTTACTAGTGGAGGAACCGAAAGTGACAATGCTGTAATCAAAGGAGTTTTAGCTGTTTCTGGGAACAAGAAAGAAGTAATTACTTCACACCTGGAGCATCACGCTGTTCTCCACCCTATCGAAATGTCTAAGATGGGAGGCTTCAAACCTGTTTTTGTTGAAACCGAAGACTGTGGCCGGATTTCTGCCCGGAATGTAGAGAAAGTGATTACAGACCAAACTGCTCTTGTTAGTTTGATGCATGTAAACAATGAAATTGGATGTATCAATGAAATCAAGGAAATTGCTGAATTATGCAAAGCACGGAATATTCCTATTCATTCTGATACGGTTCAGAGTCTTGGTAAAATACCTGTTGATGTAAAAGAACTCAGCCTTGATTTCCTTAGTGGAAGTGCTCACAAAATTTATGGTCCCAAAGGCATCGGGATAATGTATGTGCGAAATGGAGCGCGTTGGATTCCCTGGATGACCGGAGGTTCGCAGGAACGTCGACGTCGCGGAGGCACCATCAACGTACCGGGAGTAGTTGGGTTTGCAAAAGCTCTTGAGTTAGCTGTAGAAGAAATGGATGAAAATACCGCCAAATTCAAACATCTCAGGAAAACATTGCTCATCTCATTGGATGAAAAACTTACCAGTTGCAGTTATCATGTGAATGGAGGAAATGAGAATAAAGTACCTCATATCATCAACCTTTCTTTTTCTGATAGTGATGGCCATGGAGTTGATGGCGAGATGTTACTTTTGAACCTTGATATAGAAGGGATTTGCGTTTCAAATGGATCTGCGTGCACCTCAGGAGCGGTAGAACCTTCACATGTGTTAATGGGGCTGGGCGTTGAAGATCAGGCAGCAAAATCGAGTATCAGAGTTAGCTTTGGGAAGAAAAATACCGAAGAGGATGTGCACTTTTTTGTTGAAAAACTGGATACCGTTCTCAAACGAATGTTCAATCTTGTTCAATGAAAAGCATTTGCGTTTACTGCGGCTCACGAAAGCCTCAAACAAAAGAAATAAGTCAAACCGCAATCCAATTAGGAAAAGAAATAGCCGCTCGGAACTGGGCTATGGTTTATGGTGGCGGAAAAGTTGGAATGATGGGGCTTGTTGCTGATTCTGCTCTTAAGTCCAATGGAGATGTAATAGGGGTAATTCCTACCCATTTAAAGAAAGCGGAAGTAGTACATCTCGGGCTAACCAAACTTCACGAAACTCAGGATATGCACACCAGAAAGGCATTAATGGAAACCCTCTCTGATGCCTTCGTAGTACTGCCCGGTGGGTTCGGCACGCTTGACGAGTTCTTTGAAATTCTTACCTGGCGACAACTGGGAATCCACAACAAGCCCATCGTTCTGTTAAATATAAATGGGTATTTTGATGGTCTCATGCAATTTGTGAATCAGGCACTGAGCGAAGATTTCATCCAAAGTAAAAGCACCCGGTTGTTTAAAGTGGCAGCTACTGTTGATGAATGCCTTGAAATGCTGGAACGTTAATTTAGGTTTGAAAAACAAAATTAACACACTATTCATCATCTTACTTGGAGTTACTTTAAGTAATTGCAGCTCAAACCCTTCGCATACCATGAGCACTATCAAAAACCCATTACCCGAATGCCCTTCCACCCCCAACTGTGTACGTAAGGCTATTAGTGTAGAAGGCGACTCTTCTACTACCTTTTCTGCGGTTGAAGAAGCTTTAGAAAAAATTGGTGCAGAATCCATAAAAAAAGAGGAATCAAAACTCAGAATAGACGCCATATTCAAAATACCTATATTCGGATATCGAGATGATGTAGCTGTTCTGGTAGAACCAAAAAATGAATCTTCCACAATTTTTATAAGAAGTGCGAGCCGTGAAGGTCACTGGGATATTTTTGTAAATAGCATCCGGGTTCGCCGAATTATCAATCAAATACAAAAACAACTTTCGGAATAATCATGCAAAATCTAACACTCTCTTTAGGAATTTTATTAACCATACTTGGTCTCGCATCTTATTTGGGTACCGGCCAGGAAAGCATCACCGCACTCATTCCATCTTTTTTTGGTGCTGTATTTATTATTCTGGGAATTATAGCCAGAAATGAAAAATTCAGAAAACACGCCATGCATGGTGCGGCCGGATTAGCCCTTCTTGGTGCACTTGGATCAGCCCGCGGAATTCCTGGCATCATAGAGATCATTCAGGGAGCAGAAGTAGCCCGACCTTTAGCAATCTATGCCCAGACTGCGATGTTTTTGATGTGCCTTGTATTCATATTTAAGGCTGTTCAATCTTTTCGGGAAGCGCGTAAGAACGGGGATGTTTAACCTTTATCGTTTTTAAAAATATCTGTTATTTGATCGGCATATTTCTCAGCAATTACCCTGCGTTTTACTTTTAGCGTTGGGGTAATTTCGCCTGTTTCAACGGTAAACTCGTTGGGTAGTAACCGGAAGTCCCTGATTTTTTCATGAGAGGCTAATTCCTTGGAGAAAGCGCGCATTTCTTTTTTAAAAAGATTGTGAATCTCTTCCTGCTCAATTAGTTCTTCAACAGATTCATTTTCGATACCATTGTCACGGGCATATTTTTTGATTGCGTCGAAATCGGGTACAATCAAAGCTCCCATAAAATTCTGCGCTTCTCCCACCACCACCAACTGATCAATCCATTTGCTTGATTTGAACATGTCCTCAATCGGTCCGGGGTAAATATTTTTTCCTCCCGCATTTACAATCATATGCTTGATACGATCGGTAATTTGAAGGTTACCATCCACAAAACGACCAACATCACCGGTGTGCAGCCAACCTTCATCATCGATCATTTCTTTGGTGGCTTCTTCGTTCTTCCAATATCCTTTCATCACATTCGGACCTTTACACAAAATTTCACCAGCTTCTGATGTCAGTTCCGTCGGATAATCCTCTCCACTGATCTCCGCGATAATTTTCCCGCTGTTTAAATCCTGAATTCCAACTGTTACTCCGGGAATAACCTGACCCACTACTCCAACAACTTCTTTTCCTGGTTTATTAGCCGCCATTACCGGTGATGTTTCAGTCAAACCATATCCTTGAAGAATAGTAAGTCCGGCACAGCGAAAGAAAATATCAATATCCGGCGGAAGTGCAGCTCCTCCTGCTACAAACAAACGAACATGACCGCCAGTGCGTTGCTTCAGTTTATCAAACACAAGTTTATCGGCAATCACTTTTTGAACGGAAACGAATCCTCGTTTTCCTTCTGAATATTTTCTTCCTACTTCTACAGCCCAGTTGAAAATTTTCTTTTTAGTGTCACTACCATCTTCAACGCTTTTAACAATCAAGTTGTAAATTTTCTCAAACAACCTTGGAACACTTATCATTACCGTAGGCTTAACTTCAGGCATATTTTTTGATACCGTGTCAACGCTTTCAGCATAGTAGATTTCTGCACCACAGGAAATGATTGCATAGTATCCTCCGGTTCGCTCAAATGAGTGGCAGAGTGGCAAAAAAGAAAGCAGTCGGTCTTTATCATCCCAGTAAATGTGCTGTGTCGCTGACTTCACATTGCTCACAATATTGTTGTGGGTAAGCATCGCTCCTTTTGGGCGACCAGTTGTTCCTGATGTGTAAATTAACGTAGAAATATCATCCGCTTTTACCTTGGCTGCCCGCTTATTGATTGCTTCCTTATGCTTAGGATATAGCTTAGCTCCTTCTTCAAGTACATCTTGAAATAATGACACATAATCCGGTTCCAGAAATTTCTCAACTTTAGGAACATCAAAGGCTACCACCTGTTTTAAATCAGGGCAGTTATCGTATACTTCCACGGCTTTCTTAAGTTGAATTCCTGTTGAAACGAAAAACAATTTCGATTCCGAATCCTGTAAAATATACTCACACTGATTAGGCGGGAGTGTGGTATACAACGAAACATTAATCGCGCCCAATAACTGGATCGCCAAATCAACCACAACCCACTGGTACCGGTTTTCACTAAGGATTCCTACACGATCTCCATGCTCAATACCCTGCTCGTACATGTAGGCTGCCATCGAGTGAACATCATCTGCAACCTGATCCCAATATACCGGTTCGTAGCTCCCATTCGGATCTAACTTATGATGAAAGGCAGCTTTGTTATTACCAACGTATTTCTTTTTAAGATTTATGAAGAGATCCGTAATGGTCTCGAAGGGCACTATAATAGGCATGAGCTAAACGTTTGTTCCTTTTTATTCCGACTGAATATAATATTCTTCTGATCAAAAGCATGAGTTTCAAAAGCACCTTAACAAGTCTTATATTTGGTGAAATAAATTTAACTCCATGGCACACCCGGCACACGAAGATACTATTCAACTTGTTAAAGAGATTTTCCGCTCTTACTTAAAGGAAGGAAACCAACGTCAGACTCCAGAACGTTTCATGGTACTGGAAGAGATTTACAGAGCAGATGGGCACTTTGATGCTGACGACATCTTTTTTCGGATGCAGGAAGCAGGAACTCGTGTAAGTCGCGCTACTGTGTACAATACTCTTGATTTATTAGTGGAATGCGGGCTGGTACAGAAACAGCAATTCGGAAAGAGCCAGTACTATTACGAACGCGCTTACGCTTATCAACAGCACGATCACATTATTTGCAACGAATGCGGACACGTACTCGAATTCTGTGATCCTCGTATTGGTGAAATCCAGGAAATGCTGGGCAAAATTCACGGTATGAATATCGAATCCCACTCTCTGCATTTTTATGGAACCTGCGAGGATAAAGAAGCATGTGATAAGAGAAAGGCTGGTTTGAAGAAAGGAAGTTTGGTTAATTAGCTATTCGTTATTCGTTATTCGTTATTCGTCCAACCCTCTGTTAAATTTAGGTTAATCAATGTTGTAAAGTAAAGATTGATTGATATGAAGTTTCTTAGCTCCCTATCATTATAATCCACTTCTTTTAACCTTTCAGTTAATAATGATGAAATAATTCTTGGACTTAAGAACCCACCTATATTTTTAGTATCTACCAACAACTCACTTAGCAATTCAACTTTAGTATTCATCAAACATCTAAAGTAATCGCTTTCTGTATCTACATCCCATATTTCTGGTTCCTCAACTTCTTCTCCTACAACTACAACTTCCATTAGAATATCTTCAGGTTGAGGATTCTTATTAGTCCAGATAGAGTCAAATTTTGTATGACTTATCAAACTATCTACAATAGTCTCTCTACTTAGTTGAACCATCCATGAATTAATCTTAGGATCAAATGACATATAATTCAAAAACTTTGAATACACATCAGATTGCTCTTCAATCTTATATACTTTAGAAATTTGTTCTTCAAAAGCAGCTCGTAATTGATTTACGAGCTCATATTGCTCACAATTTATGTGAGCAGTGCTTTCTTCAGCAAACACATAATTAGCAATAGAAATTAATCCTATAAATATTAAATGTGTCGCTGCTTTATTAAAAATTGACATAGCCAATAACCATTAACAAATAACGATTAACGAACTTATCCAGAAATATACGTCTCCTCGATAAACTTACGGGCTGCGAGGCGGCTTCCCCACCATCCCATCAGAACGGCAAGACCAAACATAGCGCCGGTTAGGAAGTACCAGCTCCCAAAGGGCCAAGAAAGTAATCCCATTTCAGGAAGGTAAAGTGGGATCACAAATTCAAAGATGAAAAATACACAAGTTACCGCCATTAGTCCGGAGAGAACACCCTGAAGTACTCCTTCTATAATAAACGGACTGCGAATAAAACTGTTTGTAGCTCCTACCAGCTTCATTGCCCGAATCAACTCACGTTTGGCATAAATAGTAAGGCGAATGGTGTTGTAGACCAGAATTACTGAAGCGAGCAAAATCAACAAAGCTATACCTCCTCCAACCAGAGAAAAAGTGTTTAAATTAGATTCCATTATTCGAAGCAATCCTTCGTTGTATTGCACTTCATCCACACCACGTAAATTCTGAATGCTGGAAACAAGCGTTTCGATTTGTGAAGCTCCTGCTTCGGTATCTACTTTCAATTTAAACGAAGCAGGTAAAAAATTTAAATCCACCAGCTCTTCTACTCCAGGACCAAATTCCTGTCTCATAATTGCAGACGCACTGTCTTTCGAGATATAAGTAGCTTCCAACACAATTTCTTCTGCTCTAAGCTGACGTTCAATTTCGTCTGTAGTGCGTTCGTCTATATCAAACAAGAAGACTTCCACCTCGATCAAATCCTTAATCGACATCGCCTGTACATACACATTGTATCCGACTCTTGAGAGTATCCCCAGCAAAAGAATCGCGATGAATAACGAAAAGATAGAGGTAGTTGCTGCGAGTTTAGCTCGCCGAATTCCTGCAAAACCTTCTTTGATGATATATTTAAAGCTCATACTAGTTTCTGAATTGGGCCCTGATTCCTACAATTAACCGTCGTGCATTCATGGGAAATGTAGCCGCCTCAAAGTAGCCTAACTGACCAATTCCATCAAGTGCATTTTCCCATCGCATTACTACCATGATAGCGCGAACCCGGGCAGAAAGTTCGGCATCTAACCGGAAAAAAGCGGGGATGTCAACTTCCATGCTATTTGCCTGCCAATATTGTAGTTCGGTATTGAAAAATTTACTTCCATAAGCTAGCGGTGACAGCGTTGTTCGCACTCCAAGCTTAACAAAAGCTGCTCTATTGAATGCGTATCCTTTGATAAAAGCATTATTTCGAATCCAGATTTTTTGTTCATTAAAACTGATTGAATTTGTTGAATCTACCGGGCTAAGATCATTCAGCGCATCAAAAGTAACCGAGCTTTCTATTTCGAATCGATCGTTTTCGAACGCCCCAAATACTGTTCCTGAGAGCGAGGATAAATCTCCGCTGTTTACAAATGAAGAATCATTTCCCAGGAAAGTATCATTATTGGATTGTTTGATTCTCCCTGAGGCTCCTAAAGTCATCTGATCACTAAGATTAAATTTGGTTTCACCAAATACAGAAATTCCATTTTCGTTTTCTAAATCCGGGTTCCCGAAGAAGTTCTCTCCCACCCAGTACAACTCCTGAATTGTCGGCATTCTGCTAAATACGGAGGCATTAAGGGTGAGATCAATCCTATCGTTGATGTTTAGTTTTGCTCCGCCTCCAATCTTGGTATCCGTAAATCCATCACTTCGTTGAGTTAATTTCCCATCCGCAAATACACTCAAGTTTTCATCAAGCTGTGTTTGAAGATGTCCAGAAAGTCCGATGTCCGTCCATTCGCTTCTGGAGATAGCCGAACTTTGTTTAAAAGAATTATAACCTGCTTCTCCTTGAAGTTTCAAAGAGAACTGATCTGTACCTATAATTCTGAATATTTTTCCGGAATAACTTCTTAAATCCCACCCCAGTGTATCAGGAGTAGAAGTAAGATTGAAATCGTCTTTAGCCAGATTGATTTCGAACCCCATATTCTCAACCGAGTTACTATCCGGGCGGAAATAAACTCCTGTAACCCAATCTCTTCTGGTTGTTTCTGAAGATGAACTGGTTAATTTGGGAGAAGAAGAAAATCTTCCAAAAGAAAACGCGAGTGGATCAATTACCTGATAGCCAAATGGCTCCTGCATATCAAATTGGTTTCTCAAAAGCAGCGTACGTATCTGAACTTTTTGGTTAAGATAGTGATATCCTCTTGCTACGATTTGATTCCCAAGAACCTCATTATTTCGATAATTTCCTCCTCCCCTCCGGTCCCAGAACGAAAGTTCAATATTAGTTCGCTCAGAGAGGTTTTGGGTAACCATGAACTCGAGGTTTCGATAATTATAGGCTGCTTCATCATAGTTCAAATAGCTTACCGGCTCCAGGATGTAGTACTTCTTCAACTCAATATCAGAATGATAGTTGGCTGATTTTTGCTCGTACAGACTACCAATTTTATGATGAGGTAAATAATTATAGTTCACAAGCCCGGTAACAGGATTTGAAAGCTCAATCCCTTCCAGATTCAATGTTTGTTCATACGGGCTAAACCCCGATATTTGGAAAGCATCATACCTACCGATAGTACCCTGTCTGAATGAGATTGCGTCTTTTTTATAGGCATAGAAATCTCCCCAATTGGGCCATATTTGCCAACGGAGCAGACTATCATCAGAAACGAAATCCATTCCAACAGATTTGAATTGCTTCCACGGAACAATCGGCTCGGGTTCTTTTGGTTTTTCGATCTCAGGTTGTGGAAGAATGGGCGTAACAACCGAATCTACGGCAACAGAATCAACCATGATAGAATCCGTCTGAACAGAATCAGGAATGGCCTGAGCAGAAAGCTGGGAGATAAATCCCGTCAACAAAAACAATCCTGTAAAAAGTGCTGATCTGATCAAGCGTGTTCTTTTTTAAGTGCGTATGGTAGCTCTTCCATCCCGGAAAGTAAGCGCCGGATTATTTCAAGTGCGATTACTGTAGTGCGCTCACGGTTAACAATCCGGTCTTTGGTAAAAAACGCTTTAACAGCAAAATGTTGCCCAAGTCCGAATACTCCAATCCAAACAGTACCAACAGGTTTTTCTTCTGAACCTCCATCGGGTCCGGCGATTCCGGTTGTAGAAATCGCGATGTCACTTCCTAAACGTTCAGCTGCACCTTTAGCCATTTGCAGAGCCACCTCTTTACTTACCGCTCCAACCGAATCAAGATCTTTCTGCTTTACTCCAAGTTGATTTACTTTCACCGAATTACCGTAAGAAACAATTCCTCCCAGCATATACTTGCTGCTTCCTGCAATATCAGTAATTCGGGCTGCTATCAATCCACCGGTACAACTTTCGGCAGTAGCAATGGTCAGGTTTTGAGATTTCAATTGCTCACCGACGGCTTCACTCAGTGTAACCTCTTTTGAAAAGCCGTATATAAAGGGCCCTCCTTTTTCTTTGATGAATGTGATTAGCTTTTCGGTTCTCTGAATGGCTTCCTCTTTTGTATCTCCTTTCCCGGTAATCCGAAGAGTAACCTGCCCGAATGAAGGAAGAAAAGCGAGTGATACGTGATTATTCAAAAAAGAAGATAAATCACCCAGAATCTGATCGCTTAATGTACTTTCTCCTATTCCGGCAATTTTGAGATACTCGGTATGAATAAATCCAACTGATTTCCAGACTTCCCTCAACTTTGACGCCACTCTCCGTTTCATCAGATATTTCATCTCGTAAGGAACTCCGGGAAGCACCGCCAGATAGCAACCATCTTCGTGAAACCACATTCCTGGGGCAGTACCGGTTTTATTAAAAAGTACCTCACAGTTTTCGGGAACCATCGCCTGCCAGGTATTTGATTCTGAAAAAGGAATATTTCTGCTTTTAAATAAACCCTTGATGTACTCTTCCACCGATTCATCCTTCACCAGCTTGCTATTAAACAATTCTGTAATGCAGGTTTTGGTGATATCGTCGTGGGTCGGACCAAGTCCACCAGTAGTAATAACCAAATCAGATTCCGACATACTTTGCCGGACAGTTTCTTTGATCAGATCTCCATCATCAGAGATGGTATGTACCCGAATAATTTCAATTCCCAGTTCATTTAGAAACTGCCCCATCCAGGAAGCATTTGTGTTAACCGTGTCTCCAATAAGTAATTCGTTGCCGATCGAGATGAGTTGTGCTTTCATATTTCAGAAATTCCAAATTCTGTTGCCCAAATGCCACCATTCATTAAAGATATGTTCTTTACAATTTCTCGTTAGAAAATAATTCCTATCTTCGGTAATGCACCGACTTCCGAATATCCTTAGTTCAGTACGGATAATACTTTCGCCCATTTTTTTATTGCTTTGGTTTCAGGATGAGTTTCTCCTGAAGGCACTGGGGTTGGCGATATATATTATTGCAGCGGTAACCGATTATTTTGATGGGTACTACGCACGTAAATTTGCAGTGGAAAGTAAACTTGGAAACTTTCTGGACCCTCTGGCCGACAAATTTTTAACCTTCAGTGGTTTTATCGTACTTCCTTTTATCGATGCAGAGCAATTCCCATGGTGGGCAATCGGAGTCATTATTTTCAGAGATGTAGTAATTACCATCTTCAGAATTTATACCAACCGAAAAGAACAACCTATGGTAACCCGTTTTACCGCCAAGGCCAAAACTACCATTCAGATGATTTTTCTCTACATCGGTCTTGTTGTCGGGCTTTTCCAAAATGTTGAATTCTTTGCCGGAGATTGGGTTCGACTAATTCTTCAGACTGATATTCTTCTTTATCTGATGATTTTCGTTGCTTCAGTTACTCTATACTCCGGGCTTGAGTATATCGTGGTAAATCGAATGGTTTTTAAGTCAGAGGACTGATGAAGCAGCTTCAGCTTTTTATTGGCTCCGGCTTTGGTTCAGGATACCTTCCTGTTGCTCCGGGCACATCTGGAAGCCTTCTAGCTTTAGTTTTGATGTACTTTATCTTACAAATTGATCCTGTTATTGCTACGCTCATCATAGTTGCTACAGCAAGCCTTTTAACTCTTTGGGTAAGTAAAACTTGCGAGGAAGAGTGGGGAGAAGATCCGGGAAAACTAGTCATAGATGAATTTGCAGGACAGGCATTGGTATTTACAACCATTCCGTTAAGTGGCCAGTTAACTACTGATATATTTATACTTAGCACCGGGCTCATATTCTTCAGAGCCTTTGATATCTGGAAGCCTTTAGGCATCAATAAAGTGCAAAAAATTAGTGGAGGGACCGGTATTTTGCTTGATGACTTAATTGCCGGTTTTTATGCGTTTATCTGCTTAAAAAGTCTTATTTTTGCCTTCCCTAATTTTTTTGGATTCGCGTAAAAGAAGCGAAGAGACCAAAGTCAGATTAAAAGATTTACAAGACGCATGATTATTGACACCGCATTTGCACGGGAGTTGGCTGCACATTTGTTAGAAATAAATGCAGTGATTCTTCGACCAAATGAACCATTTACATGGGCATCTGGATGGAACTCTCCCATTTATTGTGATAACAGATTGACCTTACACTACCCCGAAATCAGAAATAAAATTGCTAAGAAATTTGTAGAAATTATTTCGGAAAAATTTCCTGATACAGAAGTAATTACCGGAACGGCTACTGCCGGGATCCCCCATGCAGCCTGGGTTGCTGATATGCTAAACAAACCAATGGCTTACGTTCGTGCAAAAGCCAAAGCTTATGGCATGGGAAATCAGATTGAAGGTGGTGTGGCGAAAGGTCAGCCTACCGTAGTGATTGAAGATCTCGTTTCTACAGGTGGCTCGGCAATCTCGGTAATAAATGCCCTACAGTTTGTAGGCGCTGATGTACAAGCCATTATCTCCATCTTCAACTATGGTTTTGATAAGTCAGTCGAGAATTTCGAGAAAGTGAATGTACCTGTCTACAACTTAACCGATTACAGTACCCTGGTTGATGTTGCCGTAGAAAAAGGTTTTGTTACAAGTGATGATCTCGAACATCTCGCAGACTGGAGAAATCACCCTGACACCTGGCCAAATTAATAATCATTATTTTCGTGTAGCTAATGTTGTCATGCTGAACTTTAATTTCTTTTTGAATTAAACCATTTATTCCCATTGAGTAACAAGAAATTCTTTATCGAAACCTACGGTTGCCAAATGAACTTTGCCGACTCAGAGATTGTGAACTCAATCCTGATTGAAGATGGCATGACTGTAGCAGCTAATCCTGAATCCGCCGACGTGATTCTGGTGAATACCTGCTCCATACGCGAAAATGCCGAGACCAAGGTTTGGAACCGATTAAAAGAGTTGAGATCCATTAAGAAATCGAATTCTGAGCTTACCGTAGGCGTGCTTGGGTGTATGGCCGAACGCATCAAAGACCGCATTATTGAAGAAGAGCACCTGGTTGATATCGTGGTTGGTCCCGATGCTTATCGCGACATCCCTCGACTACTTGCCGAAGTCGACGATGGCAGAAAGGCAGTGAATGTGCTTCTCTCACTTGAAGAAACTTATGCAGATATTGCTCCTGTCCGGACTACCGGAAACGGGGTTTCATCCTTCGTTTCTATTATGCGAGGCTGTGATAATATGTGCTCTTTTTGTGTAGTACCTTTTACCCGTGGCAGGGAACGTAGCAGACCAATGGAAAGCATTCTGAAAGAAATTCAGCAGCTAAGCGATGAAGGGTACAAAGAAGTAACTCTTCTTGGGCAAAATGTGAATTCCTACAAAGATGGAGAGAATACCTTCACAAGACTCATGGATGCAGCGAGTTTGATAAATCCTGAAATACGTTTCCGGTTTTCATCACCGCACCCAAAAGATTTCCCGGATGATCTGCTTCATCTAATCGCAGAAAGACCAAATCTATGTAACTATATTCACATCCCGGCCCAGGCTGGAAGTGATTCAATGCTAGAGCGTATGCGTCGCCCGTACACTCGAGAACAGTATCTCACATTAACAGAAAAAATGAAATCTATCATCCCTGGGCTTTCTTTATCTACGGATATTATCGCCGGATTCTGTGGTGAAACCGAAGAAGAACACCAGGGAACAATGACATTGATGGCGGAAGTGGGTTACGATTTAGCCTACATGTTTGCTTATTCGGAACGCGAACGAACGCTGGCTTACCGAAAGTTTGAAGATGATGTACCGGAAGAAGTCAAAAAGAGACGATTATCTGAAATCATCACTCAGCAGATGAATATTCAGAAAGAACGTAATCTTGAAGAAATTGGCCAACGACACCTTGTTTTGGTTGAAGGAACCAGTAAGAAATCGGAAGAACAGGTAAGCGGACGAACCGATACTAATAAAATTGCAGTGTTTGATCGTCGTGATTTTGAGAAAGGTGATTACGTTGAAGTTGAAGTTACAGACTGTACTTCGGCAACATTAATAGCAAAACCCATCCGTAAGACAACTATTACTGAATTTTATGAAGTTGCTGTAGAAGCCTAAGTGACAAGCAGAACCACATATTTTACTTACTTAGTATTTTTTTTCGCCCTGATTCAGGGCATCACTTCAGGTCTCTCCCCTGCTCAGGAAACACCAAAAACAGATCTTGGGATTTACTGGGAAATCACCCCTGACCCTGATGAACTTTCTGAAAAACTGGCTGAGTATGAACAGCTTGGGGTCTCATTTATAGAGATTCAACATCCGGTCAACAGTTCCATTCTTGATGCTATTTCAGCCTATCCATTTAATGTACTCATCCGTTTTGATAAACAGTTTTTGTTAGTTGAAGAAATCAAAAATAATAAAGGACAATTTGTTCAGGATTATCAAAAGTTGATTCTTGAGTACGCAGAATTTGAAAACGTAGTAGCCTACGGACTTTATTCATTCAGTCAGTCTTTTGATGAGGGATTTATTGCAGAATTCAACTTCATCGAAAACGAGTTAGAAAGCATCACAAGCAGGGAATTCTATGAAATTACTTCTTCCAATTTTAACGGACTGGATTTCTCCATTACTCAAATTGTTTCAGATTCCGTTCCAGAAAATTCTTCTTCTTTTCTTCTTTCGAAAAACTACTCAAGGAATGACCTTCATTTAGTGGGCGATATTTTTAAAGAACAGCCTGTATTATTCTTTATTGAGGCAAACTGGTTAGATCAGGCAATAAGCGATTACCCTGTGTTAAACGAATCCCTGATTGATTATAAAACATCCGGTTCTTTCATCCTTCCTCTACCTCTTAAAACTCCTTCAGAGTCAGAGTTCAACTGGCCGGTATTTGTATTTGTTCTTATCTGGATAAGTCTTGGTATACATATTCGAGTCTCAGGAACCTATGGTCCGTTAATCTTCAGATATTTTACCGGGCACCGATTTTTTGTAGATGATGTGATGCGCTATCGCGAACGATCTCTCGTAAGTGGTACTTTTTTACTCTTCCAACATGCAGCCTTCACTGGATTAGTAACTTACATTTTAGCAAAGCTTTTAATATCTCCTAAAGGTCTCGAAGCACTCTATCACTTCTTACCTCAAACTGCTTTTTTTGGCCAAAACTATTTTTCTGTTTTTGTGATTGGAATGCTCATTTCGCTTTTAGCCCAAATTATAGGATTAATCTGGCTCTATCTTCCTAGTAAATCGATGACTCATTTTAGCCAGGCCTTAAACCTCTATTCCTGGATTTTTCATATCGATTTTGTGCTTGTGAGCATTATGCTCATTCTTCTTCTCTCAGGGGGAAGTGGAACGCTTATCATGATTTTAGGAGTACTCTTTTTTATAAACTGGCTGATTGGTTTCCTTCTTACCTCTTTTGACAGTTCGAAATATCTCGTCCAAAAAAGACTCAATTATATTTTTTACACCTTCGGGCTCCATACGGTCGTAAACATTCTCTTGCTCGTTCTCATACTCAGCAACGACTATCTGATTGATATGATTGAGCTGTTTTTTGTGCTTTGATTTACAACATCTAACCAGCCGGCAATCCTATAATCAAACAATCTGCTTCCTTAACCTCGCAACAGGTTCGTTAAGCTGCTCCCTGTATTTACTTACTGTACGCCGGGCAACTTTGTACCCTTTTTCATTTAGCGCGTCTGCTAAGGCTTGATCGCTTAATGGATTTCTCTTGTCTTCGTTATCAATAATGGTCTGGAGGATGTTTTTTACTTCACGATTTGAGACTTCTTCCCCACTTTCGGTTTCCAATCCTTCGTTGAAGAAATATTTGAGTTCATACACTCCGAAATTGGTCTGAACGTATTTTCCGTTTACTACTCTTGAGACGGTAGAAATATCCATCCCGATTCTTTCTGCTACATCTTTCAGAATCATTGGCTTCAGTCCATCGCCGAATTTGAAAAAGTCTTCTTGTAGCGCCACCATCGTCTTGATGGTATTCATGAGTGTATTCTGGCGTTGTTTAATCGATTCAATAAACCAGTTAGCGGAGTCAATTTTCCCCTTCATAAATTTACGGGTCTGCTCATCAGCCTTTTGTTTCTTCACTTTAATTTCATCCCACATTTGTTTGTACTCGGGAGAAATTCTAAGTGAAGGCGCATTTCTTTGATTTAAATGAATTACAAATTCTCCTTTTCCATTTTCACTCTGATCTGCTCCACGCCAATACACTTCAAAATCCGGTTCGATATAGTTTTGTGTTTCTTCCAGACCATTGCTTACCGCCCCCGGACGCGGGTCCATGTGTCTGATTGCTCCAAAAGCTTCTTTAAGATCCTCTTCCTCCACATCAAACTTATGGATGAGTTTATCGAAATGTTTCTTTTCGAAGGCAGTCCAGGCATTTTTGATGATTTTGATTGCCAGGTTTCTGCCGGGAAGATCCTCATCCGATTCCTGAAGCTGAACTAACAGGCAATCCTGTAAACTGGTTGAGGCAATCCCAATTGGGTCCAGTAGTTGAATCTGCTTTCTCACCCGGTCTACATCTTCCTCCTCCATATAAATACCGTGATTAAAAGCGATGTTGTCTGCAACAGCGATTAAATCTCTGCGGAAATAACCATCCTCATCTAAAGAACCCAAAATCTGATCAGCAATCAATTCTTCTTCTTCTGATAAATCCAGTAATGCAACCTGATTTTCTAACTGCTCCAGCAATGACTCATTATATGGATTGGGTAGATCTTTCCATTCTTCGATATCAGGATTCCGGGGAGGCGTGTAGTTTTCTCCATCGTACTCCGTGTTTTCATCAAAATAATCCCAATCCACTTCGTGTTCTTCCAGGCTTTCGAGCGCCTCTTCTTTTTCTTCTTTGGGATCATCAACCTCCAAACTCTCCTGACGCTGTTCCATGAAATCCTGCTCTTCCAGAACGGGATTCATCTCAATTTCTTCTTTGATGCGTTGCTCCAACGCAATGGTTGGCAGCTGTAGTAATTTGATGTACTGCAATTGCTGAGGAGAAAGCTTCTGTTGTAGTCCCTGTTGAAGCTTTTGGTTTATATTTTGTTGATTTCTCAGCACCTTTTTACTCCTCTTTCGACCTCACGTACTCACAGGCCGCAATAAACTCATCATACCAATCTTGTCCATATCTCCTAACCAAAGGTCGCTCTAAAAATTCCGCCAGATAGGTGTCTTCTTTCTCAGCCTTTTCGCACGCAGCGGAACAGATTTTGGGGACATACTCGAAATTGGCGTAATCAAATCCAGCTATTTTCTTCAAACGAACAGGAAATAGATGGCAGCTTAGCGGCTTCTCCCAGTTAAAACGTCCTTCAAAATACGCTTTCTGGATGGCACAATAAGCAACATCATCTCCATCGTACTTTACAAAAATGCATTCTGCTCCATCTACACAAGCAAGCTCGTAGCCTGCTTTTTCACTTCCAATAACAACCCCTTCCCGTTCTGCAATTTCTACTGCTCTTGGGTTCAATTCGTCTTTAAGTTCCCGATACGCTTTATGAAGAATGGGAATCTCTCCTTTTACAACCGGTGCGCCTGCATCACCAACTACACAACATGCCCCTTTACACCTGGGGAGGTCGCAAGCGAACTTTGCAGTTGCAATATCATCGGCTATTATTGTTTCTCCTACTTTAATCATGGGCGCAATATACAAACATCGTGCCATAAGGTAATATGCCAATATTTTTTTGTGATGCATTCTTTAACAAATCTGGTAACTTTCACCGAGTATATTTCGTCAATAGCTGGTCATTCTTAAAATAAACCCTGATTATGAAAAAGTTTTTCTACCCCTTCTTTTCAATTATTCTGATTTCTTTTTTTATCACTTCCTGTTCCGGATCTGGTGAACAGGAATTTTCAGTTGAGTACGAAAAAATTACTCTGGACAACGGCCTCGAAGTCATCTTCCATCAAGACGATTCTGACCCCGTTACAGCAGTAGCACTCACTTTTCATGTGGGTTCTGCCAGAGAAAAAGAAGGGCGTACCGGTTTTGCCCACTTGTTTGAACATCTGCTTTTCCTGGAATCTGAGAACCTGGGTAAAGGCGGACTCGATAAAATGAGCAGCCGGATTGGTGGATCCGGGGCGAATGGCTCAACCAGTCGTGATCGAACTAACTATTTTCAAACGGTTCCAAATGATGCTCTCGAAAAAATGATCTGGGCAGAGGCAGATAAATTGGGCTTCTTCATCAACACGGTTACTGAAGCAGTTGTAGCTAAAGAGAAGCAGGTTGTTAAGAATGAAAAGCGTCAGGGTGTGGATAATCAACCCTATGGTCACGCTAATTATGTGATTGGCAAAAATATGTATCCCGAAGACCATCCATACAACTGGCAGGTAATTGGCTCGCTGGAAGACCTTCAAAATGCCACCCTTGCTGATGTGAAAGAATTTTATAACAAATGGTATGTACCAAATAATGCAACTTTGGTTATAGCCGGTGATTTTGATGTAGATCAGGCTAAGGAATGGGTACACAAGTATTTTGATGAAATTCCGCGTGGAGAAGAAATCACTCCATTAGCTGATCGTCCCGCGAGCCTGGATGAAACTAAAAAACTCTATTACGAAGATAATTTCGCCCGACTCCCCGAGCTTAGAATGTATTGGCCAGGAGTAGACATGTATCACCCCGACTCCTATCCTCTGAATATTCTTGTACAATTACTCGCTTCGGGAAAAAAAGCTCCTCTTAATAAAGTCTTAATTGATGAAAAAGAACTCACTTCAAACCTGTTTATGTTTAGTAATAATTCTGAGATTGCAGGTGAAGTCGCATTCGTTACCAGGGCTTTTCCGAATACGGATTTGAATGAGGTAAAAGATGCTGTTGAAGAAGCATTTATCAGATTTGAAACGGAAGGATTTACAGAAGCAGATCTGGACCGCATTAAGGCAGGGATTGAGACTCAGTTTTATAATGGCCTTTCAAGTGTTTTAGGGAAAGCGTTTAACCTTGCGCAGTATAATATCTTTGCTGATAATCCCGGATATATCAATGAAGATATAAAGAAGACATTGGCCGTTACGAAAGAAGATGTACAGCGAGTATATGAGCAATACGTCAAAGGAAAAGATTTTGTAGCAACCAGTTTTGTTCCTCAGGGTCAGACTGAACTAGCTCTTGATGGGTCTGAACCAGCTCAGGTGGAGGAAGAAGTAATTGCTGAAAGTGGTGCTGATGAATCCTTCACTCTTCCTGAGGAGACAGAATATGAGCGTACGCCCTCCAGCTTTGATCGATCGGTAGAACCACCTTATGGCGAAGCTCCGGATGTAAAGGTACCGAATGTATGGGAAAGAGAATTATCCAATGGGCTAGCCGTTCACGGAATTGAAAACACTGAATTACCGCTTGTACAGTTCGAACTAAAAATTGATGGTGGGTTGCTTCTCGATGATCCGAACAAAGTAGGAGTCGCAAACCTTGTTGCTGAAGTTATGACTCGAGGAACGGCAAATAAAACACCGGAAGAACTAGAAGAGGCTATTGATGAACTGGGCGCTAATATCAATATAAATTCCGGTCGGCAGAGTATAAGTATTACCGGGAATACACTTTCCAAGAACTACCAGGCTACCATTAAGTTAGTTGAAGAAATGCTGCTTGAACCACGCTGGGATGAAACAGAATTTGAGCTTGCCAAACAAAGTACATTGAGTCAGATAGCAGCACAAAGTGCTAATCCGAATAACATTGCGACCAATACGTATAGTAAGCTGCTTTATGGTGAGAATAACATTCTCTCTAACAATCCAATAGGTACCACCGAAAGTGTAGAATCAATTACTATAGAAGATTTAAAATCTTACTATGAAGAAAATTTCGCCCCTAATCTTGCCAGTTTCATGGTGGTTGGATCGGTTACTTCTAATGAGGTTTTAAATTCGCTATCGGAAATTACTGAGAATTGGAAATCTAAAGATGTAGAACTTCCTGAACTTGAATTTCCGGATTCGCCAGACGAATCTACCGTCTATTTTTATGATGTACCTGATGCCAAGCAATCTGTTATCAGATTTGGATATCTGGCCATGCCGGAAACGGATGAAGACTACTATCCTGCTACTGTTATGAATTACATCCTTGGTGGCGGTGGGTTTGCCTCACGATTTACTCAGGAATTACGCGAAGGAAAAGGATACACTTATGGTATTGGCTCAGGATTCCAGGGCTCTGAACTCCCAGGACCTTTTACTATCAGTAGTGGTGTAAGAACAAATGTGACATACGAATCTGCTGCGCTTGTGAAAGAAATCCTTGAAAACTATCCGGATACTTTTACTGAGCAGGATTTAGAAACCACCAAGAGTTTCCTACTAAAAAGTAATGCCCGTCGCTTCGAAACATTAAGCGCAAAACTAAATATGCTTGAAGATATAAGTGATTACGGGTGGTCTCCAAACTATGTTAAAGAACGGGAACAGATCGTAAAGGATATCACCATTGACAGGATCTCTGAACTTGCTGAACAATATGCGAATCCTGATAGAATGATTTATCTGGTAGTTGGTGATGCCAAAACTCAGATGGATCGTTTAGAAGCTCTTGGGTTCGGAAAACCTGTTCTGATTAGTCAGGATTTTAAAGAGGGGAATTGATATAATTTTATCTTTTTCATGGTCATCCTGAATTTGTTTCGGGATGACTTTTTTAATTTTAGGAATATTATAAACGCGTTTTACCTATGCAAAATCGGGTGAAAGAACTAGTTGAACAGCTTGATCTTCAGGAACATGTTGAGGGTGGATTCTATAAAGAAACCTATCGGAGTAAAGGAATTATCAAACAAGGGAGTACACCGGAAAACTTTGATGGGGATCGAAACTATAGTACCGGTATCTATTTCCTTCTTACATCCGACAATTTTTCTGCTTTCCATCGAATCAAGCAGGATGAAATGTGGCATTTCTATGAAGGTTCACCACTTACTATTCATATGATTGATGTAACCGGACACTATTCTTTTCAACGACTCGGACTTGACTTGAAAAACCATGAACAGCCTCAGTTTACAGTTCCAAAGAATGTATGGTTTGCCTCCGAGGTAGAAGACCCTAACACTTACTGTTTAACAGGTTGTACAGTAGCCCCTGGCTTTGACTTTACTGATTTTGAACTAGCTGAGCGTAAGGCTTTAATCAAAGCCTATCCTCAGCATAAAGAAGTAATTCATCGGTTAACAAGGTTTTAAAGAAAGCTAGTTAAAAGAAAAAAGCCGTTCGCTTCTCAGCAAACGGCTTTAGAATTTAGCTAATCTGATCTTCTTACATCGATGCCAAATCTTTAAGTGTATTAGCAAGCTTACTCACTTTTTCTGAGTCATTGGCCATACTTGCCATTTCACCAACTTCTTCTGCCAGTTGGGCAAAGATTTTGGTTTTAGCTTTCCCCGAAGTAGCATCGGCATTTGCGAGTCCCTGACGTACAGCTGATAAGCTGGTATCATCCAAACCATTATCCCGATCTAACTGATCAACATAGGCTTTTGCGAGCGCAGGAGTTGATGGCCATTTGAACATCGGATTTCCCTGAGCATTCAGGTAATCCAGCTCAACTGTATTGGCTGCAGCAATCTCGTTCTCTGTTAAATATGGGCTCGGGGCAAGTTCGAAAATATCCAGGCCGCGGGCGATCTCAGAGTTAACAATCACGCCGTTGTACCAATAAACCGACCAGCTTCCGCCACTACCCATGCGATCCGCACGAACAGGCCCGCGATCGTGAAATGCGATTTCAACAGGATTCTTACGATCAGTCCAATCGAATACAGAAATACCACCCTGATACCATGATTGAACCATAATATCACGACCAGGAACAGGAATCATAGATCCGTTGTGTGCAACACAGTTTTCCTGAACGGTTTGAGGAGCTGGTAATTTATAATAGCTTTGGAATACCAACTCGCCATCTTCAATTGTGAAAATCGCATTAGCTCCCCACTCATAAGGATCAGTCTCACGGCATTTAGGTTGTCCGCCTCCACCCCACTCATCAGTAAACAGAACTGCACTTCCATCATTGGTAAAGGTAGCAGAGTGCCAGTACGAGAAGTTCGAATCTGCAACAGCGTCAATTCTCACCGGATTAGCTGGATCGGAAATATCCAACAGCAAGCCATACCCTTCGCAAGCACCACCGGCTAAACCAATTTCAGGATATAAAGTGATATCATGACACTGATCTGGTCCCCGGTTATCACCATCACTACTTCCAAACATAGTATTGATCATTTCAGTAGCATTTTCTCTTAAGTAAAGGGTATCTGCTGCATTTGGAGTAGCTCCTTCACCTGCTCTTTCCTGAGCTATATTGCTGAGTAACCTACCTGCAAACCCATTTGATAAGGCTCGTTCACGCCCACCTCTTTCGTACATAAATGCACCATTTTCCTTGGCAATCCGGAGAGCTTCTAAATCAGCAGGTGCTAAACCGTGTGTTGGAGGAGCTGTCAAATCTTCGAAGATTCTTGGTGAACTCACTATTGCAGCATCAGTAGGAGAATCCAGAGGTACTTTGATTACCTCAATTCTGAATAATGCAGAGTTCGGGTCGTCTTCCGGTGCAAAGTCTGTACACCCGGGAAGTTCTTCTTCGGGACGAACTGAAGCAGAACCAGATACATATACATACACATTTTCATCATCTTCCGGATCTTTTAATACAGAATGTGTGTGTGACCCACGACAGGTTTGTACATTGGCGATATACTTTGGTTCTTCGATATCAGCGATATCAAAAATTCTAATACCTCGAAGCCGATCTTCACTTACAGCTTCCTGAACACCTTCTGTTCCACAATCCAAACGACCACTATAACCTTCTCCTGATACAAACATAAGATCCCCATAAACAGAAACATCACTTTGAGATGCTGGACACACATAATCCTTAACTAATACAGGTTTTTCGGGGTTTGAAATATCCCAAATTATCACCCCATTATAATTACCTTGAATGGCGTACTTCCCTTTAAAGGCAAGGTCAGAGCTCGTCATTCCAACAAAGGCTGCCGGGGGAGGAGTTGTTGATAGCATTTCAAGATTCCAGATTGCTTCTTCAGCATCAAAGAGTCCGGCTTCTAACCCAACACGAGGATCAGGGGTTGGCGGTGTAACTTCGCTCATTGGCGCTACTTCTGGAGCAGTGAAATCTGCTTGCACCATAGGTCCCTTTGGTGCACAACCATAGGTGGTAACCAGCACTGCAAGTAGCGTAAGCAATGTTAAATTTTTCATTGAATAATGTTTCATACGTGTATTAGTAGGTTATTTATTTGTTTAACTATTTATAAAATTCAGTGTTGCACTTCCCTAAACAACCCTGGATTAACTGTTAGAAAAGCCGTTCACTTTTCAGCAAACGGCTTTTAAAATAGTTGATTAGTCTTTTACATTGAAGCCAGATCTTTAATTGTATTAGCAAGTTTACTTACTTTTTTAGAATCACTCGCCATACTTGCCATTTCACCAACTTCTTCGGCCAGTTGAGAAAAGATTCTGGTCTTAGCTTTTCCTGAGCTAGCATCAGCATTAGCTAATCCCTGACGTATAGCCATAATACTTGTATCATCTAAGCCATTATCACGATCTAACTGATCAACGTAGGCTTTCGCAAGAGCAGAAGTTGACGGCCATTCGAACATAGGATGCCCCTGTGCGTTTAAATAATCCAGCTTAACTGTTTTAGAAGCAGCGATCTCATTTTCTGTTAAATAAGGGCTCGGCTTGAGGTCAAAAATATCTAAGCCTCGAGCAATCTCCGAGTTTACAATCATACCATTATACCAGTATACAGACCAACTTCCACCACCTTGCATTCTTTCTGCGGAAACAGGACCACGATCATGGAAAGCTATCTCTACCGGGTTTTTTGGATCTGTCCAATCAAAGACGGAGATACCACCCTGATACCATGACTGTACCATGATATCGCGTCCGGGAATTGGAACCATTGAACCATTATGTGCCACACAGTTTTCTGTTGCTGACTGAACCCCCGGGATTTTATAATAGCTCTGGAATTCAAGTTGATTATCATCAGAAATAGTAAAAATAGCATTCGCTCCCCACTCGTAAGGATCAGTTTCCTGGCATTTAGCACCACCACCACCACCCCATTCATCAGTAAAAAGAACTGCACTTCCATCATTGGTAAATGTGGCTGAATGCCAGTATGAAAAATTAGAATCAGCTACGGCATCAATCCGAACTGGATTTACCGGGTCAGTAATGTCGAGAAGTAAACCATAACCTTCACAAGCACCTCCTGCTAATCCGATTTCGGGATAGAGCGTAATATCGTGACACTGATCGGGGCCTGGCTCATCACCATCGCCTTCAGTAACTCCCTGAATCTCATTAACAATTGCCTGCATATTCTCACGTAAATATGTGCTGTCTTCTGCAGTAGGTTCTTCACCCCCTCGCTCTTCTACAATTTTTGCTAATTGAGCTTTTACAAGATTATCATTAGCAACTTGTAAGAATGGTCCTACAATTGTTTCTACAATAAATGGGAAACGGCCTTCTGCATATAGCTCATCATAGCGTTCTTTTTCAGCTTGGGTTAGTCCGTGCTGTGGAGCTTTTGTTAAATCTTCAAAAATACGGGGTGAACTTACAATTGCAGCATCTTCTGGACTGTCAATTGGTACCTGGATAACCTCAATTCTGAATAGCGCAGAATTTGGATCGTCTTCATCCGGTGAACACCCTGGTAATTCATCTTCCGGACGTACCGGGGCAGAACCTGAAACATATACATATACATTCTCATCATCTTCCGGGTCTTTCAGCACCGAATGAGTATGAGAACCACGACAGGTTTGAACATTTGCGACGTATTCCGGTGCTTCAATATTACTGATATCAAAAATTCTAATTCCCCGAAGTCGTTCTTCACTTACTGCTTCCTGAACGCCTTCTGTTCCACAATCCAGTCTTCCACCAAAACCTTCTCCGGAAACAAAGAGTAAGTTTTCATATACAGAAACATCACTTTGAGAAGCCGGACACAGATAATCTTTAACTAATACGGGTTTCTGAGGGTTAGAAATATCCCAAATAATTACCCCGTTATAATTACCTTGGAATGCATACTTCCCTTTGAACGCCAGATCAGAGTTTGTTACCCCAACGAAATCTTCAGGTGGAGGAGTAGTCGATATTAATTCCATATTCCAAATTGCTTCCTCAGCATCAAAAAGCCCAGCCCCAAGACCTTCACGAGGATCAGGTGTTGGGTGGTCTACTTCACTTAAAGGCGCTACTTCTGGCGCGTTGACAGGTGCTTGCACCATAGGTCCTTTTGGTGCGCATCCGTAAGCAGTTACAAGTACGGCAAGTACTGTAAGAATTGACAGATTTTTCATTGAATAATTTTTCATACTTGGGTTAGTAGTTTTATTGGTTTCAATTTCTTCTACTATGAGTAATTAGAACTCATTTAAACTCATATTTCGGAGCATTAGCTTCATTCGTTCAATTTCGGTGATTTGATCCACATTTATATCCGTGGCTAGTCGGAAGGCTCCTTCATCCTGAACAGCTCCATCCGTAGCTATGAGTGTCTTTACCATACTTACAGCACCTTGGTGATGTTCGATCATATAAGTTAAAAAAAGCCGATCGAATTCTTCACCTTTAGCTTCAGATAATTCAACGAGTTGACCCTGAGTAAGCATTCCCTGCATATTCATATGATCGTGGTGATCACCAACGCCATGAATCATAAGCATCAACCCATTTATATGGACCTCAGGCACCGGTTGATCCCGGTCTCTAAGCCAGGTCTGCATAGTAGCAATTTCATCTTTCTGAGCATTGATGATTCGGGCTGCCAATATTTGAATCTCGGGACTAGCATTATTTTTTGGAGCCAGATCAGACATAATCAAGGCCTGAGCATGGTGACCGATCATATTGGTCATAAAGTCTACATCGGCCTGAGTAAAATTCATTCTGGAACTATCGATCCTGGCCCAATATAATTCCTCTAGTTCTTCGGTTGAAGCAGATGAAGTACGCTCATCAGATGATTGTGAAGACCCAGTTTGTGTTGTTGTGGTTTGGGTATTTTTACATGCAAAAGTAAAAATTCCAATTACTGCAAATACAAATATTCTAGTAGTTTTAACTTTCACTGCTGACTAATTTTTTTAGAAATCCCTGATTGCTTTGATATTGCCTATAATAACCCCAATCTTCGAAAAAAACCATGTTTAGAAGAATGGCTCAATATTTTTTTTATATTAATTTTCTACTATCCTTTCACTTACAAAACTTTAGTCCCGTCTATCTTCCCCTCTCGATATACCGCAATAATTTTTATATTCATCGCTTAATAATTTTAATTTTAAAATCCTGATCATGAGTGCATTAGAACCTGCAGTAGAACAGAAAATCAATAGCTGGCTAAACGGTGGGTATGATGAAGAAACGAAAGCTGCAATTCGGAAAATGCTTGACCAAGAGCAATTTACCGAATTAACAGATGCATTCTATAAAGACCTTGAGTTTGGAACAGGTGGTCTGCGTGGGATTATGGGGATTGGCTCAAACCGCGTAAACAAATATACATTCGGTGCTGCTACACAAGGATTGAGTAATTTTCTAAAAAACACTTATCCCGACGAAAACATTAAAGTAGCAATAGCTTACGATTGTAGAAACAACTCAGACACTCTTGCTCAGGTTGTTGCAGATGTATTCTCTGCGAATGGGATTCGTGTCTATTTCTTTGAAGCACTTCGACCTACTCCCGAGCTTTCTTTTGCTATTCGTGAACTTGGATGCCAAAGTGGGGTAGTTTTAACGGCATCACACAACCCGAAAGAATATAACGGGTTTAAAGCTTATGGTTCGGATGGTGGACAATTCGTTGCACCTTATGACAAAATGGTAATGGAAGAAGTGCAGAAAATCTCTGGCGTTGATGACATAAAGTTTGAAGGAGTACCTGATAACATCCGATTAATCGGAAAGGATATCGATCAACTGTTTTTGGATGAATTGGTTAAACTTTCGGTGTCTAGAGAAGCGATTGAACGTCAGAAAGATATCAGCATTGTATTTTCTCCGATTCATGGAACCGGAGGTGTTTCCGTACCTCCGGCCCTGGAGGCTTATGGATTTGAAAATGTAACTTTGGTTGAGGAGCAAATGGTGGTGGATGGCAACTTCCCAACCGTAGTGTATCCCAATCCTGAAGAAGAAGACGCTTTAAGCATGGCGATGGATAAAGCCAGAGAAATAGATGCTGAGCTGGTAATGGCTACCGATCCGGATGCAGACCGTGTAGGGATAGCGGTAAAAAATGATAAAGGTGAATGGATTCTCTTCAACGGAAACATGACGGGAACGTTAATCATCAACTACATGCTAACAGCATGGAAGAAAGCCGGAAAGCTTACGGGAAACCAGTATATCGTAAAGACAATTGTTACCTCCTACCTTATCGATCGTATTGCTGAATCTTATGGGGTTGATTGCTATAACACGCTTACCGGATTTAAATATATCGGTGAACTTATGACTGAGCTTGAAGGCAAAAAGGAGTTTATCGCCGGAGGGGAAGAAAGCTACGGTTATTTGATTGGCGAGCATGTCCGGGATAAAGATGCGGTAGTTTCTGCTGTGATAATTGCTGAAATGGCAGCTTATTACAAAGATCAGGGAAGCAGCCTTTTTGAGGCTCTGGTCGATATGTATGTAGAGCACGGTTTCTTTAAGGAAAAACTTGTTTCTGTGACAAAGAAAGGGAAATCAGGAGCTGAAGAAATCCAACAAATGATGAAAGATTTCAGAAGTAATCCTCCGAAAACTCTTGGAGGATCGAAAGTAGTGGTTCTTAAGGATTATCAAAGCCAGGAAGAAAAGAACCTTGAAACCAACGAAATCACTCCGATCAATTTACCAAAAGCCAATGTACTTCAGTTTGTTACCGAGGATGGAGGTATTATCTCTGCACGACCTTCGGGCACCGAGCCAAAAATAAAGTTTTACTGCAGTGTAAATACAAGCTTGGAAAGCACTGATAAATATTACGAAACAGCTGCGTCACTAGACTTTGTGATTGATTCTATTCTGAAAGATTTGGGGGTGTGATACTCTCATTTTAATATTAATTAATACGGGGTAAGTAATAATGAAAATAAAGCAACTGTACCTAGTGGCTTTCCTGATTACAGTATTTGCAATTCCTACTCAGGCTCAATCTTATACAGAAGTTGTATGGAAGCAAATTCAGAACTCTTATGAAGAAAATGCTGAAATGGGTTACGTAGTTAAAAATTACATCATCGGAATGATTCAGGAATCAGATGATAACACTTGGTCATTTTATCTTGATTCTTCTAAAGAATACCTTTTTGAAGGTTTTTGTGATGAAGATTGTGAAGACCTTGATCTATATTTATACAACGATGAAGGAACGGAACTAGATAAAGATGTTGAGGAGGATGATTTTCCTTTGTTCTTTTTTGAACCTGAGAGATCTGGACATTATAAGGTTAACGTAACAATGTATTCTTGTTCTGTGGAACCTTGCTATTTCGGATTGGCTATTTTTGAAAAATAGGTTATCCAAAAAGGGGCTCGAAAGCCCCCTTTTTTTATTTCAGAGATATTTTCACACCAAGATTCCATGCCCGACCTGTAGTATTAAAACCATACACTTCTGAATAATCGGTATCCAGAATGTTCTTGATATCTCCGAATACAGTAATTCTATCTTCGAACAGTAAATAAGAAGCATTGGCATTCAAAAGAAATACTTCATCCAGTGTTACGATCTCAGAGCTAAAATCCGGCTTGAAGTAAATATCATCTCTCTCACCCAGATAACTACCCTGTACAGAAAAATTAAATCCTGAAAATGGAATGACAGTACTACTCAAAACAACTTTGGTTTTCGGCCTTCTGAGAAGGTTGTCTGTTTTTTCCCCGTTTACTACTGATGAACCAATCAGGTAGTCGAAAGATGCACTGAACTGTAATTCGGCTAATGGAGAGTAAGAACCAAAAAATTCAATTCCTTTATCATCCTGTTCATCCTGATTTAGATATCCCGGGAAACTGTAGATAATTACATCCGTTATGTTCCGAATAAAGAAATTCCCTGTAAAATTAAGGCTTGACTCCGGGAAACTGAGTTCACTTCCAACATTAAAATAGATACTCTTTTCAGGATCAAGATCTGGATTAGCTCCAAAAGGTCCGTACAGTTCATCTAACGTTGGGGCTTTAAAACCTGTACCAACCGAGCTAAGAACTTTAAAAACCTTACTAAATTGATATGAAGCCGAACCGCTAACCGTGATATTACTTCCATATTCACTGTGCGTGTTCAATCTTATCCCTGTTTCTCCATTTATTCCAGAAGGGTTTCTAATACGGGCAGTAAAGTAAGGACTGTATAAATCCGAAGTTCTCTCATTACTTCCAATCTCCATATTTTGATAATTAAAACCAGCCAAAAACTGAAGTGATTCCAAGGCAGTGTAAACTCCATAGATATCATAGTTATGGAGCTTTCCTTCGAACTCACCGCCAAAAGCAGCCACATTTTTACGATTGGTATTTGAGTATGAATAATCGCTTTGAAGGAAAAAAACTTCGTTTTGATATTTAAGTGTTACCCCTGGGTTGAAGAAATCAGAATCGAAAGTGTTGGGTGCATCTGAAAATGCTCCGCCATCATATCCGCCTTCAAAGGTATTTATCAAAACTCTTGGGATAATCGTAAGATTGGAATTCGGTTTTACTGATACCTTAGCAGAAATCGTATTTTTGGTAAAACCATCTTTATCAAAGTCCGGAGAATTTTGTGCCATTTCTCTTGTACGGTTGTCTCTTGCTTCACTAATGCCCTCAGATTCTTCCCTGGAATAAAGTATAGAAAAACTACCTCTCTCCTGCGCGCCATTCAGCCCAATTTGATTTCTGTAAGTGGCAAAACTCCCCGTTGAACTCGACGCATTAAGCCGGATATTTTCTCTTCCTGATTCTTTAGTGATAATGTTTACAACGCCTGCAATGGCATCTGAACCATATAATGTACTCATGCTCCCTTTTACCACTTCTATACGTTCTATTGCATCTAACGATAGATTCCGGATGTCAAACACCCCTCCGATAGTAGAAGGATCATAGACGGGTAGCCCATCAATTAAAAAAAGTGTGTACCGGGTTGAGGCTCCCTGCAAATAGGTCGCTTTATCTTTTCCACCATTGCTGTATGCTCCATTAACGTAAATACCGGATTGTTCGCTCAAAAGCTGGGCTACATCTTTCCCGGAATTCTGTGATATAGTTTCCTGATCGATAACTAAAACTGGTTTAGTAGTTTCACGTAGCGAGATCGGCATCTTTGAAGCAGTTACAACTACTTCCTTAAATTCGACAGTATCTATTGGTTGAGTGGTTTGTGCTTGTGATGAAAGGCTGCACAGAAAGCCTGCAAGAACTAGTGTTATGATTTTGCTCATGGTTTTAAATATTAGGTTAACCGATGAGCTTTCGATAAAAAGTGTGGAAACGCGAATTCTGCCGAATCATAAAGTCGACAAATTGTACATTCCCGGCCCTTCCTCCGAAAGCCTGAATAATTGAAATGCAAACAGGCAGGTCTTCTGGCTTACTCTACGTTAACGGCCTTCCCGTCACCTCAAAAAGGACAGTGGCAAAATTTGGCTAACGCTTTTTAGAGCTTACAGCTACGGGGATAGCTCCGGATTTACACCGGATTCCCTATTAATTTTCTTACCGGAATAAGAAAAACCTATTGCGCCACAACGATATGCTTTGTGCCATGAAATGTCAATAGAGGTTGAGCTAATTAATCTGAAATTCTACTCTGAAAGAAGTGCCTTCATCGGGGGTTGAATCAATAGATATAGTACCGTTAAGTTCATTCACATGATGCTTCACCAGGTTTAATCCAAGCCCATACCCTTCTTCCCCCCGGGTACCTTCGGTAGAGTCAGTTTGTCCCAAAAGAATAGATTCCACCGTTTTCTCGTCCATGCCAATACCTGAATCTTGTACACTTATCTTCAGACTGTAACTTGTAGCTTCTGCTTCCATTTCATCATTTCCGATCAGATCAAACCGAACAGCTACATCTCCTTCTTTTGGTGTGAATTTCATTGCGTTTGATACAAGATTACCAACAACCTGGAGTATGGTTTTGCTTTCAAACTCAACCCCGGAATTTTCTTCTCCAAATCTTACTTCAAAATTTAAGTCTTTTTTTATTGCCAGTGGCAAGTATAACCGTTCAAGTTTTCCCGCAATTTTTTTAAGGTTGGTGATATTCTCATCCTCGTTTTCTTCTGCCTTGGATGAAAGTATATTCTCCACATATTCAATGATCGAAGAAGTGCTTCCTTTAAGAAGTTTTATATACTTTTCTATTTCCTGATTACTCCCTTCATTTTCCATTTTTATCAAATCACCCAGCCCCGTAATTCCGTTGATCATCCCCCTCAGATCATGTGCAACTTCTCTCTTTGATTGCTCGAGCTCAGACTTAGTAGTCTTTAATTTTGCAAGCTCCCTCATATCCTCAAGTCTTCGTACAATCTGATCAGCAATAATTGAGAGTAGTTCTTTTCTCTTATCCGTAAGTTGAATCTCTTTCAAGCTAATGACACATAACGAACCAATGCTGTAGCCCTCTTTAGAAATCAAGGGAATTCCAAAGTAGTATTTTGCACCACCAGCTTGAATTGCTTCCAAATCTTTGAATCTGGAATCTTTACTCAGGTCTTTCACTTCCATCGGAACCCCACCTTCTACCGTATAAGTACAAATAGTTTCTTCTCTTGGGGTTTGAAGATCTTCAGTTCCAATTTGTGAAACCGACCATTGAATGAAATTATCGATAAAATTGAGCTGAGAAATTTCTGAATTCGCTATTTCAGCCGCCAATCTATTTAGCCCAATAAATTCTTGCTCCAGAGCTTCATAGTCCAGATTAAAATCAGATAGGTTTACCAGTCTCTTAAATTCTTTTTCTAAACTCACACTACTCCGTTATTTAAAACTCCGACTCACTCTAATAAACTCTTTACGTTACGTAATTTATTTCCACTTGGATTTATTTCGTCTATTTCAGGCTAAAAACCTTACCAACCTTCTGAACAACCAGCTCTCTCATTTCAAGTTGCAATAATGTAACCAATAATTGGCTCGTATTAAGCTCTAATTCATCGGCTATTGCATCAATTTGAGCTTCCCCTGACTCTAAAAATTCACATACTTTTTTACTCAATTCATCCAATTCCTCATCTTTCCAAAGTTTAGGACTTGGGAGTTCTTTTTTTGTAGATGAAGATGTTTCTCCCTGATCAATGGGCAGTTCTTCGAGAATATCATCCACCGTTTGCACTAGTTTGGCGGCTCCGGTTTTAATGAGATAATTACATCCCGAACCTGACAGATTATCAAGTGAGTGTGGCACTGCGAATACTTCTCTATTTTGATCGAGAGCTAAATCAGCGGTTATCATACTTCCTCCCTTAATACCGGATTCTACAACCAAAACTCCCAGGCTCATTCCACTTACTATTCGATTCCTAACCGGGAAATTTCCAGCATCGGGGGCAGTACCTAGAGGGAATTCGGTAATAACCGCTCCCCCCTCTTTCACAATTCGATTGGCTAAGTCTGCATTTTCCCGGGGATATAAATTATCGATTCCTGAACCTAAAACCGCAACGGTTGGTGCTTTTACATCCAGTGCAGCCTTATGGGATATTGCATCAATTCCGTGGGCCAGACCACTGAAAATACACAGGCCTTGCTCTCCAAGAGCTTTTGAAAGTTTCTCTGCTGTTTTCTTTCCATAAGAGGTCGCATGTCGGGTACCAATCACTCCAATTCCCGGTTTCGAAAGAGCTTCCGGGTTTCCTTTCAACCAAAAAAGCGCCGGTGGATCATAAATCTGTTTTAGATGAGGAGGGTATTCCGAATCAGCAATAGTAATAATATGTGCTTTGACTTTCTCAGTCGCCTTTATAATCTGATCGACTTCATCCCATTTATTGAAAGAAAGAATTGAAAGCGCTGAAGCCTCACCGATACTTTCTACACTCCGTAACTCGGTTTTGGAAAGATTGAAGATTTTAGAAGGATCGTCAAAAGCTTTTGCAAGAAACTTTATACGCTTCGAACCCAGTCCCGAAATCAGACTGAGTGCAAGAAAAGTTTTAAGATTCGGATTCGAGTTCTCTGGCATGTTGGATACGTTCCCATAGCGTTTCTCTTAGCTCATCAACGCCGTGTCCGGTAGCTGATGAAATAGGAATAACGGGAATTTCATCCTCAAAATGCAACTCTTCTTCTAACTTAAATCCTTGTTTTAAGTCCATCTTAGTGATAGCAAGTATGCGGGGCTTATCCAATAAATCCGGTCGATATGATTTCAACTCATTGAGCAGCGCCTTATACTCATATTCGATATCCGTTTCGGCACTTACCATAAACAGGAGCACATTGTTTCTCTCGATATGTCGCAAAAACTGAATTCCGAGCCCTTTCCCCTGATGAGCTTCTTCTATAATTCCGGGGATATCCGCCATTACAAAACTGCGGTAATTGGCAAACTTAACCACTCCAAGATTTGGTTCCAGAGTTGTGAATGGATAATCAGCGATTTTTGGTTTCGCCTCAGACAACGCCGAAAGCAAAGTACTTTTTCCTGCATTAGGGAATCCAACCAGACCTACATCGGCAATTAATTTCAGTTCAAGTTCGATTACCCGTTCTTCACCGGGTTTTCCTTCCTGAGCAAATTGGGGAGTTTGGTTGGTAGAGCTCCGAAAATGCCAGTTCCCTAGCCCTCCCTTACCTCCTTCTGCTATAACAATAGTCTCTTCATCTTCTGTAATTTCTCCCAAACGTTCTCTTGAATCCGCATCAAAAGCAACAGTTCCAAGGGGGACTTCCAAAATTACATCGTCTCCATCTGCTCCGGTTTTTCTGCTCTTGGCTCCGTGTTCTCCGGCTTTTGCTTTGATGAATTTCTTATATCTCAAATCAAGAATGGTATTGAGCTGAGGATTCCCTTTTAATACAATATCTCCACCTTTACCACCATCTCCGCCATCAGGACCGCCTTTTGGTACATATTTTTCTCTCCGGAAATGAGCAGAGCCATCTCCACCTCTTCCTGCAGTTACATAAATTTTAGCGTAGTCAGCGAATCGCATTGGTTCTTAGTACTTTGATTTGTCATTCCTGCGAAGGCGGGAATCTCGATATTTAACCAGTTCCAGATATCGATCTGCCCCCGGAAGATTAGTTGCTTCTGAAAATATTGAATCTATTTCTTATGAAGGATAAGCTTCAACAACTGGGTCAGCTTCGCCTTCATTTCTGTTCTTTCAACAATGAAATCAAGAAAGCCGTGCTCGAGTAAATATTCAGCCGTCTGGAAGCCTTCAGGAAGATCTCTCCCTATTGTCTGCCTTACCACTCTTGGTCCGGCAAATGCAATCAATGCACCGGGTTCTGCAACGTTAAAGTCACCCAACATAGCATAGCTTGCCGTTACTCCTCCGGTTGTAGGATTAGTGAGATAGGAAATAAATGGAATACCTTCTTGATCCAACTGAGCTAGTTTAGCTGAGGTTTTAGCCATCTGCATCAAACTGAGAACACTCTCCATCATCCGTGCACCACCCGTTTGTGAAATGATGATCAAGGGGATTTTCTTCTCCCGGGCAGTATCAATCGCAACTCCTAACCTTTCACCAACCACAGAACCCATACTTCCCCCGATGAATCCAAAGTCCATGCAGCCAACTACGAGATCAACGCCGTTCATTTTACCAACCCCAACACGGGCAGCATCAGATAGTCCGGTTTTCTTTTTAGACTCTTCTAATCGATCGGTGTATTTCTTGCGATCGGTGAATTCCAGAGGATCAGTTGAAACAATATCATCGGCTATTTCTTTGAACTTGCCTCCATCAAAAATGATGTTGAAATATTCTTTGCTCCCAATTCGAAAATGATATCCGCTAAGAGGATCCACAAACAGGTTTTCTTCCAGCTCACGCCGATGAATGGTCTCTCCCGTTGTTGGTACTTTAACCCAAACGCCTTCGGGCATTTCCTTCTTTTCAGAAGTTTGAATGTTTTCGTCTTTTCTTTTAAACCAGGACATAGACTCCGTTTTTCAAATTTTGCACAAAATAAAGATAATTAAACTCAATTAAGAATAAGTTTAATTGGATTTACTTTTGATTTGGTTTAACGTCTGATTCTAGAATTTAAAATCATCATGACTGAAATACATAGTTTTTTATTATTCCTGGGATTGTCCTGGGTGTTGATAATAACCCCGGGTCCGGATTTGATTTATGTACTTACTCAAGGGGTATCATCAGGCAGAAAAGCCGGGCTTATTTCTGCAATAGGTGTAACTCTGGGAATATTCGTGCATACATTATTTGCCGCTCTGGGTTTGTCCATTATACTTAAAACCTCGGCCATTGCTTTCTCCGTTGTTAAAATTGGAGGCGCGCTTTATCTCATTTACCTTGGTCTTAAAACTATTTTTAGTGATACAGGTTTCGAAATCAGCAAAAGTGATTCTACTTCGTCTAGAAAAATTTTTCTACAAGGATTGATTTCAAATACATTAAACCCAAAAGTTGCTCTGTTTTTTATGGCTTTTCTTCCACAATTCATTCATATTGGTGCCGCAGAGCAAACCTCATCGATCCCTTTCATTCTCCTCGGTACTATCTTTGCAATCTGTTCTTTATTCTTTTTATCTGCCCTTGGATATTTTTCTGGAGCATTGGGTCAGTACTTAAGCACAAGAGAATCTGTTGCTAAATGGATTCAGAATGTCTCCGGAAGCATCATGATTCTGATGGGCATCAAACTCGCGTTTGCAAGACAGAATTAGTCAGTTACTGTTTGAATTATTCACCTGTCCGCTGCTGATGTAATTCGGATTCAATTCCTCTGGATTGGTTTTCATGCAAAATTCCTTACTGTTCGGCAGTTGATAAAGTTTGAACAGCGAGTTTGCGGTTACCTTACTGTCGTCACAGATACAAACATCTTTCAGCAACTCCTGATTGAGCCGGTCTATACCTGTTCCGATAATACAATCTCCGGTTTGAATACTTTTCTGAAAATCAGCAATCTCAACAATACCCAACTCAGATTTTTTGATGAGCTTGTCGCCTAATTCGAAAGACTGGCAGTAAACGTGAGTTCTCCGGGCATCTATGATGGAATGAATTACTCCACCTTTATAATCAGATTCCATTGCAAAAGAAGCCAAAGTGTTTGCCGTATATAGTGGAACTTCTGTTTCAAAAAGAATTCCTTTCAAAGCACTGGCTGCTATCCGGAGTCCGGTATATGAACCCGGACCATTACTCACTAATACCGCATCAAGATCATTGATTTTGAAATCATATTGCTGCATGAATTCCTGAGTGAACAGAAACACATTATCTGAATGCACTCCTCTCCCCTTAATTCGCTTCTCAGAGATATTCCCATCTCCATCCTGAAAGGAAACCGAACAAACATTGGTAGCTGTTTCGTAGGCGAGGATCATTTAATTTTCTCTCGGTTGAATATCTATAATTACAGTGTCGCTTGTATCTATAAATACTTCCTTCGAATAATCATAATCTTCATACTCATAAAACCCATTCGTAAAATTATCCAGTATTCCTTTTTTGGTTCTAAATGATTCCTCATTATAAAATATTGACCACTGTTTAAACTCGAGAGGAAACTCGCTTTCAATTATTTGAAGAACACTATCAATTTTTTCTTCTTCTTCTAGCATCACATAGACTTCAGCCAGTCCATCCAAAAATTGAATATCCTCTGTATTATTGAGTGAGTCCTGATTTACATTTTTATAGTACTCAAGCACTTCTAAATAATATTTTCTGGCTTTATCTGGATATCCATAATAGTCATTCATAATTCCCAAAAAGAACGGGCTAACATTAAACTCTGGATAAAGTCTCTCTATTTTAAAAAAATAATCCCTCGATTTTACTGAATCTGTAAGCTGAAGAAGAATTAATTTATGGCTGTGGGCAGGTATATTAGTACTGTCTAGACTTAACGCAGTATCTAAATAAGCCATTGCTAAAGGAATTCTATTAGGATACAGCTGTGGCCATAACTCTGCTGCTTTATTATTATATACTATTGAAAGAGAATCAATCTTGTATTCAATAGTATCTATTGATTGGATATCAGATTGAATAATTGAAGAATTTTCATTTATTGAATCCTCGTTAAATGTACATGAATAAATTATTACGAATGAGAAAAAAAGTAGTGCCCAATTCTTTCTCATTTTAACTGACTTAATACCAACTGCCCCTTGTTAAAAATCCCCACAGCTCGTCCCGTCAACTTCTTGTCTATATACGGGGAGTTCTTGGATTTTGAGCGAACGTTCTTTTTGTCAAAGGTCCATTCTTCATCGGTATTAAAAAAAGTGAGATTGGCTTTAGCTCCTTCTTCAAGTGCAAGCTCATCCAGATTTAGAATCTTTCGGGGATTGTAGCTCAACTTTTCCACTAATTGCTGTAAGTCCAACTTTTCAGTTTTGAAAAGCCGCATGTTTGAAATCGACCAGGCTGTTTCAAGACCAATAATTCCATTGGGTGCATAAATAAATTCCACTTCTTTCTCTTCGATGGCATGCGGTGCATGATCCGTACAAATCACATCAATAGTTCCATCAATAAGACCCTCAATCATTGCATCCACATCTTCCTGAGTTCGAAGTGGCGGGTGCATCTTAAAATTAGTGCTGAATTTTTGGTGGTCAATTTCTTCATCTGTCAAATCAAAGTGATGCGGACATACCTCAGTGGTCACATTCACTCCTTTTGCTTTTCCTTTGCGAACCAAATCAACCCCTTCTTTGGTGCTGATGTGAGCAACATGCACGTGTCCACCTGTATACTCAGCAAGCAGGATATCCCGGGCTATCATCACTTCTTCAGCAATTCCGGGAGTTCCATCCAAACCAAGCCGTGTAGAAACTCTTCCTTCATTCATGTGTCCTGGTCTGGATAAGGCCAAATCTTCCTCATGATTGATAATGGGCATTCCCAACATCGAAGAGTATTCCAGTGCCACACGCATTACCTGTGAATCATACACTGGATCACCATCATCGCTGAATGCAACTGCTCCCCCATCTTTCATGTCTGCCATCTCAGCGATGGATTTCCCTTTTCGCTCTTTGGTTACACATCCAATCGGGTGCACATCAACTGCTGTGCTTTCTGCTTTTTTGATAATGTATTCAACCACATCACGAGTATGGGTAGCGGGACTCGTATTTGGCATACATGCAACAGCTGTAAATCCACCAAATGCGGCTGCATCCGTTCCTGTTTTGATCGTTTCTTTATGTTCAAAGCCAGGCTCCCGCAAATGTACGTGCATGTCCATCCAGCCCGGACTTACAAAGGCTCCTCCGAAATCGTGACTTTCTTCACCCTTATCTTCCTTTAATCCATTTCCTATTTCTTTGATGATACCATCCCCAATTCGAAGATCAACGGTTTCATCACCTTTATGGCTTTTACTTACAGGACGAAGGTTTTTGAGGAGCATGTTTGTTGGCTAAAGTTTTTAAATTCGATTCAAATATAGGGGTTTTGCGGAATTGAAGTAGTAGGTTTTACAACCTATGTTTCTCTCTTGAAATCAGCTTTTTTATCTATTAATACCGAAGGGTTGAAACCCTTCGCTGGTGTCCGAAAAAACTTGATACTTACTAAATAACCGGGTGCAGTAAAAAAAGGATTCATCCCTTTTCATTATTGAGCAAGATCTATATCAAATCAATTCCTTACAATTTCATGTCCCCTTTTTGAAGCCTGATTTGTTATATACCAAGTATGAATCAGAATTATAACTAATGCGACCGGAACAACAACTTTTTGTAACCATTCGAAACGAACTTGTAGAAGCTCATCCCCAGGTTGAAACGGGTAATATGATGGGATCGCCTGCTATTACCAAAAACGGGAAAGTATTCGCCTTCCTTTCTAAGAAATTTCTCATGGTCTTCAAATTGGGTAAAGAGTTTGATCCTGAAAACCAGGACTTTGAAATCAGACCTTTTAATCCCTTCAAGAAAAAAGGGCCTTTGACAGGTTGGTATGAAGTCCCTTTTTCTGAAAAACAGTTATGGAAATCTTTAACAAACGAAGCACTGGAGTTTAACTCATGATCACTCAGGAATACATCGACTTTTTTGAAGAACTTGCAACCAATAATCACAAAGAATGGTTTGATGCTAACCGAAAGCGATACGAAGATCATGTCCGGAAGCCATTTATTGAATTGGTAGAATCGCTTATTCCTGCATTAATGGAGGTCGAACCTTCTATACTTCCCGATGCAAAAAAAGCATTATTTCGAATAAATCGTGATATCCGCTTCTCTAAGGATAAAACTCCCTACAATACCATGATGAAAGCCGGGCTTTCTCCCGGAGGGAAGAAATCTGAGCTCCCCGGATTTTATTTGGGAATTGGTGCTGATAACGTTCATTTAGGTGGTGGGCTCTATCAGTTAGATAAGAATGCGCTCAAAAATGTTCGTGCTCTGATTGCCGGGAATACGGACGAATTTCTGGATATTATTAATGCTTCTTCTTTCAAAAAATACTTTGGAAAGCTAAAAGGAGATCAAAACAAGCGAATTGACAGCGAATTTCAGCCAACCATAGAACAGACTTCCTACATCCTGAACAAGCAGTTCTATGCTATGGCAACTTTGCCAACTTCTCAGTTTATTAATGAATCTAACCAGGCTGAAGCACTCATGGGGTACTACAGAGTAGTTCAGCCTCTACATTCATTTTTAAACAAAGCCTTTGCATGAAAAAATACATGTTAATTTTTCGGGGTCAGGAAGGCGTAGACACCTCGGATGACGCGTTGCGGGAGCGGATTCAGCAGCACATAAACTGGATTGAAAAATTAGGAGATCAACATATAGATTCACAACGACTGGAAGATTTTGGAGCTCATATCGTCGACCACAATAACGTTGAAACAGATGGAGCTTTTATTGAGGCTAAAGAGATTATCCTTGGATATACCATTATTGCCGCAAAGAATCTGAATGATGCAATTTTCCTAGCGAAAACCTGCCCGTTGTTAAACTACTTTGAAATTATGGTTCGGCCGGTGGTTTCTTAGGTTTCTTTTGTGCTATTGTGAAGGAATGAATTCCTTCGTACTACCGGGTAGGACCAGATTTAATACGATTCCTCACAAAGAAATCTACTCTTCCTTCACCACCACGTAATCGCCTTTAAATACAGCGAAGGTTTTCCCATCTTCTTCAATAACCGCATCTAAAGTAATGCGGGCTTTACCAAAACGTTTGTAGGCGTCCAGAAATTTATCTACTTCTTTCTTATCCGGAATAACTAGTTGGGCTGCAAAATCTCTCGTAATCGGACGCTGAAAACTTGTCCGCGCTTTGCTTCCCACAATAATTGGTAAGGGGTCAAAATGATCAACAACCAGACGGATATAGGACCAACCTGCGGTTAAGAATAAGCTATCTACACTCCCACCAAACGCAGACCTGCGATGGTTTATATTCAGCTCGATAGGCGCTTTTAGTTTTACTTCGTTTGTAGTGAGTTTTTGTACCTCGATCCCCATAGCCCGGGTTACAGGAATCTCTGTGTGCAAATAATCTTGTGCTTTTTCTTTATTGAAACTCAATGTGTTGGTGGTGAAATCAGGTTCATTAGGATCTTTAAAATCATCTTTATCCATGCTGTTGTTGAAAACATAAGAAGAAAAATTCAGGATTATATTTAAATGTTCACTGGTCACTAAAATTTCCCTGGGTACCTCTACCCCATTCACAGCCATATATCGTTTGATATAGTAATTGACCACTCCATTTCTTCCTCTTCGGTAATAATAACTTTGCTTTATAAACGGTTTGTTATCGTCTTTAGAGATATAGTATAATTCCTCTTTGTCAGGAAACCCTTCCAGCCTGACCAGCCAAACTTCTTCTCCTGAGATTATGACTGATCCTTCAAATTTCATAATCAGTCCCTTTTTCTCGAAGTCCACCAGATTGTTTTCGTACAAAAACGCATTTCTGGCAATAATCTTCTCCATCTCATCGAAACGTTCGTATTCCTCTATGATACTTCCGGGATCGTTTATCCAGCCACGCCTGCCATACCTTGATATTGTATGAGCTTCTTCTTCAATCCTGAAATCGAACCGTGCCAAATCCGGATCCATCGCTTTAAAAATAAACGGGGTTTCATCACCATGAGGAAATTTCCATGTACCTTCAGCATACATTGTTTCAAGTTCTTCCCAAGCCTCGGTTCCTCCCATACTTTCAGATACTTTTTCGTAAATCATGATGAGTTCTTCGCCAAAATCGAAGTCAAAGGCTTGCTCCTGTCCGGTTCCCAAAACCGGAAGCAAAATCAACACCAAAATGGACAGAGCTTTTCGTATCATAACAGTTAATCAATATTCCTTAAATAACTCTCTAAAGCTACTAAAAATCAATAATGGCGGATCAAATTCCCTTTCTTTTTGATATTCCTTCTGTAACCGAGCTTACCGGCAAAATTAAAAGCCTGCTGGAGCAAAACTTCAACGATATTTTGGTGGAAGGAGAAGCCAGTAATGTTAAACAGAGTGCCAATGGCCATATTTATTTTACACTGAAAGATTCAGGAGCCCAACTTCCTTGTGTTATTTGGAGGAGTACCGTTCAACGTTCGGGAATAAACTTAACGGATGGACAACAAATTGTAGTGGGTGGGGATCTTCAAGTCTACGCTCCTCATGGGAGGTATCAATTGATTGTAAGCTTAGTTCAACAAGCCGGTATTGGGAAACTGCAACAGGCATTTGAAGAACTAAAAGCCAAATTGAAAGCAGAAGGATTATTCGAAGATATCCACAAAAAACCACTTCCAAAATTTCCTGCAAAAATTGGAGTGGTAACCTCAAAAACCACGGCTGCATTTCAGGATATCCGATCTACTTTAGAAAAAAGATGGCCATTGGCTGAAGTCCAGCTTTATCATGCCAGCGTACAGGGAATTAATGCGGCCCCCGAAATTGTGAAAGGGATCGAGTATTTCTCTTCCCGAAACCATGTGGATGTTGTGATTATAAGTCGCGGAGGAGGCTCTTTGGAAGATCTTTGGCCTTTCAACGAAGAAGCTGTAGCCAGAGCGGTTTTTGCCTGCGAAATTCCGTTAATAAGTGCTGTGGGACATGAAGTTGACTTCTCGATTTCTGATTTTGTAGCAGATACCAGAGCTGCAACCCCTACTCAGGCAGCCGTTTTTGCTACGCCTGATATCAACGAAATAAAAATGCTGGTTGAAGATTTATTCCGCCGGGTTGAACTTAACACCAAAGGGGCTATTCAATATTTCAAGGACCGGATTTCAGGTTTGGCGAAATCACATGCTCTTCTGGCCGTTCAACAAAAGATGATGCACGCCAAGTCAGACATACACCGTCTGACAGACCGGTTGAAGCATCATACCGAATCTCTGCAAAAGAATCGGCAGAGTGCCTTAATTCAGCTCCGGCACCGGCTGGATAAACAAAACCCAAATGAGCCATTAGAAAAAGGTTTTGTTCGTGTATGGCAGGATGGGAAGTGGATCCGGAAAGCTCCTGATTTTGATAAAGAAAATACCACTGAGTTGGAGTGGTACAATTCAAGAGTCAAATTGAACTAAAAATAAGTTGATGGCTGATTTGACAATACTAGGATCTGGAGTCTCCGGGCTAACTTCCGCTATTACTCTTCTGGAACACGGGTATGATGTTCAGATAGTCACAAAAGAAAAAACCGAAGAAACCACTTCTGCGGTAGCTGGTGCTATTTGGTTCCCTTACGAGGCACGTCCCTTTAAAAAAGTAAATGCATGGAGCCTGGAGTCGTTTAATAAGTTCAAAGCGCTTTCAAAAGATGCTTCTACTGGTATTTCAATGATTGATTACGCGATCATTTTAAATACATCAGAAAAACCATGGTGGCTACAATCAATCCCTCCTGATCATATTATTTCAGATTCGGTTTCGGGTTTTTATAACAAAGACTATTCCGGCTATATCGTAAATATTCCTTTAATTGAGACACCTGTTTATCTGCCTTGGTTGGTTAACCACTTTAAATCGCTTGGCGGATCCTTCTCAATTAGAGAAATTTCAGATTTGGATGAACTGAATGAATTCGACCTTGCTATAAATTGCACAGGATTAGGTGCAAAGAAATTATTCGGAGATACCGAAATGTATCCCATTCAGGGACAAGTAGTTCGTGTTAGCCCCGATAGTTCCGTTAGGGGAATGGCAACTGATTTCCATTTCGGGAAAAACTCAGAAGAAATGGCCTATATCATTCCCAGAAAAGATGGGATTATACTTGGAGGGTCTGCAAGGTTAGATGTAGACTCCATAAAACCTGACCCAGAGTTTTCTTCCCGAATTATTGACTACAACTCAGAATATGAGCAAAAACTGAAGGAATTGCCTGTTTTGGAAACCAAAGTAGGTTTACGGCCGGGGCGATCAGAAATCCGACTTGAAAAAGACCCGAACTTCTCTGTTGTCCATAACTATGGACATGGTGGTGCCGGGTACACCGTTTCCTGGGGCTGTGCTAATTCGGTACTTGAGCTGGTTAGAAAGTCTCTCAGCTAAGCTGCTTCGCATAAGAACCAAACACTTTTACTTCTTCGGCTTCATCTGATAATTCTTCTAGTGCTTTGGCAATGTCCGGATCATTACTATTCGATTCGATATCAATATAGAAAGAGTATCTGAATGGCTCGTTAATTCGTGGTCGAGATTCCAGCTTACAAACATTGATCCCATGTTTATGCAACACATTCAGGCAATCGACAAGTGATCCTTCGTTGTGAGAAGTAACCATCATAAGCGATGTTTTACATGGAATCTGTAAATCAACCTGAACAGAGTTTGGCGAAACTACAACAAAACGTGTAAAATTCTCTTTTTGATTGGCGATGTCATGAGCGATCACATGTAAGCCATAGTGATCAGCAGCATGTGCGCCGGCAATTGCGGCCTGAGACAGATCACCGTCTTCGAGTACTTTTTTAGCTGAGATAGCGGTATCCAGATAAGACTCTACCGTACACCTTGGGAGCTTGGCAAGGAAATGCGTGCATTGCTCTATTGCTTTCGGATGAGACAAAATCCTGCGAATCTGAGAAACTTCCACCTGCTCTACCGCGAGCAAACAATGAACCACCTTAATAATTTCCTCTCCAACAATATAGAGCTCAGAATCTCCTAGAATATCATACGTATCGTTAATAGAACCCGCTGTTGTATTTTCAATCGGAAGTACTGCATAATCTACATGTTGTTCCTTTACAGCTTTTGCAGCTTCTTCGAAAGTATCGTAGCCGTAGCAATCCACATGCTCGAACCGCTCACTAAAATGACGAACCGCAGCCAAGTGACTATATGCTCCATCTGTACCCTGATAACTCACCCGAATCGAGTTAACATCGTTTTTGTTTTGATGGTCAACTAAAGAATGGGTCTGGAAGCGAACCGAATTAGTAATAATTTCGCGAAAAAGATGTTCTGCATAATAGCGATCCAATCCTACTTCAGCAGCAATGTCACGAATCTTGTTTAGTAATTTTTCTTCCCGTTCTAAATCCCGGATTCCGGTATTGGTTTCCAGTTTAAAGGAAGAAACTTCTTTTACAAGTCCTTGCCGCTCTGCAAGGGATTTAATAATTGAGCGGTCGATATCATCGAGTCTTTTCCGAATAGACTCTAATTCTTTTTTCATAACGAATCAACATGAATGAGTGTGAACGCTGAAGGTAGTAAGATTGGGAAGAAATTGAATGATTTTTCTCTGAGTGTTGAAATCAGGCTGAAATATTGGTAACTAATAAAGAAACGGTTTTGAGATCCTTATTAACTTTAATCGCCCTATTTATTCTGCTTTTCTCTACGGGATGTTCATTCAGAACCGTTGTACACCCTTACCCCTATCAATATTCAGGGAACCCTGAAGAAGCAGTAGATAAACTGGAGCTCATTCGCCAAAACGGATATTTCTATGTTGAACCGGATTCAGGTAAAAAAGTATCCCTGAACTATTCTAATGGTGCTCTACATGTTAATACCGGTTTTTTTAAAGCGCCTTCATTTTCTAAAAATGATGCGTACACAAACCCTATCACCCTTCGGGAATATGCTTTAAGTGCTTCTGCAAAGTTTAATGCAGACTACGATGCCGATGAGTTTACCCTGAACGTAACCGAAGTTGGTTCTGACAGTGTTCTTGGTTTTGTGGAAGGTCTGGTTGAAGACGCGACTGTATTTTTTAACGAATCTTCCTTCCGTTTTACAGCTCTTGAAGTATGGGGCCCTAAAGTTCAAAAAGAAAAAGCCGATGGAGAAACGGTTTGGAATCATTATCCCTTCGGAGGTAGCTGGAGCCTTCAGGTAAATAATGTTATGGTTGGAGAAATAGTACAAGGAAGCCCGGTCGTGCAGCGTTTTGGGGCCAAGTCCCATTATGGGGAATCGTTTACCTTTCTGTTTATCAAAGAAATAAGTACTTCTCTTGAGGCAGAACTAATTAATGCCTGGATGGCTTATCTGGCATTAACTGATATCGAGTATTATTACTACGAATGTAACTATGATTACCCAGCCAATGATGGGAGTTGCCCAGGTTCAGTTATTGTAAAGTAACTTTCCAGTGCTTTATTACTTTCCAGATAATTTCTCAGTTAGTATCGCTACCTGAAATTCGAGGCGTTTCATTTCAAGCAGAATGGAGTTTTTATCCATTTGCATCCAGTGCCATTGCTTTAGTAAACCGTTCATAATTACACCAATCAGTAAACCTACACCGTACTTCGCCATTAATATGCTGTCTTCAACGGTGAAAAATTTATAGCCAAGCCAGAAAGCCAGAAGTGTAATAATTATCTGAAAAGTTGTTACCACAATTGCCCATTTTCCAAGCTTGCCGCTGTAAAGTCCTCCCCATTGCTTGAACATTCCCTGTTGATCAAGATCGTGGTAAAATTGTGCATCTTCTTTGCTAAGTGATTCTTCAATCAATTGATCGATTTCTTCTTTTTTCATGATATTCACCTACTTATTTGGGTTAAAAATTTCTTTTAGATGTTCTCTTGCATTGAATAATCTGGACTTTACCGTTCCGTCAGAGATTCTTAATACATCAGATATCTCTTGCACCGAATAGTTTTCCAGATAAAACATAGTCAATACTATTCTTTGTGAATGAGGTAAGCCTTTAATTGCCAGCTTAAGTTGTGCTTTGCGTTCAAGTATAATATCCAGTGCATCCTCTTCGGTGGGAGCATTCATTTCTTCCTGTACAAAAAACTGAGCTCTTTTTCGTGCTCTTTGTTGCTCCCGAATCCAGTCTATGGCTTTTCTTCGGGCAATACTTAGTGCCCATACTTCAAAATTGATTCTCAGAGTAACTGTTGTGAGCCCTGCGATTATGGCGTACCAACTCTCTTGAACTAAATCTTCAAGCGATGCCTTATCCCTAGTTTGAGCAAAAATCTGTTGCTCTAATCTCGGATGAAACTGCTTGATCAAAAGTTTCAATGCTTGTTTATCACCTTCCTGATATCGTACTACCAGGTAGTCATTCAGAATATGTGTTTCTTCCTTTTTCATGACTATTTATAAAGTCGCCGGAGAAATCAAAAGGTTCATTCTTTTTATAAAAAAGGGTTGAATTCTTAACCCGATATTCTCCAAAATTCACATTATCTTCACATTATAATCACAACTTTTGTGAATGTAATATTCATCAAAATTATAGAGGAATTATGAATTTTATCATTTCAATGTTAATGGTGCTCTTTATGAGTAATCCATTCAATGCATCTGATCTTACTACCGAAACAACTACAATGGAAACTGAAGTTGTTATCGAAGGGAATGATCAAATGAGATTTGATTTATCTGAGATCAAGGTTAAAGCAGGAGAAACTGTAACGCTTACTTTAAAGCATACAGGTAAACTTCCAAAAGCGGCAATGGGCCATAACTGGGTACTTCTTGCAGCAGGTACCGATGTAAAAGCATTTGCAACCGAGGCAATGAAAGCACGGGATAACGAGTATATCCCGGAAGGCAGCGAGCAGATTATTGCTTATACTGCTTTAATTGGTGGGGGCGAAGAAACTACGATTGAGTTTACCGCTCCTGAAGCCGGTGAATATGACTTCATCTGTAGTTTCCCGGGACATTATGCCCTTATGAAGGGTAAGTTCATTGTTGAGTAAGTTTTTAAAAACTCTTACAGAGCCACTGACTAATAATCAGTGGCTTTTTTTGTTTCTGGTGATACCGCTCCCTTTACTGTTAACCAGACTGCGAAACTGATTTCAGAAACAACAGCTGAGATTATCACCAAAAATTCTGTGATTTCAGAATATTCAGGAGCTATAAACTGTGTAAAACTATCCATGATATAGAAGAACCCGGCTACTCCAATCAGAACCCCAAAAAACGATGGAAGATATTCAGATCGTCTGATCAAATAGCTTAAAACCATACAGCTGAATCCAAAGAACACGCCGCTTAGTAAGTATCCATAAGAATGTGCTTCCATCATAATCATGACCGTACTACTTAACTGTTCCGAATTAAACGCTGTTGCTAAATCAGTTGAGTTAATGACCAGAATTACACCAAAATGGTTCATCAGATTAACCCCTATGATTATAGCTTGTGCTAGCCGAAACGTAGCGGCAAGTAAGGAAATCGGCTTGTTTACTTGTTTCAGCATCAGGTAAAAAACAAGCGCTATGCTAATGTCTGCAAGCACCATAATGATGTCGCTGACAAAGCCCATTCTGAACAACAACTCAGCATTGGTAATATTTTCAACAGTTGCTTTAGCGTTTCCATCTATAACTAAGCTCGAACGTACGATTCCTTCACTAAAAACTCCGCTAACAATAATAATGAGGTATAAAATCCCCGCTATTCGTCCGTATTTCTTTTGGATATCATAATCAGTCATTTTCTTCCTCCGTAACCTTAATAACTACGTTTCCTTTTTTATGACCTTTTTCTACATATCTGTGAGCTTCCGCAACTTGTGGTAATTGATATGTTCGATCGATTACCGAAACCAACTTTCCTTTTGATAACAAATCTCTAAGAACCCGGAAGTTTTTAATTTTCTCTTCTTCCTTAAGAAGACCTGTAGCTGCAAAAATAGCTTTTTTGCCTTTTGATCTTAACGTTGAAATCATATCGAACGTCATTCTCAACCCCAGTACCGGACTCATATAGATTCCGTTATCCCTCAAAGCTTTTTTAGAATCCTTAAAGCAGGATTTCCCTACAGTATCAAAAACGATATCGTATTTTTTTCCTGCTTTTGTGAAATCATTTTTGGTATAATCAATCACATAGTCAGCGCCCATGGCTTTTACCAAATCAACGTTCTTTGTACTGCAAACTCCGGTTACTTCAGCTCCGAAGTACTTCGCAAGTTGGACTGCTGCCGTCCCAATACTTCCGGAAGCTCCGTTAATTAGTATCTTATTTCCTTTCTTTATTTGGGCATGATCAACCAGAAAGGGAAACGCAGTTGTAGCTCCGTCTATAATGGCAGTTGCTTGTGAATATGTTAGATTCTCTGGTATTGTAAGAATTACGCCATTCTGAGAAACTTTCACGTATTCAGCATAAGTGCCTCCTTCAATGTCGGTAGAACCAAAGACCTTTTCTCCCACAGAGAACTTTTTGACATTGCTTCCAACGGCTACAATTTCACCGGCAAAATCTGTCCCTGAAATTCGATTCTTTGGTTTTAAAAGCCCCATGAATAATCTACCAATCAAGGGGTAACCGGTTCTCATTGCTGTATGTGCGTTTGTAACCGAAGTAGCGTGAATTTTGATTAGGATTTCGTTTACGCCATGAACTGGCTTTTCTGCTACTTTATATTTCAATACGTTGGTTGCCCCATACGCGGTGGTGATAATGGCATTCATTGTCGTAGTCATAATAGTAGTGATTTGTGTTCTTGTTGATGTCTGAAACCAACCTATCACTACCAAAACCCTTAAACGTTCGGGTTTATGAATCCGAACTTATTGTTTACGTACGGATTTTAAATACCTGCTGGGCGTAGTTCCTGTACTTTTCTTAAAAAAACTATTGAACACAGTCTTTGAATTGAATCCTGATTCGAAAGCGATTGCGAGTAGCGTAAAATTCTGCTTTTCGGGTTTAAGGATTTCCGCTTTGAAATGCTCCAATCGATAGCTATTTACAAATTCGGAAAAGTTCTGATCAAAACCTTTGTTTAGTAATTGAGAAAGATGATTAGCGGGGATACCAAGTTTTTCTGCCAAATCGCTAAGAGTTAGATAGGGATCTAAAAATGGTTCTTTATCCTCCATAATTTTTGGAAGCAACTTCCGGTATTGCTCAAAATCATCATCCGACATAAGCGATTTTTTATAGCCGATTTCTTCAGAAGGTAACTCATCAACCTGCTTCGGAAGTGGACTCATTAACTCCTGAAACCGTTTGTTTTCAAACAAAGGCTTAAGCACCGGATCCACATTTAGATACATCAGCATTGGTAATTGAAAAGAGACTGCCTGCTCAACATAGTCCATAGCCTGATCAAAATTTCCGGACATCGTTTCAATAAGTATCAAAAAATTCAGCGCCTGCTCAATTTGATGAGACTGAAGTGCTTCTTCCAGCTCAATAATTCCGTCCTGCACAATACTTCGGTTTCCAAGCGCAGCATGAGCAAGTACTATTCCTCCAGTTTTCACTAATGCCGATGCCTCATCCGGTAAGTTCTTAAAATGTTCTAGCGCTTCTTCTGCTTTATCAAGTAAAATTAATGCTTGCCCCATTTCCATATATGAGACTTCAGCACCAGGCTTTAATTCAATGCTTTTTTTATAGTAGCCAATGGCCTGTTCGTAATCTTCTTTAACATAACAGACAAAACCTTTAAGATGATGAGTAATATCAGAAAAAGGGTCTAATTGCAGCGCGGTATTGATATACTGTTCAGCGGCTTCAAACTTTCTCTCGGTTATAATTACTGAAGTCATCGTTTGATAGTAATCAACAATGGGGCGCTCCTGATGCACTTTTTGAAGATGTTGATAAGTAGCTTTTAAATCCCAATCCTGTAAAAAACTCATCCATGCCATTTGCAGCCTGCATTCGGGTAAATCGGGATTTAATTCTATAGCTTTGTTCAAAAATCTCTGTCCATCCCCAAACGCCTGCTCAGCCGGCATTAATCCGAGTGTTCCTTTTAACACATAGCCCATGTGTACTCCCAACCACCCATATACATAGTCTGGAAATTCTTCTATAACATCATGGAGAATCAATAACCCTTTTTCTATGTCTCTTTCATTCATTTTTAGAAGATGGTACCGACTCTTGAGATAGGATTTGTATCCGCTAACAGATACATCCGGTTTTTCAACCAATTTATTCTCTATCTGTAAATCTCCAAGGTGTTCTCTCAATCGTTCTGCTATAATCAGGCTAATCTCATCCTGAACCTCAAAAATATTATCGAGGGTTCTGTCAAAAGATTCTGACCAAAAACTATAATCTTCTTTTACGTCAATAAGTTGTGTGGAAACCCTCATTTGATTACCAGCGAAGCGTATGCTCCCTGCTACAATAGTAGATACCTGAAGTTTATCTCCTATTTCCTTCAGGCTCATTTTCTTTCCTTTAAAGTGAAACGAAGATGTTCTTGAAGTAACTCTCAGTTCTTTAATTTTACTAAGAGCATTAATTACTTCTTCAGTAATCCCATCACTCAGGTAATCTTCCTCATTTGATGAGCTCAGGTTTTCAAAAGGAACTACCGCTATTGATTTTTGATCTGACCCTTTTTGGGGCAATTGACTGGAATCGGGAATAGCCAATCCTTTCTTCAGAACTGCAAATACTTCAATGGGTTCGGTTATGTTTTTAAATTCAAACATTCCCAAAGAAACCGTTTCAATATTGGATTTATTTCTCAGCTCTCTATTAATGTTCTCTGAAATCAGCACTGCCCCTTGTTGACTAATTCCCTCTATCCGGGCAGCAACATTTACTCCATCTCCGAATATTTCAGTTCCGTCATAAAATATATCTCCAAGGTGGAGCCCGATTCTTACCGGTACTGTTACTTCGCCTCTCCCAAACTCTTTTTGTAAGTTAACTGCGCATGAAACCGCATCAATAGCACTATTAAAAAAACTGAGTGTTCCATCTCCAAAATACTGAACAATTGTACCGTTAAACTCTTTATGCTCGCTTTTAAACACTTCTCTATGCCGGGCTCTGATTTTTAATGCAGCTTCTTCATTCTTCTGCATCAGTGCAGAATATCCTACGATATCAGTGAACATAATGGCTGCAAGTCGGCGCATATCCCTTATTAAGTTTGATCAGGAAACTACTACATGAAATTGTCAGCTGCTTAAAAAAGGTGGCTGAAACTCTCTTCAATAAAAGCTGAAAAAACTAATTCACTGTTTTCTTATAGCGATTGATGGAAATCCCCAATAAACCAATTGCCATCGATCCCATGATAAGAACCATACCTAACACTTCTTTCCATCCGGCTCCTTTTAATAAAACCATCCTCATTATTTTTATGAAATAGGCTACTGGATTCCCTAGTGTCAGATCCTGAGCCCATCCCGGCATACTCTCAATCGGAGTAAATAATCCGCCCATCAAAATAAAAACCACCATAATAAACCATGCGATGAACATAGCCTGCTGTTGTGTATCAGTGATAGTGGAGATAAATAGTCCCAGAGCCTGAATCAGAATCAGGTAAATCCCCGCGATTATTAATATGGTAAAAAGGTTTCCCAAAAAAGGGATTTCGAAACCAAATCTCGCCAGTGCCAGTCCAACCAGTAAATCGAACATCCCAATAATCCAGAATGGAACCAACTTCCCAATCATAAACTGAGATTTGGTTAGGGGGGTTACATTTAACTGCTCGATAGTTCCGATTTCCCTTTCCCGAACAATATTCATTCCAGACAAAAATAACCCGATCATAGAAACCAGAACCACTAAAATACCAGGAACCATATATGTTAAGTAATCCAGTTGGGGGTTATACCAGTTAACCGAAATCAAATTAATAGACTTTGATAAATTGCCTCCAACAGATGCAATTCGAACTATCGCATTCCCATTTCTTTTTCGGCCGAACTCAGTAATTATTGAAGAAGCATATGATTGAATGAGCCCTGCTGTACTTCCATCTACCGCGTCAATTATTAATTGTATTTCCGATTTAGTGCCAGTAGCAAAATCATTACTAAAATCTTTAGGAATTACCATAACAAGACTCACGACACCTTTATCCATTTCCTGTACTGCCCTTTCGGTTGAGGTGTATTCGTCCCAAAGTTCGAAATACCCCGTAGCCTGCATTTGGGTAATTAGCTGTTGTGAAACAATGCTTCGGTCCATGTCCACAAGTGCAAAATTCACTTCTTTTAACTCATAAGTTGCAGCAAAGGAAAGGACGAGAAGTTGAATAACCGGCATCACGAAAATAATAGGAAGCATAGATTTATTCCGGAAAATCTGAAGGAACTCTTTTCTGAGTAAAAACCGAATTGTACTCATTGAAGCCTCACATTGAACTTTTTCAAACTAAGCGTCATAAAGAACATTGCAATGCCAACCAGAATCAGTGTTTCCATCCAAAGAAATTCAATCCCTGATCCTTTTAGCATTATACTTCTTACTACTATTAAGAACCATTTAGCGGGAATCGCATGGCTCACCATTTGAAGCGGAGCCGGCATACTTTCAACTGGGAAGATGAAGCCTGAAAGCAACACCGTTGGGAGCAAAAGCCCTGCAAGCGAGATCATCATGGCAGTTTGTTGGTTATTAGTAACAGATGAGATAAATACTCCCAAAGCTAACGCCGTGAGAATGAAAAGAATCGCTTCTCCAAAAAAGAGCGCATAGCTCCCTTTAAAGGGAACTTCAAAAATGTAATGCGCTAACACGAGAATGGTAATAACATTTATCACCGAAAGTACAAGATAGGGAAGCACTTTACCGATGATTATATGTATAGGCTTAAGCGGCGAGACCAGTAATATTTCCATATTACCCATTTCTTTTTCTCTTGTGATGGAGATCGAAGTCATAAGTGCGGAAACAAGCATCAGGATAACAGCTATTAATCCCGGCACAAACAGATTTACGCTTTTAAGTTCAGGGTTATACATCATCTTTATCACAGGCTGAATTCCTTGCTCTAAAACTTTTCCCTGGTAGTTCAATTCCTGTGTATAATCCCTGATTATTGCTCCGGTATACGATTGAACTATATTAGCCAGATTCGGATCTGTGGCATCTGTGATGACTTGAACATTCGCGATTCCTTCACGCGTTAATCGTTGCGCAAATTTTTTCTCAAATACTACTATCTCTTTAACCACCCCGGATTTGAAAACCTCTTCCACTTCATCATAATTATGAAGGTAGGTATTTAACTGGAAGGCTTCGGATGATGCCAGTTTCTGAGTAAGATCTCTTGTAACGGCATCTTTAGACAGATCAAGAACTGCTATTTGGGCATTATTGATTTCATTCCGGAGTGCAAATCCAAACAAAATCAGCATAATCACAGGCATGCCAAATAGGACAACCAGGGTGCGTTTATCCCGGAAAATCTGCTTGAATTCTTTGGTTACAAACCCCTTGAATGAATTCATCCTTCCCCCCTTTCAGCAGAACGTGCCAGTTGGATAAATACTTCCTCGATGGAGCTGGCATTAAATGTTCTTTTAAGTTCATCCGGGGAATCCATAGCATCAATTCTTCCATCTACCATAATAGAAACCCGATCACAGTATTCAGCTTCATCCATATAATGGGTTGTTACAAATACGGTAATTCCCTGATTCGAAACTTCGTAAATCCTTTCCCAGAATTGTCGTCTTGTAACCGGATCTACCCCCCCCGTAGGTTCATCCAGAAATACAATCCCAGGGTTATGAATGATGGAAATGGAGAAAGCTAGTTTTTGTTTCCAACCCAGTGGTAACGAGCGAACGAGTTTCTTTCGAAATTTCTCTAATCCCACCGAGCGAATAAGTTCTTCCGTTTTCTGTTTGAGTTCCTGACCTCTAAGCCCGTAAACCCCTCCGTAAAATTCTATATTCTCTTCCGGGGTAAGATCATCGTAGAGTGAGAATTTTTGACTCATGTACCCAATGTTCCGCTTTATACCCTCGGCTTCTTTGTAAACATCCATCCCTGATACTTTTGCTGTGCCAGAAGATGGTGTCAGCAAGCCGGTAAGCATTTTCATAGCGGTGGTTTTGCCCGCACCGTTTGCTCCCAGAAAACCAAAAATCTCTCCCTGTTTAACATCGAAGGTTATTCTATCTACCGCGGTAAAGTCTCCGAATGTCCGGGTAAGCTGTTCGGTTTGGATGGCTAATTCAGACATCCATCTCCTCCGGCTTCATCAAGCTCATAAACATATCTTCAATATCCGGGTCTATTTGCTTGATAATGGGCTCTCTTATACCATTAACATTCAGGTAATTCTTTAATTCGTCTGTATCAATTTTTCCTCGTTCATCGGTATAGTGCACAAACTCTCCAAACGGATGAACGGAATCGGAATATTCGAAATCACGAAGACGATTGATCAATTCGTATTTATTGGGATGTTTGAGGCCATATAGAGGTTTTTTGAATTCCGATGTTATATTTTTCGGTGTATTAATGTTGAGAATCTCCCCTTTATCAATCAGTGCTACACGATCACATTGATTTGCTTCATCCATATATGGAGTTGAAGCGATAATGGAAATACCTTCGCCTTTAAGCACATGAAGCATTTCCCAAAACTCTTTTCTTGAAACAGCATCCACACCCGTTGTAGGTTCGTCTAGTATCAATAGTTCGGGTTTATGAATAAGCGCACAGCTCAATGCCAGTTTTTGCTTCATCCCGCCTGATAGGTTACCGGCGTAACGATCTTTAAAAGGTTCAAGTTGACTGTAGATTGGCTTAACCAAATCATAATTTTCCTCAATCGTAGTCCCGAAAACAGAAGCGAAAAACATCATGTTCTCTTCTACACTCAAATCCTGGTAAAGTGAGAATGTACCCGGCATGTAGCCCAGAAGAGGGCGTATTTTTTTATAGTCTGATACAACATCCATCCCCAAAACGCTGGCAGAACCTATGTCGGGCACTAACAGCGTTGTTAATATTCGGAATAGCGTAGTTTTACCAGCACCATCAGGACCAATAAAGCCGAAAAGTTCATTATCAAAAATTTCTAAAGAAACATCTTTCAATGCTTCAACCTTTCCGAAATTCTTCGAAAGTCCGGATATTTGTACTATCGGGTTCATCTGAAATTAACTTCTCCCGGCATCCCTATTTTGATGATTCCTTCGGGGTTTGGAACCCTCACTTTTACCGCGTACATCTGGGTAACTCGTTCCTCTTTGGTTTGAATGAGTTTGGGAGTGAATTCGGCTTCAGATGAAATCCAACTAACCGTTCCACTCAACGATTGATTGCTTTCTTCGCTTTCATCGATTAATACTTCTACCAATTGATTGAGTTTTACATTTGCAAGCTGAGCACCTGAAACGTAAACCCTGAGAATCAATTCTTCGGTATTAGCAATTTGGTATAATGGCTTGCCCGGCATTGTTAATTCATAGGGCTCAACAAAAGTAGCTAATACCGTTCCTTTTACCGGGTTGATTATAGTTGCCCTATCTATTTGCTCTTCAACCCGGGCTATTTTGATTTTGTGGGTTTCGATTTCTGTTAACACCGATTGTTCCTGAACCTGAACAGCAGCAATTTGCTTCTTTAGGGTATTAATCTGCCCTTGTGCATTATCAATTTGTTGCTGGGTTGCCGCGTTATTCTCTTTTAAAGAGATCAGTCTTTCAAAATCCTTTTCGGTGGTAGCGAGCTGTTCTTTATATACATCAGCCTGCGCCGACAGATTAGCAATTCTGCTTCTAACTGATGCAATACCTGCTCGCAACTCTTCTTTCTGAAGCCCCAGCATGACCGTATCAATAACACCCACCTTGGTATTTGCCTCCAAATCAATCCCTTCCTCCACATCAAACTGAAGCAGTTTACCGGATAGCTCAGATGAGATTGTGGTTTCTACAGCTTCGAATTGACCATAAGCGTCAGATAATTGGTTTTGACTGCAACCAGATAACAATCCGATAATCAACAATACTAGTCCCGACGTTTTTAATTCCATGAGATTCCTTTTTGCGTTAAATATTCATAGTGGGCCTGAACAAGCTGCACTTTGTGAATTTCAAGATTCAAGAGCGTTCTGTTCTGTGCATTCAGCTCCGTTACATATTCAGTTGAGGTAATAACACCTTGATTGAGCTGACTCTTTTTTTCTTCTACAATTTCCTTCTGAAGCTCCAATAACTGTTCGTCCAGTGTTATTTGTTGGTTTAACGCTTCAATGTTAGACTTGATTTGTGAAAGAGCTGTGTTCACCTGCCGGGTAAAGGCATCCTGATCTGCCCCGATCTTGTCCTGCTCAAGTTGTATTACTTGCCTTTTTTTCTCCGAATTTCTCCAGTTCCTAAAGCTCCATTGCGCACGCAAACCAACCATCCAGTAGAGATGAAGGTCATCATTAAAAGCATCAAAACCAGGACGGCCATAAGCCCCTTTTGCAAACGCTGAAACCACAGGAAGTTTATCTGAACTAATAACCTCTGATTGCGCATCGAGCGTATTTTTCCTACGATCGAATACTTTTATTTCAGGCCTGTTTATTTCTTCCTCTGTTTCAAACCAATCAATGTATTTCTCCGGAAGATCAAGTTGTTCATCAACAGAAACCTCTTCTCCAATTAGTACTGAAAGTACCTCATAGCCCGATTTTATATTCGCCTCAATTTGGAGCCTCTGTTGTTTCAGCTTTAGTATTTCAGCTTGTATCACTCGTTCGTTAGCAGAAAGAAGTACTCCGTTTTCAACCCGGGCTGAAACTACGTGCAGTTGTTCCTCCAGATCTTTTAAGAACAATTCTGTCAATTCCAGCTGCTTCTGAATCAACAATATCCCGAAATACACCTGATCTATTTGCTTTCGGATATTCCATAGTTCGACCTGTATACCAGCTTGAGCTGTCTCTCCGGAAATCAGTTCAACTTCTTTCAATTTTTTCGTTCTTCCAGCATCGAAAACAAGCTGCGTAAGATCGAGTGAAATGTTGTAGTGATCTTTACTGAAATCAGGAGCTGCGGGACCAGCAAACGAAGGATCTGTAGTTTCAGACTGATATGAGATACTCCCGTTTATTTTCATCTCAGGATACAATCCGGTTTGTTTCAGCATCATATTCAGGTTGGTAATCTCTCTCTGAATTTCTGCTTTTTGAGCTGTAGGGAATTCCTGCTCAACTCTCTCGTAGCAGTATTCCAGTGTTACCTTTTCCTGGGCGTAAACTAACTCTACTGATAAGAATGCAATCGAAATAAAAATGATTTTCTTCATTGCTAACCTCCTCCTTTTGATGCGCCACTAAAGATGAAGTCCGGGATTATTTCCTTTCGCTCTTCAAGAAAATCCTCGTACTGCCCGTTATCCATTTTAAACAGACTTTGCACCATATTTCTGGCTACCATTGGCATCATGCACATGCTTATGATATTCATCAGAAACTGCTTCGGGTTAATCGGCTTGATATTCCCCACTTCTATTTCTCTTTCAACCTGTTTTAAAAAAGCCTCTGGAATTTCGATACTTTGACCAGCTATAAAAGCTTTGAATCTTTCGGGATTCTGGTTCATTTCAAAAATCACAAAAGACGGCAGCTGCGGATTATCTTTAAAAGCTGTGTGATAAAATTCTACAACAAGTGTTGTTTTTTCTTTGAGTGATATATCACTGCTTAAAATCTCGAAAACCTGAGGGAATATTTTTTTCACTCCGGCCTGGAATACTTTAAAAAATAGAGTGTCTTTATTTCGGTAATAATAATGAAGCATTGATTTATTGATACTTGCTTCATCGGCAATTTCCTGCATTCTGGCTCCTTCGTATCCTCTTTCTTGAAACACTTTTCGTGCAGCTTCAAAAATCTTTTCTTCGGTTTCCTTCTCTACTGGCATCCTTTTGGTTTTTAATTCTCCATGATAATAACAAATTCAACCGAATGATCCAACCATTTGGTTGAACCATGTGGTTTATAGCTCAAAATTTACTTTAAATCAGATAGTGATCAATTGATGAAGTTTATTAAATAAGCGAGGAAACTATTCCATTCAGCTATTTGACTGGAGTACTTATCTTCTTCTTATAGGGAAGGATTGGAACCACGAAGCCCTGAAAGTAATTGCTAGTGGCAGATATGAAAATCACAAAGGCAGTAGGAAATCATGACGAATAATGGAGTTGAAGCAAAGAACAAGTCGAGAATGGGATTAGGTTTTTTAGCCGGGATGATCGGTGCTTACATATTCTCGGATGGATTGGTACGTGTTGCTTACTGGTTAGGAATATATGAGCTGGGTACAACCACTAATATTGGGTACTTGGTTAGTATTTTTACCGGATTAGTTACCGGCTTTCTAACCGTAATCATAAGTAAACAACGCCAACTTCGTATTTTGCTTTTTGTGGTCGGCACTCTACTGGTTATGGATAACATTGCCTTTTTCTCGAATAGTAATTTCAGTCTTGCCCGAATGATCAATCGAATGATGATTGACTTTAGTCTTCTTATAGGTGGATTATTGACTTATTTCTTAGTAATTAAAGTTCGGGTTAAATAGAAACGAGTTAAAAGTTTTTTTATGAAGAGTATTGCAGTTCAGGGAATTAAGTATGATGAAAAGTCTTCTTATCAAAAGGGGCCACGCTTAGCACCTCCCTTAATTCGTAAAGCTTTATACAGTGACTCTATGAATCTCTATTCAGAAGATGTCATATCGATAGAAAATTCAGAACTCGCTGAAAAGGGAGATTTTGAAGTAAACAACTACTTTGAAATTGAAGATATTACAAGGAATCACCTCAAAGAACATTCAAAAATATTTACTCTTGGGGGTGATCACTCAATAACCTTTCCCATTGTAAAAGCCTTACATACCGTTTATCCCAAAATAGACATTCTTCACATTGATGCTCATACTGATTTATATGATGAATATGAGGGAGATTCTTATTCACATGCCTGTCCTTTTGCACGAATTATGGAAGCTAATCTTGCTGTAAAATTAGTGCAGGTTGGAATTCGAACCTTAAACCCTCATCAAAAAGAGCAAGCTGAGCGTTATGATGTAGAAATACATGAAATGAAAAATCTAAACCTCAAAAGCATTTCTGCATTCGATAATCCCCTATATATATCTCTGGATATGGATGCTTTCGATCCCGCTTATGCACCGGGGGTTTCACATCATGAGCCGGGCGGATTAAGTTCAAGACAAGTAATTAAGCTTATTCAGCAAATCAATTCTGAAGTCATTGGTGCTGATATTGTAGAATATAATCCTACAAAGGATGTCCACGAGATGACTGCATTTCTTGGCGCAAAAATGATGAAAGAAATATTGGTTAAAATGATCTAGACCAGTGCTGAATAAATCTGCTACTCAATACCTTTTCCGGTAGCTGCCCAATAGATCCCTCCATAAATATGCTCCAGAAATATTTTATCGGTATAGGTATCTGCCATATGTCCTAAAGCGGTGTAAAAGGATCGGCCACCATCAAATTCATGATACCATGCAACGGGATGAAAATCACCCATCCCTTCTGAAGCCGTATCACTCCAGGGAGCTTTTAAGTCATAATAAGACTCATCGATAGACAAGAGATAATTCAAGCCTTCCACTTTTTCTTCTCCAAACTCGTACCATTCATCGGTCCATAAAAAAGATTCCGGCATTCGTTCCATTCCCGGGAAATCAGAATCAAGTACTGTTACTCTTGTTGTTTGGTTAGCTGGATGTGTTTTGAACATCCTTCCCACCAGCTGAGTATACCATTCCCACTCATACTCAGTATCAGATGCTGCATGAATCCCTACATATCCTTTTCCAGCCTGAATAAAAGCTTCCATATTTGCCTGCTCTTCTTCATTCAGTACATCACGGGTAGTGCTTAGAAAAATAATTACATCGTAACTCATCAATTGCTCCGAATTATTAAATACTCCGGAATTTCCCCTCCAGTCAACCTGAAACTGATGACGTTGACCTAGTTTTTTAATTGCTGTTACCCCTTCATTAATCGATTGATGGTGCCAGCCGGCCGTTTCAGTGAATAAAAGCGCCTTAAACTGCGGTTGCGCATTAATTAAAGACGGGATAGCTAATGCTATAAAAAGAAAAGAAAGTATAAGTTTTCGCATTGTATCGTTTTGGTAGTGATTGATGGAACGAGTTTATATAAAAAATCGGATCATCGCATGAAAGATTTCTATAAATTCGCATTCAAATAAACCCAAGAGTACATGTACGCACCTAGTCATTTCAAAATTGATGATCTGGACTCAATTGAAGAGTTCGTGAAAAAGAATAGCTTTGCTACCATAATTTCATCTACGGATTCTTATCCGTTTGCTTCTCACACTCCTTTACTAATCAGAAAAAAAGATGGAGAGTATGTTCTTTGTGGGCATTTAGCCAGAGCTAACAAGCATACCAAAGAATTTGAAACTGATACAAAAGTACTCGTCATATTTCAAGGTACTCACGGGTATATCTCATCTTATGCTAAAGATCCAGAAGAAATGAGTATTCTACCCACCTGGAATTATCAGTTAGTTCATGCCCGTGGAGAATTGAATGTGCTTTCTGATGATGAACTTAAATCCTTCATGCATTCTCTTACAGATACGCTCGAGAAAGACCAGCCTAAATCCATGGACCTAAAAAATTATCCGGAGAAAGAACTAAAGGAGTACCTGAAAAGGATTATCCGGTTCGAGATAAAGGTAACGGAGTGGTTTGCGTGTTTTCGGATGAATCAGAATCGGTCCTCAGAAATTAGAGCGCATATTAAAAACCATAATAAAAATAATCCTGAGTTGGTAAAAGCTATTGATGAGGCTAACCCATAATACAGGCTTGGCTGAATATCAAATTATCTAACCTTTACAGTATTGACACCAGTAAAAGACACAAATCTGAGCATTTCACTTCAATATTCGAAGCCCTTTAATCAAGATTCAAAATTCCTCAACCAACCCTAAATTTCAATTCTTCGATCTTAATCAGGATTTCATTCCGATCCATTTCGCGGTAGCGTTCTGGAAGTAAGGCTTTCGAAGTGCACTCAATTACTGCGTTTAATGTTTGAAGTTCTACCTCTTCCGGATACGTTGGGGGAATGAAATCGGCGAGGGCTTCATCCAGAATTTCAGGAGTGACTTTCTTTCTTCCATCGGCAGCAGCCCGGAATTTAGCCCGGGTAAGAGCGGCTTCCATATCTGCACCCGAGAAGGTTTTGAAACCCTCTTCTATGATTGCCGGAATATAAGTTTCTGTCATCTGAAGACCGGTTTTCTTCTTCATGGCATTAAACAACTCGACACGCTCTTCGTTGGTGTGAGGCGGGAATAGTGCTAAATGTTCTTCGGCTCTACCTTGTCGTTTTAAATCAATAGGCATTAAGTCAGGTCGTGCCGTCATTAAGAACCAGACAATGCGTCCGCGGTTGCTGGTATCGCTCATAAAGGTAGCAATCTGAGAAAATACTCTGCTCGACACTCCACTATCACCACTTGAGCTTCGATCTCCGAGATAAGCATCGGCCTCATCAATCATAACAGCTACCGGCGACATCGCCTTTAGAATGGACAAAATCTTTTCTAGGTTTCCTTCAGTAACGCCCTGCCATTGGCTTCGGAAGTTCTTGAGTTTCACCATTGGTACTCCCACTTCGGTCGCAAAACAAGTAACCAGGAACGTTTTTCCAGTCCCAACCGGACCACAAACTAAATATCCCATCGGCATTACATCCTGCCTGCCTTCCTTTAGTGCTTTTACCGCTTTTCTAAGATGAGATTTCACATGAGTATGTCCTGCTACGTTATCCAGTGAATATGGAGTCTCAACAAATTCTAGCAATCCATACGCTTCGGCCTCGATCAACTCTTTCTTGTTTTCAGATAAACCTTCAAAAGTGATTTTCTCTTTATTTTCACGAGAGTTTGAAAGCACACTTCTCACGTTCACATAATTCAAACCAGCGGTCTGCTGAGCAATGATTTCCGGCTTAACTGCTGAAATCTTTTTAAAATCATCGTTTCTGGTTTCGAACTTGATAAATTCAAGACGATCTTTTTCTCCGGGAATCGTAATTTTGATGTCCGTGGTATATGGATTCTGGACCAGCGTTTTGTTCAGATCAGCTAAATTCTCGGTAATTAATACCGTTGTAAAATCAGAAGCCAGAAACATGGGATCATGAGCCCATCTGGAAAGATATACCAAGGAAGTACGGTCTTCATTTCCTGTAGAACCGGTATCACTCATTGGAATGATAGTCTCAGCATAATCGATAATTAGCGCTACGCTTTTCTTTTGATCCAAACGAAGGCGGAAATATTGTTCCAACAGTGAAAAGACCCGAACCGGATCTTTAGGCATCTTTTTGGCGTAATCGGTACCTACTAAGCTATCACGTCCGGCAACTGCTTGATTAAAATCCGCCTGTGATTCTTTGTCTCTGAAATAGATCCCGGAAGCACGATCATAGAAAATTACGTAGTCGCGGGCTCCAAAAAACTCATCTGAGAGAAAGCTTTTCAGACGATGAAAATCTGTTCCATCATCATTTTTGAGAGGCACCAAATCATGCACATTGCCATGCAGCAAAAACGTATTTATCGTTCGGCTTAGATATTTTCTTGCAAATTCCTGTGACCAGGTTGGATAGTTGTCAAACATCTTACTTTGAGTTACAAAGGTTCAGAGTAACAAAGATAAAAAGTAAAGCTGGCTTTGCGCCTCTGCCACTTTGTATCTTTTTGCTACTCAATTAAAATGAGTTTCACTGTTTCAATTCTGCTTTGAGTCGCTTTACTAATTATGAATTTTTTGTCCTCAATAAGCACCTCTTCATTCACGGTAGGAATGCGCCCCAAATAATTTATTATGTAGCCCGCTACGGTATCATACTCCGAAGGTTCCACCGGAAGCGTAATTTCTTCAAACTTTGAAACGAGTTCTCCAATTTCCACATTTCCCGAAACTACAAAAGTATTCGGTGAGAGCTTTTTCATGATTTCATCATCTACATCATGCTCATCCTGAATATCTCCAACAACCTCTTCCAATAAGTCTTCTATGGTAACCATCCCAGCCGTTCCTCCATATTCATCCAATACAATGGCTACGGACATATTAGACTGACGAAACTCAGTAAGTAAATCCTTCGATTTTTTGCTGTAGGGAACCAGTTTAACAGGACGGATAATCTCGTTCAACGTCTTCGGATTATTAAAAAGATCGTAAGCAAATACCACTCCAATCACATCATCAATAGAATCCTGGTAAATCGGAAGTTTAGAATGCCCGGATTTAATGAACAAATCCAACACCTCATCAAGTGATGTTTTTTTATCTACAGCTTCGATCTCGATTCGGGGAATCATAGATTCTTTTACTCTTTTAGTCGAAAGTTCGAGCACATTGTGCAGAATTTCTGAATCGTCCTGATCAATATCTTCACTTCCGCCACTTTCCCGAAGTTCTCTAAAAATAAGCTCTACATCCTGTCGCCGATATAGTGATACTGCTTCTTCAGCGTCGGCCACCAACCATTTTATTAAAACTCTAGATGAGCTGTTAGCAATGGCAATTAGTGGGCGGAGTAAGTAATAACATACACGTAATGGAATTGCGATTATACTGACCATTACATCTGCTTGTGCTCTAAAAATAGCTTTTGGGAGAATCTCCCCGAAAATCATAATTAATACAGAAGCAATGATAGTCTGAACCAGTAAAACCTGGAATTCAGTAGGGGTATGGCTAAACCAAGCTTCCGAATATCCGATAATCGGATTCACAAGGAATATGGCCATCAATGTAGCGTAAAGCACATTGATGATGTTATTCCCGACCAGTGTAGTTGTTATAAAGGTCTCCGGGTTACTCTTAAAGAACTCAAGAGAATTAGCTATGAAATTATTCTTCCGGGAAGCCACTTCCAGTTTCAACTTATTAGCCGTAACAAAGGCTATTTCAGACCCTGAGAAAAACCCACTTAGAAAAATGGTTGCAACGATGAGGAGCCATTCCATAATTATCTGGCTCCTGTTTTTTTACGATTTGATATGCTACCCGATGGAGGCTCGTCGCTCATTAACGAAATATTAGTTCCTATTTACCGGAGAAATTCGGTTTACGTTTCTCGATGAATGCCGAAGTTCCCTCTTTAAAATCAGCAGTGTCGAACAAATCTCCAAATAGATTTGCTTCCGATTCGAATCCTGAATCATTTCCTGCTTCACTAACTGCCAATATAGCATTTTTTAAAGCCAGAGGTGCTTGTTTTATCATTCCCGAGAGCATCTTTTTTGCTTCTTCAACAAGATCACCTTCTGCTATAGTGTTTACAAGTCCCAGTTGTAAAGCTTCCTCAGCTTTCGCAAAACGACCTGACATTATTAATTCAAGTGCTTTGGGTTGCCCTACAATCTTAGTTAATCGTTGAGTACCGCCGTAGCCAGGAATTAATCCAAGACTTACTTCCGGTAAACCTACCAGTGCATTTTGGGATGCAATTCTTAAATGACATGAAAGCGCCAATTCAAACCCACCACCTAAAGCATATCCATTAATTGCAGCCAACACCGGAATTGTTAAATCTTCAATACGCTGAAAAACCCGATGCCCTCTTTTCGAAAGTTCGGTAGCTTGCTTAGAGTTGAAGTCTGCAAATTCTTTGATATCAGCACCGGCTACAAAAGCTTTTTCTCCTGATCCAGTTATAATCAAAGCCCGAATAGAATCATTTTTCTCGATTTTGTCCAGAGCTGCATCCAGATCCTCAAAAACCTGATTGTTAAGTGCGTTTAGTTGTTTTGGACGATTGATGGTAAGCGTACTGATTCCGGAATCATCTGTTTCCAAAATCAGCGTTTCAAAGTCTTTACTCATTCTTATTCCTGGACTCTTTTCTTTGGTTTTACTTCTGAAGTTACGTCATCAGATAGTTCATCCAAAATAGAATCGAAATCGAGTTCTGTTTCCCATTCCGTAGTGTATTCAGGAAGAATGTCCTGATCCAGATCATCGATAAGTTGTGAGGTTTCATCCACCTCGGTAAGCAGGTTATCCAACTGGAAACCAATTTCTTCAGGGTTGCTCATCGTCATCGACTGCTCGTAAATATAGCGAACAGCATCTTCGATGGTCTCAAGATGAGTTTCACACACCAGATACTTTTCTTTAGCAATCTTAAACTTCTGCAAACGCTTTTGCATAATTGCCACACGTCTGGATTTGGTACGCTTCAATTTCTCAGATTCGATACTTTTTATTTCTTCAATCTGGCGAACAACCTCTTCCTTCAGATTCGTCTCTAAAGAGGTATTCAGGTATATTTCGTAGCGTTTAATCAGATCAAGCAATGTTAGGTAGTTACCGAGCAATTCATCAATTTTCTTACCGATGTTATCTAATAACCCCTGAGAGCTATATGGCAGTTTCTCAAAATTTTCCTGCACTAATTGTGCCAGGTGCTTAAGCACTAAAAAACGCTTCTGACTTGCTGAGTCAAGGGATTGAAACAAATCTTTTTCATTGCTAGAGGCGTGACGCTCTTTTATTTTTTTCAGTTCTACTCTCTTTCGGAAACGAGGTAGTTTTGGAACCACCCCTAAATACATCAACTCCACTCCAAAAACGGTAGAAAGAAGAATATTTGAGATATCAACACTCAAATTGCTAAAAAATAAGGCGCCTAATGTTGAGGCAAGCAAGACTCCCAAATTGATAGGATTAAGGAACGCTTCCCTCGTATAATTTATATTTAACTCGTCTGTAGACATTAACTTTTTTCTGAAGTGTCTTCGTTATTGGAAGCGTCTTCCTTTTTGGTTCCTATCGTTTTTTCTGCATGAATTTCTTCGGCGTGTTTTTCAATTTCCGAATACAGCATACCCATTTCAGCTTTTACTTGTTGCAGAGTTTGTTTGGCTTTTTGCTTTTTTATTTCGGCATCCAGCTCTTCCTGCTTTATTTTTCCTGCAGCAGATGATGGATCATCTTCATCCAGACTATCCATTGCCACATCAAGCCGGGCTTCTACGTTGGTAACTTTATCTTTTACTTTACCCAAAAATTCATCCACCGATCCCAGGAGCTCGTCGGCATTCATATTATTCAATGCCTGTGCAATCTTCCCTTTTTGTTCGGTTTGCTTTAAACGCTCTTTCGCCTCTTTAATACGTCGGTAGTGATCCTTGTATTCTTCTTTCAGACGTTCGCGTTCCTGTTCGCTTCGGGTACTCATGATGGTAGCCTGTTAGCTTTTTTCTTTATTGCCAACAGATTTTGAAGGAGCAGCTTCTTCCTTCTCAGGCTCTTCATCAATAGAGATAGAACCGGATGACTCTCCCATCTCAAGCTTAAACTGTTCTACCAGCTCGTGTGCTCTGATTTTTTCAGCATTTGCTTCGATTTCCATTGTTTGAGTATCGATGCTATCGAGTGCGATTTCCATACGTGCTTCGTTTTTAGCTGACTCTTCGTTGATACGAGAAATCATTTCGTCATGAGTCTGATCAATTCCACCCACTTCAAATTGCTCTAAAGTATCCGCAATCTTTGATTGCCATTCTGCGCGCTCGCTGGCTCGTAAAGCTTCTTTGGCTTCCTGGATTTTGCGGTCTTTTTCACGCATGAACACTTTTTTTACTTTAAGTGCTTTTTCATACGCACGCTCCGCAAACTGAAGCTGATCTTTTGAATGAATAATCGTCTCTTTCGCTTTTTCTAACTGGAGAGCATACCCCTCTGCAATATCATCTCTGTTCGCTTTGATAGCAGATTTTATTTTTGAAGTAAGATCTACAATCTGTTTTTCATTACGCTTTACTTCTTTCTGAAGCATGATGAGATTTGCTTTTACAGTCGCGATATTCTCATTCATTTGAGGAATCTGATCGTTCAGTTCCCGAATATTCTGCTCTAAAATTAATTTTGGGTTCTCCATGGAGCTGATAACTCCACCGAACATCGATTTGATAGCGCGAATAAATCTTTTTAACATGGTTTTTACCGTATTTTTATGCCCTTTTTATATCAGGAACTAAGTTAACTGATTATTATCGTAATTCAACATGCTAAAGCTCAAATGCCCTTGTGCCTTCGCTGTCGCAAATATGAGTAACCAAACGTTCCGGTTTCGGTTGCTCACTACTAATTTCCACCGCCCCGTATAATAGTTCCGTAACAGCTTCAATCGTGGCAGGCTTGTTCGTGAATCCAGTCAAAATTGTTTCACCTTTGGAGATTTTGTCACCAACTTTCTTTTTCAGTGAAATCCCCGCTACCGGATCAATGACATCTTCAATAGTTTTACGACCTGCTCCAAGCTCCAAAGAGCCCATTCCAATATCATAAGAGTTCATGGAACGGATAAATCCTTCGTTCTTACTTTGGAGTTCAAACTCATAGGTTGCTTTTGGATAGCTTTCCGGGTTCTTAATAACCGATGAATCCCCTCCCTGTTCTTCTACAATATCGATCCATTTTTGAAATGCTTTGCCGTTCGAAATCACTTCTTCGCTCATTTTGATTCCTTCCTGAACACTTCCGGCTTTATCGCCCAAATAAATCATCGTTCCAGAAAGCAGGTTTGAAAGCTTGAGAATATCATCGGGACCATCTCCATGAAGCGCATGTATACATTCTTCCACTTCCAACCAGTTCCCGATATTAAATCCTAATGGTTGATTCATATTTGTGAGATATGCAATCGTCCTTTTTCCAAATTGACCGCCAATCCTAACAAGAGCCTCTGCCAGTTCAATAGCATCATCAATCGTCTTCATAAAAGCGCCGGAACCATATTTTACATCAAGCACAAGTGCATCAATTCCCTCAGCTAACTTTTTGCTCATAATACTTCCTGCAATATAAGGGATGAACTCTACCGTAGCTGTTACATCACGAAGTGCATAAAGTTTTTTATCAGCCGGGGCGATTTCTTTAGTTTGACCTGCCAGTACCAGATTGTATTTAGAGATAATTTCCACATATCGCTCCAGATTCATATCAGTATAAAACCCCGGAATGGATTCCAGTTTATCAAGCGTGCCTCCGGTATGACCTAATCCACGACCCGAAATCATTGGAACAGGAACTCCTGCTGCAGAGACTACCGGGGCCAGAATCAACGAAAGTTTATCTCCAACCCCTCCTGTAGAATGTTTGTCAACTTTTTTACCCGGAATAGAAGACAGGTCTACCACAATACCGGAATTAAGCATCGATTCGGTTAACGCCGCAGATTCTTCTGTATTCATCCCATTCAAAAAACCAGCCATTAAAAAGGCACTCACCTGGTAGTCTTCGATATCATTTAAGGTATATGCCTGAACGATATATTTCATTTCATCGCTCGTAAGGCTTTGCCCATCCCGCTTTTTGCGAATAAGTGAAACTATGTTATACTTAGTACTCATAGACCAAGTATAGGTCAATTCAGTATTATTTTCTCACTTAAACCTGATTTTCTTTGATCAAAGTAATTGCCGATCAAAATCTGTACAGATTGCAAGAATTCCTTCCTAATGAAGTTGAATTAACTTCTTATGATCCTCATCAGGGATTACCTGATACAAACGGGTTCGATGCACTACTTATACGTACAGTTTCAAAACTCAATCATCAAACATTTCCCGAAATCCCCGAATCTCTCAGGTTTGTAGGTACCGGGTCTTCCGGAATAGATCATGTAGATACTGACTACTTAAAAAGCAACAATATTGAGTTTGCCGATGCGCTTGGAAATAACTCCCGGGCTGTGGCTGAATATGTAATGACTGCATTACTCCTATGGAGAGAAGAAAAAAGCAAAAATCTTGCTGATTTTTCCTGCGGAATAGTCGGTGTAGGAAATGCAGGCTCAGTTGTAGCAGAAATATTCGGTGATTTTGGGCTTAAAACTGTGCTTTATGATCCGCCCAGAGCCGAACGGGAACCTGGTTTTAATTCAGCCTCTCTTGATGAAGTGCTCAACTGTGATGTGATTACCTTCCATGTTCCGTTTTCCGATGCAGGAAAATATCCAACCAAGCACTGGCTTAACGAGGAAAAAATGATCACACGATCTTTTGAGTTAATTATTAATGCAGCCCGGGGGGGAGTAATTGATGAATTTGCAGTTTCTAAAGCTATGGACTCCGGACAAGTAAAAGACATAGTTATTGATGTGTGGGAGAACGAACCGGATTTTGATGCTGAATTTGCCAATCGGGCTTTTATCGCTACTCCTCATATCGCAGGATACTCAGAACAATCGAAGCTGAATGCAAGTAGCATGATTTGCGAAAAGCTATGCCACTTTTTTGGATTGAAATGCCCCCTGACAGAAAACCTGTACCAGGTTAAAGAGATTAAGCCTGCTCATATCAAATATTCGTTGATAGATTGGCTGCTTCGACTTCATCCCATTAAAGAGTATGATGCCGTGCTTCGCGATTTAGCACAACGACAAGACAAAGATATTTTGTTTCAAAAGCTGAGAACCGACCGACCTTACCGGTTTGAATATAGCTTTTTGAAACTCGAAGAAAAGTTTTTGAAAGGATTCGACGATTTGAAGAGGTTAGGGGTAAAAAGGAAGTAGCAAAAACTCGCATATTTTAATACCCTTAACAGGGTATATATTATTCTCCTCCTTTTAATTATACTGATTCTTCAGCATAACACAACGTACCATTTATGAAGTTCATTTCTATCCTGACAATTCTATTTTTTTTAATAGATGGAACTAATGATGTTCCGGATTTTCAATTTGAAGCAGCTGACGGCTCAATAATCACCAAGGAAAATTTGGAAGAAGGAAAACCAATTATCATATTTTATTTTGATCCAGAGTACACTTCTTCGATAGACCAGGCTGATTTTATTTATTGGGGAGAGGAGGATTATGTAGATATCAATATTCTTTGGGTGAGTACTGCCGATCATGATCTTAATAGTGAGTTTTTGGAGGACAATTTCTCAGAACTTGATCTTCCCCTAATTAGAGTTGTAAAGGATACTCAAAACAAGTTTGAAGATTGGTTTGGTTATGCCGAAGTACCAACAACCTATGTATATGATAATGAGTGGAAATTTGCAGATCGCTTTTTGAGAGTAGAGAATACAGAAGAGTTACTTCGCAATATCAGAAAGGATGACTAAATGATAGGTCTAAAATACAAGCTTCCTCTTCTTTTTGTGTGCTGTTTTTTAACATTTAGTAGTGTCTTTGCACAAAAATTCATTCCGCGTGTAGATGGATTTCATGGCATGTATTTGAAAAAAGATCCAACGGGTAAAACTAATCATCCAATGGTAATGGGGGTAGCTAAAGATAGCCCTGCTGATAAAGCAAATATGACGACAGGATATCTGATTACAGAAATTGATGGTATCAAAATTGATCTCTCTACAACAACAATGGAGATGGTTAATCTTTTGCTTTCTGGTTCTGAAGGTACAGAAGTACTTCTTACACTATCAGACATCTATGTACCCGGCAAAATTATAAAACTCGAACTAACGCTCGCAGGGAAGCCTACTACAAACCAGCTCATTTATGATCCCCCTGAACTCTCTCAATACTTTCCTACAAGACTAAAAAACTGTATAGGAATGTTAGAAAGTAATTCAGACGATTTAAAAGGGGAATTCTTACAAGTGGATGAAAACCAATACAGCCGATATACTATCAAGAATTGCTTTCTTAATGATTCCCAAAAAGGGACATACAGGGAAAGAGATAACTCAAAAGAAATTTCTAAAGTAACTTTTCATGAATTATCTCATGCTCTACAGGACAGAGACTTAGCGGCCTCGTACTTAGAAGAGCTCATTTCAAGTAGCCAGGAAACTCTGACAGAGATAGCCCCTTTTATAAAGACCGAAGAGGAACAGATAGAAACTTCAGGCGAGCTGGAGTGGACCGATTTAATAGTTAGATTTACTTACCAACAAAAAAATGTAGAGTATCAGGTCATCTTCGGACTTGTTGGAGATCAATTCGGTGATTGGGATATACATGCAATCTTAACTTTTTCAATCTCCAGAGAAGAACTTTCTGGTACACAAGTTCAATCCCCAACCCAACCCTCCTATCAACCGCCACAAAAAAGAGCTCCGTTAAAGCCGGTTATGGAAGAAATTTATAATAATCTCATTGCCTCGGGAAATGGAGATGTTAGCGTTAGCTATCTGGGGCATGTTCCAATGCCAACCGGGGGAGATGACTTAGAATATCGCTTTGAAGTTAGAAGAAATACTGTCATTATTTTATACGCACTGACAAATGCCGATTGTTATCCCTATGTGTTAATGTATGACGCGGAAACCGGGAACGACTTGCATTATGAAAACCAAATTTTTAAAGAGGGGATCTCAGATGATGTTCGTTTCTATCATGATAAATTCGAAACACATATCTATAGCAAGGATATTACAATAGCAGAAATTACCTTTGGCTATTCAAGTACTTGTAAGGACTATGAAAAAAGAAATAGCGATATGGAATTAATGATTTTTAGTTTGCGCTAGATCTGAATCAAACAAACGTAATAGTTTTTGAGCACCTTAAATAAACCTGGGATAGATTTTTCAGATACGAATGAATTTGTAGATTTTATTTCTGCGAAGAAGAAAGGTGAACTGATTGTTGGATATTTTGATTTTGAAGGGTATGACGGGATGGCTCTTTCGATCATGATTATATTTGATACCAGAACATCTCAGTTCGACCTTGATTTACAATGGATATCTTTAGGTTTGGACTTATTTGGAGATACTCTCCAGGAAAGCTATGTGTATAGGTTTCCTTCCATTATCAAATTGTTGGAATATCTAGCTTCTAAGTATCTCCTTTCCGTTTCGGACATCCCTTTATCGTATAGTTTTGATAACAAAAAATTTCCTAACCCCATTACACACACTAATAGGAAATCCGATTTTAAAGCTTCGTGGAAGAACTTTCAGACTGATTTTAAAAAGGGGGTATTTCTGGACACAACTCAGGAACTCATTTACGATTCATTAGAGCATAAAAGCTAATTCGACTTTTTCTTCCTTCTTGCTCCCTTACTTCCTCCTCCTAAAAATGTACCTACACCAAGTAAGAAGCCGAAATCATACCACCCGCCGGTATTATTTAGTGCGTATACGGCGATATCTTCTTTAAAAAGGCTTCCTATAAAACTGAATGGCGCAATAATTCCATGCCATAAACCACTCCAAAATCCATAGGGTTCAGCGGTTACTGCAGGATCTATGGGAACTACTTCTGCACAAGACATCACCAAAAACATCACGATTAAAAATCCCAATACTCTCTTTTCCATGATCTTTCCCTTTTTATGAATGTTGATGTACTTCCAGACTAATTATCTGATATGAAGATTTTATTAACCTGAATTTGAACGGTGGGTGGTACTGCTTTTGAAGAAATTTTGTTGCGAAGTAGCTGTGTCCCTCTTTAGAGAGGGACAGATTCATGCGCTTGCGTATGAATCTGGGAGAGGACGAGACTGACTCGTGATTTAATGCTACTACCGTCCTCACTCTGAGCCCAAATAAGTTTGGCCTCTGTCTCCTCATTCAAACATTATGCGTAATTCAAGGACCGGGGCAAGGAGGTGGAATTCTTAGAGTCGTTTCCCCTCGCTCCGATGCTCTGCGTCGGAGTGAACAAGGTTACGACGCAGAGCATCGTAACCATAATCGGCACAATTCAGGTACTCCAGCGAAGGGTTTCAATCCTTCGCATTTAGATTTCCATTCACCTCAATCCAAACAACTCCTCTGCCACACCACTCGTCTTCTCTACCACTTCTTCTAAACTCAATTCAAAAATATCGGCGAGTTTTTGGGCGGTGAATTTCATGAAGGCAGGTTCGTTGCGTTTCCCTCGTTTAGGTGTTGGTGAGAGATAGGGCGCATCAGTTTCGAGAACCATTTTGTCTAAAGGAAGATGGGCAACGGTTTTATCTACTCCTCCGTTTTTGAAGGTGACTACTCCTCCAATCCCAAGATGAAGTCCCATATCTATAGCTCTTTTGCCTTCATCAACCGTTCCGTTAAAGCAGTGCCAAATTCCGGTCAAGTTTCCATCCTGCTCTTCTTCGATCAGGTCCAGTAAGTCTGTTGTGCTTTCCCGATTATGAAGAATAATAGGTTTTTGTACTGTTTTGGAAACCTTGCAATGAATCCGAAGACTTTTTTTTTGTTGTTCCACATGATCTGTGCTCCAAAAGTAATCAAGCCCCGTTTCGCCAACTCCGTAGAAATCATCCCGTAAGCAGAATTCATGTAATTCCTGCTCAAAGTTTTTGGTGATATTTCCTTCCACATCACAAGGATGAATCCCTGCCATTTTGTAGAAGTCTACATCAGGGTGACTCAGTCTTTCCATCTGTTCGATAGAATTAAAGTCGATAGCGGGCATAAAGATTGCCTTTACTCCTGCGTCTACAGCACGAGCCATTACTTCTTCTCTGTCTTCGTCAAATTGCTCTAAGTAAATATGCGAATGGGTATCGATCATAATTTCTTCTTGTGGTACCTGGTTAGTCCTTCAATCGGGTTTTTTTGTATTTCTACAATTTCGATTCCCTTTCTTCGAAAGATTTCACGGAATATTCCTTCAAAATGAAACGCAGTACTGCCGGTTAACTTTACAGGATGTTTTCCGAACGCTTCTTTAAAATGTGTCTCGAGTTGTTTTATCAACATTTCAATTGAAGCCTGGGCTTTTGTTTTCACATATTCTGTATCAATAAATTCACCAATATCGCGCATTACTTTGGCTGCAATCTGTTTGGATTTTGTGGGATTCTGAAACTGGAGAAACAAAGCTTCATCATCCAGTTTCTTATTTTTTTCAATTACCAGTTTAATAAAATCCGGAGCTTCATCTTTAAAATAATCTCTCAGTACCAACGCTCCAATATGACACCCACTCCCGAAATCCCCCTCAGGATAGGTTTTGGAAGACATCAAATCTACCAAGTCTCCTTTGTGCATGAATCCCGCACTCGAACCTGTTCCTGAAATCACAATAACGCCACTTTCATCCCCAAAAAGAGACAGCCCGGCTCCTTCGATATCCGTTTTTATTTCTACCTCAGATTTCGGAAACGCTTCCTTCAAATACCTATCCACCCGTTCCGCATTACTCCATAATCGGCATCCTGCTCCATAGAAGAAAAGATGACTAAGATCTTTGGTGGAAAGCTGTGGAAGAAGTTCATCAAAAATAATGGACTCGATTTCTTTATCTGCCTTATAAACAGGATTCAAGCCTGATGTCTCAATGCGATGTACTTCGTCTCTATTGATAAGTGCCCAGCTTGTTTTTGTAGCGCCGGAATCTGCGATAAGTAGCCGCATGTTTTTTATTCAAAGATAACGATAATTCTGGCTATCATTCAGCAAAGGAGTTGTTATGAATATCACGTATACAAATTATCTTAAAATCGACGAGCTCGTTGAGCTTCAACAGTTAAAATCGAACCCGGAAGAACATGATGAGATGCTGTTTATCATTATCCATCAAACGTATGAGCTTTGGTTTAAGCAGATTTTACATGAGTTCGGAAAACTCCGGAAAGAACTGGAAGCCGGAAATACCTGGAATACAGTAAAAACACTGCGTCGGATTCTTACTATCATGAAGACGCTCGTTTCTCAGGTTGATATTCTGGAAACGATGACTCCCCTTGAATTCAATAGTTTCCGGGCTTTTCTGGGGCAGTCCAGTGGCTTTCAATCCCTTCAGTTCCGGGAAGTTGAAATTCTATGTGGATTGAGACTTCCTTTGATGATTGAGGCGCATAAAGACATTCCAAAACATGTTAAGATATTGAAATCCCGAATGGAGGAGCGCACTCTTTGGGAAAGCTTCGGAATGTATCTCACAAAAAAGGGATTCTCTGTAGAACCAAAGCGGGAAAATGAAGTAGGATTGATGTTCAATCCTTCCGATAATATCCAGCAAACATTGATTAAAGTGATGCAAACCGAACCGGAACTCGCGATAGTATGCGAGCTGTTTGTGGATTTTGATGAAGGTCTTCAAGAATGGAGATATCGCCATGTAAAAATGGTGGAACGGACGATCGGGAAGAAAAAAGGTACCGGTGGTTCTCCGGGAGTTAAGTACCTTAAAACAACTACCGACCACGCTATTTTCCCTGACCTTTGGGCCATCAGATCGGAATTTTAATGTTAACACCACTAACGCACCGGCACACTAAATTAATTTTACTTTGGTGTTTTCGTGGCCTTTTAAAATATTTATGTCAGAAATTAACCAGCTAGCCGAACGTCTTATCCCCCATTATTCTCATTTTGATGTAGCTAACCGTCTGTTGTTTACCGGACATTCGCACCAAGCCTGGCCGGATGTTGCCCGGGAAGGTCAAACCGAGTATTTCGATATTTGTGCCCGTGATGTGGATACCAAATGGGAGAAGTCTTTTGAGAAAACTGAAATCCTTCGGAATTACCTTCGCAATTATTACGACGATCCTGATGGCCTGTACTGCCGGGAGGAAAGCACTCATTTTTTAATGGTGAGCTTGCTCAGTAGTTTCGACCTTAAGAACAAGCCAAAGATTATCACTACGGATGGAGAATTCCATTCTATGGATAGACAGCTTCGTCGATTACAAGAAGAAGGACTTGAAATTGTAAGTATTCCAACCGATCCCGATGAGAATTTTGCACAGAGAGTTATTGAAGAGATTGATGTAAACACCTCTGCCATCATGCTATCGAGAGTGTATTTCCAGACGAGCCTTGTTAACGCACACCTTTCTGATATAGCCGCAGCTGCCAGAATTCAGGGAATACCTGTTATTATCGACGATTATCATGGTACAAATGTAGTTCCTCTCTCTATTCGTCAAGAAGGTCTGGAAGATTGTTTTATTCTGATTGGAGGCTATAAATATCTTCAATGGGGAGAAGCAAATTGCTTTCTCCGCTTTCCAAAAGACTGTGAGTTACGACCCGTAGTAACAGGCTGGTTTGCTGCCTTCAGTACCTTAGAACATCCAAGAACTAATGACCCGGTTCAGTATGATAAATCAGATCAGCGTTTTGCCAGCGCTACCTATGATCCGTCTTCTCAATTCAGAGCTGCTAAAGTAGTGGAGTTTTTTCAGGAACAAGGTTTAACCCCCGATGTTCTTCGAAAACAGTACGAATCGCAGGTAGGATTACTTCGCTCTCTGTTTGTTGAGAAAGACTTCGACTTTGAGGTGATCCGCTTAACCCACAATGAGCCCCTTTCCAGAAACGGAGGGTTTCTATCCCTCACATCCCCAAAAGCCAGAGAAATTCGTGCAGATTTACTTTCCCGTGGAATATTCACAGATGCACGAAATGAGATTCTTAGGTTAGGTCCTGCTCCTTATGTAACAGAAGAGCAGATTGAAGCAGTAATTGATGAGTTAAATCGATCGATAAAAAATATTTTGTAAGGAATTAGTTTCTATTTGATCTTACATAGATAACACATAGGTGTAATTCAAAAATTCATTTTGCATTTACATATATCGAACATATATTCTTTTTGAATTTTAGAGTGACACAGGTTGACACCCTCCCTGCTTAACTTTTGGGAAATAAATTTTAATAACACGGTAACAATCATGGCTGACGAAAATAAATTAAAAGCACTCGACATAGCAGTAGGTCAAATCGAAAAACAACACGGAAAGGGAACCATTATGAAGCTGGGTGATGATGCCCATCAGGATGTGGAAGTAATTTCTACCGGCTCCATTATGGTTGATTATGCTCTGGGAGTTCAAGGTGTACCAAGAGGTAGAATCACAGAAATCTATGGTCCTGAAGCCAGTGGTAAAACCACACTCGCACTTCAGGTAATTGCACAAGCACAAAAGAATGGTGGATACGCTGCCTTTATAGATGCGGAGCATGCCTTTGACCCTCGATATGCACGAGCGCTCGGTATCAACACTGAAGAATTATTGGTATCTCAGCCTGATAGTGGTGAACAAGCACTTGAAATAACTGAAACCCTGATCCGATCCGGAGCTCTTGATGTTATTGTAGTTGACTCTGTTGCAGCACTTGTACCCCGTGCAGAAATTGAAGGTGAGATGGGTGATTCTCACATGGGACTCCAGGCTCGCTTGATGTCTCAGGCGCTGAGAAAAATCACAGGTATTGTAAATAAAACAGCAACCTCGTGCATTTTCATTAATCAGGTTCGTGAGAAAATCGGGGTAATGTTTGGAAATCCTGAAACAACTACTGGTGGTCGCGCACTTAAATTCTACTCTTCGGTACGTTTGGATATCCGAAGAATCGGTGCACTGAAAAAAGGTGATGAAGTCATCGGAAACAGAACTAAAGTAAAGGTTGCCAAGAATAAGGTAGCCCCTCCATTCAAAGTGGTTGAGTTTAATATCATGTACGGAAAAGGAATCTCAAGAATTGCTGAAGTATTGGATTTAGCTGTTGACTACGACATTATCCAAAAACGCGGAAGCTGGTTTCGCTATGATGGCGAGCCTATTGGCCAGGGAGCTGACGCTGCTATGCAGTTCCTTGAAGAAGATTCGGCGCTTTGCGACAAAATTGAGAAAATGGTCCGCGATCGCCTGAGAGGTATTGTACCTCAGGATGAGGCAGAAGAGAAAGCAGAAGAAAAAGAAACTGCTGTTGCAGAATCCTGATAAAAAAAGATATGATGAGGGAGTAGCTAAGCTGCTTCCCTCTCCTATTTCTGAAATTAAAGTTCAGAAAAAAAATACCTACAGGTTTTCTTTGTTTGTTGAAAACCAGTTTCTGGTTGGAGTTTCAGATTCTACGCTTACCCGGTTCGGCTTAAAAAAAGGAACCCTGCTAACCACCTCTTTGCTCCACGAGGTTCTCCAAAAGGAAGATGTATGGGCTATTAAGGAGTATTGCATTCGCTTGCTTGGCAGAAGAGATCATGCTAGAAATGAATTGAGGGATAAAGCGCGTAAAAAAGGATTCCCTTCTCATTCTATCGAAGAAGTACTAGATGAACTCACTAAAAAGAAATATATAAACAATGCGTTTTTTGCGTCTAAATTTGCTCACGACAAATTTGAGTTCAATAAGTGGGGACCGAATAAAATCAGAGCTGAGCTTTTCAGGAGAGGTATTTCAGAAAGAAACATTGATGTAGCGCTTAAGGAAATAAGTACTGATAAAAGATCATTAGCAATTAAGGAACTAATCAAAAAGAATAAGAGAAAATTTGAACGGGTGGATACTTCAAAAAGAAAGAAGAAAATCTTCGATTTCTTGTTGCGAAAAGGGTTTCAACCTTCTGAAATCCTTTCTCAAATTGAGAACATCAGAAAATAGTTCTTAATTACTTGATCAAAGTCATTTTTTTTGTTTCTACAAAGTCACCGGTTTTGAGCCTGAAAAAGTACACATCGCTCGCAAAGCCACCTGCGTCCCAGATTACCGAATATGTTCCGGGACGATGTGCCCTCTCTACCAAAGTTGCCACTTTCATTCCTAATAAATTAAATACACTAATCTCAATATAAGCTTGCCTTGGTACTGCATAACTAATGGTTGTGCTTGGGTTGAAGGGATTGGGATAATTCTGGCTAAGGTCGAATTCTTTTGGCAAACCTGAGAACAGTGATTCTTCATTATTTATAAGTATGTTAACGGTAGTAGTATCTGAATCATGATTATTTAAAGTTGAGACCTCCTCACTATCCGTAGCTACATGCGCTGAGTTTATAATTTCTCCTGAAACCATTGATTCAACAGGAATAAAAACCATTATTGAATCACCTGCCTTTAATGAATCTACCTCTACGGTAAGTATATTTTCCTGAATAGTGACATCACCTTCAGAAACTGAGATTTCCCCAGCTACCAGATCCTCAGGTATGGTATCAGTAACTATAACATTCATAGCCGTTTCAAACCCTTCATTCTTTACATGAATCTGGTATGTAAACATTGCTGCTACATCAGATCCTTCTACGGTTTCCAGACTATCTGTTTTTGTAAGAACCAAATCTGGCAAGTTACCGCCACTACCTTTCAGTGCAATGTAAAAGCATTCTGACAATTCTGAATTTCCAATGGTATTTGTGTAGGTATTTGTAGTGATATAGATGCCATCAAGATGGCTTATACTTGAAAAGGGAAGTGACTTATTAATCGAATTTTCAGTAAAACCCTGGATATTTGTAGTTATTTCAACGCTTTCTAGATAATACTCTGCTTCACCAAATCCGCTTTCGTCACATTGTTGGTTGTAGTAGTAGTCAAAATAATAGAGAAATCCTCCAGGCTCGGATTGAAAAGTAGTATGAACAGTGAGTATTTCATCTTTTTTATTATATGTAGCATTTCCTATTTCCGGGAAGTTAAGACTGAAATTTGCTCCCTCATCTGAATCAATACCATCATTTGGTGTTACCCCATCATAATTCAAATCAATAGCAAGGTATTTATTATTATAGATCTGGTTGAATTCCATAAATACTATTCTTTTCCCGAGAACCCCAATTCCTGTCCCTTCATTAAACGCAATGATATTTCGGTTAGCCAAGGAATCTTTCCCAATATGTATAACTCCACCTTCGAATGAATTATCAACAAAAATCCCCGGACCAGTATTTGGAACCGGATTCAAGTTATTATCTAATCCAATATAATTTCCCAGAATCTTTATAGAATCGAATGGTGCACCAATTTCAACTGATCTATCCAAAATATAAATTCCTACAGTATCGTTTCCGGCAATTATATTGCTTTCGAGTGTAGTTAATTCTCCTCCAACCGTTACTTTTCTTACTTCACTTAGTTTAATTCCTCCTTTGTGATTCTTTAAGCTTTCGCCTGCGTTTAATTTTGTTCCGATGAAATTGTTCTTGATTGAAATCCCTTTCTGAATATTTTCAGAATTATTATCAACCAACTCAATACCATACCCATTATTTCCTGATATCAGATTTCCATTACCAGCTATTGGTTCACCAATATCAATATTATCTCCCTTTTTAATGTAGATGCCCGATAATAAATTAGATATAGGATTTTGTCCTGATGCGTCTGTTCCAATACGGTTGGAAATAATACCAAAGTTGCTATTATTTGAGTTGAGTTCTATTCCATTTTCAGTATTTCCACTTATCAGATTCCCTTGTATCAGATTTCTGGAACTATTTGCACCAAAGGTTATTCCATCACGGCCATTTCCGAAATCTTTGGTTCCGGTGACATCTACTCCAATATAGTTGTAAGCAATTGAGTTGAAATCCGAACCCCCAAATACTAAGATACCTGAATATTGACTTGCTGATATTATGTTACCGCTAGTTTGGTCAAAAGGATCTCCTACAATATTCGAATCAGCTTTAATAACTATACCATTACTAAGGTTTCCAATCTGATTTGTTCCGGTGACATCTACTCCGATAAAGTTGCTAAGTATCCTATTCTTTTTCCCTTCTACAATAATAGCGCCTGAATTGGCTCCGATTACATTCTTCTCCAATGTTGAATTCCAATTTGGAAGTAAAATTCCTGCTAAAGTGTTGCCCATTGCTACTTTACCGGTATGATCAACGCCTATGTTATTATTACTAATACTTAATTCCCCTAGAGTATCTGGTTTGGTAGTAAGTAAAAAAGACTGAATTCCATACAACCCATTTCCTGAGATCACGTTGCCATCTTCTGCCTGTAATCCGCCGATCTCAATATCATAAGCATCCGTCACTTGAATACCATTCTCCAAATTCCCAATTACTTCAGTTCCTGTTGAATCGGTGCCTATTAAATTTCCCCATATTGAAGTCAGATTATTTGATCCAACCAGCTCTAAGCCATCCCTCCCGTTCCCAGAAATAACATTTTCTTCTATTACATTTAAAAATGAACCATTTTCTAACTTAATGCCTTCATACATATTCCCTAGGGCTGTATTTCCCGAGGCATTTATACCTATAAAGTTGTTACGAATTATATTATCACTAGAGTAGATTAGGATCCCTTCATTGTCATTACCCGAAATAATATTTCTTTGAGAAAGCCCACTTCCTCCAATTTCGGCTCTGTTTCCATAGATAACAATCCCTGATTTTTCGTTTCCAAAATCTTTTGAGCCTGTTGCATCCAACCCTATATAATTATTGATAACCTGAATACGCTCACCATAACTCAAAATTCCATACTCGTTATGGCTAATAATATTATCCTCAATAACAACATATCCACGTTCTGTCCTGATTCCGGCAAATTCATTTCCCCTTTCAATTGTACCGGTTATATTTACACCAATAAGATTTCCTGATATCTCCAATTTGTATTGTTCGGAACCTATACCTCCATCTATTTGAATCCCAAATCCATCATTATCTGATATTATGTTTCCATTAATTACTCCTGTACCCTGATTGAGCAAGATACCTCCAAATGAATTACCCATATACCCAGAGCCTGTTGAATCCAACCCAATAATGTTATCCTGGATTGTAATCTCTGATGAATCGGTAGCCGGTTCGAAACGAATACCATAACCAAAATTCCCGGAAATAAGGTTACTGGAAATAAGGTTTCCTTCCCCTTTTATATGAATAGCTGGTGTACTTTGGGGAACAAACTGGTCTCCATTTGGTTCAGCTAATACGCCATCTGCAGTACCTATGTAGCTATTTGAAATCTCATTATTGTCAGAGTTAAGCAAGACTGCACCCAAAGAAAATTTAATGATCGCCAGATTCGAAATCTCACTTCCACCACCTTGAGGTCCAATTACAAACCCTGGAAGGAAATCAGTAACTACCCCTCCTCCATCAATAACTACCTTAGCCTTGTTTGGGAGAGCACCGTTTATGATTACCGGATTTGTTATTACCGGAAGCTGACTGGCTACATTTACTGAAGAGATACCTGCGAATGTAATTTCATCCAATCCACTTGTTAGATTCGCATTCTCAATTGCAGACCGAAGAGTTGGGGGATCAAAAATACCATCTTCTAAATCCGAATCGGGTTCATCGCCGGAACTGGTTACTACAAAAGTAGTCGAGCTTACCTTCTTGTTGGTTTCCTGAGCGTAAACCTGAATACAAAATAAAATGCTAATTATAATACTAACTATAACCTTCATTATACCCCCTTACATACCTTTTATCTCGTTTAATGTAATTTTGTACTCACCCTGTAGCAAATTTTAATTTTGTTAGTCATTTTTTTCTTGCTTAAAGCTATTGATTCAAATACCATTGGGGCATGAAAAACATCACACTTGAACGGGTTGTACGTTTTGCTATTGGAGCAACTGCTCTTGGTGTGGTCGGTTTGATTTTATATAACTACAGCATCCTTGTTGCTTATCTGGTTTTAGCCATGATTTTGAGCTATATCCTTGATCCGGTTGTGAACCGTCTTCAACGAATGGGACTAAATCGAACACTGGGAATTACACTCACCCTTTCTGCTGTAATACTATTTGTAGTCTATATCTCTACCAACGTAATTCCAATTTTTGTCGCAGAAATGGTCGAGTTGGCTAATAGTCTGAGTATCGAGAATATCCAGAGAATTGCCAGTAATATTGAGGCACGACTCACAAGTCAATACGAATTTATTCCTGATAATTTTCTCGAGGACAAAGTCTCAGCTGTAATTATTGAATTATTTGACTTTGGAAGGTTATCTACCGTTTTAAGTGATGTAGTTGGTGTTTTTACTAATATTTTCTCTGCTGTGTTAGTTGTTCCATTCGCTGCTTTCTTCTTTTTGAAGGACGGGACTAAAATCCGTAGAGATATACTCACACTAATACCCAACAAGTATTTTGAGACTTCACTCACTTTGATTGATAAAATCGAAAAAAGATTAGGGCTTTATTTTAGAAGCGTACTTTTGCAAAGTATCCTGGTTGCATTCACATCCTGGTCTACACTGAGTATAGCGGGACTTGATAACTCACTTTCAGTTGGAATTTCGGTTGGTATTGCCAACACTATCCCTTATTTCGGACCAATCATAGGTTATCTTCTTTCCATTATTATCTCCATTATTGAAACTGGAGATTTCTCCCTTGTTTTGGTTTGTATGCTTGCAATATTTGCAGTGCAGATGTTAGACAACCTTGTATTTCAACCCTTTTTGTTCTCCAGATCCGCAGACATGCACCCCGTTGCGATCCTATTTATTATTCTTGTAGGTGCTGAAACCGCCGGGATTCTTGGGATGCTTATCGCTATACCAATCGCAACTGTAATCAAGATTACTATCAATCAAGTATCATGGAGCTTCAATAATTATCAGGTATTCCGTATTGAAGCCCCTCCCCCGCAGCCTTCTCCACCTCAAATTACTTAAAACTACGGCTGCCGATACACCGAAAGTTTTCCTATCTTTGGCAAGCACTTCAGCAACACTTTAAGATCAGGTTCTTTTGAAGAATATTGTTGTTTTTGCCTCGGGTTCAGGCTCAAACTTTCAATCAATTATTGATGCAATTCAGACTGGCAAACTCCATGCCCGTATTACCGGACTTATCTCAAACAAAGAAGGGATTAAAGCACTGGAACGGGCTTCCAATAATTCTATTCCCACAGCCATTTTATCTGTGAAAGATTTTAACTCCATCGAAGAGTATTCAAATACTTTACTGGAACAACTTTTCGAATGGGATGCAGACATTATCGTTTTAGCTGGTTTTCTAAGAAAGATTCCTTCAAGTGTAATTCAGGCTTACCAAAACCGGATTCTCAATATTCATCCTTCCCTTCTTCCTAAGTATGGCGGAAAGGGGTTCTATGGATTGAATGTTCATAAAGCAGTAATTGAATCCGGGGATACAGTTTCAGGTTGTACCATTCATTTGGTTTCTGAAAAATATGATGAAGGGCCGATACTTGATCAAATTGAAGTCCCCGTTCTCGATAATGATACTCCCGAGGAACTAGCTGCAAGAATTCTTGAAAAGGAACATGAACTCTATCCAATAGTAATTTCTGACTATTTAAAAACTCTTAACTGACAATGGCTTTAAAACCGCTCTCCTCACTTCCCAAAACTCCTTTAACTATAAAACGAGCATTATTATCTGTTTCAGATAAATCGAAATTAATAGAATTGGCAACTGCACTTGATAAAGCAGGTGTTGAACTAATCTCAACAGGAGGCACAGCCAAAGCTATCGCAGAGGCTGGTATTGAAGTAACAGATGCCTCTGAAGTCACCGGATTTCCCGAATGTCTCGATGGAAGAGTTAAAACCTTACACCCTCATATTCATGGCGGAATTTTAGCGAGGACCAGTCATGCCCCGGATAATGACGAACTCGATAAGCTTGGAATTGAACCCATTGAGTTAGTTGTGGTGAACCTCTATCCATTTAAAGAAACCATTTTAAAACCTGATATCACTCCCGCTGAGGCTACAGAATTTATCGATATCGGCGGACCTACTATGATTCGTGCTGCCGCTAAAAACTTTGCTCATGTATGCATTTTATCATCCCCAAATCAGTATGATGCGTTTATTCAGGAAGTTGAATCTGGTGAGGGTATCAGTTTCAAAACCAGAAAAAAGCTCGCTAAAGATGCCTTCGCACATACAGCCGATTACGATTCTGCGATTTCAAATTACTTTGATAGCATTGTTGATGATGAGCCTTCCACACAGTTTAACATCTCACTCCCTCTTTCTCAGGAATTAAGATACGGCGAAAACCCTCATCAGAAAGCTGCTGTATATGGAAATCAACAGGATGCTATTGATTGTTTCCATGGCAAACAATTGAGTTACAATAATTATCTGGATGTTGATGCAGCTCTGAACATAATTTCCGATTTCAAAACCGGCAAACCTGCATGTGCCATCATCAAGCACACGATTCCTTGTGGAGTTGGCATTGGAGAGTCTTTGAATGAGGCTTATGAAAGAGCCTTCAGTACAGATACGGTATCTCCTTTTGGTGGAATTGTTGTAGTAAACCAGGAACTTGATGTTGAGACTGCTCAATCGATAGACAAGATTTTTACCGAAATCATTATTGCTCCTTCGTTCTCAGAAGAGGCGAAAGAATTGCTCATTCAGAAAAAGAATCGCAGGCTAATCAGAATCAAAGAAACATCTAATGCTGGCTCTGGAACCACCTTTCGTTCTATTTTCGGGGGGCTTCTGAAACAGGACTCCGATACGGAACCTTTTGACGAGTCAGAGTTTAAGGTGGTAACATCAAGGAAACCATCTGAAGCCGAAATGCAGGATTTATTGTTTTCATGGAAAGTTGTACGCCATGTAAAATCGAATGCTATTGTGTATGCGAAAGACGGCAGAACCCTGGGAATAGGATCAGGGCAAACCAGCCGTGTAGATTCTTCAGAAATAGCAGTAGCAAAAGCAAAAAAAGAAGGCTTACCTCTTGAGGGTTCAGCTATCGCTTCTGATGCATTCTTCCCATTTTCGGATGGTGTGGAGGCTGCCGCTGAGGCGGGAGTAACGGCAGTAATTCAACCCGGGGGAAGTATCCGTGATGAAGAAGTAATTGCGAAAGCAAATGAACATGACATGACTATGATTTTTACAGGAAAACGTCATTTTAAACACTAATTTTTCATTTGATTTATTGTGCATTTAATCATTCGCAAAAAGGGTCTCAATATTGTATTTTCCATCCGAAATTTCATCAGCACTAATATCAACCTACTAACTAGCTAAAATGTCCGACAGGTTTGGAATTCCATCCCCTAAATCATCGAAAACACCCCCAAAAAAAGGGCTTTTCGATTTTCTTTATACTGATATTGCTATCGATTTAGGGACAGCGAACACTTTGATATACTCTCGTGGAGAGGGAATAGTTTTAAATGAACCGTCAATTGTAGCACTTAATCAACAGAATACCCCGGTTGCTACAGGACATGAAGCGCGGTTGATGCACGAAAAAACACACCGGAAAATCAGAACCGTAAGACCTCTTCGGGACGGCGTAATTGCTGACTTCGAAGTAGCAGAGCAGATGATTAAGGGGATGATCTATAAGGTCAAGAAAAAATGGTATTCTACTACCAGACAGATGGTAATTTGTGTACCAAGTGGAATTACTGAAGTAGAACGACGCGCAGTTCGTGACAGTGCTGAACATGCTGGTGCTAAAGAAGTACATTTGGTTGATGAGCCTATGGCTGCTGCCATTGGAATTGGGCTAGATGTTCATGAGCCGGTTGGAAATATGATTGTTGATATCGGTGGCGGAACCACTGAGATTGCTGTAATTGCCCTTTCGGGGATCGTTTATGCTCAGTCTGTACGCCTTGGTGGAGATGAATTGAATGATGACATCATCAATTATTTCAGAAGAAATCATAATCTATTAATTGGTGAGCGAACTGCTGAGAAAATTAAATGTGAGATTGGTTCTGCTGCACCATTAGATGAAGAGCTGGAAATGATAACCAAAGGACGTGATCTTGTTAATGGAGTTCCGAGAACCCGTCATATTACTTCAAAAGATGCACGTGAAGCAATGGCTGAATCTGTAAACACCATTGTTGAGTCGATTACAAAATCGTTGGAGCAAACACCTCCTGAGCTTTCTGCTGATATCCTGGACCGTGGAATTATGCTTACCGGTGGTGGAGCCCTGCTTAAGAATCTCGACAAACTGATTATGGAAACAACTGATCTTCCGGTTCATATTGCCGAAGATCCGCTTACTGCGGTTGTTCGTGGAACCGGTGCAATTTTAGAAAATCTGGAATACTACCGTCCTGTAATTGAGTCCAATAGATAATCTTGAATGCGATTTAGAGTTTTTAAAGTTGAGAATGCTACCGATTACATATTAACTGCCCTTCTTCTCGTTTGTGCACTCTCTATTGCTATAAATCGCCATCAGGATGGCATTAACAACCTCCGTCAGTTTTCAATAACCATTGTAAGCTTGTTAGAAGAACCTCTTTCGAATATCAGGGTTTATCGACAAGCTCTGAATACTAATACATACCTACAGCGACAAAATATTCTCTTGCAGGATGAATTGAGTCGTTTACGTGCAATTGAACAAGAAAACAGAGAGCTTAGAAACTTACTGGAGTTCAAAGAGGAAAGTGAATATGGATTAAAGCCTGTCACCTTTGTAAGCAAAGAGTTAACTGGACTAAATAACAGTTTTACAATTGATGCAGGTTTCAGAGAAGACATCACAAAAGGCATGCCGGTAATTACCTCTGATGGTTTGATTGGTAAGGTTGTGCTCACTAGTGGATATTATTCTCAGGTAATGCCTTATTATAATAATCTTTTCAGGGTAAGCGCTCGTGTATCGGAAACCCGCTCTACCGGAATAGTAAGTTGGTCAGGGGAAAATATGTCTGAACTTGTTATGGACTTTGTGCCAAAAACAGTCCCTATCGATTCTGGATTTGTGATTGAGACCTCGGGTTTTGGTAATGAATTTCCGGCAGGCATTCCTATTGGTAAAGTTATTCGTACCGAAGAGGAACCAGGAAAAGATACTCAGCGTATCTTCTTGCAGCCCTTTGCATCACTCTTTAATGTAGCTGAAGGCTTCGTTATAATTTTTGAACCTGATTCATCAATTGAAAATCTGGAACAAGGCTATAATGAGTTATTCCGATGAATAGTCAAGTAATAAAAGATATCGGCTTGGGTTTTATTTTTGTGGTGGCACAGGTACTGTTCTTCCAGCATCTTCCCATTTTTGGGATAACTGCAGACCCGATTACCTTTTATTTGTTGTGGTTGGTGGCTCGTTACAGCCGTCCACAACTCTTATTCATAGCCGCTTTTTTAGGTTTGCTTCAGGACGCATTCTTTGATTTTTGGGGGATGTATATGTTTTCCAAAACATTATTAGTTTTTCTGAGTTATAATTTTATAAAACGTAGGTCTGAAACTCAGTCTTTACTTTGGCAAATATTTCTTTTCATTCTGTTCGCAGCCCTGCTTCATAATATAATTTTTATTGGTTTGAGTAGTTTCTTTGGTGCATACGCCACAAGTTATAACCCTGTTTGGTTTGTAATTGGGAACGCGATCTATACTTCAACCGTAGGAGCTTTAATTTTCATATTCAGAATTAAATAGAGGTGTATAAGAGCCAGCCCAATAGAACAAGAACATCTATTAGATCACTGCAAGTGATTATGTTAGGGTTATGCCTTATTGTTTTTGGGCGTGTATTCTATTTACAGATCATCCAATATGAAACCTATGCCAGTTTAGGAGAAGAGAATTCAATCCGCCAGGAATTTGTAAGTCCTGCAAGGGGATTGATTTATGACCGAAATGGAGTACTGATAACCGACAACGAACCTATTTTTTCGATTACTGTTACACCCTCGAATTTTGATGAAGATAAGATTCCCTTGCTAACAGAACTTCTTCAGGTTGAAGATAGTGTAATTACTACCAGAATTGATGAAGCTCAACGCTATTCGTGGTACAGAACCTCCCCTCTGTTAACCGATGTTGATTTCGAGACCTTCTCACTAATCCAGGAAAATATCTGGCAACTCCCCGGCATCGGGCATCAAATTGAAAGTAAACGGCACTACCCAACGAATATGAAAGCTTCCCATATTTTTGGTTATTTACGTGAAGCAGACCGTAATGATTATGAATCCTCCGAAGATCTTCGTTTAGGTGATAAGATTGGAAAAAGCGGGCTTGAAATGGTCTATGAAGATGCTCTCCGTGGTGACCTTGGGGTAGAGTTTTTGAAAGTAAACGCCTACGGACAATCTTTAGGGAATTATGAAGGAGAGCGCTCAGGAAGAAACCCAACTCAGGGTGGTAATATTATTACTACAATTGATTCTGAGCTGCAGGCTTATGTTGAAGAATTGATGCAGGATAAAATCGGAGCAGTTGTCGTGATGAATCCTCACACAGGTGAGATCCTATCGTTAGTTAGTTCACCTAATTATGATGTCGAAAGACTCGCAGGACGCCTAGACCGTGATTATTGGGTAGAAATAAATTCCGATTCAACCCGGCCACTTTTTAATCGGGCTATTTCGAGCCGCCAACCTCCCGGTTCTACCTTCAAGCCGTTAATGGGAATTATCGGACTGCATCTTGGATATATCACCCCTGAAACTGTGGTACGAAATACAGGCGGCTATAGGAGAGGCCGTTTATACAGAGACATTGCTGAACTTGGTGATTATGACCTCGAAAAGGCTATTGCGTACTCTAGTAATACTTACTTTTATGCATTGATGGATCGTATAAGTTCGCAGGGTGATCTAAATAACTGGAGTAAGTTAGTAAAGGATTTTGGTCTTGGAGTACCAACATCCATTGACTTACCAAGTTCAACTACTGGCATCATTCCGGATAGTGCTTATATGGACAGAAGGTTTGGGAAACGCCAATGGGGATTAGGCGATTTAATAAATCTCGGTATTGGGCAAGGCGTAATTTCGGTATCTCCTCTTCAGATTGCACAAATGACAAGTTCGATAGCAAACGGAGGATATCGGATCAGACCTCATCTGGTACAATCTATCCAGCAAAGTAACGGCGAAGTTCAAATTACCCCTGAAGTTCATGAGAAAATCAGTTGGGTAAAGCCAGAATATTTGGATTTGGTGAAAATCGGAATGAGGCGTGTCGTTCAGGAAGGAAGTGGTCGCTTTTATGCTAAAACGAATATAATTGATATAGCCGGAAAAACTGGTACCGCCGAAAATCCACACGGATTCAGCCACGGTTGGTTTACTTCATTCGCTCCCTTCGATGACCCTCAAATTGTAGTAACTGTTTTTCTGGAAAATGCCGGCTTCGCATCTACTTCGGCTGCACCAATTGCTTCACTTATCTTAGAAAAGTATCTCACAGGAGAAGTCAATCGTCCTTATACCTATAACCATGTAATGAATTGGGTTCCGAAAGAGGATAATTCGCAGAGGGAAGCCGAATGAGTAATGCCCGCGATTTTAACTGGTCTACTGCATTCGCATGGTTTGTGCTTACCATAATTGGTTTAACTGCGATTTATAGTGCTACCCAAGGTCCTGTTTCTGAGTTTTTACCTGACTACATTCAAGCCAACTTTTTTAAGCAATTAGGTTTTGTTGTAATTGGTCTTCTTTTAATGATCGGGGTTCAGTTTGTTTCTCCAAGATCATTACTACAGCTTTCATTTGTGTTTTACTTCGTAGGCGTCATTCTTATGATTCTTACTTTGTTCTTTGGGGCTGAGATCAATGGGGCAAAAAGTTGGTTCAGGATTGGACCATTTGGTTTTCAAAGCAGCGAGTTTATGAAAATAGCTACGATACTCGCTGTGGCGAATTACTTGACCAGCCGAAGAAATATTTCTGCTGAAAATATTCGTTACGCCTTGATCTCTGTACTTATCATTTTAGTACCAACTGCATTAGTTATTGCTCAGAATGATTTTGGTACTGCCATCATTTTCTTTGCATTAATACCTGTAATGCTCTTCTGGTCAGGCTTACCTTACGGAGTATCGCTTTTCATCATATCTCCTGCCATTATCTTATACCTGACTGTTTTAGGATGGCAATTTGGTCTTATCGCCGCCCTGATTCTAACAGGGTTGATCTTCTTTATTCAACGACGTACCTGGCTTACAATAACTTCATTTATATCAGGAATTCTTACTGTGATAGGTGTTCAGCTTGCATTGAGCCAGGTGCTACAACCCCATCAAATTGCAAGAATAACCGCGTTTACAAATCCTTCTTTTGATCCTACCGGGGCAGGTTGGAATGTAATTCAGGCAAAAACGGCTATTGGTTCCGGGGGCTTAACTGGCAAAGGATTTCTTGAGGGAACTCAGACTCAATTACGATTTCTTCCTGAACAATGGACCGATTTTGTGTTTTGTGTAATCGGCGAAGAATTTGGCTTTATAGGAGCAGGATTGGTTATTTTCATCTTCGGATTCCTGTTCATCAGGCTTTTAAATATGGCGGGAAATCATAAACACCCTTTTGCTCAATTGGTGACAGTAAGTGTAACAGCTGTTTTCTTTATTCACTTTTTTATCAATGTTGGAAGTGCAACCGCATTGCTTCCGGTAATTGGTATCCCGCTTCCTTTTGTAAGCTACGGAGGTTCAGCATTCCTCACCAACACGCTTATGCTGGCGATTTGCCTAAATATGGATTTTCACAAACGCGAGTTCAGTATTTACCGTTAGCTTTTGCTATACTTTTTTTCTGTTCCCAACGAAAACCCTAACCTATGATACTTAGTAAACCCATACTCTTTTAAAGCTTTTTTATGATGTGGAGTTGGGTAGCCTACATTTGTTTCCCATCCAAATTCAGGATATTTCCCTGACAATTCTTTCATCAGGCTATCCCGATATACTTTGGCTAAAATTGAAGCCGCTCCTATACTCATTGAACGATCATCTCCCTTTACTAAACAAGTGTAAGGAATAAGTGAAGTTACATACCTGTTTCCATCCACAAGTAAATAATCAGGATCAGCACCTTTAGTTTCTGCACATTTTTGCATAGTAGCTAATGATGCCCATAAAATATTCAGCTGCTCAATTTCCTGAATACTCCCCTCCAAAACTGTCCAGAATAGTGCTTTTTCTTGTATTAATTCCGCAAGTTGTTCCCTTTCATGTTCAGGTATAGTTTTACTATCTCTGATCCCTTCAATCTCGGTTCCGGGTTTAAAAATTACCCCTGCCGCAACTACAGGTCCTGCAAGGCAACCACGTCCAACCTCATCAAGTCCCATAATACGCTGAAATCCTTCGCTCCATAACTGTTCTTCAAACTCAGTTCTGCTCATTCCAAAAGATAGGATTTCATTTCTTTATAATGGAACTGTTTAGCCAAAACTTATATTCTTTTTATAAATCAATAGTCTATGAATTTCAAGTATTTCGAATGGGATAAGCGTTTTAAACCAAAACAGGGAAAAAACTCATTCGACACACTATGGGACTTATTTCAACAACTCCTTACCATTGCGAGCGGAAACGTTTCTCAATCTCTACGCTGGCTAACCGAACTCGATAAAGAATATAATATCACAGATCAGTTTGAAAACGATTATTCGATCGGAGATTTCATCAAAGAATTAAAAGAGAGAGGTTACCTTGATCATGGTACGGATAGTAACCAGCTGATTATGACAAAAAAGGCTGAGCGTAGTCTTCGAAAAAAATCGTTGGAAGAAGTTTTCAAAAACCTTGAAAAAGGAGGTATAGGAAGTCATAAAACTCAGCACTCAGGAAGAGGACTTGAAAGACAACCTGAAACTAGAAGATGGAATAAAAATGATGATGTTGGCCAGATTGATAGTGTGAATACTATGCTTAACATGCTCAGGCATAGTTCACTAGATAAGTTTGAACTCCAGGAAGACGATCTTCAGGTTTATGAGACCGATCATTATACCTCTGTGGCCACCGTTCTTTTGATTGATCTAAGCCATTCCATGATTTTATATGGGGAAGATCGTATTACACCAGCCAAAAAAGTAGCCATGGCTCTTTCTGAGTTAATTATGACAAACTACGCTAAAGACTCACTTGACATCGTAGCTTTTGGGAATGAAGCCTGGCAGATTTCGGTAGAAGATCTCCCTTATCTGAAAGTTGGCCCCTATCATACCAATACCAGACAAGGACTTGAAGTTGCACGGCATATTCTGCAACGCCGTAAATATGCAAACAAGCAAATTTTTATGATTACCGATGGCAAGCCATCCTGTATGTTTGAAAATGGAAAGCTTTATAAGAATAGCTTTGGTCTGGATCGCAAAATTGTAAACAAGGTTCTTGATGAAGCTGTTAAATGCCGTAGAGATAAAATCAATATTACGACCTTTATGATTGCCAGCGATCCCTATTTGCAAAGCTTTGTAAGAGAGTTGACCGAGGCTAATAAAGGGAAAGCATACTTTGCATCACTTGATGATCTGGGTGGGTACATTTTTGAAGATTATATCCAGAACCGAAAAAAGAACGTGAAATAAAAAAAGCCTGTACATTTCTGAACAGGCTTATAAAAAACTTTAGACAATTTAAAACATTCCAAGTTCGTCCATTACCGCTTGGGTAATATCATACTTAGACTGAAAATCATCAGAAGCATAAAGAATAACTAAGTCTCCGGTGCTTGTAGTTGTATTAAGTACATAACCAAGCCCCATTCTTTCTGCTACAGTATCGATGGCATTACCTATTTGCTCTAGCAGTGGGCCAAGTAATTCTGTTCTTTTTGCCTGAAGCTCCTGCTCGGCTGTTTGCTGTGCCTGAACCAAATCGTTCTGTAGTTGGCCAAGTCGTTGCTCTTCCTGAGCCTGAGCTTCTGAGGAGATAACCCCTACTTTTTGTTGATAAGCAGCTACTTCTGCCTGAAACGTTTGCTCTTTTTGCGTTAATTCCTGCTGCTTACGTGCAGTAAAGTTTTGAAGACGTTGCCTAACTGCTTGCATTTCGGGCATGCTCTGAAGAATAGCCTGTGGACTTACATACCCAATTTTTAATTCTTCCGTTTGTGCCTGAACAGCAGTACTGGCACCAACAACTAAAAGGGCTGTGATGAAAAGTGTTTGTATACGTTGTATCATTTTTTTGTTCATAGGTTTGTCAATTACTTTATTCTGCCTTTAAAATTGCAAGGACTTGTGAAGTTATATTTAACCGTTCTTCAGCGGAGTAAAAAACTATCGCATCTCCATAAGAAGTGTTTTCGTTTAATACAAGATCCAATCCCATTTCTGTTGCTACGGTTTTAATAGCCGCATCCATTTCGTCGAGAATCGGAGACATCAGCTGAAGTCTTTTTTGCCTGATTTCATTGAGATAATTTTCTCTTTCGTCTTCCAATTCTGTATTTCTGTCCAGCAATTCCTGTTCTTTTGTTGCTCTGGCTTCTGCTGAAAGAACAGCCATTCCTTCTTCATAAGTAGCAAGATCTTGTTGCAGCTGAGTTGACTTAGCTATTAAATCTGCATCCCGGGTTTCAATAAGCGTCTGGATTTCTTCTTCCACAGCGGCAACCTCATCTAGCTGAGATAGTACCTCTGAAGGATTCATATACCCGATTTTTATTTGAGCGTTTGCAGAAATGCTAACAATGGCAGCCAATAAAACTGCGATGTAATACTTCTTCATGTCTTTTCTTTTGCTTTGGCGGAAATTACCGCTTATTAATTTAAATTACTTATTCTACTTCGATTCCAAGTTCAAGTAAAATAGCTTCATTCAGATTCCATTCTCCCCGGGCATATACCATGTAAATATCTCCCGACCGATCAAAAACGAAATCAAATCCCTGTTTTTGTGCCACAGCTCTTAAAGCCGTGAATATTTGGCGTTGAATAGGTTCCAGTAAATCCCTTTGATTTTGGAAGTATTCGCCTTGTGGGCCAAATTTCTGATTAAGAAACGCATCTCGAGCCTGTTTCTTTTGTCGAATCTCATTTCTTTTTTGCTGACGGATTTCTTCAGTATATAAAATCTCTTTAGCTTTATAGTCTTCTTCAAGTGCTTCGATTTCTGCATCTAACTCATCCAATTCCTGTTGCCAGCCATCACTTAGAAGTTGCAGGCGTTGTTCTATCCCATTATACTCAGGGATTTGAGCTAAAATAACTTCAGACTCGAAATAGCCTATTTTTTGATCCTGAGCGAAAATTTCTCCGACCACTCCAACAGAAAGAAGTAATGTGAATATAAAAGCAGTTTTCCTCATTAGAACGGTGCTCCAATATTAAATAAGAATTCCCATTCACCCGGTCCTACATTAGTACCATTAATTCCATCTAGGCGATAACCATAACTCAGGTCAACCAATCCAAGTACCGGTAGGAATAAACGAGTTCCAAACCCAATTGATCTCTTAAGATTGAACGGGTCAAAATCCGAAAATTCTGCGTAAGAATTACCCGCATCAAAGAAAACGTAAGGAATCAACTGTAATTGTTCTGTACTAACCGCAGGATATCTTAGCTCCATAGAATACTTCGCGTATATGCGACCGCCAACTTGCCGGCCATCTTCGAATGGAGCAATACTTCCGTTATTTCCACCAGGATACCCCCTCAAATCTATGTTATCATATAAGAAGCTCTGGCGTTGCTGAAGCTGTGTACCACCAACCAGGAACTTCTGGAAATTACTTCGTCTGTCTTTAGTCAGATATCCAATAAATCCATAATCAGCCTGACTAGTTAGCACCAATTTATCTACAAGAGGTACGTGATACTGGAAGTTGGTTTTGATTTTATAGAATTCTGAAAATCCTGGAAGTGGAGGTGCCAATTCTCCGGAAAGAGTAAATTTAGATCCGCTGTTTGGTGAAATAAAATTATCCAGAGAATTCCTTTCTACTACTTGTTTAAGTGAGATAATGCTGGAGGTTCCTTCTGCCAGAAAACTCGCCGACCCAGCTACATCGTATAACTGGTAGCCCAATACGGTTCTTGTTGAGAAGTAATCATCCGGCCACTTTAGTCGTTTTCCTAAAGAAACACTAGCTGAGAACAGTCGATTACGTTCATCAAATCCTCGATAACGAATAAAATTATAAGATACATTAACGCCCAGAGAAGTTGGTTTTCCGTTCAACCAAGGTTCAACAAACCCAAAGCTATAACTTTGATAGCCGGTCCCTGTTACCTGAACTCCCAACGATAGCGTCTGACCATCACCAGAAGGGAAAGGAGTGAAGTCACCTTCGAGAGCTCTTTGAAGCGAGAAATTATTGAAGTTTAACCGGGCAGAAATAATAGCTCCGATTGTCCGGCCACCATAACCTCCTGAAAACTCAAAATTACTCGTGCTTTGAGATTCATCTAAAACAAAAGAAATATCAACTTCTTTATTCTGAGGAATTGGAATTATGTCAGGAGTGATGTTCTGAGGATCAAAATAGCCTAGTGTACTTAGTTCACGAATTGATCGAACAATCGCTTGGCGACTGTAGGTATTTCCCGGAATAGTTCTCAGCGTTCTTCTTACAACATCATCGTGTGTATTCGTATTCCCTGAGAATGAAACTCTCCTTATCGTAGCAATTTCATCCTCATAAAGGTCAAAATGCATGTCCAAAGAATCTTCTCCAACTTTAGTAATTGTTGGAACAATCTGGAAGAACAAATAGCCAATGTTTTGGTACAGGCTGTTTATATCAGTAGAGCTCTTATTAAAATTCAGATTCTCTTCGTATTTAGTTTCGTTGAAGACATCGCCTTTTTCAAAACCGAGAGATAATGACAATTGCTCGTTAGTATAAACGGTATTCCCATCCCAGGTAATATTCCGAATTTTATATTGCGGCCCTTCCTCAATATTTACCCGAACCTTAATTCCCCTCTTGTCTCCACCATAATCAAAAACCCAAACCGAATCTGAAACTATACGAACATCAGAAAAACCATTATTCCTGTAAAAGGTGAGAACTTTTTCTTTTCCTTCTTCAAAATCCGCTTCATTAAATGTCTTCTTGCCAAGAAACTTCCACCAGGCATCTTCTTTCAGCGGTTTTATTTTTTTACGAAGTTTCTTTTCTGAAAACGAATCTGCCCCCCGAAATTGAATATCTTTTACTTCGAGTTTCTTTCCTCTCTTTACATTGAAAGTAAGAATAGAACGATTTTCAACGTCCGAAGGTCTCACACTTGTTTCAACTTCTGTGAACCAAAGCCCTTTTTCTCTGTAGAAGTTATCAATGGTTTTTTTAGCCTGAGCAATGTTTGCATCGGTAATGGCAGTTCCTGCCACAAGCCGTATTTCATCCTTCAAATCTCTTCGTTCGCTTCTTTTCACCCCTTCGACCTCATATCTGAGCATTCTGGGTTGCTCAGTAACCTCAATAATCAGACTTATAGTAGAGGTAGTTTTCTCAGATATGAAAACCTTTACATCAGAAAACAAACCTACCCGATATAATCTTTTAATAGCCTCAGGAATATCATCACCCGGGTAGTTAATGGTTGTACCGGGGTTTAAGGAGCTGGCGTTAACAATAAACTGCTCACGTGTATATTCGTTTCCTCGTACCTCAAGATTAGAAATGGTGTACTCCTGGGGAATTTCCAGAGTAGGGTCTGTAATTTCAAAGTCCTGAGCTTTCGCCCCTTCAAGTAGAATGCCCGTTCCAAGTAATAAAAAGAGCGTAAGTAAAATTCGTTTCGACAATGTGAACACGCGTGATTTAGCAGATGATAAATTTTTCATTTTTTGAGTAAACGGGAGGAGTCGTCCTTTTCGTCTTTTGTCAGTCCAATTTTTCCAAACCTTCTGTCCCGTTTTTGAAAGGAAGCTATTGCTTCATAGAGTTCATTACGTCTAAAATCAGGCCAATATTGTTGCGTAATATATAATTCTGAATAAGCCAGTTGCCAGAGAAGAAAATTACTGATTCTATACTCGCCACTGGTTCGAATGATTAAATCAGGGTCTGGAATATCTGCTGTTGATAGGTGATCGCTGATCATCTGATCGTTAATTAACTCAGGATCTAGTCTTCCATTTTTTACATGGCTTGCAATTTTTTTCACAGCCTGAGTTATATCCCATCGCCCTGAATAGCTTAATGCCAAACAAAGCTGTAGCCGGGTATTATCCTTAGTAAGATCTATTGCTTCCTGTAATTGCAATTGACAATCTTGCGGAAAGCGATCCATTTGACCAATAGTTACCAACTGGATATTATTCTCATGCAGATTGTCTGCTTCTTTCCTGAGTGAAGAAACCAAAAGTCTCATTAAGCCCCGAACTTCTGCCGAAGGCCTCCCCCAATTCTCTGTAGAGAACGCATAGAGAGTAAGATACTGAACACCAAGCTGAGCACAAGCCTCTGTAATGTCGCGAACTGAATCGACTCCAACTTTGTGCCCGTGAAGCCTGATGCTTCCTTTACTCTTTGCCCACCTGCCATTGCCATCCATAATAATGGCTATATGCTCAGGAATCTCTCCGTTTTCTTTAAGAAGAAGTTGGGTTTCCTTGTCTTTATCGGTTTGGGTAGTATTTGTTAGCGTAAGCTCTTTCAAAAGAGGTTTTTTGGCTGATATTCAAGCTCCCAAAATTAGAGCTTTATGCTTCCTTAATCAAGGTAAAGTATGCTTATTTAGCAGATAGATTTCGCTTGATGTTTATCATTTCAAGCAATGCTAACGCAGCCTCCCCACCTTTATTCCCTTTCTCGCCTGCCCTGTCCATGGCTTGTTTAACATCATCGGTTGTGAGCACCCCAAAAGCTACCGGTTTTTGATATTTTAAATTGAGTTCTAATACACCTGATGTTACGGCATCACACACATATTCGAAGTGAGGAGTGCCGCCCCGAATGACTACTCCCAGTGCAATAACTCCTTCAACTTCTTTGTGTTCAAGAATATTCTGAACAGCAAGCGGAATCTCGAAAGAACCCGGGCATCGGACAACAAGCACATCCTCGTCTTTTACTCCATTACCCTTTAAAGCGCTGAGCGCGCCGTTCAGCATTTTTTCGGTGATATTTGAATTCCATCGAGAAACAACAATTCCGATTTTTGCTCCTTTTACTCCGGTCTTTTCATCTACAATATTTACACTCATATTATTTCTTCAATTCTACCATGTTCTTTCTTTGATCGGTCATTCGCTTCATTTTTTCGACATGTTTTGCAGCGACACAAACCACTCCTAAATGGCGGGCTGCCATTTCCCTGCCTCCATGATAATCACTTCCGCCAGTAAGTAGCAATGCGTTTTCCTCAACAACCTTTGTGTATTTCTTTTGAAGCTCAAAGTTATGACTTGGATGGATACATTCCAGCCCATCTATACCAGCCTCAATAAACTCATCAATTTCCTTAGTAGTGTAATGTTTTGCAGGATGGGCCAGGACGGTTGCTCCACCGATATTTCTTACAATTTCGATAACTTCTTTGTAATCTGGATAAGTGTTTTCAATTTCGCCAAGACGTTCTGTACTTAAATAACGAATGAACGCATCGTTGTGGTTCCTGGCATACCCTTTCTCTACCAAAACTTTTGCTAAATGAGGGCGACCTATATTAGCTCCATTAGCCTCTGCCCGTACTTCATCATAAGTCACCTCAAGCCCATTCTCGTTAATAGTATGTATGATGCCTTTTATCCGATCTCTTCTCGCAACACGCTGAGATTTCAGGAAATCGGCGAAGTATTGAGTGGAAACATCAAAATAATATGCGAGAATATGCGCCTCTCTTTTTTTGAACGAGCAGGTAATCTCAACACCTGGTACCAGTTCAATACCTAATTCATTGGCTTTATCAATCGCTTTAAAATAGCCTTCAAAGCTGTCATGATCTGTAATCGAAAGAGCAGTAAGCTTTCTTTCATGTGCTATTTCAACTGCCTCCTCTGGCTTAAGTCTTCCATCAGAGCAGGTAGTATGAATATGAAGATCAGCCTTAGGGAGCATTATCCCCTGCCATTCAAAATAGAAGAAACCTGATCAGAGTTAGTTAGCAAATTAATAGCCTCTTCTAACTGATCATCAAGCCGTAGTGATGCTTCCCGCTGAAGTGTCTGCCCCTGATATCGGGATATTAATTCCAGGTACAAGGCTTTTCTAATCTCCTGCTCGCTGTCTTTGAAATTCTGTTCTTTTTCTTTTTGAATAACTTCCCGAATAGATTCAATACTTGCCTTTACCTCATCATTGTTATGCTTGGCTTCAAGCTCTTCCAGGAGTAATTCGGAATCCGTTTTATAGTCAAAACCGGATTCGTCCAGAAACACTCTGAAATCTTCAAATACCTGATCAGGCATTTGTTCTGACTCAAAAGAACTATTTTGGGATTCGAATTGGGTAGCAAAATCGAAGTAAACGCCTTCCTGCATAAGGGAGATTTCAAGTAAGCCAGGAATAGAAGTCCCCGATTGAACATCAGGTTCGATGCCCCTTCCTTCTTTTACATCCCGGCCATTTCGGGTTTTGAACACTCTGTTCGCTGTTTCCTGCCTCGAAATAGAAGCGTTTCTCGCCTGATGTGTGTACGCCAACGACTGAATACTCCTTCCGCTTGGTGTGTAATATCTTGAAATTGTGATCTTCATAGAGGTATTGTAGGGCATTGGCTTCACGATTTGAACAAGCCCTTTCCCAAAACTGGTTTCTCCTAAAATTACGGCGCGGTCTAAATCCTGTAATGCACCTGCGACCACTTCTGATGCACTCGCACTACCGGCGTTCATCAAAACGATAACTGGTTTATCGAACATCACTGGTTCACGGGTTTCATAAGCCGCATTATATTCCTGAATTCGCCCTCTGGTTTCAACAACAGTAATTCCCGGTTCAACAAATTTATCTACTATTGCTACAGCTTCCTGAAGAATCCCGCCGGGATTATCACGCAAATCTAACACTAACCCGTTTAATGCATTATCAGCAGATAGCTCTTCGATCGCTGTTCTAATTTCATTGGCAGAATTCATTCCAAATTGGGCCAAACGGATATATCCGAATTCCGAATTATCACCAAGGTGCGTAGTGTGTGTTACGTTTTTAATCTCAATACTCGCTCTTGTGAGCTCAAAGTCTATGGGCTGATCCAGTCCAAAACGGTTTATGGTAAGAGTAAGGGATGAGCCGATTTCGCCCATCGTAAGATTTTGTACTTCTTCGGGGAGCAATCCTTCTGTAGATACGCCGTCAATAGCGACAATCACATCTCCGGCACGTACGCCTTTTTGATCGGCAGGGCCTCCTTCGGTGGGTGCGACCACTACCACTTCTCCATCCCTGAAACCGGCATCGATTCCTACACCCGCATAATTACTTCGGGAAAAAATCTCAGCCTGCTCATTTTGAGATTCATTGTAGAATACCGTATAAGGGTCGAGCGTTTCGAGCATAGCTTCCATCCCATTCCGCATGAGTACCTCCGGATCTACTTCATCAACATATTCCAGAGCTACATTTTCGTAGGCTTTACTAAAAATTGAGAAATTCTTCTTTATGAGGAAGTAAATATCGGTTACCTGGAACGCTACAGTACTAATTCCAAGAATTGCCAGCAGAACCAGCAATCCTGCTTTTGAAAAAATCTTCCTCATAATGAACTTATTTTATTTTTAACGACTGACCTACAAAGATTCTTGACCCACTCAAATTGTTGAGCCTTCTCAACTGAGAAGTAGATACTCCAAATGATTCTGCAATCTCACTTAATGTGTCATTATTTTTCACGGTGTAAGTAACTGCTCCATCATTAGAAGTGTTAGTTGCCGAGGCTAGAAAAATATTTTCCCCTCTTCGTTGACGACTTTCGATATCCTGTTTCTCTCTAAATGAAAGATCATCTACCTGCTCATAATGTCCTTTTTGAGCATTCGGAACATATACTGTAATACTTTGACCTACCCTAATTGTGTTACCAATTCCATTCCATGTTCTGATATTCCAGGCACGAACATCATACCATTCTGCAATATGCCCAATAGTATCTCCGGTTTTAACTTTATAAGTTATTTTGGTTGAATTAGCCGGAATACTCACATTTGAGCTCGACGAAGATCGACTTGTAGTAGTACCGCTCTGCTGATTGGTTGGTCGGTTTGCTGAAATCTGTGATGCACTTCCCGCAGGCAATGGAACAGCTAACACCTGGCCTGGGTAAATCACATTCGATAAATTCTCATTACTGGCATAAATACCGCTTACTGTAGTTCCATACTTTCGGGCAATTAAGCCAATAGACTCCCCGCTTCGAACGGTATGCATTGTGATACTTTGGTTTGCACTTTCTTTGGGGATATCGTCATAAGCTGCTAAAAAATCAGCTTTCTTTCCCGAAGGAATTTTAAGTGGATATTTATTTCCGGGAGGAGTCGCCCATCTCAACAACTCAGGATTGTAAGATTTGAGTTCATCAGTGCTGATCCCAATAATCTTCGCCATCTCATCCAGTGGCATCAAGCCATCAACTTCTACCAAATCATAAGAATATGGTTTTTGGCCATAGTTCTTCTTGAAACCAAATTCTTCAGGACTCATATTAATCATAGTTGTAGCAATGAATCCCGGAACATAGCCTCTGGTTTCGCGAGGCAAATATGGATAAGCTGCCCAATAATCTTTTACGCCGCCAGCCCTGCGGATTGCCCGGTTTAACCCTCTTGGGCTGATGTTATAGTTCGCCATCGCTAAATGCCAATCACCCCAAATATTATGCAGATCTTTAAGGTGTCGTGCTGCAGCTCGTGTTGCTTTTTCTGGATCCCTTCGTTCGTCTACCCACCAGTTAATTTCTAACCCATAAACACGCCCTGTTGCTGCGATAAATTGCCACATTCCAACGGCTGCTGCCCAACTCCTCGCAGTTGGGTTGATTCCACTTTCGATAAAGGAAAGATAAACCAACTCGGGAGGTAAACCTTCTTCCGCAAAGATTTTATCCATCATCGGCTTGTAAATCTCAGCTCGCTCTCTCCAGGTTTCCATTACTTCCGGTCGGCGTAACGTGTAATAAACTAAATGACGATTTACTTGCGAATTTTGAATTAAAGGGACTGCTGTTTTCCGGATGTCTGCATCTTTAGGAAACTCAAAATCTTCATCTAACAAATTTTCATCTTCAAGGAAGTCTTCCTGAATAGCAAAAACTTCTCCCTGTGGTTCATTTTCAGAATCTGTAATCCCATAAAACTGGCGATATTCTCCTACAACGGCGCGGGATAACTCAGCAAAACGGCGATCAGACCTGATTTCCGGATAATCATCCAAAAGTTCCTGAGAAGCTTCAACAGCATCATTGATGTAGGTTTCGGCTAATATTGCATCCTGATCTACCTGAGCATCTAGTGCCATTACATACATTCTGTATACATCTGATATACGACTGATAATATCTTTTTGGAAACTATCCAGATCAGCAAGAGTTGGTGTTTCCGTTATCGTTTCATCCTGACTAACTCCCTGCATCGGGTTTGCATAAGGTAACAGCCGGAGGGGCATATCCTTAGTTTTAACTGAAGCAGTTGAATCCTGCGCCGTTACTAACACTGTGCCCGTAAAGCTAAGGGCAAAAACAGTACATAGTATCTTCCTGATCATATTTTTCTGTAGATTAAATTTTAGTTAATGTAATAATTATCAGCCTTAATTAGGAATTGAACTGCACAAACGCAGCTGTAACGGACCTACATCAAAAAAAGCATTTACAAACCTAATTTCTGTGTCAGTTTGTTAATTTTTGTCTTTGTTGCGACTTGATTTCCTGGCCTGTCCATTGCTGTACTATTGGCCACCGCCTTCCGACTCCAAATGCTTTCGCAGAAACCTTCAATCCGGGAGCCGCCTGATAGCGCTTGTGCTCATTCCTGTCAACAAGACGAAGTATGCGCTCGGTTATTTCTTCATCCATCCCTTTTGCAAGGATTTCCTCTCTCGACAACTGATCTTCCAGGTAGTATTTCAAAATGGTATCTAAAGTTCCGTAGTCCGGTAAAGAATCTGAATCTTTTTGATCCGGACGCAATTCCGCGCTTGGTTCTTTAGTGATGATCGCCTCCGGAATCACTTCCTTCTTATAATATTCTTCATTAAGCCAGCGACACATTGCATAGACTTCCGTTTTATAAAGATCAGAAATTACACCAAGTCCGCCAGCCATATCACCGTAAAGCGTGCAATACCCTACTGCTGTTTCAGACTTGTTGCCTGTATTAAGAAGTATATGTCCAAACTTGTTCGATATGGCCATAAGAATATCACCCCTAGTACGACTTTGCAGGTTCTCTTCCGCTACATTGAACTTGGTATCCTTAAAAAGAGGATCAAGTTGCTCAAGAAATGAGTCGAATACAGGTTTTATCGGAATTTCCTTTAATTCAATCCCCAAATTCTGAGTCAGTTTTTCTGAGTCACTTACACTCCCTTCACTTGAGAATTCTGAAGGCATAGTGACAGCTAGTACATTTTCAGCTCCGACAGCTTCCACTGCAATCGCACAAACCAGGGCAGAATCAATACCTCCACTCAATCCAAGAATCACCTGATTCCCGAGTTTTGATTTTCTGAGGTAATCCCGAACACCCAGCACCAAAGCATCAAACATCGTTTTAGTTTGATTTGGAATCGTTCGTTGAATGTCGGCATACCTGCCTGCATCCAGAGTTTGATTTTCGGAATCGTACTCTACATCTACAAAAGTAGATTTAAAGCGCTCATCACGAGTTACAATAAAGCCAGTTTGGTCGAGTGCCAAAGAATCACCATCAAAAACCAACTCAGTATTCGCCCCAACCTGATTTACATAAAACAAAGGTAAACCAAGTTCACGGGCATGTTTCTGAAGCATTCCAACCCGTGAAACCGGCTTATTCTTCGAAAAAGGAGAGGCCGAAATATTGATAATTGCCTTAGCCCCTTTTTTGGCTAGAATCTCCGCTGGATTGGTAGAGTAGGTATGATATTGAATCTCGTTATCATTAAACCAGATATCTTCGCAAACAGTAATCCCAAAAGGAATTCCATTAATTATGGTTGGCTCAAATTCTGTTCCCGGCTCGAAATAGCGGAGGTCATCAAAAACATCATAGGTTGGTAGCAAGGCTTTGTGAACTCTTGAAATCTCTTTCCCATTTTGTGCTACAATTGCAGAGTTGAAGCAAACCCGCCCAACTCCGGTATGATTTTCAGTAATCGAGCCAAAAATAACTACTGATTCTCCAGTAGATTTAATTACGTCCTGGTTAACCTGATAGCACATTTCACGAAACACTTTGCGCTCCATCAAATCCATTGGAGGATAACCACATACTACCAGTTCAGGAAGTAAAAGAAGATCTATCTTATCATCTTCTGCCTTTCTGATGGCATCCAGAATAAGCTGTTGATTTCCGGAAAGATCCCCAATAGTTGGGTTAAGTTGTTCGAGACGGATGTTCATGTATCAAAGATAAGAAAGAAAAGGTAGTAAGGCACAAAGGCACTTAGTTCGCCCCCCTTTTTTGACCCTCTATTTCAGCAATATCATCTTTTTAGTAAGGACTTCTCCTCCGGTCGCCAATCGGTATATATATACTCCACTTGCTAAAGCAGAAGCATCGAAATTGATAGTTTGTTCACCTGCTATTTGCCGACCTTGAACTAATGTGGATACTTTACGTCCCATCATGTCAAAAACTTCCAGAGTTACATTTGTTGTAGCATCCAATGAGTAAGAAATGGTAGTACTTGGGTTAAATGGATTCGGGTAATTCTGATCTAATCGTATTCCCGTTACTGTAGTGTTTGGCTCCTCGGTTGAAGTGGCCATTCCCCACTGAAAACGAACCCAGACGGGATAGTGGTCTGAAGTCTGGCTTAGATAACTTCCGATGTAAGAGGGGTTTTCAACACGCTCTGTACCTTCAAAATATTCGTCAACTAATTCTGAAGAAATGGTAATATGATCAATCATCGAAAAACTACTGTAGGAAGTAAATCCACGATCTTCAAGGCTTTTAGTTAAAACGGTGTATTCTTCATCATCCACAAAGTTTTTGTAGGGCGAATCTTGTCCACCTACCGAAGACGCTTCAAGTTCATCATTGTAATCTCCAATTACAATCACATTGCTGTTGTCCTCATTTTGATCCAAATAATTTTTTAAAGAAATAGAAGCATCTCTTCGGCGCACATAATCCTCTTGTTCTCCCAAGGCTTTTGCGTGAATGTTATATGCCCGTATTTCACGTACTTCCTGGCCAACAACTGCTTCAAAGTTAAGTTCAAGAGGAAATCGTCCATTCGCCCAGTCAAAGCTTTCCTGGCCGGTGGTAAGCAAACCTGAATCCAGCACATTAATTGTACTTGTTTTGTATAGATATGCTGTTTTCTGCGACTGGGAAAAGCTCGCCAAGACCCCTTCATAGATCTCTAAAGAATCAATCAACCGATTGAACATAGTTTGATTTGCGATTTCCTGGAGAGCAAACACGTCCGCATCTATACTGTCGATTACTTCGATTACATTCATCAGCTGGATTTCGTCGTCTTCAGGACCGTTCCCAGCCGAACCAAACCATTCGATATTCCAGGTCACGATCTCGAATGTTTCGTCTTTGGAAATATCCTCTCCCGGAATTTCAATAGCTTCGGCATCAATATCTTCCAGGTCACGGGGTAATAACTGATAGGTTCCGGAAAAAATACCCACTACTCCAACTATGGTTGTTTCTCCTTCAGGTGCTGTAGCTCCAACTATTTCTGTGTCATCATTTATATACAGAACCCCTGAGCCGGTTGCGTCTGTAATATCATATTCGCTGGATTGAAACACTCCACTATGGTCAATCTCTACATTCATGGAAACGAGTTGCCCTTCATAACTTCCAGAATTCAATGCAGAAACTGTCACAGGCAAAGGTTCGATTTCTCTGTTTCCATCTGGAAAGAACTCGTACTGGACATCATCCCCAACAATTTGGATCAAGTCATTAAAGCTGCCCAACTCTCCTGTGATTACAATAGAATCCCCACGTTGTACATCCAGAGTAAAGCCATCCTGACTATCTCTCATCAATCCAAAGTTAAACCATGCAATCCCACCAGTTTCATCCTGAAAATACACCGGTCCTTCGAATTCTTCGGCTACAGTTACCCATCCTGTTAAGGTAACTGTTTCACCCTGAGGTAAATCCCGCGCTGTTGAAATTGGAATAACACCGCCTGCTTCAACAGCCTCTCCACTTAAAGATGCTTTGAACACTCCAGTGTTAGATTGAATTTCAAATCCTCCTTCGTTGGTAAAACTTCCCTCAGATTGGGGAGTAAATGAAAGAGTAACCATTGTAGTTTCATTAAAAGCCAATACCGAATCCTGAAGCTCGGAAACCGTAAAAGGTGCTGTTGGAGGGATAATGTTACTTATTCTAAGTGTGTCGCTTCCAATATTCTTTAACTGCACTTGTTTATCGCGAGTGTTTCCTGTTAAAGTAGTCTCAAATGTAATAGTTGCCCCTGAATCGACTAATTCTTCGTTAATTTCAACCAATATACCGGGTTCTTCCTGAGGCTCAATAAAATCCGTAATCCGAATATCATCAATATTCATTCGGTCGGTTCCAGAAGACTGGACGAACTTGAAGCGAATATTTCCATCTACCTGAACCGGGATGCTGTATTCTGTCAGTTCAAATGGAGCAGGTATTTCATCTCCAATATCAATCCAATTCGAACCGCCATCTGTCGAGTACTGAACCTGAAGCGCTGCAGCTTCAGGTTGATTCCCATAATGTGCGAGATGAAAAGAGACTTCATCTGCTCCGTTAGGCTTATCGAACTGCATGTAGATGTTACCTGTTTTTCCATCCCGGCGATCCATACGGACTCCCTGGTCTCCGTTAAATTTATCGTTAGATAAATTTCCAAGAAGGGCATCATCCAAAAACCAATCACCAGTAGCTAAGGTTACGGTGGCTCCGGAATAGCTCCCTTTAGTTCCCGTTTCAAAATCTTCGAAAAGCTGGGCATGGGTTAAGGTTGAAAAACTTATTGTGGCGAAAAGAAGTGCTAACAGGGTACGGCTCAGTTGCATAAAATATCTATGTGTTAAATTGGGCTATAAGATACGGAGTAGATGTTAACACATCATAACTTCTTTTACTCTTCTTTAAGTACCGGAACTTTAACTCCTTTGTTATCCCATTTCATTACAAAAAAGCGAAGGGGTTTATCGCCTGTATTTGTAATTCCATGTAAGTCCCAGGGTCTTGAGTACATGATGTCTCCCGCTTTCGCTTCTGATTCTACTCCGTTAATGCTCCATGTACCTTCACCTTCAATTACATACAAAAACTCTTCTGCTGTGTGTTGATGAGGGGGATGAATTTCCATTCCGGGCTTAATTTCAGCTACAGCGGTTAATGTGTTTTCTGTTCCATAAGTAGAAGCTGATGCCTCATCGGTGTATATAATAATGTTCCCCCAATCTTCATTGACTTTAGTAGCGGCTTCTTTAGTAATCACTTTTGTCTCTAAATCAGATAGTAGCATCCGTCCCTCCCAACCAATCCAGCCAGATGTAAGCATGAGTACAAGAGTGGAAATGATGTAAAGTGAGTTTTTCATAGTTTGATTATTCGTTGTTTGTTATTTGTTGAGAATATTAAAAAAAAGATTCTAAATTTTTATTTGACTCTCCCCTTACGTAATGGCCTAACTTTAAGAGAAAAGCGATGGAAAAATACACAGTAAGTCTGGTTGCCAGAATTTCAGGAGTCACCGTTCGCACTCTGCAACACTATGATAAAATAGGATTACTAAAACCTGCCGAACGTGCACGCTCAGGTTACCGGTATTATGGTAAGGATGAGCTTTATCGTCTGCAACAAATTCTGTTTTTCAAAGAATTAGGATTCTCTTTAAAAAAGATCCTTCACATTCTGGATGAGCCTGATTTCGATCTCGGGAAAGCACTTGAGTTTCAAAAAAATGAACTACAGAAACGTAAAGCGCGACTTGATGAGCTACTAGTTACCATCGACAAAACAATCAAACAAATAAAAAAGGAGAAGACCATGGTAACCGATAAAGAATTGTATGAAGGATTTTCGGAAGAGGAAATCTCGGCATGGAAAAAAGAAATTGATGAGAAGTATGATCAGGAAGTAGTAGCTGAGTCCTATCAGAATATCAAAAAGATGAGCAAATCGGATTTCAATGAAGTCAAAGAAGAACAGGAAAACGTAGCTAAAGAACTTGCTTTGTTAATGGATCAGCCTGTTGATTCTGATAAAGTACAAGCGCTTATCAGGAGACATCACACAAATAACGAGCGCTTCTACAAAACAAATGCCGCGGTCTATAAAGGCTTAGCAGATATGTATGTTAGTGATCTTCGTTTTACTGAGTTTTATGATAACTATAAACCCGGTTTGGCTAAGTTCATTAGAGATGCGATGCACCATTTTGCTGATAATAGTTTGAAGTAAATAAGGATGAAAAGTATCGAATGTTTCATTTTCTCCCTGTATAGCAATATGCGGGGATTTTTTTGCATTTGATTTCCTACCTTATGGCATGAAGAAAACCTTATTATCGCTCTTACCACTCATACTTTTTTGCACCCCTTCTCAAAATGAAGCTTCTTCCATCCCCGGCTTTTTACTTGGCAGTTTCGAGGATGATTATGAAATTTCATATACCATTTCTGATTCTCTTTTTGCGATGGGAGATCATACTAGGATTCATATTAAGGAGTGGAACATTCAGGAACAGTACTTTGTAGGCCAAAATGATTCTATGAATATATATGATCCTTTATTGTATTCGCGCATCGACTGGATGGAGTTTGAAGATATGAATGATTTCAAGTGGGGATTTTGTATGAGTGCTTACAATGAAGCAGCATTAGATTCGGCGAAGCTGGTAAATAAGGCAAACCGAGAAGTGCCAACTACAGGATGTGGTGGCTACCCTTTTTCAAGAATGAAACGAGTTACAAATCAATCATAATGAGATACCTTACTATAGTTATACTATTACTTATAACCGTACCCACTCAAGCTCAATCTAACCCAGAGGTATACCTTGGTGATTTTGAGCTTACCGAAGATGGGTTCTCTGTAACAAATCTGGAAAACATCTCTAATAATCCCGGGTATGATAACCAACCTTCCTTTGTCCCGAATATGCCTGCGTTACTTTTTTCTTCGCAACGTGGAGAGTCAACAGATATTCAGCTCTTCGACTATGAACAAAACAACAGCATCTGGTTTACTAGTTCTGAGGGAGGAAAATACTCTCCTACGGTTATGCCTGATAGCGATTACTTTTCTTCAGTTTGGTTGAAACCTAACGGCGAACAATTGCTCTGGAAATTCCCCTTAGCCGAAGGCCAGCCAGAAGTAATTGTACCTGATGAAGTGATAGGCTACCACTCCTGGTTTGATGAGCACACTCTTTACACCTTTGTTTTGGGAGATACGTTTACTTTTGTTGAGTTTGATCTCGAAGAGAATTCCAGAACCGTAATCGCAACTAATCCCGGGAGATCCATTCATAAAGTTCCGGAGCGTAATGAGGTCAGCTTTATTGACAAAAACGATCCGACTCAATGGATTGTAAAAACCTTCAATCCGGAGACCAGAAAAATACGAACATTAACTGCCACCCCTGAAGGATCAGAAGACATGTTCTGGATTGATGCTTCCTCCTTTTTAATAGGACAAGGAAATGGTTTAATGATGTGGAAAGAAGGTCATGGATTTATAGCTCCTAAACCGATTTTCGAGAAAGCCGGGCTAATATCCAGAATAGCGCTAAGTCAAGACCGTACTAAGATTGCTATTGTTTTTGCGGAAGAATAATTCCAATAGCGAAAATAGGTTCGATACAGAAATGTATCATACTATTTGAATCGGAAAGAAGGTTTGGTTCAGATTCTCACTGTATCCCATAAGGATCAGAATCATTAATTTCTATAACTCCATCATTATCTGAATCTGTCCATCCAAATAATGCGGGCTCTGTAATCAGTATTTGTCCAACTTCTGCATCGCTCCATTCGTGATCCCACCCAAACAGATGCCCTATTTCATGGTGGTATACAGCGTAAGCAATACCTCGAAATTTTTCGGGATCAAGTTCTAGCCCATCATCTGGGGAATAGAACCATCCGATTTTCACCCAATCATTTTTTCTAACCGCAAAACCACCGCTCGGATTTTCCTGATCCAGGTCGATTAATGCTATCAAGTCGTACGAACTTCTGTTAATATCATAACTGTCTGCAATAGACTTGAGACCATCAAAAGGTATTGGGTCGGGAATTTCTGAAGGCGCTACATAAATATTCATAGCGCTAAATTGAACTATAGGGGCATCCAGATTATTTTCTTCTGAATACTCTATGTGATCCTGATTAATTGAGTGTATTGCTGAATTCCATTGTGAATTGAAACTATCATCGATTTCGAGCTGCGGGTAGTCTACAATAATGTTTAACACTTTAATTTCTCCCATTGGCATAATTGGAAAAGAAGTTTCAAGGGATACCGATCCATTTTCAAAGACGTAAAGTCTATGAAGCGTATTATTCAAGTAAACCGTACTTGTATATCTTGAATTTTGTTCGGTATAGGTATATGTGGGAAAAGGCACCTCCAACCCTAGCTTTGATTTGTAGGTTTCTACAATAAACTCTTCTATTTCGTCCGGGTTAGAAGGATCAGGACCACTATCATTTACACAACCAACGAATACAAACGTTATGAAAGCAAGAGTGTAAATGATGAATTGAAAAAAGCTTCGTTTCATACCCCTTACAAACGAAGACTTCTTAGCTTAGTTTCACAGACATTATCTCAACCCATTAGGTAATCCTTTACTGATTCTACTCACTGCATCATGGCTATGTAAGCTTTCAAGATGTGCGCATCGCACTACAAAATCCCTGATGCTGTTGTAGGTATCCAGCTCTTCATAAAGTAACCGGGCAGCATCTTCCACAAACTTCTGATAAGCGCCATTAAGCTCCGCAAAAGCCTGCTCGTCTTCCCGTTTCACCATAACCTGAGTTTCTGTCTTTAGCGCAGTTCTGCAAATCTGGACTAAGTCTTCTACAAAAAACTCGTCGCGTAGAGCAACTGTAACTTCTGCTTCGCTTCGCTGACTATGAGGAATTGCGGCAACACCCCGATCTTCCCTGGCGTGTTCAGCCAACTCATAAGAACAGGGACATGCACTGCTATACACAAACTTGAGATGCATGTGTTTATAAAATTGATCATAGTTATCCAGGTGACCTTCCATCGAGACGTCGTAATACTGATAGCCTTCCATCCCCGAGCGCAGGCTTTCCTGAATCATGGGGTACGAAAAAGAAAGCCGTAAAAAAGCTTCCTGTGACTCCAAATCTGTTTTATATGCTCTTAGCACTTCTTCGAGCATATCTAAAGAGAACACACGATCTTTAAACCTGTAGAAGGTTCGCATAATCCTGCTCATGTTGATGCCCTTTTTATTAGCATCAAGACTCACGTAGCCATCCACAGAAACTTCTAGAGTGATAGGCTTTCCATCTCTTTTTTTCAGTTGAAGCGGAAGCTTAAAATTAGAAATTCCTACCTGTTGGATAGGGACGTTTGCTCCTTCAATTAGTGAGACAGGTCCGTTTTGTAAATCAGGTAAAGATTCTTTGTATTCAGGAGTAATAGTAAATGTAGGATCGTAAAACCTACGGGTTTGATTGGAAATCATATCGGAAAAAATCAGTATTAAATAATTTATTTAGTCCAGCGATAAGGACAATATTCGGCAATGTTTCGTTCGGTCTCGAATAACTTCACCGAATAGAGGACACTTCCTTCAGATGCAGATTCTTCAACGTCTTTCTTCAATTGTTCAAAAAAAGCTTTGACCAAATTCTCGGAAGTTGGGATAATCCCATCTAAAAAAAGAACATCAAGATTCAGGTTTCTATGATCACAGGGATCTGTAATTCTCTCTTTAATGATTTTCTTGAGTTGACCTAAATCAATCACATAACCCGTTTCAGAATCAGGTTCACCAGCTACCGTTACTTCAATTACATAGTTATGACCGTGCCAGTTAGGATAATTGCATTTCCCATAGGTTTTCTGATTCCACTCCTCGGATTTATCCGGATTATTGAGTCGGTGTGCGGCGTTAAAGTGAGTTTTTCGGGTTACAAATATCAAAATATGGTCAGATTAGTTGGATTTCTCCAAACCTAAAATACTGTGCTTCGGTTCCAATTCTTTGCTTTATTTTAGCCACGAAAACACAAAACAACAAAAAGATATTTTTCTTAGCTAAACTAAAGCACACTACTATTCAGACATACCAATAAATAAGCTATGGAAAAAAGAGGAGCTCCAAATCCATGGAGCCCCCCTTGTGATCAGCACACCTCACAATGAAGTGAGACGTTTCTTTGTGGGAATTTATATTTCGATATTTCTTAGTCGTTCCAACGAACCCAGGCGCCAGTTGCCCAGTTTGTTGTTCCAAAAGCACCTACAAAATTTGCAGAAGTATTAAAGAATCCATCGTTTGGAGGAGTCGAACCTAGAACCGTTGAAGTAGGACGAAAATCGTATGTAGCTGCATCAGTGTATCCCGGATCCTGATCTAAGGTAACCGCTCCGAAATCGGTAGAGTCGGTTGCATTAGCGAAACCACCGTTGTTCCAGACAATGGTATTATTGATAGTCAGGCTCTGTGAAAAATTGCTACGAGTGTCGTCTTCAATTTTGAAACTCAAATCGTCAAAATCAGAAATGATGAAGTTTTCAAGCTCACCTTCAAATTCCTCTCTAAGGCGCATTCCGTAATTTTTATCTTCTTCATCTTTTGTCGATCCATCCTGCTTCAATCCAACCAAAGTTACATTGTAAAGAGTTGGAGAAGTCGCATTTCCGGATCCCAACGTTTTTCTACCGTCTGATTCAAAACCATTGTCAGCCCCGGCAGTTTGAACTGCCAACCAATACTGCCCTTTTCCGTTCCAGCCTTCATCCATATCAAAAGAATCATCGTCGTTGAATGCTGAAATCAGATACTTAGCATTTACTGCTCCGCCAAACCATTCGAATCCATCATCAGTACATTTGTATACCTGGATATATTCAAGAGTTGTTCCGCTACCAACAGAATACATGCTCAGTCCATTAAGCTCAGAGCCTTCTACGAATGAAAACCCAACGTATTCGATTCGAACGTATTTAAGTATACCACTGTCATCAGCATTATTTGTGCCTCCATACTGGATGGCATCGGGTAGACCCTCAACCTCTCCTTTTCCACCCTCAATGTTATTTACCCCTTCTCCTGCAAGTACAATTCCACCCCAGTCCCCTGGTTGTTTTGTGTCTCTTCCGGAAGTAAATACAATCGGATTGCTCGCAGTACCTTCCGCGACCAATCTTCCACTTGCACGAGGTGTATCAAAATTCTCAGGATCTGCAGGAAGTGTGATAATTGCCCCAACATCATCAATGTTGTTGTTGTGATAAGTGAAACTAACGGTTACTCCGGCATCAATTGTAAGAGTAACTCCCGGGAGTACATAATACTGACCCGTTAGCGTTTGATCGGTATCCCAGTTTGTATCTTCATCTATAAGAGTACCTGGCAGAGATGCATATATTTCGGGAATATCACCATCACTGTCACCACCTGTACTGTTATCGCATGAAGTAAAAACGACGGTGAGCGCAAGCGTGTATAGTGAAAGTAATTTGAGATTAAATTTCATTGTTCTTGTTGATTTATTTAGGTGTTTAGTTAAATGAAAAATTGAAGCTCACCGAAAAGGTTGTGCCGATCTCGTATTGATTTGTTATTACATCACCCTGTTTGTAGATGATATTGTCGTTTAAAATGTTTTCTATGCTTGCTGATACAGATGCTCTGCCTAAGTTCTTGGTAAAACTAACATCAAGCTTATTGAAGGGCTGCTCGAATTCGTCATCGGGCTGTTCATTATTTCCTACCGCAGAAATTCGCTTCCCAAAGGTGTTAAACGAAATTGTTGCTTCTGCATCCATCTTTGGAAATACATAGAATGCATTTGCATTAAAAGTGTAGGGCGATTGTCCAAACATTGCTCGCTCAGCATTTGCCTGGCGACCTACTGATGCACCATCTGCATAGTTTACTTCTGAAATTATGTAAGAAAGATTAGAGTTTAGCTTTAACTGATCTGTGATACTCTTTCTACCCTCTAATTCAATACCATAAAGCTGTGCTTCATCTACATTATCATATCGAACTTCATTGTTTTGAGTGATTCTATAAAACAGCTCGATTGGATTTTCAAATTTCTTATAGAAAGCACTTACCGCGAATAGTTCTCCCGTATTCGGATAGGTTTCCCATCTCAAATCATAATTGAAGATTCTCGTTCTTTCAAGATTGGGATTACCATATACGGTTCTTCCACCTACAAAATCCTGGAAGTTGAAATTAGAAAGCTCACGGAATTCCGGTCTTGCCAGTGTAATTGAAAAAGCTGCCCTAAGGTTTGTAGCTTCTGATGGTCGAAAAGTGAGGTTGAAGGCAGGAAGAATATCCAACTCATCGATCAGTGCTTCTTCATTAATATATTGAGCAGAGTTTTCAGCACGCAAACCAGTTACAATATTCCATTTCTCTGAGGGCGACCAGTTAAATGAAAAATATCCTGCAGCTAATTCTTGCTCTCCGTCGTAAGAATCTCTTGAACTTGAACTCTCAATCAGATCAAGGTTTCCAGCGCTGATGTTTTCTGAAGTGAAGATTTCTTCAGGTGAAAGCGATTTATCTTCTTCAGGAAAATTATTTCCTAAATCCTGATACACTAGCTTAAACGATTCAAAGGAACGGTCTTTATATAAACCGAATGCTCCTACTTTAACATCAAATCTGTCAAAAGGTTTTAACTCGTAATCAAATCCTCCCGAATAGTTATTGTCATCCTGAAAAGAAAAGAAATGAGTATTACCCCGAAACGGGAAGATCACTTCGAGATCATTTTCATCTGTCCTGACATATTGAGTAGTTCTGCGATCAGGTAAATCCCTTACCGCTTTGGAATAGGTTAGGTTCGCTTCAAGTTTAGATGAAAGAAAATTACTGAAATAGGTTTCAAAATTTAAAGAAGTGGAAAAGATAGCTCTTCTATCGAATTCCAAAACTGTTTGCCTGTTATCATTTCCAAAATTGTAATAACTCCCTTCAATCTCAGAAAACTTATTACTTGAAGAGTTTGAATACAGATTCTTCAACCCAATTTTTGTAACTGACGACGGTTTCGCAAACACATTCACCATTGTACTTAAACTTGTTGATTCTGTCCCGGTATTCCTTACATAATCTGACCCTAATAAAGTAGTATTAGTACCTTCGTTATAGTTATTGATGTATCGTAGCGTTTCATTTACTTGGGCCTCAGTAGCATATTTATAGCTAAAATTAGATACCACGCCAATTGGCATTTTGTCTTCATTCAGTTGATTGCTATAGCTAACACTTATCTTTTGGCTTGGAAGAGAAGTAATATTTTTTGAAGTCCAGGATGAATTCAAATCACGTAAAATAGTAGCAGCTTCAGCATCTGATGTGATATCACTGTCTTTAACATCTTCTGGAAGAGATCTGTAACCATCGTCAAAACCTAAATAGTCTGTACCCCCGCCTGAATACCCGAGATAATTATTAAATGTAGAAATCGAATTTACTTCTGTGGAGTACGTAATTGTAAGATTATTGGAATCAGGGAATTCCTTGGTAATAATTTTAACCGATCCACCGGAAAACTCTCCGAATTGATCGGGAGTGAAGGTTTTCTGAACTAAAATATTATCTACAATCCCACTGGAAAGAATATCAACTGGGGCTTCTTTTTTATTCGGATTAGTTGATGGGACAGGTGCCCCGTTTAATTGAATATTACTGTATCGGTTACCTAGACCGCGTACATAAACATCCTTTCCTCCAACTACGGAAACCCCGGAAACACGCTTCATTGCAGATCCTACATTTCCGTCTCCGGTTTTCGATATTTCCTCAGAAGAGATTCCATCCTGTACAGGAACAGACTTCTTTTGAACTGCCAGTAATCCCGCTTCCCCGCTTTGGACTGCTTCGGCTGTAACCACAATCTCATCCAAAAATTCAGATTCCGGCTGCAAAGCTACATCTAAGCGTACGGTCTCCCCTTTATCAACCACTACACCGGTAATGGTTTGTGAGGCATAGGAGAGATAAGTAATTACCAGATCATAAGTTCCTGCTGCGACTCTTCGGATGGTATAATTCCCATCGATATCAGTTGCTGTACCTTGTATGGTACCTTCTATTACTACATTCACACCGATCAGGGTTTCCCCGGTTTCGGCATCAACTATGGTTCCAACAATTCTACCGTCCTGCGCAAATAAATTAGATGAGATTAATAGCGCGGAACATAGAAAAAGTGCGTTTTTGAATTTGATCACGAGTGTGCTGATTATTTATTTTGTTCGCGTTTATTCATTGCGATACAAAATTACAACACGCTTTTTGCTTTACTGTTATCCCTGGTTTATTGTTCTGTTATCTGAGCTTTATGCTTCTGTTACCCACAGATTAAATAAATGTTAACAGACTCTCTTATTTAGCTTTTTTCAGGTTCCTCAGCTTCTTCCTTACCGGTTTCAGATTGAACTTCATTATCTACTGTCTCATCTTGTTTTACTTCTTCGGTAACTTCTTCTTCTTTTTCTACTTCCTCAGTTGTTTCCTTTTTCTTCTTTTTTTCTCCGTTTGTGAAGGCTTCGTAGGTAGTTTGTTTATCAAAAGGTCGTTTTCCAATCAGTTTTTCAAGATCAGACTGGAACAGGATTTCTTTCTCTAAAAGTTCTTTAGCCAGTGTTTCCAACTCACTCTTTTTCTCTTTTAAAAGCTTAAGCGTACGCTGGTAGGCTTCATCTATAATCTTTTTAACCTCTTCATCAATGATGGTGGCTGTTGCATCAGAGTATGGCTTATTAAATGTGTAATCATTTTGTTTGGAATCATAGAAAGACACATTCCCAATCTTATCATTCATACCATAAACCGTAACAATACTGTAAGCCATTTTGGTGATGCGTTCCAGATCACTCAATGCGCCGGTAGATATTTTTCCAAAGATGATTTCCTCTGCGGCACGACCTCCTAGTGTCATACACATCTGATCCATCAGCTGCTCGGTTTGATGCAGGAACTGTTCCTTTGGCAAATACTGTGCATAGCCAAGTGCTGCAAGTCCTCTTGGTACGATGGAAACTTTAACCAACGGGTCGGCGTGCTCAAGGAACCAGCCTGCCACTGCATGACCTGCCTCATGATAAGCGACAATTTTCTTTTCTTCCGGGGAGATAATCTTATTCTTCTTCTCAAGCCCACCAATTACACGGTCAATGGCACTTTGGAAATCTTCCATGTCTACTGACTTCTTATTGTTTCTGGCGGCTATCAGAGCAGCTTCATTACACACATTGGCAATTTCTGCTCCGGCAAATCCGGGAGTTTGTGCAGAGAGTTTTTTAGGATCTACTTCCTTGTTGAGCTTAAGTGGCTTCAGATGAACTTTAAAAATCTGCTCCCTGCCATTAATATCAGGCTTATCAATACTAATTTGTCGATCAAACCTACCAGGACGTAAAAGGGCGTTATCCAGAACATCAGGACGGTTAGTTGCTGCAAGAATGATTACACCTGAATCGGTAGCAAATCCATCCATCTCAACCAATAACGAGTTTAGCGTATTCTCACGCTCATCATTAGAACCCGGCATTTGCCCTTTACCACGAGAACGCCCGATAGCGTCGATCTCATCAATAAATACGATACACGGAGCTTTTTCTTTGGCTGTTTTAAATAAGTCACGAACACGGGCTGCACCAACTCCAACAAACATTTCAACAAAATCGGAACCTGAGAGTGAGAAGAATGGAACCCCAGCTTCTCCGGCTACAGCTTTAGCAAGAAGTGTTTTACCCGTACCGGGCGCTCCCACCAGAAGTGCTCCTTTTGGAATCTTACCTCCCAGATTGGTGAATTTATCCGGCTTCTGAAGAAAATCTACAATCTCTTTAACTTCTTCTTTTGCTTCTTCGAGTCCGGCTACATCTTTGAAAGTGACTTTTGTATCGGTCTGTTGGTCGTAAAGTGCTGCTTTATTCTTACCAATATTAAGAACCTGTTGTCCGGGATTCATCCTTCTGAAAATGAACACCCAAAATCCGATGGCCAGCGCAATCATTATCAGCCACATAAATACACCACTAAACCATTCTTCTTCTATACGGACTTCATATTCTACATTATGCTCGTCAAGAATAGGACGGATTTCGTCTCCAGGAAGCATAGTTGTAATAAATGCCCTGAACTCTTCTGAGCTCCCTGATGAAAGATTCAGAGGATTGTCATCCTGAACCGGTCGCTGAATAATTCCATCTGAAATGGCTTTATCATTATACTTGCCATAGATGTTTACGCCGTTTTTAATTATAATTTCCTCAACGTATCCACTTTTTACATCACCCAGAAATTTACTGTACTTGATGTCATTACCAGCTTCAGGGTTCAGAAACATAATCTGAACAAAGATGAGGGCTAAAATAATTACCAGGAATCCCCAGGTTGGAAATTTAGGATTATTTCCTTTTCCATTTCCCAAGGGAGATTTAATCTGCTTTTTTGGAGTGGGCTTTTTATCGGCCATTAATACTTATCTTAAAATTCTTTTGAATATAGCGAATAACATTCTTTTCTCTAGCTCGCTCTTATAACATACAGTTGGCAAAAAACGTGCCACTAACTTTCTTATGACAAATCATCAAAGTTGAGTACATCACCTTCTGCGGTTTGCATTTTCAACCCTTCATCTTTGGGGGTCATCCTGCCTATAACTGCGAAGTCCTTAAAATGTTCTATAAATTGCTCTACTTGTTTCTCACTTAATGTAAATAAAAGCTCCAGATCTTCCCCTCCAAACAGAGCGTACTTATCAACACCTTCTTCCATTTCATCTGCTACATGACGGGTTTCAATAGCAATTGGCAACGCAGCCTGATATAAATAGGCTCCAAGATCTGAGGCTGAGCAAAGCTCAGTAACTTCGTTAATAACTCCTTTTGTAATATCAATCATGGACGTTGGAACCAGTTTCTGAGCAGTAAGTGCCTCAATTAGATCTTTTCTTGCTTCGGGCATCAACTGGCGTTGTACTACAAATTTATAGTCTTCCAGATCGGGTTGGATGGCGTTATCGCCATGTTGTTCCCAGAATCTTTTCTCGCGCATCAGAATTCTGAGTCCTGCAATAGCTGCACCTACATCTCCGGTGACACATATAGCATCGCCTATGCTAGCGCCTTTTCTATAGGTGACGGTATCTTCGTCAGCTTTACCATACACGCTTACGGAAATTACTGCGTTGGAGTGATTTCCGGTAAGGTCTCCACCAACTAATTCCAACTCATATTTTTTGCAAGCATTGTCAATTCCACGGTATAGATCTTTTACCATTTGCACAGACATCCGGTTTGGCAGCGCTAAATTTACTAGTACCGAGTTTGGATTCCCGTTCATGGCATAAATATCACTTACGCTTGCCGAGATAATTTTATAGCCAAAATGAGTGAATGGAGTATAGGTTGGATCGAAGTCAACTCCTTCCACAAAAGTATCGGTGGTAAGTAGAGATAGTGAACCATCTTTTTCCTTAATTACTGCGGCATCATCTCCTAGACCTTTGACAGTATTCTTTCTTGATTCTCCCCTAAACTCTGAGATTTCTTTTAGCAGGCCTTTCCGCCCAATGCTTTGTATGGTGATAAACTCGTCTGACATATTTTTCTATAAATAAAAAAACCAGCGCATGATTGATGCGCTGGTTCAAATTTTATTAAACCGAACGTTTAGTCTTCGCGCTTGGTAGAATAATTAATTCTGAATGTTCCGGCTTGTTGAAGTTCTTTCTGAACATCCGTTAACAAACCAAACTCAGAGTTTTGATCTACACGAAGCGAAACGATTAATCGTGGTTCTTCGAGTAATTTATCGTACATGATATTTCGAATCGCTCCTATATCATCAACTATAGAATCATCGATTTGAACTTTATCCTCACCGAGTTGATTACCTGGGAGTCGTTCAGGTCCCATGTATATATAGGATACCAATCGCTTTTCTTCAATCTTTTCGATGTTATTTGCCCTTGTTAAGTCGAGCTTAACTTTTAGCGTAACTTCGCGAAGAACCGTGGTAACCATAAAGAAGAACAACAACATGAATACTACATCAGGCATTGCTGAAGTAGGCACTTCTTGTTTAGTTCCGGCTTGTTTCTTTTTAAAGTGAGCCATAATTAATTATCCGGTTCTGCGATTGAAATTTTCTTTGGATACATATCCTTTATCTGCTCTTGTTGAGGGCTATTCTCTTTCAATTGAGCATATTCCACACCATAATTCGCACGTGAAGCAGCGTCTCTCAAATCTTTATACGCAGACATTACTTCATCCAACATATCAATATAAATATTGTAGGGAGTCTCGCGTTGAGTTTTAAGAGAAACAATAGCTGCATCCGGTGAGATGGAGAGTTGGTCGTTATTGGTTGGGTTATCAATAAACTCGATAAGTTTATCTTTCACCTCTGCAATGCCAACTGGTTGCTCATCCATAAGAATTAAGCCCTGAGCATTCACAAGGATATTCATCAGGTTTCTTTCACGAATTGGAGGTGGTTCCACTTCCGGGTCTAACGGTGGAGGAAGCACCATTCCAATTCCCGTATCCACATTAATAGTGGTGGTTACTAGAAAGAAAATAAGCAGAAGGAAAGCGATATCGGCCATAGATGATCCATTGATCTCAGCTCCTTCTCTTTGGCGTTTCTTTAGTAGCATAAGTATGCTCCTTTAAAATTTAAATGTACCACGCAAGCCGGTAAATAAAACTCCAAGAACCATAATTCCAAGCATGATTCCCATCGTTAAAACACCAGCTGTGGCAAAAGGGTCGTCGGTGCTTTGTACTGCAAAATATGAAATTGCAAATACAACAAACGGAACTGCCATAATCGCAATTCTCTTAACATCCTGCTTGCCTTGGGTAGCACTCTTGATACCAGAAATTATCATAGTAAGAATGCCAAGCCCAATTAAGCCCATTGCTCCAATAACGGCTATTTGAACAATCATATTATCTCCTGTTTAGGTTATTGATTATTCTTCTGAGTTATCTGCTGCTTCTACAGCTGGAACAAGCGGCTTACCTTCCTGCAATAAAATGATTGAGTCAATAAGTGTAATTGAGCTTTCTTCCATTTCTGCAATCAAGCGGTCGATTTTAGATACACAGTAATTGTATCCGATTTGGAGGATAATACCTGCAATAAGACCACCGGCTGTTGTAAGAAGTGCTGTTTTAATACCACCCGCTACAATACTTGGAGAGATATCAGCAGCAGCTTCAATATCATCGAATGCCGCGATCATACCTACTACCGTTCCGAGGAAGCCGAATAGTGGAGCAATTGCAATAAATAGTGATAACCATACAAGTCCTCTTTCAAGGAAACTCATTTCGATAGAGCCATAAGCAGCAATAGCTTTTTCAGCGGCGTCAATACCTTCGTGAGAACGCATTAAACCAGCCTGGAATACAGAAGCCACAGGACCTCGGGTTTGAGCGCAAAGTTGCTCAGCAGCTTCTACACCACCTTCTTGCAACGCTTCCTGTACATCTACAATAAACTTACGTGTATTGATGTCGGCCAGATTAAGGGTAATAATTCTTTCAAGGAAAATAGCAAGACCAAGAATCAATGTGATCAGTACTGGCCACATCCATCCTCCATCGTTACCTTCATTAAATTTCTCTACTATGAGATTGAAAAAGCCATCTTGTTGAGCAGGGGCTTGTAAAAGAAATAGAGCAATCGACGATGTCATGTTCACTCCGATTATTTTTAATTGTTAGTGTCTAAGATTAGTGAAGCGAAAGGATAGGTCATTTTGAAATAAATGTCAAAGCTGGAAAATGGCAAAAAGTTAACTTTCCGTAAACAAAACAAGCGTTTTACCTAATGCTTTTAATTCAGGCTAACGAGGCTCCTCTTATTAAAAAACGGCACTTACCACTAGTTTAAGGGTATGAATATCCTGTCGTTCTTTAACAGTTCTACCATCATAATTAAAACTTATACGAATTAGTTCGCTCGCGCGGTATGACCCCGCAAACGACCAGATTAAATTAGTTCCTGAACCAGTTCCCTCTGTGAGTTCGAAAGTACCTAATGAGGACGAACTTCCTTTAACATAAGCACTTCTGAGTTCCATGCGTGCATTAGCCTGAAGTTTTCTCCATAGAAAGGCCCGGTGTGAATTTATAATCTTTAAGATTCGGGCATTCACCGGCACAACCGGAGCCTGATCTGATTTGGAAGCATAAGAAACAGAAAATGAAGTTTGCCACGATCGGTTAAGGGTTGTTTGAACTCCGGGAGAAATGGTCGTCGACCGAATATCAAAGTTTCTACTGGAAAGGCGATTGCTTTCTGATCTGTTGAAGCCACTTGTTAAGTCCGTTGAAAGCCTGGTTCTTTCTGCAATTTGATATGAGCTGTTTAAAAAGAACACCGAAGAAAATAATTTCACGGACTCTGTACTTCTTTGATTTAGACTGTGGCTCTCGTTATATCCAATAAGTACATCTGTTTTAGGTATGGCGGGGAACACATCCAGTTCTTTTTCCCAAATCAATCTTCCCTGAACGGTTGATGAGTCATTCCTGAAGGTATTGAGTCTTAACAGATACACATCCTGAAGCTTCTCGGTAGTTGAATTCTCTGCGATATCGATTCTTGAACGTAATTCCATATTTGAAAGCACACGAGTTAAGTCAGAATCCTCTCTCAAAAATTTGAATGGTTTGAATTCATTTCGAAAACGAGCCTTCAAATCAATAACCGGAAAGAGTTCATCTGAAGGTAAAAACTGCCGAACAAAAATCCCTTCATTAGGACTTAACTCCGGGAAGAATTCATCAATCTGCTGCACACCGTCTTCATTGAAATCAATCCAGACGTACTGCCCCAATTCAGGACCCACCTCGATATAGGCTTCCTGAAGAAGTGCCCTTCTTTGTGTATTCGCTTCATAAAAAAACTGCCCATTTAAAAAGTCTGATTCCGTTTCATAATCAGTTACGGAACGTATTAATAACCCACGACGATTGGCACTACCCTGTTCTTCGAATTCTCTTGTAAAATCCTTGGAACGTACTGCGATCTTGTTTTGCGTTCCTATATAATTATTAGGTCGGTAATTAAAAGTAAGACGCTGTTCCATTGCGCTGGATTGATCCCGGAATTCATTATCAAGAATTCGCTTCTCAGCCCGGTATAAAAAGCTTGCATCGACCTCAATTGCCGTGGAATTGAATCTTATTCCAGGTCCAACCTCATAGAATGAGAAAGAAGTATTCAATAATGAATCGGAAAGCAGAGATCGCTCTTCTCTCTTCTCCTGTTCAAAACCTATATAAGGAGTCCACTTTTCAAATATCTCTTTCCCTATCGATCCTTTTTGACGAAACCATTCTCCTTTCTGATTAAGCAACTCATCTTCGGAGCGAACCCAATCCTGGTTATAATTCAGGAGAAATCCTTTTTCAGTGCTTCGAAGTTGAGCACCTTGCCGATAACCTCTAAAATCAGTTTGATTAATGAACCCATATTCACCTGCTATACTTGTATTTGATGAAGGTAGTACCTGGATGCTCGCTTCATTGATAGCCTCACGGGTTTGAGTATTGCGGCTGATATTCCATTTACGGTCAAATTCGACTTCTTTGGTTCGTTCAAAATACTCAAAACGTTCTCCCGAATACCTTCGTTGAACCGATGCTGAGATTCTACCAATTCCAGAATTCAATTCATGAATCCTTACTCCTGATAAATACGAAAAGTCATTATTGTCTCCATCATCCAGCGTGGAAAACCGATTCTGATCATACCCACTGGCAGCCCACTCGCCATAAAGTTCAATGTTATCAGACAAACTAAATGACGAATTCAGAGCCACCATCTGTTGTTGCTCAGGCGCCGGTAGTCTCCTGAATGGTTCATAATCTCCTTGATTTGGTCCCACCCATTCATAGAGCAATCCATTTACTGAACTTCCAATCCGTTGGTAACTCCCTGTACCCTCTTCTACTTTCGAAAAACGAACGATGTAAATGGACTCCGATGATCCCGGAATATTTTTGAAAATTTCATACGTTTCTCCATTAAATACGGTATCCAATTTGGCATAACGAATATTGTTGTCATTTTCACCATCAGCGAGGCGTTCTCCGGAAACCACAGCGGCATCGAGATTATCTCCAATTCCCCGAAGCACCTCGATATCACTTTCGGTAAGCGATTGTTGAGAAAGCAATTCATCCCCATCGGCCTGGCGGATTACAGACGCTCCCAGCCTGAATCTTCCACCCAGAAACTCCTCTCCGGCTTCGGCTGCAACTAAGGTCCGGTTAAAATTCTGATCAATGTATTCGTATTCAATCAAAATCCGGGTTTCATCTTTGATGAGAAGATTATTGGTGAAAAAAACTTCTCCGAGTCCGTAATCTATTATATAGTCATTTTCCTGCCCACGTTCTATGCGTTGCCCATTAATATAGATTCTTTCGGTCCCTGCCAGAATAATCACAAACTCTTCTCCGTCCCTTCCGGATAATCGATATGGCCCCTGCACTCCATCCTGCCCGGCAAAAGAAAGAGATTTGAACGTTCCCCGAACTACAGATAATGCCGCATTATAGTCACCGTATTTTGTTGAAGTGTAACCCGCCGCACCCTGGAGTCTTCGATTTAGTCGTGCAAAGGTACTTTGCTCAAAACTCACATCTACATCTCCCATCTCAACCGTAGTGTTTTGTGATTGAAGCTGAATGAAAACCCGGTCAAACTCTCTGATATTTTGAGTAGCTCCATCCGGTTGAATGGGTATACTTTTATCGGTGAGAGATGCATTGATGGAGACATCATCGGTTAGTTTACCACTTAATTCAAACTGAAGTCCACTTTCAAGGGCAAAATCCTGATTCGTTCCTACGATGATACCCCGGCTTAAACTCCCCCGTTGATTCAATTCAGAATCATCAAAGGTTGACTGCGTAGATGCCTGAATTAATTCCTGACTTAAAGAATCGTTTTCAACACCATAATATGATGAATCCAGATTTAGGATTTCGCGATTTTGAAATACTCTCCGAACAGCAAAGGGGTATGCAGCAAACTCAATTCGAATTCTCTCTACAGACTGGTACCTGCTTCTGAATTCTGGCTTGATTGACCAAAGTCTTATGGATTCGTCAAATTGCCAATGTGATGAATCGACCAAAGAATCTTGAACAAAAATTCTGATGGTTTCCGGAAGAACCCAATCCCCTAAAAAATAGCTGGAATCACCAGAAAAGGGAGTGATTATTTTTTCTGACTGGATAGTAGTTTGAGCATCAGTATTACTAACAGATAATAGTGTTAAACCTACCGTTAGAAATACAAAAATAAAGAAATGAGTTCTGCTCACCGTTACTGTCTATGCTGATTTTATCTCATAATAACATTGCGAAGGTTGACGCAGAGCCATCCTTCGCAATATCTTGAATTATGCTTAAAGCAAAAGATTGCCTCGTCGAAAAATATCTTCCAAGAAATGACTTTCCTATGCTCCTCGCAATGACATTCTCAAAAGTATTACAGTAACGCTATTCGATAAGCTATTTTGATTTGTAAGCGTTAATTCCTTTATCCAGAAAAGAAACAAATTTTTCTGAGTTAATGTACCCCAGCTCCTGAGCAATAACTCGCTTACTTCCTGGATCTAGAATTACATAGGTTGGGAGTGCAATATTTCCTGTAAGACGGAATTGTAATTGCTGGTTAGCCTGAGCGTCAGAACCGCCATCGGTGTAGAGTTTTACAAGCTTCATTTGGTCAAAACGTTCACGAACTTCTTCCAGTGGGAATACATTTGATTCCATTGCACGACAGTTTGTACAGGTATAGCCTGTAAAGTCGATAAAGACAGGAATACCTTCTGCTTCCGCTTCATCCAATGCAGTCTGATAATCTTCCGTCCAGCCATCATCAGTCAGTGAAGAACCTGAGCCGCCTCCACCCATGGCAGCTATAGTTCCAACCACACTTACATCGGTTTGCATTTTAGGAGGCAACCAGGAATCCCAGATCCCAAGTGAAGCTCCCATCAAACCAGGCATTAAGTAGAAGCTGAATAATAAAAATGGCAATGCAAGTAATAAACGACCCGTGGTAACATACTCTGGCTTCTTTTCATGTTTCAAAACAAATATGCCCAGCACGTATAATCCGGCCACTAAGAAAATTGCGATCCAGGCTGCAATAGCGAACGGTCGACTCACTAATCCCCAACCAAGAACTAAATCTACATTTGAGATAAATTTAATGGCAGCCGCTAATTCTATGAACCCAAGTAGCACTTTCACCACATTCATCCATGAGCCACTTTTTGGGAGAGATTCCAACCATTGAGGAAACATAGCGAACAAAACAAACGGACTCGCAAATGCAGCCGAGAACCCAATCATTCCTATAATTGGATAAATCCATTCTCCACCTGTGGCTGTAGCGGCGAATACTGCCCCAACAAATGGTGCTGTACATGAAAATGAGACTGCACTGATTGTAACAGCCATAAAAATTATCCCAACTATGCCCGAGCTCTCATTACTTTTTCTGTTTAGATAATTAGTAAGCTGGTGGGGAAGTTGAAGCTCGTACATACCTAGTAAGCTAAGTGCAAATGCAATCAACACGATAGCAATCATTGCATTAACAAATGGACTTGCAGCAAAGTTTTGAGCTCCATTTGCACCTACCAATGCTGCCAGAATCACCCCAATAATAGTAAAAGTTATTACTATAGCGATTCCGAACAAGAGTGCTTGGCCTACTCCTTTGCTTTCTCCACTCTGTTTCGAGAAATAGGAAACAGTCAATGGAATCATTGGGAATACGCAGGGAGTCAGCAATGCAGCAAATCCTGCAAGTAGTGCAATCCAGATGAAAGAGAAAACTCCATCTTTAGATAAATCTGAAGAACCCGACCCGGAGACTTCCTCTCCCGATGAAACCTCTTCGATACCACCTATAGCTGCTTCATACGGATTATCAGAAACCCCTACTACTTCTACAGCTACAATAATAGATTTAGTTTTTGGCGGAAGACAAACCCGGTCATCACATACTTGATAAAACACTTCGATATCCAGATTCTGTCTCCCGGATAATTCCGTTTTTATAGCAATCGGAATATCAAAACTGGCAAAAGAACTGTGCCATCCCAGTTCAGCTTCAAAATTGGGATCGAATTCGATATCGGCTTCTGACTCAGTAACATCTCCGGCAAAAACAAAATTAGGAGAGTTTGCAGAGAATTCTGTAGGAAAAGGGCCCGCATCAGGATCATTCAGAACAGAATAAAGATGCCAATCACCTTCTATAGAAGCTTCTACTGAAATGGTAAAAACCTCACCTGCCAGTACCTGTTCGGGTGCTTCTGTGACATTGAATTTAACTGGGTCAGGGATCTGACCGTAAACAAAAAGTGGGAATAACATCATTGCGATGATTCCCACTGTAATCTTTTGAAATAATTTCATCTGGAATCGATTCTTCATTAATACTTTTGAATGAATGATAAACCAACATTCAGGAACATCAAACCTATAGAAATAACATTTCTATAACATCCAACGCTCCTGTATAAGCGTTAATCCGAACCGATCATTCAGATTATTCGGCTTTAACTACCCAGATTTTAATCGTTGGCTTCAAGTCGCCAATTAAACTCACGGTAGCAGTGTACTCACCAAGGGTTTTCACATCTTCGTTGATGGTGATATCTCTTCGGTCAACAAGAATTTCTCTTTCTTCAAGAGCTTCAGCAACCTGTACGTTTGTTACAGTACCATGAATTTTATCGTCTTCACCGGTAGTAACTGGAATTGTAACCGAAGTTGCTTCCAACAAACGTGCAAGATCTTTTGCTTCTTGTACGGTAAGTTCCGCTTTAAGAGCAGCACGCTTTTGCATAAGCTCAACCTCAGCGATTGCACCTTTAGTTGCTAATACGGCTTTGGCTTGTGGAATCAGATAATTTCGACCGTATCCGTCTTTCACATCTACAAGCTCACCAGCTTGTCCTAATTTTTCTACGTCTTCTTTTAGAATAACTTTCATTGTCTCAATATCCTTTTTTATCGAAGGTTCTCAGCAACGTATGGCATAAGGGCCAGAAAACGTGCTCTTTTGATTGCAGTAGTAAGTTGGCGCTGGTGCTTTGCACTTGTACCTGTTACACGACGAGGAAGAATTTTTCCCTGATCGTTAGTGAAACGTTGCAAAGTTTCAGTGTCTTTGTAATCAATGTACTCAAGTCCGGCTTTGGTAAACTTACACTGTTTAACCTTACGGATACTTTTCTTCGGGTGTGATGGATTCTTAATCATAATAGAATGTCTTTAGTGTGATGAGTTTAAGCTTCTGCTTCTTCAGCTTCCTCTTCTTCAACAGCGAAGATATTTGGCACAGAGTTAGTTTTTACCAGTTCTCTGTGGCGAAGCATTTTTGCATCAAATTTTAAAGTAAGGTAACGCATGTAATCGTCTTCGATTCGCATGAATCGCTCAACAACTGCAATTGCCTCAGCAGGAGCGCTGAAGTAAGCATTTACATAGTAACCGTTTCCTTTTTTGTCGATTTCGTAGGCAAACTTACGCAGACCCCACTCTTCAACTTCATCAATTTCGCCACCGTTATCAGTGATAAGCTTGTTAATTTTCTCTACAGCGGCTTTGGATTGTTCTTCTTCGAGAACAGGATTTATGATATACGTTAATTCGTAAAAATTTTTGCTCATAGTAGTATGTGTTTTCTATGGATGTTTTCGTAGTTGAAAACAGTTATTCAGGCACTTTGCCCGAACAACAGAAGACTGAAAAGATAATACTTTTTGAATCTTATTGCTACACTTGATATACAGAACTTTTCACTCCTTCTCTAATCAAAGTATAGACTCAATCGCCTTGGCAAGCTCGATATCTTTACTGGTTACTTTATTTCCTGCATCATGGGTTTGCAAGCCGATAGTAACTTGATTGTATACGTTGTATAAATTCGGATGGTGCCCCAAAGCCTCAGCTTCGAACCCCACTTTCACAATAAACCCCATTGCTTCTTTAAAATCATTAAACTCGAACTTCTTACAGACTTTATCATCATCGTGAGCCCAGCCGTTTAGACTTGTTAGTGCTTGTTCTATTTCTTCTTTTGATAGTGATTCCATAATTCTCCTTTTGGTTTCTGCAACACTTTGCATGTTTGCATCATTCAATAATGTCTTTACAATATTTTAACACAGTTTTTTTCTGAATATTTAAATCTGTTTTTTGAAACGAGTTTTCTTCTATTATTTTCCATGCGATGATCAAACAAAATAATAAGGCTTATTTGAGACCAACAGGTACATTTTTTAGAAAAGTAAAATTTTTCGCCACACTGGTTCTGCTTCTCTTACTCTCAGGATTAGCTTCTGCCGCTGAATCGGGCGGTTCTCATGGCATAGACGGAAGTGATTTAAGTTTACTTTGGGCCCTACCTTTTGCAGGCATCCTGCTTTCCATTGCTATATTTCCACTTGTTGCTGAAGACTGGTGGCATCACAATTTCGGAAAAGTATCCGCAGCCTGGGGATTATTACTGGTAATTCCTTTGATTATCACCTTTGGTTTTGATGCGGCTCTTTATGAAGTGCTGCATGCTTATCTACTGGAATACATTCCATTTATTGTATTGCTTCTGGCGCTTTTTACTGTTTCAGGTGGTATCAGAATAAAAGGATACTTAAAAGGAACCCCTGAAGTTAATACAGGAATTTTGTTGTTAGGTACTATACTGGCCAGCTGGATGGGTACTACGGGAGCAGCCATGTTACTTATTCGCCCTATTCTTCGAGCCAATGAATGGCGAAGTAGTAAAAAGCATATCGTAATCTTCTTCATTTTTCTTGTAGCAAATGTGGGTGGTTCTTTAACCCCTCTGGGCGATCCTCCTTTATTTCTTGGTTTTCTGCAGGGAGTTGATTTCTTCTGGACAACCACCAATCTGTTTTGGGAAATGACTTTTGTAGCAGTGATCTTGTTAATACTCTATTATTTCTGGGATCGCCATCTCTACAATAAAGAAACAAATACCGCACCTGTTGATGACGGTTCAGAACCACTTGGAATTGAAGGAAGTCAAAACCTTTTGTTGATCGTGGCCATTGTTGGCGCAGTTCTTTTTTCAGGATTAGTCCATGTTGGTGAACTAACGATTTATCATGTTCATGTTAATATCGAGAATCTTATTCGTGATGGGGCCTTACTTCTCATCACGTGGCTTAGCTGGATAATCACTTCCAAAGCAAGTCGTGCCGCTAATGGATTCAACTGGTTTCCGATTCAGGAAGTAGCCAAGTTATTCGCCGGGATTTTCATCACCATTATTGCTCCTATTGCGATGCTAAAGGCAGCGAATAATGGCGAAGGAGCATTACAATTCGTAAATAACGCTGTTTTTGATGCTTCAGGTGAACCTATAAATTATATGTTCTTCTGGATTACAGGGATGCTCTCTGCATTCCTTGATAATGCCCCTACTTATTTAGTGTTCTTTAATGCTGCTGGTGGAGATGCACAGATACTTATGAACGAAATGAGCCGAACTTTAATCGCTATTTCGTCTGGTGCTGTATTTTTTGGAGCGCTTAGCTACATTGGAAATGCACCTAACTTCATGGTTAAATCTATTGCCGAACAAAACGGAGTAAAAATGCCAAGTTTTGGTGCCTACCTGATTTGGTCTATCGGAATCTTGGTTCCAATTTACTTACTCGTTACCTTTCTGTTCATTTAACAAACCATCTTCTTTTGACAAAGAGAGTACTAACTCTTCTTCTATTTATTCTGGTATTACGAGTTTCTGTTAAGGCTCAATCCTCCCAGGAAACAGATTCTACTCAAATGGCTTTTCTACCCGCTCTGGCTTTCAACACAGACCTTGGATTTATTGGAGGTGGAATCGCTAGTTTTTATAACTATAAAGATAATACCCGCCCTTTCTATTCTTACACCAACTTATCCGCTATCTTTTCCACTAAAGGACTTGCCTCGGTTGATATTCTTTACGACAAGCCTTTCGTATTCGGAACTAACATGAGGCTTAAAACGAATGTGTTTGTTTCCCGGTTTTTTCAAGATCCTTATTATGGTGTTGCAAACTACCGGGTAATTGAAGAGGATCCTCCAAATGGAATGCCTGATTTTTATCAGTTTAAATCTTTCTCAGTTGGGTTTAATTCTACTCTCCGAATCCCACTATCTATTAATGAAAAGAATCAACAACTGGATGCTTTAGCCATTCTCAATCTGGATTACGAAACGCCTTGGGATAGTAAATCAGATCAATTAATGACCAGAGAGCAACCAAGGGGATTTGGGGGTGGTCGGACTTTTATGATTGGTTCCGGTTTGATTTGGGAAGGCCGGGATAATGAGTTCAATCCCACAAGCGGGGCATATATTGAGACTACACTTGAGATTGGAAATAAGCTCTGGGGTGGTACTTTCAACAATCTCGTAATCAAACATGAAATGTTTCATTATTTCACTTTCTATTTGATTAAAGACATTACACTTGCCAATCGGTTTTATGCAGAACATACCTCTGGAGAAACTCCCTACTGGAAGCTGGCTTATGCAGGCGACGATGAAACGCTCAGAGGGTATCCTTCAAGAAGATTCCTGGATGACAATGTAGCTATACTAAATAATGAGTTAAGAGCCTGGCTTGTCGAATTTCCATCAGTAGATACCAAACTTGGAGCCGTTCTTTTCTTTGATGTAGGCCGAACTTTTTCGAATGGAAATACTTTCGATGAGATAACCAGTGATCTGAAATACACTATTGGCTTTGCCGGTACAGCTTCGCTATTTACTCCCGACTTTATCATTCGTGGGGATGTAGGTTTTTCTGAGGAAGGAACCGGAGTTTATATCACAACCGGTTATATGTTTTAGTATCTTTGGTCAGGATAATTTCAACAGCATAACATAAGTTGTATTAAATGCTTGATATCGTCATTCTTTCAATCGGTGGGATATATATAATTTTAGTTTTGGTGACTTTAGGGATGTTCAGGCTCCCAAAATCTTATAGTGCTAAAGATGAAGAACTACCTACTGTTTCGGTAATTATTTCTGCAAAAAATGAAGAAATTGACCTACCAAAATGTATAGTATCACTTGAAAAACTGGACTATCCGAAAGAAAAACTCCAGATCGTTCTGGTAGACGATAAAAGTACTGACCAAACCGGCGCTATTATCGAAAATGCAGCGCAACGAAATCCTCATTTTATTTCTCTTACCACGGAAAATGCTCCGGAAGTTGGCTTGAAGGCAAAGGCAAGAGGAATTTCCTGGGGTATTAAAAATTCTCAGAGTGAATGGATTTTAATCACAGATGCAGACGGAGAAGTACCGCCTCTTTGGGCTCGGCACATGCTTTCCCGGGTAGATAAGAATACCGGGATGATTGGCGGCATGTTAAGTGTAAAACCGTCTTCTTTAATTGGAATCTTTGAGCGAATTAGTTGGGGGTACACTCTTCCATTTGCTTTCGGGATGGCCGGATGGGGCGCTTCTTTTATTTGCGTTGGTCCTAATATGGGAATCAGAAGGAGCATCTATGAAGACAAAGGAGGACTTGAAAACGTTGCTTTCGATGTTGCTGAAGATCTTGCACTCTTTAGGATGGTTGAATCCTCGTCTTATAATTTCAGATCCTACGTTACACCTGAGACTACTATTTTACTAAATCCGGTGCCTTCACTAAAACATTTATGGAGCCAGCAACGACGATGGCTGGGCGGTGGATTTGAGGGAGGTTGGAAATATGGAATCCCTTTGATTCTGGCTTTTAGCTATTTAACAGCTTATTCCTTTTTTCAAATTACAGGATGGTTTTATGCCTTAGAAGCAACCATTTCAATTGTATTGATCAGACTTCTTGGCGACGCTTTCATCCTTGCAGAAAAAAGGATTTTGCTAAAGAAAACACATTTATTCAGATACCTTCCCATACAATGGCTTTATGGTACTCTCACTATGGTCTGGCTTCCCATAAGCTTACTCTTTGATTCAAAGATTCGCTGGCGGGGTGAAGGGTATGAAATTAAATATGACAAGTAAATTTATCGGGAACAATTGTTATGCTGTTTCCACATTTCCGGATCATGACCTTCGGGAACTTCTGAGCATGGATCACTAGTCAGATCATATCCCCTCAACGTATTGTACATTTTGATTTGTTCATCTGATAATACTTCCGCAGATTTCAAATGAGCCTGAAGATGAGTAAAGGTTAATTCTCCTCGGATAAGCCCAATCTCTGAGGTCAATTCTCTCAATCTTTCCGGATTGATTTCTCCCTCCTTAAAGGCACTATTTAGTTCCTTTTCTTTTGATATAAACTTCTCTCCCAAACTAATTGCCTGTTGCTGCATCTCATCAAAGATCGATTGTATTTGTTCATACTGAGTATCAGATAAATCGATTTCAGAAGCCATTTCTAAAATATGAGAGGGTCCCGGAACGCCATTCAGTTCAGCAGCCTTTGCCAGCCCCCATCCCTTTCCTGCTTTAAGCTGAGTTATATCTTCTTCCGAAAGACTCTTGATCTCGCGATGCTCTTGCCCGGCATATTCCGAGGTATGATTCTGGTGCTGAGCATAGATATTAAACGAACTCAAAATGCATAATGAGAAAAGCAGGGATAAGTATTTCATAGCAAAATTAATTTAAATCAAAAAGTAGCCGAGCCCTACTGCACCAACAATCCAACAGTAATAAGCAAAATAGTGAAACCCTTTTTTCTTAAGGATGATGATCAAATACTTCAAAGCAAAGTATCCTGAAATAAAAGCGGTGAAAAAGCCCACTGCTAAGCTGATTATTTCTGAGCTATCGATTCCAGCTTCTACAGCTTCTCCCATTTGCAAAAGCATGGCACCTGCAATTACCGGAATCACCATCAAAAAAGAAAAATTAGCTGCATCCTCTCGCTTAATTCCCAAGTAAAGCGCTGTAGAGATAGTTGAGCCTGAACGGCTGATTCCAGGAATCATAGCAAACGCTTGTGAAATACCAATCAGAAAACTCTTTCCAAGCGTAACCTCCCCTTCCGGGTCTTTGGTAAACTTCGTCATAAATAAAATGAATCCGGTGACAATCAACATGCCGCATACCAAAACAGGAGTCATGAAAATTTCTTCCACATAGTCTTTCAAAGTAAAACCTACTATCAGAGCCGGAATCATGCTCACAAGAATGAAAAATATGATTTTAACCTGAGGATCATCTTTCTTTTCTGATGGAGCGCCAAGAAAACTAAATCCAGCTTTAATCAAATCTGCTAATTCTTTTTTGTAGTAAATCACAATACTACACAGTGTACCAAAATGAACAACCACCTCGAATGTAATCCCAACCTCAGTATCAGCCCCAAGGAAGAATCGACCTAAGGCCAAATGACCGGAACTGCTAATAGGAAGGAATTCTGTAAGTCCCTGAATAAGCCCCAGTAAAAAAGATTGTAAAATGTCCATGTGTTAAACTGCCAAGTATTATATTTTAGGTTTCTGAATAGAACCAGAAATTAAGTATATCACATTCAAATAATAACATTGATTTTAGAAAATGAGTGAACAAGCAATTGATATGAACGTGTTGGCGGAAAAAATTGAAAAACACAGCGCATTTATTGAAGACATCCGAGGTGAATTAAACAAAGTTATTATTGGTCAAACGTATATGATTGACCGGTTACTTGTTGGATTACTTACTAATGGGCACGTTTTGCTTGAAGGAGTTCCGGGACTAGCTAAGACCTTAACGGTTTCTTCACTCGCAAAAGTGATTAGTACAGATTTCCAGCGAATTCAGTTTACACCGGATTTATTGCCGGCTGATTTGATTGGTACACTTATTTATAACCAGAAAGAAGGTGATTTCTTCGTTAAGAAAGGTCCTATTTTTGCTAATATTATCCTGGCCGATGAAATCAATCGATCTCCGGCAAAAGTGCAGAGTGCTTTACTGGAAGCAATGCAGGAGAAACAGGTAACCATTGGCGAAGACACTTTTAAACTGGACGAACCTTTTCTTGTTCTTGCCACTCAAAACCCGGTTGAACAGGAAGGGACTTACCCTCTCCCTGAAGCACAGGTAGATCGGTTTATGTTGAAGTTAAATATTGATTATCCAACTGAAACTGAGGAGATGGAGATCATGAGAAGAATGGCAAAAACTGGTCCAAAAACAGAACTTAGCCCGGTTGTTAAGCCAGAAACAATTTTAGATGCCCGTAAAGTTGTGAACGAAATTTATATGGACGAAAAAGTAGAAAAATACATTGTCGATCTTGTGTTCGCTACCCGAAAACCAAAAAATTATGGGTTAGATGATTTAGTTGATTTAATTGGGTTTGGGGGCTCTCCTAGAGCTACCATCAATCTTAATCTAGCTGCTCGTGCTCAGGCTTTTATGGAGCATCGGGCTTATGTTACTCCGGAAGATGTGCGCACTATTGCTATGGATGTATTAAGGCACAGAATAATCCCAACTTTTGAAGCAGAGGCAGAAGATATTTCTTCGGAAGATATTGTAGAAAAAATCATGTCCAGCGTTCAGGTTCCTTAGAATTTTTTTCTAATTGCTTTTCATAGTTAAAATTTCATTAATTGTACTTAATCAGGTATCAATTAAGTTCATAATATTATGAAGATAAAAATGGTTCCACGGGATGAAATCTCGAGTTCCAGAAAGAAAAGCTCGAAGTATGCTCCACTTCTTGATGCGTTAGGCAAATTAAAATCAGGTGGAGATGCTATTCAGGTCAAGTACTCGAACGAAAAAGAGCTGAGTTCAGCACGCAATGTTGTCTATGCATTTAACAGAGAGACCGGGAAAAAAGTAAAAAGCCGGAAGGACTCCGTTAATAAGACGGTGTTTTTTTATTTGAAATAGATTATCTGAGAACTCCTTTTCATTCTAACCAGATCTACCTTTTCCTATCCATTTGACTGCTTTAAGTTCTCGAATTGAAGATAAATAAATGACCAGTGTTCAGAAAGTCTGTAATACATTATTTAAATGAAAAGCAGGTCATTCTGAACTTGTCTCGGCTGACGATGGGTGAATAAAAAAAGCCCCACACTTGCTAGTATGGGGCTTTAATTTTTTCAGAAAAGTAAGCGTTTACTCTTCTTCAGAAGCTTCTTCTTCTTTCTTTGCTTCAGCTTTCTTAGCTGATTTTTTTGAAGCTTCTTCAGCAGCGGCTTTTTCTTCCGCTTCCATTTTTTCTTTCAAAGCACCAAGACCGGACATCTCACCTAAAGTAGGTGCGCCTGTTTCCATATTGGCTTTCTTGTCTGCTTTCTTTTTAACCGTTTTGGCTTTCTTCTGATCTGAATCAAGCTGACTTAAGTCAATTGACTTTCCGGCTTCATCAAACTTAAAGATGAATGCTTCTACTTCCTGTCCTTCTTTGAACTCAGGCTCAACTGCTTTCGTCAGGTTAAGGAATGCTTCTACACCAAGAGGTAATTTCACAAAAGCACCACGATCGGTTACTTTAACAACTTCACCTTTAACTTCGGTACCAGGAGCGTACTCACGAGCATATTGTTCCCAAGGATTCTCAAGAACCTGCTTATGACCTAATGTGATTCGACGGTTGTCGAAATCAACACCAAGAATAACCACATCGATTTCCTGATCTTTAGAAACTACTTCGTTTGGATGCTCCACTTTATCTTCCCAGCTAAGGTCAGATACGTGAATCAATCCATCGATACCCGGTTCCAGCTCAACAAAAACACCAAAGTTTGTCAGGTTGCGAACAATACCTTTGTGCTTAGACCCGATTGGGAATCTTTCAAGGATGTCAGCCCATGGATCTTTAGTAAGTTGCTTAACACCAAGAGAAATTTTCTTCTCATCTTCGTTGATGTTCAATACAATACATTCTACCACATCGTCTTTCTCAACTAATTGAGATGGGTGCTTAATATGTTGAGTCCAGCTCATTTCAGAGATGTGGATCAATCCTTCAACACCTTTTTCAAGCTCGATAAACGCGCCATAATCAGCGATTGAAACAACACGTCCCTGAACTTTCATGCTTTCAGGATATTTTTCCTGAATGCTTTCCCATGGGTGTGGTTGTAATTGCTTCAATCCAAGAGAAACACGCTTGCTACGCTCATCAAAATCAATAACGGCAACGTTCAGGCGTTGATCCAGTTGAACGATTTCGTTCGGGTTGTCAACACGTCCCCAGGATAGGTCAGTAATGTGAAGAAGTCCATCAACACCACCAAGATCGATGAACACACCGAAGTCGGTAATATTTTTAACTGCACCTTCGAGAACCTGACCTGATTCGATCGTGTCAAGAATTTGCTCTCTTTGCTCTTCAAGATCAGACTCGATAAGCGCACGGTGAGAAACAACTACGTTTTCTGCAGCCATGTTCAATTTAACTACGGCAAACTCCATAGTCTTGTTCACATAAGCATCAAAATCACGTACAGGGCGTACATCGATTTGCGAACCAGGTAAGAAAGCATCAATTCCAAAGAGGTCAACAACCATTCCACCTTTAATTCTGCGTTTGATAAGCCCCTCAACAACTTCCTGAGTTTCGTGAGCAGCTTCAATTTTCTCCCAAGCTTGCAGGATGTCTGCTTTTCTTCTGGAAAGAATAAGCTGACCTTCCTTGTCTTCAACACGATCAAGGAATACATCCACTTCATCGCCGGGCCCCATGTTTTCCAGAACAGATGAGGAAAATTCGTTTACCGCAATGATCCCTTCAGATTTAAATCCGATATCAATTACAACGTATTTTTCATCTATAGAAACAACACGTCCGGTTACAATTTCCTTTTCTTCAATTTCATTCAGGGTATTTTCATACATACCCATCAACTCGTTGTATTCGTCCGCTGTATATTCGTCGGATGGGCTTTCTAATTGGTCGTAAGTATAAACTTCGCCTTCTACATCACCACTGAATACGTGAGTTAGTGTTTCTTCATTAGCTGCTTCTTCGCTGGCAGCATCTTCAGTTTCTTCGGCTACAGTCTCTTCTTCCTTTTCTTCTGTAGTCTCTTCAGGAGCTTCGGATTCTTCAGTTTCAGCAACTTCGGCTTCAACAGTTTCTTCGGTAGTTTCTTCAACAACTTCTTGAGTTGCGACTTCTTCCTGTTCGGTTTGTTCGTTTTTTACGTCTTCTGACATTATAAATATGTGTTAAAAGTGATACCTCATAACCGGCTTTCGATTATGGGATAAGGTTAATGTTTCAGTTATGAAGCAATCAAAGGTTTAATTTGATCACAAATAATTGATACCTGCTCCTCAAAACTGAGTGCAGAAGTATCGATTTCAATGGCATCATCTGCTTGCTTAAGCGGATCAGCACTTCTGGATGAATCGATCTCGTCACGAGCGGCAATGTTTTTCATTACTTCTTCCAATGAAGCAGTACTTCCTTTAGCTTGAAGTTCTGCCAATCGGCGTTGAGCACGTGTTTCCAAATCAGCGACCATGAAAAATTTCAAAGCTGCATCAGGGAAAACCGCAGTTCCCAAATCACGACCATCTGCCACATACACATTTTTCTCAACTGCTTTATGCATGAGTATGTTGACATAAGACCGGACTTCAGGCATTGCTGCTACTTCACTTACATGTTCAGAGACTTCCATAGTGCGAATTTCATCCGATACATTCGTATCATTTAAATACACAATGAAAGTTCCATCTTGAAAGTGAAATGAGATCTTGTTTTCTTTCAGGAGTTCAAAGAACAATTCTTTATTCTTTTCTGCCTTTAGGTAGATTAAGGTCGCTACTCGGTATAAAGCTCCGGAATCCAAAAATTGAATTTCTAATCGCCCGGCTACTGCCCTGGCTGTTGAACTTTTTCCCGACCCTGCGGGCCCATCAATTACCACTATCATAACAGAACAGTTAAATTAAACTTATTCCTTTAATTATTCAATCATTTCTTGTTTAAGATTTTAGGAAGCCTTAATTTTGTGGTCTTCGAAAGAATTGGACAAAAACGAACAATCGACTGTTAAAAATTCATGGCACGTAATAAATCCGCAATTAAGCGTACACGTCAGAACATCAAGAAAAACGAGCACAACAAAAACAGACGCTCAAGAATGAGAACGTTAGTAAAAAAAGTGTTCACAACTTCTGACAAAGCTCAAGCTGAAACTGCTTTAAAAGAGGCTGTTTCATTTATTGACAGAATGAGTGTTAAAGGTGTGGTTCATAAAAATACCGCGGCCAGAAAAAAAGCTCAACTTACAAAGTACGTCAACAATTTATAATTAAGGCATTATGTCCGAACCTGTATCTAAAGCTCTCTTAGTAATTTTAGATGGGTTCGGAATAGCTGTCGACCCTTCTGTTAGCGCCATCGACAAGGCGCAAAAACCTTTCTACGACTCTTTAATTAATTCCTGCCCTCACACCCATCTATTAGCAAGTGGTGAAGAAGTAGGGCTTCCTGACGGTCAATTTGGAAATTCTGAAGTTGGCCATCTCAATATTGGTGCAGGAAGAATTGTGTGGCAGGCCCTTTCTAAAATAAACAAAGATATCCGTGATGGTGGCTTCTTTGAGAATTCAGAACTTCTAAGAGGAATAGAGCAAGCCAAAAAGAAAAATAAGATTCATTTGATGGGTCTTTTTTCTGAAGGTGGAGTTCATAGTGACAATCAACACCTATTTGCTTTGCTCAAGCTTTGCAAAGATCACGAGATTCAGAACGTGTATGTACATGCCTTTACCGATGGAAGAGATACAGCTCCTCAATCAGGAAAAGGATACGCTCATGATTTTAACAAAAAAGCGGAAGAGATCGGCGTTGGTAAATTAGCTTCCATTGTTGGTCGTTATTATGCTATGGATCGTGACAACCGATGGGAGCGTGTTCAGCTTGCATACGATCTTTTAGTTCATGGAAAAGGAGAATATTTTTCTTCTTCGGATGAAGCCTTTGACTCAACTTATGCTGAGGATGTTACTGATGAGTTTATCAAACCAGTTCTTCTGGATGATTCTGATGATTCCCGAATTAGTAAAGATGACACCGTTATCTTCTACAACATCCGGGGTGACCGGGCTCGCGAAATTTCCAGAGCATTATGTGAAGAGGACTTTGATGAGTTTGAAGTAGAGAACGATTTAAATCTCACTTACATCACCTTTACCTCCTATGATGCCACTTTCGAATTTGCTCATGTTGCCTATCCACCACAAGAATTAACTAATACATTAGGGGAGTGGGTTAGCAAAAAAGGTCTCAAACAATTCCGAATCGCAGAGACTGAAAAATACCCTCACGTTACCTACTTCTTTAATGGTGGAGAAGAAACTCCTTGTGAAGGCGAAGACCGACTAGTTATTCCGAGTCCAAAAGTTGCAACCTACGACCTTCAACCGGAAATGAGTGCCCCTGAGGTTGGCGACGCTTTAGTAAAGAAATTAGCTTCTGAAGAATACAGTCTTGTAATCCTCAATTTTGCCAATACAGATATGGTCGGGCACACCGGAGATATGGATGCCGCTATTGCCTCGGTTGAAGCCGTTGATCAACAACTTAAGCGAGTTATCGAAACCGCTTCAGAACATGGGTACCGTTCTCTTATTATTGCAGATCACGGAAACTCTGATCAAATGGTCAAGAAAGATGGCAGCCCGCACACTGCTCACACCACGGCTCCTGTGCCCGCGATTATTGTGAACCATCCCGACGAGATAAAAATACATCCGGGTATTCTTGCAGACGTAGCTCCTACCCTTCTAAAATTGATGGGGCTTGATCAGCCTGAAGAAATGACAGGAACCCCTCTTTTTTAATCTTTATCTCGCCTTTTAGTTTGCTTTTACATGAGTGCTCCGCTACATTCGTCAAAGAATGAACTAAATACACGTTTGGCTCGTTTTTTGCCCTAGAGGAATTGAATTTTCATACTATTTAAGAGGACTTATCACATGGAGGGTAATTTTTCAAGTAAAGTTCGTGACGTTATCCAGTTTAGCAGAGAAGAAGCTTTGCGCCTGGGTCACGACTATATTGGAACAGAACATTTAATATTAGGCATTGTTCGATTAGGAGATGGCGTTGCAGTTAGAATTTTAAAGAATTTGGATTGTGATCTTTTCAAACTAAAGAAAACAATTGAAGATACAGTGAGAGGGACCGGCGGCTCAGTAACTGTTGGGAATATCCCTTTAACTAAGCAAGCTGAGAAAGTACTCCGGATCACCTATCTGGAGGCAAAGCTTTATAAAAGCGATACAATTGGAACAGAGCATCTGCTTCTGTCACTACTCAGAGACGATGAAAACATCGCTGCCCAGATTCTTCAGCAATTCAGCGTTTCGTATGATGCCGTACGTGAGGAACTGGATTTAATTATTTCAGGAAAATCCCGGGAAGAATTTGACGATGCTACTTCCATATCAGCGAGTACACCTTCATCTTCTTCCAAAGGGTCATCAGGAACAGGAAGCTCGAGAGAAAAAAGAATGGACAAATCGAAAACCCCTGTGCTCGATAACTTTGGGCGCGACCTTACTCAAATGGCCGAAGAAGGAAAGTTAGACCCCATCATTGGTCGGGATAAAGAAATTGAACGAGTGGCTCAGGTTCTGAGTCGACGAAAAAAAAATAACCCCGTTCTGATTGGAGAACCTGGTGTTGGTAAAACTGCAATAGCAGAGGGACTTGCGGCTCGAATTATTCAACGCAAAGTTTCACGAGTACTTTATGACAAACGTGTGATCGCACTCGATCTTGCTGCCTTGGTAGCAGGAACAAAATACCGCGGACAGTTTGAGGAGCGCATGAAGGCGGTTATGACAGAGCTCGAAAAAACGGATAATGTAATTCTGTTTATTGATGAGCTTCACACAATCGTTGGCGCAGGTGGAGCAAGTGGTTCGCTCGATGCCTCTAATATGTTGAAACCTGCCTTAGCCAGAGGAGATATTCAGGCAATCGGTGCTACTACATTAAATGAGTACCGCCAGTTTATCGAGAAAGACGGAGCACTTGAGCGTCGTTTCCAGAAAATCATGGTTGATCCAACCACTGCCGAAGAAACCATCGAGATTCTGAATCAGATTAAAAGTAAATACGAAAAGCATCACAGCGTTCGATATACAGAAGAAGCCATCGATAGTTGTGTTAAGCTTACCGACCGGTATGTGACCGATCATTTTCTACCAGATAAAGCTATTGATGCTCTGGATGAAGCAGGAGCCCGCGTTCACTTAGCGAATATTACTGTTCCTAAGCATATCATAGAACTTGAAGACGCAATTGAGTCGACCAGCATCGAGAAGAACTCGATGGTTAAGAAGCAGCGCTTTGAAGAAGCTGCGCGACTTCGTGATAAAGAGAAACGCCTCATTGAAGACTTAGAGGTAGCTCAGCGCGAATGGGAAAAGGAATCCGAAAGCATCGTATTTGATGTAGTAGAAGAAGATGTTGCTTCTGTAATTGCGATGATGAGTGGTGTTCCTGTGAACAAAATCAGCCAGAATGAAGGTGCTAAACTTCTGAAAATGAAGGAAAGCCTTTCAGGTAAAGTTATTGGTCAGGACGAGGCGATTGTAAAGCTTACTAAAGCTATCCAAAGAACACGGGCCGGATTAAAAGATCCATCGCGTCCAATTGGATCCTTTATTTTCTTAGGCCCAACCGGTGTTGGTAAAACAGAAATGGCGAAAGTTCTTGCCAAATATCTGTTTGATAAAGACGACACACTCATCCGCATTGATATGAGTGAATATATGGAGAAGTTCTCTGTGTCCAGATTGATCGGAGCTCCTCCGGGCTATGTTGGGTATGAAGAAGGTGGTGTGCTTACTGAAAAAGTTCGTCGCAAACCTTATAGCGTTGTTCTTCTGGATGAAATTGAGAAAGCTCATCCGGATGTATTCAACATCTTATTGCAAGTGCTAGATGATGGAATCCTTACTGACAGCCTTGGACGTCGTGTTGATTTTAGAAATACGATCATCATCATGACTTCCAATATTGGTGCCCGTGATATACGAAATATGGGTAAGGGTATTGGTTTTGGTGGGCCGGATGAAACCGCATTCGATTACGCTAAAATGAAAACGACCATTCAGGACGCGTTAAAGAAAGTATTTAATCCTGAGTTCCTGAATCGTATTGATGATGTAATCACCTTCAAGCCTCTCGAAAAAGGAGATATCTTCCAGATTATCGATATTCTCAGCGAAGAATTATTCGACAGAATCCGTGAGGTTGGTTTCGACATCGAAATCACCAAAGGTGCAAAGGACTTTATCTCCGACCGTGGATTTGATCAGAAATATGGAGCCCGTCCGCTTAAGCGCGCGATCCAAAAATACATTGAAGATCCGCTTGCAGAAGAACTCCTTGAACACAAACAGGAAGTTGGTTCATCTATCAAGATTAAAATGAATAAATCCCGTGATGATCTTGAATTTGAATGGACGAAGCCTGATCCAAAAAAGGTTAAAGAAAAGAAAACTTCTAAAACTGAGTCTGAGGAAACGAAAGATGAATCAGAAGAAGCGAAGGAAGCCTGAGGAACATCGAACCCAGAACTTCGAAAATGAAGATTAAAGAAAAGCCTGGCTCTGTGAGTCGGGCTTTCTTGTTTCTAGAAACTAGCTCTTAAGTCCAACTCTTTGTCTAAACCGGATATCCTGTATCTTCCTAAACCTGTTCTCTCTAGCTTAATTTGTTCTTGTATTATCAGGTTCTCAGAAAATTCCTCTCTGGCTATTTTCCGGGCTGAGACGTTTACCGCATGTAGTTGAACCTCTGAAATTGAAGCTCCTTCCTTTCCGGTTAATCCAATAATTGTTTTGCCGACCGGATCATATCCCGCGAAAATTACTGTGGTGTTTCTGAAGCTTGTACTTCCAACCCGTTCACCTGATCTTACTTCGAATGCAGCAGCCCGTCCACCTGAATAAATTGTCACAAATAACCCATCCTCAGAAAAACTCACTCCTCTTATAGGTTGATCAAATGAGATCGTATTTAAGAAATTCCCGAATTTATCAGCGATTTGAACCTCATCCTCTGTTCCGGATTTAGCCGAAGCAAAGGCAATGAATTCTCCATTTGGTGAAACTTCAACAGCAGAGAGCTCTCTTTCATCACTGTAGAAAATGTCAATTGGAACACTTCTGGATGTAATTACCTTTGCCCTTGAACCAGTGAGTCCATTGCGAATTACTTTTGGATTGAATAGTACAATTGTCTTTCCTGAAGCGTCCATAGCAAGTTCTGAAATAGCCTCACCACCTTCACTTTGTGTACTATTCGAAATAGACTTCTGAATTCTGCCAAATGAATCGTACACAAGAAAATTGGCAATATTTTCACGAACGATGAATGATCCATCGGGCAAGGTATACGTTTCCAGAGAAGGATCGCCACCAGGAGCATTATAAACTGCGCTCATTAATTCCTCTCCATTAGCCTCTGAGATCATAACCCCATTAGAAGAGGCTTTGGCTGTCAAAGAAACTGAAGATGATGGGGAACTTGATACACTCAAACTTTGAGCAGCCAGAGTTCCGGAAAAAGTAAACAGAATTAATAAAATAGATGTTCGCTTCATTGTGTGTATTCCCTTAAATTTTGTACTCAAAGAACGGGATTTTTAGATAAAAGTGCTCCTTCTAAAATCATTATCTTTGAAAAGTATTTGTCATCCTGAATCTGGAAGAGCCAAATTATAATTTATGAATTATCATCTGATCACCGGCGGTTGCGGTTTTGTTGGCCGGAATTTTGTTAAACGAATTTATAACAGCACGAAAGATACCGTCCTATTTATTGATGATCTTTCCGTAGGAACTCACCCATCAACATGGCTACCTGAAGGCACCCCTTCACGTGAAGAAAACGGTCTTACTTATTTTGGGGAAGACGAACGCATGGTCTTCCTCGAAAAGGATATTCGCCTGGTTTTTGAGGGGTTGATTGAAGATTCAGGTTACTTCAAAAATAATTACAGTCTGGATATTCCAAACTTCAAAGATGTTTTTCATTTTGCAGCTATTGTGGGAGGCCGGGCAACTATCGATGGGGATCCAATGAAAGTTGCTCTCGATTTAGCTATCGATGCGCTCTTCTTCCGTTGGATATGCCTCACAAAACCGGAACGTGTACTTTATCCAAGTTCCAGTGCCGCCTATCCGGTTGACTTACAAACCGAGTCTGATGCCATTGCACTGAGTGAAAGTGATATTGATTTCAAAAGAATGGGACAGCCTGATATGACCTACGGCTGGTCTAAGCTTACCGGCGAATATCTCGCTTCTATTGCGGCTGAGTACTATGGAGTTTCAGTTACCTGCATTCGTCCGTTTTCGGGGTATGGAGAAGATCAGGATTTGAGTTATCCGGTCCCAGCCATAGCCCGTCGAGCAGCTCTCAAAGAGAACCCTTTTGAAGTTTGGGGAAGCGGAAAGCAAGGTCGGGATTTTGTTCACATTGAGGATGTGATGGATTGCACTTTACTTGCCATGGATCATATTAAAGATGGCTCAGCGATAAATATTGGCAGTGGAAAACTGACTTCCTTCCTCGATTTGATCCAAGTGTTCACTTCTTTTGCAGGATATACTCCCGATATCAAACCACTCCTGGATAAACCGGTTGGAGTTCATTCGCGTTACGCCAACATGGATTATGTGAATGATAAACTTGGTTGGAAGCCCAAACTATCTCTGGAAGAAGGAATGCGTCGTGTGTATGATGTAGCCGTTAAAAAATACACCTGATATGCCCATAATTGTTTGTTTCGGACCGGGACCTAAATTTAAAGGTGGCATTTCTAATTACAACACTTCGCTAGCTAAAACGCTGGATAAGAATCCAGAGAATGAAGTTCATATTGTGTCATGGACGAATCAGTATCCTTCTATTATACCTCGTGAATTTGTTGATAAATCCAGCCGATCTGATTTTCTGGAAGGAACCCGTATTCAGGTTAAATACATTACAAATTACAACAACCCTGCTAGCTGGCGACAAACTGCAAAGTATATCAATTCACTAAATCCTGATAAAGTTATCTTCCAATGGGCGATTTCAATCCAGGGTATCCCGATGGGCTCTATTGCCAAATGGTTGAAGAAGTATTCTGAAGCAGAAATTATTTTTGATCTTCATTTTGTAGTTCAGAAAGAAGGAAGTACGATAGACGAACGGCTGACCAAAAAAGGTATTCAGCATGCTGAAACCTATATTGCTCATGCTTATAAAACAGTGGATGAACTAAAAGCTTTGTATCCAGGTCGGTCATTTTTCGTGAATGAAGATGGAACCCGTTCTGAAAATGATTCCACTACAGTAGTCAAGCTTTTCCACCCCGTATATGATTTGTATCAACCAGATCCCGACTTTGATATCGAAGCATTCAAAAAGAAATTGGGGCTCAGACAGAACGTATTTCTTTTCTTTGGATTCATACGAAAATATAAAGGACTCCATAATGCCATCAGGGCTTTCAAAAAAGTGGCTGCACAGCGTGATGATGTTACTTTTTTGATATGTGGTGAGGAATTTTGGGCAACGCTAGATACCTCGAAACTTTCTACAAAGATTAAACGCAGCTTATTTAGTATAGCTCAGAAGCTGTTTTTAAAAAATAAAGAAAGTGAACAAGATTACCGCCCTCTCCAATTGGTAAAAGAGCTTGATTTAGAAGAGAGCATCGTCGTAAAAAATGAATTCATTCCTAATGAAGATGTTCATAAATATTTCCAGATAGCGGATTGTAGTGTGTTATACTATCTGACAGCCACACCTTCGGGTGTTGAGTCTCTCACTTATAATTTTGAGCTACCAATTCTTGCTACTAATGTTGGGCACTTCCCCGAAACAATCAAAGATGGATTTAACGGATACCTTGCTGAGGCAGAGAATATTGATTCAATGGCCAAGCAGATGCTCCGCTTCCTCGATAGCCCACTACCCGGCGAAAATGTACGTAAATCAGCTTCAAAAATGAGCTGGGATAATTACGTTTCTGCTATTCTAAAAGACTAACCCGATTGTTTAATAATTCTAAAGATTTTTACGAATTTGAGTTGGTAACGGAATGCAGAAACCCTTATCTTTCTCGTCTTTCGAAAACGGGGAGTGGCGCAGCCCGGTAGCGCATCCGCTTTGGGAGCGGAGGGTCGCAGGTTCAAATCCTGTCTCCCCGACTAGAATTGAAAAGGGTCGTCACGCTGCAAGCGTGATCTCCCCGACAAGAAGGGAATTCTTAGCCGGATTCCTGTTTTTTTTGACATTTTGATAACTATTTTCGAGCGCCCATAGCTTTTTGCTCCAAGCGCATTGATTGAGGGACGGTTTCAAAACTTCGTTTTCTAACCAGCCCAATTTGACATACTGAATAGTTGAGCGCCCATAGCTTTTGCTCTGGTCGCATTGATTTGGGGTCGGTTTCAAAACTTCGTTTTCTAACCAGTCCAATTTGACATACTGAATAGTTGAGCGCCCATAGCTCAACTGGATAGAGCAATTGCCTTCTAAGCAATAGGTTTCAGGTTCGAGTCCTGATGGGCGTACTTATAACTTAAAGGCGACATGGCCGAGTGGCTAGGCAGAGGTCTGCAAAACCTCGTACGGCGGTTCGAATCCGCCTGTCGCCTCCATTTGGTTAATTTGACATATTGATTTTAAATGCCGCGTTCGTCTAGGGGTCCAGGACGCCGCCCTTTCACGGCGGTAGCACGGGTTCAAATCCCGTACGCGGTACTTAGTTTTGCCTCTGGTAAAACTTCAGATGGAGCCTGTAGCTCAGTCGGTTAGAGCGCTAGTTTGTGGCACTAGAGGCCGTGGGTTCGATTCCCATCAGGCTCCCATTTATTGATTATTATGCCGCGTTCGTCTAGGGGTCCAGGACGCCGCCCTTTCACGGCGGTAGCACGGGTTCAAATCCCGTACGCGGTACACAAAAGCCCTTAATACTATGTTGTTAAGGGCTTTTTTATTTTCGTTTGATTATGGTAATATGCTTCAGGTAAGCGTGCGACTTTACTAGAATCCGGTAATAATTACTCAGCTTTATATAATGCCAACAAGTATTATTTACTTTCTAATTGTGGTTTTCATCATTTGCACTTTTGGCTATTGGTTTCTCATAACCAAAACTAACAAGCATTATGATGATGACTCGAACTAATCCATATATCAATGAGCGTTCAGCTCAAGAGAAAAGTATTGGTCACTAGTTTTAAAGCCGATGTTGAAATTCGGCTCTTTTTATCTACGCTCTTTTGAAAGAGGAAATAAATACATAACCAAAACCGATAGTCAGGATGAGATGAAAAGGTAAAAAGCCAAAGGTCATGTATTTAAAATCGACAAATAATCCATACATAAAGTATAAACAAAGAATACCTTCAAAATAGGTAAGCAGTGGAATCTCCTTAGGTGAATATACTTTATCCTTCCAGCTGTCCGATTTATTGGTGATGTTGTATTTCGATGTTCTATGGAAATACGCGTTGTCGCTAAAAAAACCTTCCACCATTGAAGTGAATTGAAACAGAGACATTCCCAGCAACAAAAAAGTAAATGGAAAGAATGACGTCAGAATCTCCTTAAAAGTCCCCCACTTACTGTCATTATATCTTCTTAGAGTGAGCCATGTAAACCATGGAGCTACAATTATATTAATTAATGCAAGCGAAAAGAATGACAGAAATGTGTTAAACTCTTTAGTCTCTAGTAAAATAAATGCCAGAGGGGTGCTCAAAAGTGCCAGCACCATAATGGCTGGAATCGCCAATATGTTATACAGGTCAAACCAGATATGCAGCTTTTCAAAAAAGGGAAGTTTTTTCTTCCGGATTGATCCGGATAGTTTTCTTATCACCTGAGCTTTCCCTTTAGTCCACCGATATTGTTGTGCTTTAAAATCGAGAATAGTTACCGGTATTTCTGCCGGTGCTTCTACTTCTGTGTCATAAATTACTTTCCAGTCTTTAAGCTGTGCCCGGTATGCTAAATCTAAATCTTCCGACAAGGTATCGGCTGACCAGCCACCCGCATCTTCGATACAAGATTTTCTCCACACACCTCCGGAGCCATTAAATCTAAGGAAAAGGCTTCTTAGGGACCTGGCTTGCTGTTCAATTACAAAGAACATATCTAAAAACATAGACTGCGATTTCGTCAGGGCAGAATAATTCCTGTTCAAATGTCCCCATCTTCCTTGAACTATACCAATTTTCTCATTCTGGAAATATGGAATGGTTTTCAGAAGAAAGTCTGGGTTTGGGCGAAAATCAGCATCAAAAATGGCAATAAATTCACCTTTTGCAGAAGGTGTAGCATCGCGTAATGCACCCGCTTTAAAACCCTGCCGGTTTTCTCTGTGAACTATTTTTACATCAATACCCTGACCATTCCAATAGGTAGCTCGTTCATCCACAATATCAACCGTCTCATCAGTTGAGTCATCAACTACCTGAATTTCTAATTTATCAGAAGGATAATCTAAATTCGCACATGAATTAATAAGTGCCTCTGCCACGTACTTTTCATTGTACATAGGTAGTTGAACCGTTACATGAGGTAGTTCCTCTCTTTTGTAATCAGGTCTTGTAGGATGAAATCTGTTTTTTTTTCCAGAAGTGAGGAAATAGTAAACCAGATTAAATTCTCCGATCGAATACAATGTAATTAGAAATGCAGATAGTGCGTAAAGCCCTACTATTATTTCAGGAAGAGGCGTGTTTAACATCTAATGCGTCTGTGATCTTTTATTCCGTCTTGATAAATCTAACTGTATCAAAATGAGTACCCGGTGCCCAAATAAATGCCTATGCCATCTTCAGAAAAACCGATATCGTACTTCAAAATATAGTCGGGGGTGAAGATAGCCATAACTCCCCCGAATCCCAATGTAATATTGTGATTTATGAACACTTCTGACCAGTTATCATTTGAAAAAACTCTACCTCCATCTAAAAATATATTGGCTCCTATCTCAATATTTTTAAAAGGTACTTTAATGAGCCATGATCGAACTTCAATAGTGTACGATAAAGCATTATCACTTGTAAACCGACGATACATGTACCCTCTTAGCGATGTCCCTCCTCCCAAAAAAGGAGTAAACCAATAGGGCGTTTTACCAACTGTATTCTGGAAGGATACTCTTGATGCAAGTGTAATCGGTATTTTCCGAGTCAAAGGAAGGAAACCCAATCCAAGAAAATAATTTTCCAAGGTATGATGAGTACTTATGCCAGGAGGAGCATATTTAAAACCCGTACTAAGCTGATACCCACGCTGTGCCCTAAATTCTGAGTTTCTACGCTCAAGCACTAACCCAATATCAAGCAAGGTCAAAAAAGCTCCATCGCTCCCTTCGATATTTTGACTGTTAATAAATCTGCTTTCTGGGGTTCCCCACGGAGTTTCGTATACAAACCTCAAACCTGTCTTAAAATCGAAGCGGTTGGTTCCTCCTTCTCTTGATATTGGAAAACGTGTAGCTCCACCAACGTTTAAACGAAATGATTTGAAGGAGTAGAAACTTGTGGTATCGAAACGATCACGATCGAATTCGATTTCATCAGTATTCCCCAGATAGTAATTATTAAAATTCTGGGTGGAAAAGGCATCCCAGCCAACGCGGATATCCGTACCAAAAATATCCACTTCATCCCGATAAATCCCCGCGGAAAAAGCACCGTCTGTTTTATAGTTCACTGCGATACGAGTAAAGGACTTAAACGGCTGCGCCCCACGATAATCGTACCGTTTAACTTCTCCCCCAATAAAAACACCGTCATCGGAATTGAATGAAAGAACAGGCAATATTCCATACTTAACTCCTGTGCGCAAGCTGTCCTGGGCTGAAGTAAGTACTGGTATCAATAAAAGAAATGGAATGAGAACTTTTTTCATATCGAATGACGGACAGTGGTTTGAAAACTAACCATGCTTATCAATCAGCTTCTTTGCCTCGTCTTTAAAGTATTGATCGTTATGTTGAACCAAGGGCAGGGTCTGTAGTATGGTAAACTGCTCTAGGGCCTCTTCTTTATTCCCGCTTTCAAGATAAGCCATTCCTAACCAGTAACGATGCACTGCAATATTGTCTAACTTTATAGCCTGCTCAAAATAGTTGATTGCTCTTTCAAAAGATCCTTTAGGGGATTCTCCAAAAATCACACGGGATAACATTCTTGTGAACCAGCTCAACTTTGAAACCTCGTAATGCCATCTTCCCAAAATATGATATGCCCGATCATTTCTAGGATCGAGCATGATTGCTTTCTCAGCAAATATTCGGACACTATCTGCCATATTTGCTTTTCCTTTCAACCCTGAAACAGAAATTACAGCGGCAAAGCCCATAGAAAGATTCTCATAGTTTAAATGGTTGAGGGTATCTTCTTCTACAGCTATTCTTCCCCACATCAGTCCTTCCTTAAAGAGTTCTTTTTTATCTACATCTTCTTTCACGCCTTTGTCATCATAAACAGTATCTCCCCATTCCAAATACCGGAGTGAAATCCTTCTACTTACAGGGCTGCTCTGCTCGCAGTTAAGTCTGTTTTCTTTTAAATAATGTATCTCTGTAGCTTCAGAGCTTTCAGCTTTTATGCTATCCGCGGCATTAAAAATCTCTCTCAAACACTCAGAATATTCATGATATAATATCGGTTCTTCATAGACATCGGTGGAATCCTGAGCCAATAAAGAAAAGGAAAAAAATGGAAGAATTATTAATAATGGGGAAAAACGAGACATCAATTATTTAACAATTTTCTTTGTAGAGATATTTTCAAATTTTTAAGAATAGAAAATACGAATTGTACCATCCATTATCAGGAAAGAAGGAGTATTTTAAGATTCTTCTTATTCGATAGTCATCGCTATTAACCTTACTCTTATCAATGATATTGTTTGGTTTGATTTTGGCTTTTATAAAGAGATGTATAAATGTGAGTTGCTCACTGTATATTTACTACTTCACCATAAACAGATTATAAGCAACTTAATTCTTAATGAAGGTTCCTGAAATTCGCACTATCCTTTTAACTTTTCTTTTTGTGAACATAACCTTGGTTATTTTTCTGAAACAAGGACCTAGTGGAGATGAAGGAATCTATATTCTATCGGGATTAGAACTCCTGAACGGCTTACCCGACACCTACTCTTCATGGCATAACGGAAGTCCCTTTATCTGGAGTTTATTCGCTGGCTGGGTGTACTCTTTTACATCATTGATTGGCTTAAGGATAGTAACTGTTTTGATGGGTACCACCATCCTGTATCTAATCTATCTCTACTCGAAGAAGTTTTTAAATGAAAAAGATGCCCGATTATCAGTTTTAATGATTGCTCTTTTTGCTCCATTCTGGACGTTTAGCCAAATAGCTGTATACGATGTTCCGGGGCTCCTTTTATTTACATTAGCCGTGGTGCTTGTTCAAAAGAAAAAAATCGGGTTTATAGTATTAGCCGCATTATTTTCGGGGCTGGCAGTTCTGGCTAAATACGCCTTCATCGTATTCTTTCCATTCCTGATGCTGTTTCTTGTATTAGTATATGAACGAAAATCGCTCCTTCCTCTTATTGTTTTATGTGGTGTTTCCGGGTCTATTGTTATGGCGCATAATTTTTTAGTATTCAATTCTATTATTCCTGTTTCTTATGATTCATATACAGTCAATTCCGTGCGACTCGGGTTCAATAGTCTATATTCGCTCGGAATAAGCGTCTTCATTCTCCTTCCTTTTATCCTGAGTTATCTTAGCGTCCGAACTAAAATTGACCTCCCAAAAAGGTGGTTTTTATTATTCTTTGGTGGATTACTCTTATGGCCTTTATTTCACATCGTAACAGGAAACCCTGTTTCAGCGCAAAAGCATATTCTATTTGGATTGGTCTTTTCGGCGCCTTTACTTGTTTTTAATTTCAAAGCTTCATTAGCAAAAGCAAAAAAAGGGACTTTTTTTGCAGCCGGATTCTTCTTCTTTTTCCAATATGTAGTCATTTTTAACAGCTGGTCCGATTTATGGAAAGCCAATGAAGTATTGAGTAACAATATTTCTGAAGAGAGTACCATAATTTCTAATGTAGGTACGTACAGAACCCGATATACTTTATATGAGAAAATGCCCGGGGTTTCTAGCCAGATTAGAAACTACCACGCATTAACGGAATCGGAAAAGCAGGCTAACACCCCGGCTGATTTTCTACTTTGGAAAGAAGTACCGGACACGGAAATGCAAGATTGGTTACAAAACCGACAATCAAGCTACAAGAAGATCGAAAGCTATACTGACTTCTTTATCGGAGCTGAAGATCATTTATCCTGGGGATTTCACACGATCGAAATCAGTGTGTACCAAAAAATAAACTAGTCAATCTCTTCTCTAATTTTAGGTTTTTGGTGCTCAACGTGGTTTTTGTTGATCAATTCACCGATGAGTCCGGTTGAAAAGAATTGAACCCCAAGCACCATCAAGAGAATTCCTAAGAAAAGTAGCGGGCGATTACCAATACCTGTATCCATCACTAACCGAAGAAACGCCATATAAATATTTATTGCTCCACCCACCATAAGCAGTAATACTCCAATCAACCCAAAAAAGTGCATGGGTTTTTGCAAGTATCGTTGAACGAACAGAATAGTCACCAAATCCAGAAATCCGTTAATGAATCTTGAAAGTCCGAATTTAGTATTCCCATATTTTCTGGGATGGTGCTTCACTACTTTCTCAGTTATTCTCCCAAAACCTGCTCTTTTTGCTAGCATAGGTACATACCGATGAAGCTCTCCATATAAATAGATATTCTTGATAACATCACTTTTATAGGCTTTTAACCCGCAGTTGAAATCATGCAGTTTGATTCCTGCCGAAATCCGGGTAACAAAATTGAAGAATTTTGAAGGGACTGTTTTTGAGATGGGATCGTGACGCTCTTTTTTCCATCCGCTCACCAGGTCGTAACCGTCTTTCAGCATCTGAACCATTTCGGGTACTTCATTAGGGTCATCTTGTAAATCCGCATCCATTGTAATGACAAACTCACCTCTCGCTTTCTCAAAGCCTGCTTGTAAAGCGGTGCTCTTGCCGTAGTTATTTCGAAATGAAATTCCTTTTATATAATCACCTTTTGCTTCAAGACTCTTTACTACTTCCCAGGACAAGTCTGAGGAACCGTCGTCTACAAATATTATTTCGTAAGTAAATGAGCCTTTTAATGCTGATTCAATAGCCTGTTCCAGTTCAGGGAGTGATTCTTCTTCATTATAGAGCGGGATCACTATGCTGATATCGACCGGATAATTTTTTTCCTCAACTGCCAAAATGGATTCTTTTAAAAAAGGTTAGAAATGATTTTCTTAACTGAACTAAAATTGTTGCCTAAAATACACTTTCTGGATGCTATGAAAAAATTGTATTACTCGATGGGAGAAGTGAGTAAACTTACAGGACTTGCCCCGCATGTGTTGAGAAATTGGGAAAAAACCTACGCCCAACTAAGTCCAAAAAAGAACAGCGCCGGGAACCGAGCTTACAAAGAAGAAGAAGTAAATCTCATTTTCAAGATCAAAGAACTTCTGGAAGAGAAAAAATTTACCAGCGAAGGTGTTAGAAAAGTTCTCAATGGCGATACTTCTGAATCGGGTGAACATCAGGATCTTTCAGCTGATTTGAGAAAAGATCTTGCAGAGATGAAGGTTTTCCTCAATCAATTACTTGAGAAGCTTTAATGCTCTGTTCTTAATCTTACCATTAGTATCAACAGAAACTGCGCGCAAACCATAAGCGCTATCCCCACCAAGTGTACTACCTGGAAAGCCGGTGGCATTTCAAGGAATTCCAGAGCTACTCCTGCTGCAATCTGCAAGAAAATGAGGGCTACATTTGAGACACTAAGTTTATAAAGTACACCCTTTACACCACCATTTTTTATAACGTAGAACAAATAAGCTCCTGCAATCACTACCAGCCATGAAAAGCTTCGATGAATCAAGAAAATATTCCCAGTTTCATCGATCCAGTTTGCTCTATCGGTCGTGAGTTTGATAGCATCAATCGCTTCCCGGACCTGGGTACCCAGCACGAGTTGAATAGTAGTCAATACTAACAAACCAATGGTTATCCAATAAATTTTCTTCTTTAGTTCTGAACCAATTTCGATGCTCACAAACCCTGATGTAGCTTTAAAAACACCATAGAGAAGCACATTTACAATAACCAGTGCTAATATCATGTGAATGGTAATAGTGCCAGGCAAAAGATTAGTACTTACAACTATCGAGCCTAGCCACCCTTGAAATCCGGTTAGAAAAAATGCGATCCCTGAAACTATGGTAATCGATCGATCTGAGTTCCAATACCTGAAAGAGGTAATAAAGGTCGCAAAAACGAGCAAGCCTATAATGGCTCCTACCAATCGGTTCACATATTCTGTCCATGTTTTAATGGCATTGAACTCTTCAGGAACCTTCACCTTTGGGTCGTTTTCAATTTTATCTCCAAGTTCTTCGAATCCCAGAGCATCCAGATAGCCTACAATTTTTTGGTTTTTCTCTATTCGCTGTTCCAGAAAAACGGTTTGGTAGTCTGATGGTAACTCGGTTTCATCTGTAGGTGGAATCCATTGCCCGAAACATTTCGGCCAATCCGGGCAGCCCATACCTGCTCCGGTAGATCGTACCAAACCTCCAACAAGAATCAAAAAGAGAGTTGCAGCTACAGTGGTTATCGCGGTTTTTTGATAGGCATTTAATTTCATGTGGAAACGGGTACCAATATTGTGATGAATTGGTTAACTTTAGAGTCTCTAAAAATACGTTTCTATTCAAAGAAATTCATGAGTTCACAAGAAGAAAAAGTATTGATCGGACGTTCGTTTTCCGAGACCATTTCAGACTACTACCAACTAACTAAGCCAGGAATTACTTTCGCTGTTTTAATCAGTATGCTAGTCGGTTTTGTAGTAGGTAGTGCAGGTTCCATCGACTTTCTTACGATGATTCATGCCGTCATAGGAACCTATCTGATTGCTGCAGGTACCGGAGCTCATAACCAGTTTATGGAGCGTAACCTAGACGGACTGATGAAACGAACGGAGCAACGACCTTTGCCTGCTCAGCGTGTCCCAGCAAAACAAGGAGCTATTTTTTCTCTCACTTTATTATTTACCGGACTCACCTATTTGGTGTTAATGGTAAATCCCGTTGCCGGAATCGTTTCTTTTGCAACAGCACTTATTTATCTCGCAGCATACACTCCCATGAAGCGTGTTTCTGCATTTAATATTTTGATTGGTGCCGTTCCCGGAGCACTTCCTCCTGTAGGTGGATGGGCAGCAGCAACCGGAACCATTTCTGATCCCGGAATGTGGCTTTTCTTTGGAATTTTATTCCTCTGGCAAATCCCACACGTAATGGCCATCGCCTGGATGTATAAAGACGATTACTCTGGAGCAGGCTTTAAAATGCTTCCGAAAGATGATACCGAAGGCAAGAAAACAGCTTTCTATGCTATCCTTTGTACTCTGCTACTTTTCCCAATCAGCTATGCCGTTTTTGCTTTAAATATCGCAGGACTCGTATTTCTGACTTTAAGCATCATTTTCGCTGCCATCTTTTTTGTGTACGGAATCCGTTTCGCTCTTGAACGCTCAAGACTGAATGCACGCAAGTTGATGTTCGCTTCTATCATCTATCTGCCAATGATTTGGGTAGCTGTATTTGTGGACATGCTCTTCTTATGATTGATGCAGGTGATTATAATCTCTGATCACCTGTTCTAAAAAATCATCCGCGTTTGATTCCAGTTTTTGAACACCAATTTTCGTCTGAATAATATTGGCTGTCCGCTGAACCATCACAAACCAGGTTGATTGGTCGTAATCCTTTTTTGAAGCCAGTACATCTTTAATTGTTCTGATCTGCTCATCACTCAAATTTTGTACTCCAGAATATTTCACCTCGTACTCATCGTTTAATTCAGAATAAATGGTATCACTAAGCTGCACTTTCTTCCTGATCTTTATCACACAGGTTTTTGCCGCGATATCTCCCAAACGCTGACCTTTCCCATTTACCAAAACAGTAATAAATGCCACCATCCCGCTCGTTAAGGTGATCTCTACTAAACGAAATATCCATCGAATGATATAATTACCAATGGATGGATTAGTACCATCCACTTTTACGACCTGTAACCCCATCAACCATTTTCCAAACGATTTCCCATTCCAACTTATCTCAAAAATCAGGTGGTAAAAGAATGATGGAATCATATACACCGCATAAATGATCCATTGGTTTTCAGCGACAAACTCATTCATTGAATCACTAAAACTGCTTGCAAACCCAAAAGCCATCATCGCTACAAAGTAGAATGCCATTAGAGTAAAACCGTCGATAAGAAAGGCTATCAGGCGATCTCCAATTGGGGCCGGATTATAGTTTAGTTTTACATGTTGAGTGGTTTCTACCCCGATCTGATTCATCCCAAAAACGGTTTCTATTAAGTATTAAAAGACTTACTATCTGGCAAAAGATACACGTTTTATCCTCAGTGAAAAAAAGAACATCAAGAAAAAAGCTACATGCGTGAGGTTACCTTTTTAAGGAAAAATGCGGATAAGTGGAGATCGTTTGAAGTCGCTCTGAAAAACCATCGGAAAGTATCTCCTGATGATCTCGCTGAGTTATACATTGAGCTGAATAATGATCTTGCATACGCTCAAAGTTGCTTCGCGGAGTCTAAAACAGCTCAGTATCTGAATGACCTTTCTATTCAGGCTCATAATACAATCTATAAAAACCGGAAAGAACGATCTTCCAGGCTCATTACTTTTTGGAGCGAGGAAGTCCCTGAACTTTTTTCCTATCGCTTAAAAGAACTCGGTGCTGCTATTTTTGTATTCTTGCTCTTTTGTTCTATTGGGATGATTTCCCAGCAAAATGATGCGTCTTTTGCTCGCTTAATACTTGGTGATGCTTACGTAAACATGACTACCAACAACATCGAACAAGGCGACCCTCTCGCTGTTTATAAAGAACATACCCAGCTTAATATGTTTTATGCTATCACTTTCAATAATATTCGGGTTTCCTTCATCAACTTTATTCTGGGCATCTTCACTGTATTCGGAACCGGATGGATCATGCTCAAAAACGGAATAATGGTCGGTGTATTTATTACTTTTTTCCAGAGTTATGACTTGCTTTCTGAAGCAATGCTGGTCATTTTTATTCACGGAGCGTTGGAACTGAGCGCCATAACGATCTCTGGTGCAGCAGGGTTTACACTTGGAAATAGCTTTATTTTCTCGGGCACGTATAAGCGATCAGTTGCTTTTATGAAGGGTGTAAAAGATGGTATTAAAATGCTGATCAGCCTGATTCCGGTATTTATAGCGGCCGGGTTTCTGGAAAGTTTTGTAACCCGATATACAGAAATGCCGGTTTTTCTAAGCCTGTTCATCATCATTGGCTCTTTCGCTTTTATTATCGGCTATTACATTATTATGCCAGTAAAAATTTATTTAAAAAGAAGACAACAACTTCATGCAAAACTTTAACCACCGCATCTCCAGAGACGTTGGAGATATCTTAACAGACACTTTCCAGTATGTTCGAATTCACTACAAAACCTTAGGAAAAGGGCTGGTTTTTTTTGTATTCCCGCTTTACCTGATTCAGGCTTTTCTGATGCAGGGGTATTCCGACCAGATTTTCTCTACGCTTTTTGAACCGGATGCAATATTTGATTTTTTTGGCTGGCGCTACTTTACAAGTATTGCTATCTCACTGCTTGCTTATGGAGTTCTTTCTGTGGTTGCTCTAAAGCATTTGGACTTAACCGATCAGGGAATTGATCCCCAACCCAATGACTTGATATCAGATTCTGTACCTCTCATTTTCAGATTCATTGGCCTATACATCCTGCTATTTCTAATTCTGATTGCCTCTGCTTTCTTTTTCTTTTTCCCCGCTGTCTTTTTTGGAATCCGGTTAAGCCTTGCACCCGCTGCACTTATATTCGAAAACCGTGGTGTTGGGGATGCTATTAGTCGTTCCTGGGAATTAACGCAGGGCTATTGGTGGGCTACTTTTGTGCTGTTTTTCATCATGTATATCATCGTAATCTTTACGACTTATGTATTCATATTACCTGCCACTATTCTTTCTATTTTTCTGATGGATTCCGGGGCAGCCTCTGAAGCTAATAATTACTCTACGCTGTTTACAGTATTTACTAGTTTCTCTGCGGCGTTTGGATCTCTATTTACTGCTATCCTTCATATTTCTTTTGCACTCCAATTCTATAACCTGGTGGAAAGAAAAGAAGGTGGAAGCTTACGTTCACGGATTGAGAGTCTGGTCGACTAACAAGTATGCACCGAGTTTTTAAACAGGCCTTTCTGCTGATTCTCTTTATCCCAGGTTGGAGTACGCCTCTTTATGCACAGGATTCTCTTCAAACAGAAACGGAATCGGTGTTGGATGTTCGTATTCCTGATGTTGAGATTATCGAAGACTATGCTTCCGATTCTGATTTTAACTACCAAAGCATTCCTGAGAACCCCGAGTCTTTTGCTGAACGCTTTCTGTACCAGCTCTATATGCTTTTTAGTTTCTTGTTTGGTAACCCGATCGGAGGCTTTGTCCTTCGCCTGTTTCTGTACATCGCAATCGGTTCTTTGATTCTGGTCATTATTAACCAGACCATTGGCGGAAACCTTATCAATGTATTTAGCAGGAAGAATCCGGAGAAGTCTTTTTCAATGAATATTGGAAAAGAAGAACTCGACCAGTTGAAACTTCAGGAAATGCTCGAAAAGGCACTTTCTAACTCTGACTTTCATGCGGCAACCAGATATCTGTACCTGATTACTCTTAAGATGCTAAACGAACATAACTTGATCAGTTTCAGCATTGAGAAAACCAATTTCGATTATGAAAGAGAGCTGGCTTCTCATCCATCATCCCCACTTTTTACTAAACTTACTTCTTATTATGAATTTGTTGAGTACGGCGATTTTGAAATAGATAAACGCGGCTTTTCTAAGGTCCAAACTCTTTTTAACTCTTTAAAATCGAAGCTTAACAATGGGTAATACAGATCGCAAATACGTACTTATTCTGCTGATCTTAACTGTGATGATGGTTTTGGTGAAAGTATTACAACCCACACCTGTTGATTGGTCTGAGAGTTATTCAGCTTCAGAGAAAAAGCCATTCGGAACCTATATCCTGAATGAGCTTGTGGCTACAGAATTTAACGTTCCGGAGATGATCACAAGCAATCAGCCTATTTTTGAATCCCAGCTTGGAATTAACCGGACTAACTGGATTTTTATTAACCAGAGCTTTCAACTGGATGAGTTTGAGACCGAAATTCTCCACGAAAAAGTGGAGTCTGGGGATGTTGTATTTATTTCTGCCCGACAACTTGGAGGTGCTTTTGCCGACTCGCTGAATCTTGGACTAAGAAATTCGTTTCCTGCCATAGATCCATCCTCCACTTCACTGGATTCCCTTACAACCAATACACTCAATTTCACGAATCCTCAAATCAAAAAAAATGGCGGATGGGCGTTTCCGATCAACTTAACTGAATCGTACTTCACTCGTTTTGATACCGTAAACACTGAGATTCTTGGATTCAGCAATGAGGATCAACCCAATTTTATCCGGCTTAATTATGGGGAAGGAAGTTACCTGATTCACTCTAACCCCTTTCTCTTTACCAATTATTATCTGAAGGATACAGGGCGCTATGATTATGCATTCAATGCATTGTCATACCTTCCGACACAAACAACCATCTGGGATGAATACTATAAAATTGGGAGGCTTTCATTCTCTTCTCCTCTTCGGTATGTAGTTTCGAATTCGAATTTAAAATGGGCGTGGTTTATTGCGGTGTTTGGAATGATTGCCTTCCTGATATTAAATGGGCGACGAACTCAGCGAATTATTCCCATTATTAAAGCACCGGTAAATTCCAGCATTGATTTTGCCCAAACCATTGCAAATCTGTACCTGAATAATGGTACCCACAAAGATATTCTGGAGAAAAAAGTACTCTTTCTTTATGAGTACATTCGTACCAACTTGAATGTGCAAACCAGTGATTTGAATCCAAAGATTTTGGAAGATATCTCCAGTCGTTCAGGAATTGAATTGGAAGAAATACATCAACTTTTTCAATTGATTGAACTTCTGAAGGAGAAAGAAGAAATCACCAAAAACGAACTTAAACGAATAACAGAACGAATCGACCGATTCTATAAACAATCACAGCGATGAGCGACGAACAATTACCTAATGATGACACTAAATCCGATTCTGATACCAACGAATCGACACCCTTTGAAAGCAGAATCGATCTATCTGGTATTCAAACCATGGTCAATAACATCCGGGGTGAAATCAGAAAAGTCATTGTCGGGCAGGATGAGATGATTGATCTTTTGATTTGCGGACTCCTTGCCGATGGGCACGTTTTAGTTGAAGGAGTTCCGGGAGTGGCAAAAACACTCACTGTTCGGTTACTCGCCAAAACACTGGATACCGAATTCTCCCGAATTCAGTTTACCCCAGACTTAATGCCTGCCGACATCATCGGAACGAGCGTGTTCAATGCCAAAACCACCGATTTCGAATTCAAGAAAGGGCCGGTATTTTCCAATGTAGTACTTATTGATGAAATCAACCGGGCTCCTGCAAAAACACAATCTGCTTTATTCGAAGTGATGCAGGAAAAACAAATTACGGTAGATGGGAACACCTATCCGATGGCTCCTCCTTTCATTGTGATTGCCACCCAAAACCCCATTGAACATGAAGGAACCTATCGGCTTCCTGAAGCTCAACTTGATCGGTTTCTGTTTAAGGTTGAAGTTGGATATCCAAGCATTGATGAAGAAGTTACTATACTGGAAGGAAGTTATTCCCGGCAGACGGCATCCGAATTAGAAAACATCCAGGCGGTGGTTTCTCCTGAGGAGCTAAAATCACAACGCGAATTAGTAAGTCGGATTCATGTCGAAAAAGACCTGATGAGCTACATCGCCAAAATTGTTCAGGAAACCCGCAATTCAAGTTCTATCTACATCGGAGCTTCTCCAAGAGCTTCGGTGTATGTGATGAAAGCATCACAGGCATGGGCAGCAATGCACGGAAGAGATTTCATCACCCCGGAAGATGTAAAGCGAATTATTGCGCCTGCGCTTCGCCATAGAATAACGCTTACACCCGAAAGAGAGATGGAGGGTGTCATCCCCGACACGGTCCTCAAGCAACTAGCCGACAACGTGGAGGTTCCCCGGTAGTGAACTTTTTCAAGAGCTTTTTTGCAGATTCCCGGTTTTTTATAGCCTTGTCATTAGTATGTATTTCTTACGTATTGGGCTATTTCTATGTCGGCTTTGAGGCTCTTGGCGATGTAGTTCTGATCGCTTTGATAGTCGCTGGTGTAGCAGATATTCTGCTTCTTTTTTCTCAGAAAAACGGCCTGGAAATTGAACGAATTGCTCCGCAACGATTATCCAACGGCGATGAAAATACCATACGACTCGTTTGTACTTCCCGATATACTATCAAAACTGAATGCTCTATTGTGGATGAAATTCCTCATCAGTTTCAGATTCGGAATTTTGAAATTTCCGCCAGTTTTGAAAAGAATTCGGAGCATCGGTTTTCCTACTCCTTACGTCCTACTAATCGTGGAGAGTTTGAGTTTGGAAATATCAACGCCTTTGTAACAACAAATATCGGACTTTTTAAACGCCGTTTTACTTTTGAACAGAAGCAGGCTCTCCCAGTATATCCTTCCTTCATTCAGATGCGGAAGTTTGAGATGTATGCGATTTCAAACCGGCTTTCAGATATCGGAATCAAAAAGATTCGCCGACTTGGACATACGATGGAATTCGACCAGATTAAAGAGTATGTGCCCGGCGATGACATCCGCTCTATTAACTGGAAAGCTACCGCCCGGTCTCAGAATTTAATGGTAAACCAATATCAGGATGAACGCTCGCAGCAAATTGTAAATGTAATTGATATGGGGCGGGTAATGAAACTCCCCTTTGATGGATTAAACCTGTTGGAATACGCTATCAATACGTCGCTGGTGATTTCAAACATCGCGCTGATTAAAGATGACAAAGCGGGGCTGGTTACCTTTTCCAATTCAGATTCGGTGGTAGTCCGCCCGGAAAAAAAGAAAACGCACATCCGGAAAATCCAGGAAGCTTTGTACAAGCTCGAAACCAATTTCATGGAATCGGACTACGAGCGATTGCTCATTAATTTGAAAACGCATCTGAATCAACGAAGTCTGGTGTTGCTCTACACCAATTTTGAAACCTACTCCGCCATGGAGCGCCAGCTCCCTTACCTAAAGCGAATTGCCAGAGATCATCTGCTTGTGACCATCTTTTTTGAAAATACCGAGCTGAGTTCCTTACTTAATAAAGAGTCCGAAAACCTCGATGATATTTACGTAAAAACAGTAGCCGAGAAATTCAACTTCGAGAAAAGGCAGATTGTGAAATCCCTGACCCGTCACGGTATCCATTCTATCTTCACCCCTCCCAAAGAACTCTCTGTAAGCGCCATCAATAAATACCTGGAATTGAAGGCCAGAGGGTTGATTTGAAAAATAATTAACCACAGGTATGGAATTCATTTTAATACTCTTGATTCTAGGTTGTTGTGCTACCAGTTATAAGATCGTTATAGAAGCAAAAAAGAAGAGTCAGGAAGAAAAGAGCTAATAGATAAGCTAGGCGATGATTATGAGGCCTATCTAAAGCGTAGAAAGAAGAAATAGTTTAATTATTCTATTACTTTATCAAACAATTACTAATGAGACTCCCCGCTTAAGCGCGGGGTCGTTATGCGTTTTCACATATAATCAAGTAAGAGAATCAGTCATGTATCTTTTTATAGAAAACTTCATACCGCTTGGCTGTTCAATACTGATTGTGATTGGGGCTTATTTCTTCATAAAAGAGAAAACGGTTAAAATACTTCTTTTAGTTAGTTTTTTGGTGCTATTAGTTTTCTATACAGCTGTGTTCTATTTCTTACATACTGGCACATTATTCTTTTTCGATGTCTATGATTGGAATGATCTTAACTTTGCCTCAACACACTTAGCGAATGAATATTACTTGCACATTTTGGGGTTAATTATATATCAAACACTCAGTGCCATTTTGATTTATAAGCGTTTTATTTCAAATAAGAAAGTAAACGCCTAACAAGCGTTTCAAGTCGAACGCAGGAAGTATTAGAAGGAAAGCTTGTGGGCAATAAAATAATTCAGTTACTTCAAAAAAAACGAAAACCTGCGCTGCTTAAACGCCGGGCCGTTAGTGTAATTAATTAATCATGTCAGAAGTTCTCAGGAGAAAAATGGAAAAAAAAATGAAGCTCAATTGCTTCATATTCTCCAAAATGAACATCAATTTAGACCCGAAGCAGTAAAAATTGCAAAAGAAGTCTTAGCAATAAAGCAAAAGGCCCCAAAAGGTGAAGATGATTCTAAAACTATAAAAGAAAAAGTCTTATCGATCTCAGATATCGATTCGAAATATGTTCTGTACTCAGTTTTTTCATTCCAATTCATAACTGCAGTCCTTTTGGGACCTGATTTTATCAAACATATATTTTCTTTTCCGGAAATTACTTTCATCAATTATTTGATTCTCATTTTCTGGTCTTCAATACATTTAATAACAATCATCTCTGGGGTTTTAATACTTCTAAAACTGATTGAAGGAATTGATTTATTAATAATTGTTAGTTTTGTAAAACTATTTCTTATTGAAATTGGACAGTTTCAATTTTGGAACACTGATTATTTGGCGTTCACAATTTTAGTAGGTTCAAAATTTGGCTTTGTCTACGAATTCGGAAATCCAACGAACACATTGGGAATACTTAGAAGTGCTGTAGAATCACCATATATAGGTATCAATCTGATTTCAGTTTTCATGCTTTACTGGTTATTCAAAATTCGTAAATCAATGATTGAAAGAAATGAATTCAAAAGATTACGTAAATAGTTGAACTAACAAGCATTTCAAGTGGGCACTGAATTGAGTTCGGTGCATGCTCGTTTCGAGATTTAAATTAAAATCATAAATTTTAACAACCCGCCTGAACACAGGGTCGTTATACCTACTACAATAATTCTTGTCAGTATCGATTTTCTTTACTATTAGTTACATTCCTTCTAACCAACACTTTTACTATGATTACTGATTTTAAAGAGATTGAAAATTCTGCACTTAACTTAGACAAAAAGAGTAAAGCACGGTTAGCTGACTCCCTGTTGCAAAGTATTCATGGACAAATTGATCCCGATGTAGAACAGGTATGGATTGAAGAAGTCGAAAAAAGAAAAGAGTCTTTAAAATCGGGAGAAGCCTCTCTTCATTCTTCTGTTGATGTTATAAACGAAGCTAGAAAACGCGTTCAAAAGTGACCTTAAAATTTCATTCCGAGGCCAAAATTGAATTTTTCGAGACTGCTGAATATTACGAAGAACAAGTGGTAGGTCTTGGTGACGATTTTATTGATGAAGTCGAAAAAGTGTTGGATGTAATTGAACAGTACCCAATGTTGGGAACTAAAATTACCGCTGATGAAAGACGTTTTTTGGTATCTCGTTTTCCTTACGGGATTATCTATTCGGTCAAGGAAGATCTTATTACCATATTCGCGGTAATGGATTTAAGAAGAAAACCAGGATACTGGAAATCAAGAACTTAAAGCTCTATGAGTATAACAAGCGTTTCAAGCTGACTCGATTAGGGATCGGAACTTTGATAATTTTAACTCGGCTCGCTGCTTAAACGCCTGGTCGTTATATGCATTTTGACAACTAAACCTAAAGATTTGCAAAAGAAGTTTATAAGAAAAACTATGCGATCAGCAATAGGTAGTTTTTTATTGGTTTCAGTCATTGTTCTCTTCTATCTGCTACAAGTCTACTACAATGAAGATGCTGTAATTCGGATAAATGGAGTTATTTATAATGACAAAGATGCATTCACTAATAGTTTTATATACTTAATGATTACTCTGTGGATTTCATTTACTGTTCTTGGTTTAGTATACCGTTTAGTTTTCGACAAATTATTTCGAGGAGGTTAAATTGATTGGAGAAAAGATATTAAAGGAAACTTTTCCAAATCTCATATACATTTACCAAGCGCTTCCCTCGTTCCATAACTCAGCTGCCGAACGAGAGTGTAATCAATTAATAGATTTCTGGGAACTCGTCGGGTCGACATTCTCTCATGATGTCGTAGATTTCGTCGAAAATGTCTTCGGCGTTAGGCTTGCTGAAGTAATCTCCATCCGAGGCGTAGGCAGGTCGGTGTGCTTTAGCGGTTAAGCATCTCGGCTCTGAGTCGAGATAGTAAAATCCTTTTTGTTCCTGAACCACATGCTGCATGATAAACGCTGATGCACCGCCAGGAACATCTTCATCGACAACTAACAATCTATTGGTCTTCTTAAGTGATTCCACAATGCTATGATTGATATCGAATGGCATCAATGTACGAACATCAATCACCTCTACAGAAATGCCTGCTTCTTGCAACTCAGGAATAATGGAAGTCACAATATTTAGTGTAGAGCCATAGGAAACTACTGTAATATCTTTTCCTTCATTCAGTACTTCAGGAATACCAAGCGGAGTCGTAAACTCACCTATATTTGTTGGCTGTGGCTCTTTTAACCGGTAAGCATTCAATGGTTCAACCACTATTGCCGGATCATCCCCTTTCATCAACGTGTTATAAAAACCGGCTGCTTCGGTAAGATTTCTTGGCACACATAAATGTACACCTTTTGCACCACTCAGAATTACACCCATCGGTGAACCTGAATGCCAGATTCCTTCCAGGCGATGTCCACGTGTTCTTATAATAACCGGAGAAGCTTGTCCACCTTTGGTTCTGTATCTCAGGGTGGCTAAATCATCACTTAGCACGTAGAAACAGTATAGTAGATAATCGAGATATTGAATTTCTGCTATGGGTCGGAGGCCCCGCATTGCCATTCCGATTCCCTGCCCCAGAATTGTTGCCTCCCGGATTCCTGTATCAGTTACACGAAGCTTTCCAAATTTCTCCTGAAGACCTTCCATGCCCTTATTAACATCTCCAAGTGCCCCAACATCTTCCCCGAAAGCCAACACCTCAGGGTGTGCTTCAAAAATCTTTTCAAAGTTATCCCGGATTACAATTCTACCGTCCACCAAATCAGGGTCTTCTGCAAATTGTGGTGGAACATGTTCTACATTAAGCGGAGATTTTGAAGTCTCGCTGTATAAATGTGAATTATACCGTTCTTGATTGACCGGCTCATTCTCTTTCAACCAGTTTATTAACTCTGTTCTAGCCGAATGATCCTGACCTAACGTATAGCGAACAGCTTTTTTTGCAGCGGGAATAATATCTTTTCGAATAGCATTAGGCGTGATTTTCAGTTTCTTAATCAAATCCCCTAATCTGGAGTCTCCGGTAGCTTCCTGCAACTTAGCCACACGCTCACTCACAAATTTCTTCTCTTCTTTCATTGGAGTGATATAGGCTTCCCAGGCTTTTGCTTTCGCCTTAGAAACTTCTTGCAGCGCCTCTGTTTCAATCTGATCGAGATCTGCTTCGTGCGCTATTTTCTTAGCGAGTATCCATTTTCTTAGTTGTTGGAGACAGCAGTATTCTACTTCCCATTCCAGTCGCTCTTTACTTTTGTACCGCTCATGCGAACCGGAGGTGGAGTGTCCCTGAGGCTGAGTTACTTCTTCAACATGCACTAAAACCGGAACATGTTCGGTTCGGGCTAACTCAGCAGCCTCCTTGTATGTTGAAATCAATTCCTGATAATCCCAAGCCTTAACATTGAAAATCTCGTAGCCGGGTTCATCTTTGCTTCGCTGAAATCCTGACAGCGCTTTCGAAATACTTTCTTTGGTAGTTTGATATTTTTTCGGAACAGAAATCCCAAATGCATCATCCCAAACCGACATCACAAATGGAAGCTGGAGCACACCAATAGCATTCATTGCCTCCCAAAATACCCCTTCCGAAGTACTTGCATCACCAATAGTCCCAAAAGCTACCTCATTTCCGCCCTTTGAAAACCTCTTCCATTCACCCTTTTGGAGCGCTTTGTTTTCCCGGTACACTTTTGAAGCTTGTGCTAGCCCAACCAAGCGGGCCATTTGCCCGGCTGTTGGAGAAATCCCAGAAGCTGTGTTCTTACTTTTTGTTTGATCTATCCATGTACCTTCCTCATCAATCAAACGGGTTCCAAAATGACAATTCATTTGCCGACCAGCAGAAAATGGATCTGCTTTTTCATCAGGGTGGGCATAAAGCTGAGCAAAAAACTGTTCTACAGTAAGCTCTCCGATAGCAAGCATAAATGTCTGATCGCGATAGTATCCTGACCTGAAATCTCCTTTCTGAAAAACTTTAGCCATAGCTATTTGTGGGATTTCCTTCCCATCACCAAAAATACCGAATTTAGCTTTTCCGGATAGTACCTCTTTCCGGCCCACCAAAGACATATACCGGCTGACCCATCCTAAGCGGTAGTCGTCCAGAATCTCTTTTTTCCGGGCGGCGGTAAAGGTTTTCCTGGTATTTGGTGCCTTGACTTCGGCCATGATTACTATTTCGTTTTTATGAATGACTTACCCTAAAGAAAGGGCACTAAGTATAGGAAAAATCCGTGTTTTATTAAAGTAATAAAACCTTTAAATCTAATAACGACTTTAACTTAAAGCAATGTAAAACACAATTTTAAAGCTTTACTTATTCTGTAAAACCACCCTTAGTCATCTTAATCGGATCAAGAGCCTGATCCAGTTCTTCTTCCGATAAATCGGTCATCTCTTTTGCTACATCTTTTAATGCCCGATTCTCTGCATAAGCCTTTTTGGCAATTTTGGCAGCCAGATCATACCCAATGATTGGATTAAGAGCAGTAACTAAAATCGGATTTCGACCAACCATATCTGCAATGTTATCTTTTCGGACAGAAAGTTGTGAGACAGATCGATCAGCCAGGTTTCGGGCTGCATTTCCTAAAATTCTGATGGATTCGAGAAGATTGTGAGCAACAACCGGCAACATCACGTTCAGTTCAAAATTACCCATTTGTCCACCAACGGTAACCGCAGCATCATTCCCAATTACCTGTGCGCAAACCATAGTTACTGATTCTTCAATTACCGGATTTACTTTCCCAGGCATGATTGAAGAGCCCGGTTGTAGTGCCGCGAGCTGTACTTCTCCAATCCCACTATTTGGGCCTGAGTTCATCCAGCGCAGATCATTCGCAATTTTCATCAAACTTACTGCAATGGTCTTGAGTTGACCGCTTAGTTCTACCGGAGCATCAACTGTTGCCTGGGCCTCGAAGTGATTCTCAGCCTCTACAAAATCTTCCCCTGTTAATTCAGATACCCGTTCTGCAAATAATTTACCAAAATCAGGATGTGTATTGATTCCAGTTCCTACTGCAGTACCACCTTGAGGTAATTCTTTTATTCGCGCGAGGGCAGATTCAACTCTTTGAATCCCTAATTCAACTTGGCGGGCATACCCTCCAAATTCCTGTTCGATGGTTACAGGCATAGCATCCATCAAATGGGTACGACCTGTTTTCACTACATCGGCGTACTCTTTTCCCTTTTCTATAAACGTATCATGAAGATGTTTAAGTGCCGGAATCAAGTCATTTTTAGCCGATAGTAGTGCTGAAATCCTAATTGCGGTAGGAATTACATCGTTCGAACTTTGACCGAAATTCACATGGTCGTTGGGGTGAATATTAGCTTCCGTTCCTGATTTCATTTCGTTAGCAAGGTGGCTAATAACCTCATTAGTATTCATATTACTTGAAGTACCAGAGCCCGTTTGAAAAATATCGATTACAAATTCTTTGTCGTGCTTTCCATCCACTACTTCCTGAGCTGCCTGATTAATAGCTTCAGCTATTTCATCATCTAATAAACCCAACTTGTTGTTTGTCAACGCTGCTGATTTTTTTATATACCCTAAAGCCTGGATAAATTCTCTGCTGAAACGAATTCCACTTATGGGAAAGTTATCATGTGCTCTTTGGGTTTGTGCTCCATACAAAGCTCCAGCAGGGACTTTAATCTCCCCCATTGAGTCTTTTTCAATTCTGTAATCGCTCATTTATATCCTTTTTTTTGGCTAAAAAATTCCGCCTGTAAGGTAAGAGTAAATCTTGAAATTTGGGTGAATTTTCAAACTATTAACAAATAGGAAGAGAGGAAGCTTCACAGCTTTTTGGAATACATTCGATAGGTTTTGTCGAGACTTGCTCCAAGCCTCTCAGCAGTTCTGATCATATCAGGGTTATTTCCTAGTACCCAACTTAGTTCAGAAGTATCAATCCCTCTTGGGAGCGCCTTTTCTATCGCCGCCTGATGGAGAAGCGCGTCGATTCCTCTTCCCCGAACTTCAGGAAGCACTCCCATTAATGCTGTACGGTATCTTTTAATCTTTCTGCGACCTAATAGCAGTTTAAAAATTCCGAATGGAAACAGGTTCCCATTCATCTTTTTAAAGATGATATTCAGATCAGGAAGTCCAATAGAAAAAGCCACTGGCTTTCCATTCATTTCCGCTATATGTGCAAGATCAGCATCCAGAATTAACTTAAAATCATCTGCAGTAGCAGCCAGTTCTTCTTGTGTAAGCGGTAAAAACCCCCAGTTATCCTTCCAGGTCTCGTTATAGATTCCACGAACAATTTCTACCTCCTCGTGAATCTTTTTCAGATTTAACGGACGGATCTTCAATCCCGGATTTCTTTGCAACACAATCTTCTTGGCTCTTTCACTTCTCTCAAGATCTGCAGAGTCTTTATCAATAATGTATGCCAATAGATCTATGGCTTGTTCATAGCCTGCAGACGTAGCGAGTTTTTCGTAATAGGGTTTTGTATATGGCATCAGGATGTATGGATCTTTATCAAATCCATCTACCAAAAAACCCAGCATGTCCATCATTCCGGGATTTGTAGGTCCAAGTACATCTTCCATCCCTTTATCGCGGAGCCAGTCTTCGGCTACTCTGAAAAGTAAATCTGCTGTTGGCTGATGATCAATACACTCAAAAAATCCAAAGTGCCCGGTTTTTCTATTGTGATGTTCGTTAAAGCGATGATCTACAACCGCGGCAATACGCCCGGCTACTTCACCCTCATGTTCTGCTATAAATAATGTGATTTCCGCGTTGTTGAAGAACGGATTTTTCTCAGTATTGATGAGTTTCTTTTGATCCATCCTTAATGGTGGGACAAAATGACCGTCTGTTCTATAATGATCGTATTGAAATTCTATGAATTTCTTTTTCTCATTATCAGTGGTAACAACAGTAACTCCGCTCGTACTCATAGTAGAACGGGTTTACTCCGCAGAGTGGCCATTGTTGTCAATTAAACCATGCTTAAGCCCGATTTTTCGGAAAGCTTCAAGGATTTGGTTTAAATGATCATCGGTATGACTTGCCATATAGCTGGTACGCAGAAGTGATTGGCCCTGAGGAACAGCAGGAGGAATTACCGCATTCGTGTACACTCCTTCTTCAAACAAATCTTTCCAGAACTGGAAACACTTCATCATATCACCAATTACTACCGGGATAATAGGTGATTCACTGGTCCATACATTGAATCCAAGATTATTTAACTCGGTTCTCATGTATAAAGAAATCTCTTCCAACCGTTTAACTCTCCATGGTTCTTCCTGAAGAATTTCAAGCGCTTTTAATACTGTTGCAACATTGGCAGGAGGCATAGATGCACTAAAAATATGTGCCGGAGAATGATGGCGAATAAATTCGATTACCGGTCTTTCTCCTACTAAAAACCCACCGAGAGATGCGAATGATTTTGAGAAAGTTCCACTAATTAGATCCACCTGATCCGTTAATCCGAAAACGGATGCAGAACCACGGCCTCCATCCCCAATAACCCCAACGGCATGAGCATCATCTAAATAAAGTCGGGCATCAAATTCTTTAGCAAGTGCGACTAGCTCCGGAATTTTGGCAAGAGTCCCGGACATGGAAAATACTCCGTCGGTAATGATGATCTTACCAGCAGCGGGATCGGCCTTTTCCAGCATTTTACGAAGTTGATCCATATCATTATGTTGATAACGAATGGTTTTCGCGTTCGAAACTAAGGTTCCAACTACGATGCAGGCGTGATTATCTCTGTCAGAAAAAATGAGATCGTTACGGGCTGCAATAGTTTGAATGGATCCTTCATTGGTTTGGTAACCGGTACTGAAAAGTACACAGGATTCTTTGCCTAAAAATTTGGCAAGCTTTTCTTCCAGCTCTAAATGGATATCTAACGTCCCGTTCAGGTAACGTGACCCTGTACAACCGGTCCCGTATTTTGTGAGAGCATCTTGTGCGGCTTTAATGGTTCGCTGATCGTTGGTTAACCCAAGATAATTATTAGAACCCGCCATGATTACTTCATGACCTTCAATCTCTACAATGGTACCATCTGTTGCTTCCAAAGGCTTGAAATAGGGGTACAAGCCCATTGCCTTAACTTCATCAGCCTTCGTAAAGTTATAAGCTTTTGAAAAAATATCGTTTGTAGCTGCTTTTTTACTATCACCCATACGGTTGATCCTTACCAAATTTTCTAAATAAACGTTGCAATATAGCTAGTATTGAATTCCTTTCAAATTGAATGGCTTATGACTTGCTAATGGCTGCTTTTATAATTTTCTACTACTTGCTGAAGGTACGAAATATATCGTTCAGCAACTTTATTCCATGCAAAGTTTTGCTCAACAAAGCTTCTACTCTGTTTGCCTAATTTCAGAATCCCATTTTGGAGAACTTCATCAATCTTCTCTGCAAATATTTCTGGTTCATAAATAGGGATTTTATACCCATTCATTCCATCCTCAACAACATCTTTTATGCCTTCAAGGTCGGAGGCTACCGCAGGGGTAGCAGCGAGGTTTGCTTCAAGTAATACAATTCCAAAACCTTCCATATCTCCGGATACCGGCACGTTTGGCATGATAAATACATCTGCTGCTGAATAAGCTTTCTTCAAAACCGAATCAGGTTGTTTCCCTGCCAGTATAATTTTCTCTTTTAAATACGATTGAGAGCGCACGTTAATAAGATTTTCATGCTCCGGTCCATCTCCAATTGCCAAATAAATAACTTCAGAATTTATTTTTGGAAGCACCTCTTTGATAAACCACTCGTGTCCCTTTCGCTTAACCTGTCTTCCAACCGTCAGTAAAACATGTTTACCGGAAAGATCAATTGAAAATATCTTTTCTATTGCTTTCAACGCTTCATTTCGATCCGGAACTTCCTTGAAATCCGACATATCGAATCCGTTCGGGAGCGCTATTCCTTTTCCGGGATCCATTCCTCTCTTAATGCATTCTTCCCGGGTGGCTTTTGATACCGAAATTACTCCGTCCAAAGCATCAAATACTTTTGGAATAAATTTTTGATAAATCCCGATGGGCATTTTCACATCCTGTCCGTGGTTGATGGTTACCATCGGCACATCCACTCTGGATCTGGTAATTTTAGCTAAACTCGCAGTCACCATTGAGGAAAAAAGAATTACATTCGGCTTAAACTCGTCGACAATTCCTGGAAGCTTTCTTGCCAGTCTTGCAAGGAAAAAAGAAGTCCTGATCTCTATGCCTTTCCACGGAGCATGCTGTATGATTGTTTTAATTTCCACATCATCTCTTCGCTCTAATTCTTCCACCAGCTGCATGCTTACACGTTGCATACCTCCAATACTTTTAAGAGGTGCGTTTTCAGGAGGATGGAGATGTGAAATATACAGTATCCGCAAATCTATCCTTTTTTAGAGTTTTTGAGTACTTCCCGATAATTTTTTACCAGCCCGGCATTAATTGAGTCCCATTCATACTCCATTGCCATCTTGCGGGATGTTTTTCCCATTTTGATTCTCATTTCTGAATCTGCAACTACTTTTTCAAGTTGATTTGTAAAATCATCTACGCTTTCTTTTTTCGCCCAAAAACCATTCACTCCATTATCCACCAAAGACTTACTTCCGATTGCATCTGCTACTATACATGGTAGTCCACTCGACATTGCCTCCAGGGTTACATTCCCAAAGGTTTCTGTATGTGAAGGAAAGAGAAAAATATCTGCGCTGGCATAGGCACGGGCTAAGTCTTCTCCCTTTGCAAACCCCGTAAAATGTCCGTTTGGTAAAAGTTGCTCCGCTTCCTTACGGGCTTGTCCATCGCCAACAATCAACGCTCTTACTTTTGGATATTTTTTCTGAATACGGCTTACACTGTCGATATAGGTACGAAGTTCTTTTTCCCAAACCAACCTTGATACAAAAGTGACCACGATATCGTCATCATCAAAGCCTACACTTCTGCGCCATTCCATATCACGTTTACCCGGATTGAAGCGCTCGGTATCAATACCTCTTGCCCAGATTTTCATATTCCCCGGGATACCTTCATTGTGAAGTTCATCTATCATCGACTGTGACGGTACATAGGTATGAGTAAATTGCTTATAAAACCATTTCATCAACATTTTGAATGGTTTTTTGATCGGGTTTAAATAAGTCGCATAATAATCGGCGTAGCTAAGAAAATGTGTGTGATAAGAAGTCACTTTTGGAATCCCATGTTTCTTCGCCCATCGTAACCCTCCGATTCCAAGTCCATCGGGTGTGGCAATATGAATCAGGGTAGGATTAAATTCTTCCAGTCTTTTTTTTGCAGAACGGGAAAAATGAGTTGCAATACGGTATTCTTCTCTTCCCGGCACTAACATTGGAATAGAAGGAGTAACCACCAATTCCCCACAATGATCGATCGCTGGATTCTTAACACTGGGCCCAAATACCAATACAGGTATATCCTGACTCTCCAGATAGTGCACCAACCTATTTAAGGTAAGGGAAACTCCATCTCTGATGTGATTGTAATTACCCGTAAAAAGAGCAACTCGTAGTTCTGTCATAAAAGTTTAAAAGCAAAATCCAGATTCGTATCTTCTACTCTATTAACCGGCCTTAGTTTCTAACTGGTTACGTTCGCAAAATTTAATCCGAAAATATACGCATTTATGAAAGCCTTTGTAACCGGTGGTACCGGATTTGTTGGGAGTCACCTGGTAGAAGCTTTAATTGCAGATACAAACTACTCTGAAGTACGTTGTTTGGTAAGAACTTCTGACAAGTGGTTGACCGGATTAGATTTCACAAAAATTAAAGGGGATTTGTTCGATCTACAGGCCATTGGAAAAGCTCTGGAGGGAGTTGATGTCATTTTTCATAATGCAGCAGTGCTACGGGCACCATCAAAAAAAGCATTTACCCGTGCTAATGTAGAGGCCACTGAGAACCTGATCCGAATTGCTCAGAAAAAAGGAATCAAGAATATCGTTATTACCTCTTCTCTTGCAGGAGTGGGTCCAAGTTCCGGAATTCCTCTTACTGAAAAAGCACGAATGAACCCGGTGAGTATGTACGGGGAATCTAAAAAAGAAATGGAAACGATAATCCATAAAATTGCAGGGAAATCTGACAGTATAAAGATTATTCGCCCTCCGGCTGTTTATGGTCCACGGGAGTCCGATATTTATACCTTCTTCAAAACCTTTAATACCGGAATATGTCCAATGGTTGGAGACGGGAACCATCCTACCCTTTCCCTAGTATATGTGAGCGATTTAGTAAACGGAATTATGCTTTCAGCCAAAAAAACAGATACGGGTGTTCATACTTACTTTCTCGGGGGAGTTGAGAACGAATATTCATGGAATCAGATTCGTAAAATTACTTCTATTGTGATGGGCAAGAAAGCTATTCCGGTTAAACTGAAAGCTGACTGGGTTAAAAAATTAGCTTCTGTCGTTGAAAATGCTGCATCATTATTCGGCAAGTATCCCGTTCTTAACAAGGAAAAAGCTAACGAAATGGTACTTGAATGGGTTTGTTCTTCTGATAAAGCGAGAAAAGAGCTTGGCTACGATCCCGAAATTACCATCCAGGAAGGACTTTCCAGAACCATTCGTTGGTACAAGAAACACAATTGGCTATAATCATATATGATCAGAAGCACCGCACTATTTTTTATTTTTTCACTTAGCCTGGGACAAGCTTTCGGGCAAAACCAAATTATTCAGGATTACGGCCGGGTTCTGAACATACCGAATGTAAAAACAATGGAAGCTTCTTCGTCCCATCTATATGTGCTTTCTGAGACGGAGGGAATGGCAGTTTTTCGGGCTTATGAGGATTCTCTTCAATGGCTGTACACTTCATCCGGGATGCAACGTCGTGGCAATGTGATCGATACAGATATTCGCTTTGCATATTTATATGGTGATTCCCGAAGACTTACTGTACTTGAGCCGACTTCTGTACTTGGAGTTTATTCCTCAACCTTGCTTCCATCGCGTCCTTTGGGTGTTGCCCGACTTCAAAACGATTTATATGTAGCGCTTGGAAGTGAAGGCCTTGGCAAACTTTCGCTGGCTACCCCTGAAACGGTAGATTCCGAAGCGGAATTAGTCGCAAACGATATCATTGGAAGAGCGAATGTGCTGGATGTGGCTTCATCGATCATCAGTAATCAACTTTTTGTACTTACAAGTGATGCTAAGATTCATGTTTTTGTAATCGAAGAAGGCGAATTCGGACTCGAATCCACAGTGGAACTCGGAGCTCAATTGCATCATCTTTTTTTGGATGAGGGCTTGATATGGGCAGCATCCGGAGCTGGACAGATTTTTGAAGTAAATGCGAACGGGCTTGGTAAAAATCTCGGAAATATTGAAGAATCCGTGACCGATTTAGTGAGCTGGAGAAATCATGTATTTGCAAGAGGTGCTTCCGGTAAAATCTGGATTTCAACAAATGAACAACGATTCCAGCTCTGGAAAGCAGAATCTTCTCCTACTAATCACATCACTAAAAGCAGTTACACGGTTTGGCTTAATATCTTTAACAAGCTCAGCCCCCTAAAAATTGGAGAAGCTGTTGAAGCAACCACATTGAATCAGCCTCAATATCCAGCTCAGTTAAAGATTAAACCCATTGAAAATTTGATTCTCACCTATCCTAAACCTCTTTTATTAGGAGTTGAACTGGAAGGGAATTATCCCCCTGCAGATGTTGAATTCACTTATAGATCAAATGTGAGTAACGCTTCCCTTAAAAAGCAAGGGTTGTTCTGGCAGCCCACCGTGAACCAGGTTGGATATAACTGGTTTACAGTTATAGCTTCCAACTCGAAAGGAGAAGTAGACAGTGTACGATTCTCTGTGGATGTTAGAACTTTCAATGCTCCACCGCGGTTTAGCCCGGTTCGGAATTCATCCATTGTGGTAAATGATCCTTATGAAATCACTTTCAAGGCTGTTGATCCTGAGAATCCCACCGGATCATTAATCCGTTATCTCGGAGTTGATTTACCGGAAGGAGCCAATCTTGATGAACGTACAGGACGCTTTACCTGGACTCCAACCGAACGGCAAATTGGCGAAACCACTTTCCGGATAATAGCTACCGATGCACAAGGCGCAGCTACCTCACTGGACGTTACTCTTACCATAATTGATATTTCGAGAGAAGGGCAGTAAGCAAATTCCTTTTCTTTAGCTGTCATTCCGAGCACATCAATTTTTGCTAAGGTGAGTTACTTTTCGCGAGGAATCTCAAACGTAATCAACTTATAAATTATCTATTATTTGATACCTTTCGCTTTAAAAAAATTCTCTGAATTGTTCTTTCGGAGAGCTCAAGGTAACAGCAAGATATAGAGATACTCTCAATGACTAACTCCGATTTCTCCCAAAATATCCTCAATTGGTACGGCGAGCACAAACGGGAAATGCCCTGGCGTGATTCCGGTGATCCATACAAAATCTGGATTTCGGAAATCATGCTTCAGCAAACCCGGGTTGATCAGGCATGGCCGTATTTTGAACGGTTTATTTCCCTGTTTCCCACTGTATTTGATTTAGCTAAAGCTGATCAACAGCAGGTTCTCAAAGCCTGGGAAGGGCTGGGATACTACTCAAGGGCGCGGAATCTTCATGCTGCCTCTAAAATGATCGCAGAAGAGTTTGATGGAAAACTCCCGGAAGACTATGAAGAAATCATCAAATTAAAAGGAATCGGACCATATACTGCGGCTGCTATTACCAGTATTGCATTTGGAAAGCCCAATGCCGTTGTAGATGGAAATGTGATTAGGGTGATCACCCGCTACTTTGGGATTGAAGAGGATGTAAGAAGTTCCCGTACCGTAAAACAGGTTCAGGAACATGTGAACAAGTTGATTAGTCGGCAACATCCTGCTGAATTCAATCAGGGTTTGATGGAAATTGGATCCTTGATTTGCAAACCTGCTAAACCTGATTGTTTGAACTGTCCGATTCAATCCGGCTGTATTGCTACCAAAACAGCAAAAACGGATTCCATCCCATACAAATCACCTGCCAAGAAAAAGCCGCATAAACATATTGGAGTAGGGATTATTGAACGTGAAGACGGCAAAGTACTCATAGCCCTACGCCCCGAAAATGTGATGCTCGGCGGACTCTGGGAATTTCCCGGCGGTAAACAGGAAGAGGATGAAACCATCCAGCAAACAGTAGAACGAGAGTTAAAAGAAGAGCTGGGAGTTGAAGTACATGCCTACAAAGAATTCATGAAACTGAAACATGTGTATTCGCACTTTTCGATTACCCTCCATGCCTATAATTGCACACTCATTTCAGGAGAACCAAAACCCAAAAGCAGTCAGGAAATCCGTTGGGTTAGTATTGAAGAACTGGAAGAGTACCCCTTCCCGAAAGCGAATAAACAGCTAACGGAGAAGTTGATTTCTGAGTTTTCTTCCTAATCCCATCATCCCCGCAAAGGCAGGGATCTTGAGCTAACTATCCCATCTTACTTCCCAAAAGAAACTCCGGATTCTTGCCTTCGCAGGAATGACATATCTGTGTTTGTCATTTCGAGCAGAGCGAGAAATCTAAAGAAATAGCTTTGTTTACATTGAGCAGATTTCTCACATTCGTTCGAAATGACAACTTTAATGAATCTCCCCTTGAGGGGAGATAATAACTAACCAAGCCCGTCATCCCGGACTTGATCCGGGATCTGTAGCGCATACAGCTTTTATCTGATTTCTGACTTCATCAACGAATCACTCCCTACAGATGCTGAATCAAGTTCAGCATGACGACAGTATAGATTTTTAAAATTCGGCATTGGATGGGTGAAAGAATAGCATTCAATTATCCTATAGAATTCAAACCCTAAAATCTGTCCCGCTTGCGGGGCGATTGATTTTAGGTAGAATTCGGGGATTGAATGCCTGGAAGCCATCACAGCCGGGAGCTTTTGGTTCTTTTGTCGGTACAAAAGAACACATAACTTTTTTAAAAGCAATGTACTTTTGGCTTGACCCAAAAGTACCAAAAGGTCAAGACGCTGAAATCCCGGCGCGTTCACCCTCCATTCGCTAAATAATTCCAATGGTCTTCGTTCATTAAGAAAAACTTAAACACCCCGAGCCTGTGTGGAATTATTTGTTCTTCGAACACGCTCATTTCATGTTCACTCTCTCCGCCGATATTTTAGAGGTCGGATGATTTTGATTTCTTGATAAGTTCAAAGACCTTTATGTATAAATTATTTATATCTAACTATTATAATCTATGGACAGACCTGAAGTTGAACCAGGAGATTGGGTTATTATTAATCAAGGCTCAATTCATTCTTACAAAGCAGTTATTTGTTCTATAGACTTCATAAATAAAGGATGTGTTGAAGTCGTTTTCCTCGAGTTTAAAGATATGGCTTGGAAAAAGGAGCCTTCTGAAAGAAAGGCAATGCAAACTTGTCTTTTTTGGGAAGAAGGGGCATGGAAAGTAGACCCTAACTTTTATAAAGGATATGCAGACAATTTTTCACGTCTTTCTGAATTTGTCACCCAACTTAGAAAAGGAGAGTACCGAGACTGACCCATTGCTTTCTACTTCTAAATAAAAAATGATATTTGCAATATTAAGTACTTTAAAAGCCAAAAATCCTGAATAAAAAGAACCTCATCTCCCTCAAACCCTACCTCGATTCCCTCATTCAGAAAATAGAAGTCCGAGGGTATATAGACTCCGATCCCATTCAGTTTATGCATGCATTTGAGTCTAAAACTGATCAGGAGATTGCTGGTTTTTTTGCTGCGATTATGGCCTGGGGTCGGCGGGATATTGTCATTGCCAAAGTGGATGATTTACTTAAACGAATGAAGTACCAACCTACTGTGTACGTACAGAATTTCAGTGAATCGGATGTGCCGGATTTGGAAACCTTCAAGCACCGCACGTTCAAACCTATCGACATCTACTGGCTGGTAAAAGGATTACAGACAATCCTACAAGAGTTCGGAGATTTTGAAGGATTTTGGGCAAGTTGCTGCCAACAGGCAAAAGAAGAAAAGCGAAACCTGATTGCAGTCTTTCATCAACGTTTTTTTGAGCTTCATCCTGAAACTCCGCAACGAACCAGAAAGCATCTTTCTAATCCAGAGAAGAATAGTTCTGCCAAACGACTGTACATGTATCTGAGATGGTGCGTCCGCAAAAGCGATGTGGATTTGGGAATCTGGAGTTTCATCTCACCTGATGAACTAAAGATACCACTGGATGTTCATGTCGCCCGCCAAGCCCGTCGGCTCGGACTCTTATCACGCAAGCAGAATGATTGGAAATCTGTACTAGAACTTACTGAAAAATTACAACTTCTTGATGCTGACGATCCCGCAAAATATGATTTTGCTTTGTTTGGGCTAGGAGTTTATCCCGAGTTCGTGAATGAGGAGTTTGTTGTTAATCCGGAGCCTTTTTAAAACGTCATCCTGAACTCGTTTCAGGGTCTTATGAGTCGACTTTGATTTCTGTTACCAGCAATTCCTTCAGATCTAATCTTCACAAAGATCCCGGAACCTGTGCTGAACTTGATTCAGTATCAAGCCCGCGACGACCTAAGTTTAGTTTCGGAATAAATCAAAAATTCGGGTTCTTGAGAAAATTCCCTATATTTAAGGCTCCCAATTATGGGAAATAATCTAATGAAAGGAAGTGAGGCTCAATGCTAGGCGTTGAAGTTAAAGACAACGAAAGTGTTGAACGAGCGATCAATCGTTTCAAGAAGATGGTAACTCGTTCTCGTATTCTTAATGAGTACAAGGACAGACAACAGTTCACCAAACCTTCTATTGAACGACGCGAGGCTATGAAAAAAGCTGTTCGCGAACAACGTCGCCGTCAACGTGAAAACTACTAAATAGTTTATTGTTGTTATCACAACATTTTGAAGCCTTTGGTTTTTAACCAAGGGCTTTTTTTATGGCGTCGCGAATGTACTTAACCCCATCGGAAGATTTGCCTGAAGGCACTATTGAATTACTAAACCCAAGCTTGGCGGCTTCTTTCCTTCGCTGTTCGATATGCGGAACCGTCCGCACTTCACCGCCCAATCCCACCTCGCCTATAAATGTCGTTTGCTGATTAATTGCTCTATCAATCAAGCTTGAAACGAGAGCACAGCAAACTCCCAAATCTCCGGCGGGGTCATTCAACCTGAATCCACCTGCTATATTCAGATACACGTCCTGATTGGCAAAACTAAATCCGGCACGTTTCTCAAGTACTGCCAACAACAATGCTAATCTATTTCGGTCAAATCCGTTCGCGGTTCGTTGTGGAGTGCCATACGAAGTTGGGGTAACCAGGGCCTGAACTTCAATCAAAAGTGGGCGAGAACCTTCCATGGTACAAACAATCGCATTTCCACTGACACCATCTGTTTTATCAGAGATAAAGAGTTCAGAAGGATTCGTTACTTCGCTCAATCCGGTCTCGTTCATTTGAAAAACTCCGACTTCCTGCGCCGGACCAAAACGATTTTTCAGGCTTCGAAGCAAGCGATAAGTATAGTTTTTGTCTCCCTCAAATTGCAAAACGGTATCCACCATGTGCTCCAGAACTCTTGGTCCGGCTATGTCTCCTTCTTTGGTAACATGGCCAATAACAACGGTGGTGATATTCTTCTTCTTGGCCAGCTGCTGAAACAGCGCCGCGCATTCTTTTACCTGTTGAATACTCCCAGGCATGCTCGAAAGCTCCGTTCGATACACGGTTTGAATGGAATCCACAATCAGTAAATCCGGATTTACTTTCTGAGCCTCTTCGATCACTTTATCGACCTGAGTTTCGTTGTAAACCAGTAGCTTCTCAGAATTCACTCCCAGTCGCTGAGCACGCTGTTTGATCTGCCCGGCAGATTCTTCCCCCGCACAATATAAAATGCTTAATTCAGGATTTGATTTAGCAATCTGAAGAGTAAGTGTACTTTTTCCAATACCGGGTTCTCCTCCAATCAGAATATAAGCTCCGGGTAGTAATCCTCCTCCTAATACACGATCAAACTCCGAAATATTACTAAGAAAACGGGATTTCTCTGAGGTCTCTACATCCTCCAATTTTTGAGGTGCAGCAGCATTATCAAGTCCGGCTACTTTTGCTTTGTGGTCTTTCTCTTTTGTGGATGAAGAAACCCGTTCTTCGAAAGTATTCCATTCTCCACAGGAAGGGCAACTTCCTAACCATTTTGGTGAGACATGCCCGCAGGTTTTACATTCGAACTGTGTTTTAGATTTAGCCACAATCAATCCTTGCTGGTAATCTCAACCACCTGTCGGTTGATATACCATGTAGTGGCTGCCATCCCAATGGCAATAGTGATGTAGTAACTGATTACTCTCCAGAGAAAAAGAGCCAATCCAATAAACGATTCTCTTGAAATCAACGGTCCCTGAAAAAGAACAAAGAGACCTTCTACTCCTCCACTTCCTCCCGGGGTAGGCACAACCAGAAATGCCAGATTCATAGCCAGACTTCTTAATGTTGAAAGAACTTCCGGAGCGGGTAACAAACTCAGAATAATAATTGTGGGAAGAGCGATCCGGGCCAGCCAGGTCATTGAAGAGAAAAAGAATGCTTTTAATAAGAAGCTTATTGGCTTTTTGCGAAGTTGATGTGCATAGCTTTCGAGGTTCTCAGCTTCAGAATTAATCTTTTCGCTATACTTTCGGAGTATCGGAAGCTTGAACACCGCTTTTACTACTTTTTTGATAGCTGCTGGGTTCACAAGCACTCCGTATGCTAAGATGCTGGCATAGCTCAGAAGAATTATATACAACAAAATCATTGATGCCTCGCCTACCAAACCCACTTCAGGTGGCACTACTTCATAAAAAATCCCAGTCACTAAAAGGATCGGGATAGCAATTGCGAACCATATTTGGTCAAGTAAAACACTGTACAGAATAATTGCGGTAGATTCGCCCAGGTTAAGCCCTTCTTTCGACATTGCATACGTTGCCATTGGTGCTCCGCCTATAGTAGAAGGTGTCACAGCGGAAGTAAAATCCCAGGTTAACACAATTCTGAATGCCCCCAACCAGCTTATCACCCCTTCTGAAAGAACCCTGAATTTTGCAGCCGTGAACCAGACTCTCAAGAAAGAAACCACCAGTGCTATTCCTAAACCTGGTAAACGTTTGGGTGCAAGATGGGTTAACACTCCTGGCGTGTACGTGTACCAGATAACACCTGCCATCGTAAGAACACTTAGCGATATAGAAATCACCAGGTATCTCTTCGAGATAAAATTTTGGGGCTGTGTTATGTTGGTTCCGGCTGTACTCAATTGATTTTATTTGAACAAGTATAAAAAAAGCCACGCACAAGAATGCACGTGGCTACCAATTTTTTACGAAAAAGTTACGCTACAGTAATTTTTTCATTCAGGTATACATCCTGAATCATATTCAGAAGCTTAACACCTTCGGCAATTGGGCGTTGGAATGCTTTACGACCTGAGATAAGTCCCATTCCGCCGGCACGTTTGTTGATAATAGCTGTTTTAACAGCGTCAGCAAAGTCATTATCGCCGGATGCTCCACCAGAGTTAATCAGTCCCGCGCGTCCCATGAAGCAGTTTGCTACCTGGTAACGTGTTAAGTCGATAGGGTGATCGGAGGTCAGCTCACTGTAAATACGTTCGTCCAGTTTACCATAGCTAGAGTCACCAGCATTTAAAGCTTTGTACCCACCATTATTTGTTGGCTGCTTTTGTTTGATAATATCCGCTCCGATGGTAGTTCCGATATGGTTTGCCTGTCCCGTTAAATCTGCAGAAGAGTGATAATCAACACCATCTACTTTAAATGCATTATTTCGAGTGTAGCACCAAAGAATGGTTGCTAATCCGAGTTCATGAGCGTAAGCAAAAGCCTGGGCTACTTCCTGAATTTGTCGGTTTGATTCTTCGGATCCGAAATAGATAGTTGCTCCAACGGCTGCTGCTCCCATATCGTACGCCTGATCGATAGTACCGTACATAATCTGATCGAAAGTATTCGGATACGTCAAAAGCTCGTTGTGATTAATCTTAACCACAAAAGGAATCTTGTGTGCATACTTTCTTGATACTACTCTTAGTGCGCCAAATGTTGAAGCCACAGCATTACAACCGGCTTCAATAGCAAGATTCACGATATTTTCTGGATCAAAATAATCAGGATTTTTGGCAAAAGAAGCTCCTGCTGAGTGCTCAATTCCCTGATCTACAGGTAAAATTGATAAAAAGCCGGTTCCACCTAAGCGCCCCGCTTCAAACATCCATTGTAAATTTCCTAAAACTCTGTTATTCCGATCAGAGTTAGACCATACATCATCCACAAATGTGCCAGATGGCAAAGCTAAACGATCTTTACTAATTGTTTCGCTTTTATGGTCAAGAAGATACGCGGCATCATCGCCTAATAGTTCTTCAATCTTCGCTATATCAAGTGACATGTCTTTACTTTTTGAAATTAATTTTAAGGACTGAAAATATAGTAGTTAATACATCAAATGACTAACTCAACTTCTATACCGAAACTATTTCAGTTACGTCAAACGCTTCAAAATCCGTATCTTTTGTTAACTATGAATATTGATACTATTACCCTTCCAGAAAAACCGCTTTTCCTCGCTCCGATGGAGGATGTCACTGATTCTCCATTTCGCCAGATTTGCCGCAGAAAAGGAGCCGACATCGTTTTTACTGAATTCATTAGCTCTGAAGCATTAATCAGAGACTCTGATATCGCGCTTCATAAGATGAGCTACACTGAGAGTGAACGACCATTTGGAATACAAATATTTGGTGGTCGTGAAGAAGCCATGGAAGGTGCTGCTAAGGTTGCAGAGAACAACAATCCGGACTTGGTGGACATTAACTTTGGATGCCCGGTTTATAAAGTTGTGAAGAAAGGTGCCGGAGCTGCTTGCCTCAAAGATATAGATATGATGGAGCGAATGGCTGGTACTGTAGTGGATGCCGTTCAGAACAAACCGGTAACGGTTAAAACGCGGCTTGGTTGGGATGACGACACCATTCGCATACAGGAAGTTGCGCTAATGTTACAACGAATTGGAGTAAAAGCACTCACCGTTCACGCCCGCACCCGTTCTCAAAAATATAAAGGTGAAGCACGCTGGGAATGGCTAAAAAAGCTCAAAAATACGCCAGGACTTGAAATCCCAATTATTGGAAACGGGGATGTTACTTCTCCGGAATCAGCCAAAAAGATGTTTGATGAAACCGGCGTGGATGGAGTGATGATTGGCAGGGGTGCCATCGGAAACCCATGGGTGTTTGAACGATCACGTCACTACCTGGAAACCGGAGAATTACTCCCTGAACCCACTCTTGTTGAAAAACTGGAGCTTTGTGCAGAACAACTTCGCCTTTCCGTAGAACATCAAGGAGAGCGATACGGGGTTATCATCATGAAGAAACATTATGGACAGTACCTAAAAGGAATCCGAAACGGGAAAAAGCTCCGCCTTGAACTCATGAAACATGATACGATGGATCCGATTTTGGAAATTCTTCTCAACTATAAAGAAGAAGAGTTTTTTGCTGTGACTTAGACCATTTGTTAATCGTTATTGGTTAATAGGCGATACCAATAACAATTAACCTTTAACGAATCTGTATCTTTTTGTAATTCACTTCGTACCCATTCTCCGTTTAAACAAAGGAGATTATCATGTTGTCAAGAATAGCAATGGTTTTTAAGTCGTTTCTTGGAGCTGCCGGAGTTGCTGCTTCCCCAATCAAAGCAATTACCGGGATAGTAGTAAGTCTGGTGATTCCCTACTTACTTTATGCCTTTTTAGGTGGATTTGGACTTGCCTTACTGATTGGTGGAATTATCTGGGCCGTATGGTATTTTTCTAAGAAGAAGTAATCTGTTTATTAGTTAATAGTTAGTTGAAGCTGCCAATAACTAATAACCATTAACTACTTAAAGATAATCCCTACCCATATACGGCTTCAACACTTCAGGAACTCTCACTTTGGCATTCTCTTCCTGATAGGCTTCCAGAATAGCTGATACAATTCTCGGTAAAGCTAATGCTGATCCATTTAATGTATGAACCATTTCTGTATTTTTCTCTTCCTTACGATAACGAAGTTGCATCCGGCGAGCCTGAAAGCTTTCGAAGTTTGAGCAAGAACTCACTTCTAACCACCGTTGCTGCCCGGGACTCCAGACTTCAAGATCATATTTCTTACTTTGAGTGAATCCCATATCTCCCGTACACATCAGTAAAGTTCGGTATGGTAATTCAAGTGCCTGAAGAAGTTTTTCTACATGCTCTCTTAGGCTCTCAAGTTCATCGTAAGAAGTTTCAGGTTTTACAATCTTCACCAGCTCTACCTTGTCAAATTGATGAAGTCGGTTCAATCCTCGAACATCTTTTCCATAAGAACCGGCTTCTCTTCTCCAGCATGGGGTATAGCACACATACTTGATTGGTAAATCCTGTTCCGCTACAATTTCATCTCTGTGGAAATTAGTGACAGGAACCTCCGCTGTTGGAATAGCAAAAAACTCGTCCCTGGGAACCACATACATCATGTCTTCTTTATCGGGAATCTGTCCGGTTCCTCGTGCAGAATCTTCATTCACAAAATAAGGAGCCTGAAGTTCCGTGTAGCCTGCATTGCCTGCTTCGTTTATAAAATAATTGATCAATGCTCTCTGAAGTTGAGCCACAGGGCCAACATAAAACGGAAATCCTGCTCCCGTTACTTTCACTCCTCGTTCAAAATCAACCCATCCATAACGATCTGTGAGATCCCAATGTGGCTTTCTCCATTCGTCTTTATTGGGTTCGCCCCAGGTCGAAAACACTTCATTATCATTTTCAGTTGTACCAACCGGCACACTCTCATGTGGTACATTTGGGATCTTCAAGAGCATAGTCTCACGCTCTTCCTGTAGAGTTTTTACTTTCTCTTCAATCTCTTTGATTTGCTCTTTAAGTGATGAAGTTTCTGCAATAATTGCCTGAGCTTCTTCTTTCTTTCCCTGCCCCATCAACATTCCAATCTGCTTAGCCTTGGAATTGCTTTCACTGCGTATACCATCTGCCTTATGAGCTAAAGCACGCCATTCTTCATCCTTAGATAAAACTTCTTCAACAATGGAGTTATCTTTTTCTCCTTTATCTAACATCGCTTTTTGTACGAGTTCTTTATTTGATCTGATGAAATTTATATCAAGCATCCCTATGGCTTTTAAAAAATTTGAGGTACAGCTTAAAGATAAGACGTAATCTCGACTTCGTTAATATTTTTTTGCGATAGCCGGAACTTTTGTCTTTTATTTTTGATGGGGCTTATCTAACTTAAAACCTAAATAAATTAGGTTATTCTATTTATCTCAAAGAAATTTTAGGAATACAGGCAATTTCACATGACTCACCTTTTAGACGAAATCGACATCGCTATTTTAAACCACCTTCAAGAGAATGGAAGAGCGCAACGAAATAAAATTGCTGAGCTTGTAAACCTTTCTGTTCCATCAGTATCAGAACGAATGAAGAAACTTGAAGAGCGTGGACTTATTCAAGGCTACCATGCCATTTTAAATAGTAAAGATTTCAACTTCGACATCACTGCTTTCCTTTTTGTACAGGTGGATGGGTCTGAGCATTATTCTGAATTTGTACAAAGAATATCTGGTGAGCCCGAAGTTTTAGAATGTCATTCTATAACGGGAGACGGCTCTCATCTTCTGAAAGTAAGAACTAAAAACACAAGTTCTTTTGAGCGCCTGCTCTCAACCATTCAGTCCTGGAATGGTGTAAGCAAAACACGTTCAAATCTCGTTCTTTCAAGTTTTAAGGAGACGCGGGCTCTTCCTATCGAACAAGCTACTGAGCTTATAAAATAGCTGATCTAACTCAAGAAAAGAGTTAATAAACACATTGGGATTCGTTACCTTTACGACAGAATGACAGACGTAATAGAATAAGTATGGATCGCGAAGTATTTCAGGAACAATTTGGGCTGCTCGGCACTTCTCCGGCAATCAGACAGGTTGTTGATAAAATTATGCAGGTTTCTAAAACCGATATCACCATTTTGCTTCAAGGAGAAAGTGGGGTCGGAAAAGATGTAACTGCCCGGGCTATTCATGGAACAAGTGAGAGGAAACGTAATGATCTTGTTATTGTAAACTGTGGAGCCATCCCCGAAGGAATCATCGAAAGTGAACTTTTTGGACATGAAAAGGGAGCTTTTACTGGTGCAAATGACACCCGCGAAGGCTATTTCGAAAAAGCTGATGGTGGAACCATCTTTCTTGACGAAATCGGAGACACCCCAAAGAATGTGCAGGTAAAGCTGCTGAGAGTCCTCGAAAATGGCGAGTTCTTCAGGGTGGGCTCCAGTAAAGTCCAAAAAACCGATGTGCGGTTAATCGCTGCAACTAATCGAGATCTATGGCAAATGGTGAAAGAAGGATCTTTCAGAGAAGATCTTTATTACCGGCTAGATACTGTACAAATTCATCTTCCTCCTCTTCGGGAGCGACAGGAGGATGTGATTCCGATTTTCAGAAAATTTGTGCAGGACTTTTCAGCTCGTTACGATTCTGTATTTAAAGGGTTTTCTGATGAAGCCCGTGAATTACTTATTTCTTATCGGTGGCCGGGAAATATCCGGGAACTTCGCAACGTAGCAGAGCAACTTGTTGTGCTTGAAAAATCTCAGTTTATTGATGCTGAAAGGCTTCAGAAATATTTAAAAGGCCGGCAACACGAAGGATCTGCCGATAACCTACCTATGGTAGCGAATTCTGAATCTGCCCGGGAACAGGGTTCGGATTTTGATCGTCGGGATCGTGAACTTGTATATCGTGCGTTGGTTGAGCTCCGAAATGATATTGGAGATGTGAAACGAATGCTGGCCAATTTTTTATATTCATCCCTTTCTGACAAAGGAATTAAAGCGTTACCACCTGCAATTCGGGATGAGGTTAATACCGAACTCCCTTCTAACCTTAATATCGATCTTGGAAATCAGGCTTCTTTGGGTATGAGTTCTTTACCAAGTCGACATTCTGAGCAAGACGATTCTGAGTTTATAGATTCTGAAGAATCAGAATTAATGAAATTTTTTGGTGATGACGAGATTCCATCTATCGAAAACACTGAGCAGTTCCTCATCAAAAAAGCTTTAGACAAGTTTGATGGGAACAGGCGGAAGGCCTCCGAAACATTGGGCATAAGCGAGCGAACCCTTTATCGAAAACTGGACCAGTATGGGTTGGCTTAAACGACTTACCTTTTTATTATTTTTTGGAATTCTAATCCTCCAAACAGGATGTTTGCGATATAGTTTTACAGGTACTTCTATCCCTGACGGAGTTAACAGTATATATATTCCATTTTTTCCGGATCAATCGAATAGTGGTTTTGGTGATTTAAGTGATCGGCTTAACGAAGCTTTAATCGAACGGTTTGTAAATCAAAGTCGCCTTCAATTGGCTAATAATGAAAGCGATGCCGATGCAGTTCTGGATGGTTCTATCATAAGTTATAGCAATCGTCCCTTTAGTATTGGCGGAGATGAACAGGCAAATCAGAACCAAATTCAAATTAGTGTACGGGGAAGTTTTCTATATCAAATGGATGATGAAGCATTATGGAGTAAATCATTTACCGGCTCTTTTACGTTTGATCCAACCGACGACCCTATAAACGGGGAGCAAGATGCCGCAGATGAAGCTCTGGAGCAAATTGCCAACGATATGTTCAATGATGCGGTAAGTAGTTGGTAATTCCTTTTGTAAGTAATATCGAGTCACAGTATTATTGCCGATAGTTATGCAGAAACTCCCGTTTAATATTCCTAAATCTCTTTCTTCGTATGTAGAAAAGTTTGATGCCGATCCGAAAGGAATCACAAAAAAACTTAATCGACATATAAAAAAACGGGATCCTGATGCAGTAGGACATTTTCTACTCGCCTGGTTTTATCACCTCCAGGATGAAAATCAAACTGCGATAAAAGAAGCGCTTATTGCGAAAACTTATGCTCCTGGTAGTCCATTGATGGAGCACTTACATTATTTTTTAGTGCATCCTGAATTATTTGAAGCTTCAGTTCCAGCTACACAATACAGCTCCCAACGAAAGCTACAGCAAGCTTCACGCACTTCGCCAATACTCGACCTTGATCGCTTGATTGAGATGCTTGAGGCTGTTGAATCTCAACGGATTCAAGTTTCTTTGGATGACGATGTTGATGAGACTGATCTAAGTGAAGATTCAACTGAAGTGGAGGATATTATCTCAGAAACTCTCGCTAAGATTCACGTTACACAAGGGAATAAAAACGAAGCGATCAAAATGTATGAGCGGCTTATCACTATTAATGAAGATAAGGCCGAAGTCTACAATTCTGAGATTTCGAAGTTGAAATCGGATTAAGCTCTCACAAAAGGATTATTCATCTTTTCATGACCTATTGTAGTTTCCGGACCGTGACCGGGATAAACAATCGTTTCCTCAGGAAGTGAGTATAATTTTTCCCGAATGGATTGCTCAAGCAGGTTAAAATCTCCTTTATACAAATCAGTCCGTCCAATACTTTCTCGAAAAAGAGCGTCTCCTGCTATCACCAGGTTATCCTTTTCAAAATAAAGAGAAGTGTGATCGGGAGAGTGACCGGGAGTATACAAACATTCGAACTCGAAACCAGCTACTTCAAAAGTTCCGCTAGAAGGCAACGCTTTCGGGGTAAAACTAAAACCAACCTGATGCAACCCAAACATGGTAGCCTGATTCCCAAAATTTTCCCATAAAAACATATCGTCAGTATTCAGGTGCACCGGAATTCCATAATCCTTTAGAAGACGCTGAAGTCCCAGAATATGATCGACATGAGCATGGGTAAGTACTACAGCTTTTAGTTCTATAGCTTCCTGAGAAAGGTAAGAACTGAAGTTTTTAAACTCGCTTTCCTTCGAAAAGCCGGGATCGATGATAATACCTACTCTGTCTTTCGATAACAGATAGGTATTCTCCATAAAAGGACCTACTTCAAATTTTTTAATCTGCATGGCTAAAAATAAAAAAGGATGTCACCATTTCTGATGCATCCTCTCAAAATTTGTAAGAAAAATAATTTATTTCTTTTTGTCGTACATACGCTTGAAACGATCTACACGACCCGCTTTAGCGGTAAAAGATTTACGTGTGTAAAAAGGGTGATTGGTTGAATCAATCTCACTCTTGTATACACCATCATTTGTTTTAAGCGTGCTACGAGTCTGAATCTCAGAACCGTCACTTAAAACGACTGTAATTTCTTTGTAATCTGGATGAATTCCTTTTTTCATAATTTCTTCGCTTCCTTCAGTTTTTTGGAAAGGCTACCAATATAAGATTATCTAAGGGCTATTTCAATCCTTTTATACTTCAAAATCATTGAAATCTGAATCACCCAGATCGCCAAATGATGTAAACATAGAACCTACCATATCCGAATACGAAGTTTGATCGTCTAGATCCTGCTTACTTAACATTGAATTTTGGTGAAGAGCTTCTAAAACCAAGTCCATCCATGAGTCAATTTCGAACTTATTTGAAGAATTAATATGCTTTTCAACCAATTTGTTAAGTCCGGTTACTTTATTCAACATCTTCCGGTAATCTTTGTTCGATAGTGTATCAGAAATATTAATTTCGTTTCCGCTTGAAAACCAATCGGTAACATCTTTATAACTACTTTTCTCTTCTTCCGATCTACTTTGAGGATCCGGAAAATACTTTTTAAACACTTTACTGATAGAACGACCTATAATGTGTTTAGCAACACTTATCGCTCCTTCCTGCTCTCCTTCATATACCAATTCTAGCTTCCCGGTAAGTGCCGGAACTACATGGAAAACATCCGCTATTCGAACTGATGTTTCAGACTCTCCATTAATAACCGCTCGTCGTTCTGCTGAAGAAATGATCTGCTCCATCGCAGTGATAGTCATTCGGGTTGACACCCCACTCTTCTGATCAACATATTCGGAATCCCTTGCCTCAAAAGCCGCTTGCTCCACCACCTCACGATACACATCCGGAATATGAACTTTAATATCCTGATGGCGTTCATCCCAGGCTTCCTGTTTAGTGATATTAATTCCGGTTTCTAATTCTTTTGGATAGTGAGTGATTATTTGAGCATCAATTCTATCCTTCAACGGGGTGATAATGTTACCACGATTGGTATAATCTTCCGGATTTGCCGAAAATGCCATCGAAATATCGAGTGGAATTCGAACATTAAATCCACGGATTTGAATATCTCTTTCCTGCATAATATTAAGGAGCGCTACCTGGATTCTGGGCTGAAGATCGGGTAGCTCGTTGATTACAAAAATCCCTCTGTTTGTTCTGGGAATCAGTCCAAAATTAATCGCTTTTTCATCTGCAAGATTTAACTTGTGAGTTGCTGCTTTAATAGGATCAATATCTCCAATCAAGTCTGCAACTGTGGTATCCGGCGTTGCCAGTTTTTCTCCATATCTGTGAGATCGATGCACCCATTCTATGGGGGTTTCTTCGCCTTTCTCTTCAATCAATTCTTTAGCAAATCTGGAAAGCGGATTTAATGGATCATCATTGATTTCTGAACCGGCTACAATCGGCATGTATTCATCTAGAAACTGAACCAGCATGCGCAAAATCTTTGTTTTTGCCTGACCTCTTAATCCGAGTAGAATCATATCATGGCGGGAAAGTATTGCATGTTGAATTTGAGGAAGCACGGTTTTTTCGTAGCCAAGAATTCCCTCAAATATTGACTCTCCTGATTTGATTTTCTGAATCAGATTCTTTCTGATTTCGTCCTTTACAGAAACAGAGCGCCAGCTGCTTTCTTTTAATTCTTTAAGCGTACGTACCTTCTTGTGTAAATCTTTCATCGCCAAATTTATGCAGTAATTTTACTCTTTAACTTTCGTGAATCAGTTATCATTCATTTTTTTAGAAATTAATGAACAGCTGAGATTAAGGCTCTTGCTTTCACCAGAGTCTCTTCCCATTCTTCCTCCGGTATTGAGTCGCTTGTAATAGCCCCACCAACCGGGTACACCAACTTCTCACCTTCTATTATTGCTGTTCGAATCACTACGTTAAAGTCAAAATCCTGTTCCGGAGTAATGTAGCCGATCGCTCCGGAATAGATTCCCCTCTTGTAATTTTCCATCTTTTCAATTGCTTTCATGGCGGAAATTTTTGGTGCTCCGGTCATAGAGCCCATAGGAAAGCATACCTTTATAATCTCAATTGAATTAGTATTCTTTTTAACCTCACATTCTACGGTAGACACCATTTGATGAACCGTTTCGAAACTCTGTATTTCAAATAGATTTTTAACAGCAACAGAACCTTTTTTCGCAATCCTGCTTAGATCATTTCGTACAAGATCTACGATCATCAAATTCTCCGCCCTGTTTTTCTCTGATTGAAAAAGAAGTTCAGCACTTTGATCACTCGAACCTCCTTTTCTCGACCATGTACCTTTGATTGGCTGCGACCATACCTTATTCCCTTTTCTTGATAAAAATCGTTCCGGCGAGGAACAGCAAATACTTATACCATCTACTTCTACATAGGAAGCGAATGGAACGGGTCCGAATGCCTTCATTTTTGAATAAAGCTCAAATGGATCACCTTTGAATTCGAACTCTAAAGCATGAGAAAGATTTACCTCATAAAAATCACCTTCAGTAATGGACTTTTGAACTCTTTTAATTTTATCCAGATAGTCATCTTTTTGAATTCTATTTCTTGAGGTAATAACAACCTCTGTGGTAAGTCCACTACTTTCATCATATTCAGGAAGATACCCTCTCAATATCTTTAGCTCATCATCTTTAGAAATCTCAGCCAAAAAGCCAGGAATCATAAAAAACATATCCGGGGCAGAAGTCTTGGATGGATTACATGAATCCAAATCTTCCACATAGTTCTTCAAATCATAACCGAGGTACCCGAACACCCAATCCTGATGTTTGTTCATAAATTCATCTAACGCTTTCCAGGGATTAATTGCATGGCTTTGCCTTACCCTTCCATCCCAAACCACAACTTCGTTTCCAACACTTTTTATCCATGCCTTAGGTTTACCTGCCACATAAGATGTGGTACTTGCGGGATGATCTTTTTTCTGAGATTCCAGAAATACCGATGGCCCTTCTTTTCTAAGAGACCGGATTAAATGCGCTATATGTTCATTTTTATCTTGCATAGAATTGAACGATGATGATACGGCTTCTCTCCAATTTTTATCAGGCTTTTCCGTATCATTGATTTAAACTTCTTAGGATGATTTATAAGTCGCTTGCAAAACCACTCCTTTTCAAAAAAAATGCCGAATCAGCTCATGAATTAGCTGTTAAAATTTCGAACATAACCAGTTCTTCTTCTCTTCTTCAGGCTTTGACTAATACTATATACGGATATAAGAACTCTAAACTCCATCGGGATTTTTTTGGTTTGAGATTTCCAAATCCCGTTGGTCTTGCTGCAGGATTTGATAAGAACGGAGAAAGCCCGCTGGCCATGCAAGCGCTTGGATTTGGATTTGTTGAGGTAGGCAGTATTACCGCCCGGCCTTCGCAGGGAAATCCCAAACCCAGAGCATTCAGACTTCCAACTGATCATTCTTTGATCAACCGAATGGGACTTAATAATGAAGGTGCTGAAGCTGTAGTTCGACGACTTTCGTCCTTAAATTTAGAGATTCCTCTGGGGGTAAATATCGCCAAAACTAATGATGCTTCTATTCATGGAGACGCAGCCATTCAGGATTATCTCACAAGTTATGAACTCGCAAATACGGTAGCAGATTATATCACTGTAAACATTTCCTGTCCAAACACGGGAGAAGGGAAGACCTTCGAAGATCCAGATGCCCTGGAAGCTTTATTAAAAGGATTAAATATTGGTGCGGTTAACCTGAAGCCAACGCTCGTAAAGTTTTCGGTGGATACAGACCAGAAGACACTAGAAACTCTGGTCGAAATTTGTGAGAGATACGCTATTGCCGGATACATCGCAACGAACACCTCATCGTCCAGGGCCAATCTCAAAACTCCTTTACCAACACTTGAACAAATCGGGAATGGAGGATTAAGCGGAAGGGCAATTGCTGAGAAAAGTACTCAGGTAATTGGTTGGTTAAAAGGTATGCTTAAAGGTAATAAGCCTATTATTGGGGTAGGCGGGATTGACAGCGAAGAATCTGCTTTGACGAAACTCGAAGCAGGTGCAGATTTACTTCAGATTTATACAGGCCTGGTGTACGAAGGACCCGGACTCGTTAAAAGAATCAAGCAAAAAATAGCATTCGATTAGTTCTCAAAAGTGAACCTTACTTCACAGCTAACCGGAGTTGCTTCCCCTTCAACAAGAACCGGATCAAAAGAAACATATTCTTCGATCCCTTTAACAAACGCATTAATCAGTTCTTGATTTTGAGTGTCTGAAGCAAGCTTGAATTCATCAATGATCCCTCTGAAATTGATAAAGAACAGAAAACTGATCTCATCCTCCTGAATTCCGGACGGTATTTCAACAAATTCCAGGAAGTTATCTGTACCTCCGCGAATAAATACATTCTGATCTATGTCATCACAGCTAACATAATCAGTTGACGGATTTAGCTCAGGAGTTACTTCTACAGGATTTTCTGTGCTTGGATCAACAGGAAACTCGAACTCAAGTTCTAAAGTTTTAACCTGATTCGCATACACAGAGGTTGAGTAATTACTCAAAAACAGGTTGATTTTCGAACGGGTTGAATCCCAATAAGTGCCCCTGTAAGGGAATACATCTTTGAACTCAGGTTCCGTTAATGTAGAATCTAATAGCCCTGAAAAGTAGAGACTATCAGAATTAGCGATATTGGTATCGGAAAGAGCAATTCTGGCGGAATCTTTTTCAATTTCAAATGAGTTAATTCTGGTTTTCCATTCTTCATTAAGCTGATTCCATTCTGCAATGGCCTCAGTAAAACCTGAATCTTTTTTTGCAATGGCAATATAGGTTTGAATACCATCAAACAAGGCTCGCCCTGCAATTTTTAATCCCCGATAGTTTTCTTCAAATTCAGAAAACATCTCTGCTTTCGAGGTATCATTAAGTGCTTCATACTGTACAATTGAAAAATACTCCGACCTTGGGTCCTCAACTACTTCATCAAGTACTTCCGGACGTTCAAAACCATAAGTTTCAATTACACGATCTGCATATACAGAATTTGGAAACCTGTTTAGTAACTCTCTTGCTGTTTCTTCCGCATTTATATTTTCATTTCGGATAGCGTACAACTCAGATAATGAATACAACGAAACCGGAACAACCTCGCTATTAGGTCGCTCTTCTAAAATTTTATTGAAATACGTTTCAGCACTATCAGGCAGATTTAGTGACAGAAAGAACAAATTGGCTAACTCATAATGCAATGTGGATAAATCTTCACGAACTGAATCCTGCTCTTTTGGTGCGAAAGGGACGCGGCTCAAATCAATACTAACAAAAACCTGCCCTGCTTCTCCGGTATTCAGTCCCTGGTTTTCTGTATCCGCTTCATTTTGAGCCTGCACGTCATTTACAATTAATGAAGAAACCCGCCAGTTGTCCACTAAAGGACGACTACCCCAAAGTGCGTTAAACTGCTGCGAAGCTTCTGCCAGCATTACCGGGTTCTTGTTACCCAAAAACCCATTTCGTTCTGTATTTTGCTGTTGAGTATTTTGATTGCCCGAAGCATCTACATTAATAAGGGTATTCCTTCGCTCTTCCTGTTCTCTTTGGAGCTGGGCTATTTCTTCTCTTTTTTGGTTTTCGAGAACAACTAATACAGAATCAAATTTATCCTGTGGTAACTGTCCCAGCCAAAGTAGGCTATCCTGTAAGTAAATTTCATTTTTTAAACGAGCGTATTCGCCAAAAGAAGAAGCAAACTCTTTGGCATTAAAGTCTTCAGGGAGTTCTTGCTCGTTCGCGTTCATACTGGAAGCAGAATCATAGTAGGCTGCGGCGCTCTCATAATCATTGTATTCAAATCGGTTGATTTCAGCTAATCCGTTATAAATTCTAGCCCTTATAACCGCACCGGGTTTAATTCTTTGGTCTCTCAGAATCCGAATGTAAATCTCTTCTGCTCTTTTATAATTACCTCGGTCTTGTTCTGTTTTACCTAGCTCGAAATTAAGCTCTGATATAAACTCTGTGTTTTTATCATCCCGAACCATACTTGAGAATACTTTGTAGGCCTCCTCTGAATTGCCCAGTTTACGGGCTACTTCTGCTTTTTTCTTTTGCGCCTCAAACTGGATGTCGTAATTTGTATAGTTCTTTGTAACCTTATTATAAGCTTCAAAGGCCTCCTCATTATTCCCAAGTATCTCATGAAGCTGACCTATTAAAAAGTAGCCTCGTTCTTTATATTCTTTCTTGGGAAGCTCAGGCACAGCAATCACAAGTTGATCTAAGGCATTTACCCAGTTTTCTCTCTCTACATAATGCTGACCTAACACCGCTCTCACCTGATATTCAAGCCCTTCTTTCCACTCTCCATCAAACAAGGCCAGCTCTTCTGTTAAGTATTGAACTCCTTGATTATGTACCTGAAGTTCTAACAGTGCCCGGCCTTTCCAATATACCGCCCTTTGCTTCATCACCTGATTTTCGGTAGATAGATAAAGTTCATCAAATTTTTGGTCCGCCGAAAAATATTCTCTTCGATAAAAGTACGATTTACCAATTATCTCAAGGGCATCATCCACCCATTTGGTTTCATCATATTTCCGAAGGATGTCCGCTCCTTTATCAATAGCATTCTGGAAGTCTCCGGATCCTGCACCCATTGGAGTCTCATGAATTCGGATAGGTTGGAGCGTGTTATAATTTCTTCCTTGTTCATCCGACCTCTTCTGCCCCTGACTAAAGCTTTTCTTCGCATTATAGAACGTATTATAATAGGCATTGAAATCTCTGAAGCTTGACTTGAACGAAGTTTTACACCCCGAAAAGAATAGAACTACTAAAAAAACACCTATTAACTTACGCATCTGCTAGTTTTAAAAATTCAGCACAACAACGCACAAAACTACTCGATCGTACTTACTTTTATCATATTCGTTTGTCCACGTTTAGCTATGGGCATCCCAGTTGCTATAGTGATACGATCTCCCTTTTTAACCATGCCTCTGTCTTCGAGATAGTGCTCCATCATTTTAACACTCTTATCAGTATCAAAAAGCTTATCCATCCGAACGGATTGAACTCCCCAAACTAAATTTAACTGGCGACGAACTTTTTGTGACTCAGTGAATGCAAAAATTGGTACTTTGGGGCGAAATTTAGCGATCCGGCGGGCCGTATTCCCAGTATGAGTAATTGTACTAATCACTTTTGCCTCAACATTATCGGCCATTGAAATACAAGAATGAGCAATAGATTCGATAATCTGCTTTTCTTTAAGATTTGGTTTCCGGTACTCTAAACTATTATAAAGTTGTAGGCGGCGCTCCTCAATTTTACGGCAAATTCTGTTCATTACATTTACCGCCTCCATGGGATATTTACCTGCGGCTGTTTCTCCAGAAAGCATCACTGCGTCTGTTCCATCCAACACTGCATTAGCAACGTCTGAGCTTTCCGCTCGGGTTGGTCGGGGGTTGTTAATCATGGAATCGAGCATTTGGGTAGCAGTAATTACGGGTTTACCATATGTTCGGCACTTTTCGATAATCATTTTCTGAACAAAAGGTACTTCCTCCGTAGCAATCTCAATTCCAAGATCACCCCTTGCTACCATAATTCCATCTGAGGCTTCAATAATTTCGTCGATATTTTCTACCGCTTCAGGTTTCTCAATTTTAGAGATAACTCCCGCCTCACAGCCCGACTCATCAATTCTTCGTTTTAAATCAAGAACCTCCGCTGCTGTACGAACAAATGATAATGCGACAAAATCTACGTTTTGCGACAACCCAAATTCTAAATCCTTAATATCTTTTTCAGTTAATGCAGGAATTGAAATCTTAACATTTGGGAGATTTACTCCTTTCCGGGATTTAAGAACTCCGCCTACAACAACTTTTGCTTCAAGCTCATCTCCTTTTTTTGCGGTGATCTTGAATTCGAGCAAGCCATCATCGAGTAAAATTTTATTTCCGATTTCAGCTTCCTCTACCAGGTTTTTATAGTCAATTGGAATGATAGATTCCGTTCCCTCAACTTCTTTGCCTGTTATTGTGATGGTGCTCCCATCTTTCAATTCCTGACCACCATCCTTCATTTGCCCTACTCGTATTTTCGGACCTTGTAAATCCATTAAAACAGCGATGCTGTAATCGTTTTCCTTCGCCGTTTTTCGAATGTATTGTATAGAACGGGCATGAACCTCATGAGAACCATGTGAAAAGTTTATTCTGGCCACATTCATCCCATGTAAAAAAAGATTGGTAATCCCCTCTTGAGTGTTGCAGCTTGGTCCAATGGTACAAACAATTTTTGTTCTTCGAAGTGGGCTTATCATAAATCCTATAATTTGTGCTTGTGAGTGTCGTTACTTACTATATATCCTATCAAAGATAGTTTAATTATGACTATCTATGGTAACTGTTTTATTAAATTTTCAGACCCGAAGACCATTTATATATTCTATTTGACATAAATATGCGAGTTAAGCTTACTAACACGAGAGATAAAGTTAATTATATACTTAAAGTTCCATTAATACTTTTAAGTCTATGTCTTTTTGCAAGCTGTTCCAATTCTTACGTAGATGAGGTAGACAGAAGCGGAGGATATCAATTCCGACCAGGGTTTCCTGAAGTTCGATTAGTGACAGCTGGAACGGTAGATGAATACACAGACAGCACACGAATAACAGTTACTGGTGAGATTGTTTACGCAAGCCTCGTTTTTAAAAAAGCAGGAGACATTTATCGCTCAGAAATTGTTGTAGAAGTTCAGATTCTTGATCAGACAAATCCAGAGAATATTATAGAAGCAAAAAATTACCCGATTACGATTGAAGAAGAAAGTCCTACCAAGATGGTAAGTCAGGAAGAATATTTAGTTAGAAAAGTATATGATGTAGATCCTGGCGAATATATAATCAACTTTTCAGTAACTGATCTCAGTAATAACAAACAGACCATTCGAACTGCTGAAACCTATATCCCTGATCCAAATGATCAGGTCTCCCATATTACCAATATTCAGATTTTCGCCAAGGATGAAACTTATGGTAATAACTTCGATCCGATCACTACTTATGATATTTCTAATCAAGCCGACTCAGTTCGCTTTGTTTTTCAGGTAACTAATAATAGGCCTGAAAGCCCGATTACTATTGATTCCAGACTTATTAAATTTCGATCAGATACTACCATCTCACGACCGATGAGTTGGCCAAACTATAACAACTCTCATATAGCTTACCGTGGGATTCTTTATGATAAGTACGAGGTGGTAAGTTCTTCCCGAAGAATTATTAACCAGCCCGGAAGTGTTTCCATCGAGTTTATTTTCCCCAATCTCCCCAGAGGAAATTACCGATTTGAAGTAAGATCTAATTCGGACAATGAAAATGAATTGTTTAAAGGAAGAGATTTTAGCGTAAAAAGCCTGAATTACCCTTCTCTAAAAACTCCTGAAGAACTTGCAGCGCCTCTTTATTATTTAATGGACAAGAAAGAATATGAGCAAATCATGTCTATTAAAGATAAGAAACAATTAAAAAGAGCTATTGATCGATTTTGGCTCAAAAACATCAAGAATTCAAAAAAAGCTCAGAATGTAATCTCCTTATATTATGAGCGTGTAGAGGAAGCTAATAAGCAGTTTGCAAGCTTTAAGGAAGGCTGGAAAACCGATATGGGTATGATATACATTCTTTTTGGTCCACCTTGGTATATTAATTCTTCCCTTGATCAAACCATTTGGTCTTATTCTTACAACTTCAACGAATTTGAGACAAATTTCTATTTCAGAACTCCCCGTATCAAAAATAAGTTTTTCCCTTTTGATAATTACTTACTCATGAGAACCCAGCAATATCACAGCGTACAGTATCAACAGATACAAATGTGGCTAACCGGGAATATTTTAAGGGACAATTTGTAGTCTTTTTCACGAAAAGGCTTCTCTTTTATTTAAACAAAAGATATTGCCTATTTCCTATCAAATGCCTTTCTTTACCTCTCACTATTAAACATTAATTAATATAGAGGTCATCTATGTTT
>JAEPQE010000003.1 GCA_017640665.1 Balneolaceae bacterium | reverse complement strand
TCTTCTTCAAGATAAATGTCCAGATTGGTTTCACCATCTACGGTTACTGTAAGATCTTGTCTTAAGTACCCAATATAAGTGACTCTGACATTGTAAGTACCATTAGGAACGGCAGATACGGTATAATTACCATTGATATCTGTAGATGCTCCTTTTTCAAGTTCTACAATGTATACGTTTGCACCAGGTAATTCTTCGCCTGTTACATCGTCAGTAATCGTTCCCGTGATACTTCCGAATTGAGCAAATGCCAAACTCGAAAATAAGACACAGAAAAGACCTGAGCTTAATAGCTTTTTAATCATGAAAACCTCTTTTATAGATTTTAAAATTGAGCCTAAGGATCTCCAAAGGCATATTTTTTTATATATAAGAGGTCTTTAATTCAGCGGTAAGCGTTTTGTGATCAGACCCTGTATTAAGTGATTAAACAAGTAAAAATGATGAGCAAATTAATAAAGATGGAACATGTCTCTATAATTGCGAGTCATCTTTAAAATCGTATTATCAACAAGCTCAACCTCGTAATCTCCATAAGCGGAGGTCTTAATTTTTTTGATATAGTCGATATTCACAACGGTACAGCGATGAATACGATAAAATGTGTTTGGATCTAATCGTTTTAGAAAAGACTTGAGAGTACTTCTGTAGATAAACTTATTATTCTGAGAAATTATATTCACGTAGTTGCCAGATGATTCTACATATAAAATATCGGCAGCCCGAACGACGTGGTAAGCACCATTTTTTTTTAAAATCAATCGTTCTTGTGGAGATAAAGACTCCAGTTTCTTCTCCTTAATAATATTGTTTGAAGTGGACATCTTTATTTAGTTGATTCATAATATTTCCCAGTCTAAGGAATTTGAGCTACTCCCACTTTTAATCTATTTCTCAATTTGAAGAGTTGAGATAAAACAAATACTATTCCACTGTAAGGTGATCAATTAAGGGTATCAATGCGGCATTAAGAAAAGCTCTACCCTGTTTATTCGCTACCTCCGGCCTGAGTTGGTAGAGGTGATTAGCAACCAATATCATTTCTAAATCCGGGATAATTATAAGTAATTGTCCACCATATCCAAGTGCAAATAAAATTTTGTTGCCTTTGTACTCGGCTAACCACCATAAATTATTGTAATGAAGCTTTGTAAGTGGACCATACTCTGAATTCAAATCAATTTTAAAGCGGGAAATGTCCTCAATCCATTCTCTGTTTATTAGTATTTGCTCCTTTGTGCTACCTTTATTTAGAATAAGCTGTCCGATCTTTGTTAAATCTCTCGCTCTAAGTTGCAAACCAGCGTCTGGTCTTACTACCCCGGTAGGGTCTTTATCCCAAGCAAAATTAGTTATATCAAGAGGTTTAAATAAAGCCTGATTGCAAAAAAGTTCTTGGTTCACTCCTGTTAAAGAATCAAAAACGGCCGATAAAAGATGTACCGAACCTGAGTTATAATTCCAACTCGTCCCTGGTTTTTCCACTACTTTTTTTGACAATATATAATCAGTTGGGTTTCGGATAGAAGTATACCAGTTGATTACTTCCAAACTTTCACTCCACTCAAATCCCGATTGCATATCCAATATGTGCTGAATGGAAATCTCATTAATTAATGAGATTTCCGGAGCCACAATCTTATCAGGATAAAAATCAGCGATCTTATTTTGGGTATTAAAAAGCTGATTTTCTTCAAGTAATATTGATAATGTTAATGAAGTGATACTCTTAGTTATCGATCTTATGTGGAATAGAGAATTTCGATCTGCACCATTGTAATAGTTTTCAGATACTATCAAACTATCCTTTAAAACTACAAAACTTAAAATGTTTGGTAATTTCGAGACATTTTGTTCAATTTCATCCATTAATTCAGCTGAAATTCCAACCAGTTCTGGATTTTTTAAATCATCAATTTCCTGAGAGTGAGCACATCCGCTGAAAAAAATAAGCCCATCGAGTAGGATAATTATTGCTAATCTCATGCACCTTTTACCAAAAATTGAATCTCAATTGTACAACGCTATTCATTCATTCTTAGATATTGAATGTTTGCCCTCTAAAATGAAAGTTAATCACCAACTCACTTTTCTTGAGGCTCACTTAATTCTTCTATTAATTCAGAATGTTAAGAATCAAAACTTTCTCAAAGACAAATATCTATCTCAAATTCTTAAAATGAGATAAGTCACAAGATGAGAATCATGCTATTAATTACGAAACGACAACATTCTTACAGATATTAGAAAGAAATCTTCTTCGAAGAATTTTTAAACTAGAATAGAAATAATGAATGATCAAAATATCTGGACATTAATAATAACCTGGGGAACAATACAAAGTTTTATCTTAGCGCCAATTGTAGTCTTTAAATCAGAGTACAAACAACCTCAAAAAATTGTTCTTTCTCTTATTCTTTTACTTATAGGGTTTCAGTCATTTAGTTTTTTACACTCATATTTTGATTGGCATCTAAAGTCTCCACATTTAATTTGGTTAAACTCACTTATTTGGTTTTTAATTGGCCCGTTACTTTTTCTTTTTGAGAGGTTTTCTACTGTAAAAGGTTATAAGCTAAGATCCATTCATGCTCTACACCTTATACCTTTCTTGATAGCCCTTACTTACATGTGGGATTTTTTTACACTGGGAGGTGAAACCAAAATTCGAGTCTTTGAAAGCTTCTATGCAAATTACTCGGGAAGTCCGGACCTTTTTTTCTATACGTATATAATTTTTGAGCTTACTTATGGAAGTATTTCATACTACAACTTCAAAAAATATTTTTCTGAGGTTGGAAAAGAGTATTCAAGAGATTCTATTTATACGCAAAAATGGGTGCTTAATTTTATTCTTCTGTTCAATATTTTCTGGGCCATAACATTAATCTATCATTTATTACTTCTTGTTAGCTTCGAATTTTTCTTTCCGTACGATTATGTTACATACATCTTTTTAACTTTATTTATACAAACTTTTGGATTTGCCTCAGCACTTAACCCGGATTCTTTTTTTGTAACTCCTGTTAATAAAGAAATCGAAAATATATCCTCCTCCTCCTCCGAATTATCGGATCTCAAAATAACAGTATCTGAACTTGAGGAATATATGAGGAATGAAAAGCCTTTTTTAAATCCGGAATTAAGGATTAATGATTTGAGTAGAATGATAGATATACCTACACACAAGCTATCTCAGCTCATAAACAAAGAAACAGGTAAGAATTTTTTTGAATTCATAAATGATTTTAGAATAAAAGAGGTAAAGAAAAGACTCCCTGATCCCAGTTATTCAAATTTAACACTTAATGCAATTGCAAGAGATTGTGGGTTTAACAGTAGCGCTTCGTTTTATAGAGTTTTTAAACAGAGTACAGGGCTTACGCCAAAACAATTCTTAAATACTTTTAGTTAATCAATTTTTTAATCTGTAATGATATTGTTTAAAAATCACAACCAATCACTTCATTTCATTAGTTATATTTATTGGGAGTTAATGTTTTATAAAAATTTTTTCGCTGAACTTTTTAAAAACAACTAAGTAGTGATCTCTTTTCACAATAAAAAAATGTTTGCTTCGAAAACCGCTGATAATGGAGTTATCAGTAAGGAAACTATTTTTCATTTTAAGCATGAGAATAAGATAGTATCTGCAAGCTACAAAGGTGGCCAGGTTGAACAAGGGTACCTAATTGGTACAATAGAAAATAGAAAACTGAACTTTAAATATGTTCAAATTCATTCTGATTTAACTATTGAAACCGGTAGCTCAGTCTGTGAAATATTAGTCTCCGAGAACAGAATAAAGCTACTGGAACATTTTGAGTGGAAAGCCGGAATAGGAAAAAATGTAATAGAGGAATTTTAATCGTGCGAAACTCTTACTGTTACTTAGTTATTCTTTTCTCTTCTTTGTAAAACCCATCTAACTAGTTAAATACTTTGTCTCAACTTTAAACTGAGATTAAATAGATATCAGTTAGAGGCACACTATATCTATATTAGTTTTCTGGTCAGTTTAAATTAGATAAGTGGGTAAGGAACCAAAAATTTAATCCCTACCTAACATGACTAAAATATTCCTACCTCTTTTTGTATTGTTGACATTAAATGGCTGCTCGACAAAAGATACTACCCCTGTAGCATCCCAAATTAACCCTGATCGGGTACAAGAAGCAGAATATAAATTGATAATGTATAATCAGGATAAAAATAAGATCTCAAGCATCGGGATACTTGACCGAAGGGTTGAGTTTTTTGAATTTGATTCAATACCGGCTATAAAAATTTCTGAAGTATATACAGATGGGTTTATCGAAAACAAGACGATCACATTCATTAATAAAGAGACTTTAAAACCAATTTATTTAGAGAAAAGCCGAAATGATACTTTGCTTAGTAAGAGTCATTTCGATAAAAAAACAATCAAAAACTACGAGTTTAACTCTGAGGAGGTTATTGAGAATGAACTTCCTAATTACTCAGATTCATTCGCTTCAAATAGTTTCTCTGAAATTATCCAGGGATATAATTTTAACATTTATGAAAAAGTAGAATTTAAAACATTCAGTCCTGGATCTATTCCTGGTCTTTTTGTTGTCGAAAGAGTTGGGCAGGAAGATTTCGAGCTTCCAAATGAAAGTAAACTTCAAACATGGCTTTTAAAATTTACCAGAATAGATGAAAATGGCGAACAAGCTCCTGCCGGCTTCCGATATATTGATAAGGAAACAGGTAAGGTGTTGCGTTTTAAAACTGAAATAGAATCAGACTCGTATTTCACCTATCAAATTATTTTTATGAAGTGAAATTTGCAGCTAAGAAACTACGGCTTTTTTGATCTTTTGAGTTACTTCCTAGTTAATGCAATAGAATTAAAGTACTCCAAGAACCGATAGAAATGCTTTTTATGAGTTTTAAAGTGTACTCTTAAGAATCAATCATCTTTCAAAGTAATCTTAGTAACAGATTCTTTATAAACTGCATGATTGATTCTGGTCACATATACGGGTGGAACATCATATTCTAAAAGTGTGTGATAAACTTCTCCTTCTTCCAATAGAGCAAAAACCATTTTGATCTGCCTATTTATATCTCAACTTGTCTAAGAAGCTAAGTTGAGAATACTCTCTTTTTTACAAGCCTAGGTTGCATTGTAATTTGTCTGAAACTTTAATCAGTCAGAATTACCTATGAAAACTAAGACTTTCTTAACTGCTTGTTATTTAATCCTGTGTATATCCAACAATGCTGCGGGACAGAATTTCAAAGAAATAACTAATAAACCATTCGATAATACTGGTTTGGAAGTGTATTGGACAGGAGCAGCATGGGTAGATATAGATCATGATGGCGACCTGGACTTATTTCTAACCAATAGAGCACCTGAACAAGCCCCAATAATGAATAAAGTTCTTATTAACGAGGGAGAAAGTTTTACAACTTCAACAGATCATTTCCTTGCTCAACAGGCTGGTTTTTGGTTTAGTGTAAACATTATCGACTATAATAACGATGGGTTTACCGACATCTATATAGCAGGTTTACCCGGAGAGCTATATAAAAATTTAGGGAATAGTAAATTCGAAAAAGTCAGCATCGGAGATATAGCTAAAATTACTTCAGCTGGAATTGCATCTGCCTGGGGGGATCTAAATCTTGATGGAAATCTGGACTTAGTTCTAGTAAGACCTAACTGGCTTCCTCTACCCCCTTTCTTTGGTCCTCCACCTCCTCCTTTAGTTTTTTTAAACAGCGGTGCTCCTGACTATCAACTCGAACAAATCGATACGAATTACCTACCCGATAATGAAACCTACCTTCAACCCACATTATTTGATTTTGATGGAGATGGAGATTTAGATGTTTTTACAGGAATGGGAAGTGGAGCACCCAAAAAAGATGTTATCCTGATAAACAAATTTAAGGAAACGGGATCTCTTACTTTTGAGAGAGACAACAAAAGTACTATGTCAAAAGAGTTATTGGAGGGAAACCATTGGTCTTTTGCTGATATAGATAATGACGGAGATTTTGATGCTTTTGTGACTAATTGGGCAGTTTCAAAAAATGACAAGAATCATCCAAAGCATAACAACTTATTTGTAAACAAAGATGGTTTTTTTGAAAAGAATGAAGATAACCTATTGATATCAACTTATACCATGTCAAGCACTTTCTCTTGGGGAGATTTTGATAATGATGGTGATCTTGATGCTATAGAGGTTAATGACAGCACCTATTCACTCAAATATTTTCAAAATGACGGAAAAGGTAATTTCAACCCTATGCTCGCAGGAGATCTGGGTAAAACAGTAAAACATCAAAGTGGTATCACCATTGGTGATTATGATAATGATGGAGATTTGGATGTGTTTGTTCCTGGTCTTGGATCCCAGAGTTCTCTATTCAGAAACGACCTTGCAAATAGAAATAACTGGGTCAAATTTGAACTTGAAGGGTCTAAAAGTAACAGAAGTGCCATAGCCGCCATATTGTATTTAAAATCAATCAGAGGAGATGGTACAGAAATTACTCAAAGCCGTGAAGTGTCTGGTTCGAATACCTTCTTTGGCAGTAATAGCTTACAGCAACACTTTGGTTTGGGAAAAGATCAAACCATCAAAGAGTTAGTTATACACTGGCCGTCTGGAGCTAGGGAACGATTTGATACTTTTTCCCTGAATAAAACTATTTCAATTAAAGAAGGATCAGGAACTACAATCATCAAAACTGATTAATTAATACTTTCCTGAAGTAGTAGTCTATCTTACATTAATGGCTATGATTCAAATTCCCACTTAATACCTAGACTGCTACTTCAGGTTTTAATCAATGTATGGTTTCGCCCATTCTGTCCACTCCGATATTTGATCATCAGAATACTCTAGCCCACTAATTTTTTGTAATACTAAGAGTGCATTTCTAAAATTGTGGGCATCTTTTTTCTCCAGGATTTCAATTAAAATTGAGACCATTCTTTCTAAAGACTCTGATTCTACATTTTGAAGAGGCAAAGATCTTAGCACAACTAATGCTTTATTACGGTCAGTAAAACTTGGGAAATCCAATACATTTATAATTTTATTTATATCTATTTCCAAATCCGGGTTAGCTCTAACAAGATAGTAGATCACTCTCATACTATTATTTCTGACAACGCTTTCAGAATCTTTAATAGAAGGCATCAACGTATTGAGAAGTAACTGAGGATCAAGAGAAGTATGAGCTAATAGAAACGAAGCAGCAGCTCTTTGATTAACTAAAGAACTTCTATTCAATATTGTAATTAATTCTTCTCGATGCTTCGATGAAAGTTCATTGAAACGGGTTAAATACGGATCCAGTAACGAATGATTGAATGACCATATACAATGAATAACCGGACAACTCATGTCAGTGATCTCCCCTTTCTCGAATAATTCAAAACTCAGATCCTCATATTCCTCCCAGAGTTCAATAACTCCATCCGGATCATCGTAAATTGTGGTATTAACCTCGCGGAAGTTTAATCGCTCAGCTGCATCTTCTTTTTCTACTACATCAAGAATGAAATCCACTTTATTAGTATAACTGGTAAAAAATCTAAAATTGACATACGAGTATTCGTTTGTCTCTTGAAGTTTACGGATCAGATGCTCTTTTAATTCGTCATACGATTCAGAATTGTTTTGATAATGTATATTCAATTCCTCAATTTCATCTCCAAATAAATTAGTTAATTCGACTTTAGTTAAATGATCCGTACCGAAAACGGTAATTCCATAATCTGTCTGAGCATGAATAGTATTTGAAAGGAAACTTGTTAGAGAAATTAATAATACTAGTACTGATCTAAATGAGATTCTCATTTCTGAATTTAACAATTGATTGATAGTTATCAATTAGACAATCGAATTGATTGAAAAGTCGCTTAAAAATTGTACTAACCCATCTACAATTCTTTCTTATTTTAGGGTTTACTTTAATTCTGAAAAGGGATAGACTTCCCAAAGCAATGAAAGCGACTTTATTTCATATCACTTCCCCAAACACAATCGTAATACCTGCAATTACGATTATTATTATTATTACCCCTTAGGGGGTACATATTTACATATCACATCTTAGGATATATTCCTACCTTCAACGTCTCACAACTCACAACGTTCATCGATATTCTTAATGCTTGTTTTAAAATTTGGGGGCACTTCTGTTGGAAGTGCTGAAAGTCTCGCACTTGTCCGGGAAATTGTTAAAAAAAAATCTAAATCTGATCCACTTACTGTCGTGGTTTCTGCCCTGGGAGGAGTCACCAATCATTTGGTCAATTGCGCTAATCTTGCGGCCTCAGGAAATGAAGCTTATGAAAAAGTACTTCATGAAATAGAAAACAGACACATTAGCTTATGTAATGTTCTAATCCCTGTCTCCCTGCGAAGCCAAACCATCACTAACGTAAAATTTCTGCTCAACGATCTTGAAGACATTTGCCGAGGAGTTTTCCTGATTCAGGAACTATCTCCCCGTTCGAGTGATCATATTCTCAGTTTTGGGGAAAGACTCTCTTCTACTATCATCACTGATTACTTTAAAGCAGAAAACTTAGATGTGAATCTGCTGGACCCAAGAAAAATCATTAAAACAGATGGTCAGTACGGGAATGCAGTAGTAGATTTAGCTTTGAGCTACTCAAACATTCAGCAAGAATTCGAAAAGCATGCTCAGATTAGTATTTGTCCGGGATTTCTTGCTTCATCCAATATCGATAATCACACCACTACCTTAGGTCGGGGCGGCTCTGATTATTCTGCTGCGTTACTTGCTGCAGCCTTAAAGGCTAAATGCCTCGAAATATGGACTGATGTTAGCGGCATGATGACAGCGAACCCAAAACTAGTTCCTCTCGCTCACCCCATTAAAGAACTTTCCTATGAAGAAGCCATGGAGCTTTCTCACTTTGGTGCTAAGGTGATTTATCCTCCTACTATTCAGCCAGTTTTGGATCAGGAAATCCCGATTCTCATCAAAAATACTTTTTCAGCTGATGATGATGGTACATTGATCTCAACCGATGGCATGGTAAACGGTCACTGGATTAAGGGTATCTCTTCTATTGATGATGTAGCACTTTGTACTCTTTCAGGTTCGGGGATGGTAGCAGTGCCTAACTTCTCCTATCGATTATTCTCTGCGTTAAGCCGTGAAGAAGTAAACGTAATTATGATAACCCAGGCTTCATCTGAACATACTATAACGGTGGGTATCGATAGAAAAGATGTTGGAAGAGCTAAAGAAAGTATTGAAGTCGAATTCGAACACGAACTTCGGCAGCGCAAAGTTAATCCCTTAGATTTGGAAGTTGATCTTTCTATTGTGGCATTGGTGGGCACGAAAATGCGTCAGCAAGTTGGGGTAAGTGCTACTTTATTTGAGACACTGAGTCACAACGGAATTAATGTTAAAGCCATTGCTCAGGGATCTACCGAGTTGAATATTTCGGTTGTGGTGGACAAGAAAAACCTCAGTAAATCGCTTAACTCTCTACATGAAAGCTTCTTTTTATCTAACCTTCGTAAGTTTAACCTGTTTATGATTGGAGTTGGAAATGTAGGGAAAACCTTTTTGGCTCAGATTCAAAAGCAAAAGAAATTTCTTGCCGAAGCTTTTAAGATTAATCTGAATGTATCAGGACTGGCTAATTCCAGGAAAATGTATTTTGATGAAGAATCCATTGATCTAACAAATTGGGAACACCTTCTTTCGGATAAAGGAGAGCCTATGACTTTGGAATCTTTTACTGATAAAATGGCTGGCATGAACCTAAGAAATAGTATTTTTATTGACTGTACAGCCAGCGAAGAAATTCCAAAACTGTATGAGAAAATTCTCTCCAGCAGTATTTCTGTAGTAACTCCTAACAAGATAGCCTGTTCCTCAGACTTCGACACTTATCTCGGCCTTAAGAAAACAGCAACTAAATACCGTGCCCGATTCTTATTTGAGACAAATGTTGGTGCAGGCTTGCCGGTCGTATCTACAGTAAGTGACTTGTTGAAAAGCGGTGATCGAATTCACAAAATTCAAGCTGTGCTTTCCGGGACACTAAACTTTCTTTTTAATATGTACGATGGGACGCAAAAATTCAGTGATGTGGTTAGAGAAGCAAAAGCTGCCGGTTATACTGAACCCGACCCTCGATTAGACCTGAGTGGTAAAGATGTAATGAGAAAAATCCTGATTCTGGCGAGGGAAAGTGGCCACAAGCTCGAACTTGAAGATATCGAGAATAATACTTTCGTTCCTGAGGAATGCATGAATACAGATTCAATTGAAGCTTTCTACGATAAACTAGACGAATATGATGAAGTCTTTAAAAATCTATATAAAGACGCAGCATCTCAGGAAAAACGTATCAAGTATGTAGCAACCTTTGAGAATGGTAAAGCAAAAACGGGGCTGGAAAGCTTTGGTTCTGAACACCCTTTTTATGAGCTGCACGGAAAAGATAACATTGTGCTCTTTCAAACAATGCGCTACCCGGAACAGCCTTTAGTAGTGAAAGGAGCTGGTGCAGGAGCCGAAGTAACTGCCTCCGGAATATTTGCAGATATAATGAGAATCACTTCAATCTAGATTATGGATCAAGTTAAAGTTTTCGCTCCTGCTACTGTTGCCAATGTTGCCTGTGGATTTGACGTAATGGGTTTTGCTCTGGAAGACATTGGAGATGAAATCATTGTTACAAAAACCGACACCCCCGGATTAAAAATTACGGAGATTACAGGTTGTGAAGGACTTCCAACCGAGCCCGAAAAGAACGTAGCCACCGTCGCTGTACAAGCTTTGTTAGACTCACTGCAAGATAAACCATCTTTTGGTTTTCAATTTAAGTTGTCTAAGAATGTAACTGGAGGAAGTGGCTTAGGTTCAAGCGCTTCCAGCTCTGCAGCTGCTGTATTTGCAGTTAACAAGTTGCTTGATGAACCATTCTCCCGAAAAGAATTAATAAGCTTTGCTATGGAAGGTGAAAAAGCAGCTTCAGGGCATCCACATGCCGATAATGTGGCGCCTTCTCTTTTGGGAGGGTTTACCCTTGTTCGTGGGTATACTCCCCTGGATGTTATTGAACTTGATTATCCAGAAGAACTCTTCGCAACTATCGTTCACCCTCAAATTGAGGTTAAAACATCGGATTCAAAGAAAATTCTAAAGAGACAAATCACTTTAAAAGATGCCGTCACTCAATGGGGAAATGTTGGTGGGCTGGTAGCCGGCCTCGCAAAAGGCGATTATGATTTAATCGGCAGGTCTATGAAGGATGTTATCGCAGAACCTGTTCGTTCAATACTTATTCCTTTATTTAAGGAGGCGAAACAATCAGCTACGGATGAAGGTGCGCTTGGGTGTAGTATCTCAGGATCCGGACCTTCTATTTTTGCGTTATCAAAAGGTAAAAGTACTGCTGATAAGGTGGCATCCGCATTTAGAATCATCTATGAATCAAATGAAATTGATGCAAATGTATATATCTCCGGGATTAATCCCATAGGAGCGGAGGTGATCAAATGAAATATTACAGCACAAACGGTAAAGTTGAGCCGGTCTCTTTTAAAGAGGCAATTTTTAAAGGATTACCGGACGACAATGGCTTATTTATGCCGCAAGAAATCCCATCGCTCCCCTCCTCTTTCTTCGAAGAAATTTCTGAGCTGACTCTTCCGGAGATTGGTTTTGAAGTAATCAAACAATTCATTGATGGCGAAATTCAGGATATCGAGCTTAAAAGTCTTATTGAAGATGTATTAAGCTTCAATATTCCTTTAAAAAAAATTAAAAACGGAGTATACGCACTCGAGCTATTTCATGGCCCCACTCTGGCTTTTAAAGATGTGGGAGCACGGTTTCTTGCAAGATCGCTCAGTTACTTCACCAAACAGGAAGACAAGAAACTCACCGTTTTGGTTGCCACTTCCGGTGATACCGGAAGCGCTGTTGCCAATGGCTTCTATAATGTCCCAAATATTGATGTGATCATCCTATATCCTTCAGGGAAGGTGAGTAAGTTCCAGGAACAGCAAATGACAACTATCGGAGGCAATATTACAGCATTAGAAGTTGATGGCACCTTCGATGATTGCCAAAAGCTGGTAAAAGATGCTTTTTTGGATGAGGAATTAAAATCAGCTTTAAACCTGACCTCCGCTAACTCCATCAATATGGCTAGATTACTTCCTCAAAGCGTGTATTACTTTTATGCATGGGCTCAGCTTTCTGAGGAAGAAAAAAAGAATGCGGTCTTTTCTATCCCAAGCGGAAATTACGGGAATCTTTCTGCCGGTTTGATTGCTCAACGTATGGGATTACCCATTAAACATTTTCTGGCTTGTTCAAATACAAATGATACCGTTCCAATGTATTTGTGGAATGGAAATTTTGAACCTAAAGCAAGTGTAGCCACAATCTCTAATGCCATGGATGTTGGAAATCCAAGTAACTTTGTTCGCATGCTGGAGTTATTTAATGGGAGTCATTCCAAAATGAGTGAATCCATCACGGGCTATGCATACACAGATGAAAGTACCCGGCAAACGATTCAAAAAGTATACGCACTAACCGGCTATATCCTTGACCCTCATGGTGCTGTTGGGTACATGGGGCTAATCGATTATCTGAAGATCGCCAATGGTACCGGAATTGTTCTGGAAACTGCTCATCCTGTAAAATTCAATCAAACCGTTGAAGAAGAAATTGGAATGAAGGTAGCCCTGCCCTCTCATGTAGAATCTACTAATCTTAAGAAAAGAAGCATTCCCTTTGAAAAAGATTTCAAGGGATTTAAACGCTTTTTGCTAGCTCTGTCACAGACTTATTAGAGACCTATAATTTTGCAGGAAAAGATTAGAGAATTATATCCTAAGTTTGTTAAAAGGGTTTTTGTTTTTCGATTGATTATGGTGATTTTGAATGCGCTTAAAGCAGACGACTAACTTCTCTAACTATGTTTACATCGAGGGTACAGAAAATAAGCTCACCATGGGTAATGGTTGTGCTTTCAGTTGTTATATCAGAAATTATATATATAGTGATCGGCTACCTTTTGTTTGGTGAGGTTGAGCCGATTGGAATATTCTTTTCATTTATAATCCCTTCTGCCATTGCTTATCCAATTTCTAGTGCGAAACTTAAACAACTCGCGAAAATAGAAGCCCAGAAAGAGGAATTAGAACACTTGGATAGAATCAATAAGCGCCTTTTTTCTACTATAGCCCACGATATACGAAGCCCGATTTCCAGTGCTTCTATGCTTATAGATCTTACCCTTTCAGGAACATTATCTGTAAAAGAAAGCCGGGTTCAACTCAAAGAAGTTTCCTCCAACATCAGTGTATTACTTGCGTTTTTGGATGATTTACTGCTTTGGAGTAAGTATCAAATTGAAAAGAAACCGCTTAAGCCGGAGCACTTTCAAACCGAAGAACTTCTTCTTCAACTTATTCAGTTGTATAAAAAAGTCATCTCACAAAAAAATATAGAATTAAAGCTCGGAAACCTGAATTCCACTATTTATATGGACAAAGGAAGCTATTCTTTTGTTGTAAGAAATATTCTTCATAATGCCATTAAATACACTTCTGAAAATGGCCTTATTGAAATTTCAACCAAAGAAACCGATCAACATATCCAAACCATAATTAAAGATGATGGGGTTGGGATGGAAACAAAGAAAATAGGCTCCATTCTATCAAAAAAGGATTACAAATCTTCCAAAGGAACAAATCAGGAAAGCGGTACCGGATTTGGATTAAGAACAGCGATTGAATATCTGGAAGAACAAAACGGTGAACTTCAAATTGTTTCAAACCTTAACGAAGGAACTAAGATTAGCATCGTTCTGCCAAAAAAAGACACCCTTGGAACTTAACACCAACACCTGGAATCGAATCCGGTATACTGTTTATCGCCCTTTCTATGATTTGATTGCAGTTTACTTTAAATCATTTCGCAAGCAATCTATTTATTCTCTTCAACTCGAACCCAAAGATAAAGTACTGATTATTGGGGCTGGAACCGGGCTCGACCTCGAATTTCTTACTCAACAAAAGAGCATAACTGCTATAGACATCACCCCTGCGATGATTAGTGAACTCGTAAATAGAGCAGAATCGATGAATATGAATATTGATGCACATGTAATGGATGGCAGCCAGTTAGATTTTACAGATGAAAGCTTTGATGCAGTTATTCTTCACTTAATTGTAGCCGTAATTCCTGACCCGATAGGATGTTTAAAAGAAACAGAACGGGTACTTAAGCCCGGTGGCAAATTCACAATCATAGATAAGTTTATTCCGTCAGGATCAAAACCGGGAATTTTAAGAAGAGCACTTAACCCTATTGCTAATCTAATAGCAACAAACTTGAACCGTGATATTGATGCACTTCTATCGCATACGAATCTAAAAAAAGAATCTGACGATAAACTTAGATCCATATTCCGTTTGATCACAGGATCTAAAACCCACGAAAATTACCAATCCAATAAATAAACCATATATTAAACAGCAATAAGCTTAGGTAGGAGTAACATTTATGGTTGATGAATTAGGATTTCAGGATATACAATCCTGGGAACCCATTTCAGTTATTAAAGAACGCGTACTTGATCATACTTTATTTTTTGGATCATTATTGGCCCTATTTGCTTTCATTACAGGCTCATTAATATCCCCCACTTATGCTTTTTCGCCGGGATTTTATTTGGATATTGGAAGTATTAGCGGATTGTTTATCATCTACTTTATCGGCAATCGGATTAGCCTGAGACTTAAGCTTGCTGTTGTAATTTTATTCGTCTTTTTAATATTCCTTGGCAGTCTTACGCAGTATGGAACTGTTTCCACTCAGTTAACTCTAGTAGTTATAATTCCTTTTTTATGTACCATCGCCTTTAATTTCAGAGTAACTCTATTTGTATTATTTGGGGTGTTACTTTCATTCGCGTTGATTGCATATCTATATATTAGCGGATCTATTGAATCCCGGATTCCAAACCCCTTAAATAACCTGCCTAAACTTTGGATTACTACGGGCATTATTATTTTTGTAGCCAGCTCAATTATTATTCTGGTGATGCATCGTTTCAATCAAGAAATGGATATTGTAATAAAGAAGCTTAAAAAAAGAGATCAAGAACTTGTAGGACATTTGGATGAAAAAAATGTGATGATTCAAGAGATTCATCACCGGGTAAAAAACAATCTTGCTGTCGTTTCCGGATTACTTGAATTACAAGTAATGAATGTTGAAAGCCCTGAGCACAAGAAAATGTTGCAGAAAAGTGTAAACCGCATACTTTCAATTGCCAAAGTACACGAGATGCTTTATCAATCTGAAAATTTCAACCAAATTCCATTTAAGGATTACGTTGATGAACTCGCACATACCATTCTCAAGTCTATGAATTCCGATCAACTGGATATCAAGTTTGAAAGCCAGATTGAAATCGAATATTTAAATGTAACAAAGGGAGTCCCACTTGGAATTATTTTCAATGAATTAATTACTAATTCCATTAAATATGGTTTCAATCCAAACATTGAAAGTCGAATCAAAATCCATGTTTATTCCAAAGAAGGGTTGCTCCATACTACCTATGAGGACAACGGGGTAGGAATTGATGATTTTGAGGAGGCTTTTACAAAAAGCCTGGGTTTCTCACTAATTGAATCTTTGCTGTCTCAGATACGAGCAGAACATTCATATCAGACAGATAATGGATTCAAACTGAGTTTTTCTTTTCCATCGGAATCAGATTAACCTCACGATATTTTAATGTATATCCGATTAAAAATGAGATAGCATCCCTCCCTTTTATCTTATGTCCTCATTATAGAACCTAAATAATTATAATCATATCCTAACACCTGCATAAAGGCTATCGATATTAAAAATTGAACCTTATAGAGCCCGAATTCATTTAACTAAGTGAATTTAAACCAAGAAATATGGATATGGATACATTAACAGCAGAAACAGATACTCTAACCGCTGAAAAAGATCAGGTTAGCAAAATTGGGCTTGAAATAGAGAAAAGCAGAGAACTGGCAAATCACCTGAACAATTTATTAGCCAATTATTCAGTTTTTTATCAAAATGTAAGAGGATATCACTGGAACGTTCAGGGAGATAATTTTTTCACTTTACATGAAAAGTTTGAAGAATTGTATGACGATCTATTTGTAAAGATTGATGAAATCGCTGAACGGGCTCTTACATTAGGTTTCCATCCTGATCATAATTTTACCACTTATCTGAAAATATCAGAAATTCCGGAAAGTCATGAAGTTAAAAACGGGCAAAAAGCTGTAGAAGAGATTTTGAGTGCATTCAAAACAATATTACAAAAGCAGCGCACTATTTTGAACCTTTCTGATCTCGCTGACGATGAAGGTACCAATGCACTTATGAGTGATTACATCACAGAGCAGGAAAAACTGGTTTGGATGTATACTTCATTTCTCAAAGACCCGGAAATTTGATCTAAGTTTTCCGAGTATTAAAATCCCGTTTTCTTAATTGAAGCGGGATTTTTTTTATGCGTATTTTCTTTCAGGTTTTAATCAACAGAATATTCGCTTTTAAACTGATAGACTCCTTGAAGAAAATCACAGCCCTAATTCTTTTCTCTCTGTCTTTAACGTACCAATTCTCTTGTACTGACATTCAATCAAAAACTCCCGAGCCCTCAGAAATAGAATCCGTAGTGGATGATTCGCTAAGCATGTTTCTGGACTCCTTTGAGAGGGATTTTCTGGTAGGAATGAACTACAAAAGAATCCCCGGTGCCGCAGTAGTTATTGTTAAAAACGGGCAGGTGGTCTATCAAAAAGGGTTCGGCGTTAAGAAAAGCGGAGAACCCGGAACTATTGATGAACATACCGTCTTCAGGCTTGGCAGTGTTTCTAAAGGGTTTGCTTCGGTGCTTGCAGGCACATTTGTTGAAGATGATCTGCTGGAATGGGACGGCATCGTTTCAGATTATCTGGATGATTTCGAATTACACGACCCTGAACAGACTGAACGCGTTGAAGTAAAGCATCTCCTCTCTCACACCTCAGGATTACCACGCCACGCGTACACCAACCTGGTTGAAGACGGACTTTCTTTAACCAGAATCATCTCCCGGTTAAACAGAGTTCCACTCATTTCGAAAGAAGGAGAGCAACTGGCCTATCAGAATGCGGCTTACTCTGTGATCGAAAAAGTTCTTGAAGAACAATCTGGGAGCGATTTTAACACCTTGCTTCAGGAAGAATTATTTGAGCCGTTAGGAATGACCAATTCCTCTTCCACCTTTGAGACCATATCTTTTGCCGAAAATAAGGCAGAGCCCCATACATATCACTCGCGCCGAAGAGGACGGGTTTCTATTCCAATTTCAAAGAAATACTATAATGCGGTTTCTTCCGGGGGGATAAACGCTTCCGCTTCCGACATGGGAAAATGGCTGTTGTTGTTAACAGGAAACCAACCTGGTATTATTACTGAAGAAACACTCAACCAGATTTTTGAGCCCGTAGCCACCATAAATAACAAAAGATTTAGCCGGTATTGGGATGGGGTGAATGAATCTCATTATGGGCTCGGTTGGCGTATTTTGGATAATCATGGCCAGAGAATAGTGTATCACGGCGGCTATGTTAATGGATACAGAAGTGAAATCGCATTTGCCCCGGATGATGCAGTAGGAATCGCGATTATGATTAATACGAATTCAAGTTATCCACTGGAAGTAATCCCCGGGCTCTTTAATTATTTTAAGGCAGACTCAGCTTCGCTAAACCAATAGTCTGCTGTTCATAGGTCAACGTGTCCGGCAGCCTATAGATCAGGATCTTGTGAAACAGGTTTTGATCTATTACAAATATTTTGGTTTAAGCCCGGGTGAAACTATAATTATTAACTTGATAGATTCATAACCACATCCTATGAACAAATTTCAGAATCTAAGCTTCATCTCCATTGGGGAGTTTCTTGATTATCTTCCTCAAAACGAGCTTAAAATTGTTGAAGAGCTTAGAAATTTGGTTTTTGAGTGTATCCCTGATGCAAAAGAAAAGATATCCTACAATGTGCCTTTCTATTCCAGAAACAAGAGAATCTGCTTTATCTGGCCATCCTCGATACCATGGGGAAAGGTAGAGAACAACGGAGTAAAATTTGGCTTTACCCGAGGGAATCTATTAGATGATTATGCTCAATACCTGGAGAAGGAAAATCGAGAGTACGTTCGTTCAAAAACCTTCTTTTCTGTAGAAGAAATCGATCATAAAATTATGAAAGACTACCTCTTTGAGGCGTTGGAGGTTGATAGAGAAAACAGTAAATAACTATAGGGTTATCCTGAGCGATAGTGAAGGATCTGCACGATTTGAAATCTAGAAATAATAAAAAGGTTGTGCAGATTCTTCGGAGGTATCCTCAGAATGACTTTACTGATATACTAAACGCAGAGAAAGTCCTAAAACTCAAACTCCCCAACTGCCGCTTCACATCCTTCCCAGTTAATACGAATGTTTTCGGGATCAGAAAGACTATCCTCAGGTTCCAATTTCTGTGGAAAACCCACCCATTGCTCAGGACCATAGAAATCTCCCGTTTTAGCTTCAGGATCTGCACAGCAGCGGATAATTCCGGTAGCGCCATCTTCCGGAGACTGGGCATTTTGCATGAGGTCTGAATCCGCTTCCATCCCACCGCTCTCTGCTGTAGTAACCTGTAATTGAGTTGCAGCCAGTCCCGGATGTGCGAGCAACACCTTGATGTTATCAATTCCCTGCTCTTCCAGCTTTTCAATCAACCCATACGTGAATGCACAGTTTGCCAGTTTGGTTTGTCTGTAGCGATACCAACGTGGTCCTTTGAAGCTCGAATTTTCTTTCTCCGTACCGTCGCCACCTAAATCTCCACCCCGCTTTTCAAAATATTTCATTTCCAAATCTGCTCCCAACCGGGCTTGTGAACTATGATTTACGATTCGCCCTTCATCACTCTTTTTCAATAATGGAAATAATCCGTTCGTAAGCAGAAAGTGAGAAATACAATTGGTTTGCATCTGTACATCATAACCGTCTTTAGTCGCCTGATCGGGCATGGCCATTACTCCTGCATTATTGCAAAGCACATCAAGCGTTTCAAATTGCGATTTAATCTCTTCTATTGCTGAACGAACACTTTCAAAATCCTGCAAATCGCACTCGATAGCTTGGAAAGTTGCATCAGGTACTTCTTCCTGTAGCTCTTTTAGTGAAGAAGCCGACCGTTCGCTTTCCCTATTCAGAAGCAAGACTGTGGCGCCAAGTTTAGCCATTTCTCTGGCACAAACATACCCCGTTCCGCTCGTAGTCCCGGTGATGGCAACTACTTTACCACTCATATCACGGGTGTGATTATCAATTACAGTTTCAAGATGCCTGGTTTCAATAGTTAATGACATTAGAGGAATATTTTTAGTTAGAATCTATTCTTTTAACCAATGTAACGGTCTTGAAGTTCAGATTAAGGCAGAATCGACTATGCATAGCTATTGAAGAGAGAACACCTCAAAAAATCTAATTACGGGACTTAAGTCCCCTACTTGTTTATTACTGACATTACTAGGGCATAATCAAGCAGCGTTTCAACCTTGCTAAATACCGGTCAAGAATACTTAATCGTTTCTAAAGTCTTCCTCCGGAACCCCAGTTTGAAGCTCTGCCCAAATGGAAGCAGAGCTTCCAGGTAAGCATCACGCAGCAGAAGCTACGTAACGAGATGAAAGGTGTTAGGCAACTGATTCTTTTTGCCCAATATTTGCTGCCATACGTGCAACGTGTCTATATCTTTCTATTTGAGTTGAATAAATACTTATGTCGAACAAAATCCAAATAGCAGCAAAAAAGCCGATTGCTGGTTCAACAGTAAAACCAAGTAGTGCGAAAAAGACTAGAATTGAAATGGCATACCAGTTTACCAATGCTTTCATTCCTACAACATTGTTCTCGATATCAAAGTACAGGTTACCTCTGATTACTTGAGTATAGCCTTCTTTGAGAGCCCATTTTTTATTCGAACTAAACGAGTAGCTTTCACGAAAAGCAAAAGTATTCTCATTAATTTTCCTGACATCGATACCAACATATTTTGAATCGAGAATGGAGTCTTGAATTTCTTTTTGAGTTGGAACTTGTTTAAGTGGATATAGGATTTTGGTAGTATAAAAACTCACTGGTATACCAAACTTAAAATACCATCCAACAAATTTATAGCTCAGAAACACTTCTCCGAGTGTAAAGAGAAAAACAAAGAGAAAAACTATTTCTAAACTGGATTCCATTTAAAGTTGCCTAACGACCCGGCGTTTAAGCGGAGCAGATTTTTGTTTTTATTTGAAGTAACTGAATAATTTTATTGCCCACAAGCCTGTAATAAATTGAGCAGCCTTTAATTAGGTCTCTTTCCTGATTCCCCAAAACAGTTTTAAAATCAACAATCCCTGTTCCAACTGTAGTTTGATTCAGGATCTTTTGTAAGGATTGGTACTCTAAAGGATCTTACTGAACATGAACAAAGGCTACGTATACTTCCTCACCAACTTCCAAAGAACTACACTCTATATCGGAGTAACCAATAATATCTCCCTAAGGGTATGGAATCATAAAGAAGGTAAAGGTTCGAAGTTCACATCTAAGTATAAGCTAAGGGTTCTGGTATATGCAGAAGAATACGATTCAATAAGTGATGCAATAGCCAGAGAAAAACAGCTGAAGAGCTGGAGAAAGCAATGGAAATGGGAGTTGGTAAAGAATCAAAATCCTAAGCTGGAAGATTGGTATAAGACGTTAAGAGGATAATTTCCGGATTCACTTTTAGAGTCTATTCGTAAGATCCTGAGTCAAGCTCAGGATGACGAAGAAAAGAAGCAGAATCACGCTACCGCTTGAAACGCTTGTTATACGCCTCTTTGCTTTAGGTTTAAACCAAAGAGTGTGAATGTAATAAATTGCCATATACACCAAAGTAAATACCAACTAAAAATTACTAATCCAATTTCTTCATTTAAACCATATTGAAATGGAAAAAAGGCACGATCAAAACCTTCAAAATAGGTTAAGCTAAGAAGTAGTATATCTGCTACTAGCGCAATAATAATAGCGATTTTTGAATACTTTTTACCTTTATCAGTTCTTCTATAAATCCATGAAAAACTAGCAATTGGTAACGAAATAATAATCAGGGTTGAGGCATAAACAGTAGAAACCCAACCATGCCCTGCACCAGCTAAAAAAACTAGTGCTAGCCCAATAAGGAAAAAGCTATATACAATCGAAATAACAAAAAAACCTAGCTTTAAATAGATATTTGGATTTGATGATGCCATTTGGTCATTAATAAAGGCGTATAACGACCCCGCGTTTAAGCGGCGAGTCTAGGGATTAAAATTAAGAACCCGAACCGCGTTCGAGTCCGACTTGAAACGCTTGTTATGTAACCACATTCTACTTAAAGAACAACCCACCTAATTATAAAACCTCCCAATAGGTTTAACATTACAGCTAAAAATGTAGCTACTTTTGTTTTGTTGGATTTAACAAATATGAAAAAGCTTGTCAGTGCAGCTAAAAACTGAATCCCATAGACTACAATTAAGCCTAATCCAACAATTCCAAAAACAGGATTTTGAGTTGCTTTAGTTGACCAAATAAAAAATGATAGAACAATTGATATGACTATTACCAAAACTTGAAAAACAATAACTCGTTTGCTTTGAAAATTCTGCTGAGCCAAGCTTTCCTGATTCATATCAAAAGTAGCAGTGATTTAGAAGGTTACATAACATAATATTATCCGAACAAGAATCTGTATAAATTTATTCTAAAGCAAAATATATCAATAGGTTTTGAAATTTCTTTGTATCGATAAAATCCCAATAACCTTCCTCCCTTTTATTTCGTAGGTTCGGGCTGTTGTTAACCAAATTCTGTACTCATGAGCATTCTTCGAATTATTATCGCCATCTTTATTCCACCACTTGCTGTCTTTTTAACTGTTGGTATTAAAGGGGCTTTCTGGCTGAACCTGTTACTTACTATTCTTGGATATCTGCCCGGTATTATTCACGCTGTTTGGGTGATTGCCAAGCACGATACATGAAATTCAACTTCTTAGGTAAATCTGAGTTATCCGTTTCTGAAGTCAGCTTCGGGTGTATGTCGCTGGGTACAGACCATACCCAAAACGAACGACTGCTAAGGCAAGCATTCGAATCCGGCATCATCTTTTTCGATACGGCAGATTTATACGACAAAGGACTCAATGAGGAATCGGCTGGGAAAGCACTTGCTCCAATTCGAGATCAGGTGATCATTACGACCAAAGTTGGGAATCAATGGCGACCAGACGGTTCGGGCTGGGACTGGAATCCTACTAAAGAATACATTCTGCAAGCCGTGGAAGATAGTCTTCGCCGACTCCAAACCGAAACCATCGATCTGTATCAACTTCACGGCGGTACGGTTGAAGATCCCATCGACGAAATTATTGGGGCTTTTGAGTTACTCAAAGAACAAGGTAAAATCCGGGAGTACGGAATTTCCTCCATCCGACCTAATGTGATCCGCGAATGGGTAAAACATTCTAATATGGTTTCGGTAATGATGCAATACAGTCTCCTCGATCGCCGGCCGGAAGAGTCCTGTCTGGATGTACTTAATGAGAAGAGCATCTCGGTTATTACGCGCGGCAGCCTTGCCAAAGGGTTATTGATCGATAAACCTGCCAGGGAGTATTTAGGATATCCATCTTCCGATGTAGAAAAGCTCCGGAAAGCCATCAACAAAACCGGAGAACCTATCGCCTCCTCTCTTGGGTATGTCTTGCAACATCCGGCAGTTGCCAGTGCCGTGGTAGGAATAAGAACCAAAAAGCAATTGGATGGCGTGATTTCTTCTCTTAAGCATTCTGTTTCTGAGGAAGAATTTTCTGAATTAGCTTCGATATTAAAGCCGAAAGTATATGAAAAGCATCGGTAGTTTTACAGGTTAATAGACGAAGTCTCCTATTTAGCGGATATGAAAGTCGAATATATTCTTCAACATTTCTGAGTATCGGACATATTTACACCCTCAGTACCTTCGGGATACCTTACTGAATCCTCCAGAGGAATGTCTTCGGCAAAGTTAAGCATAGGCTCTCTCTTCAAGGGATGACTTATTCATACTTCTATCAATTTTACTGCCTTTTCATAAGATCCTGAATCAAGTTCAGGATGACAGCTCTTTTGTCCATCCAAAATCTTATACTTCGGATAGTAAATTCAATAAGTATGAAACTTTTCTTATTCCTAACCGCTGTTCTTTTTGTACTATCAACATCTCAAGTAAATGGGCAGGATATTATTAGGGAGGAAGTTCCTTGCAATAAACAACGCTCAAACCCATCCTGTGATAAAGGTTGGGGTACAATAGGACTTGTAGGAGAGACTGAAGATCGATTTGGACTTCGAATAGGAGCAAACATTGGAAGAAATAAATTCTGGAAAATTTCATTTCAGGGTACTTCTACTCTTTTCGGAGCAAATCAGAGGACCAGCCTGAGTTTTTTGGGGGGTTATTCCTTTGTGGACAGAATAGGAAGAGTTTCTTTCTCTGCTGGCCCGGCAATATTCAGATATGAAGATTCTACTCCATTTGGTATACAAAGAAAGTTCGCTCCCGGACTCTCCTTTGGATCAGAAATTGGGGTTACACCAATATCTTCATTCGGAGCTGCATTAGAAATCTTTGCCAGTATAACTCACAATTTTTTATCCTTCGGAGCCGGATTCTCTTTTGTACTCGAAGGTCATAAGTAGTTTCCACCTTACTTTAGGCTAATAAGATCCTAAAAAATCAAGAAGCTAGTTCCAAATGATGGATAAGAACTGCCCTCTTTGGAGAGAAACAGAGTTTCGACTATGAAGAAACTCACGAAGAGAACGAAGCCGGCTTATTATGAATATCCACCAGCATCTTCCCTCTTGCAGAAGGCATCCCTTCGGGAGATTTTACGCAAGCATAAAATCCGACTCCCCCAAAGGGAGACAGTGACAAAGTCCTTCATTAGAATTATCATTAGTCTCTTCAAAGCAGTATCATCTTCAGAAACAAATCGTCAGTTAATCAGGCACGTGGCTTTTACTTACATCTCTACTTCGGAGCAGCTCAAACAATGTATTACTCATCTCTCTAAACAATCTGAAATTGCTATAGATCTGGAGTTCGATAAAAACCGGTATAGGTATGGGTTCAATCTCTGTTTAATGCAGATTTATATTGATGATGCCTGTTACCTGATTGATCCACTCAGTTCTGAATTGGAAATATCTGATATCTTCCCTTTGCTTGAAAATCCTGAGATCACTAAAGTTGCTTTTTCTTTTGGAGAGGATATCCGGCTGCTACATCATATTGGATGTATACCTAAAGGAATTTATGATCTGAGTTTTGCTATCGCATTGCTTGATTACCCACCTACCTCCTTAACCAATCACCTTAAAGATATTGTGGGTGTAGAAGTTGGGAAATCCTCGCAGCAAAGTAACTGGTTTAATCGTCCGCTTTCACAGGATCAACTTGAATACGCTGCGAGTGATGTACTCTATCTATTTGAATTAAGGGATGCACTTGTTCTACAATTAAAGGAGAAAAAGATTGAAGATTGGGTAAAACAGGAAAATGAAGCCTTTGAATCAGCGGATTACTCGAATGAAAATCATAATGAGATCCTGAAAGAAAAATATAAAAACGGGCTAAATCAGGTGGGTTGGTATGTCTTTTCTGCTTTGATGATGTACAGAGATAACCAAGCTGAAAAAATGAACCGCCCTCCTTTCCATATTATCGACCGGGGATACCTGAAAGAACTTGCTTCAAATCCTGATGCAATCAAAAGCTGGAATTCAAAATCATCAATCCACAAAAGCCTAAGAAAAGAATCCATAAAGAATGAAATTGATAACTTGATTCGGGAAAAGCTAAAGGAGGCGAAGTCGTTAGGTTTATCGCAAAGAAAGAAAGCGACTACCCGGTTATCAAAAGAAGAATATGAAGCCTACAAGGGTATGCAACAAAAAGTAAGTGAGGCAAAAGCGCATGTATTTAAGCCCATTCAAAAAGAAATGGAATCCCGGTATGGGAAACATGCCCGGGCCTTTATTTTGAGCAACCGGACTATTGCCGAACTGGTTGAGGGTGATTTTTCGAATTATCTTCCCTATAAACAACAATTGATTGAAGGTTTAGCAGAAAAGCTGGACCTGCCTCTTAGCGATTACGTTCAATCTTAATCAACCTATTATGAAAGTTTTATTTATTGGCGGAACAGGAAATATCAGTACGGAAGTAAGCAAATTAGCGGTTTCTCAAGGAATTGAGCTGTATCTGTTGAACCGCGGCACTACCAATGTTGTAATACCGGGCGCTAAAACCATTACTGCTAATATTTATGATGTTGAAGAAACAAGGAAAGCTTTAAAAGATCATTCCTGGGATGTGGTAGTGAACTGGATTGCTTTCATTCCAGATCATGTTCAAAACGACATTGATCTGTTTATGGGAAAAACGAAGCAGTATATCTTTATTAGTTCGGCTTCCATATATCAGAAGCCTCCTACTTCGCATGTCATTACCGAATCTACTCCGATTGTGAATCCATTCTGGGGATATTCAAGAGATAAAATCAAATGTGAGGAGCTACTCCAAAAAGTGTATCAGGAAAAAGGATTTCCAATGACCATTGTTCGTCCTTCTCACACCTATGATAAAACGATTCCTATTTCAATTGGAGGCTGGACCGAGTACACCGCTATCGACCGAATGAAAAAAGGAAAGAAAGTGATTATTCATGGAGATGGGACTTCACTATGGACACTTACTAATTCTGCCGATTTTGCAAAAGGATTTAACGGCCTGCTCGGGAATAACCAGGCCATTGGACATGCGATTCAGATTACTTCAGATGAAGTGCTAAATTGGAATCAGATTTATCAGATTGTTGCAGAAACCGCAGGAGCCGAATTAAATGCTGTTCATGTTTCCACTGAGTTCATCACCAAAGTAGCACCCGGCCAGAAAGACGGTTTATGGGGCGATAAAGCACATTGCGCCATTTTTGATAACTCTAAAATTAAATCATTGGTACCTACTTACCAGGCAACTATTCCATTTAGGGAAGGATTTAAACGGACTTTAGATTGGTTTGAAGCTGATCCTAAGAGAATGGTAGTAAATCCCGAAACGAATGCGATGATGGACCGAATTATTGAGGCGTATGAATCCGCCTTCTAGATTTTATGAAGATCGGTTTCGAGCCCGTAATCTTCGATAATTTTCAGCGTAAGTTTATTAAAAACGGATTCCTTTTCAGTAATATAATTCTCAAGATACCGGAGCGCTTCTTTACTGTTTCCCTCCTCTTTATAAATCTGGTAAAGAAGGTTGTTACATTTAAAATTCAGAAGGATTATATGATTCTTCATTCCGAATTCAGAAGCGTATTTTAAGTATTTTTTTGCTTCTTCTTTTCTTTCAGCAATCAGGTACATATATCCAAGCTTGTGGTGAGCCATTCCCACACCAAGTTTTTCGCCCATTTCTTCGTGGATTTCAATGGCATCCCTAAAGTCTTTTTCAGCTTTCTCAAACTCCATCGTCAAAGTGTGTACTTTCCCTCTGCCATACAATGCAAAAGCAAGTCCTCGTATATCCTTGGTTGCTTTTTTCATCTCAATGGACTGCTGAATAACCTTCATCGCTCTTTCAGTTTTGCCCTGGTTTAGATAAATCCCGGAAATGGGATTTAAAGCATTTGATTCGAGGTTTAAATTGTTAATTTTTTTTGCCGCTTCTACGGATGCCCAATAGGTATCCAGCGCTTTTTGGTCGTCCCCAAAGTACTCGTAAATTGTTCCAATAGACTTTAACACTTTAGCTTGTTGATGGAAGTCCTCGAACTTTCGATAGGTTTTAAGGCAGCTTATTAAATGTACCAATCCCGAATGAAGCTGATCCGTTTTATAGAGAACACCGGCTATATTATACTTAGCATCTGCTATTCCTTTTTCGTCTTCAAGCTCATCAAAATATTTGATCGCCTCTTCTGACATAGAAATGGATTCTGCGTAATCAGCTCTAATCATTTTAAACAAAGCGAGTAGACTAAAGCTTTTCCCAATTTTTGCTTTATCTGAAGCAATCTTACTTAGTTCCAACGCTTCCGAGGCTAATTCTATGCTTTTATCAAGATCATTCGTCCTCGTTTCGTATGCCTCTTCTAATAACCCCGATATTTTATTGACTTCCTGTACCTTAAACATGTTTTATTTTTTCTAAACCCGATGGATAAAAGTATCATAATTAAATGACTTACCCTAGGATTTTGCACGCTTGGTTTGTTATGTTCCAAAAAACCTTCATTTAATCAATCTATTTGTGAAAAACTCTCTGCTATTAATTGTACTGATCATACTTTTTATTGCTTCATGCTCGCCAACTGCCTCAAAGTTTGAGAACCTCGGATTAGAAGAAATTACCATCACTGAACTCCGGAATAGTTATGGCAATGGTGACTTCACCATCACTGAAGTAGTAGAAGCCTACCTTGAACGGATTGAGGCTGTCGATAAAAACGGGCCTGCCATCAATTCTATCATCGAAGTGAACCCGGATGCTATTGAAATCGCCCGCCAACTGGATGCTGAACTTGCATCCGGCAATTCCAGAGGGCCTTTGCATGGTATTCCCGTTATTCTGAAAGACAATATTGATACCCATGACAAGATGAGTACTACAGCCGGAGCTCGTGCCATGGAAGGCTCGAAGCCACTTCAGGATGCTTTTATTGTTGAAAAACTCAGAGAAAACGGAGCTATTATCCTCGCTAAAGCCAATCTGAGCGAATGGGCAAACTTTCATTCCAGTTTTTCTTCCAGCGGATGGAGTGGTTTAGGTGGACAGACAAAAAACCCTTACGATATTACCAGGAATCCTTGTGGCTCAAGTGCAGGATCAGGAGCTTCTGCTTCTGCAAACCTGACTGTATTCTCTATCGGGACTGAAACCAATGGATCGATTACATGTCCATCAAGTGCAAACGGACTGGTTGGTATTAAACCAACGGTAGGACTTTTAAGTCGTTCCGGAATCATTCCTATCTCCTTCACTCAGGATACTCCCGGACCAATGACGCGTACAGTAACCGATGCTGCTATCGCACTTGGCGCAATGGTTGGTGTTGATGAAGCTGATTCCAAGACTGGTGAAAGCGAAGGTAATTCCTACACCGATTATACTCAGTTTTTGAATGAGGGTGCTTTCGAAGGAAAACGGATTGGTGTATTCAATGGCCCAAGAGGCAGGCATTTCCGTGTTGATAGTCTGTTTAATGAACAATTACGGCTATTAGAATCAAATGGATCTACACTGGTTGAAATTGATCAGATCGGAGGTTCCGGAGCAGGTGGTGACTCTTTTCAGGTCTTACTGTATGAGTTTAAAGATGGACTAAACCACTATTTCGCATCTCTTGGTGATAACGCCAAAGTAACCAGTCTTGATGACCTCATTGAAAAGACCTTGAGTGATCCGCTTGAGATGAAGTACTTTGATCATGACTTATTACTTCAGGCTAATGAGAAAGGTGATTTGGAATCTGAAGAATATCAAACGGCTTTAGCCGACTTAATTCGTAAAACCCGCGATGAAGGAATCGATGCGGTTATGGAAGAGCATAATCTTGATGCTTTTGTCTCAATAACAGGCGGACCAGCCTGGAAAACCGACCACACCAACGGTGATAATTTCGGACTTTCATCCAGTTCTCCTGCTGCACGTTCCGGTTACCCAAACATCACGCTGCCAATGGGTTATATTGATGGCCTCCCAATTGGTATCAATTTTTTTGGCGCAGCATGGACAGAGCCATTACTGATTGAACTTGCTTATTCTTACGAACAATTAAATCCCGTACGAAAAGCTCCTGAGTTTAAGAATTATGAGTTTTAGTTTTACAACTCATTTATTCACTATTAATGTCATCCTGAGGATACCTCCGAAGGATCTTGCTCAATACCCAATTAGATCCTTCGCTTTAGCTCAGGATGACTAAATAAATGAGAATGTATACTTCAATAAAAATATCATCTCTTCTCTTGATAATAATAGGTCTTACATTTTCGTGTAAAAATTCTTCTGAAGTAATTAATACTGACTATAAACTTCAAGGAACACTCCTTTTTTCTATTGAGACTCTTGATATAGCGTTAGTTGAAGGACCTCATGATAAAACCGGACATTTCTTTTACTTAAATAATTACTCTTCGAATGTTTCACTGGAAAACTATTCAAACAGATCAATGGGTAAACCTTATATAAGTTACTATCATTTTTTAGATGACGAAATTAAAGAAAGAAGCTTCATTGATGACGATAAGACGATCGAAATTTTAAACTTTATTGATTCAAGCGATTTAGGTTCACTTAACTTTAAAAAAGAAATTTTTCTGGCAAAAATTAATTGGGAAGATAAGGCAAAGCAAACTGGAGAAGATGTAATCAGCATTGCTATTATGGATGGAGCTGAGTTACAAGTTCGTTTAAGTTTTGGGAGTAAATCTTTTGAATTTACAGAATATAACCCATTCAGATATTTGGAGCATTACAAATATCACAATGAAAAACTGCAAGAATTAGACACTCTTTTAACACTTTTTTCGAACTCTTATGGTAAATCTAAAATTTTAAGATAATATGGAAAGGACCCTCAAACTCGAAGAACTAGCCATGTTTGGCTTTTCAATATTCCTGTTCAACCAAACAGAATATGCATGGTGGGTTTATCTGGCTTTAATACTAGCTCCCGACATTGGAATGATTGGATATGCTATTAATGCAAAGATTGGGGCGCTAACTTATAATCTCTTCCATCACAAAGGAATTGCACTTTCTATACTGATTCTGGGCTATTATTATTCTTTAGAGTGGTTGGTACTGACTGGGATAATCCTCTTTGGTCACGCCGCTTTAGATCGTATGCTTGGGTATGGACTCAAATATGAGGATAGCTTTAAGCACACCCATCTGGGTTGGTTAAACAGGAAGGAAGATCCTCAAAGCAATACATGATGTTGTCATATTGTAGATCAGCTGGCGGATCAGTATACGCCAGGACTGAGTCATAGCTAAGCAAGTGCTAGTTAAAAGTTAGGCTCCTTTACAGATCCTGAAACAAGTTCAGGATGACAAATAATTGAGCAGATTACTCAAACCAACTCCAGAATAGCATCGTAAATCCCATTCAGTTCTTCTTCAGAAACACAGTAAGGAGGCATCAAATAGAGTACGTTCCCTAACGGGCGAAGAAGATATCCCAGATCCAGTGCTCGTTTCCTTAGTTCTTTTGAGATGGGGTTTAAATAACCTTCTTCCCATCCTACTTCTCCGCCATCTACAATATCAAAAGCAGATATTGTACCTTTAACTCTTAAGCGGAAAATACGTGGATGTGCCTTAATTCTCTCGAAGTTGTTCAGATGAATCTGCTCCATATTTTTGAACACAGACTCATTCTCTTCGAGAAGTTTCCAGGAAGCAACCCCAGCAGCGCACCCCAATGGATTTCCGGTATAACTGTGTCCATGCCAAAAGGTTTTAATAGCTTCTGATGAGTTAAAACTATTATATATATCATCACTACAAACAGTTGCAGCCAAAGGCATAAAGCCACCTGATATTCCCTTACTAAGACAAATAATATCGGGTTCAACCTGGGCTTTTAAGCATGCAAAATAATCCCCGGTCCGTCCAAACCCAGTCATCACCTCATCAAAAATCAACAGCACATCAAACTGTCTGTTAACCCAGTGTATTTTCTGCAGGAATTCCTCGGAGCACATACGCATGCCTCCAGCCCCCTGAATCAATGGCTCCATTATTATACCTGCATATTTCCCGGGAGTTTTATCCAGAAGATCTTCTAATTGTTCTATCACTGCATCTTCTTTTGAAGCACGTTTACTATCATCGATCCAGGTTTCCGGGAATGGAATCACTTCCACATCAAACATGAGCTCTTTAAAAACCTCCGTAAACAAAGATCTTTCCCCTACTGACATTGCTCCAAGCGTGTCTCCATGATAAGCGCCATCAAAACAAATGAATGTTTTTCGATCTTCGCCAAGATTCTTCCAGTGTTGATAGGCCATTTTCATAGCCACCTCTACTGCTGTTGAGCCATTATCGGAATAAAAAAGCCGATTCAGGTTTTTGGGAAGCTTTCCGGTAATCATCTCAGCCAGTTGTTCCGCCGGTTCATGGGTAAAACCTGCAAAAATTACATGCTCCAGGGTTTTAGCCTGCTCATATATCGCTTTAGCAATTCCAGGATGTGAATGCCCATGCATATTCACCCACCAACTCGAAATACAGTCCATTACAACTCGACCGTCTTCAAGCTCCAGGTAAGCCCCCATCCCTCTTTTTACCTTTAATGGCTCAGGAGAATCCTTAATAATCGTAAATGGGTGCCAGATGTTTTTATGCATTTCGGTATTTTTTACTGGTTATTCGTTAATTGACATCCGTTTGAACTCCTCCATTAACGAATAACGATTCACGGTTTCTGAAGGATAAACTTCACCTACTGGCAACCCGGTAAAATGTTCAATGGTATTCTTATTATGAGTATGCTCCTCACCATTCAAAACAACCCCCAATACCTCGATACTTCTATTTCTAAGAGCTTCAATAGATAGAAGTGTATGATTCAGTGTCCCTAATGAACTTCGGGCTACTAGCAGTACAGGAATCTGTAATTGTTCCATTAAATCCAGCACCGTGTCTTTCCAATTGATTGGGACGATTAACCCGCCTGCCCCTTCTATAATTAAATGCTTTGTATTGAACTCAGGTAACTCAAAATCATCCAGCGAAATAGATACATCATCGATGTCTGCAGCTCCATGTGGACTCATTGGTGTTTTCAGACGATATCGCTCCGGAACAACTCTTGAATCATCACATTCTGAAACTCTTTGAACGAATTCAGCATCTGTCTCTTCATCCAGTCCTGCCTGAATTGGTTTCCAGTAAGTAGCATCGAGGGCAGACATCAACATTGCAGAAACAAAGGTCTTTCCAATCCCCGTGTCTGTACCAGTCACAAAGAATTTCTCTGGAAATTCAATCATATCATATCCTTTTTCACTGCTACATACACCACATGCCACTTAACTTTAATCTGATTGTCAACTTTATTATTCCAGAAATCAGTTAATAACTTTAATTGTTTAGCAGTTAATGATTTACCTGTAGTTGACACATCGGCTCCAACCTCTTTTAAGTGTCTGAAAAAATCTATTGAGAAGTTGAATTCCTGGTATAAATCGTTTTCATAATAGTCGATTTGAACCGGACTTAATGAAAGCTTTACTACAACCTCCTCTACATCAGGCAAGGGGTTTGCTGTGAATGGAAGTCCGAGCTCTAAACAGCACTCATACCATTCCGTAAAACTATGGTTTCCGGGAAAGCTTGTGAGAAGTAGGCCACCGGGCTTAAGCATACCCGCTAGTTTTTCGAGCCCGATTGCAGTGTCATCAAACCATTGAGCTGTAAAGTTACTCACTATCAAAGCGTATTTTGGCTCGGGGTTTTGCAAGTGATCGACATCAAGTACTTCAAAACTCAGGTTATCACTCTCATTCAGTCGTTTCTGGGTAAAGTGAAGCATTTCCTTGCTTGCATCGGTTACTGTAAACTCTCGGGACGGAAATTCCTGAATGATTTTTTCAGATAGAAACCCGGTTCCACATCCAACCTCTAAGATGGGTCCGGGAGGTATTGTACCTTTCCAGGGACGGACGGAAGCAATTAACCCTTCTGCCACTTTCTTCTGGACTTCTGCCTGCTCATGATAGCGCTGAGTGGCTTTTGAGAATGACTGGGTTACTTTCTGTTTATATTTCAGAGACTGATCGGTAGTGTTCATTTCGCCTCAAAAATAGGCAAAGCTTTACTTAGAATCATGGCGCATTCCTGCGGATTTGAGGCGGGAAATGCATGATCACCTCCCTTCACAGAGTAGTATTTATCTGAGCCTGTTAAACTCACTAATTCAACTCCCCTGGCTCCAGGAACAATTTTATCTGAGGAAGAATCAATGATGATCCAGTTCGCTATGGTACGCTTGTTCAGTTTTAATTTTGTTTTATGAAGAGCGGCTAAATCCTTGGAAAGCAGAGATCGGTTTTTCCAGCTAAGATCGGGCATTCTGAATTCGTTACCTCCAAAGCAGTTTCTATAAAAAGCTTCGAGTACCTTATCAGGATTGTCCTTAAAACCAGCCTGCATCCCTTTTAGAATTTTTCTTGATCTGGATTTCGCAGGATTAGACAGCGGGTGAAAAGAATCGAATCCATTTAATATTACGATTGTATCAGCTTCTTCCAGCTTTTCAATCGGGCACCAATGCACGCCATAAGAATGCAGGAAAAGTACTTTCGATTCGACTTCTTCAGAGAACTCGGGTTCAAATTCTCCACCAAAATATCCATGATCAGCTGGTTTCAGAAAAACATGATCAGGAAGAACCTCCGTAAGCGGAGCCCAGAAATCACCATGCATTCCCCAACCATGATAAGCATGCACTTCTACCGTTCTTTCCATGCTATAAGTGCTTTTAATAATTGGTCCAATTCTTCTTTTTTGTGATTTAGAGTGATGGTAATTCGAATTCTGGAAGCATCCTTCTCCACAGTTGGAGGTCGTATAGCTGATGCCCATATCCCATTCTCCTCTAAATAATTAGATAAATTCATTGCTTCTTCTTCACTTCCTATTATTACAGGAATGATTTGAGATTCAGTGTCTCCGGTTTTGAACCCCAACCCCTTTAAACCTCTTATCAGATATTGAATATTCGAATGAAGAGTTTCTCTTTCAGATTCCATTTCAGGAATCAATTCAAGGGCTGCGTCCAATGCGCCGATTATTGCAGGAGGTAAAGCTGTGGTATAGATAAAACCGGGACAAAAATTAATCAGATAATCTTTCGTTTCTGAACTACATCCTGCAAATGCACCGAACGAGCCAAAAGCTTTTCCAAAGGTACCCAGGCTTAAATCGATACCCTCTTTTCTATAATTCAGGCCAAGCCCTTTTTCTCCTAGCACTCCCAGTGCGTGAGCATCATCGGAATAGAGAAGCGCACCATACTTTTCAGAGAGTTTGATCAAGCCTTCAATATCATTTAAATCTCCATCCATACTGAAAACCGTTTCTGAAACTACCCATATCCTGTTGTAGTCTTTATTGGAGGCAGTCTTTAACAGGACTTCAAGGTTATTAAGATCGTTGTGATTGAACCGTTTGAAATCAGCTCTGCTTAGCAGTGCTCCCTGAATCAGGCTGTTATGACATTTCTTATCTGCAAGAATTAACGAACTTCTGTCTGCAAGAGATGAAAGAATGGAAGCATTAGCCTGAAAACCTGAATTAAAAACTAATACCGCTTCTAATCCAAAAGTATCGGCTAACTTCTCTTCGAGGCTCTGATGAATATCTAATGTACCCGAAACTAAACGGGAAGAACCGGATCCGGCGCCATAGTTCTCAGCGAATTCCTTAGATCTCTCAATCACTTTTGGATGTGATGAAAGGCCGAGATAATCATTAGAACAAAAATTAATTACTTCTTTGCCATCACGAATGACTCTGGAAGTCCCTAAAATGGGTTTTACAGGCGTTAATGAACGAAAACGATACTCGTGGTGGCGCTGACCTAACGCAGTTTTTATAAAGTCCGTTTTGGGATTCTTATTGCTCACAAAAGTTAAGATCCGGTTCCAGACCAGGTTGAGTCACTTTCGAAGGTTCTTCCCATCGCTCTGAATTGACGAACAAAGGGAAGCTTTTGCCGAACTGATGGAGCAAATTGTGAATACTCAATCATAAATAATCGGTTTGTAGCCGGATCATAATAGGTGAAATTCACAAAAGGACCGCCCATTGCACCGTTAATCATCTGCCAGGTCCCGAGGGTCTCGTATCCAAGTAAACGACCTTTTTGAAAGGTGTTTGTCTCAACAGGTCGTCGATACTCGGTGGTTACATACATATCATCGGTGCTGCCCTTGATATATTGCTGCATCAATGAATCGCGGGTTTGATTGATCCAATCATTGTCCAGAAAACTGATATCGCTGACTTCGTCTTTCCACCAAACCCACATCCAACGATCATTATTTGGCAAATATCTTCTATAGGTCTGGAAATCAGTGGTATCTACACTTTTGATGTAATCATGTTGAAAGCGGACGCTGAAACCATAATCCTGCCATAAAGAATCGGTGTATTGAGTTTGCTCTTTCTTCTCATACACAAAATAATTCCATCGAAGGAGTTCCTTATCTAACGCACTACTTAAAAGCGCCCCTTCTGAATTTCTGATTTTTGCTGCAAGTGATGAATCTGAGTCTGAACTCAAAATCAAAGCGTATTGATCTTTAAACCATTGATCTTCAATAGGAAATGCAAAGCTTTCACCCTCACGAACACGTTGTTCTACCCCATCATCCAGAAAAGCACGAACCTGGCGGCCCACGTTGTTATCTGCGTCAATCGCTGAGGCAAAAATGATATTCTTTGTTCTTCGAATGCGCTCCAGTTGATCTCTCGATCGGATCGGCATGAATGTCAGATTATAGTTTGACTCTGGATTCGGAAGTGTGAAAATATCTTTTCCAAAAGTTTCGCGAATAGCTTCAGCAGTTTCGCTATCCCACTCTGTAGAGTCCATCACTACCACAAATTCTCGTGTATTTCCCTGTGCATAAGGTCGGTAATCTCCATTACAGGCCAGCGTAGTTCCGATTAAAGCAAACAGGAGTAAATTGAATAGTCTGTTAGATTTCATTCTGTCAGTTATTTTCCAAATTTCAATGAATGTACGAAAGAAAAAACGTCCTTTTTCCAGTTTTCGTTGGGGTACGATTTTCTGATGGTATCAATTAAAGCACTCCCAACAATAAAACCATCGGCATTTGATGCGATAGCTTGAGCATCTTCGTACGACTTGATTCCAAAACCGACCAGAACCGGATTTTTAGTCACATTAGTTCGAACCCGTTCGATGAATGTTGCAACTGATTGGGAGACTTCCCCTCCGTCACGGGCACCGGTAACGCCAGTTACGGAAACACAGTACACGAATCCGCCCGATTTTTGATCTGCAAGCTTCATGCGTTCATCAGAAGTATTTGGAGCTACGAGATAAATGATTGGCAGATTGTTTGATGAGGCTTCCTTTTCAATAAGTCCGCTTTCTTCAACCGGAATGTCCGGAAGAATGAGTCCATCAACTCCAACAGATGCCGCTTTCTCACAGAATGCGGAAACTCCATACCTAAGTACCGGATTCATATAGCCCATTAGGATGATCGGGATTTGGGATGATTTACGAATCTCGGTTACCATTTCAAAAATCTTATCAATACTGATTCCTTTCGAAATAGCAGTTTCGCTGGAAAACTGAATCGTTGGCCCGTCAGCCAAAGGATCGCTGAACGGCATACCTAATTCAATTAAGTCGGCTCCATTTTCTTCAAAACCAAGAATAAGGTCTACGGTAGATTCCAAATCCGGGTATCCGGCTGTAATAAAAAGACTCATCAGTTTACCCGAGCCTTTGTCTTCAAATTTTTTAGTGATTCTGTTCATTTTCAATAATGATTCATAGAAGGATTGAGACCATTCGCATGTTTATTTTCTTTTTTATCTGTCATTCTGAGCGAAAGCGAAGAATCTGCATAATTATGAGTTTTGCAGATCCTTCGGAAGTATCCTCAGGATGACTTCAATTCATACTATCAATTTTTTCAATTTCGAAAGCTGTGACTATTGAGTCTTCATTCATTTCAAAAACCAAATATTCTACTCTTTCAGGATCAATATTCCAGCCGAACTCAACAACTATTTCATAGTAAATTTTATTAGAGTCAAGAGCAGCAACATTCTGAGGTCGTCCAAGAAGATCCACTAATTCATCAAAACTTAAACCAACCAGTTTATAGTTCTCCGTTAATTCTTGAACCATAGCTTCACGATTTTCATAAAAACATCTTCTTTTTCTAGCCACTTAGCTTTATCAAACTTTTCTTTTTTAGAACAACTAATTGAAACTACAATTAATAAAACTAATAGAGAATTGATCTTAATCCATCTCGACCTCCTCTGCCTCCTCCTTCTCAAGGAGGAGAACTCAGAAACATATCCGTTTGGTATTAAGGAACTCCCTTCTCCTTGAGAAGGAGAAGGGACGGGGATGAGGTCGAAAAACATCACAAATTCTCCGAAATCGTACCCATATCTTTATCCCCGCGACCAGACAAGTTTACTATTATGATTTCATCTTCTTTTGTGTTCGACATCATATACTCTAACCAGGCAAAGGCATGAGCGGTTTCCAAGGCAGGGATAATCCCTTCTTTTTTGGATATCAGTTTTACTGCTTCCATCGCTTCATCATCGGTCACGGAATGATATTCCACTCGTTTGGAATCGTGCAAAAACGAGTGCTCAGGTCCAATTCCGGGATAATCGAGTCCCGCACTAATAGAGTGAGCCAGCTCAATTTGTCCGTTTTGGTCGTGTAGCAAATAGCTTAACGAACCATGTAGAATTCCCGGGGAACCTTTGGTGATCGTAGCAGCCGTTTTACCGGAATCCACTCCATAACCAGCCGCTTCAATCCCAATAATTTTCACATCATCTTCAATGAAGGGATAAAAAAGTCCCATTGCGTTTGAACCACCACCCACACAAGCAAGCAGGTAATCAGGAAGTCTTCCCTCCTTTTCCAAAATCTGCTTTCTGGCTTCATCCCCAATTACCCGGTGAAAATTACGAACCATCATTGGGTATGGATGAGGCCCTACCACTGAACCAATAATGTAGAAGGTGTCTTCCGGATTAGTAACCCAGTCACGGATGGCTTCGTTGGTTGCATCTTTTAGAGTTCTGGAGCCACTCTCCACACTTCGGACTTCTGCCCCCATCAATTGCATGCGATCTACATTCAACTTTTGACGCTCCATATCTTCAGCGCCCATGTATACGATGCATTGCAATCCAAATTTTGCACAAGCCGTAGCCGTTGCTACTCCATGCTGACCTGCACCCGTTTCAGCAATGATGCGGGTTTTCCCCATTCGTTTTGCTAGAAGAATCTGTCCGATTGCATTATTGATTTTATGAGCTCCGGTATGGCAAAGGTCCTCACGCTTTAGATAAATCTTCGCTTTTCCATAATGCCCGGTCAGTTTATCTGCGAAAGTGAGCTTGGTTGGTCGACCTACATACTCTTCCAGCAATTCATGGTATTGCTTTAGAAATTCCGGATCGTCTATCGCCTTCAGATATTCTTCTTCAAGTTGCTGAACAACCGGAATAAGAATTTCCGGCACAAACTTACCGCCATATTCTCCGAAGTAGCCTCTGGCATTAGGTTGATTGTAGGTTGTTTTAACTGTTTCTGTCATGATTTTCTCTGAAGGGTTGAAACCCTTCGCTGGTTTAATTAACCGTTGGGGCTGATAGCCATTCGCCCGTCTTTAATATTCCAATTATCCTCTGACGGCTTCCATCAGAGCTTCAATTTTTTCAAAATCCTTTAGTCCGGGCTTCTCTTCCACCCCACTTGATACATCCACTGCGTAAGGGTGAACGGTTTCAATGGCTTCTTTTATGTTTTCGGGATTCAATCCTCCTGAGAGAAAGAATGGAACATCACCGGTAATTTCTTTCAGAACATTCCAGTCAAAAGTCTGCCCGGTTCCTCCCCATTGATCGCCAATTTTAGAATCGAAAAGCAGGAATTGTGCTACATCAGCATACAATAATACCTTGGCTTTAAGTTCTTCTATATCATACTCAGGAGTAATATGAATCACTTTTATGATCGGTTTCTCAATCAACTGACAGTATTCCAGCGTTTCATCTCCGTGAAGCTGAACAAGGTCCAGGCCTGATTCTTTAGCTATTCTGTTTACATCATCCAGTGGCTGATTTACAAACACTCCCACCTTCTCAGGACCTTCAATCCAGTTGATAATAGCTCCTGCTTCACCGGGTTCGATGTAGCGCGGACTTTTTTCATAGAAAATGAATCCGAGGTAATCGGCCATAGCTCCGGCAGCAAAACGGGCATCACCCAGATTCGTAATTCCACATATTTTGACTTTTGTTTTATTCATTGGTCAATTTTGTTCCACACCAGGGACAATAATTAATCTTAATTACAGACGTGCCTCCATCATGAATTGGAATTCCAAAGGTTCCATCATCCCATTTATTCATAATTACATCTACTTCATCGTACAATATTTCTCCATTCTCATCAAAGCTTGATAAAACATTTTCGTACATCATTGAGCAACAAAATTCAGACTCTTTTAACTCACCCATCCTGAAAACTCCTTTCATAAACTTCTTCACCCTGTTCCAACAATTCTGAAACTGCTTTACCAGGATCAGTTTGTCTCATAAAATGTTCCCCGATCAACGCTGAATGAATTCCTTCCCGTTTTAATAATGCGATGTCTTCTCCATTGGATATTCCACTTTCTGAAACTAAAACGGTTCCTTCCGGAGCTTGCTTTAAAATAGAGATACCGCGGTGCACATCCACTTTGAAATGCTTTAGATCGCGGTTATTCACTCCCAGAATATCTACTTCGGAGAAATCAAGGCGATCAAAATCGTCCTGATCGTAACATTCCACCAAAGCAGAAAGACCGAATTCCTTAGCTGCTGCTATTAACTCGTTCAACTGGCTTCCTTCTGTAATTGCTACAATTATAAGTACGGCATCAGCTCCAAAAGCACGAGCTTCTTTAATCTGAAAGGGATCTATAATAAAATCTTTACGAAGCAGCGGAAGTCGAACGCGTTTAGAAATAGCAGATAAGTATTCCAGATCACCTTTAAAGAAAGGTTTATCTGTCAAAACAGAGATAGCTGAAGCGCCTCCGTCTTCATATCTGAGTGCGATATCTATAGGGTTAAAATCTTCGCGGATAATTCCTTTAGAAGGACTCGCTTTCTTCACTTCGGCTATAACCGATACTCGCTCTGCCTGAAGAGCCTCTTTGAAATCGATTCGCTCTTTTTCGAAACCTTCCAGTGAATGCAGGTCATTAAATGAAATCTCTTTCTTCCTTTTGACAAGATCTGAGGTAGTTTGTTCAACGATACGTTCTAGCACATTTGCCATTTCAGGCTCCTACACTGTTTGTTGCTTCCACAAACTGATCGAATAGTTTTCGGGCTTTGCTAGATTCGAGACAATCAGTGGCCAATTCCTTTGCCTCAACTAATGACTCCACTTTCCCTGATGCCTGAATTGCAAAGGTAGCGTTCAATAGAATGATTTCTTTCTGAGCTCGTGTGGCTTTGTTATCAAGGATGTTATTGAATATTTCAGCATTTACATCGGGCTCTCCCCCCATTAACTCATCCATACCAACTTTTTGAAAGCCAATGGATTGAGCATCAAATGTGATAGCTCTTGACACTACGCTATCTTTAAGTTCAAATACCTCTGCATGAGCGGTTGTACTCAGCTCATCAAGGCCATCATGAGAATTAAACGTATAGGCAAATTCAGTATCCAGGTTAGCCAGAATACTAACCATTTTGGAAGCCACTTCTTTACTGAAAGCTCCGATTACATATCGCTTCACCCCAGCCGGATTACTCATAGGTCCGAGTATATTGAAGAAGGTTCGAAACCCAAGAGCACGACGAGCAGGCATTACATACTTCATGGCTGGGTGAAACATTGGGGCAAACATAAAAGCCATGCCAACTTCATTGAATACTCTTTCAACCGCCTTGTTATCGAGTTCTATCTTAGCTCCCAGTTTAGCTAATACATCCGCGCTACCGCATTTACTTGAAGCGCTTCGGTTACCATGTTTGATCACCGGAACTCCAGCTCCTGCCACTATAATTGATGATATGGTTGAGATATTAAACGTTCCTGACTTGTCTCCGCCTGTTCCAACCAAGTCAACGGCTCCATCAACATTTACGTTAACTTTTATTGACTGCTCCCTCATCACACGAACAAAAGCCGTTAGTTCGTCAATGGTTTCCCCTTTCAGGCGCATTGCTGTAAGAAAAGCAGCAACCTGCTCAGAGTTGACTTCCCCGGTCATAATCAGGTTCATAGCAATTTCGGCTTCAACCTGAGACAGATCTTCTGAAAATGACAGCTTATTTAGTATTTCTTTAATCGTCATTTATTTCCTTAACCAGTTTTTAACCATTTTTGGTCCTTCTGTAGTAAGAATACTTTCAGGGTGGAATTGAATCCCTTCAATTGGATATTTCTTGTGTCTAACACCCATCACAATCTCACCAGTCCTTGCAGTAATTTCCAATTCATCAGGTATGCTTTCAGGATCTAATACTAAAGAATGATATCGGGTTGCAACAAAATTTTCTTCAACTCCTTCGAAAATTGATTTACCATCATGCTGCACATTCGACACTTTACCATGCATTAAGGTAGGTGCGTAAACCACTTCTGCACCAAAGACTTCCCCAATGGCTTGGTAACCAAGGCAAACCCCAAGAATTGGAATAGATGCACCGAGTTCCCTAATGATTTCTTCAGTAATACCGGCTTCATGTGGACGACCCGGTCCCGGAGAAATCAGTATTTTAGAAGGGTTGAGTTCCTTAATTTCTCCTAAGGTCATCGCATCATTCCGGATCACTTTATAGTCATCCGTTTCAGAGGCAACAATATGAACCAAGTTGTAAGTAAATGAATCGTAGTTATCTATAATAAGAATCATCAGAAATTCCTCACGATACCCGTTACTTCTCTTATTGGTTCCATTACTGATTCAGCTCGCGCTCTGGCTTTTTTGCCGCCTTCGGTTAATACATCTTTCACGAAATCGAGATCCCCCTCCAATTCTTTACGCTTCTCACGAGCTTCTGCAAAATACTCCTCTACTAATTCGAGTAATTCCAGTTTGGCGTGACCATAACCATAGCCCCCTGCCCGATACTTCTCAGCGATTTCAGCTTGCTTACTTTCATCAGCAAAGAGTTTAATCAGTGCAAAAACATTATCAGAATCAGGATCTTTAGCCTCTTCGAGTCCTTTAGAATCTGTTTCTATAGACATCAAAACCTTTTTGAGCGGTTTACCTTCTTCAAATATTTGGATGGTATTATTGTAGCTCTTGCTCATCTTTCGACCATCTGTTCCCGGCACTACAGCTACCGATTTCACGATATGGTCTTCCGGTATGATCAGATATTCTCCATCGTAGGCTCTGTTAAACTTTCCCGCCAGATCCCTGCAAATTTCGATATTCTGTTTTTGATCTTCTCCCACTGGAACTACATCAGAGTGGTAGATCAAAATATCAGCAGCCTGAAGTATTGGATAGGTAAATAAACCGATGTTCGGTTTAAGCCCGGCGGCAATTTTGTCTTTATAGGACACTCCCTTTTCCATCAGACTTACGGGTGTGAGAGTTCCAAGAATCCAGGCTAATTCAGGAACCTGAGGCACATCTGACTGTGCGAAAAAGGTCGCCTTTTGTGGGTCTAAGCCCAGAGCCAGATAATCCAGTGTTACATCAATGGTGTTTTGATAAAGAGTTTTACCATCGTTTAAAGAAGTCAACGAGTGATAATTAGCAATAAAGTAAAAAGTATCGCCTTTATCCTGCATAGCAATGTGCTGCCGAATCGCACCAAAATAATTGCCAATATGGAGTTTCCCGGAGGGCTGAATACCTGATAAAATGGTTTTTTTCTTTGTCATTGAATATCTAGTGCTATACTTAATGCCTGAACTAACGCTCCGGCTTTGTTTTGAGTTTCTTCAAATTCCTTTTCAGAATCACTATCTGCCACGATTCCTGCCCCAGCCTGAATATACACCTTATTGCCCGTTACAACCATGGTTCTGATTGCGATACAGGTATCCATATTTCCGGAGAAATCGAAGTAACCAACCGCTCCGGCATATATACCACGCTTGGTCGGTTCTAGTTCATCAATGATTTCCATAGCTCTGATTTTTGGTGCTCCGCTTACTGTTCCTGCCGGAAAACACTGCATCAAAGCATCAACCGATGTTTGATTATCCTGAATCTGCCCAACCACATCACTCACAATGTGCATTACATGAGAGTACCGTTCAATTACCTGGTTTCTTTCCATCTTTACTGTACCAGCTTTACAAACTCTGGAAAGATCATTTCTGCCCAAATCAACCAGCATAATATGCTCGGCTACTTCTTTAGGATCGGCTTTCAAATCCTCTTCAAGTTCAAGGTCTTCTTCATGAGTTTTCCCTCTCGGTCGGGTCCCTGCAATTGGCAATACTCTGACTTCTTTATTCTGAACACTCACAAGTACTTCCGGAGACGAACCAACAAGTGTAAACCCATCAAAATCCAGATAAAAAAGGTATGGAGATGGATTAACCATTCGAAGTGCCCTGTACAACATAAAAGGGTCTCCTTCCATATCAGCCTCGAATCTTTGTGACAACACTACCTGGAAAATATCTCCTTCGTAAATGTACTCCTTCCCTTTTTCTACAATGGATTCAAAGTACTTCTGATTCATATTACTTTTCAGTGACTCAGGATGAATCTGAAATTCACGTCTTGAATAATCAGTATGCATTGCCGCAGCTTCCATTTCATCTAGAGAAGCCTGGGCATTTTCGTACGCTTTTTCAATATCCTCTACTTCCTCAATAAAAACAGTCTTAATCAAAACAACCTGATGCTTCACATGATCGAAAGCAAATATCTCATCATAAAACGCCCAATTAGCTTCCGGCAGGTTGAGATCATCATTGGGTACATCGGGCAGATGCTCAACAAGGCGAAAGGTATCATAGGCGGAAAAACCTACTGCACCACCCGTTAGTCTTGGTAGCTCAGGTAGAAACGGCTCGCTATAAGCCGTTGTAAGTTTCTTTAACTCTTCGAAATAAGGAATATGTACTTCCTCCCTTACACCTCCTTTTTCAAGGAACGTATTTAACCCATCGAACATGAATCTTTGGTAGGGATTCCTTCCAATAAAAGAATATCGAGCAAGCTGCTCTCCTCCTTCCACCGACTCCAGTAAAAAGGGATACTCAGCTCCTTCTCTGATATTCAAAAAGAGAGAGACTGGTGTAAGTACATCCGCCAGTAACCTTCGGTACACCGGAACGGCTGTATATTTCTTACTAAGCTCTAAAAATTGTTGTTTATCCATTTTTTATTCGCCACATAAACTCTAAAGCACTAAATATTTTACAAGTCTGTGTACATCAATCTTCATTTAGTGTTTTCGTGCTTTAGTGGCATTAGTAATTCAAAAAAAAACCCACTCTTCCATAGGAACAGTGGGTATGTAAAATTTCTTGTTATGTCATTCAGTTACACAAAATACCCACTGCTATGTTTAGCTGTAGGCCACCACCAATTGTTGATATGTGCGAATCTGTTTTTCAAAACGAAACGAATATAGCGGGGTGTATTTCTAAAAGCAACGCAAAAGTAGAACAATTTAATTCATTCAATCTCGTAGTGGACTTGACAGCTCATTATCCTTAACATTGAACGTTCAAGAAACATCTACATAAATCTGACTTGAAGAAGCTTTTACTCTACTCATCTGTTTCCGTTCTAACCGGACTTTTTCTACTTAATTGTGACTCAACTACGAATCCGTCTAATTCATTTACAGATGGTCCTGAAGTGACTGAATTAACCATTACTCCCAGTGATGTGAACTTTGTACCGGCGGATGGATTTAAAGATACTACGCTAACTATTTCTGTTTTATCAACTATTGAAAATGTAACAGAAGCAACAACTTTAGGGTATGTACTTCGCGATAAAAACACGCAGTTATTAATATCAGAAGGCGAGTTAGCCGCTGCAAGCGAGACTGATGTTTACGGTATTGATCTTTCTCTTGAAACCACTACCACATCCTTTGAAGAACTAATCACAGAAGTGTATGCCTATAACCCCAATGGAAACGGAAATTTTTTCCAAGCTGCCATATCTATCTCCGGATTCTCAAATAACCCTCCTGAGATTTTAGAAGCTAATAACCCTGATACTCTAATAAGACCTGAATCAGGAGAAATAATTGCCAGATTCACCTCAAAAGTAAGAGATTTAGATGGACAGAGTTCAATAGATCAAGTACTGATCAGGGTTATTAATAAAGCATCAGGGGAAGTTTCGGGATCCCCTTTTCAAATGGTAGATAATGGGACTTCTGGTGATATAACGGCAAACGACTCAACTTTTACCTGGGCTTTACCAGTTACAGCTACTGAAGATAATCCCAATAGAGATTTTGACATCGAATACTTTGCGATTGATTTAGGTGGTTTAATGAGTGATACAGTAAGAACTACATTTAGCATTAGAGAATAATCCATGAAGAGAGCCTTATTCATCTTTTTTCTTTTTTCGTTACCCATAGCACAGGCACAAATAGTTGGACCCAGTGAATCCCCTTTCTTTAGTATCCGACAAAATGGAGTATCTACAATTGTAGCCAATGGAGATACCGTTTGGACAGGACCTTCGCTCACCATGAATATCGGGAACAGTCTCGACTGGATTGCCCCTTCAGGTCTGGATAGCATTGACAGCGGAGTGGGCAGAGCATTTTCCATAGCCGTTAACAAAGACACCGTATTTGCAGGACTTGGCTTTACCTCTGAGACGTTAGCCGGAAATCAACCCGCTGGATATGGCTATTATATTTCAACGGATGGAGCAGAAGCCTGGAGGTTTATTGATTTCCCTTTAGATGATCAACCCCAGGAGATTTGCGACCCAAATTCATCTGAGTATTATAACCCAAATAGTTTGGAGGACTATAATCCTGTTTGCGATCTGCAGTTTACCTACGGTGGCGAAACTTATACAAGAGTTCGAATTACAGTACCTGAGCAATCTCCACCATATAATGTAGCTAGAAAAGGAAATATTATGTTTTCTGCTTCCTGGGCATCTGGTTTATTGAGGAGTACTGATTTTGGCGAAACCTGGGGTAGGGTCATTCTCCCTCCAACAAATGTTGATCTTCTTTCTCCTGACCAAACCTACTCGTGGACATCACAATTTAGTTTTAATGGAGGAAGCGGAGTAATAAACCGATTCGATCCAAGAGGAGATAATAATTTATTAGGATTTGCAGTCCATATCGACTCTCAGAATCGAGTTTGGTTTGGCAGTGCTGGGGGTATTAATGTTTCAGAAAATGCACTTACAGCTCCTTTGGACAGCATAATCTGGCGAAATTACAGAACAAACGGATCTTCTGATGGAATACTGGGAAAATGGATTATCGAAATTAAAGAAGATACTACCACCGGGAAAATTTGGATGACAAACTGGATCGCAGATGGATTAGATCGTTTTGGAGTTGTGGCTACTAATGATGGAGGACAAACTTTCGAACGGCATCTTATTGGTGAAAAAATATTAGGAATTGGTTTCAAAGACGGCTTCATATTCGTGGCTGGAGAAAATGGGTTATTTATTTCTTCTGATGATGGAAACAGCTGGCGCAAATCGCCACAAATCAAAAGTCCCAATACCTTTATTAAAGAAACGGCGGAGTTTCAGTCTGTGACTGCCACCAATGACCGGGTATGGATTGGCACCACAGATGGTATCATTTCAAGTGATGATTTAGGTGATACCTGGGAAATAACTCGCGTAAACTTCCCGCTTTCCGGTGGAAATCAATACGACCCTGAAGCTAAATCAGTTAAAGCGTATGCGTACCCGAACCCGTACTCTCCTACTCAGCATGAGTTGGTACGCATTCGATTTGAAGTTGAAAATCCGGGAGAAGTGACTATTCGAATTTTTGATTTTGGGATGAATCTTGTTCGGGATTTAGGTTCTTACTCAGCAAATTCGACCGGAGCTCACGAGGCGGTTTGGGATGGTGTGGATGGAAAAGGAAGAAATGTGGCAAACGGTCCTTATTTCTATATGATTGAAGGAGCTGGAAGTTCAGTTAATGGCAAAATACTTTTGGTGGATTGATGATCAGACTTATTAAATACTGGCTTTTAGTGTTGATTTTGTTGGTAAGCTTTAATGAATTAGCTGTTGCTCAAAACGGAGGCTTTGCCGGAGCTTCAACCCGGATTGGCTTTGGTCCACGAGCAATATCAATGGCCAATGCATATACCGCTACTACTTCAGAGGGCATCTACCCTTATTATAACCCAGCATTTTCAGCTGAAGAGATCGGTTTTAAACAGCTTGATCTGGCAGCTTCATCCATGTCATTTGACCGGATCTTTCAAACCGTAGGGGCTAATTTCAAACTACCTCCCAATGCCGGTATTTCTGTAGGAATTATCAGAACAGGAGTGACAGACATTGATGAACGTTCCTTCAGTGGCTACCCTCTAGGAGAATTTGATATTTCAGAGTATCAGCTTTTTGCTGCATTTGGCATTAAATTTAGCCCAAAGTTTAATGCGGGAATCTCATTTAAACTAAATCGTGCTGACTACCACGAAGACCTCACTCCGGCTAATGCTATTGGGGTTGATTTAGGGTTCCTATATAAAGTTAACCGGGATTTAAATTTCGCATTTGTTATACAGGATATGTTTGCAAACTATACCTGGAATTCGAATGAATTATATGGATTGGAACAAAGCAGGAATGTTGTTAATACTTTCCCAACCAGGTTTAAGTGGGCGTTTGCGTATGAAAGAAGCAAGTTCACCATAGCGACAGAGTTCGAGCTTCAGTCCTATATTTCTGAAGTAATATCAAACGATATCTTCGTTGATACAGGATCTAACACACAGGTATTTGAGTCGATTGATGAAATTTCTACAAGCTCCGGTATATTTAGGATTGGAGGCTCCTGGAAAGCACACGAACGATTCACTTTGCGTGGAGGGTATAAAATCACAGATACTACAAATGGTGAAAGTGATTCATTTAGTACTGGTTTTTCAGTAAACCTCCCCTTCGATGCTCTGTCTCCCTCCATCGATTATGCGTTTGTGATCGAGCCATATAATGTTGCAAACATGCACGTTTTTGCACTACGTTTACATCTATGAAAAAAACTATCTTTTTTCTTTTCACCTTGATTTCCCCCGGCTTACTTTGTGCACAGCAAAGTGGATTAAAGCTTTTAGAAATTGGTGCTACAGCCTCTGAGCTAGCGCGATCTGAAACTTCGGTAGCAACGCCTAATGGTGCGCCTTCTCTGTATTCAAACCCTGCTTTATTAGCAATGAGTACGAATTCGAGCATAAGCCTTGGCTATACAAACTGGATTTCGGATTCAAATAATCTTTTCGGAGGTATTAACCTCAGAAAGAATAATCGCGCCTTAGCTTTCTCAATTTACACCAGTGGGGTTTCCGGGTTAGAACAACGCGACGCACCCGGGGAATCAAACGGAGATTTTTCTATTCAGTATGTGTCTTTATCTGGAGCTTACGCTTATGACTTTAGTTACTTCTCAGCAGGTATCTCTGGTCATTATTTAAATGAGGAGATATTTCCGTACCGAGCAAATGGGTATGCACTTAGTTTAGGCCTGGCAAGCTCTTTTTTTAACAACCGGGTCCGTTTGGGGACTTCTCTGCTTAATCTTGGAGAAATGGAAAAACTTAATCAGGTTCCCACTGAATTACCTGCGAGTTTCAATATTGGAATCGCTGCCGATGTTATGGAACTCGTTCATTTTAAGAGCCCCGACCTACCAATCTTGGTTACACTCATGGCTGATTATGTAATTCCTGTTGATAACTCTGAATCCAACTCCTACACAGATTACAATCCTGATGAAAACTATATGAACCTCGGCGTTTCTTTGATCATAGCTGATGTGGTACAAGTTAACAGCGGATATAAAACCGGAGATAATACACGTCCGGTTTCTTTTGGTGCTGGCTTTATTACCGAAAAAGTAACGTTTAACTACGCACTTATTCCTTTTAATACAGGTTTTGGAACTGTACATTCAATTGGTATTCAATATCAATTGTAGGGAACACATCTTTTTATGGAGGTTTCATCTCTTAAGGAGCTTTATTCGAAGGTAAGCGAACACGTTGAAACTGTGTTTGTAGTCCCTTTAATAAGATATTCTTTTCCAAAAACCGATTACCTTTTTCTCCTTTACAAGGATATCATTGATGATCCCGATATCACCATAGAAAGCATCAGTGTATTTGCTCACTTTCAGTTTGTATTAAAATCACTCTTTTCGAAAAATACAATACTCCATTATCACTGGCTTGAATTTCAGGACATCAAATCGCTTCTTGGAATGCCCTACAAACTTCTTTGTATCGTGCTTTATAGTTTATTTGGAGGGTCCGTTGTTTGGACTGTGCACAATCTTAAGCCCCATAATCAAAAACTTCCTAACCTGCATCTGAAAATTCATAAATGGATGGCAAAAAGGTCTTCCCTGATTCATGTTCATTCAGAAAATTCCGTTCACCTGGTTAGCAAATTTTATGATGTAGCGCCCAATAAAATATTTGTTTTTAAGCATCCGGAGTTTCCAGCTGATATAAAGCCTCAGAAGGCTGAACGTGTAGAGTTCCTATCGTTTTATGGAGATGGAAGAACAGACCTCACCCCACCTGTTTTCCTTGTATTCGGAGGGCTTAGTGAGTACAAAGGCATCAGGGAAGTTATCGAAATATTCCTATCTCAGAGCAATGATTTCACTTTGATAATCGCCGGGTATGTAAAAAAAGGGCAGGAATCCCTTCACAGATTCATTGTGCAAAAAACCATTGATGATTCGAGAGTGCTTTATATACCCTCTTTTATTCCCGAAGAACACTATTCGCTGCTTTTAAATTCTGTGGATATATGCATATTCAACTATAATGAGATTCTGTCATCGGGTGCAGCTCAGATGGCTCTTTCTTATCAAAAAAGAATTATCGCTCCAAATAAGGGTGATCTCATGGAGCTCAAAAACCATACTAATGTCTCTCTTTTTGAAACCAGAAATGAAATGCTGAACTTTATAAAACTGGAATTGGAACGAAAAGTTAATGGGTAAGCTCACACAAAAAATAGCCAGAATTGCTTTTGGAGATATTTTCGGGCGTGGGATTGGATTTATTACAACCATCTATCTTGCCCGAACCTTAGGGAGTGAAGCCTTTGGTATGTTAACAATTGGACTCTCCTTTCTGGGATATGCGATATGGGTTTCTGATCTCGGGTTGTTAAATATCGGAGCTCGGGAAATTGCTAAAGAACCTTTAAAAAGAATTTTCAGAGCTAAAGAGATTTTCCTTCTTAAAATTATACTGGGGATTTTCGTATTCGGTCTCAGTTTTTTAATTGTTCCAACTTTTGAAATCCCTATAGAACAAAAAGAAATTATCCAGGGATTTATGTATTCATTGATCCCTTATGCCCTTTTGATGGAATGGTATTACAACGGAAAACAATATTTTGGCAAAGTAGCCTTTTCGAAAATTGCTCACAGCAGCCTTTATTTAGTTCTGGTTTTATTTTTTGTTCATTCCAAAGAAGACCTTTCCATGATTCCTGTGGCCTATGCCATAGGAATCAGTTTTTCTGCATTTGTACTGGGGATTTATTCATTTAAAGAAAACCCTTTTGAGCTTCCTGCCCGTGGTTGGGCAGTAATTAAGGATCTATTTCAATCCGCATTAACATTAGGGAGCGGAGAGTTTTTCAAGCGAATGCTTCAGCTGCTTCCCCCATTGTTGATCGGCTTTTTACTTTCTGCAAAAGACGCGGGAATTTATGGTGCTGCCATTCGGATAATTTTTATTGCCATGCTGATTGACCGAATATTTGTACATCTGTTGCTACCAAATTTAGCTTCTCAGTGGATTGAAAATGTTTCTATGGCCAAATCAAATGTTCAAATAGTCTCCCGCCTATTACTTTTAATTGGAAGTATACTAGCATTAGGCATCGCCATTTCTTCTCCTCTTCTCATTCAGTGGATTTACGGGAACGAGTATGTCCTCAGTGCTCCTGTTCTTTCGATTCTAACCGTCTTCTTATTTTTCACCTTCCTGAACAGCTTATTCTCTACCGGACTTTTGGCCATCGGTAAAGACCGGGAATATTTTAATTCATCATTATTTGCCGGCATTATTTCTGCAGCAATAATGGTTTTGGCTTCAACAACTGGAGACCTTTATTTGGTAGCAGTTTCAGTAGCTGTTTCTGAACTAGTATTTACCGGTTTTGCTTTATTCTGGTTCAGAAAACACGTATCACTTAACATTCTCGGGAAGACAACTACAACTATTTTGATTGCAGCAGGACTTTATTATTTATCAACAAATTTAGAATTCTATCCCATATTAGAAGCCTTTGGTTTTTCTATCATACTAGTTCCTCTGCTTCTCATATTTCGAGTCATCAACAACAACGACCTTTCCTGGTTAATAGAAAAACTGAAATCATGAGGCATCTTTGTATCGGAATACTTGAACTTACTCCGGGTTGGAAATCTATTCTCGATCAAATTGGGGTTTGGTATGAGGAAGTAGAATCATTTGGTGATTTATTCACTTCCTATTCTGTAATCATTATTAATAAACCTGTTTCAGAAGAAGTTGAACATCAGTTACATGAATTTAATGATGCAGGAGGATCCATTTTTGAAACTCCAAGTGGCGATACGTTCTCTCACGCCCGATTTACAGTTACCAAAAAGATTAAAAGCTTAATAAATAATGGGAATATTCCCTTTCTGGATCACATTTCATTCCTGGATGTTTATTCCGAAGCACATTTGTACAACGGACAAACTAATTTTGATGGACTCATTGATTTTGAAAAGATCGAAGATGGCATTGTTTGTAATTTTGGGATCAATCCGGATGAGCTGATTGCTAATAATGAATACAACCGAAAACGGTTCTTCTTCAAAAAGAAAAAACACCCGGATGAGTTAGTAAGTAGAGTATCAAAAAAAGAGTTAGTCGATTTAATTACTTCCTTGCTTAAAGAGCTTCACTTTCAACAAGGACTTCCTTTTGTGAATAAATGGACTTCACCAAAAGAACATCCTGTATTTGCTTTTCGGATCGATAGTGATTTTGGGGATAAGGAATCCGTTAAGAGTCTGCACAAAATCGGTAAAACCAATCAAGTTCCGATGACCTGGTTTCTACACGTTCAGGCTCATGAAGACTGGCTTAACTTATTTCATGAATTTGAAGGACAGGAAATTGCGCTTCATGGATACGAACATGGAACTTCTACCTCCTATGAGCAGGTTTTCAATAACATCGAAAAAGGACTTCAGCTACTTAAAGACGTTGGCTTTTCTCCCGAAGGATTCTGCGTTCCATATGGAATCTGGAATAAAACTCTGGCCGAGGTTCTCCAGAAGTTTAACTTTAAATACAGCTCTGAGTTTACTGTTGGCTATGATGGAATACCCTTTTATCCTATTCATAATAATGCAGGGTCGAATACTCTTCAGATACCGATTCACCCAATTTGTACTGGAAGTCTGAACCGAAAGAATGCTTCGTTTCAGGAAATGAAAGAGTACTTTGCAAAAGTTTTAGAGGGAAAACTAAACCGGTACGAAAATGTAGTATTTTATCATCATCCGCTACAACCAGGCACTGAGATCTGGAATGATATTTTTTCTAAAGTTAACGACCTGAAATTGACCAAACTTAGTTTAAATGAATATGCTTCATTTTGGAAAAAGAGGCTATACACTCAATACTCAGTGTCTATAGATACCGAAAATAACGCCTTAAGTTTTTCGGGTGAGTTGGGGAATCTTCTCCTTCAGGTTTCAAGTTCCCATACCTCTTTCGAGTTGGTACAAGCAAATGGAGATAATGAGGTTAAAAGTTCAGGTGAATTTAAGTATCATACCCAAACTAAGAAGTTGTCTGAATCAGAAATTGAAGAGCTTAAAGGTGATAAGTTTCAACTCATTAAAACATCCTTGCTGGATTGGAAGAACAGAATAAAATTATGAAAGTTGGATTTGTAGCACCATTAGGAATAGCCGCCGTAAATGGCGGAGTTCGGACACAAGCTCTTCAAACCGCAGAAGCACTTGGAAAGCTAAATGTTGAGGTTGATTTCGTGTCTCCATGGCAGGAAGGAATAGAAGTTGATATCACTCATGTATTCGTTGCCGGGCCTGATACTCTTGGGATTTTAAGACGCTGTTCTGAATTGGGAATAAAAACTGTGCTCTCCCCTGTTTTCTTTTCGAACCGGTCTGCCACAACCATCGCTTCCAGCTTGAAAGCTGAGAAAATGCTTTCGAAAGTAGGGTCAGGAATTCGCTCTGATTTTGGAATCAAAGCAGAAGCCTGCCAAATTGCCGATCTGGTTCTTCCAAATACTCCAGCCGAAGCTGAACTAATCGAAAAAGGATTCGAAATCAATTCTTCGAAAATTCTGGTAGTTCCAAACGGAGTAGAAACACGTTTTAAAAACTCAACCACTGATTCTTTCATTAAAAAATATGGGTTTAAAGATTTTGTTCTTTTTGTAGGTCAGGCCGGAGCTCCAAGAAAAAACGTTATAAAACTTCTTGAAGTTGCTCCTAAGATAAAAGCTCCAATAGTAATTATTGGCTCTTTATATGACGATGAATATGGTCAACAATGTAAAAAACTAGCTAATACAGCTGGAAACATAACTTTTATTGATACGATAGATCACGACTCTGAGCTATTATCTTCGGCTTATGCCGCCTGCCATACGTTCGTTCTTCCCTCCAAATACGAAACACCCGGAATTGCTGCCATGGAAGCTGCGCTTGCCGGGGCTAACATTGCAATCACAGAAAAAGGTGGAACCAGAGATTATTTTAAAGATTGGGTGGAATACCTGAATCCTCAATCAAACGATTCTATTGTAAAGGCTGTAAACTTGTCTCTGAGGAAAAAGAAAAGCCAGGACTTAAAGAATCATATCCTTAATCATTACAGCTGGGGTGAGATTGGCAGAAGAACCTTGGATGCCTACAATAAGCTTTAGCTGTAGTCCTGAAAGGGTTCATCTTCACCGGTGTACTCCGAACTGAAAAACTTGAATGCTGCAGTTACTACTGCTCTCGATATGTAAATCAGGATTACAGCCATCAAACCATACTCCTGGAACGTAACTATCAAAATCAGATAGATAACAAAGAGTAAGAATGACCACTTTTTATTCTTAATCGATTCCTTATCAAAACGAGGAATTTTTTCAAACTGAATGGTGCTAACCATCAGAAAAGAAACAATCACAACAACTGGTATCAGTATGCTATTCACACCATTCTTGAAGAAATCGAAGAGATATAAATCGTCTCTGAAAGTCAGGAAAAAAGCGACCAGTATAATTGCTACCGAGGGAATCGGAAGTCCGGTGAAATAACCGGCTGAAGGTTGAAGCCTTGCATTTACATTAAAACGAGCTAAACGAACTGCTCCGCAAAGCGGAGGGACAGCACTTACCAATACTCCCAACAAGCCATATTCATGGAGGGTAAATGTATAAATTAAAAAACCGGGAGCAACCCCAAAAGACACCATATCGCTCAGCGAATCCAGTTCAATTCCAAAGTCGCTGTCGGCATTCGCTAACCGAGCCATTAGTCCATCGAATACATCGAACATCCCTGCCGCCATAATCAGCCAGGCTCCACGGAATAAATCCCCTTCAGAAATAGAAATAATCGCCAAAAAACCGGAAAAGAGATTCATCAGAGTAAAGAAACTTGGTACTGCAATCCGCTTATTTACCGGAGGCTTGCTTTCCTTAATCCTCTCTCTCTTTTGTTTAAAGCTATTGTATTTCTTCTGGATGGGATATTTCATATTAGTTTATCTGTCCCAAAATTGACTGTCCTGCCCATGTTCGGTCTCCTTCTTTCACCTGAATATCAACATTACCCGGGATAATCACGTCCATTCGGCTACCAAACTTCATCATCCCAAAACGGTCTCCTGCAACCAGATCATCTCCTTCTTTAATATGATACACAATTCTCCTTGCCAGGAAGCCGGTAATTTGCTTAAAGAATAGTTTAGTTCCGGAACCATGTAATACTCCAAAGTCCGCCCGTTCATTTTCAATCGAAGCATTTTCATCCCAGGCCATCAGGTATTTCCCGGGATGATATTTAAGGTATTCCAGCTTTCCTGAAATTGGGTTCCTGTTCACATGCACATTCAACGGTGATAGAAAAATACTGATCTGAGTCGCTTTGGTTTTCAGGTACACATCTTCTTCTATTTCCTTAATGAGAACCACTTTCCCATCTGCCGGGGATATAATGAGATTTTCGCCCTGAGGAGTTTCACGCTCAGGATCACGAAAGAAGTAAATTACGATTCCCCATAGAACGGCAACGCTAGCTGAAAGTATATAGGCTAACCATTCAGGAAGGAAATTAAATGTTAGATATACGACCCCAATCAATACAATCGTGGCCAACGTCATGGTTGGGTACCCTTCTCGTGCAAACATATTAAAAGTACTTCAATACATCATTAAAAATCACAAAAACCATAAGTGTTAGCAGAACAATGAACCCGATATTCTGAGCCACAATCTTTACTTTTTCGGATGGCTCTTTTCGTACAATTCCTTCATAGATCAGAAATACCAGATGACCACCATCTAGTGCGGGAATTGGGAGAATATTCATTATTGCTAAAGTTATACTAAGCAGTGCTGTTATCTGCCAGAATCCATTCCATCCCTGCTGATCTGTTGCCTGCCGGGTTATGCTTGCAATTGCAATTGGACCTCCTAAATTCTGACGAACAGAAATATCTCCGGAAATCATCCTGGCAAAGCCACCGATTATTCCTGTTGTCTGTTCCCAGGTTTGATTCCATCCTTCCCCAATCGAAGCAATTAATCCCAGACTAATATGTTCTCCTCCAGCCATATCAAGTGTAGGAGCACCTACCCCAAGTTGGTTAGACTCTGAATCTGGAGCTATAGAAGCAGTGAAAATTGAATCACCTCTTCGGATAGTAAAATCCATTTCTTTGCCTTCCGCTGATGTGATTATATTGGTAAGTTGTATCCAGTAATTTACTTTAACACTGTCAATTTCAATAATTTCATCTCCGGCTTTAAGTCCTGCCTCATCGGCTGGTGTTCCCGGAGAAACACTGGATATTTGACTAGGCCAGGCATAGGCTGCACTAATAAATCCTCTGGTTTGCAGGCTATCCAAAATACTTGACGGCACACTAATGTCAATCTCCTGACCATTTCTTAATACTTGGTAAGAAAGGTCACTTGCAGTGATTTGAGATGGGGCTACTAAATCCTCAAAAGCCACCACACTTTCTCCATTAACACCGATAATTTTATCGTCCATCCGAAAACCCAGCTCTTCTAAAAGGCTACCTTCTGGAATATATAATCCTTCTACGTTTTCTAAAGGAAGAGTTAGTTTACCATTGGAAATTGTCATCCCGGTAAAAATGAAAAAAGCCAGAATCATATTAAAGATCACTCCGGCCGTTATTACAATCATTCTTTGCCAAACCGGTTTACTTCGGTACTCCCATGGCTCCGGTTCTTTTTCTAAAAATTCGGTGTCCATGCTTTCGTCTACCATTCCAGATATTTTTACATATCCGCCAAGAGGAGTGGCACCAATACAATAATCAGTATCTCCTTTCTGGAAGCCCCAGATTCGGGGCGGGAATCCAACGGAGAAGCGCTCAACCCTCATTCCGAAAAGTTTGGCTGCCAGGAAATGCCCCAGCTCATGAATGAACACTAAAATCATAAGTGCTCCCATGAAAATTCCAATGGTCTTTAAAATGTCTACTATTTCCATATTATTTTATTCCGGAGGCAAAGGCTCTCGTTTCTTTATCTATTTCTTTTAATAACTCAACATTTAAGGTGTGTTGAGAAGATATTTTGTCTAAACTTTTTTCAACTATTTTCGGGATGTCAATATAACCAATTTCTTCATTCAAAAAGCGCTGAACAGCGACTTCATTTGCAGCATTTAACACTGCCGGCGCAACCCCTCCTGATTCGATAGAATCCATTGCAAGTTTCACACATGGAAATCGCTCGTAATCAACGGGCTCAAAGGTGAGTTCGTGAGCTTTCGACCAGTCCATCCTTGGTGTTTTAAGAGGCAATCTGTTGGGATAAGTCAACGCATAGATAATCGGGACTTTCATATCCGGTGGTCCAAGTTGTGCTTTGCTGGAGCCATCAGTAAAAGTTACGATTGAATGAATAATACTTTGAGGATGAATTACAGGTTCGATTTTTTCCACTGGTATATCGAATAACCAGTGGGCCTCAATAATCTCCAGACCTTTGTTCATCATAGTAGAAGAATCGATCGTGATCTTAGCCCCCATTTCCCAGTTAGGATGATTTAAAGCCTGTGCTTTAGTGACACTCTTCATTTGTTCAGGAGAAAAATCTCTGAAAGGACCGCCACTGGCGGTAATAACAATCTTCTCGATAGTATCTTTAGGTTCACCGACAAGACATTGAAGCATGGCACTGTGCTCAGAATCGATAGGAATCAACTCTGAAGGTGAGTTTTTTAGTGCCTCGAAAATGATCTCGCCACCAACTACTAAAGATTCTTTGTTAGCCAGCGCAATTTTCTTCCCTTGTTTGATAGCTTCCAGTGTAGGCAAAAATCCGGCAAAACCTACCAAACAATTCATCACCGTATCCACATTTGGTAGAAAAACCAAGCTTATTAGCTCATTAACTCCTGCAAATAATTGAGTGTTCGTTTGAACTCCGTTTTTCAGGGTTCCGAATAAACTCTCTTTACAAATAAGCCCAAACTCTGGTTTAAACTCATTGATTTGTTCTATAAGTAAATCAACATTTCTATTCGCTGAAAGAGCTACAACTTCAAAAATTTCAGGATGTTGACGTACGATTTCCAATGCCTGAGTTCCAATCGACCCCGTTGATCCAAGAATAGCCAGTCTTTGTTTCGTCAAAATCTGTTCTTTTTTTATTGAATGCTTAAGTTAGAACTTCTCACATCTTAATTCATTCTTTCTAAGAATAATTTCATTTATCCCATTCCAATCCTATCGGCAATTTTTCTTATAAAAAAATTTCTCGCTCAGCCCTGTATTGAGTGATTCAGACAAAATAACTCAAAACCCCTATTTCCAGATCAAAAACGTATATTTTAAAATTTGATGTGGATAACCTAGTGGAAAAGTTGTGGGAAAGTAATGCTTTTTTTTGTTGACTAAGCTTCGTGGATTATGCTAATTAACTAGTGAACACAATCAACAAGGATGCTACGGCAAAATTGTTGATCAGGCTGACAAATCCCGAAGTCTGGTTGTTCAGAATCTTTTCAAATCGAAAAATCTGAAGAAATGAGTTCCGGGTATTTTTTTATGCCCTCCAATTTTCATTTAGAACCCCATCTCTTTAGCTACTCCAAACATTTGTGCATGAGCAATTACTGTTTCTTCTACTGTGGGAGCATATCCTCCGGACAATAAAAGTGTAAGTGGAATATCTTTTTGTGTGACTGTCTCAACTACAATCCGATCTCTTTCTCTCAATCCTTTTAGTGTGAGAGATAATCTCCCAAAGTGATCAGTTTCTAATGGGTCTATTCCGCCTAAATAGAAAACGAGATCAGGCTTAAAGGAAGTAAAAATTTGATCTAATGCTGAGATCAATATCTTATGATACTCAGAATCACCGGTTTTATCGGGCAAACCAATATCTAAATCAGAAGGCGGTTTTATAAATGGATAGTTCTTTTCTCCATGTATGGAAAAGGTAAATACACTCGGATCATCTCTAAAAATATACGCTGTTCCATTTCCTTGATGTACATCACAGTCAATTACCAAAACCTTGTTCAGCCATTTTGCCCGTTGCAGAACTTTGATTGCCACAGCAACATCATTGAAAACACAAAATCCTTCCCCATGATCCGACATTGCATGATGTGTCCCCCCTGCTAAATTACCGGAAATACCATCCTGAAGAGCCATTAATGCAGCGTTTATTGTCCCCTGAACAGCATGCCTTGATCTAATAGCAAGACTTTTACTCCATGGCAATCCCATTCTTCTTACTTCTTTTTTGTTGAGTTTCCCTTCCCATACAGCAGAAGAATATCTGTACGAATGAGCAGTGATGAGATTTGAAATCTCCACCATGGGTGGAGCAATTACATGAATCTTTATTTAGGATATTGATCAGTCAGGTAGTCATATAAACCCCGGAATTTCTTCATTGGAAATATATGCTCATCAGGAATGGCCGCGTAATACTCGGGGCAGTAACTAACTCTCACTTCAACTTATTGAGCTTAATAATACCTACCATACGGCCACTCTTCTCCTTTTCACGGCGATAAGAATAGAAAAGCTCTTCGTGATCAATAGTACACCGTTCATCTATTTCGATATGATTTTCATCAATACCGGATTCCAATAGTTGCTCTTTAACCAGTCCCTTTAAATCGACATGTGGTTTTGTGTAATGCTCTCTATCAACAAGATGATCTGCAAATTTTTCTGCAACTTCGTCACCAACTTCAAAATTATGCTTAGCAATGCAAGGACTAACGAATACTTTTATATGATTAAGTTCTGCTCCCAATTCCAGCATCTTTCCAATGGTCTTTAGTACAATTCCGTCCACTGCCCCTCTCCATCCGGCGTGAGCTGCGCCAACAACTTTATTTGTTGCATCTCCAAACAGAATAGCTCCGCAATCTGCTACCTGTATTCCTAATGCTGTACCTGGTGTCTTAGACACAAAAGCATCCGTTTCAGGGTAAATGCCCCCTTTGGTAATCACTTTTATATTCGTTTTGTGAACCTGTTCTGCTAATGCCAAATTTGAAGGTTTCATTCTTAATTCAGATGAAAGCAGACTTAAGTTGTGGAGTAATATATCTTGTCTCTCGTTGGAATTAAATCCAACATTTAATCCGGGAATTTGTTGGTTTTTTTCTTTCAGATGAGAATTCTTCAAGCTGAACCAGGAGAATATTCTGGCGTCATTTAGTTTTTCCGGCCTGATGAAGTCAATGTGGGAAGATGTCATCCAGTTTCATTTTAATAAGCCCTATTGGAAACTCTTTTCCTGTCCAAAGTTGAAAAGATTTAGCACCTTGGTGAATCAACATATCTATTCCACCAATTGCTATTCCGCCTGCGCTTATTGCTTGTTTTAAAAATTTAGTCTCTTTAGGATTATATACGATGTCGTAACAAAGCTTTCCTTCCAATAATTCTCTTTCAGACTCTTTTATTGGGGAAGCATCGGTATTTGGTATCATCCCCAATGGAGTAGCATTTATAATCAGGTTAGCATCATCAGCGTATTCGGTCCAGGCATCGTAACTACAGGTAATCATATCATCAAAGTCTGAATATCTCTCTGGTCTTCTGGAAACCATGATCACCTCCTCAAAACCAAGATCATGTAATGCATACACTATGGCTTTGGTAGCACCACCCGAACCAAAAATGATAGCCCTATCCCGTTCTATGGCATCTGAAAATTCTTCGAGTGGTACCTGAAATCCATACGCATCTGTATTATGGCCGATAAGCTTATTCTCTTGCTTTATAACCGTATTAATAGCACCAATTTCTCTAGCTTCAGGCGTAAGTTCATCCATAACTTCCGTAAAGTTTTCTTTATGGGGGATAGTAATATTAGCTCCAAGAAAGTTTGAGTTATTGAAATGAGCAACAAGAGCTGGAATTTCGCTCATTGAAACAGCTACTGCATGATATTCAGCATTTATTCCATGCTGTGTTAACGCACTATTATGCATTAAAGGTGACACGCTGTGGCTAACCGGATTTCCAATTAACAGGTAATGTGGAGATTCACTTTTTTCAGAAAGTTTGAATTTGGTAAACGTCATAGTAATTACTGAACAAAAAAAATGCGCATCAAATGATGCGCATTAACAATAAGTAAATAAATAGTGTAAAGCTTATGCTGTTACTTCTTCTTCAGAGACTTCATTTTGCTCTTCTTTGAAAGTACCAGACTCCGCAAGATCTTTAAATTTCTCAAGATCTTTCACTAATTGAGCAGGTGATTCTTCGATAAAAGTACCAAGCTCTTCAGTAGGATCTCCGAAAAACGTTCTGTAATCTAAAGAAAACTCAACTCTTGTTCGAGTACCGTTATCAAGTGGAGTAAAACGGATAGTTCCGGTTTGGTTTAGGTTACCATTGATTGTGATCCATGCAAAACGAGTGTTTCGAAGGTTATCGATTAAATTGGTAGTCCAAACAAACTCCTCATTTCCAATAGTAGTTTTATACTCAAAGGTTTGAGAGTTAATTCTTTCTACTGAGTCGATACGCTCTAAAAACTTTGGGAAGTCAACTGGGTTACTAAGTAGCTCGTAAACTTTAGCTAGAGGCAAATCAATCTCGATTCTTTCGTGCGCCATAATAGAATTTAGGATGTTATAATCGTTGGAATTTAACTGTGATGAACCAGTTTTCTTGGAAACAGGAAGGATTCATCCATATTGTTCTAAAATACGGATAATATGATTAAGCCTCAATGACCATAGCAGATAAAAAAAGAAAAACTTTCTGGACCACCAGAGAAAAAATCTACAGAAGTTTTGAAGAAAGCCTTTTTACAATACTTTCATGTATAACTTCAATTGATTGAGATGCTTCAATTACTATAAATCGTTCTTCCTGTTCTGCAAGATCATCAAAGCCTTTTATAACATTAGCAAAAAATTCATCGCCTGCCCTTTCCATCCTGTCTTTACTTAAGTGTGCCCTGCGGTGATTCGATTCGTCTAAAGAAAGCCTTAAGTAGAAAGTAAAATCCGGAGTTCTGCCGTGCGATGCTATACTATTAATCTGCTGAATTTGGTTCAGAGGAAGACTTTTTCTTCCATAGCCCTGATAAGCGGTAGTTGAATCGTAAAATCGATCCAGAATCACAACTTCTCCCTTTTCTAAGGCAGGGAGTACTTCTTCTGACATTAATTGTGAACGGGCCGATGAAAACAACAAAAGCTCTGTAACCGAATCAATATGAAATTCAGTATTAAGCAGAAGCTCCCTAATTTCTTCTGAGATTTGCGTTCCGCCTGGTTCGCGAAATACCCGAACCGTTTTCCCCACAGAAGTTAGTTTATCCTTTAATAAAGAGATTTGGGTAGACTTTCCGCTGCCGTCGATCCCCTCAAATGTAATTAGCATGTATGCCGGATGAATTAAAAATCAAAGTCATCCATAAGTTCGACAGGCTCTTTCGGCATTGCAAGTGATAATCCAAAATAGATTAATAAACTTGCTCCATATCCCATAAAGAAAGCGGCTACAAATATAAATCGGACTACGGTAGAGCTGATTCCGAAATATTTGGCTAATCCTCCGCAAACTCCTGCCCATTTCTTATCCGAACGGGATTTCATAAGACGTTTTGAGCGATATCCATAGGAACCCATCGCAAAATCTTCGAAGTTTGCAGAGCTGGAACTCGAAGTAAAGTCCGAATCAAGATCGTTTCTCAAACTGCTTCTGGTTTTAGATCCTGTAAATTCTGAGCCATGCACGTCATCCATTCTCTTCTTGGCAGATGAAGCTTTAGCTCTTCTTCTCTTTTTTTCTTGTCTTGAAGCTCTTTTTTCTCTTTTCCTGTCGCCAACAAAAAAACCAAACCCAATTAATGTTACTAATGCACCGCCAATAAGAGGCATCGAAGAAATGGCTCCTTCTAAAAAAGCATCCAGGCCTTCACCGAAAGAAAGTCCTATCCATTGCAATAAAAATGAAACACCGAGAAAAAGCATTACCATCCCTGATATAGTTGCAAAGTTCCAAATGCCCTTTCCTTCTTCTTTAGGTTCCTCTTTTAAAAAGTTCTGCATTGTATTTTGAAGTTCAAAATCATCAAACTCCAGAGAAGCGGTACCGGTTTTGGATGCAGTTTTTCGTCTAATATTTTCAGCCATTTTTTATTTCCTCCGCAATGCTGCTACGAAGGTATTAATTGATTGTTACGAGTAGTAAAACCCTTTTTCTGAAATTAACCCTTTTAGTTTTTGATCGAAAGAATCAGTCGGAATATTTTCAAGAATAAACTCCTCAAATAATAATCCAAATGCAGGCGCTGAAATAGTCGATAAAAACCGATCGTAGAATCCTTTTCCATAACCTAACCTGTTTCCTGTTCGATCAGCTGCTAATAAGGGAGCTAATACAAGATCAATTTCATCATTATTTACAGGTTTGAATTCCTGAGGTTCTAATACACCCCATTTGTTTGGTTTAAGCGCCTCAAATGAGCTCAGTTTTGAATGAGATAGTATTCCTTTTTTGAAATTTGTTATAGGTACAACCAGTGTTTTACCCTGATCTAGTATATCTTTTATTAAACTTTGTGTATCAACCTCAAAGCGTTCGTTCATTGAGATAAAGCAGTGAATTGTATCTGAATTTTCATATTCCGGACTCAATAAAATCACTTCTTTAATCAATCGACTCTTACTCGCCCATTCGTCTACAGTAAGTAATTGCCTTTTAGCTGTCACCTCTTTTCTGATCAAGGACTTTTGTTCAGAAATAGATGCCATTATAAACCAACTATGTGATGAATGGTAAGGTCAAGATCTTCTTCTTCAAAATCATTAAGAAGATTCTGCCAGATATCAAGTCCATATTTATTCATAAAATAAACGGGACTTACCGAGCGCTCCTGCAATCCGTCAGGGAATAACTGAGATTTGATCTTCGAAATGCGATTAAGTTGGGTTTGTTCCTGCTGCTTGATAGCTCTATATACTTTTCCTTTCAGTTTATCAATTTCATTAGAGAACCCTGTCACTACTTTACCTGCTGTTCCCTCCAGCGTTGGGTCGATACCTTTGATAAATACGATCGGTTTTTCGGAAATCTCGTTAATAGATTGTTTCCAGTCTGCGAAGACTCCCTCAATATCTTTTGAATTAGTCTGATCCACATAAGCGGCTTCTAAATCTTCTATACGCTGATTGTAGCTGCACATTGCAAATGGAAGCTTCTCCATAATTCGTTCAATACCACTTTCGATAAGTGAAATGCTAAGCCTTGGAAAAATAATCGGCATTTGAAGATCAAAAAATGGATACAAACTCTTCATTTGGCCATAATATGCAAGCTCACCAGGTCCTGCAACATAGCCTATAGTTGGCAACAACACATCCTGCAACACCGGTCGTAAAAAAACATTAGGAGAAAAGTTTTGAGGGTTTTCTTCAATCATGGAAAGCAATTTTTCCTCGCTCACCTTTAGATCTCCGGCGATCCAGTCTCCATTCGAACGTTCAAGTTTCAATCTACCCCCTTTTGCATCGATAAAAAAGAGATTGGATTCCCCAATAACCACCTGACGATGAAAATTTTTCTCAAGTTCAACACTCTTATTCTCAAGAGCGTCAAAGATATCTTCCGCAGCAGTAACCGAAGTCTTGAAAACTTCCTTACTAAGCTCCTTGATGGAACCAAAATTACTACCCACAATTAAAAGTCCTTCCTCAGCAAACCAGGAATTCATCAGTTGAGCAAAAGCCTGAACATGAGTTTTTCCAGGTGTATAGAACTTGTTTAACGATGAAAAAAGTTTCTCAGTAAAATCAGTTTCCTGCAATTCGCTTCGTAGTGAAGCCTCAAACTCCTTTATCGTTTCTTTGATTTCCTGAACAGAAACCGGTTGTCCATTCCCTTCATCTATTAACCCAATTTTCTTAAACTCATCATAGTCTGGTATTCCAACTGATGCTATCTCTTCGAAATCGTGATCTTCATCTGCCAGCCAAAAAATGGGGACAACCGGTTTATCAAGAATCTTTTCCCACTTACGAGCAAGCAGAATCGTAGTAATAGTTTTATATACGGTAAACAACGGACCTCCATAAACGCCCAGCTGCTGTCCGGTTACAAAAACCAGAGATTCTTCTTTTGAAAACTTATTCAATTGTGACTGTTGAGAATCAGAAATCCCTAAAAACTGATGGTATTCTTTAAGCGCCTTTGCAATCCGTTCTTTTGATTCAGGTTGAACAATATTCCCTGCCCTTTCCTTTACCTGATTTTCATCAAAAGGATTGCCTGAGTAAAAATCCTTTAGTTTAAAATAGTCAGAGATGTAGGTATTAAATAAATTTGAAAACGGGAGTTGTTGAAAAGAACAATGATCTTCACTCACAGGTTAGCCCTTCATTTTTTGGATTTGGTCGCGGAGTTTAGCCGCTTTTTCATAATTTTCAGTTTCTACAGCGGTATGTAATTCCTGCTCAAGCTTCTCCAGTTTAGATAACTCCGTATTACCCGTAGAATCTGTTGATTTTGAAGATTTTACAGTTGTAGTTGACTCAGTATCCGCAACAATTCCTGCTTCACTTAAAACTTGTTCACTGGTATAAATTGAACATCCGAACCGAACAGCAAGTGCTATGGCATCACTGGGTCTGGCATCAACTTCGTGAAGTTGATCTCCACGTTCAAAAATAATACGTGCATAAAAGGTGCCTTCAGCAAGGTCACTTATTATTACTTCTCTGATATTGGATTCGAAATTCAGTATCACATTTTTGAGTAAGTCGTGAGTCATTGGACGAGGCGGTTTAATATTCTCCAATTCCAATGCAATAGCCTGAGCCTCAGAAGAACCTATTATTATCGGGAGCCTTCTGGAGCCTTTAGCCTCAGATAAAATTAATGCGTAAGCGCCGCCACTGCTTGGACTCGTTGAGAGTCCCAAAATTTCCATTAATATCTTGCTCAATCCAGTTCCTGATTTGCTTTAATAGTTTGTTTAAATGTAGTGAAATTTATTCAAGTCTTAAACCTGAACAGACGACGAATACTTCCAGTTCTTTCTTTTTTAAAATTCACTGTGTGAGTTGACATCGCATTAATTGCCTAACCCAAACATGTTATATTTGCACTGCACTCTGAGTAGTAACATAAGCACAGACTTTAATCAAAAACTAACGAGGCAGACATGAAAACTTCAAAAATGTTCATCGCGCTATTTATAGGAATTTTAACCGCTTCATGCGTTGGACCAACCGGACCGCGTGGCCCTGCCGGCAGTGAAGTGTATTCAGCTACCATAGAAATCGACTCAGATGTAGATTTTGGAATTGACGATGAATTCGTATCCATCGCTTCTTATGGTTGGAACATTCTTGACGAGGAAACAGTAGATTATGGTCTTGTTCTTGGATATTTACGTTTTCAGAACACTACCAACTGGCATGCCCTCCCTTTAACTACACCCTTTGATAATGATATCGTTGTATTACGCTACTCTTTTGATATTGACAATTTTGATTTGATAGTAGAAGGCGAAGTTCCAGATAACAATGAAGCGAATGAGAACTTGTTTGATGGAGATGTTCTCAGAATTGTTGCCATCCCTCCTACTTTGTTGGCAAAAGGGAAAGGTCTCGATTACTCTAATTATGAAACCGTTGTTAAAGCCTATAATCTCAGTTTTGAGGACTAGTTTTACTCATAGATGATCCAAAAAAGCCTCGATATTTATTGCGGCTTTTTTTATTTCACGAAAGTAAATTGTTTGCTAAACTTTGGGATGATCAATGACCCCAAACAAATTGTAACCCCTTTCGCGTTCGAAGTTCATCCAGATCTGTTGGGCTTACCGTTGGCAACTCCTAGGAGAAGATTATTCGCCCTGCTTCTGGACTTACTGATTGCATCTATTCTTACTGCTCTCGGAGCTTTTTTCCTTGCAATGGCGGCAAGTATTCTCTTTTTCTGGCTTGCCATCCGTACCCGTGGCACTATTTGGTGGAAGAATCTCTTCCGCTATGGCGCTGCTGCATTTGTTTCTATACTCGTTTTTGCTCTTACACTCAATGTTACGAAGGATGGAGACGATTTCGATCCCGGACTAGTAACGTTTAATACTCTCGATGGAGAAGTAGTAGAAGGATCCACTGATAATGTTGATTGGAGTTCGTTTGCGAAACAAGTAGGCCAGCTTAGCAAAAATGATTCATTAACTATTGAAGATCAATTAGAAGGAATAGCATTGAATCTTGAAAATCAGCTAAAAGAAATTTCTGATGCCCCTGATGCTCTGCCCTCAGAACTTTTTGAGGATGGATTTATACTCAACCTTAGAAGCCTTGGATTTGCAATAAGCAGGAACGATACAATTGCAATAGATAGCCTGCGTGATCAGATGGCACCGATTCTGGCATCCATCGAGCTTGCAGAAAAAGATTCCAGAATAGACAGACTTGATGACCGGGTGGATAAACTTGAAGAGGACAACGAGGAATTAACCGAACAGGTTGAAAACCCAAGCTTTTTAAGGAGCCTGAAAGCAACAGCCGAAGACTTTGGCTTGAGTGTTGGATGGATTGGGGTCTATTTCGTCCTTTGTACTGCTTTCTTTAGGGGACAAACACTTGGGAAGCGATTGCTTAATCTCAGGGTTGTTCGCCTCAATAATAAACCAATAGGCCTCCTCTACTCTTTCGAACGTTTCGGGGGATATGCAGCTGGGATTGCGACAGGTTTACTAGGATTTGCACAGATTTATTGGGACGCAAACCGTCAGGCGATACATGATAAGATTGCAGCAACCGTAGTGCTTGATACCAGAAAGAAAACCATTCAAAAATATGATGAACTTCGTAAAGAAATTCTGAACGACGAAAATCTATTGGACAATCATGGAGAATAAACGTGTTTTCCCCGTCTGGGTCTGGATAGTTTATTTATTTCTCTTTTTGATTTCTATACCATGGTATTTCTCTCAGAATTTAGGAATGAAGCTTATTTTTGGGTTACCAGTTTGGCTCCACTCATCTATTTTTTTCGTTTTTCTGATGGCCATATTTACTTGGTGGATTATCTATAAATACTGGTCGGAGTAATAGAAATGCCTACTACTGAAATCATCATCATTTGTATCGGGCTTTACCTTTTGTTGTTAATTACTATTGGGATTTTATCACGTAGAAATAAGTCTTCCGGTTCTTTGAAAGATCATTACTTAGCAGGAGGAAACCTTGGGGCATTTGTGCTATTACTCACTCTTTATGCAACCCAATACAGCGCAAATACACTTTTAGTTACCCCCGCTGAAGTAGTAAATAAAGGCTTCAGTATGATACTGATTTTGGGTTATATGACCTCTGTTGTCATATTCTATCTTACATTTGCACCACAACTATACAAAATTTCCAGAAAAGCCGACTTTATTACCCCTGGAGATTGGTTCGATTTTCGGTTTAAACTTCCAAAACTAACCCTCTTTTCCAATACAATTTTGATTATTGTATCTGTGAATTTTTTACTGTCTCAACTTATCGCAATGGGACATATTGCAAGTGGATTTACCGAAGGAAAAATTCCGTATTGGGCAGGTGTTGTTTTTCTGGCTCTAATTGTAATTCTCTACGAAACACTTGGGGGGATGCGTGCTGTAGCCTGGACCGACGTTTTGCAAGGAATAATGCTAATAGCTGGACTAATCGGAATGTTTTTAATTTTCTTCCCCGACGTTGAACAGCTGAATAATATAAGTAAGTGGCTAATTGAAAATGAGCCAGAAAAAATAAATTTACCAGATGCCAATCTGGCTCTTTACTGGGGTAGTACTGTTTTAATGATTGGTATAGGGGCAGCGGTATATCCTCAGGCCATTCAAAGAATTTATGCAGCCAAAACTCTTTCTATCCTTAAAAAGTCGATTGGGGCAATGGTTTTTATGCCATTTATTACTGTGTTAGTACTTTTCTTTTTGGGAGTAATAAGTATCCCTCATTTTGTTGAATCAGAAAGTATTTCAACAGATTCAGTATTACCTATAATGCTTGAACATTGGGGAAGTCATTCTCAGTTGAGTTTCGTACTTATGGTAATGATAGTGGTAAGCTTACTGGCCGCAATTATGTCTACCGCTGATTCGGTTTTACTCACCTTATCATCAATCATCTCAAAAGATGTACTAGGTAAAACTATTCTTAAATCAGCTCCAGAAGAAAAAATTACTAAATATGGCAAGACTACTTCCTGGGTAATAATGGGCATACTAATTATATTCGCACTTCAGCCTAGAATTACTCTCTGGGGGCTTATTGAACTTAAAATGCAGATATTAATTCAAATAGCACCGCTATTTATTCTGGGAGTACACTCAACTAAAGTAACCTCGAAGGGAGTATTTGCTGGATTATGCGTTGGTTCTATTTTCGCGATATGTGCTTTCTTTTTAGATATAAAAACTATCGCAGGAATTCAGATCGGGCTTATAGGTTTTATTATTAATGTAATTTGCTGTTTTACTTTTTCAAAAAAAGCATCTCTATAATAGAACTCAATTCTGAGATATACCTTCACCCCGAGAAAAAATAAAGATTTATTAAACTATGCTTTGGAAATAAAACCTATCAAATATGTCAGTGATTAACCTAAAAAAGAAGCTTGAATTGTTTAATGAGCTTTGGACTCCGAAAATCATTTCTGAAACGAATGGTCAGTTGGTAAAACTTGCCAAGCTTAAAGGTGAATTTGTGTGGCATAATCATGCCAATGAGGACGAGCTTTTCTACATAGTTAAAGGAGAACTTCTTTTAAAGTTCAAAGATCGTGAGGTACAGTTAAGGGAAGGAGATTTATATGTGGTTCCAAAAGGTGAAGATCATCTCCCAATTGCAGAAGAGGAATGTTGGGTAATGCTCATTGAACCTAAAGGGACGAAACATACCGGAGAAGTTTATTTTGAAGGGACGGTTGAGGAAAAGAAACAGGATTGGATTTAAAATCACTATGATTTTTAAGAGCGACAATGAAATAACTGAACTACTTACTCAAAGGATGAGAATTGAAGATGAAATTCAAAAACTTTTAAGAAAGAAAGGAATACGTTTTAGTTCTAGTAAATTTGTAGGTGATTTAGGTGAATATTATTTCAAATCAAATATTGAGAACAAAATTTTTGAGACCTTATATCAATCAAAAACCTCAAATGATAAATCTGATTTTACTGGTATTTTAAAAGATGACTTTAGAACTAAATACTCCTTACCAAAAGAAGTCCAGATTGGGGTGAAAACAAGAAAATTCCAAAAGGGAACTCCTCAATTATTCGGCTTAGATAAGAATAAATTTGATATTCTTGCTTTTGTGGCTCTGAATAAAGACTACTCCTGTAGTTACATTGGTTTAATTAAGAAAGAGATGGTTTTTCCTGATAAACAAAAAAGAATCAGATTTAAAAATAATTTGAAATTTTGGCCTGAATCAGATTATGTAGAATTTTAAATCTAAACCGGATTCACATCCCCACCCTGTGCGGTAAGAAGAATCTCATCCGCTACACTTCTGGGGCTTAACTCTGAAAGAGAAACAATCAATCTGCCCACATCTTCCGGGTCAATCAAGTCATTGGGATCTACATTCACTTCTTCCCAGGAAGTAGAATAGGTTTGCCCAAGATTGATAGCGGTAACTGCTATTTTTGTTTTCATTAGTTCTTTACGAAGCGAGCGCGAATAACCTAATGTAGCATGTTTGCTGGCTGCATAAGCCCCACTTTGTCCATATCCTTTCAGCGATGCCTCAGAACAAATATTTACGATTAACCCTCTCTCCTTCTTGTGCAGTTCAGGCAATACTTTATTAGTGATATTGAATGCTCCCAAAGCATTAACCCGGAATTGTTGTTCAAACTCCTCAGAAGATGTATCCTTTAACTGTTTGAACAAAAATGAACCTGCATTGTTGACTAAAATTCCAGGATTTAAAGCTTCAAAATCAGTTTTTGATAACTTTTCTTCATCCAGTAAATCTGCTACAATGAAATCAACTTTTTGAGCCCCTTCAGCCTCGCATATCTCTTTTGCCTGTTTGAGTTCTTCTTCATTTCGAGCAAGCAACACGATCGGACGATTCGTTCTCCGGGCAAAAACCTTGGCAATTGAAAGCCCAATTCCTTTGCTCCCTCCTGTTATAAGTACTGATGAATCCTGAAAGCTCATTAAGGCACCTGTAGATATTTATGAGTTTGAAGACTGATCCCCCATTCCGGATGCTCTTTCACATATTCTACAATCAGGGGCATGGATGCCGGAGTATCCCATTCCGGTTGTAACAAAAGCTGGGTTGAGTCGTGGCATTTGGCTGCATTTTTTTCTGCCCATGCTAAATCCTTTTTTGTAAGTACAACCACTTTGAGCTCATCCACATACGGAAACACTTCATCCAATGGTTTTTTAAATCGTTTTGGCGAGAGCGTGATCCAATCAAAATTACCAGAGAGCGGAGATGAACCACTGGTTTCAATATGAGTTTTAACCCCAATTTCTTTGATGGAATTGGTGAGTGCATCAAGGTCGTGCAGCAGAGGTTCTCCACCAGTAATTACTGCGATCGGCGCTTTACTCCCTTTTACCTTTTCAACCAATTCTTTCACTTTCATTCGGGGGTGTTTCTCTTCATCCCAACTGTCTTTTACGTCGCACCACCAACATTGCACATCGCAGCCACCTGTTCTGATGAAATAAGCGGCTCTACCGGTATGCGCTCCTTCCCCTTGAATCGTATAAAAATGCTCCATTATCGGATATTCTACATCGGGATATTCTTTCGGGTCTGTTAATACTTCTGAGTCAATATGTTCAAAAGAATTATACATTTTTATCGGTGTATTCTACCCAACAGGTATCTGTCTCCCAAACCGTTACGGTTAGTTCAATACCATCAGGAATTCTTCTTTTCGTTTCCTGGTGAATGTATTCGGCGATTCGTTCGGCGGTAGTATTTACGGACATCAACTCGTTCAAATTTCCGTGATCAAATCCACCTTTTTCTGAATCCTTGGCCGCCCATTTCAATTCCTTGAAATCACATACCATATCATCTGTATCTAAATAGGCAGATGGATTTAGTTTGTTAGATTTAGCGGTCATTTTCACTTTGTAGGAATGCCCGTGCATTCTTCCACATTTCCCATCGTACCCTTCGATGAAATGAGCCGCGTCAAATTTAAATTCTGTATGTAAGGTCCAGGTTGGCATTAAATTTTATTCATTCGCATTCAAAAAAAATCCCCACTCGTCAAAAACGAGTGAGGACTTAAAAATACGGCTTTTTTTATCAAAAATTAACTAACTCGTTTAATAGTGCAACCCAATGATTTAGTATTCGGACGACTAAGTTTCTGTCCCGAAATTAACTGATCCATCGCATCTTTAATGTAGTAATCTTTAACTGATGAGGCGTCATTCGCGTTATCATCAATCGCACCAACATATACTAGTTCCATATCTCCATTGAAAAGGTATACGTGCGGAGTTCTTGAGGCTCCAAAAGCATCTGCAACCAAATGATCTTTATCGAGAACATAAGGGAAATCATAATCAGCTTTTCGCGCGTGTTTGATCATATCATCCATTCCATCTCCGCGGTTTCTATAATCTTCATTAGGATTGAGCGCGATCATCCCAATATTATTTGCTCTTGCCATTTGGGAGACGTCTCCATATCGGTCTTCCCAACGCATCACCCAAGGACAGGTATTACAGGAAAAAATAACAAGTAAACCATTCTCCTGGGCAACTTCGCCCAGACTAATGCTTCTTCCTGAAACATCCTGCATCTTATGATCAACCATTGGAGCTTTTGACCCAATGGCCATTTCTTTTATTTGAAATGCTGATGCATCCATAACCAACAAAGAAAGCACTATTGCTAGAGTAATTCGTATTATTTTCATGATCTCAACCTTCATTTATTGCTCTTAAAAGTTCCTCTTCAAAAACGTCAAATTCCTGTTTGCCTTCCCATTCAGCAGATACCGTTCCATCTTTGCCATAAATCACCGTGTAAGGTAATGCACCTGACCAAGTATCTGAAATTGTGGTGATAAATTCATTATCGTTCCCGATTTTATAATAGGTGGTAAAGTCGACCTCCTGGGTTTTTAGAAATTGCTTTGCTTCTTCTTTTGCATCGGTAAAGTCCCCTGATACAAAAATAAGTTCAAACTCATCATCATACTTTTCCTTTAATTCCATGATGTAAGGGAATTCTTCCACACAAGGAATGCACCAAGTAGCCCAAAAATTAACCAAAACAGGCTTCTCTCCTTCAAAAGAAGCAACTTTTTGAACTATTTCAGAAGCTGTTGCATCAACCATAATTTCTCCAGACTTCTGATTATTACAGCTTAATAAAAGTAGTGCCACTACAATAAAAAGCCTCATAACAACTCCAATTCAAAAGGATTCCAAAAATGTTTATCCATATTAACCGTGTATTCTTCTTTAAATTCAACCCCTTCCTGTTCTAAACGCTCCCGCATGGTATCGCCTTCAAAATGAGCGCGACCCGTTAATTGCCCTAGCCTGTTAAGTACCCTGTGAGCTGGGATTTCAAAACCTAATTCAGTACTTACATAGTTGTTCATTGCATATCCAACCATTCGCGCACCCGACTCAACCCCAAGGTATTTAGATATCGCTCCATAACTGGTCACTTTTCCATTCGGAATTTGTGCGACCACTTCATACACTCGTTGGTAAAAATCGTTGGGCTTCTTTTTGTTCATTTCAACAAATCATAAAGTCTGAATTTTATGGTACTGTCTTTTAAATCACTGCTGATCAGTTCGAGCGTAAGTAACCCAAGTTTCTTGTACATTTCCAGCATCTCAGGATTGTTTTGCAACAATTTAACATGTTTTTGTATAGTCTGTATATCCCCTCTTGCAATAGGACCGGTGAGTGCTTCGGTCGGATTAAGTCTCTCCAGATTCTCAAGAGAAGAACGCATCAAAGGCAGAAAAGCATCCATCAATGTACGCTCAGGGATATTAGCTGAAACCGAGATTCTCAACGAAAGATCTGCCAAAGTAACCATGTAGTTGGAAGCCATCACCGCCGAAACATGGAGCAATTCTTTTTCCTTTGGAGAAACCCGGATTGATTTAGCCCCGATATTCTTCGCCATTTCCTCCAACAAAGGCAGTACAGATTCATCCCCTTCGATATCAAAATAAATGTTCTTAAAGGAAACCGTTTCCGGAGAAACCGACATCAATGGATGAAAACAAGCGGTTCTTGCTCCTCTGTCCTTCAATTCCTGTAATATTGATGAAGCAAAAGCCCCCGAACAATGGATAAACACTTTGCCATTCAACTCCTGCCCCGATGAAGCAATTTTCGAGCTTACTTTTCGAACTTCAGAATCTGGAGTGGTGACTAAGATCAGATCGGCAAAGCCTGAGAAAGTATCGCCTCTTTCGTAAACATGATTAACATCATATCCTGCCTTTAAAAACGCTGATTTAAGTGCGCTTCCAAGCCTGCCTGGACCAATAATTGAAACAGTTGGGAATCTCATACATTTAAAAAGCTATTGAAATACAATGGTTCAAGGCAATAAAACAAATCCCTTGTAGTTCTTCCTTTTGGTTGATGGTGATAGTAAAAAAACCATCCTCAGATTTGGACAACTCAAGGTCTTTAAGATTCGTTCTCAAACCTGTGCCAAGGCTTTTCACAGCAGATTCTTTCATCGTCCAAAGAGAAATCGGGTCATCCTCTCCATAAACTTCCCATTCATTTTCACTTAAAATCCGTTTTACGATGGATGGATTTACCTTGCGATCAAGCGTTTCTGCATCTAAGCCTACATCCAATGACTCAGAAACTGCGCACAAAACCAAATCCTGAGAATGTGAGAAACTCACAAACTTTCTTCGCTCTGCAGTCTCAATGTAAGGTTTACCTGTTTCTTCTTTTCTCAGTTTGATGGATTCTGAATCCCATCCCAAATCATTAATTAATTTCCAGAAAAGGTGTCTTGCTGTTAAAAACTCTCCTTTACGCTGCTCATTGGTAAAGTTAGCCAGAGTTTTAGTCTCCTCATCAGAAAGAATACTTCGGTCAAGTTCGAAATCAACTTCACTCCAACCCAAAACAATTTCTTTGGGGAAGTTCGGAATTTGCGAAGTATCAAATCGGTTCAAGCTCTTAGAATAAAGGTTTATGTTAATGCCACAATTTTCTGCACAATTCGGTATTTTTGCAACCTTTGATTCGCGCTAAAACTTGAAACCAAATTTACCTATGTCGAACCAGGAAACTTCGCTCTCCGAACAGGAAGAAATCAGACGAGAGAAACTAACACAACTTAATGAACTTGGAGTAAATCCGTACCCCTATTCTTTTGAAGTTACCCACACCAGTAAAACCATAAAAAACGAGTCTGAATTAATCAGGGATGAAGAATCAAATCCTGAGACAGAGGCTGTTTCTATTGCCGGACGAGTAATGACTCGACGCATTATGGGTAAAGCGGCTTTCTTTAATCTTCAGGATTCTGAAGGAACGATCCAGGTGTATATTCGTCGGGATGATGTTGGGGTTGAAGAGTACAACACAGTATTTAAGAAACTGGTCGATATTGGAGACATCGTAGGAATTAAAGGTTTTGTTTTCAAAACAAGAACCGGTGAGACCACTGTACATGCTGAACATTTTGAACTTCTTACCAAAACCATTCGTCCTATACCCATCCCTAAAGAAGTAGAAAATGAAGATGGTGAAAAAGTAATTTTTGATGCGTTCGCGGATAAAGAACTTCGCTACCGTCAACGATATGTGGATTTGATTGTTAATCCTGATGTGAAAGATACGTTCGTAAAAAGAACCAAAATGGTACAGACCATGCGTAACTTTATGAACGATCGTGGCTACCTTGAGGTGGAGACTCCAATTCTTCAACCTATCTATGGTGGAGCGACTGCACGTCCATTTATGACTCACCATAACACACTTGACATGGATTTGTATCTGAGGGTAGCCAATGAGTTGTACCTCAAGCGGTTAATAGTGGGTGGATTTGATGGAGTGTACGAGTTCTCTAAAGATTTCAGAAACGAAGGATTGTCCCGTTTTCACAACCCGGAATTTACTCAGGTTGAGTTATATGTTGCTTTTAAAGACTACAACTGGATGATGGAATTCACTGAGAGAATGATTGAGAAAGTAGCTCTGGACTTGCATGGTTCCACCAAAGTTCAAGTTGGCGAGCATGAAATAGAATTCAAAGCTCCCTGGCCAAGAGTTCCTATGTTTGAAGCAATCGAAAAAGAAACCGGACATGATTTATACGGAAAGAATCTCGAAGAACTGAAAGCAGTAGCAAAAGAGCTTCATATCCAGATTGATGAGTCTTTTGGCTCCGGTAAAATTATTGATGAAATTTTCGGAGAATTTGTAGAGCCAAGATTGATTCAGCCTACTTTCATCACGGATTATCCTGTTGAAATGAGTCCGTTGACAAAGAAACATCGGTCTAAAGAAGGGTTAGTTGAACGTTTTGAGTGTATCTGTAACGGAAAGGAAATTGCAAACGCTTATAGCGAGTTGAATGATCCTATCGATCAACGTGAGCGCTTGGAAGACCAATCGAAATTACGGGCTGGCGGCGATGATGAAGCCATGACCATTGACGAAGACTTCATCCGTGCATTGGAATATGGTATGCCTCCTACTGCAGGAATTGGAATAGGAATCGATCGCCTGAGTATGATTATGACTGATTCTGAGTCAATCAGAGATGTACTCTTTTTCCCGCAAATGAAACCGGAAAAAGGCGAATAGATTCGCCTTAAATTCTAATTCTCAAATACAGAACTCAAGATTAAACCGAGTTCGAAGTTTGTTTGGGATTTGAAGTTTGTTATTTGGAATTTAATTCTATGAAATTTGAAACCTATTTAGCTTTCCGTTACTTCAAAGGCACCCGAAAAGGAGCTCGTTTTTTGTCGTTCATTAAAGCGATGAGTATCACCGGAGTAGCTATCGGTTCCGCTGGATTGTTGATCGCTCTGTCTATCGTGCACGGCTTCAAATCCACCATAAACGATAAAGTGCTTGGGTTTGCTCCTCATGTGTTAATTACCAATTACACAGATGCTCCTCTCTATAGAGCTGATACATTGATGACTTACCTGGATCGATTCGAAGAAATTGAGACTAAGCAAATCATAAATCAGGGGCAGGTGATGATTCAGACGAAAGACGGGGTCACCGGTACTGAGTTAAGAGGTGTTGACCAAAATTCGGATGTTTCAAACCTTACCGAGTATGTAGTGGAAGGAAGTTATAATCTCAGCAAAAAAGAGAATGGTTACCCCGGCATCGTAGTTGGCTCAAAACTTGCACAGACCATTCGGGCCGAATTGGGCAGTATAATCACCGTATACACTATCTCAGGAACACCAAGCCTGGCTAATTCACCGGAAATTCAGCAGTTCGAACTTACCGGTATTTTTCGGACCGGGATCGATTTCTTTGACGGTATTTATGCCGTTACTGCAAAAGAATACACTGATAAATTATTCGGAATCGAACCAAGTCAGGGTCAGGGTGTTGAAATCAAGCTTAAAGATTCCAGCAAAATTCTTGCATTCGACAAAAAGCTCGAAGACGCCTTACCCTTCCCATACTACAAGCAAACCATACAGTCTCGTTATGGGAATATTTTTGCATGGGTTGAACTTCAGGAGCAGATGATCCCGCTTGTCATCAGTGTGATGATTATCGTAGCCGCATTTAATCTTATTGGCACTATTTTAATGATGGTTTTGGAACGCACCAAAGATATCGGCATCCTGAAAACCATAGGGAGTAAATCATCCATTATCCGAAAAGTATTTCTTTTAGAAGGATTGATGGTTGCATCCATTGGTTTGATTATTGGAATAGCGATTTCACTCCTTTTTGCCTGGCTCCAGATCAATTACCAGATCATCCCACTTTCAGAAGAGAATTACTATATGAGCTATGCACCTGTTGAACCTCATCTCCTTGATTTTGTGATCACATCTATTGTCACGATCGTTTTATGTGCCTTAGCGTCCTGGTTACCTGCCAGAATTGCTGCGAAGACCGATCCATTAAAAGTGATTTCGTATGGGAGATAAAAAACTCATCAGCTATCTTCGGGGTCGATAAGCTTGCGGGCAATCCCCTTCGAAACGGCTTCTGTTCTACTATGTACTTCCAGTTTTTGGTAGATATTTCTGATGTGATGCCGTACTCCATCCACAGAAAGGAAAATGGTCTTACCAATAGCTGCATACGATTTACCAGTAGCAAGTTCTTTCAGAATCTGAAGTTCCCGCTCACTCAGCTGTTCCTCTTCTCGAATTGTTGGAGCGTGTAGTGTTTTGAGAATTTTTCGGGCAATGTTTGGTGTGATGGGGGAACCTCCTGAAAAAGCATCCTTAACCGCTGCTACCATTTCATCTGGTGTCACTTTTTTCATCAGATATCCCACAGCTCCGGCTTTGATTGCATTGAACACGTTTTCATCATCATCAAATACGGTGGCCATAATTATATGCATTGCTGGGAATTGCTTTCGAACAAGTTGAACTCCTTCGATTCCAGACATCCCCGGCAGCCCGATATCCATAATTACCACTTCCGCCTTTTTAAATTCTGAGGATGCAAAAGCCTCTTCACAACTTCCATAACTACCTAACACGCATAAACCGGGATCATAATCGATAAAAGTTTCCCAGCCTTCTCTCATGTACTTGTTGTCTTCAATAATAACTACTTTTATCAATGATTTACTCCGTATTGCTGCTTCATCTATGGCTGTATAACCGTCAGTATAAGTAAATAGCATAATTGTTGGGTTTAAATAATTCAGTTCCGGTCAAAGAACTGAACAGGTCTCTATGTAGTATAGATTATTAACTAGAAGGACAAACATAGAATACCTGAAATCCTTCAATTAAAGTCTGCATAACCATGTGGTAGTTACAATGGCAGTTCCATTCTCCAACGGGTTCCAAAGTCTTCTTCAGAATGAATGGTAATCACTGCCCCAATTTTAGCTGATCTTTTGCGAATGTTTCTGATTCCATTTCCATCCACAGTCTCATCCAGATCGAAACCTTTCCCATTATCCTGTACGATCAGTTTTAACTTCCCATTTTCGATATCCATAATCACGTCCAGGCGGGTTGCGGCTGAGTGTCTCACCGCATTGGTAATCATTTCTTTGAAGATCATCCACAAGTGCTGTCGTACTTCCATGTTGAGTTTACCCGGAACATGCTCTGTGATATTTAAACTGTATTCTAGTTCTTTACTTTCCAGCAGATCAGATGTAAAGCGCCTGCATTTCGATAAAAACAATTCCCAGCTATCATTTTCCGGGTTGATGGACCAAACAATGTCGGTGATTTTCTCCTTAGCATCTCCCGCGCTTTCGCTGATTAGTGAAACAAAGTGCGCTGCTTTAGATTGATTTTTATCTCTTTTGATGGCCTCTGCAAAATAACTGATTCCGGTCAGCGTAGCACTTACTTCATCATGTAAGTCGCTGGCAATCTTAGTACGCATCCGCTCAACTTTAAGTAACTGGTTTATCCTGATTTTATATCCTGTATAGAGTAGTCCTGAAAAACTGATGAGATACAACATATACGCCCACCAGGTTCGGTACCAAGGGGGTAAAACAGTAAACGCAATTTGATCGGGCCTTCCATCCACTTCAAATACATTCCGGCTGCGGACTTTAAAAATGTAGTCCCCTTCCGGGATGTTGGTGTAATCTTTTTGAGTCTCTAAAGACCATTCACTCCATTCGTTATCAAATCCTTCCAGCTTGTACGAGTAGGTATTTCTGGTTTCATCGATATAACTGGCTGCCGCATAATTAAACCGGACTTCGTTGTCTTTATACGGAAGCACTATTGGTTTTACTGGTTCTCCGAATCCCCCGTAAATAAGTGAATCTCTGTTTACGAAGATATCTGTGATGTTAGTTTTGAAGTCAGTTTTATATTCCCAGTCGGGGTCAGTGAGATGATATAGACCATTTACTCCTCCGAACCAGACCCCATCTTCTTTACACTTAATCGAAAATATTCCGTCGCCTTCACCAATTAGTTGATAAGGCGATGTCTGGACGGTCCACTCTTCCTCAACTTTTTTGATCCTCTTAATCTGTTTGTCATTATACATCCAAATATTTCCATTACCACACTGATCAAAAGCCAAAACTTGTTTAGTAAGTAAGGCTTCATGATCAGACCCAAACTCTGGAGCCTTTACAAATTTATTCTCCTTCTCGTTGTAGAGATATAATCCTCCATTTTCTTCTGCTCCCTCTGCCCCAACAAAAATGTGGTTTCCAATAGCACTAAGATCATTAAAAACAGTTTTTAATCCAGTGTTGTTCTGTATCTTTATTTTTGAAAGTGAATCTTCCTTTAACTTGTATACACTCTCTTGGTCTGCTATAAAGAAAAGACTCTTATCTTTATATATACCTTTTCTAATCCTTGAACTTGGAATCACAAAAGGCTTTATAATAAACTCATCCTTTTCCCTGAAAACCAAACCCTTTTTTGTAAGAAAAGTAAGGGTGTAAGGGGTATCCTCGTTTTCAACTAATTCGAGAACCTCTCCTTTGTATACCCACTCTTCTTCTCCTTCTTCATTTATTGTTGAAACCCCTTCTACACCACTAATAAAGATTTGTCCATTCGAAGTGGTTATATCGGTAGAAGCTATAATTGAAAGTTCTTGGAAAATTTCTTGAAATATTAATGACTTCTCCGGACTTAATAACCCACTTTTTTTTAATTGATTGATACTACGTAAGTAAATTTCACCTCCAACAAAGAAAAAATCCGAAATTTCGAAGTCTATTCCCTCATTTTCTGAATATTTGAAAATTGGAATATTTGTTTGAATTTTCTCGATCCCTCCCCAAAGTCCAAGCCATAATGTTCTTTCATGATCAACATAAGTAGCTAATACTCCTTGCTCATCAAAACCGGTATTTGAATTATAGATGTATTTTATATTTCCATCTAACCCAATAAAAACTAAGCCCCCACTAAGGGTACCAATTGCCAGTGTAGAATCATTTATAAAAGTAGCATCATACATTTGGTTTTCAATAAGGTATGAATCCGCCTCAGTATTGAATTTCGAAAATGAATACCCATCAAAATAAAAAAGTCCTTTTTCCATATAACCCAGTAACATTTCTTCACCCGGACTTTCTAATGCGAATACATTTCTCGATTCTTCAAATTGTTTGCTTTCTGTAATTAAATGATAAGACTCATTCCTAAATTCGTGCAGCCCTATTCGATTACTTACAAAAATTCTTTCATTGAATAAAAAAGCGTTAGGGAAAGAAATGTTATCCTGAGGATATTTTTTTAAAGAATCATTTTCGAAAATTTCAATGCCATCCCACCCAATAAAATAGATTTTACTATCAGACTCTATAGTCTTGAAATGAACATTTACAAGGTCATCAACAGAATAATAATTATTTGAAATTGAACTATAATATAAACCATTAATGGAGTCACTTTTTACGATCCCAAAGTCATACTGTCCACTTGCATACAATTTACCGCTACTTGAAACTAAAAGTGATGTACCTCTACCTGATTCCCCAATGTGTTGCTCTTTAAAGTTAAGTCCATTAAACCTGAGTGCTCCTCCACCAGTACCAAAATGGATAAACTGATTTGAATCCTGTTCCAAATCCCAAATTTGATGATGGAAATCATGTTCCTTATCTGAATAGAACTCCGAAAAGAAAAACCCCTGCCCATAAATGGGAAGGGGAACTAAAAAAAGTAGAAGTAAAAAAGCTTTTATCAATTGCATTGCTTGTCTAGGGGACTACAAACATGACCAATAACATGGTTTTGATCATCATCATCTCCAAGATTTAGACTACCATGTAGAACATTTGTAAATATATGGTAATTTTCATCTTGAGAATATAGGTAATAGCTGGTAAGTGCATATGTTTTAAATTGAATAAGAATCCCATTCTTTAACATTTCATCGCTAATTTTCCCTCTTTCTATTTTTACAATAATCCTATCATTTGGACTGAAAAAGTCGATTTTCCTTTTTTTGTTGAGGCTGGATTCAAATCTTTGGGTATTATAATTATAGAATGCGCCTCTTTTTTTAAAGATTTTTGCATCAATTTTCTTTTCGATAAATATCTCTATGGGAAAGTCAAATCCATTTTCAAGTTCAATTTCAATTTTATCAAAAAGCTGTAAGCTACCATGATGATCGCTTGTTAAATTTTCACCTTTTAAAGTAATAGGTTCTACAGTCAATGGATCAACTTTCAAAGCAATACAACCATTGAAAAACAACATTTGAAAGAGAAGCAATAAGCAATATTTGTAATATCGTATTTCCATAATAATCACCTTATATTTGTCCATATGTTAAATTTTTCAATCACTTTTTTTCTAATTTTTATGCTTTCTTGGGTACAACGCTCTTTTTTTTGAGTATGTACTCCTATAACCTTAAATGTCTCTTTCTTTCTTTCAATAAAAGTAGGTCCCCCACTATTCCCATTAGAAACATCAAAATTATAGTCTATTGTGAACTTATTGTTTTGAAGCAAATCCCCTTCATTTAATGACATATTTCCTGAATACCTTCCAGCGTTTCTATACCCACAATGATATATTCGTTTTTCTCTCTTTATTAGACCATAATCAAATTGTTTATTGATTCTGTTAAATAGAGAACAATCATGTAAAATAATTGCACCATAATCATATGAGTCAATACCAAAATTTACAAAACCACTAACACTACGAAAAACTTCACTATATGCAACCCCAAATGGTTCTTCGTCGTTATCCGTAAGAGTTCTATCTCTACTTCCAGGTATTATTTTTGCTACTTCTACCCATTTATCCCCATATACTGTATTCCAATGTAAATTATGGCCTGCAGTTATAATACATCTAGGAGAAATGAAAAAGCCTGTCCCTACTTTACTTAATAACCCTTCAATCCCAGTTACTATTTTGCATATCATTTTAAACGGATTATCTCTTGTATTATCAATTATATATGCATCTGGTATATCGCAATCAGTATTTACTTCATAAACTACAGTTTCTTCCTCATTAAATTTCTTGCTCTCAATTTTAGGAAAATAAGCACTACTTGAAGGTTCAAAACAATCCAAATTTTTATTTCTTTTAAGTTCTTTAGAATTATAATCTTCTTCAAAATCAAATAAAGCTTTATTAGCTACAATTTTCTCCTTGTCATCCATAATTTCTAATTCTTGAAATTTTAAAAAAAGCCCGGCAGACGTCCCCGTACATCCCTAATGTCTTTTAGCCTTTTCGAATTAAAATTATTACCACCTAAATTGCAAATCGAATATTTATAAGAATGTTTTGGTAACACCCTTTGATATTAGGTGTTGCACCAAGGTGGTTGATTTCTTCAAGTAGGATAGTTAAACGCGTACAATCAGCCACCACATAGCTATGTGGTTTTGTAACTTATATAAAAAAAGCCAAGCTGCATGGCAGTCTGGCTTAGGATTTTAAAAAATCAAGATCTCGGGTTAAACCGAGGATGATAGTATGTTAGTTCAACACCGTATCTACAGGCTCCCAATCCATTCCAAAAGCTTTGGCTACATCTTCGTATACAATAGTGCCATTAGCCACATTGAGTCCCATTTTTAATTCAGGGTCATCATTGAGTGCTTTTTTCCAGCCTTTATTGGCCAGAGCAGTTGCATAAGGAAGGGTTACATTAGTTAATCCAAGTGTTGATGTGTAAGGTACTGCGCCGGGCATGTTGGCCACACAGTAATGCACCACATCTTCGACAAAGTACACAGGATCTTTGTGGGTAGTTGGCTTCGAAGTTTCGAAGCACCCGCCCTGATCGATTGCTACATCAACCAATACGGTTCCGGGTCGCATTTCTTTCAACATTTCTCTGGTAATAAGATGTGGTGCCTTTGCACCTGGTTTCAGAACCGCTCCAATAATCAAATCGATGTTTGGAAGCAAAGCTCTGATGTTCGCTTCAGAAGAGAAAAAGGTGTGTACATTTTTTGGCATTACATCATCAAGGTATCGAAGCCTGCTCATGTTAATATCCATGATGGTTGTATCGGCTCCCATTCCTGCTGCAATTTTAGCAGCGTTTACCCCTACAATTCCACCGCCAAGAACTAATACCTTAGCGGGCTGTACTCCGGGAATCCCTCCCATTAACATACCGCGGCCACCTTTTGGCTTTTCAAGGTAAACGGCACCTTCCTGAGCAGCCATACGTCCCGCTACTTCACTCATTGGAATCAACAACGGAAGTGAACCATCGGCTTTTTCTACCGTTTCGTAAGCAATAGCAATGCATTTTGAGTCTATTACCGCTTTTGTAAGAGCTTCATCAGCAGCAAAGTGGAAATAGGTGAATAATAGCTGACCTTCTCTCATTCGAGGGTATTCTTCTGCAATAGGCTCCTTCACTTTCATAATCATTTCGGATTTAGCCCAAAGCTCTTCTACATCCTCTAAAATGGTAGCACCGGCGTCCTCATACATTTCATCCGTAAATCCACTTCCAACACCAGCATTCTTCTGTATAAATACCTGATGCCCATTTCTCTTCATTTGGAGTGCGCCACCGGGTTGAAGGGCTACTCTGTTCTCGTGGGTTTTGATTTCTTTTGGAACGCCAATAATCATGTTCTGATAATTTTATTTCGTTTATGATTTCAGATTCCTAAGGTAGCGCTTTTTTGATATATAGCGCTGAAAAAAATTTCCAAAACCCTATGTAATTTTCCTTTCTTTGTTATTAATTGTTAAACCGCTTTTGGATAGTAAAAGTTGTTTTTATCTATCTCCATCAATTTTATCTAAACATACACTATGGGATTTACAAAGTATTCACTCATTATTCTTTCGCTTCTGGTTTTGGGATGCACAGGAGCAAAAAGCACTGCTTCCTCTTCTTCTTCAACTCCACGCCAGGCAAAATCTTCACCAAGTGACGGAATTAAACCTTTTTCTGATGTGATTAAATCATCGGCTGAAAAAGACGAAGGGCTCTTTAATGTGTATCAACAGGAAGAAGATATCTTTTTTGAAATTCCGAACGAATTACTCGGTCGTGAAATGTTGCTCGTTAGTCGTGTTGCGGGTGTGCCTCCTGGATTCTCAGGATTTAACTCTGCAGGCTCTAAATCTGAAGAACAGGTCATTTCTTTTACCAGAAATAAAGATCGGATTCTGATCCGAAAAAAATCTTATAACGCAGTAGCTGATGAAGGCGATCCGGTATCAAGTTCTGTACTTGCGAATAATTTCGAGCCAGTCTTAGCTTCGTTTGATGTTCAGGCGTTGAGTGAAGATTCCTCCGGAGTGGTTATTAATGTAACCGATTTCTTTAATGATGATGTGGAAGCTATTAGTGGCCTTTCTACCTGGCAAAGAAGACAATATCAGGTGCGCCGATTAGATTCAGACCGAAGTATGGTTGAATCTATCAAAAGCTTTCCCGAGAATATCGAGGTTCGCCAACTCATGACCTATGTCTCTGCGAATCCCCCATCAGGAACAGATGCACAGACACTTACTATGCTAACCAGCCAGTCTATGGTGCTGCTACCAGAAGAACCTATGATGAAGCGTTTTGCGGATTACAGAGTTGGTTACTTTTCTATTCGACAGATTGACTATAGTTCCGATGCACCAAAAGCGGAAGCCAAGCAATATATCCGTCGCTGGAGATTGGAACCTAAGGACCCTGAGGCTTACGCACGGGGAGAATTGGTAGAACCTGTTAAGCCAATTGTTTACTACCTAGATCCTGCTACCCCTGAAAAATATCGTTCTTATATTATTCAAGGTGTTTTAGATTGGAATGAAGCTTTTGAAGCAGCAGGATTTAAAAATGCAGTTCAACCTAAACTCCCTCCTACTCCAGAAGAAGATCCTGATTGGAGCCCGGAGGATATTCGCTATTCTACGATTCGTTGGGTAGCAAGCACAGTAAGAAATGCGGTTGGGCCAAGTGTTTCTGATCCTCGTTCAGGAGAAATCATTGAAAGTGATATTGTTTGGTATCACAACCACATGCGTTCATACCGTAATCGCCTGATGATTGAAACCGGAGCTGCTAACCCTGCAGCCAGATCCCTTCAACTCCCAGATGAGTTAATCGGTGAAACGATGAGAAGAGTAATTTCCCATGAAATTGGTCACGCGATCGGACTTCCACACAATATGCAGGCCAGTTCCGCGTATCCGGTCGACTCACTTCGTTCAGGAAAATTCACTCAGGAATGGGGAATTGCTACCACAATTATGGAGTATGCACGCCAGAACTATATTGCTCAACCTGGCGATGAGAATATCCGATTCATTCGCCAGATTGGTCCTTATGATAAGTATTCCGTGAACTGGGGTTACCGTGTCATCCCTGGTGCCGAAACTCCGGAAGATGAAAAACCAATTCTGGATTCATGGATTGAGGAAAAAGCAGGAGATCCTGTGTATCGATTTGCTTCATCAACTGGATATGACCCTTCTGCTCAAACTGAAGACTTGTCAAACGACCCTGTTAGAGCAAGTTCTTATGGGCTGATGAATTTGAAACGAGTGGTTCCAAGTCTGATTGAATGGACTTCAGAGCCTGGAGAAGATTACACTGAATTACAGGAAATTTATCGTGAGTTAGTAGGTCAGTGGTCACGTTATGCGAGACATGTTGCCACTAATGTTGGTGGGGTGTACCAAACCCGAAAAACATCCGATCAAAGTGGTTGGGTATATACACCTGTTGATAAAGACTATCAGATTGAAGCAATGGAATTTTTGAATGAACATGCTTTTTCTACTCCTACTTGGTTGTTAGATCAGGATATCCTACGTCGTATTGAGCATGCAGGAGCCGTTGAACGAATTAAAAACCTTCAGGCTGGAATACTTCGGTCAACTATGAATGCCGGGGTAATGACCCGTCTCACCGAGCAGGAAGCATTTGATGATGACGCGTACTCCCTCTTAGAAATGCTTAGTGACCTCAGGCAAGGTCTTTGGAGTGAGGTTTACAATAACCGGACAATTGATACATACCGCAGATCACTTCAAAGAGAATACATCAGTTACATTCATACTATGTTTGAGGACGATGTATTGGAAGGAAGATTCGGTGCTCCTGATTTAGACATCAAAGACTCTGATATCCGACCCGCACTAAGAGCCGAGTTAATGCAGCTCAGAACTGATATTCGAAGTGCACGGTCAAATATTCGGGATCGTGCAAGCAGAACGCATCTTGATGATGTGACTGCCCGGATTAATGAAATACTCAACGAAGACTAATCGCATCTAAAGGCTCCGAAAGGAGCCTTTTTTTGTTCAACCCTTTTTTCGGGAAAGCTCTTCTTCTCTGTATTACCAGCTTATAAGTATTTGTTTTTAGCGATTAACATAAGATGATTCTAATCGCAATTTATACAGGATAGATGGAAATTCGGAGATTAATATTTGTCATGTACAGAAAACTTACTCTTCGAAACCGAATTTTTCTGATTACCTCATGCTTGATTCTTCTTGCATATGCTTTGGTACTACTATTCGTACGTCCAAAATACAGAGAAGCGATCATAAACGAGCGAACTACGATTGTATCTCAGCTGCAGGAATACTCTCTCCGGCGAACAGATGAAACCATTCGAAACTGGTTGAACGCTACTACTATCTTAGCTGAGAACATCAGCAATGATCCTTTGCAGGCAGAAAGTATTGTACGTGGAGCGATTAATTATACCCCGGGGCTTGTACGTATCACTCTTTCTGAAGAAGGCTCGAACGATATAACCGACTTCACACGAACTATCTATCAGGGACTGGAATTCCCTACAACCGTAAACGAGTGGTATGAATCGCGCTTAGATCAACGTGTAAATGTAGCCTGGCTTCCGGACACAACCTATGTAATTGATATTTTTATTGCGCAAAGGGTTATTCAGATTGATATGGCGAATGGCGATCAACTTCTGGTAACTCTGAACATGTTTTTTGATGCCAAAAGATTAACCTACGAGTTAGTTGACATTCCACTTGGCGATGGCAGGTACCGCGCTAATATTGTAAGTGATTTAGGGGAACATATTGTCATTGATGATTTTACCTTCCCATCTGAACTTTTTGGTGACGCCAGCTATTCAGAGGAAACAGAAATTTCATTCAATAATAATACCTGGTTTGTAATGTCTTCCCGCTTCGAGACCATCCCTTTCTGGCATCTTATTGCGGTGGATGATGATTTTATCCTGGAACCGGTTAATAAACTTATTCTTTTTTCTCTTTTTGCCGGACTGGGGATTTTGGTGTTGATGGTATCCTTTAGCTGGTATGTAAGTCTCAGAATCAACAAGCCAATAGAACAGATACTAGGTGATGTAGATCACATAAGTAATCTGGAATTCGATCGCCCAATTAGAAATGTAGAGTTACCCGAATTTGGGGTGATGCAGGAAACGCTTGAGAATATTCGCATTACTCTGCATCGTTATCAGAAAATAAATGTAGAGAAGATTATTCTTGAAGAGTGGAAAAACCGTTATATGATGACCTACTCTGAGGATTTCATCGGCATTCTGGATAACAATGGAAAATTCCGTTTTGCTAATAATCATTTTGTAGAATTCATCGAATCCTTTGGGTTAAATCCCAAAGAAGTAACATTTAAAGAGCTTTTAGATACTTCGAAGCTCGAATTAAGTAAGTCCAGTCAGGCGGTTCATTACCCGAATCCCTATACCATTAAAATCAATCAGGCAGAGCTTGCTCATTTCCTAGACGATGAAGTCACTTATTTCTACGATTACCAGCATGTAGCTTTTGAAGATGAACAAGGCAATTCACAAGGGGCACTGGTTGTGTTGCATGATAAAACGAAAGATCGTCTGCTTGATATCAAGCGAACAGATATGATCAATATCATAGTTCATGAACTTAAAAACCCGATTACAGGTGTTGTTGGGCTTTCTAAGATTATGATTGATAACTCTGAGATGAGTGTAGCTGAGAATCAGGAATTGCTTAAAGAAATTTACTTATCCGGCGAGCGCATGAATGATCTTGTGAACCGCTTCCTGGATGTTCAACGCCTCGAACACGGCAGGATTCCTGTTGAGTTTAACCCGGTAGATTTGTTTCAGCTGATCAACGATGTAAAGAGTATTTCAAACCCTCTTCTCTCCCAAAAAAATCTCAAAATCAATATTTCCGCAAAAGGAACAAGTTTCATAGTTTCAGGAAGCAAAGATTTGTTGTTTGATGCTATCCAAAACCTGGTTAGTAATGCTATTAAATACGGCGATGCTGATCGTACCATTGAAATAGAGTTGGAAGAAAGTATCGATCATATTGAAGTAAGCGTAACTGATTTTGGATTCGGAATAAGTATTGAAGACCAACAGAAGGTATTCGATAAATTTTTCCGGGTTCGTTCTAACATCAAATCTGCAAAAGAAAAAGGTACCGGGCTTGGCTTAGCGTATGTTAAAGAGATTATGCTTCGCCATAAAGGAGATGTTCAACTTGAATCGAACGAAGAAATTGGCAGCCGGTTTACCTTAATTTTTCCGAATAATGAAACTGAATAATCAGGATGCTTAAAACCGTTTATTGTGGCTTTTTTACTTTATTGATAGCTTCTACAGTATTCGCACAGACTAACCCTGTAACTTTTCCTTCCTCTGAGTTACAACAAATTGCGCTCCGTTATTCCGGGAATACATTGAACTGGCCGGTTATAGTAAATCTGGCTGATCACGACATTCCAAGCAATACATTCACGCTAACTTCCGGAGATATTCTTCAACTCCGGAGCTTATCAGATGTTTCTGCACAGGTTTTTGAAAATGAAGGAAAAGTCGAGGAGTTGATTTCTTCAGGGGCTACCATTTTTGCTAAAGAACAGCTCAATGTTGTGAACACACTCCAGAAGGAATACATAGATGCTATTCAGGCCGGGGAATTAGATCTGGCACTTGAAAAGGGTACTGCCATACCGGCTGCGGTTTCGGAATTAGAAAACACGTTAAACAGCAATCGATTAGTACAGGTTCAGGCTCAACTAGAGCAAAAAGAAGGAAATGTTGATAAGCGACTTGGTCTTTTAGGAAGCTGGAATGATGCTATAGTTGGCGATCTTTTTAAGGAATCTGATGGACTTCGCACACTCGAAGAAAGCTATGCCAGCCTTGCATTTACAGATGGAAGCTCAGTTCTTGTTGACCCTAACTCAGTAGCTGTAATCAGGAAATCCCGTATCGACAAATTAGATGAAAGTGCCGATACAGAAATCAGCTTGGTGCAAGGTGGTTTACTTGCAAAACTTTCGGCAGCTGGAAAAGAACGAAGCAGGTACATCCTTAATGCGGGAGCCTCTACCTCGGAACTTAAAACCCAGAATTTCTACGCCGAATCTGACGGTAATGAAACTGTTAAATTAACAAACTATGATGGCGCAGCAGATATTAGTGCCAACGATGTAACCATCACCATAAGAAAGAATGAAGGAACCATTGTAAGGGAAGGACAACCGCCCGCAGATCCGATACAGTTATTACCCGCTCCCGGATTAGCTTGGGCAACCACTGATACTATTGTATATCGGGATAATATCGTATTCGCATTCAACTCTGTTCCAGGAGCAGATTCTTATCGGGTTCAATATAGCTCAAGCCCTTCTTTTGATACAGATATTAATGAACTGAGCCTGAGCACCACTTCCGCAAATATTCCTGACTTAAGCCTGGGCAGAACTTATGTAAGAGTACAGGCAGTTGATAATCTTGGTTTGAGGGGACCTTACACCGAACCTACCCGAATTATAAGAAATGTAGACAACCAGCCTCCGGCAGTATTCATCAATGATTATGAAAATAACATCATTTTTACACTTGAAAACTCTTACATGCTCAGTGGTGTTACAGAACCTGATGCGAAATTGGAAATTGACAACCGCCGGGTTCCTATTCAATTGTCAGGGCAATTTATTTACCAAATTCAAAACCTACAGTCCGATCAAACACTGGTTGCTAAAGCTACCGATGGCTCAGGTAATACAAATGAACAACCAATCCGGATTGTACGACTTACTGAAACTGATCTGTTCTCATTCTCGCTGAGCGGTGCTTCCGGAGGAAATATTATCCGTGTAAACCGCCCTACCGTAACCCTGTCTGCAACGGCATATCCGGGACTTGAAGTACTTATTAATAATGAAGGTAACATTCGTCGAGTTCAGACTGATTCTCAGGGAAGATGGGGAATAACAATGAATATGCAAGAAGGCGAACTTTCTGTTACATTTAGGGATGTTCGCTCCGGCGTGGATTACTTAACAAAATCATTTACAGTACAAGCTAATTAGAGGATACATGTACAAACGAATTACACTCGTTGCCGTAGTTCTTTTATTAAGTATTTCTGGGTACAGTCAGGAAATCTATCTCTCTATTTCCGGACAAACTTCTTCTATTGTTAGTGGAGATAATCGTCATCAATATGATATTTGGATAAAGCCCGAAGCCGGAGCACAAATGGGAACGCTTCAGATTTTTGATGCCGGACTTGGTGGAGCCGTGGATTTAATCACTCAGGAAGATCCCAACACCATTACTACCTTTGATTTATTTCCATTTGATGAAGTGTTTGAGGTGAACGGAAATTCAGTTTCCCAAAAAACGGGTTCCGCTACTCCATCTAGCCAACTCGTTGCAAAGGCAGAAGAACGATTCCGAAACAGGTGGGTTCGGTTAGCCGATCTTCCTGCTTCCGGGAGTGGCTACATAGTTCGAGTGTACACCGATCAAGGCGACGATGTAAATAGCTTCAACCTTCGAGTAGTTGGAGCAAATGGACAAATTCTGAGTGGCTCATCCTGGAAAATGATAGCTGTTGATCTTTCGATTGGAGTCTACCGATCTACTGCGAGTACTAAATTTCAGTTAAAACCATACATAGCTAATCCTGCCTCAGGAACACCTGACCTTGTAATAAATGGTGAGGAAGATTCCCAAGTAAACAAGATTGACGCTTTTGGAGATCTTTATCCTGTTTCCAGTTCACAAATCTCTGATTCACGCTTCGGTATTGAAAATAACTGGGGCCTTCAACTAAGTGGTTCTCAAAGCAGAATAAATACACTTACTGTATTTGGGGTAAATCAGCCTGTGCTGTGGGAATTTGAACCTGTAGCCCTTTCTGAGCTTGACAAACCATCACTTACTATTAATGAAACTGAAGCCGCCCGTTGTACGGATAAAAGGTTTGAACTAACAGGATCTTTTTTCACTCAGATGGATTTAGCGAATGCTAAATGGGTACAGAATGATGCCAGCATTGGCTCAGGCTCCTCACCTACCATTGCATTCGAAGATCGTGGTCAAATCCCTGTTGATGTGCTGATTCCAAATGACCGATCTTATTTCCCTGAATACTGGGCTTACAATAAAATCGTTTTTGTAAATACTCCTCCTATTGCCAGATTGGTTGCTCCAAAGGAAATCATATCCCCTTCTGAAGTAGTCACCCTCTCTGCTGCTGAATCGTATGACCTGGAAGGTCAGCAAGTTACCATTACCTGGTTTGTAAATGGAACCCGAAGAGCTAATGGACCAACATTCAATTTCTCCAATACAATTTCAGGTCTTTATACTATTTCCATTCAGGTTACAGATGGTGGAACTTCTCAAAGATGTAGCATTGCTCAGGAACAAATCCAGATTAGAGTAAATACTCAACCCTATGCAGAAGTAGATGTAGTTCCGGTTTCCGGTACTGATGAGCCAATCGTTCTTAAAGTAAGAAATCAAACTGATTCCGATAACGATGACTTAAGTTATGCCTGGGCAGGAATTGGAGTACCACAGGGAGCCACTTCAGATAGCATCGTTGTAGAGCACCAGCAACCTGGTGTATATCCGGTTCGCCTTACTGTAAATGATGGTTCAGGAGCTCAGAATGCAATTTATTCGGTTAACAGAGTTTATGAAGTGAATGCGGCTCCCATCCCTGTATTTTCGGTTCCTGCAAATGTTGCTCCCGGCGATGTGTTCCCACTTAATGCCATCGAATCTTCTGATCCTAACCAGGACGAACTTGAATATATCTGGATGGTAGATAATGAAGAAGTAGCCCGTGGCGATATTTCAACACTTTCGTTAAGCGAGCCGGGAGATTATGAGATCAAACTTATCGTGGATGATAATCGGGGTGTAAGCAACTCAGTGCAGTCTCTTTCCAATCTTATCCATGTCAATGCTCCTCCTGAACCAGTAATCACTGCTGTTCCAATCACATCAAATGCGAATGTAAATTTTGAAGCCACACGCAGTGTAGATTCTGAGTCAGAATTACAAACCTTCAATTGGGATTTCGGGGATGGAAACAGAGCCTCTGGGCCAAGAGTCAGCCATACCTATCAGCAAACCGGAAGTTATACAGTAAAACTTACTGTAGATGATGGCGCAAACCTTAGAAACAGTGTTCAAACCTCCGAGCACGTAATTGTAGTAAATAGTTACCCCGTTTCTGACTTTACGGCACCCGCTGTAGTCGCGCCGGGAGTACCCTTTACTGTAGATGGTAGTTTGAGCAGTGATGCCGATGGTGCAATCACAAGTTATAGTTGGTCAGCAAACGGTGCCCCTGCTGGTTCTGGGCAAACAAACTCCATCACGTTAAATAATCCGGGACTCCACACTATTTCACTTTCTGTAAATGATGATTCTGGCTTCGATCAGGCTCGTGGATTTAAATCACAACAAATCAGGGTGAATGAAGCCCCGGTTCCTGTCTGGAGAACTGACCCGGTTGAACTTATCCCAAATACAGAAATTAAGTTTTTGGCAGACAGGTCGTTTGATAACGATGGATCTATTGACTCTTACCTTTGGACATTTGAAGACGGTACAGAGTTAAAGGGAATGCAAATCCAGCGAATTTTTAATGAAGGGGGCCCAAAACGATTTACTCTCTCAGTAACTGATAATGACCGTATCGAAAATTCTACGGTAGAAATCGAAGGAGTTGTAAATGTAAACCATCAGCCTTACATCATTACCGAGCCCGTTGTTCGCTCTAATGCCACCACTGTTCGGCTTGATGCATCTGAGAGTTATGACTTGGATAATGATGCGCTTTCTTTTGAATGGACTCTCCCCGACGGCACAAAACGAAAGGAATCTTCCTTTAGTTGGACAGCCCCGGAACCCGGAATTCATTTTATCGGCCTTACGGTGAAAGACGGACTCGGATTAGGGAACAGCATAAATACCGAATCAGTAAGAGTAATGATCAACCGCCCTGTACAGGCTGTTGTTGATTCTGTTATTACTTCTTGTACCGGCCAAACTGTATTGTTTAATAGTTCACGAAGTTTCGACCCTGATGGAGATGCATTCCGGGCTAACTGGGAATTTGGAAATGGCCAGTCTTCTGATGAAGCTAATCCATCTCATGTGTACGAAACACCCGGAGTTTACGAAGCCAAGTTAACTCTTAACGACGGCTTCTCAGGTCAACCTTCCATCGCTAAAATCCCGGTTATTATTGAAGGTTCTCCAGTTGCAAAAATGAATCTTACTGAGACAACTATTTGTGTAAATACCGCGCTCGATTTTGATGGCTCTCAAAGCACTGATCCATCTGGTTCAATTCCTGCCATGAATTGGGATATGGGAGATGGAAATTCTGCTACCGGAGCAAAATACCGTCATATTTTTACGGAACCCGGAGAGTACACCGTAACCCTTACTGTTGAAGGATCCGGATCAGGTCAGTGCAGCAACATAAGCCAGGCAACAGCGAAAGTTACAGTGGTCGAAGGCCCGGTTGCAGATTTCGAGCTACCTGAATGGATTGCGCCCGGGGAACCCATCATATTGGATGGCTCCTCCTCTTCTGCTGATGGAGGTTTTAAATCAGCTAAATGGATCATTGATACTGAAAACGGTTCCGAGGAATTGGATGGTCTTACTACCACGCATACCTTTTCGGAACCCGGAGAATACTTCGTAACGCTAAACCTTGAAACCAATACCGATACCGATTGCAATACGGTTAGTCTTACTAAAAGTATAAAAGTGAATGCAAGCCCAACTATTGTCTGGAATCTCCCTGAAAACGTTTCCGCAGGGGAAGATTTGAAGCTGGATGCTTTTTCAAGTACCGATACGGATGGATTTATCAAACAGTTTAAATGGTACATTGATGATGGTTTTGTAAGTAACAACGCCAGTCAACTTGTGAAAGCAGTTACTCCCGGACGGCATAAAGTAACTCTTGAAATCAGAGATAACTCAACTGCTTCAAACAGATTGGTTACTATGGACAAATATTTCTTTGCAAATAGTGCCCCCCGCCCAACTATTCAAGGACCTGAAATTGTTTATCAAAATCAGGAAGTAACACTTCGCTCTGGATTGTCTCAGGATCGTGATGGTGATTTACTAAGTACCACATGGAAGCTTGATGGCGAAGTTCTCCCCTTCCCACAGTTTACAATATCTGAAGCCAGAACTTACCGTGTTACATTAATTCAGAATGATGGTCGTGGACTCCCTAATTCTGTTGACTCTACTATTCTGGCAATCAACCCGGTTAAAGTACCTGAAGTAAATCCTGTATATCCTCGCGTAATTGCTCTTGGAGGTGTGATTTCGATCCCAAATATGAATATCACAGATAGCTGGACCTTTGCTAATCAGAACTTCTACGAAACTACATGGCGTGCTTCCACTGCCGGCCAAACCTCCTTTGATCTTGCATGGACTCCGCTCGGTATGGAACTGAGTCGTAAATCATTCCCTATTACTGTTGTTGACCCTTTGAAATTTACTGAACAAGCTACCCCTCTTATTATAGATTGGAATCCGGTAAACCCTACTGCAGTATTGAAAGCTCCGGCTGTAAACCGTCCTTCTTCGGAAGTACAGTTTATATGGAAACAATCCGGACAGGAAATAGGAAGAGGTTCACAAATTAGTCCGCGCCTTATTCGAGGACAAAATAGATTTACAATTGAAGTTACCGACCTTAAAGTAGCACAATCAAAACCTGTTAGTATTGATCTGATTGTAACCACTCAGTAATAATTTCTGACGGATACATTCCTTTCATTTCGTTTAAAAAGGTGGTAGTTTTTGCAGGTTATCTAATCACTCAAATCGATTTCATTTGAAGATCGTTATCATCGGTGCCGGCGAAATAGGATATGATCTGGCCAGTGTCTTATCCAAAGAAAAACATGATGTTACTGTCATAGATCGCCAAAAAGAATGCCTGTCTCGTGTAACAGAATCTCTTGATGTTCTTTCTGTAGAAGGAAATGCTACCTCGGGTAAAGATCTGGTTAAAGCCGGAGTGAAAGAGGCCGATATTGTTATTGCAGTTACAAGCATCGATGAAGTGAATATGATTACTGCGATGATGAGCAAACGCCTGGGAGCTAAAATGGTTATCGCGAGAGTCCGGAGCGATGAATTTTCGGAATCAAATGCGCCATTAACACCCAACGACCTCGGCATAGACGTAATGATCCATCCGGAGCTTAGTGCTGCTCAGGAGATTGCTCAATTATTGCGAAGATCCGCCGCCAGTGATGTGATAAATCTTGCTGACGATCAAATGCAATTGATTGGAATCCGCCTTGAACGAAACTCTCCTCTTATTGGAAAGTCATTAATTGAGTATGCTAAAGAATATTCTGAAATCACTTTCCGGGTGGTAGCAATCGGGCGTCGCGGACTTACACTCATCCCAAAAGGTCCTGTTAAACTTCAGGCTTTTGATCAGATCTTTATTCTTGCCAAAACAGAAGACATCCCCAAGATTGTAGAAACTACAGGCAAGAAAGAAACAGAACTCAACCGGATTATGATTGCCGGTGGTTCCGGCATGGGAGCAATGATTGCCCGCCTTCTTTGTAATGATGCAAGTAAAAGCTGGAATGTAAAGCTTATAGAGCCTGATTATGACCGGGCTGAAGAACTTGCCATTGAACTTAAAAATGGAATGGTTCTTCATGGGAATCCCACCGACCCTGACCTTCTGGCTACTGAGGGAATCACCGATGTGGATGCTTTTATTGCTGTTACTGATGATGAAGAATCTAACATCATCTCTTGCCTGATGGCAAAACATCTGGACGTAAAAAAGACTGTCGCATTAGTTTCTAAGCCTGATTTTATCCCTCTTAGCCAAACCATTGGCCTTGATGCCGTCATCAATAAAAAGGTAGCCGCATCAAACGAAATTCACCGCTATGTACGTCAGGGCAGAGTTATCTCTGTTACAGAACTACGAGGTATTAACGCTGAAGTGATTGAGCTTCAGCCATCTAAAAAGTCGAAAGTGATAGGCAAGCAAATCCAAAAATTAAAACTACCGGATGGTTGTGTTATTGGAGGCGTTTTATGTAACGGTTCTGTAGAAATTGCTACGGGGATTACTGAGATTCAGGCTAACGATCGTGTTATGGTTTTTTGCCTCCCTGAAGCTATTGACAAAATAACCAACATCTTTCGGTAATGGCAGAGCGCCGCACAATAAGCTCTTTGAACCGTCCTCGAATTGATTTCAGAGTTATTTCGGGAATACTGGGTTCGTTTATATTTTTTCTTGGATTTGCGCTACTCCTTCCTCTGATTATAGACCTGATTTACAAGGAACATACATGGTATTCCTGGTTGATTTCAGCTGGAATAGCATTTGGAGTTGGTGGTGCGCTTTGGTATTTCTTTAAACCTAAAGAAGAAGCCAGAATTCGGGAAGGCTTTATGGTAGTGAGCCTTACCTGGCTGTTACTTTCATTAGTTGGAGCCCTCCCCTTTGTTATTTCGGGGATACTACCCAGCTATACCGATGCCGTTTTTGAAACCATGAGTGGGTTAACCACTACCGGTTCCACGATTATGGGAGGAACCACAAGTGATGGCTTTTTTAATCCACAGATTGAAGAGTTACCAAAAAGTTTTCTCTTCTGGAGGTCTTTAGCTCACTGGCTGGGTGGCATGGGAATCATTGTATTATCGTTAGCTATTCTCCCTTTGTTGGGGATTGGAGGTATGCAGTTATTTCAAGCTGAATCACCCGGACCTACTACCGATAAACTCACCCCAAGGGTTCAGGAAACAGCAAAGTTACTCTGGGTTGTATATGTAGCTTTCACCGGGCTCGAATTCCTTTTACTCTGGATTCACCCGGCTATGGATTGGTTTGAAGCCCTGAACCATGCTTTCGCAACGCTTGCAACAGGTGGATTCTCCACAAAGAACGCAAGTATAGCGGCATTCGATTCTGCCTATATTGATGTAATTATTACCTTATTTATGTTTTTAGCTGGTATTAACTTTGCGATGCACTTCCGCTTATTAAAAGGCGATACCAAAAGCTTCTTCAATAACCGGGAAACTCGGTTTTATACCTTAATCACTTTAATCGGAATTATAGGGATATCCTTTTCACTCTGGCATTTTGATGGCCGGCCTATTCTGGAAGCTCTCCGTTACGGTTCGTTTCAGGTTGTGGCTATTGTAACTACCACAGGTTTTGGAACAGATGACTATGAACTCTGGTATCCATTTGGGGCGTTTTTTCTGTTATTGCTATTCTTTACCGGCGGAAGTGCAGGTTCAACCGGTGGTGGGATCAAAATGGTTCGCTGGATGATTCTTATTCGAAATACCGGACGTGAGATCAAACAAATTATTCATCCCAAAGCTATACTTCCGATACGAATTGGAGAACAAGCCATTAGCAGTGACATTCAACGTACTGTCCTTAGCTTTTTTATTCTTTACATCTTCATCTTTGCCTTAGGAGGCTTCGCAATCAGTTTGTTTGGTTATGATTTGATTTCATCCCTGGGAGCCAGTATTGCTGCATTGGGAAACATTGGACCGGGTTGGGGAGAATTTGGTCCAACCGACAGCTTTGCTAAACTCCCTTATTTGGCAAAATGGATTTTAATCCTGCTTATGATGATCGGTCGTCTCGAAATTTTCACCGTACTTATTATCCTATCTCCTTCTTTTTGGAAGCAGTAAAACTGAATCCCGTCAATTAAAAAAGCGCTTTAATTATTGATAGAAACGCAGTACGTTAATCCATTCTTTTGAGTAATGTTTAACACTAACTATCTAACCATTTAATTCATGGAACAAACAATTAACAGAGACCGGCTTTTTCTCGGGAGTTGCCTTGCCCTTACCGTTACCTCTCTAACATTCGCAGTTCGCGCTCAAATTGAAGGAGTTTTTGGAGCCGATTATGGATTAACAGCACAAGAAATCGGATGGGCATTTGGGCCTGCTTTTTGGGGATTCACCATCGCGATGTTTGCAGGTGGACTTATTATCGATTTAGTAAAAACAAAGAATGTAATATGGATGGCGTTCTTTATGCAGCTAATTGGACTTGTTTTAATGTTAATTGCCCGCGATAAAACTATGCTGTTTGTATCGAATGTATTTGTTGGTTTGGGAAATGGGTTTGTGGAAGCTGCATTCAACCCATTGGTTGCCACTCTCTATCCAAATGCTAAAACAAAGATGCTGAACAGATTCCATGTCTGGTTTCCCGGTGGTATTGTAATTGGAGGATTACTCGCTTATCTGTTAGTCGATACCTTAGGATTAAGTTGGATTGTTTTAGTCGGTACTCTGTTTATTCCCCTTGTTTGGTACGGAGTTCTATTCTTGGGACAAGAAATCCCTGAGACAGAACGCGTGACCAGCGGGGTATCCTACAAAGACATGCTAAAGAACACCGCTGCGCCTTATACCATCATTTTGATCGTTTCTGTGATGATTGCATTCGCTTCTATTCCAAGCCTTTCCATCGATTTTGGTTCTAATATCACATACTTCGTGGTAGTTGGTTTTCTTGCTCTTATTGTAATAGAAGGTCGAGTGGTTAATAAAATCGGCTTACTCTTCCCATTCATTTTCATCTGTATGTTTCTAACGGCAAGCTCTGAGTTAGGTACCAACCAGTTCATTAATGCATTACTAACCGATAAAGGCGTAAGCCCAATTCTTATTTTAGTAATGATTACAGGAATTATGGCCGTAGGGAGATTCTTTGCCGGGCCAATTATTCATCGCCTAAATCCAACTGGAGTACTATTAGGTTCTGCTGTTCTTTCCACCATTGGCTTGTACTTGCTAAGTACCGTTTCCGGAGTTGGACCAACGCTTGGTTCTGCGGTAGTATTTGCCTTAGGTATCTGTTACTTCTGGCCTACAATGATTGGTTTTGTTGCAGAATATGTTCCGGAAAGTGGTGCCTTGGGCTTATCTATAATGGGTGGCACCGGAATGGTAGCTACTTCGTTAATACTGCCAATAATGGGTGAGTCTATTGATACAGCAGGTCCACAGGCAACGCTTGGTTTTATGACCATTCTTCCCGCAATTCTTATTGTACTCTTTGCTGGTTTATATGTGTACATGAAAGGCAAATCGGGTTCGGAAGAAGCTGCACACTAAGTTTGAACACCTCCCCCTTCAGAAAAGGCAGCTAAGAAATTGGCTGCCTTTTTTATATCGATAAATCCTCAATAGGACTTTTTACTTCTTTCAGGCTTCTGAATGAAACATGGGCATAAAAAAAGAAATTCTCCAAATCTTCGCCCTTTACTTTTTTGATTTTTTCAGCGGCCAAATAGCTCAAAAAAATCTCTAGCCCCCGCAAATAAGCACTTATAGTATTGGTACTGTAATTCCGAAGCGTAAGTGCTTTTCTGTATTTTGATATAAGGATAGATTTAGTCACATTTACGAAGTATATATTATGCGTATATGCTATAAAACATAAACATGAAACAGGCTATAAGCAATAGAGTTACTTATACGCACTTGTTAGCAGTAAATCACAAATTTTATAGGAATGGCCACAAAAGTCTTTATTAATTATGCCAAAGAGGATTCCGATTCAGCTTTAAGGCTTTTTGAAGATCTAAATTCTTATGGACTTGATGCTTGGCTGGATCAAGTTAAACTCCTTCCCGGTCAGAACTGGAAAAATGAAATCTATAATGCAATTAGGGATTGTCGGTATTTTATCGCTCTAATTTCAAACAACTCAATTAAGAAAAAAGGCTTTGTTCAAAAGGAAATAAAGGATGCCTTACTAAATCAAGAAGAATTTCCAGAATCTGAGACATATCTAATACCTGTAAGACTTCATGAATGTAAACCTGAGATTAGGGCAATTACTGAACTTCATTGGGTTGACCTTTTTCCATCATGGGATGCTGGTCTTAATAAAATACTTAAAGCAATAGAAACTGATATTCCAATTGCAACACAAAGCACTAAGGATAAAGAAGAGTTTATGGTTTATGAATTAGCATTTTTATGGCACGGAAAGGAACCTCCGTCTATACCTGAACATTGGGGACTTCTTACTCCACATATTCTGTTTACGAAGGATTTCCTACATAAATCCATTGAATCTGGTAAGCTAAAAATTACCAAAGAAATTAGATTTCCTGATGGAGTAACAAAATTTGTTTCTAAGGAAGAATTGAGAAGATTTGCGAAAGAGATTGGTGAAACTCCAGCCTTTCTTAGAAACGAATAATAAAGCTGCTAACAAGCGATACGCTCAATGAGCAAAAAGAGCCATGAGCAATTTTCAGTGCGAAACAGTAACTTTAGAATCAATTTGAAACAATATGCTCACTGAGCTTATCTGGACGTTGCACTTGAAAAAATGGTTGAGATAGAATTTGATAATACAGACCCAGAAGGATTCAAGGAGATTATTGACACTATCATCAGCAATCTAATTAAGACTTTTAATCCAGATGAAATTTCAATCGTCAGAATTAAGAACTGGTTTGACCATAAGTGGCTCAATTATACTGGAAAGCAGATTTTGAAATACGATACTAAAACTCATCCTTCTATTCCTTTTGTTCTTGAACCATATTGGAATAAAGAAATTACAGTTCCTGCGTTTAACCCAAATCGAGTGTTATCGGAATCAGGACATAGAAAAAAGGGAACAAATAATGCTCTATTTGGAGAAGCGCTTCACAAATTTCAATGGAGTACTGATAATAGAAACAATCTGATTTCAAGAAGAACTAATAACGGACTGTGCATTTGGGTTTCGTCTAATTCAGAAACAAATAGACAGGGAAGTTTAATGGTATATCAAATCAAGAATTCCGAGATTCAAAGCTGGTATGCCAGTATTGAAGAAAAGGATGAATGGAAAGTGACTAAAACGAAAGGAATTGATAAAAATCAGATTCTGTTGATGTTGACTGAATTGAAGGAAAAATATAAAAGTAACTAACAATGTATATGAAATCATAGCACCCTGCGGGATGCTACGCTTCATATACTAAGCGTTATAAAATTATGAGAATATCTAAATTAAGTCTTCTACTGTTTATCCCGCTTATATCGTGTATGAATGCAAGCGATAAAAATGCACAAAATGATTATTTAGCAACAGAGGATAAAATAGAAAAGGACGAAACAATAAAATTTAACACCCTTGTAAAAGGAACTGGAAGCCCTACTATCATTTTTGAATCTGGATTAGGAACTCCTCTAAGTAATTGGGATAAAATTCAATCAAAAATTTCTGACAACTACAAAACGATTTCTTACGATAGAAAAGGAATAGGACAATCACCAGTCACAGATAGTCCAAGAACTCTTGAAAATTTAGTAACAGACTTAGACAATGTAATCACTCAAAATAAAATTGAAGGACCTATAATTTTAGTAGGACACTCTCTCGGAGGACATATTGTTAGAAAGTATCAACAGTCTTTTCCTTCCAAAATTGCAGGCTTGTTCTTAATCGACCCAACAAATGAATATATCTATGAGGAAGTTTTCGATCAAATGCCCCAAACAGCTGCAGATTCAATGAAAACAGCCTGGGACAACAATTTCAAAAAAAATAGTATCGGAGTATTTAACGAATGGAAAGAAGTCTATGACATTGATCAGATAATGAGAAAGTACCCACTTCCTGCAGACATTCCAATCACCATTCTTGCCTCTTACCAAGAGAGTACATTTCTAACAAAGAAAAATGCTCAAATTAAGAAAGAGCAATTTTCAGATTGGAAAAAAGATAAACCCAATGTAAAAATATTAAACACTACTAATAGTGGGCACTATATCCATCTTGGAGAACCTGAATGGGTTATAAATGAATTAGAAACATTTCTAAAAAAACTAAAATAGTGTATAACACCATGGATCAAATCATAGCACCCTAAGGGATGCTACGCTTCATTTGCTAAACGTTGCCTGTAATTATGAAACCCACTTTAGAACTTCCAATAACCTTACGCCCACCAGAAATGGATGAAGTTCCTGTGAATTCCTCTGTTAATGAAAGACTTGAATTACGGAAAACAGCAAAAATTGTGGAAGGATTCAAAATTCTACCAAAAGACAATAGCCCAGAACACTCAGAATTAGCTTTTAACTTTTACGCTGAAATAAATATTGACAACTCAAGACTTTGGAATTTGATACTTGAATTGAGTCAACAATTGCCAAATAAAATTTCATTAATTTTTAATCATTCAGATTGTGAACCCGAATTCGGAAAATACTTTGACAAAAACCAAACTCTTGAGTTCCTTGCCAAATATGAGAGCGAAATTATTTCTGATACATTTATTGACATTGGAATGATTTTTCACTCGGATTCTGAATTGATTGAAATTTTCGTTCCCGAATCTAAATACATAAAATTTTGGGGTGTTGACCAAAAATCATTTCTTGAAGCGATGAATAAGTTTGACCTTAAAGAAATAGCCGGAATTGAATTTGTGGATGAATATCCAAAAGTTAGAGAGCCTCTACGGTTATTTGATGAAGATACAATTGACTCGAACGAACTGATTGAATTATTAAGAATAAATTTTAAATAAAATCACTGCAGGTAACGATGGCTATAAGTGCTTGCTTATTCTCGCTTCTTCCTTAATTCTTCTGAGTGGTTTCTTACATGAAAAGGTAGCTAAGAAATTAGCTGTCTTTTTTTGCTTTCAATTTCATTAAAAGCGTACTTATACTTTGATTTAGACTCATTTTCATTGACACTAGACACACGCACACACAAAATTTACTTATGAAGATTATAAAACTTCCTTACTTATTAACTTTAGCAGTACTTGTACTAATAAACACCCCTCTTTCCAGCCAGGAAAGTGAGTTGGAATTAACCTACCTGGGCGCTGCCGGTTGGAAAGTTGTTACTAATGAAGTTACCATATTAATAGACCCTTACATTACAAGGAAGAATTATAGTCAACGAAGAGATTCCATAGCCGTATCGGATACCGACCTGATAGATAAGCATATTAAAGAAGCCGACTATATTCTCGTTCATCACGGGCACCCCGATCATCTTATGGACGTTCCTTACATTGCAAAAAAGACCGGGGCTAAAGTCATAGGTACCGAAACAACGATGAATATTCTAAAGGCTTATGATATCGATCGCGATAATCTTTATACCGTTAAAGGAGGTGAGGATTATCAATTTGAGAGTTTTTCTGTTAGAGTTATACCATCTCTCCATTCACCATTAAGTCAGAAAAGATACTTTGATTCCTCCAGATATACAGAGCCGTTGGCGCAACCTGTTAAATACTCTGATATGAAAGAAGGTGGCTCGCTGATGTTCTTATTAAGAATAAATGATACTGAAATCCTGACGATGGGCTCAATGAATTTTATTGAAAGAGAGATACAAGGATTATCGCCGAATGTACTTCTGGCGGGATCAGCTAATTCCAGATTAAACATATATAAGTATACCGAGCGACTTTTATCGCTTACAAACTATCCTGGAATAGTGATTCCTACTCACTGGGATAACTTCTCTGTCCCATACGATGATAAAGAGGCTCAGCAACAAGCCAGAAAGGCTAAAGTTGATCCTTTTGTTAACGAAGTGAAGGAATTATCACCCGACATTCGTGTGATTATTCCAGAGCATTTGAAATCTATAAAGATTAAGTGAAAAGCAGTCGAACCGCCCCTTTCTTTGTATGTTTTTAACATACTATTGATTTGTGAGTTACTTTGAAATCAGTTTTATTCAACTATCATTTTCAAACAAACTATACTTATGAAAAAGCTCTTCTCTCTCCTCTTCGCCTTAGCGACAATAGTAAGCCTTAACGCACAGGATTTCCCTACCGAAGAATGGACTTATAACGAGAACTATGAAACCAATGGCTGGGATATCTCAAAAATCAGAACGCTCAATGCATTCATAATTGACAGTACGAATATCACTGGACTGGTTATCGTGCACAAGGGAAAAGTCGTTTATGACTATGGAGAAATAACGGATAATTCATACATAGCTTCCGTTCGAAAAAGTGTGCTTGCAATGCTTTACGGTAAATATGTCGAAAACGGTACAATTGATTTGAATAAGAATCTCACTGACCTGAGAATTTCGGATGTGAATGAAATTTCTGACTTAGAAAAACAAGCTACTATCAAAGACCTTATTTCTGCGCGTTCTGGTATTTATCTGGCGGGGTCAAACGGAGGAGATTCACGAGCATTTGCACCCGAAAGGAATTCTAAAGAACCCGGAAGTTACTGGTTGTACAACAACTACGACTTCAATTTAGCAGGGTATATTTTTGAGCAGGAAACCGGGAAAAGTATTTATGACGAAATAGATAGCCAGTTAGCAAAACCTCTGCAAATGCAGGATTGGAACCGAAGTCTTCAAAGAAAATCCGGGGATACATCCGTCTCAAAATTTCAGGCATATCACATGTGGTTTTCGGCCAGAGATTTGGCACGAATTGGCCTTCTTATGCTAAATAATGGCAACTGGAATGGAAATCAGCTTATATCCGAAGATTGGGTAGAAGAAATGATTGCCCAACATACTACCTCTGAGGAGGTGATAAACAATACCAGAGACAACGGAGAGATGGACTTAGGCTACGGATATATGTGGTGGCTTTGGGAAAATACCGGAGATCCTAGATTCGAAGGTGCGTATATGGCTTCCGGTGCGTGGGGACAAAGCATCACTGTTTTCCCTGAGATTGATGTAGTAGTGGCATTCAAAACGAATAATATTTACCGAAGGTCAAATAATACTGCCACAAGACTTAAGATCTTGAAAAAAGCAGCTTCGAGTTATGAAATGGATTAGAACCTAATCCAGTCCCGGTCTTCCAGCCATTGGATCAATGCAGGCAAGAACGTAATTGAGGTAAGAAGGGTCATCCCTATTCCTATCACAGCCATTATTCCCAGGGATTGAAGTCCTGGGTGTGCCGCAAAAATCAGCCCGGCGAATCCTAGCATAGTTGTAAATGATCCCATAACGATATGCTGTCCTGTACTGGATAGCACCACCCACATACTGTTCCTGCCTTCAGCCCGGTAACGGTGGGTAAGATGTGCCCCGCTGTCTACTCCTATCCCTAAAATAGCGGGAAGCACAACAAGGTTATAGAAGTTAAACTGAAGATCAAAAATCAACATGATGCCGAACATCCATAAAAGCCCTATAGCGATTGGCAACATCGAAATAACCGACCAGCGAAAAGATCGGAAAGTAAAAACCATGAACAGGTAAATTATGATAAAAGTAGCTCCAACCATGTACGGACTTTCAGTACGCATTAAATCGAGCATAGACGCCGCCACTATACTCGTACTTGCAGCATGATAGGTTTTGCCGTTATCTAGCCTTATTTCGCCTACATCATCTTTGAAGGCTATTGATAAACGACCGTCTGATAATCCCACTGATGGATAAATTATCACAAAGCGCCCTACTTCCCCATCTTTAGTGATAAAACGGGATTTTAAATAATCAGGAATCTGATCAATGGTTAAAGGCTCGCGGGTCTGTGAAGCTCTGCGAAGTTTCTCCAAATCTTCATCATCACTACTGCGTATATATTGATTATCAAGTAGCTCCCGTATTCTCGCGATGGATTCCAGCTTTGCTTGCTCTTCTTGTTCAGTAGATGGAAACCGCTCTTGTAAAGACTCAACACTTAAAATTGTAGGCGAGGTTGTATCCTGCTCCTGAATCTCGTTTAACCTTTCCATTAAAAGTTCTACTTCTTCATTGGAATCAGCGATTATATAGGCAGGGTTTCTCTTGTCAGAGTCTTCCACCTTTCCGGCTACTGCCCTGAACTTCTCATATTCAGGGAAGCGAGGCTCTAATTTCCCGGTATCGTACTGAAAGCTTAGATTTCCGCTATATGCAACTACAACCGCAGAAATAACCAAGCCGATTAGTACAATGCCTCTTGCAAAAGGATATCGTTTTTGAGAAATATTATGAATCTCTTCATCATGACTGAATAAGATCAAATTGAAACGCTCAAAAATCACCAATAAAGAAGGGAGCACATATAACATGGTGAAAAGTGCCAGCATGATTCCCGTCCCTGATATAAAACCAAATTCTGAGAAGCCTCTGAAATCAGCAAACATTAAAATGTAGAGTGCGCAGGCTGTTGTGAAAGCACTAACCAGAATTGCTTCTCCTGTTTTATCATTGGTAGCATAAATAGCCTCTTCTACACTCATACCACCTGACCTTAGCTCAATGTATCGGGCGTAATAATGGATTCCATAATCAATCCCTAACCCAAATAGAATCACAAATAGTACGGAGGTCATGGTATTCAACACTCCCAGATAGAAATAAGTCAGTCCAAAGGTCCACAGTAAACTTATCAGCAATGGAATTCCAATAATCAAAACCGGAATGGGCATTCTGATGAAATGGCTCCAAACCGTGTAGGCATTCTCTTCTCTTCTACCTCTTCTATAGTGCAGATATTTTTTAATGAAGAAGTACAGCATAACCAATACAATTACACTACCAATACCTGTTGCAAAGCTGCCAATTACATCACTCATGATGGAGGTGAGCTCCTCAAGATGCCTTTTCAATCTGCCACCAAACTGGACTTCCATATCAGGATGGAAAGAAGCAGGATTTAATGCCGTAATTAGCGAATCGTAAGCGACAAACATATCCTCCAGATATTTGATATCACTTTTTGAACCTGTAGGGAAAAATTTAAGTACCATGATGGTACTATCTTCATTTATGGGATATTCAGGCGGCACCAACGTTTCGTAACTCTCCTGAAAGCCTTCTGCCCTGTTGTCTTCCTCTTCTTCATCTTCACCTAAATCAAAATAGAAGGGATTTGCTTCTTCTTTTGCCTGCTGTATCTCATCCTGAAGCCAATCGGTGATGTCTTCTAATTCACTGTTACTTGCAAGGTATAAGGCATTGTCTTTAAGTACTTCTGTATTCTTCCGATATTCTGCTCTTTTAAAATAAACGTCCTGATACCTCGAATAATAGAGCTCTAAAGTTTTGGGAATGAGTGCTTCAGCAAAAGCTTTATTGGCTTCAAAACTGGGAGATTTGATTGCAACTTGCATTTCTGTTTCCCCACCTACGGTTTCCTGAAGCTTCTCCAATGCCAATACATTCGGATGAGTTTCGGGAAGTAGATTTGCGATATCTGTATCTACTTTAAGATTGGAAGCATAAAACCCACTAATAGCCGCTACACTTAAACAAAAAAGTAACACCAGAAATGGGAAGCGAATATTTAAATTTAAAAGCGGCTGTAAAACCCTAAGGATAAATTTCATTCAATATGTTCAACAGATTATCTGATCGACATAATGATACGGATTTAACATCAATATTATTATATCTGATTTAAGCTTGGGCGTAGCAAAAATCCCCTATTTCCCATACCTTCGATATTAGTAAAAAAAGAATCATTCAGATGAAAAAAGAGAAGAAATTAATGCTGATCATTTTTTTGATTAGCAGCATATTATTGGCAACACATGAAGGAGAGTTCTGGCCCTTTTCTATTTACCCTATGTTCTCACAGGCCGGAAATCCTTGGTCAAGAGGACTTGTTGAAGATGTACAGGATAGTAGCAGAGCTGATCTGTGGGATACCAAGCCACTGCATGTGGTTGAACCCAGAACATTAGCACTTAAGGAATACGGAATCCACGAAATCGACTTTGCCAACTACATTTCAAAAACAAAAGTTTGGGACAATACTAAACTAAATGGTCTTCGTTCGACTTTCCAGATTGATAATTATCCCGGAAAAATGTGGATGGCAACCCGTGTAGTTGGTCATTTAACTGAACAAGACTCCGTTGTAATCGAAGCTATCCCTATGTTCTTGTTTACCAGCGATACCACAATCAAAAATCCTCGTCTCTTCCCGGAGGAATTAAATGATTGATCGTATAATTAAGAATCTTTTTGAATTTGAGGCTCCTGATTCCTTAGGGACAAAGATTCAGCTCCGTGCTTTTGAGGTTTTTACTTTTATTTATTTAATGATTTACGCCTGGGAATGGGCTTTTTATATTCCAAGATTAAGCACCGTTGTTTTACCCCTGGGTCTTGCGAATTATATTGATATAAGTTTCTTCTTCAATAATAATATCTCGGTATATAATGCAGTTCTGATTACCCTTTTTTCAGTTTACCCATTGCTTATAAAAAAGCAACGATGGCTATATGCGATTGCCGCATTTCTTTTTCATCTACAGTATGTTGCCCGGTTTTCTCAGGGTGAAATACCCCATAGTGCTAATTTGGTTGGCTTTAGTATTCTTGCACTTGGACTCGGAGCTGTTTTCTTCAGAGATAAGAGCATTAGGCATCAACTTATTTTTGCCTTTGGATTTATCCTATTCTATCTCGGGCTAGGTTATACAACCGCAGCATTTAGTAAGCTGATCGCTACAGGCATCACGTGGGTAGATGGAAAGCACCTTTGGTTATGGGTAGGTGAAAAACACATTGACATACTTTCAAAGTATGGAGAGTTCCAACTTAACTGGCTTCAGGAACTGGCGCTGAGCAGCAAGGGTATCGCAACATCTGTTCTACTGTTTGGACTATTCAGTGAATTTTTCGGATTTATGGTTTGGTTCAAAAAATTCCGGTGGGCTGAAATCGTTTTATTGATAGGTCTGCATATTGGCATAGACTTAACCATGAATATTTTCTTTGCAGCTTTTACCTACCAACTTATTCTTATGGGCTTCCCCTGGAATCGATGGATCAACAGGTTGCCTTCCTCCCAAAATCTGAATAAAAATGAATTCCTGAACCATTGGATTTTGTTCAAGTAATTATTCTGGAAGCAAAATCAGATCATCGTAATAGGCAATAGCATTTTCATTAGTGCTATCTCCATCACTTAAAATTAGAATCGCAAGTGGCCGTTTTGGAGGATCATCCCCGAAAAGTCGTCTGTAATCTTCTACAATATTTCGCTTCACCTGCATCCATCCCGACCCTACCTTATCATTGCCCGATTCTAATACTACAATTTTTTGATTCCCAAAAAATATAGAATGATCCGAACCTTTCTTTAGTGTACTACTCCAGGTATAGCGAATCGATTTCGGAACTTTTTTAAATAACGCTACTCTTCCCATATCAAAAACTACGTAGATACTCGCAGCTACATCATTATCATCACCTGTCTCATTTCCCCCCTCAGGAATTTCTTCAACTCTCCACTTCCAGCTTAGAATCGGAGTATCATAAATATTCAGATTACCTCGCTCTTTAAGAGGGAGATTCAGATGTCTGGCATCAGTGTGATTATAATAAAGAAACTGATTTCCATATTCTTCCTGTATCGAATAATGATAAAGAAGTGCTTCTTCGGGGTGATTCGCTTTTCGTTTCAAATCGCGATTATACCATCCTCCGGGTAAGCTTCCTATAGGCTCTCCCTCAAAGTCTTCAATGAGAAGCCCTCCGTTTTTTAGTTCTTTGAGTGGATTATGAATATCTCTTAAGTCCTGTCCATAAACAGTATTAAAAGTAATTGTAATAATAAAAAGTAGTGTAAATGCCTTCATCCCAGATTTATCTACAAGATCGTTAGCTTTATGATTATATTTAGCACTTTGTAAAAGCCCCATGATTAACGCTTTTATTTTCCGATTTATTCTCAGTATTAAAAATTGATAATGTCAGTAAACCAAGAATCATCTTCAGTGGAACAGCCTAAGGTAAGTTGCTTAATGGTAACAGCCAATCGAAAAAATCTCGCCAAACGAGCCGTAGAGTGCTTCAGAAATCAAAGCTATACTAATAAAGAACTTGTAGTGGTTGATGATGGAATTGAAGATTACGCTCCACTTTTTAAAGGACTTCCAGCTGATCAGATAAAATACGTTAAGCTTGAGAAAGAACCTGATTTTGTACTTGGAAAGCTACGAAACCGAAGTCTTGAGGAAGCATCCGGTGATTATCTGGTACAGTGGGATGATGATGACTGGTATCATAAAGACAGAATTAAAATTCAAGCTCAGATTCTGGATCAGGGGTATGATGCCTGTTGCCTCTCTTCGGCGCTTATGCATCTTGATACAGAAGAATTTATGGACCATCCTTATGTAGGAGTTTTGCCAAATGGAATTCCGGGAAGTATTATGCACCGGAATAATTCTGAAATCAGATATCCTGAGACAAGAAGAGCTGAAGATACTGTTTACCTAAACGAATGGATGGAGAAACGTTATTTCAAACTGGATGATTCTTTCAATCATTTATTCCTGCGTGCTTACCATGGCAATAACACCTGGGAAAAAGAACATTTCAGAAGACGAATACGAAACTCTCCCTTAGCCCTTATTCAGTATATTTGGCATGCAGTGCTTAAGAGAGATTTGTTTTCTCACCCTCGTTTTCAACTAAGCGTTGAAGCAGAAAAAGCATTCAATGAGTATACCTCCCTATCTAAAGAATTAGAGCTACTCTGATGAAGCGGATTTTTTTAGTTGGATGTCCACGTTCCGGTACTACCCTGCTTCAAAGCATTTTAGCTTCGCATCCAGATATAATCTCATTCCCGGAAACTCATCTTTTTTCTAAAACTATTTCCATTAATTCGCTGGTAAGGTTCTTTACGATTTATGGGGAAAAGCATATTGATACACTAAGAGAAATATGTAAAGATTTGGGAGTTTCTGATAACTCTGTTTCTAATATAAAGACGCCTGTTTTCTCTACAAAGGGATGGATAGCTGTCCTTCTCGATCAGTTGGATGCCATCGCTAATCATTTTTCTCCCAAAGAACTACCTGGGTATCTACTCGAAAAAACTCCTCGGCATCTTCATTTTATCAATGAAATCCAAAGTGTGGCCCCTGAAGCCCAGTTCATTCATATCATTAGAAAAGGAGAAGATGTGGTGGCAAGCCTTCACCAGGCGACCAGTAATAGTCCCGAACACTGGGAAGGAAGTCGCTCTCTTAAGAAAAGTGTGTTTTGGTGGAACCGAAGTATCCGAATCTCATCAGGTTATATTGGAAAAAGAAACCAGCACTTTGTGTTATACCAGGATCTGATCGATCATCCCGAAAAAACGGTTTCCACTCTTTTGGAAAAACTAAATTTTTCATACTCAGATGATTTATTTGACTCATTTAATGAGACAGCGGAGTCTCTTATTAACAAGGAGGAAACCTGGAAGGCAAAAAACTACTCCTCTGAATTGAGCACTTCCCAAAAGTTTGAACAATTAACTTCTGATGAACAAAATTACGTAAAAAGGTCCCTTATCAGTTTCGACTATTCAGGAATTTCTATTAATGCAGCTGATAATGGATATTAAAACTAATCCCGACTCTGTCCTCATAAAGTTCACCCATATCTATAGCTACTCCGGCACCAAATGTAATTTGAGGAACGCTTGCGAGTCTTTTTTCGAAATCCAGCAGAAACGAGTGGTTAATTTTTTTAAGCTCTTCCAGCGGCCTTAACACCCCAATAACAGGTCCTGTTTCACTTGTTTGACTGATAATCTGATCCTGTACTTCTCCATAATTTCTACTGTAAGTATATAGCAATTTATATCCCATCTGAAATGGAAGTTTGCCTGTTACTCCAAGGTGATGAGCTACGATAATGTTGTTGTAAATAGGCTGGTCTTTTGTTCCATCGGTTAACAGTAACGAGTTCCCTATCACCCTTCCCTCATAAGTCCAGCCTGTTCGATATATAAAATGATTATAGTAGCTTGCAGTCCCGTAAGGCTCAAAATCAAAGGAATCTTGCCTTTTTGTATTAATGTGCTCATATAAAAATGATGTTATCAGCTCCGTATCTTTTGGTTTTAAAGAGAGTCCCCAAATCCCATCCCAAGGACTTCGAAACCTGGACGAAACTTTATCTTCTAGATAAAATAATCTATTTATCTTCACATATGTGGACTTTAAGAAAAGCTCCAAGCTGAAGTCATAAGCAGCAACTGAATTCCCTAATGCATTGGTTTGTTCCCCTCTAGGGGCTTCACTATCTGAAGAACCAATTGCAAAAGCAGCCTCTAAGAAATCAGGAAATGAATTTGGCAAATTACCATTAACCTCATTACTTCCTGCCCATTGCACATTGTGAATCACCCCTCCTTTGGCATAAAAAAATGCGTATCTGATTCCCAGGTATAAATATTTCTGATGGAGATATGCATTATTCGTAAAACGGTTATCAGTAAACCACCCATGACTTACTAACCCGCTTATATTCAGAATTTCGTTCGTTCCCGGAACCGCAACAAAGCCGTCTGTATATAGCGCTATCTTTGGAATTGGAGTAGCATTCCTACTAATAGTAAACGAACCAGTAGAAAGTTCGTCCTCTTTTAAGGCTAATGGATTATAAAACCTTCCACCGGATAGCTTAACCGAACCCAAATCGAATTTCACATACATCTGGTTAAGAAATAGTACAGAATTTTCAGAGATACGACCGACCAGATCTCCACCTGCTCTTATCGAAAAATAATCTTTTGAATATAATTCTGATTCAAGTGCTCCATAAATCAGAGTATTAGCGGAAGACTGATCTACCTTTCCAAACTTTTGGTTGTGTAGCCAGAACGGTAACTCTGCATCAAATGATGATAAATTTAAATAGTTCGCAAGTCCAAATTTTAAAGATTTAATTTCAGACTCTGATTGAGCTTTTAATGGTATTGATATAAAAAATAAAGCCGTAAATAGCAGGCTTGCTCTCTTAAGCATCTAAATCTTTTATCTCTAATTCTGATTTTTCTATGGTTACTGTTTTCTTATATGCACTTGCAATGAGATATGTACTCACATTTAGCAATCTCTTTAATACTAAATTGGCGGTTAAAATACCTGCCAACAATTCTCTTGGAACCTGAACCAGGCCTGACACTTCAAGTGCAATAGTTACAAAAAGTGCATCCGTACTTGGTAAAAAAGGTATCCTGGATGAAATAATCTGAACCGCAGAGAGGCTAAACCAAACGGCTAGGGTAACCTCAGGACGGGCTACTTCCCATTGTAAAATCTGAATGAAATTTATAAAAACAATCCGGAATGCATGCAATGAAAATACTTTTATAGCATCTCTGAAGCTCATTGAGATGATATAATTCCTGAATTGATAGATAGCTATGGCTACTATAATCATTCCAAAAATTACAGCAAGAACTACCCCAGTATTAATATTGCTTAAATAATCCTGAATATTGATATAACCCTGTGTAATAAAATAATACAATAAAGCGAGGGTAATCATACTGGAAGCGGCGGAAGAGAGAATATTATTGTCTTTAATAGTCTTCCAGGCTTCTTTAGATGGAATTAATAAATTATTCTTTGCCCATGAGTAGAGAAAGAACTCTCCTGAATAACCAACCACATCCGTATTTAAAACCTTTTTTTGGATAAATATTGGAAATGCAGCTTTCCATTGAAGAGGCCATGATATTCTATAGATGAAGATTTCAGCTATGGGCAACGAAAAGTAGATAAACAAATAAAGAATATAGAATGTTGGTTTTGTGGGAAGAGATTTAACCAGATTCCCTAATCCAATTTCATAAACCTGATATATCAGATAGCCAATAATGACTATTTGAATTAAAATCCGAAGAACTTTTTTAATCAGCTCTTTTTTGTTTTCATCAAGCTTCATTAGAAGCTACTTCATCTGTATAGTTAAGTCGTTCTGGAACACCTTCAGACTCAAATTTATACCATACTTTTTCTGCAAAGGTATAAAATGGAGTTTTTTGGTGGTACCATCCAAAATGCAAACAGTATGGGGTCACCATCAGATAATCATTCATTCCAGGAAAAAGACCGGCCATTTTTATAAGTGTATTCCTGATACCGGAAGATTTGAGTCCTCTGAACGAGTACACAAAATCATGGCTGAAATATTTACACCTTACATATTGGAAGTCTTCATCATGCTCAGTGAGGTCGTCTATATAGTCTAATTGTGGGCTATTATGCCCTTGTAACCAAGGGTATATCGGATTATTGAGCTTAGACATTGCCATAGCAAGGCTCCACTCACACGATTCCTCCGTTCTTCCCTGTTCCATCTTTCTGCTCCGGAAATGTGTCTCATCTTTCCGTGAAAGCATCTCCCCTGCCAGAAGACAAATCTTCTTTGTTTGCTCGTAATCAGCTGCATAAATTATTCCGGACTGTACTCTACTCAGGTAAGTAAGCCCGAATTTTTTAAGAGTCTTCCTTCTTCTGCCAAAAAAAACGTCTTTAAGAACCCCAACTCCTTTTGCCGCACCAAAAAAACTATCCGAGATCAGGTTTCCTGTTATCGTAAAATCAAAGGGAGAGAGTGATTTCCACAATGAATCCGGATTTTTACACCAGACGATATCACTATCTAAAAAAATATTCTTCTCAAAGAACAAATAGTGATGCACATTATGCTTAAATCCTACAATAGATGCATGTTCTTCTGGAAGCGGGTGTATCACATCAAACAAGCCTTTCAGGCCTTTCTCTTCCAAAATTTTTCGCTGCTTATCGCTGCAAGCAAGAGCAACAGGTCTTTTTTTATCGTGGCGCCGAAGACTTACTACCGAAGCTATGGTATGCTTTAAATACTTGGGATGCCCATAGCTTACATACACATATCCTTCTTTACCAGCCTTGTCTTTTTTATAGGAGTGTAGCACAGTTAGTTTTTTTATAAAGATACGGGTTCTTCTTCCTCATTAAAAGACCCTCGCTAATTTACTCTCTTGCTGCCCTTTTTCTAAGGCTTTCCATTAACGTATCGAATCCGCGACGCTCTATAATTCGTTGAAATTGGTTCTTATAGGATTCTGCTGTCCATAATTCATCAACACTCATATCGGTAATTACCCATTCGTCTCCATCAAGTGCCATCTTATAATCAACAGGCGTTCTGATATCGTCAAGCTCGGCCAGTGTTTCTACCATAGCAGTACCATCCTCCAACTGAATAGAATTATAGGTGATTTTTGCACGATAAATTTCGAGTGTATTCAGTGAGTGATCCCGAATGATAGTGGTAAATAAATCAACAAATTCGGCCCGGCTTTCTTCTGATATCTCATCATAAGTTTCATCAAGAGCAATTTTTGCCATTTCTTCAAAATCAATGATTCCGTTAATGATTTCTTTGAGTTCAGCCCTTTGTTCGTCTGTATATTCCTGTCCCTCAGCCCCTAGTAGCTCTTTTATTTGTTGATCACGCTCCATAAGCATGTCTTTGATATACTCTTCAGTATTTTGAGCAAATGAAGTAAATCCCAATATAATTGCTACTAAAACTGAGAGTGTAGCTTGTTTTAAAAATCTCATAAATCCGTGTTTATTTTTCTGTCGATGTAGTTAACGGCAGCCCTGCTGATTTATTAAGTTTTGCCATTGCAGAATTGAACTCGAAAATATGTTGCTTCTCGGTAAGCCTTAATTCGAGTTCCTGTTTTACTGCGTCCACTAAATCCTTTGGTTCTCCAAACCCTAAATCATAGTCTAATTGTTCCATTCTAAGCCATTCTTTTGCAATTAGCAGAGCTTCATCTGTCTTTTCGACCTTCACTTCTGCAAGAGCAGCATTTCTATAGGCTTCATTTACTTCCAGCATTATTCCATCCTGCATCGCATCTTTAAGATAATCTAATCGATTAACTTCCAGTTTACTGCGCGCGAGAGAAGTCTTTGCCTGGAAGAAATTCAGGTTTTGGCGAATAGTAAAACCAACAGCCGTATTGAATGTATTTTCAGGAGTTGAAATAAAAGGGTTTGGTTGTCGTGGTCTGATAGGCGTACTGGCAAACGTTGTAGTAAATCCAAGGTATAAACCTGGTAAGTTCTGTGCCTTTAAAGAGCTTATATATGTTTTAAGTGCGTGTTTACCTAGCTCAAGACCTTCTAACTCTGCCCGATTAACTGTAGCGCTATTTTGATAATATCCTATTCCCTGGATTTCAGTTTCTATAGGATCAAGGAACCTTACCGTTGGCTCGTATACTGTACCTGCTTCATTTCTTAACGCATAATTCCATGTTTCACGAACAAATACCAGGCTTTGAGTTACTTCTTCTTTTTGAATGCCAAACTGAGCCTTAAATACTTTGAATTTAAACACGTCTGATTCGTCAACCTCAGATGGATCATCTTCCAGTTGTTTGTTGAGGGCATTCTCAATCTGCCGAACCTTATCTTCTGCATCAACAAGTAAGCGCTCTATTTCTAACGCAAAAATGTAACTGTGATATAAATCATAAAGTCTTAACTCTATTTCTGCGTGAGTGGCTTCGTATTCTTTCTGAGTAGCTTTAACACCAATTTCAGCTGCATCAATAGCTTTATTAATAGCACCCCAGGTAAAAACAGGTTGGACTCCCTGTAGACGCAAACGGGTGTATAGCCCAATTTTATCCCAATCGTTATAGGCATCCCCATCCAGGTATATTTGTTCTTCCGGAAAGTTGTTCGGAGAGGTTACTCCCGGTACAACAGCATGCTCTGATCTAAAGGTAAGCGAAGGTAAAAACCGTTGATCCTTCGCCATTTGGCTTCTATTTTCAGCAAGATCAACTTTAGTGTCAACTACTTTCATTTGCCCGGAATTTTCCAAGGCAATAGCAAGAAACTCTTCAAATGAGATGCGAAGAGTGTCTTGTGCACGAAGAGAAGCTGATCCAATAAACAGGATCAGAAGAAAAAATATTGATGAAGTACGTGTAGTCATAAGTATATGTTTGCGCTACAACGCAGGCTATTGTCATTTATTTAAAACAAAAATAGCCCCATTCGGGGCTATTTAATTGCGGAGAGTGAGGGATTCGAACCCCCGGAGACTTGCGCCTCAACGGTTTTCAAGACCGCCGCATTCGACCACTCTGCCAACTCTCCTAAAATTAGTTTCCACCAAGCGCCTGAGCACCGGATACAATTTCAGAAATTTCAGTCGTAATTGCACTTTGTCGGGCCTGATTATACTTGAGCTTTAACTCTCGTTCCAGATCCTTCGCGTTTTCGGTCGCACTATCCATAGCCGACATTCTTGCACCCTGTTCTGATGCATTCGATTCAAGTACTGCTTTCCACAACTGAATGTTTAAATGAAGTGGAAGTAATTTCTCAAGAATCACCTCAGAATCAGGCTCGAAAATATAATCAATTGCCTCTTTAGAAGCATCATCAGATGATGCGGAAATTTCAGAAGGATCAATCGGAAGTACTTTATCTACCTTTCTGTTCTGAGCAATCACAGATTTGAATTCATTGAATGCGATGTATACTTCATCGAAATCTCCATCAACAAACTGCTGACTTGCTTTGTTCATGAGCTCAGAAGTGGATTCATATTCCAGTTTATCAAAGAAACCCGGATGTGATTCTATCACATTATAATTACGCTTCTTGAAATAAGCACCTGCCTTCTTTCCAACCGTAACTAAAGATAATGTTCCGTTTTCCCTGTGATCAGAAAGATTAGCTTCAACAGACTTCTCTACCTCTTTGAAGAGATTGTTATTGAATCCTCCACAAAGCCCTCTGTCTGAACCAATTACAATCATTAACACAGACTTAACTTCATCTGCATTTCTCATGATTGGATTTGATACTGAGCTACTACCTACTAAACGACCTACTACATCCTGAATCTTAGAAGCATAAGGGCGAGTTTGAACCATTCGCTCCTGGGCCTTTCTAAGTTTCGCAGCCGCAACCATTTTCATAGCCTTGGTAATCTGCTGAGTATTATTAACAGTACTGATCCTGTTTCGTATGTCGCGTAAATTTGGCATGTGTTAAGCTTCTTGAGCTGCTAAAATTTGATCAATTACTGATTTTGCAGTTGAAACAATTTCTGCACCAAACTCATCACTCAATACACCACTTGATGCAAGTGCTTCCATTTCCTTGCTATACTTAGTCAATACGGTCTCAAGGAATTGAGTCTGGAACTCATCAATCTGGTCAACCGGGAGTTTATCAAGCAATCCTTCAGCGTTAACTTTCAGAAGTACGATTTCTCTTTCAACGGGTAACGGTTGATACACATCCTGTTTCAACAATTCAGCAGTACGCTCACCTCTTCTCAACTGAGCCTGTGTTGCAGGATCAAGATCGGAACCGAATTTAGCGAAAGCTTCCAATTCACGGTACTGAGCTAAATCAAGCTTTAAAGTACCGGATAATTTCTTCATTGATTTCACCTGAGCAGATCCACCCACACGAGATACTGAGATACCAACATCAATAGCAGGACGAATACCTGAGTTGAATAAGTCGGTATCAAGGAAAATCTGACCGTCTGTAATCGAAATTACGTTGGTTGGAATATATGCAGATACGTCGCCAGCCTGAGTTTCAATCACAGGTAGAGCTGTTAACGAACCCCCACCTTTAACTTTTGATTTAAGAGTATCAGGAATGTTATTCATAGCCTGAGCTACTTTATCATCATTGATAATCTTCGCAGCTCTTTCAAGAAGACGGCTATGTAAGTAGAATACGTCCCCAGGATACGCTTCACGTCCCGGAGGTCTTTTCAGTAAAAGTGAAAGCTCACGATAAGCTACCGCTTGTTTCGATAAATCATCATAAATAACCAATGCGTGGCGACCTGTATCACGGAAAAACTCACCAACAGTAGCGCCTGCAAAAGGAGCAATATATTGTAACGGAGCAGCAGCACTTGCAGGGGCACTGATAATCACAGAGTACTCCATCGCGCCGTTTTCTTCTAGTACTTTCTTAATTCCTGCAACCGTAGAAGCTTTCTGCCCAACAGCGACATAGATACAGAATACAGGTTTCTCAGAATTTTGAGTTGCTTTCTGGTTCAAAATCGTATCAACAGCAACAGATGTTTTACCAGTTTGACGGTCACCAATAATCAATTCACGTTGTCCACGTCCGATTGGAATCAATGCATCAATTGCTTTAATACCTGTTTGAAGTGGCTCGGCTACCGGCTCACGATAAATTACACCTGGAGCTTTTCTTTCAAGCGGAAGGGTAAAGGTTTCACCAGTGATAGGCCCATTACCATCAATTGGATTACCAAGTGGATCGATTACACGACCTAATACTCCATCTCCAACATTGATGGAGGCGATACTCTTGGTTCTTTTAACCACATCGCCTTCTTCTACCGCACTTGATGATCCGAAGAGAACGATACCTACGTTATCTTCTTCAAGGTTAAGTACCATTCCGGTTGCTGCATTACCATTCTCGTCTTTTGAATCGGGTAGTGTAACCAGCTCACCTGCTTCTACTTGTGAAAGGCCATATACACGTGCAATACCGTCACCTACTTCAAGTACGGTACCAACATCATATACATCAGCTTCATTATCAAAGCCGGATAATTGTTTTCTTAATATGGCTGAAACTTCGTCGGGTCTGACTTGGCTCATTGTAATAATTGTTTCTGAATCTGTTCTAATTCAATTCCACGGCGTTGTCGAGGAATGTTTGTTCTAGCTGTTCCAATTTGTGCTTAACGGTTCCATCAATTACCGTATCCTGAATTTTTACTAACAATCCGCCTTTCAATTGGGCTTCTTGTTTTAAATTCATTTCTACTTTCTTTGAAGTAGTTTTCTCAAGCACTTTTTGTAGCTCTTTAACCTGTGCATCTTCTAAAGCTTTGGCTGTCCTCACTTCCACTTCAATAATTCCAGCGTATTCATTGTATTGCTTTACAAAAGCAAGAACAATTTCCGGAAGTAAATCAGTTCTTTCTTTGATTGAAACCAGCTTCACAAAGTCATTACTGAGTTTGCCAATATGTTTCTCAAAGATGGATTTCAGTACAGCTTCCTTATCATCCGGTTTGATAACAGGACTCTTCAAAAAGAGAAGTAAATCCTTGGAGTTATCAATCGTATTTTTGATGAAAAGGATATCTTTAAGCGTGTCTTCAACAGACTTCTGGTCTTTTGCCGTTTCCAGCAATGCTGAAGCGTAACGCCGTGCTGCTTTAGATACCAACATAGGTTAATAAATTAATTTTTTGACAAATCGTCGATGAAATTATCGACTAACTTGCTGTTCTTTTTTGTATCAAGCTCTGAATCAAGAATAGTTGAAGCAGCTTTGATTGCTAAGTGAGCTACTTCTTCACGCAACTCTGTAAGCGCCTGCTTCTTTTCTTGTTCTATTGATGCTCTTGCTTGTTCAACGATCTGAGAGGCATCCTCTTTAGCTTTCGCAACAAGGTCTTCCCGGAGTAAATCTGCTTCTTCCTTCGCCTTTTTGCGGATTTGCTGTGCGTTTGCCTCTGCTTCACGAAGCGCCTTTTCATTATCTTTTGAAACCTGCTCAGCTTTGGCCAAAGCCTGCTCTGCTGATTCCAAAGAATCTTTGATTTTGGCTTCCCGCTCGTTGAGCGATTTCATGATTGGAGGTACAGCATACTTCATCATTACCCACAGGAACACAATCATGGATATCAAAATCCAGATTGCAAAACCTGTGTTAAATGATAGAATACCGCCTCCGCCTGCTAAAAGGAAAGTCATTGATTAATCCTTAATTATTGACCTACCTGAAGTGCAAGAAGGATACAAATTACCGCACCAAGAAGGGCAACACCCTCGATGAAAGCGGCAGTAAGAATCATAGCACCACGAATATCTCCAGAAGCTTCTGGTTGACGTGCAATACTTTCTGTAGCGCCTTTACCGATCATTCCGATTCCGATTCCAGCTCCTAAAGCTACGATTCCAGCTCCAATACCAGCTGCTAAAAGTCCCATAGTATTCTATATTTTAGTTGTTAGGGTTATTTATGTGAAAAATTCTAAACAGCGTGTTCTGCATGATAACCTTCTTCATCATGATGATGATCTTCTGCTGCCATCCCAATAAATACTGCAGATAACAAAGTGAAGATGTATGCCTGTAATAGTGCTACAAACACTTTCAAGGCATAAAGAACTACGGTTAACACTACTGAAACTACGCTTACTCCATACCCGGCCGCAGGGCCAAAAGTATCAGCAAAAATGAAGATCAACCCAAGAATTGCGATGATCATAATTTTTCCTGATAGCATATTAGCGAACAAACGAATAGCTAATGCAAAAGGCTTTGTGAAGATTCCCAAAATTTCTACCGGAGTTAAAATTGCTCGCACCCATGTAGGCACCCCGGGGAACCAAAATATATGTCCCCAATAATCTTTAGTACCACTAAACTGGGTAATAATAAAAGTAATTATAGCAAGTGTAGCAGTTACTGTTAAATCAGCAGTTGCAGTGGCTGCCCATGGTAAAAGCCCAAATAAATTCATAAAAGCGATGCCCATGAAAACAGTAAAGAAATATGGCACATACTTATCTGCCTTATGATCATCAATGTTAGAGCGGGCTACATCATCTCTGATGAACACGAACAATACTTCGAATATATTTTGAAAAGCTCCTTGGGGTTCAATATCTCTTCCAACCCCTTTCTTATATCTTCTGGCCATAGAAACAGTAATCCAGACTGCGAGAATCATCCCCATCCAAAAATAAATCAAATGCGATGTGATAGAAAAATCAATGATAATATGTGCACCTTCCGGAGCGACTAACGCATAATCTACTTCTTCAAAAGAAGTTTTTTCTGCAAAAGCGTGAGTATTCAGAGCAGCATCAAAATTGGTGTTACCATCTGCATCACCCCAAAGAATTAGACGAGGCAGGTATAGCTTGCCGAAAGGAGTTTTTAAGTAGTCGTGATCAACTACTGTACCCATTACATCAAGAATAGGCTCTTCTTCACCGCTTGCTGCGTCTGATGCGAAAATATTTGGTGTACTGGCTGATAAAAAAAGAATCGTAAGAAATACGCGACGCAGGGTCTGGATCATTATTTTGTGCTGCTTTTCTTTTCTAAGATTTTGGTGAAAAAAATCATTTCCGTTATAGAATAACAAAGATAGGAAATTATGAAACTAACTGTAAAGTAGATTTCATCAATTTTTGTTGTTGCAAGCAAAATACCGAGCACTGTAACTACAATAAAAAAACGGCCGATGAGTGAAAAAAAGAAAACCTTATTAAAAACATTCCATTCCCTCTCCCAGAAAGCCTCCAGAACCCAGGCACTTACATGGATTGATACTGCACTCAACAGTACTCCTGAGCCCAGCCCTATCCACTGGAAAAAAGGAAGTGCAAAAAAAAGAGCCGCCAGAACAGGCAATAAAAATAAATCCAGCTTGAAGAGTTTTTTTAGCACGCCAGCTATTCCTTGTTATTATCAAGCTTTTTCGCAATTCTGAAAATTGAGAAGAAAAAGAATGCAATCCCAACTACAGCCCCGCTTAACAATCCCCATGGGCTGCTCTCTAAGTATAAGTCCACGATGTAGCCCAAGGCTATCGGGATTGCTAGAGTTGCGGCAATTTCTGCACCAAGTCCCAGGTATTCACGATATCTTTTGGGAAGATAGTTATCGCTCAACTACCTGAGGCTTTTGCTTTCAGGTGGGTTCCCTTTTCAAAATCTGCATCGCTGGCTTGAGATAATGTTTTCGATTCCTCTCCCATACGGCAAGCGCCGTTTATTTGAGCTCCTTCTTCTACTATCAATGTTTTCGTGTAGATATTCCCATCAATAATGGCATCTTTTCGAAGAACAAGCCGGTTTGAAACCCGAACTTCGCCTTCTACACGACCTGCGACATCTGCATCTGAAGAAGTCACATTTCCAACTACCCGACCTTTATCAGTGATTATGAGTTTCCCTTTCGATATGGCTTCTCCATCAACTGTTCCGCCAATTCGAATATCAGCTTTAGCATGGAGGTTACCTTTTAGCTTGGTTCCCTCACTAATAATATTCACAGATGGAGAAGTGTTTTGTTGATTACTCACTTTTATTCCTGGTTTGTTTGAGTTAAACATAGAGACTATTGAATTAAATAAATTGCAGGGTCCTGAGGCAACCCGTCTTTCCAAATTTCTAAATGAAGGTGCGGGCCGGAACTGGAAACCCCTACGTCTCCGGTTGCCCCTATAATATCACCTTTTAAAATTACATCGCCACTCTTTTTTGTAAGTGAAGAACAATGCTTGTATACGCTTAATAAACCTCCGGCATGTTGTACAGAAATCACATATCCATCACTTATCGTCCAACTAGCGCTAACAATTGTACCATCTGCAATGGATGTAATCAGCTCTTCTTCTTTGGTAGCTACATCAATTCCATAGTGAGCATTTTCCGGCTCGTAACCTCTGGTCAAAGAACCATTTACAGGAAAGCTGGTAGGGAAATCCGGAGCAGCTTTAAATATATTTGAGAAAATAATACCGGATGTACTTACCCGTTCGCTTATCAGATTATCATCAAATCGGTTTGCAAATAAATCTTCCAGTTGCTGATCGTTATCAAACATAGAGGAAAACCGATCATCCATTGCCAGAGTGGTATCAACACTCAACCTTATTACATCCTTCATTTCAGATAATTGATAATCCCTTACAATTAGAGAGTCCTGAAGCGCAATTACTCTTTGGGTAATGTTTTCAACCTGAGCGCGCATTTCAGCATCTTCTTTACTATATAACAAAGCTCCTAAAGGGGTGAGCATGAAAATGAGAGCGACAAACATCGAAAGCATCACACATACAAGCGTTAAAAAAGCAAAGAATTTTGTGGGCCTGAACTGGTATGAGTTATCCTCACCGGGACGCGAATCATCCAGTAAGATTACCGTGATCTCTTTCAGGCGTTGTTCGTAAAGCTTTTTTAGAAAGTCTAACATGGTGCTATTCTAAAGATGCATCTATTCGTTGGAAATTACATTAAATATTGACGCTAATTCTTGAGTTAAAGTTTTGCGGTCAAATTTGGAGATAAATTCTTTATCAGGCTTGGGGAGTTTTTGTTCCTCCCATAAAGAAACAATTTTACTGATGTTATCGACTAATGCTTCTATATCTTCGGGATTCGATATAAATGCCGCTTTATAATGAGTAAGTGTATTTTTGATATCTCCGTCAGGAATCATTGCTAAAATTGGTTTCCCACTAGCCATATACTCATAAGTCTTTCCTAAAGATAGCATTGCTGAATTTTTGGTGTGAGTATTATTCAACCAAAGGATATCAGTATTTTTCAAATTCTGAACGGCTTCTGAATGAGGCAGAAATCCGAAATCCTTAACATTTCTTTCCAGTTTATGTTTATTAAAAAAAGACCTGTCTTTCTCGCTTAATACCCCTTGGAATTGCAACTCGATCACATCTTTATATTTCGGGTTTTCTTCAAGAAAAGAAGCCATAGCTTTTAGAAAAATATTCGGACCACTTTCGGGATAAAACGTACCACTATAAAGAAACGAAAGCTTGCCAGATTGAAGATTTTTTTCTTTCTCTGAATCGAAATCTGCGGGATCAAAGCCTTGAGTAATTACAATCGTTTTATTAGAATTTACATTCCTCTTATCAATTGAACCAGAGATATAACTATTTATCGTAACCAATTGATCAGCAAGTGATAAAGTCTCTTTTTCAATTGCTTTCATTTTTGAATAATGCCAGGCAGATGGGTATTTGATCAGGTGGCTTTCCAGCCAATCATCCCTCAGATCCATCACCACAGGAATATTGAACTTCTTTTTTATTTCTTTAGCTAGGATCAGGTTTGAATACGGAGGAGCAGAAGCAAAAATAATATCAATTTTTTTGTTTTTGATGAGTTCCTCAGCCTTCGTAAGACCTTGTTTTATCCATCCCTTTTTATTATCAGGAAGCCAAAAGACCGTCGATATTTTTCTGAGTAGATTTTCAAGCCATTCTGGTAAAACTACCTTCCGTTCACCTGCGGCATGAAGAGGGGTATTTCCCCTAACCCGATGCACTTCTATTTCCATTTCATTTAGTTCTTTTTGTAGAGAGGCATCAAATACATTATAAGCTCCCGGTTCAGGGCAAAGAACGATTGGATTCCATCCAAACTTTCGTAAATACTTTACGAATTTGAGAGGACGCTGTACTCCACTCCCTCCCATTGGAGGAAAGTAATACACGATTACGAGTACATTTTTCATTTTTGAAGCTTCGATCAGACGGAGTAGTTTGGAGCTTCTTTGGTAATTTGAACTGAATGTGGGTGGCTTTCTTTGTAAGCAGCCGCAGAAATTTGTACAAATTCGGCTTTACTCTTAAGCTCTTCTATGCTTGCAGTACCACAATACCCCATTGCAGCTCTTAGACCACCTGTCATTTGATGAACCACTTCACCCAAATACCCTTTGAAAGGAACCCGCCCTTCAATTCCTTCAGGAACTAACTTTCTGATATCATCTTCTACATCCTGGAAATAACGATCTTTAGAGCCTTTCTTCATCGCTCCAATACTACCCATTCCACGGTACGACTTATATTTTCTTGATTCATAAATAATCGTTTCGCCCGGGCTTTCATCCACACCCGCAAACATAGAGCCCATCATTACAACATCAGCTCCTCCTGCAATGGCTTTAGGAATATCTCCGGTTTGTTTGATTCCGCCATCAGCAACAAGTCCAATTCCGTTATTCTTACAAAACTCCGCAACTTCCATAACCGCACTGAGCTGAGGCACTCCAACTCCTGTAACCACGCGCGTCGTACAAATAGAACCCGGGCCAACTCCAACCTTAACCACATCAGCTCCGGCATCAGCCAAAGCCTCTGCTGCTGCTCTGGTTGCGATATTGCCGCCAATCACATTTAAATCAGGATATTTTTTCTTTATAGTAGAAACCGTATTCAAAACTCCTTGAGAATGACCATGTGCTGTGTCTACCGTGATAATGTCTACTCCTGCTGCAACCAAAGCATCTACCCGATCGATGGTATCAGGAGTAACTCCTACTGCTGCTCCAACTCTCAATCTACCCATTTCATCTTTACAGGCATTCGGGAAGTTCATTTTCTTTTCAATATCCTTGAAGGTAATCAGCCCAATTAGTTTGCTATCCTTATCAACAATAGGAAGTTTTTCTACTTTGTAATCCTGAAGAATCTCTTCAGCCTCTTTAAGGCTTGTTCCTTCTTTTCCGGTAACCAGATTCTCTTTGGTCATAATATCGCCAAGTTTCCTGCTCAACTCAGATTCAAACCGCAAATCCCTGTTTGTTACAATTCCTGTTAGTAGCCCTTTCCCATTAACAATCGGAATTCCACCGATTTTATGAATCTTCATCAAATTTCTTGCATCTTTTACAGTTGCATCTGCTGTTAAGGTAACTGGGTCAACAATCATCCCACTCTCACTCCTTTTAACCAACCGAACCTGCTCTGCGTGATCCTCAATGCTCATATTCTTATGAAGCATTGCTATACCACCTTCTCTCGCCAAAGCAATGGCCAACCGATATTCAGAAACGGTATCCATCGCAGCGCTTAAAATTGGAACATTTAGTTTTAGGGAAGGAGTAAGTTGAACGCTTAAATCTACATCGCGTGGAAGAACCTGAGAATAATTCGGAACAAGGAGTACATCGTCGTAAGTAAGCCCTTGCCTGGTAATGCGTTCAAAAGGAGATGAGTCGTTCATTTTGTACATGAAACAGGAAATTTTGCTTGCGGTTTTTCAAAGATACGAACTTCTGAAGAGGATTTTGAACCGATCTGAATAATATTTAACCTATTCTGATAATTTTCGTAATTATCGTCCTGTACTTACAACTAATTACTTAACAAAAGATTTTTGAGTAACAAAAAGACATATTCACATAAAGAGGTAACGCGGATTTTATCTGAGACCATAAAGCGTCAAAAAGAAAACCAAAAAAGTGATGAGCCTGGACTCACTAAAGAAGAATTATTTCAAATAGCTTCAGAATCAGGAATTGATTTAGATGCTTTAAAGGAAACTCTTTTAAATTTTAAGGAGGAGCAAGAAAAGTCGAGGTGGTCTTTGTTTACCGAAAGTTCCCGGGTTCATCATGTGCAAATGATTCCTGGAGAAATAAATGATGAAGTGTGGGAAGAAATTAAACTGGAATTGAAAGGAGCTATCGGGGGAACTGGTACAGATAAAAAATCAAAGAAGGCGTACGAATTGAGTCATGTTATTGACGAAATGGGATTCAGGAATCTATCTTTAATCCCGAAAGAAGGGAATACCCGTTTTGAATACAGTGAAGACTGGCCTGCGTTTAAAATCTTGGTGACTATTATTTTTGGTGTATTTGCTTCTGGTATCACTTTGATTGCACTTAAAGATTTAGGTTTGGCTAAGTCTTTAACTCTTCTATTAGCTCCTTTTGGGGGAATTTTTGGAATTGGAGCAGGATTGGTATTTCTAAAATTGTTTTTTACATCTCAAAAGAAAAAACTCAAAAAAATCATCCATATTATTTCTAAAAACCTTTCCGAAAACAATAATTCGCGTATAGTTATAGAAGATGATGCTTATAACAGTGAACAAGAAATGCAAACAGAAGTAAATCCAACATTAAAGAACTAGTATGAGTGATTCTCTTTACTCAAGAAAAGATATTAGTAAAATTCTTACCCGGGCTTCTGAAATCCAGACCCGTAAAGAACTTTATGGCGATAAAGAAGGCCTAACCGAAGAAGAACTTATTCAGGTTGCTGGGGAAGTCGGTATAGATAAAGAATCATTAATTGAAGCTCTCGGCACTTACGACATCAGTAACTTGAATGATGACTATAACTGGTTTAAAGCTACTTCAAGAATCCAGAAAATAGCGAATATAAATGGCGAAGTAAGTGATGAAGATTGGGAAGCGATTGTTCAGGAGATAAGAAAAGTAACCGGCGGCATTGGCAAAGTCACCAAGACAACTCACTCATTCGAATGGGAACAACGGAGGCAAAACTCTGGCTATAAGCATATTTCATTAACTCCGAATGATGGAAAAACCAAAATACAACTAGTTAATTCCTGGAGTGGATTTCGTTTTTTATCCACTTTTATCTCATGCATGGTAGCATTTACCATTGCCTCTATTGCGCTCGATAATTCTCAACTTTCCGACATTGCCTTACTTATTGCCGCTGGGTCAGGGGCTTTATTTGGATTTCCTATTAGCCGCCTGATTCTAAGCTCTCATTACAAGAAACAAAAAAAACAAGCCGAAGATCTGCTTCAAAATATTTCAGCAAAACTTCGAACTGAAAGAGAAACAGCTATCTCTATCGAAGAAACAGAAGTTTATGAATCTAAGAAAGAATCTACTTCTGAATCCTCACAAGTGCGCACCTAAGCGAGCGTGTTGAAGAAACAGCTCTGTGATTAATAATTAAATTTCAAAGAGCTTTAACCTTCACCCCTTTAATGGCTGCATCCAGGCTGCAGATTCCATCCTGAAAACTGCTTACCCAAAAGTGAACCGTATTTCTTCGTCGTTCTACATTAGGATCGCAAGAAGAATACAGCCCTTTAAGCTCCTGAACCATGTATCGAACATCGTCATAAATTTCGATTTTGAGATCATCAGGAAGTTCACCCCATCCCATTAATCCAAAGGTCTGTTGCATTTCCACATATTCTTCAGCGCTTTCTTTTTTGATGCGCTTTAGTAATGGAGCTACAAATAAATTTAAAGATGGAGCTTGTGATAGGTTATGTTGTGTTAATGCATTAGCGGAGTTCATAATCGTTGGATTTTGGTTTTTGTTTTCTTGATCTGGCACTAACTTACAATCTTAGTGTGACAGCATAGTGTCACCCTTATTCAAAAAAATTTCTAGCATTGAAATGCGAGTTCTACTAGGGCTGAAATTGCTTTTATAACTAGAACTCAACTTTGTAACTAATCTGGAAATTATGTTTTTACGCAAACCTGCTAGAGAGAAAGCAGAAATAAATGGATCTTCGATGGCAGATATAGCTTTTCTGCTACTCATTTTCTTTCTGGTAACCACAACCATTAATGTAGACACGGGAATTGGTCTGGTACTTCCCCCTCCTTTGGATGAAGATGCGCCACCAATCCATGAACGAAACCTGATGAATATTCTGGTAAATTCCGAAGGAGAAATCATGATGGATGATCACCTGACTGAAATACATGAGGTGAAAGGCATCCTGAAAACCTTTATTAATAATTGGGGAGAAAATCCGGCTCTTTCTGATTCGCCTGAGAAAGCTGTAATCTCCCTCAAAACCCAAAGAGCAACGCCTTACCAAGTATATGTTGATATGCTTGATGAGGTAATGGCTGCTTACAAAGAAGTTCGTAATGAAGCTTCAATAGCTAATTACGGAATTACTTTTGACAAACTTAGAGAAGGAAGCGATAGAAGAAATCATATCAAAGAACTCTATAAAAAAAGGATTTCAATTGCTGATTCTGAATAATTTTTTTGATAATTTTTTTGGATTTATGAGAGACTTATTGCTAAAAATTTACAATAGTTTGTTATGGCGTCTCTTAACTTCAGCAATTAAAACAGAATTTAATTAATCAATTGATGACCATATATAAAGCTCCCCTGTTCTTTTTTATTGTATTATTAACACTAGCGGGATGTGCTCAGCAAAAAACAATATTTCTCACGGAAGGTGTAATAAAAAATACTTCAGGCTCTTCATTCACCGTAGTACCGCTTAATCAAAATTGGATATCTGCTGATGTAAGGAAAATGCGTTCTCAGGAAAAAGATTTATTCTTTCAGGCGCTGCCTCCGGCTTTTTCTTCAAATACACCAAACAAAGTAACTGTGAATAATTCGAGTCTTAAGCTTTCCGAACCTGACTTCACAAAAAAAACATTAGTCAACGAAAAACTAAAACTGACTGTCAATATCCCTCCTGATACTTTGCTAACAAATTTAGATAACCGATATATCTATTTTCTTGAAGATTATGAATTCCAATTACTTCAGAAAGCGGGAGAGAGAGCCGGTTACGCGAATGTACGATCAGAATCTAAATTAGCCTTGCAGTTCGAAACCGAATTTTTTCTATTTGATAGAAGAAGATCGGAAGTAGTTGCATGGGGTAAAGTAGCTGATGAACATGAAATAACAGGCCGTCCTAAATTTACAGACTATTTGGAAGTTCTAAATAAGGTAAGCAGACAAATACTTTATGAAAGTCCGTTCAAAGTTTACGAAGCAGAAGATCTATAACCACATAGATTACCCTTTTTACTCTAGCTAAGATATTTCCTTCGATAAATCTACAATAGTTTGAGTGATTCATCGTAACTTCTATTCCTAATTTATCAAGAACTCATAGGCTATTATTAATGATTATAAAAAGAGGATTATCCTTTCTCTGCATCACACTATTTATTTTCATCGCATGTGCACCCAAACAATCGCTTTTCTTAAGTGAAGAAGTAAACAAAAATAGTTCAACTTCATCCTTTTCTGTAATCCCATTCAATCAAAACTGGACACCTGATGCAACTCTGAAAACAATGTATTCCCAGGAAATTGATATGTTTTTTCAGGCACTCCCTCCATCCTTCTCAACAAATACACCCAATAAGGTTAATATCCTAAAACCTGAACTTGAGCTAAATCAATCAGATTTCAAGGAAGAAACTTTATCAAGAGACAATCTTAAATTAAATATTAATTTTCCTTCTGATACTCTTTTGAAAGCATCTGATGACCGCTACGTTTATTTTTTGGAAGGATATAAATTTCAATTGATAAAAAAAGCGGGAGACAGAGTCAGCTTTGCTTATCAACAATCTGAATCGAAGCTTGCTCTCCAGTTTGAAACCGAATACTATTTATATGATAAATCGAAGGCTGAGATAATTGCCTGGGGAAAAGTTTCTGATGAATCTGAAGTATTTGGCCGCCCGGGATTTATCGATTATCTGAACGTACTAACAAAAGTAAGTAAACAAATGATCGAGGAAAGTCCCTTTTTGATTAACTAAGAATTTAGTCCGAGCTCAAAGTAACGCTCACGACTTCTCAGTTTGTATTGCTTATGAAATACCTTTGATTGAAGAAGAATTCAGGAATCTTTTCCCATTCTGTTTTATAAGTTTTCAGTTTATAAAAACATTCTGTTGCAGTATGTTAAAACAGAGTTACTAAAAAAGTTGACTACTATGTTAAAATCATTTCTAATTGTAATAAGCACCACTTTCTTTTCTCAGTTCACTTTCGCTCAATTACCAGTTTCACTTACTTTACCTCAGTCAAGTCCTTTTGAAGAGCGCTGCATTACAATTGGATTAACTGAAATTGGCTTTGAATACAGTTCGGTTGGTATAAAAGAAAGAGAGATTTGGGGAGAATTGGTTCCTTACGGGGAAGTCTGGAGAACTGGAGCTAACAGAAATACAGTCTTTACTATTTCAGACGATGTTCTAATCAATGGAGAAGAGTTGAGAGCAGGTTCTTATGGACTTCATACAATCCCCGGAGAAAATGAATGGATTTTAATCTTTTCAAATTTTAGTGAGGCGTGGGGCAGTTATTTCTACGACGAATCTGAAGATGCTTTACGAATTACAGTACCTGCCGAGAAAATGGATAGCAAGTATGAGTGGATGAAGTTCTCATTTAGTGACTACACCCCTACTTCTGTAGAAATATCACTTAAATGGGCATACAGAAAGATTCCTTTTACTGTAGAAGTCCCAATGGAAGTAACTTTTAAAAATATAGAAAAGCAGTTTAAAACTCTCCCTGCCTTTGGTTGGCAGGGTTGGGTTCAAGGCGCTAATTATACATTAAACAACGAATACAGGTTGGATAAAGGCCTGGAATGGGCAGAAGAAGCTTTACGAATTGAACGAAATCTACAGACTATTGGAACTGTTGGTAAACTTTATGTTCTAAATAATAAAAAAGAAAAAGGATTTGAATACGCCACAGAGCTAACTAAAACCTGGCCTGAAAATTGGCGTTCTTATTATTCAGCAGCGGAAATTTTCGAAACCGCGGGAGAAAACAACCGGGCAAGAGAAGCTTATTTAAAAGCAAGAGATTTAGTTACTGATCAAAATTCTAAATACGTAATCCAGCGACGAACAGATCAACTTCAGTAATTTATTCCGGGTAAATAGATTTTTTTGCTGCGAGAAGTGTATTCTTCATTAGCATGGCAACAGTCATTGGCCCAACACCACCTGGTACAGGAGTTATCCAGCTGGCTTTCTTTCTAACCGATTCGAAATCCGCATCTCCAACTAATTTATAACCTTTTTCAGAGGTCTCATCTGCAATACGGTTGATCCCTACATCAATCACTACTACCCCTTCTTTTACCATCTCCCCTTTTATGAGGTTGGGTTGACCGGCAGCTACAATTAGAATATCTGCGTTGATGGTGTGTTGAGTTAAATCCCGGGTAAATTTATGGCAGATGGTAGTTGTAGCTTTGCCCGAAGAATTTTCCCTAGATAGCATTACTGCCATCGGCGATCCCACAATGTTACTAGCACCCACAACCACAGCATGTTTCGACTTTACCGGAATAGAATAATGCTTAAATAACTCCATAACCCCAGCCGGAGTGCAACTTCTGAAGCAAGGCTGATCGACTGATAAACGACCTACATTCATAGGATGAAATCCATCCACATCTTTGCGGTGATCTATGCTTTCAATTACATCATACTGTGATAGATGAGATGGTAACGGCATTTGAACAAGGATTCCATCTACAGAATCATCAATATTCAAATCACGTATGATTCCCTTTAATTCCTTTGCTGATATAGTATCCTGAAGAACCAATGTATCGGTTTCGATTCCAACGTCTTTACATGCTTTGGTTTTCGTACCGGTATAAACAATCGAAGCCGGGTCGTCTCCAACCAGCACTACCTGTAAAAAAGGCGGCCGATTTCCTTTCGAAACCCACTGATCAACATCATCGCGAACTCGTTGGCGCATTAATTCAGCTACTTTTTTCCCATCTATGATTTCTGCACTCATACTATCGCTCGATATTATATTTTTTCATTTTATTATAGATATGGCTTCGTTGAATTCCAACAGCCTCTGCAGTCTGAGAGATATTCCAATCATGTTTCTCCAGCTGTTGTACTAAAAATAAGCGTTCTGCTGCTTCCTTAAAATCCTGAAAGTCGTCTGTTCCTTCGGCTATGCTTTGAAGGTCTTTAGAATCTGCTTTTCTTGATTTAAGAACGGTTTCAACTGCATCCTTATCAATTCTATTCGTTGGAGAAAGAATTCCAAGTCGTTCTACCGCATTCTGGAGCTCCCGAACATTGCCCGACCACTCACGATTTTCAAGAGCTTTCAATCCATCTTTAGAGAAACTTACCGAAGCAAAACTTATATCACTTGCCTTAAGCTTTTCCAAACAGGCTTTCGCTATTAATGGAATATCTTGTTTACGTTCACGAAGCGGTGGTACATGAATGGGAATCACACTAATTCGGTGAAATAAATCTTCTCTGAAGTTACCTTCTTTGATCTCTTCTTCCAGATTTTTGTTAGTCGCTGCTAAAATTCTCACGTCAACAGAAATGCTCTCATTACCTCCAACACGGGTAATTTTATTTTCCTGAAGTGCCCGAAGTACTTTTGCCTGTGCATCCAAAGGCATATCGCCAATCTCATCCAAAAACAAAGTTCCACCATCCGCTTGCTCGAACTTTCCAATTCGTTGCTCATTTGCTCCGGTGAAGGCTCCTTTTTCGTGCCCAAAAAGTTCGCTCTCAATTAATTCTGAAGGAATTGCAGCACAATTTACCTCCACAAAAGATCCTGAACTTCTAGGACTTTTCTCATGAACCCAAGTCGCTACCAATTCTTTTCCTGTACCGTTTTCTCCGGTTATAAGCACTCTGGATTGAGTTGGAGCCACTTTGGCAATCATAGAGTTTATTCTTGTAATAGCTTTGCTATCCCCTATAATTTCCTGAACCTTAGGGAGTTTCTTTTTGATCTGATTGACTTCTTTTGTTAACGTCTGTACCGATAGTGCGTTTCTGACGGTAAGCAGCAAACGATTTAGATCAGGTGGCTTTTCGAGAAAATCGTAAGCTCCAATCTTAGTCGCCTCAACAGCAATCTCAATAGTACCATGACCAGAGATCATTATTACTGGAAATCCATGTCCGGCTTCCCGAAGCTTTTTTAGAGTTTCCAGCCCATCTAATCCTTTCATTTTAATATCCAGAAACATCAAATCGATAGATTCTTTTGCAATCAGATCGAGCGCTTCCTGACCGCTTTCAGCTGTACTTACTTTATAATCCTCGAACTCAAGAATTTCCTTAAGAGTATTCCGGATAGCCCGTTCATCGTCTGTAACAAGAATATGTGGAGTTGTATGAGGCATCCTTTAAACTAATCAATATTTAGCATACAGATAGGCTAAAATCCGTTCATGTACAGCATCGATAGGGCGAACTTTACCAATAAAATTATTAGCTGCCATGCTCACTATCAATTGCTCCCCTGACGAAGTTGTAAAATATCCACTCAATGTCCGAACCCCTCCCACATATCCTGACTTTCCTTTGAAATTTCTGTACAAAGCTGTTCCTTTCATTCTATGAACAATAGTCCCATCAATCCCTGCAACCGACATACTGCGGTAAAAAGCTTCGAATTCCGGATGGTACTGCATCTTCACTAAAAACTCAGACAGAATGGATGTTTTTGTGAAGTTTCCGGAAGCCATCCCGGAACCATCCTTCATAATCACATAGGTAGTATCAATCTCCATCCCACCCAGAAATTTTCGCACTTCTTTGATTCCATATTCAAACGATCCTTGTTGGTTAGACTTTTCAGCATCCAGAGTCTTCAGTAGCATTTCTGTGTAGAAGTTGTCGCTTTCTTTATTGGTCCACTCAATCAATTTCGAAAGAGGTTCTGAATTATGAGACGCAAGTATATTCAAATTTTGTACATCAGGATTCGGATTTTGAACCAAGTATGAGCCAGGGGTATTTATTCCACTTTGAATCATAAAGTGTCTGAAGGACTGGAGAAAGAACATGGCTGCTCCAGAGATTGACAACGACTCTTCTTCGATATAACCCTTGGGGAGCTTACTCGCGAGTACTATTCTATTGCTCCCCATATCTCTTTGATAGAACTCATCATACTTTGTTCCGGCAGGAGTTATCGTTTGATAGTTTATGAAATTTACAAAGCTGGTGTTTTCAGGAAACCAGTTAATTCTCGGTTTTGACCCGACTTCCCCATCTGCTATTACAACTAAATCAACTGCGTTATTATTGAAGGATAGTGGTGCTATTTCAACGCCGTAGTAAAAACTCAAATCATCCCAATCCCATCCTTTAGGGTATATTTGATGATCGAAATAACTAACATCAGCAATCAGACTACCATTGATTTCATAAATGCCAAGTTCTTTCAACTGGCTCACTAGCTTGCCAAATACAAAATACCGATTTTCTCCATACATAAACCCACTTATGCTTGGGTCACCTGAACCTTTGATGATAAGATTCCCTTCCCAAACCGAATCAACGAGAATACCATCACCATAGATATTGGTCGTATACCTGAAATCACTTCCCAATCCATCTAAAACTGTTGCTGTAGTAAATAGCTTTTGATTTGAGGCAGGGATGATCAGTTTTTCCTGATTATAACTTTCCAGAATATTTCCTTCTGAATCTCTTACAGTAACCGACCATAGCGCTTCCTGATTTGAAGCCGAAGATATTATGGAATTTAAATCCTGGGAAAAGCCACTAACCGCAACGAGTAGAAAAGTGAGTAGAAAAACGTTGCGAATAATGAATTTCATATATTAGTGAACGAAGTATTTTTCTTCCTCTTCTTTGAATGCTTCCAGAATAACTTCTGCCGTTTCAGATGATAGAATTTTTTCTCTGAATGTAGCGCTGTTCATCAAGCGGGAAATACGGCTTAATAATTTTATATGGTGGCTGTGTTTAGAATCCGGTCCGACCAGCAAAAAAATAATTTCGACAGGCTCATCATCGATTGAGTTAAAGTCCAATGGTTTACTCATTTTGGCGAAAACAGCGTAATTCTCTTCTACTGCTTTGGTTTTACAATGTGGGATTGCAAGTCCTTTTCCCACTCCGGTGCTCATTACATTTTCACGTTCAAAAACTCCTTCCCGAATTGCTTTTAGTGTGTCTTCATCAACCTTAGATGCCAGAGTATCCACTAATGAGTTTATCACATCCTTCTTGTTCTTCGCCTTAAGATTGGGAATCACGTTTTTTTCATCAAGAAGAGTGAATAAATTCATGGGGTTAGAGAGAATTCGGTTAACAATGTACTGCTCAAAATGTGTCCTCCGAATATAGGTAGTAGAAGTGGTACCAATCAAAGTTAAATTTGAATGATTTCCCGATTGATAAACTTTCTTCATAACAAGACACTTAGATATGTGTAATAGATTTGCCTATGACTATTTCCGAGACATCATTTCTCTTTCATCTATTTTGTCTTAAGCAGAACACCACTAAAATCCGTAAACTTGATGCCTATGAACTGGCTTCAAACTACTTTTGCTGTTTTTCGGAAAGATGTGCGGATAGAATTCCGAACCCGTTTTGCCATCAATATGGTACTGGCATTTGTGGTAGCTTCTCTCCTGTTAATTCTATTCACGCTTCGGGCACAACAACTCGATCCTACCCCTAAAAGCGGATTGGCATGGATTGTAATCCTTTTTGCTGCACTTTCTGCTTTGGGCAGAAGCTTCATCTCCGAAACAGATAAAAACACATTCGATCTGCTTCGAATTTATGCCAAAGGATCTACCGTTTATACAGGAAAACTCCTGTATAATTCAGTATTCACGCTATTTATTAACACAGCAACATTCTTGTTGTATTCTTTTTTGATGGATTTAAGCATCGTTTCGTGGGAGTCTTTTTTGGTGATGTTAATTCTGGGAACGCTTGGACTATCATCCGTTTCAACGATGACAGCTGCTATCGTATCTCAGGCTGATCGAAAAGGAGCTGTTTTTTCCGTTCTTTCGATCCCTCTTTTTGTACCTTTGATCTTATTACTTACAAGAGTTACTAAGTCCGCTTTTATTGATGGAAGCGTTCAGGGTTTTGGTAACGATCTTGCAGCATTGGTTGGCTTTGTTGGAGTAACAATTACAGCAGGAATTATACTTTTTGATTTTATATGGGACGAGTAAAGAATTAAGAACAGTGATTATAGAATGAAGAACTAAGATCAGATAATGAATATTGATTTCGGTAACAGAAGACTTATTGGGCAAGATCGGGCAAAGGAACAAATACAGCGAATGCTGGCTTCTGAGCGGATTGGACATGCGTATCTGATTTCAGGACCTTCAGGAGTGGGGAAAACTGCTTTTGCACTGGGTTTAGCTGAGGCAATAAATGGAATTGATCATTTGAGCGACCTTAAAGAGTATGCTTCCAGCAAAAAATCTTCTTGGTTCACGCACCCAGATATTCACATATTTATTCCAAAGCCTACTTCCGCTAAAATGGACGAACTGCGTTCAAGATTAGAACTACTTGCTGAAGATCCTTATGAGGTTATCGGTTTTGCACAACGTCCCTCGCTTGAAAAAGACGCATCCTCAAAAAATCTGCAGGCATTCTATCCCGTTGATTATTTTCGCGAAGAAATACGCCCTGTAGCCCGACTTCGCCCCAATGAGGGAAATCGCGTAGTAATCATCATGACTCAGGTAGAAACCATGCGCAAGGAAACTGCAAATGCCTTCCTGAAATTGCTGGAGGAGCCTTCAGACCGTTTGATGTTCATTCTTACTACCGAGAGTTATGAAAGCCTCCTCCCTACAATTACATCACGGTGTCAGCATATCGCATTAGGCACGCTATCTCCCAAGGAAGTTGAAACGGGATTGATTGATGTTGATGGCTTAAGTAAGGAAAACGCTTCGTACCTGGCAAGAGTTTCTGGCGGAAACTACGCAATGACTCGCTTTTACGATGTTTCCAGACTGAAAGAGGATCGGGAAACGATGGTGAATTTTCTCCGCCTTTCCTACAGCCAAGATGCTCTAGGGATTTCAAGAATTGCCCAGGATTGGCAAAGTTCGCTGAATATTGAAGGTCTAATTTCTCTCACCAATCTTATGGAAATGTATGTGCGTGATTTGATGGTATACCAGGAAACTAACAATGAGACTCTGATTACAAATATTGATCAGGTTGAATCAATTAAGAAGTTCATCAGTGCCCTTTCTGATGCCAAGCTTGAAGAAATGATTGCAGAAATTGATGCAACACGTCCAATGCTGCGCCAAAACGTTTCAGCGAAGCTCATATTTACCGTATTAGCGCTTCGCTTTTCCACGCTGATGCGCGGATTAGATACCCCTATTCCAAAAACTGAAAACTGGAAACATTTACCCGCATTTGTTGAATGAGTACACTCAAATTTTATAAAATGGAAGGTGCCGGAAACGACTTTGTGGTTATTGATAACCGGGACGCGGGTTTATCTATGGAAGAAATCATTTCCTTAACACCTTTAATTTGCGACCGCAAATTTGGAGTTGGCGCTGATGGAGTTTTGATTTTAGAATCTGCCCAAATAGAAGATGTTGATTATACCATGATTTACCGAAATGCCGACGGTTCTGAAGCTGGTATGTGTGGAAATGGCGGAAGATGCCTTGCGCTCTATGCAACTCATCATGGATTTCAGAATAACCACAAATTCAATGTTCACAATGCCATTTATGAAGCAACCGTCGATAAGATCGAGCATCAGGTTAGCATTAGTTTTCCGGATGTTTTGGCACCAAAGAAACTTCAAATCAATAAAAAGAAATACCTGCAAGTCTACACCGGTACAGAACATATTGTGAGTTTTGAAGCATTAGATCGACTCGAAGATGAGGAAGACTTGATTGCTGAAGGGAGTTTTATTCGTAATCATGCATTGCTCAATCCCCCGGGAACCAATGTAAACTTTGCCTGCATTGATGAGGACACCATCTATCTTCAAACCTATGAGCGTGGAGTGGAAGGTTTAACACTTGCCTGCGGAACCGGAGCTCTTGCCTCTGCTATTGCTACACATTTCAAAGAAGAACCTTCTGGTACAGACTTTGAATACCCCATTACCGTTAAGGGCGGAACACTAAGTGTTTCCTTTCAGTTTGATGAAAGCAAGAACATGTATACCCACTTAACCTTATCAGGACCGGCACATTTTGTATTTACAGGCACCATCGATCTTTAAAAAGTATTCCGCTCTTACCTTTTTAGCTCTTTTCATTTCCTGTACTTCCGGGGAAAGTTTAATCATTAAACAATCTTCCAATACAAAAACAGAGTCCAGTTTGCTGCTTGTTCCGGGTCAGTTGAGTACTCCCCGATCTATCAAAAGTGTTCAGTTGTATCGGGAAAGTTTTGAGGGGAACCTTCCTATTATAGAGCTAGGATCCACTCAGAAATTGATTTTAGAATTTGATGAGCTTGCATCAGTATCGGGTCAGTACCGGATTAGCTTCTCCCATCACAATAAAAACTGGCAGGAAAGTGGATTACCTGACCCTTGGGTATTTGATGGAATAAATGAACTATTTGTCCGGGGTGGGACACCTAACCAACAGACTAAACCTGATTATTTTCACTATAAAACGGAGTTTCCAAATCGGAATTTAAATTTCACTGTAAGTGGGCATTATCTGCTTCATGTATTCGATTACCAATCAGGAACAGAGCTTTTCAGCCTTCCTTTTTTTGTTACAGAAGCCGAAGGAAACTTAATAGTTCGTTCAGAAACACTTTTTAATCAAGGTAAAGATGGAAGTGCGCTGGATCAACTCTTCGGTAAGTATTTTTATCCCGAGTTTATAGAGTTTCCTCGGTTCGATTTGTCCTATTCTTTTGTCCAAAACAGATTTTGGAGACAAGCAAAAAACGCAGCACAAATCAGTTTTACGGATGATGGTGAGACTGAATTTCACCTTTCCAGAAACAATTCATTCCCTGCTAATTTTGATTTCAGTGTCTTGGATTTAAGTCAGTTAACTCTTCAAAACCCGCAGATTTTTAATTTCGAACCAGCAAGAACTCCTCAAAGAGTAACATTAAAAGATGATTTTCTTAATTTTCTGGCTGATCCCAGACCTAATTCTATTAGCGAATTGGGTTTTCCAAAAAAAGTACCTGTAGCAAGCTATAATGAAGTGATCTTTCGATTAAATACAGGGAATCAGCTCAACCAAAAAGAGTCTGTTTTTCTAATCGGTGACTTCAATCAATGGACTATTTCTGAAAGAAATGAATTACAGTTTAATCCTGAAATGGGTGTATATCAGACATCATCGCTGATTAAAGAGGGTATTTATTCTTACAAATATGTGACTCTGGAGAACGGTGAAATTAACGATCTTCGATTGAGTGATTCATTGACAAAAAGAGATCAGGAATACATTGGATTTGTGTATTACCGGGACCCCCAAAATCAATATGACAGATTATTAAATACCAAGCAGGTGAATGCCCGATACTAAAAATCAATTCCAATTGAAAAGTAGTGAACTGCTCCGGGATTAAACCCTCCTCTACCATAAGACCAAGCCATGTCGTAACGAAGCGGAAGACCAAATACGATTGTTCTGAGTCCAAATCCTGCCCCTGCAAGAATATCACCATCAATGGAGTTAAACTGTATGGTTTCATTTCCCGGAACTGGCTCGTCTACTCTGGAGCTTGTTGTTAAATCGTAATAGGTTACAACTTCTTCTCCCAGCCTGAAATCCAACTCTTTTGGGTTTTCGTTAATAACAACAGGCTGCCCTAGTCGGTTTTGGAATGTTTGGTTGATATCAAACCCCCATGCTGTTCCTACATCTACAAAGAAGGCTCCAGTGATGTTATAAAGAGGTAAGATTGGTATTGCTCCGGGTACAATTGCTGCAAATAATGGGAATCTGAACTCGGTGTTTATAAGAGCAAATTTATTACCGTAAATCGAATTGTACTCATATCCTCTTAATGGGACTGCTGGTAGAGTAAAGAACGTGTCTGCAAGTCTGTCTAAAGGAATACCATTATCAGACCACCGTTGGTTTATCCACCCTTGCATACCTCCCATAAAGTAGGTCTGGGAGTCTTTCCCAAAAGAAGCTCCCCCCGATCCTCTAAATGCTAAAGAATAATTAGTACCTAAGTTTATGTAGTGACGGAAGTCTCCCAATACCGATGCAAACAGCGGCGAATCATTTCCCAGCGCCGGACTTCCGGAAAGGCTCACAGAATACCTGGTACCTCCCCTTGGTGTGATAAATCCTGGTAAGGTCGCGTCTTTTGTATAAGAGAGCTGAGGATATAGAAAAGAACTATTTAAGTTTTGAGCGTCACCTTCCTGACCAGGTAATCCGAAAAAGACAGATAAAGGATTAAAAACGCTATCATAGTCTCTTACAAGCCCAATCCAGGAAGCTCCAAAATCAATTCTTCTGAATTTATCAATCGGATATTGAGCATTAAAAGCAGCTCCAAAGGTTCTGAAACGTAATAGTTCGCCATACAAGGTTTGATATTGTCGGGAAGAATGGAAATATGAGAAAAAGAGGTTAGTTCGATTTTTCAAATATCCATATTGAATGGAATAATCGCTGTTTCTTAAATCGGTTTGAAAATTTGTACCCATTGCTAATTGGTGATCTCCTAATAAATCACTAATCAAGAACTGAGTAAGCGCATACGTACCATAAGTTGAAGCTGAGATCGAAGGACTGTATGCAATATCTGTGCTAAAGGTTAAACGATATTCACGGGGAAGATATCTGCCATCATCAGTAATATTATCTTCCAATTCGAAAATAAATTCATCCACTAAAGTAAGAGTTGTATCCTGAATCACATCTTCAGAGAATACATAATTCCTGAAGTCAATCTCCCCACTTTGTTCAAAGGTGCTGTTACGCTCCTCTTCTGTCATTTGAGCTTCTTCAGCTTCTTTATCTAACTGCGTTCTTTCTGCTCCTGTTATAAGACCTTCTTTGTACATTTCCTGAGCATACAATGTAGCAGGTACTCTCTCACTTTGACTCTCTGTTGCTCTACGTTTTGCCCAGTAATTTTTTTCAAGAGGTTCAGATTTCCTTCTGGAAAACGGAGTTTTCAGTAAAAAGATATCCAGGTAACCTTCATTAATCGAACTTAACGCAATCCTGCTACCATCAGCACTTACTGAAAACTGAGATACACCAGCCTGTAGATCGGTTAATGGAACAGCTGTTTGAGTTTCGAAATCGTATTCATAAATGTTCTGGATTCCATTTTCATCAGAATTGAAAACCAGCCTGCCTGTTCTGGTCACATCTGGTTGATTTTCAGTCCACCCATCAGTTGATGTGATACGTTCGGCTACAGAATTACCCAGTTCTACTTTGAAAATATCGGTTTGATAAATGCTGAAATCACTTAATAAACGATAGTCTAATTTATAAGTGTCTAATTCGATTTTCGCTCCTCTGTCTGAGGCAAAATAAATAGATTTCGAGTCGTTCGACCACACCGGTTGCTTATCTGAAAAGAAATCGCTGGTCACATTTGTCAATTCTTTTGTCTGTAGATTGTACACGAAAATGTCCTGATATGGTCCAATATTTCCATCGAAAGCAAGCTTGTTTCCATCCGGCGACCAAGCCACCGATTCGATTGCATCAAGTTGTTCGAGTTTTATCTTCTCTATTTTACCAGTCCGGTAATTAACTATTGCGATATCATCGTTTCCTTTTGTTTTTGTAGACAGAGCAATGTACTGCCCATCAGGAGACCATGTTAGATTTGGATTCAGAATATTCAATTCTTCGAAATCAGGATTATCCTCTCCCCGAACCAAAGTTTTTAACTTTCTGCCATTCAATGCATCGATTACAATTATGTCAAAATAGCCTCTTTTATTAGTGATGAATGCAATCTTATCACCTTGAGGAGATATTGCGGGGCTGGTGTTATAACTGCCATAATCTCCGCGCTTGGTCATCAATGAGGCGATACTTTTTGCATTTTCGCGCTGGGCCACTTCAGGGAAATAACGTTCTTTAAGATGTTGCTCCCAGCGTTCTGAAAGTTCTTCAATGGTTAATCCAAGTGCATCTGCAAAGCCATACTCTATGCTGCGACTGGTTTTAATTCGATTTAGGATTTCTGCAATTTTTTCGCGTCCGTATTCTTCTACTATAAAATTCCATACAGACTGTCCGCCTCTGTATGAGTAGTACCCACTTAAATATCTGATTGGGGGGAGATATCCATTTATTACGGCATCTCTGATAAACATGTCTGTGTTTGTGTCCCAGCCAAGAGCTGTGTATTCAGCCAGGCCTTCTTCAAACCAAAGTGGGAATACGAGTTGGATGTTATTTCTAAGAATTGATTGTATTGATCCACCGTAAAACATATCGTTAAAAACGGCATGAACCAGCTCGTGATGGAGTGTTCTTCTAAAATCATTGTAATCACCTGCAAAAGGAACAGTCATTCGGTTTTTGGCTTTATCAGTCACTCCGCCAATACCTTCTGCACTTGTGGGGAGAGCTACCACATTAGTTTGGGAAAAATCATTGTGAGAATCGTACACAATAAGTGGAATACGATCTACTATTTCATGGTTGAAGTCATTCTGAAGCTGTTTGTAAGCCGATTCAAGGCTTTGTGCTGCAAATTCAGCTAATTCATAATTCTTTTCACCGTAGTAATAGATATCAAAATGTTTTGACTGGATGAATCTCCATTCAAAATCCTGATACTGAACGCGGTTCTTACCAAATGAAAAATATTGGGCGTTAAGGGTTGGAAGCCCAACACATAATGACAAGAAGAAAACAGCTATTATTTTTGCTCTCATAACAATACTAATTGTGGTTTATGCCGGAACGAAGTCAATTTGTCGCTTTTGATGATTTACACTATCTACACGGATGCGAATATCATCCCCTAATTGAAAGGATTTTTTACTAGACCTGCCAATTAAACTATGGCTTCGTTGGTCGTAGTTGTAATAATCACCTTTCATGTCGCTTACTCTAATCATGCCTTCGCAATGTATCTCTTTTAGATTAACAAAAATACCTCTTTCTGTGACTCCACTGATCACCCCATCAAAGGTTTCGCCAATCTTGTTACTTAAAAATTCCACCTGCTTTAATTTAATGGAATCACGTTCAGCATCAACAGCTACACGTTCACGTTCGCTACAATGCTGTCCGTTTTTGCTTAGAGTGTCGTAATTGTAAGCAACAGCTCCGGACGCATATCCTTTAAGCAAGCGATGGACAATAACATCAGGGTAACGACGGATCGGGCTGGTAAAGTGTGCATAATGTTGAAATCCAAGACCAAAGTGTCCAATATTCTGAGGACTATACTCTGCCTTAGCCATCGCTCTGAGCGTTAGCTCATTTACAATAGTTTCTACACTGGTACCCTTTATATCATTCAGGAGCTTATTTATTGATTTCGGAGACACTTTATTTCCAAGTTCAAAATTTACTCCAATTGGCTTAACCTGATCGGCAACTGCCGCTAATTTTTTATCATCCGGCTTATCGTGTACACGATAAAAGAAGGGATAGAGATTTTTACTTTTCCTTTTCCCTGATGATTCTCTGAGTTTATCAATATGAATAGCTACTGTCTTATTTGCCATTAACATACATTCCTCGATAAGTCGATGAGCAAAGATTCTTTTTTTGAGAACCACTTTTATCGGCTTTCCATGTTCATCTAATACAAAACGTGGTTCAGGACTTTCAAAATCAATAGCCCCTTCTCTGAACCGTTTCTCCATCAACGTTTTGGCCAGTTTACCTGCAAGGTGAACTTCTTTTTTATACTCGTGATTTTTCCCATCAAGGACTTCCTGAGCCTGCTCGTAGGTAAATCGTTGCTTAGAGTGGATTACTGTTTCCTCAACTGAATAATCAACCAGATTCCCATCCTTATCGATTTCCATAAAGCAGCTGTACGTAAGCTTATCTTCGTTAGGTCGAAGGCTACAAACTCCGTTACTTAAACGTTCAGGCAGCATGGGAATCACCCGATCCACTAAATAAATACTGGTACCACGTTCGAAGGCTTCGGTATCAAGCGGAGTTTCCGGCTTTACATAGTTAGTAACATCTGCGATATGTACACCCAGATAGTAATTCCCTTTTTCGTTGAAGGATATACTAAGTGCATCATCAAAATCTTTGGCATCCGCGGGATCGATTGTGAATACGTTTTCACTTCTAAGGTCTTTCCTACGTGCAATTTCCTCTTCAGGTATCTGATCAGGAATAGTTTTGGCAAAGCGTTCTACTTCAGGAGGAAACTCTGCTACTAATTCATTTTCAGCAAGAATCGACAGAATGTTTGCATCATTACTTCCCGATTTCCCAAGTATGGAGGTAATTTTAGCTTCCGGTAACGCTTGCTGATGCACCCACTTTTCGAGCGTAAAAATTACTTTATCCTCTTTTTGAGCTCGATTCAGGTTTTCTGGAAGTACGTAAAAGTCGGTGTGGGCCGATTTTGTATCTGGCTCAATAATGTAGGTTTTGGTTCCTGTTCTTTTAAGCGTACCAACATAAAAATCCTTACCGCGCTTAGCTATCTCTATCACTCTACCTTTAGGCTGGCCAGATCGTTTATTACCGCGAGTTAATTTGACCTTTACTAAATCCCCCTGAAGCGCAGTTCCAACATCACGGCGATGAATCTTGATATCTTCGTCCATCCCATCTACCAACACGAAACCCATTCCTGTTTGTGTAATCTGGATCTTACCTTCAATCAATCCATCGGAACCATTATCGCTGGATTTTGATGACTCTTTCTTTTTTAGTAGGATACTCTTCCCCTGACGGGTAACAAGCTGCTTGCTTGAAAGACTATTTATAGCCTTATCTAGTCGCTTTACTTCTTTTTTGCTGCTTAACTGTAATACACTTTTAATCGTCTCTTTTGACAGATTTGATTCAGGGCTGTTTTTAACTAAATCCAGTACAATTTCTTCTAGGGTGCTTAGCCTCTGATTTCTACTCATTCATTCCTTATTTCGATGGGGGATTCTGATTTTCTGTTTGTTCTTCTGTTTCTTCCTCTTCCTTATCTTTTGTCCCAAAAAGCCTTCTAAAAGGATTAGCTAATTTTCTGAAAAATTCATTCCAACTGTTAAAACTTACCTCTGCTTCAAGCCCCACTCCGTTAATATCCTGACCTTGCCGGCCATCATCAACCCCGCCAAAATTGCTGAAAGTAGGATCCTGGCGATGGAAAGCGGTAACTGATAGTGTTTGATTGATTCTGTACGTTGCTCCAATATCTCCAATATTCGACTGTGCGCCAGTGATTTGCCCTTCTCTGCTAAGTATGATACGGTCGTTGTACAGTCGAAGAGCTACAGCCAGGTCCACATTGTTATAGGTGTTGAGGTTGAAATCAATATCTAAACTTCCAATATCACTTCTTAATAAAGAATTAATCTGGTTTGATAGCAAAGGACTGATAACCTGGCTTGAGAGCAAAGGATTTAATACTGCACCACTTCCTGAAAAGTTATCTGTAAAGGAGTTTGTAGTACTTGTAGTTGCTGATGTGGATGGAATAAAATCACCCATTAAAAGAAAACTGGTAGCTTGAATTAGCTTTTCGTCTTCATTTCTATTTAAAGAGTTGATTTGGGTAGAAAGCGTAGTATTCTGTCGCGATTCGAATGTATTTGGAAGCCTGAAAAAGAAATTATTTTCAATGCTGTTCAGAGATCCTTCAATATTCAATACCAATTGGACCGGAACACGTTGAGACGTTTCCTGATCAATTTCGGCTCTTGCTCTGGTTAGGGTATTGATATCCGGCCGTGCTTCATACACTGCTTCCAGATCCAGGCGTGCATCGGTCGGAGAACCTTCCCAAATGATCGAACCGCCCGGTGAAATCTCAAATCTTCTGGTAAAAATATCGCCACTTACAAAGTTGTAGTTCCCTCCTGAAATATCAAATTGACCAAACATACTTAGATCTTCATCCTGAAGCTGAATTCTGAGCCTGCCAGTACCATTAGCGGTAATCATATCTCCGGTTATAGGATCAAATATCAATCGGACCGTCATCGGTTGATTGGCTATGAATTGAAGATCGAGGGTAAAACGTTCTATAAAGGTTCGGTCAAAAGGATCATTCTCTTCAACTACTGTAAACTCGGCATCTGTACTTGCAGGACCTGAGCTTCTCTTTTTTGCCACTGAGAAGTCATCTACAAACCGAATAAATTTATTGTCTTCATCAAACTCTGTTTCTTCTAAAAGAGGAATCCCAATATTTGAAAAGTCGGATATGTAAACCGGAGTTGCAGTTGAAAGAACCGGATTAAGATTTGTACCCGTCATGCGGATAGTACTGGTTCCATAGGCGTCTCCAAAAAATGGTAATGTAGGATCCAGAGTACTGTTCAGAAATTGAAATTCATCCATCTGAAGTTCAAGATCAATTAGATGTATTTGTTGGAAGTTGTTCAAATTATACGTTCCGCTCAAAATTGCAGAACCACCTGAGGGATCAATAATAAATATGTCCTGAAAGTCGAGCCCATTTTCTCTGGAAAAATTCAACAACCCCTGACCGTAATAAAAGGTGTCGAGGAACCTAGGCTTCATGTACACTGCATCGTCCATTCCTATTGAATAATCGACACTGAAATCATAAGTATCGAGATTCCCCCAAACATACCCACTTCCTGATGCCTTACCAGACATTTCTGCGAATACTTTTGGTGCGATAAATGGGATAACCCATAAATCAACATTCTCAAATTCCAGGTCGAAATTAAAGAGTGAATCTTCATCGGGGAATTCTCCGTTCTCGGGAGCTAAAACATATCCATTAAGCTCAATATCCTGTCCAAGGCGAGCATTTCTCACAAAGTATTCCGGGTACTTAGTGGAGTCGGTATTAATAGAAATATTAGTATCAAAACGGTTTAATTCTCTATTGAATACGCTATTTAAACTTACATCTCCCACTATATTTTCATCCAGACCAAGTTCAAATACATTAAGCTCTCCCTGAATGGTGGGGATTCTTGTTAAAGAACGAGTTGTAAACCTTCCATCCAGTTCACCCGAGAAATCAATTCGTCCATTAACCAGGGTCGAAATACGGGATAAATCAACACTTCTGATTACATAGTTGACTGAATCGCTTGGAACGTTACTAAAAGTTCCTTCTATGCTTACAAACTCTTCAAAATTTGAAAAAGTAAAGTCCTGAAATCTTAGTTTGTTTTCAGGCTGATAACTTACGAATGGAATGCCTTCGTTTTGCCATTTATATACCTCGCTCCCTAATTCAAAATTCCTGACAGTAAGGTCAAGGCTGGAATCTTTAAGCGCTATTTCGCCGGAAAGCTCCAAAGCTGCTTCATCAGCAATTCCTGTAAGGTTTTGAGTGAACAAGACAGAGTCTTCCTCCATTTCAAAAGACATGTTGAAACTATTCGCTGATATAAATTCAGTTTCTAAACCTGAAGATTGAACCTGAGCTCTAAAGCTGCTGAATTCTTTGATTTTTTGTCTCTCTCTAAAACTCCCTGTTATCTGTACTACTAAAGAATCTGCTTTAGAATTTTTGTAGCTGAACTCAGAATCTGTTACCGATGCGTTAAAAAGCAGTCTCTCTCTGTTAACGTTGAAATTTGAATTGATTTGAGCCTTAGAATTTAAGGCAGGTATTGCAGGAAAGTATGCTTTCAATAAAGCCAAATTCTTCAACGACAATCCTATGCTAAAGTTTTGGTCGGTAACTTGAGGCTCTAGCGAATCAGCTCTTTGAGTACCTTTGAATAGAATCTCTTCTTCTATTCTATTCTCAAAATAATTTGTCCAAAGCGGAGCCAATTCTATCATATCATTTGGATCAAATTGACCATTAACATCGAGATCAAATGCTGTAGAAGTAATCCTCAATATTCTTGTGTTCAATCCGGGTTCATTGAAATCCGCATAAATTTGGTGCAAAGGTAGTGTATCGCCATTTACTACGGAGAATGGAATATCCAGGCTAACCTGACCGTAAATATTCTCTCGATTCGACCCACTTAAAAATACTTCGTAATCTAAATCTACAAAGGCCTCGGACATAACTTCAGACTGAGTCAAAGCTTTAACATTGAGGTTTTTTGCGCTCCCGGTAAACTCGATAGAAGGAATAGAGTCGGTTAACTGAATGGTTCCCATTCCTCTTACTTCTGTTTCGGGAGATTGTAATTTAAAAGAAGGCGAAACTATGCCTGAATCCCAATTCCCGGTTATTGATAAGCTGTCGTAACTTACCCCATTTATAGATCCATTCTGGAAATCAAACTCGGCTTCACCAACCGAATTTTTTATCTCTTTAAGGCTGGAGGTTTCGATATTGATGAAACCGGATATATCTGACTGCACAATCTGATCGGTAAAAAGCATTCCCAAATTAACACTGTCTACCGTAACAAAAGTACCGAAAGAAAGCTCATCATTTAAAAAGAGTTCACTCTCTAATAAAGCATTTCCCCTTGCTCCTGATAATTCAATCAGGCTGTTCACCTTTTCTGAATTACCTGATGTTTTGATGTCAACACTTGACGATGTTATTGCCCCTAATTGATTCGGAGTAATGTTTTCGAAAATGGTAAGAATGTCGGTAGAATCAAGATAGATATCGTGAATTTCAGAATCGAAAAAAAGCGCCTGAGATAACAAAGGATTCTTGATGTAACCAAATCCTTCAAAGCTACTTTCTCCAAAACCTAGTAGGAATTCCTCAACCCATAAAGAGTCCACACTTCCTTCAGCGTTTAAATTTAAAGAAAGGTTTTTCTGTGAATAAGGATAATTTTCAAAAACTCTTGTTATCAAGGATGGCTCGATCTTGAACTCATTAATATCCAGTGAAAGCTGAGAAGTATTTAATTGATTAACAATTTCGCCTTTAAAAATATCAACTCCATCTGCTTCCATACCAAAACGCAGGATAGAGTTTCCAAAATTGATATTAAAAGCATTGAGTTCAAGAAATTGATTGTCATTAAAAACCTGACCATACAAACTTATATTCTCTACATCAAACTCAGGAATCTTCATACTAAGTTGATCAATATCGACAAAACGACCTTCATGATTATAATCTAAAAACATGTTGATATTGAGGTCTTGAAAGGTCACACTATCCAAATCATTCGGAAGATTGGGTATTACCTCTTTCATCACAACCGTTCCATTCGAAAGAATGACAGAAGGGGCAAGTATTTCCACAAATGGGTTTGCAGGAGCGGAAGTTATTGCAGAAGAATTTGTCTGAACCACGTTTCTTTTTCTAATCGCGTTGAGAATAGACCTGGATGAATCTTTCTCAAGTACCAGTTTTGGAGACTTTACATTCAGACTATTTACCACAAAGCGATTTCGAAATAACGCCCAGAAGTCGAGTGTAGCAGTAATCGTATCTGTTTCAAAAATAGGATTTTTAAGACTGGAATCGGGATATAATGCCACATTCTCAAACTCAAAGCTTACCGGAAACGTACCTGAAAACTTCCCAAATTTTAGTACTCCCTGATGTTGTGTGTTAAATCGTTCTTCAATTTTAGAAACAATGTAGCTCTTCGAAGCCGGTAGCTGTAAAACCCCAAAACCGATCACACCAAGTACAAGAATTACCGCAACAGTAATGCCAAAATATGTCCAAAAAACGGACCAGGCTTTATGTATCCAGCGTATTGCCATAAATTTAGGTGAATTCCGAAATAAGATAGTTCCAGCTTGCTTCTACCAATTTTGTTTCTTCAAACGATTTAACAACAGGCTTACCCATCTCTTCCAGTAAAATCAGGCGAATCGTTTGATCTTTCACTTTTTTGTCTCTCAACATAAGTTGAGTTAATTCCTTAGTATCAGTTCCAATTTTCTCAAGATTCAAATTATACAACGGCTTGAAGTACTCTAAATCGTTTGTACTAATTGAAGCCCCGGTTCGGTTCGATGCTTCAACTGCGCCAAACATCCCTGCAAAAACGGCCTCTCCATGAGAGCAGTGCCCGTATTCTCCCTTTCTTTCGATTACATGAGCAAAGGTATGTCCAAAGTTTAGAAACTCTCTTATACCGGATTCTTTAACATCTTTGTTTACAATATCTACTTTAATGTCCGCACTTTGTTTAATAATCGGTATCCATTCTTTCGGTGATGCAAATTCGTTATGCTGAGTTAATTCCTTTAACTGCGTGAAAAGATCGGGTGATTCAATCATTGCGTACTTAAGTATTTCGCTCATTCCGTTCACCCATTCCTGCCTTGGAAGTGTTTCTAGAAAAGTAACATCAGCAAATACAGCTTTTGGCTGATAAAAGGCACCGATTAAGTTTTTTCCGACTTCATGATTAACTCCTGTTTTTCCTCCGATTGAGCTATCAACCATAGCCAATAGCGTAGTTGGTAAATGAATAAGTGGAATTCCTCTTAATACCGAAGCAGCAACAAACCCAGCGAGATCACCTACTACTCCTCCCCCTACAGCTAGTAAAGAAGTTGAACGTTCTACTCCGTTTTCAAGTATAAAGTCTACAATTCTGGAGAACTGTTCCATGCTTTTATTACTCTCTCCACTTGGAACCACATATTTAGTAATTCTTGAAAACTTCATTTCCAGCTCAGATTCTATATATGAGCTATGGTTCCGATAGACTTTCTCATCAATAATCATAAACAACTTAGATCGGCTAAACCGAGATGCTAACGTTTCAGCAACTTCTTCCATCAGGTTTTCACCAACGGTAATTGTGTATGAATCTGTAGATGTTGTACTTACGGGTATAGAATCAAACATACCTTGTTAACTTTTCGATCAATTTCAGAGCCTGTCCTTCTTTCAGCTCATTGCCATGGCTTTCTAATGTAACCTGAGCTTGTTTATAATATTCTATTCGGGATGAATATAAGGCTTTAAGCTCTGTAAACAGAGTTTCCCGCGATTTTATTTTACCTTCGGCATTAAGTACAATAGGTCGTTTTGTATTTCTCATTACCCGTTCAACAATTACCTCCATTGGTGCTTTAATAAACACCAGTATTCCGTGCACTTTTAAATGATCTACCACCCGTTGATTATGAAGTGCTCCACCACCTAGTGCAACCACTCCTTTAAACTCTCTGGTGAGTTCAAGTAAATACTGCCATTCCCGGTCCCGGAAGTATGGTTCACCTTCCTCTTCAAAAATTCTTTTAATCGATTTCCCTTCTCCCCTTTTAATAATCGCATCAAGATCTACGAATGGTCTTTCCAGTTTTTTTGCAATTTCACGTCCAATAGCACTTTTACCAGAGGCCATAAACCCAGTTAAATAAATACTTCCATCAAATTTTTTTAATCGATACTCATTCATACTTCAGGCTTTTCGGGTTTAACCAGTTCTACTTCTTCTTTCTGAACCAGAACAGTACCAGGAGCTGCTCCTTTTGGTTTTCGAACGTACTTTCTTTTAGTAAAAATCACAGGAACCAGCTTAGCCCCCTTCGCCTTGGAATTATACGCTGCGAAAGAGGCTGCTCTGGCAATGGTTTCTTTTGAAGGCATCTCCTTATTGTTTTCCATTCGAACTACTAAATGAGAACCCGGGACTCCACGGGCATGCATCCAAACATCTTCTTTATGTGAAAGTTGAACGATTTTATCGTTGCTTTTCGCATTCTTACCAATCCATATTTGATAACCGTTCAGTTCCAATGTATGAAATGGAAGTGCACTTTCTTGCTTTTTTGATTTCCCAAAACCCAGATTTCCGATTTCTTTTTGATGCTCTTTCTTCCAATCATCCAAGTCTCTTAGATGAGAAATTTCTTTGAGTTCCTGCTCCATTCTCAGGAGTCGATTATGACGTTCTTCTAATTTAGGAGTCCGCTTTTCTGCTTCTTTATAAGATTTCAAAGCACTGGATGAACGATTATAGTAATGCTCGGCATTCTCAGCGACAGTAAGTTCCGGATCTACTTTAATCTGAATTTCCTTTCCTCCATCATACAAATCTGAAACTGTTAATGTGTTTGTTTGAGGTTTCTCAAGATGTGCATTCGCCATCAGTAAATGCCCATACTTCTCATAAGTTTCCGCTTTTTCAATTCCTTTATCTGCTTTGGAAAGATTCCTTAGTGATGAATTCAGCCGTTTGATGTCCCGCTTTATTGCTTTTGAAATCGATCCTTTTTGTTGGTTAAGACGCTGATAATGAGCATAGTTCCTGAATCGATACGATATCAAATCGTTTACAGATTCGTATTCCTCCTGAGTATTTAACGGAAGCAATTCTTCATTAATTAGAGTAACTATCCCGGAATCCAACTTCCTGTAGACTGGCTTTGCTGCGATTTGTCCAGTTACTTTTTTAGTGAGTTGAACTATTTCCTCCGGAGTTTTTCCATCCAGCCGGTTTAACCTGATCAGTTCTTCCAGTTCAGCTCTCGGCAACAAAGGGTTCGCCGCCAACATTACTGCTTTTGATTTCCCTTGTTCAGGAATATTGGAGAAAAGTTGTTGTGTTTTGGGTGTTGGCTCTGGATTCCCGATCTCATCAAAATCCTTAAAGGTTTCCGAAATCAAACCATTACTAATCAGCAAAGCATTAGCTTTATTACTGAATAATTTAAAGAGCAGTTTATCACCATTTTCAAATACCAGAGAAATGATCCGGTCTTTATCAGCTAACTGGATATCTGTGACCTTAACATTATATATACTCTCAAAAAACAGCAACCTATTAGCCTTTTTCCCGGGACGATAAGTATCGAGAAACAAAGCCATGTTCCCTGGAGAAGAACTAAAAATTAGCCTGAAACTTTCTCTCTCTCCAGCTATATAAAGCTCCAGTAAATTCTTGTAAGGTGTGATAGCTTGCTCTATCACGCCATTCAATAATTTGTTTTTGAGCTCGCTCTTTAAATATATTAACTCGTAATAATTCATTGCTTTTATAAGAGTGTGAAAGTTATAAATACTAACTATGCACTATCCGATTTTTAAGTCTATCGTTAACACCGTTGATACCCAACTGGATAAACGGGGAATAAGTAGCCGCAAATTTAAAACCTGGGAAGATAATAAGATTAATGCGATTGGCTTAGAACTTATTATCGATTTAGAAAATACTTCAGACTTCATGAAATCCCTTTCTATCAATTTTGATTGGGACAGTTTCCGGGAAACTACAGTAGCAAGACAGTTAACAGGAATGGAAGAACATCCATTTCTTAAGATTGAGCGCCTTTCAAAAACACCAGTAAGCCCTACTATTGATATTGAGATGGCCTGGCTTTTTGATATAGATGTATGCCAACCCGAAGCCCCGGATAAAGAAGGGAATTACCGAATTGAGCAAGCCAGTAAATGGATGGAGGGTATTAGTCAGGAAATCAATACACTTCTTAAAGATGACAATGTAATCACACGCTGGCATATCGAAATTGAGGGAGATGAGAAAGGTAAATACCTTTCCGCAATTAATTTGATCTCCTACTTTCAGTATGAGCTTTCTGCGCCAAGTACAGTAAATGAAATAAATACTCTGGTAAGCAAGAGTATGCAGGAACTTCTCTTAAAAGCCAGCCGGGTTATCCATAGATGCGATGATGTTCTAAAAGAAACAGTTGCTGCCTAAAACAAAAAAGGCTCCGAAATTCGGAGCCTGAAAATTACTTTTTCTTCTTGTGTCTGTTTTTTCTCAGACGCTTCTTGCGCTTGTGCTTAGCTATTTTTGCGCGTTTTCTTTTTTTACCGCTTGGCATAAATAATCACCTAAGATCTTAGATTATTTTGTTTTTGTTCGAACAGTTGACAAAAATAAGAACTTTTCGAGGGTTTTCTAAATGAAATTTAAACCGACATCGCTTCATTAACTGCTTCTTTAAAATCTTTAGACATCTTAAGTACAGGCGCATATTGCTCAGGAACAATTACCTCAACATTTGTTTTCGGATTCCGTGCTACCCGCTGCGCTCTTTTTACTACTTTAAAACTTCCGAATCCTCTCAGTTCAATGGTTTCACCGCGCTTCATAGCATCGATCACTGTTTCCATAAAACCATTTACAACAGCTTCGGTCTCTACTTTTGTTAGCCCTACTGAGGATGATATTACATCAACTATATCTGCTTTAGTCATATTATTAAGTATTTATTAACTCCTTGTGATCTGTATTCCCCTTTCCAACATAATAAAAAAACGAAATCGTTCATTTACAAAATTTTCATAAAACTTATTCAGAATACAATCCGAGCATAATGTTTGCTAAATGTTTTTTACTTTGCGCCATTCTAAATCAAAATTTAAAAATCTAGTGCATGGAAACGTTTGAGAATATTGTTGGTACCCTGAATGATTTAGTATGGAGTACCCCCACCTATTTCCCCTTTATGGTAGCCGTTCTTTTAAGCTTCGGGATTTTTATTACACTCCGTTTAGGCTTTGTTCAGGTTAGAAGATTTAAACACGGTATTCTTTCCGTAATGGGTAAATACGATCACCCTGATGCAGTTGGTGATGTAAACCATTTCCAGGCATTAACCACTGCCCTTTCCGCAACCGTTGGAATTGGTAACATAGCCGGGGTGGCGATTGCTATTCATTATGGAGGGCCCGGAGCATTATTCTGGATGTGGGTTACCGCATTTTTTGGGATGGCAATTAAATACACAGAGTGTACACTTGCAGTAAAGTACCGTGTTCAAAATGAAGATGGTTCCGTCTCTGGTGGTCCGATGTATTATATTGAAAAAGGCCTAGGGGAAAACTGGAAATGGCTTGCGGTGTTTTTTGCAGCCATGGCAGTGATCTGTTCTTTCCTGACAGGAAACGCAGTTCAGGCAAATACGGTAGCTGACACTTTAAAAAGTACATTTCTTATTCCGGGATGGATTACAGGTCTTGTCACAGCCTCTTTAGTTGGCGTTGTGATAATTGGGGGAATCAAAAGAATTGGTAAGGTAACAGCTAGCCTGATGCCGATTATGGCTATCATTTATGTACTTGGAGCATTGATCATTCTTCTTCTTAATTACGATCACGTAATCCCGGCATTCGGTACCATCTTTGAATATGCCTTCACTCCTAAAGCTGGTGCATTTGGTGTTGGATCAGGGCTATTCCTAACTACTCTGGTTTGGGGGATCAAACGCGGGTTATTTTCAAATGAAGCGGGACAAGGTTCTGCTCCTATTGCCCATGGTGCAGCAAGAACTAAAGAACCAGTTCGTGAAGGTGTAGTAGCCTTACTTGAGCCTTTTATTGATACATTAGTTGTTTGTACAATGACAGGACTTGTAATTGTAAGTACCGGAGTTTGGGATCAAAAGCACGACCTGCCTTTTACCTCAAATGCGCTGGAAACAGAAATTGTGGTCGATTCCGGAAATATGATCATGTTTGAAAATGGAATGCCAACTAACGGAAGCCTTGTCAGGAATGATCATGAGATGGGTGTTTTCTATGTAGATGAAGCCCGCACCGAAACTTTTGAAGGAACCATGGAAGTACTTGCAGAAGGTGGAGTTGCAATTACCGGAGCTGACGGATCGCAAATTGAAGTACTTCATTCCAGCATAGTGGAAAACGGAGCTCCTCTTACTGCTATCGCTTTCGAAAAAGGACTTGCTCCTCTCTTTGGTGGGGGGAAGTACATTGTAACGATCTGTGTGATTTTGTTCGGAGTTTCTACCGCTATCAGTTGGAGTTATTATGGGGATCGATCCATTCAATATCTTGCGGGTGACAAATCCATCATCTACTACAAAATGGTATACCTTGTGATGCACTTTATTGGCGCAGTATTGGCACTCGAAACCGTCTGGGCAATTGGGGATATTGCACTAGGTTTGATGACTTTCCCTAATATCATTGCCTTATTCGCTCTTTCCGGAGTCGTAGCCACAGCTAGTAAGACCTACTTTGCAAAAATGAAGGAGCTTGAATCTGAGAATTGATATGGAGAATGTCCTCGAAATAAAACATCCTATCATAGACCGATATCTCACCTTTTTGAGAGATAAAAATACAAGCACGGCGGTATTCCGTCGTGCGATGTCTAACATTGGGGTGATACTTGCCTATCACTCCCTTAGCGATCTTCCCCTGGATGAAACCGAAATCGAAACCCCTATTCAGAAAACCAAGGGTTATGTTCCCGGACCGGAAGTAGTTGTAATTCCAATTCTGCGTGCAGGTCTTAGTCTGGTAGATGGAATCATCAACTTTATGCCGGAAGCTAAAGTTGGTCATGTAGGTGTTTACAGAGACGAAGAAACTCATCAACCAGTAAACTATTATGACAACTTACCGGTGGGAATTAAAGACGCCTACAATCTCGTAGTTGATCCCATGCTGGCTACCGGAGGCAGTGGCAGTCACGCAATCAAATTCCTGAAAGAAAATGGCGCAAAAACTATCAAGTTTGTGTGTTTGATTGCAGCGCCCGAAGGCATTGAACGGCTGCAAAAGGATCACCCTGATGTTCCGATTATTACGGCTGCTATCGATGAAAAACTAAACGAGAATGCCTACATCGTGCCCGGACTTGGTGATGCAGGAGACCGATATTTTGGTACGATTTAGCCTTCTATCCGGATTTATTTTTTCACTTTTCGTCTTATCCTGCTCGAACCTTTCTGAGTATGACAATCAACAGATAAAAGAAGCCTTGGCTGATTCAATCCTCAGCACCACCGAAAGCTGGGATGTAAATATGAACATCATTGAAGATGGAATACGCATCCTCAATTTAAAAGGCGATTACGCGTTCACCATTAAACAAACTGATTTACACGAAACCAGAATAAGCGGGCCGGTATCCATCAAAATTTTTAAAGAAAACGGGCAACTCAAAAGTACAGTAACCTGTGACAGCGCTCTTTATAAACCTGATGATGCCCAATTCGAAATGTTTGGGGAAGTGCGCGTGATTACCGAAGATGGACGAAAATTGCGTTCGGAATATCTAAAATGGGAGCGGAAAATAGATCAGGTAAGTACGCCTGAATTTGTCATTTTCATTTCCCCTCCTGATAGCATTGCTGCCAATGGATTTTATGGAGACACAGATCTCACAAACTATACATTAAACGAAGGCGGCGGTCAGGTGGTCATTGATTGAGTAACGCCATCAAATATAGTCTCTCCATCCTTATACTTTCAGGTATCTTCTCTATGGATGCCTTAGCTCAGAATATCGTTACTCTTCAACGGTTTGATTCCGCACAAATGACCACCGTAGAAGGGGAAAGCATCCGAAAAATTTATAATGCCACAATGAGCCTTGGCGATGTAACAATGGTTTGTGACAGTGCCTGGCAATTCCTGAACAAGAATGAACTCAGAGCCTTTGGTAATATCCAAATTGATACTTCTACCGAAAACATCTGGACTGATACACTGTACTACTACACGAATCAGGATTTAAGTAAGCTGCGTGGACGAGTAATAATCAAACAAGACAGCACTACCCTTTTTGGGAACAAAGTGGATTATAATTTTGGAACCAAGGTAGCTTATTTTGTAGATGGAATACGCTTAGAAGACGATCAGGGAGTGCTCAAAGCTTTAACCGGAACCTATTTCCAAAATCAGGACAGTGCCATTTTCAGAAACCAGGTTCAGATCTCTGACTCCGCTCAATATGCCGAAGGCGATAGTCTATTTATAAACAGGGAGCGGGAATACCTTCAGCTATATAGCAATGTGTTTGTGATTGACAGCACTAACAATGGATTATTAACCGGCGATTATCTGGAAGCCGACTCCCTCGGACGTAGATACGTTAATGGAAACGGATACCTGCGAAATATTGAAGAGGATTCGACTTCTTCTGATACAACACATATCTACGCTAATGAGCTTCTTATGATCGAAAATGATTCTGTTTCAACAATAAGCGGCTTTGGGGACGTATCGGTTTGGTCCATTAATTTTTCTTCTCTCTCCGATTCTCTTTTTTACGATAGTGACACCGAACTATTCGAATTAGACGGAACACCTCTGGCATGGCACAAAAACATCCAGCTCTCAGGTCCCTTTATCTCTGTTCAGATGGATAGTAATGAAGTGAAGGAACTACGTTCTTATGTCGGAGCTTTTGCAGTGCAGGAAGATTCCTCTACGGGCAGGCTTCATCAACTTAAAGGAGATTCTCTGTTTGCCTATTTCGATAGTGGTTCGGTTTCTGAAATTCTGATGTATCCGAACAGCGAGGTCCTGTATCATACTAAAAATGAAGCAGGTGAACCAGACGGAGCTATGGAAAGTGCATCCCCAAGAACCGTTTTATACTTCCGTAGTGGAGAATTGGCTCAGGCAAAAATGGGCCAAAACCGTGGCTTCTTCCTCCCTGAATATGAAGGATTGATTGAAAGAAGACTGGATGGCTTTCAATGGAATCCCGAATTAAGACCAGGAAAAACCACTTCGGAACCTAAGCCGAAATGGGACCCTATCCCCAAAGAACGCCCTTTTATATTACCCTGGAGGTTTCTGGAGTTCGAAAAGAAATCAGCAGACTTAAAAAATTAGTTTTTTTTTGTTTTACCAATACTCTTACATTTTGATTGGTCACCAGAATTAAATTTAAGGTCATGAAGAAACTTCCCATTCTATTTGCATTCGCGCTTATGCTAACATTGGTACATTGTGAATCAGAGCCTGTTACAGGAGGCGAAGATGTAATTGTACTCGAATCAATGCAATTAACTGTTGATACTACTTATGTTTTTGGTGATAGCTTCCGCGCTGAAGGAAAAGTAACCAACACCGGGAATGAGACTATCACTCCAATCTGGTATGTTGAAGGGGCTTTTTTCACCTCCGGAAGTAGTTCTGTGAAAATGGGTGGCGCAAACGATTGGTTTAATTTCTCACTTGCACCGGGACAAACCGCCGAGTGGTTCCTTCGTTTCCAAGACACTCAATATCCGGCTTCTGAACATTCAAACTTCTCAATCGGAGACCTGAGAGCCTACAAAGACAACCAGGGGGTTGAAAACTAGGCATTTTATTTCGAAAACAGTGAGTCTATTTTACTCCAGGGAAGTTGAAAATGATGGTAATCAGGCTTTGCTTCCCAGCTTCCACCCCAGTCGCTAAATCTGTGTTTTACGAAAACGGGTACTACCTCTTCAATCATACCTTTTCTTTGATTAGACCGATCCAGATAGTTTTCTCCTTCAAAAGGAATAACCTCAACAAGTTCTTTATGTTCGTTCAATAACAAGTACGGATTCTGAATTGGATTGATGTCGATAGCGCAACCGTAGGCATGACTGCTCCACCTATCTGTTCTCGCCACCTTTCTACCGTTGTATGCAGATGAGTTATTGGCTTTCATCGATAATACATCATCTCCACAAAATTCTTCCATTGGGAGCATCTTTTCGATTGGGAATTTCAGCTCTAATAGCTCTTGAAAAATCTTTACCACTGATTCAGCAACCTGTTCCAGAACAATCAACTCACCCTGAGTGACCTGATTATCAAAATCCACGAATTGGACCTCTGCAATTCTTAGCCTAGAATAATGAACCGGACATTCCTCTCCCCAGATACTTGATTCCTTCAATCTCAGAAGCCTGTCTTTGTTAATTTGTTTTATCGTGAAACCCATTCCTCAAATTAGTTAATTTGGTGTGCACTTTAAAAACTGAATCTATGGATTTTACTGAAGATGAATACAAAGAAATAGCTGCTCAACTCAGAAAACCGAATGGTGAACTCGGAGAGATCGTAGCTGAAAAAATGAATGAAGGGAACCTTCTAATGAATCAGAATACTATCAAAGCACTGAATATCTCAGACAGTGATTCCATCCTGGAAATCGGAATGGGAAACGGTTTTTTCGTCAAAGATATTCTTTCGTTAGCAGATGGATTACACTATATCGGGTGTGATTATTCGGAAGACATGGTTCTTCTTTCTCAAAAAGTAAATGCTCGATTCATTGATTCCGGTAGTGCTCGGTTTTTCCATCGTAAGGCTGAAGAACTTCCTGTAGGTGATTCTTCTATTGATATCTTATTCACTGTAAACACACTTTATTTTTGGGAAGATCATACAGCAATCCTATCCGAATTCAGAAGAGTTCTTAATCAAAATGGCAAATTAATCCTTTCATTCCGTCCGGCTGAAGTGATGGAGCTATACCCTCCTACCAAATATAATTTTGATTATTACTCCAAAGAAGAAGCCGCTGATTTACTCAAAGAATATGGACTTGAAGTCCTTGAGGTTCAGGAATTCGAGGAACCACCGATTGAACGTGATGGCCAATCCTTCCCTCCTAAACATGTAATTCTTATCTCCGGAATTTCGAAGACTTGATACAAATGCACTTTTCCCTTACACTTTTTGAAACTAACTCACGCTATGAAAAAACTACCCTTCACCTTTCGCCTCTCACTTATCCCATTAATCATTATCTCGTGCTCCCAAGCTCAAAAAGAAACTCCTATTCTCACTGATGGCGAATGGATTTCTTTATTTGATGGTGAGACTTTTGACGGATGGAAGGAATACAACTCGGATACTATCAATCCCAAATGGCAGATCGAAGACGGAGCAATCATCGTTTCAAAGGAAGGTAATACCCGCGAAAAGAATACTGGCTTCGGAAAATCGATTATGACTGTTGAGCAATTCGGGAATTTTGAACTTGAATTGGAATATAAAATGAGTGAAGGTGGAAATAGTGGAATTATGTACCATGTGGTCGAAGATCCAAAGTATGGACAGGATTATGAGACAGCACCCGAATACCAGGTACTTGATGATGAATTCTCAGCAACAGAAACTGAACCCATTCGAATGGCCGCCTCCAGCTATGACATGTTTATCCCTGATCCGGAAAAAAAGAAACTAAATCCTGCCGGAGAATGGAATAAAGTACGATTAGTGTACGATAACGGTCGTGTGGAACACTGGCTGAACGGCCTGAAAGTGCTGGAATTCACGGAAGGAAGTCATGAGTGGGAAGAAGCCTATGCCAACAGCAAATTTTCCCGTGACTTCCCCGACTGGGGCAAATCTAATACTGGTCATATTAGTCTACAAGATCATGGGGATTATGTGGCTTTTAGAAATATCAGGATACGTGAACTTTAAGCAAGCATGATTAGAGAGGCTACACTTTCTGATGCTCCCACAATTACTTCGATCTACAATCATTACGTAGAACACTCGTACGCTACTATGCAGTGTGAAAAATCGGATGTGGCATTTTTTGGAGAAAAGATAAAACAGGTTCAGAGCTCAGGGCATTTCTGGTTAGTTGCAGAGGAAGAAAGTGAAATCATCGGGTACGCGTATTCAGCAGCATGGAATCCAAGGGAAGGCTATAAACAAACGTGTGAAGTTTCGGTCTACCTCTCTCCTGCTATCATTACCAAAGGATGGGGAACCAAATTATATACTGAACTCTTTGAACGACTAAAGAAAAAAGGGATTAAAGTAATTATAGCAGTCATCGGTTTACCTAATGAAGCCAGTATCGCTTTACATGAAAAATTCGGAATGAAAAAAGTTGCTCACTTCCCGAAAATGGGGTTTAAATTCAACAAATGGATGGATGTGGGCTACTGGCAAGTAAATTATAATCTGGATTGAAGACCTGATACTAAATAAATTATGAAACCAACTCACTCTTAAGAAATACAATTTTAGTTATTGAACTTACTTAATTGATGCCAGAATATTCTACCTACATAGCTCCAGTTAAACGCACATTGCCATTTTTGGCTATTCTAGGCTTTATCTTTATTGTTCTTCGTCCTGAATTTATAATAACATATTCCGGATTTAAGAATTTAGACTATTCTGACATTACAACCATCTGGATCATAATTGGAAGTCTTCTATTTTCGTTTCTGTTATTTGAGTTAGTTCCCGGTCTTTTACTAAGCAGAGATTATTATAAATCTGACCAGGATGCATTAAAGAAATTCAAGGCACTTTATTCCTTTGATTTAAGAGATCAGATTCAAAAGATTGAATGTATAAGTAGTTATATCGGAGGTTTAGGTGGTAAATATACTCCCGGAGCTATTCATTCCGAATATTGGTATTACAAACTTTATATAGAGAATAAACCTCCACTCAATATCAGTCGATTCTTAGCTGAGGAAATCAACCTCGTAAACTTTTTTAAAGAAGAGCCTTCTCATGTTTACACCTTATTTCCATCAATAAAAAAAGAAGAGATTTGGGTAGTAAGGGAAGAGATCAGAGATGAAAGCCCTAATAAAGTACTTATAGAACGTTTCGAAAAAAGATATGAGAAGTATTCAATTGCTAAACTGGAAAGTATTACCCAAAGCAAAAGTTTCAGAAAAGAAGCTCAAATTGCTGCTAAAAATCTTTTAGATTCAACTGAAACAGAATCCTAACTAATCTTCCTTCTTGTCATGTAGCTCAGTTCAGTAACGCATTCCCATAAGCTCCTGATTCTGTTGATGCAACTTATCATAAGGCATTTCGGATTCTAATTAAACCTTTACATCCTCCGCCATTTGATCTATCGATCAAATGCCACCTCCTTCAAAGGAGGACTTATACTAAACTACGATTTCAATAACCCTCGACGACGTGACCTCCCTATCAACGCTCCTAAACCTATTCCATGAGATTGCTTCGTCGGTTTTTTACCAGTCTTAATTATAAGTCATATACTCCTCGCAAAGACGATTAAAAAAACAGACGGTCATCACGAGGAGCCCGTAAACTAAACTACGATTTCAATAACCCTCGACGACGTGATCTCCCTATCAACGCTCCCAAACCTATTCCACGAGATTGTTTCGTCGATTTCTTTCCAGACCTGATTTAAAACCAAAGCTTCTCGCAATGACAAATAAGCAAATCAACTATTATCTCTTCAACAGCACTTCACGAATGGTTTTACTATAAGTTTGCCCGATTGGAACTTCGTGGTTTCTGATATTTATAATATCGCCCTTAATGGTGGTGATTTTGTCTATGGATACTATAAATGACCGATGAACTCGCATAAAATCCGAACCGGGCAGCAGCTCTTCCAGATCAGATATCTTTTCATGGATTAAAATCTCCCCTTCTTTCATAAATAAAGCGGCATAATTCCCCCTTGCTTCCACAAATAGAATCTCCTCCGGATTGACTTGATGATATTCCTTCTCTCCCTTCACAAAAAACCGTGATACAGACTTTTGTTCTTCTTCACTGATCTCTGCTTTGGGAGCTTCAAATGATGTACTCCTGATGGCTTTATTTACCGCCTTCAAAAAGCGCTCGAAACCGAAAGGTTTAACAAGATAATCTTCTATAGCCAGTTCATAGCCTTCCAGGGCATGTTCTTTATAGGCAGTGGTGACAATCACCTTCGGTGGATTCTGAAGCGTTCGGAGAAACTCAAACCCCTTAAGCTTTGGCATATTTAAATCCAAAAAAATGAGGTCAACCTTATTTGAATTGAGCCATTCCAGAGCCTCAAGTGCATCGTAACATTGAGCAACGACTTCCAGGTGTGGCAATCGCTTGCAAAAGGTGCTCACGAGGTCATGTGCCAAGGGTTCGTCATCTACAATTATACATCTGATCATAGCGTATCAAGCTGAAGTGTTACTGTAAATACGCCTTCTTCTTTAACAATATCCAGTTGGTGTTGTTCAGGATATAACAGTTCCAAACGCTGACGTAGATTTTCCAGTCCGATCCCTTTTTTAGACTCCGATTCCTTTTCTTCAAAATTGTTACTGATTTCAAAAACCAGTTTCTCGTTTTGAATATCTGTTTTGACAGAAGCATGGATATAGGCTCCCTCCCGTAATGATTCCACTCCGTGTTTGAAGGCGTTCTCCAGAGGCACGATAAAAAGTAAGGGTGCTATCTGAAGCTCTGATTCCTCAGAAGTTTCAAACCGGATATCAACCTCTTTCTGATATCGTATTTTATGCAGATCGATATACCCTTGCAGGTACTCGATTTCTTCTTTCAGGCTGACTTTATCTTTCTTCCCTTCATAGATGGTATAGCGCATCATATCCGAAAGCTTGAGAATCACCTCAGGTGCTTTTTCCGATTGATGGACGACTAACGAATACAGATTATTTAGTGTATTAAAAAAGAAATGAGGGTTTACCTGACTCCTCAAGAGAGCTAACTCAGCTTCTGCCTTTTCGGCTTTCAATGTTCTGAACCATTTCCATTGCTCGTAAAACCAAAGCATTATAAGTATGGGAATTGGGAGCACAAACAGGCTTAATGCCCAGACCTTATAGGTAGTTTCATAAAGCTCGAAACTACCTGAGAATAATCTGACATATAAAAAAAACAGCGCTGATCCGCCGTAAAGTCCAAAAATCAGGATCCGATACTTTTGAAAGAAACCCGGGAGAATGAAATAGAACAACATCAGCCAGAATGAGATCATCAGCAAAATCATCAACGGGTTGTCCTGAAGATGACTCGTAAAATACCCGATACTGAAAATCACAATTACTAACGTCACGAAGCTGGTACCTACCTTTAATACATTCCCACCACTTTTCAGATAGCGATGTACGGCCAGAGAAATAAAATACGCATAGAACAAGAAACCCAAAGTATTGCTGATCCATGCGTTTCCGGGAACTCTGATGAGATCGATGTATTGCATAAACAAAATCATTGCAAAAGTAATGACCGGTCCGATTACAAAGGCCTGGTATTTCAGAAAGAGGTTTTTCATAACCAAAAATAGATGAAATCCGGCACTGATACTCTACTTCATGACGAACAGTTTCCTTTTTAGCATGAGCCCATTCTTTTTTCACATGAACCGTGTTCAACCAGGTTTTCATGCTGTCGATAGCAAAAAAAGTACTGTCCGTCTATACACCCAAACAAAGGGATTTACACCCCGTAGTTTTGCCAAAATTCAACATTTAATAGGTGATTATGCACACACTAGACATTCAAAATATTTCAAAAACCTATCCCAACGGGGTTCAGGCGTTAAACGAAGTGTCACTAGAAATCAGCAATGGAATGTACGGGCTACTGGGAGCCAACGGTGCAGGTAAATCCTCCTTGATGCGAACTATCGCTACCCTTCAATCACCGTCTTCCGGTAAAATCCTGTTCAATGGAGCAGACATTCAAGACAATCCCGATGTAGTACGAAAAGGTTTGGGTTATCTGCCCCAGGAATTCGGTGTCTATCCCAAAGTTTCCGCAGTTGAATTGCTACATCACATTGCCGTTCTGAAGGGGATCACAAATAAAAAAGATCGAAGCCGACAAATCGAGGAGCTACTGCATCAAACCAATTTATATGACCATCGGAAGAAACATGTTCATACTTATTCAGGAGGAATGCGACAGCGATTTGGGATTGCTCAGGCGCTCCTTGGGAACCCTCAAATCATCATTGTGGATGAACCCACAGCCGGATTAGACCCGGAAGAAAGACATCGCTTCCTGAATCTGCTTAGTAAAATCGGAGAAAATGTCATCGTGATTTTATCCACTCATATTGTGGCTGATATCTACAATTTATGCTCAAATATGGCGGTTCTGGATAAAGGTTCGCTGGTAGTTCAGGGAAATCCTTCAGAACTCGTAAGCACATTGGAAGGTAAAATCTGGAAAAAGACTGTTCCCGCGACTGAACTTTCCGACTATCGGGAATCTCATCAGGTTATCTCCACCAGACTAGCTGCCGGAAATACTCAAATTCATGTATTAGCCGATCACGCTCCGGGAAATGATTTCGAGTCCGTCGCTCCCACGCTAGAGGATTTCTATTTCTCAGTGGTCTCAAACACAGAACAACAAACCGTGGGTGTATCATGATCGTTGCGCTTTTAAAATTTGAACTTATTTACCAAAGGAAACTCTGGGCACTTCCCGCAGCCATGCTGCTTTTCTTTATATCCGGACTTCAGGTCAGTGGACAAGCCTTCGCTCCTGACCTGGTGAACTTCAACGCACCTTATCAGATCAGCTATTATACATCCATTTTCACTCTAGGAGCTGTTTTCGCGATTATGTTTTTTGTGATCAACGGCGTTTTGCGCGACAGCACTCATCGGATGCAGGAAATCATTTTCAGTACCGGTGTTCGTAAATATCAGTTCTTTATCAGTCGTTTTTCCGGGGTTTTCATCTTCAGTCTGCTTGCAGTTAGCCCCTTAATAGTCGGAATGATTACCGGGAGTCAGCTAATGAATCTTGACCCCGATCGTCTGGCTCCTTTCAACCTGTTTCACTATTTCTGGAACTGGTTGGTTTTCGTACTTCCGAATGTCTTTATTTGCTCGGGCTTCATTTTTTCAGTGGGACTCCTGACTAAAAACAGAATGTCGGTCTATGCTTCGGCGCTGTTTGCCTATGTACTCTACTTTGTGTGTTCTTTTTATTTCGATTCCCCGATGCTGGCAGGCTCAACCCCAAGTCACACTGATAATATGACGATTGCTGCACTGGGCGATCCTTTTGGTATTTCGGCTTTCATGGAGCAAAGTCAGTTCCTTACTCCCTTCCAGAAAAACAGTACCTTAGTATCACTAACAGGGAATTTCCTGTACAATCGTTTACTCTGGATTGGGATAACATTCGCTATTCTTGGAGCGACGTATCATTTTTTCTCATTCCGGGTCTTGCAGCGAAAAAAGCAAAAAACTTCATTAGAAAAAATACAACTAAAGGATATTGCTACGGTTAGTAGTTACCAGTCGTTGGACCTCCCTCCCTTCACTCAAAGAACCTTTTGGTATGCTTTCTTTTCCCAGAGTAGAATGGGCATTAAGCAGTTATTTAAAAGCCTCCCTTTTCAGGTGATGATGGTTTTTATCGTTTTTGTGATGTGCTCCGAATTTTACTCAAGACTAGTTGATGGCGGCAGCTATTCTGAAAGTCTGTATCCGGTAACTGCTTTGTTGGCGGGATTAAACAGCACAGCCATCTTTATTTTTGGTGTGATGATAATCGTTTTCTTTAGTGGAGAATGGGGCTGGAAAGAACGAAGTGAAAATATGCATCTTATCCTTGATGCAACCCCTGCTTCCAATGCATCTTTCTTTTGGTCTAAGGTTTCAGTGTTGATGTGCATTCCGTTTCTGTTTGTCACACTCGAAATCGTGATCGCTATGATTTTCCAGATTGTGCTGGACTACACTAAATTCGACCTGAGCACCTATGCCTCGCTGTATTATTTCCACGGTGCTCCACTTGCTTTCTATATTCTGGTTGCTCTGTTTATCCAATCGTTCTCCCCTGGCAAATACCTCGGGATGGCGATAACCGGATTGATTGTTGTTGTCTTTGCAACTCCTTTGTCAGGTACGCTGGGTATTGAACATCCACTGCTAAGAATTGGATCTATGCCAACTGTTACTTTCTCTGATATGTCCGGACTGAGCAACAACGCCTCAGCTTTTCATCTCTTCTCTATACACTGGCTTTTATTAGGATTCATTCTGTCGGTCATCGCTCTTCATGGTTGGCGAAGGGGTATTATTGAAAGCTTTGTGATTCTTAGCAAACAGGTATTTAGGAACTGGTCACTCAAAAAGCTGGTCGCTCTTGCTGTTCTGGGATTGGCTTTCCTTAGTACTTCGGGGATGATCTTTTACAAAACCAATATCGAGGTTGAATATCTTTCATCGGATGAATTTCTCGACCGACAGGCGGACTATGAAAAAAAATACAAACATTATGATGAGGTAAGTTGGTTGTACCCGGTTTCCATTTTCACGGATGTAGCACTTTATCCTGATGAAAGAAGCTACAACGTTGATGCCGTTTACACACTTATGAATAAAAGCAATTCGGTAGTAACCCGGGCACTGATTATTGAGAAGGAATCGATCACCAACATAAAGCTCGAACAAGCTACATTAGTGAATACAGATCCCATACATGGAATTTTTGAATTTCAATTCGATGTGCCGGTACAACCCGGAGATACCGTCAGACTTGAATTCTCGGCAGATGGAAGTCATAGAAGCCTGCAATCCGGAAATGACCTGACAGATAATGGAAGTTTTATCCACCTCCGTGATTTCAGTCCGTTCCTCGGGTATACTCAAAGTCTTGAAATCCGAAACAATACCGAACGGAATCAACGTGGTCTTCCAGAAAAACCATTTGAACAACCTTCAGCTGCTGATTTTGAGGTCATGGAATCCGGTTTTGGTCGGGTTGATTTCGAAACGATACTATCAGTACCTGTTTCTCAGACAGGTGTCACCGTGGGCCGACTTGAAGAAGAATGGACCGAAAACAACCGAAATTATTATCGGTTTAAATCTAAAAAACCAGTGGCTCCTGCCATCAGTTATCATTCCGGGGTGTATAAAGTTGAGCAGGAAGAGTATAAAGGGATAATCCTGGAGCATTACTTCCATCCGGAACACGCCTTCAATAATTCCACCATCATGAACAGCATGAAACACACACTGGATTATGCTCAGAGGGAATTTGGTGAATACCATCTTGATCACCTACGAATAGCAGAAATTCCCTCTTTCTGGAGATTTGGTGGGTATGCCGCTTCAGGAATGATCAGCATGGTGGAAGACAATTTGTATCTAGTGGATGAACGCGATCCTGAGGAATTCAGCCTGGTTGCAAAACGCACCATTCACGAAGTAGCACACCAATGGTGGGGACACATGCTCAGCACGCAGAATGTAAGCGGAGGTGCTATTTTTGTGGAAGGCTTTGCCAAATACACCGAAGCTGTAGTGATGGAAAAACACTATGGAATGGCTTCTTTGTTTCAACTGAGTGAAACAGCCAATCGAGCCTATTTTAATGGTCGCTCTTATGCCTCCACCCCCGAACAACCTCTGTACCTGGAGCAGGGAGAACGCTATATGCTCTATGGCAAAAGTTATATAGTGATGGTAGCCCTTAAAGAACTCATTGGCGAAGAAGCATTAAACCAGATTTTAAAAACTTTGGTGCAACGACATAAAAACGAAATCGATGCAACGGTAACTTCTCCCGAGTTTTTGAACGAAGTGTACGCGGTAACTCCTGAGGAATACCAACCACTTATTGATGACTGGTTTAAGAAAATCGTCACCTATGACCTTTCGGTTGAAGAAGTAGATTACACTGAACTCGAAAATGGCGACTATGAAATTACTATGACCATTGATGCTACTAAATTTGAATCGGTGAACGGAATAGAAACTCCGGTTTCCATGAATGAGCCCGTTCCTGTGGGACTATTTACTACTCATCCATCCCGAGCTTCCAAAGAACAGATTTTGCAACTAAAACCAAGGAAGATTACCAGCGGAACACAAACGCTAACGTTCCGGGTTGACTCCCTTCCCCAATACGTAAGTATTGATCCCTATGGAACCCGACCCGATCTGGTACGACAAGACAACTGGCTGAGATTGGATTAAAATAGTTCGCGTTTTGTCCTTTTAGGGATTTTATACGAACTTGCGTTCGCAATAAATCCTAAACCCTAGGCTTACAGGCACTGAAGATACGTTTGAAAATATTATCCGAACAATATCCAAGTCCCCTTGTTCGCTTAATAATATGTTATACCTCTTAAGCTTCTAAATGAGATTTAAATTTGCAGTAATATTTTTCTTTACAATTGCATTTCTACTCAACTGTAATAAAATAGAATCTAATATTCCTCCTAACGAATATGCTGTTTATAATGACTTCTTTAACCACATTACTGAAAGTGATGAAGTTGAAATAGACAGTGTTAGCATAGCAATTTTAGATTCAACTTCTATTCGGAAAGATCTTTCACTGAACATTGAACGCATTACTATGCTACAAAAGGAATGGGGGTTTGAATTATCGAAGGAGCTTATAAATGATTTTATTACAAAAAACAGCTCAAAACACTTTATTCAAGATCATTTTGAGACTGAACTTAAGTATCAAATAGTAGTGACCAATGAAATTGATGAAATTTTTAAAAACTCTTTTTCTTGGTTAATATTTGAGGAAAGATTCACAAACGTTAAATCTATTCTAGGCTTTTCAAGGGTGGGTTTAAATACCCAGAAAGATAAGGCGCTACTTTTCGTAAGTATAAATTGTGGCCCATTGTGTGGTAGTACTTGGTTTTATTATTTAGAAAACGTAGATAATAAATGGATACTTGCTCATGAAAAGATGCTAACAGTAAGTTAAGATCTCAAAGAAAAGAGGTATAACAAGCGTTTCAAGCGGACTCGTTTAGGGTTCGGAACTTTATAACTAAAACCAGACTCGCCGCTTAAACACCGGGTCGTTAGTAAGCCTTTCCCTCGTCACGTAGCTCTGCTGCGTGATGCCCCTCGGAAGCTCCGCTTCCACTGAGGAAAAGCCTCAGTCAGGCATTCCGAACGAGACGTTCGGAACGAGTTCCAAAAGACCGTCATCACGAGGAGCCCGTAAATTGAACTACGATTTCGACAACCCTCGACGACGTGATCTCCCTATCAACGCTCCCAAACCTATTCCACGAGATTGTTTCGTCGATTTCTTTCCAGACCTGATTTAAAACCAAAGCTTCTCGCAATGACAATTAAAAAATAGGCGGTCATCACGAGGAGCCGTAAACTGAACTACGATTTCAATAACCCTCGACGACGTGATCTCCCTATCAACGCTCCTAAACCTATTCCATGAGATTGCTTCGTCGAATTTGTACCTGCCTTAATTATTAGTCAGATACTCCTCGCAAAGACCATTTTTTATTTTAATGTGGAATAATATCCTCAAACAAATCCTTCCAATCTGAATTAATAGAATTGATCAAATCGATCTTTTTCTGTCTGGAACCTGCTTTAATTTGTTTTTCCCTTTTTATGGCGAACTCAGGATCGCCAACCTCTTCATAGTAAACTAGCTTATCAACATTATATCTTGCTGTAAACCCCTTAACCCGCTTGTTCTTATGTTGAATTACTCTATTGACTAAATCGCTCGTTACACCTGTGTAGAGAACCGTATGATTCTTATTTGTAACTATATACACACAAAGTGATTTCTTCTTCATAGCAAATAATAATAAATCTTTTCGGTCATCACGAGGAGCCCGTAAACTGAACTACGATTTCGACAACCCTCGACGACGTGATCTCCTAATCAACGCTCCTAAACCTATTCCATGAGATTGCTCGTCGGGTTCTTTCCAGACATAACTTAGAATCAAAAGCTCCTCGCAATGACACGTGCAGTAAGAAATATTAGTATCTCACCAGGTTAAAATTGAGCCCTGGCATCTTCCGTCATTTGATCTATTCGATTGATAGTTAAACAATCATTCTTAACTCTGCAGTGAGTCATTCAATCAACCCAAGAATAAATGCCTTTTTGATCATTCCTGCGGTGTTTTTTACTTCCATCTTAGCCATGATGTTTTTGCGATGAGTCTTCACCGTATGTTCACTGAGAAAGAGTTTTTCAGCGATTTCTTTCATAGTGAGTTCGTCCGCAATCAAACGAATAAGTTCAACTTCTCGATCGGTTAGCGGATTGGATTCAACACGTTGAGCAGAGCCCGAATTTTTCTCTTTGGAACCAAAGCCCTTAACAATTACATCCATCACCTCGGGACTGAATGCAAAACTCCCTTCTGCTACTTTGGTAATGGCTGCTTTCAGGTCAGGGAAACCGGTGCTTTTAAGCAGGTAGCCTGAAATCCCACTTTCCATTAAATGCTGCACAAAATCTTCATCGAAATAGGTGCTAAGCATAATCACCCGAATGGAAGGATATTGCTTCAATACATTATCGGCGACCTCTACCCCGCTTATACTTTTCATTTCGATATCAAGAAGCAATACATCAGGAAGTTCGCCTTCTGCAAGAAATCGCATCAAATCCAGACCATCAGTATAGGTAGCAATCACCTCAAAATCTTCTGTTCGCGACAGCAATGCCTCCATCCCCTGCAAAAACACCTTGTGGTCGTCAACAAGCACTAATTTTGTCATATTAATTTAAATCGGGTGTCCCCCAGATTCCCTCATTATCTACCAAAGGGATATGAATATCTATGGTTACACCTTGTCCTTCCTTTGTTTTTAACTCAAATTCTCCGCCCAGTAATTTAACCCTGTTTTCCATATTTCCAACACCGTAGCTTGCATCTCCGTCTTCTTTATGTGGAACCTTTTCAGGATCAAAACCTACGCCATTGTCCTTTATCATTACTGTAAGTTGATCCGTATCACTCAACACCAATTCGATGAGTTCGGCTTTCGAATATTTAAGAGAATTACTGAGTGCCTCCTGAATAACGCGATAGACATTCATCTCCACAATCGTATCCAGTTTCTTGTCCAGCTCTATTCTGCTTTTTATCTCAATGCCCAGCTTGGCGATTTTATCCAGCAATTCATTCAGGTCTTTTTCCAGTCCTTCCCCTGATGCCGCTCCTTCCTGCATCTCCTTGATCAATGCCCGTACTTCTTTAAAGGCATCATCCAGAAACTGATTCCCCTCGGTAAAAGAAGCATGCAATTCCGGCTGCTTTTCTTTGATGTCATCATCCAATGAACTGAAGTACATTTTTACCAATGATAGAATACTTCCCAAACGATCATGCAATTCAGCTGCCAATCGTTTCCGCTCTTTCTCCTGCCCCTCCAGCATTGCCGAAACTGATTCCAGTTGCTGCCGATCGAGCAGAGAATCTATCTTAGTTTGGTAGAGCGATTCTTTTTGTTCCGCAATGATCCTTTTCTTTCGGTTGCTGTAACTCATCCATGCTATGATTCCCAGAACCGCAGCCACAAGGGCCAGTATTCCGGTTAGTAAAGCTCTGTTTTCTGCATTTCTTCGTTCGATAATCGCTTCATTCTGAGCCTGTTCAGCTAGCAAAAGGTTATTCTCTGCTTCTACTTTTTCTGTTTCGTATTTGGTGATGAGCTCTTCGATTACTTTTACTCGTTCCAGGTTTAACAGGCTGTCTTCATATACATCATTCAGCTGTTGATATTTAAAGGCATTTTCGAAGTCACCTATCTCGTTGTAAGCTTCTGCCAAGCCTGAGGTAACTCGTTCTTCTACTTCCAGATACTGTGTCTCTGTGGCTTTTTCAAGACTTTGACGAAAGTAGCTGATTGCTTGATTATATTGTCTCAGGTAATAGTAACTCAAACCAATATTATTGTACAGATTAGCAAGAGAACGATCATTTTCAGCCTCTTCGAAGATCTCAACTGCTTTTAATAAATAATTTAGTGCAAACTCAGGAGCAGATTCCTGATTATAAATCACTCCGATGTTTTCATAAATCTGAGCCAGTTGCTCTTGATTTCCCAAGGGTTCAAATACTTCGATTGCTCGCTCATAGTAATGCAAGGAGGAATCCGGCTCATCCAGGTTTTCAAAAGCCTGGCCTATATTTTGAAATACCGTTCCAATACTTTCTTTGTCATCATATTCTTCTGATATAACCCAAGCTCTTTTATAAAAATCAATTGCTTGTTCAAGATTTCCCGTTTTGGAAAGAATTATTCCAATATTAATATTAAGAATAGCTTCCAGATTGTCCTTTATTCCAGAAGATTTAAACAAGGAATCTCCTTTTATATAGAATTTAAGAGCCTCATCTAAATCTCCTTTCAAATTGAAAATATTACCCATGTTGTTAGAAACAGAAGACATGGCCAGCGTATCTTTTTGAGAAGAGACTATTTCGTAATAATTGTCATAAAGTTCGAGCGCTGTATCATAATCAGCTTCGTCTGCCATCCAGTTACCCAAATTTAAATAGGCTGCCGCAGCACGATCTTCTTCACCGATTCGTTTTCTGATTTCAATACTTTGAATAAAACTATCATAAGCCTCCTCCTTCTGCCCCATTGCTCTGTACAAAGCACCCATATTGTTAAGGGTTCCTGCAGCACTGTTTTCGTTGCCAACCTGAAGCTTAAAATCCAAACTTCTCTTATAACTCTCCAAAGCTTCTTCGTATCTCCCAATTCCACGATATAGCAACCCGATACGATTATAAGAATCACCTAATTGAGCATTATTACCTCTATGCTCACTTAGTTCAATCGCTTCGAGGAAGTATTCTTCAGAGCGTTCAGCATTTCGCATTCTGCGATAGGTACGTCCTAATAAGTCAAGCATTTGCTCTTCAAAACCAGAAATCAGTCCTTCATCTCTTATTTTATCGATCAATTCATTGGCATAAATAACCGTGGAATCCAGCTTAGCCGGATACGCGTCTTCTGCCTTGTTTGCTAAAAACTCCAGTTGATCCTGAACGACGAATTCGTTTGATACAACTGAAGTTTCTAAGCAATTCAAAAAGGAGAGTATTATTAAAAGAGTACTAACCATAGTTTTTCTCTATGAAAAGAAATGCTATTCCTCCTCTGCATCATCAAAAGGCATTTTAGAACTTCCTTCATCTTCGGGATCATCCAGATACACCGTTGCGTTTACAGATGAATTTGGACTTGACGGAGCCGGTAAACCAACTTTAAAAGAATGTGCTTCCCAGGAATCAGAAGGTTGTGCTCCGCCGCTTTCAACATACAAACTCACTTGTGTATCTGAACCTGAAGAACTAACGGTTGGCTCGTTAGGCACTGTAAAGTTATCTGGGATAAATGTTACCAGCCATAAATTGTAATTATTGGATGCATCTTTAGTGAGACGGATATAAGGAGAATATTGAATAAAAGAAGTATTTGGGGTGCTCATAATAGTAAGTGATTAAGCATTAGGTTGAACGATTTGCACATCGCCAGGTAATACCACAAAAGTGGTATACAGATTCAAACTTTCTGGCGATGCATTTAGTGACCCGAGATGACATCTTAGCTACCGAAGTCAACGGCAAACATACAGCCAACGACTTATGAAAACAAATACTGTTTAGGGAAAAACAAAGCTTTAACAAAGGCTTTTTGGGGTATAGAGATAGAGACAAAACACATAGGAGAGATGATCTCCAATGTCCTTCCAGGTCACCCGGCTTGAACCCCGGGTGATTCTTTTAACTAAGCCAGAAAACTATGTCATATAATACCTGCATTTTATATACGGATAACTACCCTGCTGCGAGACTGGAAATCATTTTACTTGATGGTAAGATTAATGAAAAAATATCGAACCGGGTATTTATTGCCACCCTGCCAAAGAGTATAAGAAAGCAGGACCTAAATTATTCTTCACCGGATAAGCCAAATAATCTGGAAGACACCTCCACTCAGGCAATCCAACGATGGAAACGATCATTTGAATTTGATTTCCTGGAAGAAGATGGTTTTTTCAAAATAGCAGGTGTGTACTAGAAATTCGTTGGTGGTAAAACAACTAAAGGATCGTCATCACGAGGAGTCCTTGAATGGAATTCGGTTTCTATAAAACTCGACGACGTGACCTGCCTATCAAAGTTCACAAATCTATTCCATGAGATTGCTTCGTCGAGTTCTTTACAGGTCTAATTTAAAGTCAAAAGCTCCTCGCAATGATAATTAAAAAGAAATGTCATCACGAGGAGTCCATAAATTGAACAATTATTTAGATAAACCTCGACGAAGTGATCTCCCTATCAACGCACCCAAATCTATTGCATAAGATTGCTTCGTCAGGTTTGTACTTCCCTTAAATAAAATCCGCTATTCTTTATTCGTCAATTATTCATCACGCTTCTTCCGGCTCCAGATTTTCTTTCACCACGCGTTCCTGAACATCAAACGGAACCGGGGCATAGTGAGCAAATTCGCGGGTGTAGGTCGCGCTGCCTTGCGTCATAGATTTCAAACGCGTTGAATAATGATCCAGTTCTTCCAATGGCACGTGCGCTTTAATTTTCTGGAGTGCTCCTTCAGCATCCATTCCTTGAATTTGTCCACGGCGTGTTCCCAGATCACTCATCACATCCCCCATATATTCCGAGGGTACCGTTACTTCAATTTGATACATTGGTTCCATCAGCTTAGGATTAGCTTTCATAAAACCGTCTCTAAATGCCATTCGTGCTGCCGTTTTAAAAGCTGCTTCATTGGAGTCGACAGAATGCATGGATCCATCAAACACCGATACACGTATATCCCGCGAACGACAACCACTCATTGGTCCGCTCTCCATTTTTTCCATTATTCCTTTAACAATTGCCGGCATGAAACGATTATCAATCACACCCCCTACAATACAATTCTGGAATACAAGTTTGCCTCCCCATGGGAGTTCGTATTCTTCTACCTTTCGAACTTTCATATCTGAAGGATCGGGCATACCTTCTTCAAAAGGCTCAATGAGCAGATGAACCTCCGCATATTGCCCTGCACCTCCGGATTGCTTTTTGTGCTTGTACTGAGTTTTAACTGCACTTGTGATGGTTTCCCGATAAGGAATTCTTGGAGTTACAAATTCTACATCCAGGTTGAATCTATTTGTAAGCATATGTTCAATCGTTGCCAGATGCTCCTCTCCTTGACCATGAATCAGTATCTGTTTTAACTCCTGACTGTGTTCAATTACTGCAGAAGGATCTTCCCGATGGATTTGATGCAATGCGTTTCCAAGTTTATCCTCATCCCCTTCTTTGGTAAGCTTCACTGCTGTACGAATGGTTGTGGATGGGAAATGGATGGGATCGAGTTTTACAGCATGCCCTTTTTCATGGAGCGTATCATTAACCTCACTGTCTTTTAGCTTAACCACCGCACCAATATCCCCGGTGTTAACTTCGGGCACTTCAATGCGTTTTTGTCCTTCGGTTACATAGAGGTTTCCCAGACGAACAGAGTTGGAGTTGCTTTCATTTACTAAATCCATTCCCGGGCTAACCGCCCCCCCGTATACTTTAAAATAAATTAAGTCTCCAACATGAGATTCGGAATGTGTTTTAAAGAGAAAAATCACCGGTTTTCCATCCGGATCCAGAGCAAATTCTTCTCCATTTTCGGTCTTTGGGGGATTAGCTTCCAATGGATTGGGCGCCACATCATCAATAAAACCCATGATGCGCCCGGTTCCCATATTTCTTGAAGCACAGGCGCAGAATAATGGGTAGATATTCCCCTTCACTAAAGAAAGATGAAGTCCCTTCTGCATCTGCTCTTCATCCAGTTCTCCATGTTCAAAATAAATATCCATGAGTGTTTCATCGTTCTCGGCGATTACCTCTACCAATTCCTGATGGAGACGAGCAGCACGTTCTTTTTCAGAATCCGGAATCGGAAGTTTATCCGGTTTTCCACCGCTTTCTGGAAATTCATACATAGTCATTCGGAGCACATCAATTATAGCATGAAAATCTCCACCTTCACTAAACGGATACTGAACCACTGTTACTTCTCTGCCAAAATGCTCTTTTGCTTCTTCCACAGCTTTCCAAAAATCGGAACGCTCGTTATCCAGCTTGTTCACCACAAACATGGAAGGTACGTTATACTTTCGAGTGTATTTCCAAAGCGAATCCGTAGCGACTTCTACACCATTTTCTGCATTTAAAGTAAAGATCGCAGTATCGGCTACTCTCAATGCTCCAACCACTTCTCCGATATAATCTGAAGTTCCAGGAGTGTCTATCAGGTTAATTTTATGTCCCCTCCAATCTAAATTCATGAACGACGAGAAAATTGACTTCTCTTTTTCTCTCTCCAATTCGTGGTAATCTGATACTGTATTCTTTTCTTCTATATTTCCTCTTCGGTTTATGGCTCCGGCTTCAAACAACATGGTTTCGGCTAGTGTTGTTTTACCGGAGCCGGAATGCCCCAACAACACAACATTTCTAACTCGCGTGGGATTATATACTTTCATGGTGAACTCCGTTTTTGATTGCTATTTTATAGAGATGATTTTGATCTTAGTATCTGATCTTTCTGGAACCTCTAACTTGTCATGCTGAACTTGATTCAGCATCTGTGAAGCGTTGTTTAAACTAAGAACGAGAGCTACTGCGAACACACTACAGACCCCGAAACAAGTTCAGGGTGACAACTTCAATGAAGAAAGAATCACTAAACTTATTTCAAAAGCATAAATAAAAAAGCGCTTTCAAAATCTGCGCTTTGATTTGTCAATGAACATGCGGAACATTCGTGAAGTGAATGTGAAGAAATAATTTAACCGACTGACGGAAAGAATCAAGATGAAAAAAATCCTCTTAATCCAAACTGGTGGAACCATCGCCATGAGCGCAAAAGGGGAAGGCGTGGAACTCAATCCCGAAGCATGGTCGGATACTCTAGTAGATCGTGTGACCGAGCTCAATGAACTTGCCGAAATTCAAACGCATCCTCTTTTTTTTGAAGATAGTTCTGATTTAAACACCTCCCACTGGAAGGAATTAGCGAAGTGTATTCGATCTAATTATGAGCAATACGATGGTTTTGTAATTCTTCACGGTACCGATACCATGGCGTACACCGCTTCTGCACTTTCTTTTGCTTTAATGAATCTGGCAAAGCCTGTAATTCTGACCGGTAGTCAGGTTCCGCTTAGCAGCATTCGTAGTGATGCCCGTCGAAATCTTATCAACTCGGTTGAGATGGCTACGACCGATTTACATGAAGTAGCGATCTGCTTTAACGATCATGTATATCGGGGTAACAGGACGACTAAACTCAGCATAGGAGATTTCGATGCTTTTGGTTCGCCCAACTTTCCAATAGTAGCTGAAATAGGATTGAATATTGAGATGAATTCGAATCTCCCAACCCCTGCCGCTCCCCTGGATGTACAACCTAAATTCGATAATTCAATAGTTGTTCTCACAGTCTTCCCTTCTTTAAATACCGACTTCCTGATGAAGCTTGACCTGTCAAAACTTAAAGCAATTATCGTTCGGTCATTCGGAAGTGGAAACTTCCCGATGAAAGGAGAGTTCAGTCTTTTACCCTTTCTGAAAAAATGCAAAGAAAATGACGTGATAGTTGTCTTCATTTCTCAGGCGGATTACGATGCGGTTGATTTAACAAAATATCCAGCCGGAAGAAAAGCACTGGAAGTGGGTGCCATCTCAGGTGGAGATATGACGCTGGAAGCAGCCCTTACCAAAATGATGTGGCTGCTGGGAAATTATGAAGATTCAGACATAATTAAGAAATTGTATCTAAGTAGTTTAGCCGGCGAACTTAGTTCGAATTAAGAATTACAAATTCAAAATTAAAAATGGTTTGAAGGTATCTCATTTTTAATTTTGAATTTTAAATATTGAATTCATTCCTTTCAGAAAACAAAAGCCTTCATGTATTTTATCTTCGACTTAGAAACTATTCCAGATATCGATTTCATTCGAACGGTATTAAATGATCAGGAATCTGATGAAGAGCTGTTGCTTGAAAATGCAAGCGAAGAACTGGCACGAAATAAATCCGGTTTCCTCCCTCCTATGTATCACCGAATGGTTTCCTGGGTTGGGCTTTGGATTGAGAATACGGGTCAGCCCCGACAGAAAATAGCCTGGAATGGAGCTGATGAAAAAAAAGGATTGGGAAAGATTTTCGAAGCCATTGGTACTTATAAAGACTTTGGGCTCATCCACCATAACGGTAAAGGTTTTGATATTCCTGTTCTCACTTATCGCGCCATGAAACACGGACTCCAGATGCCGGTTCGAATGAGTGATTACGATATCCGGTATCGCTACAGCCGCCATAATATCGATTTAGTGGATGAATTCAGTAATTACGGAGCCAGTTCATGGCCAAAATTAAAGCACCTTGGTCAACTCATTGGTATCCCCTTCAAACAAACCGGAGAAGGTAACCAGGTATATGAAATGTTTAAGCGGGATGAACTGGACTTAATCGAACACTACTGCTACGAAGATGTGATGGCTACCTATATCGTCTGGCTGTATATGCAATTCACAACAGGGCATATTCCGGAAGATCAGTTCAACAACTTAAAAGAAAGAGCTCTATCCAAGTTAAATGAGATTCAAAAAGTTTAAATTAATTTTTTTAATAACAATAACCTTATATAATTCAGAAAAGCCCTTCCAATACACATAAACTTAATTAAATTAGGTTATATTACATTTCTCCTAAAGTAATTTTGTTTTTCATTCTTTATACTCCTCCCCATCTCAACACGGAATAATCATTGGAGTACAATTAATGAAAAAAATCACAGCAACACTTCTGCTGTCTTTATTTGGAGCGGTATCTGCGCTGGCTCAGGAAGCAGAAGCAACAATTAACGCAGGTGATACCGCCTGGCTTCTAATCGCAACGGCACTCGTCATGCTTATGACTCCCGCCGGACTAGCACTCTTCTATGGCGGTCTCACACAAAACAAACACGTGCTTAATACCATTGGTATGAGCTACATGGCTTTTTGTACAGGAACTATCGTTTGGGTAGTTGTAGCATACTCTTTGGCTTTTGGAGAAGGCAACGCTTTTATTGGAGACTTTAGCAACGTTCTACTCAGCGGTATTGGCGTAAATGATGTTAGTGGTACCATCCCTACCTTATTGTTTGTTGTTTTCCAGGGAACCTTCGCTGCTATTGCCGTTGCTATTGTAAGTGGCTCCATAATAGAGCGGGTACGATTTTCAACCTGGGGGATTTTCAGTGTTCTTTGGGTAATCGCCGTGTATGCCCCAATCGCCCATTGGGTTTGGGGAGGAGGTTTTCTAAGTGAATCAGGAGAAATGGATTTTGCGGGAGGAACCGTAATTCACATTAATGCCGGGGTAGCCGGACTCGTTCTTTCTTACTTAGTTGGAAAACGAATGGAGCACAGCCTTGAGGAAGTCAGAAAACCTTCGTCTATCAAATTCATGATCCTCGGATCTGCCCTGCTTTGGTTCGGATGGTTTGGATTCAATGGCGGAAGTCAACTTGCTGCAGATGGAATCGCCGCCAATGCCTTATTAGTAACCAATGTTGCTGCCTGTGCAGGTGCCTTAATCTGGTTAACTATTGAATGGTTCATTGTTAAAAAACCAACATTAATTGGAATGGCATCCGGTGCTGTTTCCGGATTAGTAGGTATTACCCCTGCATCTGGCTTTGTTGATGTAAGCGGAGCTCTCGCAATCGGTGTTATCTCAGGAATAGTTGGATACTGGGGAGTTGTTCATTTGAAATCGATGATCAAACATGATGATACACTGGATGCTTTTGGAATTCATGGTCTTGTTGGAATTGCCGGTGCAATTCTAACCGGGGTTTTTGCCAATCCTGAAATAAACGGAGGAGCCGGTTTGCTTTATGGAAATGCAATTCAGGTTTGGGTACAAGCAAAAGCTGTTTTAATTACTATCGCGTATTCTGCAGCGGGCACCTATGTTGTCTGGAAGGTTTCATCGCTTATCACTCAAGGCGGTAGAATCGAAGAAGATCTGGAACTGGAAGGTATGGATATCGGATTTCATGGCGAACAACACATGGTTATGGAAGAAACTCAACTCGTCTGATAAATTTTGACACAGCGCTAACCTACTGCAAGCCCGTCAGTTAATTCTGATCGGGCTTTTTTTTGAGAGTATTTTATATATTAAAATTTTCTAATGTTAGTATTTTATAATATATTGGCATGTCTTAAAAACCATGTCAAACCTTTATTACATATTAATCCCTTGTTTGATTCTGTTAGCCTGCCAGGCTTCACCAGTTTCAACTGAAAGTGACGGAACATTCCCCATCAATGAACAAAACAAACAAAACGTACCCGCCTGTCAAGAGAATACTAATTCGGGTGACTGCGCCCTTCTTCTTTCTTCTATCGACTATGATTTTCCTGATCAGGAATGTCAGGTTTATGATCGACTCATCCAGATTGATACGAAATTTAAAGCTCCTGCTGGATTAGAAGATGGATCCACTACGCGTGTAGACTGGGAATTCTTTCCTGATGGAAACGCAGGGTTCTGGACTATGCCTATCGAAGATACCGAGTTAAATGAAGGTACCATTCGAATTCTTGGATGCTTTACTTATGGTGAGCAAACTATTCTAAAGATAAAAAGAAGTATTACAGATCACGATGGTGTTGTGAGCAACACCTTATCTATCGATATACCCCGTCCTAAAGAAAAGGGGAATGTAGTTATGAGTAAAAATTCAGGATTTAAAATACTCACTAGTGAAGCAAGTCTGCATTAAACCACCCTATCAGGGTCGCTGAAATCCGGAATCTTACCTCTATAACCGAATACTTTTTTAATCAATTTAACAGACCACTCGCTCTGATTCTTTATATACCACTGATCGGCTGCTCTTCGGGCTCCCAACCCCCAACTTGGATATGGATGAATGGTATCAGCCAGATTCCTCAAACTCACACCATTTTTTATCGCAACGGCATATTCTGATATTAGTTCTCCGGCATGGGCTCCTACTACTGTAGCTCCATATAATTTTCCGGTTAGTTTATTTGCAAAAAGCTTAATTAATCCGGCTGGCTCATTATCGGTAAGGGCCCGATCTATCTTTGAATAAGGAAATCGGTAGACTTCAAAACTGGTCCCACTTATTTTTAATTGCTCCTCCGTTTGACCGACATGTGCGAGTTCAGGGTCTGTAAATGTTACCCAAGGGACGTGTTTTTCATCAATTTTCATAGGGATTTTGAGTAAGGCTCTTGTTGTTGCCACCTTTGCCGTATGCTCACTCATGTGGGTGAATTGATACCTTCCGTTAACATCTCCAATTGCATATATATGGCTCACATTGGTCTGGCATGAGTTATTAACTCTGATCCCTTTTTTATCTGAATAGACACCCGCTTTCTCCAAATCGAGCTGTTCTGTATTTGGGATTCTTCCCGTAGCTATCAATAAATGCGTTCCCTTAATTTTTTTGATGCTCCCTTCTTTATCTACTTCGACTGAGGTTTTACCGTCTTCTTTACTTACTTCTTTGATGGTGGCATTCAACTCAAAATTTACTCCCTGACCTTGCAATTCAGCCATCAGAATTTCCACAAGTTCTTCATCATCATTCTGCATGATCCGGTCAGCCATATCAATCACAGTTACCTTCGAACCCAGATTGGTAAAAGCCTGGCTCATTTCAATCCCTATTGGACCGCCGCCAATAATCACTAGTTCTTCAGGAAGATTATTGACTTCGAAAAGTGATTCATTGGTTAGATATTCAACCTTATCTAATCCATTAATTGGAGGTACGGCTGCCCTTGCACCACTCGCAATAAAAATATATTTCGAGCTAACGGTTCTTTTACCGCCCTCCTCTAAATCGATTTCAATTGTGTGTTTGTCTCTGAACCTCGCCTCTCCAAAAACTACTTCTATATGCTGGTCTTCGTAAATTTTTGGGTCGTCCGCCTCTTCGTAAACCTCCTGGCGGATCTTGTGAACATGTTCTATCACCTTTTCGAAATTGATTTTGGGTTCATCATCAATCAATCCAAACTTACTTGCTTCACGAATATTCCGGGCTACTTTTCCGGCTTTAAGTAATACTTTACTTGGCACACAGCCGGTCCAGGTACAATCTCCGCCAAGTCTATGACGCTCGATCATCATGGTTTTAGCACCCACATTTGCAGAAATACCTGAGGCTGTTAGTCCGGCTGCCCCTCCACCAATAACAATACTATCAAATTCAAATTCAGACATAGAAAAGCTCCGGGTTAGTAATACAATTCAAAAGATAACCTGTTGAATCTTACTACCAAATTCCGAAGCTTAACGTTTCTGTAACATTACAAATCAGGCTAACTCTGATTGTCTGGTCGTTTTTCCCGATTTTATTACTGCTTGAGCGATTGCAAGGTGAGCAATCGGCACTCTGTAAGGAGAACAAGACACATAGTTCATCCCAAGAGAATAACAGAATTCAATACTTGCGGGGTCTCCTCCATGTTCTCCGCAGATTCCGATTTTAAGCTCAGGGTTTCCTGCACGACCTAGCTCAGTTCCCATTTGAACTAGTTGCCCAACCCCTTTGATATCCAGAGTTTGAAATGGATCCTCTTTCAGGATTCCTTCTTCCAGATAATATGGGATGAACTTCGCAGCGTCATCGCGACTGTAACCAAGGGCCATTTGGGTTAAATCGTTGGTACCAAAAGAGAAAAACTCGGCTTCTCCTGCTATTTCGTTAGCTACCAAAGCAGCTCTTGGTACTTCAATCATTGTTCCAATTTTGAACGTGATGCGATCTTCAAGTTCATCAAACACTTCTTCCGCAGTTTGCTCAATAATTCTTCGCTGATTGATAAATTCCCGGACAGATCCAACAAGTGGTACCATTATTTCAGGGATAGCTTCAATACCGTCTACTTTTAACTCTAACGCTGCTTCCATGATAGCCCGTGTCTGCATTTCAGTGATTTCGGGATGAGTTATCCCCAAACGGCATCCCCTGTGTCCTAACATTGGGTTGAATTCTTTAAGTGCAGTCACTTTTCTTTTCAACTGATCTTTTCCAATTCCCAGCTGGGCGGCAACTTCTTTGATTTCTTCTTTGGTATGAGGAAGAAACTCGTGAAGTGGTGGATCCAGTAGTCTTACAGTAACCGGAAGTCCATCCATTGTTTTGAAGATGCCCTTAAAATCTTCTTTTTGATAAGGCAGAAGCTGGTGAATAGCATTCCTTCTTTCTGATTCACTTTCAGCTATAATCATTCTTCGAACGGCTGTAACACGATCGTCTTTAAAGAACATATGTTCCGTTCTTGCTAAACCAATTCCTTTTGCTCCTAAATTACGGGCTAATTCAGCATCCTCAGGAGTTTCGGCATTAGCGCGAACATCCATACTCTCAAAGGCTGAAACCCAACGCATAAAGGTCTCATATTCTTCGCTTAAAACCGGTGGAAACATCTCGCGCTGACCTTCCATTACCAATCCTCTGGTACCATCAATGGAAATCCAATCTCCTTCATGAATAGTAACCACGCCGTTGGTAAAAGTTTTAGCTTTATAGTTGATAATGATATCGCTGCAACCGGCTACACATGGTTTCCCCCAACCTCTGGCTACTACTGCAGCGTGGCTAGTCATTCCTCCTCTTGAGGTGAGAATTCCTTCAGCTGAAGACATCCCTCCAACATCTTCCGGGCTTGTTTCGATACGAACCAGAATTACCATTTCCCCTTTTTCGACTGCTTTTTCAGCTTCTTTTGAACTGAATACTACTTTACCAACAGCAGCGCCCGGCGAAGCGGGTAATCCTCTGCCAACCACTTCTTTTTCAAGAACATCTACTGAAGAAAACTGTGGGTGAAGAAGCTGTTCGATATGCTCCGGATCAACCAAGTTACTAATGGCTTCTTCTTTTGTAATCACACCTTGATTTACCAAATCTACAGCTATTTTTACAGCTGCAGCTCCCGTTCTTTTTCCGTTTCGGGTTTGAAGAATAAAGAGTTTTCCTTCCTGAATAGTAAACTCAATATCCTGCATATTTTTGTAATGAGCTTCCAGCTTATTGGTATATCCAAGCAATTCTTCATACACATCAGGCATTGCTTTTCTCATAAGATGGATTGGTTTCGGAGTTCTGATTCCTGCTACCACATCTTCTCCCTGTGCATTCAATAAGTACTCACCGTACAGTTCATTTTCTCCTGTTGACGGGTTTCGGGTAAAGCACACGCCGGTTGCACTTTTATCGCTCATGTTACCAAACACCATCGCCTGTACATTCACACCGGTTCCTATCAACCCGGAAATATGACTAACCTCGCGGTATTTTATTGCACGGCTGCTGTTCCAGGATTTAAATACCGCATTTACTGCGAACTTGAGCTGTTCCATAGGATCTTCAGGGAACATGTGCCCGGTATGTTTACGGTAAATGGCTTTGTAGCGATCTACTAAATCCTTCAGATGTTCTGTATTCAGGTTGATGTCATTTCTCACCCCTACTTCTTCTTTCAAATGTTCGATTGCATCTTCAAAGTATTCGTGGCTTACTCCCATCACCACGTCGCCGAACATATCAATGAAACGGCGATAGCTATCGTAAACAAATCGCTCATTTCCTGTTTTTTTGATAAGCGCGTCTACAACATGATCGTTGATTCCCAGATTTAGAATGGTATCCATCATTCCAGGCATAGAAACTGCAGCTCCCGAGCGAACTGAAACGAGTAGTGGATTATTCTGATCACCAAATTTGGCTCCCATTTCGTTTTCTATATGAAATACACCTTCACTAATCTGTTGCTCCAAACCTTCCGGCCACTCCAAACCATGATCGATCGTATGTTTACAGGCTTCGGTTGAGATTGTAAATCCCGGAGGCACTGGAATGCCAATGTTACACATTTCGGCAAGGTTTGCCCCTTTTCCCCCAATTAATTCCCGCATTTTGCGATTGCCATCTGTGATAGATCCGAAACGGAATACAAATTTTGAATCAGCCATAATTAAACCTCTATTTGATTTATTTGGCTCTCAAATCAGTAAAAGACGTGGTTCAAGAGTCGATTTATTTTTCCGCTCTTAATTTGACAATCGAATATGAAGAAACGATGTAGAATAAATTTCTACTCTTCGGGAAGAGACTCTTCAAACCTGGTTTTCAGCTTAACAATCACTGAATACGAACCATAAACCACCATAAAAACAATAATCGCGTATACCCACCAGGCTACATCTCTTCCAAAAATGGCTACATAAAGTGCCGGCAGAATAAAGAAGAACAGTGTGCTTATAACAGGCAGTGCAATTCCTTTTTGCTTGCGATGATTCCTAACAGCCCACACCATTGAACCCATATACGGTGGAATACTACCAAAATAGAGTATCGCGAAAAGAATCGGGTCAACGTTGTGTGTTACTCCAAGTTCTGTAATACTTTGCCAAAAGTTTTGCAGAAAGTCCATCACTCCTCTTTGGTATCTACCGCTTCAATTTTGCCCTGAATTTTTTTGTAGGCCGAAATACCCCCACCTACAACTAATACTATGATAAACAGATACACCCAGAAAGGGACATTCTTTCCGGCTATAATCAAATATAAATAGGCTGAGACAAAAAAGAATCCTGTGCTTATTGCAGGTAGCACAATAGATTTATTCTTTCGATAGTTCTTTACTATCCATCCAACTGAAAGGGTAAAAAATGGGATAGCACCTACATAAATAGACCCAAAAATGATTGGATTGACTCCATAATTTTCGCCCAATCCCAAAAACCAGATCTTTAATGATTCAAACAATTCAGCCATTTGTAATACTATTTAAATGCCTTTTACTTTGAGTAAATAATTCGAGAATATAATAGCGAATTAATTGGTTTAAGAGATCACAGAAGAATCATATTAAATTGAACGTAAAGCTTAAATATCTTTTCACCTGCCTTTCTTTGCTTGTTGTAACAGGCTTGTTTGGGTCGTTGACTCATTACCATAGCGAAAGCATGGAATGTTTACAGCATGCTGATGAAAAGCATTTTACTCAAGATGAAGAATTCTTTTGTCCTGTTTGTATTCCTGTTCAAAGTAGTACACCCGAAAATTATACTTTTACACATCTATTAGCTGATATTTGTGAATCAGTTATCTGTTTTGAAAAAAAATATGTTGAGAAATATAGAACTGACTTTAAATCACCCAGGGCGCCTCCTTTTATAGCCTGATTTTCGATCGAAGTTCTTATAAACAATTTCTTTAACTTAATTTTTTTAAACGATGAAAAAATCATTCATTTACTCGGCAAAAACTGCCCTTACATTATTGTTAGTAGCAGGTCTATTTATTTCCTGCGATAATTCAACCGGTTCTGAAGATGACCATTCTGAACCAGAAGGCTTCAGGCTCAAAATGAACGGTCAAACCGTAGTTGAGCAGTTACCAGATCAGACATTAACTGGTGAATTTGAATTAGCACCTGGAGAAGAAACTGCTCTGATAACTATTTTCTTTATAGATCATGATGGTGATGAATTCCAGCCGGATGAACCCGAATATAGTCTTGGAGCAGAATTCGAAACCGACGGAATTGCAGAATTTGAACAACATGAAGAAGATGGCAAATGGAGTTTCCATATTCATGCTGAAGCTGAAGGTATTACTGATATGACACTAATGCTCATGCACAATGGTCACTCTGACTTCAACTCTCAAGATATCCATGTTCATGTAGAAGCTGAAGAAAGTCAGCCTTAATAATCCATGAATTCTATCTTAATCTTTTTAACCCTTCTCGGAGTTTTTTCTGGTACTACAGAATTTTCCGGGGAGGGTTCTTTTATTTTATCAGGCACAGTTTTCGATAAGGAAGCACAAGAAACAATCCCCTTCGCCTACATACATCTCGAAGAGCTCAACAGAACCACTACTTCTGATATTGATGGTAATTTTGAACTTAAAAATGTCCCCGAAGGTAGTTATACAATTAGTATTCATAGAATAGGCTATAAAACGCAAAAAAGAGAAATTAATGTTTCTGATAATCTTTCCCTTAAAATAGAACTTACACCTACCATACTATCTTCTGAAACAATTGAAGTTGTCTCATCCAACAGCGAATTAACAGGATCGAATATTGGGCATATTTCTGAGACTGTTTCCGGAGCTTCGTTAAGAAGAAACTTAGGCAACACTCTCGCAAATACCCTGGCTAATGTTCCGGGATTCGATCAAAGATCATTAGGAAATAGTACTAGCAGACCTGTAATTCGTGGACTTGGAGACGAAAGAGTTATCATTTTACAGGACGGCCTTTCTACTGGAGATGTATCAGACCAATCCGCCGACCATGCAGTTTCGGTAGATCCAATTGCAAGTTCAGAGATTGAAATAGCAAAAGGTGCGGTCGCTCTCGAATATGGAGCTAATGCTGTGGGTGGAATAATCAATGTTGTAAACAATTTGATAAGCACATCTCAATCAGCAAACATAAACGGAGCAGCTACCATAGGTGGTCAAACCGTAAATACAAGTACATCCGGTGCAATTAATGTATCAGTTCCATTTGGAAGCTTTGAGCTTAACACACACTTGAATGGAAAAATTGGAGGTGATACTAATACTCCTTTGGGTAAAATCGAGAACACTCAATATGCGACAACAAATAGTGCGTTAGGTTTAAGCTATGTACGCAACTGGGGATATATTGGAGGCTCACTAGGTACCTATCTAAGTAATTATGGTATTCCACCAGATCCGAATGGACATCCTGATGGTGTTGATATTGAAATGAGAAAATTCAACTACTCATTAAAGGGTGAATACTTACTTGATAATTCATTTTTTAAAACTATTGAGGCCGATTTTGCTATCAACAATTATAATCATAAAGAGTTCGAGACTACCAGCTCCGTAGGTACCGAATTTGGCCTTGTTACTACTACTTCTCAGATTGACATCAGTCATGGGGAAATCGGTTTACTTGAAAACGGGAAAATTGGAGTTTGGGGGAGTTCGAAGACTATGCTGTAAGAGGTGCGAGTACACCCGACGCCAATAGCTACAAGTTTGGACTATTTTTGATAGAAGAACTAGATTTTGACGCATTACGAATAGAAACTGGTGTTAGATACGACTTTGTACTAAACAAACCCGTGGAAGACGACCCCGATTCTGATATTGGTTTTATCAGAGAAAGGAAGTACAACGCTCTTTCAAGTTCCCTGAATGCTTCATATGAGCTTGGTAAAGGCTTTTCAATTGGTACTATTCTTCTTCATTCATTCAGAGCTCCATCACTTGAAGAACTATATTCTGAAGGACCTCACTTAGCTTCTTTTAGCTTTGAAATAGGTAATCCCGAGCTTGAACCCGAAAGAAGCTTAGCTAAAGAAATTTTTACTAAGTGGCAGGGGAAAAAAGCAACGGCAAGACTTACACTCTTCCATAACGATTTTTCTAATTTTAATTATGCAAGAAATACGGGCGAACAAAATAATCGCTTCCCGACATTGGATAACTATCAATTTGCAGGTACCAAGGCTCAGCTTTATGGCTTTGAAGTTGCTACCGAAGCACAGTTAACAAAAAGCCTTGTATTAACTGCTTCTGGTAGCTTTACTATTGGAACACAGGATACTGTTTCAGTGAATGGGTCGGGTACCGGAGATCGCCCTTTGCCACAGATTCCTCCCTTAAAGATTAAGTCTTCTCTAAAATATGTGATCAACGGGTTTGAGATTGGGGGCAGAGTACAATACGCTGCTGAACAAAACAGAACAGGTGAGTTTGAAACTTCTACAGATTCTTACACTTTGTTGGATACTTTTCTTCAATATCGATTCAATTCAAAAAAACTTCTTCATACCCTTTCTGTAAACTTCAATAATCTTTTAAATACAGAGTATAGAAACCATCTTTCAAGAATTAAGGACTTAAGACCCGAGCCGGGTAGAAATATTAGCTTGTTGTATAGGGTATACTTCTGATAAGTAATACAAGCTTTTGTTTAATCATCTCCAGTTGAATCTTTTTCTCTTTTTCTGAGAGTTTATCATTCAAAATCATCTCATTAAATAATTTGTTTAGAGCCAGTATTTCTGCGAAAACTGATTCTAAGTTTTGTTTTTCGTTAGAAAAATCTTCTACGGAATAGTCGACTATGATTTCCTCAACTTTGTCAGCAGAACCGGATTGCTTATGCACCTCCCACTCCCCTTCAATCTCAATTATATCATAACCAATAGGACTAGTTAGCTCGAGACGAGTAATCCTTTTAGGAAGAATTTTATCATTAAGGTACTTACTGATCTGTCCTTTATCTTTTCCGGTAGTTCTTGCAAGCCATGCAGGGGTAACCCCGGCTTTATTCAAAGTTTCTTTTAAAGCTAGCCCGAAACTGTGGAATCTATTAGACTTTAAAGTTGACAATAGTTGTATTTAATTGTATATTATTGATAATCATAATTTGATTAACCAAATGTATAAAATGCATACACAAGGTAAAACTGATATTCCTCAACGAATTAGAAGCTGGAAAGCAGAATGTGTTTCCAACGATTTAAGCTATAAGGATGTAATTGAAAGCGTGAGTATGAATTATGATTCAGTTATAAACGCAATGAATAGCGCTTTAAAAGGGAACAATTCAGCACTATCAGATTCAAAGATGAGAGAACTTGAAAAAGGGTTAACCCTATTTATTATCAAAAAAAACTTATAAAAAAAGCCCCGGGGTTCAAACCGGGGCTTTAGCTTTAGGTTTTTAGCTTAAGGAGTGACTAGTTGACTAACTTCTGTAGGTAAATACAGATGCTCTCTTAGCTAGGCTCAAGAGTAAGCCAAAACCCGGTTGTTACATTTTTTTTTAAATTTTTTTTATCGGTAGATTCATTGATCAAAAACTAATCTTTAAGAGAGTCAATGAAACCCTATAAAACCCCCTTCTACTTATTACTATTTGTATTTCTAATGGTGAGTTGCTCTGAATTAAAAGAACTTGCTGATGCTCAAAAACCAACTATTTCAGTAGATGATTTTCGTATTTCAGGTCTCTCGCTACAGGATATTGAACTAACCTTTGATCTTCAGATTGATAACCCTAATCCAGTTGCCGTTACGCTTTCATCTTATGATTACGATTTGCAAATCGAGAACAGCTCCTTTGTAAAAGGCTCTCAACCTCTTAACACTACTATCCCCTCTAAAGGACGAAATAATGTCTCAGTCCCTGTAATTTTCACCTTTAAGGAATTGTATAATACGTTTACTTCCATCAACAGCAAGAATGAAGGTGCCTATGCATTCATCGCAAATGTACAGATAAATGTCCCGGTATTGGGATTAATTGAAGTCCCCATCGAAAAAAACGGAACTTTCCCAGTTGTTAAGGCTCCTACTATTTCAGTTGCTAATTTTTCTTTAAAAGACATCTCTTTTACCAAAGCAGATATAGAAGTTGAATTAAATGTTGCTAACCCAAATACTTTCGGATTGATACTAAATCAACTGGACTATGGGGTAGATATAGATGGATTAAGTACAATATCCGGAGAAATAATTGATCGGATTGAGATTGGGGGAAACGAGTCCCAAACCTTTAAAATCCCCGCTTCTTTCAGCTTTGCTGATTTAGGGTTGGCTGCCTATAACGCATTAACCAGTGATGATCCTTTTGAGTACAATCTAACTGGATCTGCGAATATTGGAGCTACCCTACCTTTCTTTGAATCTTCATCATTTAATTTTGATAAAACCGGCGTGGTTGATATCCTCAGATAACTAAACTAATTCTACATTGACCTATCAAAGCTACCTTGAAACACCCATCGGCTACCTCAGGATTCTCTCAAACGGAGATGGTATCACTGAAATTAAATTCCAGGATACTGATGGTCCCGAAGATCCTGATATCCATACCGAATCTGCGCGAACTCAATTACGGGAGTATTTTGAGGGTACAAGAAATAAGTTTGATTTAGTTATTCAGCAAGATGGGACAAATTTTGAACATCAGGTTTGGAATGAGTTGACTACCATACCTTTCGGCTCCACTACTACCTATGGTACTATTGCAAAGAAAATTGGGGATACGAACTTCTCACAAGCGGTTGGAAATGCCAACGGTAAAAACCCAATTGCTGTCGTAATTCCTTGTCACCGTGTTATTGGTTCAGATAATAAACTTGTAGGATATGCAGGTGGACTCCAGCGAAAAGAGTGGTTGCTAAAACATGAAGGGGCACTACTTTTATAACTATTTACGGTGGGTTAACTCATCATTTTATACTTTCAGCCAGTCACAAAATTTTATTTATGAAAAAGCTACTACTCCTGATCTTTTCGATCTTCATTTCCACTCTTTCACTTGCTCAAATGTCGGATGCTCCCCCTCGGGCTGAGGGTGAAGGACCTTTCGAGCGGCTTATTATCCGGGGTGTTCATTTAATCGATGGAACAGGCTCTCCTGCTACTGGTCCGGTAGATATTGTAGTAGAAGGAAATCGAATTGCGAGTATCAGAACTGTAGGTTATCCGGGACTTCCCATCAATGAAAACCGCAGACCCGAAGCCGGCCCCAATGACAAAGTAATTGATGCATCAGGCATGTATCTCCTCCCAGGTTTTTTTGACATGCATGCACATACTGGTGGTGGTGCTCAGGGAACTACCCCTGAATATGTGTACAAACTCTGGCTGGCTCATGGAATAACTTCCATCAGAGAACCCGGTTCTTTTAATGGTATGAACTGGACATTAAAGCATCGTGAGTTGAGTGCTAAGAATGAAATTACTGCCCCAAGAATTTCAGCATGGATTGGATTCGGTCAGGGTAATGACGGACCAATCACCAATGCTGAGGACGCTCGTAAATGGGTTCAGATGATCCAAAAGGAAGGAGCGGACGGAATCAAGCTCTTCGGAGCTTCACCGGAAGTATATGCTGCTACTATTGATGAAGCCAATAAGCTTGGTTTGGGAACAATGACTCACCATGCACAAACACGAGTAGTGTACAATAATGCGCTTACCTCTGCCCGACTCGGACTCACAAGTATGACCCATTGGTATGGACTACCTGAGGCTCTTTTTGAAGACAAAATCATCCAGGATTATCCTCTTGATTACAATTACAACAATGAACAACATCGTTTTGAAGAGGCCGGAAGACTATGGAAACAATCAGCAAAACCTGGCTCTGAAAAATGGAACGCTGTAATGGATGAGATGGTGGAACTGGATTTCAGCATTAATCCAACTATGACTATTTATGAAGCCAGTCGCGATTTGATGACCCAGCGCCGGGCAGAATGGCATGAGAAATATACTCTTCCCTCTTTATGGCGATTTTATGCCCCAAGTAGAATTTCACATGGTTCCTACTGGCTAGACTGGGGAACTGAGCAGGAAATAGCCTGGAAAGAAAACTATCGTATATGGATGCAGTTCATCAATGAGTTTAAGAACAAAGGTGGGCGTGTAACTTTAGGTTCCGATGCGGGATACATCTACAAGCTCTATGGTTTTGCCTATATACAGGAAATGGAAATGATGCGGGAAGCTGGTTTCCACCCTCTTGAGATCTTTCAGTCTGCATCACTTAAAGGAGCGGAAGTTTTAGGAGTTGATGATCAGCTTGGAACCATTGAAGTTGGGAAACTCGCTGATATGGTGATTGTGGATGCCAATCCCATGGCAAACTTAAAAGTACTATACGGTACCGGCGCGATACTTGTGGACGAGCAAAATAATGTCGGCCGACATGGCGGTGTTGTATTCACCATAAAAGATGGAATTGTATTTGATGCTAAACAATTATTAAAAGATGTGGAAGAAATGGTGAACACTGAAAAGCGGAAAGAAGATTTCACCATAACACAACCCGGACTTGATTATTAAATCCAAACCTAACCAATCAAACATTATGAAAACTAGATTTCTAATTGCAGTGCTATCTGCCGTTTTTATGTTAACCGCTTCGAAAACCTATGCCCAGGATGGTGTTGGTTTAGGAGGTGAGCTTATTTCACCTACCGGTATTTCTTATAAAGTACCAATTAATGAAAATTCTGCAGTCACAGGAGCATTCGGACTTTTCGTTACCGACGGGTTTAGCTCTTCACGCTTTGAAGTTAATTATCTCTCTTACCGTGATAATGAAAACATCAATATAGGGTCAGGAGATCTGTCACCTTACATAGGAGCAGGTGTATCTTTTCGATTCGCTGAAAATCAGGATGCCGTAGTTTCTTTACGTGTCCCTTTTGGAATCGAATACATGATTGATAACTCTCCAATCGAGGTCTATATGGATATCGGTCCATTTATTACGGTGACTGACCCCGCAGCCTTTACCTTCGATAGTTCTCTCGGCTTCAGATACAGGTTCTAATTTAAAAGAAAGACTATTCATGAGCTGGCACTCCCGAAGGGATTCACGTAAAATTCACCGATGGGGAGCAATTATAATCGCGCTCCCCTTTCTTATTGTATTGATTTCCGGATTATTCCTGCAACTCAAAAAAGACGTAGCCTGGATTCAGCCCGAATCTCAGGAAGGGGTTTCAACTATCCCCTCTATTTCTTTTGATGAGATTTTGGTCTCTGCCAAAACCATTCCAGAAGCACAGATTTCATCCTGGGAAGACATTGACCGGTTGGATGTCCGACCGGACAAAGGCATGGTAAAAGTACGTGCCATCAATCACTGGGAAATCCAGATTGATACCCAAACCGGAGAAGTGTTGCAGGCTGAATACCGCCGTTCCGACATTATAGAAATGATTCATGATGGCTCCTGGTTTCACGAATCCGCCAAGCTTTGGATTTTCCTACCAACCGGAATTATTGTCACCATTCTTTGGATTACCGGAATCTATATGTTCTTCATCCCCTACCTCAACAAAAGAAGAAACCGAATTCGGAAAGAACAACAACAGAAAGATTCGGTTAAAGAAGAGAGTGCTTTGTAGCAATTAAAAAGCATTAAAAAAGCCCATCAGTTTTTAACTAATGAGCTTTCACTTTCTTAGAATAATCCTAATCAGATGTCTTTAAGCAATTCTTCTACTGCTCGTTTAAGTTGAAGATCTTCTCCATTCGCTTTTCCATCTGGAGTATTTTGTACTAAGATATCCGGAACTGCTGGACCATGCTCCATATTCTCTCCAGTGCTCTTCACATACCAGCCACGAAATGGCATTCTTACAAAAGAGCCATCGATTAATCCTGCGCCTCCTGTAGAAATCACTGCACCGAATGTCGGCATTCCAACTAGCTTTCCAATTCCTACATTCTTAAACGCATGAGAGAATATCTCAGCGTTGGAATAAGAGGTTTCATTACATAGGGCGATAGATGGTTTTAACCAGGCAGACAGCGGCAATCTTGAAAGCGGATAATAGTCTTCGAAATCTTTGTGATTATCGAGACTTTCAGTGGCTCCCCGAGGAACGGTATACGCATGTTGGGTAACATTAAGAACCGCCATCAATAAATCGGTGGTGCTTCCCCCGCCATTCCAGCGTACATCAATTACAATTCCTTCTTTTCCATATCCTGAAGCCTTCAGCTCTCTTTCAAATCGCTCAAAGCTGGAAAAGTTCATTGCCCGAATATGAATATATCCAAGTTTCCCATCCGAATATTTATCCACCAGTTCTTTTCTTGAAGCCACATACTCTTCGTATAGAGTTGTGCTTAACGAATTCGTTGGTTGGATCACGATTTCTTTAGAATTTCCTCGTTCCGGTTTTACGGTTAACAACACTTGTTCCGAAGCTTTGTTCTTCAGTGTTGAATAAAAGTTGATGTCATGAGTTATTTGAGTGCCGTTTACATGAGTAATAACATCTCCAACCATTAGTTTACTTTGTTCTTTATCTGCAGGTGACCCTGAAACGATCCGGGTGATTCTCACGCCTTCTTCAACCATGGTTACTTCCACACCCAGTAATCCTGTACTTTCTGTTTGAGTATCCTCGGGGTTGTCCCCTCCGCGTAAACCCATGTGGCTGGCATTGAGCTGTCCCAGCATCCAGTTTGCCATAAATACGAAGTCTTGCCGGGTAGAAGCCGACAAAGCCCATGGCTTGTATTTGTCCTTCAAGGCTTTCCAATCCTGCCCATGGAATTCAGGATCGTAGAAGCCTTTGTCCAGCTCTCTCCACATCTCCTCAAAAATCTGCTCTCGCTCGGTTAATATATCCACTTCCATTTCCGCAGAAAACGGTTGGTTAGTTAGTTTTCCAGAAGATGGATCTACAAGGGTGACTCTGCCTTGTTTAAAACCAATGAGCGATTTGCCATCTTTAGTGAGTGCCAGACCAAATATATTTTGTCCTCCTGATGTTACCTGAGTTAGGTCAGACCGATCAAATTTAATACTGTAAATGTCAGAGCCTCTTACATCAGGATCGGAACTGGTGAAATAGAAGGTTTCTCCATCTTCTGAGATCACCAAATTATTTTCGTTTCCCGGTAAAAAGGTTAACTGATACACTCGATTATGAATATTTTCAAAGTCGATTTTTATTGTTTCATCATCACTCTCGTCCGAGGTTTCGAAATAATAACCTTCCTCGTGATCCAGGCTTGTTTTCTCGTAATCTTCTTTAGTCAGCCAAACAAACCAAATGTCATTATCTCCGTTATTCCTTCCTGAAATGAAACCGAGCTTACTTCCGTCTTTACTCCAGACAGGCGAAAAATCCCCTTTTGGATGCATGCTTACATTTACCGGCTCCCTGCTGTTATCAGCGGCATGTATAAATACTTCGCTGTCAAAATTCAGGTCAGACAACGAATAGGCAAGCCATTTGCTATCCGGACTCCATGAAATTCCCCTTGGGGTATCCCAGCCAGCCAGCAATGTTTTTTCGTTATCGAACTCTCCTTTCTCGTTAATATCAGCAGTAACAAGTTTTCCTCTGCCTATTACATAAGCGATTTTATTTCCGTCCGGGGAGATGATAAAATCCATCTCATCTTCCTGGGAATTAGTTAACCTTTTTACTTCGTGTTTTAATGACTTTAAAAGGTCAGACTTTTTAGGATCAGCTGATTTTCCTAAATACAGATCATATTGACCATTTCTGTCTGAACTGAAAATCACCGTTGAATCATTCAACCAAGAAACATTTCTATCTCTGTACTGATGATCTGAAATATTAACTGTTTTATTCTTTTTGCTATCGTTTTCCTTTACAAAAATTTCTCCACGGATGGTCATAGCCAGGAACTCTCCATTTGGAGAAAGGTCAAAATCAGAAACATTATTGGAGTAGGTAATGCTTTCAATTTCATCGAATTTCGTATCTGCTTTAAGGTCTAATTCAATCTTCCTGAGTTCCTCACCATCCGTATTGATGCTATACAAATCCACTCCCCGTTCAAACACGATCGTAGAGTTGTCGGCACTTACATCCATTGCTCTAATGCCTTCGTCGCTAAAATTTGTGAGCATTTCAGGTTCACCTATAGTTTTACCATCGGCACCAATCTGATATTTATAAATATTGTACCGACCCGATCTGGCACTAATGAAATAGAGCGTATTTTGATTTCCCCATACCGGCATAAAGTCATTGATAGAGTTGTCGGTTAGCTCAAAATATTCATCGGTCTCAGTATCATAAATCCAGATATCCCGGTCGGCAGGCCCATCATAAGCCTCTCTCGATATTCTGCAATTTCCTCTTGTATGAGCAATGAACCTTCCGTTTGGAGAAACGTTAGCGTAGTTACCAAAAGAATCTAAATGTCTGCTTGGAGTTCCTCCATGAGAACGGATATGATAGATTTCAGCATCTCTTTCTACTTGTCTGAATGTTCTGAAAGTTTCGAATAGTAGTGTATTGTCTGGAGCCCAATCAGTAATTAAATCATTGGAAGAATGATAGGTAAGTCGCTTAGACTCTCCCCCTCTGGAATTAATCTTAAAGATGTCATTATTTCCAAAACGGTTTCCTGAAAATGCAATTTCAGAACCATCTCTGTTCCACTTTGGAGCAGTTTCATACCCTTCATGCACGGTTAATCTTTTGCTACCCATTCCATTAATTCCTGCTGTCCAGATATCTCCCTGATAGGAGAACGAAATCATTTCTCCGTCAGGACTTATTGATGGATTTCGTGGCATCAAAGCCTCATTTTGAGCAAAAGCTGATATGCTTATTATTAAACAAGCAACAGTCGTATAAATGAATGACTTCATAATTTTCCCTTAAATATTAATATTAAAATCCCGGTAGTATCATTACTGCATTTTGCATTAGCCTGGCTGGCCCAACCCAAAACATCCGATATTGGGTATTATCAAACAGGAAGACTACTCTACCCTGTCCCATGTCGTCTACGGCAGCAAAAGCCATCCCTTCGGCATCTGCTTTGTTTTCTTCTGATGCATAACCTGAAGCAAGTACATCATCCTTAACATAATACCCAACAGTGTTAAAAGATGGATCGGGCATCAAGGCATCCGTTCTGAATTTTAGCGAATACATTTTTTCCGGCATTCCAAAAGCCAATGGATGTGTATTATCGATCATCGCTTTAAAGGAAGAGCCCGGGATCCTTCTCAAACCAGAAGAATCTTCCAAATCTGCGTAACGAGTATACGCCGCAGGATCAACTTCTCCATCATCTTCGCCTTCTTCCTCATCTTCATCAAAAAGTTTTGCTGAACTTATCCCGGATTGTCCCTCAGTAAGCCACGATGCACTCGATTCTGTTCCAATCAAAGTCCCGCCACCTCTAACCCATGCTTCTAATTGTTCTCTGGTGTTTTCGCTGAAAATGCGGTTTAAGCCAAATCCACCCGGTAAAATAATTACATCATATTCATTCAGGTTTAAGTTTCCTCCCACTCTGTCTGAACGGATTCGCGAGATTCCAAACTCTGTCCATTGGTCAAATAAAAACCAGATTTGCCCAGCAGTATAAGAACTGAATCCTGAATCCATCATCAGGCCTACTTTGGGCTCTTCAAGAGGTCTCATGCTGGGAGAACCTAGATCACTCCCTTCATCCATTCGTCCGGTATTAAAACCGGCGATTTGAACATCTGTGGATTCAGCGATAGAACGCATATCTTCGTGGATGGAACCTTCTTTGTGTTTATTTCTACCCAGCAGAACCACTAAACTTCCACGGGAGTAACTAATCCCATCTTTGGTAAAGCCTTTAAGTGAAGAACGGACTTTGTATCCGTTTTCCCATAGTTTCGCCAAAGCTTTCGGAGCATGTCTTTGATTCCAATCTACCACATAAGCATAGCTTGCTCTATTGTTTGTAACCCCATCAGGATGGCTTAACTCTTCATTCACCGCAGAGGTATTAACCCCAACATTCGATGTTGTCCATGCCGCATCCAGATTAAAGGCCTGAGGAGCTGACCATGTACTCATATCGTACATCACAGAGTCTTTGATCTCAAGCTGCCTTCTCATAATGGTATTGATAAATAAATGCGCCGACTGATCAGTTTTGATGATGAAATCACCTTCTTCAAAACTTCTTGAGGAAGAACTCCCATCCCAGTAACTCATCGCGTTCCGAACAGTGAAATCCTCTGAAGCCTGTTCTACCTGAACATTATGTCTCAACATCAGATTTACCACATCGTAGGTATAATCGTCAGAGTTATTAGGGAGAATATATGCTTTGGTATTACCCTTTTGAGTTCCCTGCGCACGGGCTGACTGGAAATATTCCACCAGATCTTCCCTGTTCTCAACGGATGTTTTAACAATGGAAACTCCATTTTTGTAGTGATCGAAAACGCGTTGTCGAAGCGTAAGTACATAGCCATCATCTGTTTCTACCGCTCTTCCCCCCATACTGTGGCCGCCTTGCTCAGCAAGCATTCCAATACCGCCCATTATACTCGGATAAGATGAACCATATCCCGGATAGAAGAAATCGAAACGTTCTCTGGTTTCAAAATTAACCTGCGCCTTATCAAACTCTTCTATTGCTCCACGACCAAATGCATCTGCCCAGCCTTCGTAAGCTTCAGGAAGCTCGTGATTTCTTGGTGTGGTGCCCGGCATGGTGAAGTAATTGTTATTAAATCCTTGCTCGTGAAAATCGATATGAACCTGTGGCATCCATTCCTGGTACACAGAAATTCTTCCTCTCGATTCGGGGTGAACCAACCAAACCCAGTCACGGTTTAAATCGAACCAATAATGGTTGGTACGGCCTCCCGGCCAAATTTCATCATGCTCCAGGTCTTCGTAATTCGTATTAAGTACATTTGCTCTGCTCGATTTGTACCAATAGACGTACCGATCACGTCCATCGGGGTTAATCATCGGGTCGATAATAATCACTGAGTTTTCGAGCCAGTTCTGTGTTTCAGAATCAGTAGCTGCTACTAAACGATAAGCTGTTTGCATGGCGGCTTCACTACTGGATGGCTCGTTCCCATGAACATTATAGCTCATCCATACTACTACAGGTTCTTCTCCTACTCGTACTGAACCAGGATCGTTGGCTATTTTCAGGTTTTGGGCCTGAATTGCCTCCAGATTTCCGTGATTCTCTTCCGATGTAATGATCGCATAATTCACCGACCGATTTTCATAAGTCCGCGCATATTCGTGAAAAGTGATCTTATCGGAAAGTTCAGCCAGCGTTTCGAAATAATCCATCACCTGATGATGGAAGGTGTATTCTTCCCCAAGTTCATAGCCTAAAAAATCAGCCGGTGAAGGGATAGAAGCGTCATAAGCAACATCTGTTTCAAACTGAAATCTGTCGATAGCCTCCTGAATTTGAGCTGTTAAAGGAAAAGAAAATAGAAGTGCGATTGCAAGCAGTGATAGTCGTTTCATAAAAGAGTTAGTTTAGTTTACAAGAGGCTAACAAAAAATCCGGTAAAATGGAGTAAATAAATTTTTGTATCGCTTTGTGTTCTGCTTTTTAAATCCTTTCTTTTAATATGAAAAACGCCACTAAGATTCTCCTCTCTGTTTTAGCTGCACTTGGTCTCGTCATTTTAGCTTCGAGTTTTATTTTACCGGATATACTAGAGCCCAAATTGCGAAGAGCATTAATCGGAGAGTTCTACGAGCAAAGCAATGAACAATATCAGTTAGAGTTGGCTTCTATCAATATTTCGATTTGGGGGCGGGAGATTTCTGCTGACAGCATTGCGGTTAAAACAACGGATGAATCTCTGGAAATCAAACATATAAAAGCCTCTTCTATATTGATAGACGGCATTCAGTGGTTTACACTATTTTCTCAACGGTTCCCAAGATTTCGGTCTGTTACTGTTTCAGAGCCTGATGCGGAACTGTATACACGTAGGATTTCCTCGGCAAAACCGAATCCTGAATCGCCCTCTGCCAATAACTCTGATATCACACTTTCCACTTTTGATGTTTTCATTAAAAGTGGAAAAGGCAAAATTGTAGAACGGGATGGGAATGTTGTGTTTTCATTGGAAAGTTTTGATTTAAGTGCCAGAGAGGTGAATCTTAATACTATTCTCCAGGGAGCTTATGTGCCTTATCTTCAGGATTTATCGTTTTCGGGAGCCGGACTTTTCTGGAATCTTGAAGAAGAATTCTACCATTTCACTGTTGATGATTTTGCCTTTAATAAAGAAAGTAAGGCTGCACGAGTTGAAGGCCTTTCGTTTACTCCAATCGTTCCCAAATATGACTTCGCAAAGTTCAAGGGACAGCAACTTGATCGCTTTGATCTGACGGTACAAAGCATTCAAATGGAAAATGTAGATTTGGACTCGCTGTTTATTCCATCTATCAATCTTTCAAACATTATTATCGAAAGCGCCAATCTTGAAGTATTCCATGACAAGCACATGCCTCCAGGACCAGGCATCCGGTTCAAACCGCTTTTAAATGATGTAGCAAAGCAATTCGGATTTTCTTTTGGGATTGATAAATTGGAAGTAAAAAATTCCAACATAGCCTACGGCGAACATCTGCCAGGTTCTGATAACCCAGGCTTTATTACTTTCGCTGATCTTGATGCGACCATAACCGGTTTTTATACGGCTGAGCACCCAAAGTTTGGTGAAGATTCGCTTCGGCTTGATGTCATGACCCGTTTTATGGATGCCAGCATCTTAAATGTAGACCTTGCTTATGCAGTACAGGATAAAGATGAAACGCATACACTAAAAGCTTCTCTCAATGAAATGGATGGAACAGTCCTGAATGGTATGCTTGTAAATACTGCCTTCACTCGGATAGATCGTGGTTATATCCATAATTTATTGATTGATCTCACTCTTACCGATTCTTATGCGCGAGGGAAAATGTGGCTGGAGTATGAAGATCTCAAAATAACTGCCTTAGATGAAAATGATGCTACGAACACCAATTTCAAAACCCGGCTCAAGAGTTTAATTGCAAATACCTTTGTGATGCGATCTGACAATATGGGTGAAGACATGAAAGTTGCCGAGATTGATTACCCCCGCCCCAAAGACAAAGCTATTTTTGGCTATTGGTGGAAATCAATCCAAAGTGGACTTGAAGAAACTATCAAATAATCAACTAGAAAATAAAGGTGTGCGTGTACTTCAACAGAATAGATCTGCTTTGCAAGTACGGCAGTCTTGGTAAGCCAGGTTCTAAGGGGTCACGATTTGAGTAAGATTGCTCGTTAAATACAAACCACAAATCCCTGCCTTCACTGAAATTGTACCGGAAGCGAACATTTGCGCCTACTAATTCGCTTACATTACTGTACTGCACAAACATATTAATCGAAGCTTTTTTATTGAAGGCATACTGACTTCTGAACTGACCTAAGTGTGAAGTAAACTCTGTTTTTTGTCGTCCCGCTCGATCCGGGAACTGTAGTTTCGTGATACGATAACTTCCCCCAAGTTCTAGTTTTGAGGAGGCAAAAAAACGAGGATTTAAATCCAATTCCTGAATCTGTCCATCGTATAAAGTACCGAAAGAAGTATTTATTCCACCTCCGATTTTCCAGGCTTCTGAAAACTCATAACTAACCTGAAACCTTTGGTCTGAATATTCACCTGAAGGAATGAGAATTTTGCCTACTAAATCAAAATCATCTCCGGGAAGTATCCTCTCCTTACCTGATCGAAATTGAAGGTTCATTCCTCCATATTGCTTAAACCGGGCATCCCAATTAACACTGACGGAACGATCCTGAAGATTTTCATCGAAAGAGAAAAACTTATGTCCATCATTGTAAAAACGCCCATAATAGGATGCCCTAATTTGATTTCTTTGGAATACAGACTCTTCTTTAGCAAGCCATCCATAGCCAATTCGAGTAAATTTTTGTGTAATACCACCAACTCTTACAAAACCAAGCTCGGGATTATAATCATCCCCAAACCGACTGAACATAAACTCGTAAAGAAGTCCTGTGCTTGTCTGATTTCTAAAAGAAAGACGTAGCGCTCCGGTTTCTTTCACATCACTTTGAGTAGGTCCCTGCAAGTCACTATCCACTGAACGGGCAGTTCTGAATTCAAAAAATTTGTTTTTATGTACATTGATGTCTCCATCTAAACCGTATACTAAATTAGAAGACCCATCGGAAGCAGTTCTGCTAGTAAAAATCCCCCCAACAAAAGAACGTTCATTTACTACTTGTTGTCGCAGCCTGACCACACCAAAGTTTTCTGAAGGAAGATTATCGGTATCGGCGGTTTGCATGTTCAGCACACCAATATCCATCCCTCCAACCCGGCCTGTTACTCGTCCTCCTCCTAAAATTCTGACCGGATTACCGTCTCCATCCAATCCAATTCTACGGCTGTAAAATACTCTGTCTCTACCAAAAGTATAATCGAAAAGCCCAGAACGCTGTTGGAAGAATTGCCTTTTCTCAGGAAAAAACAATGAAAACCTGGATAAATTAAGCTGCTGATCATCCGCTTCAACCTGAGCAAAATCCGTATTTACGGTAACATCCAGGGTAAGGTTATTGGTAACATTATATTTAAGGTCGAAACCTAATTCAGCTTTAGGGTCGTCATCAAACCGGTAGGCGCTTGAGTCTGCACTCAGATCCGAAAAGGAGGAATACCCTCCGAGTCCATAAGGAGTTATATACACAGGATTCTTAGATTGAACTCCTTCGAGACGAACATCATGCGCCTGAGATGGTTTTGCATTCCCAAGATTCCAGTTTGGCGGAATTGCTGGAAAAATATGTCGTTCGTTAATATTCGAAATCCAGCGATAGGTGATAAATCCAATTTCAGCGACATCGTCTTCCACCAGTATGCCGATGCTGGAAAATGGTATTCGCATTTCAGCGAACCAGCCCTCTTCCGTTTGTGTGGTAGCTACATCCCAGAAGGTATTGTAGCTTGGGTTGAACGAGTTTCTTCCTCCGCTAAAATCAGCATCGTTTGCAAGGGCTACATCAAAACGTACTCCGGCGGGATTAGTAAAAAACCAGGTCGCGTTTTGGTTATCATTAAAGCCGTCAATTACAATGGCAAGAACATCATCGCTGCTATACCGATCTCGGTATAAAGAGTTAGTAGCAATGGTGTTTACATCCTTGGTAAACATTTGTCCTGCTACATATATGAAGTTTTCATCATAAGCGACCTTAATTCGGGTTTCCTCATTCATTACACCTTGAAAAGTAGGCTCATACTGAACTAAGGGAAGTGCCTCTACTTGGTTCCAGGCTGGTTCATCAATAATGCCATCCAATACGACAGGTGTATTAAGTCTAACAATTTCAATATTGTTTTGTGCTAAAAGCGGCAACGAAAATAATAAGATAAAGCATCCAACAAGAAATAATCTGATCACAAGTGTAGCTCCAAAATTTTAGGTGGGAGAACTTAGAGCTTTTCGATGTCAAAAAGGAAGTCATATTTCCAATTTTTACACCTCAGTTGCTTAAGAAACGTTCTGATTTACATATTCATTCTTATTATTTTCCAGAAATTAAACTTTATGACTACTCCTTTGACTATTCCTACGCTTTCAGATATCAAAAAAGCACACGAGGTAATTAAACCGTATGCCCGTTTAACACCTGTATTAAGAAGTGAGCATGTAAACAAAAGAACCAAAGCTGATGTCTTTTTTAAATGCGAGAACTTTCAAAAAGTTGGAGCTTTTAAATTTCGAGGTGCAAGCAATGCAGTTCTTACTTTAAGTGATGAAGAAGCTCAAAAGGGAGTGGCGACTCATTCTTCAGGAAATCATGCTCAGGCTTTGGCACTTGCGGCAAAAATTAAGGGTGTGCCCGCTTATGTAGTGATGCCCGATAACGCTCCAAAAGTTAAAGTTGAAGCCGTTAAAGGGTATGGCGCGGAAATTACGTTTTGTGAATCGAATTTAGAAAGCCGCGAAAGCACGCTCGAAAAAGTGGTCGCACGGACCGGAGCAGTCATCATCCATCCGTATAACGATCCACGAATTGTAGCCGGGCAAGGAACTGCTGCACTTGAGTTACTGGAAACTAACCCTGATTTGGATATAATTCTCACACCAGTTGGCGGGGGTGGACTTCTAAGCGGAACAGTACTTGCGGCAAAGTCAATTAAACCCAAAATACAGGTAATTGGTGCAGAACCGGAACAAGCTGACGATGCTTATAAATCCTTCAAAGCCGGGAAACTTATTCCTGCTTACAGCACCAATACAATTGCAGATGGGCTTAGAACTTCACTAGGAGCACTTCCCTTTTCCATTATCAAAACTCATGTGGATGATATCGCAACGGTGAGTGAATCTTCAATAATAGAAGCTATGAGATACATTTGGGAACGGATGAATATTATTATCGAACCTTCATGTGCGGTTCCTGTAGCTGCTGTATTCGAGGGTAAAGTGGATGTTGCAGGGAAAAAAATTGGGATTATTATAACCGGGGGAAATGTAGATTTGGGTAACCTTCCCTGGTAACTAAAAAAGCCTTCCCCAAGATTTTGAAGAAGGCTTTTATGATTTAAGACTGATCGAGTTACCTGGTCAGCTCCAGATCGGTTATCATCAAATCGTTTGAGTTGGTACCAACCATTAATGAAAACATTCCCGGCTCCGCTTTAAACTGTTCATCGGCTGCATAATAAGCCAGAGTTTCCCAGTCTACCATAAAAGTGATGGATTTAGTCTCACCGGGATTAAGCATTACTTTTTCAAAGCCTTTTAACTCTTTTACTGGCCGCATAGCCGTAGCAAAATGGTCTTTAATGTAAAACTGAACTACTTCTTCACCTGCTACAGAACCAGTATTAGTAACATCAACAGAAACTTCTACTGTTTCACTCATTGTCATGGTTTCTGCACTTACTTCGAAGTTTGAGTATTCGAATTCGGTGTAACTGAGTCCATATCCAAAGATAAACTGAGGGCTGTTATCCATGTCGTTATACTGACTCCAGAAAACAGAACCTGCATCACCTGGTCCAGGAGAAGGACGGCCAGGGCTTCGGAAATTGTAGTAAATCGGGATTTGACCGACATCTCTCGGAATCGACATTGGAAGCTTACCGGACGGGTTATAATCCCCAAAAACAACATCTGCAATAGCGTTACCGGCTTCTGAACCCAAATGCCATGTATTAAGCAGTGTAGTAGCTCCTTCATAAAGTTCAGGTTCAATAATAGGTCTGCCTGCCATCAGTACCGTAACCACATTATCGTTTACAGCACTGATTTCTTTAAATAATTCCAGCTGTCGTCCTTTCAGGCTAATATCAACCTGGCTTCTTCCCTCACCTGATTGCAACGCCTTCTCGCCCACAACCATGATTACTACATCAGCCTCTTTAGCATTATTTATAGCTTCTTCAAAACCTGCTCCATCATCTTTCGGAAAATTGAGCGGGCTTGAGAAAGACCCGTTTGTTTCAGACATAGTGTATCCTTCTGCGTAGGTTACCTCAACATCAGAGCCTACCGCATTTCGGATTCCTTCTAATAATGAAACGGCAGAGTTTGATTCTCCTCTTCCCCTCCAGTTCCCTAATGGGCTGTCTTTATCGTTAGCCAAATGACCAATCACTGCAATTTGTTTTGTTTCTTTTGATAAAGGAAGAAGTTCACTTTCGTTTTTAAGCAGAACAATAGAACGTTTTGCAACGTCTCTTGCAGCAGCGCGATTTTCATCGTTATAGATAAGCCTATCTTCTCTGTCTTCATCAGAATATTTGTATGGGTCATCGAAAAGCCCTAACAAAAACTTCATCCTAAGAACTCTGCGAACTGCTTCATCTACCATCTCGATATCTACTTCGCCGGATTCAACCAATTCTACCAAATGCATTTGGTAGGCTTCTGATTCCATATCCATATCATTTCCACTGGTGATTGCGTGGTAAGCAGATTGTCGAAGGTCTTTAGAGTATCCGTGGTTGATCATCTGCCGGATTGATCCCCAATCGGAAATAATAAACCCATTAAAACCCCAGTCTTCTTTCAGGATTTCTCTTTGCAGATAGGTATCTCCGTTAGCCGGAATTCCGTTCAAGTCATTAAAGGAATTCATAAAAGTACCAACTCCTGCTTTAGCAGCGGCCTCGAAAGGAGGTAGAATAATATTCAGTAACGTATTTATACCTACATCAACTGTATTGTAATCGCGGCCTGATTCAGAAAATCCATAGCCTGCAAAATGCTTCGCCGTTGCCATAATAGAGCTGGGATCTGATAAATCTGAAGTTTGAAATCCATTCACTCTTGCCACAGCCATTTGAGAGCCCAGATATGGATCTTCTCCGGAACCTTCCATCACTCTTCCCCATCGGGCATCTCTTCCTACATCTACCATCGGAGCGAATGTCCAATTAATCCCTGCTGCTGATGCTTCAATTGCAGCGACTCTGGCAGATTTTTGAACTGCATCCACATCCCAACTGGAAGCTTCTGCCAATGGAATGGGGAAAATAGTTTTAAATCCGTGTATTACATCAAAGCCGAAGATCAAAGGAATCCCAAGCCTGCTGTTTTCCACGGCTAGTTTCTGGGCTTCATAAGTTGCGTCAGCTCCAACCACATTAAGAAGTGAGCCAACCCCGCCGTTCTTTAAAAGCCTGGCTCTGGCTTCTGCATATTCATTGTCTTCAGGAACAGGTCCTGTAAAATCCCAACTTCCATTATGTTGGTTAAGCTGACCTGCTTTTTCTTCCAAGGTCATCAATGCTAACAGGCTGTCTATTTTTTCTTCAATTTCAGGTTTGATGAGCTGGTCCTGAGCGTGTATTGTCCCCTTAGTTAGAATTATCATCGTTATCAATAAAATGCTGGAAATGGATTTTTTCATAATCAGTCAGTTATACTTTGTGTGTTCACATTTGCTGATTTCGAAAAATAACTTTTTTAGTACAAAATAAACGTGATAAGAATTTTCACGATAGTTTAAGTTGAACTTTGATTTATCCCGGGAACAAAACATTTCATCAGAAGTAAGTCATTTATTCTATTAATTAATCAAAGCTAAATGAGATACATATGTTTCATAGCAAGCTTATTAGTCTTTTCTGCTTGTGCCGGTTCGTATTACCCTTCAATTCAACACAACCAACAAGATCGAGTATTCGATGATGAAGATTATGATCAGATTATCGAGAACTCATTCATTTTTGTTTATGAAGCTCCATTATCCACATTTTCTATTGATGTTGATGGAGCTTCTTATTCCAATGTTCGCCGAATGATTACCGACGGCTACCTCCCTCCATCTGATGCAGTTCGTATTGAGGAAATGATCAATTACTTCAATTACAACTATCCGGGACCAAAAGGAAATAATCCCTTCTCAGTTCATACCGAAATAGCTCCTGCTCCCTGGAATCCTGAACATCATCTGGTTCAAATTGGAATTCAGGGAGAACGTGTTGAAGCAGAAAACCTTCCGCCAAGTAATCTGGTTTTCTTACTGGATGTGTCAGGTTCAATGGGTTCTTACGACAAACTTCCGCTCCTCAAAAAAGGGTTTAAATTGTTGGTTAATCAACTTCGGGAAGAAGATTATGTATCCATTGTGGTATATGCCGGGAGTTCTGGCTTGGTTCTTCCCCCAACTTCAGGATATGATAAAGAAACGATTCTGGAATCTTTAGATAAGCTTCAGTCGGGCGGTTCTACTGCCGGAGCAGCTGGAATTCAACAAGCTTATCAGGTAGCGATGGAAAACTTCCGGGAAAACGCCAATAACCGTGTGATTCTTGCTACCGACGGAGACTTTAATGTTGGCGTCTCTAATGATGAAGCTTTAGTTGAATTGATTGAAAAAAAGCGTGAGCACGGGATCTTTCTTTCTGTACTTGGATTTGGAACGGGTAATCTGAAAGATTCAAAAATGGAAAAAATCGCTAATCACGGAAATGGGAACTACTATTACATCGATAATCTGCTTGAAGCCAAAAAAGTGCTTGTTTCGGAAATGGGTGGAACTCTTCATACGATTGCTAAGGATGTTAAAGTTCAGGTGGAGTTCAATCCTCAGAACGTTCAGGCATATCGCTTGATTGGCTACGAAAACCGCTTATTGGCAGACGAAGACTTCAACGATGATAAGAAAGATGCAGGAGAGCTTGGTTCCGGACATACTGTAACCGCTCTTTATGAAGTAATTCCTGTCGGAATTGAAATCGATAACAATCTTACCGATATAGACCCACTCAAGTATCAAACTCCGACAAATCCTGTTGATGGATTCAGTGATGAAATCATGACAGTGAAACTCCGCTACAAACAACCGGATGGAGACAGCAGCAAATTAATTTCCAGAGTTATCAATAAAAAACAAGTAAACACAGAGCTCTCTGAAAATCTCTCCTTCGCAGCCTCAGTGGCTTCGTTCGGGATGTTACTCAGAGACTCCAGGTTCAAAGGTTCTTCCTCTTTCGAAATGGTGAATCAACTTGCAAAGAATGGAAAAGGTGAAGATGATCAGGGCTACCGGGCTGAGTTCATAAAAATAGCCGAACTTGCCGATTTACTCTGGCAAGGGCAGTCAAAAAACTAATTCTTCAAAAGCCCTATATCCGGAGGGCTTTTTTAATAGCTTTTGTTTCATTGAAACAATCACTGTGCTTTACTCGTCTTTCAACAGAACTCTTTCCAAAAAAACAGCTATGGCACATAAAGGAAATTTCAAGAACCATCCGCTCAAAAATGACCTCGATTCTGAGTTCGATTTGGATGGTTATCTGGACGAAAAAGCTCATCACCCTGAATTAGAAGAACAAGAGGAAATAGTATCCGAGGAACGTTCAGATCTTATCAAAAATTCGTTACTGGTGGTAGCAGTTATAACTACCATTTTTTTGTGGACCTTTGACTGGAGTCCCCGCAACGCTTACAACTATTTCTTTGAAGGAGAAAACCAGGTTTTTGTAGTTGAAGAAGGATCACAAACAGTAATACCTGACGTTACCCCAACGGTAGCCGAAGCTCCTCAGTTTCCTGAGTTTGAAACAGCCGTTGAGCCTTCGGAAGGATCTTCAGCTGTAGATTATATTGTTGAACTAAGAGAAAAAAACCTTTTAGGAGAAGGGAAATTATCCCCATTCGACGCACGACAGTTGTACAGTTCGGGAGTTCCGGTTTCGTATATTGAAGCCCTTGATGGAGCTAACCTTTTAGGAAATTTTTCCTTTGTTGATATTTCTGAATTCTACGATAGCAGAATCCCTATAGAATATTTGGAGGCATTAGAACAGTCTGGATATCTGAACAATCTTTCTTTTGTTGATATCACCGAATTCTATGAAAACAACGTCCCCTTCGAATATCTGAACCAACTAAACGAGATTGGTATTCTTGACGAACTCTCTTTCGTTGATATTACCGAATTTTATTCTGCCAATGTATCTATAGACTATCTGAAACAGCTTGAAGAAAACGATTATATTGGAACTCTTTCTTTTGTTGATATCACCGAATTCTATGAAAATGGTGTAACCGTCGAATTTTTGAATGAACTAAAATCCAAAGGATTAATTAACGAGCTTAGTTTTGTAGACATCGTTGATTTATATGCAGCAGAGGGCAATTAAAGTAACAAGATTATGTCAAAACAACGGTTTAATGAATCATCAAAACAAAACGATCCTGATTTCAATCTGGATGAATATCTGGCTGAACAATCAGATCAATCTCAAAACCCTGAACAGGTAGAACAAGAACCGGAGTCTACTTCTTTTACCAGAAATTTGATTCTGATCTGCGCAGTTAGTGCTGCCTCTTTTCTTTGGTACTTTGATTGGAGTCCAAGAAACGCATATAACTTCTTTTTTGCGGATGAAATCACTCAAACTCAACAGTCTGGTGGTATTAATGTCCAAATTCCTCCTATCAATGTGCAAATACCAGACATTAATGTTGATATCCCTGAAATAACTTTTGGTGAAGGCCAATCTGCTACTTCTACCTTAGATATGAGCTTTACTGATTATATGGCGGAACTTAATGAACTTGGGTATCTAGACGAATTTGGAAGCTCTTCCCTTTCTACTCTATACAACAATAATGTTCCTATTGAGTACATTGATGGTTTGGGCAGAATTGGGGCTCTCAATGATTTTGGCGGCTCTTCTATTGCAACATTATATACAAATCAGGTTCCATTAGAATACATTGCAAAAATAGAGCAGGAAGGAATGCTGAACTACTTTGGTGGCTCTTCCATTTCTACTCTTTATCAAAACAATATTCCTTTTGAGTATTTAAGTGATTTAAATGATGTTGGAGCACTAGATAACTTTGGAGGCTCCTCAATTTCAACCCTCTATCAGAATAATGTCCCCACTTCATACATTACTCGAATAAAATCAGAAGGAATGCTCGACAATTTTGGTGGTACGTCCATTTCAACGTTATACCAGAATAATATCCCTTTTGAATATCTACAGGAACTGAATAACGCAGGAGTTCTCGATGAATTCGGAGGTACTTCAATCTCTACATTATACTCTAACAATGTACCAGCTTCCTATATAACCGAACTAGCTGAGCAAGGATTAATGAACGATTTTGGAAGTACTTCTATCTCCAGGTTGTATACCAATAATATTCCTATTTCATACTTAAAGACTTTGGATGAAAGAGGGTTACTAGAAAATATGTCTTCTCAATCTGTTGTGGATGCCTACCGAATCGACGGTCAAAATAACTAACCATGGGCGAACGAAATTCATATCGAAATCAACAACCTGATAACTTTGATCTTGATAATTATATCGAGGAAAAAGCGAACTCTGAACAACAAACTTATCAGTCTAAGTCAGAATCTTTACCCAAAAAATCCAGTTGGTTTAAAAATACCATGCTTCTGTTTGGGTTTGGAATACTGACACTCCTCTATTTTAATAACTGGAGTCCTCTGCAGGTATATGGTAATATCTTTGGAATTGAAAAATATCAGGCGGGCTATGTTGCTCCGTCTTCGGAAGCCGGTACTCCTTTGGTGATAGAACTTAATCCAGAAAATGGTGCTCAAATTGTGGATTTAAGAGACTTGGAGAACCTATCTGAACTAGAAGGATTGGAAACTCTTCGGGAGCTTGGTGGTCTTTCCGAATTATCCGAGCTTGAACGACTAAGCGAACTGGAAGAACTTCAAAACAGTATGGCTGGCCTTGAGAACATGGAAGAGATGAATGAACTCAGAGAATTCGCTTTAAGAACTGCCATGGAAGCTCTTGAAGGAATTGGCAATTCACCAGAATTTGGTGAAGCAATAGGTGAAGCGAGTCAACTTGGGATTCAGGAAGCCCTTAAAGAATTACGAAGGCTAAGAGAGACTGAACTATCGGGAGCAGAATTAGTAGCTGAAGAGGCCCGTGAAGTGAATTCGAGTTTTATTCAATATTCAGATGAACTTACGAGATTAGGTTTGAGCGAAAAATTCAACGATTCTTCAATTCAAAGTTTCCATGAAGCAAAAGTCCCTTCCAGTTTTCTTCAACAGCTTAATGAGCTTGGTTTATTGGATAAAGTAAGTTCAGAAAGTATTATAAAAGCATATCAAGAAGTGGGAAATTAAATACTATGGAACAAAAATTTAGAAATAGCGGCAACTCACCAGACTTTAATCTTGATGAGTACATAGATGAAAAAGCCAATGAAATCCCCGGGCAAAAACAAATACCTGAAGATGATATTGATTACCCAAAGCCCAGTAAGAAGCGAAACCTTATTGCAATTTTGTTGTTCAGCACTATTGCGGGGGCTTGGTTTCTGATTGGTGGCCCCGCCTCCGTTTTTGTATTTGATGATGATGGTTTTAATATAGAAGTAAACGTCCCGGAATTTGTAGTTCCTGATGTACCTGATATTCAAAATTTCCCGGCTCCTCCCGCTCCGCCTGTTGCAATAAATGATGGTGTTCCTCAGGTTTATTTAGATTACCTTCAGGCTGCAAATCAAGCTGGTTATACCATAAATATCAGTCCTACTGGTATTCGTGCCCTTTATGAAAGTGGGGTTCCACTTTCATATTTGGAGAGCTTGAATAATGCAAACTACCTAGACGATTTCTCATATTCTGCGATCATAGGTTTTTTTAGTAGCGGAGTTCCAATCGAATATCTTGACCAATTTAATGAGGCTGGATTTCTGGATGAATTTTCTTATTCAGGAATTATTGGACTTTACAGCAGCGGAGTTCCAGTCGAGTATGTTGGCTTAATGAATGATGCCGGTTACTTAGATGAATTTTCTTACTCAGGTATTATTGGTTTATATAATAGCGGCGTTTCTATTAATTATCTGAATCAGATGAATGAAGCAGGATATTTAGATGAATTTTCCTACTCAGGTGTAATTGGGCTATTCAATAGTGCAGTTTCTATTGATTACCTAAATCAAATGAATGAAGCAGGATTCATAGATGAATTTTCCTATTCAGGAATCATCGGGCTCTTTAACAGTGGTGTTTCAATCAATTATTTGAATGAACTTAACACAGCTGGCTTTCTAGATACCTTCTCCTATTCCGGAATAATTGGGTTATATAATGCTGATGTTCCTGTAGAGTTCCTAAAAGTATTGGATGACCGCAGCTTACTTGTTGATATGAGCTATTCTGAAGTTATTCAGGCTTATAATGCTGATAATTAAACTTACTTTTTTGAAGTTGTCATATTGAACTCGATTCAGCATCTGTGACGAAAGATACTTGGGTATGAATAGATTTTATTAAATACCGAGTCTTCATCAACAGATTCCTGGTCAAGCCCGGAATGTCAACAATTATGGGTTTAAGCTGATGAAGACTAAACCGCATCCATATCAAGATCTCTGAACTGGAGCTCATACAAATGACTGTACAACCCTCCGGCAGCCAGAAGCTCCTGATGCGTTCCATCCTCCACAATCTCCCCTTTATCCAATACTAAAATTCGATCTGCGTGTTGAACTGTTGAAAGTCGGTGGGCAATCACAAAGGTAGTCCTCCCTTTCATCAACCGGTATAAGGCGTCCTGTACCTGAGCTTCTGATTCAGAATCCAGTGAAGAAGTAGCTTCATCCAACAATAAGATTTTGGGATTTTTAAGAATTGCGCGGGCAATAGCCAACCGTTGTCTTTGACCACCACTCAACTTCACCCCTTTTTCTCCAATCATGGCATCATAGGTCTTAGGAATCTCAGAGATGAAATCATGGGCATTCGCATCTCTGGCAGCAGATTCGATCTCTTCATCGGTTGCATCCAGATTTCCATATTTAATATTCTCTTTGATGCTGGTTCCAAATAAATGCACTTCTTGAGGTACTATCGAGATATGCTTTCGCAGCGATTTTACCTGAACATTTTCGATCGCAGTGCCGTCAACTTTTATACTTCCTTCTTGAGCATCATAGAATCGCGGAATTAAGTTTAAGAGAGTTGTTTTCCCAGCTCCACTCGGGCCAACCAATGCAATGGTCTGCCCAGCTTCTACTTCAAAAGAAATGTCCTTTAGAATAGCCCGATCATCTTCATAAGCAAAGTTTAATCCTTCCACGCTGATCTCACCTTCAATATGATCAAGTGCTATTGCGTTCTCTTGATCTTTGATTTCCGGAATTTCTTCCAACAACTCAAATATGCGTTCTGAAGCACCCGCCGCAGTATTCACGGCAGTATATAACCTGGACGTTTGACTAATGGATCGGGATATATTCAAAGCATAAATGATGAATGCTACCAAATCACCGGCAGTTAGTCGATCGGCGAGTACTTCTTTTCCTCCATACCAAAAAATTACTACCAAAGTGCCCATGAACATGATTCCAACCCCAGACCAGAAAAACTGTGTAAGAACTACTTTTCGACGAACTGTTTTGAAAAGCTTTTCTATCGCAGATGAATATCGTTCGACTTCATAATCCTCACGAACAAATGCTTTAACCAATCTTACCGCACCCAGTGCATCCTCTGCTACAGCCGTAGAATCGGCCAGTTCATCCTGAATACCCTTTGAAAGCTTCCGGATTTTCTGGCCAAAATATCTGGTCGCAATAGTCACAAAAGGAACTGTAGCAAAAATCACGGCACTTAATCTCCAGTTTAGCACCACCATCAAAGAAACAGAACCAATCATCGAAAAAGTGATGGTAAGTAACTGCGGAAGTGAATCGGTAAGAGCAGTCCTTATAGAGCCCACATCATTGGTAAGTCGGGAGGCAATCTCACCTAATCTACGCTCTGCAAAAAATCGGAAACCAAGGCGATGAAGATGCTCATACACTTTCTTCCTCAAATCGGTAACTACACGCTCCCCTACCCATTCCAAAAAATAATTTCCGGTAAATGTGAATACAGCCTGTAGCACGAACAGTCCAAGTAATCCAACAGCCAATAAATTAAGTAGCCCTTCATCCCCTTGCTCAAAAACAGCGTCTAGCAATTCCCTAAGTCCCAGTGGAACGGTTAGCCAAATTCCCGATCCAATCAAAACCAATACGGTCGCAGTATAAAACCGTCCACGATAAGGCTTACTTAATGCAAAAATTTTAACGAGCGTCTCTTTCAGGCTTTTAAGACCTCGCTTCTCTTTTTCCTCAGTTTTACTCATGGCGATAATTTGGCAAATATAATGCCAAGAAGTTGAGATTTTTTGCTCTCAATTTGGTATCTACCTATTCAATAGAACAAGAGTTAAAGAATCATGGATGGAGAAACGCTTACCTGGATTTTTTTGATTGGTGGAATCGTATTAATGGCACTCGAATGGGTGATTCCTAGCGGTATGTCTGTGATTTTAGGATTCAGTGGATTACTTGTTGGTCTCATCCGGTTTCTTGGATTTTTGGATGATCCTATCACTGCAACTTTGGCATGGTTCATTATCTCTTCGGTACTCACCATCGCCACCCTTCCATTTTTAAAAAAGTATTTTGGTGGAGAAAGCAGTTTCAAAGTAGCTGATGAAGATTTTGAAGCTATGGATCAAATTGTGGATGTAGTTGAACCCATCGATGATTTAACGAGTGAAGGCCGAATCCGTTTTCAGGGAATATCATGGCAGGCACGTTCAATGGAAGGTGAAATCCCTGCTGGAACACAGGTGCGTATTGTATATCGGGATAACACAACCTGGATTGTTGAACCGGTTGGAAAACTGGATGAGCCGGATACACAAAGACTTAAACAAAAAAACTAGAGTATTATGTTTTGGACAGCAACTCTGATCACCTTGGTGGTCACTTATTTTATAGTAACCCGGCTTTTCATCATCGTGGAGTTCCGCGAAGAAGTGATACAGGAACGATTGGGTAAATTCAAGAAAAACCTGAAGCCAGGCTTTCATTTTCTGGTTCCGTTTGTTGATCGCCCGGCTTATAGTCGGGAGATGCGTGAGCAGGTATTGGATGTTCCCAGCCAAACATGTATCACCAAAGATAATATTGAAGTGAATGTGGATGGATTGGTTTACATCAAGGTGATGGATGCCTATAAAGCCAGTTATGGGATTTCAAACTATCAGGCGGCGGCTGTAAATCTTGCCCAAACTACAATGAGAAGTGAAGTTGGTAAAATTACTTTAGACGACACTTTTTCTGAACGTGAAATGATGAATGAAAACATTGTCCGGGAAATCGATAAAGCTGCAGACCCTTGGGGAATCAAGGTTTTGAGGTATGAAATCAAAAATATCCGCCCTTCCAATGAGATTGTAGATACCATGGAAAAGCAAATGGAAGCAGAGAGAGAGAAAAGAGCGGAAATAGTTCACTCCGAAGGATTCCGGCAGGCTCGAATTAATGAATCGGAAGGTGAGCAGCAAAGCCAGGTATTGGTATCTGAAGCAAACCGACAAAAACGAATTAACGAAGCACTGGGTAAAGCTAAAGAAATTGAAATGGTGGCTACTGCTACCGCCCAGGGTATTCAACGTATCGCAGAAGCAATGCAAAAACCCGGTGGCGATCTGGCTGTGAAAACCAAATTGGTTGAGCAATACATTGATGAATTTGGAAAAATCATTGCCTCATCGAAAATATCCGTTTTACCTACAGAAACAGCCAATCTTAAAACGTTTTTTGAAGGTGTGAGCACCATTAGCGGCCACACTAAAGAATCAGGAGGAGAGCAATAATGGATTTTTTCGAGATTTTAGATACCGTCAGTTTTGGTCTTGTCATGGCCTTTTCAGTATTTATTCTATTCAGAGTAGTACAATCATTTCGGTTGGTTCCTAACCAGTATGCCTACATTGTAGAGCGGCTCGGAAATTACCAACGAACTCTTGGTCCGGGATTTCATGCACTCATCCCCTTCCTTGATAAAGTAGTTTATAAACAAGATTTACGTGAAGAAACCATTGAAGTAGAACCTCAGGAATGTTTCACCAAAGACAATGTAAAAGTAGAAGTGGACGGAGTGATTTATCTAAGCGTGATGGATCCTGTAAATGCCAGCTACGGAGTTACAGATTACCGTTATGCAGCTATCCAGCTCGCACAGACTACAACTCGTTCCGTTATTGGTTTGATGGATTTGGACGAAACCTTTGAAGAGCGTGCTAAAATGAGCCGGGAAGTGGTTTCTGTTCTCAGCGAAATGGAAATGCCTTGGGGAATTAAAGTTCACCGATATGAAATCAAAAATATCATGACTCCCCGAACGGTTCAGAAAGCTATGGAACGTCAGATGACAGCCGAGCGTGACCGCCGCGCGGTTATTGCAAAATCTGAAGGGGTAAAAGGCTCTAAAGTAAATGATGCAGAGGGAGTAAAAGCTGAAATCATCAATATCTCTGAAGCAGAAATGCAGCGAAGAATCAATGAAGCAGAAGGACTTGCCCAGGAAATTGAAGCCCTTGCTGAAGCAACTGCTGTTTCTATTGAGAAGATTGCAGAAGCTCTCTCCCAGCCAAAAGGTGCCGAAGCAATGCAATTACGGCTTGCCGAAAAATACCTTGGAAAGCTCAAAGGATTGGGGCGTGATGAAAACCAAATCATTATCCCTCAGGATATCTCGAATTACGAAGAAGTGATGAAAGGACTGTCGTTGAATGAGTTAAATAAAATCAATAAAAAATAGAAGAATCAGGAATTACGAATAAAGAATGTTTATAAAATACTTCTTTTTTGTTAATTCAAATATTCCTGATTCTCAAAGTGCCTTATAACTCTCGCCTTCTCTGAGTTGAATAGTTCCATTTTGGGTAGAAAATTTGGTAGGAATAGTGATAAAATCCCCGCCTTTCACCGCTTTTTTTACATGAAAATGTAAATGAGGTCCCGTTGCATAACCCGTTGCACCAGAATAACCTATCAACTGACCAGTTCGCACTCTTTGTCCTACATTTACACTCACTCCGTTATGCCTTAGATGAGAATACTCAGCGAACGTACCATCGTTATGAACTATGGTGATGTAGTTAGCTTTGTCCTCGTAGAACTTGTCTGAACCTCCTTCGGTATAATCTTCCTGAAGCTCAACTACCACACCAGATCTCGCCGAATAAATGGGTGTTCCTTCCGGTAAATCGAAATCGATTGAATAAGCAAGCTGACCTGAATGAGAGAAATCACCGTTATAGCCTTGAGCAATCTTGTAATCGGTCCCAAGTCTGTATGGAAGTCGGTATACAAAATTATCATTATGATCTGCAAAAATACTCCCCATATAATATCGATAGCTGGTGTTGAATCCCCACCGTTCTGCTCTTTTCTGCACACTAAGTTCCGTCAGTTTGACTTCCGATTCTGGTGGTATCGCCTGAATCAGAGGTAGCCTTTTTGAGGAATTTAAGTTAGTGAGGTCGATTTCCAGCTCAATGGTGACCGGAAAGGGATTATTATTTCGTGCATGTACCTCAATACTGCTTTCCTTTTCTAAATTAAATACTTCTACCGTATGCTTTTCTTGGAATGAGGTAAATACAAATAGTAAGGCGGTTATGATCGATATCAATTTCATAGATAAAAATGTAGGGATTCTCTTTTAATTTTGTGCAATACGAAAGGGAGCGTGTATATTTAAGGATGAACATGTATGTACTCTATCTATTGTTTCTTCTGGCGGTTCGGGGAACGTCAGAGCAGGATGATCCTGAACTGCTTATAGCTATCAAAAACGGAGATCATTCAGCTTTCAAGACCTTTTTCGAAAAGCATCACTCCTTTCTCTATCATTTTTTGTTGAAAAAAGGAGTCTCTGAACAGCAGGCTGAGGATCTGGTTCAGCAGGCTTTTGTAATGATCTGGGATAAGAGAGATACCATTGATGAAACTAAATCCCTACGCTCCTACCTTTTTCGAATTGCCTACACCCGTATGCTAAACGTATTCCGGGACACCAAAAAGTTTGATGAAAACGCGGATTTCACCACTGAAGAATCAGGACATGAAACAGACCAGCAGGTAGAAACCCAGGAATTAGGTGAAGCGATTGAAGCCTCTATCTCCTCCATGCCTGAAAAACGTCAGGCAGTTTTTCGCTTATGCTTTATTCAGGAGTTCACCTATAAAGAAGCCGCTGAAACTCTGGACGTTTCTGTAAAAACTATTGAAAATCATATGGGATTGGCTTTGAAGGAATTGAGAGGGAAATTGGAGAGGTTTAGGTAATTACCTGTATACAGTCTCCGCTGTCATCCTGAACTCGTTTCAGGATCTGTGAAGTACGCAACATTGATCTGACCTATACTTAAATCAACGAGCCACTCCCTACAGATGCTAAACCAAATTCAGCATGACAACCTCTTTTTACTATTTGTCGCTAACTGATTAATTCAGTTACTTCAAATTTAAACTCAAGCTAGCATTAAATAAATTATGCCCAAACACCACCTCTTGTTCTGCATTTCGATTCTACTATCCGCTTCCTGCAATATAGATACCGAACCACCTATCCCCTCCTATGACAGGGTAATCGTTGTTGAAGAAGAGCCGAGATTATCAGCGAATGGTGAAATTGTGGATATTAATGGAGATGGATTTAATGATGTCGTTCTGGCGATTGGACGTCATTGGCCCGGTCCTAACCTTTTGTTTGTGGGAGATGGTGCAGGCGGTTTTTCAAGGGTTGACAGCTTATCAAATCCCTGGGATCGTACTTATTCCGTTTCTGTTGCCGATATGGATATGGATGGTGATGCTGACTTTGTCGTATCCAACGACCGCCCTGATCCCAAATATGTGCTACTAAATGATGGCAATGGCAATTTTACTGAACGCATAGAATTTGGAGATCCAAACTGGCCGACTCGTAATAGTACGGTGGCGGATTTGAATCAGGATGGACTACCGGATATCGTTGTTGCTAACCGCGACAATTCACCGGAAGGAAACAACTGGGTTTGTTTAAATGAGACAACAGAAGAATTCTCATTGAATTGTAAATCCATCGTATCAGGATCAGCGACTACTATTTCTGTAGCGGATATGAACGCCGATGGTTTTCAGGATTTGCTTATACCTTATCGTGATGGTGGTCAAAGTCATGTTTATGTTGGAGACGGAACTGGCAACTTTGTCCGGGGAGTTTCATTCGGACCTAATGATGCGTCGTATCGTGCTGCAATTGCCGTAGATATGAATAGCGATAATTTGTTGGATATTGTAGCAATCAACGACCGAAAGAGAACTGCTACTCTCTTTTATCAAACCGAGAATCATCTTTTTGAGGAAGGAATTCGAATTGATGATGGAGAAATGATACCCTATGCCCTCGAAGTTGCTGATTTAGATGCTAATGGCAAAGATGATGTCATCATTGGTTACAGAGAAGCCCCCACACGAATTTTCTTTAACCGAGCTGACAGTCTTGTTGAAATAGCGATTGGAGATAGTTTGGGGGCAGCGTATGGATTCGGGGTTGGTGATTTTAATCACGACGGAATAATGGATATAGTCTCAGCCCGCTCCGGAGCTTCAGATTTGTTGTTCCTAGGTAAGACATCTTATAATTGATTACAAGACTCCCTCAGCATTCTGAGTCATCCTGAACTCGTTTCGGGATCTGTAAAGAACAAACGTTTATTCCATTTTGCACCAGATCAAAGCATCACTTCCTACAGATGTTGAATCAAGTTCAGCATGACAACTTTAATCTAATTAACTGCAGGATTAAGGATTCGAAATTTATTTAAAATTTCTTTTAGGGGTACTTCCCTACTCATGTGTATTAAGGATGAATCACAAAAATAATCCTTAACAAAACAACAACAGGTGACTCACATGAAAACCCTTAACCCAATCAAACAACTACCTCTTTTTGCAGTAGCACTGGCTGTTTTATTCTCGGCCTGTTCTTCTGTTAATAACGATGTAGAATCTCTTTCTGAAGAAGATATCGCACTGGCCGCCGAAATCGTGGCTGTTTCTCTCGCTGATAATGAATCCGGTACTATGAGCAGCATGTATGATGCGTTCTCAGGCATCGATGAATCCGGTATTAGTTATGGAGAAGACCAACGATCAAAAGCCCCTCGAAGAAATCATAACAGTGGTCGCGGAGTAGAGCGTAATTACACCCATACTTATGACTCCACTACCGGTATCCACACTATTTCTTATGATCGGACGGTAGAAAACGATCGTTATAATAAATCAGTGAGCCTGTATCAGGAAATCATCTTTACCGATCTGGATGACGCCTTTATTGCACGTCCTAAGGCTAATAAGAATGATATCGAGGCTATTTCTTTCCAGGGAACGAAGTCTGGTTCTTCAGAAGGACCTAACAGGAGCTCAAGTTTCACTAAAAACGATGTATTTGAGATTTCAGGTGTACACGCGACTAGTCCAATCCTGAGTTTAGACGGTACACATACGGGATCTGGTCAGGCTGAAGGTACTTTACCGGACAGTACAACCAAATCAAAAAACTATGAAATCGACATCACCTTTGAGAACGTAGAAGTAAATAAAGACACCGTTGAAGCATACGGAAGTATTGAGAATGCAGTTAGCGGTACACTTACCTATAGCATTCTTATGACGGAAACAACAAACGGCGTACCGGAAGAAACCTTAGTTGAAGGAACCATCGATCTTCAGGAAGATGGAACCGCACTAATGCGCTTTAACAAACTCCCACGAGTAATTCGCTTCTCATTAGTTGATGGTGACAAGCGGGAACGACCTGACAGATGATCAAAACCCACCGAAAAGCAGGTTGCGCCCAGTAACCTGCTTTTCCTATTATCCACCATCATGGCAACCGAACATAACCTCCCTGATAACGACCGCGATCTCATGCTTGCTCAAAGCATTGGAAAAGTTCTGGCTTCGAAGAACGATTTAACAGAACTAAAGGATGAGTTGATTGACAAGTTGGTGGATTTTAAAACCAGAGAACTGACTAGCTATGAAACCAACACTCCTGATTCCGCATCAATTTGGAATGCAATCGAATTCCAAACCAAGCACAAAGCGAATGTTCTCCCCATGTATCAACGCCCAATTGCCTATACCTGGGCTGCTGCTGCTGTGCTGTTAATCGCTGCTTTTATTGGTTTTTATTGGATTTCGCTTAGTCCAACTCCCGAATTGGTAGCTCAAAGTGATTCTATCATCCAAACAGTTACTTTGGAAGATGGAACTGAGGTTACCCTTCGCCCCTACTCAGAACTTTATGAACTTTCTTCAAACGATTCAGAACGTAGTTACTCCATTAATGGAGAAGCTTTTTTTGATGTGACCTCAGATGTGAACCGCCCCTTTAGCGTTCAGGCCGGAGATGGATTAGTAACCGTACTGGGCACCCGATTTAATGTTAGCAGTTGGGGAAGTTTAACACAGGTTTATCTTGAAGAAGGAAGTGTCCGCTTTGAATCTTCTTCTCAGAATTCAGTGATACTGCAACCGGGACAACGTTCTGAACTTCTTGGAGGAACCATCACTGACCCGGTAAATGCAACGGCAGAGGAATATACCGACTGGCTTTCTAATACCATTGTGTTTAACGCAAGTAATCCCGAAGATGTGGTTGCGGAAATCGGACAGCACTTTAACATTACTATCAACATAAACCAACTTGATGATACCAGTACCCTTGACGGAACTCTTCGGCTGGATTCAGCTTCCCAAACACTGGAAGACCTCGGACTTGTATTGGGCGGCACTTTCCGCGAGCTTTCACCGAATGAATATACCTTCATCAGTTTGGATTAACAGCCTATGAGAATACCGATTCGCATACTCTGTGTTTTGTTCGCGATTCTGTTCATTTTTCAGTCTGAGACCAAGGCTCAGAATTTCACCTATTCCAATGAACCTCTTCTTTCGGTGATTTCTGATATTGAGAAACAGACTCCCTACCGCTTTCTCTACCGTGAAGCATTAATATCGGACATCAAAATCACTTTAACTGCAAATCAGAACTCTGTACTGGAAAAGCTCATGGGGAGCCTCAGAGAGCAGAATATCGGGCTTAAAGTAGATTCTGAGAGATTCCAGGCGTTGGTTTATGCCACCTCTGAACAACAGGAGTCTCAACGGATTTTGATTACCGGGTATGTTCTTGATGCAAATACCGGCGAACGCCTCCCATATTCTACAATTTCCTGGAGAGATCAAGGGGAGCTTTTTGGTATTTCAAGTACTCCATCCGGCACATTTACCATCACTACAAATACGGATTCTAAAAAGCTTTCTTTTTTAGTTTCTTTTGTGGGGTATAAGCCGCAAATTTTTGCACTTTCTTTCCAGAATGATCAGGTTTGGAAGGATGTCTCTATTCGTCTTGAACCTGAGCCTTTCAGTGGCAAGGAAATCCTGATTAAAGGAGTGAATTTCTATAACGCTTCCGATACGGTACTTTCGGGTATGATTAAGGTCGGAGCTTTTAGTCCCCTTGGAGAAACTAATGCCGTTCGGTCGCTCCAGATACTTCCATCTGTTTCATTAAGCTCTGCGGTTAATGATGGAATCAATATCCGGGGAAGTGCTTCAGATGGATTTCAAGTATTGCTTGATGGGCAAACCGTTTATCACCAAAGTCATTTATTTGGTTTGCTTGATGCGATGAACCCCGATGTGCTTAAAACCAGCGGCTTTTATTATGATGTGACTCCTGCTCAATTTCAGGCTCCCCTGGGAGGTACTCTTTCTCTGATTACAAGAACAGGATCGCTCAATAAAGTTCAGGGATCTGTTGGTATAAGCAACACCGCAACCAAAGCAACTCTCGAAGGTCCACTCGCTAAAGGAACATCAAGTTGGTTGGTTTCCGGAAGAATTTCTTTGATGGATGAAATTAATTGGATGAATAACCAAAAACTGATTGAATACGGACTAGATGTAAATCGTCCTGCTGATATTTTCTTCAATCGGGAAATCCCTGGAAGGCTTATTGAAGAAATCACTTTAAATGACATCGAGGTTCAAAATACCGATGCCCGGTTTTATGACCTGCACAGTAAGATCCATTTCGAAACCAAGAATGGTAATCAATTATCAGTCAGTGGATATATAGGCTATGATGATGCTTCCCAACAATATCTCAGAGATCAAACTGATGTAATTCAATTGTACGAAACAACTAATGAATGGCAGACAAATACAATCTCCGTTAATTACAATGCTAAGTTAACTCCCAACACCTATTCTGTAACCAACCTTGGCTTTAGTGACTATGGAAGCAAATATTCAAAAGGAGACTTCGAATACCCCACAAGAAGGCAAAACAACAACAATAATGGGAATCGAAATGCTCCTGATTCCAGTATTATAGCTGAACTGACTCTTGAGAATTCACTTCAAGACTTTTCTGTTAAACAGTCCTTCTTTTCTTCTTTCGATGGGTATTCTATGGAATATGGGCTAAGCTACAGCAATCTGGATGTAGAATACATTGAACGAAGTATCATTCGAAGTTCATTTTTGAGCAGAAGAACCAGCCAGCTTGTGGATGTATTCCATCAAGTGGATATAACCTCCTTTCAGAATCTGAATCTGAACTTTGGAAATCGAATTCATTATTTCAGTAATGGCAGGTACTTGAGATGGTCTCCGCGTATCAAAGCTGAATTTTTTACGGACCGTATCGTTTCATTCGGTGCTGGATTTAGCCGAAATTATCAGTTCCTGAACAGGCTTCAATTTTACAACATCAACAGCTCCGATTTCTGGATTCTCACAAATGAAGATCAACCCCCTTCAGCTGTTAACTACTACTCCGCTGAACTAAAACTCAGGTATTTTGAAAACACCTACCTGCAGGTAGAAGGCTATCTAAAAAACTATGAAAACCTTCGTTTCCATGAATTAAATACCGGCCTGGTATCAACTACATTCAGAAATGATGAAGTTCCTTGGTTTTTTGAAAATAGCGGTCTTGGAAAAGGAGTAGAGTTTTTAGTCAAAAATAAGTTCGGCGCTCTCACCTTAAATTCATCCTATGCCCTTTCTTCCATTCAATTAAAAAATGAACAAATTAATGATGGGGAATATTTTTATGCTGAATGGGACCGACGACATCAGTTTTCTTTCGTTTCAGAATTGGCATTATCGAGACACTTTGACTTTTTTATTTCCTGGATGTACGGTAGTGGAGCTCCAAACCGGCTAAACCTGCAACAACAGGAGGAAAGTCCCCGTTTACCTGCCTATTCCAGAGTTGATGCTACCTTGAGTTATTCTGATTTACTGAAATCGGGCAAGTTGAAAGCTTCTTTTTCAATCTATAATATATTAGATAGAAAAAATCCTTGGTACACAGAGGTAAAACAGATTACAGTGGAAACCAGGAACAGGAATATCCAAGCTTCGGCCAGAACCAATGTTTTTGATCTTGGCATACAACCATCGTTCAATGTGGGGTATTACTTCTAAGAAGGGATTACTGGTTTGATTTCTTCCCCCACAAAGTACATATCCATCTCTCCCTGCCCTTCAACGCTTACTTTACCTCTATATTCGCAGTTAAAATAATCCTGAACATAATCGCAGGTTGTGGCCGATATGTTCACTTTTCCTATTTCACCCACTTCTTCCATCCTGCTTGCAAGAATTACTGTAGATCCCCAGATATCATAAGTGAATTTTTTCTTTCCTACAATTCCGGCGATTATGCTCCCGCTGTGAATCCCGATTCTCATTCTCCATTTAACCGCTGCATTTTGGTTTCTCTCACTAATATAATTCTGCATCTCTTTAGCTGCTTTCACGCATATAGCAGCATGATCTTCTTTTTCGCTTGGCAGACCTGAAACCGCCATATAAGCATCCCCGATAGTCTTAATCTTCTCAAGCCCGTAATCCTCCATAATATTATCGAAGGCCTCAAAAATTTCATTGATTTCAGTAACCAGTTTCTTAGCAGACATGGTAGCTGCTGTAGAAGTGAAGTTCTCAAAATCGGTAAATAGTACACTTACCTCTTCATATCTTCTTGGCGCTGCCGACCCTTTATCTTTAATTTCATCAGCAATTTCTTTTGGAAGCATGTTGTAGAGAAGAGCATCACTTTTCTCTTTCTCATTTTCGAGAAGGATCGTACGTTCTTTAACTAATGCTTCGAGCTCTTCATTATACTGCTCTACCTGCTCTTTCTTTTTTCGCTCTTTAGCAATCCTGAAATTGATGAATCCGATTAACATTCCGGCTCCCAAAAAAGAGTAAATGCTATATGCCCACCAGGTTTTCCATGGCGGGGGAAGTATTTTCAAGCGAATCGCAGTTCCTTCATTATTCCAGATACCATCTTTATTTGAGGCTTTTACTCGGAATACATAATTAAAACCTTCCGGTAGGTTGGTATAAGATACAAACCGCCGGTTTCCTACCTCTTGCCATTCATCGTCAAAGCCTTCCATCTTATATTGGTATTGGTTCTGCTCAGGTGCAGCAAAATGAAGCGCGGCAAACTCAAAGGAAATTACATTCTCTCTCCACGTAAGAACGATCTCCTCGGTTTCAATAATTGATTTTTTGAGGGGCGATTCGGTTGCTGAAATGATTACATCTTCGTTAAAAATCTGAAAATCTGTTACTACAACCGGAGGAATGTATGGGTTATCCCTAATGCTATCCGGCTTGAAAACAACCATCCCATTAATACCTCCAAAGTAGAGCGCTCCATCCTTCCCTTTATGATAAGCCCCGAATCTATACTCGTTGCTTGGAAGACCATCTCCACGATCATAAACTCTTATAGAAATTGTTTCGGGATCAAAATCTGCAATACCATTATTTGTACTCAGCCAAAGATGTCCACGATAATCTTCTATTATACCGTAAATCACATTATTGGGAAGCCCGTCGTTAGTAGTGTACCGGGTAAAGGTCTGGTTATTTTCGTTGAACTTATTCAATCCGTTAATAGTACCTACCCAAAGATTACCTTCGGTATCCTGAGTGATTACATTTACAAAATTGTCGCTCAGACTCGACTCATCATCAGGGTTGTTCGCGAACCTTGTAAAATTACTTCGGGCCCGGTCATATCTGTTTAAACCAAATCCATGAGTTCCAACCCAAAAAACTCCTCTACGATCTTCAAACATTGACCATATTTTGTTGTGGCTGATGGAGTTAGGATCATTTTCAACGTTTTGAAACCTTCGGAACTCACTTGTTGCAGGATCATAAGCATTGAGCCCATTATTTAACGTACCAATCCAGATTATTCCTCTGCTGTCTTCAAGAATAGTTGTAACTATATCCCCGCTTATTGTTTGCTCATCATCGGGATCATTTTTAAAGTGCGTGAAATCATTCGTGGCTTTATTATATCGGTTTAACCCATCAATAGTACCTATCCAGATATTGCCCTTACTATCTTTGATGATTGAATTAACAAAATCGTTCGTTAAAGAGGTTTCATCTTCAGGATCGCTTCTATATTTCTCGAAAATATTTGTTTGAGGATTTAGCTTATTTACACCTCCACCCTGTGTCCCAATCCATACATTTGAATCGTCGTCTTCAGCTATTGCCCATATATTGTTATTGGAAAGACTATTAGAATTAGCGGGATCATTCTGATAAACGGTAAAACTTTCTGATGAGGAACGGATAAACTTATTCAAAGCTCCATTCCTGGTTCCAACCCAAAAGACTCCTGAACGATCTTCATAAAGTGCTGAAATAGAATTGTTACTTAGATTTATCGGGTAGTTTAAATCCATAAAACTAGTAAACAATCCGGTTTCTCTATCCAGAATGTTGAGGCCATTAAGGGTGCCTACCCAAAAGGTACCACGAGAGTCTTCATATAAAGAAAGTACCCAATTGTTACTAATACTTGAGTTCGATGAATTTACTGAAGTAAAGCTTGTAAATGACTGCACCTCAGAATCATACCTAAGCAAACCGCCTGATTGAGTACCTACCCAAAGCACCCTTTGTTCATCTTCATATAGAGTAACTATCCAATTATCCGAAATCTGAGACGAGTTATCATTGCCTTTTTCAAAATGTTTAATTTCCCCGTTTAACCGATCAAATCTGAATAACCCTTTTTGTGCTGTTCCGATCCAGATAAAATCGTTGCTATCCTTATAAATCGTAGTTATTCGAGCTTCTCTCAATGCAGCATTATTATCCATTTGAGAGTACACACTAAACTCATGAGTCTCCGGATTCAAAATATTCAACCCACTTTGCGTCCCAACAAGAATTACTCCTGCTTCATCTTCAAATAGAGTATTTATATAATTATGGCTAATAGATTTCGAATCGTCGACATCATGCATAAAACGCATAAACCGATCCTGTTCTCTATCTAGTCTGTTAAGCCCCCCTCCCTTTGTTCCTACCCATATTGCACCATTTTTATCCTCTATAATACTTGAAATCTGGTTGCTTGAGATAGAGAATAACTCGTAAGGATCATTCCGGTATATTTTAAATTCATAACCATCATATCTATTTAACCCATCCTCGGTGGCAAACCATAAAAAACCCCGACTATCCTGAAGTATCGCATTTACCGTACTTTGAGAAAGCCCATCCTGAGTAGTAATCTGTTCAAACCGAATGGACATTTCCTGCCCAATCAAACTTTGAACCCCGACAAAAATTAAGAAAAGCGTAAACCTTAAAGCTTTAAGCATAGAACCCAATCGACAATATTTTATATATCGACCTATTGTAACAAAGTGTAAGAACTAATGTGGTTAAATTATCTTATAAATAAAACAATAAGCCCAGTATTCCTTCACGTTTATTTTAAGAAATTAAATTGAGTTATTCACTTCTCAAACTCTTAACCGGATTTTCTGTTGCAGCTCTAAATGATTGGATACTAATAGTTAATGCGGCAATAACCATTGAAATAACAAGAGCAAGTAAAAAGGGAGTAAAGCCTAAATCTATTCTGTACCTAAAGTTTGAAAGCCATTCCCCGAGCAAAAACCAGGCTATGGGTAACCCAATTACATTTGAAATTAAAATCCATTTCAGAAAATCTTTCCCCAAAAGTAAACTGATTCCCTGAGTTGTTGAGCCCAGTACTTTTCGAATTCCAATCTCTTTTCGTCGTTGCTGAACGGTAAATACGGACAATATAAAAAGCCCTACTGCCGCTATAGAAATTGCCAAAATTGAAAAATGACGAATAATTCTAGCGAGAGTTTGCTCTGTATTATATTGCTGAGCAAAGGAATCATCTAAAAAAGTATAAGCGAATGGTGTGCTTGTAATGAGTTTATCCCATGTTTCTTCTAAACCCGCAATTGTTGAGGGCATACTTTCGGACGCAATTTTTACAGAAACAATAGGAAGGGAGCGTGCATAAAACATAATAAGAGGTTCAACTTCGTGCTTTACGGTTGCAAAATGGAAGTCTGAAGCAACTCCAACAATTTCCAGGGTGGTGGGATTATTCCCAGTTGCCCCAAAGGTAAGTGTTTTACCAACCCCTTCTTCCCAATCCAGCATATTTATGAAAGCTTCGTTTACTATAACAGATCTTCCCGAATCTGAAAAAGCTTCCGAAAAATCCCTCCCTTCTGCCATTTCAATGCCCATGGTTGGGATGTAGTTCTCATTAATGTTTGTAACACTGCTGATTATATTTTCATCCGTAGAAATACCCTCAGGATTAACACCTGAACGACCATAGCCTGATCCAATCTGTGAAGATGCAGCGCCAACAGAAATTACTCCCGGCACTTTAGACAGTTCCTCAAATAATGTAACTGATACATTTGGATTACTAACCTGCCCCGTATTTAAAGTAAGTATCTGTTCACGTTCATATCCTAAATCTGCATTAAAGATGAACTCCATTTGTTGATAAACTACCAGAGTTCCTGCCAATAAAGCCACGGAAATCATAAACTGTAATACCACCAGAGAATGCCTGAGCATAGATCCTTTTGAACCAGCACGAAAGCTGCCTTTTAATACAGCCGATGGGGTAAACGAGGATAGAACTAATGACGGATACAAACCCGAAAGAAAACCTATTATAAAGATACCTGTTACAGATGAGATGATGAATGTAGGATCGACTAGCCAACTTACTTCGGCATACCTTGAGTAGGTATCATTGAAAAAAGGAACGGAGAAATAAACAATAACTATGGATACAAGGTAGGCTAAAACTACTTGAAATATTGATTCCGTCAGATGCTGAACAATTAGTTGACCCCGAACGCCACCAGCCACTTTTCGAATTCCAATTTCTTTTGCCCGGGATGAGGAACGTGCTGTAACAAGGTTCACATAATTAAAGCATGCCAGGATTAATACTAATAACCCAATAGCTGACATGATAAAAACATTGCTCATGTCGCTTTTCCGGTTATTAATTTCAAAAAGTACATCTGATGAATTCAAGTGTACATCTTTAAGTGCTTGTAAAGTGGGGAAAAACATTTCATAGCCCCCGTTATCCATTGCGATTTCACGTAACCTGTCCGCATAAGGCTCTACATCTCTGGGTTGGTCAAATAACACATACGTTTGTACACTTATAGAATTCCAGGATTGAAGGAACTGTGCAAATCCTTGCTGATCCGGACTCGGCACTAATGCCTGTAAAATGTCGAACTGGAAATGCGAGCTTGGAGGTACATTTTCAACAACTCCTACTATTTCATACAGAGTGCCTTGTTGATCTTCAATTGATTCTCCTAACACCGATGTTCTCCCAAAAACTTTCTCAGCAAATTCTCTGGTTAGAACAACTGTTTGAGGTTGAGTAAGTACATCCTCATGAGTCCCTTCTATAAGCTCGAAATCAAATATCTTGAAAAAAGCATTTTCGGTAGCATAACGCCCGTTAACATCGTAGAACTCGTTTTCTACCTTCACAGGATTGGTGCCCTGTCCCATAATCCGTGTAGTTTCAATAATCTCGGGAATATTATCCTTTAAAGCAGTTGCAAGCGCCGGATAGGAAACCCCCACCCTCTGCGACGAAACTCCACGCGCTTTATCAATAGTTACAACCCGGGCAATCCTGTCATAATTCGAGTTGAATCTATTGAAACTCAAATCTTCCCATACATATAAACCGAGAATAATAAAGGCAGAAATACCCAGCATTAAGCCAATAAGGTTAACAGCAGTATAGCCTTTATATTTGGCGAGATTCCGCCATGAGGTAAGAAGGTAATTTTTAAACATTGTATATCCCTTTGTGTCTTAGAAAACCCGAAAGTATCCTGATATAAAGATGACCGATTTAATTATACAGATATGACGATTAATGACAAGAAAAGGCCTCGAAAAAAGGTGTAAAAACTCTAATGGTATAATCTACAGGCTAAACCTCAAATCTAAAAAAGGCATTGGCATTGGTAAAACAAATTTTGGTGATGTAGCTATTCAGTAAATCCAGATCAGACGGAAGTAGCCCCTCCTCCACCTCAGTCCCTAGAATATTGCAAAGTATTCGGCGAAAATAATCATGCCTTGAGTACGAAAGAAAACTTCTGGAATCCGTCGTCATTCCTACAAACTCATAAAGTATACTCATACTGGATAGAGATTCGATATGGCGTTCCATTCCGTCTTTCTGATCTAAAAACCACCAAGGGGGACCATGTTGTACTTTCCCGGGAACAGAACCGTCCTGGAAATTTCCAATCATTGTAGAGAAGAGTTCATTGTCTTTGGGATTACTATTATATAAAATAGTTTTAGGAAGATTATCGTCCGAATCCAGTCGATTTAATAATTTCGAAAGCGATTTGCCCATTGGCGCATCACCAATTGAATCAAACCCGGCATCCTTTCCTGCTTTCTTCATCATTCGGAAATTATTATTCCGGATCGGACCTATATGAAGCTGCATAACCCAATCTTTTTCTCTATCCATTACTCCACAGTAATACAAAAAAGCCGATTTAAAGATCTCTGCATCCTCTTTATCGATCATTTGTTTTCTCATCACCTTGCTAAATATACCTGACACCTGATTTTCAGAGAACGATTCTGAGTGAGGATATTCAATACCATGATCAGATGCCCTGCATCCAAGTTCATTAAAAACGTCATGGCGTTGTTTGAGGGCTGCAAGAAAATCCTGAAAAGTTGTAATATCTGTATCACTTGCTTGTTCCAGTTTCTTTACCCAGTCTACAAACTTTTCGCTTTGCTCAATTTCCATACCACTATCTGGTCTAAATGTAGGAACCACTTTAACTCCCATTTCTTGGGTCTTCAATTTTGCATGGTGTTCCAAAGAATCAGTCGGATCGTCGCTAGTACCAACAACTTTAACCTCATTCTTTTTCAGTATCCCTCTGGCAGAAAATTCCGGCTGTTGAAGCATTTCATTACATTCTTCCCAGATAGATTCGGCATTTTCCTCATTCAATAAACGATCCGTTATCCCAAACGGATTCCTAAGTTCCAAATGTGTCCAGTGAAACAATGGATTTTTTAAAGTTTTGGGCACCGTTCTGGCCCAGGCAAGAAACTTTTCTTTATCAGGAGCTTCTCCGGTAATTAATCTTTCGTGTTCTCCACAAGTACGTAAAGCCCTCCACTTGTAGTGATCTCCAGCCAGCCAGATATGAGTTAAATTTTTAAAGTTGATGTCCTCAGCTATCTCTTTGGCGGGAAGGTGACAGTGATAGTCAATAATGGGCAAATCCTTTGCACAATTATGATATAATTTTTGTGCAGTTTTATTCTGAAGCAGAAAGTTCTCGTCGATAAATGGCTTACTTGACATATTTGAGTTACTTAGAAAGATAATAGATCAAATTGACATTGCTGTAAACCCACCATCCACAGTAACCAAAGAGCCCGTTACAAAAGATGACGCATGATTAGAGGCCAGCCAAATTACTGCGCCTGATAACTCACTGGGCTCACCAAATCTCTTCAAAGGAGTGTGATTAAAAACAGATTCTGTCCTTTCGTTAGTTAAGATCTTTCGGTTTTGTTCAGCTGGAAAAAATCCCGGAATTAAGGCATTTACCCGAATAGAATGCTGAGCCCATTCTCTGGCTAAAAAGCGGGTCATATTATTCATCCCGGATTTAGAAATACTATATGTGAACACTTTAGAAAGTGGAATTTCAGATGAAGCAGAAGAGATATTAATGATACTTCCCTTTATGTTTTGTTTTATCATTTTACTTGCAACAACACGACAAGCCCAAAATGCTCCTTTAAGGTTTATGTCAATAATCTTATCCCATTCTTCTTCTGTTATATCCATAACAGGAGTAGTAGAATTTACACCAGGAGCATTTACCAAAATATGTATTTCTCCCCATAACTTAATGACTTCATCAATACTTGATCCAATCTCGTTTTCACTCCTGGCGTCAGCTTTAAAAATAGCAGCTTTACCCCCAATTTTTTCTATCGAATTAACGCAATCTTGCGCTCCTTTTTTATTACCGCTGTAAAAAACTCCAACTTTAGCCCCTGCTTTTGCAAGGCTCAAAGCTATCTCACTCCCTAATACTCCGCTACCTCCAATTACCAAAGCTACTTTTCCACTTAACGAAAACAGGTTTTCAATATAATTCATCAATTTTTAAAATTAGTGACCAATTTATGCAATCGTTTGTACCAAGCTAAAATTCAATAGACCAAATACTTTTTAGCATATAGACTAAGTATAAAGATTAATAGTATAATTATTTTTGAAAACTTCTTAGGAATAAAATCTCAAAATTGTATATTTGTGCAATCGATTACATCAAGTATAGAAAAAATTTATGTCAGTTAAATATAAAACTAAGTACGCCTGCCACCCCGAAGACTTCAGAACTTACGATACCGAAAAATTGAGGAGTGATTTCTTACTGGATTCTTTGTTCTCTGATAATACCGTCAACTTATATTATACACACTATGATAGATTTATTGTAGGTGGAGCAAAGCCCTCTTCTTCGCCACTTAAACTTGAAACCATAGACCCCTTAAAAGCGAATTATTTTCTTGAAAGAAGAGAGATCGGAATTATCAACGTAGGGGGAACCGGTATTGTTAAAGTAGGAGAAACAGAATACACTCTCGAACACAAAGAAGCTCTTTACATAGGCAGAGGTGCAGAAGGAGTATATTTCCTCAAATCAGGAAATGAACAACCTCTTTTTTATTTGAATTCAGCTCCGGCCCATAAAAGCTTTCCGACAAAAAAAATATCTCAAAGCGACGCTGAAGTAGTTGAACTTGGCTCTTTAGAAACAGCCAACCATAGGGTAATCAGAAAACTAATTGTTAATAGCATTGTTGAAACGTGCCAGGTACAAATGGGTATGACTCAACTCAAAACAGGAAGTGTTTGGAATACAATGCCTGCCCATGTTCATGACCGAAGAATGGAAGCTTATTTTTATTTTGAAGTTCCTGAAGATCAAATTGTCTGTCACTTTTTAGGAGAACCACAACATACGCGGCATATTTGGCTTAAAAACAATCAGGCTGTTCTTTCTCCACCCTGGTCAATTCATTGTGGCTCAGGTACTAGTAACTATACATTCATTTGGGGCATGGCAGGAGAAAATCTTGACTATGGGGATATGGATACTTTTGATGTAACTGAAATGAGATAATTACCATGAGTAAACTATTTGATTTAACAGGTAAAAGAGCGTTTGTAACTGGTGCTACTCATGGCTTAGGAATGGCAATGGCTGTTGGATTAGCTGAAGCTGGAGCCGAACTGATCATAAACGGTACTACTCCTGAAAAAATGGAACTCGCTCTTAAAGAATACCGAGCCAGAGGGTTTAAAGTGCAGGGCTTTCTTTTTGATGTTACAGATGACTCAAAGGCTAAAGAATACGTTGATAAGATTGAAAAAGAAATTGGTCCTATAGATATATTAGTAAACAATGCTGGGATTATTAAACGAATACCTCTCAAGGATATGCCCGTTGAAGACTACAGAAGGGTAATTGATGTTGATTTGGTAGGTCCGTTCATTATGGCTAAGCACGTTGTACAACACATGATCCCCCGAGGTGAAGGCAAAATCATCAATATTTGCTCGATGATGACGGAACTAGGGCGTGATACTGTGGGAGCGTATGCTGCCGCTAAGGGTGGATTAAAAATGCTTACGAAAAACATGGCTACCGAGTGGGCTCGATACAACATTCAGACAAACGGCATTGGACCTGGTTACTTTGCTACTTCCCAAACAGAACCAATTCGGATAGACGGCCATCCATTTAATGATTTTATAATTCAAAGAACACCTGCCGGACGTTGGGGTGATCCATCTGACCTCGCCGGAACGGCTGTTTTCCTGGCATCAAATGCCAGTAATTTTGTGAACGGTCAAGTGGTGTATGTAGATGGAGGTATTCTTGCTACGATTGGCAAACCTTCAAATGAATAAGAAAACTACCATACACGACATAGCAAAGAAGCTAGATATAACGGCTTCGACGGTATCCCGTGCGCTGCAGGATAATCCAAGAATAAGCGATTCAACAAAAAAACTGGTTGTGAAAACTGCACGACAGATGAACTACCAGCCAAATAGTATTGCTGCGGCATTAAGAAATGGTAAAAGTAACCTTGTTGGTGTAATGATTCCCACTGTAGACCGTAATTTTTTTGGCTCTATAGTTCGGGGAATTGAGGAAATCTTGAATGATTCGGATTACAATGTAATTATCTGCCAGTCGGAGGATTCTCATGAAAAAGAGAAAACAAACATAAAAACTCTACTTAAAGCACAAGTAGATGGAATTTTTGCCTCGTATGCTAAAGAAACAGTTGACTTCAGGCATTATGAAGAAATTTTAAACCATAATGTCCCTCTTATTCTTTTCGACAGGATGCAAAATCACTTTGATGTAGATGCAGTGGTGATTGATGATTATAAAGGTGGGTTTGATGCCACCGAGCATCTAATTGAACAAGGGTGTCGCAACATAGTCCATTTAACGGGTCCAGATAACGTAAGCATTTATAAGGATCGTAAAAGAGGTTATGAGGATGCTTTGAGGAAGCATGGATTTCCTGTGCTTCAGGAAAATATATACCAGAGCGATCTAAAGCTGGAAGCGGGAATTAGAATAGGAGAAAAACTAAATAAGCTTAGTAAACTACCTGATGGAATTTTTTCCTCTAGCGACTACGCAGCTATTGGAGCAATACAGGTTCTAAAAAAATCCGGGATTAAAATCCCACAAGATATAGCTGTTGTTGGTTTCAGTAATGAGTCATTCACGAATTTAGTAGACCCATCACTTTCCACAATCGATCAAAAGAGTAAAAAGATGGGGCATTTTATTGCTAATACCTTTCTGGAAAGGATGAATAAAAAAGAATCTTATACTCCTTCTCGTAAGGTTTTAACTCCTGAATTGATAGTCAGAAATTCTTCTTTACGAAAAGAACATTCAAAACAGAATTTTATTAAAAACTAACCATGAAAAAAGTAGTCACATTCGGAGAGATTATGCTTCGGCTTTCCCCTCCTGAATTTTTAAGATTTTCTCAAGCTAACTCATTCGACGTTGTTTATGGAGGAGGAGAATCTAATGTAGCGGTGTCATTAGCTAATTATGGTATTGCAACAGAATTCGTAACCAGACTCCCAAATAATGATATAGGCGAATGTGCACTAATGGAAATGCGGAAAAGAAATGTTGGAACGAACCATATTATAAGAGGTGGAGAGCGATTGGGAATCTATTTCCTTGAAACCGGAGCAGTAAGCCGTGGAAGCAAAGTAGTTTATGACCGGGCTCACTCAGCGATTTCAACCATTGAAAAAGGAATGATTGATTGGCATAGAGTTTTTGAGGGGGCTGATTGGTTTCACTGGACCGGAATAACCCCTGCCCTTTCTCAGGGAGCAGCAGATGTTTGCCTGGAGGCAATTAAAGCTGCTAATGATTTGGGTCTTACAGTTTCCACCGACTTGAATTATCGCGCAAAACTCTGGAAATATGGGAAAAGGCCTGATGAAGTAATGCCTGCACTTGTAGAAGGATGTGATGTAATACTTGGTAATGAAGAAGATGCAGAAAAACACTTCCACATACATCCTGATTCTGTAGATATAACCCAGGGAGATACTATGGATGCACAAGCTTATCTTTCTGTTTGCAAAAAATTAAAAGAACGATTTCCCCGAGCTAAGAAAATAATCACCACACTCAGAGGTTCGATCAGCGCTTCTCATAATTCCTGGGCCGGCGTTTTATATAACGGAGATGAATTTCTCAAATCAAGAACTTATCAAATCACTCATATTGTAGACCGGGTAGGCGGTGGAGATTCTTTCATGGGGGGGCTCATTTATGGTCTGCTTTCTTATGAAAATAACGACCAAAAAGCTCTCGATTTTGCCGTTGCAGCATCATGCTTAAAACACACCATTTATGGTGATGCTAACCTTGTTACTGTTAATGAAGTAGAAAAACTAATGATGGGCGATGCCTCAGGGAGAGTTTCCAGATGAGGTTTGAATACACATGGCGCTGGTATGGACCGCAGGATGAAATCAGATTGTCGGATATAAGCCAATGTGGTGCTACTGGAATTGTAAATGCTCTTCATGAAATTCCCTATGGAGAAGTGTGGTCCTTAGATGCCATCAAAAAAAGAAAAACCATGATCGAAGATGCTGGTCTGAAATGGTCTGTGGTTGAAAGTGTACCCGTTCACGAAGACATTAAGAAACGAACTGGCGATTATAAACAATACATTCAAAATTATAAGCAGACACTTATTAATCTTGCAGAATGTGGGGTTTACACAGTTTGTTATAATTTTATGCCGGTGCTTGACTGGACCAGAACGGATTTAAATTATAGGCTTGAGAATGGCACCTATGCACTTCGTTTTGATGCAACCAAATTTGCTGCTTTTGAAATATTTATTCTTAAAAGAGACGGTGCACAGAAAGACTATACAGAAGTTCAGATCCAAAAAGCAGAAACTTATTTTAATACTCTTACCAATCAAGACATTAACGAACTCACTGATAATTTAATAGCTGGTATTCCTGGCGGGAAATCTGGATTGACTCTGGAAGGAGTTCGTGAGATTCTGGAGGAGTACAAGGATATTGATGCTATTAAACTACATGAAAATCTCGAATACTTCCTGAATGAAATAATTCCTGTAGCTGAAGAAAAAGACATACTTATGTGCATTCATCCGGATGATCCGCCCTATTCCGTACTGGGTTTACCAAGAATAGTGAGCACTAACAAAGATGTAGACAGGCTAATGAATAGTATCCCTTCCAGAAATAATGGGCTTACTCTTTGTACTGGATCATTTGCAGTTAGACCTGAAAATGACTTGGTTGAAATGGTAGATAAATATGCGGATAGGATTCACTTTCTTCACTTCAGAAGTATTCAAAGAGAACCCGATGGAAGTTTCTTTGAAGCTGAGCATCTTCAGGGAAACTCAGATATTGCTAAAGTGATGAATGCTATTATCAAAAGTGACAAGCTCTCTTCGAATTATAGAGTTCCCATGAGACCAGATCACGGTCACAAAATGTTAGCAGATATACATAAAAATCACTATCCCGGATATTCATGTTTTGGCAGACTCAAAGGATTAAGTGAATTGAAAGGATTGGAACAAGGATTAAGATTTAAATACTCATAAAATCAGATTTATTTATGGCAAGATTTTCCCGTATAAAAGTTGTTTCAGTAATGGAAGAAACTGGATTAGTCCCTCTTTTTTTTCATACAGATATTGATGTTAGCAAGAAGGTACTTAAGGCCTGTTACAATGGAGGGGCTCGTCTTCTGGAATTCACAAACAGAGGCGATTTTGCTCATGAGGTTTTTGGAGAATTGGTTAAATATGCCGCTGCGGAAATGCCCGAAATGATTTTAGGAGTTGGATCGGTTACGGACGCTGCCTCTGCTTCTCTATATATGAGTCTTGGAGCAAATTTTGTAGTCACTCCCGTTTTAAGGGAGGATATCGCAATTGTCTGTAACCGTCGTAAAGTATTATGGTCTCCGGGCTGTGGTACTTTAACTGAAATTTCAAAAGCGGAAGAATTAGGAGCAGAAATTGTAAAACTTTTTCCGGGAAGTACTCTCGGACCTGATTTTGTTAAAGCGATAAAAGGACCTTGCCCATGGACAAGTGTTATGCCCACAGGTGGTGTGACTGCTGAAAAGGAAAACCTGGAAGCCTGGTTTAAAGCGGGTGTAACATGTGTTGGTATGGGTTCGCAACTTATAACCAGAGAGTTTCTTGCAACTCAGAATTATGAAGCTCTTGAAAACCATGTTCGCACTACAGTTGATCTGATCAAATCATTAACCAGATAGTTCATGCTAAATTATCTTTCAAAATTTATCCTGTTATTATTGTTCAGTACTTTTTTACTGAGTTGCACAGGTTCTTCAGATACCAAAACAATCAGATTGGCTCACTCTCTGAATACCTCTCATCCCGTTCACTTAGGTATTATGAGAATGGCAGAATTGACTGAAGAATACTCTGAGGGAAAGCTTGAAATAAAGGTCTTTCCAAACCAACAATTAGGAACGGAGCGAGAAGCCCTCGAACTACTTCAAATCGGAAGTATTGGTATGACCAAGGTTTCTACCGCCGCAATCGAAAATTTTGTCCCGGAATTCAGGGTCTACAGTCTTCCCTACTTATTCAGAGATGATGAGCATGTTAGAACGGTACTACAAGGTGAGATCGGGAAGGAGTTATTACTGGCAGGTGAAGAATATTGGTTAAGAGGATTAACCTATTATGATGCAGGAAAAAGAAGTTTTTATACTAAAGATAAACCCATTCTAACACCCGATGATCTGGACGGACTTAAGATCAGGGTTATGGAAAGCCAAATGTCGATGAGTATGGTTCGGAGTCTGAGTGGCTCCCCTACCCCTATTTCTTTTGGAGAGCTGTATACAGCTCTTCAACAAGGTGTAGTAGACGGAGCAGAAAACAATCCCCCCTCTTACTTTTCTTCAAGGCATTATGAAGTAGCCAAATACTATAGTCTGGATGAACACCTGATGATTCCTGACTTACTTTTAATAAGTACGCTTCAATGGCAAAAATTAACTCCTCAGGAACAGCAATGGATTCAAAGTGCAGCAGATTCTTCAGCTCGTTATCAGTTTCAGGTTTGGGCTGAATCTGAAAAAGAATCGCTAGCGGAAGTTGAAGCCTCAGGTGTTGAGGTGTTTTATCCTGATAAAGAACCCTTCATGGAAATGACTGCTCCAATTTATGATCAGTTCAAAACTTCTGAACCTGATTTTTATCAATTAATACAACGCATAAGAGAGGCTGGTAATGAATAAACTGACCAAATTTCTGGAATATTTTCTGGCATTCTTGATGGCTTTAATGCTTTTCAGCGTGTGCTGGCAGGTAATTAGCCGATATGTGCTCTCCTCTCCAAGTTCGTTTACTGATGAATTGGCTAGATACCTCTTAATCTGGATTGGCCTATTGGGTGGTGCTTATGCCTCAGGTAAAGGTATGCACTTGGCAATAGATTTACTCCCTGCAAAGCTCAAAGGAAAGTCTAAGTCCAGGCTTCAGATTACAATACATACACTTATCCTGGTTTTCGTTCTTTGTACATTTGTGTTAGGGGGGGTAAGGTTAGTTTATATAACCTACACTTTGGGGCAAACATCTGCTGCCATGCAAATACCTCTGGCCTATGTGTACATAATTGTTCCAGTCAGTGGATTGCTCATCATCTCTTATAAAGCCAGAGATATCATTTCGTTAGTTCGAAATAGCGAAGAAGTAACAGAAACCTCAAACCAAGTTTAGTTATGGAAGTAACAGAAGTGCTGATTTTAATAACAAGCTTTGTAATCTTTCTCGGTATTGGGGTCCCGATCGCATGGAGTATTGGCTTATCAGGAATTGTAACCTTATTGGTTAGCATCGATTCTATTCCTGCATTCACAACCTTTGCGCAACGAATGGCTACAGGATTGGATAGTTTTACACTGTTGGCGATCCCCTTCTTTGTATTAGCCGGGCAACTAATTAATAAGGGTGGCTTGGCCCACAGACTTATCCGGCTTGCTAAAAATATGATGGGCTCGCTACCTGGAGGATTAGCTCATGTAAATGTAGTTGCAGCTATGTTATTTGGTGCAATTGCGGGATCCTCAGTTGCGGCTGCATCCGCAATAGGTTCAATACTTGGCCCCAGAATGGAAAAAGAAGGATACTCTAAAGAGTTCGGGGCTGCAGTAAATATAACTTCTTCAACAACCGGCTTATTAATTCCGCCATCGAATATTCTGATCGTTTATTCCCTCGCGAGTGGAGGTGTGTCAATCGCAGCGCTCTTCATAGCAGGATATTTACCCGGGATTTTAACCGGTTTGATGCTTATGGTTGTAGCTGCAATCTGGGCAAAAAAGAAAAACTTCCCTGTAGGCGAAAAGACCAGGTTTCCCGAATTATTCAGAAGTTTTATAGATGCTATTCCTGCCCTCTTTTTACTTATAATTGTAATTGGAGGGATAATCGCCGGAATTTTCACAGCTACTGAAGCATCAGCAATTGCCGTTGTTTATACGTTAGCTTTGGGCTTCTTTTATAAAGAATTGAAGGTAAAAGAGCTTCCAAAAATCTTTCTCGACTCAGTCTCTACTACTTCCATTGTAATGTTACTTATTGCTACATCTATAGCCATGAGTTGGGTAATGTCTTTTGAAGAAATTCCCCAAACGGTATCTGCTTCTTTGCTCGCATTAAGTGACAACCCGATCATTATTCTACTTATGATTAACCTGATCCTCCTTGGAGTTGGTACATTTATGGATATGACTCCTGCTGTGTTAATCTTTACGCCAATATTCTTACCAATTGTAATGGAAATGGGAATAGATCCCATTCATTTTGGAATTATCATGATTTTGAACCTGAGTATTGGCTTGTGTACACCGCCTGTTGGTTCGGTTCTTTTTGTAGGAGTGGGAATAGCACAAACTACAATTTCGAAAGTTGTAAAACCACTACTTCCACTTTTTGTGGCAATGATTGTAGCATTAATGCTGATTACTTTTTTCCCACAAATAAGTATGTGGCTGCCCGGAATTTTTGGCTTCTAGTAAAAAAGCTTAACTGATTATGAACTTTATAAAGCACACCCTTAATTAGCATACCCGGAATAATTATTCATGGAAAGGATTATCAACACAAATCATAAAGAGTTTGAAAAGCTTCCCGTACAAATATTTAAACAAGCATCAGAAGCATCTTTGAGTGTGGCGAATATTATTTCTGATGAAATAATTAAAAATAATGCTTTAGGAAAACATACAGTTTTGGGGCTTGCTACGGGAGCTACTCCTACTAATGTTTACGACGTTCTAGTAGACAAACACAAGAATGATGGGCTGGATTTCAGTAATGTATATTGCTTTAATCTGGATGAATATTATCCAATGCAACCTACTTCTCTGCAAAGCTATGTTCGTTACATGGATGAGTACTTCTTCAATCATGTAAATGTACCAAAAGAACATATTTTCATACCGGACGGCACCTTAGACAGGTCAGAGATAATTGAATTTTGTAACAGCTATGAGAATAAAATTGAAGAACTAGGTGGATTAGATATTCAGATTCTTGGGATTGGGCGCACTGGTCATATTGGATTCAACGAACCTGGCTCCTCTCTTAGCTCTAAAACCAGGCTGATCGCATTAGATAGTGTAACAATGTTGGATGCAGCCAGTAGTTTTTTTGGGGTTGAAAATGTCCCAAAACAAGCCATCACTATGGGAGTTGGCACCATTTTGAATGCTAAAAAACTGTTACTAATGGCTTGGGGAGAAGGCAAAGCAGATATCATCAAAGAAACTGTTGAAGGATCAATTACTCATCAGGTTCCTGCTACCTATCTTCAAAAACATGAAAACGCTCAAGTAATTGTTGATAAAGCCGCGGCTGCAAAATTGACAAGAATAAAAACCCCATGGCTGGTTGGTCCGATTAGTTGGACAGATGCGCTGATAAAAAAGGCTGTAGTTTGGCTAAGTCTGGAACTGGGTAAGTCTATTCTTAAACTAACCGATCAGGATTATAGTGAACATGGTATGAATGATATTTTAATTGATTTCGGATTAGCTTATTCGATTAATATTAAAGTTTTTAATGAAATACAAAATACAATTACCGGATGGCCTGGAGGAAAACCAAATACAAATGATGAAAGAAGACCCGAACGCAAAGCTCCATTCCCAAAAAGAGTATTGATTTTTAGCCCCCACCCTGATGATGATGTAATTTCAATGGGGGGAACATTCATCCGGTTGGTTGATCAAGGTCATGAGGTTCATGTTGCTTATCAAACTTCTGGCAATATTGCTGTTTTTGATGACGACGCATTGCGTTTTGCTGATTTTGTTAGTGAATTTAATTCACTTTTTAGTATCAAAAGTGAGGAAACAAAAAGGGTATACGATCAGGCTAGTAATTTTCTTATCCAAAAGGAAGCTTCAGAACCTGATTCAGACCTTGTTAAGGAAATAAAAGGACTTATTCGGCGAAGTGAAGCAAAAGCAGCTTCGAGGTACATCGGGCTTCCGGATGAACAAATTCATTTTCTTGATCTTCCTTTTTACGAAACCGGAAAAATCAGGAAAAAACCTTTAGGAGAAGAGGATGTCCGAATAGTCGAAGATATCATCAAGGAAATTCAACCACATCAAATATATGCCGCAGGCGACCTCTCCGACCCTCATGGAACTCACAGAGTATGTCTGAATTCAATTTTAAAAGCAATTGATAATATTAAGGATCTGAAGTGGATGGATGACTGTTGGCTTTGGTTATATAGAGGAGCCTGGCAGGAATGGGATATCGGTGATATAGAAATGGCTGTCCCATTAAGCCCCGAAGAAAAGGATAAAAAAAGAAGTGCAATATTTAAGCATCAATCTCAAAAAGATCGCCCTCTTTTCCCAGGCACCGATAAACGTGAATTCTGGCAAAGAGTGGAAGATCGAAATAAACAAACAGCCACATTGTATGATGAACTAGGGCTTGCCGAATATGAAGCAATTGAAGCCTTTGTCCGATATAAATTTTAATAATTCAGTACTAATTATCCGCATTATGAAAAGGTATTCTATTCTACCACTTATTCTCTTACCTCTACTATTCATTAGTTGTTCAAAAGAACCTACACTATCTGAAATAACTCTGACTAACAATAATCCAGTCTCACTTACAAAAAAAGGAATTGAGATTGACACTGAAAAACTTTCCTTCGATGTAGATAACATCAATTTTGAAATAATATTAAAAGGATTAACTGAGTCTATCCCCTACCAGTTAGATGATTTAAACAAAGACGGTAAATCAGAGAGTCTTTTCTTCCAAATAGATTTTGATGCGAACGAATCAAAAACGATTGTTATATCTGAGGTTGAAAATAAGCCTGAATTTGAAAAGCTAACTGATGCTGTACTAAAAGTACGTGAAACTCCTGATCCGGAATCAATGCAAGTAGGTGATGATTTCGAGGAAGTAGACTTCTACTCAATTCCAGCTGATCTAAAACAAGACAACGGGTTGGTTTTTCTGGAAGGTCCGGCGTGGGAGTCGAACTTAGTGGGGTATCGATATTATATAGATGACAGAACCAGATTTGATATTTTTGGAAAAACTACAAATGAGCTTGTTCTCAATCATGTATCCGGAGATTATCACGAAATTGGAGATTGGGGAGCGGATATACTCTCCGTAGGCTCGTCATTGGGAATGGGTTCCCCCGCTGTGTTAACAGATACTGGTCTGAGGACAATTGATAATGTAGAGGAGAAGTTTATTGAGATTGTAACTGATGGTCCGCTTCGTAGCATCATGAAAACTACATACATGGGTTGGAGTTTACCTGATAAAAGTGTGGATCTTATTATGAATTTAGAAATTCTCGCTCACCACAGATATACCAAACTTTCTATCGAAACCACTTCTGAAGAGCTTTTAAAAAACCTAACTACAGGTCTAGTAAAGCATCCTACCCCTCCCGGAGTGAATACAAAGGAAACTGAACAAGCTTTGACAGTTTATAGTTGGGGTAATCACTCCTATTTTGATGATCTGCTAGGAAAAGCAATATTGGTTAATAACTCATTTAACCCGGTTTATGATTCAAGTAATGAAGCTACTGATTTAATCCATATGACAAATGCAGACGGTGCTTTCGAATATTACCTACTAGCTGCATGGGGACTTGAGCCCCAAAACTCCATAATTAATGATGAACAAAAATTTGAAAGTTTATTAACCTCAGAGGAAAATCAGTTGTTTAATGAAATTGATATTTCAATAGTTTCTAACTAAATCATTCTGATTTTAAACACATTAATCATCAAAGCTTTAGCATTAGTATAAAGCAGGTTTATTAGGTATATTAGGTATAGAATTAATTTATACTAACAGATGGCTATAGACTTTCAGGACTCTACTCCTTTATACATTCAGATTATAAAGGACATCAAGAAGAAAATTGATAACAGTGAACTTGTTTTAGGGCAGCAATTAAAATCTCATAAAGAGCTTGCCCAAGAGTACGATGTAAGTCTGATAACAATTAAAAGTGCCTTATCCAGCCTTATTGATGAAGGGTATTTATTTAGCAGAGTAGGAAAAGGGACATTCGTAGCTAAAAGACAAACTTCAGAAAATGTTACTACTCAGGATTCTATTGGACTTGTTTTAAAGGATTTAAAAAATCCCTTCTTCTCGCTCATCACTCAAACCATTGAAGAAACTGCATACACAGAAAAATATAATGTTCTCCTATCAAACAGTTCCAGGCAGATAAAAAAGGAAGATGCACAGATCAAAAATTTCAAAAAACTTGGAGTAAAAGGGCTTATTCTTGCAAGCCTGAATAAAGAGCCTCATGCCCCGGAGCTGGTTAGACAACTACAAAAAGAAAACTACCCGTATGTAATGGTTTCTTATGTTGCAGATGAAGACATTTACTATGTTGGTGCCGATCACGAATATGGCGGATATCTTGCTGCTAAACATCTTATTAGCCTCGGACACACTGAAATAGGCTATATAAATAGTCCCAAAAATAACTTATTGGGAGATGTACGACTTCAGGGGCTAAAAAAGGGGTTAGAAGAAGCAAATCTTACTTTTAAAAATGATTACTTGCTCCGACTTGGTTCTGACACTTATCCCGGGGGGTTTGAAGCTGGATATAAACTGGGCGACTTATTCGATCAAATGCCTGACAAACCTACAGCTTTTTTCACCTATAATGACCTATCTGCAATTGGCTTTATAAGACGCATTTTGGAATTAGGATATCGTGTACCGGAAGACTTATCAATTATTGGTTTTGATGATATTGAGCAAGCAGAATATTCCAGTGTTCCTCTATCAACTGTTCACCAACCGATTGAAGGAATCGGAGCTTCTGCCATTAATAAACTGATTGATCTTATTGAAGGAAGAAAACCCGAGTACCGTACTATTCTTAAACCAAAACTGGTTATAAGGGAGTCTTGTGGTGCTAAACTTCAGGAACATGTCCCTGTTCGAAGTACCGAGATTCTATAAATCAATTGCTAGATAAGCTGGCTTATTCCAAAAGCAAGTAGTAGATAACCAATTACTATTACCCAGGAAATTCCAAATCCCTTAAGGTCTACTTTATAGTTTTTGTAGCTAAACTTCTTTCTCAATTTCAGAAGATCTACGAGGATTAACCCTTCCCCATTTTCCAGCGCAATTTTATTATCTAAGAGTTCTACTTTCTCACTTCCTGATGCTGGTAATTCATCATCTGAAATTGAAATCCCGGCTTTTTCTAAACGGTTCTCATGACCAACCGGCGTGTTTAGCAATGAGTAAAAAATATTAAGTCGTTCTTCATCTTCTGATTTAGTAAAAAAGCTAACTGTAATCATTGTTGCAAATCCAATCGGTAAATACAGAGCCACTTGTTCAGGGAAACTCCAACCGTAAAAATCGGTTGTAAATGCAAGAACTGCAGTAATAATCATAGATGACCACGCGCCATACCTGTTCGCTTTTTTCCAGAAAACCGCCATCCAGAAAGCAATTCCTAAGAACGCCATAATCTTCCAAATCAAAAATAAACCTTCAACAACAGAAGGTATGTAAAGAGCTATACCAACCCCTATAGCAACCACAAAGAAAGAACTGATACGAGCAATAGTTAAGTAATGCTGCTGATCAGCTTTTTGGTTCAAAAACCTCTTGTAGAAATTTCTGGTAAACAGCGCAGATCCATTAACCATAAAGTTATTACACGCAGCTACAACAGCTGCCACCAGTGCAGCTATCATCAACCCAATAAAGCCTGACGGAAGAAGGTTGGAAATTGCCAATCCAAAAGCTTGTTCTCTTTCTGAAGCATCGGCTTCAATAAGTGATGGGAAAACCACTGCAATAAAAATACCACTAAACGCCCATCCTAAAGTAGCAAAACGCTTTATGAATGTTCCGTAGGTCCATCCACTTCGGCAGTTAATTTCTGTTTTCCCTGATCCGTTTATAGCCATGTGATGAGGTTGTACAACAACTCCCACCATACCATTTAATATTGCCATTATTATAAAAAACAGAGTCACTTCCTGGTTAGCCACAAGACTGAACCAGTCGTCTGGCAAAAACTCTCGTACCTGAGTAATTCCCCCTGCCTCATTTAGCGCAAAAGGAATCAGCATGAATGATAGTAAAAGGATAAAAAAGCCTTGTATAAGTTGTGTACTAGCTGCAGCTACTAAACCCCCTAAAAGTCCATAAAGAACAAAGAAGGCAACCATTCCAAACACGGCCATTTCCGTTGAAATCTGACCTCCTGTAATGGCTTCGATCGTTACACCCGTTCCTTTTAGAACAACTCCGATATTTGCTGCAAACCATAAAAGTCCTACAACTGCATAGGCCGCCCCCATGCTTGTTCCATATCTTTTCTCAAAAAAATCGCCGATCGTTATATATCTTAGGCGGCGATAAATTGGGGCAATTAACCAATAAAATGGAGTAGAGAACAAATACAACCATTGATACCAAATACCAGCTAGTCCAATCTGGGAAGATGCACCGATTACAGCCACTGCCTGGTCAGCCCTGGTTCCTGCTCCAAAAGCTTGTGCAATCATTAGCAGTTTCCCAAACCGCCTCCCTCCCATAAAGTAGTCGCCGGTAGATTTAACTGCCTTATTGGAATACAAGCCTATAGCCGTTATCACTGATATATAAATTCCCAGTATAAACCAGTCGAGTAAGTGGATTCCTAAGAAAGACATGATTAGTTGCTCCGATTTTGAAATTCATCGACAGCGATAGCTGCATAGAGTAAAGCTCCTAATCCACGGGGATCGTTGATTCTGGTTCCCCAGTTATCATATTCTTCATCTGAGAACAGTATCGGGGTCCCCCTGACAATACCAATTATATTTCCTTCTTCATCGATTTGTTGGGTTAAAGAAGCCCAACCGGTATTAATTGCTTCAGTATATTTCCCCCTTTCGAGCCAACCTTGATTCACTCCCTCTGCAAAACCTCTAACAAACATCGCAGTACCTGATGTTTCTAAATAGGTTGACGGATCATCCAAAACCTGGTGCCATCTTCCTTCTTCTGATTGAACGGCTAATAAACCTTCGCAATGGCGGATAAAAATATCCATTATTTCATTGCGCTTGGGGTGATCTTCAGGCATAACTTTCAAAAGCTCTACTTTAGCCATTATTGTCCATCCATTTGCTCTGGACCATTTCGAAGAAGAGTTTTCATCAACCCATGAAAAGTACCCATGCCAGTATAGATTAGATGGCTCGTCTAGTAGGTAATTATCAAACTGAATAACCTGATTTACAACTTCATCTAAGTATCTGTCTTCTCCTGTCAGTTCATACATTTTCAAAAGAACAATACTGCTCATAAATAAATCATCAGCCCATACAGACATCGTATCCGGAGTAAAACGCGCAAAAGTGCCGTCATCCATACGCGATGCATCATTCAAAATGTGATCTGTAACCCGCATAGCGAGATCATACTCAAAAGAGTCTTCATCTATGTTATCGGCTCCAGTTTCAATTAAACTGTTTACATAAGGCACCGTTTGCATGCCCATATCATCCAGTAATGAAAACCTGAAATAGTGACCAAAAGGGCTTTCAATTAATCCATAATCCTCCCTCATTTGACCTATTTCCTGAATATTCTCTTTCAAAAAAGTTTGATGGTCCTTGATATAGGAACTGTAATCAGTTCCTTCAAAGTAATCGGAAACATTCCTCATTGCATCGAGGAAAGTACCACCGGAATAATGCCAGTTTTGATAGGTTAACCATCCTGGTAAGCTTTTCACTAAATGAAGTTTTGGAATATCCCATCTCACTGTCTCTCCATTAGTTGACTCATACTTCCTTTCAATTAGCTCCGAAGCCGACAAATCAGTGTTCATTAATTCCTGCTTATCAACATCTGAAGAAACAGGCCCAACCCACCAGTAACCATAATGCTGAAGTTCTTCTTCATCTGAGGGCGATTTTAAGCTTGCAGGCTCGTATCCTAATGAATTGTCCGATCTTATAAAGCTAAAATATATACGGTCTTCTCCTGCTACCTCTGGAGTAAATCTGATTACCAGTGGGTATTCTCCATCCTCTAAATTCATTGGTACCTTTTCCTGATACTCAAATAATCCATAATCGATATATTTCAAATGCCCATCCTGTCTGGTTGAATTTGAATAAATAGTAGAACCGTTAAATTCAATTTCAATCGAGCCAGCTTGATGACTCACAGCAAATAGAGCCGTGTAATCAACCTCGTCAACTCCCTCAATTTCTACTAAAGATCGCGCATAATATGTGCCCATTTCGTTCACAGGAAAATCAATCAAATAAAGTCCATCTTGTTCAAATTCCTGCAAAGCAGGCTCAAATCTGAAATCTGTATTTTCAACTATAAGGTCTCCCACGTAATTGGCATATTCTTCCGGAGACATCTGTTGCTGTGTTACATTAGTACAGGCCTGAACTAAAAAAAAAGTGATTAGAATAAATGTTAACCTGTTCTGCTCGGTATTCATGGTACTGTATATTTAACTGTTTAAGTCAATTATCGTTTAAAAATCAACGGATTAATTTCTGTTATAGCGATGTCTCCGGGGTTTAAGCCGGGAAGCCATGCATCCCTGTCATTAGGATGGGAAGAATTAGTAAACTCACTTACTCTTACACCATCTTCCATATAAATAATGGTCATAACAGCTCGCACTTTATCAGAGGTATTTGCACCTGCCCGGTGAAAAGTCCAACCTCCGTGAAAGCTGATCTCTCCTGTATCAAATCCTGAATCAACCAACTCCAGTTTTGCATCCGCTAAAGCTTTTTGAATCTTTTCTTCACTTTCATCACTTATTTCCAGATTGCGGCCAAAGTCGTGATTGTGGCTTTTTTTACTGAATGCTAATGGTCCCATATCCTTAGTCGTTTTTTGAAGAGGAATCCAGGCAGTTATTGTATTTTGTGTATCAAGTGGCCAGTAATATTGATCGGCATGCCATGGCGTAATGTTTTTAGTTTTGCCAGTGGGTTCTTTATACAAAGCCTGGTCATGATACAAACGAACTCCATCAACTTGCATAAGATCAGCTGCTATCTTCCCCAACCTTTTGCTTAATACAAGTTTTTTGATGGTTTCATTGGTTCTAAACAGGTTACCAATTTGTATAAATGCCTTTTCGAATGTAGATCGCTCCTCCATTGACTTTTTTAGCAATGGATTTTTTTCATGAACAACTTTTGTAATCTCATTATTGAAATAGCTTAAAGTTTCTTCATCCAGAACTTGTTTTAATTTTATGAATCCATTCTTCTTGTAGTAGTTAATATCCTCTTCAGATAGTCTATAAGGTTTATCCAAAATTTCGTCTACGTTATTCATGCTATTTTATCAACTATTAGTTTTGATGATTCAGGGTCAAGAAATAATTCTGCGTTGGGATGTGTTCGTAACAGGCTTGCAGGACATGTTGTACTGATTTCTCCAAATAAGGTATCTTTAACTGCTTCCGCTTTTGCAGCTCCTGGAACAACTACCGACAAAAAACTCCCTTTCATAAGTGCAGGAATTGTAAGAGTGACTGCCTTTTCGGGCACTTTTTCAATACTCTCAAACTCTCCATCATTCACCTGCTGCTGTCTGCAAGTCGCATCTAATTCGACTTCTTTTATGACCTTTGGATCCTGAAAGTCTGCTACCGGAGGGTCATTAAATGCTAGATGTCCATTTTCTCCAATTCCGAGACAAACAATATCTATGGGTGCGTTTGTTATCAGTGATTCATATTCCTTCAGATTATCGTTCATATAATGAACATTTTTGAATGTCTTAAATCGGTAGAATACCGAATGTAGAAAGTTTCCAAATCGTTGGGGGGCAGATTTTGGAAGTGTATGGTATTCATCCATTTGAAATGCCGTTACCTTCTCCCAGGGAATATCATTAAAGTTCAATAGCTCAGATAGGAACTCTCTTTGTGATGCAGCCGCTGCAAAGATTATTCTTACTTCATTTTTCTGTGCAAGAACTTCCAGAATCTTTTCTCTAACATAATGAGCAGCAGACATCCCTAGCTCTTTTCTATTTTTGAAAACAGAAACGCTCAACATATCTACTTTATGAGTTAAAATCGGTAGCATCATTCAATGATTTTATATCTGTTTTTACTGCTTCTCATTTCTGAATCAGGTAGTCGGAAACTAAAAGCCCAGTCACCTTCTTTATTTGTAATGCGAATCATTAAATGGTTCCTGCCGGCTTTTAAAGGTAAATAGAGCTCGTCTTCATCCAGCTTAAAATCTCTCTCGGTGTAATTTTGATGTACCGATTCCCCATTTAAAAATACTTCCACCCCATCGCTGCTGCCTAGTGTAGCTCTTACAACCCGGTCTTCTTCTATATCTATATGTGCAAATGCATAGCCAACCACATTTTTACTCTCTCCATGTATTTCATCAAGATCTACTTTTGCAAAATATGGTGTGTTTACCCTTCTCCATCGGTATTTAATTCCGTCGAAATAAAACTCTTCCGTTACGTTAGGAAAGGTACCTTCGATTCCGTTCATATCTTCCAGATGATCTACTCCGGGATCAGTAAATCCTTTTGCATTTGGAAAAGGCTCTACCATCAACCATCCCTGAAAGTACCAACCATCAGTAGAAGTAATATTTAGTCGTACATCTTCGGGCTTAGGTAACTTGATTCCCTTATCAAAATCGAATATTGTATTAAGAGTAAGCTCCTTTACTTCTTTCAAAGATTCTATTTGATGATCATATCTTGAAACTACCCTATCTAAAGCATAAACTCTGTTTTCGCTTATCCATAAAAACTGATTACGAATCTTGAGTTCAGTAAGATCTTCATAGATTTCAGTAACAATCCCATAAATATCTACCAATATTTTTCTAGACTTAATCGGGTCTTCGTTCTGAATGGCCAGAGCCTGTTTATATAATTCTGATGCTTTTACTAAATCAGGTCTGCTGCTTGCCAAGTATTCATACAAATCAATTGTATGCTGAATAAATTCTATATCTTGTGAATATATGAGAGGATCTGCTTTTTCAAGAAGTTTCTCTGCTTCCCTGGCTATTTTTTTAACTTCAGCCCAATCGGAAATGTTTGTAAGAACTTCTGCTCCCTTTTCTGGAACCAACGGTCCCCAAAGAATTGCTTCATTCATTTTCTCGGTTGATTTCAGATCAGCCAGTTCATTAATTTTTGATAAAGCTTCTGTTATTCCATTATTAGTACTTCCATAAACAGCCTTGTTAAATCTGGTATCGTAGGTCGGGTCTTTCGGATTGCTGTTCCAGCTTTGATCTGCAGCAAATGTAACTCCGTACCAATCTCTTGAAAACAAAGCAAAGCCACCGTCATCCCATACGGTATTCAGCATTCCCCAAACATTTTGTTTTTTAGATTCTGCCATAAACCCGCCAATATTACCTTTCGCAATATTAAAATCGGGAATAGTGCTGGAAGAGTTTAACACCCCTGTAGATACAAGCTGAGTAAATCCTGCTTCTTTAAAAGGGATTATTCTTGGCGCGTAATCGTCCATTATATCATATCCCCATGTTACCAGAATGATGTCTTTGGGCAGCAATTCTAAAATCTTAGGTTGTTCAAGAGCAATATCACCCCACATCATCACTTTCTTACCCATTCCTGTTATAATCTCATATATGCGTTTAATATGATTTGAATAAACAACCGCCTCTCCAAGACTATCTACCATAGCTTTTGAAGCACCAGTCCCAAGATCAAATGTTTCGTCTGAATTGATATGGAAATAATCAGAATGAAAAGCAGGAATCATCTCTCTGTAGATATCTCCCAGAAGTTGATAACTCTCTTCAAAAGCAGGTGATAAAAGTGCCCCGCCTTCACCCAGGTGAGCATATTCCGGATGCTTCAGAATATTTTCAAAATGCCCGAACGATTGAAAATTACCTACTAAATCAATGTGATATTTTTTAGCATAGTCGGCAAGTTCTGCCCATTCCTGAATATCTAATGCACCACCTGGCGGTGCAAATGCAGGGTGGCTTTCTGTTTTAACCACATCCTGAGTATAATAAGTTAATAAATTGACCTTCATTTCAGCCATCCGCTCAATTTGTTGATACATGTATTCTTTTGTAGGGACCGGGCCTCTACTAATATCATCCATCATGCCCCTTATCTCGAGGTCGGGCCAGTCTTTAATTTGAAGAGCAGGAATAGCCAAATCAAAACGTTCGGTTCTGATAAGCTGTTTCAGTGTTTGAGCACCATAAAATGCTCCTTTAATGGAGTTTGCTGATATCAGAATGAGATCGGATGTAACTAAAAGTTTATATCCTTCTTTACCTAACTCTTCACCGGGTTTTAGATCGAACTGATTGATTAGTCGGTTAAAAGCCCGGCTACCTCCTTCAACTCCAATTATAATTCTTCTTGTTCCACCACCTTCCTGAACATTGATTCCCGATCCAATACTCTGGTTGAATTCATTCTTCAACTGCTCGAATATAAAAGCTTCCTCAACCTTGTTCTTTAGATAGAGAGATATACCTACTTCTCCCTCTAAGGAAAAACTCCCTTCAGTAAAAATGACTTCCTGTGGATTTGGGACAATATTTATTGTCTCCTGAGCCATTAATAAGTAGACATTAAATGTTAGAGTTAAAATTAATCCGGTTAGCTTAAATATGGTCTTAAATGCTCTCATGGTATTATTATATTCTTTTGTCTAAAAAATCTGATGCTTTTTTATAAGCGGAATCTAAGTCTGAGACTGAAGATTCAGCACCTCCTATATCAACTCCAAAGTGCCCTTCAAACCCAATCAGGTCTACAGTTTCAAAGAAGTCATCCCAACGTATAGCCCCTTCTCCAATCGCAAGATGTTCGACTTGCGATCCTCGGTTATCTGAGATATGGATATAGTCGATAAAGTCAGATAGTCTTCTCAATGAAAGTTGAAGATTATCTTTCAGGAAAAACTGGTTTGCGGTATCGAAGTTAAAACGAAGATTATCTCTACCAACTGCATCATGAAAGTAGAGAAACGCATCTGTTGTGGAAGAAAGAACCCCAAGCGCCGGATGCATTTGGTAGGTAAGATTATAGCTTTCGGCGATGTCGCAGGCATCTCTGTATGTAGATGTTAGTTGTTTCCAGTAGTTATTCCAGTTTAAATCATCCGGAAATTTTGCTGCTTGAATAGTACTTTCGTGATAATGTCTTACAACAGGTATATCATCAGGAAACTGATATGGAGGGAGAGGAGCATTATCCAGAACACCTAAAGAACCAAACTCCGAAGCTGTTTGACATCCTTTATCAAAGAGTTCCAAATTTTTCGAACGCACTTTTTCATCCGGTGATGATAATCCGGGAAGTACCGTGCAGTAGTATGGTACTTCTAATTGATTCTCTTCTAAATGGGCTGAAATCTTATTCCTGTTTTCAAATACCTTCAGTAAATGGTCCTCGCGAATCCCTTCCAATTCAATAGACTGAAAGCCCATCGAAATGAATTCATCAATATAGCTGATCGTATTTTCTGCCTTTGGTGGATACCCGTATTTAGTAATCGGGTACAAATAACACGCTATGATTCTGGAATTAATCATGTTCTTTATTCAACTCCGGATCATTCATTAATTCTTTTATATCTCCTATTCCCTTATACGAAACCACTGCAGCTATTGAGAAAAAAATAACGGCGAAAATTCCGAAAAGAATCATCCAAATTATTACTCCACTACTCATAGCTTATCTCCGCTTCATTAATAACCTTAGCCGGGCTTTTTTTCTGTGTTAGTAAAGATCCAAGAATCATTCCAAGTGCTGCTAAAATGAAACTCAGAAACCCTGCAAAGTTAACATCCGTTATAAAAGCCAACCAACCGGGCAGGTGTTCTGAAAACTTCTCCAAAACCAAAAATCCTGCTGGGACAACAGCCCCTAGAATAAGTGCTGAGTGAGCGCCAACAGCATTTGCCTTTTTCCAATACAAACCTGCTGAAACTGTACCTAAGGCACCTGCTGTGTACATTGTACCGGTAATGAATATATATTGAAAAGCTGTTTCCGGAATTTGATACCATAACCCAAAAACGAGCAAAAACAGACCGATTAAACCCGCCACAAAACGTGCAATCCAAATCTTTCTTTCTTCGCTGAATCCATTCGGACTTAGTGTTGAAATTACATCCAAAGTTAATACCGAGCTCCAGGCTAATACATAAGAGCTATAGGTAGACATTGAAGCTGCTAATAATCCTGCCACTAATAGACCAAGAAGGCCAACAGGAAGTAGTTCCCCTAAAAGCATTGGCATTGCTGCTGCTGTATTTTCTCCTGGACCGAAATAGGCAAACGCGGCAACACCCCAAAACATAGGAATCATAGCTCGCCCGGCAAAGGTTAACCCTGTAAACCAAAACACCTTTTTGGCAACTTCCGGGCTTTTGGATGAAAGTGCCTTAGAAGTACCCGGTTGCCACAGAGCAGCCGCCGCAATATTTGTAACTAGTATCCAAATAATGAAACTCCACCCAAACCTTGGATTGATAATCGGGTTTACTCCTCCCTCCCCATAGCCTGAAGTAACTGCATCAGAAATTGTTGATAAATCTACTTCAAGAATTACAATTATGGTGGTTATAAGCATTGCAAAGGAAAGCACCACATATTGCATAAAATCAGTGATTACTACCGAAAACATTCCGCCCAAAATGGTATAAGACATAACTATTACAAGCATTAATGTCATTATAAACCCAAGTGCCTGAGGACCAAATCCCATTACTTCTGAAAGAAAAATTCCATCAAATTTCAGGAAGATGCCCATATTCAGAACACCGCCAATAAAGAGTATTAGTCCGCCAAGTATTCTTACTTTTTTATTATATCTCAATTCATAAAACTCCGGGATAGTCATCATTCCATACTCCCTGAGCTTTTCAATGATAAACCCGGTTTTACCAACGAAGGTGTATGCAAAAAGAGCCAGTATACCAATGATGAAGCAAGCAAAACCGGTTACATAGCCAAGCTCTCCGAAATACACAAAGGTTACTGTTCCCAGTTCGGTTGCAGTAAACGTAGCTATGCCAAGCGATACTTTGATTTTTCTGCCCGCAACAACGTATCCACTAAGATTCTGGACATATTTCTTTACCCAGATACCTATAAATACCGTTACTGATAAATAAGCGATCAATATAGCCCAATCTATAGCTGTAAAGTTCATTGTACAGGGTTAAATAGTTGTGCCCAAAATTGTTGGTAGTTTTCCCACTTCATAAAGTTTATTCCCCAATGCGGGCTTGCCCCTGTCATCCAGCAGGTTACTCTTCCAGCCCCGTATGAATGCTCTGCCAATAATGGGTGCCATTCGCCCATATTTTCTATTTCTACTATGGCTTTAGCATCAGGTCTTATCTTTGTTTCGTTAAAGCCAAGAATAGGAGGAACTGAAGCCCAGTTCACATCTTTTACTGAAGGGTGATCTGGTAAATTACATCTTACTTTATAGCTTGAGGTGGATTCTATCAAATCATCATGTTGTAAACATTCCACAGGTAATACGTTCTTGAATCGAGATCTGCCCCAACCTCCTTTCCCAAGTTCACCGGAAAAACTCAGCCAACCTCCATTCATATGAAAATGCCCCCCGGCTTCAACCCATTCCCTTAGTAGATCAAAACGATCTGGAAAGGTAACGTATCCCTCTTCCCATTTAGCCCTGTTAAAAAAATCCGGATGTAACATTAAACATTTAGTTTCTACATCAGCAAAGATGATAACATCAGCCCACTTTAGTCTATCACTAAATTCCTCGGGAGACATTCTATATAATTCCCATGAAGGTTGAGTTATTACTTCCGAGGAGGGGATTTTTCTTAATGCATCAATCAATGGCTTGGCGTAATTAAGAACCTCAACATCCTTACTGGGTGCCTCAAAGGGTGATTCCACATAGGTTTGACCAATATGAATACACCAGTTACCGACATGCCAAATCTTTAATCTTTCTTCACGCATACAATTATTCCTTCTCAATATTTGGGATTAGAAAACCCGTTTTTGGTTTCTCTGGTCTGTGGGATTCATTGATTTTAGAAAATGAATTCCAATGGTCTCTCAGTTTAAAGGCAACACTTTTTGGTAATCTGTCTCGGGTGAAAACGCCTTTTTTATTAAGAACAACCCGCCGGAAATGTTGCGGTGTTAAAAAGTCTGCAAAGTTCCAAACATGTGCTCCGAATACGTAATCCTTGTCTTCAATAACTTCCAGATATTTAAATATGAATGCCGTTTGAAACTCTTCTGTAAACATTTGGGCTGTAGTAGCATGTAATCCTTCTACTGTATCTGCTCCAAACTCTGTAATCATTATCGGCTTTCCATACTTGTTGAATGTGGCTTCCAGTTCCCTGTTTAAATCTTTTGCGGCTTCTTCTAAATCTACGGGCTTCGTATACCAACCGTAATATCTGTTTATTCCAATGATATCACATGATTCCAATACCACATCATCTTCTTTATACGCAGCCATAGAGATAGACATAATTGGCCGGGTATCATCCAGTGTTTTTGTGAAATCATAAATCTCTTTAAAGTATAGTGAACTCGCTTTATTCTGATAAAACTCTTCAGCCCAGAGATTTGGTTCGTTTGTTATCGACCAGGAGATAACACTCGGATGGTTTTTATCCCTATTAATGAGCTCCTGAATAGCCTTCTTGTGATTTTTCATTAAAGGCTGCAATTCATTGAGATTATCTGACCAAAAACCTAAACTAACGGCAGCTACTTCATTAATAATCAAAAATCCAAGTCGGTCTCCTAAACGCATCATCTCCTCATCATAGGGATAATGGCTTGTTCGGTACGAATTGGCACCTATCCAACGCATCAGTTCGTGATCCTTTATATATCCAGCCCGAAACTGTCCTCTCCCTACAACCGGGTATTCTTCATGTTTTCCAAAACCACTTAAAAAGAGTTTTTCTCCATTCAGGAAAATCTCCCCTCCTTCTACTTTGATCTCTCTAATTCCGAACGCTTCATCATACATATCCAATACCTGATCTCCATCCAAAAGAGAGACCCTGGCTTCATATAAATATGGATCAGATGGTGACCATAATTGGACATTAGCTACTTTTAAATTGACTTTATTTACTTGCTCCGTTGTACCATTTGACACTTCCTGACCTTCTGCATCAAAAATCTGAACCCTTACTTTATCAATGGATGTAGCATCAATTTCTACACTAACATCTCCTTCCAAAGATGAATTGATTGTAATATTTGAAATATAATCATTTGGTGTGGCTACAATATTTACTGACCGGGTCAAACCTCCATAAGGAAAGAAATCAAATCTGGTTGCAGGAAAAAGGTGTCTGCGTTCATACGCCTTTGTATTATACATTGGAGAATTTGGGTCGACATCCTGTGGTAGCGTATGCATACTAAGTTCACTATCAACACAGATAATCAAGTGGTTTTCTTCTCCTGATTTTGCCAAAGAGTTTGTCAAATCAAGTTCAAAGGGCATATAACCACCAACGTGCTCTCCTACAAACTCACCATTAAGCCAAACAGTCGCTTTATGGTCTGCAGCTCCTATTCTCAGCCATATTTTATTGGTATCCTGAATTACCGCAGGAATTTTAAAAAAAGTCTCGTGCCATGCTTTTCCAACATAATTTTTTAATCCCTGTTCTTCTAATTGTTCGTTCCATGAACCTGGGATTGCAATCGAATACACATCGCCTGTAAGTTTACTATTAAACCATTTTTCCTGTGCCCCTTGATTCTTTGGATCTGGTTTAATATTCCAGTATCCCGATAAATCAAATACTGACCGAAATTTGTTTTGTTGAGGATATAGCATGTGCTTGTTCTTAAATTCCTGTTTAGGCTATAGCGAAAAAATTCCAATCAATCCCAATACAGCCATAATTATTGAAAAAATGAGTATCAGACCAACCAGAAGGTTTTTTATTGGAGAAAGTGTATGCTCTCCTACAACCTGTTTTTTGTTCATCAAAATGAACATTAGAAGAATTACAATAGGAGTAACCGTTGCAATAAATACCTGAGAAAGAATCATTATAAATACAGGTCGCCCCCCGAAAAGTGGCACAGTAAAACTCAGAAGAATAATTCCCAGGGAAATTAATCGGTTTGTTTTGGATTGAAAATCCGGGTTTTCTCCTTTGTAGTCTGCCAGCAACATTGGAGCTAACATAATATGTGGGAAAAGTGATGACAAACCTGCGGCAAGAATTCCTCCAACAAAAATTGTAATTGCAAAGCGACCTGCAAATGGCTCTAGTAGTTTTACCATATCAATGGCATTATCAACTTTGATTCCTTCCTGATACATAGTACCTGCAGCTGCGGCCATTACTGAAATGCTTAAAACAAACATTATCACAGCTGAAATTTTTGCGTCTCTTTTTTCGAGAGGTAATTGTTCCATACCCCATCCCTTTCCCTTTATTAAAACAGATCGGACTACATAAATTACAGCCCCCATAGTAGTACCTACCATACTGGCAACAAGAAGAAAGGCCCCTGTTTCATTCGGGATACCAGAAAAAACACCTGAAATAACCTGAGCTGGTTCAGGGATTACCATAAACATGGTTACTAAAAAACTAAGTCCCATCACTCCAACAAAAACTGCTAACACCTTTTCAAAAAAGTTCTGTTTACCATTCCATAATAGTGCATACAGAATCACCCCGTACCCAAAAGTAGAGTAAAGTGGATCGATACCATTTCCTGATTCTGTAAGGGGGCGAGTCCATTCCTGTGTTACTTGAGTTACAATAGCCATTACTCCAACGCTTCCTACTGCTTCTGTGAAGATCAAGGCTACAAGTACAAACAGACCTGCTGATTTCCCAAAATGTTTTTTGTAGCTAAAAATAACCGTATCGCCGGTAACCAACGTGTACTTACCAAATACAACAATAAGGATGTAAGTGAATATGCATGAAAGCAATAACGGCAAAGTGAGCGTCATTCCATATTCTGCGCCAGTCGATGCCATCGAGGTAACACTTCCTGTCCCTATATTATATCCGATTATAAATAGCCCCGGTCCAATTGATAGAACGAATAGCTGGACCTTCTTCATGAAGGACAAAGGTTCGGAATTGCTCATACTTTTAGCCCTTTATTGTAATCGGTTTATTTCCAGTTCAAGTAGTTCGTGAGAAGGGATTTTGACCGGAAATCTTTCTCCTCTTTTCGAGATATCGATTACCTGTTCTTCTTTTCCTTCCTGCCCTTTTTTGGTTATCGTATATCTACCATTAGATAATTGCCAAAGCCTCATTGTCAGCTCTTCTTCATTATCTGAAAAAGAGTATAGTTTCACTTTCAAGCTGGAAGAGTCGCTATCAGTAACCAAATAGGTAATGTCTCTACCCGCATTCTCCCAACTAACAGCGATATAAGGTGAAGCACTTTCATCTGCTCCAAACCCGGTAATCATTCCTTGTAAAATTCCTGCTTCTCTTTCGCTTGGTTCTTTTATATAAACTCTATCTGTATGAACCACTTCACTTGTAAGCATTGGTCTGTTGTATCTCACAGTCTCCAAATAAGGGATCATTGCATCAACCAGATGATCCTCATTCTTAGTAATTCGATACTTAATTAAATCTGAACCGTGTTCAAGTATTAAACCGTCATAGGAATTATCATCTGAAAGAAGCCGCCAGTTCTCTACCACATTCCAAAAATTATCGCTATTACCTAGTTCGTAAGCTACCCAAGCCTCACTTCCTTTCTTAAACCTGTTGTCTTCATTTTCTAATTCATCTTTATACTCCTTTACTAGGTTTAAATGAATCATTAAAGGATTTAGGTATTTATTATCGCCAGTAAATGTCCAGGTAAATAGTAGCTGATCAAGTATTCCACTACTTCCGTTCCAGTTGAAGTAATCCCAGTACATGTTTGCATTATACCAGGTCGGCTCACTCCCATTAATTATCCCGGTAGGATACTCAACCGAAGGTGGAATAATCCCACTTGGTTTTTCTTTTTGAGTACTTTCAGATGCACTTAACCAGGCATCAGCCCATTCGATAAGAGCTTTCTTAGTTTCAGAATCGTTGGTTTTCCAGGCATAGTATCGTACTGCTTTAGTTGCTCTTGCATTATAGGATACATCCCGATTTTTAGGCTCTTCTGTCTCAACTTCTGAGGAACTAAACCAGGCAGATTTAAAAAATCGGTGTCCATTTTCATTAAAGCCCGTCCATAGGTTTTGAAAATGATCGGATGAATACGAAAGCCTGTCAGCATAAACCGGATCATCGTTATATAAAACCATTAAAGGCGCGGTATCGGAAATAAATTCTGAAGAATGTTCAACATCACTGGGATTTTTTGCATATCCATTTTTGATTTTTGAACTATTCCATACTCCATCAGCTAGTTTTTTCCATCCCTCGTATGTAGTTTTATCTCCCGAAAGAATTAATGGTGACCACCATCTGAGAATTTCCACATCATCACCAAACTTACCCCCAAATTCTCCGTTTTCGTCCTGCTGTACATATACCCACCAGTCAACGATATCTTTTAACCGGTTCGTAAGTTCCCATTGTACAGAAGCCCATTCGGGAGCTAGTTCGCTGTTTGGTACTTTATCAAATTCATCATCCTGATCTATTTTCTCTCCATTATACATTCGCACCAAATCATCTGAACTAAAAAGCTTGTATAACTCTGCCAGATCTCTATCCGCTCCTCTCTTTTCATTTATTCCACCTCTTTCTAAATAAAGCCAATATAACAGCCTTCCTCTGTACCACAACGCTCGCTCGTACAAAGGGTGTTGTTCAGCTTCATTCATAGAAAGTATTCCATCGTATACCATCACCGATTGATGAAGATGATCGAATAAGCTCATATCCGTTGAGTCTGTTGCCCAACCCCATCCCCTTAAGTAAAAAAACTCTTCGGCTTTCGACAGAATCCCTAATTGATTATCCCAGTGAGAAACGAAACTCATATTTTCTGGGTCAGTACTTAACTCTGCTAATTTTTTTCGGGTGGCCTCAACATTTAGCTTACTCTTGAAGCTCCCGGTTTCTTCAATCAGGGCTAATAATTCTTCCTGATCTTTATTCTCGGGCTCCTTAATTGGTGCTACGCCTATTCCCAGAAGCCTTACTTGATCATTTACCCCTTCCAGGTAGAACGATATTCCTTCGTTGCCAACCTGTACTTTCTGTTGGATAACTCGATACATCTTTTGTATATCTGTACGAGCCTCCGCATGGGGGCTGAATGCCTGGAGGTCTAAATATTTTCTCTCGTTTTGTATACTGATTTTCGTTGAGACTGTATCTTCAAGTCCTCCTTCAAACCAGATTGTAAGCATCCACTCTCCTTCCGGAATATCTGCTCTAAAACCTACACTTTCTGCTATAACACCATCGATCAGAAAAGAATCCCTTGATTCTTTAGTCTCTTCATGAGAAAAAGGATTCAGGCTTTGGGTAGTCCAGCCATAACCCAGTTCCCTGCTGTACTTAGTTTCAGGAAATACTGGGAAATAATCTTTCTTAATTTCAGATTCTGAACCTCCAACATCGAAAAAGTAAGTTACTCTCTTAAACTCTATTGGTTGGGGATCAACATTTGCACATGCAGATGTTGAATAGCCAATACTTAATAAGGCAATTATTAGAGATAGTTTTTTCTGGAGCACAATACTTGGTTAAAAGTTGAAGGATGTTAAAAAAAGCAGGCTCTTTCAAAAGCCTGCTAATACATGATTTTTTGCTACTATTTAATCAGTGTCATTCTTCCAGTGTTAGAAGTAATCGTATTTCCTGATTTTGCAGTAATTCGGTAAATGTAAATTCCTGAAGTCAAAGAACCAGCTTCAACTCTAAGATTTTGGTTCGATCCTGCTGCCAGTCTTTGAACTGGTATACTCATTACTTTCTGCCCGATCATATTAAATATTTCAACCGATACATCAGATGCTTCTGCCAGATCGAAAGAAATACTTGTTGATGGGTTAAATGGGTTTGGATAGTTACCATTCAGCTTGAAAGTATTTGGTCTTTCAATTGAAATATCGTCCTCATTGCTTACTAATGTACCAAACCAACTTAGCGCTCCAAGTTGTTGACCATTGCTTCCACCAGTATATGAATCGAATGTATCAGCATATCCAAAATCAAAAGATTCACCCTCTCCCGGAGTTGGGAAAGAAGGAGGATTTTCATTTGTAGGATCTGTCCAGAATGTAGTTACTACATCAGCTGGAGCAGCAGGACCGCTCGTAAACGTTACATCTTCATTAAGGAAAGTCGAAGCACTTCCTTGCGCTTCAATAAACGCAGAAACTGTCGCATTGAAATTAACCGGAGCTTCTACTGTATCAGGATAAGCCTCGGTAATTGACGCAGACAAATAGATGTTGTTGTTGTTTGCAGTAAATGCTTGCGCTCCTAACGAATCAGTTTCAGATTGAGTAAGAGAGTCAACAGATACTACTGCGAGTGGGTCATCATCATCATTGGTGTTATAGCCATAGAAAGCGGCATTAATAAAGAGATTATCTTTCATTACGCCTTTAACTACCGGGCCAAACTCCACCGCAATATTCTTACCAATATTAACTGCTGTATTTTGATTGAAATAAGCATAATTAATCAAACCACCATCATCACGAATAATTTGTGATGTTAAGTTGTAAAAGGTGTTGTTTGCAAACCAAAGTGTATCAATCTGATTACCTCTATCATCTACGCCACGACCATTATCTGGACTGTCTGTAGTTCCGATATTACTTACAATTGAATTGGTCAAGAAAAGTCTGATTCCTGTACCATCAAGCCTGAAAGCACTTTGGCCATCTTTATCAAGATGTGAATTGTCAATTGTAATAGTTACATCATTTTCACTTACTCTGATAATTCGGGTATTTCTACCTCCTAATTCATCCTCATTAGTAACATATAACCCTCTTAAGGTCAGGTCACCTCTTGGTCTGAATGGGCGACTGGAAGCTCCTCCATTATCAACAGCAGGAATAAGTTTTGGACGCTCAGTCCATCCTTCTTCCGCTACTATGGACAGGTGATATCCTCTGTGCTCGATACTTCCGTCAAGCAGGTAAGTCCCACCACTGCTAAGTACATATACTGTACTGGAATCAACTCTTTCTCCTGTTTCAGTAGTATCTGAAACGATAGCCTCGTTGAGTGTTCCAACTCCCTGATCTACTGTTACTGTTCTTTGAGCTTGTACATCTTGTACTTGTACCATCATTACCATAATGAGGGCTAAAGTGGATGCAAAAACCTGTTTAAACAGCCTATTTGTATCATTTATCATGATTACTCCTTTTTTTATGTTTTAATTATGCGATTAAGCATTTATCTAAAATTTTACTCTAACACCGGTACTAGCTGTTAGACCGTACGAGAAATCTCTGGTATCAATGGATATATCCCCTCCCCCAACAAACTGCTCTTCCGACTCGGAAGTGAAGTTGTTCATAGAAACAAAAACGGTAACATTCGGATATTTCCTGAAAGATTGATTCACCCTGAGATCCCAAAAACTAAATCCTTTTGAAAACTGGTCTACCGGTTCATTTGATCCAAGCTCCTCTAAAATAGATTCCTGATAGGCTAATGACACTCTTGCTGAAAAGTGTCCTATCTCATACCCAAGAGTAAATGAAGCAGTAACATCAGGTTGCCCCGGAAGTTTACCAGCTCGAACCGTGTCTATTAGTACTGGTCTAAATGGGGGTTCCGGACTTCTTTCACCTATTAATAGAATCGGGAAGAACGTCTCAGATTCAACAAACGCAATATTTGTGGATAGAATAAGACCATCCAATGGTTTTGGTAAAAACCTGAAATCAGTTTGTAAATCAAATTCTACTCCTCTTACAGTTGACTTCCCAATTGCATTAACAGGAGATGTTAACTCGTAACCTGCAAACTCTCCTTCGGTAAGTCTGGTTGTTCGTTGGTAATCCACATCTTCAATTTCTTTGTAAAAAGCCCCTACCGAAAAGTAGCCTAGTCGACTATTATAGTAAGACATGAAAATATCGTAATTGAATGCCTTAGAGTGCCTTAGGTCCGGGTTCCCTCTTTGTATTTGTTGTTCTGAATCGTTTACCCGTTCAAAGGGAACTAAATTATCATAATCAGGTCTGGATAGACTTTGTGTATAGGCCAATCGAATATCAAGCCCCTCTGTAATGTTTGCTTTCAGATGGAACTGAGGAAAAAACTCTCCATAATTCTGCCCTCCGGTTGTATCAGAAATTGCTCCAATTTGACCAAGGTTCCCTGCCAGATTCCCAAACCTTCCGTCGTAACTTGTTTCTACATGTTCATATCTAATGCCAGGTAAAAAAGAAAATCTGGAACCAAAATTAAGTTCTGCCATTACATAAGCGGATGTCACAGTTTCGCCCGCTTCATAATCTTCGAGGTCAATAAACCCGTTTTTTTCGTAAGCATCTGAATAGGTAGAGTAAAAATTATTCAATCTGTTTAAATCAAGCCCAGGAGAAAGAACCGAATAACCGTTTATATTCGGTATTTCATAGTTTGTATTTATAAAATTACTTATTGCCACATGAGTCTCGTTGTATAAATCAAATAAATCCGGATTATCCTGTCCAATTTCACTTATTACATTAAAATCGGTTCTTACCTCATCCTGATCATTAACTTTATTCTTGTCTCTTATTTTGGCTCCTGCTTTTAAATAACCGGCAACAGTTTCACTCAAGTAAAAGTTATATTTAAAATTGGTTGAAGCAGTAAAGTCCGCTTCTGTATTTCGAAACGTTTCATTAGTACCGTATAAAAAATAAGTGGCATCTAAGTTATTTCGAGCCTTATCAATTATGCTTTCGATGCTGGTATTATCAAGTCCACTATTATAGGCCCCCACTTCATAGAATCGGGCATAATTCCCATAAGTCTGCTTGGAAAGTGTATACGAATACGAAGTCTGCCAATCTATAGTAAAGTTATTGAGCTTGTGTACTCCGTTTAGAATGTTCGAGTATAACAGGTCATATCTTTCACGGTCTCTTGCATCATATTCTGTTCTAGTATTACCGACTCTGTATCTCTTTCTGAATCTTTGTTCATCTCTTTCGGTTCTTCCAAAAAGAGATGAAATATAAACCTCATGATTTTCATTGATCTCATAATCCAGACTAGCGCTGGCTCCATACTTATCTCTTACCTGGAAATTATCTGTAAAGTTCAGGTTCTCAATATTATTAATAGTAGAGTCTTCCTGGTTAAATTCGGGATCTAAGTCAAATAACTCTGATCCTCTGTTGGCTCGTTGAACGCTACCTGATATAAGTATTCCTAACTTATTATCGAGATATCTGTTACTGGAATTAAGAGATGCTTTGTATTGTCCGAAGTCCGACCGAATATCATTATAACCGGATTCCAAGCTTGCCGTACTTCTAAACCCTATAGGTGCTTTCTTCACTAACAAATTTACGGTCCCCCCCACGGCATCCGCATCTTTATCAGGTGTCAGAGCTTTAAAAACTTCAATTCCATCAAGTACATCTGAAGGTAGTAGACTTAAATCTACTGAACGGTCACCTTCAGTTCCGGGAACCCGAACACCATTTACGGTGATGGAGTTAAACCTTGGGGATAAGCCCCGAACTACTACTTTTGAAGCTTCTCCTGCATCCCTTTGAACAGAAACACCCGGAAGTCGAGCTACTGATTCAGCAGCATTTTGATCCGGTAACTCAGACAAACGCTCTTTCGACACTACATTCACAATCGTATTAGACTCAATCTGGGACTTTATTGCGGCTGCTTGCCCTGCAGCTTGAGCAAGTACTGTAATCTCTTCTCCCATCAAATAATCCGAGGCTAAAAGAATCTCTCCTAAATCTGTTATTTGCCCATTTACAACTTCTACAATAATATTTTTAGTTTGATAACCCAGATAAGTAATTCGGATTCGATAAGAGCCATTTGGAATAGACCTGATTTCAAAGTTACCATCAAGATTAGTTGCAGCCCCTCTGGCCAATTCCTGAATGTATAAGTTTACCCCATATATGGCTTCATTGTTTGTGGAGTCAACTACCTGACCTCTTATACCGCCCGATTCCTGAGCATTTATCATTGGTGAAATAGATACCAGCATCAAAAATATACCGGGTATTATTAGTTTAAAATTCCACCTTGGAGATTTGTACATAGTACCTATATATCGTTATAGTCTAAAAAAGCGCTATTAAAGCACATGCTCAATATGCTAGGTATACTTGATATAAGCAATTAAATTTTTCACCGAATATGTAAATTAATTTCTGAATTAGTACAGTGAGCACTCAAATACTATTCTGCCTATTAACAGGGTAGAAATGAGGAATAAATTGTACAAGAATAATTCAATTATAACAGATAGCAAAAGTAGATACTTTTCCAATTATCCTGAGAACCATCAATGGTTACTTAAGTAAGGAAAAACTTAATTACTGAGGTTAATTTTAATCCAAGAATCTGGATCAAATGAGTATTCTTCATCAGGGCTTCCTGCAACCAATGAATTTGAAGCACATTCACCTGCAGTTTCTGATGGTATGGGAATTATGAATTCAGGATTTGAAGCTGGTATCAAACCAGCAGCAATCGAAATTCTTGGTTCGCTAAAAAGTGATCGCTCTAAAATAAATTCTGTATTTCCTACCTCTCCCATATCCATTGTATTAGCAACCCAGCCGAATTCTTCCAAATAATAAAGTCTCTTTTGGATAGTCTCTTCATCCATTTCACCTTCTCTCATCCCCCAATTAAAATCTTCAGTGGTAGCCCAATCCCTATCTCTTTTTTGGTAATCTATTTTACCTAATGCAGATGAAGCATGTAATATGGATATCTGATCCTTATTTTCGATACATAAACTGGCCACATATATTTTCTGTGATTGAATACTGAGATATATGTAATCCGAATCTATTTTTTTATACAGACTATACTTATCCGTTAATACAATTTCTTGATAATTAGCCAACTCTTCCGGGTAAATATTGCCATCAAGATTTTCTACAGGATGTTGTGCTATTGCTAATGTTGGGCAAATGAACAGGAATAGTAAAATAAAATTCTTCATTGTTATCTTTTTTTTGACCATTACCCAAGCCTCGGAAAATGTAGAAATAGAATCTTTATAAAAAAAGCCAACCTGAATTTCTTCAGGCTGGCTCTATGTAATTTGTGGAGGTGCGGGGAGTCGAACCCCGGTCCGAAAAGGTAAACCTGCAAATATCTACATGTTTAGCTGCTGATTAAATTTCGCAAGAAGCCGAGCCCAGCAACCAAGCGACTTCTCACTATTCTGTAAAGATTCACGCAACTAAGACAGAAAACCGAGTTACGCTATCCTATCTTGTATGGCGTTCAGTCTGGCAATGACAGGCACTTAACCAGAGGAACGGCGAAGCAGTTTAAGCTGCTAAGCGGTATGAATAATTGTTGTCAATTATTTTGTATCCATAATGGATGTTTTACGAGAACCATTGGACATCCTCGACATGCAACCTGCGGTGTTACTCATCCCGTCGAATCCAGTACACCCCCTAGTATTTTCAAAGAACACTCTAATATACGAATTTTAACTCCCTTTATTGAACTCTTCGTTATTTGTTATTCGTTAATGGTTATTTGGATTACTAATCCATACCATTAACGAATAACGATTAACCAATAACAAAAAAATGAAATTCGGCAGCGTCGCAAATCCTGAAAATATAGATTTCACCCTCCCCTCAGATCATCCTGATACCTTAAAAATACTGAATCTAGGAAACCCTGAGAACTTTGAAGCTTTTGTTGGATGTGCTAAATGGAATAAGAAGGATCTAAAAGGATTTTATCCCCGAGGAACTAAAGACGAGCTCGAGTATTATGCAAAGCAATTCAATTCGATTGAGCTGAACGCTACCCATTACCGTATTTTTGGAGCAGATGTGGTTGAAGGCTGGAAGAATAAAACCGGAGATGAATTCCGTTTCTTTCCTAAAGTAGTAAACAGTATCAGTCATTATAAAAGACTAAAAGGAGTGGAAGCTTTAATTGAAGAATACACACTTCCTATTCGGTCATTTGATGAAAAGCTGGGAATGATTTTCCTTCAGTTGCGGGATGATTTTAAACCCAAAGACCTAGATCGTATTCACAGGTTTCTGGAGGTGTGGCCAAATGATCTGCCGTTAGCAATAGAATTACGTCACACTGACTGGTTTAACCATGAAGCTGTCGCAAATCAAATCTATAAATTGTTCGAAGAAAATAATGTAGCCAATATCATTACTGATACCGCAGGCAGGCGTGATTTACTACACATGCGCTTAACAACACCAGTCGCTTTTATACGCTATGTAGGAGCTAACCACGAAAGCGATTATCCACGCCTTGATGAATGGGTTGAAAGACTAAAATCCTGGAAAAAACAAGGCCTGGAGAAGCTGTATTTCTTTGTTCACCAGAATATTGAAAAGGAGTCTCCCCTGCTCTCTGCTCATTTTATTAAGCTTCTTAACAAAGAACTGGGAACAAATTTAAAAATACCGAACGAAGACAAAGAACAACCGGGTTTAGGACTCTGATCAACCAACATAATTTCTTCACATTAAATGTGAATTTGTTTCTAACTTTTAGGGCTTAGCTTCGTGTAAGGCGGCAATTAAATTCTAGTTCATCAGGTAATATGGTAAATAAATTATTTATGTGTTTTGTGGTATTGGCCGCGGGTACATGGTCAAGTGAGGCGAGACAATCAGCTTCTGTTAACGGATATGTAAAAGACTCTGAAACCGGAGAAACTCTTATAAGTGCTAACGTGGCATTTCTTGAAAATAATCGGGGAGCTTCTACTAATACCCTGGGGTACTTCACGATTACCAATGTACAAGCGGGTACTTATACTCTGGCGGCCTCTTATATTGGATACAAGCAATACCAAAGAGAAATCACACTGGCAGCAGGAGAAAACCTCAGGATTGATATCGAGTTGATTCCTGATTTTGTGCAGGGAGAGGAAATTGTGGTGGAGTCTGAGGCCGAAAAAGAAGAACTCAAAGCCATTGGTACAGCTCAGGTCAAAACTGAGTTAATTAAAGCACTACCAGCCATTTTTGAAGCGGATGTATTTCGTTCTATTCAATATCTACCCGGAGTAAAAGCGGCTTCTGATTTCTCAAGTGGATTATATATCCGAGGTGGAAGCCCTGATCAAACATTAATATTACTGGACAGGACTACAGTATACAATCCGAGTCATTTTTTTGGATTCTTCTCCACTTTTAACCCCGACGCTATCAAAGATGTACGGCTTTACAAAGGTGGGTATCCAGCCGAATATGGTGGTCGTCTGGGTTCTGTTCTTTCCATTTATAATAAAGACGGAAATAGTAAAGAAATGTCCGGTACGGTCACTCTTGGAATGCTAGCCTCACGAGCCGCAATTGAGGGACCTTATAAAAAGGGTTCGTATATGTTTGCAGTTCGTCGTTCTACACTGGAGCCTTTGTTAGCAGCCCTAAGACAAAACACTGATAATATCCCTTCTCTTTTCTATTTCTATGATTTCAACGGTAAAATAACGTTCGATGCCTCGCAAAATAATAAGTTTTCTCTGGCCGCTTATACCGGTACAGATAAAGTGGTATTTCCTTTCGCTACAGATGCGGAGTTCATACTCAACTATGGCAACCAGACTATAAGCGGTAACTGGACTCACATTTTTAACGAGAAACTATTTTCGAATTTTGTGTTAACAGGATCCCGATACTTCAATTTCCCTGAATTTGAATTTGGTGGAACCCCTTTTACCCGTGATAATAATATCTACGACTTTTCTATAAAGTCTGACCTTGAGTATTTACCGAATGAAAAACATCAGATTTCAACCGGAATTTGGTCGGGAGTATTCACTCTTAAATTACAGGATCGTTTTGATAATCAGGACAGTTTCAGTTCGCGAATACAGGCAAAGTACACTTCTTTTTATGTGCAGGATACCTGGCGACCGAATGATCGCTGGAAGGTAATTGGAGGAATACGTGCTAATTATTTTTCTGATGGTGATTATATGAGAATAGAGCCCCGGCTATCTGTTGAGCATAAACTAACAGAACGTGTCCGGCTACAAGCTGCCTATGGAAGATATAATCAGTTTTTTACACTTATTACCAACGAAGCATTTTCAGGGTTTGATATTTGGTTGACCAGTGATGAAGGAATTAACCCGGCCTACGGAGATCAATTTGTACTTGGTGCTAAAACAATTCCTTTCGAAAATTATGGATTAGATGTTGAAGTGTATTACCGGACCATGGAAGACCTATTCGAGCTCGACCCTTTTCTTCCCGACCCGGCAGGCTTGGCATACCCTGATTTATTCCGAATAGGGACCGGTTATGCATATGGAATGGAAGTAATGTTCGAGAAGCAGGTTGGTCGGTTTAATGGCTTTATTGGATATACCCTTGGGTATACCTGGCGAAAGTTTCCTGGATTTAATGTAGCTCCCGGAGATGGGGATAATCAGGCCAGATTTTACCCTCCTAAATACGATCGTAGAAATGATGTGAATCTGATTATGAATTACGACCTTAGCCGAAAATGGAAAGTAACCAGTGCATGGGTTTATGCTACCGGCCAGGCTTATACCCTTGCATTAGGTCGATATGCCCGATATGATGACCCGTTTTCGAGTGGCGATCCATTAGACAATTTTACTGTTGGAAAAGTAAATGCCTCACGTTTACCAAGTTACCATCGTCTGGACCTTTCTTTCTCTCGCAAAGGTAGATTCTTTAAAATCGGAGCATCAGAATTACAACTCCAGATCATCAATGTGTATTCACGTAAAAATGTATGGTTCCAGAGTTTTGATTTTGAAGAAAATCCTGTTCAGAGAAATGATGTGAACCTTCTCCCAATACTTCCAACTATTTCATACACCGTCAAATTCTAAGCATCATGAAACAACTAATTCTACTTTTTTTGCTTATTTCCGGAATCTACATTGGATGTGATATCTATCCTCAGGATGATTACGTTGAAGAATACGTGATTGAGTCTTACATCGTAGCAGGAAGAAACTTACAACAAGTCCGGCTTTCCACAACAGGAGAAGCTTTTGAGTTTTATAGTTTCGAAAGTACGGCAGTTGCCGGAGCTACTGTTCAGGTCAATCTATTGACCCCAAATGGAACCGGAGTTGAGCAAACATTTGCATATCAAATGGAGTCTCCGGGTATTTATACTCCCTCTGTAGCTCATACTGTTCTCCCTGCAAGAACTTATCAACTATCAATTACAGTGCCGAGTGGTGGTGGTACCGATCAAATTAGTGCAACTACAATTGTTCCAGGAGATTTTGATGTAATATCAGGTGTTCAGGATACTTTGGTATACCAGTCATCAGAGCAACTTGAGGTAACTCTTTCAGAAAGCTCGTATCCGGGTAGGCAAAATATTTATGTATTCAACACTATTTCGCTTAATCCAACGGAAGAAAATTTAACTCCCTTATATCTTGATTTTTTGGATTTTGAAGATGATGAGGATAAGGAAGATGTCCTTCTTGAGTTCTCAAATACTTCCTCAGGGTTATTGAATGCAGGGAACTTCACCATTAATAATGATGGCTCCATTACCGTTCGATACCCTTGGTTAGCCGTTGCTTTCTTCGATGAGAATCTTATTGTAGCTACCACTGTTGATGATAATTTATATGATTTCATCCGGTCGGCTGATGTTCAATTCGGAGGCTCTACCCTTTCACCCGGTGAGATTCAAAACGTAATCACTAATGTAGAAGGTGGTATCGGTATTTTTGGGGCAATGGCATCAGATACAATAGACACCTTTATAAAAAGAAATCCAAATTTTTAGAATTCATACTATTTACGCTCCTGGTTTGTTAGATTGGTGATATGGGAATATTTAAGCAAGCAATCTACTTTATTGTTATCGGCAGTTTTTTATCACCGGTTTTTGCTCAACAATCCGGATCATTCGAGATTGCAAGAGTGAAATACAGAGGCGGAGGTGACTGGTATAATGATCCTTCTTCACTAAAAAACCTAATTGAATTTACTAACCGAAATGTTCCAATTTCTATCGAGCCAGATTATAAAGACGTAGCCCTCGGAAGTACCGAAATACACTCTTATCCTTTCCTATTTCTAACAGGACACGGTACCATCACTGCAAATAATACCGAAATCCGAAATCTACGAACATACCTGGAAAATGGCGGTTTTTTATATATTGATGATGATTATGGATTGGATGAGCACATCAAAGAATTACTGACTCGTGTATTCCCAGATGAGGAGTTACTTGAACTTCCCTTCAACCACCCAATATACAGCCAGGTATACAAGTTTGATAACGGGCTCCCTAAAATCCATGAGCACGATAATGAAAACCCACAGGGATTTGGACTCTTCCTAAATGGAAAACTCGTGGTTTACTACACTTATGAATCTAATCTCGGAGATGGCTGGGCAGATGCTGAGGTTCATAACAACCCGGGTGAAGTACGGGAGAAGGCTTTAAAAATGGGTGTTAACATTTTAGTATATGCTTTGACACGTATTTAGTTTTTTAACTATTATAGTCTTTATTCATTAAGAAGCACCAAATGATTACACCATATCTATTTTTTCGGGGAAATTGCGAAGAGGCAATCAATTTTTATAAAACTGTATTCAAAGGCGAAATCACCTATCTGCAACGATTTGGTGAAGCAAATATGCCTGTTGAAGAAGGCTACAAAGACAAAGTAATGCATGCAACACTGTCCTTTTTTGATGGCGGTCGTATGCAATTCTCAGACGGAGCGCCACACAAGGACATTACTCCCGGCGATAATGTGCATTTAAATCTTAACTTCGAGAATGAAACAAAAATGCGCCTAACCTGGGGTAAACTATCCGAAGGCGGAACCATTCACATGGAATTACAGGATACTTTCTGGGGAGCGGTTTTCGGTCAACTTGAAGACAAGTATGGAATCCGTTGGATGTTTAATTTTCAGAAAGAATAGCTCATACTATTAACCTAAGCAATTGCATTTTCTTAACACGCGCTTCTTTTCTATATGCCTTAAACTAAAAAAGGTGCTACTGCCTTTATTAGTATTAATTTTAACTTCTGTTTTTGGGTATTCCCAGTCTAAACCCGATTTAAGTATAAGAACCGGAGACTTTGAATTCAGAATTGACTCTTTATTTAAGCATTTTGATGCTTTAGAAACCCCAGGGTATGCGATAGGTATATCTATTGGTGATTCGACCTTGTATCAAAAAGGATTCGGAATAGCTAATCTTGATTACGGAGTTCATATTGAACCAAATAGTAAGTTTAGTATTGCATCGGTTTCAAAGCAGTTTACTGCAGCTTCGATTGCATTGCTTATTCTTGATAAGAAACTATCTCTTGATACACCCGCAAGTAAATTTATTCCCGAACTGGCAAAATATGAACATGAAATCCTTGTTAAACATTTAATTTACAATACTAGCGGAATCATAGATTATTACCGCTTACCCCGAGGAAATGGATTATCCTGGATAACATTCAATTACTTTGATATTGATGAATGCATCCATACCTCCTTAAATCAGGATACTTTACTCTTTAAACCAGGTGACCGTTGGGACTATTCGAATGTAAATTTCATGCTTCTAACAAAAATAGTTGAGAAGATAAGCGAGCAGCCATTCAGTGCATTTATCAAGGAAAACCTATTTATTCCTCTGGGAATGGATAATACGTTTATCAATGATGATATAACCGTTGTGGTAAAAAACAGGGTAATTCCTTACAACTTTAGAACTGAAGAAAACATAGAGAGCTATGCCGATTATGGAGTAAAGCTGAAACGAGAAGGAGAATTTATTCAACATCACAGAAACTCACCTCATTATGGCGGAAGCGGAGTCATTACTACTATTGAAGACTTATTAATTTGGAGTAAAAATATGGTCAGCAAACAGTTTGGAGGACAGGAATTTTATGACCTTATGCATTACACTCCAAAATTTAACCATGATAGACATAATCAAGCTTTTGGGTTATACCAAGGAAATTTTAATGGCTGGAAAATTTTCGCATGGGATGGGGGTGACTGGGGAATTAGTTCGCAATTGATGCGCTTCCCTGAACAAGAAGTAGCTATTATAGTACTATCTAACTTAGGCTCAGGAGAATCATTTAGGAAAGCAAATGCTATCGCAAATATTCTTATCGAAGAAGGAATTATTAACTAAGAAGCTAATCTTTACCTTTCATCTTGTACTCAAACACTTTTTCGTTCACTACATTTTCGGAAGTTCCATCGGGATCGGGATAGAAATCGTCGGAATCCATTTTTTCTCTTAAGGTGATCTTCGACTGAACGTCTGCCTGGACCTGAATTATTTTCTTCTTCTCTTCCTCATCCGCGTTTTTATACTTTTCAGAAAGTTCAGTCAATTTATGCTTAAAGAAGTTAAGCTCCAGAGTCTTGATGGTACTTTTAGCCGTACGGTATGGGTTTTTATCCTTTTCGTACTTCATACCTACTTTCTCATGGTGCCTTTCGCTAGCAGTATGTTGCTCCAAAAGTACATCTCCAACCAACCTTGGAAAAGGATCGGGCTTACCGGAGTAATATTCGATAGAAATTTCATTCTCTACCTTGTATCTATCTACAATATCGTTGTAAAACATACGGAGTTCATCATCTTCAATTAAGCGGTCGTTAGTCAATGAGCAGATGTATTTCACCATGTCTTTGCCATAAGAGATCATCAGGCGAATGAGTTCCTTTTCATAGTGAGGCTTCTTTTTCGAGGTTTGAGGTCTGAGGTTTGCGGTTTGAGGAATCCCTTTAAACTGATTCTCAACAGAAAATTCACCTTCGGTCGGTGGTCCTTGGTCTATGGTTTCTCGTTCCTGCCTGAACTGCTCTCTTCGTTTAGACCGTTGTTCCTCTTTTCTTTTGTCAGATAAAACCCGTTCCAATTCTTCAAAAAGCTCCCTATCGGTCCCTCGGCGGTATTTCTGTGTTTTTTGATGAAGATGTTGAACATAAACCTGTCGCTGGATGGATTCTTTAATACTGGCAATAGCTTCCAGTACTTCTGTAATCACTTTACTTTGCTGAGCCGGATTTTCCATCCGTCCTTCTTCTTCCGCTTTCATTATCAGGAAGTCTACAAAGTCACTTCCTTCCTCCTTCTTCAATTCAAGAAACGATTCTTTTCCAAATTGCTTAACAAATGAATCAGGATCTTCTCCATCGGGTAGTTCAAGTAGCTGCACTTCCATCCCTTCAGCTAAAGCGATATCAATTCCCCGTTTCATGGCGTTTTGACCCGCATTATCGGCATCATAAATCATTACAATTCGGTCGCCATAACGATTCAGAATTTTCATCTGACCGGGAGTAAGTGCAGTTCCCGAACTTGCAACCACATTCGAAATCCCATGCTGATTCAAGGTAATTACATCGGTGTAACCTTCCACCAAAATCACTTCTTTATGCTTGCGGATTTCGTTCTTAGCGAAATTAACCCCGTACACTACTTCGCTTTTATTATACACTTTAGTTTGTGCTGAGTTGATGTACTTAGCTGTCTTCTCGTTTCCAAGTACTCTGCCTGCAAAAGCGATTACTTTATTAGTGGGACTGAAAATAGGGAACATCAATCGACCTCGAAAAGTATCATAAAATCCTTCTCCCCTTTGGCTCGGCTTGATTAGATCAGCTTCAATAAGATATTGCTCATCAATCCCTGCATTTGTTGCGGCTTTCCAGAGGTCATTTCCTCCCGTTGGTGCATAACCCAAACCAAAGTTTTTGATCACCTCCATAGGATAACCACGTTTTTCCAGGTAAGCTTTGGCTTTATCCGCATCAGGATTCTCAATCAGATTTCGGTAGAAATAAACTCCGGCAAATTTGAGTGCATGATAAATCCCTTCTTTTAATTGATGAGCTTCTCCTTGTTCTTCCGTTTGCTCTTCCTCTGGGATAAACACTCCATATCGGTCGGCCAATTGTTTAATCGCTTCTGTAAATCCAATCCCATCCTGATCCATCACAAACTTAAAAACATCACCCGATTCGCCACACCCAAAACATTTGAAAATCCCTAATCTCGGAGTAACATGAAAAGAAGGAGTTTTCTCATTATGATACGGACATAACCCGGTAAAGCCGCTACCTGAGCGCTTTAGCTTCACATAGTCGGAAACCACTTCAACAATATCAGCGGCATCTCTAACTTCTTCTTTTTTTGAGTCGGAAATCATGTTTTTATTATAGGCACTAAGGGAGAAAGGCACAATGAAAAGTATATCACTTTGTGCCTTTTCATCTTAGCTACTTTCCCTCATAGCCCTTATATTCCTGCCCGCTGAATCAAGAATTTTAAAACATAGAAAATGAGCGTATTAGTTGGAAAGGATACCCGCCTTATAGTTCAGGGATTTACCGGAAGTGAAGGAAGCTTTCACGCCGGACAGATGATAGAATATGGAACCAATGTAGTTGGAGGGGTTACTCCAGGAAAAGGTGGTCAAACTCACCTGGATCGACCTGTTTTCAATACGGTAGCTGATTCAGTTGAAAATGAAGGCGCTAATACCTCTGTTATTTTTGTACCTCCCGCTTTTGCTGCTGATGCCATTACAGAATCAGCTTTTGCAGGAATAAAGGTAATTATTTGTATCACTGAAGGGATACCGGTTAAAGACATGATTGTGGCTAAGCAAGTTTGTAAAAGTCATGGAGCTACATTGATCGGGCCAAACTGTCCGGGCGTTATAACTCCGGGTGAAGCGAAAATTGGAATTATGCCCGGTAATATTTTCTCTCCGGGTACTGTGGGATTAATTTCCCGCTCAGGAACCCTGACTTACGAAGCAGTCGATCAGCTCACTAAGGTAGGACTAGGTCAAAGCACCGCAATTGGTATTGGTGGGGATCCGGTTATCGGAACCACCCACCTTGATGCAGTTAAATTATTTCAGGATGATCCGGATACCGAATCTATTGTATTGATTGGTGAAATTGGCGGGTCTGCTGAGGAAGAAGCGGCCGCTTACATCAAAGATAATGTAGACAAGCCGGTAGTGGCATTCATAGCTGGTTCTACAGCGCCTCCAGGACGACGAATGGGACATGCCGGAGCAATCATCTCTGGTGGTCAGGGAACTGCTCAGGCCAAAAAAGCAGCACTTGCTGATGCAGGTATCACCGTTGTGGAAAGCCCTGCCGATATTGGCGTCACTCTTAAAGAAGTTCTTTAAACAGTATAGCCGAAACAAACATTTTAAGCCTTCTTCAATTATTTGAGGAAGGCTTTTTTTATTCAATTTTTCAGAACATATTCACCGGGTAAAAAGCCAACACTATGCCCTTGAAATATTTACTTACTATCCCACTAACAACCCTCTTCTTTTTAATTAGCTGTACTAATGCTCAAAAAAAGGACTATACAAAATGGGAAGATTACCTTGGAGGCCTGGAACGAAATCAGTATTCGACACTCAGTCAGATAAACTTTGATAATGTTAGAGATCTTGAGGTAGTATGGACCTATGAAGCGCCAGATAGTGGTCAGATGCAAATGAATCCAATAGTTGTAGATGGAATCCTCTACGGTGTAACTGCAACCGTTCAGGCTTTTGCTCTTAATGCCGAAACTGGTGAGGAATTATGGCGCTTTGGTGATCCAAGAAAACTTTGGCACAGTACAAGCAGAGGTGTAGCATACTGGGAAAGTGAAGATGGCTCCGATAAAAGAATACTTCATACTATGGGACCTCACCTTTATGCAATTGATGCATTAACAGGTGAAGCCATCGCCTCGTTCGGAGATAATGGCAGAATCAGTCTGCATACCGGGCTACCAGAACATGGAAAAGATAAATTTATAGTTTCCAATACTCCGGGCACTGTTTTTGAGAACCTGATCTACATGCCTATGCGTTTGGATGAAGGCGCTACAGCGATAGCAGGTTATCTGAGAGCTTTTGATACTCGTACCGGAGAGTTGGTTTGGACTTTCCACAACATCCCACTTCCTGGAGAATATGGATACGAAACCTGGAGTCCTGATGCATATTTAAATATCAATGTCGGTGCCGCTAATAACTGGGCAGGTATGTCTGTGGATACTGAGGAAGGAATCCTTTATGTGCCTACAGGATCAGCAGCTCCCGATTTCTGGGGCGGTGATCGAATAGGAGAGAATCTTTTTGCTAATACTTTACTTGCTCTGGATGCCAGAACCGGAGAGAGAATTTGGCATTATCAACTGGTTCATCATGACTTACTTGATCGGGATTTACCTGCTCCCCCCAACTTGCTTACTGTTACACATAATGGAAAAAAGATAAAGGCTGTCTCCCAAACCACAAAGCAAGGATATGTCTATTTGTTTGACCGTTACACCGGGGAACCACTATTTGATATTGAGGAGGTTCCTGTTCCTCCTTCTACTCTTATTGGAGAAGAAGCATGGCCAACTCAACCTATTCCGGTAAAGCCTAAAGCATTTGCTCGATTATCGAGTGAATTGGGCGATGATGATGTAAGTCCATACGCACCTAACCGTGAGGAGCTTCTTGAGCTATTCAGAAGGTCTGATAAAAGAGACTTTGCCCCACCTTCAACTGAACCGCTGCTATTATTCCCCGGGTATGATGGAGCTGCAGAATGGGGCGGTGCAGCAGCTGTTCCTGATGAAGGAATCATCTATGTTAATTCAAATGAAATGGCATGGATTCTTCAAATGGAAGAAGTTGAAAATGAGTTCAAGCCTCAGGCTTTTGGAGAACTTGCTTATTCGAATAATTGCGCTGCGTGTCATGGAGCAAACAGAGAAGGCAACCCACAAAGCGGCTATCCAGCATTGCTAGGCATCGATCAAAAATATGACAATACCACTTTAGGTAGTTTGATTGAGTCCGGTAAAGGGATGATGCCCGGCTTTACTCATCTTAAAGATGAAGAAAAAAGCGCTATCATTAGTTTCTTAAATAACGAAGAAACCAGAATGTCTACTCCTGACGATTTTGATAAGCTTGCACCCAGATACCGCCACATGGGATATAATAAGTTCCTGGATAGTAACGGGCTACCTGGGATCTCACCTCCCTGGGGTACGATGACAGCAATAGATCTGAATTCAGGTGAGTTTATCTGGCAGGTAGTTCTTGGGGAAACCGATTCACTTCGGACCTTAGGGCATCCTCAAACCGGAACTGAAAGCTATGGAGGACCAGTTATTACTGAAAACGGACTCCTCTTTATTGCAGGTACAAAAGACGGATATTTCAGAGCATATAACCGATTTACAGGTGAACTACTATTAGAGCATAAACTCCCGGCACCTGCGTTTGCAACTCCTGCTATATATGAAGTAAATGGAAAACAGTACATCGCCGTTGCTTGCGGAGGAGAAAAACTGAATACCGAATATGGAAAACAGGTAGTCGCCTTTGCTCTGCCTGATTGAAATAATCAGGCATTAAATGATTGTGCCATCAGGAACAGTGACTCCTTTTTTAACGATCGCTATTCCGTCTCGCATATAGTGAAATTCATGGTCTCCATCTGGGATATGACTACCACCAACTATACGTACATCGTTACCGATACAAACGTTTTTATCGACTATACAATTGCTAATATAGCTTCTTTGTCCAATTCCCATAGCTGGTCGGTCTGAGGATGCATTGCCAACAAACTCATGGCTTTGGAAATAATCATTACCCATAATTATAGAGTTTTCTATAGTAGTACCTTTGCCAATCCTTGAACGAATACCTATTACGGAACGAACAATCCGGCTGGCTTCAACCAGGCAACCCTCTGCCATTAAACAATGCTCCATGTTTGTTCCCATAATTTTTGATGCAGGTAACAAGCGGGGTCTGGTATAAATAAAATTATCATTGTCATACAAATTGAATTCAGGTACAGTATCCGTTAGAGCTAGATTCGCATCAAAAAATGATTTAATTGTTCCTATATCGGTCCAGTAGCCTCCGAATTCATAGCTACTTACCCTAAGCCCTTCGTTCAATGTTTTGGGGATGATTTCTTTCCCAAAGTCAGTAGCATCAGGATTCTCCTTAAAAAGCCTGATCAGTGTCTCGCGATTAAAAATGTAAATCCCCATCGACGCCAGATAATGCTTTCCCTCAGCCGCATAAGGTTCAGGAACATTTGATTTCCAGTCTTTAAGCTCATCGAAATCGGGCTTCTCAACAAAACTATCGATCATCCCTTCTTTGTTGGTTTTCATAATGCCAAAACCAGTAGCATCCTCCGCAATTACCGGAATAGTTGCTACCGTTAGGTCAGACTCATTCTCCTGATGCCTCACTAACATCTTTCGATAATCCATCTGATATAGTTGGTCTCCTGAAAGAATCAATACGTATTCATAATCATGATTCTCCATGTGATGGATAGACTGACGAACGGCATCGGCCGTACCCTGAAACCATTGAGTATTATCTGCTGTTTGTTCAGCAGCCAGTATATCTACAAAGCCGTTACTGAATACATCAAAATTATACGTGTTTTTAATATGTCGATTCAGAGAAGCAGAATTAAACTGAGTGAGCACATATATCCTCCTGATATCCGAGTTCATACAATTCGAAATCGGGATATCAACGAGGCGGTATTTACCACCAACAGGAACAGCCGGCTTAGATCTATGATCTGTTAACGGGAATAATCTTGTTCCCCTTCCTCCTCCAAGTATAATTGATATGACTGAATCCTTCATTATGTACTCTGTAGTTTTAGTTGGTTATACATGTTAATATACTCTTTTGCCGATTTATCCCAGGAGAAATCGAGATTTATGATTTTTCTTATCACCTCTGCATGCTTCTTTTCATCAGCAAATAAATCTATTGCCCGATTTATCGCACCTTCGGCCTCATGAAGATTAAATTCATGAAATTGAATCCCATATCCACTCTCTTCTTCTAAATCAATTACGGTATCTTTTAGTCCTCCAACTGCACGTACAATTGGTACCGTTCCATAGCGCATAGAATACATTTGGTTGAGACCACAAGGTTCTACCCGAGAAGGCATTAGAATGAAATCCGCACCCGCATAAATCTCGTGTGCCAGTTTTTCGTTGTATTCCAGTGTAGCATCAAAATACCCGACATGATCGCTTTCCATCCTGGCAAAGATTTCGTGAAGTCCGGGATCGCCGGTTCCAAGAAGTACAAAATTCACTTCTCTTTCCCCATGCATAAACGAGGAAATTAAATCAGGCAACAAATCGGCTCCTTTCTCACGAACCAGTCTACCAATAAAAGCGACGGTTGGGACATCCGGATTTAAGCCAAATTGTTTACAGATTTTCTCTTTATTCTTTCGCTTTCCCCCTTTCACTCCACGTTTGGTATAATTCAGATCTAATAAAGGATCGGTAGCGGGGTCCCATACTTCGGCATCTATGCCATTTACAATTCCAATAGATTTATCCTTTTCCTGAGCGAATAGCAACTCTAACCCATTGCTATTCGTGCTCAATTCATCCATGTAGCTCTGAGAAACAGTGGATATCTTCCAGGCACATTTTAAAGCAGATCCAAGAGAATTTAACCGTCCATCCCAATCCAGCAGACCAAGTTTAGAAAGATCAAAATCAGGAAGCATAGTATGACGTTCCAGGTCATATTGTCCATGATATTCAGCGTTATGCACCGTAATTACCGAGGGGATTTGAGCAAGTGATTGATATCTGAAACAGTTCGAAACCATAAACGGAATAAGCCCGGTGTGATGATCATGGCAATGAATGATATCCGGAGAAGCATCCCGGTGAACAAGCCATTCCAGTGCCCCAATCTGAAAGCTCAAAAAACGCTCGAATTCATCCCAATATGCATGACCTGACCATGGATCAATATAAACTCCCGGGCGATCAAGTCTACCGGGCACATTAACCACAAACAAAGGGAATCCCAGTGGGTCATCTTTTACCCTTAAAATCTTAAAACCGAAATACTCGACTCCCAGTCTGGCATTGCTTTCCCAAACCTCATCAAACTCCTGAGACTCAAGCCAGTTCGTTTTGTATTTGGGCATAATAACTTCACAGGTTTCACCCAGTTTATTCAAATATTTTGGCAAAGCCCCGACTACATCTCCAAGCCCTCCGGCCTTAGCAGCCGGGTAACATTCTGCACTTAAATGAGTAATATGCATCTACGTAGAAAAATTTTAACCGATTTTGTAATAACTCCGATATTATCACAACAAATAAGAAAAGTTTAAGCTTGTTGCAAAACTTTAAATGAGTTTACAGAAAATTTTATCTTCCTTTAATAATAATCTAACAGGGTAATATGGTCATCATCAATGTAGAGAACGTAACGAAGACGTTTGGCACGAATACCGCGGTTAATGATGTAAGTTTTGAAGTTGAAAAAGGACGGATTTTTGGGCTTTTGGGTCCAAATGGAGCTGGTAAAACCACTACCATCCGAATGATCAATAACATACTTGCGCCAGATACGGGGCAAATCAATATTAATGGACATGTCGCAAGCCCGTTCACTCAAAAAATGATTGGGTACATGCCGGAAGAACGCGGGCTGTACAAGAAGATGAAAGTTGGTGAACAACTTCTTTATCTCACCCAGTTAAAGGGAATGAAAACGTCTGCCGCTAAAAAATCCATTGACTTTTGGCTGGAACGGTTTGAAGCCTCTGACTGGAAAAAGAAAGAACTTGGAGAGCTCTCGAAAGGGATGTCACAAAAAATACAATTTATTGCTACCATCGCTCATGATCCTGATATTTATATTTTTGACGAACCATTTTCAGGACTTGATCCCATCAACAGCGAAACCCTCAAAGAAGTTATTATTGAATTAAAGGAGCAGGGAAAAACGATCTTGTTTTCCACCCACAGGATGGAACAGGTTGAACAGATGTGCGATGACATCTGCCTCTTTAATAAAGGAAAAGCAGTACTCCAGGGAAAACTCCGTGAGGTGAAAGCGTCTTTTGGAAAAAACACGATCAATCTTGAGTTCGAAGGAGACGGAGCTTTTCTGGATAAACTGGAAGATGTACGAATCAATAATCGATCTACAAATTTCGCAGAAATTCGGGTACTAAACGGACAGTCGATGCAGGAGATTTTAAAGTTGGCAATGGAACATGCTGAAATCCATAGATTTGAACGGGTTCAACCTTCACTAAATGAGATTTTTATCTCTACTGTTGGCGAAGATAACATCAAAACTGTGGAGGCGTAATCGTGGATTTCAATAAAATTTTACTCGTTCTAAAACGCGAATACCTTACAAGAGTTCGTACCAAATCTTTTATCCTATCCACCCTCCTAACTCCTCTCGCCTTTCTTGCTTTTATGGCGATTATTGTAGTTGTAACTATCTCTGATGGTGAAGTAACCAAAACAGTCGGAATCTATGACGAGACCGGAGTTCTTTACAGCCGGTTGGTAGAAATAGATAGTATCAGATACCAAAATGTGAGCCAATTGGAAATCGATTCTATCCGGGCAGACGTACTATCAGGAGGTATCGATGGGTATGTAGTTCTTAGCGATGCTTTTATCGAAACCTCAGAAAGTCCTACTCTTGTGTATGGTGGTAGTGGAGGATTGAGCTTCATTGAATCTGTGGAGGATCATCTCAGGGAAGTAGTTCGGGAAGAGCGCCTTTCCCGAAGCCAGGTTTCTCCTGAGGTTCGGGAGATTTTCGAGTCCCGACCTCAGCTCAAATCAGTAAAACTTACCGAAGAAGGTGAAGAGGAAGATAACGCTGTTTTCGGTGCTGCCTTTGGCTTTATCCTTGGCTTACTCATCTTTATTGGTGTATTTGGATATGGAGCTCTTCTGATGCGCGGCGTAATAGAAGAAAAAACCAGCCGCATTGTGGAAGTAATTGCATCTTCAATTAAACCCATTGAGCTAATGCTTGGTAAGCTTTTTGGAATTCTTGCTCTTGCTGTAACCCAATTCGGTGTTTGGATTGCTTCCTATATCGGGCTTTCTGTTATTGCTGCTCCTGTTGCCGGAATGATTGTAAATGCTCAACTCCAGAATCTACCGGAAGATGCACGTGAGGCGGCTGCAAATAATGCCTTCGATCCATCTGCATTAGAGCAGTTTGTGGTTGATCCCAGCATTTTTCTCTATTTCTTCCTCTTTTTCTTTATCGGATTTTTGATTTACGCAGGAATTTTTGCGGCCATTGGATCAGCCGTAGATTCTGAGCAGGACACTCAGCAGTTTATGATGCCAGTAATGATCCCAATCTTCATTGGATATTTCCTGAATCTGAGGGTCATGGAGAATCCTGATTCTACAGTTTCTGTAATTGCCTCCTTATTCCCTCTTACGGCTCCTATAAATATGATCTCGAGGATTGCGGCTACAGAAGTACCTTTCTGGCAAATAGGGCTTTCCCTCCTTCTTATGATCGGAACCTTTGCAGGATTAATGTGGCTGGCTGCTAAAATATATCGTGTTGGTATCCTGATGTACGGGAAGAAACCATCCTATAAAGAACTGGCTAAATGGATCAGACAAGGGTAGCCTAATTCAAAATTATCATATTGACATATCTCAGTTAGGTGCGTTACATGCAACGCACCAACTGGTCAGATTTTAAAAGGCTATTCCGATAACTGTTCCAGCAGATTATCAACTTCCAGTAATATTCGGGCATCAAATTCATCTTGCTCAACTGAACTTAGAGCTTTCAATGCTTCAGATGGGCTTAACCATTTAACTGCTTTCAGAGATGAGTGCCTGATTCTTGGATCGCGATCTTCTAAAAGCGTATCGAGACGTTCCAGCCAATGCTCTTGGTTAGTGTCATTTTTAAGTAAGAAGCTGAGAGCTTCTCTTCTTGTTGAATAAGGATAAGAATCCTCTAAATAGCTCTCTGCAATTATAATAAATGAATTGGCTGAATCAGCATCCGGATAATTAGAGATAAGAAACAGTGATTTTACGCCCGTACTATCAACCCGCTGGAGTCTTTCTGCCAAAGTAACCAGTTCTTCTGCCGAAGCTACAACAGCGTAACTCTCGAGAGCAGCGTTAAAAAGATTTTCAGAGTCCACCCGTAATACTCTGTTTCTCACAGAATTCTGTACCATTTCATTATCCGGGTAGTTCGCGAGCGATTGGAGTGAGACTAGCTGTACTTCCTCGTTATCTGAATTTAAGCCATCCAGAAATTGCTGCTCTGTTCCGGTAGCTCCATTCGTGATACCTGCCATGGTTTTCAATAAAGCAGCCCGAACAGATGCATTCTCTTCGCTTGCCATTACATCATTAAGAGCCAGTTGCAGATCCGGGTTATCGCGATGACTCGACAATAGCATTGCTCCTGCTCTTCGATCATCTGCATTCGGGCTTCTGAGTTGGTTTAATAAAAAGAACAATGGCAAGTTTTGGATTTCGACTACATCTAAAGAAACAGAACCTTCACTGAAACGAATGTATTCTACCATTGAAGAAATCGAAATCATAACTGTATCCAGTTCTCCCGTAAAATTTACTTCATGGTTGATGGAATCCTCAAACGTAAATTCTGTCATATTAAGACTGTATAACTCTTCCCCGCTACCCTCTTGTAATTCAAAAATTAATGCCAGTTCGGAGTTTATCTCATCGTATTCGGTATTCAACATGTACAGAATACGCTCTTTCTGTGGTTCTTCTTCTGAAGAAGGTTCATCAAAAGAAATAGTATGCCACGAGATACCTGTTTTTTCGTACCAGACATCTGCATAGTCTTCAAAAGAAACAATTCCTCCCATCGACCTGGCGATCTCAGGCAATGAGTTATCGACTGTAATTTGGAATAATTGAGGTTTCATTTTAAATGATTCCTGCCAACGGTTCCAGGAATAGATGGTATTCAGGGTATCAGGATTTTTAATAACTGCTGGATCGTCACCCAAAGAAAAATGAAGTGCTGTTCTCATCATTTCATCTCCAGCGCTTTCAAAATCAAAAAATTGCTCGCCACGAAGGTACTCCCCAAACCACTGGGCATAAACTCCCCTTTTCAGTTGATTGGAAAGTGACCCCATATTCTCATAGAGAAAAATCGTCCCTGATCCATGAGTACGTTCTTCCCAAAAATTATCAGCCAATATCGCAATGTTTAGCCCTTCCCATGGATATTCCAACGAAAGTATTCTTTCAACATCCTTCTTTAGCTGAGATGCTTCCCGAATCAATCCTATCCGTTCTTCTTCTGTATATTTTTGGTCTGAACTGAACAACCGGATAGTAGTTAGCCCGGAAGTTACTTCTGTGATAAGAAAATCGCCCATTGCAAAACCGAGTCCTGTAACCGGAACAGGAGTCTCAGATACATAATGTATTTTCTTTCTGTTTCCCGTTTGGGCATCATCACCAACAAACTCACCGTTGAATAGCACTTCATTTTCGTAAGGAATAGAGACATAGGCGTTGAAGGTGAGCTCATTTCTGGGATGATCAAAAACAGGAAACCAGTGCCGGTGTGCCAACGGGTTTTTAGAAGACCAGAAATTCCCTTCCGAATCTAAATAAAGCCCGAAACTGGAATTCGATTGCCAGGTAACTGCTAATTCGAACTCCTTTCCTTCCTGTAAGGAATCAGGAAGAAGCACGATTAGTGAGTCGTTGGATATCTCAAACTCAACATCTGATTCGTTAATCAAGACTGCATCAATGGCAGATTCTTCTGTGTTAAGTACCAGCTGAGTAACTCCATTAATTTTCGGATTCACTGTGTACGTAGCTACTCCACGTACTAACGTGAGTTCCGGCTCAAGGGTAATGGCAAGATCCAGATGTTTGAAATCAAATGGCTGCTCGGGATGTGAAGCATAATCGAAGTCCGGAAAATCTTCACAGGTTTGCGTTACTGCCAGAATAATTGATAAAAGACCTAAAGAATAATTAAAAAGTGTTTTGATCATAGATTATTTATGTTCATCAAAAATTGCTTTTACCTGAGGATATAAAGCTTTATTGGTTGAAAACCCATTCCCTGAATGGATGGTTTCTTCACCGTTTGTGTCACTGAAGATCCCACCTGACTCCTTCATCACCGGTAACAACGCCGCTGCATCCCAAATGTTGAGGATCGGATCGAACATCACATCAGCACGACCTATAGCTACCATCATATGGCCGTAAGCATCGCCCCAGGTTCTGTGTAGTTTAGTTTTTGACATAAGTTCCTGGAACTGAGGCTCCATTCCACAATCCTGAAACCGCTTAATTTCTGTAACTAGCAAACTAGCGTCTTTTAGTTCGGAAGTATCACGTACACTGCAAGGTTTTCCATTCAGCGTAGCACCCAGTCCAATTCCGGCAGCACAAAGCTCATCCAGCGCCGGAGCATTGATAATCCCTACCACAGGATCATTATCAATCATAATCCCAATTAACGTGGTATAGAATGGAACTCCATGGATAAATGATTTAGTACCGTCGATCGGGTCAAGTACCCATTGGATATTACTATCTTCGTTAGTGCGTCCGAATTCTTCTCCGATAATACCATGCTCGGGATAGCGCTTCAGAATTTCTTTGCGGATGATTTGCTCTGTTTCACGATCGGCAATAGTAACCGGGGAATCGTCGGCTTTGCTGATCACTTCAAAATCCTTTTTAAAATACTTGAGCGTATGCTTCCCCCCAATGGTAGCAATTTCAACTGCAGCTTCAAGTAACTCTTTGATGTCCGTCATGTTTTAGTATATTTTTCGATGGAAGTGTAAGTGAGTAGAATGTAGAAAATCATCAATGAAAGACGTTAACATAGTTATTCTTTTTATGAGCGCTTTGATTCTGTTCTCAGGAACAGAAAATGCGTCTGCCCGTCAAATCAATGAAGTGAAATCCATTATTCTTGAGAGCAGTAAATTAAGAATTAATGGAACATCAAATGTGAATGATTTTGAATGTATTTATGAGGATGAAATTGAGACTGACACACTCATTCATAACATTCAAATCCAAGATACTTCCATTACCGTTCAGGGTGATGATATTTCATTGAGAGTAAATTCCTTTAATTGTGGAAAACGAGGAATAAATAGGGATTTTCGAAAAACCCTGAAAAGCGATGTTCATCCGAATATTGATATCGAATTGCTTAACATAGTTTCTCCTTATGGGATTCCTACTCTGGCAAATGTTGCCACTACTCTTGGAGGAGTTACAAAAGAATATACCATCGAGTTATACGATTATCGAAATGAAAATGGAGTAGCAATTGTTTCAGGTACCAATCGAATTAATATGACCGATTTTGGGATTAACCCTCCCACCGCTCTTTTTGGATTAGTTAAAGTTCGTGACGAAATAGAGATTGAGTTTACCTTGACTGTAAAGCAATAAAAAAGGGCGCCCCTTTCACGGAGAGCCCTTTGGTTAATAGAGGTATTAGTTAGAAAGCAATCACAGCTTCTATCATTAACCCACTAAATTCACCATCCTGAAGAGAACCACCATTAGTGAAATCCCCACCGTAAGTTTGTTTTACGTATTCGAGTTTGGCAAGTACGTTATCAGTCAAGAACCAGCCACCTCCAATGTTGATTCTGTCGACTTCATATGTAGGAGCTACATCAGAAAATTCGCCGCTTACTGCATTATAACGTCCACCAATGTAGAAGTTTTCCTCAGCACCTAATCTGTATAATGCTTCTGCACCTAGTTGTGTGAATGATCCGCCTGCATCCGCACCATTGCTGGCAACTTCAAATACTCCGAAGAATTCAAGTCCCTGGAATTTAACAAATGGGTTGATTTGGAAAGCAGTTTGGTAAGGGAAGTTTGGATTCACTCTGGGAGAGAAATCTCCTCTTCCATCATCAATGCTATAGTAACGGCCACCACCACGATCGCCAGCATATAAGTAGTCTCTGGTTCCTTTATCAGTACTGTTATAAAACGAGCCTGTTAATCGAAAACGTAGGTCTTCATTTATCTGAGAATCGTATCCTACTTTACCGAATACTGCAAAACCATCATCCCCGGGAGTTGGACGTTGATTTAAACGTCCATTGGTAGCGCCCAGAACTGCAATTATTCCATTTTTTTGAATAGTGAATTCCATAAATGGTTCTGTGCTGAAGCTATCCATTAGATAGTTGCCTACGAATGGATTATAGATTGCTGCTGCGTTATCACTTCTTCTGAAATGAGTGTCTCCATAGTTATACTGATCCATACCTACCCGAATGGTCAATACTTCCATTAATTCAGAAAGGAATCCTTCTTCGATGAAATCAAGTTGATCCATTCTTAAATACCCACCTTTTACCCAAGCTTCAGCGTGGTGACGAGATGATAAATAGGTACGAAGATGCATTCTCATACCCGGAGCAAGTTGAACATCGATATTAAGATTTGCAGTCGGTAGCGTAAAATTATTAGCTAATTCGGCTAGACTATCTCCTGAATTGGATTGAGTTAATCCCTGGAATTGTAGTGCGAAATCACCACCAATCCGAACAGCTAGCCCATTAAAATCAACAGTATTAGTTTTAGGTTGTTCAAATTGATTTAGAGAAGCTTTACCGGGAGTAGTATAGTATTGCAACGGTGTGGTTTGCTGAGCGAGACCACCTGCCACGAACAACATGGCCATTATAAAGACTGCTGCGATATGTTTTCCTGTAGTTTTCATGATACTTCCTCTATTAGTGTGTTTTAGGTTAGTTTTTTAAAAAGTTAATTCGGTACTCAACGTCGACATCTTTCCCGGTTTTAAGAGCTCCCATCATTGCTGTAGGAGGTTGAATGCTATAGTTTTCCATATCAATGGGTTGATTTCCGGAAACTAGTATTGAGCCGTCATCCTCAATCTGGAAAGCTCCGGTTAGCATAATTTCTTTGGTGACTCCAGCCATAGTTAGATTCCCATTCACTTTTACAGTGTCATTTTTTATCTCTTCCAGAGAAAGGAACTCAAAGGTGATTTGAGGATTCTTTTTGGCATCAAGAGCATCTTTGGTTTTGTTATCCATGATGCGCTTTCCGCTTTTTATTGATTGTGCATTCACACTGAAAGCCAGGTTTTCAATAGATTGGAGATCACCTTCTGTTATTGTAAATATTGCCGATCCTGTAAATTCTTCAGCGTTGCTTTCCCAGTCATGCACACTGGAGGTTCCTTTAATTAGAATGGTACTGGTTTCGTTATTAACTGAATAAGATTCCTGAGCTGTTGCAGATGTGATTGTAAGAATGAAGACAAGAAAAACATATAATACCTTCATGACGTAATACCTCTATTACTTTGGGTTAAGTCCCTGTGGGACAATTACTCGTGAAGGTTGATCAACCTCTTTTGTACAATCAAAAAGTAGTGCACAAAAATGAAGAAACTGTGAAGACAAATTTTTTTATTGGAACTCGAAAATCTTTATTTAAAAACATGTGTTTTTGATACATATCTCTTTCTATTTTCGAAGTGGAAATATGACTATTTAATAAAAGTATTTATGTCAGACGCAGTTATTACAAAACGAGTATCAGTACAGCTAAACATTTCGGAAAAGCAGATTAATACCGTACTGGGTTTTCTGGAAGAAGGTGCGACTATTCCTTTTCTTGCCAGATATAGAAAAGAAGTCACCGGAGGCTTGGATGAAGAACAACTTCGTACCGTTCGTGATGCACTTGAACTGCAAAAAACACTCGAAGCCAGAAAAGAAACTATTCTCAAATCCATTAGGGAACAGGAAAAACTTACTCCCGATTTAGAAGCGAAAATTATAGCATGTACCGATTTAACTACATTGGAAGATTTATATCTCCCCTACAAACAAAAACGCAAAACCCGTGGCGATAAAGCCAAAGAGAAAGGATTGGAACCACTCGCTGAAATGATCTGGGACCAGAAAATAAAGGATGGAAATCCCGATGATTTTGCAAAAAGGTTCATCAACAAAGAAAAAGCAGTAACTACTTTAGAAGATGCCTGGAAAGGTGCCATCGATATTGTTGCCGAGTGGATAAATGAACACATTGAAGTCCGAGAAAAACTACGGACCATATTTCTTAATCACTCTGCACTTTCCACCAAGAAAAACCCAGCTGTAAAAGAGCGTACTAACTTTGAAGATTATTACGAATTCTCATCTAAAGTTGATCGGTTAAAGCCCTATCAAGTGCTGGCAATTAACCGTGGGGAAAAAGAAAACATCCTGTTTGTAAAAATCGAGGTTTGGGAAGAACGAACGCTAGAAACAATTGATGACATCGTTATTAATAACGATTTTAGCATCTTTACAGAAAAGCTTCAAGATGCCGTTGAAGATGCTTTTAAGCGACTTCTTTCTCCTTCCCTGGAACGGGAACTCCGTAATGCGCTTACTAATCAAGCAGATCAACATGCTATCGAAACTTTTGCCACTAATCTGGGCAACCTTTTGATGCAGCCTCCTTTTCAGCATAAAATAATTATGGGGATTGATCCTGCATTCAGAACCGGCTGTAAGGTGGCTATTGTAGACGAAACCGGAAAGTACTTTGAAGGAACTACCATCTTCCCTACACCTCCCAGAAACCAAATTGTACAATCTGAATCTGTGATCGGTAAATTGATAGACAAGTATGGAGTGAACCTGATAGCGATTGGAAATGGAACCGCAAGTCGTGAAACTGAGCAATTTGTAGCTGATTTCATTCAAAAGAGAAAAGAAATCAAGCCAAAAGAAGAACTTAATTATTTGATCGTTAATGAAGCAGGAGCTTCTGTGTATTCTGCTTCCGAAATAGCGAGAGAAGAATTTCCTGATTTAGATGCTGCACAGCGCGGAAATATTTCCATTGCACGGCGAGTACTCGACCCTTTAGCTGAGTTAGTTAAAATTGATCCGAAATCTATTGGAGTTGGTTTATATCAACATGACATCAACCAAAAACAGTTAGCTTCTAAACTGGACGATGTGGTGGAAAGTTGTGTGAATGAGGTCGGAGTAAATCTAAACACAGCAAGTGCGCCCCTCCTTTCTCATATTTCTGGGTTAAGTAAAAAGGTAGCTGATAACATCGTGAAATTTAGAGAACAATCAGGAGCTTTTAAAAGTCGGGAACAGATTAAAGATATTGATGGAGTTGGTGATTTTCGATACCAGCAGGCAGCAGGATTTATGCGAATCCCCGAAGCAAAAAATCCTTTAGATAACACTGCCATTCACCCAGAGAGTTATGAAGTTACCGAGAAACTCTGCAATCTTTTTGGGATTGATATTGAGAATCTTTCAAAACAGAAAGGTGTAATCGAGTCAAAGCTCGGAAACATCAACACTAAACAAATAGCAGAACAGCTTGGAGTTGGAGAACCCACCCTCGAACTCATCATCGAAAACCTGATGAAGCCAGGTCGTGATCCACGGGATTCGATGAAGAAACCTATTCTCCGTACCGATGTAATGAGTATGGACGATCTGAAGGAAGGTCAGAAACTGGAAGGAACTGTTCGCAATGTCGTTGATTTCGGTGCTTTTGTGGATATTGGTGTAAAACAAGACGGAATGCTTCACATTTCAAATATGTCCAAAACGGGAAAAAGAGTAGAAGATCCTCACGATGAGGTTGGTGTCGGAGATATCATTACAGTTGAAATTATCTCGCTTGATTTGGAAAGAGGAAGGATAGGCTTGAAGCTGGTTTGAAGAAAGTTACAAAGATAGTTACTAGGTGCTTCATTTGAGAACAAAGCAAAGCAATTTCCCAATTGCTGAATTAGCAGTATACTCAGAAGACCTTTCACTTATGATCTGCTTATGAAACAGCTTCGATATATATTTCTACTTATTCTTCTCCTGTCTACTTCTGGACCTTTGCTTGCCCAGCAAACTCTAAAAGTGGAACTCCCCGATGAACTACAACGAGTTTTAACAGACTACGAAACCTATTGGAAAAACAACAATGCTGAAGAGTTAGCTAATCTTTTTACTGAAGATGGATTTATTCTTCGGCCCAGAAACGCCCCAACCCAAGGAAGAGCTGCTATTGAAGAAGCCTACCAAAGCTCCGGTGGAGATCTAAAATTATCCGCCTATGATTACCATACGGATGGAGAACTTGGATATATCTTAGGAGGTTATACCTACGGAAACCGAACAGAAGATGTCGGAAAATTCACCCTCATACTAAAAAAGAAAGATGGAGTTTGGCTCATTCATTCGGATATGGACAATGGGAATAACTAAACTGATTATTAATCCGAAATCAGACTCTGAGTTTCTTATAGACTTCGTGCTAATTCTTGAAGGAACTAAAATTTTCCCTCCTGCATGGGTAAGGTTAAGAATACACTATGAGGTTGAGTCTCCGATGGAGTATTTAGAGAAAAGATATAGTGCACTTACCTGAGTATTTTTATCAAACACTAAAAACTGACTAAATATGCGCATTCCTGGTTTTATAGATTTACAGGTCAATGGATGTCTTGGGATTGAATATTTCTCCGAAAACCTGACTGAGGAAAGCTTTGTCGAAAGTTGTAAAGCTTTAAAAGCTCGTGGAACCATTGCTTTTCTGCCTACCATTATTACCACCAGCAAAGAACTTTATAAACGGAATTTGACCGTCATGCTTTCAACAATTGAAAAGTATAGAGAGGTGAGAGAAATGGTTTTAGGATTTCACCTTGAAGGCCCCTTCCTTTCTCCTGCTGATGGTGCCAGAGGCGCTCATCCAAAAAAATATATAATTGAACCCGATATAGAGTTTTTAACCCAATTGATAGATTGGTCAAAACGTTCAATTAAGATTCTTACTATAGCTGCAGAACAACCGGGAGCAAAAGAAATTTGTGAATTCGCTAGAAAAAGAGGAATTGTCGTTTCATTAGGGCACCAGCTTGCTACATACCCTCAAATTATGGAGCTTCATAAATCAGGAGCTACCGGACTCACTCATCTTGGAAACGCTAATCCCCATCTAGTTGACCGACATAAAAATGCGCTCATTTCCGGGCTTGCTGCTAAAGAATTGACCGCCATGATGATTACAGATGGTCATCATATACCTGAAGAGCTGATAAGGCTTATCCTGATTACAAGAGATATTGAAAAAACTATCGTTGTGAGCGACGCATCTCCTTTAGCATGTTTACCACCCGGGGATTACTCCACAATGGGAAAAATGGTGCGAATAAATAATTCCGGAAGATTATATGATGTTGAAGAGGGATACCTTGTTGGTTCTTCCTATACAATGCTTGAATGCATGAACTACTTAGCATCTCTCCATTATTTAAGTATTTCAGAGCTGGAACAGGTTGGGTTTTATAACCCATTGAAATTCATTGGCCTCAATAAAAGCCGTATACATGGAGTTGCTAACCTCGATTTTCATAATGATACTTTTACCCTAGTTGATTAAGGTTTTTAGAATTAAATTTAAACTTATAACCTTATCGCTGTTAGTCTTTAAATTCTGAATCAGAATAATATTATACTATATGAACTCAGCTCAGGCATTAGAAAAAAAGCATCACTTTCAGGTATATAATCGCTTCCCTATAACTATTGATAAAGGTCTTGGCGCAAAAGTATGGGATGTAAATGGCGAAGAATACATTGATCTCCTTGCAGGAATTGCCGTAAACAATCTGGGACATTCCCATCCTGCCATTGTTGAAGCCATCAAAGAACAAGCAGAAAAACTGCTTCATGTTTCCAATTTTTATTACACAGACCCACAAAGCGAATTTATTGAACGGCTCTCCTACCTTACCGGACTTGATCGGGTATTCCTTTGTAATAGTGGTATGGAAGCGATGGAAGGAACCTTAAAACTGGCTAGGAAATGGGGACATGAACATGGCAAAACAGGTAATATAATTTCTCTCACTAATGGTTTTCACGGACGCTCATTAGCAAGTATCACTTTAAGTAAACCCAATTATCAGGAAGGTTTTGCACCTCTCCCATCCGGATTCATTCAATCACCTTACAATGATTTTGACGCCCTTCTTGACGTTGTTGATGATCAAACCATCGCCATTGCTTTTGAGCTTATCCAGGGAAACAGCGGGGTGAATATTGCAGATAAAGAGTTTGTGCAGAAAGTCAGAGCACTGTGCGATGAACAAAATATCCTCCTCATTATAGACGAGGTACAAACAGGTGTAGCGCGTACTGGTAAATTCTGGTGTTTTGAGCATTATGGAATTAAGCCTGATATCATAGCTTCAGCTAAAGCATTAGCTGGTGGTATTCCAATCGGGGCAATTATAGCAAAAGAGGAAATTGCTTCTGTTTTGGGACATGGAAATCACGGGACCACTTTTGGGGGAAACCCTTTTGCTGCTGCGGTTGGAAATGCCTGTCTTAAAACCATCCAAAAAGAAAATCTGACCGAGCAAGCGGCCGAAAAAGGCGCGTTTATGATGAATCTCATCAGTGAGAAAACAACCAATAATGAAAAGGTAGTAGATGTACGGGGAATGGGACTGATGATTGGAGTCGAGCTTTCTGTTCCCGGTAGGCCTGTGGTAGAAAAGATGTTCGAACATAAAGTACTTTCGAATGCGGCAGGTGGAAATGTGCTTCGAATTGTTCCTCCTTTGGTAATTTCTCAGCAGGAAATTGAACAGGCAGTAGATGTTTTGGTGAATTGTATTTAAATCAAATAATAGCCTTTTCCGAGTGGCATCCTTTCTTTTTTTATAGTTTATTCAAACGTCTTGAGTAATTAATATTTTTTTTATGAAACGTCGCGAAGTCATTAAGTTTGCAGCCGGTGCTTTAATTGGCACTCCCTTTTTAAGTTCGGTGCTTTTTGGAAGTAAGAGCATCCCAAAATCAATTTTAGAAGCTTATAACCCTTCTTTTTTTACTGAGGAACAACTCAAACTGGTATCCGCTATTTCGGATACCATCCTCCCGAAAACTGACTCCCCTTCTGCAAGCGAGGTCGCAGTACCACAAAAAATTGACAGTATGATTTCAGCTACTTTTTTCGAAGATCAGAAGAAATCTTATCTGGTCAGATTCTTAGATTTTGAGAAATATATTCATCAACAAGCCGGCGAAACAAGATTTTGGGAGTTAGAGGAAGAAGCACGAACTGATATACTTAGCAAACTCGACTCTTCTACTTCCGATACTCTTAATGAACATAGATGGGCACTATGGGACTTGAAAAACAGAACAGTAAACTACTATCGGAATATGCAGCAAATTGCCACCAATCATCTTAATTATTTACCAATTCCGGGATATTATGATCCGTGTATTTCTTTAAGCGAAACCGGAGGTAAGGCATGGGCAATCTGAATATCGAAGCTAAAAAGCAGACCACATTCGATGCCATTGTAATTGGATCAGGAATTAGTGGTGGTTACGCTGCAATGGAATTGACTACAAAAGGATATAAAACGCTGGTATTAGAGCGTGGAAGAATGGTAAAACATGGCGATTACCCGACTGCGAACGATGAAGCCTGGGATTTACCCCACAATAACGTTGTTTCTGCAGAGGAGAAAGCACTTCACTATTTTAAGCAAGACCGTTTGAACTGGTGGGTGAACCAGGATAATAAACATTGGGTAAACAAAGACAGCGACTATGATTATGATGAAATAGGACGCTTCGACTGGATTCGGGGCCATCACGTTGGTGGACGTTCTATTATGTGGGGAAGGCATTGCTATCGGTGGAGCGACCTGGACTTTGAAGCCAACCTAAAAGATGGTCACGGAGTCGACTGGCCAATTCGCTACAAAGATATTGAGCCTTGGTACGATTATGTAGAAACATTTGTAGGAGTTTCGGGGCAGGCGGAGGGTTTACCACAGGTTCCAGACGGGAAGTTCCTGAAACCTTTCCCTTTGAATTGTGCGGAACAAAGTATGCGGGAAAAGGTAATGGCAAAGTATCCCAGAAGAGTTATCACTCCAGGACGTATTGCCAATTTAAGTGAGTATAATCCGGAGGTTCACAAAGGCAAACGAGGTCCTTGCCAATCAAGAAACCGATGCTGGCGGGGATGTTTTTATGGAGCTCCTTTTTGCAGTCTTTCTTCAACACTGGCAGTTGCCGAAGAAACAGGTAACCTTACTTTACGAGCAGATAGCATTGTGCATGAAATTATGTACGATAACTCCACGGGTAAAGCAACCGGTGTAAGAGTTAAAGATGCCAATACAGGTGAGGAAATTGAATTTAATTCCCGCATCATCTTCTGCAATGCGAGTACGGTTGGTACTACAGCCATTTTGCTTAACAGCAGATCGGAAGCATATCCAACAGGACTTGGTAACGAAAGTGGTGAACTCGGCCATAATATGATGGATCACCATTATGGAATGGGGGCAAGTGGAAGAATCCCGGGAATGAAAGACAAGTATTACTACGGTAGAAAACCTGCGGGGTTTTATATTCCCCGATTCAGAAATATTGATGATGAAACAAAAATGGACAATTTTGTACGCGGTTATGGATATCAGGGCGGTGCCGGACGTGGAGCTCAAACTCCTGCAGGAATCATTGGGAAAAAAGATAAAGACAAAATTTTTGAACCCGGAGACTGGGGAGTCTCGATCACCTGTTTTGGAGAGATACTACCCTACCACGAAAATCGAATGTTTCTGAATTTTGACAAGCCCGATAAACATGGCATGCCTACTATCGTGTTTGATGCGAAGCTCAGAGAAAATGAAATGAAACTCCGGGAAGATGGCGTTGCATGCGCTGTCGAAATGCTTGAAGCAGCCGGATGTGAAGATATAACTTCCTACAACGCTCAAACCGCCGTAGGTGCTGCAATCCACGAGATGGGAACTGCAAGAATGGGACATTCCAAAGATACCAGTGTACTCAACAAATGGAATCAAATTCATAGCGTACCCAACGTATTCGTAACGGATGGAGCTTGTATGACCAGTGCCGGAACTCAGAATCCGAGTATTACCTATATGGCGATAACTGCCAGAGCTGTAGATTATGCAGACAAGCAGATTAGAAAAGGAGAACTTTAGGTTTTAGACTAATCCGATCTAACAACGACTAAACTTCCTTTCGTAACATATTTTTGTGAGTTCATAACAAAGGTTTAGAAAACTGATGACACTGCTCTATTCTTAGATTAAGATTATTCTAAGAAATGGAGTGTTATGAATTCATTGTCGATCAAAAATTTCAGCAAACAATATCCTAATGGTGTCAAAGCTTTAAGCAATATCAGTCTGGAAATTTCTGATGGAATGTTTGGTCTACTCGGACCCAATGGCGCTGGCAAATCTACTTTGATGAGAACCATTGCTACCCTTCAACGACCTGATTCCGGTTCTCTGTTCTTCAATGGAATTAATATTCACTCAGAGCATACAAAGCTGAGAAGGTTATTGGGCTATCTCCCCCAGGAGTTTGGGGTATATCCCAATGAAAGTGCAGAAAGGCTTTTGAACTATTTCGGAATTCTGAAAGGTATTAGTTCTGTAAAAGAGCGTAGATCAAAAATTCAGGAAGTACTGGAGCTTACGAACTTATTTGATGTACGAAAAAATGCAGTGAGTGATTACTCCGGAGGTATGCGACAGCGTTTTGGAATAGCTCAACTTCTTTTAAATGATCCAAAACTAATCATTGTAGACGAACCCACAGCGGGGTTAGATCCAGCTGAGAGAAGACGATTTTTAAATCTATTACGGGAGATAAGCCAGGATACCGTGGTCATTTTCTCTACTCACCTTGTTGAAGATGTAACCGAGTTATGTCAAAATCTCGCCATGATAAATAAAGGAATGGTTTTGATGGAAGGAACCCCCACCAACATCGTGCAAAACATAGAGACAAACATCTGGACCTGTGACATAGCCACCGATAAATTGAGTGAATACAAAACTAAGTATAGCGTGCTATCATCTTCGTTTACTCCTCAACAAAAACTAAGGGTAAGAGTTTTTTCTAGGTCGCAACCCTCCCCTGAGTTCACTCTCTCCACTGCTTCTTTAGAAGACGCATATTTTCTGATACTGCAAATTACAGAGGCTGAACATGCTTAGTTACAAGATTTTCAGATATGAGCTTCAACATTGGTTAAAGCAGCCTGTTTTTAGTGTTTTTTTGGGGCTCTTTTTTTGTGCAGGCATAGGCATTATGGCTCTTTCTGCTGATATCTTAGGTGAGCAGTCCATTTCCCAAAACAGTCGACCTTTTGCTAATGCTTCTTCTAATATTTTCTCCTATTTCTTCGATGTTCAACTCTTTTCTTTATTTCTCGTTCCGCTATTTCTATGCGGAACTATATATCGGGATTTTCAGACGAATGGCTACCTGGTTCTTTATTCATACCCCATTAACAAAGCTCAATACATTAGTGGAAAATTTGCTTCAGGTTTTCTCCTGATATTCATTATCCAGGCATTTTTCTACACTGGTTTATTTGTTGGAAGTATCCTTCCGGGAGTAAATGAAGGACTGATCGGAGATCATTCATTTTCGATATATCTGGTACCTTTTCTGAGTATCACTTTAGTTAACTCTTTCTGGATTGGAGTTCTGACCTTCTCTGTTGTTTCACTCTCCAGAAATATCCATGCAGCTTTCGTTACGGTTATTCTGGTATTTGTTCTCCGCAGAGCAATTCTTTTTATCCTTGCTGGCCCCGATAATCTTTCTACACTAACCCTTCTGGATCCATTCGGAGAATTTGCCGTTCTAAATGCTACTGCAGGTTGGACGATCTCAGAAGTCAATACTCAGTTCGTTCCGTTAACTAATGATCTGGTGCTGAACAGATTACTTTGGTCAGGTATATCAGTTTGTATCGGAACTTTTGCTTATACCTTATTTAATTTAACTCATAAACAAAGTTTTTTGAGCTTCGTCAGTAATCGAAAATCAGAGAACTTATCTTCAGATTTTCAGAATGCCTCTTCATTCAGCTTATCAACCTTTTTACCTGTCGGAATTCGAAACTCATGGGAACTTTCCTCTTTTCAATTCAGCGCAATAATTAAGAGCAGAACATTCATTGTATTAATGCTGGTAAGTTTGTTATTCATGTTCTTATTACTTGGGCAGGTGAATCCCGAATACACGACCCGCATCTACCCACTTACCCAAGTGATGCTATTACTCCCTTCCCTGTTCTTCTCTTTCATTGTGATGATAGTCACCTTTTTGTATGCTGGATTTCTTGTGAATAAAGATATCCAAACCGGAATGGATGCACTCATAGACTCCACTCAGGTTTCAAATCTTACACTCTTAATTTCAAAGTTTTTAACTCTTCTAAAACTACAAGCCGTTCTTTTAACGATGATCATTCTTGGCGGAGTTTCGGTTCAACTTTGGAAAGGATTTACTCAATTTGAACTATCCTTGTATGTATTTCATGTGTATGGAGTTTTATTCATTGGTCAGGCAATCTGGGCGGCTATGGCTTTGTTTGTTCAAACGATCCTTCGCAACCAGTATCTGGGGTTTTTCTTACTTGTAGTTTTTGCATTTGGTTTGTCCGGGATTGAATCAATTGGTATTGAAAAAGATATTTACGCCTTTAATGAAGCACCCATTCCACAATATTCCGACTTATCCGGATATGGAGCTTCCCTTCGCTCATTCTTTGCTCATAAATTTTACTGGGCTATTTTTGGCGGGATTTTATTAATCGGAACGCTTCTGTTTACCCGACGTGGACAGATTTTCACACTCAAAGAGCGCCTTCTTATTGCAAAAGAAAGAAGCTCGCAAAAAGCCGTAATGGCTCTTGTTTTATTATGTATTCTTTTTGTAGGGACGGGGTTTTCAATTTCTACCATTATCTATCCTCATAACAACGAACCTGCTCTTATAACAGAACAAAGAAAAGCAGAGGCTGAAAAGCTAATTGGGCATTTGAAGAATCTTCCTCAGCCAAGATTGAAAGCCCTCAAAATGAACATGAATATTTTTCCTTCTCAACGCAGTTATACTTCTTCAGGAACCCTGTACTTTGTTAATGATGAAACAGTCCCACTTGATACACTCCTCTTTTCATGCCCGAATGATGTCAGTCTTACTGGTATTATTGATCAAAGAGTTGACAAAATAGCTGTTGATTCAATTCTTCGGTTTGAAGTACTCAAACTATCTACTCCACTGCAACCGGCTGATACATTAAAAGTAAATTTTAGTGCTGAAAATCACCCTGAGAATTGGTTCTCCGAAAATTCGAAAGTCATTAATAATGGTACTTTCTTTCTGGCTGATTTCCCTTCAATCGGTTATCCAGATATCGAATTGAAAAATCCTTCTACAAGAAGTAAATACGATTTACCGGAATTGGAGGATGGTAAAATCAACCTAAGAGATTCTGCAGCAGGAATTAATAGTTATGTAGGTCACCATATTGATTTACTTGATTTGGATATTACAGTCGGCACCAGCGTTAATCAAATTGCTATAACACCCGGAAATCTGGTGGCTGAATGGCGAGAAGATAACCGTGCTTATTTCAAATTTGAATCTACAAACCCAATTCGAAATGGTATATCTGTCCAATCTGGTCGTTTTGATGTATTTGAAGATTCGTTGAATGTAATAAGTTTGCAGATTTATCACCATCCTACACATACCTTTAATCTGGAGAGGATGATGTCTGCCATGAAAGCAACTTTAGGTTATACTGACTCCACTTTTGGAGGCTACCCGTTTAAAGAACTAAGAATTGTTGAGTTTTCTAAGACTTATGGGAGTTTTGCTCAATCATTCACTCAGACAATCCCATTCTCAGAGTTTGCCGGTTTTTTCAGTAAACAGGATACCAGCGAAAACAGATTTGACGACGTATTTCGGCTTACAGCTCACGAACTTTCCCACCAATGGTGGGGACATCAAATCATTCCTGCTGATGCCCTTGGAAGCCGCTTTCTAACCGAAGGTTTTGCCGAATTCACAGCCTTACAGATATTGGAGCAAGGGTACGGTCCCGAAAAAAAGAAGCTCTATCTAGATACCATTAGTAATCGGTACTTCAATCAACGCAATAGAACAAATGAAGAATCTCCGCTTATTTTCGTTACACCTAATGAAGCTCATATAAGCTATGCGAGAGGATTGCTCGCTCTAAACTCAATGTATCAGCATCTGGGAAGTAAGCAGTTTGAACAAGTTCTAAGAAACTTTATTGAAAGCTTCGCTTCAAAAGCCCCACCCTATCCAACCTCATTAGATTTTATATCTCATTTAAAAAGTCAGACTCCCGATTCACTTACTTACCTGATTTATGACTTATTTGAAACGTCAACGGTATATAAAAATGAAATAGTAGATTATTCTATGCAATCTACTGAGAGCTCTGAATTCGAAATTGAACTCACAGTAAGCTCTTCAAAAGAAAGGAAAGAATCGAAGTATCAAATACAAGGTTTTGACGAAAAACTCTCAGGCGCATCAGGATTTTATCTGCAAATAGGAGCTTTTGATTCTGAGGACAAACTCATTCAACTAGAATCAGTATATGTTGGAGAAGGACAGAATTCAATCATTTTTACCATAGGTGAAAAAACCTCAAAAATTGTACTCGATCCAAAGCACATTCTTATCGAACAAAATATCTCCGATAATACCCTTATCATTGAATGATATGGAATCCAGAATCACATATATTTTAAAAAATCATACTAAAGAGTCTCTCGTACACATTGTACTCTTTGTGCTTTTTATTTGGTTCATGGAAGCCGGAATGGGCACCTCTATTGATGATAAATCTAAAAATATCATCCGGATGAATTTCCTTGCCCTCCCATTAGTTTTTTATCTGAATTCCTTTTACCTGATCCCCGAATTTCTCTCAAAAAAGCGATGGCTGGGCTATATTGGTATGCTGATTGTAACTGTTGTATGCATAGAAGCGGGTCGTTCAATATTTCATGTATTGGTATTGAATGATAACCATGATCCTGAGCAACTCACCTTTATCGAAGCTCTTTTCAGTAAGTATTCGGTATCAGGAGGAATCTTTTTGGGATTTCTTTTCTCATTCGCATATACATTCACCAAAGATTGGTTGGTGAATTTAAGTTTTATAGAGCGATTAAAATCAGAACGGTCTGAAATGAAGCTCGCCTATTTGAAAACCCAGATCGATCCTCATTTTCTATTTAACACATTGAATAATATATATGCGATTGCTTTAAAAGAGGACAGCCAGGAAACTGCTGAAGCAATCACCAAACTTGGCACTTTGATGCGTTATAACCTGGAATATGCTGAGAACGATCGCGTTCGGCTTTCTAAAGAAATAGAATTCCTTAAAAAATACATCGAACTGCAAAGTTTACGAGCAGGTACAAAAAACGAGATAGAAGTCTCTTTTGATATCCCTGAAGATAAACTAGATGAATATTGGATCTCCCCGCTTTTGTTAATCCCGATTATAGAAAACGCTTTTAAGTATGGCATTCATCCTGCAAGAGAATCTTTCATCAGTATTTCTTTGGTACTTAAGGAAAACAGGATACAACTGTTGTCTAAGAATAAAATCGTCCGTGAATCTGAAGATTCAACAAAAATTGGTCTTAAAAATCTGAAAGAAAGGTTATCGATGATTTATCAGGATAAACATGCCTTCCACTATTCTAAGAAGGAAAATGAATTCTTAGTATCTCTGGAGATGGAGTTGAGCGCATGATTACCTGTATTGCTATCGACGATGAGCCCAATGCACTTGAAGTAGTAAAATCTCTTGCTGCGAAAGTAGAATTCCTGGATCTCAAAGAAACGTTTTCTGATCCTGTTAAGGCAATGAATTATATCGAATCTAATCCCGTGGATTTGTTGTTTCTGGATATCAATATGCCGGATATAAGTGGTTTTACATTTCTAACTCTTATTCCTAAAGAAGTAGCGGTGATTTTTACTACTGCCTATAGCGAACACGCTGTAAGAAGCTACGAGGTTAACGCAATCGACTATTTGCTTAAACCCTTTGATTTCGTACGATTCCTTCAAGCGGTTAACAAAGTTAAAACTGCACATAAGTCCAACTACAAACCTAAGACTTCCGATTTTATCTTTATAAGTACAGGCACTTCAAAACAAAAAGTCTTGATCAGTGAGATTCAATTCATAGAAAGTGATGGGAACTACGTCTATTATGTCACTGAAAAACAAAAGATCATGGTGCGTGCTTCAATAAAAGAAGTATTATCCTTACTCCCCGAGTCTCAATTCATTCAAGTACAACGCTCTTTTGTGATCGCGTTCAGATGGATTGAAAAAATTGAAAGTAATCATGTGTATGTTGCGGGAAAGGAAATTCCAATTGGAAAGACCTTCAAAGATAATTTTCAATCGTCTCTTAAAAAATTTAGTGGGTAATAGTTGAATTTCTGGATTACGCCCTGAACGATCCGGATTACAAAAACCGGGTGACAAATGCCTACTTCCTCGTCTGCGAAGTATTTCTACCTGAATTGGAGATCTTCAAAGAAAGGGGTTCAAAAATTATTAATAGAATTGATGAACCCGAGAAATAGTACCTAATAATTATCCATGTTGATGATAAATTTTTGCCACTATTTTCCAGTCATCATCAAACTTTAACAAAGATAAATAATCTGTATAGATCACTTTATTGCCTTTTAATAATTCAATTGTTACAGCAGCGGAAGTACCTAATAACTCAACATCTACAAAATTATATTCAATCTTATTGCTTTCAGGATCAAAACCAGAGCTTGATTTCTGCTTCTTAACTTGTGAAATCCAGTAATCGATTGGATATCTATTCAAAGCCCCATTTTCCCCTGGAGAGAATATGGCAAATTCTTCATGAAAAGCTTTTTCCATTTCTTCGGGATCAAGGGCATTAAATGCTCCATTTACATATCCTTTAATTATTACTTCTTTCACTGCAGACTTTTCTTCGTAGTCTGAAAATGTTGCAACGAGTGTTGATATACTTGTTAGAAAAAAGAGAGATATTAGTAATTTTTTCATTTGATTTATATTTAAAACAACCAACTATTTCAGGTTACAATACCAATCAGGAGTAACCAGTTTTGTAAAAAATTTTTATTTCTGATAGAATTTAAAATTCTGAAATTACCATGCTCATCCTCTCCAACTCCTCGTCTCCCACCTGAAAATGAAAGGTTGCGCGAATGGTATTTGGTCCGAATGGCACGAAATGAACATCGTGTTCTGCAAACCGTTCAACTACTGTAATAGCATCCTGCTCCAGGGTATCAAATAATACGATATTGGTTTCTACTGAGTCCGAATCTATTGAGAAAGCGGAACATTCTGAAATAACTTCAGCTAACTTCTTGGCGCGGCGATGATCTTCTTTCAATAACTCCCAGTGATTATCCAAGGCGTACTCAGCAGCGGCTGCAAGCAATCCAATTTGTCGCATCCCTCCTCCCCACATCTTTCGGAATCTACGAGCTTTTGCTATTCGCTCTTTACTTGATAGTAACATCGACCCAACAGGAGCCCCCAGCCCTTTGCTAAAACAAACAGAAATGGTATCGCCAACCTCACTAAAAAACTTAGGATCGATTCCTGTGGAAGTCATAGCGTTCCAGATTCGGGCTCCATCTAAATGAACAAAAAGATTATGCTCATCAGCAAAATACTTTATCGCCAATAATTCTTCTTTGGAATAGCAGGCTCCCCCTCCTTTATTGGTTGAATTCTCCAAGCAAATCACTTTCGTTTTAGCTTCCCAGTCAAACGCGCCTTTTACCTGGTTTTGAAGATATGCTACATCCAGTTTTCCTCTATTCCCGTTTATTGGCTTGATTTGAATACCTGAAAGAAAAGCAGCTCCCCCGGTCTCATAATTATAGATATGCCCATTTTCGTCGATTAATATTTCATCACCGGGTTCAGTCAATACTTTTAATCCAAGCTGATTGCTCATCACTCCGCTGGGTACAAACAGGCCGGCTTCCATACCAAATAAAGCTGCCACTTTTTCCTGAAATGCATTCACTGTAGGATCTTCTCCGAACACATCATCACCAACCTCTGCATTCATCATCGCTTCCAACATTTCTTTTGTCGGTCTTGTGACCGTATCACTTCGTAAATCAATCATATTTTTGCTTTTCTTTTTCAACGGGATGGAATATACTGATTCGACTACGAGTTGAAATAAAAATTCTGTTTTGGATCATTCCTATAGTATTGCTGTAATCCAGCAGCCTCCTGTTTTTCTAAATCTTCCTGAAAGTATTTCTCTGGCTAAAAAGCTGGTTCATGAAGCTATTGATCACGGAGCCAGATTAATAGTTTTTCCAGAAACCTGGCTTCCCGGTTACCCGGTTTGGCTCGATTATGCTCCGAATGTTGGGGTCTGGGGTCATCCTCCAGCTAAAGCCTTGTTTAAGCTACTGGTTCAAAACTCTCTTTCGATTGATGATGAGCACTTTAAAAGCCTGAACAACCTTGCTGTGCAGAATGATTGTATCATCGTGATGGGTGCTCACGAAAAAGTTGGTAGAACGCTCTATAACACCATCTTTTATTTCAAGCCGGATGGAACTTATTCACTCCATCGAAAACTGATACCAACCTATACCGAGCGCTTAATTTGGGGAATGGGTGATGGAAGTACGCTTTCCATTATTGAAGATGAAAATGTTAAAATTGGGGGGCTCGTTTGCTGGGAACATTGGATGCCATTGGCACGAGCAGCAATGCATCAACTTGGAGAGCATATCCATATCGCACAATGGCCTATGGTAAAAGATCTGCATCATATAGCGAGCAGACAATACGCGTTTGAAGCACAGTGTTATGTGATAGCTGCAGGTTGCACTATTACTAAACAGCAAATGCTGGATGGAATTAAATCCACAATTTCTGATCCGGATGAAGAGCTTGCACTCGAGCTTATTGAAAGTATTCCGGTTGATAGTGAATCATTTATTCTGAATGGTGGAAGTGCCGTTATTAATCCTGATACTTCTTACTTATCAGAACCTGTATACGATAAAAACAGTATTATTTATGCTGATTTAGATATCAGGGAACTGAGTAAAGGGAATTTGTTTTTAGATACAAGCGGACATTATTCTCGTCCTGATGTATTTCAACTTACGGTAGATACCCGGTCTAAAACGAACGTTACTTTTGAGCACTAATAAATACGATATCATCATTGCGGGTGGAGGACTTTCAGGATTAAGTCTCGCCTGGTATCTGGCTAAAGGTGGCTATAAAGGTGACGTTTTGGTAGTCGACTCAACCTTTGCTCCACAGAACAATAAAACGTGGTGTTTTTGGGATAAAACTAATCCTCCTTTTCAGGAAATCATCTTCAAAAAATGGAATAAGTCTTTTTTCTCGGCACTCGATTATGAAACTTTTCTGTACATGAATACATACAGTTATTACTGTGTAAGGGAAAGTGATTTTAAGGAGTTTGTACTTACAGAGCTTCAAAAACATAAGAATTTTGATTTACTGGAAGAAAGTATTCTCGACTTTTCTTCAAACAAAAACAAAGCAGTCCTGGTCACAAAAAACAGTGATACCTATCTGGCTGACTATATATTCCAAAGTACTTTTAAACCCAATCCCGATTTCGGTAAGGAACCAAAATATCCGATTGTTCAACATTTTCTAGGCTTTGAAATTAAAACCAATTTCCCGGTTTTTGATCCGGCTACCATCACTCTTATGGATTTTGATGAAGAATGTAGCAATGGGGTAGCGTTCATGTACATCCTACCATTTAAAGGAAACCGGGCGTTGATTGAGTACACCATTTTTTCTGAACAACCTCTCGAAAAAAAGAAATACTACCGGAAGAAAATCCGGGCTTATCTGAAGGAAAAGTACAACCTGGATAAAGAAGACTATGAGGTAAAAAGAAAAGAATATGGAGAAATACCAATGGAAGACCGGTCCTATCCTCCTCTTTATGCCTCAAAAGTAATAAATCTGGGCACGGTTGGTGGACTTACTAAACCATCTACCGGTTATACTTTCAAGAAGATTCAGGATTATACCAGTGAACTCGCTGAATCTCTGATTAAAGGCAAAGAACCCTTACTTCCTCAAAAATCTGATGCACGTTACCGATACTATGATTTACTGGTACTCCACATCCTGTATAATTCCAATGAAGAAAGTCTGCGTGTATTCCGTGATTTATTTAAAAATAACACCATAGATGATATCTTCAATTTCCTTTCGGAAAATACTTCTTTGCTTGAGGATTTAAAGATCATGAGTAGTGTTCCTTATATCCCATTCTTTAAAGCAATTAGTAAAAACCTGAAACTGAATTATTAAATGAGCTGATTTTTATTTTTTATTATTAAATACCGATCGGTATATTGTAAGCTCATAAACCTCCCCGGCATAAAAGACACTAGTGCATATATCATAAAAACAGTTGCTCCTATTTTTAACAAGAAGGGTTATTCAGGAACCAGCTTATCAGATTTGACCTCTGCTACAGGACTTACTAAAGGCGCTATTTACGGAAATTTCTCCAACAAAGAACAGCTCGCCGTTGAAGCTTTTAAATATAATGTAAGAATACTTCTTAAGGAGATATCTGCTGCAGTTAACAAAGCAAATCGTGCGATCGATAAACTTTTTGCAATCACAAATTACTACCGTGGTTATTACGATATTACCAAATCCACAGGCGGTTGCCCCATTTTGAATGTCGGAAATGATACCAGACATATCAACCCTACCCTTTTCAGAATGGTGAGGCTTACAGCAAAGAAACTTGAGCATAGTATTGCTGATATCATTTTTGAGGGAGTTGAAAACAGGGAGTTCAAAAAGAACACCGATATACAGAAGCTGGCAAAAAATATTTACTCAATGATCGAAGGCAGTGTATTTATGTCGATTACACACGGCGATCGCTCATATATTTTAATGATGACTGACCATATAGAGTCCCATATCAAAGAACATATACTTCAATAAAAAATTTAACCATAATATACCGATCGGTATAAATTTATCACTTATGAAAAAAATACTATCAAGCATTAAACAAATTAGATTTCAGGATTGTGATCCTTTTAATCACCTGAATAACTCTAAATATATTGATTACTTCATGAATGCCAGGGAGGATCACTTGATCGAGCACTATGGACTTAATGTTTACGAGGAAGCGAATAAGAACGGATTAACCTGGGTGGTTGGAAGTAATATGATTGCCTACATCAATCCTGCTGTTAATATGGAAGAAGTACTGATCGAGTCTCAGCTCATTAAATATGGGCGTAAAAACTTAACCGTTGAAATGAGAATGTGGGATAAAGAAAAAACCAGGATTAAAGCTCTTCTTTGGTCTACCTTTGTACATTTTGATCTTATTAAGAATCACTCTCATTCCCATGAGCAAAGATTTATTGATTTGTTTGAACAGGTAGTGGAACCTGTTGAACAAAACTCATTTGAACAGCGAAACAGATTCCTGAGTGTTAAGTATGCACGCGCCTCTTAGTATTGTCCCTTTTTATGTTTCAGATTTGTTATTCTGTAAACTCAAAAACACCCTACCACTATGGCTTATAACGAAATACTTGCAGAACGAATCCTGACTGTTTTGGATAATAAAAATATCGACTTTGAACATAAGAAGATGTTTGGCGGACTTTGCATTCTGGTGGATGATAAAATGTGTATAGGAGTTATTAAAGACGAGCTAATGGCCAGAGTTGGCGAGCAAGCAGAGCTGAAATATCAACATGATGAAGGGGTTCGCCCAATGGATTTTACAAAAAAACGGATGAAAGGTTATCTTTATGTGAACAACACTGCCTTAGTTAACGAGGAAGAGTTAGAATCCTGGGTTGATCGATGCCTTGAATTTAATCCTCAGGCAAAATCCAGCAAAAAGAAGAGAAAGAAATAGTTTTTTTGAATCCTTTTGCGGTACTTTGCATCTACCTGATGAACATTAACTAAAATCATCTTGAAATGAGTATAAAAGGAACCTGCGAATGTACAAATTGTGATTGCACAAACTGCGATTGCGTGAATTGTAAGGCCAATAATTGCACTTGCGAAAACTGTGACTGCTCAAAATGCGATTGCTGCAACTAGAAGAATGAGCACAAACACTCAACAAATATGGGATTCCCTCAAGGAGTCCCTCTTTTATTTCATAGTTAAAAGAGTAAAAGACGAAGAACTTACCAGAGATATCCTTCAGGAAGTATTCATAAAAATTCATGTGAAGCTCGATCAATTGAAGGACCCTGAAAAAGTAAAAGCATGGGCTTATCAGATTACCCGAAATCAAATCGCTGAGCATTTCCGAAAAACCGAGAACACCGTCGCTCTTTCTGAATTTAGAGAGGAGCAATTATCCGAAGGTTTTGAATCAGATGATATCGACTTTTGCTGCTTTGAAAACTTTGTTGAAGAGTTACCTCCAAAATATGGGAAAGTAATTAGCCTGATCAATGTAGAAGGCAAAAAACAATATGAAGCTGCCGAAGAGTTGAATCTCAGCCTTCCGAACGTAAAATCAAGAGTATATCGGGCAAAAGAGATGCTTAAGCAAAAGTTTGTGGATTGCTGTCGGTTTAGTCTGAACGAGCATGGACTTCTGGTTGGTGAGCAAGATTGTCAACGGAGTTGTTGTGCCTCCGGTTAGATTATAAAGCCTCAGTAAATCAACTTCATGGAAAAGCACTATTCCTATACTGATTCAGAATTTGAGCAACATTTTCATGAATGCACCTTACCCTCTGAGATGTTTACACATGAAGCACATCTAAGACTGGCCTGGATTGAGATATCCAAATATGGAGTGGATACGGCTATTGAAAATATTAGTGCTCACATTAAAAAATACGCCGAATCGTTAGATGCAGCGGATAAATTTCATGCAACTGTAACAGTAGCAGCGGTTGAAGCTGTCCATCATTTCATGAAGAAAACAGAGTCTGAAACTTTTCAGGGATTCATATCCACTAACCCGGAATTAAAAACCCGGTTTAAAGAATTACTATCGAGTCACTACAGTTTCAATGTGTTTGAATCAGAAAAAGCTAAACAAAAATTTATTGAGCCGGATGTATCTTCATTCAGAGAATAAATATTGAGAAAGAAAAGCCACTACTGCTGTTTCTGCCCTAAGTCTGTTTTTCCCCAAAGAAACAAAACGACCTCCCTTCTCTTTATTCAACTCAACTTCACGGGATGAAAAACCACCTTCCGGACCTACCAAAAACACAGAATGTTCTTTTTCTAAAGCCTTGGGTTGATTAGAAACTTCAATCTCTTCATGCGCCAAAATGAAATCAGCATTTTCGTAATGATCAAAGACTTCATCCAATGAATTCAACACCAACAGTTTTGGTAACCAACGTCTTCCACTTTGCTTGAAGGCGCTAATAATTTGAGTTTCCGCCCTTTCTGAATTAACACGATTACGTTCCGAATGATCAGCATTAAACAGAACAATCTCCCAGGCTCCCAACTCCACTGCCTTCTCAATGGCAAACTCCAGCCGGTCTCTTTTCTTAATGACACCCATGGCCAGGATTTTCTTTTTTGAAGGGAGAGCATCGCAAGTTGTGGTTAATTTCTTTCCAACAACAGTTTTCTTAGTGATCTCCAGAATCTCAACCTCAAGCTGTGCCCCTTCCCCATCAGCAACAAGAATTACGTCCCCAACCTTATGTCTCAGCACCCGACTAACATGCTGTGCTTCCTGCCCCTCTATTTCAATGATCGAAGCTTGTTTATCAATGTGTTTCGGCGAAGTGTAGAAAAGATTCTTCATTTTTGGGAATAGATTATCAAACCTAAAGACGTCGTGCTGAATTTATTTCAGCATCTTTGTGTCTCTCAAGGATAAAAAAATTAGCTGATAATTTAATCAAAGCCTTTTCATAAGATACTAAGTACTTACAAAACGCATTCATGTTTACAGATTCTATGCTTTCACAGAAGGACAACAAAGTTATTCAACTAAAAGTCTATAAATTAGAGCATAAATAAGTCTCCTTTCGAAGAGGCATTTTCCTACTCAGAAATACTCTTCAAATACTCACCCGGTTCAAAAGCTGTTCGGCCGGATTCCAGCATCAGCTCAACATAAGGTTTACACATCTTGCAATTGGTACTGCAAACCTCAGCCACCTGAAGCTCTTCAATGGTAGTAAATCCCTCTTTTTCGGAAATCTCTTTTACTTCTTCAAGACTTATTGCATGACAAACACAATGAGTTACTAGTAGTTTACTCATACTTATTTAAAATGCTTACCGAGTTTGAGTCCCTGCCCTTGGTAATTACTGTCAATTTCGGTTCCGTAGATAAACTCCGGAATTTCTGTATTTGGTTCGAACTGCATGCTGAATAGGGTCTGCCCATCTTCGATCATAAAAGGAACATCGTGAGAGCGAACTTCCAGCACGGCTCTGGCTCCTTTGTCTTCGATTGATCCACCAAAGCCACTGTCGAAGAAACCTGCATAATGAGTTCTGAGTTCACCGGAACCTGTATCGTAAGCCATCATCTCGCAGGCCAGATTGGCCGGAACTCGTATTCGTTCTTTAGAAGCAAAGATGTAGAATGCCTCCGGCTCTAAAATGAACTGTTTACTTTCCTGCGCGTAAATCGGCTCCCAGTACTCGTCCACTTCATAATGCCCAATATTCTCAAGGTCGATGAAGTTGTTATGCTTCTTGGCTTTGTAACCAATGACCTCCCCTTTCTTCCCTTTCAATTGCACACTCATGAACAAGCCCTGGTTCACCTTGATCTGTTCCATAGTAACCGGCTTGATGTTTTCATCAAACAACAACGGATCACTGGAATGAATGCGCAACAAATCCTGATCGGGCACTACTTCAAATCCATGTCGGATTCTAAGCTGATTTAATCGCTGGCCTGTTCTCACTTTTACAGAAAACGATTTCGGAACCACCTCTAAATATAGATTCCCTTTATAGCCTGGAGCTATTTCTTCAAAGCGATGGGAATAATCGGTAATCACGCGTGTAAAAACATCGAGTCGGCCGGTAGAACTTTTGGGGTTTGCTTTGGCAGATAGATTCTCTAACGCGTGAAGCTGAACTTCTCCATCTTGTGGCTGACCGTTAGTATAGCCCTGATTAATAGAATAATGTGAACTGGGAAGATTCAATTTTTCCAGTAATGGAATGATATATACACAATTCTCTTCAAGTACAGCTCCATCCTTTAATGAAAACGAATACTGTGAAAGCCGTTCTATTTTCTCGTCCACCGTTTCATTTTCGGGCAGGAAGCTACACCGTACGCGATACGCTACTTCTCCCAGACGAAGATCCAGAGAATTAGGCTGAAACTGATTGTCTAAAATCGGGTAATCGGGATGGGAATCCAGGATTTCAAGATCCCTGAGGACTTTGAGTTTCTGTACCGGCAAAACGCCTTTGGTTCGTAGATGTACTTCTTTGGAGGTGGTGCTCATTAAACTGGTGCTTCAAATTTAGGAGAAGATACTTGGAGGAAATTTCAAATACCAAATTACATGTATCAAACACTGCTTAAAATTCAATGTTCTCAATCGGTTTTACAGACTTTCTCTGATTGGCCTATTATTGTGTGTTTTGCATTCACAAAATTCTACATAAAAATTGTCTGTTTGTACCTTACTAGTAAATCACTTTTCTTCATGTTATTCCTGTTAGTTATAGGAATAACATGAAGAAAACTTAAAGATAAAACTGGGATAACACCAACTCAATGCGTGTTACTCTTGTATTGTGTGTCATTGAAAAGAGTCCTGGATAAAGTATGAAAGACACGGAAAATTTTTGCCCTCTTGACAAAAAAGATTGGAGAAAATGGCTCGAACTGAACCACAACAAGAAAAAGGGAGTTTGGCTCATTTTTTATAAGAAAAAATCTCCGAACTATAACCTGAGCTGGAGTGAATCAGTGGATGAAGCACTTTGTTTTGGCTGGATCGACAGTACAAAAAGGTCAATAGACGATACTAAGTACAAACAGTATTTCACTAAACGAAAAGCAAAAAGCAATTGGTCCAAGGTAAATAAGGATAAAGTGACGTCCTTAATAGACAAAGGAATTATGAAAGAAGAAGGATATAAAAGCATTGAAATTGCAAAAGAAAATGGTTCCTGGTCGATTTTAGATGAAGTTGAAGCGCTTGTAATTCCAGAGGATTTAAAAGCTGAATTAGTAAACTACAAAGGCTCTATGGAATACTTTGACAGTCTTAGCAAGTCTGATAAAAAGATATTATTGTACTGGATTGTTTCCGCTAAAAGAGAAAAAACAAGACAAAATAGAATATTGGAAATTGTAGGAAATGCAAGCAAAAATTTGAAACCAAAGCAATTTAGATAGAATAAAAAGGCTTACAGCAAGGCATATAGTTTAGGGAGGGTAAATTGTTGGAACCCAGATTTTCGCTCCATTCTTTTTCTACATTGTTCCGGGTTAAGTTCAGAAGTCGCAAAGCAACTCATCCCAACCATGACTAAATTCAATGGGCAAAACCAACTGAACTTAGCCCAGCACGTTACCCACAAACTGAAAACTCACTGTTCAAGCATCATATTTTTTTCCTGCCAACACACAAAAAAACTTTGGGCTTCAATATATTAATTGTAATATTGCAATGAATTAATAAAGGCGGAAATGGGACTAGCGAAAACCGAAATGTTTACTGACCAACAAAATGAAATTTCTCTTTTTGCGAAAGTATTCGGACATCCTGCAAGAGTAGCTATTTTGCAGCATTTGTTTAAAATCAACTCTTGTGTTTGTGGAGATTTGGTTAACGAGATTGGATTAGCTCAACCAACAATCTCGCAACACCTGAAAGAACTAAAACATTTAGGCTTAATTAAAGGCAATGTAGAAGGAACAAGCGTTTGTTACTGCATTGATGCTGAAAACTGGACAGCAATGAAAACTGTAATGAATGAATTTCTAAACCAGGACTTAATCGAAAACGAGGATTGCTGTTAAAAAAATTTGAATAAATCAATCGTATTATCGCAATAAACAAATAATAGAGTTATGAAATTATCACAAGTAAAATCAGTCTTAAAAGAATTGGAAACTATGGGCTTTCGATTACCAAGTGGAGAATTAGTACCAAAGCACTTTCACGTTACAGAAGTTGGGAAAATCTCAAAACATTTTATCGATTGTGGCGGAACCATAAGAAATGAAGAAGTCGTAAACTTTCAGCTTTGGAATGCCAATGACTACGACCACAGATTACATCCCGAAAAGCTATTACATATCATTGAACTTTCTGAGAGGGTTTTGGAAATAACCGATCAGGAAATTGAGGTGGAATACCAAGGAGATACAATTGGGAAATTCGGACTAGATTTTGACGGTCAGTATTTCTTGTTAACCAGGAAGCAAACTGACTGTTTGGCAAAAGATAAATGCGGAATTCCTGTAGAGGCACCAAAGGTAAAATCTTCCACCTTAAATGATGGAACGTGCTGCTCACCAAATGGAAATTGTTGCTAACAATAAAACATCATGAAGAAGACAACAACAAAACCCTTTTTATTTTCAGAAATAGAGGAAGTAATTAAAAGTTTGAATCCTAAAACTATCTCGGAGGAACGTAAAACAGTTCTACACCCGCTAAGTGATTTTATTCAATCAAAGAGTTCAAAAAATCAAGAAATTCGGATCAATTTCATTTGTACTCACAATTCACGAAGAAGTCATTTATCACAAGTTTGGGCACAAACAATGGCAAATTACTTCAATATTAAAAACGTGGTTTGTTATTCGGGCGGAACTGAAGCAACAGCACTTTTTCCAATGGTAGCTGAAACTTTGCGAAATTCTGGTTTTCAGATAAAAACGATTTCAAAAAACGAGAACCCAATTTACAGCATTAAATATTCTGATAATGAGCATCCAATAATAGGATTTTCAAAAAAATTAGATGCCGATTTTAATCCAAAATCAGAATTTGCCGCGATTATGACCTGTGATTCTGCAAATGAAGCGTGTCCTTTTGTTCCGGGTGCAGAAAAACGCATTCCAATAACTTTTGAAGACCCAAAAGCATTTGATAATACACCACAACAGGCAGAAAAATACACTGAAAAAAGTCTGCAAATCGCGACTGAAATGTTTTACGTTTTCTCTCAAATAAATTCATAAAAAATGGCTTCAAAAAAATTAAGTTTTCTTGACAGAAATCTAACGCTTTGGATATTTGTAGCAATGGCCTTTGGTGTTGGACTTGGATATTTCATTCCAACCTTCCCAAATATTATAAACTCTTTTAGTAGTGGGACAACAAATATTCCGATTGCAATCGGTTTGATTTTAATGATGTATCCACCTTTGGCAAAGGTTAACTATTCATTATTACCAAAGGTTTTTAGAAATACAAAAATCCTTTCTATTTCACTTATTCTTAATTGGATAATTGGTCCCGTTTTAATGTTTGTTTTAGCAATTACTTTTTTGCGTGACTATCCGGAATATATGGTTGGTCTGATTTTAATTGGCTTGGCGCGTTGTATTGCAATGGTGTTAGTTTGGAACGACCTTGCAGAAGGAAGCAGCGAATATGGTGCTGGTTTAGTCGCTTTAAATAGCATATTTCAAGTGTTTGCTTACAGTTTTTATGCATGGATTTTTATAACTGTTCTTCCTCCCTATTTTGGGTTTGAAGGAGCAATCGTAGATATTTCAATAGGAACGATTGCAGAAAGTGTAGCCATTTATTTAGGCATCCCCTTCTTGATGGGAATTTTAAGCAGACTGATTTTAGTAAAATTAAAAGGCGAAGATTGGTACACCAGAAAATTCATCCCAACGATTTCACCAATGACATTAATTGCTTTGTTATTTACAATCGTAATTATGTTCTCGCTGAAAGGCGAATTGATTGTTGAAATCCCGATGGACGTACTTATAATTGCAGTTCCTTTACTTATTTATTTTACGTTAATGTTCATTATTGGCTTTTTCTTTACCAAAGCAATGGGAGCAGACTATGACAAAACAGCTTCGGTAGCATTTACAGCAGCAGGGAATAATTTTGAGTTAGCGATTGCAGTTGCTATTGCAATTTTCGGACTAAATTCGGGACAAGCATTTGCGGGAGTAATTGGACCTTTGGTTGAAGTTCCTGCATTGATTTTATTGGTTCGAGTATCATTTTGGCTAAAGAAAAAGTATTTCGGAACTGCCAATGCTTAAAGCCATACACATTTACAATTTGCGCCGCTCTCCATTTTCAATATGCAGGGCTAAGTTCAAAAGTTGCGGAGCAACTCATCCCAACCCTCACTAAATTCAATGTGTAAAAACCAACTGAACTTAGCCTGGGACGTTAGCTGCAACTTATGGCAACATACCAAGACATATCAATCGTAACAAATAACGCATACAGACTTGCTGACCTTATAAATGCGGGACATTACCAAAACATCTTGTATTATGAATTTCACGAAGTAGTTGACTCGACTGGAATTTTTAAATGCTTAGAAGGTCTGGAAAGATTTTCAGAGCGTTCAAGCGACTTTTATAAAATATTTCTTTCTTATGGCTACGTTGACGAAGAGCCAGCAATTATTCACGTTGCAGTTAAATTAGCAGATGAGTGGTTTATTGCCCACGACTGTGGCTCTAACTATTATCTTGGTTACGGGCCGACAGGAATTTTAAAACTTCGAGAAGCTTGTGCTAACAAAAATGTTGCTGGCTTTAAAAGAGAGGACAACTTTGAAGAATGGTTAAAGCTGAAATTTGGAAGCCCAAAAAAGTCATCTAAAGCAGACAAAAAAAGTATAGATCAACTTCAATTTGAAAAGCTAATTAAATCAATTCAATTCTTGACAAATGATATGCAAAGAAGACCTCAGCAGTATCAAGGATTAAAAGAGGAAAACATTCGTGATCGTATGCTAACTCCAATAAACGTGACTTTTAAGGGACGGGGAAATGCAGAAGCAAAAAATTGCAAAGGAAAAACCGACATATTAGTAAAGACAAAGGACGGTTTAAACGAACATATTTTTGAATTAAAAGTGTGGAATGGAATTGAAACGCTAACGGAAGCAATTAAGCAATTACAAGGTTATTTAAGTTGGCATAATAACTACTGTGGTATCATTATGTTCTGTTACAAATCAAACTTTACAAATATTCTAGAAAAGGTTGAACAGCATTTGGCAGACAACTTCAGCTTTGACAAAAGAGAAAAATATATACCAAACGAGTTTCGTTTTCGGCTTCAACACCCGACAGATAAGTTCAAGCATATTGACACACATTTGACATTTATTAATCTCAAAACAACTTGACGACAGAAAGAGAGGCAACAGCTAACAAACCTAAACTGTATAAAACACAGTTTAGCTGGAACGTTAACTCCAAACTCCCTACTGTTACTTTCTTATCTTTGGGCTTATGAATGAATTCATCAGGTCGGCTATTTCGGATATTACGGGTGCTTCTTCTGTTACTGAAAAGGAAACTATACAGGAATTATGGAGCGGTTATGGAAAGATAAAGCGAATCACACTTGAAGATACTTCGGTTAAAAGTGTGGTCGTAAAGCATATCCAATTGTCTGGAAACAACCATCACCCACGTGGTTGGAATACTGATATTGGACATCAGCGGAAATTAAAATCCTATCAAGTAGAAACGAAATGGTATGAGCAGTACAGCTCACAAAGTAAAGCACGTCTCCCCCATTGTTTAGGAATTAAGTCACAAGATGATGAAGTATTGATTGTGCTGGAGGATCTGGATATTGCTGGTTTTCCGTTAAGAAAGCACTCGGTTGGCTGGGAAGAAATTACTGAGTGTTTAAAGTGGCTGGCACAATTTCATGTGAGTTATCTTGGGAAAGCGCCAATGGGACTTTGGGAAACCGGAACCTATTGGCATCTGCAAACACGACCTCAGGAATTAGAAGCATTGAATGATCAAGCCTTAAAAGAAGCCGCTACATGTATTGATCAAAAACTGAATAGTTGCACCTACAAAACCTTTGTTCATGGAGACGCCAAACTTGCCAACTTCTGCTTTGCTGAGGATGGAAAAGTAGCTGCGGTAGATTTCCAGTATGTCGGTGGAGGATGCGGGATGAAAGACGTCGCCTATTTTATTGGAAGTTGTCTGAATGAAAGCGAATGCGAACGTTTAGAAACTCAAATCCTGGATACTTATTTCAGCTATTTACAGAATGAACTCGCAGAACCAAATGAAGCATTGGAAGAAGAATGGCGGTCTTTATACCGGGTAGCCTGGGCAGACTTCCATCGCTTTTTAGAAGGCTGGAGTCCGGGGCACTGGAAGATTACCAGTTACAGCGAACGGATAACAAAAGAAGTAATCAAGAACCTTTGAAATGAATCTGATCCGACTTAAAGAAATTGCCATTAAAGCTGCACTTGCTGCCGGACAACATATAAAGAAGTATATGGACGAGGATGTCACCTTTGAGAAAAAAGTAGGTGGAACCAACTATGCCTCGCAGGTAGTCACAAAAGTTGACAGGGAATGTGAAAATATTATTCTTTCTCACCTACTTCCCTCTTGCGATACATATAATCTTGCATTGCTAACAGAAGAAACTGAAGACGACGGGAGTCGTTTCAAGAAGGAGTTTTTCTGGTGCATTGATCCTATAGACGGAACACTGAATTTTATAAATAAAGAGCCCGGCTTTTCCGTTTCCATCGCTTTAATTGCAAAAGATGGGACTCCACACATTGGCGTAATTTACGATCCAAATACAGATACATTATATCATGCTGCTAAAGGACATGGAGTATTTAAAAATGAATCTCTCTGGAAAATCAGTAACAGGAACGACTATTTGACCTACGTAACCGATAAGAGACTAAAAGACACCCCTCTTCTTACCGAATTGAAAGCTCTTCTGCAAAAATATGTTGATGAACTTGGGTTGAAGGGATTCGAAGAAATGTCCGGCGGTGCTTCTGTAATTAATGGTATCCGGGTGCTTGAACATGGTCCGGCTTGTATGATCAAATACCCAAAAAAAGAAACCGGAGGCGGTAGCATCTGGGACTTTGCCTCCACGGCTTGTATCTTTCAGGAGTTAGGATTACCTGTCTCGAATTTTGGAGGTGGCAAATTAGACCTCAATCGTAAAGATGGCACCTTTATGAATCACCAAGGAGTTTTTTATGCTAATTTTTAAACTGTGTAGATAATCGAATAAATGAACTGTAAAAATTGCAACCAACTTGTTGATGGAAATTACTGCAAGCATTGTGGACAAAGTACCGGCATTGGAAGAATCAATTTCTCTGGTTTCTTTAATGATTTATCAGATAGTGTTTTTCAGATTAACCGGGGCTTCTTTTATACTGTTAATCAGCTTTTCGTAAGGCCAGGCCATTCTATCAGGGAATACCTCGAAGGCAAAAGGAAGAAGCATTTTAAGCCTGTCGGATATGTACTGATTTTATCTACTATATATTTCTTTATCGCACGTTTTCTGGAAAGTGACACCTTCCTGAATGATTTCGTAACTGGTTTTGCAAGTAGTTCAGATGATTCTGAGCCGGATGGTAAACCGCTGACGATTCTTAAATGGTTCACAGGAAACTATGCATATACCACTTTAATGCTTATCCCGGTATTCTCCCTTGCTTCTTTTCTCTCATTCTTAAAGTTTAAATTCAACTATCTTGAACATGTAGTACTTAATGCCTACATAACCGGGCAACAAGCCATTATATACTCTATTTCTGCTATACTGACCTTTTTCTTTGGGGAATTCGACTTGTTGATTATGCTCACCCTGGGAGGTTCGATAGGTTACGCAGTTTTCGTTTTCTTACAGTTTTTCTTAAAAGAAACACGAATATCTGTAGTGTTCCGGTTTATACTCACTTATGTACTATATGTAATATTGCTTACTCTTGTATTGTTTTTAGTTTTCTCTTTTTCTGAAATTTTTTCAATAACTGAAAACTAACTTTCAGATCTGCCGACGGATAATGCCCAAGCAATCAAAAGTGGATGGATGATTATTAACCTACTCCAGCTAATCCATTCAGGAACACACAGACCAGTATCCGTACAACTTCCAATCTGAATGAAATAAATATGAGCAGGAATAAAACTCACCAACATTACTACCAATAAATAACTTGAAAGTGTTCTCGTTTTCTTAGTCAAAACTCCGATTCCAAGGAGTATTTCAACAAGCCCACTCCCGTAGTTTATAGCTTCATTAAAGGGCAAGTAGTCGGGTATGAGTGGATAATAAAATTCGGGGTTTATAAAATGATTAATCCCCGCAATTATATAAAATCCTGAAAGAAGAAATAGGTTAACTTTCTTTAAATCCACTTAATTTTCTTTTCCTTATTGGCTTTTTTCAAAATTAAGAAGAAAGGAATCCACCAGATAAAATCGTTGGTGAATAGGGTATATATAAATTCAAATGGAACTATTCCCTGAGCATAGTTCACAAAAAAACCAATCGGACCAAATATCTTTCCTAAAAAACCTACGGCTAGAATGGGCCAGTGTGTTAGTGGATCCTGAGCCGCCCACCAATATCCGAGCCCATAAACACCAATCACCATGCCCATCCCCTGCCAGATCATCGTATGCCGTGGAAGATCCATTCCAACGAGCTCAAAAAAGTGATTTGGGAATAGAACAACCCACGCTCCCCACAAAATATTATAGATTGCAGCAATGCGAAGTGTTGCTGACATAGTCTTTCTAGTCATACGGGATTAGTATTTGTTTATAAATTTTCCCTCGATAACTAATTTTATCACTTAATGCGTTCGATGTAATTTAATCGTAGCTAACACCAACTGATTCTTTATTATGATTCTTAAGTTTGTAAATTGGAAACCATAGTATAAAATTTCGTGACGCTGATTTCATAACTAAATATATATGCGACCTTACATCTTAGCTGAATCAAATTGGGATTATATAAAAAATGCTGATTTTGAATTAGCAATATTACCATGGGGAGCTACAGAAGCTCATAACTATCATCTACCCTATGCGACTGATATTATAGAAGCGGAACTGCTCGCTGCCGAAGCTGCACGGATAGCTTGGGAAAAAGGCGCAAAAGTCATTGTACTCCCTCCAGTTCCATTTGGGGTGAATACCGGTCAGTCGGATATCTACCTGGATATTAATCTAAATCCAAGTACACAGTTCATGATTTTGAAAGACATCATTGAAGTTCTGAACCGACAGAATATTCACAAACTTTTGATATTTAACAGTCACGGAGGAAATGATTTTAAACCTTTTGTGAGGGAATTGGGATTAAAGTTCCCAAAAATGTTTATCTGTTCTTCAGATTGGTTTAAAGCCCTTGAGCGTGGCAAGTATTTTGAAAATTCCGGAGATCATGCTGAAGAAATGGAAACCAGTCTAATGCTACACTTAAAACCTGAATGGGTTTTGCCTATTGAAAAGTGGGGTGATGGAAAAGAAAAAAAGAACAAGATTAAATCCTTCAGTGAAGACTGGCTATGGGCTGAACGTAAGTGGTCGAAGGTAACAGAAGATACCGGGATAGGTGACCCAAGATTGGCGACCAAAGAAAAGGGTGAAAAATTTTTTAAAGATGTAACAGAAAAAATAGGTCGTACACTCTTTGAAATAAGTAAAGCAGATATTGATGAATTATATGAATAGCTGAAGCTTTTTAAAGATTGCAAGAATTGAATGAAAGAATAAAAAAGCAGATGGCTATTTTCATAGTTCGAATTCGTTCAGTACTATACCCAAAATAGTAAGCGTCTTATTTTGATATCAATTCAATTCATAAAAATCGGACTATGAAAACATATACACTCACCTTGTTCTTGTGCTTTTTTTCTCTTCTTTCATTTGCCCAGATCAAAGAACAGCAAGCTATAGATAACTTGTTTTTGGAGTGGGATAAACCTGATGTTCCAGGTGCGGCATTAGGAATTATGAAAGATGGAAAGTTGATCTACGCAAAAGGCTACGGTATCGGTGACCTGGAACACGATATAGAAATAACTTCATCCTCTGTTTTTTACATAGGTTCTGTCTCCAAACAATTTGTTACGTTTAGCATTTTGCTTCTTGAAGAACAGGGAAAGTTAAATCTGGACGACCCGATCCAAAAATACCTTCCTGACTTTCCTGAATATGATGCTCCTCTGACTATCCGAAACTTTATTCATCATACAAGTGGTGTTAGAGATTATCTGACCTTGATGTACTTAAAAGGTCGAAACTATCTGGATCATATTGAAGAACATGAAGTTTATGAACTTATAAAAAGACAGCAGGAGTTGAATTTTCCGCCAGGTGAGAAGTATTTATATAGCAATTCATGCTATTTCATGTTATCGATGATTATTGAGAAAGCAGCGGGACAATCGTTACGTGCATTTGCTCAGAAGAATATTTTCGAACCACTGGGGATGAGCAACAGCCTTTTTTATGACGATAACACTGATCTAATCAAAAACAAGGTGTTCAGTTATCAAAAGAAAAGTGATGGAAGTGGATTTAATAATTTGATTATGAGATTTGATTTAGTCGGATCAGGCGGAGTGTATTCAACCATTGAAGACCTCGCACTTTGGGATAACAATTTTTATGACAACAAGCTAGGTAAAGGCGGCCCGGCTATTATCAATAAAATGCATGAAGAAGGACTTCTTAATAATGGGGAAAGTAGCGGCTATGCTTTTGCGTTGAGAAATGGAATCTACCGGGGATTGAGAACTGTGAATCATGCAGGTAGCCTTGCAGGTTATCGTGCACAATTGCTAAGGTTTCCGGATCAAAGATTTTCTGTGATTATTCTTGCTAATCGAGGAGATGCCAACCCAACACGAAAAACTTACCAAGTGGCTGATATCCTGCTGAAGGATATATTGGAGGAAAGACCTTCAGAAGAACCCCTTAGCAATAACCAAAACACCGAGACAAAGGAAAAAGAACTTCCATCTGCCTTACACTTAAAAGATTTTGAAGGTGATTATTATTCTCATGAATTGGATGTTAGCTATCGCATATTTATGAAAAACGATACTTTAAATGTAAAACTGGCTCATCTGGAACCCATGCAACTAACAATAGAGAAAGCTGATGCTTTTTCTACATCAAACCTGTTGCTTCGCTTTAGCAGAATAGATGGAGAAATTACTGGTTTCGAACTAGATGCGGGAAGAGTAACCAATTTAAAATTTGAAAAGCTATAATAATGCCAAAGATAACTTATTACGTAGCGAGCTCCATTGATGGTTTTATCGCTGGAAAAAATGATGATATAAGTGCCTTTGTTTCGGGTGGAGAAGGTGTTGATAAATACCTTTCAGATCTGCAAAAGTTTAAGACTGTAATTATGGGCAGAAGAACCTATGAATTCGGCTATCAATTTGGGCTTAAACCTGGTCAACCTGCTTACCCTCATATGGAACACCATATCTTTTCTGAATCAATCAACATTGAGAACCCGGCAGAAACCGTTCATATCGAAACTAAATCTCTGGAGCGTGTAAAGGAAATAAGAGAATCATCTGAAACTGATGTATATCTTTGCGGAGGTGGAGAATTTGCCGGTTGGTTATTAGAAAATGGATTGATAGACCAATTAAAATTAAAGTTAAACCCTATTATACTGGGAGAAGGCATTCCTATTTTTGGAAGTTCCACACAAAAGGCTAAATGGAATTTAATTGATACAGAAACCTTTCCGGATGGGCTCAAAATCATCACTTATAATATAGACCGATAAACTATTTCCGGTTTATTTAATAGGTATCATAAAGCATTGGAACACTTCTCAGATTCCAATACATTTCTATATGATCAAGAATCTTCAAAAACATTTTTCATCAAAAATAGCCTCGCTTGATAAGCTTGTTGGTTATAGCAATATCAATTATCGCTTAACAACTGAAGACTCTACTTATATTTTTAAAACCTATCCTCTTTCTGAAAGGCAAATTGATTTAATCACTGCTGAAAACGAAATCCTTGCTTCACTTTCAGATAATTTTCCTGACCGATTCCCCTCTCCTGTTCCTTTTAAAGATGAGACTTTTATAAACATCATTGCTAGTAGTGGAAAAAACAAAATATGCAGAACACTTTCCTTTTTGGAAGGTGAATTCTTAGGAGATGTGTCTCATTCAAAAAAATTGGTTAGCTCGTTAGGAAGCTTTCTAGCGGAAATGAATATGCACTTGATGGGTCTGAATAATTATGTTATTCAAGCCCGAAAACTTAATTGGGATATTCAGCATCTGTATTTGAATAAGGACTTCATATCTGATATCCCTGATGAACACGATAAGAATCTTGTCCGGTATTTTTTCCTACAGTTTGATGAGCAAGTCTCTCCAATTCTACCCAAATTGCGATCTTCTCTTATACATGGAGATGCGAACGAGTGGAATATCCTTACAAAAGATGACCAGGTAACAGGTCTGATTGATTTCGGAGATGTATGTTTCACTCCATTGATAAACGAGCTAGCTGTAGCGGCGACTTATATCTGTTATGATAAAGAGAATCCACTGGAATGGGCTGAAATTCTGGTAAAATCTTATCATCAAGTACTTCCACTAGAACAGCAAGAACTTGAAATTTTGTATTACCTGATTGCTGCCCGCCTTTGTATCAGTGTATGTAATTCTGCTCATGCAAAGAAAAACGAGCCGGAAAATGACTACGCCTTTTCAAGTGAAGAAAATGCCTGGAACATGCTGTACTCCTGGTTAGAAGTAAATCCAGTTAAAGCCAGAAACGCTTTTTTTTCAGCTTGTGGATATGATATTCCTGCCCCTGTTTCTGTGGAGCAAAAAGTCGCACAAAGACATTCATCTATAAGCTCTATTCTTTCTTTGAGCTACGATAATCCGGTCTATATGAATAGGTCAGCTTTTCAATATATGTATGATGTTTATGGAAATACCTACTTAGATGCTTACAATAACATTCCTCATGTAGGCCATTCACACCCTGAAGTCACTGAAGCTGGTCAAAAACAAATGGCAAAGCTAAATACGAATACCCGATATATATTCGATGAACTCGCCGATTACGCGGAAAAATTGTTGGCCAAATTCCCTGACTCTTTAAATAAAGTGTTTTTTGTGAATTCAGGTAGTGCTGCAAGTGATTTGGCTATGAGACTCGCTTTTACTCATACTAAAAAGAATAAAGTTGTAGTAATGGAGCACGGATATCATGGAAATACCCAGGTTTCTATTGATATCAGCGACTATAAGTTCAATAACAAAAAAGGAAGTGGACAAAAGGATCATATCCTAAAAACTAATATTCCTGATACATTCAGAGGGAGATATACTGTTAATGATGGTAGCGCAGGAATTCGATATGCACAGGATGCAATTAAGGAACTTGATTCAGACTTAAATAATATCGCTGCTTTTATTTCAGAACCGATAGTTGGGTGCGGGGGTCAGGTTCCTTTAGCCAATGGTTATTTGAAAGAGATCTATCCAATAATCAGGGCGCACGGTGGTCTTTGTATAAGTGATGAAGTACAAACAGGTTTTGGTCGTTTGGGTGATCATTTTTGGGGGTATGAGGCACAAGGAGTAATACCTGACATTGTAGTTCTTGGAAAACCCATAGCCAACGGTCATCCTATGGGAGCAGTGGTTACAACACAGGATATTGCAGTGTCCTTTGAAAACGGAGTCGAGTTCTTTAGTTCATTTGGTGGAAATCCGGTTTCCTGCGCTATTGCTTCTTCTGTACTTGATGTGATTCAAAAAGAAGAATTACAGAAAAATGCTAAAGAAGTTGGTGATTACTATAAACGCTTATTCCGTGAACTTCAGAAAGAGTTTCCATGTATTGGCGATGTACGGGGTTCAGGATTATTTTTAGGTATTGATATAGTAAAACGCGGAACCAAAGAGCCTGACACTGAATTGGCTCATCATATAAAAAATGGATTAAGGGAAAAACATATTCTCATCAGTACCGATGGTCCATTCGATAATGTGCTCAAGACCAAACCGCCACTTTGTTTCAATAAAAATAATGCAGATAAAGTGGTAGAAACGATAGCCTCTATTCTAAAAAAGAATACTAAAAACAGCACTTTTAATTAACGATCATCGCTTAATCCCTCGGAAAAGCCTAATTCTTCCTCAGCACCTTACCCGCCCTTAAGCCCTGAAACTCTCCTTCTTTTACGGCTTGCTGTCCATTTACAATTACGTAATGAATCCCCTCAGAGTATTGGTGAGGCTCTTCAAAGGTAGCTTTATCAATTACCTTCTCAGGATCAAAAATTACGATATCGGCTTTCATTCCTTCTTCTAACCAGCCACGGTCTTCCAGTCCTAAAGACGTTGCCGGAAGCTTGGTCATTTTATAGATGGCTTGTGGCAAAGTCAGAGTCCCTCTCTCTCTCACATAACGTCCAAGCACTCTCGGAAAAGTTCCATACCATCTTGGATGAGGATGCCCGTTTCCAGGCTCCACAAGACGACCATCAGAAGCTATCATCGTCATAGGGTGTTGCATGATTCGCTCCACATCTTCTTCATTCATCGCATGAAAAACACACGAAGCTCCTCCATTCACCTGCGCTTCGATCACTAAATCAGCTCCATTGCTCAGTGTTGGTTCCAGTCCCCTCATTGCTGCCCAATCCTTTAATGTTTTTCCTTCCAGTTCAGGCATCCAGCGCACTCTTGCAAACTGAACCCGGGATAAATCTCCCCCTCCTCTGTCAGTGAGCAGATTGTATTCAATTTCTTTTTTGATTTTTGCCCGCTCTACAGGATCAGCCACCCGTTCTCTGAAGGCATCATTTCCTCCGGCCCTCGCCCAACCGGGAATTACTACAGAAATACTTGTATAGCTGGCGGCATATGGATATTGATCCATTTTGATATCCAGCCCCAAAGCCCGTGCTGAATCGACCATTGCCAGTGTTTGTACACTTTTACCCCACATCGGCTGACCAATCACTTTATGATGAGTAAGAATCACCGGGATATCTGCCTCTCTCGAAATGGTAATCGCTTCTTGCACAGCAGGAAATAATCCCAATCCTTCTTCACGTAAATGAGATGTATAAATTCCTCCCGCAGCAGATGCTTGTTTAGAAAGCTCAATAACTTCATCAACGTTAGAGAATGAACCGGGAACATATTTTAATCCGGTAGAAATTCCGAATGCTCCCTCCTCCATTCCTTGCCTAATCTGACTGGCCATTAATAGCAATTCTGCTTCAGTAGGCGCTCTATTCTCGAGATTTAATACATTTCTTCGAACGGTATTATGCCCAACCAGATAAGCCACATTCATTCCAATTCCAATGCTTTCCAGCGTATCCAGGTGTTGCGCAATGGGCCATGGACTTGATCCGTCAGGACCTCCCAACGAAGTGGTAATCCCCTGCCTTACAGCGCTTTCGCCTAATGGTAAATTTAGAATTGGATCGAGGTGAGCATGCATATCTATAAAGCCGGGAGTTACCGCAAGTCCATTGGCATCGATAACAGTTTTACTTTTAGCTTGGGAAAGATTTCCTATGGTGATAATTTCAGAGCCTATAATTCCGACATCTGATGAAATAGGTTCTCCACCATTTCCATCATAAACGGTTCCGTTTTGAATAACAATATCATATTCGATGTTTTCACTGCATCCCGCAACAAGCAGAATGATACTCAAGATTAAAAAACGATAGTTATTCATAATAAGACCTCTTAGTTATTTATGTATTCCGCTTCAGCTAACGTGAGAAGCAAAGCGAGTTTAATCGCCTCAGCTCCGTTTTTATTCATCCACCACTCATCCAGAGAATGAGCGCCGGAACCAACTCCTCCCCGGCCAATGGTTACGGATGGAACTCCCATTGAAATTGGGATATTTGAATTTGTTGACCCACGAGTAAGTCTCGGTTCTGCTCCCATATAAGTAGTAGCGGCTAATGCCCGTTGGATAAGGGGTGTTTTTACATCAATTTCTCCCGAAGGGCGATCTCCCATTTTTACCAAATCCAACCATACGGAATCCCTTACACCTGATTGATTATACTCTTTTACCGAACTCCTCATCGTTGATAGAAACAAGCTTTCAATCTCATCTAATCTGTCAGGACTGACTGACCTCATATCTACTTCCATCCAAGATTCGAAAGGGATTGAATTAACGGATGTTCCCCCTCCAATCCTTCCAACATTGAAACTTGTTCTGGGACCTGTAGAAACAAATTCATGGGCTTTTTTAGTAAAGTTATTTACTGCCACACCCAAAGCATGATGTGGATTCGCTAATCCGAAAGCACCCCATGAATGACCTCCTTTACCTCTGAAAATGGCTCTATATCTTTTCGAGCCAAGCCCGGCATTATTTACCCTTCCGATAGAACCGCCGTCAATAGAAATCCATGAATCGATATCATACTCTCCACTCTGAAATAAATACTTTACACCCCTTAAATCTCCCTGACCTTCTTCTCCAACTGTACCAATGAACAAAATATCGGATTTAGTCTCCAAATTAGCCTGCTCCATTGTTTTAAGGATTGCAAGAACCATTGCAAGTCCTCGGGTGTCATCGCCAATACCGGGCGCAATAAGGGTATCTCCACGATGCCTTACAGTAACATCTGTTCCTTCCGGAAAAACGGTGTCAAGATGAGCATCAACAGCAACAGTTCTGCCCCCTTCCGTTCCTCGTCTTAAGGCAATCACATTTCCTTCTTTATCAATCCACACCCGGTCCGCACCCGCTTCTTCCAACATCCGCTTAAATTCTGCTGCACGAACCTCTTCTTTAAAAGGTGGAGCCGGAATTTCTGTAAGGTGAATCAGATCGGCATGAGTTTCCGGTTCTAGCTCATCGATGATTTCAAATGCCTTACTAATTGCTTCCAGAGAAGCTATAGAAGCGACTTCTTTCTGATACTTTTCTTCGACCACTTCCTGTGCTTTTAGCTTAGTGCCCGCCAGAAGTAACAGGGCTGTGATTGACAGAAATACTGCTTGTTTTGTGTAATTCATCATACTAATAGTTGATAAGATTCTTTTTTAAGTTGATCGAAAGCTTTTTGAAGTTTCGCAGTTACCGGAGGGTGATCATCTCCTTGATAAAATACATGATTGTCCAAAGTTTTGATGGAAGCAATTTGTGTGGTTGTACCAGTCAGAAAAGCTTCATCCATGGTAGTTACGCTGGCATGTGGTATAGCCTCTTCCCTCACCTTTATTCCATTTTTTTTACACAACTCCAATGTAATCTGACGCGTAATTCCATCCAAAATAAACTCATCGGCCGGATGAGTGTACACTTCATCATCTTTCACAAAAAACACATTGCAATGAGAAGCTTCAGTAATTCTTCCTTCCCTAACAAACACTGCTTCGTAGGCATTATTCTTCGCTGCATGATCGTTCGCCATCACATTCCCTAATAAAGACGTCATCTTAATGTCACATTTGGTCCATCGGTAATCATTAATTGTTAATGCTTTAAGGTGATTAGCGTTAATGCCGGGCAGTGTGATAGGATTTGCATACATCATCACAGTTGGAGGAATATCTGCCGGAAAGGCATGCTTTCGAGGTGCTACTCCTCTGGTCACCTGAATGTAAATCAGGGAATCCTGATCAAGTAAATCAGATGCAGCCAGGAGCTGGTTGATTTGCTGTTTTAATGGTGATGTATCAAAACTGAGATTTATCTTTTTCAGGGAATTAGAAAGGCGTTCGAGATGAGCATCCCCATAAAAAAAATGACCATTTATCCTCACCAGAACCTCATAAATTCCATCCCCAAACAGAAACCCTCTGTCAAATACTGAAACAGTAGCGTTTTTACTTTCTATGATTTCTCCATTGAGAAATACTTTTTCAGGATATGGCATAATAATCGCGTTTATATTCTAATTAGTTGATGAAGCCCGGCACTGAAACTGTTGCCATAGTCTGAAGTCCTGGTTGGGCGCTCAACACACTTTTGATACTGTTAATGGTAATGGCGCACGTTGCAATATCACCATTGATACCGCCATCAATCTCTGAAGTAAAAGAAGGAGTTCCCTTGACTGTAATCTTATCAAAAGACCGAGGTTCCCCAATTGCTGCTTTAAAGTGCATGGTAATTTTGAGATCATCGCCAATGTAGCCATGCGAAATTTGCTCAACTCCACGGGCATCCCCTTTTCTGATGTCCATAGAAGGAACACTTATGTCTTCATCAGCAATAACCGGATTGAGATCTTCAGTCACTTTATCGAGTTCTAATCCTATACTTGAAGCAAGGAAATACACAGATTCTTTCAGACCAACATGGCGAAGCGTTCCTTCGTTTTCTTTAACCCGGAAAGCATCCAAATCAAGCCCGGCTCCGATTTTTTTCTGAAACGGAACTCTGCGCGGTGTGGCATCCTGAACTCTTTCCACGGTTATGCTCTCGATCTCTTTACAAATAGATGCAGTTACTGAAGGTAGATAGTCCATCAGAAAACCAGGATTAACACCGGTTCCTAAACAAGCCACTTTATACTTCTTACAAATTGCATCTATTTGTTTACCGGCTTCCGGATTTTCTTCCCAGGGATGCGATAATTCTTCGCAGGTTGAGACCACAGGTAGTCCAAATTTAGCGGCTTCTTCTACCTGAGATACCAGTTTTTTGATACTGGAAACGGTAGTAATTACAGCAACGTCTGGTTTAGCTTCTAATTTAGATAGTGCATCACCTATAGTGCCTTCAACCAAAACACCTGATGCCTCGCCCTTTATCAACTCACCAAAATCTTTCCCTTTCAAATCAGGGTTTAGGTCTACAGCTGCTACTGTCTTCACTTCCTTTTTGTCTGCAATATATTTTCCGATTTGTATCCCAAGTGGACCTAAGCCAATTTGTAGTACCGTTGTCATAGATAAATTTTTCTGTTTCATGATTAAAATTGGTAGGTAATCTATTTTATTTTTTTTAAATAGGAGCATACCAATTTTAACTTTTTATAGGTAACAATTAGTGGGTAACAAGCTTAACGGTATTCTTCTGGCAAATGGCTTTCCTTCTTCTGCAAATGAAGGAAGTATGTATCAAAACCTTGCTTTTTCATTCAAGAAAGCTATTCTAAATAAACAATTAAGAAAAGATGAAAAATTACCTCCTACCCGGTTATTGGCGTCCGATCTTCAAATATCGAGGAGTACAGTGCTTAAGGCCTATGAAATTCTTTGTATTGAAAAATATGTACGTGCCATACATGGCTCCGGATATTATGTTGAGAATATTCAACAGAAAAAGATAAAAATAAGTCTGCCGCCTGCCACTAAAAAAAATGCAAAGCCTGACATCTCTTCAAGAGCCAGGAGTTTCAGAAAGAACGTACAACTAATGAATCGCACTGATAATAAAGGCATAGCATTCAGACCGGGGCTTCCCCCACTTGATATTTTCCCCGTTCGTAAATGGCAGCAGCTAACCAATAATTATTGGAAACAGGTAACTTTTTCGGAGATGACATACGGAGCATCACTTGGGCTTGAGAGCCTGAGGAGAAATATTGCTGATTATCTTCGTATTTACCGGAACATCCATTGCGATTATAACCAGGTTGTGGTAGTTACCGGATCATTACACTCCCTTTCTATGGTTAGTGATCTTTTGATAGATCAAAATGATCAGGTTATTCTTGAAAACCCAACGTATGCAAATGCTCTGGCTATTTTTAAAAGCTTAAAAGCAAAACTCATTCCTACAGACATCGATGATGAAGGACTTAATATAAAGAGCGTTGATCTGAAGAAACTCAAAAAACCCAAATTGATATACACTACTCCTTCTAACCAATATCCTACGGGAGTTCAAATGAGTCTGAAAAGAAGAGCAGAACTTCTGGAATGGGTATCTGAGCAAAACTGCCTTATTATTGAAGATGACTATGATCATGAGTTCAGTAACTGGGAAAATCCTGTAGCATCAATTTTTAGTTTAGATAAAAGCGACTGTGTAATCTATCTGGGCACTTTTAATAAGCTGTTACACCCTTCGATTCGCCTTGGATATATGATTATACCTCCTTTTTTAGTAGATGAAATGCGAGCCGTATATGAACAAACGTTACGGTTCATTTCTCCTGTTACTCAAAAGGTAATGTCCGACTTTATCGAAAAAAACCATCTAAGCAATCACTTAAGAAAAGTGGTCAAAGTCTCCAATGAACGTCGGGACTTTTTTGTTGAACAATTTCAGCTTTGTTTTGGAAAAGAAGTAAAGTTACTTGCATTAAATAGCGGACTTCATCTAATCGCGGATATCTCTCAGGTTAACGATGTAGATTTATCGAAATACCTGAACGATAGTGGAATTACGGTGTTCCCTTATAGTAAATACTTTCTGAAGGGACCAAAACCAAATGGGCTGGTAATGGGTTTTTCTTCCGTAGATAATTCGATTATTAAAGAAAAGGTGCGGAAAATGTACCAACTGTACAGGAAGTTTCTCTCATTAAACGGGGGATAAGAATTTACTCCTGCTCTCTATTTCTTAGCCATTTTCAGAATAGTATCCCATTCTGATTTACGAACAGGTGTAATGGAAACTCTACCTAAGCGAAAAAGCTCCATGTCTTTAAGCGATTTTTCTGCTTTTAAAGCATCCCGATCAACAGGGTTTTCAAATTTCTCTACAAACTTCATATCCACATTTACCCAGCGGGGATCACTTTCAGTACTTTTCTCATCGAAATACTTTGAGTCAGGATCGAATTGCAGCGCGTCGGGATACGGCTCACTCGAAACTTCCATCACCCCAACAATTGCAGGAGGCTTTTGATTAGAGTGATAAAAGAATACGCCATCACCTACCTGCATATCATCTCTCATTGAGTTTCTGGCTGCATAATTTCGAACTCCATCCCAGGGAGTTTCCCCATCCCGTTCTAGGTCATCTATGCTATAATTATCAGGTTCTGATTTACAAAGCCAAAATTTTCTGTCACTCATAAGTCTGAATTATATTTCTCTATATACCACAAAATGGTTTCTTCCAACATTCCATCAAAATCTACCGAAGGCTCCCAATCTAGTTCTCTTTTGATTTTGGAAGCATCAATAGCGTAACGAAAATCATGTCCAAGTCGATCGGTTACAAAAGAAATCAGGTTCTTATAGTCACCTTCCGGTCCCTTGCCCACTTTATCATTTAGGATATCACAAATCTTATGAACCAATTCCAGGTTTTTCCATTCATTATTCCCACCAATATTATAAGTCTCGCCCGCTTTACCTTTAAGAAAGGCTGTTTCAAGTGCACTACAATGATCACGAACAAATAACCAATCACGCACATTCTGTCCTTTCCCGTATATCGGAATTGATTCATGACCCAAGGCTTTTCTAATTACAACCGGAATGAGTTTTTCGTCATGCTGATGTGGTCCGTAATTGTTGGAACAATTAGTGGTAACCAAATTCATTCCGTATGTCTGATAATACGCCCTCACAATCATATCACTTGCAGCTTTAGAAGCAGAATAGGGCGAATTTGGAGCATAAGGAGTCGTTTCTGTAAAAAGTCCGTCATCTTCCAACTCACCATAAACTTCATCAGTAGAAACATGTAGAAAACGGTTAGTATTCCAGGCTTTTTCATCCTCTTTCCAAAGTTGACGGCACTCCTCAAGAATGTTAAAAGTACCAACTACATTTGATTGGATAAAAGGCTCCGGACCCGAAATTGAATTATCAACATGTGACTCTGCAGCAAGATGAAATACTCCATCAGGTCTGAAACTTTTTATGATATCCTGAACAGAGTCCCGGTCTACCAAATCTATTTTCTTAAAATGATATCGTTCAGAATCTTTTAATGGATCTAAAAAACTTCGATCTGAAGCATAAGAGAGCTTATCCAGATTAAAAATCTGCCAATCAGGATGTTTATTAAACAAATATAGAATTAAGTTTGAGCCGATAAAACCAGCTCCTCCAGTAACAATAATTTTCATGGAAAAATATCTCCGTCCTTTAACGATGAGAATAAAGGTTGTTTCCTGTCTTTATCAGAAAGAATTGGCTTTGAGACATCCCAGTTTATCCTGATTAGAGGGTCATCCCACCTAATTCCTCGCTCGGATTCTTTATCGTAATAATCTGAACATTTATAATGAACAATTGCCTCATCAGATAAAACAGAAAAACCATGTGCAAAGCCTTCGGGTATATATAACTGGAGATGATTATCAGCTGATAATTTTACTCCTACATAATTTCCGAATGTTTTAGAGCTCTTCCGTATATCTACTGCTACATCAAGAATTGCTCCTTTAATGCATTGCACCAATTTGGCCTGAGGCTTTTCTTTCTGATAATGTAACCCTCGAATGGTATCCCTATATGATTTCGAGATATTATCCTGAACAAAAGAAGCTCTTATACCGCTTTTCCGGAGAATATCTTCTCTGAATGCCTCCAGAAAAAATCCGCGATCATCTTCAAAAACTTTCGGATCAATAATTTTAATTCCCGGTATTCTAGCCTCTGTAATGTTCATTATTTACAACGAGTTGAGTAATTTTTTAAGCCCTTCCTGCCAACTCAGGATTTTAATGCCTTCAATGGTACTGATTTTTTGTGTACTTAGCTTAGAAAAATAAGGGCGCATCGCTTTAGTTTTAAATTCAGAGGAACTTACAGGAACTACTTCAACTCCAAGATTCTTCTGATTGAAAATTTCTTTGGCGAATTCGCACCAAGTTACAGTTCCTTTTGAACTTAAATGAAAAATTCCAGATTTATTTTTATGAATTAGCTGATATGTTTGTTCTACCACCTGATCTGTAAAAGTTGGGCTTCCAAACTGATCGTTTACCACCGTAAGTCTTTCCCTTTCTTCTCCAAGCCGGAGCATTGTTTTAACAAAGTTATTCCCAAACTGACCACATAACCACGAAACCCTAATGATCATGTATTTACACCCTGACTCAATAATAGCTAACTCTCCCCTTCTTTTTGATGAGCCATAAATATTAATTGGATTAGTTTTAAAGTCTTCTGGATACCCATCAGGAACTTCTTTTCTATCTTCTTCAGATCCCGAAAACACATAATCTGTTGAATAATGTACCAATTTAGTTTGATGGACGGAACATAGTTCACATATAAATTTTAAGGACTCAGAGTTCACTAAGCCAGCAAGTTGAGGCTCATCTTCTGCCTGATCAACCTTTGTATATGCAGCGCAATTAATTAGAATATCAGGATTATCCTGCTCAAAAATATTTGCAAGATTATCTTCATCTAAAATGTTCAAGTTTTTCGAAGAGTATGCAGAATATTCGATTTCATTACCCTTGCAGAAATGAACCCATTCCTGACCTAACTGCCCCCCCGCTCCTGTAATCAGAAGCTTCATTACTCTCCCAAAACTAATTTGTTGGCATGCTTATACGATTCGGGAGTTCCGGCATCCGTCCACCATCCTTCCAATATAGAACTTACCATCTCACCCTGGCTTATGTAAAGATTATTTACATCTGTGATTTCTAACTCACCCCTTCCTGATGGCTTGAGCGTCTTTATACACTCGAATACTTTTGAATCATAAAAGTAGATTCCGGTAACTGCATAATTTGATTTTGGACTTTCAGGCTTCTCTTCGATTGAGATTACACGATCACCGTCAAGTTCTGCAACTCCATATCTTTGAGGGTCATGCACCCTTTGAATTAGAATCTGAGCTCCTGTTCCAGGATAGTTGGATACAGCGTTTTCTAATGATTGTTTAAAAATATTATCTCCAAGAATCACCAAAACCTGTTCATCACTAGCAAAATTTTCTGCTAACCCAAGAGCCTGAGCAATCCCTCCGGCTTCATCCTGAACTTTATATGTAAATTTACATCCAAAATCTTTTCCTGAACCTAATAGGGTTACTACATCGCCCATGTGATCCGTTCCAGTCACAATCAGAATTTCTTCTATTCCCACTTCTATCATTTTTTCAATGGGGTGATAAATCATTGGCTTATTTCCGACAGGTAACAAATGTTTATTTGTCACCTTTGTAAGTGGAAACAACCTCGATCCAGTCCCACCTGCTAATACAATTCCTTTCATGAAATCTGGTTTTTATTTCAATTCATTTAAAACATAAAACTACTTTTAATTCGCATCAATAAGAAGAATTCTTTTTTACGCATTCGAATAAGATTCATCCTTTATTAATGAAGTTTAATGATTGTTATAAATACTTCATAATCGGCACTTAGAGATCATTAGGGAAACTTTTTATGTATTTTAAGTCCTATAATGTTTATGGAAAAAAGTTTATTCTTTTTTATTGTTCTAGCTCTTCTTAGTAGCACTGTATTTGCTCAGGATAAAATATGGACTGGTGCTATTGATTCTTCCTGGCATACTGCGGGAAATTGGAGCCCATCCGGTGTACCCGGTACTTCTCAAACTGTTGGTTTAAGAGGTAATACCACTCCCTACCCTGTTATTACAAGTAATGTTACTATCCGTTCTGTGACGATTAATGCCTGGTACTCAAATCCGGGTGATCAACTTAGAATCCGGAATAATGCTACTCTTACTATCACTGATGATATGATTATCAATGGAGCTGGCAAACTTCAAATCATAAACGGTCATGTTGAAATGACTGCTACTACATCAGGACAGAATAACTTTGATGTTAATTCTGCCGAATCTGAGATAAATATTACTAACGGAAGTTTTACGGCTGGAACCCTTTCAGAAGATGTGGATGTCGAAATCATTGGTTCTTTTAATGCAGGGAATGGTACCGTAACAGTAAATGGAGATTTTGATGTTTCAAACAGCGATACTTTTAATGCTGAAAGTGGAGTCGTGATTATCAATGGAGACGCCCTGATTAATGGAACTTATAATGGAGATAACGGAACTACCACTTTTAATGGTACGATGACGATTAGAAGTGGTGGAGTGATGAATTTAGATTCAGGAACTATCAATCTAAATGGAAACACATCCGTAAGTAACAATGGTACCGTTAACTTCGGTTCTGGGGTTGTGAATATAGCTTCTGATGTTAATGTTAGCAGCGGTGGTTATTTTAATGTGGAAGATGCAACCGTTAATGTAACAGGGAATGCTAGTTTTTCTAGTAATGGTAACCTTTCCGTTGATTCAGGTACGATAAATATTGGTGGAAATGCCTCACTTAGTAGCGGCGGTACAATTGATTTAAATAATGGCAGTTTAGATGTAGGAGGTGATGCTTCCTTCACTTCGGGTGGAACCGTAAATGCAGGAAGTGGTACTATCACATTAGAAGGAGATTTCACTGTTCAAAATAGCAGCAACTTCAATTCTGATTCGTCAACGGTAATTTTCAGTGGAGACTCTACCCAAACAGTAAGTTCCGGAAGTGACATCACATTTTTCAATGTACAAGTAGATTCGGGAGCTACTTTCAACACAGATGGAGGAACAGGAAATACAGTTACTATTGAAGGTGATTTGATAGTAGATGAGGATGGTGAAGTAGAAGTTCAGGATGATGATCAACTGGATGTAGAAGGAGAAATAGGTGGTGATGGAGCTGATAATGTACAAAGCCCTGCTCCTTTTGCGGCTAGCGTAAATGCACCTACTACTACCTCTTTGACAATTATTTTTAACAAGGCCATGACAGAATCATTAGCAGAGAATACTGCTAATTATGCCATTCAAAGAGTAAGTAATGGGAGCTCAATATCAGTAACTAGTGCTACCCTGAATACTTCTGGAAATAGTAAAACTGTAACTTTAGTTATTGGCACCATTCTGGAAGATGTAGAGTACCGGGTAGTAATGAATAACCTTGAGAGCACGGATGGAGGAGAATTATCTGACAACCATACTAAGAGGTTCACAAAAATCGGGACTATAACTTTTTACAGTCGCCAGAATGGGAACTGGTCTACCAATAGTACCTGGTCCAGAACGGGACATACAGGTTCCGCTGCATCAAGTAATCCCGGAAATACAAATAACGCCGTGATTATTGTTGGTGATTCTGACGTAGTAACCATAGCAAGTAGCACTTCGATTGCAAATCAAACTTCTGTAGAAGTTAAATCAGGGGCTGTTCTCAGAGTAGGTACTGGCGGAGTACTAACTACTGGCACAAAAAATATTACAGGATTAGGGACTTTTGAAGTAACAACCGGAGTCCTTCAAATTGGTTCCAATAACGGAATTAGTGCCTCCGGGGCTACCGGAAATATTCAAACTGCAACAAGAATATTTGGTACTTCAGGAAGCTACACCTACAATGGAAGTTCAGCCCAAATTACCGGAACAGGTTTGCCATCAACAGTTAATAATTTGACAGTTAATAACTCTTCGGGAGTTACTATTGATGACGATCTTGAAGTTTCCGGAACACTGGTTTTAACCAGCGGTTCTTTTACGATTGAGTCTGGAAACAATCTCATTGCAAATACAAAATCCATTGGATCCGGAGATTTGATTATGAAACAAATCATAACCGGGTCTTTAGGCTGGCGCTTACTTTCTTCTCCTATTGATACGGATTATGCTGATTTTCTTGATGGAATTACAACCCAGGGTTATTCCGGTTCAACCTTAGGAAATGCTGCACTTGATAGCCTGCAACCGAACGTTCTGTATTATGATGAAACTTATCCAGGAACAGATAACCAACGCTGGAGAGCTCCTGCAAGCGCTGCAACTTCTCTAACACCAGGTCAGGGATTATATACTTTTATCTTTGGCGATATAGCTGCTGATTCCAGATACAACAATGCGTTCCCAAGAACGCTCACTGTACAGGGACAAGAAAATGAAGGACCAGTTGATCTAAATGTCACCTACACAACCGCTGCTGACTCAGGCTGGAATTTGGTGGGGAATCCTTACGCTTCAACTATTAACTGGGATGATGTTAACTGGACAAAAACCAACATTGATGCTACAATATATGTATGGGATTATGCTACCAGCGAATATAAAACCTGGAATGGAGTTACCGGAGATTTAGGAGATGGATTGATTGCTCCCTTCCAGGGATTTTGGGTGAAAACAAATGCAGCTTCTCCATCACTTATTGTTCAGGAAAATGCAAAAACGACTGGAGGTTCTTTTGTTGGTAAACGAATAAGTAAACGGGTTTCTTCAGACGATACCCCTGTTTTTTCGATTACCTTAGCAGATGATCAAAGCGAAACCTCAACCCATTTTATGTTTAGTGAACCTTCGAAAATAGGAAAAGATCCTTTAGATGGGTATCGATTAGCTCCTCAAACTGGGGTTTCTACTTATATTGAACTAAGCTCCATTAACGAGCATAAAGATAAACTTTCGATCAATAATTTGCCCCGGTATTTTGGAATCCCAATCGAAATTCCTCTTCAAGTTGATGCTTTCGAACAAGGTTTATCTGTCGAAAAACCTCTTAATTTTCAGTTTAATAACTTTAAAAATATTCCAAATGGGTGGGAAATTTATCTCATTGATAAACGCGAAAATACTGAAGTAAAAGTAAGCGCAGGTTCAATAGTTCCTTTCGATTTTTATGGTTCTAACGAGCGTGTAGCTCCGAATGCAGAGCGAGATAAAAAAGCAAAAATTACCACTAAAGCAGCACCTGATGCTGATCGTTTCTATTTGAAGATAGTTCCTGGGTTTGATGCCGAGGTAAATAACCTGCCTGATGATTTTGAACTTTTGCAAAACTACCCAAACCCTTTCAATCCCTCTACAAATATCGAATTTTCATTACCTATTCAAAGCCAGGTCTCGGTTAAAATTTATGATTTACTAGGTAGAGAAATAACCACACTCGTAAGTGGAGAATTAGAAGCTGGTTCGCACAGATATTCCTGGGATGCTTTTAACCAATCCTCCGGAATATATTTTTATCGACTCATAACAAGAGATCAATCAATCACCAAGAAAATGACCCTCATTAAGTAAGTTTTAGACTCTTATAAAGTATATAATTAAACCTTTCTAAGGCTGGTTAGAATCAGCTAATCTAAATCCTCTCTTTGGTTAGTTTCGTTACTTTAAAGTATCGTAGTCCAGATACTAATTCTGATGATTCCAGACGTGCAAAAAAAATATCTTTTTCTATTCGGAGGGCTCCTATTCTTCTTTTTGATAGGTACAGAGATTGCTACGGCTCAATTATCCGGCTATACCAACCGATTGAAAGGTCAGATTAACGCCTCTCAAGTTGAAGGAACTTCTGATCTGACTAACTTCCCGGTTTTAGTAAGTTTCGCTTTGAATGATCTGAGAACTACAGGAAATGGCGGTTTTGTACAGGATGCGCAAGGTGATGACATTACTTTTACTGCTGCAAACGGAACAACCATACTTAGTCACCAGCGCGAATCTTATAATCCAGCGACTGGAGCGTTAGAATTTTGGGTGCGCTTCCCCACCGTATCTGCTACGGTAGATACAGAGTTCTATGTTTATTTCGGCAATCCGAGCATTACTTCTGATCAATCAAGTACAAATGTTTGGGACTCAAACTATAAATTGGTACTCCATTTAGATGAGACCGCTCCGGGACCAATAAATTTTACTGATGCGGCAGGAGAAGTACTTACATCGGACATCAGCGATAATGCTACTACCACCACCACCGGCCAGATCGGAGGCGCCCGATTATTTACCGATCCGGGCACCGGAGATCTTATAACCGTTGCCGATAACGGTGTTTCTCCACTGGATATTAGTGGAAATATTACCATTTCTTTGTGGGTACAAATAACCAATCTGACAAGTGGACCAGACATTCTTTCCAAAGGTGATTACACAGACGGGTATGGAGTATGGGTTGACGGCTCCGGATCGCTTCGCTTTCAAATTAATAATACCAGTCTTAACAGTCCCGATGGAGCTATTCAACAGGACGGTAATTGGGATCACATAGCATTTACCCGGGCTTCAAATGGGGATAGAATTATTTATGCGAATGGGCAACAAATTGCAGAAGACAATAATTTGGCATCGTTTACAGTAGATGACGATGATCTTTTCCTATCCACAGCTGCATTTGATTATGAAGGAGGAATGGATGAAGTACGTATTTCTAATATTACCCGCGATAGCGCCTGGATTGCTACTGAATATAATAACCAAAGTTCACCAGGTACGTTCTTTACTCAATTAAATTCTGAGCCTATCCTGGCAGATATAGAAGCGGGTACCATTACGTATAACTCAGGAGATTCACCTACGGTTATTACTTCCGCGATCACTTTATTTGATGGAGACGATACCAATATTGAGGGAGCTACAATTTCTATCACCTCCAATTTTGACTCTTCCGAAGATGTGCTTTCTTTTGTTGACGCCAATGGAATTACTGGGTCCTATGCTGCAGGTTCAGGAATTCTGACCTTAACCGGTACCTCAAGTATTGCTAATTATCAGGCTGCATTAAGAAGTATTACCTACGAAAATACAGACCCCACTCCTACAGAATCTATCCGTACTATAAGTATAACTATTAATGATGGGGATGATGACAGTAACATAGAAACAAGAAATATCAATGTTGTCAAAGTTAATATTGCTCCCGTTTTAAGTGGTTTGGAATCAGGATCCATTGTTTATTTTGCAGGAAATGGTCAGAAAAATATCTCTTCTTCTATTTTGGTGTCTGATGCAGACGATACCAATATTGAAGGTGCGACTATTTCCATTACCTCTGGCTTTAATTCTTCAGAAGATGTTCTGGCTTTTGTTGATGCAAACGGAATTACTGGATCATATGCTGGTGGAACAGGTATTTTAACTTTATCCGGAAGTGTGTCAAAAGCAACCTATCAGGCTGCTTTAAGAACAGTGACTTACCAAAATACAGCTGGTTCACCGGATATGACTACACGAACGATCAGTATAACAGTAAACGATGGAACTGAGAATAGCGTAACGGTTACCCGGAATGTTGAATTTCCTGCAGATATCACAGAATTGGCAACTTATAAAGCTGTAGGGGTTTTTCATTTTGATGCTCAGGATGCCGACGGAGATGGAAACTCCGGGACCAATCAACCTGCTAATGGGACATTAACAACTTGGGGAGACAGATCAGACAATGTTGGAGCTAGTGCAGTAAATATCGTTGCTACCGCTAGCGGTGGAGATACTCCAACACTAGATGATTCCTATTTCGGTGGAAGAAGTGGGATTTTCTTCGACTATAACTCCGGCAATGGTGGTGATACTTATCCAATTACAGATAATGCAATACTCAATACGAGCGCATTTACTGAGAAATCTTTCGCTGCTGTCTTCAGAACAGGGAGTTCTGTTTCTGGCTTACAAATAATCTATGAACAAGGAGGAGGGTCTAATGGATATCAAATTTCAATAAAAGACGGGAATGCATATGCTTTTGCATGGAGTGTAAATGGAGAATGGGTTGATGGGGATGATCAATCGATTAATCTTGGTCCGGTAGAAACAAATACCACTTACATAGTAATTGCGAGTCATGATCAAAGCACTACCACTTGGGAAGCTAACATTAATGGTGGAAGTATTAGCCAAAGCTCCGGAGCAGCTGGTACTATGAACAGCCATGGTGGGGATGCCAATATAGGAGAAGAAGATGGTACCGTTGACCCAGTTACTTTTGGAAATAATCCCACTACAACTAATAATTTTGATGGTTTTGTTGGTGAGCTGATATCGTGGAATAATGCTCTTACTACTACCGACTTCACCAATATATATGGCTTTTTAAGTGATAAATGGTTCAATACTCCTTCGGTACTTTCCAGCATTGAAATTTCAGACTTAAGTTATAATGAAGGTGATCCTGCAACAGATATTACCGATACCATTGTTCTCACCGATGTAGATACTGAAGACGATGCGACCGAAATAGATAGTGCAAAAGTATCTATCACTTCAGGTTTTGAAAGCTCGGAAGATGTTTTGGATTATGTAACTGCTCTTGGTATTACAGGGTCTTATGATTCCGGAACAGGCGTTCTCACTTTAACAGGATCAACTACCACGGCGAATTATCAAACTGCCCTCCGTAATGTAACCTATCAAAATACGGAAACAACAAGCCCCTCAACTGCTACCAGAGAAATAAGCTTTGTAGTATATGACTGGGATGATGAAAGCGGAGTAGTAACACGTGAAATTGATATCATCCCTTCAAATGATATCCCTACCTTATCTATTACTGATGTCTCAACTATCAGCTTTACGGAAGATGATAGCCCTGTTCAAACTACGTCAGACTTAACCGTAGCAGATAATGATGACACAGATTTGCAAGGCGCAACTGTGGCATTTATTAATAACTACTTTCTTGGGGAAGATATCCTCAACTATTCTGATGCCAATGGAATAATAGGAACTTTCAATAGCACTACAGGTGTATTAACCCTTTCAGGAACTACGACCTTAGCAAATTATCAAACTGCGCTACGTTCTGTAACTTATGAAAATATAAGTTCCGATCCGGTAACAGGGTTAGACAGAACCATAGAATTCCGTGTTTTTGATGGAATCGACAGCAGTGCTACCGGTATTACCCGACCAATTTCTGTCTCCAGTTTAAATACTGCTCCCACTCTTGGCTCTGTAGAAGTTTCCAACCTTTTTTATCCTTCTGGTGATACGATTGCTGTTACCGAAACAATCACTTTAAATGATCCTGATAATACCAATATTGAAAGTGTGACCTTTCAGATTACAACTAATTATGACAGTTCTGAAGACACGCTGATTTTTGAACCTATATTTGGAATAACACCGGCTTGGACTCTTGGTAGCGGGACGCTCACTCTCACAGGTCCCGCACCAAAAGCAGATTTTGAGTCTGCATTAAGAACAGTGAAATATGCCAGCAGGGTTACTACGCCAACCGATATCCCCCGTACCGTTGAAATTCAGGCCAATGATAATGAAGCATCGAATAATCTGAGCAATATTGTTACTAGAAATATTTCTTTTAGTATCCCAAAATCTGTTGATGATCTATTGTTTTGGTTAAAAGGAGATGCAGGAACCTTTGATGCCACATCCGGAGGTAGCGCCAGTACTGATGGCGGAGTTGTACGAAGATGGGAAGATCAAAGTGGAAATAACAGAAATTTCACTACTTCAGGTACAGCCCCACTTTTCCAAACAAACGAAGCTACCATTAATTCTCAAAATGCTATTGAGTTTGACGGAAGTTCGGGAATGCGGCTCGAAGATGATGACGCTGAAAATTATTTAAATGGACTGGATGGACTTACCATTTTCTTTGTTATCGAATCGGATGATATAAATACCGATCAGGGCTTTTGGACGACAACCACACCGAGTGGATCTGATGACACTTTTACAATCAGATACGATGATACTGGTGATAACGGAGGTGGAGACAATGTGATTAAGACGGGTATGAGGGATTTACCTGTTGCATTTGCTCAGGAAAGTTTTGAAGACGCGCAAACCACAACAGGCCAAATAGTAATGCTAAAGTGGACTTCAGAAGTTAACTATGAACTTTATGTTGATGGCGTGCTTAGTAATCCTACTTTTTTCCAAAATATACCCACTGGAGTACTTACGGATGTCACCACTGCTATTATTGGGCAAGGTGAACAAGATGCCTCCGGGAGTTGGGACGGATTAATTGCCGAGGTAATTTTGTATGGCACTGAAATTTCAATTAATGATCAGGAGGCCGTTGAAGATTACCTATCCACAAAATATGGCATTGCTATCCGGTCATTAACTGCTGCTACAGGCGGAGAAGCAATTTCAGCTGATGATGCCAGTATTGCTCCCTCCCCTGCCTATACAACATTAACAGGGCCAAGAGTTCAGGAAAGCTTTGCAGGAGAATTCGCCAATGGAGGTACATTTATTTTTAATGCACCGACAGGATTTGAGTGGGATCCTACAAGTGGCTCTGCTACTACTAATGCTGCTTTTGGTGGTACTACCTTGCTTAGTATTTCATCTACTCCAACCAGTAGTTCTAGTTCTCAACTTACTTTTACTATAAGCGCGGCATCTACTACAAATCCAGGTGAAATAGTATTTTCAAATTTCAGAGTTCGTCCAACTACGGGAGACTTACCTAATACCGGCAATATTACAAATACAGGAACAACAGGCCTTGGTGGTTCTACTAGTTATGGAACACTTACCATGGTCGCAGGAACTCAGATAGAAATGGAGTTTGTAGCTGATCCCCCAACATCTAATGTGAGTTCCTCTATCTCTCCTGCTGTCAGAGTTCAACTCATTGATCAGTTTGGAAATCCGGTAGAAGAAAGCCGGGTGAATATCAGTGTAGCCTTAAACCAGGTTTCTGGTTCAGGTGTTCTTTCTGGTACAACTACAAAACAAACAAACTTATTTGGTATAGCTGAATTTACTGACTTGTCTGTTGATGATGTTGGAACCTACACCTTTACTGCATCAAGCTCGGGGTTAGCAGATACAACAAGTAATGAATTTGATGTTGTTATTCTTGGTCAACTTACTCAGTTCACAGTTACCCGAACTCCTTCCGGAAACATAGCGAACAAGCTGGCAGGGCAAAATTTCAATATTGATATTATAGCAAGAGATGGTGCCCAGGATACGGTGGATACTTTTACCGGAACAGTAGTTATATCTTCAAACTGTACATTAGGTACTGGTGCAGGTACATCAGCAAATTTTGTTGGTGGAGTGTTATCATCCAAAACAGTTTCTATCTCTAGCCTTGGTACCTGTACAATTACTGCTACCAATTCTGCCGGATCCGAGACCGGAACCAGTAATACTTTTGATGTTACACCCGGAGCGGCTTCCGTTTCTACAACAACCATTTCTGCAAGTCCTTCTGTAATATTAAATGATGGGTTTTCTACCTCAACTATCACCGTACAGTTGAAAGATTCTGAAGGAAATAACCGAACTGTTGGTGGGGAAACAATTGTCTTAAGTACCACAGATGGTTCATTAAGCTCAGTAACAGATAACGGAAATGGTACCTATACGGCAACATTAACTTCTTCAGTAATAGCCGGTACAGCAACCATCACAGGAACGTTAAATGCAGTAGCAATTTCAGACAATGCTCAGGTTGAATTTGCTGAATTCAATAATATATGGAGATCCTCGGTAGGTTCGGTAGCTGCCGCAAGAAACTGGGATTTAGCAACTAACTGGAGCGCCGGTACTGTTCCCGTACCAGCAGATAAAGTATTAATTCCGGCAAACCCTTCAGTAGGAAACGAACAGCCGGTAGTTAATACTACTAATACAACGGTATTACAGTTATCTATAGAATCAGGGGCTTCGGTTACTGTATCAGGAGGTAAAGAACTTATTGTAACTGGAGAACTTTCAGGGGATGGCGAAGTACTTGGGAGCAATACCGATTCTGTTACCGTGGGTGGAAATTTAGCAATTTCTGATATGTCGGTAGGCTATGTAACACTCGATGGAATAGTAAATCAGGATGTTACTACCCCTAATGATTATGTATTCCTGATTTTAGATAATACACAGGGTGCCGATTTCTTCTCGAATTTAACCGTTTCTGACTCTCTGAAACTTATTAATGGCACCTTGTTTATGCCATCCGGTACCAATTTGATTGCTAATGCGAAAGAATATGTGAACGGAAATATCCGAATGCAGAGAACCATTACCGGTACACAGGGGTGGCGAATCCTCTCCTCTCCAATCGATACAACCTTCACGGAGTTTTTGGATGGCGTACTTACTCAGGGTTATTCAGGAGCGTTTTATAGTACCGGTTCAAATCCCGGAGATACGCTTCAACCTAATGTACTCACCTATATAGAATCTTATCCAGGAACCGACAATCAACGTTACCGCAGTCCTGACTCATATAGCGATGGCACGATTAGTTCAAACGGAAAAGTTCCGGCTGGGAAAGGTATGTTCCTATATTCTTTTGGAAATATAGTTGGTGATTCCAGATATAACGATCCCCTACCTGACACTTTAGATGTTATTGGTCTGGAATTTGAAGGTGATGGAACCGAAGTAGATTTTGGAATCACCTATACTACTGCTGCCGATTCGGGATGGAATCTGATTGGTAATCCATTCCTGGCTACCATCGATTGGGATGATGCTGCAAACTGGACGAAAACAAATGTTGAATCCACAATCTATATCTGGGATCCTGCGTCAAATGGCGGAGAAGGAGAATATCTGACCTGGAATGGTGTAACGGGAACTCTTCCTACCGGAGGTTTAATTGCTCCTTTTCAAGGATTTTGGGTAAAAGCGAATGCAGCTAGTCCTGAACTTAAAGTTAATCTGGACGCTAAAACCACAAGTGGTGGTTTCTTAAGAAAAGAAGCACCAAACCTGCATTCGGATAGTACTTCCGTAGAACAACAAGAGAAAGTAGAAAATGAGCGTGATGTAGTACAAATAGCCCTAGCTGTTACATCAGAACAAGGCCGATCCAAAAAAACTAATATTATGTTCTCTGATGAAGGAGCAGTTGGCAAAGACAACTTAGACGGTTACAGGCTACTTCCTCTATCCTTTTCTCATATAGAATTTCATAGTTTACTTGAAGATGGAAGTGAGCTTGCAATAAATAATCTTCCAAAAGATTTTAATTCACGCCAGTTTATACCTCTGCATATTGACGCTTTTGAAGACGGAGTACCTGTTTCGGGTGAATATACCGTTGTGTGGGATCAACTCAGAACCGTTCCCGAAGACTGGATCATAACTCTAACAGATAACGATACCGGCACTGAGATAAATTTACTTGAAGAGCTTTCTTATACTTTTAATCATAGTACTAAAGCAAAAATTTCCAGATCAAATAGTCCTCTCACTCCTAATTATTCTATTAGAAAGAAGTCCAAAAACAGAGGGACACGATTTACTCTCAAAATAAGTACTGAACAAATTGAACGAGATGTACCTGAGGAAATCTTCCTGGATCAAAACTATCCGAACCCCTTCAATCCCTCCACTACTATACCATTTGGACTGAATGAAACTTCAAATGTGGAACTGGTTGTTTATGATATTTTGGGAAGGAAAGTACAGACTCTCGTAAACAGCTCTATGAATCCCGGAAGATATGATATTCGATTTAACGCAGGTCCACTGGCAAGTGGTGTTTATTTCTACCGTTTGGTAACCGATACCAAAGTTATGGTAAAAAGGTTTACGCTCATCAAGTAAACCCCCTCTCCTGATAAGTTAGAATAGGTTAATTACAGAGGAATACTTCAATTCTAGTTGTATTTTATTATTTGTGCTATTAGTACGCTAAGCTGATGTATAGCAGATATAGACTACATATCGTATTTCTTTTTCTTATTGCAATCGGGATTTCTGATTTAGTTCATGCTCAATTGGGCTCTTTTGCGAACAGGAAAAAATTTATAGTTGAAAGTGATAGTATAAACGGAAGTTCAGACCTCACTGACTTTCCAGTGCTTATCAACATCACAGATTCAGATTTTATTCATGATCCAGGAACCGGTGTAGAAAATGTAAATGGTTTCGATATTGCTTTTTCGGCTGCTGATGGTACCACAGCACTTGATTTTGAGCTGGAGTCTTATAATTCAGGAACAGGTGAAATTGTATTCTGGGTTCGGTTTCCTACGCTAAGCCCTACTGTAGATACACAGTTCTTCGTTTATTATGGAGATTCAGGAATCACTACCAACCAAAGTTCTACTTCCACCTGGGACTCAAACTATCAGCTTGTTATGCACATGGATGGTGGCGCTACCGAATCTGATGGGACTTCCAATGGAAACGATGGTACAGAGAATGGTACCGGAGGTATACCAACGGTAACCGGTCAGATTGGAAATGGACGCGATTTTGAACTTTCAGATGGAGACTTCATTAGTGTACCGGATGATAATTCCCTCGACATAACCGATGAAATAACGATTTCATTTTGGATAAATAACGAATCTACTGCCACACCCGATTACGTGTCAAAAGGTACAAATACCTCCTATGAAGCTACCACCAGAAGTAACCTTAGGATGCAATTCAGAACCAACGGTGGAAGTGGTTTCAGCACGCCTACAACAGGGTCAATTAGTACTTGGTACTATTACACTTATGTTAAAGGGCCAACCGTTCGGTCTATTTACAGAGACGGTGTTTTACTTAACACTAATACAACTGTGACCAATTATGTAACTAATGGAGATGCTCTTCAAATTTCACGATCTGGTGATCCCGTTGACGGTATTATGGATGAAGTTCGTATTTCTGATATAAACCGATCTGCGGACTGGATCCTAACGGAGTATAAAAATCAGTTAAATCCTTCAACTTTTATAGAAGAGTTAGCCGATGTACCGGGTTTAAATAACATTGAATCTAGTACACAACTTTATACAGCAGGTGGTTCGGCTGTATTTATTACTTCTACTCTAACTGTAGACTCCCATCCAACTATTACCATACTCGATAGTGCTGTTGTGCAAATCACAGGAAATTTAGATAGCCCGGATGATCAACTGAACTTCACAGATGGTACCATTACCGGAACATATACTTCTTCAACAGGAAAACTCTTGCTTACTGGTACCACTTCGCTCGCTAATTATCAAAGTGCCCTCCGCAGTGTTACATATAGCAGTGATGAACCGACTTCTCCGAGTTCTCTTACAAGAACTGTTTCAATTACTGGTTATAATGGAACAGATGCTACCAATACCGTAACAAGAGATATTGACATAATTACTACTCTCACAGATTTAACCACTGATATCTCAAACAATGTATTTCATCTGGATGCCCAGGATGTAGATGATGATGGTATTGATAATACTTCTGACGGAGCATCTATTACTACATGGGTAGATTTAAATACGACCAACAATTTTGATTTTTCAACGGGAAATGATGCTACCTACGATACAGATGGCTTTGGAGAACGTGGCTCAGTGGTATTTGATGGAGCTGCTGATGAATTAGTTAAATCGGGAGAAACTCTTATCAATAACAGCATCTTTAGCCAAAAATCGTTTGCACTTACTTTCCGAACCGGAAATGATGTTTCCGGCTTCCAGGTGATTTATGAACAAGCAAGTGGAGCAAGGGGCTATAATTTTACCATTGTAGACGGCATACTGTACGCTCAGGCATATAGTCGTGGAGATGCAAATTGGGGAGGTTCAAATGCAGTACGACATAGAGTACTTGATCTCGGTTCAGTAGAAACTAATAAATCTTATATTCTGGTCGCTTATCATGACTCCAATGTTTGGGCGGCTAACGTTAATGGAGGCTCATTAGTCTCAGTTTCCGATGCTGATGATATGCCAGCTGTGAATGAAACTGTTGCTCTGGGGGGTAATTCTGGAAATACAAGACAGCCTATTACTCTCACAAATGTAAATGGCAACTTTGATGGCCAAATCGCTGAAATTGCCACTTGGAATACCGCCCTTAATGGTGGTCAAGTTGCAAGTTTAAATGCCTATTTTGATGAAAAATGGGGAAACACAGCTCCAGTTCTAGCTGCTATTGAAGGCACTAATATAGATTTTACTGAAGGGGACCCGGATACGCAGATCACAAACACTATTACAGTAACTGATAGTGACCCTCACTTAAATATGGACAGCGCACGAGTTTCAATAACTACCAATTTTGCAGCGGGTGAAGACTCCCTTATTTTTGTGGATACCGGAAGTATTACAGGCTTCTATGATGAAACCACCGGAGTACTCCTGTTAACAGGGCGAGATACCAAAGCCAACTACCAAACCGCACTTCGCTCTGTTGATTACAGAAATTCTACGGCGAACCCTACAGCTAATACCCGAACTGTTGAATTCGAAATCTATGACTGGGATGATGTTAGCAATACGGTGAGTAGAAATGTAAATATAACAGATGCAACGATAACCCCTACCCTTGCCAATATTGAAGTCGGAGATCTTGCATACAATGAGGGTGATGGTACAGTAGCTATTACCTCTGCCATTACATTGGAAGACTTTGATGATACCGATATGGAAAGTGCTACGATTTCCATCAGTAACAATTATTTTCTTGGGGAAGATTTCCTTGACTTTACTGATACGGGTAACATTACCGGAAACTTCGCCTCAGGAACCGGAATTCTCACTCTAACAGGAACCGATACTAAAGCTAATTATCAAGCTGCACTTCGGGCTGTAATTTATGAAAATAACAGTTCTGACCCCGTTGAACTTGATCGAACTATTTCTTTTGTAGTTAATGACGGAGACAACAACAGCAATACAGAAACCCGGGATATCACCGTTACTGCAGCAAATTCACAACCTGTGTTAAGCGCTATTGAATCTACAAATTTAGCCTATCCCGATGCTGCCGTTCAGATAACAAGTACTATTGTAGTTTCGGATCCTGATGATACTCGTTTAGACAGCGCCATTGTTGTTATCTCAGAGAATTTTAAAACAGCGGAAGACTCACTCATATATTCCACCCTGTTTGGAATAACAGGAACATATGATACTTCAACCGGAAGACTGAAACTGGTAGGAAATAATTTACTAAGTGACTATCAGGCAGCTCTCCGATCGATAGATTATAAAAACTACGCCACCATTGCTTCAGGTCCGGAACGAGTGGTTAGCTTTATTGTAAGTGATGGAGCTCTGAAAAGTGATTCGCTTAAACGCATAATAGATGTTAGCCCTGTAGAAACTATTCCAGACCTGGAAGTATGGTTACGGGCGGATGCAGGTATTTCTGAAGGTGATGGAGTTGCTATAACAACCTGGGCTGATCAAAGCGGAAATGGTAACGACTATACAGGAACAGCAGGGTCAGGGTCAGCTCCTACTTATGTAGCAAGCTCCTCGAATTTTAATAGCCAACCTTCAGTAAGTTTTGCAGGAAATGGAGATCATTTTTTAGACTCAGATGGGGATGTTAACTATATAGATAATGCTACTGAATTTAGTCTATTTGTGGTTTTTAAATCCGACGTAACAAGTACCGACAGAGGATTATTCATTGCAGAAACCCCTGATAATGATGATAAAACACTCACAATCCGATATGATGCTTCAGGTGCAAACGGCGGCGGATCTTTTACGAATGTAGTTAAAACAGGAATTCTAACTAACAGTGCCGATAACCAATTAGAAAGCTTTTCAGACATACAGACAACCAATGCCCAAATCATCAGCTTACAATGGGAAAGTGGAATAGCCTATGACCTTTTTGTAGATGGTATTCTTAATAATCCAAGTTCAGCCGCTGACCCTCCTCCATCCGGCACCATTTCAGCTGCTGCAGCAACAACGGCAATTCTCGGAAAAGGTGGAAAAGATGATCCGGAGAACATAAATATTAGCTGGGATGGAGAAATTGCAGAATTTATTTTCTATAGCCGAAGTATTTCTCAAACCGAAAGAGAAAGTATTGAAGATTATTTGGCTGATAAATATGATCAGGCTATTCGAAAAATCACTCCTGCTACGGGAGGTGAAGCTATTTCAGCAGATGATGCTAATACTACCTATACTTCATTAACAGGGCCTTTTGTTCAGGAAGGCTTTATTGGAGAGTACACTGCGTCGGGTACCTTCATTTTATCAGCTCCTTCGGGCTACGAGTGGAATACCGGAGCAAGTATTGGGGTTACAGAGTCACCCGCTTTCGGAGGATCTACCGAATTGGATGCTTCTTACGATGCAGGAAGCAGCTCCAGCACCGCTTTAGTTTTCGATGTTGATATAGCCTCCTCTACCAATCCGGGACAGCTTGAGTTTACTGGACTTGAAATTCGTCCAACTACCGGATTAATACCCAATACAGGTACTATTGTTAACACAGGAACCACAGGCCAGGGTGGAGCAACGAATTATGGTACCATTACTATGATTCCGGGTGCAAACGACAGTCTTATTTTCTCCCAACAGCCCACAACAACCAATGTAGATAGTGCGATTACTCCAGCTGTTCGGGTTCAACTGGTTGACCAATATGGAAACAGCATAGAACAAGCAGGCATCGATATTTCAGTTGCATTAGCATCAGGTAGCTCCGGTAACTTAAACCAAACAACACCTGTAGCAACCAATGTTCTTGGTATTGCTGAATTTGATACGCTTTCTATTGATGATATAGGAACAAAAGAACTGGTAGCTACCAGTAGCGGGTTAAGCCCCGATACAAGTTCAACTTTTGAGATTGTAAATGCTGGTACACTTACCGGATTTAAAGTTGAGAGGATTCCTTCCGGAAATATCAGTGCAAAAACAGCCGGTCAGAGTTTCAATATTATCATTACAGCCATTGATGGAACTGCTACGACGGTTACTACTTTTAACGGTACGGTTGTAATTTCATCCAGCTGTACTATGGGTACTGGTCAGGGGACTTCCTCCAGCTTTAGTTCAGGCGTACTTTCGTCAACAACAGTAAGTATTACCAGTGTAGGGAATTGTACCATTACAGCTACAAACTCTTCAGGATCTGAATTTGGAACCAGTAACAGTTTCACCGTTAGTGCTGGAAGTGCCTCAGAAACCACCTCAACCATTACAGCCTCTCCTACTGTAATATTAAACGATGGAATCAGTACATCTACCATAACCGTGGACTTAAAAGACACTTATGGAAATAACATCACCTCCGGTGGCGATGCCGTTGTGCTCTCTATCACTCCTACTGCATTAGGATCTTTAGGATCTGTTACAGATAATTCGGATGGCACCTATTCAGCCACCCTAACCTCATCTACAACATTGGGTACCGATAACATTACAGGAACGGTGAATGCAGCTTCTATCACTGATGATGCAAATGTAGAATATGCTGCTTTTACACATATTTGGGACAGTCAGCTAGGTTCAGCAAGTGATGCCTCTAATTGGGAGGACACCGGAAACTGGAACACTGGAACTGTCCCGGGAGCTTCTTCTGTGGTCTTTATTCCTGCAACTCCTGCAATTGGTAACGAACAACCTGTAATTGATGTGGCTGGGGCTAGTGTATCATCTGTAACCATGGAAACCGGAGCCTCGCTTACTATCTCAGGTAGTATTAATTTTTCAATCACAGGAGACATTTCCGGCGGTAGTGTTCTAGGAAGTAACGCCGATAGTTTAACTGTTGGAGGTGATGTTTTGGATGTTGCTACTATAAATGTAGGTACTGTAATTCTAGATGGTTCCACAGCCCAGGCTATTACTAATCCTCACTCCTACACAAATCTGGTAATAGATAACACTTCCGGAGTTAGCGTTGAGCAAAACCTTACGATCAGCGATAGTCTGTTTATGACTTCCGGGGAGTTACTCATTCCAAGTGGATTGAATCTGAATGTAGAAGGTATAAGTTATGGTACAGGTACGTTAAGGTTCCAGCGAGCAATTACAGGTTCGATGGGATGGCGAATTCTTTCTTCCCCGGTATCATCCACTTTCGGTGATTTTCTTGATGGAGTTCTGACTCAGGGGTACTCCGGTGCATTTTATGATATTTCTTCAAGCCCGGGGGATACACTTCAACCTAATGTGCTAACCTATTTAGAGAGCTTTGAAGGTACTGATAATCAACGGTACAGAGCCCCTACAAGTTCTGCTCAATCGCTTACAGCTGGACAAGGTATGTTCGTATTCTTCTTTGATGATATCGCAGCTGATTCAAGATACAATGATCCACTTCCGGATACTCTTGATGTAGGTGGTCAGGAGTTCAATGGTACAATGGGAGAAGTTGATTTTAATGTGACGTATACTGCACTAGCAGATACCGGCTGGAATTTAGTTGGGAATCCTTTTGGAGCAACTATTGATTGGGATGATGTTTCAAGTTGGACTAAAACTAACTTAGATGCTACAATTTATGTGTGGGACCCTGCTGCAAATGGAGGAAATGGAGAATATCTTACCTGGAACGGATCAACTGGAACCTTAGGAAGTGGTTTAATAGCACCATTCCAAGGATTTTGGATTAAAGCTAATTCTGCAAGTCCTGTACTTAAAGTTACTACAGATGCTAAAACAACAGGGGGAGCTTTCTTAAGGAAAGAGAGTAACCGCGAAAGAGCTAATGAATTCCCTTCCTTCGAACTTGAAGTAAACGCAGAGGAATTACAGAAAAAAACCAGCTTCATCTTTACAGATACAGGATCTAAATTAAAAGATGTTTTAGATGGATATACTCTGCTCCCTCTAACCGAAAACAGAATTGAACTGAATTCTCTGCTTTCAGATGGAACACCTCTTTCGATAAATAACCTCCCACAACTATTAACTAACCGACTTACTATTCCGCTGGAAGTACGAGGATATAAAGATGGGGTCCCGATTTCCTCAGACTATACACTTAGGTTTATAAATGAAGAAAACCTGCCCGAAGACTGGTTGATATTACTTATCGATAATGAAACCGGTGAGGAAATAAATTTACTTCTCGACTCGGAACATACATTCTTTCACTCTACCAAAACGAAAGCAAAAACTGCCAATCCTTCGAAACAGAAAAGCCTGATTTCGAAAGAAAATCTGGATACCCGGTTTTCGATTCTGATTACTACCGAAGAGATAGAGGCAAATATCCCCCGTGAAATATTTCTGGACCAAAATTATCCTAACCCATTTAACCCCTCCACTACCATTCCATTCGGATTAAATGAAGCTTCAAATGTAGAACTGGAGGTATATGATATACTTGGAAGAAAAGTTCAAACCTTGGTAAACAGCCCGATGAATCCGGGACGATATGATATCAGATTTGATGCAGGTTCATTGGCCAGTGGGGTATATTTTTATCGATTAGTAACAGATAACAATATGTTTATTAAACGCTTTACACTTATCAAATAAATGGTACTTAAATAAAAATTGTAATTAATCAGTTAATACCTTCTCTTCTTAAATAAGAGAGATGCATTAGGCCAAGCCATCTCTCGAAAGGTTTAATAAAATTTAGTCAGGAAATTGATTTAAATATAAGCTAAATCAACTAGTTAAGGAAATTTTTATTAAACCAATCTAATTAGGGTATTTTTTACGTATTCCTATATTAAATACTAAAAACCACTTTTATGGCAAGTTATGTTGAAATAATATATTTATCTGTTGCGATGATCATCTTCAGTATGCTGTCTATGAATACCGCCAGGAATTTCAATTCTTCACGAACCAGTATTTATCGCACGGAAGTGGAGTATAGAGCCATAGCTGTCGCTCAGGATGAATTAGATAAGGTACAATGGATTTATGATGACAGTGAATTAGATCCGGATGATGGATCTTATGTATATCAGAACTATCCGCTCACAGAAACTCATACCTATGGTAGTAGCGATCAGTATAGTGACGATTTTGTAGTTTATGCCTCTTCTGAACTTATTGAAGATACTGGCAGCCAAAAAAGATATCAGGTAACTGTTAGCGTATTAAATGAAAATGTAAGTCCTGAAGTTTTTATTACTTTAGATTATGTTAAGTCATATTCATATTAAGGAGCAGTTATGAATGTTGGAATAATTACTACATTTGTTATCGGAGGAATCTTTATGGTTTCTATGTTGGCATTTAACCAACAATTAATGACTGGATCTCAGGAATTTATGCTCAGCACGATTAGTCAGGACTATTTGGATGATGTGGTTACCGTGCTTTCGAATGATTTTAATAGGATTGGATACAACACAGGTATTGCAATTCCTTTTACTACCATACAAGGTGATGATATCCTTTTTCAAGCCGACGCCTATGATAATGATAATTACGGATCAACGAATATTCGTTGGTATTTAGATACTTCTGATCCGGTTACTTCGTCAAAAAACCCTAATGATTATTATTTGAAACGTGTAGGTCCTATCACCGCTAATACTTATGGGACAATTAAGTTTCCAGTTACCCTTTTTAAGATTAAGTATTACACTGCAGATGGAACTGTAACGAACGATAAGAACTCCGTAAAAAAAATCGAAGTTCAAATTATGGCTGAATCAAGTGATCCGTATACTATGGGAAGTGAAAGTGAAGAATTTTATCCACGTAATGTTTGGAAACGAATTTTCGTACCAAACAATATTAATTTACCATATTAAAGAGGAGTTATTATGGGAAAAAGTCTGTTATTTTTAGTTGGTGGATTGACCATCATAACTGGTTTTATGCAAGTACAAAACCAGGAACGCATGAAAACTTTGCCAGAGGTTACCTCTGCTTATTTTGAGGAACAACAAGCCCGAAATATTGCTAAAAGTCTCATTGATAATGCCATAGAGCACATGAAAGCAGATAATAGCTGGACTGATAGTTTAACTCTTACCGAAGTTATGAATGCCGGTTCAATGGTAACCAGATCAAGTGACAATCTTAAAACTGTAGTAAAAGGTTTGTTAGGTGGAGTACTTCAAGAAGTTGAAGATGTAGTTGAAGAACTTGAACCCGAAGAACTACAAGCAAAGCTCCTTCAAAATGGTATGAGTGGTACACTTAAAAGCTATACCAGCAGTAGTTCATACATTCCTCCTAATAATAATGTAGGGGCTTGGGATGAGTATAAATTACTTCTAATAAGTACCAGTACGTATGATAATATTGAGGTTACCACTGAAGTTCTTATGCAGCGGGATTCATACTCAAAATACTCATATATGACTGATTCTGAACTCAGTTCGTCTGGTAGCAATATCTGGTTTATGGGGAATGATAATATCTACGGCCCGATTCATACGAATGGAACATTTAGAATGTCAGGGACCCCTTCCTTCTATGGATTAATTACTAGTCCAAATAGTTGGATAGCACATTCCACTAATGGCGCTAATCCCAACTTTTTTGGTGGTGAAAATTTTAATGCCCCTGATAAAAGCTCCCCAAGTAGCTATGAAATTAATAAACTTACAGCTGCAGCGGCTGCTGGCGGTCTAACTTTCACCAACCAAATAGATGTAGTTTTTCGCGAAAGTGGTGGTGTAGGATATGCTGACATTAGGGAATATAACGGGAGCTGGGGAGCTGTTACTTCGTATGATTTAAGTACAATTAATGGTGTAATTTCAACTACCGGTCGTATTGATGTTGAAGGGGTCGTAAAAGGGCAGGTTACTCTTCATTCAGAATCTCTTATCGAGATCGATGGGGATATTACTTATTTCACTGATCCATTAGTAGATTCTACCTCTACTGATATGCTGGGTATTGTAAGTGAAGCAGACGTCCGTGTTGATGCAAACGCACATTCTGCTTCAGGCTCACAAGATTTAGATATTCATGCTTCTATTATGGCATTAAATACTTCTTTCTATGTTGAAAATTATAGCTCATACAGCCCAAGAGGAACACTTAATTTATTAGGTGGACTAATTCAAAAGAACAGAGGCCCCGTAGGAACATTTTCCGGCAGTTCCATTGTCTCAGGGTATTCCAAGAATTATCAATACGATGGTCGTCTGAAAGGAAGTATTCCTCCAAATTTCCCACGGGAAAGCGTATTCTCAATTGTGTACTGGAAAGATGAAGTTGTGGATGTATCAGGAAATTAATTCGTACAAAAAATGAAATTATTATCTGGGTTACTGGTCTCAATATTAATTCTCTGTTTTTCCGCAGAAGCGTTAGCCCGTCAGGAGGTTACCTTTAATATCAATCTTAAGCCCCAGCTTGAGGATAGTGTTTTTATACCTGGTAGAGATCAAATAAGGCTGGTTGGTAGCCTTCAACCTATAAATACGGCACGCCCTTATTATCTTACCGATACCGAGCCGATAGATAGCGTCTACAGCGTTACTATCAATTTCCCTACCAGGTTTAGAAACCAAACGTTGGTTTATAATTTCGAAATGACTATCAACTATCGGAAACTCACAGAAGATTTGGAGCGACAGGTATTACTTCGGCAAGGTGAAGTAGAACTTGATGCCTTATACTTCAATGCCTTCGCATGGTAGAAGAAACTTCTTAATTACAATCTGTTAATTAAGAAACATTAACTGGCTAAAAAGTGTTGTATATGCAATCTTTAAGTTAAAAGATTACGTAATCAATCTTATGAGGCAGTTAGCATACCTACTTATTATTTGTTCGGTTTTCTTTTCCTCAACTTCCTTATCAGCTCAGGAGAACGACCCAAAACCACGTGTAACCGCGCTTGTTAATATATCCGCAGAGGTTGTACAGTCGATCCAGTTGATAACAGTAAACTCTATGACATTTGGAAATGTACAGCCTGGTCAATTAGAGATTTATGTTAATCCTATAAACGACGTAAATGCAGGATACATGATAGCTGTTGGAACACCAGGTGCTGAATTCCGGCTGGATTTCCAGCAAATCCGGAACCTCACTAATGTGGAAGACGAAGGATTTTTAACTTTTCAATATGAATTATCAGGAAATGATACCGAAGATCAGTCCAGCTCTGTATTAATAGAAAATGAAAACCGCAGTATTATTTTTAATGAAGAAGGCGAGTATCATATTTGGGTAGGTGGAAGAGTGAATATAGAGAATGCAACTCCTGGTAGCTATGAAGGTGACTTCACTATCGAAATTGATTATATCTAATATAATGTACAAGCTGCATCAAATAATCCTACCTGTTTTAGTTTTACTATTCAGTCTTAAGCCTTCTATTGCTCAGGAGATTGATTTTGGCACATTCAGCAGCTCTTATACCATGTCTGTTGCCACGACAAATGGTACCACGCTTGATTTTGGACAATTAATTTCGGGAGATGTTAACCCAGTTACCATAGCCTTAGATGATTTCGAAACAATTATTGTAGGTATCACTGGTGTAAAATATCTGGATGTATTCGTACAGATTACGGCACCAGACTACATCATTAAAGATGATGAACCGGGTTGTGTTACTGATAATTGCAGAGTTCCTTTCACCCTTTCAGCTGCTTATGCCAATAAAGGAATGGAAAACAGCAATCAAGCTGTTATTATGACCGTTCTCTCAAACACAGCCAGTGCCCAGTTCCCAATAAAGTATCGAGGGAACGCCCCTCCCGGTCCCCCTCCCACTCCTGTTTACGAAGGGTATAATCCATCTCTATACGAAGAAACAGCTTACATCTATGTTTACGGAAGCCTGGCAGCCGGTACATATGATGCCGGCTCTTATTCATCCCTAACAGATATTTCAGTGATGGTGTCGTATGACTAAATACGGTGTATTCATATTAACCGTTCTAAGCCTTTCTTTTACCGCTGTTCATGAATCGAACGCCCAATTCATAAATCTACAAATTCGGATTGAACCTGAAATAACCGCAAAAGTTGAACAAAATCTGAATTTTGGTGAGCTGGTTATAAATTCCGGGGAAAAGTTTATCGGGCTTGGAGATTTAAATATGGGAGTCTTCAGTATTCGTGCTTTGCATACGCAAAGTGTATTTCTTTCTATGAATACTACGGAAGCCTTAGTACATACCAATCCCTTCTTAAACGATGAGATACCAATCAATCTCAATATTGCTTATAACAATACCGGAGATAACAATGCCAATCACTCCGTTGAGTTAACAGGTGATCTTGTTTATCTACCAATTTATAATAACCTGGAAAATCCAAATCCCAGTACCGTTTGGCAGGAGCTCTATCTATATGTATTTGGTACTATCGAAGTAGGTGAGGTTGCAACGGGTGAATATTTTTCAGAATTGACATTGGTTGTTCAGTATGATTAGAGGATTCTTAATGAAAACACACTTTCTTTTAATCATTAAAAACCGCTTTAATGGCTTTAAATAAGCACTTTTTATCCTTTTCTTAGACGTTTTTAATTAAGAGACTCTAACTTGGACTCACTAAAACAAATGGATAAGTTTACATCAGAAATTAAACAAACCAACACACTCAATTACTACTATGAAAACTTTAAAAACACTTTCGATTTTTGCATTGGCTGCTTTCTTAAGCAATGGTGCATTTGCACAGGAAAACGCTGACGTTGCTGTATCTGCAACTGTTGAAGCAGCATTAGTTCTTACTCCAACTGCTGTTGCTCTTGGAACTATCCAAACAGCTGAAGCTTCTATTATTGATGCTAATGCGAATGATGATGCAACTGAAGCAAACTTAGGTACTGGTGCAGCTGCTGGTTCTATCCAGATTCAAGGTACTTCAGGTGCAAGTATTGATGTATCATGGACCAACGCAACTCTTGATAATGGTTCTGATCCAACTACTTTTACTCCTTCAGTTTGGAATGGAGCATCAGAATTGACAACTCCAGCTGGTACTACAGTTACTCTAACCGGCGGTGACATTACTATCGACGTAGGTGGTGAGCTTGCTGCAACTTCAGGAACTGGTACTTACAATACTTCTACTGGTTCAGGATCACCAATTACCTTTACAGTTTCTTACAACTAATAAAGGCTAAGAATATAAAAAGGTCTCATTACTTCGGTAGTGAGACTTTTTTTTATTAGAAAAGACAGGGATTTTCTTCAAATATAATCTTATATAAAACTTTAGCACTTTTTAGCTATTTTATAAACTGGGTTTTAACAAAACTGGAAAAATGAAAAAAATCATCTCGTCTATTACTTTCTTTGCACTACTTCTTTTGCTTTTTCAAGGAGTAACAGTTGCACAAGTTACCATTTCACCTACCAATTTGTTTATTGATGATAATGCACAATTTGGATCTTATATGGTGATTAATGGATCTAATGAAGCACAGGAAATCTCTATTGATTTCTTTTTCGCATACTCACAGTCCGACGAAACGGGAACAAGAGGAATCGTTCAAAACGACACCGAACGTGAAGAGGAATTTTCAATAGCAGATAATGTACGCGCGTTTCCTCGAAACTTTACATTAGCACCTGGTCAACGTCAAACTGTTCGTCTGAGAGTTTCAGGAACCAATGAATTACCTGACGGAACTTATTGGTCGCGTATTAAAACTACTTCTACCCCGGAAACTCCACCTTTAGAAATTCAATCGAATGACGCTGTTACAGCCAGAGTAGGAATTAGAGTTGAGCAGGTAACCGGCTTATTCTTTAAAAAAGGCAATGTAACAACCGGTATTGATATCGTTGGAATAGAAACGAATACCGAAAATGAAGGGAATACACTTAATGTTCTTGTAGACCATTTAAGAACCGGTAACTCCCCTTTCCTTGGCACTATTACAACAGAAATTCTTAATGCACAAGGTCGTACTGTCTTAAGTGATTTCGTCTCTACATCAATCTATTTTGATGGCATTTTCAAACAACAGCTTAATATTCAGGATTTACAACCTGGAAATTATCGGGTAAGAGTCACTTTTGAAAGCGATCGAAATGATATCGATAGAAGCAGGCTGGTTCAAATGCCAACCTCAACCCAAACCGTACCACTCTCTATAAGGTGACACATTGGTATACATCAAAAGTAATTCATTCACTAGTCATTATTTTATGTTGTTTATTTAGTTCTACTATAGTAAACGCTCAAAGTAATGCTGATGAAGATTTTGAAGTATACCTCTCATTCCGACATCGTGGAGTAATTAATACGGTCATTATTTCTTATTACAAGAATGATGAGTTCTACCTACCCGTAAATGATATATTCTCTAAGTTTCAGATAGAAACAAAAATTGAGGGAATTAATACATCCGGCCGTTTTGGAGTAGTTCAAACGCCATATGCTATTGATCTAACAAATCAGACTATCCGATTCGGTGATAAAAGATACTCTTTAACTAAAGAAGAGTTTTTGATTAAAGATTTAGATAATTATCTCCCGGCTAGAATATTTAACGAAGTATTTGGACTAAATTTTGAAGTTGATTTCAACAATCTTGCACTTACTCTCGAGACCCAACGAGAATTACCCATTGTTGAGCGAACCATTAGAAACCAAAGACGAAATTTAGCTAACCAGAACCGAACTGGAATTGAATATTTTCCACTCGAAAAAAACCGATCTTTCAGTTTACTTGATGGTGGCTTTGTTGATTACAGCCTTTCATCTACCACAAATCAGGAGAGAACTAATTATAGTGCCAGCACAGCTTTAGGCCTTCAATTGGCTGGAGGTGACATTGAGGGAACTATTTTTGGAAACTATAATAAAGACGAATCTTTCATAGAAACAAACTCCCTTCGCTGGAGATATGTCATCAGAAATTCTCCCGCCTTATCAACAATTACTGCCGGCCAAACGAATCTTGATGGTGTTGTAAACGCTCCCTATACAGGTATCAGAGTTACCAATCAACCTAACGAACCTCGCCGATTTTTTGATGAATTTGCTATTCAAGGTAACACCTTCCCTCTTTCTGAGGTAGAACTTTACTTAAACAACTCATTGGTAGATTTTCAGACTGCTGATGATGCTGGAAACTACCGCTTTCTTACCCCATTATATTATGGATCGTCTCAGTTGGACATCAAAATTTTTGGGCCAACCGGGCAAACGGTAGATCGATCTTCAAGAATTCAGGTACCATTTACTTTTTTACCTCAAGGGGTGGTTAACTACAATGTAAATGCTGGTATACTTGATAATCCCGTATTTGGGACTACTAAAAGAACAAATGTTTTCAATGCTAACTCGGCTTTAGGATTAACAAAATGGCTAACAGCAAAAATTGGGTATGAGTATTTTGAAGGTTCTGGAAGTGTTGAAGATAATTCTGCTGTAACAGGTACCTTATCCTCGAGGATATTATCTAATTATATCCTCACTCTTGAAGGAGTTTCCGGTGGGTATTACCGGACAGCACTTAATGCTGTATACGCAAGCTCAGCTAGTATAAATATTGATTATGTGAACTACATTGATAATACGTTGATTTATAACAGTTCAAGTAACGATCAACAAGTATTGGCAAATATATTTTTCCCAATCACAGTTGGAAAACTACCCCTAAGTTTACGAACATCAATTTTTTCGAGATTCAGAGATGACATTAGTTTCTCAACATTTCGTATGGACTTAAATGCCAGATTGAAAAAATTAAACTTTAGATTTGGCTATACAGAACGACTAAACGATTCGTTTAGAGTTTTCAATTTTGAGAATAACTCAGCTGTGGAAGCTGCTATAACATATAATGTTCCCAGATCTCCAAATGTGCCAAGGTTTATTAGCGGAACTTTGTTTCGAAGTCAGTTAAGGTATGATCCTAAAGAAAAAAGCCCTGAAGTATTTGAATTTCTTTACTCGCGCAGCATAACAACAAAAGGAAGGCTTCAGCTTGCCGTGGGAAGAAATTTTAAATCAGATTTCAATTCCATTAGGTTCAATTTTGTAATTGATTTTGGAAAAGTACGATCCAATTCTACATTTACAATGCTAGGTGATAACTATAGTGCAACTCAGAATTTCAGAGGATCAGTTGGATATGATTCAAACTATAATAATTTTCTTTTTACAAGCAGAGATCAGGTTGGAAGAGCCGGTACAGCTGTAAAACTATTCGTAGATAATAATAACAATAACATCTTTGATGAGGGAGATGACTCAATAAATGAGGGAACTATTCGCGTTGGTCGTAGTGGTACCTCTTCTACTCAAAAAGATGGGATCTTTTATTATACCCAAATGCAGCCTTATTTCAGATATAATCTGGAAATGAATAAAGGATCGATTAGAAACCCGATGTTGGTGCCTGAACTAGAGAAATTCTCAATTGTTACCGATCCCAATTCGTTCAAAAAAATTGAAATACCGTTTTATATGTCTGGAATTATAGAAGGAAAAGTAATCCGACAGTATGAAAATGGTGGACAAAAGGGAATTGGTGGTCTTAAATTAGTTCTTAGCTCAACTGAAAAAGACTTTGTTAAGGAAATCAGAACATACTCTGATGGAAGTTTTTATGAATATGAGTTACCTCCGGGTAATTATGAGATTGTTGTTGACCAAAGTCAGCTCGATATTTTAAACTCTAAATCATCACCCGAAAAAATTGACCTTGAGATAGAAGCTATTCCGGAAGGCGATTTTCTAGAGGGTGTAAACTTTACCCTATTACCAAAAGATTTCGAAGAAGCCCGGGAAGATTCTGTTGCCACGGAAACCCCTATTACCTTAGCTGATGTACCAATTGAAATAATGAATTCCCCTGAGGTTATCCTTCACGAACAACAACTTGTTACAAATGTTGAGAAAGCTTTACGTTTGATTATTCTAACGCAAAATGCCTTCTATGAAAAGGACTTTGAGAGTGCATTTAGCTATATTAATGAATCATTAAAAACCTTCGAGACGGCACAAGGATACGCTTTAAAAGGCAGTATCCAATATTTTCAGGGAGATCGCACTGGTGCAGTAGCCAGTTGGAGAATGGCACTGCGATTTGACCCTGATATTTATATACCTACGCTCGAGGCTTTAGATCAAAAAGTAACGGTAAGTTCTTCTGAATAACAATGCATTCGATTAATGCCAAAAATATCGAATTGAGCTTCTTAGCTGACAGGGGGTCCTATTCACTTCCGTTACATCGTTTATATATCTTTCTGATATTTCTAATTACGTTATTGTCTACTCTGGTTTCTCCCGCTTTCTCTCAAAATGCCGTTAACTCTGAGAACTCCCAGTCATTAGACCTTAAGGTATCCTCTCTTGAACAAGGGTATGACGCCCAAGTATATTTGCTACTCTCCAATTACTTTGATCGCAAAAAATTCTTCGTAAACACTGGTATTAACGCAGAATTTGTAGATGAAACGGTCGAAACAACTTCAAATGCTGTTGTTCGAAATCAACCTGACCCGGTAAATATGCCCGGTCTGCCCTTCCTACCTCAGGAAAATTTAAGAGAACCAACAGGAATTGGCGAGTCACCCGAAACAGTAGTAAATCAAAACACAATTCGTACGCTAAGACTGATTGATGTTAACATAAGTATTTACGCTGATACCTCATTCAATGCTGAAGAAATTCAGTTTATGCGCCTATTAACAGGAATTGCTGCTAAAATTGATGCGACGCGCGGCGATGTTATCAACATTTCCCAAATCCCTATTCCGAAATTCGGAGATGACGACCCCGTTCGAATTGTTCAAACTGAGCCTGAGGATTTTAATCTGGTAGCTTCATTCCGGCAATATATTCCCGGTTTTGTACTTTTGTTTCTCTTTGGGCTTATCATGCTGTTCAGCCATTATTTTAATAATAAAACAAACAACAACAGGATTTCACCGCTGCAGCAAAGAGAGAGCATAAAGCATGACATTAACATTAGCGATTTTGGTCCCCGGTCTGTTGAGCATGTTTCCGTCGATGGAGGTTCAAGAAGAGACCCTTCATTAGAAGTAGATGAATTAATTGAAAGCTTTTTTACTAAATCTCAGGAAATCGCTCTTCTGTTTGAGTTTTGGATTTCTGACAGCCCGGAAGAAGGCACCGTTAAAGCTGCCGAGGTGATTACCAGTGTAGACAAAAATCTTCTCAGAGCTGTTAAAAACGACCTCCAGAGTGAAAATTACGAAGCTATTGTTGAAGCCGTAGATGAACTCCCTCCAATGACATCGGAATACAAACAATCAGTTATCCGGGAATTTAATTCGGTCTTGCGTTCAGGGAACAAGAATTCACTCAGCTCAAAAAAGAACGGCCACATCACCCTCTTCAAGTTTTTAGATCATATTAATGAGCGGCAAATGGTGACTCTTTTAGAAGAAGAAGGATACCAGACCGGAGCGTTGATCCTGGATTATCTTCCCGAAGATAAAGCCGCAAGAGTGCTAGATCGACTTGATAAAACCAAGAGCACTAATATTATGCTCAAGATGACGACTATCAACTCAATTCCTTATAAACTTCAAAGTGAAATTTCTGCTCGTTTGTTCGATAAAGCAATGGACCTGATTGACGAAGAAAAAGAACAGCGCCTTGGTGCTGAAAACATACTCCCCGTTCTGGATAAGCTTCCTCTGAATGAACAACAAAATTATATAGATCAACTTAAGGCAACTAATTCTGTTGTAGGCGAAATCGTTCAGCGTCAATTCATTACTGTGGATCAGGTTATCAGCTTAACTGACGACATCATCAAAGATGCCCTGAAAGACATTAATACTTCTACCCTGCTTGATGCCATTATTGGTCTTGATCAAAAACTGATTGATAAAATTTTATCTGTACGCCCCAGAAGAGAGCAACGCTTGATAAGACTGGAGCTAAGCGAAATGAATGGAGAAACAAAGAAAGATACTACCTACGCTAAGTCTAAAATGATGGAGTCTATTCGCAACACTGTCAAGGAATCTAAAAAAGATCAATAGCCTTATCGGAAAACCAACGTACATATCGTTTTCTAGGGTTACGAGCATAGTTTTGCTTTTGATGTTTGCAGGCTGTGCACCTTCTGTGAATGTGACAAGTTCAACGCAAGAGGCTGAGGAGCAATTATCTGAAGCCCAGGACACGAATACTAATACTACTACTGCTGCTGAAGATACAGTAACCGCTGAGGAGAAACGCCGAGAAGAACTCACAAAAATCTATAAAGAAGAGCTTACAGATCAATACCAGGCGGATGCCAACGGGCTTATAAACTTCTATATACTGGCCCAACAGCGGTTTTATGCAGGAGATTATCAGAATGCGCTTGTTTTAATCAATCGGGCGGCTGCTCTTAAAGAAAATGCAGATGTATTAGCTCTTAAAGGGAGTATCTACTTAGGACTCGGGCAAAATCAAAATTTCCTTGCTAACTGGAGGCAAGCCCTTGAACTCGACCCCGAAATTCCCATCCCTCCTCTTCCTTATGTTGTTCAACAATTACAGTTGAACGGCCTTCTCGATGAGAACTTTCAAAAGGCTTTTTAGATTTGAGAACCTCGATTTTAAACATACTTAGTTTCCTTGTTTCCATTGTTGTATTAGGATGGGGTGCATTGCTGGTAATGGGTTTTACAGAGTATGATCTGATCCCAGCTGCGTATGATTTTCTTAACCTTCCAAGTTTAGCAATTGTTTTTGGTGGAATTTCGGCCAGCGTGTTCATCAGTTATCCTTTCGGCAAAGTAGTTCAGGCATTGAGAGACAGCACAAAACTATTCTCCCAAAGCAACATTAACGATGATATGCTTGAACGCGATATCGACGATATTTTAGAATGGCAAAAAATGATTAACGCCGATAAGATTCAGGCTGTATCCGAGCTTAGCAGAACGTATAATGACCGTTTCGAAGGATATCTTTTCTCGGTGCTCGATACGAACTATAGCACTGAAGAATTACGTGAACTTGGTGAGATTAATATCACAGAAAATTACACCCGTCAGCAACAGATCAATCAGATAATAGCCAGTATGGGGCGTACTTCTCCGGTATTTGGGATGTTAGGAACCCTATTTGGCTTAATTGTGATCCTTTCTGGTTTTAGCGAAGTTGAGTCATTATTGACCGGACTTGGTGCCGCACTTATGACTACACTATATGGTATTTTGATTGGAAACTTCATCTTTACTCCCATGGCTAAGAAGATGAATAACATTGCTTCGCTTCAGTATTTCCGAGAGAAATTAATTCTGGAAGGTATTATTCTGATTGAAGAGCAAAAAACATCTTTGCAGATTTACGATCGCCTACAGGCGCACATGCGTCGTGGAAGTTATAAACTTTAATGCTATTTATTTGTGGAGCGTAAGCCAATAAATATCAATCATCATTCGATGTTCCCCGAACAAGAGTTCGAATCGGAAGATGATGAAAGTTGGCAGGTTAGTTATCTGGATATTATTACCATTATCCTAGGGTTTTTGATCATCCTTCTTTCTGTTTCTCAAATTGCAAAAACTGAATTTTCTTCTCTTTCTACTCTGTTCGGAGAAAATTCAGATCGAACCGAGTACATTACTACCCCGGTAGAGGAAATTCAGGAAGAATTAGAAGCTCTGCTTCAACCTCAAATTGAACAAGGTCGACTCGAACTTATCCGGGATCTGAATGATATTCGAATCAGGTTCAGAAGCGATGACTTTTACCCATCCGGAAGTGCCACTATGCAAGGTGCTGGTCTTGATTTACTTAATCATGTACTTCGGGCATTTCAGCAGACATCCTATAATGATTTTAGTATTGATGTGGAAGGGCATACCGATAATGTTCCCATTTCATCCGATGTCTACCCATCAAATTGGGAGTTATCTACAGCTCGTGCTTCTAATGTTGTCAAATACTTCAATAGAATGGGTATCGATGAAAACAGACTGGAAGCTTCAGGCTTTGCTGATTCCCGGCCTTTAATTCAGTTCGATTCTTTTGGCAATCCATTTGCGGCTACTAAAGAGAAAAATAGAAGAGTGGTTTTAAGACTTTATTACACTACCGAAGGTCTTCAACGACAAGCTACTCAGGAAGCACTTGCTGTTAGAGATAATCAACAAACGAATACTGAAAAACCAGTTACCGAGCAAAACCAACCAGTTTCAACAGCAGAGCAACTAGCGCAGGAAATATCACAGATTAGTTCTTCAAACCAACAAAGAAATACAGCCCCTGCTACAGATACTCCTACGGAAACTCCTACCGAGGAAGAAGTGCCAAATGTAGTTAATCCGGCTGTTTCCGAATCTGACAGTGAGGATGAACTCCCTTTTATTCCTTCAGCGTTTGATCAAGGCACCCAATGTGGATTTATTGTTCAGACGGGAAGCTTTCAATCTCTCTCAACTGGTTTCCAGGTAGCAGAGAACTCTGAAAATAAAAGTGGCTATGAGTTTGAAGTATCTTATAACAACTCTCTTTATTCCGTACGATCTAACAGGTTAGGCTCATTATCCAATGCTTTATTTGTTCAGGATATGGTAGCCAGTTCACTTGACGATCCTACCGTTGGACTTGTTCATCAATGCTATCAAACACCCAGAGCAGCGCCTGGTACGTTAACTTATCAAATTCAATTCGGAGCATTTCGAAGCGAGGAAAATGCTCTAAATTATACCATTGACGTTTTAGAAAAGTATGGAATACAAACGTACATGAATCGTAAAGGTTCAACTTATTTAGTAGTAGCCGGTCCTTATAATAGTCGGGAAACAGTTGTTGAGCAATTGCAATCCTTTAAAAACTCAGGCGTTACAGAGCGAATATTCATTAGAAGTACAGAGGGATCTGTGAAAGAATATAACTTTGTATATCAGTTACAACTAGCCTCTTATACCTCTCAAAGTGAAGCACAGGCTGCCGCACAACGGATTACAACAAGTCTGGGTACCGCTGTTAATGTAACCCAGAATAATGAAGGCGCTTTCTATGTGCTAACTGAACGAATCGTTGATTGGGACGAGGCGACTGAACTATTTAGCAGAGCTCAGCAAAGTGATCTGAATCTCGATCCTGTTATCTACTATTTAGAATATTTGTAAAAAAAAAGCCTCCAGGTTATCCCTGAAAGCCTTAAAAGAATTCTTCTTTTCTCTGATCAGAGAAGCATAGACAATGGATTCTCAATCAGGTTTCTAACAGTATTCAGGAACTGGGCTGCTTTTGCACCATCAACCACTCGATGGTCACTGGATAAAGTCACCTTCATTCTCTTTCCTGGTACAATTTCACCATTCTCAACAACAGGCACATCACGAATTGCCCCTACTGCAAGAATACATGCGTTAGGTGGGTTGATAATGGCAGTAAATTCTTCAATGCCAAACATCCCCAAGTTACTAATGGTAAAAGTGCTCCCTTCCATTTGATCGGGTTGTAGTTTTCGATCACGTGCCAGTCCTGCTAATTCACGGGTCTCAGCAGAGATTTGTGACAAACCTTTCTTATCGGCATGGTTAATAACAGGAGTCATCAGTCCTTCATCTATAGCCACAGCTACAGCTACATTTACATCTCCATGCTGCATGATTACATCATCGTGCCATGAACTGTTGATCGCCTGATGACGTGTCAGTGCAACCGCACAGGCTTTCACTACTATATCGTTAAAGCTGATTTTAACATCATTAGCTTCATTCATAGATTTACGAGCAGCAAAAGCGGCTTTCATATCAATGTCGATAGTCTCGTAAAAATGCGGGTTGGTAAACTTACTCTCCGACAATCTGCGTGCAATCACCTTTCTCATCTGAGAAACTTTTACCTCTTTACTTTCCAGGCTTTCAAAAGAAAGTGCAGGAGTTGAAGAGACAGCTGGTTTAGTTAATCCGCCAGATCCTTTGAAATCTTCTACATCCTTTTTCACAATCCGACCTTCAGGTCCGGAACCACTTACTCCAGAGAGATCAATTCCTTTATCCTCTGCAATCTTTTTCGCTAGTGGAGATGCCTTCACTCTACCATTATCAGAGGAACTTACAGCTGATCCTGAAGCTTCTTCTTTCGCTGATTCAGCTTTTGCCTCCTCTTTAACTTCTTCTTTTTCTTCGGATGAGGAAGATGAACTTTCGCCTCCTCCTTCAAGCAGATCAGAAATATCTTCTCCTTTTTCGCCTATTACAGCTATCAATCCACCCAAAGGAACGGCATCACCTTCTCCGGGAACAATTTTAAGGATGGTACCTGCATCAAATACTTCCACATCCATTGTAGCCTTATCGGTTTCAACTTCTGCGATGATATCGCCAGCCTCTACGGTGTCCCCTTCTTTTACATTCCATTTCGCGATTACCCCTTCTTCCATGGTATCGCTAAGCTTGGGCATTTCGATCTTAATAGCCATAATTACTGTATTTGAGTGATTTTAATTTCTGTATGTAACCTGATTAACTGCATCAATGACCTGTTTTGGACTTGGGAACCAGGCATCAAAAAGCTTTTTTGAAAATGGGGCATTCACATCAGGAAGACAAACTCTTTGAACCGGAGCGTCAAGATAATCGAAAGCCTCACGCTGAATCAAAAACCCGATTTCAGCTGCAAAACCTGCAAAGGGATGTGCTTCATCTACCACTACACATCGGTTTGTTTTTTTGATGGATTCAATAATCAAAGGCAGATCCAATGGCTTAACGGTTCTAGGATCAATGATTTCAACTTCAACACCGTCTTTGGCAAGTTGATTAGCAGCCTGAACCGCGACATGATACATCTTACCATGTGCTACAACGGTTACATCACTTCCTTCCCGTTTAATTTTTCCCTTTCCAATCGGGATGATATAATCTTCTTCATCAGAAACCTCGCCTTTCAATCCATACATTTGCTCAGATTCCATAAAAATCACAGGGTTATCGTCACGGATTGCTGATTTCATCAAGCCTTTGGCATCATCCGGTTCAGATACATAAATCACTTTAAGTCCCGGGAAGTGGGCGTACATAGAATCGTAAGCCACTGAATGCGTCGCACCCAACTGACCTGCCGATGCGTTAGGTCCTCGAAAAACAATCGGACAATCGGCCTGACCTCCGGTCATGTATTTAACCTTGGTAGCGTGGTTGATAATCTGATCTGCTGCCAATACTGCAAAGTTGAAGGTCATAAACTCGACAATAGGACGAAGACCCTGCATCGCTGCTCCAACGCCAATTCCGGCAAATCCAAGCTCCGAAATCGGAGTATCGATTACCCGTTTAAATCCATATTTATCCAGAAGACCTTCAGTAACTTTATAAGCTCCGTTATATTCGGCTACTTCCTCACCCATGACAAAAACGGACTCATCACGCCCCATTTCTTCATCAATTGCGTGTTTTATTGCTTCTCTAAATTGTAATTCAGCCATTATTCGTAATTAGTCTCTTAAAATTAAACGTGGAAATAAGGGTCATCTTCAACGAACATGTCGTCATACATGTCTTCCACTTCAGGAAATGGAGATTCGTCAGCAAATTCTACAGCATCCAGCACATCCTGCTCAATACGATCTTCTACTTCACTAAAGAAGTCTTCGTCTGCTACGTTATTCGACAGAATATAATCCTTCAATTTCAGGATAGGATCAATCTTCTGATATTCTTCTAATTCCTCTTTCGTTCTATACTTTTGGGGATCAGACATTGAATGTCCACGGTAGCGGTAGGTGCGAATCTCCACAAAATAAGGCTCTGAATTCTCACGGACATCATCTGCAATTTCTTTCATTTTCTCATATACAGAAAACACATCCATTCCATTGATTACCGCGCTTTTCATTCCATAGCCTTTAGCACGATCTACGATTTCGGCAACAGTGTGACGCTTAGCGGCGGTACCCATCGAATATCCATTGTTTTCTACAACAAAGAGTACAGGTAGCTTCCAAAGCTGAGCCATATTCATTGTTTCATGAAGTGCTCCCTGATCAACAGCTCCATCTCCGAAAAATGTAGCAGAGATATTACCAGTACCTTTGTATTTATTTCCGAAAGCAAGTCCAGCACCTATTGGAATATGCCCTCCTACAATTCCATATCCACCCCAGAAATGGTTTTCTGACTTAGCGAAATGCATTGAGCCGCCTTTCCCTTTTGAACAGCCTGTGGCTTTCCCAAAAAGCTCTGCCATTCCTTCTTTGGGGGTTACTCCACGGCATAATCCCCAGCCGTGATCCCTATACCCGGTGATAATGTCATCGTTATCATCAAAAGCAAATACGGTACCTGTAGAAATAGCTTCCTGACCAATGTATAAGTGAAGAAAACCACCGAATTTCCCTTTTTGATACTGCTGCATAGATCGTTCTTCGAAGCGGCGTTGCAGATACATTTGCTCATACATGGCTTTCAGATCGTCTTCTGAAAGTCCAAGCGCTTTATGCTTCTTTTTAGTTGCAGGAGGTAAATCAACCCCTTTTTGTACTACTCCGTCACTTTCCTCGCCTATGCCACGTGGGGCAAAAACGATATCGTCTTTTTTCTTTTTCGCCATAGTAAGTTTGTTCTTATCGGTGTCCCTTCAAAAGGGCTCAAAATATATCTAATTTTTTGGAAGTTTTCGTGATTGGATTTATCTGATTCAGTTAATGCTTTCCAGCACAATATCATTCACCTTTTCCAATGCCTCTGCAAGTTTTTCGGGATTTCGCCCTCCGGCAGTGGCAAGATTAGGCTGTCCACCGCCGCCGCCGCCTACTAATCGACCTAATTGCCCAACTAATGCACCGGCTTTTAATCCCTGTTCTTTGATGAGGTCTTCAGTTACTGCTACCATCAGAAATACTTTACCTTCCTCCTGATCTCTGGAACCGAGCACTGTGACTGTATTTTCTGGCGACTTCTGGAGTGCATCGTATCCAAGTTGTTTAAGCACTCCCATATCCGCTCCGGAGATTTCGCCTTTCACCAAAGAGACAGCACCATTCAGATTTTCAGAGGACTTTAACAATTCATCAAGCTTAGCTCCGGTGTTTTGCATATTAAGCTTTTCGAGTTCTTTTTCCAGGGCTTTCTTTTCATCCTGAAGTTTCTGGATGCTGCCAACCAGATCGTCAGTCTGACCAAAAGCTGATTTTATACTCTGAACAGTATGCTTTTCATCCCGAATGAGTTTATCAGCTGCTTTACCCGTTACCGCTTCAATTCTTCGGATTCCTGCGGCTACTGAACTTTCGTGGACAAACCGGAAATATCCTATTTCTCCTGTAGCTCCCACGTGCGTTCCACCACATAATTCGACTGAATAGTCTTCATCAAAAGTGATAACACGAACAAAATCGCCATATTTTTCCCCAAAAAGCATCATAGCTCCTTTTTCACGGGCTTCCTCAATGGGTACATTTCGTTCTTCAATTAACGGGATATTCTCCTGAATCTTCTCATTTACCTGTGCTTCTACTTCATCCAGTTGTTCCGGAGTCATAGCTTCATAGTGAGAGAAATCAAAACGAAGATGATGTTCATTTACTAAAGATCCTTTCTGAGCTACGTGGTCTCCAAGGACATCTCTGAGTGCTGCATGAGCTAAATGAGTAGCGGAATGATGCTTTTGAATTTCGAAACGACGATGTACATCAATAGTAGCAGTCCAGTCACCTTCTAAATTCTCGGGAAGCTTCTCTGTGTAGTGGATAAAATTCCCCTGAGCTTTCTGTACATCAATAATATGAATGAACTCATCACCATTACTAAGCATCCCGGTATCAGCAACCTGGCCACCACTTTCGGCATAGAAAGGAGTTTTAGAAAGCTGGAGAGCAAAACGATCTCCTTCTTTGCGGTAAGCAGTAATGTTTACTTCTGATTCAAAATCGTCGTAACCAATAAATTCAAAATCATCCATTTCATCAATGGTCACCCATTCGTTGATTGAACTCTGATCCACACCAAACTTACCGGCAGCACGGGCACGATCTTTTTGTTCTTTCATGTTTTTTGTGAAGCCTTCAACATCGACTTCCACATTCTGCTCCCGAGCCATTAACTGGGTTAAATCGATCGGAAAACCATAAGTATCGTGCAGTTTGAAGGCATCTTCTCCTGAAAGTTTCTTTTTTTCATCAATCATTTCGTTGAAGATATCGATGCCTTGTCCTAGAGTTTTTAAGAAGCTCTTCTCTTCGGCGCGGACTACATTGGTGATATATTCCTGTTGTGCTACAATCTCCGGGAAAACATCTTTGAACTGGTCTGCTAATACATTCACCAACTTGTACATGAACGGTTCTTTGAAGCCAAGCTTATCCCAACCATAACGAATCGCACGCCGTTGAATGCGCCGGATTACATAACCACGTCCATCATTGCCGGGCGAAGCTCCATCTGCAATTGAAAAAACAACTGCCCGAATATGATCTGCAATAACGCGCATTGCAATGTCTTTCTCCTCATCTTTGCCATAGGTTAAGCCTGCCAGTTTCGAAATCTCATCAAGTAGCGGTGTGAAAACATCTGAATCGTAATTAGAGAGCTTTCCTTGTAATACTGCGCAAACACGCTCGAACCCCATTCCGGTATCCACATGTTGAGCAGGAAGTGTTTTAAGTGTTCCTCCAACTTGCCTGTTGAACTGAATGAACACCAGGTTCCAGATTTCAATCACTCTGGGGTCGTCCATGTTTACAAGTTCAGCACCATCCTGCTTCTTGCGCTCCTCATCAGAACGAAGATCGATATGCAGCTCAGAACAAGGTCCACAAGGACCTGTATCTCCCATCTCCCAGAAATTATCTTTTTTATCAAATTTCAGGATGTGATCATGAGCGATTGAAGTCTCGCTTTTCCAGAGCTCGGTAGCTTCATCATCAACAGGTAGTCCATCTTCTTTATCTCCGCCAAAAACCGTAGCGTACAAACGATCCGGATCCATTCCCCATTTATCAACCAGTAACTCCCAGGCCCACGCGATAGCTTCCTTTTTGAAATAATCTCCGAATGACCAATTACCCAACATCTCGAACAAAGTATGATGATAGGTATCATGTCCAACCTCTTCCAGGTCGTTATGTTTCCCGCTTACCCTGATGCATTTTTGAGTATCAGCTGCTCGGCTCCATAATTTACCATCGTGCTTCAATGCTTTTTCTTCCCCAAGAAAGATGGGTTTAAACTGGTTCATTCCTGCATTTGTGAACAAAAGAGTGGGATCATCTTTTGGAACAACAGGAGCACTTTCAACAATGGCGTGTTCCTTCTCTGCGAAGAATTCCAGAAATTCGTTTCTGATTTGGGAAGATGTCTTAACGGGCATTAATTTACGCTGTAGAAATTTTGATTTTTAAGGGTTAGAAGATAGAAAATTTCCTACTCTAACTCATGGAACTAATTGAACGGCTGAAAGTTATTACACAAAACAACTAATCTGATGAAAACGATTTTAAATTACTTTTTAAGAGGGATGTTAATTGTATTCCCTTTGGGTGCCACTATTTATCTGGTGAGCATAACAATCAACTGGGTAAACAGCATTTTCAATAACCTGTTCTTCGGATGGTTTGAGTGGAATATTCCGGGGCTGGGCATACTTTCAGGGTTCATTATCATCTCTTTAGTTGGGTTTGTTTTTACACGCGCTTTCACGAAACCAATTGTTCATTTATTTGAAAACCTGTTCTCAAAAACCCCGTTGGTAAGTATCATTTATACTTCGCTTCGAGATCTGACGGAAGCTTTTGTAGGTGATAAAAAGAAGTTCACTAAACCCGTTCGAGTTCAGTTTGGAGAAATAGGAATGATCCGCTTTGGGTTCATTACCCAGGAAACTCTTTCTAACCTTGAGCTTGAAAATGAGGTGGCAGTTTACTGCCCCCACTCCTATAACTTCTCCGGAAACCTGTACATTGTACCTAGAGATGCAGTAACACCCGTTAAAGCAGATCCAGCAGACTTTATGCGCTTTATTGTATCCGGTGGGGTGACTGGATTCGGGAAATAGAAAGAGTATTAATAAACCTCTTCAAATGTTCTTGCAGAAGGTTTGAGCATCGTTTTAACTTCTTCCCAGCTCCAATCATTCGGATCTTCTGATTCAGGCTGACCTTTAAGTCTCAGGTAATCCATAAATCCTTTTTTTGCAAGATTGTGATAGATGCCTGATTCCATTCCTTTCATCCCACAGAGATATATAAGTGTATTTTCCTTGCCAAGAATCGGGCTCAGGATTTCTTCATGGTCATCAATTGCGGTCTGAACATAATATTTGCTACCATCGGCCCGACGGTCTTCTCTTGAAATCATTTTGATGTAATGGAAATTATCATGCTTTTCAGCCATTTCATTAAAGAACTTGGGGTAGAGTACATCAGTTCTATATGGACATCCAAACACAAGTGCTACTTCTCCTTTAAAGCCGGATTCGAAGAGTTCAATAATCATCCCCCGAAAGGGTGCAATTCCGGTACCAGTAGCAAAAAACACATAATTGAAGTCATCTATATTTTCAGGTAACAAGTATCTCCGCCCACTTGGCCCGGTTACTTTCAGTTTATCGCCAGGCTTAAGATTACAGAGATAGTTGGAACATACTCCCAAATAGAAAGTCCCATCCACTTCTTCATTTGCCCGTTTAACCGTGGTAGAAACCAAATGCTTCTCACCGCCCTCTCCTTTTGATGGAGATGAAACAGAATACAACCTTAGTTTATGAGGTCTGCCCTTTTCCGTTTCTCCCGGAGGCAAAACTCCAATAGACTGCCCAACCTTGAATTTCCCTTCGAGTTCAGTTCCCGAAATATCAAAGGTCATGTGTCGAACTATATTGGGGCTGTTTTCTGCAGTGCAAATATAGTTTTCAACCACTGTTGCTTCCGTTGGGTTCTTGGGTGAATGAATATTGAGTTCTACTTCAGGTAAGATTATTTCTGGCATTGGTCTAGATTATTAAGTGCATAAAAAAATCCCAGTCAATGTAATGACTGGGATTTTAAATAAGAAGTGTGAATAAATTAAGTAGTCAATACTTATTTAGAAATAAAAGGTAAGTCCGGCAGTAATTACATTACCACTATACTCTTTATCCCCTAAATCGTCGTTACTTCCGTCCAGGAATAAGTATCGGTAATCTGCATTGAGAGCAGCGTTTTCTGATAGCGGTAAATCAAGCCCAAACCCGAGATGGTAACCAAGATTAACCTCTGCATCGGTGCTATTTGAAAACGTACCATCGTATTCATAAATATTGTAATAAGCTCCCAACCCGGCTAAACCATACGGTTGAAAATTTGGCGCAATAGGAACAAATAGGAGTAACGAGGTAGTTACCGGAATCTGCCTGAGACTAATTTCCCCACCTGTAACATCGTACGTTTGTTCTCCACGGTATTCTGCTGCCAATTCGAAACCAACAATTTCCCCTCTGAATCTTGCCTGACCACCAATGAACATGGTTCCATCTTCAGCATCAGGCGCTTTATAATATCCTATCCTGGGACCAATTCCGGATTTATCTTTCAGTAGAAAATCCTGAGCGGATATACTGGTTGTAAAAGCTGCGATTAATAAAAATGTAAATAGTGTAGTTAATTTCTTCATGTTGTCTGATTGTTATAAATTCAATCAGTTAAACAGTAAAGATACCAAGATGTTCCGAATAATAATTTTACTGATTACTTATCCTATATCTGACGAGCTCATCTACTGTAGGCCTCTCTCCTCTTTCTTCAATCAATCTTTCTGCTAACCGATCGGTAACGTTGATGCTTCTCATCCGCATCAGGTTCTCTTTTGTAAGCTCCTCAAAAGTGTACCCTAAATCCATCATTCTGCTCGTGAAGTTAGCAGTTACTCCACTTCTTCGAGTTTCTATTAATTCTTCAATGCTAAAATCATAACCTAATTCCTTCATCATACTGGCATAAGTAGCACTCACATCTGCATCCTGAAGTGCAACGAGTTGTTCTAAAGTCACATCAGTATACCCAATATCATGCAAGCGTTGAGTTTCAGTAGCAGTTACGCCTTCATCCCGTAAAGCAGACAGCTCTTCATTGGTCAGAACTCCGTACCCTAATTCGTCCATCCATTCTCCCATACCCGTTAACAAATCGGCATCGTATTCATTAAAAGACTGGACGACTTCACTGATTGGGTTCTCAAAATCGGAAAAGAAGTTACTCACTCTGTTTCCGGCATAAAATACGAGTGTTACAACAAATGCAATCACGAGTATGTAGTTAGCTGTCTTAGAACTGCCCGAATTAGATTTGGAAGACATGCCAAGATCTGCGCCTTCGGTTTCGTTCTCTAAATCTTTAAGATCGTTTTTTAAATTTCTGAATTTTGTACTCATAATTCGCCCTTAATTTGCCGGAAGGTTACGCAATAATGAGTTCAAAGATGCACAAAAAGCATCTATTTTTAAACTAATTCAAACGATTTTGTAAGATCATTTATCGTGAATGGTTTTGTGATCAGATCTACACACTTGGTAGCTTTGGCTCGATCATAATTCACTCGATCTGAATTTCCTGTAAGGTAGATCACTGAAGTAGAAATTTTCTCCTTGATTACTTTTACCGCCTCAATGCCATCCATTTCTCCCTTTAAACGGATGTCCATGAGAATTAAATCGGGATTATTTTCGAGGGCAAGTTCAATCGCATCCAGACCAGAGGTAGCTTTCCCAACTACCTCATGTCCCAACTCTTTGACCATATTTTCGATTACCAGCGAAATGATCATATCATCTTCTACAATTAGTACACGTTTTGTTTTTCCTAATAACTCTGTCAATGTAGTACGTCTTTTTTTCTAATTATTCTGATTGTCCTTTTTTTGCCATTGCAAATGAGTAGTTCGAATCTCTTTTGTTACGGAGCTGTAAAATCCAGCGGACAAACGTTCCCAGTTTTATTCTAAAATTCTTGTTCTGATTCTATTGGTTCGATGGCTAATAAAAGTCCATCAATCACATCTATGCTTGCATTCCATCCTTGAAAAAATTCTTCAGGATATAGGATTTCAACATTCCATGTTTTTCTTAACTCCAAAACACCATTATTTTCATAAGGGTAAAATTCAAAATTCGGTTCATTCTCCAAATGCTCTTCAGTTATAATGAACGTCATATCTTCTCCTGTGAACTCCTGCATATTTATTTCCCAGCCAATAAGCATTCTTTGTGCTTCTAAGTAACCAATATTAATAAAGCCCGGACTTGTAAATTCAGGAAACCAATTTCCCCAAATCCTGTTTACTCCAATAGAGTCTACAAAAACAGTTATATCAGAGTTTCTAACCATTGTATTTCCAAGCCTTTGCTCACCAAAAGTTATCTTATACTCAATAGGCACACTATTGATATCTGGTCCTTCACATATCGTACAACCGTACAATGGTACAACTTCTTCTATTTCAAGATTACTTGTATCAGACACCAAAGTAAATTCCCGGTTTTTTAGAAGAGATTCTTTGGCCACATTAATTAGTGTGTCAACTTCCTTAAGCTCTACTCTTACACTCTCTCTCGATAAACACGGGTTAATATCGTCCGGAAATAATCTCCTGCTAAACCCCGTATAACCAAACTCATTTAATGTTGAACAGATATGATTATCATTTTCCGCTTGATATCTGGTATTCAATTCTTCCAGTTCTCTTAATTCTTTTGCTTCAATCTTAACCGGGTATTCTGCAAAATCAGCTACCTCTAGTACTTCGCACGAAAACACGATAAAAATCAGTATCAAAAAGAAAGACTGAGGTTTCCTCAATTTTTTTATAGGGCTAAATTTTGCAACGCGACAAGATAGGAATTTTATCAGTTTACCTCTGTTAATAACCGCTCATAATCATTAATATATTTTCATGATTGGATCAGGAAGAACAAGTCCCTTTTTAATTAAGTTTAGACTCAAAAAAGAACTGGATTGACTCTCATCAAAAAAAAAATAACTGTTATCGGGGGCGGGGTTTCAGGAATTTCCTGCGCATTACTTTTACAAAAACTTGGCTTTGAAACAGAAGTAATTTCTAAAGATCCTTTACTCCCTTCTAAGCCCAATGATCCTAAGCTTGTAAGTAGTTTTCCTGCTGCTTCTGTAATACCACATTCGATTGAGCATCACAACTTAAATACTTTGTTCAGAAACAGTCTGTTCTTTTTTGAAAAGCTTTTTTCTGAAAATTTTAAAGGACTCGGAAAACATCTGCATTATGAACTCTTTGCTCATAAGGAAGAAGTACCCAAATATGCTCCTTTGATGCACAAATTTGAGTTACTTGATGAGTCCTCGATTAAAAATGCTCCCTCTCATCCGTCTATTCCAACTACGTTCGGTTTTAAATCTGATTGTTTTTTTGCTGATTGGGCCATCTACTTCCCGGATCTTATTGATGCATACCTAGCTGTGGGTGGTAAAGTCAGCATAAAAAAACTCTGTAGGAAAGACCTTCAATTTCTGGATTCTGAAATAATCATTAATTGCACAGAATTCGGAGGTCCCGAACTAGCCGGAGAGAAATTTGATCCGATTATTAGCAAAGGCCACATTTTGCATATTAATGATGTCCCGAAGTTAAAGAACAAATTCGGAAAAACAGTTTCTTACAACTTTGTACCAGGCTTTGATCACTACCATACAGAGAATGGTACCATTTTAGATGTCTACTGTTATTCGAGGGAAAACAGACTTGTTTTAGGTGGGAGCAGGCTAACAGGCACACTATCTGAGCATGATGAGTGGATTGGCGAGAAAGTCACTGAACCTTCTGTTGAAGTTGATGGTGTAACTATTCCCGAACAAATACTCTCCATAAACCAGGATATTATTAAATTTACGTTTGGTATTGATGTACGATCATTCCCTCGTAAACAAGCTTATGCAGGCTATCGTTTTATGGGGAATAAAGAACCGGGGCTTAAACTGGAAACCGAAGATGCTTACGACCGATTGATTATTCATAATTATGGTCATGGAGGCGCTGGAGTTACCGTAAGTTGGGGATGTGCTTTTGAAGTTGCATCTATCATCTTCAGCAAACTTCGATCTTCTTCTCTCGATTTAGAAAAAGCGTTATCGGTAATCTAGGCCTGAATCGTTTTCCTCTTTGTCCTGTAATTTAGCCAATGTCCTCGAATTAGTAATAAACTACCAATCAGCGTAACTCCTGCCTCTCCATACTCGCCAAGCGTTTCGTTAAAAAACCAAGCTAGAAAAATTATTAATACTCCGGAGATCAAATAAATGGTTGTCACCATTGATTCATGTTTGCGACGGAGAGATAAAATAACCGTTGGAGTAATCGCCAAAAAGAAGAATAGGTGCGTGTACCCATGCAATTCTTCGAAAGCAGGCCATAGCGGGATAAGGGAAACAATTACAGGAACCAACAGGCAATGGAGAGCACAAATCCCGGAAAGACCTATTCCAACCCTGTCCCAAAACCCTGGTTTTTTAGTTTGTGTATTATTCATTTATCATCTTAGATAGAATTTTTATGATACCCCTATTCCAAATTGAGTTCAACTTTTCTCTCTTTGTTTTTATCTACTAAACTAATCGATAAAAGAGTTGAGTTTGGTATTCGCCTTCCGCCATTCGGGCATAAATTTATCCATTAAAAAGTAAAACCTTTTGTTATGCAAACGCTCTAATAAATGAACCATTTCATGAACAACAACCATCTCGAGACAGTCAAAACTTTTCTTAGCCAATTCCAGATTTAACCAAATTCGTTGATCTTTTATATTACAAGTTCCCCATCGGGTTTTCATTTTCTTCACTCCAAACTCCAGAACTTTCACATCCATTATGGGTTCATATTTCCGGATAAGTTCTTGTATCATTTCCTTTAAATGAGCACGATACCATTCATCTAAGAGTTTCGTACGTTTTTCAAGCGTATCTTTTCCTCTGATCTGCATGATCAAAGAATCTTTTTCAAGAAATACATTCGATTTAGAATCTCCCTTTTTCACTACTAAGAAATACTCTTTGCCCATGAATAAGTGCTTTTCTCCTGATAAATATTGCAACGCACGTTCTGGCTTTATAAGAGTCGTCTTTTCTTTTTGTTTTTTAATCCAGCTTAGCTTGGAAGCGATAAATCTGGTCAGATGTTTTTCTGAAATGCGTAAAGGACAAGAAACCCTGACTTTTCCGTTTCTTCTGTTCACCCGAACGTATAAGTTTTTTATAGACTTTCTGGTTACCTCAACCTCAATCCCTTCTATCTCGATCGTATAAATAGTACTTCTCTTTTTTCTGAACATGGGCAACGATAAGAACTTCTCTGATTTAATTTTTGCTATTTTCTACACTAAATAGATTTAATTGATCAGCACTATTTCTTTTCTTACCTAGTTTTATCTCTTTAAATCTTAAAAGCCGAATTGAAATACTTTCTCCGCATATTAAAATGGTTGATCGCCCTTGCTCTTCTGGGGTTTATTGGTATTATCATCTTTATTCAAACAGTGGATTTTTCTGTAAGCGAAGAACAAATAGGAGCTGCTTTTGATGGACTTCAATACTCACCTGAATTCCGTGCATTCAATCATGAAGGAAGAGAAATGCACTACGTGGCTGTTGGTGACACTTCTAAGCAAACTGTTTTGTTTGTGCATGGATCTCCTGGCTCATGGGACAATTTCCTCTATTTTCTAGCAGATTCTATAGCCCTAAAAAAATATCGGTTAATTGCTGTTGATCGTCCAGGTTTTGGAAAAAGTGGAAACGGCGTGCCTGAGCGATCTCTTCAACAGCAGGCAGAAATTATTAATGAAGTACTGGTAAGAGAACAAACCTCTGCCATTTTGGTTGGGCATTCTTATGGAGGTCCAGTAATCACACGTATGGCAATTGATTTCCCTGGCTACACCGATGGTTTAGTTTTGGTCGCAGGTTCAGTAGATCCCGAACTCGAAAAAACCAAATGGTATCAAATCCCGGTTCACTACAAAATTTTGTCGTGGATACTACCAGACTTGCTCTATTCAACAAATGAGGAAATTCTGGCTTTAAAGAACGAGCTGGAAGAAATGGAACCGGATTGGAAGCAAATCACTCAGCCTGTGTCTGTTATCCAGGGAGGAAAAGACATGCTGGTGCCCAAAGAGAATGCTGATTTTGCACAAAAAATGTTAGTTAATGCTCCGGTCAAAATGGTAGTAATCCCTGAAATGAATCATTTTGTTCCCTGGAACCGAAGTGATTTAATCCGTCAGGAAATCGATCGTCTTGCAAGATTGCTTAATCCTGAGAATTAACCAAAAAAAATCCCAACCTGTAAAGATTGGGATTCAATCACTTTATTGAGAATGTTATCTGCGTTGGCCGAATATCCTTAGCAGGAATATAAACATGTTTATGAAGTCGAGATAAAGTCTAAGAGCTCCCATAATTGCTCCTTTTCTTCCTTCCTCGCTTTCAGCATCCATCTCAAGACTCATCTGCTTAATTTTTTGAGTGTCATAAGCTGTCAATCCCACAAAGATTAGCACACCTGCATAGGTTACAATCCAATATAAACCGGAATTGTGCCAGAAGATGTTTACTACACTTGCTATAATTAGCCCAATCAATGCCATGAACAACAGGTTACCCCAGGATGTCAGGTCTTTCTTGGTGAAATATCCATAAGCGCTCATCACACCAAATGTACCCGCAGTTATAAAGAATGTGGTAGCAACAGAAGCACTGGTATATACAAGTAACAGAACGGAGAGGGTTAATCCATTTAAAGCGGAATACAACAAGAAAAGGCCTATTGCCATATTTGATGACATACGGTCGATGTTAGAAACCATCCAGAAAACAATTCCTAATTCAACAATAATCAGTCCTATTAAACCAAATTGAGAGCCAAAAATGAGGCTTAATAATGTCTCGGAGGTTACAGTTCTAAGCGCTACAAACCCCGTAACTGTAAGTGCAAGGCACATCCATGCGTACACTTTGTTGATAAATGATGTTTGTAGAGTTTTAACCTGATCTGCAGTTAATTGAGTATACATTGTAGTATTAATTTAAAAAGTTCTTTTGATGCCAGAAGATAATGAACTGACGACAGAGTTATTGCAATTCCTGTGCCAATTTAGCTGCCGAACCAATAGCTGAATTTAATTAGAAAGATATTAATGGGGTCGTCTGAAAAAATGTCAACTGAGCTTTCTAAGGGTGTAAAACGGCTGTTGCCAAAGCCCAGGTTCTCTCTCTCTTGCTGCCAAACCAAAAAGATGGTTGATCCCGGGCGGTATTCGTATCTCAAAACAGCGTTACCTTGAATGGTTCGAAAATCAAAGTCGAAGGAAGAGTTAAAGTTATCAACTGTAGCTTGATCTGTGATATCACCCAAAGGGGTAAAATTATAGGTTTTACTTTGATTGAAGAACTTAAAATTATAAAAGTCTGCCGAGTAAATTAAAGGTCGGGCATACGTCTGGAGACTTAATTTTGAAGAAAATGTCCAATTGAGGCGAAATTCTGTAAAAAATATATCTAGATCAGCCTCAGAGAATAATGTGCCATACGTATCGCTTTCAAATCCGTCAAAAAACTCCGGTTTTTCGTTGGTTGATTTCTCTTTAAAGAACGTTGGAGATACACTCAGCTGAATAAAACTTGCCGGGCGATAATAAATATTAGTATAAATACTCGAAGTAAATTCTCCGGAAGTATCTCTTCGATAGGAACCACCAAGTGTAGCATAAAAGTTCTTCGTAGAGTTCGATGTAATTTCCAGAGAGCTACTCCAGTCTCTGGGTCTTTTCAGAACGGCTCCTCCCCTTGAACTGCGATCGTCATAGAATTGCCCTGTAAACCCTGCGGTCCCTAGAATAGTCCAGAGGTTATTTAATTGGAAATATGCGCCTGATGAATAGAAATTCATGATCATATCGCCATCAAAATTCCATGCATAGCCTCCGTATGCCCATAAAAGGTAGAACCTGAACATGTCTGAGCTGACGTTCAGATATTCTGCATAGAGATGTGGAGCCCTGTAATCTGCCCGTTCAAGAAACCCGATGTCATTCACTTCGTAACCGGGGCTCATTTCTGAATAGGTAAAGGAGTATCTCAACCCAGCGCCGCTATACTTTCCAATACTGAATTCGCCGAAGTAACCATTCAAACTCGTTTTGGTCGAATCTACACTTAAATAATCTGAATCAATTCTATTATAATATCTTGCAGAAGTTGTTTGAGTGTTCAGGATAGAATTTTCTGTTCCATTTACCTGGCTGAAAGCTAAGACTCCCCCAGCTCCCCAATTACGGTTTGCCCAGAAATACTGCCCATCTACTCCAGCCTGATATGCCGATTCGTTAAGATAGTTTTCCAGATAAGAACCATTCATTGACCTGTTTACCGCACTAATAAACCCGCCCACCTGGGCATCACCATCTTTTAAATCCTGGCGAATTCTGGTTACCAAATAATTTGTAGAGGGTTCTATAGTGTAGGTACCCTCAGAATTATCCCCGGAAAAAAAGAACTCAGATTTTTCCTCAAGGGTGTACGCATTAAGAACACCAAGTGATAACCCTTTTTCCGTTTTACCACTTACTTTTGCAGCTCCTGCAATCGTTGTTTCTGACGGGCGATCTTCGAAAGTTGAATTGATGCCTGCCTGAAAAGTTTGGCCTATCGGGTCTTTTCCTATTCGCCGACTATAAAAATTGATATGTGAACTGAATGTGTTCTGTGAAGTTGTGCTTCCAAAGGCAAAAATGTCGCTTCCCTCCAGAAAAAATGGACGTTGTTCAGCAAAGAAGTCTTCAAAAACAGTAAGATTGATGGTTGCCGGATCAGCTTCAACCTGACCAAAATCAGGGTTAATGGTTCCAGTGAGAGTGAAATCTGAGGTAATACCATATTTAAAATCACCTCCTGTTTTCACTGTAAATTCATTCTGTTCATAAAAGGGATTGCTATTATTCAAATCAGGTTCTCGCTTTAATTCACCAGAAACATAAGGCACTATTTCTAGCCGAAGCGGTCGGGATAAATCTTTTATGCCTTCCAAATCACCAAAAAAAGAAACTTCTCCATTTTCCTCTCTTGGGATTCTAGCCCAATAGTTGAACTCATCGTATCGGGCTATTTGGCGTTCAAAATTGATTCCCCAGGTTTGCTCATTTCTGGAAGAAGTAAAACGAAGCTGAGAAAGTGGAATCCTGAATTCTGCAATCCATCCTTCTGAATTGATGGTAGTCTGAGCATCCCAGACTGCATCCCATAAAATATCTTCTTCCACATCATTGAAGAACATAATATCTTTTTGAACACCTTTAGGATTCACCCCAAACGTAAAGGCTGTTCGGTTATCATTGTAACTGTCAATACTTACAAATATCCAGTCACTTAACTCATCTCCATCCCGCCTGAACAGTGTAGAGGTTATAGAATCCGGTGCAGTGTCGTAGTTAAAAGCTCCCACGTACAGATATTTATCCGAGTAAAGCACTCTGATTTCCGTTCTTTGGCTTGGCTTACCTCCGTCAACTGGGAAATTTTGAATAAAATCTTTAGCAATATCCGCTGATTGCCAGTCACTTTCGTTAAGAATACCATCAATCTGGATCAGATTATCCATTGACACTCTTTTGGCCTCTATTGCTGGCTTAGCCGAGACTGATTGTGCATTTACATTATGTGATAAAGCGAATGTAACAATAGCCGTTACTATAAAAACACTTGGCGTGTTCTTCATTCGTATTCCTGTAGCTGTATTCTTTTTTCTGTGAGCCCCTTTTTGGGAAATATGCCCGTACTGAAAATTAAGAGAATAATACAGTGCTATTGTTACAAATAAAAAAAGGATGCGAACATCCTTTAGTAATAAATTTTATAAGTACTTAAGCACCAAACCAATAGCTAAATTTCACTAGAAAAACATTGGTTGGTTTAGGATCGAAAATGTCTACAACATCCCGGAAGAAATCAAAGTTGCCATTTCCTATTCCTCCTCTGCGCTGCTGCTGCCATACAAGGAAAAAGGTTGAGCCGGGCTTGTATTCCCACCGGAATACTGCATTCCCCTGAAGAGCTCTGCTGGTAAAATCACTTGCTCTGCCTTCTGAGAAATAAAACTCACGATTTCCATCTGCATCCACATCAACTTCATAACATGATCCTATTGAATCCCCGGAATCATTGGTACAGTCGTTATTTATACTGAGTTGATCTTCCGTGAATGAGTTAAAGCCAAACCCACCTGGATCGGTAAACTGCTTCAGGTTCGAATATCTTCCCGAAAAGATGAATGGTCTTACATAGGTTTCCAGGCTCATGGAGGTACTGAAAGTCCAATTCAATCTAATTGGTATAGATAAATTCGTACTTCTGAAATCCGCAAAAATATATCGGTTACCGAAGGTCACATCAGGATCAGGGTCGCCGGCATTATAAGATGTTCGTGTAATAAACTGATCTTCATCCATCTCAAATCCTAACTCCGGACCTGCTGTAAACTGAATGAAGGTCGTTGGACGGTATGATATATTTGCCCAATAATAATCGTCGTATTCTTTGCTAACATCTCGCCTGTGAAACTGCCCTGTTCTGAAAGAAAAATCTTTAGATTGATCAGTTCCAAGGTTAAAATTGAAATTATAATCGCCGTTGAATTGCATTAGTGGCCCGCCACGAGTTAAGCGATCGTTGGGGCGAGTTATTGAGAAGTTAATATTCGCATTTAAAAACCACTGGTTTTGGAATCTGGCAAATCCACCCAAATTATAATTGTGCCAAATTCGGTCTCCGTCATAGTTCCATCCATGTAAATGATAACTCCACATCTCCCAGAATTGCAGCCTCTCAGGATCAGTTTCCTGATATTGAAATGCTAAAGCCAGCCCTCTGTAATCGGCTCGATTTTGAAATCCTAAATCATTCGTTTCATATCCAGGACTAACTTCAGAATATGTTATAGAACCAGTGAAGTGATCTCCGGATGACTTCCTTAAACTCAATTCTGTAGCAAAACCCTCTAAGCTTGTTTTAGTGGGATCCACACTCAATTCGTCGGAATCAACTCGTTGATAGTACCTCTGAGGAGCTCGTTGAGCATTCTCAATCGTTTCGGCTGAACCATTTATCTGACTAACCGAAAACGCGCCGCTTACTACGTACTCTCTGTCATTCCAATTATGCTCAAAGTCAGCACCGGTTATATACGCGGATTCTCTTAAATAACTCTCGAAGTAAGTACCATCTATATTTCTGTTAACAGCACTTAGAAATCCTCCAGCTACCGTATTTCCTTCATTAATATCTTTTTTCACTCTTCCTACGAAGTAATTGGTCGCTGGCTCAATTGCAAACTTCCCTGAAGTCTCGCCGAGTACACTCCCTTGGTTCACAGTAAATGAACCCGTTTCCTCTAAAGTGTAAGCGTTCAATACTCCAATAGACCATCCTGACTTTGTTTTACCACTTATTTTGGCTGCGGCAGCAATATTTGTTTGGCTTGGCAAATCCTGGTATCTGGAGTTTACACTATCGGGATTATAAATACTGTTTCCATTGAAGCTGTTGTACTCACTTAAATTACCCTGAGGAGATCTCCCGATTCGTCTGGAGTAAAATGTACTTGGATTTCCGGCGGTATTGAATGTTCTTGTTCTACCGAACCGGAAAATATCGTTCCCTTCCAGAAAAAAAGGTCTTCGCTCGCTAAAGAATATTTCGAATTGTGAAAGGTTGATCGTTGCCGGATCGGCTTCAACCTGACCAAAATCCGGATTGATAGTCGCTGTTAAGGTCAAGTCTGAAGTTAATCCGTATTTAACATCTCCACCCACTCCAAAAGTCAGAGCGTTTTCCTCATAATATGGATTGTTTTCATCACCGTCGGCTTCTCGGGTTAATGATGATGAAGCGTAAGGCGTTATTTCGAGTCGACGTGGTTCCTCAAGGTTTGTAATTCCGTTTAAACGCCCAAATTTTGATACTACTCCCGCTTCGGTCTGAGGTGTGGGAGCCCAATAGTTAAACTCGTTATTCCGGGCTATTCTTCGTTGAAAATTAACTCCCCAGCTTTGAGTGGCTTCACTGGAACTGAACCTTAACTGAGATAGCGGGATCTTCATCTCAACCGACCAACCATTAGGCTGTATTTGAGATTTTGCTTCCCAAACGGCATCCCATAGCACATCCTCATTGGTATCATCGAAGTACAGAATATCTTTCTGTACGCCCCTCGGGTTTACAGCAAATGTAAATGCAGTACGTTTATCGTTATAACTGTCAAAGCTAATATAGACCCAGTCGCTCGAAAAATTTCCGTCTCTTCGGAATAACGGACTTGTGGCTGAGTCGATGGATGACTCATACGCCATTACACCAACGTACACATGTTTATTGGTATATAGAATCTGAATCTCAGTTTTTTGCGTGGGATTACCGCCATCATCAGGAAACCTCTGGGTGAATCCAGTAGCCACCGGAGCTGTTTGCCAAATGGACTCATCAAGAAATCCATCTAAAATGATTTCATTCCCCGAAATTCTGATTGCGTCCATCGTTGGGGACTCCTCGTTACCGAATCTATAATCTGTTTTAGGATTAAGAGAAGCTGTGGATGTTTTGCTGATGATTTTTTCAGAAGAAGCCCAAATTTGTGCTTGTACTTTCATTCCAACTAGAAGACACACTATGAGCAGGGGTAGCATTTTTTTCATGATGTATGTAGGCTGGGCTTTTAATCCGGCAGAGAGTTATTTAACCTGTAACTTTCTGCCGGATAAGCAATTATTGTTCTCGTATGTTTGACGGGGAGAAACGGGTAGCGTTTCTCTGATTTACTAGTTTTTACTTATTTCTATATCGCCATGAAGGGTCTTGAAAAGAAACTCAGGACCTCCACCATTTACCGTACCAGTAATCCACTTATTCACAGTTACGGTATATTTTCCATCTCCACTTGAAATCTCGGAAGCACTTTGTGAGCGATCGATACTTATATCAAAGTTAGTGAATACATCACCGTAATCTGTTTTCATTTTTCCGGTAAATTTGGTGTTTGATGGAAATGAAACCTCAATATCCCCATTAAGACCTGTAAATGACATTGGGGTATTTGGAGTGACTGAAACCATCGAAACTTCGATATCACCATTCACACTGTTTACAACAACCGATCCTCCTACCTGTATCATCTCAACATCACCGTTAGTTGCACGAACTTCATGCTCACCCATTACTCCTTCAATCGAAAGATCGCCGTGTGTAACCTGAATATTCATTGAGAAGTTTTTTGGAACCCAAATTTCTAAGTCGAGGTCGTGTGAGTTCGGAGCTGTTTTTATACGTACAGTATTATTGTCTTCTGTTACTTCTAGACCTACGCCATTAGTAGAAATTCTGCGAAGTCCATTTCGGCTGTACTTCCCACCATCGTCGTCGTCGTCTCCATCAAATTTCACGACTACATCATTGCCATCATGTGCTTTAATGATGATATCATCAGCAAAAACAGCATTCAGATTTAGTTTACCCGGGCTGCCTGGATTTGTTAATGGTACCCGCAGATCGTCCTGACCTAAAACGATCCCGGATGTAATTGCCAATATGCCCAATATGTAGATAATTGATTTTACTCTTTTCATGATTCTTCTATTTGTATTATGATTTTCTTGTGCGGATGTAGACGTCGCCATTAACCAATTTAAATCCCATTTCTATATCTCCATTACCAAATTGAATGGGGGATGTATTATTGATTTTGTAACGATAGCCGTCTCCTCGTTGTTCCTTGTTCAATCGGTTAGGGAGGCGTTTTACCTGCTCAAAATCTGTATATAATTCACCGTGTAAACTTTCCATAGTTACAACCGCTGATAAATCTTCCGGAGAATAAATTTCTATGGTTCCGTTTACGGTCTTAAAATCTGTGTCTTCTTTAGGGCTTTGCGAATACCAAACTTCGATATCTCCATTCACTGTACTTGCGGTCAAATAACCCTGTACATCTTTTACTGTAACGGATCCATTTACATTATTAGCCTTCACCTTATTATCCATTTTAGTAACCTCAACATCTCCACTATTTACAGTTGATGCTGACACTGCGAGTTTCTTAGGAAGCTTGATTTCAAGATCGTAATGGGCGTTAATTCGATTGCGGTCGTTATCATCCCAATGCCAATGGTAGTCTAATTTACCTTTCCGGAATTCTACATGGGCATTTGGAGAATCTACATACACGTAGAGTTTCCCTTCATAAAGACGAGTTTTCAATTCATATTCAGCTGCTTCTTCTTCCGATATATTGCCTCTTTTTTTCCAAAGCTCTTTGGATGCGTCAATCTCAATATCATCTCCACTATATCCCGTAACTGTTACATCTCCATTGATGTTTTTGATTACTACCTCCGTATCCTCGTTGAACTCATCGGAACTAACAACCATTCTAATCTCTTTTCGATATGGATCGTATTCGGAGTCCATCTCATCGCTCCAAAATCCTCTCTGGTAATTATTGATGTGATTCAGTCCTTCGAACTCAAAATCCATGGGCATCTCAAAGTTGAAATTGAAATCGAATTCTTGCATTTCGAAATTAAAATCGAACTCATTTTCAAAGTCAAAGTTGTGTTCAAAATCAAAGTCATGTTCGAAATCGAAATCAAAATTCAAATCCATAGGCATTTCGATTGCCACAACGGGATCGATCTGCTCATGAATATCAATATTTACATGTTGGCTGAATGCAACATTAGAAATCAGAAAAAGTGTTATTAAAGTGATCAGTGTACGTTTCATAATAATACCGCTATTGTATTTTCAACTTTCTGTTTGGTAGCGCCGGTAAGGTCCTTTTCATCTATAAGGCGCTGAAATTCATTGGCAGAGTTTTTAACTCCCAATTCAACCATAGCATCAGCAAGCGTTACGATTACGATATCATCATCCTGATTGGCAATCGCTTTAACAAAGCCTTCGCGAACCATCGGGTCATCTCCCCAGCGGGTTAAGGCCTCAATGGTTTGAACTCTCACATTTATACTCTCATCATTATTGAGGGTGAAAAGGAGAGCGCGAATAGCTTTTTGATCAACAGAGGGCAGCTGAGCGCTTATATTAACCGCCTTCAAGCGATCGGTGGTACTTGGTCCTTCCAGCATACTTACCATCATCATCTCCCGCATGGTTTGCATTTCAGAAGTAAGTTCCTTGATCTCAGAATCATTGTTTCCCATCTGATTACCAACAAAGCCTCCTACAATCAAAAGAATAAAGGCGTACGCCACTCGCGGCATAGTCACCTGATTCAGGAATTCACTCAGTTTTTCCCGAATAATTTCCTGTATGGAACCCCTGATATTCTCTTTTTCTTCTTCCAGCATCGTATAAAAACGACTGCTCATACCTTTAGAAGGCTCCGGAACCTGAATCATATCCAACTCATCATGGAGTTGCTCCATAGCCCGAAAGTCAATAAAGTCGATGTCGCCTTTAGCGATCAACTCCTCAACTTGCTTTTTACCTTCATCGTCGAGCGTACCTTGCAGGTAATCGGCGATTAGTTTTTGATTTTTTTCACTCATGGCTGTATTCCTCACTTAGTGTGGTAACAATCTGTTTTAATTCCTTCATTGCCCTGAACATCCGGACTTTCACCGCACTTTCAGTAACGCCCTGGATCTCAGCTATTTCCTGATATCGGAGTCCTTCAAAACGACTCAGCAATACCACTTCTTTTTTGTCTTCATCCAGTTGCTCAATGGCTTTTTCCAGTAACATTTTCTTTTGATTCCGTTCATCCATTTCCGCATATCCGGCCGGAACTTCACCCGGGATTTGCTCTTCGTCAAGAATTTCATCCTCCCTTCGCCGCTTCTCTTTACGATAGTGGTCGATGTGGGCATTGCGCGCGATGCTGAACATCCAGGTGGTGAACGATCCTGTGCCGGAGTACGTGGTTCGATATTTGAGCATTCGCTCGAACACCGATTGAACAAGATCCTCGCTAAGTTGAGACTCGAAGGTTTTACGATAGAAAAAGCTGTACAGCGGGCGGTTGTATCGCTCGAAGAGCAAACCCAGTTTATCCAGGTCTCCGTCCTTCACCTTCATCATTAATGCCTTGTCTGTCGTAGAATCCAATATTGTTCTTCTTATCCCGAGTTAGCGTGCTCGATCATGTACACTGATGAGTTTGGGAAAGGTTACAAAATAGTTTGAGAAAGGGATAGATCCAGTAGCTCTTTTTATAAACAATGCAAGTGTAGTTCTTCTAGGATCATAAATAGTCTAATATGTCTTAGTAAGGCTTTCTTAGTTGTCAGTAGTATAAACACAATTAACTCAGAAAAGCGAACCATGGATATTATACACGAATTCGAAATTAAAACTACTGAAAAACAAACCTTTGATGCCATTACAACCGAAGAAGGAATTAATGGGTGGTGGTCAAAAGATTGTGATATTCCAACCGCTGAAGGTGAAACTATGAGAGTTAGATTTACAGATCACAATGTGGAAATGGGATTTAGAATCGATGAGCTAGTCGAAAATAGAAAAGTAGTTTGGACCTGCGTTGAAAACCCAAACCCTGCTTTCTTGGATACTGTTATCCAGTTTGATATAAAAAAATCTTCTTCAGGAATACAATTCAGGTTTAATCATTCGAACTGGGATGAACAATGGGATGGGAAAATTAACTTCGAGCAATCAAAAGAATCCTGGAAGCACTTTATGAATAGTTTAAAAAGCTACTTAGAAACTGGTACAGGACAACCGTGGTAATCTAGTTAGAAACTTTCTTTTCTTTACATTCTGAGATACCACGTTCTATTAGTTTAAGCTCGGAAAGCGGAGGCTTTAATTCTTTTGCTTTATTCAAGTAGTGCATTGCCTTAGAATAATTTTTCTTTTTCAGATAAAAGAACCCTTGGGTTGCAGGAAGCAAGTAATACGTTGGTAGTTTATCGTTATCCTCAAGTTGTTTTAGTAACTCTAGAGATTCTGTATACCCAGCAATTTCACTCAAAATAATTGCTTTATTTAAATCAATAATTGGGCTTGGTTTAACTAAAGATAGAAGCTCGTACTGAGAATAAATATTCCTCCAATCGGTATTTGCTAAACTTTCAGCCATACAATGTTCAGCCGCAATTCTAGCTTCAATATGGTAAGATGATAGTTTTTCAGCATTTTTAGATTTTTCTAAAAATGAGATCCCGATTGCTATCAATGATTTGTTCCATAAAGATCGATCCTGATCTTCAAATAAAATAATTGTTCCCTTGTAGTCTATTCGGGCTTCGAATCTAGCCACGTGAAAACACATAAGAGATAAAAGTGCATAGAGTTCTTTGTTTTCTTTGAAATGTGTAGAGAGTAATTTGACTAATCGTATAGCCTCTAAACACAATTCTTGAGCTATCATCTTATTGTTTGAAGATGAATTATATCCTTCGTTAAAAAGCAGGTACAAAGTAAGTATCACTATATCCAGTCTATTCTCAAGTTCTTTTCCCTGGGGAATATCAAAGGGTATCTTCGAATCTTTGATAGTTTTCTTTGCTCTAAATAGTCTTTTATTAATAGTAGATTCTGAAGCCAGTAGTGCATTTGCCACTTCCTTAACTCCAAATCCGCAAAGTGTTTTTAATGTTAGTGCAATTTGAGACTCCTCAGACAAGGAAGGATGACAACAAGTAAAAATCATCCTCAACTGACTATCCTCAATTTCATTTTCTAGAAAGATATGTTCCAATTCAGCTTCCGGATTACTTAAATAAAGAATACTTGACTGATGCTTTTGGATTATTTTTTGATGCTTTAACTCGTTTAATGCTTTTCTTTTCGCCACTTGAACTAACCAACCGGTAGGATTATCTGGAATTTGCCCCATACTCCAATTATCTAACGCCGTAATAAGTGTCTCCTGAACAATATCTTCAGCTAGTTGGATATTCCCTGGACCAAAAAAACGAATCAATCCTGTTACCAATTTCCCATATTCGGTACGAAACAAATCTTCTACTATTTGCTCGCTTTTCTTTGCCAAATTATTTCATTTTTGGAAATGCGACAGGCCTTACTTCAATAGAATATAATCCCAAATGGGGGGATGATTGAGCAATTCTGTTGGCTTCTTCCTGATCTTCAGCCTGGATGAGAAAAAAACCGGCAATGATTTCCTTAGATTCCAAAAAAGGCCCATCTGTTATTATTTCGTGTTTTTTATCCACAAAAAGAGCCCCCGAATCCTCTAGCCTTTGTCCAGAAAGGTATTGCTCTCCTAAACTATCTGCCCACACTTTGTAGTCACTAAAAATACTTTGTAGCTCACTGGGAGATAGATGATTCATCCCGTCTCCTTTTAAAATCAGTAAGAATTCTTTCATACTATTTTCCCTTTATGACAACTGGAAGTTATTGTTTTGGACATCGACATATTTGATATTCAAATTGTCTCAATCCTTTTTCCAACACAATCTTCCAAAAACCGATGGATGTTCACAATTTGTTTGTGACCGAATTTTTGTCCCAGGTAAGCGACCAGAAACAGCGATAAAAATATTAATATAAGAACAGGTACCGACCAAAAAATGATACTCGCCTCCCCTAATGACCAATAGGAAAGACTCACCATAGCTGCAATCATGGTGATAAACCCAATGAAGGAGTAGAAAAATATAAACATCGTCCAGACCGAAGGTTTGGGGCCATAGAGTCCGCGTACTAAACTACCAGTCTCTGATTTCTCAAAATTGATAGTGAGTTGGGGCGACCAGTAATGCTGATCACTTTCTTTAGGATAGAATGTGGCAAAGCCAGGTAAGATTTGGCCCTCACATTGAATTTCCGGCTTTGAAAGGTATTCTTTTATCCTTCGGTGTAACTGTTCGGGGGAATACTCTGTTTCAAAGCGTATTCTGGGACGAATTCTGTTTAATTTAATATGATCGATTGAATCAGAGTTCATAACATTTTGAAAGACTCATAGTTTAACACCATACATTTTTAAAGCTTCATCAATCATATCAGCTTCCGTTTTATCAGGGAATGCAAAATAGCCCGGTGCTTTGATTTCCTTTACCTCTTTCACTTCTGTTCTGAATATAGAATCAAATGGGTAGAGACCTTTTGTGATTTGTTCTAATGGTGTAGCTAATTTGTTAAAGTCGGAGTCAGAACGCTCTACTAGCTTGCACTTTCCTTTCAGTTGATATCCCTTTTGAGCAAATACATCCACAAAACTCACTGCTACATTCGGGTTTTTAAGAACATTGGTGGCCGAACCCGGGGATGCGATGTTTGCGATGATAAGCGTTTCATTATCAAACCAGGTAAATACTTCCTTTGGAGAAACATTGGGATGGTTACTAGCCGATGAGGTAGCAAGCCAACAAAGTACACTACTGTCGATATATTCTTTGACTGTTTCAGAAATCATTGTCGCAAAAACCACTGAATGGATTGTTCTATATACTGATCCAATGCCTCTTGAACTTCTTCATATTCAGTTAAAGGAAGGATTGCCCCTTTAAACCCTTCGGTAATTTCCCATCTTCCGGATGTGAGTTCCGGAGCCTCTGAATAATCTAGTTTCCCCTCACTCGGATAGCCCGACATATAGAAATAAGGAGCACCAGCCATTTCGTCTTTCATGGCAAGCCCAAATCCAATTCCGGGTTCATCAGTGGCTTGAACATAAATACCGGTATCAAAATGATGGGGCCATATTCGTATTGGAACCCCTGCATCCAGAATCCCTAAAACTTTTCCACAAGCTTCGTTTGCAAGGGTGCGCCATTGAGTCCACTCATCCAGATTATGGCGGTTGATCATCTGAAAAGGCTTACCAACAAAAGTGTAGTCAGGGATTTCAAAATGCAAAGGCTCCGAAAAACCTTCCGGATCTAATCCTGCTTCCTTAATCCCTTTCTTTAATTGATCCTCAACCTCTTCCTGTGTTTTAAGCACGGTAGATATCGTTTGAAAGGCTTCCCCTTTTTCATCCAGCCAAAGTATACAAAAATCGGTAATCCGAAGAACCAGTTTGATTTTTCCCTTCGGAGATTCTATCCAGTGTGTTTCCAGCCAGTTTGTTGAGGGGACAAAGCCCAGGTTGGTGTGGCTATCGTCCTCTTTCTTTTCCACAAACGTCCGCCCAGTCTTAGCCAGAATTTGAGATAAATAATGTATTCTTTGATCTGTTTGGTTGTAGCTATTCATAATCATCTCTGTTTAACACATCTAAGTCTTTTAAATCGTAATCTCTTTCAGCTTTTATAGACTCCAAATCTATATTCAAAACTTTCCAGCCATTTTGCTGAGTGATTGTTGCAGAATAATCAATGGATTCTCCAATATATTTCAAAACCTCTTCATTAACCTTTTCTCCATTTTTTCCTCTTACTAAATAATAATTATACTCTGATCCATAATGTGGAATAACCCGCATGACAGGCGGAATTCCTCCACTTAAACATCTAATCGCACAACTTTTGTGGATTTTTCCTTCCCCCGGTTTCATCACTCCGAAATAGCATTTTGGATCCAGTATTTCTCCATACCATTCGAATTCCCCTAAATCTTCAACTTCATCAACATTTTCTGTCTTTAAGTCTTTCGAACTTACATAACTGTCTTCCTGATTTGTAAGCTCCAGTAAAGTTACTCCATCCCCATAAATTAAGGTTCCGGCAAACGTAACTTCTTTTCCATCCAGATTGCCTTGCTCCTTTTCTATATCTGAAATGATTTCTTCTGCCCCGAATTTCCCAAAGCCAACCAGCAAGATGAACGCTGTACTGTCTTCATTGGAAACTTCCAGTATCGGAACCGGATTATCATGATAAATCCCAGTTAGTTCCGTAAGAGTTCCAAACTCAAACTGATGATGGTTGAATGGTTTTTGAAAAAGCACACCATACATCAAGAAAAGAGGAATTAAAATAAAAAGCCCAATCAATATCCTTTTGATGAAACGCTTGTTCGATGGAGGCATTTCTTCCTGCCAACCTATATAGAATTCATCCTTGCTCATGCTTTCTCCAGTTTTGCGGGTTCCACAAACGTACCTTCTTCTTTAGGAACGGGATTCACCCAAACCTTTTCGTCCAGTATTTTTACTTCATACGTCTTGAGCTTCTCGGTAAACGGTGGCGGTGCCTGACCATCTTCGGGTTTGTACTGATAACCATGCCAGGGACAGGTAATACAACCATCTACAATTCTTCCTTCTCCCAACGGACCCATTTGATGTTTGCACACATTGTGAACTGCTGAAAGTTTTCCATCATATTTAAAAATGGCAATGTTCTCTCCTTCCACAAAAACAGTCTTGGCACAATCTTCTGGGATTTCGGAAGTGTGGCATACTTCAATAAAACCTCCTTCTCTCAGTAATGTCTGATCCTTTTGTAAACGCCGGGTTTCTTTAATTCCGGCCATCAGGTGCAATGAAGAAATCACTGTAAAGCCACTGATCAGAATACCCCAATATACCGGCTGATCTTCATACTGAAGTGCCCCTAAAGCGACATGCAGAAACAGCAATCCATAGGCTATATACACACCCATGTGTAAAGTTTTCCAGATTCGGGGAGACAGATTATTCAGCCAGAAATCGTGACTGGTAGCCGCCATAAGAAACAGAATTATCAATGCAAAAAAACCAAGAGTTTGGAAAGGAAACTCACTTATCGCCTGATAATTCTGGTTGGAGGTAAATACACTCACAATGGCGTTTGTATCTCCCAGCGCATGAAATTGAATAATCGAAAAAAGCCCATGAATAAGAGCAATCAAAAACATGGAGACGCCAAGATGTCTTCGGTTGTAAAGCAAGGGAAGGAATTTCGTATTCAATCGGGCCAAAGGTCCAATTGCCAGAATAATATGCAGAAGCAAAAAAGCTATAATTGCTGTAGCTCGGATGATTAATGTTTCTGCGGTGATCTCCGGATGAAGCCAAAGCTGGAAACCCACAAAACAGGCAAGAGTAAAGAAAATCCCGAGCCATAGAATTTTATCGTATCCCTTTTTCTGATTATTCCATTGAACCGATGTATAGTTTACACTCATGTTATAACAGGATCAGGATTGCAATTACAATGATGGAAACCACAACCCAAGTTCGTAGATGTGTTCTTCTTAAGGCAGGATTCATGTTTTTCTCCATTTGACTAGAAAAAGAGGCCAGAATGTTACCAAACCGGGGAAGATCAGGACTTTGAAGAATTTCCCACCGCCTTCTACTCCATGATCGACTTTGGTTAAACCTTTCCAGAGGAAAACCACTGAAAAGAGAATTCCAATGACTATATATACCGATACAAATAGAAAGATGGTTGAGATTATTTGTTCCATAGATTTAGATTCAGTTCTCCCTTTAAGGAGGTGTACGAAGGGGCGGAGAGTGTCCTCTGGTTTCAAATTCGAACACCCCTCAAGGGGAGACTTTTTGAGTTAATATTTATTTCTAACCAAATTGACATCACTTAACCGGGAGAACACCTGCGTAATTAATCCCTGTCAATCGATGAATATCATAATCGAAGGTACTAAGGTCATTATGATTGAACTCTGAGACATCATCATGTCCACAGGCACGGGCAATTACTTTTACCAATTGTGTACTGGCTTCAAAGAAGTTTTTAAGTTGATTGGCGGAGGAATCAATGATCAATCTTTTTCGAAGTCCTTCTTTCTGAGTGGCAATACCAACCGGACAGTTATTACTGTTACAGGCTCGCATCCCAAGACAGCCAATTGCCTGCAATGCAGAATTGGAAACTGCTATGGCATCTGCCCCGAGCATCATTGCTTTTGCAAAGTCTTCAGCGACCCGTAATCCGCCTGTAATAACCAGTGTCACATCCCTTGCTCCAACTTTATCGAGATATCTTCGCGCCCTGGCAAGCGCCGGAATCGTTGGTACATTGATATTATTCCGAAGTATAGTCGGCGCCGATCCGGTTCCTCCTCCACGTCCATCCAGTATGATATAATCCACACCTACTTCCAAAGCAAAGTCGATATCTGCTTCCACATGACTTGCCGCTATTTTAAAGCCAATCGGAATCCCACCTGTTCTCTCACGCACTTCCTCAGCTACTTTTTTAAAATCGGCTGCAATTTTCAAATCCGGGAAAGCAGCGGGAGATATGGCCGTTTCTCCTTCATCCAAACCACGAACTTCGGCAATTTCTTTGGTCACTTTATTACCGGGAAGATGTCCACCTGTACCCGTTTTAGCTCCCTGACCTCCTTTAAAGTGAAAGGCCTGGGCTTTCATCACTTTATCTATCGAAAATCCAAACTTACCGGAAGCGAGTTCATAGAAATATTTTGAGTTGGCTTCCTGTTCTGCCGGAAGCATCCCTCCTTCGCCACTACAAATTCCAGTTCCCGCAAGCTCAGCTCCTTTCGAAAGTGCAATTTTTGCTTCTCTTGAAAGCGCCCCGAAGCTCATGTCAGAAACAAAAACCGGGATATCCAGAACTAACGGTTTTTTTGCTTTTGGGCCGATGGTTACTTTCGTGGAAACTTCTTCTTCATCTAAGAGTGGACGGCTGGCAAGCTGTGCTGGCAAAAATTGAATATTTTCCCACTTTGGCAGCGTATTTCGGTCCACGCCCATCGCTTCTGATGGCCCGTGGTGCCCGTAATTCTTCAATCCATTTTTTGATAATTCTTTAATAAATCCGGTATAAGGTTCCTCATCAACGGGATGCGTATCAGCATACGCACCCAGGTATTCATCTCTGTTAAATGGTTGGGGATGATCTATGAGATATTGATCTACTTCTTCCTCATCAATCCAGACGGCTCCATCCTCGACCCATGCCTTAAACTTGTGTAAAGCTTCCGAATTATCATATTCACTTACACCCGTATCGTATCTAAAATCCCAACCATGAACACCACAGATCAGATTATCTCCATCAATATGTCCATCACCAAGTATCGCTCCTCTGTGCAAACAACGTCCGTATAAAACCGAAACTTCATTTCCATACCTGATTACAACCAGATCAAGTCCATTTACTAATTCATGCTTTGGTTCTTTTTCCCCAAGCTCCTCAAATTCACACATTTTTAATTCTTTCATTTAACAGATTTTATTAATAATACCCGCTCAATAAATGAAAAATCATTACCAATGTCTGTAACGAAAGTATTACAGGCTAAACTTATTAGAATGTTCGATATCTTAGAGTAAGCTATAAAAAAAATCTGCTATGAAATACTCACTCATTCTTACTGTTTTGTGCATGTTCGCGCTTTCTGCTTGTGCTCAAAATCAATCTCAAGAATTACAGAACCCTATTAAAGCCGTAACCGGAAATGTAATTACGCATGAGGGTTTTGAATCAGAGTTTGTGGCTTCCAGAAATATTGAAGTATGGTTACCAGAAGGATATGATGAAACCGATTCTTCTTATCAGGTACTTTATATGCATGATGGCCAGAATGTATTTGATCCCTCAAGCTCTTACAATGGAAATGACTGGATGGTAGATGAGGTACTTACTGAACTCATCTCAAATGGAGAAGTTCCTGGAACAATTGTTGTTGCAATGTGGAATACAGGACAAACAAGGTTCCCGGAGTATATGCCTCAGAAACCAGCTGAAATTATGAATAGTGAACCGGTTAAGAGACAAGTAGAAAGTTATTCCGGAACAGCGATTTTCTCAGACGAATACTTAAAATTCATTGTTAATGAGGTTAAACCTTTTATTGATGAGACCTACCGAACAAAACCAGAACAGAAGTATACTTCTATTATGGGATCCAGTATGGGAGGCTTGATTTCATTATATGCAATAATCGAATATCCAGAGGTTTTTGGGGCTGCTGGGTGTGTTTCTACCCATTGGACGGTTCAGGAGATTGGTGAAGCATTTATGAGTTTCGTTTCAACTAACCTCCCCAGCCCTTCTACCCATAAAATCTATTTTGATTATGGCACAAAAGGGCTAGATGCAGATTATGAGTCATCCCAATTAAAAATTGATGAAATGATGAAAAATAAAGGGTATTCCAGTGGTGAGAATTGGATAACAAAAAAATTTGAAGGGCACGATCATAAAGAACAGTATTGGGCAATGCGTGTTCATGAACCTTTGAAGTTCATCCTTAATCCTTAGCCATGAGAATTCTTCTCAATTGATAATTACAAAAGTTGTTTTGATCTTTAGAGATGCTTCTACATAAAACTCTTTCTTTATTAATTGTTTTTTTATTTCTGATTGCAGCCTGCAACGAGCCTCGCCAAACTGAATATGATTTCTCTAAATGGGATTCTGCAGAACTGGTCTGGAGTGACGAGTTCGATGGAATTGAAGTTGATACCACTAAATGGTTATTCGAAGAAGGAGCTCACGGTTGGGGAAACAGAGAATGGCAAAACTATCAATCCTTTGGTTCCGATAATGCTACTGTAGAAGATGGGGTGCTGAGCATAACTGCAAAACTGGTGGGTGAAGGCCAAAATGTTGGAGATTATACATCGGCAAGACTCAATAGTAAGGAAGCTTTTTTATATGGGCGGATGGAAATCAAAGCAAAAATGCCTGATCATAAAGGCAATGGAGTCTGGCCTGCTCTTTGGATGTTAGGTGAACCTTTCAGAAATGGAGGGGGTTGGCCACGATCCGGGGAAATCGACATTATGGAATACGTGAGTTACCGGCCCGATTCCACCCTGGTTACTATTCATACTACAGCTAATAACCATGTGGATGGCACCCAGGTAAGTTCTGACTTTGTAGCACTTCCAACCATAGAAGAAGAATTTCATAAATTTGGAATTTTATGGGAGGAAGATGTACTACATTTCTATATAGATGAAATAGACAATATCTTACTTACGTTTAATCGTCCGACTATTCATAATCAGAAAAACTGGCCGTTTGATAACCCTTTTTATTTTCTGATGAATATAGCTGTTGGTGGTAATCTGGGAGGAGTAAAAGGAGTTGATGATTCTATTTTCCCATCCACCATGCATGTTGATTACGTACGTGTATGGCAACTGAGTGATAAAAATTAATCCAATGATAATGATGAAGAGAAAACTATTAATAGCACTTATACTTCCTTTTTTAATACTAAGCTGTAAAGATAATGGGACCTCCGGTACAGATGATTTAGAGGGATTGATCTGGAGCGATGAATTTGATGGGAATTCCGTAGATCTCACCAAGTGGAAATTTGAAACCGGAGCCAATGGCTGGGGAAATAATGAATGGCAAAATTATACAGATAACAGCGCAGAGGTTAGTGATGGTACTTTAAAAATTATTGCACGAAAAATAGGTGATGGACAAGAAGTCGGAGATTATTTTTCAGCAAGAATGAACTCTTTAGAAAGCTTCACCTACGGAAGAATGGAAATCAGGGCCAAGATTCCGGATGATAAAGGAAATGGATTATGGCCCGCAATCTGGATGCTTGGTGAAAACATTACAGAAGTAGGCTGGCCTGCCTGTGGAGAGATTGATATCATGGAGTATGTGAGCTATCAACCAAATACCTTCTATTCTACTATACACAGCAATGCAAATAATCACAGAGATGGTACAGCAGTAGGCTCCGGAGATGTCTCTCTTCCTGATATCGAAGAAGAATTCAACATTTTTGGAATTATCTGGACAGAAGATGACATAAAATTTTATGTGGAAGATCAAACGAATATCATCTTCAGGTTCAGGAAACCATCGAATGCGAACTCAAATAACTGGCCATTTGATAAGCCTCATTTTTTCTTACTGAATATGGCTGTTGGCGGTGATTGGGGTGGCTCGCAAGGAGTAGACGACTCTATTTTCCCGGCTACCTTAGAGATCGATTACGTCCGGGTATTTGAACTGGATGAAGAGTGATTTAAATAGGAAGTCCTTCCATCTTCATAATCTCCAAAGCATTCGTACTTGGGCAGGGACCTGAGCGGAGTTTGTACTCAAAATTCATCTTTCCCTCCTCGATAGATTCCACAAAGTGCCAGTTACTTAACTCAGGTATTTCTGATTCCAAGTCGGCCAGTTCCAGATCGTGAGAGGAGACCAATCCTACCCCATTCTTACCTGCTACTTCCTTCAAAAATGCTGCGCTTCCGGTGTAACGCTCCCGGTTGTTGGTACCACGATAAATCTCATCCACAAAAAAGAATAAAGGAAGTTCATCTTTTTTGAGAAGCTCATCCAGAAGAAAGCGAAGTCTTTTCACTTCAGTATAGAAATGTGATAATCCATCGTCCAGAGAATCCGTAATATTAATACTTGAGAATACTCTGAAAAACCGGGTGTTAAATGATTTAGCACAAACTGGTGCTCCCGAATAGGTCAGTACTAAATTAATCCCTACGGTTCTCAAAAAGGTGCTCTTTCCTGCCATATTAGAGCCGGTTATAAGGAAGAGGTCTTTACCTTTTCTTACTTCAAAATCATTCGCTATCCGTAGTTGTGAAGGAATCAGAGGATGACCAAGACCTTTGGCACTGAAAACCTGATCTGAATCTTTTTCGAACTCAGGCCAGGTGTACTCCGGGTTCAGCATCGCAAAGTTAGCCAAAGAGTTAAGAGCTTCCAGTTCATAGAAAGTATCAAGCCAGTTTGTGAGTTTTGGTTCCAACTCCTGTTTAAGCTCTTCTATTCTTAGTGCATAATAAAAGTCCCATGGTACAATAAAGTTAATTACGAGATGGAGTATTCGATTTGCCTTTAATGCCGCACGATTAAGTAAACCCTGCGTCTTTTTAATAAATTGGGATGGTCGTTCATCTCCTGCCTGAAAAGATGTTAATAACATTTCTAGCTCACTTCCCTTTTGAGTTTTAAATCCCTCAACATGGAAGAGAATTGCTTTAAACTGATTCAGTATTTTCTCTATCTGATAAGAAGAATCAAACAGATCAACAATTTTTTGATCGTTTAGTTTAAAAAATGCCAAGTAAACTATTAATCCTATAACAAAAGGAAGCGGGCTTAATACTCCATTCAGAAGCAGTATCCCAAAAGTAATGTTCCAGGCTGAAAGCATACTCAAAACAAGTAAGGGAATTTTAAGCCCTATCTTTTTCGGTAACCGAAGCCAGATCAACATATCTTCTATGCTCCAATCTTTTTGTAACGTATGTTTCGCTGTGAATAAACCGATTACCCTGAGCTTATCCCGAAAAGCATTCAGCGGTACCAACTCTTTAACCTGTTGTTGCCTTGTTGTTATTTCATCTTTATTTGGAGAATCAGAAAGAAACCATTCGGTGAGCTTTTCAGCGCTGGCTTTGTAAATCGAGGTGTCAATCAAATGATGTAACGAATGCTTTCCTAGAATGTCCAGATCATTGGCAAAGGGATGATTTTTAGTTTCTTTATCAATTGGCTGATATTTAATCGAATCCCAGTCCAAATCCATCCTCGCAATATGCTCCTTCTTTATATCTCTGAGGTGCTCAACTTTTTCCTGTGACTGATAGACACTTCGGTGACGGTCTATCAGAACCAGAAATCCTGCTACCCAAACAATCAGACTAATTAAATAAATAACGTCCGGAAGCAATCCATAAGTAAAATAAACTCCGAATAATGCGGTTAGAAAATAACTGAAACGCACTTTTGAAAAGAGATCACTACGCTTTTGTCTTTGCTCTATTATTCGCTCAATTCTGGCAATATGCCTCTCAAGAGATAACTTCTGTTCTTCTTTTGTCATTCTTTGATTTGTTCAATTCTACAAGTGTTGCTCCCCAGCTGCTGCTGTCGTCCGCAAGACGATAGGAAATCACAGCATCGTGTTTATCTAACATATTATGTACCAATCTCCGAAGTACCCCTTTCCCCTTCCCGTGAATAATACGCAGAGAATAAATCTCTTTCTCCAGACAAGCTTCGATATAATCCGGTACCAGCTCTTTTACATCTTTGGGACTGAAGAAGTGTAAGTCCAGAATTCCGTTAATCGGTAGTTCTATGGGTTCGGATTCGTTCAATTCGTTATTCGTTATTCGTTATTCGTTATTCGTTATTCGTTATTCGTTATTCGTTATTCGTTATTCGTTATTCGTTATTCGTTATTCGTTAAGAAAGAATTTATTCCTAATTCAACTATTCCTAATTTTTAATTGATAATTGAATCATTTTTAATTCCTAATTCACCTCATAATCCACCACTCTCCTCTCCGCCACAATACCTCCGGCAAAAGCCACCACTTTCTGATGCTCCGGATGTTCCGCATATTCCTGTAATTTCTCCTTCGAATCATGAGTTGTCGTCAAAACCATATCAAAAACTGCACCCTCAGCTTCCAAGTATCCGATCCCTACTTCCATCGATTTAATCGCATCTATTTTCGGGATCAAAGCCTCCAGTCGGGATTTAAATTCCTCTGCATTTCCCTGCTTCGGTTTCCCATTTGCTTCATCCAGAAGCTTCCACATTACAATATGTTTGATCATTGTTATCTGTTAGTCGTTAATGGTTATTGGTAGAAAGCCCAAATATCCAATAACCATTAACCAATAACCAGCTTCTCCGACTGTTAATTGATCTCAGGAACTCTTATTTTTAAGGCTCGGTTTTAATATCTGCAGGATTATCCTGTTTCTCCATGAAAGAAAACAATCCCATATTGGAAAATTTAGACTTAGATCAAATTACAGCAGACGAAGTTGGTGACGCTCATTTCGGTTCTTCAGAACTTACTCCAATCCGAGACGACGCTTTCGATCTCTCTGATTCAGAGAAAATTGAGATTATCCAGGAGCACTTTGCTAAAATAATGGAAACTTTGGGGCTGGACCTGACCGATGACAGCCTTCGCGGTACTCCTTACCGTGTCGCTAAAATGTATGTAAAAGAGATCTTTCACGGTCTCGATCCTAAAAACCGGCCGGAAGCACGTACATTTAGTAACGGATATGATTACAGCGATATGGTAATCGAAAAAAATATTCAGGTGACTTCTTTTTGTGAACATCACTTCCTTCCTTTCATTGGGAAAGCACATGTTGCTTATATCTCAAAGGGAAAGGTAATCGGATTATCTAAGATCAACCGATTGGTAGACTACTTCTCCAGAAGACCACAGGTTCAGGAGCGATTGACGCTTCAAATTGCGGATGCACTATCAGAAGCAATGCAAACCGATGATGTAGCTGTATTCATTGACAGTAAGCACTTATGTGTGTCTACCCGTGGAATAAAAGATACCACAAGTAGTACCATCACCTCCGAATTCCGGGGAGCTTTCAAAGAGAAAGAGACCCAACAGAAATTCATCGATTTCATCAGAACTAACACCGAGCTTTAAGCACGTTTTGGCTGAACAAAAACTTCACGTTTACAATACACTTACCCGGGAAAAAGAACTCTTCGAACCACTCAATCCTCCTTTTGTGGGGATGTATGTGTGCGGTCCAACCGTATATGGAGATGCTCATTTAGGACATGCAAAAAGTTACGTTTCCTTTGATGTAGTACTTCGTTACCTCCGTTATCTCGGTTTTAACGTACGCTATGTTCAGAATATCACTGATGTAGGACATTTAGTTGGTGATGGTGAAGAAGGCGAAGACAAACTCGCCAAAAAGGCTCGTCTAGAGCAAGTTGATCCCATGCAGGTAGCTGAAAAGTATACCTATACTTATTTCCGGGATATGGATGCACTAAATGTGCTTCGACCTGATATTGCCCCACGTGCAACCGGTCATATTCCAGAGCAAATCGCAATGATCAAAACACTGATTAAAAAAGGTCACGCCTACAATTCAGATGGCAATGTGTATTTTGATGTAAGTTCTGATCCTGATTACGGAAAGCTAAGTGGAAGAAATGTAGAAGAGTCTGAATCCGGAACCCGTGTTGAAACTGCATCCGATAAAAAAGACCCGAAAGATTTTGCACTCTGGAAGAAAGCCGATGGTGAGCATCTCATGAAATGGGATTCTCCATGGGGAGTTGGTTATCCAGGCTGGCATATTGAATGTTCGGTGATGAGCACCAAATATCTGGGGGAAAGCTTTGACATTCACGGTGGCGGATTGGAAAATCAGTTCCCTCATCACGAATGTGAAATTGCTCAATCCGAGTGTGCACATGATGCTCAGTTTGTAAAATACTGGATGCATAACAACATGGTGACTCTGGAAGGACAGAAAATGGGAAAATCGCTTGGTAACGCGATTAACCTGGAGCAGTTTTTTACCGGAAAGCACGACCTGTTAACAAGATCATGGGATCCGCAGGTAATTCGCTTCTTCCTGCTACAAAGTCACTATAGAAGCACGACCGACTTTTCTGAAGATGCACTCGAAGCTGCTGAAACCGGATTGAAGAACCTGCATTCAATGATTACTTCTATTGAAAAAGCGGAGCCGGGAAACGGAGAAACATTTGATATTGAAGGTTTCAAAGTTTCTTTTGAGGAAGTAATGAACGATGATTTCAACTCAGCTCAGGCTATTGCAGTGCTGTTTGAAAACCTGAAGGAAATCCGAAAACAAATTACTGCAAATCAGGCTCCTTCTAACCTTGGAGAGCTGAGGATATTTCTTCACACCGTTATAGAAGAAGTATTGGGCATCTGGCCAAATGGAGAAGGCGGACCAGGGAATAGTGAATTGACCTCCGGACTGGTTGAGCTCTTTATTGAAATCAGAAAAGAAGCCAGAGCTAATAAAGATTTTGCTCTTTCGGATAAAATCCGGGATGATTTGAAGGAATTAGGCGTGCAGTTGATGGACGGAAAAGACGGCACTACGTTTAGTATCGACTGATGAAAGCGCTGAAATTCATATTCAGCAAATTGATTATTGGAATTGTACGATTTTACCAGTTAGCGATTTCCCCATGGTTGGGAAGCAGCTGCCGGTACTCCCCCACTTGTTCGCACTACATGATTGAAGCAGTGAACGAATGGGGACCATTGAAAGGATTCTGGTTGGGATTAAAACGCATTGGCCGGTGTCACCCCTGGGGTAGCGATGGCTACGACCCGGTTCCTGAGAATCCTGATAAGAAGAAATTGAAATCATGAAGTCATTCTGAGCGAATGCGAAGAATCTACACAGCTAAATACTTGTGCAGATCCTTCGGCAGTAGCCTCAGGATGACCATAATAAATCAGACCCTTATATCCCCTCTTGAGAGGGGATTCAGGGGTGTGTTACTTAACTTATTGAACAACTACTGTCATCCCGAGCTTGTCGAGGGATCTCAAGTATAGCTCTACCTCAGTAGAAAATACATTTGAGACTCTTCGGCTTCACTTCGGTTTGCTCAGAGTGACAATAAAAATTGAAAAATTGAACATGTCATCCTGAGGCTACCGCCGAAGGATCTTGTCGGATATCCGCCAAGGTTCTTCGCTCTCGCTCAGAATGACCTTTTATTTATATATGATGTCAGATATCACATTCAAAAAACGCGTTTCCATCTACCAGGTAGAAGAAGAAAAAGACTTGGCGCCTAAATTCCAGGAAGACGGACTTATCCCTGTGGTCACCACCGATTACACCTCCGGTGAACTCCTCATGCATGGCTACATGAACGAAGAAGCCCTCAAAAAAACCATTGAGTTGGGTGAAGCCGTGTACTACAGCCGTAGTAGGGAAACCTTATGGCATAAAGGCGCTACTTCCGGACTGACCCAGATCGTGAAAGAAATGCGTATTGACGACGACCAGGATTGTGTTTGGCTTCGTGTGGAAGTACAGGGCAATGGGGCCAGCTGTCACGTTGGTTACCGCTCCTGCTTCTACCGCAGCGTGCCTACCGGTAAAGACTTCTTCGAAAAAGATGGAGAACTCGCCTTCGAAGAATCCGAAAAAGTTTTCGATCCGGAAGAAGTCTATGGAGATGCTCCGAATCCTACGAAGCTTTAAGGGAAATACATTCCAAGTATTTTTAATTTATATGTCATTCCTGCGAAGGTAGGAATCCGGATTGTCTTTTAAAGCTCTTTATTTATTTAAAAAATCTGGATTCCGGGCATTCGCCGCGGAATGACTAACTTTCTTTTACCTACCTTTTATCTTCAGCTAAGAATAGGAGTACCTTGCTGTTAATGGATATATGCAGTTTATTAGCTTTATTCCTAAGAATTAATAGGATAAAGTGAATAGAGTTCACTTTACTCTGTTGTTGGAGAAGAATTCGCTTCGCTCTTCTTCTCCAACGTGCGAAATAGCTAGGCTCCATTAGTGAGGTTCGAAATATGACTCTAGAGAAAGTAATAAGTGAACTCAAAAAAATTAGTGAGGAGGTACCCAAACCTCTTCGATTGCCAACCTCTGCAGATATAGCCACCATTGAAAAGGTACTTGAAACAAAATTGCACCCAGATTTCAAACAATATTTATTGGAAGGTAGCGATGCCGTCTTTGGAGTATTAGAACCAGCCGTAGCCATCCAGGACGATCCAAATTACATAGTATATATTGTTAGACAAGCTCGAGAAAATGGTATTCCAGAAACACTTTTTCCAATCTGTGAAGACAATGGTGATTATTACTGTATAAATAATCTGGGTGAAATTTTGTTTTGGTCACACAATGGCACAACTAACGAAACTTGGGCAAATTTAGCTTCGTGGATAAAGGAGGTTTGGATTGAAGGCAACTAATTTTTCTGTGGTCCACCAACTAGCGCAAGCGTCCGCTTGTGCCTTATCTGAATTTGCTCCAAGCGGACGCTTGAAGCAGATGTGCAGATCCTTCGGAAGCATCCTCAGGATGTCGAATATGCTTTTTAACAAAAAGATTATCGATCTACCACAAAATAAACGGCCTTAGAATTGTTGTCGGAATTAGTGAACTAATGATCGAAGCGTATCCGCAGGATGAAGAATTCCACACAGGCTCGAGCTAGTACACATAGACATAAGAACTTAGACCATTGGAATTCTTCAGCGAAAGCATTGTGAACCCGACAAGAATTCGTAGCCTTGACCTCTTGTTACTGACGCCTGTCCCGTTGACAAACGGGAGGTCAAGCCAAAAGTAAGAAGAGAGTGCTGACACACTTTCATAGCAATCCTGTTAAAACAGGGTTTGTGGATGATCCAGAGCATTGGAGATATTCCTCTGCTACAAATTATGCCGTGAATAACGGTTTGATTCCGGTTACGGTTTTTCAGGCTTGAAGGAAGCTGGAGCTTAGGAACGGGCTCTAATAAATCGACAGCTATTGCACTTACCAGTTTAAATAGTGGTACCTTAGAGTTTCGATTGTAGTGTATAAGAATAGAGTTGCCTCCCGGCACATGTATGCTCACATAATCACAATTTGGGATCTTTCTGAGCTCTATCTTCAACTCCCTCCTCTTTTTTTATATAAAACTACTATGACCTTCAACGATTTACATATTGCGGAACCTATCCTGAAAGCACTTAAAGCCGAAGGATACAAGCACCCAACTCCTATTCAGCAACAATCTATCCCGATTTTATTAGACCACCACGATCTGCTGGGCTGTGCCCAAACCGGAACCGGAAAAACAGCTGCATTTGCCATTCCGATTCTTCAGCATTTGTATACCAACCATGCTAATCAAAACAGAAAATCTAACATAAAAGCACTTGTTGTTACTCCTACTCGTGAACTGGCTATTCAAATCGCTGATAGTTTTACGACGTATGGAAAATTCACTGGCTTAAAGAACACCGTCATTTTCGGTGGAGTTAAGCAACAGAAACAGGTAAGAAGAATTCAGGCAGGGATAGACATTTTGGTTGCAACTCCCGGCAGGTTGTTAGATTTGATGAATCAGGGGTTTATTTCCTTAAAAGATGTGGAATATTTTGTACTGGACGAAGCCGACCAAATGCTGGATATGGGCTTTATACATGACATCAAAAAGTTGATTGCTAAATTACCACAAAAACGTCAGTCTTTGTTTTTCTCTGCCACAATGCCTCCTGCTATCGTGGAGTTATCGGCTAATATTCTGGGCAATCACAAAACAGTGACTATAAAACCACAGCAAACTACCGCCGAGAAAGTGAGCCAGAAACTGTACTATGTGAGCAAAGGGAATAAGACTAAATTACTCATTAACCTGCTTGAAGAAGACGAGATTACTTCTTCCATTGTGTTTTCAAGAACTAAACATGGAGCGAATAAAATTGTAAAGCAACTCGCTAACGCAGGAATTAATGCCGATGCCATTCATGGGAATAAATCACAGCCAGCACGCCAGCGCGCCCTGAACAGCTTCAGAGAAGGTTCCCTGAAAGTCCTGATCGCCACAGATATCGCTGCCCGTGGGATTGATGTGGACGATATTTCCCACATCATTAACTACGACTTACCCAATGTGCCCGAAACTTATGTACATCGTATCGGGAGAACCGGAAGAGCAGGTTCAAGCGGACTTGCTTTGTCGTTTTGTGCGGTGGATGAACGTCCGTTTCTGAGAGACATTCAAAAACTGATTAAGCAAGAGATTGAGGTGGTTGAAGATCATATATATCCGGATGACGGAATAGAGGTACTAACCGCTCCTCAAAAAAAATCGAGCAGACCTGCTTCTAAAAAGAAAAACTATCGAGAAGGAAAAAGTCGCAGATGGAATACTCGAAAACCATCTTCCAGAAGCAATAAGAACAGATAAAATCAGGCTATTTTATTCTTATGTGATACTTCCATCCTAATATGATTGTATCATTAAATAAAAAATCATGAAAGCACTACTATTCTCCCTATTCCTTTTTTTTCCCGTTACAGGTTTTAGCCAATCTTCAGAAGCGGAGTATTTCAACCTTGACAAAGACAATCTCGCTATTAAAGGCTACGACCCGGTTAGCTATTTTGTAAATGATGAACCTCTGGAAGGACAAAAGACTCTAACTTACTCTTACAATGGTGCTACTTACCGATTTACTACACAAGCTAATCTGGATACTTTCAAAGCCGATCCGGTTAAATATGAGCCTGCGTATGGAGGTTGGTGTGCTTATGCGATGGGTAAAGGCTACACAGCGGATATCAATCCTAAAACCTACAAAATTGTGGATGGAAAGCTGCTGCTATTCTACAATAAACTGTTTACCAATACACTCCCGAAATGGAATAAAGATGAAGCCAACCTCTATCCTGCTGCTGAGAAGAACTGGGCAGATAAGAGTTTTGATCGGTAATTGATCATACTTCCCTATTTTAAAAAAAAACTGCCTATTTGACCGAGGGACTTTTTTGGGTACCATTTTCGTAAAAGAACCGCTATGAGTAAAAACAAAAATGTTACCTTTGGCTGGGCTGTTAAAAATATCATCTGGCCAAGAAGAAAAACCCTCTTTATTGGCCTCCTACTTATCATTATAAGCAGACCTGCGGGCTTGGTACTTCCGGCAGCAACCAAATATCTTTTGGATGACGCTGTTCCCAATAAAGACTTTCAAATGCTTAAGCTTATTGTGATTGTCATTGTGATCTCACTGATTGTACAAGCTGTCTCTTCCTTCCTTCTAACTCGAATTTTGAGTGTGGAAGCACAATTTCTTATTTCAGAATTAAGAGTGAAAGTGCAAAAGAAAATTCTCTCACTACCTATCAACTTTTTTGACAATAATAAATCCGGGGCCTTGGTCTCCAGAATCATGACAGATGTTGAAGGGGTTCGAAATCTTGTAGGAACAGGCTTAGTTCAATTGATTGGTGGAAGTATCACTTCTATTCTTGCTCTAATCCTTTTACTCCAAATCAGTCCAACTATGACCATCTTCACTTTAGTTCCTGTTGGATTGTTTGCCTTTATCGCCTTGAAGGCTTTTGGAAAAATAAGACCCATATTCAGAGAGCGTGGAAAATTGAATGCGGAAGTTACCGGACGTTTGACTGAGACATTAAACGGTGTACGCGTTATCAAAGGCTTTAATGCAGAAGCATCAGAAAACACTACTTTTGAAGCGGGAGCCAGGAAATTATATGAAAATGTAAAATCCAGCTTAACAGCAACTGCTTTTGTAACCAGTGCCGGAACTTTTCTGATCGGTCTTGCAAGTGCCGGTATTCTCGCAATGGGTGGGTATTATATGATTGAGGATAAGCTTACTGCTGGTGAATTGATTTCTTTCATTTCTTTACTCGCTTTTATGATTGCCCCAATTGTTCAGATGAGTAATATCGGAAGTCAGCTAACTGAGGCATTTGCAGGACTTGACAGAACCGAGGAAATCATGAAAATGAATCCGGAAGATTTGATAGAAAATCGCCCCATCATGCTGGAAAAAGTGGATGGAGACATTGAGTTTAACAATGTCTCTTTTGCGTATGAAAAAGACAAAGAAGTACTAAAAGAAATCTCATTCAAAGCACCACCAGGTTCGGTTACGGCTTTGGTGGGGAGCTCAGGCTCTGGAAAATCTACTACAGCTAGCTTGGCAGCTACCTTTCTTATTCCAAGAAAAGGATTGATCACCATAGATGGATATGATATTTCTAAAGTAAACCTTTCAAGCTATAGAAAACATTTGGGTGTTGTGCTTCAAGATGACTTTCTTTTTGAAGGAACCATCAGAGAGAATATTCTTTTTCCACGACCTGATGCTTCGGAATCAGAATTGCAAGAAGCCGTAAAAGGAGCTTATGTAAATGAGTTTACCGACCGTTTTGAAGATGGTCTGGAAACAATAATTGGAGAGCGTGGAGTAAAGCTATCAGGTGGACAAAAGCAACGGATCTCTATTGCGCGGGCATTACTAGCAAATCCTAAAGTGATCATTCTGGATGAGGCTACTTCAAATTTAGATACTGAAAGTGAAACCTTTATTCAGAAGAGTTTGGACGGTTTAATGAAAAACCGAACTACTTTTGTAATTGCCCACAGACTAAGTACTATTCGAAAAGCCGATCAGATATTGGTGATTGAAGATGGTAAGATTGTTGAGCGGGGCACTCATGACGAGCTGATAGCCAAAGAAGGTAGATATTTTGAGCTGTATACCTATCAAAGCAGGATTTAGAAAGTTTGCTCTCATCCATAAATATGGGCTAAGCTAGCTTTGGCATTTTATCCAGAACTGTCTCTCTTTTGGCGAGGGGAGACATATTTCTCAAGCCCGAAACAAAGAAATGAAATAATTTTTAGTTGAACCCTTTCGCTAAAAAAAATCTGAATTAACCTCTGGGAGATCCATATGAGAGCTGAAAAAATATAGCTTCAGCCAATTGAAAAGTTATCGAATCCTTAGATTTTCTACATAATCTCTTCATAAAGTATTAGCATCAATAAGTAAACTGCATAACCTTTAGCTAACAGGTGATGTTCTATGTCTTTTTCCCTAAAGAAGTCATCCACTTTATTCTCTTTTCTTATTCTACTTTTCCTCACAGGTTGTGGTTCGCTTTCAGGGTGTATGCCTAGCGAAGAAGAGTTACGATCCGTCTCCTATACACCCCTGGTTCAGGAAGACTGGCCGGTTTCAACACCAGCTGAGCAAGGTATAGATTCTTTATTACTAGCAAAGCTGTATTACAAGGCAACAAGACTGGAAACCACATTCTCACTGCTCGTCATAAAAAATGGTTTTCTTATTGCTGAGGATTATTTCAACGGAGCTACTACTGGTCAGAAATACAATCTCCAGTCGGTCACCAAAAGTTTCACATCTGCCTTAGTTGGAATAGCCATCGAACAAGGTTACCTAGCTCTTGAAGATAAAATGATGAATTATTTCCCGGAACTTAAAGATCAGGTACGTGATGAAAGGAAATTCGATATCACCATTGAACACTTACTCCAAATGAGAGCGGGATTTGCCTGGGAGGAATCTTCTGATGAGCTCTTTGAAATTCTATATACCGGTTTCCGACCTTCAACCATTCTCCAGATTCCGCTCACTGCTGATCCCGGAACTAAATTTCAATACAGTAATTTTTCTGCTCATTTGCTAGGAATCATTATAACCCGATCAACAGGAAAAGACTTAAAAACCTTTGCCGAGCAAGAGCTTGCCTATCCACTGGGAATTGAGATTGGAAAATGGATAAAAGATTGGGAAGCGTATTATCTTGGCTTTGCGGAGCTGCATCTCTCCGCTCGTGATCTCGCAAAATTCGCATTGCTTTATCTTAATGAAGAAAAGCAAGACTCAGCTCAATTGGTATCTAAACAATGGGTGTTTGATTCACTTCAAAGGTACAGCGAAGATGCATGGCAGTATCGGGTTGGAAGAAACTTCAAAGATATCGGGTACGGCTACCAATGGTGGTCTATTCGGGCTGATGATCAATTCTATAATCTTGCCTGGGGACACGGCGGACAACAAATCGCTTTACTTGAAAAACAAAATATGGTTATTGTACTTACCGCTGATCCGTTGCGGGCTCAACATGGAGGAGGTCCCTGGAGAATTGAAAAAGCTAACTTAAATCTCATCGCTGATTTTATTGCTGAACTTTCAAAGTCGGCACCATGAAAAGATACCTTAATATCATCTTCCAAAGACAGGGAAAACTTTAATAATTCAGAGATCACTACCTAGCCGCTCAGCAATAACCTGTGCAAACTGGTCTACAGCCTTCTTATTCCTCCGAAACCACAGTTCCGGTTCAAAAAGTTCAACTTCAGAAATTGCAAGATTACCTTCATTATCCCACATTACATCTACACGGGCATATGCAGGAAGTGGATTACATGCTTTGGTTACATGTTCTACAAAGGCTATCTCTTTCGAAGATGCTTCATACGCATGAAGTGTTCCACCAAAATCGTCCTGCACACGGAAATCTCCAGCTTTTCCCTTTTTTAAAACAGAATGAGTGTATTTGCCTCCAATCACCACAAAAGATACTTCTCCTTTAGTCATGATATTCTTTTGAAAAGGTTGAAGCATCAAATCTTCTTCCGAGATCAACTTCGAAAAGATTTCCTCATGGGTATCTATATTCTCGGAATTCAACCGATAGGTGTGTCTTGCAGTAGCAGCTATTGTGGGTTTAAGAATCACTTCTTTCCATCCGGTATCAGTTATACATTCTGCTAAGGTCTTTGTCTCTCCTTGTTGGATATACTTAGTCTCTACAACATGTATTCCTTTCTCGTTTAAATCCTTCAAGTACCACTTATCCATGTTCCATCGAACCTGAGGAATCGGATTAATAAACTGAGTCTGTGATTCTACACGTTTAAGCCAGGCTTTGAATTCCTCAAAGCGATCAAAATAATCCCAGGTTGTTCTGAATATTGCACACTTTGTTGAACTCCAGTCAAAATCCGGGTCGGCCCAGTCTTTTCTTGTAACTCTTAATCCAAGCTTTTCTAAGGCTGCCTGAAGAAGGCCGTCTTCGATAAGTATATTTTGTATGTAGTCATTCGACTTCGTCGGGTTTAGATACCTCGATTCCGTTAAAATGACTACATCAAAAGACTTCATTTATCTTCTTTTTCTGGTTTTACCACTACTTTTACGGAAGCCGCCCCCGCCCTTCCCTTTTTTTCGTCCGGAAGACTTTCTCCCTCCGCCACCGCCACCTTTACGACCGGGATCTTTATCGGAGGTTTCAATGGCTACATCACGCCCTTCAAATTTCACGCCTTTCACACTTTGAATCAAACTATTTTCATAGCCGGGCTCTACTTCAAAAAAGGAGAAGTTATTCTGGATATCGATTTTGCCGAAATCTGGCTTCTGACCATTTAGTGATTCGTTGATAAGTCCCATCAGGCGAACAGGATTTAGTCCATCACGGCGACCAACATTGATAAAATAGCGGTCAAAGGAGCTGGCATCATCATATTTTCTATCACTTCCTCCTGAATTCCTACCGCCATCTCTTCCACCCCGGTCACGACCACCTTTTGCAGAAGCGTTCAGGTCTCTTGAGTCTTTGTAATACTCTAAAAACTGATTGAATTCTACGGAGAGAAAATGCTTTATCAGGTCTTCCCTTTCCAGGTCAGCCAGTTTTTCCAACGCCTGAGGAAGGAACTTCTGCATCTGTTCTTCATTCACTTTGGTTTCTTTCACGGTGTCAATTAAATCGAGCATACGAATAGCACAGATTTCTTCGCCACTCGGCATCTCTTTTTTGATGAATTCCTTGTTTACCATCTTTTCAAGAGATTTAATCCTTCTCATCTCTCTTGTGTGAACTATGGAAATCGAAATACCACTGTTTCCTGCTCTACCTGTTCTACCGCTACGGTGAACATACACTTCCAGATCATCCGGAAGGTTAAAATTGATTACGTGAGTAAGACTATCTACATCCAGTCCACGTGCAGCCACATCGGTTGCAACCAGCAATTGCAAGTCTTTTGTTCTGAAGCGATCCATCACCTCATCGCGTTGCGATTGAGACAAATCACCATTTAATAAATCTACATCGTAGCCGTCTTTGGTAAGTTTTTTGGAGATATCCTGTGTTTCGCGTCTTGTACGGCAGAAAATGATTCCATAAATCTCAGGATTCATGTCCACAGTTCGCTTCAGTGCTTCGAACCTGTCTTTAGCCTGCACCATATAAAAGTGATGTTCTACATTCTTCGCACCTGAATTACGTTCACCCACTTCCACTTCCTGAGCATTGTGCATGTATTTCTTAGCAATCTTGGAGATTCCTTTTGGCATCGTAGCTGAGAACAGTAAGGTTTGCTTTTCCTGAGGAGTGTCTGCAAGAATGGCATCCAGATCGTCCTGAAATCCCATGTTCAGCATTTCATCGGCTTCATCCAGAACTAAAGTTCGGATATGCCTTACATCAAGTTTTCTGCGTTTGATGAGGTCCAGTGTTCGGCCCGGAGTTCCGATTACAACCTGTGCTCCGTTATTCAGAGCTTTAATTTGAGTAGAAATATTAGCCCCACCGTAAACTGCTACAGAGGTTAAGCCTTTTACTTTTTTCGCATAAGATTTCATGTCTTTAGCAATCTGAATGGCCAGTTCTCTGGTTGGTGAAAGTATTAGCACCTGAACGGTTTTTAATTCAGGATCTACTTTCTGGATGCTTGGCAAACCAAAGGCACCGGTTTTACCGGTTCCTGTTTGAGCCAGTGCCACCAGATCTCTCTGAGAATCTAAAATGATAGGAATTGCTTCCTGTTGTATTTGTGTAGGGGTTTCAAAGCCCAGAAGTTCCACGGCTTCAAGCAGTTCCTGCTGCAGCCCAAGTTCTTTAAAGGTCGACAATATATTATCCGTTGTTATCCCGTTCAAAAAACTAGCGCTGTAAGAAATCTTGCCCGGAATGATTAGGTGAGCCGGGGACAAGATACAAGCGCGACTGCTTGATTTAGACTGCCTCGGTGCGAGGCCAGCACATTCTAAACCTGAAAGGTTCTTTACAATACTCCCTCTGAAAGGGCATCAGTATCAATTATCCAGTCTTATCGTGAGCTCACGATTTTAATAAGTGCTAAAGGTACGGAATATTTATCCCAAACCTCTCATTGGAATGTGCTAATTAATCCCTTCGGGCAAAGAACCAACCTTTTTTAGTCGGACTTACCAAATTCGCGACATCTTCAACAAAAATGATGTCTTTCTTTGTCTCCAGAGAACTTAGATCATTGTATCCATTATCTGAAGTAAGTCTGAAATTGTTAGCACTCCCGGAAATAGTAAGTGTGGCCTGTGGATTTAGTATTGAAAGAAAATCTTCGTCTATATTTAAAATATAATATTCGCCATTCCCTCCAGTAGTTGCATAATTCAACTCAGTAAACTCAATTACAATTCTGTTTGAGTTAAAAGCAGAATCAAGTATATCAATTCCTAGGATTCCATCTTCCTCCACAAAAGCTATATCATTAATTTCAGCAGAATCTCCCTGTATAAACATGTAGTTTCTGGTACTTTTAATCAGAATTATTTCTGAATTATTCTGAAGTTGAACATGATTAAAAGGTTTCAACTCAACGCTTCTGATATGATTTGCTGATTGAGCGTTTAGTGATGTGAATGTACCAAGTGCTATAAGCACCATGCAAATGGCTCTATATATTATTTTCATAAGTATTGGTTTGATGAATAATTGGAGAAGCTTGATTATGGCTAAATAACCATACCCTCTTTTTTTCTGGTTTCTCTAGTCTTCTTTTTTTGATTTCGTCTGTTTGTAAATCAGTTTTCTATTACAATGAAAAGTTATCGCTCTTTTTTAAATAAAAAGGGATATTTGAGCATTGATGAAATCTATATTCTTACTCCGATTTCTCTATGATTAACCAGATAGGATTAAAAAGCGGTACCAAAGAGCAATATTAATGCACCGTTTACAGTAATTTAATATTAAATAACCTGATGGAATCGCTTCTCAAAGCGGTTCCATAAATGTTGTTTTTGGGTAAATAGGAGATGTTTTGAGAGCGAGATACGAAATAAACTACCTTAACAAAGTAGCCTATTCATAATAGTCTCTAGAATAGCTCAACTGTTTTACCTGCGTGTTCTTCTTTTATAGTTAACAGAAGTTGATTCTTCCAAAGTTGACGTTCGAGATAGATTTGAGTTCCCACAGGAAACCGTTCTTTTCTTGTTTGAAATCTACCAAATGGTGCTCCATATCCAAAACGTGCCCCTTCTGGTCCTTTGATTACCACATTTACTCGTTCACTTGAGTTGTTCTTCAGCTTTACACTTACATATACAATTTCTTTTGCGGGGGCATTATTCTCTTCTAAAGAAATAACCTTCCCTCCTTCTTTAGACTTGATCTTCAATACTTCAGGTTCTTCTATATACACAACTTTTCCATTGTCAGATACTTCGGCTTCTAAACGATCCAGTGCATGAATTTTAACGGTACCAAAACTCCATATTTTCACACGAGCTTCTGAAACGGTTAATGCTGAAGCGTCAACGTTGCCCGTTTCTGTACCTATACTTATCCCTTTTACATTCCCTGAAAGAATCACATCTCCAACCGGTGACATCAAATTAAAATAATCTGCATCAACTCCTGAAATGGTGTATTTGCCGTGTGCTGAATTGTTGAACTTAGTTAGCTCAGGAGTAGTAATATCAATTCGTATTCGTTTGCTTGAAGAAATCCATTCTTTTTGATTGATATCCAGTTCCCCATCAATCACTTCCACATCAATAAGATCCATAAGGTTTTCATCTGCCGTTACTTTCACTTCTGTTCTAGCCCCTACTGTGATATATAAGTCACTTGATAATCCATTTTTGATCTTTGTAAACGGCTCTACTTGAACATTCGTTGAAATGATGTTTCTATTTCCTTTTACTTGTGCTTTACCCTCTTGAGATACTGCCAGAGTTATAAAAAGAATCAACCCAGCTGTTGAGGCTGTTTTTAAAACTGACTCATTCCACTTATTTGACTTTATTTTTTTTGCTATTACATAGTCTATTCCAAATTTCCCAGACCCGAAGATAGTCGCGTATAATCCTATCCAAAGAAATCCCATTGCAGGGAGCATATTCCACAATGGTCCCCCCCACTGTTGCAAAAAAATGGCAACTATCATAGTGCTGGAAATAAGAAACCCAGAGATACGGGTTTGAAGCCCTAGAAGTAGAAATATTCCGCCAATAGCTTCACTTGCAGCTCCCATCCATGCAAAGAAAACAGGAGCTGCAGAAAAGGGAAATCCAAAAGTGGCTACATCTTCCGGGAACCAAGCCGCTACTTCAAAAAGTCTAAGTCCGGTATCTGCTACAGACCAGGGAACTCCGAATTTATCTCCACCGAACATTGTGGCTAAAAAAAATCCAGCTAGAATTCTGGGAACCGCTAATATAAAATTTGAGAAAAAGCCTTCAATTTCTTTTGGTTGAGTAACTTTGAGCAATAAAGAATAGATCTTAGTTGAAATAGTTGCTGTGTTTGTATGTTCCATGGTGAGATACTTTGTGTTAAGGTTTACACAAGTATCGAAACACCAGGTTGAGTATTCGTCTCAGCAGATATTGAGACGTCTCAAATCATACTTTTGAGACCTCTATCTTTTTTCGAGACTGATATATTCGGTAGGCGAATGCCCTGTTACACGCTTGAAAACTCGGTTAAAGGTGGCTTTACTATTAAAACCACATTCGAAGGCGATACCCAGAACAGAAAAATGCGAGTATGCAGGATCTGATAATGCATTCTTGACTTCTTCAACACGGTAAGCGTTTATGAAATCGTTGAAGTTTTTACCAAATCCAGTATTTATTACTTTGGAAAGCTGGTTGGTTGGAAGTTCAACCATTTTCGAAAGTTCTGCTAGTGTTAGATCCGGATTGAGAAATGCTTTTTCATCTTCCATAAACTCTTCCACTTTTTCTTTGAAAGGAGCCAATTCTTTGATCTCTTCATCCTGTTTGGTTTCTTTGGGCTCTACAAACTCCAATTCCGAAAGCTTCCCCAGGTCCGCAAAAATCCCCATCATTCCAAGATAAACCAATACCATAGAAGCAATAAGGTACCACCACCAATTTTGGGTCCAGGTCATCTGATAAAAAAACTGATTGGTGAAAATAAAACCAATCCGGAGGATGAATAATCCCAAATACACGATCAGGAAGTAGCGAAGCCAATTGAGTTCAACTTTATACGTATTTGAAAAAAATTGACGGATCTTTCCTCTGAATTTGTAAAAGGTTTTCGCTGCATGATAGAAATAAATTGATCGCGAGATGATCCCCAGAATCACCATATAAATCCCGATACTGTAGTTTATTTTTACGTACAAAACCCCGTCCTGTACATCATAAAAACCTGATTGTTGAACATCGTACAGGTAAATAAATATCTGTAATGATACATAGATTAACCAAGGTACAGCATGCCATGTATCCTTCTTTTTAAATCGAAAATTCGGATGGGTAATGCTTTTCACATAAAAATAAACCAGTGGCCCCAGAATCAACGAATAGTCAACCAGAAAGTAATTGATTTTTGTATTTGGATTAACATCGTACCAACCCATAAACCCTATCATATAAGCGGTACATCGTAACCCGGTTATTACCAGGAAAACTCCAAGAATTAAGTCAGAAGCTTTTTTCTTTTTGAAGTATCTGAAAAATAAAATCAGCGCAAATAAATACCCCTGACCAACCAAAATAATCAAGGGCATACTGTAAATATTGAAATTTGGGAACGTCTGCAGAAAAGCCATAGCGAATGATCGTATCTATTTAAGAAAAATCAAATTCAAAATTTCGATTCTTACTTATTCAGATTTCTGGCGAACAAGTTTTTTCCTGAATATTTACTTTCGATGTAGCTGGCTGACTCAGAGATTGAAATCCATTCTTTTTCTGTATAAATGCTGCTCAAATCCGAATGCCCGTTTTCTGAGGACAGATAGATGCTTTCTAATGTGCCAGATAGCAATACATTCGCAGATGGATTTAAAAGGTTGAAACTCTCTTGTTCTAAACCAAGAACGAAATAGTTTCCTGTTCCTCCACTTACCAGTGAATTAAACCCTGTTGTTTCGATTACTATCCGCTTTGGCTGCTCATTGCTACCATCCTTTAAAAAAACGGCTAGTCTTCCATCTTCTTCAATTATCTCTATTTCTCTCTGAGACTCCTCGCTACCCTGCACCAGAATATTATTTCTGGTACTCTTTATAATAATTATTTCGGTATTTAGCTCAGACTGTAACTCTGTAAATGGGGAGATTTGATAATTCATAAGAACATCTGTCTCTTGTGCTTGTATACTCGTTGTGAGAGTTAAAGCGAGAACAGTGATAGTGGTGATTATTAAATTTCTCATGGCGAACCTTGTGTTTGATTATGATTACGCCACAAAGATCAGATTTCAAACATGTGAAATCGGCTCAGTATAATATGAGACGTATCAAATCAGCATTTTGAGACCACTATGCTCTCCTCTACGAACTTTTTTGGAAAAGATTCGGCTCAATAAGATCTAAACATATTTATCTCCTCGCACCACACTTACAGGATAGGCGTAGGCAATTACAGAATAGTTCTCGAAGTATACATCAGCTATGTAGTCAATAATGTTATTGCCTACGTCTTTACTAACTACTACTTCTATTTTAACATTCTTTCCTTCAAAATCACTGGCTCGCATCCCCCTTGAACCTTCCCCGGTTGTATCGGTAAGGGTAAATCCTGTTGCTCCGAATTCTTTTAGTTTTTCAAGAATTTCATCTCTGAAATATCTTTCAGTAATAATGGTAACCAGGTATAATTCTGTCAATTTCATATCAACCTCCCATCCATTGTGCAATTATGTAATAAAGTGGAATTCCAAGTGTAATGTTAAAAGGAAATGTGATTCCTAGTGAAGCAGTAAGATATAGCGAAGGACTTGCTTTAGGCAACGCAATTCTTACCGCTGCGGGAGCTGCAATGTAAGAACCGCTTGAAACCATTGCCGCTAAAACTGTTGCTCCGGCAATACTTAGACCGGATAGTAATCCTAACCAAACGGCTATAAATCCATGAAAAATTGGAATGATAATGGCGAAACCAAATAAAAAGAAGCCTACTTTTTTAAAATCCTGAAGTCTTCGGGCCGTTACCATTCCGAGTTCTAACAAGAATAGTACAAGTGCACCTTTAAACCCGCTAACAAAAAAAGGTGATACTGCTTCAAATTTTACGGGCCCGGCTATGTACCCGATAATCAAACCACCCAATAATAAAATAATACTGCTTCCTGTCACCACTTCGTGTAAAGCTTTCTTGAAAGACCCACCGCCATTGCTCATTAGTTGTGGAATCATAAGCGCCACTATAATACCGGGCACCTCGAGCAAAGCAACCAAAGTAGGCATGAACCCTTCTGAATCAACCCCAAGCGTTTCCAGATAGCTAATTGAAGCAATAAATGTTACTGCTGAAACCGATCCATAATGGGCAGCTATTGCGGAGGAATTAACTATATCCATCTTTCCGATATACTTAAGTACTGCAAAAGCGATAAGAGGAGTTACACAGCCTAACAGGAGAGTTGCTCCTGCGGGTAGCACAAATTCACTCATTGGTGTTTTACTTAACTCAACTCCACCTTTTAACCCAATTGCTAATAATAGGTAAATGGATAACCCTTGGTAAAGAGGTTTTGGAATTTCGAGGTCACTTTTAAGTACTTTTGCTAAAATCCCCAATACAAAAGCTAATACAACCGGTGATGCAAAATTAGAGAGTAATGATTCCATTGATTAAAGTTTAATTTAGAGTCTGAGAAGTCCCTGAGTTTTGTATTTTCAAGATAAAACAAATCAGCTAAGTATCTTTTACCGTTCGATCTTTTTATACCTTTTTATAGACTATGTACAAAACTATACCAAAACATTATCCAGAGGCAATTCGAATTACTGATCTGGAAACCAAAATAATTACTGATCTCGTTCAAAAAAAACTAGATTTAAAATCAACAATCTGGGCAACTTCATTTTGTAGTGATGAAGTAAATAATTTATTCTCCCCTTTTTATGATCTGTTTGCAGGTCCCGGTCCTTTTATGTTAGGCGGAATCTCCGGTTTGCCATTCTCAGGGATTACAGGCATGAAAGCGTTTCTTAGTCATGCTCCTTCTCATGGAGCTGTTTTGGTTTTATATGGACCTCACATCGGGATTTCTGAAGACGGAAAGATTGGGCAGGTTAATCGTCAGAATCAGTTTGCTTCTTCAACTTGTTGTGGTTCCTTAGTTGCGGCACTCGAATCTATTAAAAAAGATGAACACATGCCTTTGGATAACCCGCTTGATTATCAACAGGCACGGGTGATTGAACATCTACATAAAAACAGAAGCAATATTCTAGAGAGTCAATTTCCTTTAAAAGAAGCAACGGATTCTGCTTATGAAGCCATACATACAAAAATGAATCGCATTTTAGACATCATTAAGCCAGAACTAGATGATATTAAATTATATCTTATCGGGGGAATTGTGATTAATACCGACTGGACTATTGAGGATTTATTTGAAGTGAGAAATGTGGAATATCTAGAGTTCTAAGCTCAGGATTCTTCGTAGAAAAACTCAATCATATTTCCATCCGGATCTGCTGCGAAAACAAAACGACCTTTTTTCCTGTTTGCAGGTCCGCTCATAATAGTCACTTCCTTAGATCTCAAAAACTCAGCAATTTCATCTACTTCTTTTGGCGTATTCACATAAAAGCCAAAATGATCAACCCTAAAATCTCTGGACGTAGGATCATAACTGGTTTCTGCCTCTACAATTACCAATGTATCTCCGTTACCTACATCATACACAGCCATACTTTGTCCCATGGTTTTAACAAGCTCGAAGCCGAGAATATCACCATAAAATTCTTTTGAAGCATCGATACGGTTTACCCTTATGGTAATGTGATTGAGTCCTGTTGGCGTAAATTTCATTTCGTTTATTTAGTTGTTTTTAACTTTCGCTAAAGAAACTAACATTTTTATTAAATCATTCTTAATGCTGAAAAATTAAACTACTTACTTTTTTGCCGATAAAGTGAGAAGTTAGTCTGAATTTAAAAACCAAGATATTGTCTACTTTTTTTATCGTTGCTACGCCTATCGGAAACCTTGGTGATTTCTCCCCAAGAGCGGTTGAAACACTGAAAAGTGTTGAGTACATCGCGTGCGAAGACACCCGAACATCCGGCAAGCTATTGAAGCATTTTGGAATTGATAAGCAAACATTCTCTTTCCATCTACATAACGAGCATAAAAAAGTTGGACATCTACTTAATATCCTGAATGCCAATCAGGATGTTGCTTTAATTAGTGATGCAGGTATGCCTGGGATTTCTGACCCCGGTTTTCTGGCCGCGCGGGCTGCTCAACAAGAAGGACATACTATTTGTGTGATTCCCGGTCCCGATGCTGCCACTACCGCACTAGTTGCGAGCGGACTTCCTTGCGATCGGTATTCTTTCGAGGGATTTCTCCCTCATAAAAAAGGAAGGCAAAAAAGACTTGGACAACTTGCTGAAGAGGATCGAACATTGGTGATTTATGAGAGCCCGAATCGGTTGTTAAAACTCCTGGATGAATTAGAAAAATATTTTGGCGCAAACCGGCTGATGGCTGTAGCCCGGGAACTCACTAAAACATTCGAAGAAATTCAGCGCGGCACAATATCAGAAATAAAAGAAGAGTTTAGTTCCAGAGATTCTATTAAAGGTGAAATTGTGGTAGTGGTAGCTGGTAAAGGATATTCGGAATGAACAAGTTCTTAGAAAACAAATGGGCACTTTCAATTACTGCAGGACTTCTTCTGGGACTGAGTTTCCCGCCTGTTAATCTCACATTTTTAAGTTTTCCGGCTTTTATTTTGCTGTTTCTAACTGCTGATAAAAGTACAAGCTACAAACAGGCTGCCTATTTCAGTTATGCCGGTTTTTTGATCTGGAATATTGCCACAACCTATTGGTTAATGATGGCAAGTGTGGGGGCCGGAGTTGCTGCGATCTTAGCAAACAGTGTTTTGATGACCATTCCATTATGCCTGGCACGGTTTTTTGATAAAAGATTCAGCAATCCGGTTCTAATTGCTCTATTACAGGCCGCCGCTTGGGTAAGCTATGAATATCTACATCATAACTGGGATTTAGCCTGGCCATGGCTTGCTATAGGAAATGCATGGAGTAATCAGGTGAGTCTGATTCAATTTATTTCTATCACCGGACATTTGGGTATTTCGTTCTGGGTTGTTTTTACCTCGGCATTGGCGGTTCAGGCATTTCGTTTTAAAACCCGGTTCTTAGCAATTTCAACAACAGTTTCTTTGCTATTACTTCCTCTGGTATCATTAATTTATTTTGGAGTAACTAACCCTCTCGAAACAGATTCTGAACCTGTCTCGGTAACCGTTATTCAACCCAACCACGATTCTTATGAGGATTATGGCGGGATGAGTGGAGTTTCTGAGGTTTTGGATAGCCTTTTTTCAATCACAGAAAAAATCAGAACCGATGAAACTGAATTGATTGTTTGGCCGGAAAATGCAATTGATCAGGCAACAAGAATTGGTAATTATGTTTCAACAAGAATTGCGGACTCAGCGAATTCATGGAACACAAATTTACTTATTGGCACAGGGTTGATGATCGTTTATGATGAGGAAGATCTACCTATCACTTATCGAACCAGCCGCAATGGAACCAACTACAATATCTTCAATTCCACCCTTTTTGCTGATTCTGATGGAGCCCTCACTTACTACAATAAAGCAAATCTGGTACCTATTGTAGAACGAACCCCTTTTTTGGATTTCTTCAACAGAATAGATGTTTTTGGATGGATTGATTGGGGTGGGATTCCTAATTATGGAAAAGGGACTACCACCGATATGCTGCAAACGAATTCCTTTACCACTCCTGGCTTGGTTTGCTATGATTCAGTTTACCCTGGCTGGATTCGGGAGTTTGTGAATAATGAAGCAGATTTTATCACCATTATTACAAACGATGGCTGGTGGGGAAATTCCAGTGGACATCATCAACATTTTGCGTATGCCCGTCTTCGTGCCATTGAATTTGATCGTTGGGTGGTTCGAAGTGCTAACAACGGTACCTCTGGCATTATCCGTCCGGATGGAACCATCGAGCAGAAAACAGAATACTGGGTTCGTACCGGATTTAACTCATCCATCCCAAAAAGAATAACCAGAACTTTATATGCCCGATTCGGAGACTGGCTTTCTTACCTCTGTCTGATTCTTGTTTTTGGAGGATGGTTTTATGGAAGATTCTTTCAGAAACCTATCTCGAACTAATCGCTATTCTTACATTGAACCGGATATCGTGATTGGTTCTGGTTGGTAAGTTATTCGATTCAATCCGACTGTAGGTATATACGAAGTTTGATGATATGGTTCTGGAAATTTGATAGCCTAGTGTGAAAGACCCGTTTATTCTAATCCTTTCTGTCGTACGCTTTGTATCTCTACTATCCTGAATGGCCTGATTAATACTTGGAAGGGCATTCGCATCACTAAGAGCGTTATTCAGATCGGTATCCAGTTTAAAACTGTTTTCTGTATCACTATCAAAACTCCCTCTCAAGCTCATATCAATGTTGTTTTTGATTTTCGGGAGAAAAGAAATCCGGACATTTCTAAATGTGTAATTAACCCCAAAATCGAATCCACGGGTCAGAGTTTCTGTTACCCTGTTACTGTTTACTGCAAAGGTTGAAATATTACCCCGATCATAGCCCAGCTCAGTTCTCAGGTTCGATTCCCAGGTTACATTTAGTTTCGCTAATGGAGAAAAACGCTGTTCCACTCTGATTGTAGTTGGCTCATACAATCCACGTTCATCAATCACAGAAAAATCACCCAAAGATTTGCCCGGCTGCTCTCCGGTAACTGCATTCAAACTCCAATCTACACGATATGTACCCCGATATGAATGAGATAACGTAGCTGAGTTCATTCTTTTCCCAATAAAGGGAATAAAGCGATGGAATTGATTCCAGTTTATTCTCCACTGAGGTAACGGAAATGCCATAAAGCCCTTGCTTCCAATTCCATTACTTCCAGCACCGAGGTAAGCCCTTCTGAAATCGTCCTGTAGTGTATTCCTGTTTAGTACACTTCTTCCGTCATTATTTCCAAGAGAATCTCTAAGCACTGTGCTTCCTTCCACTATGTCGGAATAGGCTGTTTCAAGTTGACTTCTTAGTAGGTCTTCATAACCCGTACCAAATGCCCAAACAGAAGTATTATAATTTCCAGACTCCGTTCTAGTTGATGTGTAAGTCCCATCTGTTGCTGCAATAATATTTTCAGTCCTATTATTTGAGATAGACATTGTCCAATCTAAGTCAACAGTAATATTCTGAAGCGGATTAATTCTTGTGCTGGCAGATATGTTGTCAGAATACCTGTTGTTTGCAGGGAATCGAACTTCATTTATTGCATTTATATTTCCAACTAATTGCTCACGAGGTATTCTTTCTTTAAGACCCAAACGGTACCCAATCGGTGGCGAGAAATTATCTGAACCCGGGTTGTTAAATGCATAATAGATTTGCGATTGACCACTATAACCGGGCTGACTTCCGCTTTTAGATCTCTTATAACTAGCAGAGATATCTTTCATACTAAAAATTGCCAGAAATACTTTTCTACTCAAATAACGAACATCCTTTAGTAAATCAGGTTCTGGTCTGGGTGTTCTTAAACTGTCTGCTACGGTCTCAGCCTCGCGGGCTCTTGCCTGTTTTTCGGCTTTTCGATCTGAGGTTTCCTGTTGATCAGATTCCTTAATTTTAGTGAAGAAGCCAAACTTATTAAAAATACGATCTGTATTAAGCCTGAGCGAATTATCGAGCTGAAAACTATTTGCGACACTTGCTCCCAAATTTGATCCTCTCGGGCTGTTATTCCACTGATACCCACCGCCATAAGAAGCTGTATAAGTTAGCCAATTAATACCTCCTACTTTTGTAAGATCAGGTCGCCACGAAGCAGTAAATCGCTCCGAATAAGTTGACCTTCTAGCTGTGAGCGTATCAGAGACTACTCCATTAAGAACTTCGAAAGTGGGAATTACATCAAAAGAAGAGCTGTCTACACCAGTAGCATTTCGGTTCTGAATCCCTGCACTGGATAAATCAAAACTGGTACTAGTATTAAAAGTAATTGGAATAGATGGAGTTAGCGGATAATTAAGAGAAAAATTGTTCTGATTTGTAAATGCGTGTTGCTGATTTATAGCCTGAAGATTCCCGGGATCTGTAAGGTTACGCCTCCGATCTTCGCTATATCTTCGGGTGAAGGTAGTTGAGGTGGAAATAGAGGACGGGAGATAGCCAAGTCGTAGTCCGGAAAGCACCTTTGCTATCGGGATATTTTCAGTAAAACCAAAAGGACGGAATAGTTTGGTGCGTTGCAGCCTCAGATTGTATTGAAGTGAAGCTTTGTAATCCCATTTGTTTTGGAAAATAAGTTGTGGGTTTTTAGCAAACCCTTTGTTGTACACATAGCTTAAGCGGATATTGTCTACGGTATATTGTGCGAGTTTACTCTTAGAACCCGTTTTAGATATGTTCGACATATTGAATGAGAAATTCTCACTCACCGTTTGGATATCATTAATCTTAGAATCAATAATATTCTTCTTTTCACCGGCGGTTAAATTTTCATCGGAATTAATACTATTCTCGAAATCAGTGAGCCTGATATCTCCCTGATCCGGAAGAAATTTTGGAGTTTGAGTATTTCTTCGGGTAGAAATATTTACCGGGAAATTCCATCCAAACCGATCCGGTATCAGTTTGTGTAGATTTACCGTCGTGCTTAAGCCATAACCAACCTGATCGGCCACTGAGCGCTCTCCAAGCCGTGAGTCTAATCCCCCAAAACCATTTGTGCGCCTTGTAAGGTTTGCATTCACAGTAGCAAAATCCGCTAATTTAACCGATGACTTCGCATTTGCTGCCCAACCAAATTCATTATCAAACCCTGAAACCCGCAACTCATTTAGCCAGAATTCAGCATTCAAATTGGCTGTACCCTGAGATTCTCCCCCCATTTCAAATGGATTGCGAATGCCCAGCCCGATTTCTGAAACCCGGTCTAATGATGGATTTCCTTTAATAGCGAGTACCGCTCCGTCTACCACGTTTTCTCCCCCCAGGCGCTGCAGAAGTGTTGCATCATTGTACAATTCGGCGGGGTCTTCTCCCCTCTCATCTCTTTCCTGTTTAAGTACATTAAACGCCGAAATAATGATGTTCATACTATTTTCATCATACCTCCAGATTTCCTGCGCCTCTTCTTGCAATCTGCCTTTATCGGTGATATCGTATTCAAAATTTCTGGGTTGGGAAGGTGTAACTGGTTGACGGTACTCGTAGAAGTTGTTTTCCAGGTCGTTTCCAAAGCGAACTACCAACTCTGCATCTCCGGTATTGGTGTATCCTTCCCCATGAACAAACATCCTAACATTCGAGTAATTCAGCAGATTTAGTTTACCAGGGTACACTCTCTTCACCATGTGAATTTCCTGTGGGCCAAGGTTCTCTACTTTTAACACCAACGACTGTTCATTTTCTAACGCCTGAACTTGAGCTCCACGATTTAATGCCCTGATCGATCCATCAGGCTGGCGGTATGGGAACGGTTCACGGCTGGCATTCTCTTCGATATTGATGGTCGAAATCTCAAAATTATCCAGGGTGTTTGGAGACTCCGATAGCTCAGTTACCTTTCTCCATTGACTACCAATAAACTCGAAGGTTGCAAAACGCAGGGTGAATGGGCGCTCATATCCAGACATCCATAAACGCATGTATGAGATGTTTTGAAAACTTTCTACTTCGCCAAATTTTCTCTTAAAATCGGTAATCGGAACACGAACAAGATACCATGATAGTTCTTCACTCGTGATCGGACTTACTACATCTACTTTATCGACGATATATGTGCCTTCACTAGCTATTTGAAGGTTATCACGATCTGCCGGATTAAAATCGATTTCATATTGGTAATAAGAGTTTGATTGTTGAATGGAAGACGAGCTCACCAGTCCTTCTGTATCTGGTTTTAAAGTAATAGCTGTTTTATCGCTGTTTGATGAGCTCTCGGGAGTATTTCCATCGTGATATCCCAGCATTCTGAAGAAACGCTCATTCAGATTAAGTTCTCTTACCTTAGATTCACCATAATACACGTAGTCGTCATTGGATGGATCTGCCTCAACCTGTTCCAGCATTTCACTTCCATCCCCATAACTTGCGCGAATCGATTCGATAAAACTCTGGAACAATGCCCCTTCATCTCTGCCATTTGCTCCTTCAGTTCCAGGATTTGGAGCCCCATCTAAACCTACATCCTCTAACTGCCTGTTTGAATTTGAAAACTGTCCAAGTGGTACAGGCGGCGATGGCGGAATATACGATCTGGGATCACCTTCAGGATCATCTTCGGTAAGATTATTAAGTACTGTTGAAAGACCGTCTTCCGTGTTAAGACGTACATTTGGTACCACATCTTCAGAAATAATTCCTAAATCCAGATAAATTTTACCTTCATAAAATGACTCCTGACCTGCCGGGTCCTGCCCACCCGGAAGTACAGGTTGCACCCAAAATTCAAGGAATTCAATATTGTTCTGTACTAAATCTTCCTGACCCGGAGGAATCACAGCAGTCATCCCGCCCCACATTCTCTCGGGCTCATTTTCAAGTACGTTTTTTAAATCCTGATTGTAGTTGTAAGGGCCTCTCTGACTCGGATTATAGTAAATATCCAATGGAGTTAATTGAGCTTCACTGGCATTGACAATTTCTCTACCTCTGAACACTTCATCCACGCTTATCGGCCTTGATTCTTCTGTCAAAATTGCATTGCGAATAGACTGGATATTTCTTGGAATAGAGTACCAGGAGAATTGTGAACGCAAATCGGATCGTGCTTTTCTATCAGTTATAGATTGAGGAGGGGAGTTATTTGGATCCTGAAAATAGGTTATATCGCTATCATATCCGGGAATAGCACCGGGTGCTGCTGCAAGGTTCCATCTCGTTGGGTTTACAAAACTGATACTGTACTCTGCACCTTCAAAATCGTCGATAAAAACTAATCCGTTTTCCTCATCGCTGTATAACTCTCCATTTTCAATAGCTTCCTGAACCGCATTAGTCTGAGCAACTCCGGGTCGTATTTGAGCAAACTCACCTGTAAATGTAAAATTGGATGGAGCCTTTGTTTGAAGCAGGGGAACTTTATCAATAAATCTTGTTAGCCAGGGAGTATCAAAGCGTGCTGATCCGTCTAAACCCAACACCGTGTTGTTAATAGGTTCGTTTCCGATTCGAATTTTATCAGATAAGGGCTGTTCCTTTAATCGAAAAAAGGTGCTCCCAAACTTGATGTCTTCGTTAACAGTGTACTCTGCCCTAACCCCCGTAAAGTTTTTCTGGCCAATAATACTGAACTGATTATTCTCATATTCAACTTCTATCTCCTGACCAGAGGCTAAATATTTATCATTTAGAATGGTGAGGCTACCAAACGAGTAATCCACTTCATAATCTACTCCCTCCGTCAGTTCTACATTATTTGCAAATACTTTTACAGAACCTTCTACAAGCCCGAATCCCAGTGTAAATGAACCGGATACTCCTCCACTTGAAACCCCTGTTATTCCATAATTCCTGTTTTTCGAATTGTCTCGGGCATCGGATTGTTTCAGGTCGTACAACTCTGTAAATGCATAGGCGTTTATTACTGAATCTGCAACATTTGCATTACTTAGCACATCAATTACCCGATCTCCAAAGGGTTCTAAATATGGAAACATCAGTCTCCCAGTACCCGCGTCCAACGTAATCCCGGTAAAATCGATGATGTTGTCCGACCCAATTGCTCCTTCAGAATCCACTCTATCCAGCCCCAGGTCTTCGAGTATATCCTGACTCCTGCCAGGCAGAGTGAAAACCGGTTGATTTCCCCGGGTGTCAGATATCTGAAGTTCAAAACCTTCAGGAGTTATACCAGAAACTCCCAAAGAATAAATATTCCGCATGGTCAATGGCCATGCTCTGTCTTGGGTAGTCATTCCACCCGGGCGGAGCAGCTTTAAATACATTCGGTTTCCTTCGGTTGTATTCAATTCCCCGACCTGTACTGGTACACCAGTAGAAGGATCAGTGTAGACGAAGGAAACCGCAATAGCATCTCCGGAATTTATATAACTTCTCATACTGATAAATCCCAAAGCCCGGTTAAAGGTATAATCAACACCTTCTTCCAATAACTCAAATATAGCATCTACATACTCCTGAGATCCTGCTTCAAAATCATCGTTCGTAGCATTACTATCAGTTGGTCTTAACGAGTCGAGTTTTGCGTCCTCGAAACGATCCACATTGTTACCCGGTCTTCCTGAAGGATTCTCATTCACTCCCAAATCAAGAAGCGCTATTGCCTGGACGGTTCGGTCACCAGGAATCTGTTCTGCCTTTCTAACATATACATATAGTTCCGAAACCTGATACGGCTGAAGAATATTTTGAGGATCAGCCAAGGCTTGCTCAAAAACAGCTCTGTTGTAAAAATCCAGGAAAAAGTGTCTTCCATCTTCATAATCAGCCGGTGCCAAATCGATTTCCGTTTCCTGGGAACCCCCGGTAATACTTTGAGAATTATTCTTTCCCTCTTGTTGAGAGACTACCGAAGTCACCTTTAGAGGTCCCAGTTCAGATACTGCTTTTATCCCAAACAACGATTTACCACCACTAACCAAAGAGTTCCCCGTTTCCATAGAAACGTTTCCCATCTCAATACTTTTGATAATCTCATCCTCGTACCCCCTGTAAACAATGCTCAGTCGGTTCTCAAAGTCAAATTGTCGCTCGGTATCCCAATCGGTGGCTATAGTTAACTTATCTCCAATGGTTCCCTGGATATTCAACTGCAGGTTTTGATTAAAGGTAGGATCAACCTGGGTCCTCAGATCAGGAGGCAATGTACCGTCATCAAGTTTTTGGACAGAAGCTCCGATGTTCATATTCGCAGAACCATTTACCCGAAGGTTTACCTCATTGGTTCCGAAAATGGTGGTGAATGCCGAGTTTTCACCACCGGGCACACTAATCTTGAAATCCAGTAAACCGCGCCCTTCTGATTGCTGTGCTTTAGACTCCTCAACCAAAAGAAGCCTGATGCTCTCTTTTTGCTGCTCTTTACTGAGATTGGCATATTCATCAAAATCTACTATGGTTGGGAAATAGTAATCACGGCCATAAATGGTTTTGCTGATTTTAAAAGTGGAGAGAGTGTCCCAACTAACCGATGTATTTTGGAAAGAAGGAACCGGACCGTATAGCCTGCTTTTCCGAGAGCCCTGAAGTGCACTAACTTTTGAAGAAGGAGTGTTGTAGTAGAACTTAATTCCTTCCAGTAAACTATCGGGCACTAACTCGACTTGGGTTGAGTCAGAATTCCCCTGAGCCTGAGCAGTACAGATTCCAACTACAACATTACAAAGCAATGCCAACAGGAGTAAATTAAATAGCTTATAAAAGATGCTCACCGAAGCTTAGTAAATCTCGGTTTTTGAATGTTTTAGTAGCTGTGGTCGATAGGCAGTTTTTCTGTGATGGTAGATTTAGTACAAATGAGCACCGATAATACCATATATTTGAGTATGTTGAAAGTGAAATGAACCCAAATCAACATGGATTATTGTACACCCCGGACTCAATAAATACGGTTTTCAACTCGTATTAGTGTACAGCTAACAGATTAATTTTCTCTATTGAATTTCTGGAAAAATAAAATACAACTCGATCTGCTAAAAAGGCATGTTGGGCCTTTTCTTTTCTGCTTTTTCACTTTGATGTTTTTATTGCTCATGCAATTTCTGATTCTTCATGTAGATAAACTGATTGGAAAAGATATTCCTGTTTCTGTCATTATTGAACTGGTTCTCACTAACCTTGCCTACATGGTGGTATTAGCTGCACCTATGGCTGTATTGGTGGCAACTTTAATGGCTTTTGGAAAATTTTCTGAGTTAAATGAGTTAACCGCCCTCCGTTCGTCGGGAGTTAACCCTTTATCCATTATCCGTCCGGTACTTCTGGCATCGGTATTTATGTTCATATTTCTGGTTTGGTTCTCGAACAGCGTTCTACCCGAGGCTAACAATCAGGCCCGCTCTCTTTTTATCGATATTCGTCTGAAAAAACCTGGATTCGAACTCCAACCCAATGTATTCTACGATGGCATAGAGGGCTATACTTTTTTAGTGAAGCATATAGATAATGAGACCGATAGTCTGCATGACATTACCCTTTTTCAAAACCCAACCAGTGCCAGAAACCGGGCATATATTAAAGCAGAACGCGGGTTTCTAAGCAGCGAGGGAACTCAGGGGCTCTCTCTGTTTTTAGAAGACGGGGAAATGCTACGCTATCTCGACCGAACAGCATCGGCTTCTAAAGACAATATGGAACGGACGTTATTTTCGAAATATCGTTTGTCCTTTGACTTATCCGATTTAGCTTTTTCCCGCTCAGATCCGAATCGCAGAAACCGTAGCGACCGTACAATGAGTATTCAGGCTATGAACGTGGTAGTGGATACGCTGGAACAAGAGATTCTGGAATATTCAGAAACATCAACCAATTCAAGCAGTTATATCACACTCTCCCTCCTTAACACCAATCCCGAAGAGCTCAACCGAAATGTATTTACCGATTTTTCAGAAGTGGACTCTACAGAAGAAACTCTCACAACTTCGCTATTTATCTTAAACCAAATACAGGATAATTCTTACCGTAAGCGATTAATGGGAGTAAGCAATACTCGCTTGGAAGAACATAAATCAAAGATTGAGAATGTAAGTTCTAACATGCTCTGGCGCTTAAAAAGGGTCAATAAGTTTTTGGTTGAGATCTATAAAAAATTCTCGATTCCATTTGCCTGTATTGTTTTTGTCTTATTAGGAGCACCTATTGGGATTATGACGAAAAGAGGAAATTTTGGATATGCAGCCATCATCAGCTCAGTAATTTTAACCGTCTACTGGATTTCCATCATTCAAGGGGAAAAACTGGCCGATCGCTTGTTTATTACACCCTTTTGGGGGATGTGGAGCTTCAATATCGTTTTTTCTATCATTGGGATAATTCTGATTATTCATCTTACTACCGATCTAACCCCTTCCAAACTCTGGAAAAGAAACAGTGATTAAGCATTTCGATAAATACGTTTTTACCCGTTTGCTCAGCATAACTCTCTTTGTGCTTTTGATCCTGATTTTCATTTTCGTCATGATCGATTTCTCAGAGAACAGCGATGACTTCACAGATCGTGGTGCTACGTTCTCAGAAATCTGGGGAGATTACTACCTCAATTATATCCCGGAAATGATTCGTTTAGTTATTCCGGTAGCGGTGTTCTCTGCTTGTCTTTTCCTTACCGGACAATTATCAGAACGACTCGAAATAACCGCCTTGAAGGCTGCGGGTGTTAGTTTATATCGTTTGTTATTTCCTTACCTGGCTTTTGCAATTGTTGCAGCTGCAACGATTAGCGTACTGGATGCTTACGTTATCCCAACCTCCAACAAAACCCGGATTTCTTTTGAGGATAAGTACATCAAACAAAAAAATGAACGCATAGATCGCAACGATATCTACCGTGAACTTTCAGGAAATACTATCCTCCAGATAAACTATTTTGACAACGATCAAAAAACCGCCTATCGGGTTCGTTTATCTTATTTTGACAGCCTTACCCTCAAAAAAACGATCGTAGCTACCAACATGTCGTGGAGAGAAGACACCGAAAAGTGGCGAATGATCTCTGTTCGTGAACGTACCTACTCGGATACCGGATACGTGGAACAATCCTTTGCCGGAGTTGATACCACTTTAGCCATTCTTCCTCAGGATTTATCCCGAACCACTTCAGATGTCTATCAACTCACTTATCCCGAAGCAAAACAATACATCGCCGCCATTGAACGAAGCGGTGCCGGGGGAGTAAATATCCCAAAAGTACATTATTACGGAAGACTGGCTTATCCCCTGTCTATTATTGTGGTAATTATCGTGGGATTTTCGGTTGCAGCAGTTCGTAGGCGCGGAGGAAAAGGATTATATATTGCCGCAGGATTGGCTACCAGCTTCTTGTATCTGGCATTCATGAAAATCGCCGAGCCATTTGGAGCTCACGGTACTATTTCTCCGGAACTAGCAGCCACACTTCCCCATGTATTCTTTTTCCTGATAGGAATCGGACTATTAATTAAGGCCCGGAAGTAAATCAAGCTTCGGGCTGTGGTCCGCGATACATAGGAATTTCAACTTTCTCTCTGGTATTAATAACACCATGCTCATCTTCAAAACGCTTCACATTATCGTTTAAAGCAGTTGCCAGTCTTTTTGCGTGATCCGGAGTTAAAATCATTCTCTTAGCTACTTTTGCTTTAGGAACACCCGGCATCACCGCTATAAAATCCAGAATGAATTCTGAAGGTGAATGCGTGATCATCACTAAGTTTGAATAGGTACCGTTTGCTTCTGTTTCCGGGAGTTCGATTTCCATCTTTCCCGGATTTCCTGTTTGATTGTTCTTTGCCATAATTTCTTTTCTACTATTTTGTATTTGTCATTTCGAATCCCGAGAATTCGGGATGAGAAATCTAAATTTTTCTTTTATGCACTCTTTAGATTTCTCAGTCGCTTCACTCCTTCGAAATGGCAGTTATTATTCTAAAAACCCGTGCTCTTTCATCCAATCATCATTATACACTTTCCCAATATATCGGGTTCCGCTATCTGGTAGTATAATCACCATCATATCATCAGGTCCAAGCGGATTTTCTTTCATGTATTTGATGGCTCCTTCCACTGCTGCTCCACAAGACCAGCCCACAAACAAGCCTTCTTCTTTGGCAAGTCTACGTGTGGTAAGTGCCGAATCTTTATCCCCAACCTGTAGTACTTCATCAATAAATTCGAAATCTATCGTACCGGGAATGATATCTTCACCTATACCTTCAGTCATATAAGGCTTAATCTCGTTCTTATCAAACTCTCCGGTTTCGAAATACTTTTTGTATACCGAACCATAGGAATCAATCCCAATCACTTTTACATCCGGATTTTGCTCTTTCAGATATTTCCCTACTCCTGAGATGGTTCCTCCGGTTCCCATTCCAGCTACATAATGAGTGATCTTCCCTTCTGTCTGTTCCCAGATTTCAGGCCCGGTTGTTTCGTAATGAGCCTGTAAGTTGCTCTTATTGTCGTACTGATTTGGGTAATAAGAATTTGGAGTTTCCTCACTCAGTCTCTTAGCCATCGAGTAATAACTTCTTGGGTCTTCAGGCTCCACGTTTGTTGGACAAATAATTACTTCTGCTCCAACGGCTTTCAGAATATCTACTTTAGACTGACTTTGTTTGTCGGTAGTGGTGAATACACATTTATATCCTTTCGCGATAGCAGCCAGAGCCAGCCCCATTCCGGTATTTCCTGAGGTACCTTCAATAATAGTTCCTCCCGGAGTAATTAAACCTGCTTTTTCGGCATCTTCAATCATTTTAATTCCAATTCGATCTTTAATACTGTTGCCAGGATTGAAATATTCTACTTTGGCCAGCACGGTTCCAGCCGCTCCGCCATTTACTTTTTGAAGTTTTACTAAAGGGGTATTCCCCGTTGCTTCAATAATTGAATTAAGGTACATGTACTCTATTTGAATGGATTAATTTCTAGGCTCCAAAACTACGAAATAAATCACCGAGGGGCATTAAGAGATTGGGAAGATTTGGATTCTCAAAATCAGGCACCAACCTCAACCTTAATCCAAGACAGAGTCTTACTGTTCTACAGTTTTCTTCTCATTCCATAGCTCCGCTATGGAATGCAACTCTGAGGCCCTGCCTCAAGATAACCAACTATCCATCAAACAAAGTAACTGGAATAATCCCATCTATGCCTAAGTAATTTCTGGCTGAGGAACATCGCCAGTGCTCTGCTTTGTCTACGAAGCCTGCTTTGACAGGATTATAATGTATATATTCCAATTTCTGACTCATGGCTTTATGCGAATTAATTTCGAATAGTTCCTACTCACACCTAAAAACCTGCCTCCTCGCAATGACCTTTTTTATCTCGTTCCCAAGCTCCTGCTTGGGAATGCAGTCGGGAAGCTCCAGCTTCCCCACCTCTACCCATCAAAAATTGTAATCCCAATTAGACCCGGTAGATTCTGATACTTTCTCGCTGAAGAATATCTCCAGTGAACCGGATCGTCTATATAACCAACCTTAACAGGATTATAATGGATATACTCAAGACAGGAGATCATTTTCTTTGTACTATCAATTTGTTTTGGATGTACCCCCTCCTGCCAAACCTGATACTCACTTTGTATTTTATGTTTCTTCTTATTGAACCGTAGTCTTTTGAGTAGTAACAATCTTTCCCGTTCTTCTAGAGACTGGATAATCTTTTTTGCAGTATAGGATTTAAAGCTTTGAATAACCCTTGAGATGTCATCAGATTCTAACACTGCGTGAATATGATTCTCCATGATTACATACCCATATAGAATCGCTCCTTTTTGCTCTTGTATAAATTGTAGTGATTGTAAGATTATATCTGCTAGTTCAGGATCAGAAAAGAGTGGGATTCCATTTATTACAGAACTTGTAATAAAGTAAGGATAATGGTTTTCTTGGAATTTGAATCGGCTGCGTCCCATATCCATAAGACCTTATAGCGGTACATTCCTTACAAAGTTTTTGAAGCGTATGAATTTTAGTGTATAAATGGAAGCTGGAGCTTCCCGACTCCATTCCGAAGGTGGACCTTCGGAACGAGGTGAAGCATTAAAAACTAGCTGGCACTTTAAGTAAATCCAATTTAATCTTATTTTCAATCCTAGAGGTGTTGTAGCTGGATAGAATCTTGGATTATTACCAACAGCCAGTCTAAATGTCGTTTCACCTAGCCCTGTACGTAATCCAGCATCTCTAAAAACTAATGGTTTTCTTAATATTTGATAGTTTGATGGTTTCAAATAACCTGCGGAATATCCCTTGTACCCAATAGCCATCAACCCTGCTTCAACAACCGCCGGAGTTTGCATATTTGCGTAGCCATAACCAAATTCGTAAGCAGACATATTTGGCGCATTTGCCCAAAATTGGCCAGCGCTTTTAAGGCCTTCCCAAGCATTAGGTAAAGCTCTCCACCAAAGCATATTATCAAACATTGCTTTAGGTGCAAAATAACCAGTAGATATAATTGCCCCTGGCCAACCGACCAGTGATGTTATTCCAAAAGAAGTACTTCATTCCGAAGGTGGACCTTCGGAACGAGGTTAAGTTAACCGGATTATTAGCCGTGTACTGATAAGTACTTAACGAAGGAAAATTAGATTTTTCCCATTTTCAACCTTATCGGTGTTAGATATTAAGGAGCGATTAAATATTGTTTTATCATTTTCCTGATTGAATTCCCTCAACTGAATATCATCCCACTTAAATGAATAAGTAACAATTTTGTCATCTGCGTTCACAAGAGGTATTATCTTATACGCTCCTTTAAAAAAAGATTTAATTATCATTTCATAATAAGTTTCAAAGTTTTTGAAATCAAAGAATGAAATAATCTCAAAATTCCTACCCCTAAACTCAATACTTCTATGATCCAGATTTATAGATAGAAACCATTCTTCATCTTGAGTATCATCGATTTCTAAGTTGAAATATGGAGCATCTATATTGTAACTTTGAATCACCAAATCTTGATTTAATTTTTTTAAATTATTTGCTAACTCAATTCCAACTTTGTAGAAAAATCCTGATTCTTTAATTTCTTGAAGGTACCTATCGATTTCTTTTATTAGAGTGTTTTCCATTACTGAGTAGTTTTTCCCCAATATTTCGGATTGATTGGAAACAATCATTGTGATTCCAAGGATTTTAATAATGAATCAATTTTCCATATATACTCAATATCATCAAAGTTTTTAACACTATCTATTCCCATATTATTTATAGATCGTTGTAGAACTGTATGTTGTTTTCTTCCACTAAAATAAATTTGCCTTCCCTCTTGAATCCTTACATCACTTAGTTCTAAATAGATATAGTAGTCGTCAAAAAAATTTTTCTCCGAAATAATAAAAATAGTTCCAAAAGGAATAAATATATTTTCTTTTATCTTCGCTTTAGCCGTTAGATTAACTGAGTCTGTACCAATTGCTATAATTCTACCAACTTCAACTTCATTATATTTTATTACTATATCAGACTCAATTTGATCAACGCTTGAATCGAACGTTATATAAATAAGATTTTCTTTTTCCTTATTGGAACAAGAATTAAAACACATAAGCAATGTGAAAAAAACAATTAGATTGGCTTTTTTCATTTTTTAGGTATTTTCGATATTTCAGACATTAAAACTACCTGTATTTTAAAAGTAATATTTCCAATAGAACCTAGTGACCGATATTGCTCTCGTGCATAAATGGAAATATATCTACCTCTATCAATAGATACCTTAGAATTTTTCAGGTAGGCATTAGAATTGGAAATCCCATTATAAACATCATTCGTTTGCACATTTAATAATTTAGAAACAATAGGAACAAATGAATTATAATTTTCATTATTTTTTACTTTTAGTGAAAGCAAATTACCACCAAAAGGAATTTTAAAACCTGCATTGCTCCTACTATTAAATCCTTTGAAATCAGATGAAGGTGGACCTTCGGAACGAGGTTAATTGTTTGGTTCTATGATTATTGAACCATTAGGATGTGGCTTTGCACTCAATAGTCGACCTTCTGAATCATACAAAATAACTTCTCCATTTTGCAGATCAATTGCTTCAATGTACCTCTCCGCCTTCTCTTTGGTTTCGAATACAAGTATATCATTATGTTCTGAGGCTTCTATAATTGGCTCTTTCACGAAACTATTTTGTAGGGTATTTATCTACTATTTCCTTCACAATATTATCTATTGTCTGATTTATCCATTTTTCGGGGCTATCCCCTCGCCTTTCTAAAAATTTAACTAACATCGATTTAAGATACTCAACCTTGTAGGTGTTAGGGTCTGAATCTTTTAGAGTAATTGGACTCCAGTGATTGGATACTTTGGCTGCAAGTTCAAGTCCTTCAGAATCGAATATTTCGTATTCCTCATTTTCAATATCAATTGGCTCTAATCCTACTTCTGCTTCCTTTTTTGTTGGAAAAGCATAAATATTTCCTTGCTCGATAGCGATAATTGGTTCTTTCATTAGAATCTATCCCAAAATGTTTTGTCATAAGTATTTGTATCCCACGGTCTATGTCTCCCAATACCTTGCCCATCACGTGGATTTGGACCAGATCTACGATGATAATGTGGAAATCTTCCGGTAGGATGCCCAGTACGGTTTCCAAAAGGTGCTATCCTAAAGTTCTTACCAAAACTCAACTCTCCACCATATCTAGCAAACATAACCGTTTTATATCCTCCATATAACAATCCTGCTTCTACTAAATAAGGAGTCTGCATATTAGCGTAGCCATAACCAAATTCGTAGGCAGACATATTTGGCGCATTTAACCAAAATTGGCCCGCGCTTTTAAGGCCTTCCCAAGCGTTAGGTAAAGCTCTCCACCAAAGCATATTATCAAGCATTGAATTTCCCAAGTTTTTCCAACCTTGCAACGAATTCAGACTTGAAATTCCCTCAATTGCATTATCTCCCATTGAGTTTAGAGTATATCCAGCTCCATCCAAAATTCCAGTAAAGAGACCAGCCCCTTCTGCTACTCCACCGGCATTATAAAACATTGCTTCAATTGCATCGATACTATAGTTTGCAAATGAAGGTGGATCGCTACCCCGGGAATTCCGAGAATTATACATGTCTGCTACTAGCTGTTTCTGTTCATCTGTGCATTCAGCAACGCCAGCTTCTCCGGTTCCGCACGAGAACAAATACTGATGCCAGTTTCTATAGTTTTAATCTCTATATGCTTGTACTAATAGTGTAGATAATCACATGCTTGCCGCTTGTTCAATACCTTTTATGAACTTGCAACAATCCTTAGTTTGTGTTTCTATTTCTTTTTTTATCTTTTCAATTTTTTGTTCTATAAATTTCCCTACTAATTCTCCCTCCTTATATTCTAATATAAATATTGATTCTTCAACTACCCCCGTTTCGGCTTGGCTCTTTTGTATCCATATCCAATTTTTTTCTCCTACCGATAAACATTCTCCATAATAAAATTTAGAACTAAAAATTGTTTCATTAGTAAATGGATCATAGATAGACCCGGGATATGTATATCTAGTTTGTTCATTCTCATCTAGCATATCTCCATCTTCAGGAGAATGTATGTAAATTGATTTTTCAGCATCACATTCATTACATCCTTTTCCAGAAAGAATTAAGAAATGTTTAGAATTTATTTTGATTTTGTCCAAAACTTTAAGCTCGTATAATTTGGTATTAATTTTTTTTCCATTATCGAATATCAAATAGCTACCATCCATATCTTTTATATTCCAATCCTGAGCTTCCACATTTAACTGTATATGAATAAAAAAGATGAATAAAATTAAATATTTCATAACATTTTTAGGTTCGATTAAAAACTAGAGTAATTGTGCCTTGTAACTATACTACCATTAAATGGATATGAAAAATTTTGAATTCTAGGTGTATATTTAAACAAGGCGTTTGTATTTCTTGGCCTAAGATCAACATGAACATGAGGTTTCAACGCTCCTATTGCATCAATATTTGGATAATAAATTGATGTACTAAAGAGATTTGAACTATTTGCAGCCCTTGAAAGAGTTAAGTTATCAACCTGATTACTTTTTATATCAGCCCCATCCCCAACAATGTGCCTACTACCTGTCACTCCTCCTACATCGGTGTTTACTGCAGCTGTCCTATCTCCACCAGTTACCACAATAGTCGAGTAATTATCAGTAATACCTTCAGTTTTCATATATATGGATAATCCAATTAACCCATTTTTAGTGTTTACCGAGGAAATTGTGTTTCCATTCAAATTCAGTAAATCACCTCTTTGCCCAACATAAGTGACATTCGGATTATAAGTCCCACTTGGGTTGTTACCTCTTTCTGCATTTACAACTATATTTCCATCTTCTCCAGTTGATACGGCCTTTGGATCGCTAACTACATAAACTTTATCATCATCAATTCCATCATTCCCGATATATTGTCCATCTTCTGCAAAGTAATCACCATCTTTACCTGTAGGATCGGTAAATATCAACGGATTATTGAAGGTATAAGTATATGGTGCCCATTCCGGATAGCTATCATAATGTGGATCAACCTGCCCAAACCTGCCTAATATTGGATCGTATCCTCTCGCATTGGCATGGTACATCTTCAAATCCGTTCCGGCTACCTCATCCAACTCGTAGCCGGTAAACTTGTAATCCGAATTCGGGTTGCTTCCTGTATGGCTGGAGCGCCCGGGCATGGGTAGGCCAAAGGGATAGTAATCATCGTAGCCTACTACATCGCCATCTACATCCACACTGGTGCGTACATTCCCTAAATGATCTTTAAGGTGGTACACCCGCTGAGGACGGGATACGGTTACATCATATTCCTCGGTGTCGTATAGGTTTGGGCTGGCGTTATTGCGCACCTGTAATTCTACTTTTACATTCCCCTGGTGTAAGCCCGGAGATATTTCAAATGTGTAGGTATAGGTTGAATTAGAACCCGTGTAGAGCGTGGTCCAACTTGCTCCGGGTAAAAGCACCCTCCACCTATATTGAGTGATTGAACCACTACAATTGTTAGGGGTGCTTGTGGCTCCCGAAAGTTGGACTGTAACTCCACTTCGGTAGGTTCCGTTATCTGTTATTCCGGTGATTTTGGCCGTGGGAGCCAGGTTACACCGGGCTTCTGCTAAGGCTGGCTGGCTTATCACCACCGTGCATACTATTAAGAATATGGAAACGTGCAAATGTTTCATTACCTGCCTCCGGTAGAATCTGCTTTAACCTGGTTGGAGGGAACCGCTTTTCTTTTTTCTCTGTCACGTTTCACTTTCCAGTCTTCATCCAGATCTTTGAGCTTTATACGCGCCAGCTCCGCATTCGGGCTTTCCTTGCCATCTCCTTCCACGCGTAACAAGGTTTGCATGGCTTCCTGGCGGAGTCCCATCCGCAGCTGCAGGTCAGCTTTCAGCAGCAGTACTTTATCTTTCTTTTCCGGGGCTTCCACCGTCCATTCCAGCCATTGCAGGTCATCGGCAAGGGTGGAGTCCATCAGTTGTTCATCCTGTAAGCGCATTTCGGCCTGCTAAATAGTTCCCTGCACTTCGACCAGTTACAAAGTCATCAGAGCTTTATCAAACAGTTAGTTATTTTCTATAAATTTTCCATTTATCGCATCAATTTGATATCCATTATCTAAACCAAGTCTTACCCAAATATTATCATATAGCTCCGCTCTTATACAATTATCGTTCATATAATTTATCATTGTTGGAACTCCTATCTTTGTACGATCGGTATCTTCCTGGTACTCAAAATCAATTACACTTAACTTATTTTCAATAACTTTTGCGTTATAATTAACCACTCTCCATTTTAAATTCTCAACTTCCCAACAAATTCCAATCTCATCCCCAAGTTCAGGTATTTCACTTATATCTAGCAATACATAATTTGAGTCAGGTATAGTTTCTTTGTCACCTTCGATTATATATCTCAAATTATTGTAAGTGATAATAGTTATTAACCCAGATCCCAAAGGGGATTCAATTATAACTTTGTTATTTCTGTTCACACAACCTGCAATTAAGCAACTGCATATTACTATATATAGAAAAGATTTAATGGCGATATTGTTTTATAGTTTTAATATTTTTCAAATTTCTGTTTGCAATCTCTACAGCCTTCTTTGATCCCCATCCTACTCTTTGTGCTTTTTGAGTAGTAACTGATTCAGGTTTAAATGTAAATTTGGACAACCTTTCATATCCATCAAAACCTAACCTAGCCACACCCCAAGATAACCCGCGCGACCTTGCGACAAAGCCTGCTGCCATATTCCCAACATCTCTTGCAGAAGCAATCTTTCCTCCTTTAAGTACGCTTCCACGCGTTCTGTGTTGTAACCTTGAACTTCCAGGGTCCCTATCACTTAACCCTTCATCTTTGAAATCAAGCTCTTTACCCGACCTAGCTTTTAGCATGTACTCATCCAAGCTAAGATTCTCATCTAAGATTTTAGTATCCAAAAAATCTTGTCCTTCAGTACTATTTAAATCTATAACAGCACCTTCTACTGCATTACCATTATCGTCATAAAAAGAATGAGATGTGACAGATTCACCGATCCTCTCGCCATCTAAGCTTCCCACATAAATACCGTTATCTCCATCATTCGGGTCTCCTCCTTCAATAACTGAATATGTCCCATCTTCATTTTCCTCTACTAATGTACTAAACATCCCTGTAGGATCAATCATATTCAAGGGATTATTATGTGTATAATGGTATGGGGACAAAGCAGGAAACTGATCAGACAATGGATCAATCTGTCCAAACCTACCTAATATTGGATCGTAACCCCGTGCATTGGCGTGGTACATCTTCAAATCTGTTCCAGCTACCTCATCCAGTTCATATCCCGTAAACTTGTAATCATCGTTGGGGTTACTCCCTGTGTTGCTGGATCGCCCGGGCATGGGTAGTCCAAAGGGATAGTAATCATCATAGCCTACCACGTCTCCATCGGTATCCACACTGGTACGCACATTCCCTAAATGATCTTTAAGGTGGTATACTCGTTGGGGGCGGGTTACGGTAATATCAAATTCTTCTATATCGTACTTATTGGGAGAGGCGTTATTGCGCACCTGTAGTTCTACTTTTACCGATCCCTGGTATACCGTAGGAGATGTCTCAAAGGTATACATATAAGTTGAACTTGGACCTGTATATAGTGTAGACCAACCTATGCCGGGTATATATACCCTCCACCTGTATTGTGTAATAGAACCGCTACAATTGTTAGGGGTGCTTGTAGCTCCCGAAAGTTGGACCGTAACTCCACTTCGGTAGGTTCCGTTATCTGTTATTCCTGTAATCTTAGCTGTGGGAGCCAGGTTACACCGGACTTCTGCTAAGGCTTGCTGACTTATCACCACCGTGCATACTATTAAGAATATGTACGATTGCTTCATTATTGATTTCTAGAGTCTATATTCACATCTCACTAGAATGGGTTGAAAGGTCTCCGAGGACACAGAAACCAGTTTTTGCTTTATTTTATTTACTTGGAGCAGGTGAGAGCGTCATCCACCTTCCAGTTTTGGCAAAATAAATTAAGTCTTTTATGCTTATTTGTATTAACTCATCATCAGGGTCTTTTTTATTCCTTTTAAAAATTAACTCAAACAAATAAACTGGAATAGTTATTGGGAGTAACAATGAATTAGCTTCAGGAAGAAAATGATCATCAAAATTAAATTCTGCCAGATCTACATCGAATTCTTCACTAAATTCATTTATAAAATATATTGCCTCAGAGCCCGCTATATGCAAATCTTTACTTAGTGTAGTTTCTTTATTGAGGTTATCTCTAGAAATACCGGTTCTTCTTTCAACAAAATTATAAACCTTTTTATCAAGTTTAGTTTCCATAATAATAGACTAATCCTCATTCATGCATTGGTAGGTACACTCCCCAATCTTATATGCATCCCAAGCAAGAATACCCCATCCCAAGACAGGTACAGCTCTTCCTGTAATAGTTCCAATATTTTTTACCATTCTTATGCTCATTCTTTTCCCTGAAAAACCTCCTCCAACAACCGTTGGGACATTAAAAGGGAGATTGTATTTTCCTAAGTATTTACGAGAAGTCTATTATTTTCAAGTGCTTTTGTACCCCCTCTAACCAAATTGAGCAACTTTCCACTTTTGCTCACTACACTAGCACCTACAGCTCCCGCACCTGCAGAAACAAGAAGAGATTTTCCATCAATATCAGTTAGGGCATTACCTAAATCCTTTCCTTGCGCCAAGTTGGGACACTTGAACCAGTTTTTTAGTTTTTTCCAATCAATCCAATAGCTTTGGCTTTTTCAGATTTACCTGTTGATTCTAAAAATTCTAAGTACCATACTTTAATCTCTTCTGAGTTAGGATCTAATAATAACGCTTTTGAATAAAACAACTCTGCTTTTTTTATTTCTCCTATATTCCAATAAGTATTAGCTAAATATACAGTTGCCCAAATATCATTTTCGTCAAGCTCAATAGCAGTTTTAAGGGCTTCAATAGCTTGATCAAACTTTTTTTGTTTGAGATAGACTCGTCCTAAGCTCCCCCATGCTAATTGATAGTCAGTATCAATAGTAATAGCTTTTTTAAAATTACTAATTGCTTTTAAAGGATCCTCTTCTATTTCGCCAAGTAAATAAAGTGCTTCTTCGTAGTTTTCATTAAGAGTTAATGCTTTTTCTAAAGCTTCCCTTGCATTTTTATAGTTTTCTGTGCTAATAAAACAATTTGCTAATATCGTATACGCTTCTTCTCTTGGATTAGCAGTAACACTTTGCTTAAGAATTTCAATCGCTTCTTTTCCTCTGTTATCCAAAAATAATGCCTCTCCAATTCTTAACCTAAGATCTGAATTTGGTAGCAGTTCAGAAGCTTTTTCAAAAGCACTTATAGCATCCTGATATAGTTCTAATTTCTCTAAAAGAAAATCACCATAGTCAACCCAATACATTGGATTATTTGGCTCCTCCTTAGTTTTCTTTTGAAGCATTAATAATTCCAAATTAAGAATATCATCCATCTAATTATTCTTTTTTAATTTTTCCAGAGCTTCTAGCGCTGCTTCACGTAGCTCTTTTTTATCATTTTGCTTACTTTTCTCAATATTATCAATCTTTCTTTTATGATTTTGTTTTCTTTTTGTTCGCTGAACAGCCTCTATTTCCTCAAATTGTTGACCTTTCTCCCTCTGTGAGGCCCTTGTTCCTTGTCTCTGATTTTCAGAAACTTCGGAATCCTCTGATACATTCGCATCTTCACTGAGTAAAAGCGCATATTCAACCACATTAGACCCTTTTTTCCCTGATAAAATCCGAATGGTTCGTTGTTGATTGGAAACCTGGGCCGTTGATTCTACATCCAAAAACCCACCAAATAAGGACACTGTTACCTCAACTTCTGATCCATCAGATAATATAATTTCCTGATTCGTTTGAAGATTCTCTGTAATGGAATACTCATTAAGAAAACGATATACTCCTTCTTCAGCAACGTATAGAGCTTTAAAACTATGTATATCCCTCTGAATAAAACGGGATTGAAGTAATATCCCGGAAAGAACAGTCCCAATAAATAATGAAATAATCACAGAGATATTCAGTACCGTTGCCAGTGCTGAACCATCTTCTTTTTGAATTATTTCTTTAACCCATCTCACACTCTATGATACTACAATTCATAGAGTTATTGAAGGGATGCTGATTGTTTATTTTGTATCTGAAAGCCAGGCTAGTCTATAGGCAGAATAACTCAAATACCGGAATTATACCTCTTATGCTATGCTCTTCTTTAGTCTAATTCAAACTTGAGCTACCCAAGTTGTACCTTCTTGGAAGGCCTTCGGAATTAAGAAAACAAGATTAAAACAGTTTTTTTACTATATACTTTTATTAGGAAGCATTTTTTCAGAATAAGTTATCGTACTCTTCCTGGTTTAAACTGCCATTATATTGTTCAATAGTTTCAAGACCTATTATAGAATTTACATACTCTACTAGGCTATCATTTCTATAAGAACTATCAAAAATAGTACCTGTACCATAGATTATTGTTGGCTCAGAGTTGACACTTTTTAAGATACGAACCAATAACTTTTCACCTGAGTAAGAATTGATATAGACTAAGTCGATCGTATAATCTGTACCTTTTTTATTTCCAAACCAAATTGGATTCCTAAAGGTTTTTAGCTCATTTAATTTTTCTACCTTATTTGAATCTACATTAGAAATTACAATTTCTTCGCTAGTCAGATATTCTAGAGAGTAGCCAGAAAAATAAATTTCAACTTTATCATAATTCAAATCATTAATGTTCCCGTCATACTTTGAACATGAGAAAAGAATAAAAGTTAATAAAATAAATCGCATAAATATTATCTCCCATCTGATCTATATAAGTAACCACTATAGCCAAGATACCCAGAGCCACTACCCGTTAATTCTGGGATACCTGCTGACCCACCAATAGAAGCACCTGCATATGATCGATTAACATATGGATAAGATGTACTAAACTCGACTCCTTCAAAGTACGCAGCTGAAGGTCCAAGTAAACTTCCTTGTATACCATATTCAAAACCGCTCAATCTATCTAAAGATAAATCTCCACCCGATATAGGCCAATATGCCGAAACACTTCCTGTAAAACTACCTTCAACTCCAAGTAACGCATTTCCTTGCAAAGCAACTCCCCAATCACCTTGATTTTTACCTCCTACTAAAGCAATTAAGCTCAGTTCTCCTTGAACACCTAATTTGAAAGCAGCTTCAGCAGATATGTCTAAAGAAAGTGCCTGAACTCCTAAATAGTCGAGAGTTCCATCAGCTATTGCTTTTGGTAAATCTGTACTTATAGGATCATAGTCATCAGGAATAGCACTACTAATTAGTTCACTGTCGATATTAATTTCTTGATCATACTTATCAGTTACAATTCTGCCAATCTCTCTTTTATTTCCTTCTTCATCAACAGAGTTGAATACTATATCATCCAATAAACCTGTAGGGTCAATCCGGCTGAGTGGATTGTTCTGTACATAATTGTAAGGACTTAATCCTGCCCTTTCTGAAGAAAGTGGATCAATCTGTCCAAACCTGCCTAGTATTGGATCATAGCCTCTGGCATTGGCATGGTACATCTTCAAATCTGTTCCAGCTACCTCATCCAGTTCATAGCCGGTAAACTTATAGTCATCGTTGGGGTTACTCCCTGTTTGGCTGGAGCGACCGGGCATGGGTAGTCCAAACGGATAGTAATCATCATAACCCACCACATCACCATCTACATCCACACTGGTACGCACATTCCCTAAATGATCTTTGAGGTGATAGACCCGTTGGGGACGGGATACGGTTACATCATATTCCTCGGTGTCGTATAGGTTTGGGCTGGCGTTATTGCGCACCTGTAATTCTACCTTTACATTCCCTTGGTGTAAGCCCGGAGATATTTCAAATGTGTAGGTATAGGTTGAATTAGAACCCGTGTAGAGTGTGGTCCAACTTGCTCCGGGTAAAAGCACCCTCCACCTATATTGAGTGAACCCTTCATTCAGGCTACACCTGTTCATCTTTACCCGCACTTTGCAGGTTGAGGCAGTGCCTCTGGTTGGCATTCCATAGCCCAGCTATGGAACGAGGAGAAGGGGAGGCGACTTAAAACATCTTGGTATTAATGCGCGGCTGAATCCAAATCCTTATTTATATATTTAAACATTTTTAATAAGATTAATACATCTGTTAAAATAAAGATAGAAGTATATATAAAGCGATTAGAATTATAGATTAATACATCTAAAAAAATAGATACAAATCCTAAATTATCGGCAAGTTCTAAATCTGGAAACCAGGTAAATCTTTCTATCAACGTTGCTGAAAGGATATATAATAAAAAAACTATGTTTGATAGAATTGTGAACATTATGATCTTTTCTGGTTTTTGAAAAAAAATTATCGATGTATTAAAAATAATTAGTATCCAAAAAATTATGTGGCTTTTTGAGAAAAATAACAGAAAATCTTCCATATTAATTAGGCTATTTTGATTTATAATTTACCAAATAAATCTCTTAACGCAGCAGGGTATGAAGTATATGAATTTATTATACCATGTTGAGTATCGTTTCCTTTATCAGTATGTCTTCCTCCTTTTAATACTGGCTCATTATTATTAACAAATGACGCTATTAAAAGAACATGCACAAATTCGTGCATTGCTGTATTTCCTGATTCACTTCTTAATTTATTCGGGTTAATTCTTACATCTATAACTAAATCACTTATTCCAAAATTAGCGGTCTTAGTTTCTGATCCGCTATTTAAGGCCTTATAACTACTACCTCTATTACCCCAAGACACCAATGCTGTAGCATTTTCGTTAGAAGAACTTCGTTCTAATGTCAATGGTTGGCTCAAATGGAAAAAAACCAACACATTTTCATAAATTCCATCAGGACCAAAAGCTTTTTTAATATCCTCTCCGAAGATTTTCAATAACTGTAACATCTGCCTTTTTTGTTCCTTGGTCTCATAACTATCATTTTCAGAAGATTCAAAGAATGTACTTTCAATAAATATTCCATATTCAGTGTTATATGAAGTTTGAGATTGAGTTGAACCTTCCTCCGGGTTTCCTGAACTAGCATTCTTAATCTTATTCCTTCCAGCAGTACTCCCCATTGCCCAGCCTGCTCCTAGCATCTGGGCATCTTGATTTGCCCGCTGGTTATCTTCTTCTACGTTCTCCTGGTATTGCCGTGCCCGGCAATCTTCCTCTTTTTCACCTTCATTACACTCTGTCGACATACCCGTGGGATCGGTCAGGCTTACCGGGTTGTTGCCTGCATATACATAGGGAGAGGCAAATTGCATTAACGGATCGATTTGAAGGAACCGGCCCGTGACCGGGTCCATCCCCCGAGCATTCATGCGGTTAATCCCCAGCCCGACCTCATCGTTCTAATTAGTTTACAGATACGCTAAAAATAAATAACAATATTCAATGGTGAAATGAATAAGCTTCGTTCATCAGATTCAAAAAAGGATTTATTGAGATCCCCCAAATCATCCAACTCAATATAATTACTAATAATTTGAAAATTTTTTAGCTCTTTTGAAGTAGATAAATCAATAGGTTTTTGTTCATCTATTTGAACCATTTTATTTTCAGAAATAAGACTGTCTTCTCTATCAATTCTTTTTTCTTCGGATTCTAACAAAGTCTTAGATATTGGATCAGTTTGAAAAATTTTTATTCGTAATATAATTTCTCCATTTAGAGTATATCCATAATTGAGACTTGCTAAATATTCTAAATCTTCAGAGATAATTAATTCTCCATTTTCCTTCTTAACTTCTGCATCAGATTTTAGATTACTGCTATCACAAGAGAATAGTAACATCAATGAAATCATTGATATGTAGAAACTTATCTTAATCATTTTTAATCGTAAAAATTGGTTTAGGAACATAATACTTTCTAAATAGGCTAGCTTGTAAAATTTTATTCTCACCATGAAACTTTATTGAGAAAGTTCTTCTATCAGATGTTAAAGACTGTTTATATTCAAATCTTGCATGACCACCATAGATATTATTACCAACTAATTTAGGGCTTCTTCTTGGAAAAGCAGCGTCATTAAAAGTAAATTTTGTAATGTTTGGATCGTCACTCCATGCGTCGTAATTAGCCCAATTGAAATCAAAACTTAAGTCAATCTCAGTTCCGTTTATATAAACTTTTCCAGCTACTTCCGCTCCCGAAAACCCAGTTACTGGACCTTCTTCTTTTCCCCCTAAGGTAAAATCAAATACATCTCTAAAGTCCCCACCTTCTACACCTGCATTGTTTAAAAAAATTAGATATAGCAAAATTTGTCTCAACTTTTCTGTACCAGAAGAACTATGCCAATTTATTTTCTTAGGTTGTTCAATATTCTTTCCTCCACTTTCTTCTTTATCTGTCGAACCCTCATTCTTAATTACATTACCACCAGATGTAGATCCAGTTGGCCCAACCGAAAAACCCAGCCCGGAAAATAGTTCAGCTTCATGTTCCTGCTGGCGTTGTTCACGTCTTTCATTTGCTGCTTTTCTTACTCTACAATCTTCTTCTTTTTCTCCTTCATTACATTCGGTAGACATACCCGTGGGATCGGTCAGGCTTACCGGATTATTACCGGCATATACATAAGGAGAAGCAAATTCCTGCATCGGGTCTAACTGTAAGAACCGACCCGTAACCGGGTCCATACCTCTCGCGTTCATGTGGTAGATGCCTAAATTTCCCTCGGTATCTAGTTCAAGTAATTCGGGATTAAGAAGCTGGAGCTTCCCGACTCCATTCCGAAGGTGGACCTTCGGAACGAGGCGAAACACCTTACGTATTATATCCAGGTATGCAGCTTAACTTCTCTTGATTTTAACATAGAATGCGCTAGTTGAGGGGTTAAGGTGTGATAAACTAACCATCTACTTTGGTTTTTAGCTTTTCTGGAATTTCAATAGATGGATTAAAGAAATTGACATATTCATGTTTATATAAATTCTCTTCACTCTTAAGCCAAACCTCTCCTCCTATATCAGAACTATAAAACCATAGATTATAAGATTCGTCGAGCAATAAATACCAAGATTGATAAACACTTGCTCTAGAAACTGACTCTACTAAAAGGTTTTTCTCTTTATCGTGAAGAGAATATTTAACAATCTTCTCATCATCATAAACGCTCAGTCTTAAATCATTAATTTCATAAATACCAAAATTATCTATTAATTCATGATTCCAATCGAAATAAGTCTTCATCTCTTTCTCATCATTACAAAATATAATTAACAAACAAACTATAATTTTCTTCATATCAATTAATTCATTTTTTTATTGTATAACTAGTCGTCCATGTGATTGAAACTTTATAATCTTGGGGAGTATAGTATTTCGTCAAAAAATCTGCTAAAACTTTATCACTATGATAAGTTAGATTTGGGTCTATTACATCATTCCATGTAGCTGTTAAGTCATATCGAATATTTCCGTCTTCAAGAACAGTTGCAGTACCAGAAAGTTCGAAAGAATGAGGTCCATGCAACATTTCATACCCAGTTGTATATCCATTTTCTATTTCGGGTCTTAGATCAAAAGAGACATCTCCCGAGAGCTCTCTCTCAGCAGCATCTTCTGTTAATACCACCAATATTTGAGCCTCTAATAACTTATTATTACTCATATATTCTCCCCATTCACCACCTTCAACTATTAAATCCTCACCTGATCCATTTAACCATCGTGCAAGTAATTCTCGTCCTCTCTCATCAAAAACGGATGCATTAACCCCTCGTTTATAGTTCCTATCTCTCCATCTTCTTTCTTTTTTACTACTTCTTCTTTCTTTTTACTTCTATAGTTACAAGGAGCCGGACAAGCTAGCTGTGTATTAGAATTAGCCGCCCAGCCTGCTCCTATTCGTTGGGCATCTTGATTTGCCCGCTGGTTATCTTCTTCTTCGTTCTCCTGGTGTTGCCGTGCTCGGCAGTCTTCCTCATCTTCTCCTTCGTTACATTCGGTAGACATCCCTGTGGGATCAGATAAATTTATAGGATTATTACCTGCATATACGTAGGGAGAGGGAAACTCATCTAAGCATTCCATAGCTTAGATGAAGAACGATGCAAAACTATTCAGATGTTTTTTTTGAGATTTCTTCGCCTTTTGTGAAAACTAATTTTTTATATATGACAATAGAATTAGTTATGATATACACACAAATACTAATCATTTTATTTGAGTTTAAATATAATAGATCCATGAAAAATTTCGCTGTTATACCAGGATCTCCAGCATAATAGGTCGGGTATTCATTAAATCTTTCTGATAATGTCATTAACAAAATCATACCTATTAAGAATAGAGTATTTGTTAAATTAGATACGAGAAATATCTTTCTATTTGAAATAAAAATTAAAAGGATATTTGTTATGATAAAGAACCAAATAATAATTTGGCCATCAAATAGTAAATCTTGAATAAAAATCTTCATATCAATAATTTAAAGCTTCAAAGTAATCGTCTAGAAAAGTTACAGGAGTTTTACCGATAATATTATGCTGATTTGGATTTCCAACAGGTATTGGATGTGATGGAAATGCTACATGGGATGCAATTAATAATACATGCGCAAGCTCATGCATTGGAGTACTTTTAGCTTGAGTACCTTCGGAATTATTTGGACTAATGTATACAAATAATGCAAGTTCATCAATTCCAAAATCAACAAACCGAGCTTTCAGCGAAGAATAAAATTCACTCACCGGAGTCCCTTTTTTACCATAAGTAGCAACTCCAGAATTACCATTCAAGTTTCTACTTAACTCTAATGGGTAGGCTTCAAATTCAAATGTGACATCTACATTCTCAAAACGCCCTCCTTTACCAAATAATTTTTTAATTCTATCACCATAAACTTCCAACATGCGCATCATATCTTCTTTTTGTTGGTCAGAGTGATAATCTCCAGTAGGATCATCGAAAAACCTTTCATCTATACTAATATCATAATCAGTGTTATAGCCAGTCTGTTGCTCTTCTTTTTTTGAATTATTTTTGATTCGATTCCTTCCAGCAGTACTCCCCATTGCCCAACCTGCTCCTAGCATCTGGGCATCTTGATTTGCCCGCTGGTTATCTTCTTCTACGTTCTCCTGGTGTTGCCGTGCCCGGCAATCTTCCTCTTTTTCACCTTCATTACACTCTGTCGACATACCCGTGGGATCGGTCAGGCTTACCGGATTATTACCGGCATATACATAAGGAGAAGCAAATTCCTGCATCGGGTCTAACTGTAAGAACCGACCCGTAACCGGGTCCATCCCCCGCGCGTTCATGTGGTAGATGCCTAAATTTCCCTCGGTATCCAGCTCGGCCCCGGTAAATTTGTAGGTATCGTTCGGGTTGGAGGTGTTGTTACTTCTTCCGGGCATTCCCAATCCAAAGGGATAGTAATCATCGTAGCCAATTACATCTCCATTTTGGTCTATGGTGCTTCGTATACTGCCCAGGTGGTCTTTTATAAAGTATTTGCGGTTGGCGCGGTCTATGACTGTTAACGATTTATAAGTATAACTGCTTTTTGAGCCCTCATCGTCCCACACTTCTAATCGTATGGTTACGGATGAGTTTCCGGAGGTTCCCATACATCCATCGGGGGTTGGAGAATGAGAAGTAGCGTCCAGATCAAAGCAAATAGTATAGGTTTGGTAGGTAGAACCGCCACCATATTTTTTGGTCACATAACTGCCGCTCCCAACCCGTACTGCCCACCGGTAGCTGGTAATAGAGTCTCCACCTTCATCGTTGTCATAACTATTTGCAGCACTAAATATGGCCATTTCGCCATTATATATTTGAGAACCTGAAAAATTCGGGGTAATAACTGCGGTAGGTGGCAAATTATTTGCTGTAGCCGTATTTGAAACATACAGACTACACAGCACCGCTAAGAGACTTATTGTTGTTAACCTTCTCATTGTTCTCCCCCCTCTTGTGCAGCGGCTTTTAGCGCTTTTTTGCTCTTTATTTTCTCTTCTGCCTGTTTCTTGTCTTTATTAAACTGTTTTAAGCGTGCATCGTTTGGCCAGCTGCGTTCAAAAGCAGCTACTTCTTCTACCAGTTGTTCTCTTTTACCCAGTTTGGTGAGTACGTCAATTTTAAGAGCCTGCCATTCTTTTCGCTGCTGTTGGGTGGCTTCCTGGGGTAAGGTATTGAGCAGAGAAAGAGATTGTTCAAAATCTTCGTTTTGTATATCAAAGCTCGCAAGCTTAAGCAGAGATCGTGTACGTTGTTTTGCATTCCCGGTCTGCGTTAGTTTTACCAATACTTCCCGTTGCTTGTAATGGTCCTCCAGCATTCCATATAATCGTGCTAATTGTGTTAAGCGACCCTTGTGTCCGCTTTCCATATAGGGTTCTAATAATGCTTTAGCTTCGCCAAGGCTTACTGAATCTCCTTCCATCAGGTAGCTCACAATCAACCCGTTTTCGGAATACGCTGCTATATCTTCTTCCAGCGGAAACTCATTTCGCACTTTGTTAAAGTGGGCTCTAGCCTCTGTTCCTCTGCCTTCTTTTAACAGAAGTTCTCCTTTCAGATATTCGAAATGTGCTTTTCGGTTTTGGTTGGTTTCAAATTGCTTTTCCTGATCTATGTAGGTATGAGCAGCGTCTATCCCCCGCTCTTCTGCAATTTTCCCTGCCATGATGTACTGGAAGTCATCGATTTCTGATTTTGAGGAAGTCCCCGCTATATATGCGTCATAGCTTTTCCGGGCCTGTGCCAGCTTGCCTTCCATTACAAAAGCAATTGCTTCTTCGTAGTGGTACCTGCTTCCTGTGGCTTCTGCCCCCAGATTGCGTAACACTTCGGAGTAGTTATCTACCTTATCGGTGTACGGGTTGGAGGCTACAATCCCTCCCCGCTCATAATCAAATACTAATTCAATGAATTCACGGTTATCGGTATCGTCCAGCCATACTACATGATTGATATGCCCCGGGCGGTATTCCCAGTGCCATTCATCCAGGTATTTCCATCTGAATTTAAATGGCACATCGTTCGGTGTACCATAAGGAATACCAATGCTGGCTTCCCAGACGTTTTCAGAAACCTGATTCATTGCTGTTCCACCCTGCTCTTCATCAAAAGTGAGCGGGGCCCTGCCTCCCATCAGCTGTACCCCTTCTACCGGACTCCCGTTCAGGGAATAATTGGATAAGTCTAACCGTACGGTAAGCGTAATAATGGTTTGCTGAATACCAGGGGAGGTCCGGTCATCAAACCACACCAGTTCCGGTTGTTCTCCCGGCTTAATAATGCGGTTGGCCCGGTGTTCCCAAAGGAGTTCTCCTTCTGAGGGTTGAACAACGAATTTATATTCAAGCCCGGTTTCGGGAACCGTGTTAGCGGGAATGCTCCCGGTAAAAATTGCCTCATTTTCTATAGACGGAACTAATTCCAGACCGGTGGACTCGGTCCAGTTTCCCAAGTCGGCGCTTCCACCTCGTACTAACACCCGGTCTCCGGGATTTAAATGGGCGTACTCCATGTGTACCTGGAATACTATTTGTTCCTGAGCGATAACAGGATTCGAGAATAGAAGAATTAGTAGGATCAAGGGTACTATTCCGAAAGGAATCGAAGCTGAAACGGAGGTTTTCATTACAGTGGTGGTGAGGGCAAGTATGTGTTGGTTGTTATTCATCTTTATTACCTCACTACCTGGCCTAAGATGTTACTGCCCGCCAAAATATTCAGAAAGAGGAGGTCACCACTGCCATCGTAAGCAGCTATGGTTTGCCCTCCGGCTCCACGCACATAATAGATAGTTTCTCCTCCTACGAGTTCTTTCTTCACTCTCATGCCCTCTGCATCGTAGGCATATTCTACATCGCTACTTCCTTTTTCAACCAAAGTGGGCAAGTTCCTCCAGTCGTATTCTGCATTGGAAAATCGATTGGCAGTCGTGTTTCCACTTGCGTCATATTGAACATTATAAAGTGTTGTAGGAACCGGGCCGGAGCCAAGTCTGTAGCTTTCTAACCGATTGCTATTATTATCGATAACAATGGACGATAAACTGTAATAGGGATAGGTTGAACCAGACCCTTTTCCTTTTCTGGTAAGTGTGGTTATGTTTCCATTTTTATCATATCCATAGACAACATCATATCCACCATTGTTATCATCAGCAGCACTTCCGTTGGAATTGGTATAGTCGGCATCGGTAAGCTGCCCGGCCCGGTCATATAGATATTCATATTGCACATAATCTAGCGGAGACAGGGAGGAATGCACCCATTTTTGAACTTCGATGGTACCATTCAGGTTATAATCCAAATCCATGCCAAATTTGTCCGTTGTGTAATAGTATACATTGTTATTGTTGATCTTGTCTAGCCACCCTTGAATGGTATAAGTATAATCTACATCCTCAACCGCATCTCCGAAACGCAACCGTTTTACCTGCCCACTAGCTTCATAGGTAAATTGAGCTTCCATCTGGGCAGTTCCTTTATTATTTACTGAATTGGACTCAATGGATTCCAATCTTCCTAAGCCATCATAGTTGTACCATAAGTAAAACCGTTCAAGTTCTACTGATGCCTGGTAACTAAGCTTGGTTAATCTTCCTAATTCATCGTAGGTGTAATCAACCCGTTTACGTTGCCCCGAGCCAAGACCGGGTAGCTCTTGCACCACCCATGCAACTAAGCCTTGATTATTATAACTGTACCAGGTGTACCCTTTACTGGAACTGTTAAAGTCTTTGTATTCAACCCTTGTAAGTTTACCCTCATAGTTATTTGCACCGGTAAGCTTGTTATCTCCATCATAGGAATAGTTAATAAATGGAGTGTGCCCGGAAACTGAACTTTCCGGAAAATCTACATCGTTGCGTTCATTATCGCATTCAGTAGTATATGATATCAGCCCTGTTCGTTCTCCAACTTCTATGGGGCGATCCAGATCGTCATACTTTGTATAAGTATAGTTTCGGATTAGTGAAGTGGTGTAATAAAAAGCCTGAGCAGGAGCCGCGTGGAAACGAAGTCTTCCCTTATCATCATAGCAATATAGATTCGAATAATCCTGATCTGGTAATTTTTTCTCTTCCAGTTGACCAAGCTTGTTGTATTTATAAACAGTAGAAAATCCTCTGGGGTCAATTACTTTAACAAGGTTACCCAATTCATCATAAGAATATCTGGTAATTAAGTCGTCAGAACTTTGAATTAATCGGTCATCAGAAAGAGGATTCATATTAACACCACTTACAATGGTTCTTCCCCAGGCATCGCTATAGGTGATGGACTCATTCCCTTCAGGGTCTTCATTAATCGTTTTAAGTAGTTTTTTCGCATCCCAAACTTTTCCGTCGATTTGAAAGGTATCGGTTGTAGCGGTATTTAAATCGTATCTAACCTCAATCTCATTTCCGGATCCATACTTGTTATCAAAACCTGGTAAGGTGCTCTTCAATGCTTTTGCTGAAGGACTTGGCTCATGCTGCGTGTGGGAATACGCATAATTTGCATCATTAGCACTTACATAGGTATCGTAATACGCTTCTACAGCAGAAGGTGAATCCAATGCTTCACCCGTATTGGCATCGAAACCCGAAAAAAGATTCGTTTTGTATCCTGATGGGTCGGTTATATCAATCGGTCGTGTATTGGCAGAAGGTTGACCCCGGTCATTATAGGCCACCCCTGTAATTATTGCCCTTCCATCTCCAATCGTTTGACTCTGAATACCTCTTCCCAATCCATCAAAATAATTGATTGACTTGGTCACATTAGAGCTATTATTTGGGTCATAATGAGTAAGCGTTTCTACATAGTGAGGGTTTGATGTAGAATAGCTTGAGTTATTGAAATAGTTTATCGTGGAAACCGTTTCCTGATTTTGGTTGATCGTTGTTTTTAACCTATTGAATGAGTCGTAGGTAAACTCTATATCATTTCCAGCTTCGTCTTCTAGCTTTATTAGCCTCCCCTTACTATCGTAAAAGGCTTTCGTGCAAAGGTCATTACTGTTGCAGGCAGTACCATCTATTCCATTCAATTCTTTTTGAATCCCAGTTAAGTATAGATCAGGTTTTGAGTTATGACCTACCTGACTTAAAGGAAAATCATAACTTCCATAATAGAATTTCGTTTCACTCGAAACTGCTCCACCACTTCTAACATGAGCAGGTCTTCCTGCAAAGTTATATTTAATTACCTCACTAAGAAGTATTGCATTCGAAGTAAAAGGAGTTGTAGGTGCAGAACTACCTGTGCCTTTCCAAACCCAACTTTTCCAAGGCCTCCATTTTGGGCCTGGCGATATTGCCGCATTATTTGTCCATTCTGTCCATGATTTTGAAAGGTCGTCCCCATTAATATCATCCTCTACCATTACTGAATATAATTGAGTCAGCATGTTGGCATTTTTCATGCCTGAGTAATTTGGCTTACCTCCAGTACCATCTTGCTCACTGGCATATTCGTAATTTGTCACTCTCTTTTCTGAGCTTATCGAATTGGTTTCAATTTTTTGGGTAAGCTGTATATGCAGGGGATCGTCGTACTTAAATTCAGTAAGGGACTCCATATAATTGGTACCATTATTATCATATACCCTGACTTTAGTAGTTTTTGGATGGTACCAGGCGGAAACATTTCGAAGTATTTCTTTCTGAAAAGTAGCCGGTTTATAAAGAAGCCCATTATTCCTTTCTTTAGATAATTGGGTAAGCCTTATGTCAAATACATAAGTTTCATTTTTAGAAGGGTATCTTTCGTTATAAGTATAAGATGAGCCAGTATCATGATATAGCCCATAAGTATTGATCGATTCCTGATCCATCTTAAACGTTGTACCACTAACAAACTCCATAGCTTCTTGTTCCAGAAGCTTCCCACCTGTCCATGAATAAATGGGTTCTGAAGCTGGATTATTTAGGATTGAGACATCTGACAAACTATTAGTACCTGTAGTAAACTTGTATCGGGTTTTTCCATATTCCCCATCCGTGCCAAGTAGTTCAATAACTTCACCATGCCCTACACTATTCGAAGCTCCACCAAATGGTATTATAGGCGAAGACGTCATTAGTTTATAGTTGCAAGAATATACTTGTGGTGGACTAGTTCCGTCCACTTCTTCTTCTATTTCAAAGTCATCTATGTAGTCAGGGCTATTTGGGGCAAAACCGGATACATACTCAAACTCTTTAATAGTACTAGAGCTTGTACTTGTTTCTTTGGTAATTAACTTTTTTATCCTGACTGCAGATTTATTAGAGGTAGTTTCATATTCAAGCTCCGTGTAGCCTCCAGTTGGGTAAGTTACTTTCTCAAGAATACCAGTATAAATGTATGAGAGGTTTGGTTCTCTGTCCGCACCACTTGTGTAATAGTTAGCATCATAAGGAATAAATGTGCTGTTTGACGTCTCACCATTATAATGTCCCCAATGGTCAACAGCGTAGCTATCTCTTGGGGGTAAAGTTGTTGAGTTATAAGTAAAAGACCAACCCGGTAACCCTACTTCGTTAACTGAATCAAGCTTTAAACGCTTGTTAAGATCCGAACTAGCTCCTCCACTACTGTTAAAATAACTTTGATGTAAATCAAAAACTTTTAATGTCTCAGGTGAAGCCGTTGTGCCACCTAGAATTATAATTTTATCTAATTTTAAAGGTTGCCCAACTCCGGCGTCGGCCAGATCATCTCTTACTCCAGAGTATTCAAATTCTACTTTTATATCACTACTTGTAGAAGATATTCCTGTAAGCCTTTTTTCCGTTACTGTATTAGTCCGTGTACATATTCTATTTAGCGAAGCTACGGAAGGACATCCACTCTGACCAGAAAACTTGTGATACTTTTGGTCAATAATAGTATCATATTCGTATGTATAAGTGCCGTATGTAAGGGTTATTACATTCCCATCTGTTGTAGTAATTTCAGAAAGAAAGTTTGAGAACCCGGTAAACGGAAATCGATTTACAGGCGAACCACTCCCGCCTCCTGTACACACGTCACTGTAATAGGTTCCTGCACCTACATCGAATGTAAATTTAGTTCCATCAGTATTAATGATTTCGAATGTATTACTGCTCTCAGTAATTTTTAGTGCATCGTGCGGGATTGTGTGAATCTCAGTTCCATCGTTACTAAACATAAATTTTCCACTACCTCCGGGAAAATTATAAGTAAACAGGTCTGTTTCCATATCTGTAAGACCTGCAATAACATCTTCCGCGGTATCGTAATCACTTTGATTCTGGGATTTTACCGGGTTAAAAGTATTTGGTGGGTCAGGTATGCTTGTACGATTATGAAAAAGATCACTCAATCCATTCACAGTTTGAGTAACCACCCCACCAGCATTCAATGTCCACCCAAGCCCTACATTAGTAGCAATCTGATCTACACGGATTGCCGAAGTAGTGTAGTCCAAGCTTATTGGTAGCGTGAACCCATTAACTGAATACTCATAGATTGGAATTGAAATATTAGCTTTTCCCTCATACAGATTTGATTCTATTTCCCCATATTTGCCAAGAGCAGCAGCTTCAGGAGAAGGAGGAAAAGCATTCATCATGTCTTGTTGATTTTGAGCAAATGCAAAGTCAAACTCAAATAACAACATTAATAGGAAGGCAAGTTTAAAAAAATATTTATTCATCAAATCTCTTGTTAATTATTACACCTTATCAACATTAAAAAATCTTAATAAACTCGCAACTTCTTAACACAAAACTATTATTGTGCATAAAGTTAGAAGTAAAAAAAGCTTTCTATACCTCTAAACGTAGGATTAGCATTCCTGATAAGAGAAATGTCGCTAAGGGAATTCTGGGTTTTCTCGAAATTTCGTAGCAGATGATTCCAAAAATTGAGAGTAAAGCTATTCTTTCAGCTTATTCATATTCCCTGTATCTTCGGTGCGAATAAAAAGAAACGTATTTCATGTTCATAGAACAACAAAAACCAAAAGATTTCGACTGCGGCTATAATCTGGACTTAATGATCGCTGCCATTCCGCGACTACCTGAAGGCGAGGAACGTATCAATTATGCTAAACGAGTGGTTGGGCTCATTAAACAGAGTCACCCGAACTGGGTAAACGAAGATGGAACCAGTCAGGCTGCCTGGGATTTTCTTTACGAACTTGCTGAGTTTGACCTTGACGCTCTGGGTATTCACAATCCTTTCAAAACCGGACAACAAGACGACGCCAAGTAGTCTTCAAATCCTGTAAAAAGCCCTCAAAAAACTTTATTCTTGCCAATTTTCAATTTATATTGAAAGTTAGAAATTCAGGAATAATTGATGCCCAATAAAACTACTTCAGAGTCGGCGCTTTTTACCTCCTTTCAACAGCAGATAAGCCGTTCGGAGCTAGACCAATTTCTATCCGGCATTGAAAACATAAATTCAGGTTCCGCACCCAATTACCTGGCTTTTTCTATTTCGCTTTCCCCGGTGGATTTACTTGCTGTGGTTGAGCAAGATCATCTTAAAAACAGTTTTCAATATTACTGGGAAAAACCTGTTGACGACTTCGCTATGGCAGCCTCTGGAGAAATGGAACGTTTAACCGCGCACGGAGAATCTCGCTTCAGAGATTCTTCTAAGAAAGGGAAAGAAGTACTGAGCCGAATCCATCACCTTAAAGGAATTAAGCATCAAAATGCGGTGGTTCATTTGTTTGGGGGTTTTTCTTTTTTTGATGAGAACAATTCCGATTCCTGGTCTTCGTTTGATTCTTCCTCCTTCACTCTACCCGAATGGATGATAATCAGAGAAGGGAAATGCTGTATTCTCACTTTTCTCATTAATTACGATCAAGCATCATCCATATCAGAAATTGAGTCTGAAATCTCGAATAAACTTGCTGAGTTAGATCACATCACCAACGCAGATCAATATTCTTTAAACCCGGTATTGGATCAGGGTTTCTCGATTAACCCACCTGATAATGATTCTAAAGAATATTTTCAGTGGATCGAAAACATTAAACGCGCTAAGGATGCCATTAAGGAAGGTCGATTCGAAAAAGTTGTATTTGCACGGCAGCTTCGCATCAAACTTGATCAAAAAATCAAGGATACTCACATTCTTAACCGACTTCGATTTCAATACCCGGATTGTTACTCGTTTTTAATTCGTCAGGATGGAGAATCCAGTTTTATAGGATGTACTCCTGAACGACTCGCTTCTTTCAACTCAAAATATGTGCTAACAGAAGGACTTGCAGGAAGTACGTCCCGTGGAAAAACAGCCTCTGAAGATGCCGTACTTGAATACAATCTGCTACATAGCAGTAAAGATCTCCATGAGCATGAAATTGTGTTAGATGCTATTGAAGAAAATCTGGAGCATTATTCAGATGAAGTTCAGCATCCTAAATCACCTCAAATAAAAAAACTGTCTAACGTCCAACATTTATTTACTCCCATCACTGCGAAGATTAAAGAAGGTGTTTCCAGAACCGAAGTATTAAAGACATTGCACCCAACTCCTGCAGTAGGTGGGTTTCCAAAAGATAAAGCAGTAGAATTCATTAAAGAGCACGAAGATTTTAATCGTGGCTGGTATGCCTCACCCATTGGCTGGATAAACGCACATGGCAATGGAGAATTTATTGTAGCCATCAGAAGTGGCTTAATCAAACATAATGAAGTGCGTTTCTTCGCCGGATGTGGTATAGTGCAGGACTCCGATCCTGAAAAGGAATGGGAAGAGACTAATCTAAAATTTATACCCATGCTTACTGCCCTGGAATATGCCGGAACGTGATCCCCAAAATCTAAACTTTTACTGGAGTACGCAGTTTGTCCGGGCGTTGTACGAACAGGGAGTCCGACATGCTGTTATTTCTCCGGGATCAAGATCTACCCCCCTCACTCTCGCTTTTGCAGCTCACCCCGGTTTCGAAAAACATATTATAATTGATGAGCGCTCTGCTGCGTTTACCGCATTGGGGATTGGAAAAGGATCTGGTATTCCTGCATGTTTAGTGTGTACCTCAGGTACAGCCGTTGCTAATTATTACCCTGCAGTGATTGAAGCTACTCAATCGGGTGTCCCTGTAATTATTACCAGTGCAGACCGTCCTCCGCATCAGCGAAATATCGGGGCTTCTCAAACGATTGATCAGCTAAAGATTTTTGGCGATTACCCGGTTTTTTTCCATGAAACCGGTGAGGCTAAAGAGAGCAACAAAAGTGTGTTACGACTCGAGCGTGTGGCTCAACAAGCTACACAAATAGCGATTGAACGAGGTGGAGTAGCGCATATCAACTTTCCTTTCTCCAAGCCATTTGAGCCAACTAAAGAATTTCTGGCAAAGATTGAGGATGAGAACGAAAAGCATGCCAAACAAACGTTTCATCAGTTTAAAACTACTATAGCATCAACAGAGATAAGTGAGCAGTTTTGGTCTGAGTTGGTATCTTCAGAAAAATCTGTTTTAGTAGTAGGACCCGGAGCTTCATCCGAGCATCTGGACACGGTAAGCAATCTTGCAAAAACTTTGAATGCACCTGTTCTTGCTGAACCGGGCTCAAATATGCCTTCATCAAAATACACCATTTCTGGTTTCGATGGTTTTCTGAGATGTGATGAAGTTAAAGAGCGATTTAAACCTGATTTAATCCTTCGCTTTGGTGAAGAACCGGTAAGCAAAGGACTCAGTACGTATATTTCAGAAAACACAGAATGTACTCAAATCCGTTTTTTGCATGGCTCTTTACTTGACGATGAGTCACTTTCTGCAACAAAAAGCATAAACTTGTCCGGAGTTCTACATATTCCCGAGATAGCGGGTTCAGTTTCTAAAAGCTGGCTTAAGGACTGGAGAAAACTTCAAAAAGATTTTATCTCATTCAGAGATGATCAGCTCCATCCATCTTCTCCTTTAACTGATGGTTATATTTTTCACACGCTAAGCCCTTTGATCCCTAAGAAATCCTTCACTATGCTTTCGAATTCATTTCCAGTTCGGGATTTATCCCTGTTTGGAAACTTTGATGGAAAGGAGATTTATGTAAATCGAGGCGCAGCAGGAATTGATGGAATTACTTCCACCGCTATTGGATTAAGTAAGTCTTTAAAGAAAGCCGGGGTTTTGTTTATTGGAGATATTGCTTTTTTGCATGACTCAAATGCACTTTTAAACGCTTTCGATCTACCGGAATCTCTACTCATTGTGATTCTGAATAATGGTGGTGGCACCATTTTCAGAATGCTCCCTATCAACAAATTTGGAAAGAAATATCAGGAATATTTTGAAACTCCTCAATCTACTTCGATTGCTGCGTTATGCAGGGCACATAAAATTGGTCATGACTTGATTTCACGCCCTGAACAGCTGGTTACCCTTTTTGAAAAAAAACTCGAAAAATCCGGAGTTCATATATTAGAGTGTATCACAGATGCCGATGATTCCATGGCTCAACGTCAGGTTCTCTGGAATTACGAGCCGAAACACACATGAATATCCGTGTCCGAGGCATATCATACTTCATTAAAAGACATCAGGAAAAGCCAGCTCTGCCAGAATTGGTTTTATTGCATGGATTCATGGGTTCAGGAGAGCTTTTTCAAGAGCTGATTGATTCACTTTTATCCTTTTCTAATCCCATAACGATTGACCTTCTTGGGCACGGAAAAACTGAAGGTGCTGAGCTTCATTACCGATTTTCTTCGAAAGAACAAGTAGCTGATCTGTCTAAATTAATTGCAGAGCAGATTTCAAAACCAGTTTTTTTATACGGGTATAGCATGGGTGCAAGACTGGCTCTTCAGCTAGCTTTACATAGACTTGATTTAGTTCAGGGACTGATTTTAGAAAGCGGAACTTTTGGAATCGAAGGAGAAACAGAACAACAAGCCCGTCAAGCACTGGATGCTTCAAGAGCTGATCAGATTATAGGTAATTTTGATGGCTTTTTGGATGATTGGGCAACTAAACCACTCTTTCAAAGTTCTGCCAGCATCAGCGAATTGGACAAGGTTTCAATGATTCAAAAAAAGCAGAATAACATTTGGATGGCGAATGCTCTTTTGGGGTTTGGAACGGGCACAATGCCTTGCGTACGAGAGGAGTTAAAGAATCTAGTATCTCCTGTTCAACTTATTGTTGGAGAACAGGATTCCAAGTTCATTCGAATCAATCAAACTATGAATAAAGAAATCCCGGATTCAACACTTTCTATTGTCGAAGGAGCAAACCATCGTGTACATTCAGATCAGCCTGAAGAGTGTGCTAAAATCATTAAATTTTTTATCACTAATCACAACTTACTATGAACTGGACAATCGCTAAAAAATACCAGGATATCACTTATAAGAAAGCAGAAGGCATTGCCCGAATAGCCTTCAATCGACCTGAAGTAAGGAATGCATTCCGTCCTAAAACGGTATTCGAACTTTACGAAGCTCTTTTGGATGCGAAAGAGGATAATGATATCGGTGTGGTGTTAATTTCCGGGGAAGGCCCTTCTTCAAAAGATGGAAAATGGGCTTTTTGTTCTGGTGGAGATCAAAATGTTCGAAGTAAAACCGGCTATAAAGCAGACGATGGAATTCCCCGGTTAAATATCCTTGAAGTGCAGCGCTTAATTCGTTTCATGCCTAAAGTGGTAATTGCAGTAGTCCCCGGATGGGCTGTTGGAGGTGGACACAGTCTTCACGTAACCTGCGATTTAACCTTAGCCAGCAAAGAACACGCCATCTTCAAACAGACTGATGCTGATGTAGCCAGTTTTGATGGTGGATTTGGCTCCGCTTTACTTGCCCGCCAAACCGGGCAAAAAAGAGCTCGTGAGATTTTCTTTTTGGGAAGAAACTACTCTGCACAAGAAGCTTTTGAAATGGGAATGGTGAATGCTGTAATCCCACACGATGAACTGGAGGAAACTGCCCTTCAATGGGCTAAAGAGATTCTGGAAAAGAGCCCCACTGCTATAAAAATGATAAAATATGCATTTAATTTGATTGATGACGGTTTGGTGGGCCAACAGGTATTTGCCGGAGAAGCAACACGACTTGCCTACATGACCGAAGAAGCGGAAGAAGGTAAAAATGCTTTTTTGGAGAAAAGAAAACCTAACTGGAGTAAGTTCGGGCGGTCGCCTTCGTAATTAGAAGATTATGACATCAAAAGAGTACTTCAAAAAACTTCGCTTAATCTATTTCGTTTTCCTTACAAGCATAATTCCAATTCTGGGAATTGCTACATTCTATAACGATTTATTGATGTTGGAACTGGATGGGTCAACTGCTCTGATACTTTCAATTGTCCTGGTTTTGATTGGTAGTTCAACAGTAGTTATTGGGTTTCTGATTTTTAAAGTGATAACCTCAAAAATTACTAAAGAAAGCTCAATCGGGCAGAAATTAGCAGCTTATCAACATGCTTTTTTAATACGGTCCGCTTTAATTGAAGGTATTGCATTACTAAGTGCGGCAACTTACGCTATAACTTCTTTTGAAATCGCTTTGATCATTTCAGCTCTGCTTTTTGCTGTTCTTTTTGTCCTTAAACCATCACCTAAAAAACTTAAAAAAGTATTCGATTTTTCTCCTACCGAAATTGCAAGGATTGATTCAGGAACTGACCAAATAGTTACTAAGAAAGATTTGTCCGGAAAATTAACTGCTTAGTATTCCGGAATCTCAGCCCATTTAGTTCGGTATAAATCACCATTTTCTTCAGCAATAATTAAATCATCGCCTGAAAAAGCAATAGATTCTACCTGCTCAACTCCCTGAATGGGTTGCCAGTATTTTTTTCCATCAAAAAAAGGAATTCCTTCTACCAGATCGAATAACCAGATGCTTCTGTAAGTTAATACAGCAAGTTTTGATTCATCAGGTGAAATATCTGCTGCCGTTACCTGTCCTCTGAATTTGAATGCTGAGACTTCAGTAGGAATATTGACTTCATCTTCTACAGGATTATCAAGCCGAAATAGTTTTGCCTCTCCCCCGCTTTCATTTTTTGTTATGATATAAATATTCCCAGCCCTCATGAACACTGCTTCCGCGTTGTGATTATCCTGAATAAAAAGGCTTAGCACGCCCTCTCTTTCCGGGTATTTAATTCTATACTCAGCTAGTACATCGGTTTCATCATCATCCGGCTCGGGCTCCTCTATAATCAGAATCTTTAGATCATCACGACAATGACAGTTATTTCCAAAATCAGCAAGAATCAATGTACCATCTTCACCGAGAGCTATGTCTTCCCAATCTTTATTTTTCGCTCCTTTGATTTCTGCCCCCTCGTACTTTTTCTTAATAGACTTAATCTCTCCTTTACTATTGATGGCATAAATATGATCCTTAGTTCCGGAATCGCCGTGCACCCAATAGGTATCTTCGTGTTTTCTACTTTTAACTATTCCTGATACTTCATCTCTGGCAGGTTGGTCGATGCGTTTATATGCTTCAAGTTTTTTTACTGTTATATCTGAGGATTGCGCATTAACTCCCAGTCCGGAGTATAAAATTAACAGTATTAGCCAAACGATTATTTTCAAAATGTTGTAAGGTTAGATAATCAAATATTATGAGGATAAAATGGAGATTCAACACGAAGAATCAAATACCAAAGGCGCTTTCTTTATCGAAAAAGATGGAGCAAGGATTGCTGAGATGACATATAGTAAAAATGGAGACTACCGAATAATAATAGATCATACTGAAGTCTCGGAAGCCCATAAAGGTGAAGGTTTTGGAAAAGCTTTAGTGTTTCGTGGTGTTGAATATGCCCGTGAACATAATCTTAAAGTTCTACCTCTTTGTCCTTATGCCCGTGTTGTATTCCGTAGAAATAAAGAAGAATTTTCAGATGTTACCTGAGTTACATTTAACAAGGAACTCAGAACTTAAATTAACCAATGTTCTTTAGCCGAAAACATCTTTCATTTTTGAAAAGAAACCTTTCTCTTCTTTGGTTTGATTAGACGCGTCAAAATTCTCAGCACCTCTTAATCCTTCAATGGCTTTCTTCTCTTTTTCGGCAAGTTCTCTGGGGATATACACATTCACTCGTACATATTGATCACCTTCTCCAGAGTTATTGAGTCCGATGATTCCTTTCCCTCGCATACGAAGTAATTTTCCGGGTTGAGTTCCGGCTTCAATTCTAAGTTTGGCTTTTCCTTTCAGTGTAGGAACCTGAACCTCGGTACCTAACACGGCATCTGGAATGCTAAGGGTAAGGTCATAATAAATGTTATTACCCTCGCGAATAAAGTGTTCATGCTCTTTCTCTTCAATCAATACAATCAGATCGCCAGCCTGCCCTCCTCTTCGCCCGGCATTTCCTTGTCCTCTGAGCGTAATATAATTACCATTTGTAACACCAGAAGGGATATTCACCTTAATAGTCTCTTCCCCTTTCATTCGGCCTTCACCGGAACAGGTCTTACATTTGTTCTTAATAATTCTTCCATCACCCTGGCAGGTCGGGCAAGGTTGTTCGCTCACCATTTGGCCAAGCATCGTTCGGGTTACCTGACGAACAGCTCCCATTCCATTACAAGTACCACAAGTTTCAAAATCTGAATCGGTTGCAGCGCCGGTTCCCGTACAGGTGTCACAAATAATCTGTTTTTTAACTTTAAGCTTCTTCTCTACACCAAAGGCAATTTCTTCAAGAGTAAGTGGCATCCTGATTTTCATATCAGAACCGGGTGTTCCGGGTTGACGTCTTGCTCTCGAACGACCTCTTCCTCCACCTCCGAAAATATCATCTCCGAAAAATCCGCCGCCGAAAATATCTCCGAATCGGCTAAAAATATCCTCCATATCAAACTCAACACCGCCACCACCATAACCGCCTTGGTTATTTACTCCTGCGTGGCCAAATTGATCGTACCTGGCTTTTTTCTGAGGATCGCGAAGCACTTCGTACGCCTCAGCTGCTTCTTTAAACTTCTTCTCAGCATCAGCATCCCCTTTATTCCTGTCGGGGTGATATTTCATCGCCTGCTTACGATATGCCTTTTTTAATTCAGCCTCGCTTACCCCTTTGTCTACTCCCAGTATGTCGTAATAATCTCTTTTACTCATTAATCAGCCTTATTCGCTTACAATTACTTTTGCGTGCTTAATTACTTTATTTCCAATTTTGTACCCGCTCTCGAGCACCTGTATTACAGTATCACTTTTCGTTTTTTTATCAGGAGCAGGTTGTCGAAGCATCGCATCATGTAAATTCACATCGAACGGAACTCCGGTTTCATCAATAGCCTCAACTCCATATTTCGAAAGCACCTCTTCGAACTTATTGGATACAAGTTTCATCCCTTCCAAAAAACTGCCTTCTATTTCATTACCCTCTGAAGCACCTAGTGCGCGCTTCATATCCTCAGAAATTGGGAGGAAATCCTGCAATGCTGCTACTTTAGCCTCTTCGAAAAGAGTAACCCGTTCTCTCTGTACCCGTTTCCTTACGTTTTCAAGTTCTGCGGCTTTTCTTAACAAAGAATCTTTAGCGTCCGCCAGTTCCTGTTCCAGTTTTTCAATCAATAGCTCGTTTTCATCCTTTTCAGGTTCCTGACTTTCTTCTGAAGCAGTTTCTTCTGCTACCGCTTCATCCATAGTTTTATCTTTTTCTTCTTCAAGTGAAAGTTCTTGCTCTTTTTCTTCTGCTTCTTTGATGTTATCAGCGCTCATCTTTTTGAATAATTTTTAAATTCCTTTTTGATGGAAACAAAGCAAATATAATGCCATTTATTCCCTTAAAACTCAGAATGACAAAGTTACCCTTTTCTTAACAGCTTACCATAAAAAAAGCCCTGTACAAATTTGCACAGGGCTTTTTATTAAGCTCTAATTCAGCTGCTTTATTGAGCAATAACTACACTTGGGTAATTAAGTACCGTTGCGCGAGGTAAACTTGCACCAAAAGCAGTTTCAATAGTGGTAATAATTTCGTTTGAAATTAAAGCATATCCTCTGGGATTCGGATGTACAGCATCTGTAGAGAATACACCATCCGGACCAAACGTTGGCATCAGAGTAACTCCACTAACTGACAACCCAAGTTCCCCATCTGCAAACATAGCATCTCGTGAATCAGTTGATAACGCTAGTTGGGTAGCGGTGGCTACATCTAAACCGAATAAGTCAGCTAGTGTAGGATGAAGATCAGCAAGTACTACATTGGTTGCTCCTATGTTATCATTAGTAGCCGCAATAACGCCATCAATTACGGCATTAAATGTAGCTCTGGCTGTAACAATATTTGCCTGTTCTGCCTGAGTTAAGTAGAACTTATCTCCTTCTAGGCTACCATCTGCATTAAACCCTAATGGTATTACAACCCCTATAGGTTTTGCCGGATCATCCCCAAAAGGAGTATTCAGGACTGCACCAGCAGTAAGCAATACCAATTCACCGGCTGCCATTGGTCTTGATTGCTCATAAGGAACAAGCTGGGCTCTTGCCTGGGCATCTATTTGACCTGCTCCCTGAAGTGCATCGAAACAAGGCCCTAAGTCTGTTAATTCTTCATCAATCGCCAGAATTGGATTTGGACCAACAGAGTAGTTGATATTTCTCCGAGCGGCATCTTCTTCATCAATCAAACCTACCAAGGGAGATGCACATGCATTTATCGCATCATTTACAGAAGAAAGCCCTGCATTAAGTTGTCCAGCTGTTGCTTCATCAAGAGCAATTACATTCCAGGGAACTGCTCTGAAGAAAGGGAGTACTACAATTGGAGGTATATTAACAACTACCCCTTTCGCTCCGGTTTGTACAAGCGCACCTAAGGCATTCCCAAAATCATTTTGAAAATCACCCTGACTGGTAATTAATGCCTCACTAATTCCCCCACTTAAAGCGTATTGTAATACATCATTATTACCAATCCAAAGCGAGAAAAATGTTGGTGATGCTGCTGCCGCGTCCGCTATAATTGTTGAAGATCCCGGGCTAGATGCAAATCTTGAATAATATAAACCAAGAGCCGCATTACCGGCTAAATCTGTAGAGAATAAGTCTGCTACTCGAATTCCTGGCACACCAAAATTCGTGATCTCGGATCTGGAACCAGTAAAATCAGGTATTGGGAACTCCCCGGTTGTTGGTACCGGTCCAGGAATATCAGTATCCAATTCAGTTCTTCCAAAAATCAATCCATTTCCAACATCTGATAAACTGGAGTTAAATCCATTAGCAGAATTAACGTCTGGCTGATTAATAGCTACACCACCTGCTGCTTGAAATTGAGCTGAAAGAATGGCCGGGATTGAGTTATTCTGTCCGGCAGTGTATAAAGCTCCGTCCATAAAGCCGGCAGTTAACGAGTTCCCAACCGCTACATATTTAGAAAAATCGGCACTTCCTGAGGAGTACTCTGGTGTTGGAGGAAGTGGGTTTTCTTCCAGTTCAGTACTTACAAGGGAGTCTTCTATTCCATCACAAGAAAAAGTGATAGCCCCTGCAACAAATAATAAGAGTATATATTTATGAAATTTGTTCATTGTCTTTCCTTTTTTCTTAGTTCAAGAATTGATCGAAGGTTATTGAGAAGTAATAGATTGCCCCAAGAAGTGGGTTACCAAAAGAGGTGGTATATCTTTCATTTAGAATATTACTTCCACCGATCTTAAGTACAGTGTTATAATCTGGTAATTTATAGCTTACTTGTGCGTCCAGTGTCCCATAAGCAGGTACCACTCCATCTCCAAAAGATGAATCCCAGAAGTAAGCATCCTGCCAGCGGTACACCATATTGAACCCAATGTTATCTACCACTTTACGGTTTTCAAGCTTCACATTATATCTCCACTTCGGAGTATTATAGCTTGACCGGAAACCTTGTCTTTCCAGATCATCAGCACTGATAAGTTCGTTGTAAGCTACGTTACCACCCACTTTATAGCCGCCAGTTAGAGAGTAGTCCAGGCTTACACCAAAACCTTGTGACTTTACTTTCCCATCAGCATTAATATCGAAACCGTATTCCTGAGTTAGAACACCGCCGTTAATAATCTGGTCTTTTCCGGCATCACTATCTGCATCAAATGCCCCTGGATCGTTAGTAAGGCCATTCGGAACACCTTGTACAAATTGGATTTCTGCGATAAAGTCTGTGTACTCACTGTAGTAGTAGTATGCATCTAAAAGAAGGTTATCAGTTATAAAACCTTTATAGCCTACTTCATAGGTGCTGATCTTTTCAGTTTTGAACTCTTCAAACTCTATGGCAACAAGTTGAGCCCTCGCTTGTGCTTCAGTTCCTCCACCATTGAGAGTAGCTCGTGCAGCTGCAACACTTTGTGCCTGATACACAGTATTGGACTCAAATCGATAACGATCTACTAAGTCTTGATTACTACCAATAAGTAATCTGGTTACAACATCCAGCTGAATGAACTGATCTTGTGTAGTGGGCATTCGGAATCCATTCTGATAGGAAACTCTGAAATTGTGATCTTCAGCTACAGTGTAAAGCGCAGAAACTCTTGGTGAGAACTGACCTTCAAAATACTCGTTTTTATCATAACGGGCGGATGCTGATAAAGAGAGATCACCATCAAGAAGATTTTTCGTTGCTTGGAAGTAAGCACCCCATTCATTGATATCATATTCCTCTCCATCATCTGTAAGAGCGAACAAGGTTGCTTCAGAGTTTAAAGCATACTGCCGAAAATTGGCTCCCGCTATTAACTCAACAGTTTCCGGGTCTATGATATTTGAGAAATTATAAAGTCCCTCCACATGGTACATGTCAGATTTCTCTACGAATCTGGCTCCTCCATCAGCAATAGATGTTGCTCTGAGTTGTGCTTCAAGTTGTTTGAAATTATCTGAGCCGGGAAGATAATCGGCTTGATTAGCTGATGCAGCGGCTTCGGCGGCAACATGTGCCTGCTCTACACTAGCTCCCTGAGTTCTGGCTCCTAAGAAGGTTTGGAAATAGGGAGTTAAATAAACTTGCTGATTGATTCTGGTTGCTACGGTATTAGCTGCATAAGAATCTCCGGCATCTTCCTGAGTTGTATATGCTCTGATAAAGAAATTAGGGTTTCTTAGTTCAAATTTTGCAGTCCAGATATTAAAATCGTCCAGTACGAACCTATCGTTTGCCGTATAAACTGTACTACCAAATCCGGTATTATACTGAACAAGTGCTTCCAGATTATCTGAAACTCGATAATGCAAAGCTGCTCCCAATTTTAAACTCTCAGTCGTATTATCTACAAAAGATGCTTCAGCAAAACCCGGAGCAGAAAACGCGCCCTCCTGCCCATCCGGAACTAAACTTCGTAAGGCTGCAACCTGAGCTCCGGTTGCTCCACCGCCTGCAATAGTTGCATCGGCAAGAGCACCTAAAGTAAATACGTCATCGCCGTAGATGTTAACACCATTGTAAACACGTGCATCTCCTCTTTCTGTAACACCTCGCTCAACGGCTCCCGCGGTTAAGAAACTTTGATCTCTAGTATCCTGAGCTACAAAATCCTGAGCATTTAAATAGGAGGCAGTAATTTTGAATGCGAATTTGTTATTAAAGGCTTTCGCATATCGCGCGTCATAAGACTGGTAGTGCGAAGGATCTTCAACATTGCTGTCGATATGGTTTACTCCTTGCTTAATGTTAACGGATAAACCCTGATAATCGAACGGACTTTTACTCTTCATAAGCAGTATTCCGTTTAACGCATTAGGCCCATATAGAGCGGAAGCAGCACCAGGGATCATTTCCGCACTCTCTAAATCAAGCTCTGATATCCCTACAATATTACCAACGGCGAAGTTAAGTCCAGGAGCCTGGTTATCGATTCCGTCAATTAACTGTACAAAACGGGTGTTTCCGTTTGATCCAAAACCACGGGTATTAATTGATTTGAAGGTTAAACTCTGTGTACTAAAGTCCACCCCTTTCAAATTGTTTATTGAAGCATAAAAATCAGCAGAAGCGGCAGTTTGGATATCCAAAACATCCATCTTCTCAATCGATACCGGAGACTTGAGGATACTTTGCTCAACCCTTGACGCTGAAACTACAATATCGTCTCCAAAAACGGTTTGCTCTTCCATAACAACATCTATATTCATATCTGTGCTTGTATTCACATCAACTTCCACAGATTGAAAACCTACAATTGAAAAAACAAGAGTTAAAGGTGGGTCCTGAGATACCCGTAATGAAAAGGTACCATCCGGATTTGTGGTGGTACCAATTAGTTTATCTTTTACTCGAATATTAACCCCGGCTAATGGTTCCCCACTAGAGTCAACAACTCTACCTGCAACCTCAGTCACATCGTTGTTAATTTCGGGATGAGCTTCGAGCGTTGTTCCAACTCCTGTTAATAGAAGCAGGCAGAAGAAAAGCCGCCGTATCTGTTTACTCATGGTCTAATCCTTTTTGATTGATATTATTTTTATTATAAACTTGCTATTGAATTAACCTCTTTAACCATATCTAAATCGCTATCAGATATGATTTAATCCTTTCTAAGAAAAGTTTGTTTCGGGGATAATGCAAGCGCTTCCATAGATTTTTTTCTAACTCCAAAACTTAAAGAAATTCAGTCTTTTGAATGAATTTTATTTTCAAAAAAAAATCGTGTATCTATCCTGTTAATATTTTAAAACATTAAACTGTGACATCACTAAGAATTACTCCACTTCTAACCTTATACATTCTTTTTTTAAGTGTTTGTGCTTCTTCACCTGAAAGAAATTCTGTAGATGAGGTGAATCAAAATATTTCTGAATCCATATCTTTTCTTGCTTTGGGTGACTCATATACAATTGGAGAGTCGGTTCCAGCAGACAAACGATGGCCGGTTCAACTGGCTGATTCACTTAAAATTGAAGGTATAGAGGTTACTGATCTCAAAATTATAGCTACCACAGGCTGGACTACAGCAGAACTCCAACAAGGAATTTCTGAAGCAGAACTGAATCCTCCCTATAATTTAGTTTCCTTGTTGATTGGTGTTAATAATCAGTATCGGGGGTATGATATCGAAATCTACCGGGCTGAGTTTCGAGAACTACTGGAGCAAGCGATTATGTTTGCAGGAGGAGATTCCTCAAATGTATTCGTTGTTTCCATCCCAAATTATGGAGTAACCCCTTTTGGACAAACGCGAGGTGAGGTCAGAATCAGAAAAGAACTTCTTGAGTACGATTCCATCGCGAAGGAGATTGCTTCTGAATACAACATTCCTTTTGTAAATATTACACCAATTTCTGAAAACGCAAAAATAGATATGTCCCTTATTGCTGATGATGAGCTCCACCCGTCAGGTAAAATGTATTCACATTGGGTTAGTGAAATGCTACCGGTTGTTCTTTCAAGAATTGAACAATAGAATCAGAAAAACCAAGTTTATGAACTGTTTATTAACATTTATGGAGAGCAACATGAAACAACTATTCATTATTACACTTCTTGTTTTTGGGATGGGATGCGCTACACAAGCCAGACAGCTAACCACCGGACAAGAAAAAATCTCAATAAGTATGACTGCTACGGAAGCAGTTGAGGCCGATTTGATCATTTTCAATATTAATATAAATGCAGAAGCTAAGAGCCCGCAAGCAGTTTTTGGGCTGCACCAACAACGGGAAGAACTTTTAGCGAGCCTGCTCAAAGAATTCGATATCGAGGACGAAAATATTAACTTTCAACCAGTTCGAATGAATAAAAGATATACCAATGATCGGAATTCTCAGATAACCGTCACAAACCAACAGGTTTCTGTTACGTTTAATGATTTTGATATTTATGAGCGAATTCAACTCACTCTTATCGAAAACAACTTCGATAGTTTTAGTGGTAATTTTTCGAGCACCAAAATAGCTGAGGGAAAAGACAAAGCTTTGGTTGCGGCAATTCAATCGGCTAAAGAAAAAGCGACATTAATTACTGAAGCTTCAGGAGTGGAATTGGGGGGTATAATAAATATATCCTACTCAGATTATACAGTAACTCCATCTCGTAGTTTTGGTCGAAACGAAATGATGGCAATGGATGCTTCGTCTTCAATGATGGACTTTGATCAAGTGATAAATGTGACTGCCAATATCTCTATAGAGTTTTCTATCGAGTAACCCAGCAAAACTTCCAATACATGAGGATAGTTTATGAGCTGCTCTTTCATGCCACACACTTAACCAGAAGAACCTTCAATCTGGTTGTACAGCATTAATCGCTTCAAAAAACTGACGGGTTTTTTCTAATCCGTCAGTTTCATTTATTTCCGAATACCAGTATTGCTCCACTCTTCCGCCCTGCATTAGTAATTGCATAGTTCCCTGGCTTTTATGCTCTGCTATAACCCAGTTTGCTATAATGTTATAATCCAGCCTATCATCAAAACCGAACTTTTGGTTTCTGTCAAATTCAAAAATAGTGTCTGGTTTAACTTTAGTAATTGGGTATCCTTCCATCATCACAAAGCTCATTCCCTCTTCCTCCGGACTCCTGACAAATGAAAGTAATGCAATCGGTCTATCTTTCTCATCCATTAATTCTATCGCTTTTAAAGCCAGTAAGGTTGCCGCTTTATGATGACCATGATTTCCATCAAAAGGCAACATCATAAACACGAAATCATAGTTTTCCTTTTGAATAATTGATTTCAATCTTTCAATGATAGGTGGTGTATCCCATTTTTCCAGAGTCTCTTCAATATCTTGTGTGTAGTAAAAGTCCTGCTGATCAAAGAAAAAGTAATTTCTTATACCAACAACATCCCCACCGGCCATCAGCTCTTTTTTTCTTATTCCCGGCAAATAATCACGACCAACTTCTTCATTATCTAATTCTTTACCGTACACATAATTACCCAGGGTAGAATATTTATATCCTCCTTCTCCATTCGTCATCAGGGCAAGGTCTACTGTGCCACGCAAAAGATTAGTTGTTTTCCAAACAGTTACAGAAAATAAAGCATCATCGTCGGGATGTGCAGTTACCAATAAAACCTTTGGTTGGTAGTCGAGCTCCTGGGAAAGAGCTTTAGTCGAACAAATGACGAGAAAAATTAATAATAGCTTTTTCATTTAATACAATAGTTCTTATTTCAATGTAGGGTATAATGTCTCCCAAACCGTTTCGGCAACTACCTTATGTCCTGCAGCATTTGGATGAATCTGATCCGGTTGCATATACTCATCCCGCCCTCCTACTTTATCCAAAAGTAGAGGGATTAGCTTCAGATTGTTTGATTCCGCAAGATCAGGGTATAAATTCTGAAACTCCCGGGTGTATTCAATTCCCAGGTTGGGTGGGACCTGCATCCCTGCGATCAGAATTTCCATATCCGGGTTATTTGCTAACGCACGGTCTATAATTTGTTGAAGGTTTTCTTTTGTAGATGACAAATCGATTCCACGAAGACCGTCATTTCCTCCAAGTTCGAGAATCATGATATCCACCTGGCGCTGCAGGACCCAGTTTATACGGCGAAGCCCTCCTGCAGAGGTCTCCCCACTCAATCCTCCGTTAATTACTTCGTAGTCTAAACCAAGAGAATCAATTTTATCCTGAATAACTGCCGGGAACGCCTGACTCGGATCCACTCCAAGACCCGCAGCAATACTATCCCCGAAGATTAGAATCGTTTTCTTTTCCTGGGCATGAATCTGGTTTGTTAACTGAATCAAAATCAATCCCAAAAAAAGTATATATATCTTTTTCATACTGTCAATTTCAAGATAAATCTGCTTATAAAAAATTCAAGAAGTCAACTCTTTCATCTTTTTCTTTGAAATGTTACTACTTGATCCTCTTGATTTATTTTTTTTAAAATTTAATTTCCACCCTATTGTTTTTTCATCACCGTAAGAAAGCTCTCCATCCACCTGTTCTGCTAATACCTTCAAAATAGTAATATCCAAAGATGAATCAGAATCCAAAGGATTTGATCTAGCTAAAGAACTCTGATTGTGGCTAACACTAACATTAATTCTTTGGTTCTTTCCCTCTGTGACCTTAATTGTAAACTTAGCACTCAAATTTGAATGACGTATATATTCAAGGGAATTAGCCACCATTTCATTTAGCATAAGCGCTACTGGAATCGCATCATTAATTGTAAGAAAAATATCAATAATATCTATTTTAAAAAAGATTCTGCTGTTTACTCCTAAACCTGATTCGATCCTCTCAAATAACTTTTTGCACATTTTGGATAGGCTTATATCTGCAAAGCTTTCACTTTCATAAAGTAATTCATGAATGTTTGCCATTACTTGAATTCGCCCAAGGCTTTTCTGAATAATTTTTGATGCTTTTTCATTTTCCAACATTAACTGTTCAAGCTCTAAAAAAGCAGAAACTGTAGCTAAATTATTTTTGACTCGGTGATGGATTTCTGTGATTAATACTTCTTTTTCCTTTAGAGATTTTTTTATTGCCAAGTTATTCTTAATTAATTTAGTAACATCATCAACAAATATGATCACACCTCCCACTTCTTCATTTTCGGTATACCAGGGAATTATCTTTGAAGTAAGCCAAAGTTCACTCCCGTCCTTCTTTTCTAATCTTTGATTTTCTAAGAAATACGTATTACCTGCAAGAACCGCTTTAAAAATATCTTCCCAGTCTCCGGTTTTTTTGTAGTCTTTTTCATTATGGGTATAATCTACTCCAGCTAAATTCCTTTTGCCATTCCCATAGTCAGAAAGCCACTTATTACTGGTTTCAATAAATTTCAACTGTTTATCTAGCATAGCAATTGACACCGGAGATTGCTTAATAAAATTCATTAACCTTCTTTCACTATTCTGTAACATCTGGAATGTTTCGTTTTTTGAATAGGCATTTGAAATCAATCCGGCTGTAGTTCTGAGGAGAAAAATTTCAGCATCACTCCACACTCGATTAGTTTTAGTATCATCAAATCCAATGAAACCCATAAAAACTTCATCTTTATAAATTGGAAGTACAATGATTGATTTTATACTTTGTGGAGCTAAAATATCCTGTAACGGTTTTGAGAGTTCTGTTACGTCACTGCTTATTATTTCCTTATCTCTTATTAAGGTCTCTTTCCACTGAGGGACGTCTTCTTTGTAAGATATATTCTGTAGTTCATGAATTTGCTCAGACACTCCCTCTCCGCACCACTCAAATTCATTTCTACAGTTTTGTCCATCATTAAAGTCTATAAAAATATAGGAGCGGCATACCTTTGATACTGACCCTATAATTTCTAACACTTTATTTACTTTTTCTTTAAAGGCTATCGATGAGTTAAAAACCAGTGATACTTCCGAAATAGTTGCCTGGTATTTAAAATTCTTATTTAGTTGCTCAAGGTTGCGCTGATCTTCAGTAATATCTCTGGCAGTAATAAATAAATGATCATCTTTTTTTGAAATATTAACCTGAAAATATAACTCCGAATCCTTTCCCGGTACATTTATCACTTCTGAAAACTCCTCAGAGTTATTATTTTCAATCCAGTTTTGCAGATTCTTTATATGAAATTCTGAAATGTTAAGTGATGTTATTGATCTATCAATTAAATGATCAGTATCAAAATCAAAAAACTTCTCTACTTCTTCATTTACCTCAAGAATGATCAAATTTTTTGAATCTACCAGCAACATTAAGTCTGTGGAGTTTTTTAGATATATTGCTTTTTTTTCTAGCTGCTGGTTACTCTTTTTTAATTCTATTCTGGCTTCTACCTCTCTTGCAAGTGTTTCCTGTTGATGTTTATTCAAATCTTTTGGCTCAGTTCCCATCACACAAATAGTGCCGATGTTATACCCTTTCTTGGATTTTATATTAACACCTGCATAAAACCGTATTTTTGGTTCTTCTGTAACAAATTCTTTTTCAGCAAAACGATCATCTTTAAGGGTGTCTGTTACAATCATTTTTTCTTTGTTCTTGATCGTATGGTTACAGAACCCGTATTCTCGAGGAATTTCTTTAATATCTACATTATGCCAGGCTTTCGTCCATTGGCGGTGGGCATCTATAAAGTTAATTTGCGCGAATTCTGTATTGCAAATAAATGCGGAAACTTTAACCAAATTATCAAACGAATCTTCTTCAGGAGTATCTAAGATTTTGTAACTTAGAAGCTCTTCAACTCTTTCAGTCTCATGTTCTTCTTTCTTCATAAAATACCCTAATTTGCTTTATTATATCCCTATATATATCTACGAGTTGTAATTAATAATGGTTTGGAAAAGTTCCATGCTTGTTTATAAGAGCCAGACAAAAACAAAAACCTTAACATAAATTACTTCATCTGGAACGGTTCTCATATATTGAAAGGTTTTATTTATTTAATCTATACTAATTTTAATGTCGAATATACTTCAAACTAAAAGCTTAACCAGAGAATTTAAAAGTGGCTCCAAAATCTTAACTGTCGTAAATGACATCAATTTCGAAATTGATGAAGGTACTACGTGTGCGATCGTTGGTCCGTCAGGGAGCGGAAAAACAACGTTACTTGGATTGTGCGCCGGGCTTGATCGGCCAACCTCCGGAGAGGTGATTCTTAAAGGAGAAAATCTTAATCCTTTGAGTGAAGATGAGCGTGCTTCTGTACGCAACAAACATGTTGGTTTTGTATTTCAAACCTTCCAGTTGGTGCCCACGTTAACGGCTATCGAAAATGTAATGGTTCCGCTCGAACTCCGGGGAGAAGCAACTAAAGAAGTTCGGCAACGGGCAAAAGAGCTATTAGAAGAAGTTGGTTTGGGTGACCGAACGCATCACTACCCAACTCAACTTTCAGGTGGAGAACAGCAACGTGTTGCCATAGCCAGGGCTTTTATAAATGAGCCAAAAATTCTTTTTGCGGATGAACCCACAGGAAATCTGGATACCGAAACCGGAGAATATATTGAGAAATTGATTTTTGATCTGAATGAGAAACAGCAAACTACCCTTGTACTTGTAACTCACGATCTTGAGCTGGCCAATAAATGTGGTCGCATTATCAAAATTAAAAATGGAAAAGTAGATGCCGATATTCTTACTTCAGAGACAGAGGTAGTATCCTCATGAGCTGGTCGTGGGTATTTAAAATGGCGTGGCGGGATTCCCGCTCAAACCGGAGAAAATTATTTCTCTACATGGCTGCTATCATTGTTGGTGTGGCTGCTCAGGTCGCGATTACCTCTTTCCGGGTAAATCTGAACTCGAGTATTGATGAGCAGGCTAAGGAACTACTTGGTGCTGATCTGGAAGTAGAACGAAATGCAGAATTTCAGCCCGAACTACAAGCCTACCTTGATTCTATTAGTGAGAGTCAATCTAAGATGCTCGCTTTCACTTCAATGGCTCTCTTTCCTGAAACAGGAGCGACCCGGCTGTCTCAAATTTCTGCTATGGAGGATGGATTCCCCTACTACGGAATCATTGAAACGAATCCCCCAGAAGCTGCAACTCGTTTTCTGGATGAATATGGCGCCCTTGTTGATCAAGCCATTCTAACCCAATTCCAGCTTGAACCGGGAGATTCTGTGAAAGTTGGGTTTTTGACTTATGAAATTATTGGTGGAATTGAGGAGATTCCGGGACAGTCGATGGCTACTTCTTTCCTTGGGCCAAGAATCCTAATTCCTCTCGAAGGTGTTGAGAATACCGGCTTACTGGAACGCGGTAGCAGGCTGGAACACAAAGCCTATCTAAAGTACAGGGATTGGGTAGAACCCATTGTAGTTGATAATCAACTGGACGCAATGAATGACACGCTCGATTTCCGATATGATGATATTGCTGAGCGTCAGGAAGAAGTTGGTGAAGCTATTTCCGGACTTTCCAGTTTCCTGAATATGATAGGATTTATCGCCCTTCTTTTGGGAGGGATTGGAATCGCCAGTTCTATTTTTGTATACGTCCGGCAAAAAATAAACACTGTGGCTGTGCTGCGTTGTGTTGGTGCTTCATCCAACCAAACTATGGCTATTTATCTTATTCAGGCTACTGCTATGGGTTTCGTGGGTGCGGCAATCGGGGCATTCCTGGGAACCATCGTTCAATTATACCTCCCGGTGTTAGTTGGCGATTTTATTCCCGTGGACATTGATCTCTTTATATCATGGAGTTCTGTAATCATGGGATTGGTTACTGGTGTTACTATCTCAGTAGTATTCGCCCTCTTTCCATTACTAGCTGTTCGTAAAATATCCCCCCTATTCACTTTGCGTTCAGCAGAAGTTAACCTTTCTAAATTATTGGGATTAGTTACCAGAATTATTCTCTTTATGGTAATAGGTCTCTCTATTACAGGTTATGCATGGTTAATGCTTGGAGAACTTGATGCAGCCATTTTCTTTACCCTTGGATTTGCTTTCTGTTTGCTTCTTCTTGCAGGTTTTGCAGTTTTAGTGATGAAAGCTTCACGTAAATTTATGCCCTCAGGGTGGAGCTACGAGTGGCGTCAGGGACTTTCGAACTTGTATCGCCCCAATAATCAAACCAGTACCCTGCTACTCACATTTGGATTGGGAGTTACCCTAATAAGCTCATTGTATTTAACTCAGGATATGCTGTTGGGAACAATCAATTTTGAAGGTCAGGACGAACTTCCAAACCTCGCACTATTTGATATTCAATATGATCAGAATCCTGGAGTTAACGCCATCATTGAAGAAAATGGACTCGAAATCGTCCAGAATGTCCCAATTGTAACGATGCGTCTTCAGTCCATACAGAATCGACCTGTAGATGAAATTCTTTCCGATACCAGCCGTAATGCGCGTCGGTGGGCGCTTACCAGAGAGTACCGCTCTACATACAGAGATTCGTTAACCTCAACAGAAAAACTGGATTCCGGAAAATTTATCGGATCTGTTCCAAATCTGAATGACCTTGTTCCAATCTCAGTAGAATCCGGCTTGATGGAAGATTTAGACGTTGCGCTGGGAGATACAATAGTTTGGGACGTTCAGGGAATCCCTATCGAAAGCTATATTGCCAGTACCCGTACCGTAAATTGGCAGACTCCTCAACCTAATTTTTTTGTGGTGTTTCCAACCGGCGTACTCGAACCTGCTCCACAGTTTTTCGCCACAACCATCAAAACCCCTGATCGGGAAGCGTCGGTAGCTCTTCAACAAGAAATTGTGCGAGCCTACCCTAATGTTTCTGCGATTGATGTAGGACAGATAATTGGTACAATCCGTGAATTTCTGGATCAGGTAACTTTTGTAATCCAGTTCATCGGATTGTTTAGCATCATTACCGGGTTGATTGTGCTTGCAGGATCAGCGGCTACCAGTCGGTTCCAGCGAATTCGTGAAGCAGTATTACTACGAACGCTGGGGGCAAAACAAAAGCAGGTGGTTAAAATCCAAATTATCGAATATGCGATACTAGGAATTATGGCTGCCTTAATTGGGCTCATACTTTCTGTTGGAGCAAGTGCACTCCTTGGCTACTTTTACTTTGACATCGAGTTCGTTCCTAACTTTGTAATTCTTGGGACTGAAGTCGTGATTTTAGTACTTCTGGTCCTGGCTATTGGATTGATAAACACAAGAGGTATACAAGCAAAACCACCCCTGGAAGTGTTACGCGCAGAGGGCGGATAGCCAGATAAATATTCTGAATACGTTCCATTAATATCTGGAACATTAGTTAGTTGGATTCATAAACATTATAAATACTAACTAACCATTTATTATGAAATCGATTTCAATTAAACTATTCACATTAATATTAGCTGCTGGATTAACGATATCAGCTTGCGACTCGATCAGTAAAACCGCAAAAGGAACTGCAATTGGTGCTTCAGCAGGTGCTTTGGCGGGTGCAATAATTGGTAAAGCTGCCGGAAACACAACCACCGGGGCTATAGCAGGAGCAGCAGTAGGTGGAGCCACAGGTGCTGCAATTGGAAATTATATGGATCGCCAGTCCAGAGAGATAGAAGAAGATCTTGAAGGTGCTAAAGTAGAACGTGTAGGCGAAGGGATTAAAGTGACGTTTGATTCCGGAATTCTTTTTGAAATAAACTCTTATGAGTTAAGTGAAGCTTCGAAAGAGGAAATTGCAAAGCTTTCTGAGATTCTGAAGAAGTATGAAGATACAAACATTATGTTTGCTGGACATACTGACAATACAGGAAGAGAGGAGTACAACCTCGAACTTTCTGAAGAACGAGCAAAATCAGTTGCTGAATATGCTGCCTTCACAGGTGTTGAGCCTACCAGAATGACCATTACAGGTTATGGAGAAGAAAACCCCGTTGCCGATAACTCAACGGTAGAAGGCAGAGCCGAGAATCGTCGTGTAGAGGTTGCTATATGGGCTAACGATAAGCTTAAAGAGGCAGCTGAAAAAGGCGAAATTGAATAAATAGTCTAAATTCATTTTTCTAATCCTCGTTCATTGTTATGTACGGGGATTTTTTTTGTGTACTTTCGGCAAATTAATTTGGACGTATGAGCATTAGAAAAAGAATTATTCCCAATAGAATTCAATCTGTTTTTTTCAATAAAAAGGTCGGGAGTGCCCCGGGTACATTAACTCACATCGGACTAAAGAAAACCGAGAAAGTTACTATTGAAGTACATGATTACGGAGTTGATCATCTGGAAGAAAAACTGATTGAGTCAGTAAAAGAATGTCGTCCCTATGTAGATACTTCTAATCCTACCTGGGTACAAGTTAAAGGACTTCACGATATCGAAAAATTGAAAGAGCTTTGGGATGAGTTTCACTTTCATCCGCTTATTCAAGAGGATATTCTAAATACAAATCAACGTCCTAAAATTGAAGATTATCAGGATCAGATCTTTGTTGTTCTGAAGATGATTTATATCGAAGATGGTCAATTACTTCAAGAACAGGTCAGTCTTGTTTTTTCTGATAAATTTATTTTCTCGTTTCAGGAGTCAGAGAAAAGACTCTTTATTCCAATCAGAGAACGGCTAAAGGCAGAACATACTAGGATGAGAAAAAGCGGGCCCGATTATATGGCTTATGCATTGATGGATGTAATTATTGATTATTACTTCAATGCCCTTGATGAACTAAATACCACAATTGAATCAATTGAGGATGTGCTATGGTCTAATGCGGATGAAGATGCTCTTGCTGACATTCACAAATCCCGAAGATTGCTCATCCAATTCAGAAAAAGTGTCTGGCCTTTGCGTGACAGTTTAAACTCTTTACTTCGCGATCAATCTCCATTGGTGGCTGATGAGACTAAACTCTTCATAAGGGATGCCTATGATCATGTTATTCAAATCATAGATAACTTGGATAATAACAGGGAAATAGTAGCAGGACTGCACGATATGTATATGACCAACATCAGTAATAAAATGAATGAAGTGATGAAGGTGCTTACTATTATAGCTACCATTTTTATCCCACTTACTTTTATTGCAGGTATTTACGGAATGAATTTTAGCTATATGCCGGAACTGAGTTGGAAATGGAGCTACCCAATCGTGTGGGTCTTAATGATTTTGGTAACTATTGGAATGATCTTCTATTTCCGTAAGAAGAAGTGGCTATAAAAAAGAGAAAGCCTCTTTCAAAAGACTTTCTCTTAAAACTAACTACGGAGGTTTTGGGGATTATCAATCTTTCTAAAACCTATACTTGAATCCCACCATAAGATTTATCTGACTTATGGTTTCGTCGATACTCTCAGTTCTCTCTTGACCAGACTGAGAATCGAAGTATTCGTATAGAATTGAACGATCGTTCCACCCGGTATATTGTGTGGTAATATCCAGGTAAAGTTCCCTTGTTAAAGGAATCCCCAAACCTCCGGAAAGGACAATTTTGTCGGCTGAATAGCTTGAACTTTTTCCGGGAAGAAGCCCGAAACCTCCTCTTATTTCAAAGCCAGTTGCAGACTTATATTTCATACCTGCTTTAAAGTTCGTTACCAAGTTGTAATCGGCACTGATTAAGCTATCAAAAATAGCTTCTTGCTCTCTTAACAAAGCAATATCTCTGAACTCAAGTTCAGCGTCTCTGGTCAGGTTTAAATCAGTATTACGATAATCGATCAACTCTACAGAAGTTGAAAAAGTAAATCCATTTAAATCTTCCAGCGCCACCCCTAGGTTTAATTGCCCCGGGCGGCGAACCGAATAGCTAAAATCTCCTGAGAAACTATCTCCAAATGGAGTTCTTCCATCATCTAAATTGGTAGTAATTTCTGAATAATATTGTTCGGTTACGATAAATCTTGTTGGTAAAAGTATACTGGCTCCTACATTCAAATTTGGAAGAACTTTATAAAGAAGTCCAGCCCTTACATTTGCTCCTACTATTTCAGAATCAAATTCATCTTGTAGCAATACATCGGCTATATCAGTCCCTCCATCTCCGTTTTCATCAGTATCTATGAAATCACCATCGTAAAGATTGTTTTCATCTTTCTCTAAGAAATACCTGTCATAGGAGTAATTACCATAGGTAACCCCAAGTGACGCGCCTATAAATAGATTCCTTTGAAGTTCCGTAGCCATGAAAATGGAGTATTCACCAATAGAACCTCTTTGTTTAATTTCTGCGTTTTGCTGTATACCCAGGAATTCCCCCGGTGCAAACCCGATTCTGAAAATGGACTCCAGTGTTGTTTGTTCCACATCAGCGTAATCAATTGCATAAGCTTCAAAAGCGATGTCATTATAATCACTTGCTCCATTTTTAAAGACATCAGTGATAGTATTTACATCATTATACCCGCTTAGAACATTAGTTCTGTTAATTTGAGTATTTAATGTATACCCGCCTCCGACTACTAAGCTTCCCCTTTCTGTTGGCACTGTGTAAATGAGACCTATATTTCCGAACTGAGTACGAGAGTTATCAAATGAAATACTATTCCCCAGGTAAGAGTTACTTTGCTCAGCGTAATTTGAGAGAAGCCCGGTATTAAAATAGCTCATATTTATGAGTCCCATACTTGCTGGGTTATCAAGAAAACTTCCAAAACCATTTTGAATTGCAACAGATGGAAGTACACTGGCATTTGGATCGCCATTAGTATTTATGCCGGTAAACTGTTGTGCCAGTGTTGAATACCGAATTGGGTTTTGTCCGTCCTGGCCAAAAGTGGCAGCGGGAAGAAATAATCCTGCCACTAAGAGAATGAAAAATAGCCTCTTCATTGGTGTTTTCAGGTTATGTATTACGTTTTAGTTTTTCTTACCGCGCTTAGACTTGCTACGAGAACTTGACGATCGCGTACCTGAAGATGATCTTGATGATGATCTGCTTTTCACGGATTTTGTAGAAGATCCTGAGGAACTGCCACTACGAACTGCACGTGATGAGGAACTCCTGCTTGATGAACCTCTTCTGACAGTAGTACTTCTTGAACCGGAATTATTTGATCGGGTACCAACACGTGTATTAGATCTTCCTGAAGTACTTCTTGGTACTCTTATTGTAGTTCCCCTGTTTCCAACAGCACTTCTACCGGAGTTATTAGTTCGAACAGAAGAACGTCCTCTCGTTACTCCGGATGTATTGCTGCTGCTTCCACGAGTACTTCGAACTACACCTGATCTATTAGTATTTGATCTGGTTCTGCCTACTGTTGAGCCACTGTTTCCTGATGTTCGGGTTCTTCCGGTAGTTCTGACCGTTCCTGATCCGTTGTTAGTACCTGAACGAGTTCTTCTTACCGTACTTCCTGTTGAGCGACCAGTATTTGAACCACTTGTTCTTCCTGTATATCGGGAACCTGTTGAGTTTCCAGTGTTAGATCTTTTAGTGATTACTGAGCCACCATTCCTACCGGTACGGGTTATTGCAGAATTCCCTGAATTTCCACTTCCTGACCGCGTTCTTGTGCCGTCGGTAATCGCACTATTTCCATTTCCTTTACTGTAGATACCTGTGCTGCGTGGTCGGGTATTTCTTCCATTATTTCTATGATAATCGTTGTACACAATTACCGTTGGGTGATAATAATTCCATCCGCCCCATCCATAATAATGATCGTAATAGTCCCAATAATGAGGATACCTGTATCCACCCCATGCGTAATAAGAATTATATCCGTACCAATTGCTATACCAACCCATTCGTCCGAAACGAAACCCCCATCCAATTCTGGAGTAATAAGGTCTGTGGTGATATCCATATCCAGACCAAGAATAATCAAATCTTCCATCCCAATAACCTTCTTCATAGCCATCTTCGTAGCCTTCCCAGTATAATCGATCTGCGTAATTATCTTTATACCATCCCTCCGTTTCATAGTCTTTGTAATATAAACCAGCTTCTTCTATATCTTCAGAATAGACCGGATCTTCCTCGTAATATTCTTCTTCGTAAACCGGCTCGGTTTCAGTTACAGTGTATGGTTTAGCTGTTTGTTCTTCATCGCTCCAGTTATATCCTGCGTCGGCATTTTCATTATCATCTCCCCAGGAATAGTATGTGCTCGAAGAATTTGGGCTGGTTCTGCTAAATCCATCCGTAGTTTGAAGTTGAGTATAGCATCCGGATAAGAATAATGATAAGGATGCGATGGTAAGGCTAAGAATATTTTTTGAGGCTTTCATAATTGCTCCTGAGCAAATTAGTAAAGGTTATAGCTTAAACATCAACTATTACGCCCGTAATATATATAACATGTTAATGTTAGAATCATGTTAAATCTCACCTCTCAGCGATTTTGCTATTACTTCTGCTTTCGAATTCACATGCAATTTTTTATAGATATTTCTGATGTGAGCACGGACTGTATCGATAGAAATATCAAATCGATCTGCAATCATTTTGTAGCTCAGTCCATCAACCAGACCATTAACTATATCCTGTTCTCGGTTTGTAAGCATACTGTCTTCATTCTTTTTTGGAGCCTGGTCGTTGAAATGAGTGATTACTTTTCGCGCTATCTGAGGCGACATTGGAGCGCCTCCTTTCAACAACATTTCAATAGATTCTTTAATTTCCGGGAGCGAAGTGTGTTTTAGTAAATAACCCGATGCACCAGCTTTTAATGAATCAAATATCTTATGAGAATCGTGATATACCGTAAGCATGATAATATCAATATCCGGGTATTTGGACTTAATAATCTCCATTCCTTTAATACCTGACATACCTGGTAGTTGTATATCCATCAATAGTACATCCGGATTCTGATGATCTTCCAGGAACTCAAGCATTTCTTCAACAGTATCTGTAGCAACGGGACAATCCATCCCTTCCTGCATATCTAAATAGCGTTGTATTAAATCCCTTATTTTTTTGTTGTCTTCTACAATCCCTATTACTGCCATTTTGGTCTCCGCTTTTAATTCAGTTTGCCTTTTAAGCTAACCGTAAATCCGTTTTCGTCTTCAAAGTTGAACATTCCACCGATTCTTTGTGCTCGCATTTCCATGTTACGCAAGCCATGTCCGGTTTTTTTAGTTCCTCTTCCAGTATCTCCATTATCGTAAATTTTAAACTCATACTCTCCATTATTTGTTTCCATGCTGACGAGCACTTCATCTCCATTGGAATACTTCGCGATATTGTTTACTGCCTCTTTAAAAATTAGATACAGATTTTCCTTTACAGGAACCGGAAGCTTGTTTTCCATTCTAAGCTCCTCAAAATCATAAGTCACCTTAAAATTCTTCGGTTCAAGTACATTTATGATATAATCCTGCATTCTATCCGTTAAATCACCCAATGTGTCATTTCTGGCATCGATAGACCATACAATGTCATCCAGGCTCGTAACCACATGTCGACACTGTTTTCCAATCTGATTCAAGGATTGTTTGAATTCCGGTTCGGCATGACTAGCTTGCAGAAAGTCTGATTGCAGGGCTATCTCTGTTAAACTAGCCCCTACATCGTCGTGCAAGTCGCTGGCAATACGAACTCTCATGCGCTCTATATCTACCATTTTAGAGATTTTATAGTTTCGATAAAACAAGTAAATTACCCCTAATACAGCAAGTGCAATTACGGCTAAAAACCACCAGTTCATCCAGAAAGGCGGGTTTACTGTAAAGCTAATTTCGGCGATTTCTTCGCTCCATATTCCATTAGAATTACGAGCCTGAACTCTGAACGTATAATCACCTGGTGGTAAAGATGGATATCTGGCACTTCTTGAGGTTGTTCTTTGTCTGCCCGGATCAATCCCTCCGTTCATTCGGTATTCAAAAATCACTTGGTTGGGTGCTGTAAAATTTAATCCAGCAAAATTAATCTCAACGAAATTCTGATTATGGGAAAGCTCAAATCCACTTTCTTCATAACGATTTCCTGAAGCTATAAAATCCAGAATATGAACTCTTGGAGGAACTTGATTCCCAAAGTAAACTTCAGGATTAAAGTGACTTACACCCTCAACCGTACCAAACCAAAAATGTCCGTCTTTATCCTCATAAACAGCTCCAAGGTTTGTTTCATCTGAAATCAGCCCTTGTTCTCTGGCCAGTATCTGAACTGCCCGCTCCTTATCATCAGGATCATCACTGTAAAATAGTTGTACATCCAACCGCGCAATACCAGCATTAGTACCAATCCATAAGTATCCGTTCCTGTCCTGTGAAATAAAATAACACACCCGGCCGGGCAAACCATCTTCATCGGTAATATCAACGAACCTAAATCCATCAAACCATGCAATCCCTCCAAATGTCGAAATCCATATCGTTCCGCTTTGATCTTTCATGATAGACATTACCCCATTATTCGGAACACCTTCCTGAAGAGAGAAATTAGTGATTCCATCCTCTTCTATTTTGGACACTCCACCATAGGTTGCCACCCAAATATTACCTTCATTATCTTCTACACTTCTACGAGTGCTATTACTTGCCAGGCCCTGAGCCTGAGTAAAATGTTCGTAACCTGATTCATCAAAACGTAATAGTCCTTCATCCTCAGTGCTTATCCAAAAAACGCCATTATTGGCTTCCAAAACATGCCTTATTTTACGAAATGGAAATTCATCTTCAGTGAATGTTTTTATGTTTCCATCTTTGATGTATGCCAATCCATCTCTCATGCCTACCCATAACCGGTCTCTTGAATCTTTGCTGATATGATAGATTCTGTCATCCAGCAATCCGTCACTTGTATTCAGATGATCAAATCCGGTTTCTTTTCTGGCCATCATTCCTCCACCATAGGTCGCTATCCAAAGCTGTCCATTTCCATCTTCTGCTATGGATGTTACTAAATCATTCGAAAGGCCAGATTCTGTATTAAAATTCTCAAAATAATCCCCAAGAAAAAGACTTACGCCTCCACCGAACGTACCAAACCAAACATTGTCTTCCACATCAATAATTGAAGAATAAACAATATTGTTTGAAAGCCCCTGATCTACGGTGTAATTTTTGAACCTTCCCTGAGTAAAATGAGACACACCTTCTTCTGTGCCCGCCCAAATTGATCCGTCTGATGCAATGGATATAGTTTGCACTCTGGGATCCCTGATTCCGTACTCACTTCCAAAATTCTCGAAATTTACTCCATCAAATCTTGAAATCCCGTTTCGGGTAGCTATCCAAATAATACCTTGGTAACCGATTTGTATGTCTCTTAATCTGTTTTCAGGCAGACCATGCTCAGTTGTATATGTTCTAAGGTTCCCATTAGATAAGCTTGTAAGCCCTCCTCTGGTTGCAAACCAAAGGTCACCGTTTTCGGATTCCGCAATTCCCCTTACTTGATTACTCAAAAGCCCCTGAGACGTTGAGTACAAGACAAGTTCTTCCTCATTTATGTAATGCCACACTCCATCTCCATCGGTCCCAAACCAAAGATGCCCCTCTTTATCCTCAAAAATACTTATCACTTCGCTATTCTCGAGAGCCACCAGTGAAGACGATGAATAAATGCTGTCCCCTTCCATATAGTTTACTCCCTTACCGGTACCAATCCACATTTTGCCATCTCTGGATTGATAAAGAGATAACACCTTACTGTGATTGAGCCCGCTTTCCTCAAAGAAGTTCTCAAAGTTAATTCCGTCAAAACGATTTAGTCCATATCCTGTGGCAAACCAAATATAGCCCTCATCATCCTGAATCAAATCGTTTACTACCGACTCACTTAATCCATCCTGGATAGAATAGGTCCTAAAGGGATACGTTTGAGCTTTCACACCTGAAATGAAGCCTAAAAAGGCAGCTACCAAAAGCACTAATAATTTCTTCATGATGGAAATGTAACGGAAAATCTCTGAGAATAGTAGGAATCAGAGTTAAGCTTTATATTTCTAGCTGATTTTATGTACCCAAATAAGTTGAATGCATATAGAAAATAAGGATATGAGCGAAAACGACCTTAAGGTTTTGACCCGCTCAGGTACTTCCCCGGAGATTATTTCCCTTCTCAAACAAACTGTTTTTGGCACAAAAGGAAAAGTAAGATATCGCCAGAAGCATATAGCCGAAGGCATGAAATCTCAACGGAATTTAGAATTCATCCAGATTCTGAAACGAAACCGGGTATTGGGAACTACGGGTGTTGCTACAAGACAAACTTCGGGACTTGGTGATGGTTTGAGGAGCTTCTATGTACGATACCTTTCAGTAAATAATCCATTCAGAAAAAAAGAAAAAAAACGAGGTTCTAAACTTAACAGAAAAAAAAGTCGGGCGAACAATCACCTCAAAAAAATGATTGGAGATCAAATTACCAACCATTTTGAACAACCTGTTTACGATAATGGGAGCAAAGCTTCCTTTTATGCTTTCGTTGAGTCTGAGAATTATAATTCAAAAGAACTTTGTATCAACCTGGGTTTTTATCCTACCCGAAAAATATCTACGGTTTTATTCAGTCGTTTTTCACCAAAAAAGTCCCCTAAAGTAAGTATTGCTGAACATCAGGAAGAACAGCGAATACTCAAACAACTCAGTTCATTTTATAAAACCCACTCTTACTATTTTGAAGACCGACTGTTCGAAGTTGGCTCCTACTACATAGCCAAACATAAAGGTGAAGTTGTAGCGGGAATCCGCTGTAAACCTGTAAACTGGGAAATTGTCGAAGTCCCGGGTTTAAGTGGGTTCCTTATGCAAAAAGTGCTACCCTATCTGCCATTTACTAACCGCTTATTTAACCCGAATAACCTCGTTTTCCTTGCTTTTGATTATGCTTGGGGTAAGACGCAAGCTGTTTTGAATTTGATGGAGCATTGTTGTTCCGAATCAGAAATAAACCTGGGGATGTTCTGGGGAGATCTTGAATCAACTCTTATATCTGAATTAAAAAAATCGGGGCAGCTGGGATTTCTCTATAAGCTAAATGGAGAAGTTACTGCCGAGGTGATGCAACGCTTTATCAACATGGATAACAACGAGCAAAAAGAGCTTTTGCAAAAACCTGTTTTTGTGTCTGCTTTGGATATGACTTGAGATTTCAACTTTTTGCAAAATGTTTTAGTTCTGATATGCATATTCAGATTAAAATGACTTTTAACCTCGCTTTTTCCTTATGAAAAACAATCTTTCCAGGAAAGATTTTTTGCGGAAATCGGCTCTAGCTCTAGCCGGATTCCCAGCCTTAGCTTCATTAGAATTTCCAAACATCATTATACCTAAAAGGAAAGATAAAATCGGGGTAGCATTGGTAGGTCTTGGAAGTTATAGTAATACTCGCTTAGCCCCCGGACTTCAACTTACCGAACATTGTGAATTACGAGGTATTGTAACCGGAACACCGAGTAAAATCCCGGTGTGGCAAGAACGGTATCAGATTCCTGATGCAAATATATATAATTACGAAAACATGCATCAGATAGCCAATAATGACGAAATTGATGTGGTTTATATAGTGCTCCCAACTGGTCTTCATGCTAGATATGCCATTATTGGAGCAGATGCAGGTAAAAACGTTTGGTGTGAAAAACCAATGGCCAAAACAGTTGAAGATTGTCAGAAAGTTATTAATGCTGCTAATAAGAATAAGATACAGCTAACTATTGGTTACCGGCTTCAGCACGAGCCTAATAACCAAAAAGTAATGGGTTTCACCAGAAATAAAACTTATGGAGAAATTCAGGAAGTGAAAACCGGAGCAGGTTATAACGGCGGGCATCGGGAAGGGAATTGGCGGAGAAGTGCTGAACTTGGTGGTGGGGCTTTATATGATATGGGCGTATACCCTATAAACGCGGCTCGTTATGCCACCCAAATGGAGCCTTTCAGAGTTCGGGGACGTCAATGGTCAGAGCGAAATGAAATGTATAATGAAGTGGATGAATTTTCAGAATTTGAAATGGAATTTGCTAATGATACAATTGCTAAAGGTGAAACGGCTTTTGGGAAATCCAGTAACTACCTGAATGTAACTGCAACTAAAGGTTGGTACAGGCTTAGACCCTTCCAGACTTACTCTAGTGTACGAGGAGAAGCCAGCAATGGAATCAAGCTTCCAGCTAATCCTAATCATCAACAAGCTCGACAAATGGATAATGATGCACTTGCACTCAAAGAAGGAAAAGCTCCTGTGGTTCCTGGCGAAGAAGGTTTGAAAGATATTCGAATAGTTCAGGCAATCATGGAATCTTCAAGGGAAGATGGAGCTTGGATTGAATTATAGTTAACTACTAGAAGTCTTTTTTCTTTGAGTGGCGGATAAAAAAGTACAGTGGTCCGAGCACCCATGTAAATAACATGGTTAGTGAGATTACCAGGCCGAGATTGGTTCCAAAGAACTTTTGAAACAATGCTCCTGTATAGCCTAATAATGCTGAAATATCCAGTTTCAGAAGAACCAATATTCTGGAAAGATCAATGGGATTAAGAATAGTGGCAATCAGAGAAAATTTGTCGAGAGGGTAATCTTCGAACATAATCAAAGACACCAAAAACAAGCCGTCGTAAATAACTGCAAAAAAAAGCCATAGGGCTATTGAGTATCCAAAGCCTTTGATTTTATCATTATTACAAAGAGAGATATAAAACGAAATTCCAACAAAAATAAACGTTAACAGCATCCCATCTAACAACAGAAAAAGGAAATTGAAGATGTCCTGTGAAAGGAAAATTCCATATAGTAAAAACGGAATACCGATCCCCAAAACAAGACTTGCCGAAAGTGATATAGCAACCCCTAAGTACTGCCCCAGAAATATGGAACTTCTTTTTATAGGCTGGGCCAGTAGCAATTCCACAAATTCTTTGGAATTGTAGAAGTACATCACACCAAAAATGGTGCCTATCAACGGGGTTAAAACGATAATGATGTTCATTAACGTAATTACTGCTTTTGAAAGATCTGTGTTCAAAAAAAGCAGCCCGAAACCCAGCAATAAATAAAAGAAAAAATAAAAATATGACCATCGACTTCTGGTGAGATCGAAAACTATGTACTGAAGAATTTTAAGCATCCTGCTCCTCTAATATTGAAGCGATTGATAATTCCAGGTTTTCCTGTTTGGTTGAGATTTTAAGATCTTCAATGCTTCCTTTGAAATAGATGTTTCCTTCCAGTAGAAACACAATCTGATCAGACATTTCTTCTACAAAACTCAAAATATGAGTCGTAATAAGGATCAGTTTTCCTTTCTTTTTCTCGCCTCGTATCAGTTCTTTTAATCTCACCATCGATACAGGGTCGAGGCCACTAGTGGGTTCGTCGAGAATAATAACAGGGCTATCGAACATGAATGCGAGTATAATGTTCACTTTTTGGCGGGTTCCTCCCGAGAGCGTACCCAGTTTCTTCTCTAAATGAGGTTTCAGATCAAACATCTCAATCAGCTCTTGTTCTCTGGTTGTTTTGTCTCTGAATTTTTTGATCATTTTGATCAACTCTGAAACCTTCAAATTGTCCGGGAATTTCGCGATCTGTGGCAGGTAGTCCAGTTGGTTTCGATAATGCCATTTTCCATTAATTGTAGATTCGTTGAATCGAACCTCTCCATCATCAGGAATAACCATTCCCAGTAAAATTTTGATTAGTGTTGTTTTCCCAGATCCGTTAGGCCCAAGAACAGTAGTAACCCCGAATTCTTCACTCCAGAAACTCACTCCTTTCAACACGTCTAAAGCTCCGAAACTCTTGTGGATATTGATTAACTCAATCATTTATAATTTTCATTTTAGGGGTTTTATCTACCAGATTATCAGGAGTAAAAATAGGGGAAACTTTTTCTGAGAAATTAATGATATCAACAAATAAGCTTCTCATTAGCGTAATAGACTCAGGGTTTTTGTTTACTATGTATGAGAATAATTTTACCGGACGATAAGCGACATCCCCTACTCCGTCTCGATCTAAATCGTATCCTGTATACGAGCTCCAGTAGTTTCCTGTAAAGTGATTATCATTTACTTTCGCATTGTAGGACAAATCAAAAGAATTATAGAGGAAGTTGTTGCTCTCAAATATATTAGTAAAACATCCTCCTGAGATTTTAACTGCCCAGCCATTATTTCTGAAATTATTATTCAGATAATTTATCCTGCTTGATCCTTCAACCTGGATTCCGGTTGTATTTTCTTCAAAATCATTATTCGTGATTTCGGCATCGTAAATCTCTTTTAGAAGCAACCCAAAAGATGATGTACCCCAGTTTTTTTGGAAAATATTATGCTTCATATTAATTCTTTTGGAAAACATAACCGCTACGCCCGCTCCATTATTTGTAAAGACATTGTGCTCATAGTCGTTATCATTCGAAAACATAAAGTGTAAACCATACCGGATGTTCTCATAGCTTTGGTTTCTCAGCACCTTAGTGTCGTCTACAAACTCAAGATAAATCCCATCTCTCAATCTCATAAGCTCGTTATCTTCTATCAAAAGGGCTTTGCTCTTCCAGCCATGAATGCCATTCCCTGAATAAAATTCCTGCTTTCTTTCGCCATATACTTTGTTTTGCCTAATCACTCCTTTTTTGGACGCTTCAATTAAGATCCCGAAGAATACATTCTCAAAACGGTTATTCTCGATTCGAAAACCATTGCTTTTTTGTACATGAATACCAGCGAATTCTTCAGTATGGCTAAATCCAACATGCTTTATAGAAAAGCCTTCAATAGATACATCATCTGCCTGAATACGAATTGTGCTCCCAATATTCTCGCCGTTTATTTCTGGATATCCATTTCCAATAATGGTCAGAGCTTTATCAATTATAATTTCATGCTCGTTATACACTCCTTTTTCAACCATTATGGTATCATAAGGTTTGGCATCTAAAACAGCAGCGCTTAACGAAGAGTAGTCGCAATTCGGACAAACTTGTGTTTGCTGAGCGGAGACCTGTACCAGAACCCCGAGATAAATGAAGAGTAGTGTAACCGGTAAACGGCGGTACATAATTTTTAATTAATACTTTTCTGAATTGATTCCCAGGTAAACATCTCGCCTTTCTTTTCTGATCTCACTTGTTCTGCATCACTTTTGGAGCCAAATGCAGAAAGATTTGCTCCCATCGGACTAGGCAGATTCAGACTTATCAAAAAAGAGGCTGAATGAGCATCGACAAATTCCCCGGTTTTGAAGTCCATCACTTTTTGTAAAGCAATAGATTCTTCATCCATGGTTCTTTTATCTCTGATCATACATTCAATGGAATCGTACTTAAATACTTTTCCTTTATTGGTTACAATTTGAGAAGGATGTTTTTTATCCATAATCATCATTGTGCAATACGAACAGGTATCATGCCCATATTCAATTTCCTCGATTTCAATAGCACAACCTGAAAAAACAAATGCAGTAAGTACTAATAATACTTTAAGCTTCATCATCTTCCTCTTCTTTTTTGTCAACAAAATATGCTACGACAGAACCAAACATTCCTGTAAATAGAAAGTATGCCCCGGTTGAAGGATAAGAATAGGCTTCAAAATTGAGGATTTTCTTATACCCGAAAACAGGTGGTTGGTAAGATTGTCCTGGAACTTTAATAGGTGCTCTTGGATTTAAATTATGCCCATATTTATATTCCCAGGAATAGAAATCATAAAGACCGATTCCACCAAGAACAGACATTATAACAAACCATACTAAAAACAATTTTCGTTTACGGATTAAGCCAATACCTAATCCAATTGCACTCATTATTCCAATAACCCAAGGAAACACTACAAACTCTGCCATTTCAGTTGGTATTGGGTCCATCCCAACGTAATGATTCATTAAGTTTATATTTTGAATATCATTCGGATTGGTACCCACTATTTTATTAATCCATATATCCATTCCAATTCCATCTGGATATTGTGGGGCTTTCAATAAAATATTCCACATTGGAAAAATGAACAGCCCTAAAATCAATAATGAACTTGCAATCATTAAAAGCCTTGATTTTTTCATGACTAACCTTCGATCAGAATTAAAGACCCCTTCAGGGTAGAAGGGGTTTTGTTGGTTTAGAGTTTATTCACCGTCGAGTGACCAGCTTAATCCAATATTTGAGTTAGCCGGAGAAACACGAACATATCCTTGCATTTCCTGATGAAGTGCGGAACAGAAATCGGTACAATAGAATGGCCATACACCCACTCTATCCGGATCCCACCTGAATGTTTTAGTTTGACCCGGCATAATCAGTAGTTCTGAAGTATTTGCGCCAATCATAGCCACACCATGCGGAACATCAAAATCCTGTTCCAGGTTGGTGATATGGAAGTACACCACATCCCCCACTTTTATGCCTTCAATATTATCAGGTGCAAAGTGGCTTCTGATGGTTGTCATATACACGTGTACGGTTTTACCATCCCGCTCTACACGAGTTTCAGATTCACTTTTAACCGCGTAAGGATGATTGTTCTCTTCCAATTCATAGAACTTCTTAGATCTTGGTGCGATCAACTCTGCCGGTGCACCAGCCGCGTAATGAGGTTCCCCATGAGTTGGGAAATCTAACAGCAATTCCATCTTTTCGCCAGATATATCATAGAGCTGAGCAGAGTGTTCCATCTCTGGTCCGGTTGGTAAATAACGATCTTTAGTAATCTTATTCATGGCAACTACGTATTTACCGAATGGTTTTCTTGAGTTACCACCTGGAATCATCAAGTGACCTACTGAATAATAGGTTGGTTTTCTGTCTATTACTTCCCAGCTGCCTAGTTCCCATTTCACAACTTCAGAAGAGATAAAGAACGTGGTATAGGCGTTTCCTCTGCCATCAAACTCTGTATGTAGTGGCCCAAGACCTGCTGACTCAACAACACCTGCAACTATGTTTTCATAGTTAAGGATGGGTATTCCATAAGCTTCGCCTTCAAAGTTCTCAGTTTCAATGGCTTCCATCATATTAGAGAATGAATGAACCGTAAGGGATGCAGATAATTTTCCTGCACCTACAATGTATTCCCCTGAAGGATCCACGTCTACACCGTGCGGTGATTTTGGTGTTGGTAAAAAGTAAACCAATCCAGGCAGTTCAGTAGGATCAAGCACACGTACTTCTTTTTTCATGGTAGAAGTACCCGTATGTGTTGATTCATCATACACGTTATGTGCATACTCGGTTTTCATAGTGGTGAATTTACCCTGAGCAATATACTCTTCAGCTTTCTTCCAGTTAATCGCCGCAATAAAATCCTTATCGTTTTGAGATGCGTTTACTTCAAGAAGAGTGTTCGCTTCCTCAGTGTTGTAGGTGGTAAAGAAAAACCATCCATGAGATTCGCCACGACCGGGGTGTCCTAGATCATAATTGAAACCTGGCATCATTATCTGAAAAGAAAGATCCATGTGCCCGGTTTCTTCATTCACTTCTACGAAGCTTACAGCACCTTTAAAGTTACTTTTGTATTCGTCTATAGACATATCCCTTTGTGGAACCGGAACTGAAAAGCGTGTACCCGCTACTACATACTCTGTATTTTCAGTAATGAATGAAGAACTGTGATTCCCCGCACTATTCGGGATTTCGATTATTTCTTGGGTCTCAAAGGTTTCTAAACTGATTCGCGCTATACGGGGTGTGTTGTTCCCATTAGCAAAAATCCATCTCCCATCAAGTTCTCCATTAGTTTGGGAAATATCAGGGTGGTGAAGATCATCCCAGGGAATGAAGCCATGAGATGTATTTAATAAAGGCTGAGTTTCCTCAGAATATCCATAACCTGATGTTGGAAACTGAGAGAAAACTGGTATCTCTTTAAGCAATCTTCCTGATGGAAGTCCATATACGGTTAAGTTACCGCTGTAACCACCGGACAGGAATGCGTAAAATTCATCCTGTTCGCCCGGAGCTACGTACACCTTTTCAGCAGCACTGCCGCCAAGAGCACCATTATTATTGTTCGACTGCGTACATGCAGAACCCACTATCGCAAAAAGTACAGCGAACAGGGTTAAATAGTTTGTTAGTTTCATTGTATTACTTGTTTGTAGTTGAATTGTTGAATTACAGAATCACTTTATCCACGACGTTCACGATGCCGTTCGATGTCTGAACACTGGCTATTACCTTGGCTCCTTCTACGAATATATCATCGCCTTCTACTGTGATAGTTAAGTAAGAGCCATCGGCCATATATAATCTCCGGCCCCGATCTGCTTCCTTTTTTAAACCTGCCAGATCGTACGACCCTGGAGCAGCGTGTTTTGTAAGCACTCCGGTTAGTTTGGCTTTGTTTTCAGGCTTCAGCAAATCTTCTACCGCTCCTTCTGGTAAAGCTTCAAAGGCAGAATTTACAGGAGCAAATACGGTTAAAGGCCCTGCATTAACTAAAATATGCTCTATCTCTGCTGCTTGTACTGCTGCTACTAATGTGCTGTGATCCTCAGAACGAATTGCTATTTGTAGAATATTTGGTTCAGAGTCTTCATCAACTACCGATGCTTGCCCTAGTGGAGTGTTATTCTCCAGTGATGCCGAGTCTTGCTGCTCAACTTTTGTGCAAAAGCATAAAAGCAAGACTCCCAGTCCAAGTGTTATTTTTCTTATAAGATTTTCCATAATAATGTATTTATAGTGTTCGGAAATATTCCAGTACAGCTCTAGCCTCTTCTTCGGTTAGGTTCTGGTTTGCCATTGGAGTACCGTTGTATTCCATAAGCAATTTCTTTGCCTCTTCATCTTCTTTTACCATACCATCCGGATTTAGAATCATATTCATAACCCATTCGGGTGTTCTTCTTTCCAGTATTCCAGTTGGATTTGGACCTATATAGCGCTTGTCGGTTTTATGACATGCCGAGCATTTAGCAGTGAAGATTTCCTGGCCCACAGTAGCTAACTCCTGATTTATTTCAGCAGGTAGATCAAGACTCGTTATTGGACCAACACCAATCGATTCAGCTCCGCTATTTGCAGAAACTTCTTCTGATTTGTTTTCACCGGTTGATTCAGGTTCGGTTTTATCCCCACAAGCTGAAATCAAAAAGAACAGAGCCAGTACAGTAAGTGATATATTTAGTTTATTATATTTCATATTTAAGAGTATTTTATCTTTTATTATTCGAAATTTTTTATATCCAGTCGAATTTCCCGTCTTCAGAAATTCTCAAATTATTGTTTTTACCTTCAATAGCAAGATATTCCAGAGTTGTACTCTCAAACATCTCTTTGATTTTAGTACGTGTTTCAAACCAGCTATCATGTAAAGGACAAGGTTTATCTGAACCACAACCAGGTAAGCCTAATACACATTCTCTAAGTAAATCTTCACCATCAATTGATACTACAATTTCTAAAAAGGTGATATCCTTTGCTGGCTTAGAAAGCCTCACCCCTCCTTTAGGACCTTTATAAGACTCCATGATTCCATCTGCAGTAAGTTGCTGCAGAATTTTTGTTAGGAAATGAAAAGAAATCCCAAGTTTCTCGCTCATACCTTTTATCGAAACATATTCACCCGAATTATCAGCAGCTAGAAAGAGCGAAGCTCTAAGTCCATAAACACAAGATTTTGATAATAACATAATTAAGAGTCTTTTGTCTTAATTTAAACTTCTGTCTGATATATGTCAATCTTTTTCTACAATAAAATGTAACCGGTGATCTGCTTATTAATGGTTCAATTCTTCCTCTATTTCTGCAAGAAGCTCTTCGGCTTTTGAGAGATAATATCTCCAGGAACTAAGTTGTGGCCTGAATGAAAATACCTTTTGAAGCAAAGCTGAGTTAAAAGGCTTACTTGCTACAAGTTTCTTTACATCTAATGAAGGGAAATTCGCAGTATATCCAAGTATTCCTGCTATCTCTTTTGTGGTAATAAGTTCAAATAGAACATCAGGAGCGAACTTATCTCTGTAGTGAAACCTCGTTTCTTCGTCGTTATAATTCCTTTTTGTTACTCTGTAATAATCAAAGAGCTTTTCTCTGATGGAGTCGTTTTTTATAAAACCAACTTTTCCAGTTGATATAGCTTCATCGAAATAGCCGCTATTGGTAGTAAAGTATAAATTATCCTGTAGTGGATTGAAGTAATAGAAAAACTCTTCATTAGTATACTCATCCGGATTACTCATCACTTTTAGTAATGAATCAGCGAAACCCTGAAGCTCCTGAGCCCTTTCAATAAAGCCTTCCAAGACTTGAACATCATTGACCAGGTTGTTTTTTATACCAACCAATAACTCGTACTCCTCTCTTCTGTCTTTTTTTTCTTCATTCCAGTCATTTATGTAGAGCGCCAAGAGAATCCCAATCACTACCAGTCCAATTTCAAGAATGGAGTAGAGAATATAGTTTCTCATTCCTTTTTCTGATGCGTTGGTAAATCTTATTTTTCTGAAAAAATTATTCACGCTTCTTAATTAGGTTTTACTCTTTTCCAGATCAGTTTCTCATTGAACTCCCACTCTCCTTTTTCATTAAGCTTATAAGCGTTTGACTTCATCTCGTTTTCTCCAACTCTTATGAAGGTATCTTTGTGTACCGACCGAACTCCCTCGTAAGAAAACACCTCAAAAATATTAACGAACTCTTCTTCATTTGCAGCATAAAGTCTGCCTTCGGCAATCCAGCCATTACTTCCTAAGCCATGATACACCCCTTGTTGCTTCACAGGATGCCATAAGAAATAGCTATCCCAACTTGTCCACCAACCAACGCTATTTATATCTGATAAGATTTTCATAAGGAATTGTTCACTATGAACACCTTTACTCATTTCGTATTTGTAAGTCTTTGCCGAATATTGCTCATCCTTTTTATAGCCCGGATTTTCTGCTTCCCAAACCCCACCATCTGCCATTAAATAAGCCATCTGTTTAAGAAATATTTCTTTTGGAGCGGCCTCTTCACCCGGCTTATTCTCCTGAGCCTGAATAGTATTGATAAGAATAAAGAGTGTTGGTATAACCAGTATGGATAATTTTTGAATCATAAGATTGATAACTATTTTTTAAAAGTTGTTATCAATTACTCGGACTTACCATAAAAATTCGCCTTAACGTGCAGGCTGCGTCAACATTAAGAACCAGAACGGCTCGAACTTGGTGAGATAGAATGCTCCTTCTTGTACTGGCTTGGAGTAATACCCTCGTGCTTTTTAAAGGCGTTATTGAAAGTCGATTTAGATTTAAAACCAGATTCGAATGCAATCATCAACATAGTTTCTTTGCTCCTTTCGGAGTCAGAGAGCCATTCTTTAGCTTCTTCGATCCGATATCCGTTCACGAAATCAAAGAAATTCTTGTCAAATTTTTGATTGATCACCTGGGACAAGTGATTGTTGGGAATTGATAATGCTTCTGAAAGATCTGACAGTGTTATTTCTGGGTTTAGATGCGGGTTCTCATTTTCCATATAATCCAACAGCTCTTTTTTGTACTCTTCTGCTTTCAACAGGGTTAATCCGGACCTTTCATACTTCTTAGCACCCGAACTTTTTATCAATTGCAACTCTGAACCCGTTTTCTGCTTTATGCTATGTTCGTGTTTAACCAAAGCTCTATACCCCAAAAAATAAATAAACCCCGATAATATATACCCCATAAATTGATCTATCTTCACAAAGGCTTCCAGCTCGATCCCAAGTAAATGACTCGTAATTACAAAGGCATCAAACAACCAGATAATTAAATTCACAACCAGGATATATTGAAGCCATTTGAAGTCTAACTTCCCAATGCTGGAAAATCGTTGCTTGATTTTATACCGATACTCGTTAATCGAACCTATTGCAAGGAAAACATAGGCAGCTATGTGAATACAAGCCGATATCCATACATAAAAGAAAAGCCCGGGAAGAGCTTCAGAAATTACATCGAGCTTTGCTTCACCGCTTTTTATATAAAAGGGAAGGAACAACAAAATACAAACCAGAAATGGAATAAGATGGAACATGTCTGGTTTTGAAAACGATCGTTTCTCTCTGATTATCAATTTTGTATAGAAAAAAATGAAAGGCCCATACAGGAATAAAAAAGGATCGGAACTTGCAATCAGGTGAGGTAATGTTTCGTGAAAGTTCCGAGTCAATTCTCTTATTAAGAGATTTACGGAGAACAGACCAACCAGCAGCGACAGCACTTGATTCGCCACCTGATTTTTATCACTTCTAAAAAACAGGAAGACGGATAAGATAATACCTTGCACAGCCGCAATTATAAAAACCAAAGAATGAAAATCGATTGAAAGAGGCATTTGATATAATTTTTATGACCGTGAACAATCTACAATAATGTAGCAGATATGTTGTCTGAGCCTTCACGTTAACACGAAAAACACCTTCCTCTTTTCACTATGATGGATAGCTTAGATATATATCAAAAAAAGCCTTGCACAATTTAATGGGCAAGGCTTTTCAATTTCATTAAAGTAATCTCTTATCCGAGATATACCCTTAAAGCAGCACTACGGTTATGGTGACGTAGTTTTCTAAGTGCTTTTTCTTTAATCTGACGAACACGCTCACGGGTAAGATCAAATCGTTCGCCAATTTCTTCCAGAGTAAGAGAATGCTCGCGTCCGATTCCAAAATAAAGCCGAATTACTTCTGCTTCTCTTTTTGTTAGCTTTGAAAGTGCTCTTTCGATTTCTACTTTCAGAGATTCACCCATTAGTTCGAAATCGGGATTTGGAATCTCCTCATTTTCCAACACATCAAGCAGACGGTTATCTTCTCCCTGAGCAAATGGAGCGTCCATAGAAAGGTGACGACCAGAAATCTTTAATGTATCAGCAACCTCACCAACCGTCATTTCAAGACTTTCTGCCAATTCGTGTGCAGATGGAAGTCGCTCGTATTCCTGTTCAAGCTTGGAAAGCTCTTTGCCAATTTTGTTAAGAGCACCAACCCTGTTTAATGGAAGACGTACTATTCGACTTTGCTCAGCCAGAGCCTGAAGGATAGACTGTCGAATCCACCAAACCGCATAAGAGATAAACTTAAATCCACGGGTTTCATCAAAACGCTTAGCTGCTTTGATCAATCCCAGGTTCCCTTCATTAATCAAATCACCTAGTGAAAGCCCTTGATTTTGGTACTGCTTAGCAACAGAAACCACAAACCGCAGATTCGCTTTGGTTAGGTCTTCGAGTGCGCGCTGACTTCCTTTCTGTATCTCTTTGGCCAGACGAACTTCATCATCCGGTGTAATTAATTTCTCTTTCCCAATTTCATGTAGATAACGATCTAACGATTCCGACTCACGAGTCGATATTCCTGAACTTTTTGCCACAATTAAGTTATTAAGTGAAAATTATGTGCAGTATTCCGGAGTGTAGGTAATTAATTTGGTAAGCTGAACGGTTGCAACCTGTATTCGAAGCTTCTTTTCACATCTACACTCTAACGAATCAACAAGCGATTAATATACGAATTTATAGATTCAATATTTTAAATTTCCTGGAATGGAAAGTTAAATCTTTTATAGAAATGACTGGGCTTTGGAGTGATTTACCTGATGAAAAAAACTGGCTATTGAAGCCGCCACATCTGCAAAGGTTCCTCTGGTCCCTAAGTCTTCAGAAACTGCTCTTACTTTGGGATATACTAGTAATGGCACAAACTCTCTGGAATGATCAGTTGATTCTGAACATGGGTCATTTCCATGATCCCCGGTTATAATCAGTAAATCGTCTTCTTTTACTTTTGATAAGATTTGCGGTAAAGCTCCGTCAAACTCTTTCAGACTTCCCGCAAAGCCTTCCGGGTCAAGCCGGTGGCCAAACAACTGATCGGTATCAATCAGATTTACGAATACAAAAGTCTCTTTTACTTCATCCATCACGCTAAGTAAAGTCTGTATTCCTTCTGCATTGTTTTTAGTGCGCTCAAACTTCGAAAATCCCTTTTCAGCGAAAAGATCTATGATTTTACCAATGGAATAAGTTGGTATTCCAGCATCATACAGTTGTTGAACGACATTATTTTTGGGAGGGATGGCTGAAAAATCATGCCGTTTATCTGAAATCCGATCAAATGGATGAACTCCTGTAAATGGTCGGGCAATTACCCGACCGACCTCATGTTCCCCAATACATACCTTTTTTCTTGCAAATTCACACCACTCGTAAAGCTGTTCAACAGAAGTTAAATCATCATGGGTGGCAAGCTGGAATACACTGTCTGCCGATGTATATACAATAGGTTTTCCTGTTTTAAGATGTTCTTTCCCATAATCCCTGATTACATCGGTCCCCGAATAAGGAAGATTACAAAGCACTCCATCAACTCCGATTCCTTCACAAAAGGTGTTAATAACTTCTTTTGGAAACCCATTTGGATAGGTAGGAAAAGGCTTCTCAAGTTGAATACCTGCAATTTCCCAATGACCGGTCGTTGAGTCTTTTCCTCCGGAAACCTCTCTCATTTTCCCAAATGCAGCTATAGGATTTTGTTCTTCTGGAATAGATACGAGCGGGATGATATTCCCAATCCCCATTTTAGCAAGATTTGGAAGCTCAACTCTGGTTTTTTCTGAGACATGCCCCAGAGTATTCATCCCAGTATCCCCATAAAGATCTGCATCTTCCTGGGCGCCAACTCCAAGCCCATCAATAATTATGAGGTAACAGTTACCCATCAGGCTTCAAATAGTTCAAGCTCTTCGTTACGTACTACTTCACTCAATGCCTGTTTCGCTTTGGTTAGTACCTGATAAGAATTGGCTTCTTCTTTAGAAAGCTTAGTGAATCCAGCTTTGAATGAAATATCCAGAGTCTCGCCATTCGAAAGTCTAAGTCCATGTGCGAGTTTGGTTTTAATGCTATCCATCCACTCATTTACCGCGTCTTCAGAATCACTTTGAATGATAAAACCGTACACATAATCTGAGTTATACCCTATAAAGCCAGGTATTCCATGTGCAGACGGATTTAAAAAAGTCACGAAATCTTTTTGAATTTTCTGAAGTTCTTCGAGACGGTATTTAGTCCTTAGTGCTGATAGATCATGTGGAGAGGCAAGACCAAACCACGTGTGGGTTCCTTTTCCGGATCGGATTCTGTGGAGTTCGTTATTTAAAGAAGTTTCCCACAACTCTGTCATGTAGGCACCAAAATTCTGGGTCAACAACTCCTGGGCCATCCCTGCTTTCTTTACAACAGACTGGATGGAAAGTGAAGCAATCCGTGCCAAATTTGAAAGCTTATGCTTGGTCGATTCTTTGTACGTAAGGGGATCATTATCGTAGGTTACAATCACTGCCTGCCGTCGGTCGTGAATCATAATCGGAATTGCGAAACTGGCACCTTCAGTTCTTCGCTCTCTGCTGGAAATCAACCTTGGGCTATTATTGAAGTGGATGCTGAAAACCGGACTCCCTTTTTCCACTGCTTCATAAGCCACACTCTTCTCTTCCATCTGTAATCCGGTAAGAGGTGGATTTTTAGCAAATTTCGAAGACATCACCAGGTTCCAGCTTTCCATACCTGGGCAAACTAAACAGGCTCCACCATTCGGTAGAAACAATTGCATCTCTTCCAACATTTTTGAAATCAAATCGACACGATGAAGCCGATAATCCAGTGCATCCAGCGATTCCTCGTACTCTTCCCATTCCTTTTGCTGCTCGTGCAAGTCTACAATTTCCAGATAGGTGTCCAGTACGTTTACTAAAGCATTATTGTAGGCGTGAATCTGATCGTTGATGGTACGAAGCTCAACTTCTTTTTCTGTCTCCAGCACCGTAATGGCAACAGTCTCCCCTTTGTTTATGAAAGGGATTAGCAACATATTCTTGGCGTTAACAAAATCAAAATAGTGAGCTAGCTTTCCTTTGGGGATATCCTCCCCAATTTTTAGCTGGGTAATTTCAGTGATGTCTTTATAATCGTTTAGGAAATGCTGTTCAAAAGCTACCCGATCCTGGAACATGACATTAGGCAAATTAGTGCTGTTCGATTCCCATACAAACTGCTCCCGCTGATGATTCACCCAACACATGTATGCTAACTCTACCCTCGTTGAGGTTCTTAGCAAATGAACCAGATCGGCCATGATCTGTTTAAATTCCCGTAAAGCTTTTTCTTGTCGATCAAGAGACATCTTTCAGATGTAATTTTCAATGTTCAAATTTCAAATACCAAACAAAAATCAATTAATAAGCAGGAATGTACTAAACATATCCGACATTGGGATTTTGTATTTGAAGCTTGTTTGAGTTTTGTTATTTGTTATTTGTGCTAAAAGCATCTTTTTGGGAGATTTCTCCCGCCAGCTGTTCAGCCTCTTCCACCATTCGTTCAAACGATGCCAGTCCTTTATTCCAGAATTCCGGATCCCGGATGTCCAGCCCCATTTTTGCTACCAGATCATGTGGCCATTCTGAACCGCCCGCTCCTAATAATTCCAAATACTTATCTGCGAAGCCCTCCGACTTTCTTGTATATTCTTCATACAAAGCCAACACCAATAATTCCCCAAATGCATACGCATATACGTAACCGGGTGTATGAAGAAAATGAGGAATATAACTCCACCAAATTCCGTACTCATCGGTAAGTTTAACCGAATCCCCGTACAAAGCTTTCTGTTGCTCCATCCATAACTCTGAGAATCTTTCTGCCGTTAATTCTCCTTCTTCTCTACGAGCAGTATGCATAGCGTTCTCAAACCGATTCATCGAAATCTGACGAAACACGGTCGCAATGGTATCATCAATTTTCCCAACAATCAGAGCCAGTTTCTCTTTTGGATCATCTAATTCTTTGAGCAGTTTTTGAAACACCAGCATCTCTCCAAAAACCGATGCAGTTTCAGCGGTTGTTAGCGGAGTTCCAGCTTGTAAAGGACCTTGCTGTCGTGATAAATACTGATGTACTCCATGTCCCAGTTCATGAGCGAGTGTCTGAACATCTCTGATTTTCCCATCAAAATTCATGAACACATAGGGATGAACTGAAGGAACAGTACTTGCCGAATACGCCCCCCCTCTTTTCCCCGGTTTGATGGCAGCATCAATCCAATTCTTATCAAAGAAATAGCTGGTAATTTCTCCCATTTCGGGATGGAAGTTGGTATATGAATCCATCACCATTTCTTCGGCTTCTTTCCAGGTGATGGTTGCTTCGTTTTTGGCTATCGGCGCATACCGATCATAATCCAGCATCTCATCCAGTCCAAGTAACTGCGCTTTCAACTTATAATAGCGCTGAACAAGCTCATATTTCGAAGTCACTGAATTAACCAGAGCTTCTACCGTCTCGTCGTCGGTTTCGTTGGATAGGTTCCGGGAAGTAATCCAGCTCGGGTATTTCCGTAGTTTGTCATTCGTGAACTTGTCTGCCAGCAACGTATTGAACACAAACGTGAGCGGATGCGAGAGCTCTTTAAATTTCTTTGTTAATGAAGCATGTGCCCTGATTCTTAACTCGCGGTCAGAATCATGAAGTTTACTAAGTACTTCCTGCTCCGAATATTCTTCGCCATCCAACTCAAACTTAGCCTGACCCAACGTCTCATCAAAAAAGCGAACCCATGCACTTCGTCCCGTTACCGACTTCGCTGATAAAATCTGCTCCTGCTCTTCTTTGAGTACATGATCTTTATATCTACGCGATGACTCTAAATAGTGCTTGTAGAACTCCAACTTCGGAGCGTCAATAATCTTTTGGGCTTCTTCATCCGGAACTTTCAACCATTCCACATCCAGAAACACCAATTTCTGGCTTAGTTCAGATCCTAATTCATTGGATTCCTGAACTAACTTTCCATACTCGGAATTACCGGTGTCGGTGCTCCATTGCAGATAAGCGAAAGAACCTATCTTGCCTCCTTTATCCTGTAAAGCCTCATATTCCTGAAGCATTTCCTTGAATTCAGAAACTGAAAGACTTCCAATTCTACCTTTGTACTTCCCGGCAAAGGCATCGGCTTCTTTTAAGAGAGATTCTTTGTCTTTTGCTAATTGTGGATCGTTACTTGATGAATATAGATCGCTGAGATCCCAATTAATTTCCTCAGCTCCTGTCAACCGTTTGTCGTCGCTCATGTACTGTTTCTAAAGCGTTAATTTTGACTTGGAATATACAGGAAGTACCAAGCGATTTAAAGCGGAGAAATGGATTAATTGACCAAAAGATTCCTCTACCTGATCCATTTGCAAGCGAATGAATCTACCCCTCCCCCAAGAGGGACATTTTTAACCCCACATAAACTCAAAGCCTCCCACTGTCTCTCCTTGGGGAGAGACAGAAATCAAACTTGTTTGATTTCAGAGAGAGGATTCACGGGTTACCAAATCAACTAGGGTATCCGAAATTACCCGCTTAACATCATCCATATTCTCCAATACCTCTTCATCCGTGAATCTTAACACAGTAAATCCAACGTCTTCCAATTCCATCTGTCTTTTCAGGTCTTTGATTCTTACATCTAACTGATTATGCGAACTTCCATCCACCTCGATAATCAGTTTTAACTCCTGACACATAAAATCAGCGATATAACGTAGAACTGGTCTTTGTCTTTTGAAGGTGTGACCCGTTTGCTTTTTGGAGAGTGCATATTTCCATAAACAGGCTTCTGCTTTGGTAGCTTTCTTTCTGTTGATCGCGGCTAGCTCTTTAAGATTGGTGTTTTAGCCAAAGTTGTTGGTTTTGTCTACTTCCATAGGTTGGTCTTTTCGAAGTTAGACCGGAGTGAATGGGGTTCCTTACAAAGTTTTTTCCCAAATCTTCCTCTCCCTGACCCATTCGCAAGCGAATGAATCTGTGCCTCCCCGAGGAGGGACACGTGTAGCCTTTAATTTCTTAACTATTCAAATTTCAGATCAGCACCTCAACTGTCTCCCCTCGGGGGGAGACCGAGTTCAAACCTGTTTGAACTCAGAGGGAGAATGGGATTTAATGATTACTAAAACTTCATTTCAAACAAAATTTTAAATAAATATTCTACTTATTCTTAAGTATATTAATAGCAATTATATTAGTTCACATTACTTAGTACAGTTTCGATGAGTTTACCTATTAGAACAACATTAGAAGACGTAGAAATTATCTCTAACTATTTAAAGACTAAACCTACGGGTGCTTCGGTTTCAGAAGCTAAAACTGTTCTCGAAAGTAAACGCCTAGATGGAAGAAAACTAACAGCCTTCAAATACTGGGGTGTTATCGAAGACTCAGAAAATTTAAAATTGACACCTTTTGGAAGAGAGTACTTTACAAATAGAAATAAGATTTCTGAGGGTTGCAGAAGAATAATTTCTAAAATACCTGCATATAATTCTATTGTTGAACGAGCTGCACATAGAAATGAAGATTCATTTACTACTACAGATGTAGCTGTACATTGGTTTGACCATTTCAAATCTGAAGCAAGTGAATCAGATAAAGTTTTAAAAGATCAAGCAGTTTGTTTTTTTCACATAATTGTAGGTTCAGAAATAGGAAACCTAATTGCTGGAAGAAAAGGAAATGAAACAAGGATTAGTTTTAATACTGATGAACTTAAAAAATTTATTCAGTCTGAAATTAATGCACCAAAGAATGAATCTGAATCAATCAAAGATATTTCCAGCATAAATCAACCCGAACCTTCTGAAGGTGTACAAGGATTAGAAAAATCAATTGAGGAAGATAGTCTTGAAGAAAACTTCAATAATAGAGAAACTAAGCTAGGACAAGGTATTTTTATTGCTCACGGTAAGAGTAAAAAACCACTTGAACAGCTAAAGAAAATTTTAGATCAATTTAAAATTCCTTATAAAGTAGCTATTGATGAACCTAATCTGGGCAGACCAATTAGTTCAAAAGTCAGAGAAATAATGGAGAGCTGTAATTGTGCTATTTTAATATTTTCTGCAGACGAAGAGTTTAAAGACAAAGATGGAAATGAACTTTGGAGACCTAGTGAAAATGTAGTCTTTGAACTAGGTGCTTCTGGTTATTTGTATGATAATAGAATCGTAATAATGAAAGAAGCTAATGTTTCTTTCCCAACTAATTTTAGAGATATCGGATATATTTCATTTGAATCGAATCAATTGGAAGCAAAAGCAATGGACATTCTTAAAGAACTCATTGGCTTTGGTATTGTAAAAGTGTCAACCTAGTAAGTAATTATGAATTTCCCCGAAAGTATTAAACAACTTAAAAAAAGGTGGTCCTCAAAAGGTCAATTAAACGGTCTTGAATATGAAGCAGTGCAGTATGGCTCTGAATCTGATATTGGGTTATTATTAAACATCAATCCTATTATTGAAGACAATACTCTATACTATCAAGTTTCCATTGGAGGACTATTAGTAACTAAGTTGTCTAAAGAAGAAAGTTTAAAAATTGCTCAAAACCTTCTCAATGAATTGGAAGATGGAAACATAGATTTGGGTTACAATTAAGATCAGTGCGCCTCTAACCAATTATCTGCAATTCCCGCTTCCACACTTAGCGGGACTTCCATTTCCATAGCGCTTTCCATCAGTTCGGTGATTTTAGCCGGAACGGTATCCAGTTCGCTTTCGTGGATTTCGAAAATCAACTCATCATGTACCTGTAGCAGCATCCGGCTTTTTAGCTCGTTGTTTTCGAGGCAATCATGGATATTGATCATTGCAAGTTTGATGATATCAGCTGCCGTACCCTGAATGGGCATGTTAATCGCCACACGCTCGGCAAAGCCACGTGCATTCCAGTTACCGGAATTGATATCCGGAATGTAACGCCTTCGACCTAGCAACGTTTTTACGTAACCATTTTCTTTTGCAAAGGCGGTGGTTTTATCAATGTACTCTTGAATGTTGGGAAAACGATTGAAGTACTCCTCAATCATCTCCTTCCCTTCGCTGTTTTCTATTCCAAGATTGGTAGCGAGTCCGTAGGCACTTAGTCCATACGGAATCCCGAAATTTACTTCTTTGGCTTTGCGACGATGATCCTGGGTCACTTCATCCAGTGAATCCAGATGAAAAATCTCCTTTGCGGTTCTGGCATGGATATCTTCCCCGTTTTTGAAGGCTTCAATCATAGCTTCATCTTTGGCAATGTGGGCGATCACCCGAAGTTCTACCTGCGAATAATCCGCCGACATAATCTTAAACCCTTCCTCAGCAATAAACGCCTTTCGGATTTCACGTCCGCGTTTAGTTCGAATCGGAATATTCTGAAGGTTTGGGTTCGAGGAAGCCAATCGCCCTGTAGCCGCTACACTTTGATTGAAATCGGTGTGTACACGTGCAGTATCAGGATTAATCATGGAGGGCAATGCATCCACATAGGTAGATTTTAGCTTTGCCAATGACCGATATTCCAAGATCAAGCTTGGAATCTCATATTTCACAGCCAGTTTAGTGAGTACCGCTTCATTGGTGGAATATTTACCCGTTTTAGTTTTCTTCCCGGCGGGCAGGCCGAGTTTATCAAACAGGATATCACCGAGTTGAGACGGCGAGTTGATATTAAACTCCTCTCCTGCTTTTTCATAAATCTCTTTCTCCAATGCTTTGATATCGGTTTCCAGGTCTTTGGAAAAACCTTCCAACATTTCTACATCCAGCTTAATACCGTAGTACTCGATATCGCCGAGCACCTCCATCAACGGAAAATCAACGGTGTTTGCGATTTCTTCAAGCTCGTCTTCTTTGAGTTTCTTGCTCAGGATTTGATATAATTGAAGCGTCACATCGGCGTCTTCACACGCGTAGAGATAAACTTCCTCCGGAGTTAAATCTGCCATCGATTTCTGAGCTTTTCCTTTTCCAATCAGCGCCTGAATTGGAACAGGTTCATAACCAAGGTATTTCTTCGAGAGCTCATCCATTTTAATCTTCTGACTCGCATCCACCAGGTAAGCTGCCACCATCGTATCAAAAGATGTTCCCTTTATTTTGATACCATGTCGGAATAACATGGTATAATCAAACTTATAATTATGCGCTACTTTGATGGAGTCCTTGTTCCCAAAAACCGGCTTAAAAATCTCTAAAACCTGTTTTTCATCAAGACCGCCTTCCACATTTACCGGGATATAGCATCCTGTCCCGGGCTTGGTACAGAACGAAAGTCCGACAAGATTGGCAGATATTGGATCCGGAGCATCCGTTTCCGTATCAAAACAAAGAATCTCTGCTTTTACCAGTTCGGAAGCCAATTCCTTTACCCTATCCAGCGACTGTACTAACTCATACTCATTATTTTTTTCATCCAGCTTTTTCAGTTGTTCAGGCTCCTCAATCGACCCGAATAAATCAACCTGATCGCCGGACTTTTCTGCAACAGGACCATCCTGCTCTAAATACTTTTTGGTGAGCGTTCGGAATTCCATTTTCTTGAAAAAGAGCCCCAGATCTTTTCGATCAAAACCTCCCCATTCCAGTTCTTCCCATTCGGCAGTGTCAGGCACATCCGTTTTGATGGTTACCATAAACTTAGCGTGCATGGCTTGGTCGGCGAATTCCTGAAGATTCTCCCGTTGCCGTTTTGCTGAAATCGTTTCAGCCTGAGCAATACATTCTTCCAATGACCCAAACTCATCAATTAATTTAGGAGCACCTTTCTTTCCTATTCCCGGAACTCCCGGAATGTTATCAGCGGTGTCACCCAGTATGGCAAGTACATCAATTACTTTCTCAGGATAAACTCCAAAGTAATCCATCACACCTTCCCTATCGATAATATCAAACCCTCCATCTTTGTTATTCGGCTTCATCATTTTGATATGGTCGTGCACCAGCTGCATAAAATCTTTGTCGGGCGTAACCAGCAACACATCTACATCATCGGCATTGGCTCCAGAAGCAATGGTTCCTATAATGTCATCCGCTTCATACCCATCCTGCTCAATATTCTTAATACCCCATGCGTCCAGCATTTCTTTGATCAATGGAATTCCTATAGTTAGCTCTTCCGGTTGAGGTGGACGCTGCGCTTTGTATGTTTCATCCTTATCATGTCTGAACGTAGGAGCATGAGTATCCCAGGCTACTGCAATATGAGTTGGTTTTTCTTCTTCCAACATCTTCTCAAGTGTATTCGCAAATCCTAAAACAGGCCCGGTGGGAATCCCTTTACTATTCGTTAGATTTGCTTTTATAAAAGCGAAATGAGCACGGTATGCAAGTGCCATTCCATCAAGAAGAAAAAGAAGTTTCTTGGACATGAATTCTGATTTGAGAGCTTTTGACTTGAATCGGAAACTAACGGATTTTTACCAGAATTGTGAGTTTTGAATCAAGAGTTTTGAGTTTAACTCATTACTCAAAACTCCAAACTCACAACTAATTCTAAAAACAAAACTTTTTGCCTATTATTACGAACACTGTCCCCAATCAATAAACTGAGTCAGTACACTTTTGAGTTTAAAAAACGAAGCGCAATCGGGTTACGGAACCAAGAAATTTTATCAGGAGTATGTCTCTGGGATGAGCCGCGAGCGAATTTCCAAGGAGCTTACCGCTGATACCGACCGACTTAAACTCCTTTACAAAGAAGCCGTAGCTGATATTGAACGCCAGCAGGGACAACAGTTACCTGGACATGTTAAATTCATGCGCTTGTTTTCTGATCTGACTCAGCGGCTGAATCCTACACGTCGCCTGGCATTTGGAGTAGGTTCGGTGAGTTTTGTGGGGCACTATTTGCTCAACTTCTTTGGGTTATCAGAGTTTTTGTTTTTCTCAGGTTTGATGCTGCCGGTAGCTTTTTCTTCCATGTTTCTTTTACTCCTCGTAGAGCTGCTGGAAAAATCAGATGTGCAAAAAGAGATTGATTTAGCGCGGGATATCCAGTTAAGCCTGCTCCCCGGTACTTCTCTAAATAAAGATAATCTGGAAGTCTATTCTTTTGCCCATACAGCAAAGGAAGTAGGTGGCGATTACTTGGATGTGATAGATACTGAAAAAGGTACGTATGTAGTAATTGCAGATGTATCCGGAAAGGGATTAAGCGCGGCTTTATACATGGTTAGGATGCAGGCTTTAGTAAATTTACTTATTCATAAAGAACAACCCTCACCGAAAGACTTATTCCTTCAGCTCAACGATTTTGTGAAAAGTAATAGCAGGGATAAAACTTTTGTAACGGGTTGTGTGGCTTACTTCCCGAACGATAAAGAAGAGTTTGAATATGTCCGTGCCGGACATAATATACCTATTTATTACAGTCGCGAGAGAGACGCTACCTTCAATTTAAAAGCTAATGGTTTTGCTCTTGGAATGACTTCAACAGCTATGCTTGATCAACATTTGGAAGTGAAGCGTTTTCACTTTAAACCTGGTGATTCGGTACTTCTTTATACAGATGGTCTAAGTGAAGCTCGTAACGAAAGGGGTGAAGAGTATGGAGAAGAGCGTATTGAATCGTTGATGGAAATTTATGGCTCACTTCACGCTAAAACGGTGGTCCAGAAAATTCAGTCTTCTTTAGAAGCCTTCATTGGTACGGTAGAACCTGCAGATGATGTTACCTTTACATGTATCCATCGACCGGAATCAGCGAGCGCCACAAAACAGATTGCAGAAGCAAAAGTAGTTAAAGAGAACTGATTTCTTTTTTGACTTTTCTTTTAGAGAAAACTCCAAACTTCAATAACAAGCCAAGAGTAAATATCAATCCAATACATGAGGCATAAATATCATTTATGTCGTAGATGTTCTCCCCACCCAAATCATGGATTTTCATTTCCTGAGTGATTACAAATACGGCTGAAAGAGATGCACTTATCAAATACAAAGAGGTGTCCTGAATCAAGTATATATTAAATCGTTCTCTACACCAGTTTCTGAATATAAATAACATAACACTTACTGAAGACAAGCCAATTACAGCCTCTGCAAAGTTGGGATACGAGAAAAGTACGGTTGTAAAAAAACTATCCGGTATAGTTGAGATTGCCCATGGCCTGAGTATTCCTTTTACAACTGGAAAGCTTAAAAAAACAATAAAGTAAGTATATACAATGGGTTTACTATATCGATATTTTATTCTAAAGCGCTTGCTAAAGGAACCTGGTATTGCTGGTACATTGCCCATCATTTTTCCTCTTCTAATTCTCTGAGAGACTCTTCCAGCGAAATCATTTGTTGCTCATACCTGCTACATTGACCTTTCTTTGAAATGAAATAAGAGAGAATTCCTAATCCAATAGAGACTAATAAAGAATAAAAAATAAGTGTTGGATTCGTAAAAGCCCCAATTCCGCGTATATAGGCTACAATAGCTAACACAATTACTGTGAAAGGCATCACAAAAGTATCTGAAAAAATCTTAGCGTTCATAGCACTTTTAAGCACTTTAACTACACTTGTAATTGAAGATTTCAAGTCAGATTCATACTGCTCTATCTGCTTCACTTTATGATAGCTGAATGCATTGAAGATGGAAATAAATGCGATTACTAATCCGAAAATCAGGTAGAAAATTCCAGCTTCGATATTCGAAATCTTATCGAAGAGAGGTTCTTCTCTAAGAAAGCCAAAACTTGAAAACATAATCATCAAAATTGAAACTGTACCTGCATACAACACTTTTTGCTTCATCTGCCTTTTAACTTTTGCAATAGTTGTGTTGGATTTTTTCTGAATAAGCTCATGCATATTTTGCTCACTAATAAAATAGCCTTCACCCATTTCTCCGGAGGTTTTCTGCCACACATTTTTTAATTGGTCAAGATCCATATTATGCCTCCACCAAATCTTTTAGCTTGTTTCGAATACGAGTCATTTTAACACGCACATTGTTTTGTGATATCCCGATGATTTCAGCAATATCTTCAGCATCTCGTTCCTCGAGGTAAAGCATCACAATAGCTTTTTCAATTTCATTTAACTGCCTGATTGCAAGCCTTAGCATCCTTTTTTCTTCACCTAACTCCTCCCCTTCAGATTCATGTGAAAACTGATCTAGCCGTTCCGGTAGTACCGCGTCTTCCTTTTTTTTCTTTTCTTTCCTTAGGCGTTGAATAGCTACATTAAAAGCTACCCGGTACATCCAGGTTGAAAATTTCGCGTCTCCTTTGAACGTGGGGTAAGATTTCCAAAGGTGAATCAATATCTCCTGAAAGAGATCTTTACGCTCCTCCTCCTCATCACAGTACATCCTGCATACTTTATGCACGATTCCCTGTGAGTCGTTTAGCCTTGCTAAGAACTCTTTTTCAAGAGATGATTTCGTCAAACTATTTAAATAGGAGGGTTAACCTTCAAAAGGTATGTTGTAAAAAAAGAACCAGAATTACAGATCAAAAAAAATGTTTGAAATTAGCTTACGGCTTCAACCATTTTATCTGTGGTGATCCCGAAATGTTTGTAGAGCTCATCTGCAGGCCCTGATTCCCCAAAAGTATCAAGTCCAATTGCGGCTCCTTCAGCACCAACATATCGTTCCCATCCAAAAGTAGAACCTGCTTCGATAGATACCCGATTTGTTACTGCTTTGGGTAGTACGCTTTCTTTGTATTCAGCACTTTGCTTTTCAAATAGATCCCAACTTGGCATACTTACTACACGTGCATCAATTCCTTTAGCTTTTAATTCTGCCTTAGCATTTACAGCAAGGTGTAGTTCTGAGCCAGTACCGATCAAAATTGCATCCGGTGTCTCTTTATCTGAGTCTGCAAAGATATATGCTCCTTTTTCTACCAAAGATGCAGGATTTGCTTCAGTCCGTTCATACGTAGGTATCCCTTGACGAGTCAAAACCAAAACGGTAGGACTTGATTTATTTTCAATGGCAACTTTCCATGCATAAGAAACCTCGTTTGCATCTCCGGGCCTAATAACTGTGACATTAGGCATCGCGCGAATACTTGCAAGATGCTCAACCGGTTGGTGTGTAGGCCCATCTTCACCGAGCCCAATGCTATCGTGAGTCATTACAAAAATAGATGGGGCTTTCATTAACGCAGCAAGACGAAGCGCCGGACGCAGATAATCTGTGAACACAAAGAAGGTGGCTCCAAATGGAATTATGCCTCTATGTAAAGCCATCCCATTTACAGCCGCAGCCATTCCAAATTCGCGAACCCCAAAGTGTACAGTTCTTCCTTCCGGTGTTTCTGCCCCGTATTCTCCTTCTCCGTTAATATCTGTCTTTGTACTGGGTCCAAGATCAGCAGATCCTCCAAATAAATTTGGAACAATATCTTTAATTGCATTAATAACTTTTCCAGAGGAGGCCCTTGTAGCAGGCCCATTTTCTGTTACTTCAAACTCTGGAAGTGCCGCTTCAAGATCAGAACTTATATCTCTGCTCATCCATTTTGTGAAAGATGAAGCCTCTTTCTCATAATTTGATGCATATTCTTCAAATTTCGCATTCCATTCGGCCTCTGAAGCAGCCCCTTTTGCAACCTCTCCTCTGAATATTTCCATAGCTTCTTCAGGAATATAAAATTTCTTCTCAGGATCGAATCCATATACTTTCTTTGTTAACACAATTTCATCATCACCTAAAGGAGAACCGTGTGAGGATTCTTTTCCCTCCTTATTAGGCGAACCAAATCCGATTTTAGTATCACAAATAACTAACGAAGGCTTGTCTTTAACGCCCTTTGACTCTTCGATCGCGGAAGCTATTTCTGAATAATTATGACCGTCGATTTCAGTTACGTGCCAGCCATAAGCTTCGAACCTCTTCTTAACATCTTCTGTAAAAGCAAGCTCGGTCGATCCTTCTATCGAAATCATATTCGAGTCGTAAAGGTAGATTAGTTTCCCAAGTTTCATGTGTCCTGCCATAGAAGCAGCTTCGTGCGACACTCCTTCCATCAAGTCTCCATCACTTACAATTGCATAGGTATAATGATCAACAATATTGTGCCCATCTTTGTTGAACTTTGCAGCAAGATGACTTTCTGCCATCGCCATTCCAATACCGGTGGCAAATCCCTGTCCCAAAGGTCCGGTTGTGGTTTCCACTCCTCGAGTCATTCCATATTCAGGGTGGCCAGGAGTTCTGCTTCCGGTTTGGCGGAAATTCTTGAGATCTTCCATAGTTACATCATAACCAGTTAAATGGAGCAGGCTATAAATCAACATAGAACCATGACCTGCAGATAGAATAAAACGGTCACGATCTGCCCAGTTCGGATTTTTGGGGTTATGCTTTAGATACTTTGTCCACAAAACATAAGCAACGTCAGCCATTCCCATTGGCATTCCTGGATGCCCCGAGTTCGCTTTTTGAACCCCATCCATTGAAAGGGTTCTGATTGTGTTCGCACAAAGTTGATCTAATTGAGATGAGGTCATTTGGAAGATTGCTTGTAAGTTAGTTTTAGTATAAAAAGATAGTAATTTTTAAAAAGCAGTATCTCTCATTTTTCATAAGAATAAAGCGCATAAAAAAAGCCTTCACTGTACAGTGAAGGCTTTAAGTTAAGACCTGAAATATTATCTGGCGCTTTCGCACTTAAGTTCAAACTCCATCTTGTGTTCAGCGGGAGCTTTGAAAGAACCATAGGATGCATTATTCAGAGCGTCACATGCGCTTCCTTTATTTCCTTTTGCCTGATGAGCTAATCCAAGTTCGAAATAGATTTTTGCCTTATCGGTATTACCACCAGACTCATTACTAAGGGCTTGGTTCGCATATCTGATAGCATTATCTCTGTTACCCAGCTTATTAGAAGCCTCAGCTAAACGATAGTAAGAGTCAGCAGAGGTATTATCATACTCCAATGACATTTGCAATAATTCAATTGCACGAGTATTCTGACCCTGCTCAATTGATTTCGCCCCCCTGAAAAGTAACTCTGCATGAGCAGAATTAGTAGCAGAACGAACAACTGCCCCATCATTTACTTGTTCTCCAACAGCGATGGCACGGTCGAACCAATTCATAATTCCTTCTAAATCATTAGGGCTGTTTTTCTTGTGTACGAGCCCTTTTTGATAGTATGCCTTAGCATAATTAGCATTGACTTCAATTGCATTGTTAAGAGCTTCTTCAGCTTGAGCAAAATTCTCGCGTTTGAAAAGCATCGTACCTTTCTGATAATAAAGCTGAGCTAATACTCCTCGTGCTCTGTCGCGTACCTGATCATCCCCAGAGTCAGCTCCAACTGTTCTTGCTTCAGCAAACTGAGCAATTGCTGTATCTAAATTCGGGATAGATGGTGAACTTTTAAATGCATTGTAAGCGTCAATAGCTTTGGAAAAATACATCTTAGGAATAGCGTTCTCAGAACGTGTTTTAATATCTTCTCCTTCAGCGCCAAGTCCTTCAGCAATAGTAATTGCTTCTCTGTATTTACTGATAGCTGCATCATAATCTTTTGACTGGGCTAATTCTAATGCTTCGTTATAAGCATTAATCGCATCAGTATTACCTGTACCATCCTGTGCCTGAACTGCTACAGAAGCCATTGCAAATACAAATACTAAAAATATTCTCTTTAAATCCTTCATATCTTTATTTATTTAATTCGTTTCGAACAAGTAAGCAATTTAATAAAAAATGCTCTTTTATTTAAAACCTTAAACTCATTTAAATTTAAAATTATTGTTTTCTAGTCAATTTATGCGATGTACGTACTTTCAATTCTAAAAATGGAAATTTGGCATAGGTTCTTGTTGCTGGTAGAACTCACATATATGCTCTACCCCATCTTCACAACTATCTGTAACTATAAAAAGATCAGTATCATTCTCCGAGATTGTTCCCCAGGTTTTCATAGTCGAATTTATCCAATCTACTAAGCCGCTCCAGTATTCTGTTCCAAATAAGACAATCGGTATTTTAGTGATTTTTCTGGTTTGAACAAGTGTAAGGCTCTCGAATAATTCATCTAATGTTCCAAAACCTCCCGGGAATACTACCAAAGCCTGAGAGTATTTGACGAACATCACTTTCCTGACAAAGAAATAATTAAAGTTGATTGCATACCGCGGATCCACAAAATCGTTGATGCCTTGCTCATGGGGAAGTTCAATGCCTACCCCTACCGATTTCCCATTACTTTCTGTCGCTCCTTTATTAGCCGCTTCCATAATGCCGGGGCCTCCTCCAGAAATCACCCCAAATCCTTTTTGAGTTAATTGTGAAGCAAATTCCGAAGCTAATTTATAATACTTTTGATCCGGTTTGGTTCTGGCGGATCCAAAAATAGTAACGCATGGACCAATTTTGAAAAGCTTATCATAGCCTTCCACAAACTCTCCCATTATTTTAAAAACACTCCACAAGTCACTTGATGCATCTCCTCTGTAATTATCAGGGATTGGGAGTCCGTTATTCGGTTGGTTATCCATATTTATTTCTTAGTTAAGGAAAATGTTAAAGTGACAACAGGAGCCTGTATAGATGTTGAAGTCGTAATCAATTCTGGTTTAAGCCGGGTGTTCATTGATAAATCATCTGATACATCAAAAGATCGTAAATGCGCAAATACATACGCGTCAACTGCATTCAATATATAAGCCAATCCAATTGTTACATATATAAAATCTCTTCGGTTGCGCAAAAAGTTCCGATTAGACCGTAAACTCTCAGAGCCTGCATTTTCCAGGTAAGAGGGTGTTGCACCAAATCTGAAATCCGTATTTGATTCGAATGAATTATAATAGGCGGCCCTGTAGTCGTGATATTGCTTAGTTAAATAGACACTGTAATAAGTAAGACCGCCAAGTAATCCATAAACTAAAGGGACTTTCCAATCCTGTTTATTCGTAACCTGTCCCCAGCCCGGAATTATAAGTGATCGTCTTAACACCATTTTTGGATCAGGATATACCTGATTCTCTGCTTCAGTTTTTATCGAAATTGAGGGAGATAGAAATGAGGGTTTAGAAGAAAAATTCTGAGCATATGTACTGCCAGAAATCAAAAGCAGAGCAAATAGCAGGACTGTTTTAAATAGAGTCAAAAATGGCCAAAATTCGTTCAAGGTCTTCTTCCGAATAATATTCGATCTTGATTTCACCGCCTTTAGCTTTTGGTTTGATGTTTACCTTAGTGCTGAAAGTACGTCTTAAACGGGTAGAAATTTCATCATAAAATGGATCCTTCGATGTAGTTTTAGATGGTTTCTTTTTCGAAGTTGAATTTCCTAACTCACGTACCACATCCTCAACCTGTCTAACTGACCAGCCTAACTTGATGATTTTGTTCAACAGTTTTTGCTGAACTGTCTGGTCTTCGATAGTGATTAAAGATCTTGCGTGACCAGTCGTAATCTTACCAGAAACTAAAGCTGCCTGAATAAAATCAGGGAGGTTTAACAAACGAAGCATATTCGTGACTGTAGTTCTGTTCTTGCCTACCCGGCTCGCTACTTCAGCTTGAGTATAGTCAAATTCCTCCAGTAACCGCTTGTACCCCATGGCAACTTCAAGGGGGTTTAGTTCCTCTCTCTGAATATTCTCAATCAGCGCAAAAGCCATACTTTGTTCATCGTCAGCTTCACGAATGTAAGCAGGAATTTCATCCATCCCCCCCAACTTAGCAGCTCTCAAACGCCGTTCTCCACTTATAAGCTCGAATCTCTTTTCCCCGATGTAGCGAACTGTAATCGGCTGGATAAGTCCATGCTTTTTTAGAGAATCAGCGAGTTCTTCTAAGCGTTCCTCATCAAACTCTTTTCTGGGTTGATGAGGGTTTGCACGAATATGCTCGACCGGGACATTCAGAACTACATTTACGCGTTCTTCCGGGGCAATGATATTTTTTTCAATTCCCTCTCTTTTCTCTGATTTCTTTTTTTCTTCAGATGAAGAAGCTACTTCCGATTCATATTCCGGGAAAAACGCCCCTAAACCTCTTCCAAGTACTTTTTTAGTCGCCATAATTCTTTACTTAAGAAAGTACCGGGCTGTTCTTAAACAGCTTTCTGTTCTTTTTTATGATTTCTCTTGCCAACGCCAGATAATTTTTCGAACCCACACTGGTTGAATCATAGAGCAATGCAGGTTTTCCAAAACTGGGCGCCTCAGCAAGACGAACATTTCGTGCAATTACCGATTTAAATACCCGATCATCGAAATAACGTTTAACCTCTTCTGCTACCTGATTAGAAAGCCTTGTTCGTGTATCGTACATTGTTAGAAGAACCCCTTCAATATCAAGCTCCGGATTTAAATGCTGCCTCACAATCTTAATGGTATTTAAAAGCTGCCCTAATCCTTCCAGCGCAAAATATTCACACTGAACAGGTATCACAATAGAATCCGATGCCGTAAGCGCATTAATAGTCAAAAGTCCCAAAGAAGGGGGGCAATCAATCACAATAAAATCATACCGTTCGCGCAGATCAGCAATAGCTTTCTTCAAAATTCTCTCTCGCTCCTCACGATCAATCATTTCGATTTCAGCCCCCACAAGATTGATATGCGCCGGAACTAAGTCCAGAAAGTCGAGCTCGGTCTGTCGGATGGCATCGTTTACATCCGTGCTTCCTATCATCACTTCATAAATAGAATTCGTTACCGTTTTAGAATCGATTCCTAAACCACTTGTAGTATTACTTTGGGGATCAATATCGATAACCAGAGTTGGGTGTTCGATGGCTGCAAGGCTGGCTGCCAGGTTAATTGCCGTGGTTGTTTTTCCGACTCCACCCTTCTGATTGGCAATGGCAATAACTTTACCCATTAAATAATATCCTGCTTTATGAAATGAACGTTTTTCGACTAAATTTCAATATAAAGCGAGCCTATCTCGGTTACAAAAAAACTTATTAACACATTTGCTTAAAGTTATCCACATAAAAAAGGCAACCTATTGGTTGCCTTTAATTTATCGGGATGAACTTGTCAACACTATCTTTCTTGTTGGAGGAGCGAATCCAGTCTCTGCGTTTATGAGCTTGAGCCTGGAGAAACTTTGATCCCTTTCCAACTGAAGCGGCTGAGGATTGTTTTGCTGAAGTGATGTTCCTGCAAAATGAATCGTATTACTACGATCTACCCATGGGGCTACGGTTTCAGTTGTTAAGTTTGTTGTGTTCGGGATTGTATCAGTTTGTGTATAAGCTTCTCCGTTAGAAAAATAAATGGTGGTTGAGATGATTAAGATTGCAACTGCTGCTGCGGCTACCGATCGAGACATTACGAATGTCCAGCGGTTAGAGCGCTTAATTTGTTCTTGCTGCGCCTGTACCGCATCGGTAGCAATCTTAGCAGAAAGATCGGGAGGTGGCTCCCAGTGCGGGAGCTTCCCGAGTTTTTGATATGTTTTTCTAAGACTCTCGACTTCAATCAAAAGATTTTCGTCGGTCATCATTTCACGTTCAAATTCAATTTCTTCAGAAGGATCCATTTCCTTCATCAAATACCGAATACAAACATCTTCACTTTTTTGCATGCTTTAACTCTAGTTGTCTTTCTTCTTCAAAATACTTTCGAAGATTGATTAACGCATATCTCATTCGGCCAAGAGCCGTGTTGATTGATACGTTAGTTAATTCTGCGATTTCTTTAAAGGGCATTTCGTAATAATGCCTTAAAAGTACAACGGATCTCTGTTCCTCAGGTAATTTCGAGATGTGATTCATCAAACTGGACTTCATTTCTTTGTCAACCATTTGATCATCAGCATCAACAACACTTTCGTCTTCGAGTCGGTCGAAATAATCCGTTTTGGAGTCTTCGTCGCTGTACCACGAGTTAACGTCAGTAAATCGTTTTTGTTTTCTAATATGATCAATTGTTGCATTATGAGCAATTCGCATTACCCATGCAATCCATTTACCTTGTTCATTATACGTGTCATCCATCTTCGTGATCACTTTTGTGAACGTAGTCTGAAAAATATCATTGGCTGTTTCAGGGTTGTTCACCATACTATATATATATGAGTAAATCTTAGCCTGGTGACGATTCATGAGCTCATTAAAAGCGCCCTCATCTGCCTTTTTTCTAAAAAGTTTTACTAATTCTCTGTCTTTAAGATCAGAGTATGATTTTTTGCCTGTATGTCTTTTATATAATTGCATAATAATCACCCTTTATTTGGGTTAGGCTCTTTGTTCAAGATAACTGAATCGACTCATCAATGAATTCAACTAAACAATCTTTAACAAAGAACAGTTACACCTCAAATCTTTTGCTTTGGTAGTTAGTACGAAGAGCAAAGCTTTTTGGCTTGGGTCTATTTTACAATGCCATGCTCAGGGTACAAATCACATGTTGATGTGAGGCACTCACATTCTATTACACTTGAAGACGAACAATCACCTAAAGTAGTTGTAGATTTTTTCGCCCAGCTTTTCCCCTGCTAATTCAACCAATCTCTCTTTACTGGCTTTCTTGATTTCTTTTACCGAACCAAGTTCCTTTAGTAACTTTTTTGATGTTTTAGCTCCTACTCCATCTATTTCGGTGAGTTCGGTAACAAATGTTCGTTTGGCTCTTTTCTTACGATGGAAGGTAATTGCGAAGCGGTGAGCCTCATCCCTAGCCTGCTGTAATAACTTTAGTGCAGTAGACTTTTTGGGGATCATATAAGCCTCCGATCGATTGGGCACAAAAACCTCTTCCAGTCGTTTTGCTAACCCTATAATCTCACACTCACCATAGAATCCAATCTCTTTTAAAGCCTCTACTGCTGAGCTGAGTTGCCCCTTACCTCCATCTACTACAATTAGGTCCGGTATCTGGAGACCGTCTTTCATTACCGCAGAATATCTTCGGGTGAGGATTTCTTTCATAGAAGCAAAATCATCAGGCCCTTCTACTGTTTTAATATGAAACCGTTTGTATTCACTTTTCCGAGGTTTTGCATCTACAAAACAAACCATGGATGCTACCGGGTCGGTACCTTGTAAATTAGAATTATCAAAGCATTCGATTCTTCTTGGGAGTCTTTGAAGTTTGAGATGTTCTTTTAATTCTTTAACTGCATGAGGGATGCGATCACGCTCGGCTTTTTCTTTTTCAAGTCGACGTTCATTCAAATGCAGCCTTGCATTCGCATTCGTCATTTTGATCAGTTGTGCCTTTTCCCCTATCTGAGGAACATGTACCGGCACTTTCTTTCCTCTTTCCTGATACAGATAATCAACCAGTGGTTCATCATCAGTAATAGCGTGACTCAAGTATACCTCATCTGGAATAGCAGCGGTGTATTGGCCAGTATAATAGTCCTCAACAAACGATTGCAGTAAATCTCCCACTTCAAGTCCTTCAATATTCTTTAAAAACCGATGGAACTTTCCAATCAGTTTTCCTTCACGAACCTTAAACAATACTCCGCAAGCTTCACTAATATCCTCTGCGATACTCATCCCAAAGACATCACGGTCGACTTTTTTCTCGTCAACCATCTTCATCTTCTGGCTGTATCGCTCTACGGCAACCAGACTATCACGCAATTTTGCCGCTTCTTCAAAGGCGAGGGCATCAGAAGCAATTTGCATTTCGTCTTTTATATCTCGCACTAACGCATCAGAATGTCCATTTAATAAACGCTCTACTTTTTTGATGATTTCCAGATAACGCTCATCATCCCAATCGCCCGAACAATTCTCCAGATAATCATCAAAACAAGAATGCCATTTTGGGACTCCCCGGGTCTTATCAATATTTTTGATGCTCACTGCACACGTACATAAATCAAATGCTTTACGGATTGTTTCGAGCATCCGCTTCATATTTGTTACGCTATCATACGGACCATAATATTTACTTCCGTCTTTGATAATCGTACGAGTTGGATATACTCTGGGTTTTGAATCCTGAGTCACACAGATGTAGGGATACGACTTATCATCCCGATACATGATGTTATATCGTGGCTGATACTGCTTGATGAAATTATTCTCCAGAATCAACGCTTCAGCTTCGGAATCTGTAACCACTACTTCCAGGTCATCAATTTTAGAAACCATGGTTTTGATTCGACCATCGGTTGGCCGGGAATCCTGAAAATAAGAACGGACACGATTTCTCAGTTTTTTAGCTTTTCCCACATATAATACACTCCCGGATTTATCTCTGTAGATATACACTCCAGGCGATAACGGTAGATTGGCTACTTTTTCCGAAAGATCGATTCCTTGGTTCTCTTCACTCATGCTTTAAAGATAAGAAAAAAGTCCCCTCTTGAGAGGGGATTTAAGGGTGTGTTTTATAAATGAAGTTCACAGATCCTGAATCAAGTTCAGGATGATAACTTTTGGAATCAGAATTTGATATAAACCATCCTTGCTTTACATTCTTCGAAATAAAATTTCGATGGAAAAAAATATCCCTAAAAGATTAGTCTTCTCGGCTACATCCCCAAAAAGAAAAAAAAGAGCGTTAGCACTTGTTGCGGTTTTGTTTGTCTTGCAGGTTTGCCTGATCTGGCCGGTATACCCAATATTCTCTTCACCAACCCCTCAAATCCTTGGATTTCCACTTTCTTTTGTGTGGGTGATTTTCATCCTGCTTTGTTCTTTTACCTCGCTCCTCATTTTCTTTAGAAAAGATACTACGGAGGATTCCTGATTTGGAAAGCTGGGTCATTATTCTTGGAATATGTGGAATATATCTCCTTATTACACTAGTAATGGGGATTGTGCCCGGACTTAAAGTAAGCCACAGTACTACCGGCTATGTAGCGGGTGACCGCTCTATGAATGTGCTGATTCTTTATTTCGTATTGGGAGCATCTATTTTCTCTTCTTTTGCTTTTTTGGGTGGCCCTGGATGGGCGTACTCCCGTGGAGCTGCAGCTTTGTACATCATTGCCTATGGCGCAATAGGAATGGTTCCTTTCTACTTTTTTGGTCCAAAAGCCAGAGCGCTCGGAGAAAAATATGGCTTTGTTACACAAGCAGAGTTACTGGAAGACCGGTATAACTCTAAACTGTTATCTGGTCTCCTGGCCATTCTTACTGTTGTTGTTTTAATTCCTTACCTCACTCTTCAGATGAAAGGCGCTGGATTGGTTTTGAATACCATTAGTGAGGGAGCTATTCCAACCTGGATGGGAGCCGGGATTGCATACTTTGTAGTACTGATCTACGTGTTTTATAGTGGTGTGATGGGCGTTGGATGGACGAATACCTTTCAAGGTATATTTATGTTGGTGATTGCATGGTTTCTCGGGATTTACCTCCCTGAAAAGATGTATGGGGGAATTGGTCCAATGTTCGAACAGCTCATTAATTCAGAGTTTAAACAAGCGTTGACTGCGCCCGGACTGACTTCCGGTGGCGAACCCTGGGATTGGTGGGGATTCAGTTCGGCTGTAATCGTTTCAGCTATTGGGTTTTCAATGTGGCCGCATTTCTTTATGAAGGCTTTTGCTGCCAAAAGCGATCGAACGATCAAACTCACCGTGGTACTATATCCAACCTTCCAGGTATTCCTGGTTCCCATTTTGATTATTGGATTTTCGGCGGTACTGGCTTTTCCAGGGGTTACCCCAGCGGATTCCATTCTTCCTCATGTGCTGCTTCAGATGGATCTTCCAGTAGTACTTATCGGACTGGTTTGTGCCGGAACCTTAGCCGCATCTATGAGTTCGGGTGATGCTATCGTGCATGCAGCAGCATCGGTTGGAGTCCGCGATGGTCTGACGAAAATTCCAGCTGTAAATAGCTGGCTGAAATCCGGAGATCATGAACGACTCTTAATTCGTATTTCGGTAGTCATTATTAGTTTGATTGCCTATTACTTCGCTGTGTTTTCTGAAACCGACATCGTTTCCCTCCTTCTTGGAGCGTATGGCGGAATAGCGCAGATGTTCCCTCTTGTGTTCGCTATGTTCTACTGGCCAAGAGCAACAGGCAAAGGTGCTTTAGCCGGGCTAATCGGAGGAATTCTGGTTACCCTCTTCTTCCTCTACAACCCTGAATTTAAACCAGTACCTATGCATGAAGGTATTTATGGATTGATAGTGAATGTTGTACTATTGGCCGGGGTGAGTTTGAGGACGAAGGCTGAGGAAGTAGAGAGGATTAAGAGGTATAACAATTTATAATAAATTGAATCTATAAGCTTAAAAGCATGAAAAAACTAAGAATTGAAAAAGTTATTGATGTTTAAAATTACTCAATTTAATCTCCCTTAATCTCATTCCTCTTTTTTATATCCTCTTTTTCAACCCTTCGAATTATTCCGCTCTTCAAATCCTAATTGCCTCGGGTTTCTTTTTTCTATTCTTTACCCCGGACTGAAGTCCGGGGCTAGTAAAATTTAAGCCTGTCGAAACTTACATTTTCTGGAATAACTCCTAAATGAATACCTCTTTTTAGCTAGAAATAAATACGATTTAAGGGTAGGTAACAGTCTGTTTAATTGATGAATGTTATCATAAGAAAGCGTTCGAAAGAACCTTGGAAATTCTAATAACAACATCGGGTATAAAACAATGCAAACAACAGACACTCAAATTCAATATACATGGGAACAAGATGCATTTGATAATGCAGGCGAATATTCAACTGCAATAACTGTAGCGAATGGAATCCATCAATTCGCCGCTATTTGGAATCCGGTTTCCCAAACCGGGTATCTTGGCAGATGGTCGCCTTCAACCAATAAATGGCTGAATCTTGGGGGAGATTTCAAGAACCCAATCAATCAAATGTGTACAGACAATAAGGGGAACGTTTATCTTGTAGGTGACAGAAGCGGAACCGGTGGTGACTATGTAGTCAAGATTTATAATTCGTCATCCAGCTCATGGACAGAAACAGGTAATAATTTTAAGACCCCGCTCAGCAACATATGTTGTGACGCTTATGGTAATGTATTTGTAGCTGGCGGAGGAGAGAATATCCAAAGATTTACTCTTGCCTTTAACACATGGGTTGCGCTAACCGGGAAAAGCTTTACAGATCAAATCTCAGATATGTGTATCTCTTCAAATAATACTCTGTTCGTACTCAGCTCCACCTTAGAAGGAAAATACAGCGTAAGTTATTATGATACCCAGAGTACTCCTGGTACAGCCTGGAATGCTATTGATCTGTCAAGCTATGGCGAAGTAGATGTAATTACTTGTGATGGTTATGGAAACCTCTATTTCAATACCACTTCTACTATCTATGTATATAATCCTACCAGTAATAGTTTTACTGATTTAAAAGGCAGTGTTCCTTCCTATGGTGATGGCGTATATGATTTTTTCTTAACATATATAGACAATACTTTATATTTCGCAGGTTATGGATATACAAGTGAAGTTACGACTTCAGCTTTTGTAAAAGTGTATTCTTACGCTGTCTGGACAGACATTACGCCCCCTCAATTCCCGGTAGTTAAACCTCCGTTCGTTACGGTTAATGATATTACCAGTTATGAGGGTAAATCAAATAATATCCTTGTTGCCAGCAATCAGAATTATCTTCTGGATGGAAAAAAGCTAAATAAGTAATTAACACTTTTTAAGCCCCGGGGTAACGCTCGGGGTTATTTTAGTTTGATCATTTCAGGATTATTAATAAAGACTCTTTAGAAATCGACCTTAGGATTATTGGCGAAAATAGTGAGCAAATGATTAAAGCGAATCCGCAGGATGAATAATTCCATACAGGCTCGGGTTGCTAAAATTCCTTAAAGAACGAAGACCATTGGAATTATTTAGCGAGATCATCATGAACCCGCCAATAACTCGTAGCCGAGAGTTTGTGTTCTTTTGTCGGCACAAAAGAACACAAAATAGTACGAAGTTTATAAACTCACCTTAAGATCCTGAATCGAGTTCAGGATGACCTAGTAAAGATTTTTTGATGTCCTAAACTTGAAATAGATTAGTAAACTATATAAAGCTTGGTCACTATTACTCCCTTATCATCTTCCAATGATATTGACAGCAACTCTTTTGTTTCTTTTACCTCAAAATTAAAAGGTGGAGCTAGCAGATCTATTCCACTTTGTTTTTTTAGCCTGATTCCCTGTCCTGATATAATATCCTTGTTCGGAATAAATGCTACCCTTGGAAGGTGCTCCGTTAGAATCACATATTTATAACCTCCAAGCTTCTCTATGATGCTCTTAACTTCTTTATTAGATAAATGTTGAAGCACATTTCTAAGAATAGCGCAATCGCCCTTTGGTAACTCTTCTTTGGCGATATCCCTGCAATGAAATTCTATTTTTTCGCTTTTGAATGTTTCTTTATTTCTCTGGATCAGATTCTCTGCAATATCAACGGCGATATACTTCTTAGAATACTGAACCAGTTCCTTTCCAATATTGAAGTCTCCGCAACCCAAATCACAAACAATTAATGGTTCTTCGAAAGAAATCAGAAATGTGGAAACAACATCCAGATAGGGTTTTACTAATTCCGATTGGTGAGATCCAAATCCTGAATAAAATTCGTCGTTATTTCCACCCCATAGATTCTTCTCGTAAATCTGTTCCATCACCGCTTTGGTGGGCCAAGGTTTTTTAGTTTTATCTTTTTTCAGCAATTAGTCGGTATTAGAATTGTAACCATAAATCTATTTGTGTAGATCTTTCGGAGGTACCCTCAGGATGACTTTGAGCGTGTTCGTTAATTCTTAATTGAATCATTCATAATTGATCATTGAATCAGCTTCTTTCATCATCTACGGGGTTTTCTCCGTAAATCGCCGGAACCCAGTTCATTGAATCAATAGGTGGACGTTGGTAGTCCGGATGTTTGTTGATTTTAGGGAACTCGATGGGATCAGGAGTTAAGTCTTCGTATTCAATCTGTTCCAGCAAATGACTGATACAATTCAATCGCGCGTGTTTTTTGATGTCGGCATTTACTACATACCAAGGAGAATTTTCGGTATCGGTATGCCTGAACATCTCATCTTTAGCTTTGGAATAGTCCACCCAACGGGTTCGGGATTCAATATCCATCGGACTTAGCTTCCAACGTTTCATAGGATCTTCGTTTCTTGCCAAAAAGCGTTTCTTCTGTTCTTTATCCGAAATCGAAAACCAGTACTTAATAAGAATGATCCCCGAACGCTGGATCATTTCCTCAAACTGCGGACATGTTCTCAAAAACTCTTTGTATTCTTCCTCTGTACAGAAACCCATTACTTTTTCTACTCCTGCACGGTTATACCAGCTACGATCAAACAACACCATTTCTCCTGCAGCGGGTAACTGTTCAACATATCGCTGGAAATACCACTGATTTCGCTCTTTCTCTGTCGGTTTAGGCAATGCAATTATTCTAACCGTCCTTGGATTCAGAGGTTCAATAATTCTTTTAATTACGCCTCCTTTCCCGGCTGCATCCCGACCTTCAAATAGCACACAGACTTTTAGCCTCTTTTCTTTAATCCAGTACTGAAGTTTTAACAGTTCTGCCTGAAGCCTTTGCAGCTCTTCTTCATATACTTCCGTTTTTAGTTTACCATTTTCGAAATTAGCAGGGTCATTCATCATATTTTTTTTGTTTGAAAGAAGGAACTTTGAAAAGGGATCAAAAGCAAGAAAAGAAACTTAAACTATCTAAGCAGTTTATAAGTCGGTATCTTCGGTTTATGAAAAAGAAATCAACCCGAACAAAGCCTGACATCCCCATTATTTATGAAGACAATCACTTATTGGTGATTGATAAGCCCGCCGGAGTCCTATCACAAGAGGATCATACCGGCGACCCGGATGTGCTCAGACTTTGTAAGCAATACATCAAAAAGAAGTACAACAAACCCGGTGATGTATGGCTTGGACTTGTTCATCGTTTAGACCGACCGGTTTCTGGCTTGATGGTTTTGGCTAAGACTTCAAAAGCGGCGTCCCGTCTGTCTGAGGAAATACGTAAAAATAAGATGGATAAAACCTATTGGGCTTTGGTTTATGGCATGACTCCAATGGAGGCAGACCTGAAACACTTTCTTGAAAAAGATCGACGATCAAATTCCGTAAAAGCCTATAAATCTAAAAAAGGAAAAGCCAAAGAAGCCCGATTAAGCTTTAAAACCGTAAAACAAAGCCGGGATTATAGTATCGTTGAAGTCAACCTGGAAACCGGGCGGCCGCATCAAATCAGGGTTCAGTTAGAAAAAATTGGTCATCCTATTTTCGGAGATTATAAATATGCTGAAGAGAACACTGGTCCGGGAAAAAATATGGCGCTTCGAGCTATGAAACTAAGTTTTAAACACCCTACACTTGATAAAACTATGCAATTCGAAGTAAAACCTCCAAAACAACAACCCTGGGATTTGTTTGATTATTGAGAATAGGATTGAGGTTTGAGTATGAGGTTTTTAGAAACACAATTTAACCCACCCCTCAATCCCCTCTGGTGGAGGGGAAGCTCCTTGATTAAGTTTCAAAATTATTTAAAAAATCTTCCTCTCCCGAAGAGAAGAAACAAAGGTGTGAGTCAAAATGCCTAAAATCTCACACACCGCAGCGTATATCGTAGTGAAATTTTATGGGCTCACAAAGTTTCCTGAAATCGCAAAAAAATTCGACCCTTTTGTACTCGATTTCTACAAGAATATGATCGGTTTTCTTCCCAGTCATTTGAGTTGGTATCAAAACTCACTTAACTCTCACCTTCTTCGAAAATTCTTTATCTGGTCGGAAGAGTTGTTATTACCCGGCGACTTGATGCACATTATCTGTCGTAAATATTATATGACTAAGCTTGTTGATGAGGCTCTGAAAGATGGAATCGAGCAAGTCGTAAGTATGGGTGCCGGTTTCGATCACCTTGGAGCTTATGCTTCCTCAAAAGGGATTTCATCCTTTGAACTGGATGTGGAATTCATGATCCATGAAAAGCAGAAATTCATTAACGCTAGTGGATATGAAAGTGATCAACTCCATTTCAAATCAGTGGGTTTCGAGAAGAAAACTCTAGCTGAAAGCCTCAACGAAATAGAAACCTTCGATTCTACTAAAAAAACGCTCTTTATCGGCGAAGGCTTCTTCGATTATCTCCCGCTCGAAACAAGTAAAGAAATCCTAAAAAACATCCGATCACTGAATTATCAGAATCAACTTCTTACCACCTTCTTCTCTTTAGATGAACTGAATTGGTTTCATCGCTTCTCTTTTACCAGCGGGGTGAGCTTAGTTGGAGAATCATTAAAGCTTCCACTGAACCGGGCTGCATTTATTGAATTGCTGAAGGAATTCAGTTTTTCTGTCGATAAAGAGATTTCTTATTCAGAGATGGAGAAAGACTTAGTACCGTCAATAGGAATGAATCAGCCGGTACTGAAGGGGTTTTATATACTGAATTCGTTGATGATTAATCGCTAATCTTTATTTTTTTCTACCTCTTGTAACCTTTTTGATTTATCTGAGTATTCCGTTTATAATTAGTTTTACAATTATGAATGAAATATCTGGTTATGAAAGGAACTGATCTTGGAGCATTGGAAGAATTGGTATTACTGGCTACGGCCTCTATTTCAGATGAAGCCTATGCGGTAATCATTAAAGATGAAATTGAAACTCAATCGGGTAGGTCACTTAATATTAGTTCCATCCATACTACCCTCCACCGCCTGGAAGAAAAGGGATTTCTGAAGTCTGAAATGGGTGGAGCAACAGCCGAGCGTGGTGGTCGTCGAAAGCGGTACTTCAAGCCTACAAACCTCGGTTTTGATGCATTGCGTGAGGCCAGACAACTACGCACTCATTTCTGGAATCTAATTCCTCAATTCCAAAACTAGCTTCGTCATGAAAGAAGATACACTTAAGAAATTCGGATTCTGGCTGCTTAACTATACCTGCCCCGATTTTCTGTATGAAGAAGTAAGCGGAGATTTGGAAGAAATATATCAAAGCAGATTGTATGCAGAGGGAAAAACCAAAGCAGGTATCAAACTGACCTGGGAAGCCATTACCTCTATCCGACTATATGCCTTAAACCGAAAATCACCTGAAAATTCTCACCAACAAGCCCATTTTGTTATGTTTAATCACTATTTAAAAGTTGCATTCCGAAATCTTAAACGTCAGGCTTCTACCAGCTTTTTAAATATTGGGGGGCTTGCAATCGGTCTGGTCTCCTTCCTCATGATAGCTCTTTTTGTTCAGTATGAACTTAGCTTCGACACCTGGCAGGACAACTACGAGCAAATCTATCGTATTCCTATGGAAATCAGCAGTGAGGGAAATACCCGGAAGTTCAGCAGTGTAGCAGGTACTATTGCTCCCACACTTGAGAAGGATTTTCCAGCTGTAGAAAATACGTTGAGACTTTGGCAGCGATCTACACGGCTTGTGAAAACTCCCAACAATCAAAACTTCTACGAAGAAAATGTATACAATGCTGAAGGTTCCTTTTTTGAGTTTTTTACAGTAGATATGCTTGATGGCGATGCTTCATCTGCACTTGTTAATCCCAATACAGTAGTTCTTTCTTCCAAAACAGCTTCCAAATATTTTGGTGATACTCCTGCAACAGGACAGATTTTGTCTATTAATGATTCAGAATATGAAGTTACAGGAGTTATGGAAGACGTACCCGGAAATACGCATCATGACTTCAATATGTTGCTTTCGTGGACCTCGTTAGGGGATTGGGGGGCAATTGATAACTGGCATTCGACTATGTTTCCGACTTATGTTAAACTTCATGCTGATGCAGACACAGAAGCCTTTGCTAAAGGGATTGCGGGTTTGGCCTATGAGTATGTACCTATGGATCTGGAAGCACAAAAACAGGACTATAAATATAATCTACAGCCCATCAGCGAAATACATTTGCATTCTGATTATGGCTATGAAGCTAAACCAAACGGAAGCTTAACTACCGTATATATATTTAGCATTATCGGCTTGATGATTCTGATTATTGCTATTCTCAACTTTGTGAATTTATCTACTGCTCGGGCAGAAAAAAGAGCTAAAGAAGTAGGTATGAGAAAAGTGATGGGAGCTAATCGCCTTTCACTAATTCAACAACATATGGGTGAGGCCTTACTTCTCAGTACTATTTCTTCTCTTATTGCTCTTATCATATTTGTAATTACCCTACCCTGGTATAACCAGCTAGTGGGAGTAAATTTCAGTCCGTTTATTCTGCTCAGTCCTCAAATAATTTTGGGCATTGTAAGTTTTTCGCTATTCGTAGGATTGTTAGCAGGATTTTACCCTGCACTTGTACTTTCCTCCTTCAACCCAATGGGTATGTTTAAAAGTGGTGGAAAAAATAGCAGAGGTGTTGTACTTAGAAAGGCGATGGTGGTTGGACAATTCTCAATTTCGGTAGTACTCATAATTGGCACTCTAACCGTGTTCAAACAGTTACAGCACATGATGAATAAGGAGTTGGGTTTTGAAACGGAACAAATGCTGGTACTACCAATCCGGGGTGGATTTGAACTTGAAGAAATGCACGACCAAATAAAGAACGAGTTCGGCTCGCTTGCTGCTGTTGAACACGTTACCCTCTCTTCTTCTGTTCCGGGACAGGGAGTTTCCAACTTTGCCATCCGTATTGACCGGGAAGAGAATGATATGACGCAATCTATGTATCATCTGTTTGTTGACTATGATTTTGATGAAACTTACGGTCTTGAAATTATAGCAGGACGCGACTTTTCTGCCGACCGGGGGAGCGATCTTTACGGAACCTTTATTATCAATGAAGCAGCTGTGAAATCTTTTGGCTGGTCAACCCCAGACGAGGCTATTGGAAATGTATTACAATCCGGAGCCGGGGGTTTTACTGCTGAGATTATTGGTGTGTTTAAGGATTTTAATTTTCAATCTGCTGATCAGGAAACCGAGCCATTAGTTCTCAACATCATCGATCAGGCACTTTCAACCATTACTATTCGGTTAAATTCAGGAGATATCCCGACTGCATTGAATCAGGTTCAGGCTTCCTGGGGAAACTTATTTCCTGATAAAGCCTTTGATTATTTTTTCCTCGATGAATCGTTCAATGCTCAATATGCTAACTTCGAACGGACTGGAAATATCCTTCTTATCTTTAGTTTTTTAGCCATATTTATTGCCTGCCTTGGCTTATACGGACTTGCAACTTTTGCAGCTCAGCAAAAAACTAAAGAGATTGGGATACGAAAAGTTCTCGGTGCTTCTGTTTCTTCGCTCACTCTTACTGTTTCGAAAGATTTCATGATTCTGGTACTAGTCGCAATCGGGCTATCATTCCCGATCGCCTGGTGGGCCGTAGAAAACTGGCTGGAACAATTTGCATATAGGATTTCGCCGGATTTTTCCCTCTTTTTAATTGCGGGCGGGATTGCATTACTAATTACCATTTTCACTGTAAGCTGGCAATCTATCAAAAGTGCATTAGCTGATCCGGTACAAAGTTTAAGAAGTGATGGTTAATGACTTATTGTTCATTAATCGAATTACTGAGCATTCTGAGTAAAAGCGAAGAATCTAAATTAAAGACGTCATCCCGGACTTGATCCGGGATCTTCATAGAGAAAGGAATACTGGTTTTATCGACGGTGAAGAACAAAGGTTTATCTTAATATCCTGAAACCAGTTCAGGATCACGAATTTAGTTTACTCGTTTCCTGTAAACGAATCCGGTAGTTTCTTCGATGCCTTCGCTCCCAATTCTTTTAGCATCTCTGCCTGGCGGACTAAATTCCCCGATCCTTCAGAAAGACGGGTTTTAGCTTCTTCATAGCTTCTTTGGGTCTGCTGGATACGATCTCCGATCTGCTCCATACTTTCTACAAAGAGCACAAACTTATCATATAAAGCTCCGCCTCGTTGGGCAATTTCGAGTGCGTTTTTGTTCTGATATTCCTGCTTCCAGACACTATCAATAGTAGCAAGAGTAGCAAGCAAAGTAGAAGGACTTACAATCACGATATTTCGATCGAAAGCTTCATAATAGAGATTCGGGTCAGACTGTAATGCGATTCCGAATGCAGGTTCGATCGGAACGAACAAGAGCACGAAATCCGGACTTCGGTCTCCATGAATCTGTTGATAATTCTTCGCACTCAACCCCTTCACATGCGCTCTCAATGATGCCACATGTTGCTTGATAGCAGATTCAGCCTCTGCGTTATCGTCACTGGATGCGAACCGTTCATAGGCAGTAAGTGATACCTTTGAATCAATAATCAGGTATTTCTCATCGGGAAGGTGAACTACTACATCGGGTTGCAGCCTTCTGCCCTCTTCAGTAGTCGCACTTTGTTGAACTTCATACTCCCGACCCTTACTTAAACCAGAACGCTCCAGGATTCTTTCGAGGATCACTTCCCCCCAATTCCCTTGCGCCTTTGAATCTCCTTTCAAAGCTTTGGTAAGACTCTTTGCATCGTCACTCATCTTCTGGTTGAGTTCGGCCATCTGTTTGATTTGCTCTTTTAAGGTAGCGCGTTGTCGATTTTCATCGTTGTACGTCTCCTCCACCTTCTTCTTAAACTCTTCCAGTTTCAATCCTAATGGATTCAATAACTGATCCAGATTCTCGCGGTTTTGCTTGGTGAATTTCTCTGCCTTTTCGTCCAGAATTTTATTCGCAAGATTTTCGAACTGCACCTTTAATTGTTCCTGCATCCCGGCAAGCTCTTCTTTCTGATCTGAGAGTTTTTCCTGCAACGAAGAATATTCCGCTTTTAGACCGGCAAGCTGTCTGTCAAGATTAGCCTTCTCTTCCCTCTCTGTTTTTAGTTCTTCTTCTTTTTCTTTGGTGATTTGATCCAGCTTCGATTCTGTTTCTTCTGCCTGTTTCTCCAAATTGGCATTTCGCTCTTCCAGCCTTGAAGTCTCTGACTTCGACTTAAAGTGAGCTATTAGAAAACCGGCTATTCCGCCAATAATAAGTGCAATTATTGCTGTAGTAGTATCCATTCTTTTCCTATTTCAAAGCTCAATCCGAGCTGAATTCTGTGCGATTGATTTATAAATCGCTTCAATTATTTTTGCATCCCGAAGGCCTTCTTCTCCACTTGTAGTAAGCGTTGTTCCAGCCACAATGGATGCGGCCATTGCATCCATTTGAAGTGCTTGCTGGTTTGGATTACCGAAGTTCAGGGCTTCTCTGCCCAGGTTTCCTCTGATTCCTCCATAACCATAAGCCGGGGAAAGGTTGGCCCTAAGACTCCCCTGTTCATAACTCACCTGTAATCGTTCCGTCCTGAAATTATAGGTAGTCGTACAGTTTGCTACCGCACCACTTGGGAATTCCATCTGCCAGATGATGGTTTCATCAACATCAGCAAATTTAACCGGATCGGTTTTATACTCTTGTGCTATTACAGCAACGGGTTCTTCCTGGGTGGAATATCTGGCTGCCTGAATGCAATAAATACCCACATCCATCATCGCTCCACCACCTGCTAATGCATGTTTAAGCCGCCACTGATTTGGATCTCCAATCGTAAAACCAAACTCCGCATTTATATACTTAGGCTTTCCATTTTTTCCACTTTTGGTATGCGCTACTATCGCTTGATTACAAGGTTCAAAATGGAGGCGATATCCAATATTCAAAGTCACATTATTTGCTTTGCAGGCAGTAATCATCTGCTCACATTCTTCTACACTTACCGCCATGGGCTTTTCACAAATCACATGCTTTCCGGCATTAGCAGCACGGATAGTATATTCAGCATGCATGGAGTTAGGAAGCACTACATACACAATATCCACATCAGGATTATTCGCGATACCATCAAAATTCTCGTAATTATAGATATGTGAATCCGGGATATTATATTCCTTTCCATAGCGCTCTGCTTTTGCCGGAGTTCCTGTAACTAAAGCTGTCAGTTCGCAGTTCTTGGTTTCTTTAAGTGCCGGTGCCAATTGCCCCATCGCATAGCTTCCAAGTCCAACGAGAGCAATGCCAAGTTTCTCTTCCTTATTTAAACCACCGAATAAATCAGAAGGCGAAAGAAACGGCAGCGTAACTGCAGCGCATAACCCTTTCGTTGTTTTTCCAAGGAAGTTTCTTCTGGTAAGTGGTAAAGGCATTGTCTTTTTATTCATAATGTCATCACCTCGCTAAAATTTCTTTCATTTTCTCCTGAAGCTTTGGATTATGAAAAACCCCGTTATGCCCCTGACCTTCAAGCATAATATATTCATCGTTTCCATCCAGAAACTGATTGAGTTTAATCCCACGCTCTACAGGAAGACGAGTATCTTCTTCTGCATAAAAAATAGTGATAGGTTCATCAATCTTAGGTAAAGCCAGATCGGTACGAAGCGGATAGCGAACAAGAAAGGTAGGCAGAAACCAATATTCAGCATTTTTCATATCCACCATGCTATAGTAAGGTGTCCAGATAATCAACTCCCTGGGGTTATTTTCTGCCGCGACTAATGCAGCTACTCCCGAGCCCAGCGAATATCCCAATACAATAATATTTTTTTCATCATACTCTTCCAGCATCTGCTGATAAACCACCTTCATATCGCCCACCAAATCATCTTCATTCCGAAGGTCACCCGTACTTAGTCCATATTCACGGTAATCCGGATAAAGCACATCATATCCGCTTTCCAGAAATAGCTCAAACTTCTGTGGACTGGTATCTGCACTTCCACCATTTCCGTGATAATAAATCACCAATCCTTTAGAAGAATCAGCTTTAGCATGAATAGAGTGAATACGTACTCCTTCTTCAATATCAAACCATCGCTCCTCAAAATCGAATGTATAATTGAACGCATGACCTTCATCCAGCTTTGTTGGATTGAACAGAATTGCATTCTGAATGCTATAGAAATAGATGCAAACCAATACATATAAAACAGCTAATGTGGCAGTAGTAGAAACAATGGTTTTTTGGGTTTTGCTCATGCGTGGATGATACTAATTTTTAGTATCGGATTTTCGGGTTTGACTTAATATTTGACGTACCGTGTTCAATTAAATCGAATACTCCCTGAACTAACAAGGCAAGTAATACGGAGGGAATGGCTCCTTCTAAATTAGAGAGGTATCATCCAGACTGATTCCTGTTAAATCGGCTACCAAAATAATCACTGGGGTTCATTTAAACCTTTTTACCGGAGTATGATTTGTATATATGTTCAAGGGGAATCACAAAAGAAAGTAATAGAAAGGACTCAGGATATAAAATATTTAGCTATTAGCTTCAGGAAAACACTAGCTCAAAAAGTTCTTTCCGTAGAAAGCTAAATCATTTTATGAGACTCATTTTTTGAGTCAATGTTTGTCCATTTGATTCCAGACGGTAGTAGTACATTCCACTGGCCGCACTGGATGCATTCCAGGTTACATTATGGCTGCCCGCTGATTTCGTTTCATTCACCAGTTCAGCTACTTTTTGTCCCATCAGGTTATAGACCGTAATCTGAACCTGGCCTGAGTTTTCAATGCTATAATTTATTGTTGTGCTCGGATTGAATGGATTTGGATAGTTTTGCTCCAGCGCAAATTTAGCAGGTTCCTCATCAGTTTCATTCCTCACAGAAGTAGTGTTCGGAGTAATAACAATTCCAAAACGAGCCGCTGCAGATTTTGATTTTTGCGCGATTGCTGCCGGCCCGTTTAATATAGAAAGCGGATTCACTTTTTCTGTAACCAGTGCTGAAGCAGTAAATACGTATTTATCCTGTAAACGCATATCTACATTAGCCCCGGTTTCATAATCATGGAAAGTTATTTTCCATTCAGAGGGAATCGTTTCAAATCCCTTCCAGTCTAAAGTAAATTCCCCGCTTACACCTACAAGTTGCTCTTCGAGATCAAGCTTCACTTCTTCAGTAAGATTATATGGAAGTGATTCAACGGATTTAAGCCTGTTATTGGATTTGAACGCCATAGTAGCATAGGTTGATGATAGAGGAATTAGTTTTGAAGCCTCAGCCCTATCTATACCTAATAAAGCGTATTCTCTGAATGATAATCTGATCGCTTTATCAATTGTAGTTTCCGAAGATAGAGTAAAAGTAAGATCACCCCTATTTTTTGATTCTTTTGAAAAATAAGTGGCCGTTGTATCAGAACTGGTTTTTCCTGAAATAGGAAATGTAGCTGTTGTAGCTGTTCCAGCATTTTCTACTTCTAACCATAAACCCTGCCATGGAGAAACAATAAAATCTGAAGTTCTGTCTCCTATTTCGTACGTGCCGGTATCGTTGTTCCAAAAATGAACGTTATCCTGTAAAGAACCCGCATCAGTAGAAAGAGAATTCAAATTATAGTTACTTGCAAATGGGTTCCCGGCAAGTGTAAAATAATGACTCAAGCCTCCGCTTATTATCGACTTATTCAAGTTAATTGTAACATCTGATGTGGCCTCATCTCCTGCTACATCTAACATAACAGGTAGCTCTGAACTTCCATTCGTTGTGTTATCGAAGAAATATACTGCAAGTCCATAGCCATCGGTTAATACTGTTCCATCCGAAGAGACTGTTTCATAAACACCTGAATCATCATAGGTATAGATTGTAGCGTTATCTGTATTTGAAGTAAATTGAGCTCCAATTCCATCATCTGAAATATCAGTACCTTTTGCACCTGTTTTAGGAATAGAAAGTAGTCGCCATCCTGCATTACCCGAAATCTCGCGGTTAGAGTTGACAGGATTTATTTTAATTTGGAATCGTACAGTATCTACTGCAGCAGGAAGTGAAAAGGAATAGGAACTTTCAACCCTCATATCAATCGTAGAATCTACTCCAACATCCGTTAGACTAATCTCCCACAAAGAAGGAATGCTCACAAAGTTGTTCCAGCTTAAAGAGTAGCTTCCCGTTACATTTTTGTCTTTTAGTTCCAGCTCATAAGTTTGAATTGTGTCAGGATACAGAGCTCTGGCATCTTGAGTGAGAAGTACCTTCTCGCCTCCAAAATCCTGCACAAAGGCTATGGTTGGGGAGCCTCCCAGTGAGTTTAACTTACTACCATCAAATCCATCCTGACCCTCGCTTGAAATACCCGTAAAATAAAACTTATTCGAATTATCATTAGAGCCATCGGGTGAGCTTAATGAAAGAGAAATAGAACGAAAAGTCTGAAACGCTTTGGTTTCTTCTATCCCGAAGCCTACTAGAAAAAAGAACCCTATAAAAAGTACGGTTTTCAGTTTTGGCAATATCATCTTAATTAGCCCCTAGGTTGAAAACCGTTAATTAGTGGAGTTAAAGATCGAGTCCTTCGTCTTGCTTTTTCTTTTTATCACGAAGTTTCTTGATTGCATAAGCTCCCCCTGCTGCAGCCAGTAATCCCAGACCGCCATCAATAGGAGCCTGACTTGGGGAAGCAGGCAACGCAGGTTGTGCCATAACTAGTTCAGTAAGAAAGCTAATAATGAGGGTAAGAGTGAATAAGATTCTGTATTTCATAATTTCTGAATTAGGTATTACTTGATGAGGGTCATCTTTCTTGTTAAGACCTGACTGCCGGATACTAAGCGATAATAGTATATCCCGCTAGACATATCAGATGCATTCCAGCTTATGTTATGCGAACCAGCTGTCTTTACTTCGTTGACTAACTCCCCCACCTTTTGCCCAACTATATTATAAACAGACAGGCTTACTAACCCAGTTTCTTCCAGACTGTATTTTATTGTTGTACTTGGGTTGAATGGGTTTGGGTAGTTCTGTTCAAGGGCAAAACGTTTAGGTTGGCTTCTCTCTTCATTACTTACCGAGGTACCTGCTACAAGTGTAATGCTGAAACGTGGATTACCTCCTGAACTTTTAGCTTTAATCTCAGGGGCACTAAGCATAGTGGAAACCGGACGCTTTTGTTTACTCTGAACCGTAAAGGTGTAACCATCCGTTTCCCTCATATCAACTTCCGTTCCTGTGAGTTCATCCTTTAATGTAAAAGCCCATCCTGAAGGAATATTCTTCCATTCCGGCCAGCTCAAGGTGTACTCTCCGCTTACTCCCATATCGTTGAAATCAAGCCGATATTCCTGAATGTCAGTAGGATCGAATGCCCGAGCATCTTGAGATAAATATTCGTTTCCATTTCCAAAATCCTTTACAAATGAAACATAAGGACTGTTATTAAAAGGATTAAGTTTTGAGCCATCAAAAGCGTCTCTTTCTATGCCCGAAATACCTGAGAAATACAGCTTGTTGGATACATCCTTAAAACTTTCCGTTTCCAATTCCAGATTTATCCTTCTCCAATTCGCTGATAATGCTTTTGAAAAAACTGCAGCGTCTGCGGCGGTGTCGGTTTTAGCAAGTACCGGAATTGTAAGGCTTGTGGTAGAACTACTATTTCTTTGTAGAAAGAATCCTTGCCACGAAGAAATTTCATTCCCTTCTCCAAAATTGAATGTTACCCAACTACCGGATCCGTCAGTTCCTGCTCCATCATCCCAAACTGAAATCGGGCTAACCAATCCATCATTCACACCCTGACCGGAATCATTTCCCGTAATATCATCTAATTCAATATTGCTGCTAAAAGGATTCCCCACAAGTGTATAAGTATTTGACAATGTAACATCCACATCAGAACCGGGCTCGGTACCACTAACATCTAACGAAATTGGGAGTTCTGAGCTTCCAGCAGTTGTATTATCATAAAAGAACGTGATAAAACCCAAGCCATCACCCCATGCCGTGGTAACATTAGTAGGTTCTGCCCAGCCATCAGTACCTGTACCATCAGAGGCAGTATTAATAAAGAAATTTGCAGTTTCTCCAGTGTTACTTCCCCCGTCAATTCCCTGAACGGCTGTGTCATCAGATATATCTTCTACATCACCACCCGTAATAGGAAGGGAAAGCATTCGCCAGCCGGCATCGCCACTTATGGATATGGTACTACTCGTTGCAAAGGCAGTAGAATTATAAGGAAGAAAATCATTCCCATCTCCAGTGGTTGTCGTCCAGTTATTTTCATCGTTTACTAGGCTAGAAAAATTACTGAAATTTAAGGAGAGACGAGTACCAACATAGAATCCACCATCAGGACTTCCTGAACCACCAGAAATGTCAATTGCATTAGTTCCTTCAGTTAGACCTGTAGTCGCAATGTTGTCAAACTCAGAAGAAACAGTAGCTATGGCTGTAATAAAGGTTGTATCCGTGGAACTATCAGTAGTATAAACCCAGAATGCATCTCCTGTTACGTTCAAATTAATAGTTCCACTAGATGAAGGAAGTGTACCAATAGAAACGCTACGTGAACCTCCTGCATCAGTATCATTAAAGATAACCACAGTACCTTGAGAAATTACCTGACCTGTATTCCAAGTAAACCAACCTGTACCTGTTAAATTTGTTCCATCCCAAACTTGTTCAGAAAAATAAAACGTCGTATCGGGCAAACTATTTAATGCTACGATTGCAAAGTCATCATCATCATCAGCGTTAATTGCAATAAATGCAATATCTCCCGCACTTTGCCCAAAACTGGTGCCTACAAACAAAAAGCATGCCCCAATTGATAGTAATAGTCTTTTCATAATTGTTTCTTAAGTTGATCGCTTATTAGACAAGGTGTGTTTAGTGCTACATTGATACCCTTACTAGAACACACTTTTTTAATACTAGGAAGAAAGACTTATCAGCTTTTAAAATCAACTAAAAGACAATTTCTTTCTGATTTCTTAATGATAAGAAAAGAAGCCTTCCCCGGTTTTATTGCCAAGCTTCCCCGCATCTACCATTTTTACAAGTAGTGGACATGGACGATATTTTGGATCTTTGAAGCCTTCATAAAGTACATTAAGTATGTCCAGACATACATCAAGTCCAATAAAATCTGCCAGGCGGAGTGGACCCATTGGATGTGCCATTCCAAGCTTCATCACATCATCCACATGTTCCGGAGTTGCAACACCTTCGTACACTGCAAAGACTGCCTCATTAATCATCGGCATGAGTACACGATTACTAACAAAGCCGGGCATATCGTTTACCGGAACAGGGACTTTTGCCAGTAACTTTGAAGTTTCTTCTACCACCTGATAGGTTTCTTCGGAAGTATCCAGTCCTTTTACAATTTCAACCAGTTTCATTACCGGTACCGGATTAAAGAAATGCATACCAATAAATTTGTCAGCGCGATTGGTCAGTCCGGCTAGCTTGGTTATAGAGATTGATGAGGTATTACTTGCAAAAATTGTATGATCAGCAGCAGCTTCATCCACCGCTTTCCAGACTGAAGTTTTGATTTTCAAATTTTCCGGAACAGCTTCTATCACCAGGTCTACTCCTTTAACTCCCTCTTTAATATTCAGAAATACAGAAATACTTTCCAGCGTAGCAACCTTAGCTTCCGAAACAATCTTTTCCTTTGCTACCATACGATCCAGATTCTTCTCGATTGTTGCCATAGCCCGGTCTGCAAATTCCTGCTTAGTTTCAATCAGATTTACCGGAATCCCATTCATTGCAAAAACATGTGCAATTCCATTCCCCATTGTTCCGCCGCCGATTACCGCAACTTTTTTGATTTCCATTCTTCTTCCTGATGTTTTTTGGTTTCTATTCCTTACAAAGATACCAGTTTTTGGAAGCGCTTTTCAATTATCAAATTATAGATTTTGAATTATGAATTTTGGATTCTAACTAACCAACCCAAAATTCATAATCTCTAGTTCATAATTCCCCAAATTAACTTCCAATTCGCTAATTAATCATTTAGCTTTGCTCAATGAACACATTTATAAAACTCCTTATTTTCTTCATCATCCTCGCGCTCGGTTTTGCCGGACTCGCTTTTTACTGGACTTTTTATAAGCCTCTGCCCAATTATGAAGCAAAACATGAACTTCCGGGACTTCAGCAAGAAGTAGATATCCACTGGGATGAGTTCGGTGTTCCTCATATTTATGCTACCAATGAACAAGATTTGTATTACGCTTTTGGATATGTCCACGCTCAGGATCGCCTATGGCAGATGACACTCAGTCAAATTGCTGCTGAAGGACGGTTCGCAGAGTTTTTTGGTGAGGATCTCATTCCATTTGATGAGTATCAGCGTACGCTTGGATTCTGGAGAATGGCAAAGCGCCTTGAAAGTGAAGTTCTGAGTGAGCAAGAAAAAGCAGTGTTACAGGCTTATTCTAATGGAGTAAATGCCTATATCGAGAAAAACAGTAATCGCCTTCCGGTTCAATTTGCTCTAACAGGAATCGAACCCATCGTATGGAATCCAACCCGAACGCTGGCAATCACCCGACTAATGGCCTGGGAGATGAACATGAGCTGGTGGAGTGAAGTGATGTACAACTATCTGAAATCATCTTTGCCTGCTGATCAATTTGAAGAATTACAGCTTACCTGGGGTGATGACCTTCCTACCTCTTTGGATGATCTGGAATCTATAGGGCTTACAACTACAGCACTAATGCCGATGCTTCAGCAGGAAGTTGAACGAAGGAAACTCTTAGAAATAGAGGGTACTCATGTAGGGAGTAACGCCTGGGTAGTGGACGCATCAAAAACGAATACCGGATACCCGATGCTTGCCGGAGATCCCCATCTGGGTCTGGATATGCCCGGAAAATGGTATGAAGTTCACCTCAACTTAAATGGTAAAAATGTATCAGGGGTAACACTTGCGGGTATTCCCGGAATCGTACTAGGTCAGAATGAACACATGGCTTGGTCATTTACTAGTATCATGGCTGATGACACTGATTTCTTCCTCGAAAAAGTTGACCCTGAAGATCGTGGAAGATATGTGACCGACTCCACCTTCGCAGGAGAGGTTGCTTTTGAATCTTTTGGTAAGGTGAAAGAAATCATCAAAGTAAAAGATGGAGATGAGCAAGCCATAGAAATTAGATACACCAAACATGGTCCTGTGATTTCGGATATCTATCCAAATCAGGAATTGATTGATGGGCATGTTATTAGTATGAAATGGACAGGGCATGAACTTTCGAATGAATTCCGGACTATGTACCAGATGAATTGGGCGAACGATTTCCAGGATTTTAAAGATGCTCTGACCCACTACGGTGTTCCCGGAATGAATTTCATGTACGGTGATACCGAAGGTAATATTGCAATGTATTCAACTGCACAACTCCCAATCAGAACCGGCAATAAAGTGTCGATGAGAAGAGGCTGGGTTCCTGAAGATGACTGGCAGGGCTTTATTCCCAGAGAAGAAATGCCGCATATTATCAATCCTGAAAAAGGATGGATTGCAAATGCAAACAACAAGCTAACCACAGAAAATTATTCTCATTACATCGCTACTTTTTGGGAGCCACCTTCGCGTATTGAACGAATTATTGAACGTTTGAATGCAAAACAGACATTAAATCATGAGGATTTCGGAGCCATTCAAACAGATTCTTATTCCTCTTTTGCTGCAACAATGACCCCAATTATTCTGGATGTTATTCAAAACCAGAACGTATATGACTTTTCACTACCTGTTTCCTACCTCGAAAACTGGGATTTCAATTACGATGAGAATTCCACGGCGGCTTCTATTTTTGATGCTTTTTTCCTCAACTTTACAAAAAACACACTGAAAGATGAATTTGGAGACGCCGCTTATGAAAACTTTGTGATTCATGAGCTCATTCCGGTTCGAACCATGTCTGAACTGGTCCGTGATAGCAGCACCTTTTTTGATGATATCACAACCGGTGAAATTGAGAAGCGCGAAGATATCATACTTAAAAGCATGCAGGATGCGATTTTCTTTTTAAGTGATTCTCTCGGAAGCGAGCCCTTCGAATGGCGCTGGGAGCAACTACATACCATTTCATTTAAACCACCACTATTTAGTCAAGCTGCTGAAGATCCTTCTTCTCCTGCCGCACTAAAGCTCATTGTTGATAATGTACTTAGCAAAGGACCTTATCCTGTGAAAGGACATGGAATGAGTATCAACAATGGACAGTATAGCTGGGATAAACCTTTCGAAATGACGCTAGGCCCCTCTGTTCGTCGTATTGTTGATTTATCGGATCTAAGCAAAACACGTTCAGTCCTCCCAACCGGACAATCGGGGAACCCTCTTTCCTCTCATTTTGGAGATCAGACTGAACTCTGGCTGAACAGTCAATACCGCACATTTTATCAGGATAGTTCTTTATTTGAACAGGCGGAAATCAGGAGTATGAAGTTAGTACCTTTTGATTGAAAGATAGAGTCTGAGGCTGGAAGTTGGGGGCTGGAAATTAAGTCCTCCAGTTTTGATCCAGTTTAGTCAACATCTTACCAACGACATTTACTTTTTCTGTAAGTGATTTTGATTTTTCTTTTGAGATATAACCACACTCTAAACTAATTTTGATCCATCTCTCCGTTTCTGCTGTTGATCCTAAAGCATAAATCAAATGTCTTTTAAACTCGTTTTCGCACCTTCTCTTAGCCCATCCCTCAGTTATATTTGCGCTCACTGATCTTGATGAACGAACGATTTGAGATGTTAAAGAATAGACTTCTTCTTTCGGAAAGTTTCTGGTCAGCTCAAAAATTTCCATTGCTAATTCGAAGGAAAGGCAATAAACCTCTAAATCTTTGTAACTCTTTATCATTCTAACTGCGCTAAATTTTTCGTGAAAAAATATAATTCTACAGCAACCTCATGAAATCCAGTATCTAATCTCAAACCTCCAACCTTGCTATTAAATATTTCAAATTTTATCCAATATTGATTGGTAGATTAGGTTTGTAGATGTACATTCCATCAGCTTAATTCCTTCATCGGACAGACGATTGCTCTTTTATGAAAAAACTACAGATACTTGGTTTCCTCTTATTTGCTTTGATTAGTTTCTCGGGTTCTGAAAATCTCCCCGAAAAATTTACTTCGGAACTTGTTTCTCCACCGAACGAATCATTCATTGATTCTCTGGTAGCAAATGCCACCCTTCGTGAAAAAATCGGACAACTTTTCTTTGTTCCTGTTGAAGGAAGCTACCTGAATCAGGATAGCCATCGTTTTAAGGAAATCTCAGATCTCATCACCCAGGATCATATTGGTGGCATTATTTTTATGCGAGGCGATATTTATGGTCAGGCGGTACTAACAAATAAGCTTCAAAAGCTAAGCAGGATTCCACTTTGGATTACTCAGGATATGGAATATGGTGCAGCTATGAGGATTTCAGGAAGTACACGATTTACTCCCGCTATGGGAGTTGCTGCTTCCGGTAATAAACGAAATGCATTTATGATGGGGAAAATCACTGCCATCGAGGCTAAAGCGTTGGGGGTACACCAGGTTTTTGCTCCTGTTTTAGATGTAAACAATAATCCTGACAATCCGGTTATCAACGTTCGCGCCTTTTCCGGAGACCCAAAAATGGTTTCTGAATATGGTGTCGCTTTTATGCAGGGAGTACATAGCGAAGGAGTTGTATCTACTGCAAAACATTTTCCCGGACACGGAGATACTGACACAGATTCCCATAACGAGCTCCCTATTTTGGATCATGATTATTCCCGTTTGGATTCGGTTGAACTAATCCCTTTTAAAGCTGCAATAGAAGGTGGAATGCAAAGTGTTATGAGCGCACATATTTCTTTTCCACAAATTAGTGATCACCCGGAATTACCCGGAACATTAGATGAATCCATATTGAGTGGCATTCTAAAAGACTCCCTTAATTTTGATGGAGTAGTAGTTACCGACGGTCTTGAAATGGAAGGTATTGCATCTAAATTTTCACCCGGGAGGGTTGTAGTTCGTGCATTACATGCAGGAGCTGATATTATGCTAATCAGCCCGGATATTTATACTGCTATAAACGAAGTTGTGGCAGCAGTAGAGAGAGGCGAAATCACCGAAGAAAGGATTAATGAATCATACCGGAAAATCATACAATGGAAAGAAGAAAACGGGCTTTTCGATAAATCAAATCAGGTTGACATTACTCATCTTGATACCCGAATAAATACGAATTTCCATCAATCGGTAGCTAATAATATCGCCCGTGAATCCATCACACTACTAAAGAATGATGGTGACATTCTTCCTATCGATCCCACTGTTCATAAAAAAGTGCTACTAGTCTCTATTTCTGATGATGATTACGGAAATACGGGCGGAAGATTTGCACGATCAATTCGCGATTACCATCCGGATGTGACCTTTGAGGTTCACGATACCCGATCAGATACCAGGGATGAAAATGAAATCCTGAAAAAAGCCCGTGAAGCTGATTTAGTTATAATTGGATCTTATATAAGTCTGAGTTTCAGAGAATCAATTCAACTATCAAGGCAACAATCAGCATTTCTTAGAAAGTTAACGCAAGTTAATAAGCCAACTGTTTTAGTAATGTTTGGTAATCCATATCTGGTAACCGAGCTGACCGATACCGATGTGCACATTATGGCGTGGGCAAATACCACATTACAGATGGAAAACGCAGGTCCAGCTCTGTTTGGTGCCAGTGCCATTACCGGTAAACTTCCCATCCGGATACCCGGAATGTATGAGATTGGAGACGGTATTGAGATCAGGCATACCTCACTTCGATATGGGAAGCCTGAGGAAGTTGGCTTAGTTTCAAAGCAATTATACAAGATTGATGACATCCTTAGAGATGCAGTACGGGATTCTGTATTTCCAGGGGCTGTAGCCGCTGTAGTAAAAGATGGTGTGATGGTTTATCGTAAAGAAGTTGGATACCACGACTATGACAAGCTAAAACAAGTGAAAGATTCAGATGTATATGATCTGGCTTCCATCACCAAAGTAGTATCTACAACTACGGCAGTAATGAAATTAGTTGATGAAAATAAACTGGCGTTGGACGACGAAGTCCGGAAGTTTATTCCGGAATTCGATACCAACGAAAAACGACACATCACAATACGGGATATGCTCCTTCATCAATCAGGATTACCTCCTTTCCGGGTGTATGTTGATTCACTGAAAGACCGGGCAAGTATAATCAGAGCCGTAAAAAATGAACCGCTTACATACGAAACAGGAACTGATTATGTATATAGTGATTTAGGGATGATCCTTCTTGCTGAAATAGTTTCTTTGGTAGCCGATCAGGGAATTGATGGATACATGAGAAAAGAATTTTATTACCCAATGGGGATGTATGGCGCTTATTTTAATCCAAGAAAAGTAAGTCGCTGGTATGTGAACCGTATCCCTCCTACAGAAATTGACACAGTTTATATGCGAGGCTTAGTCCAGGCCAATGTACATGATGAACGTGCCTATTTTCTTGATGGTGTTGCGGGTCATGCCGGACTTTTTGCTACGACGGATGATTTAGCTAAATATAGTACGATGTTACTTAATGATGGGGTTTATGCCGGAAAGAGATACTTGTCTTCTGAAATCATCAAAGAATTCACCACTCAACAGTCTGATTTAAGTGGTCGTGGATTAGGCTTTGACCGGAAATCTCCGGAAGGCTTTACCACAGCCGGACAACTTTCGAGTACCGATACATTTGGTCACCTCGGATTTACCGGAACCAGTATATGGATAGATCGTGAAAAGAATATGGCTGTAATCCTTCTCACCAACCGCACCTATCCCAATCGCTCTTATGGCAGACGCATCAGCAGAATACGAGCCGCTGTTGCCGATGCTGCGTTTTCTGCGTTTATTAAGCCCTGATGAACTGGATCGAATTAAATAGCCACGCCTATGTGCCTTATTCTACTTTGCCCAGAGCCTGTATTATTAAAGGCTCTGAAGGTGGCTTTTATGCTGGTGTAAGAATCGAAAATATATCCTTTCCCTTAACAATCTCAGCAATACAGGCTGCATGTTGCATCTGTTTAAGTGAGGGGGAAAACCCTGAAGTTCTATATATACAGGATGAGGAATTTGTTCAGCTTGCGTATTGGCAAGCTGAGTTTAGTCTTACAATCGAAATAATATCCGACATTTCTGACATCGAAGTATCAACGCTCTTGATTGAAAGTAAACCTGATGAAAAAAAGGTATTAAAGAAGCTTCTTGATAAAGCAACTACTATTCATTCAAACTTCCCGGTTTCTTGTCTTTTATACTGCGAATCAGCATACTTTGAAGGGGTTAATGTTGAAGTGAGTGACTGGAGTTTTGGATTATGTGCGGAACGTGTTGCGCTTGCCAAAGCAATTGCATCAGGGGTTTCTACCTTTACTGAACTTGCTGTGCATACAAAATATGGCGATGTGAGTAGCCCATGTGGGGCTTGTCGCCAGGTTATATTCGAGCACTTACCATTTAATAAAATCCGATTATATCATGCTGATGATACTTTCTCTGAACATAACTCCGTTGATTTGCTCCCCTTAAGCTTCACCTCCAAAGCTTTAAAAAAATAACTTATTAAGGGATATCTCCTCTTTTTCGATGGGGAAAGTTGGTAGTAATTGCTTTAATAACTGAAAAAAGGGATGAAAAGCGAAGAAAACTTCAATTATTTAGCTAAAAAAGCACTTTTTAATTTGACTCAAATGCTGCGATTCGATAGCTTCAACGCAGTTTCTAAATAAGAAATTTACTTAAACAAAAACATAACGGAGTTATATAATGAGTAGAGTAAGCGAACTACAATCACTAGTAGAAAGCGTATCAGGTGAAATGGAAAAATTTTACGATAAAGGAAACAAAGCTGCAGGTACAAGAGCACGAAAAGGGCTACAGGATCTTAAAAAATTAGCTCAGGAAATTCGTCTTGAAATTCAAGCACAAAAGAACGCAGGTTAATTCCTTGTAATGTTTTTGAAAAGGCTTCAATTTAAAAGTTGAGGCCTTTTTTTATGCCCTTCTGTTAACTTATTCAATACAATTGGTTCTTCTTCTAGTATCAACGATATAAATAATCTTCCACTCACCACCCAGCTTTGCCAATTGAAATGAATTAACTCCACAGTGCGAGAAGTTATCGCCAAGATAGAACTGGTATGGTGTCCAGGCAGTAGCAAGCTCGCCATCAATCTTAATCTCGTAGCCTCCTATCTTCTCGTCCCAGATTTGTTCATGCGGTGTACCAACAGCTGTTAAAAACTGATTCAGATCGCCTTTGCGAACTACAACCTCTCCAGACTGATTTTGAGCCACTGTTTGCATAACGGCATCTCTGGTAAATGCGGAAGCTACCATAGCGCTATCTCCTGCTCTCATTCCATCAAATAAGGTTTCGATTATTGCCTGAACTTCCCGCTCAGGTACTTGAGCATTGATTTGTACTACTGTTATTATTAAGAGGAATAAACTTAAAATAATTTTCTTCATTGTGATGTAATTTAGTTTCCTGAATTAAGAAAAGCCTTTACTTCTTTGTTGCAACAATTTGTAAACAAAAAAGACCATGCTTAATGCACGGGCTTTTGAAAATCACTCTTAAAATTGGCTGATTCTACTTTTCCAACCAGTAATTTCTGAGTTGAATTTGTTCCTCTGTCGCTTCCTCTTTCTCGATCAGGTTTTTTGAAATTACTGTAGGATTACCTGCTACTCCTGATACTTCTATCTCTTCGCCATCTCTTACCAGAACCATTATTAATTCGGTATCAGGAGTCCAGGAAAATGAACCGCCAATTAACGGTTGAGCATTTTCAAGCGTGTACTCAATACCATTTACAGATTTAATTTCATCACCCGGTTGAATTCCCAGTTCTATATGAGAAGAATTCAGGGTTACATTCCTGAAATACAGTTCTCCGGTTGAATGAGCATCGATATAAGGTGTTTGCTGATCTATAAAAAAGAAACTGGTTGGAACAGCTTCTTCCTCTATTTTCAAGCCTACTTTATCAAAGAACATTGAATAATCAATTGGTGTGTCTCCTACCACATGCGTGTTTAAAAATTCTCCTACTGAGGGATATGTCATTGCTGTGATTTCTTCGATAATAGAGTCATCTTCGAACGGTTGGTCTATACCATATTTCTCCGAAAGCTCTTTCATTAATGAAAGCATACTGCGCTCGCCGTTACTTTCTTCCCTCATCAGAATATCAATGCACATTCCTATGAGTGCTCCTTTCATATATACGTTATAATAATTGCTCGCATATGGCTCTTCAAGAATGTATTCACTCATTACCGTAAAGCTCATTTCGTCATCAAGACCAGCAGCCGTTTCGATCTTATCGGTAATCTTTTCATAAAAGGTTGATCGATCCTGAAGATCTTCATACACCTGAAAGTGACTCGCGAAATATTCTGTTACTCCTTCATACATCCACAGATGTTTTGAAAAGGTTGGGTCATTATAATCGAAGTAATGCACATCTTCGGAATGAACAGAAAGTGGTGTTACAATATGAAAGAATTCATGGGAAACCACATCAATCATAGCTTCATCCAGTCTTTGTTTATCAAGCCATTCAGGAAGTACCACCACGGTTGAAGTATGATGCTCAAGTGCTCCAAAACCTGTTGCCTCACCTTCATTATTAGTAGGCATATACAAGAAGATATCGTAACGTTTTGTGCTGTTCAGGTCACCTAAATATTCTTTCTGAGCTTCCATCATAGTAAACACAGTTTCCTTGATTTCTGCTGCGGAATGTGCCATTGTCGGCGAATAAACACTCAATACAATTTTGATATCTCCTACCTGAAATTCCTCAATCTCGAGTTCACCGTACATCATGGGGTTATCGGTTACTTCAAAGTAGCGTTCAGCAAAATAGGTATCTGTAATTGTGGACCCGTCTTCACTTGTTGTTGTACTGGTTACAGGAAGCGCGGATGATTTTTTGAAATCGGCTGGCGCGGTAACTTTAATAGAATACTCGCTGTCATTCAGTTCTTCAAAATAGCCGATGAATCCATGTAGGTTCAGTACAAAGTTTTCGGCTTCGATATTTGTTCCAGAGGGAGAGAATGGAGTAGGCTTGTCGGTTCGTTCAATATCGAAGGTATCGTTTACATAGTATCCGATTTTATCTAAGGTACCTGCACGTGGAATTAGCCATGTATTAGTATCTGCTCTGACAACTTCTATGGTATTTCCGGTATAATCGTAGGCAATAAATCCTTCTGTGAAGCTTCCAAAATCGCTCACATCATAAGTTCCCTGAACTACCCGGGGAAGACGATACGTAACAGTATCCTCAGTAAACATCCCTGGGTCTACTTCAACCCAAATACGGTCGTTAGTAACTTCGGCAAGATTAAGACTAGAAACTATCGGAGTGAGATGAGCAGGTGATTCATTTTCGGTTAATGCATCTCCAGACTTTGGAGAACAGGCGTAGAAAAAATTTATTATCAAAAGCCCTGCTAGTAGTTTTTTCATATGTATTATTTTTAAAATTTGTTCAAACCAGTTCAAAGTTTGAACGTTAGATATGTATTCTGCGCTAAAGATATGTACAATCAGACATTAATAAAGCCTAGTTAACCAGTAATTACATTTAAAAAGGAATTCTTAACTATTATTAACCATTTCTGATGGTGATCAAAAAACTATCATAAACTTATCTAATGAATTCCCCGAGTGTGTTAAGCAAATTGTTACTCCTATATCTTAAAGTGACCGGCTATAAGAATAAATTGACTATTAATTGGTGGACAAACACTTCTAAGGTCCCCCATCCACCTGAAAAGATGCATGAATTTTTTGAGATTCTATCTTTTGAAGAAAACTCAAATCAGGTTTGGAGGATCAAGCCAAAGTCCGTTTCTCCTGAAAAAGTGATTCTATATCTTCATGGGGGTGGTTATTCGAAAGGATTTCAGAATCGTCATTGGAAGTTTATCTCAAAATTAGTTGACCGCACAGGCTTTGAGGTTTGGGCTCCGGATTACCCTCTTTCTTTTACAAGCTCTGCGGAAGAAGTTTTTAATTTTTTAGTCCCTGTATATCAAAAATTGTTAGAGAAATACGATGCTGAGCAGATCGTTTTGATCGGAGATTCTGCAGGAGGCGGAATGAGTCTCGCTCTGGCTGAATTACTTGTTGAAAAGAAGATCGAATTACCAAGTCAAATCCTACTGCTTTCCCCCTGGTTAGATATTACATTATCAAACCCACAAATTGATAAATTTGAAAAGCTTGATCTTATTATTGACCGGAAAGTACTCCAGGCACTCGGAACAAGGTATACCGGAACGCTTGAGAATACTCATTTTCTGGTCAGCCCGATTTATGGCCAGATTAAACGCCTACCTGCAATCACCGTTTTTGTAGGCTCCGAAGAAATCTTCCTTCCTGATTGTCGAAAATTAAAAGTTAGGGCAGAATCAGAACCAATGGTTTTTAATTACCGTGAGTTCAAAGGCATGGTTCATAATTGGATGTTTCTACCTATCCCGGAGGCGGATTTAGCTCTGGATATGATTATAAATCAAATAAAACTTGAGCCCCGTGAATTTGAAGACCCGGTGAATACTGGTGCAAAATTTTGGTAGGGGTATAATTTTAATCAAAAGTCTTTGCAATTAACTCTGCAGGATGCCAAGCCCTCTGATTTACTCCATCCTTAATTTGATGCCGACAAGAAAATCCGGGAGCGCACACCAATACCTCTTCTTTTTTGCCTCTGAGTGATGGAAACAAAACCAACTCTCCTATTTCCATTGAAACCCTGTAATGATCTTTCTCATATCCAAAACTACCAGCCATTCCGCAGCACCCCGTATTCAATGTTTTAACGGAATATCCTGCTGCTTTTAGGGCTTTTTCAGTTGCTCTATTTCCTGTTAATGCTTTGGTATGACAGTGTCCGTGAAGCACAACTTCTTTTTTTGTATCAGATGATGGAAGTCGATCAGAATGGTTTACTACGAATTCTTCAAAAGTAAATGAGTTTTCAGCCAGAATTTTCGCTTGAGGAAGCTGATCCTCATCACACAAATCCAGAAACTCATCCCTGAGTGTTAGTATCTCAGAAGGCTCGAGTCCGATGATTGGAATTCCTTGTTCTGCATAAGCACTCAATTCCCTAATTACATCTTCTGCAATACGCTTGGCCTCATCCAGAAATCCTTTAGAAAGCTGGGGGCGACCAGATTCCATATTCTCCGCCACCTTAACCTGAAAGCCTATATTCTCCAAAACCAGAACAGCAGATTTACCGAGATCTGGTTCAAAGTAGTTCGTAAACACATCTACAAAGAGAATTACCTGGTCTCCATCATTTTTAGACGAGTGATTACTAAACCAGGCTTTGAAGGTTTGCTTAGTGAATGATGGAAGTTCTCTTCTGGAATCAACTCCTGCCCAGGATTCCAATAACCTTTTTACCGGTTTGGATTCCATAACTGCATTTGAAAGAGTTGGAAATTTTGATGCCAATTTATAGCCCGAAGCTGCTCCCGCAAAAAAACGTTCGCTTCCTGAGGTTCCCTTCCGCTGATGCCAACCGTGCATAAATTCAGCCTTCATTTTGGCCATATCAACATTGGCAGGACATTCACTTTTACAAGCTTTACAGCTCAGACACAAATCCAGAGCTTCCTTAAGTTCTTCCGACTCAAATGCCTTCGGATTCGCTCCAGAAAAAACCTGTCTGAATACATTTGCTCTTCCCCTGGTGGAATCTTTCTCCTCTTTGGTAGCCATATAGGAAGGGCACATTGTACCGCCGCTTTCAGCTAACTTCCGACACACCCCTGCTCCATTGCACAATTCGGTGGCATCACCAAAGCTTTCCTCCTTCCTGAATTTAAAAACTGTTTCTGCTTCAGGCTTTATATAGGAAGGTGAGAATCTCAGGTCGGTTTCGATGGGTTTGGGAAGAACAATTTTCCCTGGATTCAACAAGTAATTTGGATCCCATATTTCTTTAACCTGCTGAAGAACCGGGATCATTTCTTCTCCCAGAACGTTGGCAATGTAAGGTGCTCTTGCCCGACCATCTCCATGTTCTCCGGAAAGAGAGCCGCGATACTTCCTAACAAGTGAAGCGATCTCCACCGCCATCTGCTTCATAGTATCAATTCCGGATTCAGTTGTCGTATCGATTACAGGGCGAAGGTGCAGCTCCCCAACCGAAGCATGCGCATAAAAAACACATTCCGTTCCGTGCTTTTTTAAAATCTGTTCAAAGTCCTCTATGTATTCCGGTAAATCCTGTACCCGAACAGATGTATCTTCACAAAAAGCGGGCGTTCTTGATTCCTTACCTAGTCCCATTAATAATCCCAGACCAGCTTTTCTGAGTTCCCATACACGATTCATTCGCTCTTTTTCTGAAACTACGGGGTAAGCATTTCCAAGTTCTTTTTTCTTAAGTATAGAAGTGAGGGTTATTGTTTTCTGAAGCAGCTCTTCTTCTGAATCTCCTTCAAACTGAATGATGAGTATGTACCTTGGTTCACCTTTGAGGAAAAACCGGTTTTTACTTTGCTCAAAATTACCTTTCGTAGCATCCAGAATAATATGGTCAACTAATTCTACCGCTGAGGGATTTAGTTTTACCGCCTCGTTTGTTGCCAGCATTGCTTCTTTCAAGGTATTGAACTGAGGAATAACCAACACCTGATGCTTTGCTATTTGAACCAGATTAAGTGTCGCGGATGTAGTTATTGCGAGCGTCCCCTCACTTCCGCACAATAACTCACATAAATTAAATGGACGGCCTCCCCCAGTAAACGGCTCCGTTTCGAGCAAACGGTCGAGGGCATATCCTGTATTTCTTCTAATAATTTCCGGATGGGGGTAATTATTAATAATTTTCTCTCTGTGTACTTCCAGAAGGGCTATCATAGACCGGTAAATATGCCCTTCCAGATTCTGGAGCTTTTTTTTCTCTTTGAGCTGTTCTCTACTCAGAGGTCCAAAATACGCTATAGAGCCATCACTAAGCACCACCTCCATCTCCTTAACATGTTCTCTTGTGGTTTTGTGCTTAATGGAGAAAGAACCTGCAGAATTATTCCCAATCATTCCCCCAATCATACACCGGTTGGTTGTAGATGTATCAGGACCAAACATAAGCCCAAACTCCGATGCCATACGATTCACAGAATCCCGAATTACACCAGGTTGAACTTTTACTGATTTTTCAACGGTGTCAATCTCCTGAATGTCAGTCATATAACGTGAGACATCTAGTACTATACCCCCTCCTGTTGCCTGCCCTGCCAGACTTGTCCCCGCACTTCTAGCCGTTATTGTTGCCTCTTTTTGAATAGCTTGCTTAACCACCTCCTGAATATCCTGTACTGATTTGGGGAGGGCTACCCCTTCCGGTAACTCCTCGTAAATAGAGGCATCAGTAGAATATAATTGACGGGTAAGTAAGTCTGTGTTAATCAAATTTTTTTTGAATCTATGTAAGTTCGAAAATGAACACTAAGTGTATCTATCCGAACACTTTATTTCTTAAATGCCCATTTAAAAGAGAAATCGTGGGTGAATATACTATTTGGTATGGTTCTTGGTAAAAGAATTTAAACTCCACGAAAATAACTTTAATGAAATTTCTTTTTATCACACTTTTATTGCTACTGAGTAGTAGTGTATTGCAAGCTCAAAGTCTGTCTGAGGTCATTAATACCGATGCAAATGAATACGGTATCGCATTTATTACAAATGACCTGATTTGTTTTACCAGATCGTATGGTGAAAAAAGATTGATGCTTACCCAAAGAAAAGGCGATACCTGGACCGAGCCGGTCGTCGCCCCTTTTTCTAAAGATTGGGATAGTGAATATCCAAGCTTTGATATCACAACTTCACGGCTCTATTTCGGATCAGTTCGTCCCAAACCAAATACGGATGAATCCCAAAACAGCAATGATATTTGGTATGTGGAGTATGATAACGGCTCATGGGGAGAACCCGTCCACCTGGGAGGTAATTTCAGCATGAAAGGCATTGACAGCGGGGGATTTGGAGTTGGTGAGCGTGTGTATTTTCACTCAGACCGCTCTGGTTCAGGTATGTACTCTGTAGATATCTATATGGCTTCTTCCGAATCTGAAACTCCAAAGAAACTATCGATGAGTACTGAAACCGTAGACGGAGAAGTTCATTTATTTAACAATGGTAATTCGATGCTGTTTATGAGTGGAGGACACGGAGCTATTGGAAACTCTGACATTTTTGTCAGTCATTTTTTAAATGGTGAATGGAGTACTCCCGAATCCGTAGATACTACAGGTTCTGTTAATACTGCTGCATGGGAATATGCACCTTCTCTTTCTCCCGATGGATCAACTCTTTTCTTTACGCGGATTTCTAACCGGAATGCAGATATAATTTCAACTCCGGTAGAATCACTTACTGCAACATTAATTCAAAACTAAATAGGCATGTACAGATTACTAATTCTTTTAGTTTTAACTAGTTCTACTCTTAGTAAAGCCCAAACTCTTGATATTCAATGGACTTTTGAAACTGGCTCAAAAGTACTTGCCACTCCCCTGATTTACCAGGAAACGATTTACATTGGGGATGAGGATGGTACGTTCTATGCGATTAATGCAGTCAATAGCGACCTGAAATGGAAATATGAAACAGAAGGCATTATTCAGGCTAAGGCTGCTTCTATAGATGGGAATGTATTCTTTGAATCAGCCAATGTTTTCTACTTACTTAATGCTGAAACCGGTGAGTTAATTTGGGAAAAAGATTTAGAAATCAAGCCTTTTTCGTATGACCCAAATGCCAATGAACCACTTTATAAAATTGATCCCTGGGATGATAAACGTTCAGAAGCAACACTACACAACGGAGTTATATATGTAGGTACCAGCAATGGATATATTTTTGGTTTCAATGCAGAAAATGGAGAAACCGTTTTTAAACTAAGCACCATTAATCTTTCTCCGGTTCGGTCCAGCCCGATGATTCAATCAGGTCAACTTTATTTTGGAGATTGGGATGCCCGGATTTATAAATATAATTTTACTACTAAAGACTTTGACTGGATTAAAAGAACCTATCGAGGAGCACGACCATACCCATCCTTTGGAGGAATCGTTTCACAATTTTTACTACACAAAGAACGGCTATACTTCGGGTCAAGAAACCACATGCTGAATGTTCTCTATGATGACACCGGAGAAAAAGAATGGACTTATGCCGACCCCAACGGTGGCTGGATTGTTGGAGACCCGATTATAGAAAGTGACACATTATTTATCGGAGGATCGGATAATCTTACCATGTTTGCATTCAGCACCAGAGATGGACGTTTACTTTGGTCACAAAATGGTGGTAAGAATATCTATACAAAACCTCTTTTACTGGATTCTTACCTCATTTATACATCCGGTAATGGATACGATGCGAACGATACCGGAATCGTATACCTGCTTAGCAAAAAAGATGGGGCTGAAATTGATACTCTTGAGGTTTCTAAAGGAATATTCTCTTCTCCTTCCTATTCCAACGGAAGTATCATCTTTGGTTCTAATGATGGAAATATATACTCGGTTTCTATTATTGAATAGTCACACGTACTTCTTTCCAGCTGTAGTGCCAGATTAATTCATTTATAATAATTAAAAACTTAGATTTACATTGTTATTTGATGGGTTGTTCTGAATAGAACCGCACCCTGTAATGAGAATAAGACTCGAAAGGAATAATATTTCGATCTTCATTTTGAATCCCAAAATTTGCTTGCGAATCTGGATGATATCCTAAATGGTAGTCTAGTTCTTTTCTATGAACACTTCGTTTGCATGAATAATCTGATTAATAGTTTCCACACTTATTAGCGATCTGAGACCATCCTCCGGTGTATTAACCACATAATCAATAAGCTGGGCGATACTTGTTTCTGCTACATGCATTCGGGTATCTGAAGAAGCGTAATACACGTACACATTGTCATCATCATCTCTTACCCACCCATTGGCAAAAATTACGTTCGAAACATCTCCAACTCGTTCTTTTCCATGTGGAGCAATGAAATGCCCACCTGGACGATGAGTAACTTTCCATGGTTCTTTCAGGGAAGTCATAAACATATATAAGACATAGCGAAGACCTGCTGCAGTATTCCTTACTCCATGAGCCAGATGCAACCAGCCTCTATCTGTTTTTAATGGCGCTGGCCCCTGACCGTTTTTTACTTCTTTGATAGTATGATAAACACGTTGATCAATAACGAGTTCATTATCTACAACTGCATTTTCCATAGAATCTACTAACGCCCATCCGATCCCTCCGCCCGATCCTGCGTCAATAAAACCATCTTGAGGGCGTGTATATAAGGCGTATTTAGTATCTACAAATTCCGGGTGTAAAACTACGTTGCGTTGTTGTTCGGAATTGGTTTTCAAATCAGGGAGTCGTTCCCAGTTTTCGAGATCTTTGGTTCGAAGAATTCCAGCCTGAGCTATGGCACTACTTGTGTCACTTGCAGGAACCCTCGTATCTTTTCTTTCGGTGCAAAAGATTCCATAAATCCAGCCATCCTCATGTTCTGTAAGACGCATATCATACACATTTGTATCCGGATTTTCTGTTTCAGGAATAGTGATTGGGGTATCCCTGAAAACGAACCCTTCGGTAGGAGAATCACTTTCTGCGAGTGCAAAAAATGATTTTCTATCATTTCCTTCTACTCGTACCACTAGCAGGTACTTCCCTTTAACCTTGATAGCTCCTGCATTAAAGGCAGCGTTTATTCCGAACCTTTCCATCAAAAAAGGATTGGTTTCGGGGTTGAAATCATACCGCCAGTTCAATGGGATATGATCGGAAGTAACTACAGGATTATGAAACCTTTTGTAGATCCCATTTCCCAACTCTTCAGGTGTATTCTTTTTGGCTATTAACTTCGAGTGTTGTTCTTGTAATAGTTTCTTTCTTTGATTAAATAAATCTGACATTCTCAATAATCGATATTCTAGTTAAGCCGGTAACTTATCGAACCAGGTATTTTTAAGGATATAGGTTGTGATGATTGCAATCAGTAAACTAATTGCCAGAGGTACGCCTTCCATCAACACCAGGTAAATCGGGAAAACCACCAGTGCTGTCTGCCAAACAATCCCAATAGCTACATTAAACATGTCACTTTTGAAGCTGGTATTCTTTTGAAAAGAAGGATCTTCAGCAACTACCTTGTCGTGAATAGGTTTCCAAAATCCCCATGGACGAACTGACTTGTAGAACTTTTTAAGTACTTCTTCATCAACCGGAGGTGATGAGTAGGTTCCTATTAAACAGGCAATAACTGATATCAATAACATTAGAGGGAAGGTGTAGGTGTCCAGAACTCCCTCAAAAATAAACCGAAAGGTTAGAGCCGGGATCAATCCACCGACCATCCCCCAAAAGAATCCATTTCCATTAAACCTCCACCAGTACCATTTGAGCACGTTTGCAGCTACATAACTACCATAAAGTCCACCAACAATCCATTGAAGCACATCGTTTACATCCTTGGCATAGAATCCCAGTACAATACTTAATACTACCATTCCCAAACCAGCCACATAGTTCATGGATTGAATCTTGGCATTTTCCGCTTTAGGGTTGATATACTTGAGATAGATATCATTCACCAAATAAGCCTGAGCTGCATTCAAGGTCCCAGCAAAGGTGGACATAAAAGCCGCCAGTAATCCTGCCAGAAGAAGCCCTAACAGTCCCATTGGTACAAATTGGTTGATTGCAGATGGAAGAATCTGCTCGAAATCAAGCCCACGACCCGGAACCATTAAATCGAGTTCTTCATAAAACAGTAGTCCAAGTACGGCAAAACCAGCAATCATAAAGTACCGGATTGGCATCAGGATTAACGATACAGACCCACTCATCAAAGCAGCTTCACGTTCAGAGCGCGTAGACAAAATTTTCTGCATATCGTAGTTTGGAGCCGGACCGGCTAAACTCACCAAAACCCCTTTGAAAATCATCATCATAAACAGCACAGAGAAAAGCGTAAAGCCATCATCTCTTATCTTTTGATTTACTTCTGGTATGATGCCTGCCCAATCCATATTTAATTCCCATCCAAAAAATGGACTCATCCAGCCGTCCGGAACTATTAGCGTGCTGCTTGCCAAAGCGTTCATTGCGATAATTCCAATTACTATTCCTGAAACCGCCATGATGATAAATTGCACCAAATCTGCCCACACTATACTCATCATGCCTCCAAGTAGTGAATAGAAGATGGCAAAGCAAGTGAATACTATTCCATAAAAATGAGCAACGTATTCTGTAGGAATATCAAAGGGTACGTATACACTCAGGAATTCCCATGGGACAAATATCTCTACAAACTTCCCAAGGCCTATAAAACCATAAGTGAGATAACCCAACCCCATTATCAGTGCAAATACGACTACAATTATATGCGATTTCTGAGCCCCTTTATTAAACCCAAAACGTGTTCCAATCCATTCTGCTCCGGTTGAAACATTTGATCTACGAAGCCACATTGAAAGAAATACCATTAAGAAAATCTGATTGAAAACCGGCCAAAGCCAGGGCAGCCAAATACTCTTAATCCCGTACACGAATAAAATAGTAACCAACCAAACTGTACCTGATATATCAAACATCCCTGAGGCATTTGAGAGCCCAAGCATATACCAGGGTAATTGATTACCGCCAAGCATGTAAGAGTTTTTTGATTGCTGCGCCTTTTTCTTTAATGCAAAACCGATAGCAACGGTAATAAGCAAATAAGCCAGAACTATAAGTGCATCAACTAAATGTAGCTTCATTATCGACGGATTGGGTTCTTAGAAAAATTTTTCAATAAGGTATTTTTTCAATTTCGTAAAGATTACTCAACTCATTTGAATAAAACGAATATTTATTTTCTTTTGATAAAATCTTATATGAATTCTGTATTTGAATGGTATTATACAGATTGCCTATTACCTATTTAGACAGTTGTGGTAACATTTTCTGAGAAAAAAATCATTACATTTGAAGAAATAATACGGAGCTCTATTCTATGTTGACGGGTACGAACCTTACTTATACTAAAGCATACAACTTCAGAATTGTATTTGAGACAGTCAGACTACACGGACCAATTTCCAGAGCAGACATCGCGAGACGTACAAATTTAACTGCTCAAACGGTTTCGAATATTGTTACCAGGCTTCTGGAGAGTCAATTTGTGCAGGAAGGAAAAAAGCTACAAAAGAAACGAGGGGCTCCTTCAACAACGTTAGTTGTAAATCCTTCAGGGGCTTATTCAGTAGGTCTCGATTTTAATAGGGATCACTTAACCGGAATTTTAGTTGATCTGTCCGGTGCTGTGAAAACCAAAATCTATTATGAAATTGACTCCCCTTCTCCTGAGAAAGGCATTGAATTGATGGTATCTACTATTAATCAACTGACTTCTTCTGATGAAATCAAAGGGAATTACTTCTGTGGTGTAGGGATAGGTTTACCCGGACCATTAGAAGTAAATAAAAGGAATGAAGTTAATAACGGAATTAATACGAAAGCTTTCCCAGAGTGGAAGCATGTTCCGGTTGGAGATTTACTGGCTAAACATATAAATGCTCCTATTTTTATAGAAAATAACGCTTCTGCTGCTACCATTGGCGAACGATGGTACGGAGCTGGTAAAAACATTTCGAATTTTGTGTATTCTTTTTTTGGTGATGGTTTGGGAGGAGGACTTATATTAAACGGAAACCTTTACGAAGGCCACAACCAGAATGCAGGAGAGTTTGGATATTTCCCCTTTTTATCTGAGAAAAGTCCACTAAGTGACTCTAAACAACCTCATATAGGTGAACATTTTAATCTATCCAAGCTTTATAAATGGCTAAGAGAAGATGACATCATTGTTACACGCCCCGAAGATTTAGGACGTCTTTTTTTGGATAAAAATGAACGCTTTTTGGAATGGTTGGAACTTGCCAAAGGATATCTTGCATCTGCATTTATGTTTACCGAGTATCTATTCGATATTGAAGTGATTATACTAGGTGGACGTTTGCCACATGTGGTTATCGAGGATATTGCCAAAGATGTTCCGGGATTAATTGGAGAATTAAGAAGTGAGATAAAAACTTCCGGAGCTACCTTTGTTTGCGGTACTGCCGGAGTAGATGCTGCCGCATTAGGAGCAGCAACTTTGCCAATGTTCGACCTATTTTCAGCTAGTAAAGATGTACTGCTTAAAAAAGAATCTAACTGATTTGACCGGAAAGAAATTTCTTAAACCATTTGGCTGAACTCTTTGGAATCCTTTCCAGAGTTTCAAAATCAACGTAGTATATCCCAAAACGTTTGCTATATCCTGAGTTCCATTCAAAATTATCTAAAAAGGACCATGCAAAGTATCCTTTCAGATTCACACCTTCCTTAATGGCTTCCTCGCAGGCAGCTAAATAGGTTGAGAAGTATTCTACCCGATCAGAGTCATCAATCTGACCCTCAACTACTTTATCATCAAAAGCACATCCATTTTCAGTGATGTAAATATCCGGATTATCATAGCGATCAGATATCCAATGCAACAATTTCTTACAACCCCAGGGCACTACCGCCCAATTCATCTTCGTAAGTTTCCATCTATCATCTACAGAAAGAGAAACATCCTGATCTTCTGAAATTCCTCCATTCCCGTGTACATCTGTCTTATCTTCAGTGCCGTTCTTATTAGCAGCATACATTGTTGTGTAATGATTCAAACCAAAAAAGTCGGAGCTCCCTTTTAGCAATTTCTTTTGTTCCGGAGTAAAATCGGGCAGTTTGTTTCCTATTCGGTCTTTCATTACCTGAGGATAATCTCCGAAATAAACCGGATCGGCAAACCAACCAAGAAAAAACTCAAGTGCCCTTTGGGAAGCTTCAATATCTGATTGAGATTCAGTTAACGGTTCTCTCCAATCACAATTATTGGTTATCCCGATATTCCCATTCTGAGATGAATAATTGTTTCTATAATGATCCACCGTATGAGCATGAGCTAATAAAAGGTTGTGAGCTGCCCGATAGGGTTCCACTTCAGAAACTCTGCCGGGCGCAAAAACTCCATGTCCATGTCCCAAAATAGCCACAACCCAGGGTTCATTGAGCGTAATCCAGTTTTTTACCCGATCCCCAAATCGTTTAAAACAGACATCTGCGTATGTTACAAAATTATTAATGATAGATTCTCCTAACCATCCGTCATCTTCCAGTTGCAATGCCAGAGGTAAATCCCAGTGGTACAAAGTTACCCAGGGGGTAATATCATTTTTGAGGAGCTCATCAATAATATCGTTATAAAAGTTTATGCCATCCTCGTTAACCTTGTTTTTCCCTTCGGGCATTATGCGCGACCATGATAATGAAAGCCGATACGAATTCACTCCCAAGTCTTTTAACAACTTGATATCATCTTTAAACCTGTTAAAATGATCGCATGCGATGTTACCTGTATCCCCATTCTTAATTTTTCCAGGAATGGTGCAGAAAGCATCCCAGATTGAAGGACCTTTACCATTTTCGTTATACCCCCCTTCAATTTGATACGCTGAGGTTGCGGTTCCCCAAACGAAATCTTTTCCAAATGTTCCCATATTTATCTTTGAAATATTGTATTCCTTTTCTGGTAAGTTCATTTTTATCAAAAAGCGAGTTAAGCTAAATTTTATATACAAGAATAAAAAATGAACACATTTAAATAAGTAGTGAAAGAGTGACTTAATTTCTTAGTATTGTTACTGATAAGATTTTACATTCTACTCTAATTTTTAAAACAAAGGAATAAGGCATGGAAGTAATTGATATTGTGGTGTTCACACTGTACGTACTTATGATTGTGGGTATTGGGCTGTGGGTATCACGAGACAAGAAAGGACATCAAAAAAATGCGGAAGACTATTTTCTTGCGGGAAAATCTTTACCCTGGTGGGCAATCGGAGCTTCATTAATTGCCGCGAATATCTCTGCTGAGCAAATTATTGGGATGTCTGGCTCAGGTTTCGCAGTAGGTTTAGCAATTGCTTCTTATGAATGGATGGCAGCCATTACCCTTTTGATTGTAGGTAAATTCTTACTCCCAATTTTTATTGAGAAAAAGCTCTATACAATCCCTGAGTTTATTGAGCATCGATTCAATACAACACTTAAAACTATCCTTGCTGTTTTCTGGATTGCGCTTTTCGTTTTTGTAAACCTGACTACCGTCATGTTCCTCGGGGCAAAAGCTCTGGATACGATTTGGGGTACCGGAGATGGAAGCCTGCTTCTGATTGCTTTAGTTGGACTTGCTTTAATAGCCGCTGCTTATTCCATTTATGGTGGACTTTCTGCGGTAGCCTGGACCGATGTAGTTCAGGTAGTACTGTTAGTATTGGGGGGATTAGTAACTACTATTATTGCTTTAGATAATGTCACACCTACCGGCGGGGTGATAAATGGACTGGTTCATATATATGATGTGGCTAACGATAAATTTGATATGATTCTGGACCGTTCCAATCCAGAGTTTCAAAATTTACCCGGAATAGCCGTGCTAATTGGAGGAATGTGGGTAGCCAATTTATACTACTGGGGATTTAACCAATATATCATTCAGCGGACTCTGGCAGCCAAATCTCTTAAAGAATCACAAAAAGGAATTGTTTTTGCCGCATTTTTAAAGCTAATCATCCCTTTAATTGTTGTCATCCCTGGTATCATTGCTTATGTAATGTACACTCAACCTTCGGGAACAGCGGAAATCAGTGGAGTTGTTGATGCCTTTACCAAAGAAGGTGGCGGCACCGATAACGATAATGCTTACCCCTGGTTAATCAGTGTGTTTGTGACTCCTGGCTTCAAAGGACTTGTTGTTGCGGCATTGGCAGCAGCTATTGTTTCTTCCATGGCATCCATGCTTAATTCTATTGCCACGATCTTTACCATGGATATTTATAAGCCATACTTCAACAAAGGGGCCACTGATAAAAGAACAGTGAATGTTGGACGAATTACTGCTGGAGTAGCCTTGGTGATCGCCGTGCTCATTGCTCCACAATTAAGTAGTGTTCCACAGGTGTTCCAGTTTATTCAGGAATATACAGGCCTGGTTAGTCCTGGAATTCTGGCAGTTTTTATTATGGGATTATTCTGGAAAAAAACGACAACAAAGGCTGCAATTATCGGAGTTCTTTCATCCATTGTAGTAGCTTTACTGCTAAAATTTCCAGCCATTGGCTTACCATTCCTGGATCAGATGTTCTATACCCTAATCATCACTATTGTGATCATTGCCGGGGTTAGTCTGACTACCAACCCGGAAGATGACGATCCAAAAGCGATCCGTTTAACAGCAGATACTTTTAAGACAGGTCCCGGATTTAATATCGGAGCCTATATAGTGCTGATTATAACCGCTGCACTTTATGCTGTTTTCTGGTAGAATGTAATTCTTAAAAAAAGAGACTGATCAACGATACTGATTGGTCTTTTTTGATTTATCATACTTTCTGAAAAGTTGAAAATTTGGCGAACTACTCTATCTTGTACTTATGTTTAACCATCGTAGTGTTTAAAATTCTATGTATCTTTTATACTAAAGTTTATCTATAAAAGAAGCCTCATAGATACGTTATTCTAATAAAGATTTTATAGAATTAATACCAATGCAATCGCTTTTTGAATACACCTTTGAGATTGCCCCTCCCATTATAGTCTATCTTTCGTTTTTCTTTACCACCATACTTTTATCATCAAAAAGTAAGAAAATCCATAAAATCCTATTAGCGGTTTTAACTGCAGTAATTGGACTCAATTTTTTAAATGTCATACTTATCACAAACAATCTGATAAGTCAGGCATGGAACCTTGGAGTTTTTTTTGGACTCGTGTATGGACCTGTTATTTACTTATTTGTTATATCAATGATGTATGAGTTAAAGAGCAAGCTTAACAATCTTAAAATACACTTTCTTCCCTCTTTTATTATCCTCATAGCCCTCATTCCATTCCATAAGTTTATCTATGATTCCATTTATGAGACCTACCTCCTTCCTATCATTATTCATATAGGCTTTTACCTGTATTTATCCTTTAAGGAGATAAATCAATATCACAGTGAGTTAAAGAATAACTACTCAAACATTTACAATTACAGATTAGACTGGGTTAAAAATTTGATCTCCATCTTTTTAGTAGTACTGTTTTTTTTGCTGTTTGAATCTACTCTACAGAATTTGGATCATTACATGAGAAGTACCTTTGTTTTTTTATCTGTTCTCGTACTAATCAGCTATCTCTACTATAAATCTATTAATAAGTCTTTTTTACTGATCACAAAAAAAGAAAAGTACGACGGTAACTCTTTATCTCAGAAGGAGATTGATTCTTTATATAAAAAACTCAAATCAGTTATTGATAAGAAAAAACTATTTCTGAATGAAAAGTTAAGTCTTGAAGACCTTTCTAAGGAGTTAGGGGAAAAAAACTATAAGATCTCAAGAGTTATTAATGAAAAAGCGGGACGGAATTTCTATGAATTTATAAATTCATACAGGGTACAACATGCAAAAAAACTGCTGCTTAATCCAAATAATCAGAGAGACAGAATTGGGGAAATTATGTTTGACTCCGGATTTAATTCCAAATCTACTTTTAACGCTGTTTTTAAAAAAGAGACTGGGTTAACTCCGTCAAAATATCGTCAGAAAAAAAGTACGACCATATAAGTTCGGGCTCCAAGCAGTTACTATTTACATATAATTAGAACATCGAACTCTGATCTAACCTCTAATTATAGAATACTTGCAATGTATAAATTTACCTTTCTGGCTCTGATTTCCTTGATTGGTTTCCAACAAGAATCTACTCAAAAAACAGGGGCTACTTATTCGAGGGAGCAACTTGTTCAGGACCTAGACTACTTCACCGAATCTTTAATTCAAATCCACCCGAATCCTTTCGCCTATTATGAGAAAGAAAGATTTGAGAAAGCAGTGGATTCTGTTAAGAGTAATTTACCTGATCAACTGAACCGGATTGAATTTGCTAAGAGAATAATTCCGCTTTCTACACTACTTAATGATGGACATACAGAAATCGATACCCCGATTGAAGAGTATAATTCTTTTAAGGAAAGTGGATTCATATTTCCATACCAGGTATCAATTGATCAGAACCAGATCTCAATACTTGTATCTGATCAAAATGAAGCAGAAGAAAAGAAAGTACTCTCTATAAACGGGATTTCTACAGATGAACTTCTCAAGGAAATGAGGACATATACATCGGCCGAACTTGCCTCCTTTCAAGATATCGTTATCGAAAAAAGGTTCGCTAAGTTTATCTGGTTTATACTTGGGGAGGTGGAATCCTTTGAAGTTGAGTTAAAAGGAGATTCTGAAACTCTTCTCATTAAAAAGGCAGATAAAGATTCAGGTAACCAGATTAGAAATAAAGATGTAGTTATTCCTAATCACTCATTCAGAATATCTGAAGAATTAAATACGGGTATTCTGGAGTTCAACTCTATGGTTAGAAAGGATGAGTTTGACCAACTCCTAAAATTATCCTTCAAAGAAATGGAAGAAAGAAATATCAAGAAACTGATTGTTGATCTCAGAGAAAATTCCGGTGGTAATTCTGAATTAGGAACTAGTCTTCTTAACTACCTCTCCGATAAACCCTTTAAACAGGTCGATAAAATGCTGGTGAGGGCCAGTAAGAAACAAAAGAAATACATTCGTGAAAACTATGTACCATGGTATGTGTACCCTTTCGCCTTTTTCACTAAAGTTGGAAGGGCAACTTTTGCTAAAGAAGGTAAGGAGACGGAAATAGTATTTGATCTTGAGAAGCCAAAGTATAGCTTCGAAGGAGAATCAATTTTTATTACAAGTAATTTTACTTTCTCCAGTGCTTCAATTTTGACTAATACTATAAAATGTTATGAGATAGGTACCATCGTTGGAGAAGAAACCGGTGGATTAACAATTTTCTATGGAGATAATATTGGGTTTGAGTTGCCAAATACTAAACTAACCGGCACAATCTCATTTAAAAAATTCTATCTCCCCTGTGGAGAGGAAAAGTTACAGGGAGTAGTTCCAGATATCCATATAGATAACGTTCAAAATTTGTCTGTAGAAGAGATTATAAAGAATTATAGCCTATAAGAGCTGGGAATTTATTCTGACCTGTCTTTCTTTTCTCTTCAGGACGGCTTTAAACTGTTATGTATCAATAAATAGGATAGCCATTAGAGCGCTGTATCTGTACTCCCTGCTTTAGTAGCTCAAGAAAGCTTACCTTTTTGAAACCGTTATTTCCTGAATATCACCTTCAATATCAATTTTGATTAAATCATTATTGAACACTGAGTAATTAAAAAGATTCCCAAACCTGTCAAATCCAAGCTTCTTATATAGAGGGTATTCAATACCAAAATGATAAGCAATTAACTTATCCCTGAACCAAACCAATGTCCCCGTTTTTGAATCGTTTTCGAATTCGAGCTTGAAATAACTGAATGACATCATTTCGTCTGAGATATAAGTACCAATAAGTCTCTGATTTCTTTTTCTCCCAAACTCTTCTTCGAATAAATTCAAAGAAGTCCTCCAAGTATTTTCTACCGCAGGCACCGTAAGATTCCTATTCAGATACTTCGAAGTCTCACTAAACTTCTCAACTTCTAAAAGTTTTAAAAACTCATTCGCCTGTTCATTTAAAAGATTTAATCTCTCTTCATCCTGAATACTGCTTAATACTGCAAGACCTTTCTGTGTTTCGGATGTTAGAAATAAAGCGTCCTTTTCCTGGATTATTTTATAATCTGATGAGTGAATCTGATAGTCTTCTATATTAATATTTAAATCTTTTGCCTGATATAAATCAGGAATTTCAGGTAGTTCTATTTCTCCTTCTAGATATTGCCCGATTAAGTTCATCAGCACCCTTCTATACCCATTAGCATTTTCACGGGTATTACTTAGTAAGATGATTGTTCTTGACTCATCTACGTATCTCCTGAATTCAACGTTAAAGCCCTGAAAGTCTCCTGGATGCAAGACAACTTTTGTGCCTCTGCCTGTTTCAAAAACCCTCCAACCTAGAGCTTCATTTCTTAAGTGCGGTGTGATTAGTTTTCTACTCTGATCTTCATTTAGAATCAAATTCTCGCTTAAAGCTTTTTCCCATTTATTAAGGTCTTCAACTGTACTTAGCTGCCCCCCTGCACCAAGAGATTTTAAAAAAAATGGCTGTTTTGATACATCACCATGATCAATATTATCGCTGTACGAATGTGCCCCCTTAACATTCAGAGAAGTTGAACTAAAATAAGTGTTTTCCATTCCGGCAGGCTTAAAAAGCTGCTCAATAAGATACTCTTGAAATGATTTCCCTGATTGTTTTTCAACGATCAAACCTAAAAGATTATATCCGGGATTGGAATAAGAACTGCTCGTTCCAGGTTCAAATAAAAGGCTAAGATTTACTATTCTTCGCTCAAGTTCCTCACGTGTTATTCCTTCTTCAGTGAAATTAGAATCGACATGATATGGCAAGCCTGAACTATGAGTAAGCAGATTTAAGATCGTAATGGTCTTCTTATCTTCGGCCAGATTATCGAAATACTTATCAATTGTGTCATCTGTACTTAGTTTCCCATCTTGTTCAAGTCTCAAGATTGCTGTAGCCGTAAACTGTTTTCCTAATGAAGCAATGGAATAAACAGTCGCTAAATCAGCTCTTGTACCCTCGGATCTATCGGCATAACCATAAGCCTTTTGAAGTATTATTTCTCCCTCATTTTTTATTAATAACTGTCCTCCAAAACCAAAAAAATCTAGCTTGGTGAAGAACGTATTTAGTGCTTCCCCTTTGCTGCCAGTTACTATCGGATTTGTTCCCCCCTGTTCAAGAGCTAATAAAGAGTGATTGTTTATGAAAAAGATTAACAGTATTACAGATGTAACAGTTTTCAGACTTTTCATTGTTGCTCCTGAGATGAGGTTGGCTGTTTTTTTAGTTCTTATCAATATCACAGACTATACTAACCGGCGCTGCCTTAATGAATCTAATTGCTTTGAATAGCTGATTTTATGATTTAATTGAAACTATTCTTAATTGGGACAGGGCTTTCAAACATAACTAGCGAAAGAATGTGCGATTATATTTAACAAGAAATATCCCTCTTTCGGAAGCAGGTAATGTTGACCCACTAATTCCATCATTTGATACCATATTTAAATCGCCATTTAAAACAATATACAGGTCATGCCCCTCTGAGAAATTATGGCGAATACGAAGGTTTACCAGTGCCTTCTCATTGATACTGTTATACTGAGAATAACTTTCTACCGATAATTTTTTGTTCAACGCGAGATTTATCCTTGCTCTTAAAATATGGCTGTTAAGTAACTGATCTCTTTTTAGAAACCGAATTCTGTTATACAAATATTCTATGCCTAACTCTAAATGTGAATTCATATTCCAAATAGGTGATCCGGATACAAACGCGCGATGCCCATCGTAAAAACTCCCGATATTAGCAGAAGTATTTAGCGTTATATGTTTACCGGATGCGCTTCTGTAACGAGCTGAAATATTGGAGAATTCGTACGATCCGGCAGGGACTGATACAGCTCTTGCTATAGTTAAATCTCTTGGCAGGTCTTCATAGATATAATTTACCCTTAACTCTCCTTGTGAATTGTTGGATGCTGTATAATACCATGCATTATGAATATTCAGATATTCGAGAACGTTTGTAACATTTCTGACTCTGGTAAAGAACCCAACCCTGGAACCAGCAATTCTATAAAAAGAATTATCAGGAACCCATCCATATATAAAGTTAGTAATCCCGCCGTAAAAATCATTGGCTGCAGTAAAACCAACCTCCGGAAAATATTCTTTCCCTGACCAAACGAATTCAGTGTTATAAAGGAATCCTTCCCTTCCGATTTTCTCGAATCTGGCTAATAAACGACCAGATTTTAACCCATTTGATAACTCATGATCGAAAGTTTGTGCCCATCTGATCGCTAATTGGTTTCTTACTCCCGTCATTATATTTGCATCAATTCCGTAGGCTATATTGTAATCTCCGTCTGAAGAAATTCTGTGTGTGTATATCCCACCTAAATTGGAACCTTGATTTATAACCTGTTTTCGAACTCTGAAAACTCCAAAATTTTCAGATGGGATACCTCTTTCGTCTTTTGTTTGCATAGTTAATATGCCAAGGTCATTTCCTGAGAAATCACCAGCAATTCTGGCGCCACCATAAATCCTAATAGGCTGTCCATCAGCACCTAAACCAATCCTTCTACTATAAAAAAGTCTTGTTGTCCCCCCCGTACTAAACGCAAAGATATCTGACCGCTCTTGAAAAAATGGTCTTTTCTCAGGAAAGAATAACGAAAACCTGCCAACATTAAGTTGCTGATCATCAGCTTCAACCTGAGCAAAATCTGTATTTACTGTTAGATCAGCAGTAAGTCCGGAGCTGACACTATACTTTATGTCTCCACCTAGTTTAAACTCCTCAGATCTGACTCTTTCGTAATCGTTATTATCAATATTGAATTGATAATTATAGCCTAAGCCGGTTGTAATATATGGTGTAATAAAAACCGGGGTACTTGATTCCACATCCTCAAGAACAAAGTCCTGATCTAGTGATGGCTTAAGCCAGGGCATGGAGGCTTCATTCGGAGATGTAAGGGGAAATATTTGATTCTCCCCTTTTCTTGGAATCCATCTAAAAGATCTGATGCCCATAATTACTGGCTCGCCTTCCCCAGCTTTAAAACGCAATGTTGAAAAAGGAATTCTCAACTCTGCAAACCATCCTGTTTCATTACTACTCGCTTCTGCATCCCAAAAAGCATTCCAATCTCTGTTTACTATGGTTCCTCTTCCTGGCTCAGCATCATTGAGAATCAATTGATCCATTCTGACCCCAGCCGGGTTTACTTTAAACTGCATTGCCGTTTCATTACTATTGAATGAATCAATAATTACAGAAAAAGTATCATCTCCGCTATCTCTATCACGATAGAGTGAGTTTATTCGGATCAGTTCTGGCGAGTTATCGTAAGCTCTGATTGAAGCCCAGATATAATCCTTAGTATATGCGATTCGTATTTCAGTCTTTTCTGTTGGGGTGCCATTATACTCCGGAAACAACATGGATAAATCCAGTGGAATAATATTCTCCCACTCTGAGTCTTGAACTTTGCCATCTAAATTAGGAGGGGAATCTAACTTCTGTAATTCTATTGGAGAGCGTTTCTGAGCTGACACCTTTACGCTGAAAGGGATTAGTAAACTAAAACAGAAAAGCAGACATAAAACAAATTTCAATTTAGCTGTCCTTATGTATTTCAACGATATGGTTGGTAAAAATCCATAGAAATTTTATAGCTGCCATCTTCAAGTTCCCAGTGAAGTAAAAACTTCGTATTGAAGATATTAGTGGATCCATTATTTCTAACCCCTAATCTAGAAATGCCTATCTGTATAATTAAATCTTCACGTTCCTCAACATCTAAAACTTTTAATTCCCAACTTACTCCTCTTCCTTCCAATGATTTCCAATAATTTAATATTGCATCTTTTCCTTCCACCACCTGATTATTTGGTCCCATAATTCTGGCATCTTCTGTGTAGAACTCCGCAAGCCTTGCATATTCTCCTGAATTAAATACTTCAACTAATTCTTCATTTAATCCTACTATTATTTCTTTTGCAGATACGTATTCATCTACTCCATCCAGCCAATGAATGACATTCAATGCGAATTGCTGATTTTCAGGAGCTCTTGGAGAACTCATACCCATTTTAAAGTTATTTACTGTTTGTGCAGTTAGCATGGCTGCCTCTCCTAAAACCACTAATTTCCCGCTTCCATAATTCTGATAGGCTCCCTGCAGCCAACCTTCCAATCTTTGCCTTGGAGTTCTTTCATTAAATCTCCAGGCTGTATCAGGTGTTAAGGCATAATATTCCGAAGGAAAAACTAATAAAGGTTCCGATTCTTCAGATCCTTTAAATGCGGAACCTGTAAAAGTAGCAACCATTGAGATAGTATCTTCATCGTTGATACCTTTTGTTATTGCATTCTGCCTCAACGTATTGTTTTCGGTTTTGAACTCAGCAGGAGGCCAGTGATTTCCATCTTTCTGCTCGAAACCGTTAATAAATTCATATCCAAAAGAAGATGCCAGATCAGCAGCAGCACCCGCAAAAGGCATGTGATCTGCAATAAGAAGAAGCCTCCCACCATGTTCCACCCATTTATTGAGCTTCTGAATTTCTCTTTGATCAAATGCGGACGGGTTAGGAACTACCCATTCTCCTGCGTCAGACGGATGTAGGGGATTAGCAATGACAAGAATTCGGCATTTATTTAAAGCTTCGTGAGTAAACTTCTCAGAATACGAAACCAACTTGTATCCATCTGCTTCAAAAAGCCTTCCAAAAGGAGCAAAACTACCCTCCAGGGTATGATAGTTTCCATGAGCATTATCAATACAAATAGTTGGACCACTACCTTTTAGATATGCTTTTTTTTCCAGAGATGGATCGTATTCTATATCTACTTCCACTTGAGAGAATAGATCTGTGGAAATGATCGATAATGCACACAGGAATAAATACTTAAGTAAATTCATAATTCAATTTTTTGTGAATTCATTTCTCCACAGTTGAAATTCTTTTCCATTGTTGACCTCCAGAGCATCCCACTGCTCGAAGTATTCCATTATTAATGAGTTTTCATCTGAAAAATTAATCACAAGCCTTACATGGAAGGCTATCTCTTTCCTTTTATAGCTGATAATCGATGTTCTGCGAAATGTAAGCTGATTTTCGGCTTCAGATTTTCCGATCAAGTATTGAGTCATAACTGATTCGGTGCTCATAATCCACAATACATACATTTGTCTCAGATTGTCGTACCCGAAATGGTAGATGGATTCTGAAACCCTTGTTGAATCAGTAATTGGCCAGGATTCTTCCCTCCATTCAAAAAAATTGCCTTTTAAAATCCATTGACCTTTGGCGGTTCCAGCCGTTGGGGTTGGGCCACTTGCACTTGGGAGATAACCAGATCCCGACTTGTACCAGGAACCTTCCAAATTATTGAGAATTTCATGACCATCTCCTGGACTTTGGATTTCTGTAAAACCGGGCCGATCGGTGTAATCTACTGTTGTAGCTGGCTTTCCTGCTGTATCCTCCTTTGGTGTGCAACTTGAAAAGTTCACCACAAAAAGTACAAGAAATAAAATATGACTCTCTAATCTCATTCTATGTCTACCTTTTGTTTTATCCATTTAATCTGATCCATAAATATTCCAGATGCTATTTTAAAGCCGGGAAGCATAAGGGAATGATTAGCATTCTTATATTCCAGAATGAGAAAGTCAGATTCAGTTTGACTTAACGCTTCGTTGATCTTACTTATGCTCCCTCTTGGAGAAACTCGGTCATCATTAGCACCATACTGAAACAGAATTGGGGCATTTACTTTGCTCAGGTACGTTGATGTATCATCCAGAATATTTACTGATTCTATTCCTGCTGGCAACCGGGTTGTTCCGGGTGGTAAATGCAAAGAAGGATATCTATTTCTAACAGCATTTACTTTTTCAACAAGTTCTTCCTTTATAACTCCTGTAAGAAACTGGTCGTAATACTGGCTCCAGATATAAGCTACCTCAACTGCTATTGTCTCCGGCACTCCTAAATTTCTGGCATATTCTAAATTTGCATATATCTGTCCTTCTTTCATTGTCATTATGGGAGCAGAAGTAGCAATTACGAATGCTTCATTCTCGACATTCGCACCTGCCATTATTGCAATCCTTCCGCCCTGACTAGGCCCCCGGAAACCAATTTTTCTATTACTTATATCAACTCTTTTTTTTAGATACTCATACTGTGCAATTGCATCATTTACCAATTCAGTAAACTTCACGTTTACACTATTACCCGTACTTTTTCCCGTACCTCTTTTATCGCACAATATTGATGAGATTCCATTTGCTCCAAAAATTTCAGCTTCGAGTCTGTAATTTTCCCTATCAAGATTACCTCCACCAGGTAATAAAACCACTGCTGATACATCTTCAGTTACTTTTGAAGAGTAATATGAACAGGCAAGAGTAACGACTCCGCTCTTCAAACTAATTTCCTCAATTTCATAGGGTGTAAACCTTTCAGCCTTAACTTTGGCTTGATTAGGGTAGCTCCATGTTAGTGAACTATCTTCTAAATCAAACTCAATTACCTCACCTTCATCTGTATAAAACCGCCCATCAGAAATAGCATAAAGGGGCGAAATAGTTTGGGTTAAGTAGGAATAAACCCGGAAGGTATCATACCTGTTCCATACTTTGAAGATTCCATTTTTAGTTTTGTAATACCCAAGGTACTGATGCTGCTTGTTTAAGGGTAACCGTACCGCTCTTTTAAAGAATACAAACTCTCCCTCTGCCTCGCTTGATATTACTCTTCCCTTCACTTTATTTTGATCAATATCTGTGGGTCTTAGGAGAAGGGTTTTTCCTCTTTTTGCTATTCCAATCAAGGGAACAGCCTGTTCCAAAAACAGCTCTGCATTCAATTCTTCAACATCATGAGGACTTCTTATTGAAACATTCCCTTCTAAATCAATCGATAAAAATGAGAAATATTTCGTTCCCAATAATTCATAATGCCCAATCCAGTCTCCTTTTAAGGATATTTCCTGGGATTTAGTTTGAATTGAATTTCCTGGCAAACATAGAATAAAAAGTGCCCAGGCTGTTTTATTTAATCTTCGACAGCTCATAATTTGATGTGTTAATAATTTCTTCTCTTTTTAATTTTGTAGGGTATGGGTCTTTCTTTACTAACTTCAGGCTTAGTTTGAATCCCTCTTTTGCCTGTTGATTTTGCCCGATTAAGGAATCGATAAAGGCAATCCAAAAAATCGCTTCTGAAGATTTCGGATAAAGTTCACTAGCCTTGTTGAATATTCCTTTCGCTTCCATAACATTCCCCACCCCCCCAATTGTGATACCTGCATCAAGAAGAGCTTGTAGTTCAAAGGACTCCGGCTTCGATGAAATCTCTGCACTTAGTGACTCTATTCCATCCGTACTCAGCTTTTCGATTATTAAACCAGTCGAAAAATGTTCTACCGTTGAGGGAGCTGTTTTTTTTTGAATTCCTCTCCCTTCAGTAATCGTATAAACAAGATTTACAGAAAGATTTTGCAGATGTGTGGTTTCACCGGATGGCCACTTAATCTTTACGGAGTCTATTATATTCAAATCACTAAGACCGAAATGACCCTGAGCTGAGTACTCACTCTGACTTCTGAATCCATGTGAACTAACTATCTCTCGAAACTGATGACCTTTTTGAGTATAAAGAGTTAGCTGAGTACCAATTCCATTCACATTAGACTCAGTACCCTCCAGTCTGAATCGGATCCAGTTATTGGGAGCTGAAGTATTTTCAAAAACTTCATTATTCAAGTTCTCCCAGTTTGCTATGGCAATGTCCAAATCACCGTCGAAGTCATAATCACCAACGGCGTTTCCTGTAGCATAAGTTGGATCTTCCCGAAAAGCATTAATATCAACTACTTTAAAATTCCATCCCCCAATGTTTCTATATAGTATGGGTGTACTTTTATACCTGCTTACAAAAAGATCCATAAAACCATCATTATCAAAGTCTGCACAAGTAGCTGACATTGAATTATAGTTTTGTTCAGTAAGGCCTTCAACAAATAAACGCTTTAGATTGAAATTCCCTTCATTTACGTAAAGAAAATCAATCTCACCACCTCCCTGGAACCCACCGTTGGCAACGAATAAATCTAAGTCATTATCATTATCCAGATCACACCATGTGCCACCATTAGAGTTTCCAATATCTTTTAAGAATGCTCTATCAGTAAGTAATTCAAAGTCTCCATTTTTTTTGTTTATGAGTATCTGATTTGGAGCGACTCCCTTTTTGGCTACAAAAATATCCTGATATCCATCAGAATTAATGTCTGCTGAAGACACCCCAAATGATGCGCTGGTTCCATTCAGGATACCTTCATTACCTTTTATGAAACCGTTGTAGGTTTTTCTAAAAAAGAAATCCGGTTGAAATAGGCCATTGGCATAGAATATTTCTAAATCTCCATCATTTTCAGCATCAAATACAGAAACTGAATATGAATCCCCAAATGAATTATCTAACTCCGAAAACTTATTGCTTAATACATACTCCCCTTTACTTAGAGTAAATATATAATTACTCTGATTTTGTTGTGTAGCGGTCAAAATATCCTCAATACCATCGGCATCAAGATCAGCGATTGCGATTCCCGAATAATTACCTTCTATCGGAGACAGGTAGCCGAAAACCAGTGCTCCATCTTCATTACTGTAGAAATGGTTTTTTTGTAGTCCCCAGTTTGTAAAGATAAGTTCAGGATAATTATCCTCTTCGAAATCGACCCATGCTACTCCTCCTGAAATTCCACCATTACCGATAAAATTTGATGACTTTATAAAACTTATTGATGCATTTTGACCTGATACATTGATGATGCAAACAAAAATGGCAAACGTTGTAGTAAATAATATTTTCAAACTAAGCTATTTGTTAATCGATATAGAATAAGTTTGAAATTTAAAAAAGCTGATAAAATCCTTAGTTTTTCAAATTGCTCTATAATGAATCGAAGTGCTTAATATTTGAATTAAAACATCAATTCAGAGAGTATTTTAAGCTTAAATTTATATATGTCATTCAATAAAAAATTTGGTGCTTTACTCTTTATTTGGTTTCTGGCTAAAGTTTTTAGCGTAATCGAGAATTTTTACTGGCTACGAGGTGTTGAAGATTTAAGACCTCCTTCCCAGATCATAATTTCAGGTTTTCTTCAATTCGTTGCCGGAATAATAGTTATCTACATCCTATTAAAACTCATTGAAAGATATAAGTACTCTTTCAGAGACCTACCTCTACAGATTTCGTTGCATGTACTTAATATCAGTTTACTCTTTGTACTTACATTTACAGTAGCAATTCTAACCTTTGCAATATTTGAGCAGATAAGAACGCTAAACCAATTTTTCTTGGTTTTAAATGATGTTTTAAATCAAAGTTATTTAGGTTTTATAAAAGCGTCTGTTTCTTCTTATTTCTTAATGTCTATTGCCGCATATTCGATTCACTTTTACGACAAAACAAGAGTTCAGAAACTGGAAAATCTGGAGCTCCAGTCTAAATATCTGGAAACTAAGCTGGAAGGATTGCGATCCCAGCTTAATCCTCATTTATTATTCAACTCACTCAACACTGTTGTCTCTTTGATAGACTCAAACCCAAAACAAGCTAAAGATATGGTTGTTGACTTGAGCTATCTATTGCGAAGGTTATTAGAAACGTCAAACAAAAAATTTGTGACTATTGAGGAAGAACTCTCTTTTTTAAAAAGATATCTGGACATTGAAAAAACAAGATTTTCAGACTCTTTAATGATTAATATCGAAGTAGATCAGCATTTAAAAGAGAGATTAATACCAAACTTACTTCTACAGCCGATTGTAGAGAATTCTCTGATCCATGGATTTAATAAAAGCAGGGCTGGTATTTTTAATATTGAAGTAAGAATCGCTTCACTTAGCCCAACTATGATCCAAATTATTATTGCTGATAACGGCATAGCAAACATAACTAAGGATAGTATTAAACCTGGAATTGGATTAACAAATGTTTTAACAAGACTTAAAGCGATCTATGAAAATGAGTTTATTTTCAAGATTGACTCAGGGAAATCCGGAGTTAAAACTGAGATACATATCCCAATAATTGATGGAAATAAAGGGAGAATATGAAGGATTTGAAAGCAATTATCGTTGAAGATGAGCTACCGGCTCGTAATAGAATCAAAGGCCTGCTTCAAAAGAATTTCGATATCTTCAATAGTATTATAGAAGCTTCAAACTTTGAAGATGCTTTTACAAAGTTAAGTCAGTATCAGTTTGATATTGTATTTCTTGATATCCAGCTTAAAGATAAGAATGCTTTTGATCTTCTTGAAAAGGTCAATTTATCAAAGCCAACAAGAATAATATTTACTACAGCGTATGATCAGTATGCTGTAAGAGCATTTGAAGCTTTAGCTTATGATTATCTGCTTAAACCTTTCAAAGACGAGCGTTTTATAAAAGTAATAAAGAGAATTATCGAGGAAGAAATTACCCGTGTTGAAGATTCCACTCAATTAAATTCTCTGCAATTAAAGTCTCTTATTGAGTACATCGAAAGTTTGAAAAAAAATGAAGACTTAAAAAAAATTCCGATAAAAATATCGAACCGGGTGTATTTTATAGACGTTTATGAAATCAATTATATATCTGCTTCTGGTTACTATGCAGAGATTTATATCGATAAACAAAAGCACTTGGTCAGGGAGTCATTAACAAATTTGATTAAAGAACTTCCCTCAGATAAATTCAAGCGCATTCATCGCTCAACCATAATAAATATGGATTTTATAAAAGAACTAATAAGTGTTGGGTATGGGGATTATGAGCTTAAAATGAATGACGGTAGAACTTTCAGAATTAGCAAAACTTACAAAGCTGATATTTTGGAAAACTTAGGTATTTAATTTTTTTGCCCAAAGGTTTCAAAATCGTACATCAACGACACTCTGAACGGATGTAATTCTGCTTCCATTATTTCTTCTCTGATAGCAGGATCATTATTCATAATATCTTTAGCCTCTTCCTCAGACGAAGCAAAGAATATTACAACCCCAAAAGTGTTATCAAGATTTGGACCGGCAAGAATTAAGATTCCTTTCTCTCTCAACATTTTGAGATAATTAAAATGTCTGGGAATCACCTCTCTTTCTTTCTTATTAAGCTCTTCAAACATCTCTTTCCGGACCGGTCTGTTCACATACATGAATTGCAGATTTCTCTCAATGCTATTATCAGGAATGAACTTATTTAGATCATCAGATTCTGATTGTGCATAAGTTTGGCTCGTAATAATTAACGGCAAACAAAAAATAAATCCGATGATTAGTGCTACATTTTTGTATTTAATCATTCTTAGTTCCCCGATAGTATAACCAGCAAAGTAACGCGCCTCCTAATCCTTGTTCAAAGACATGCCACGCTGAGTCAACTAGTATATAAGTAAGAGATATATCCCACCTTCCATAGAGGATTAAATATAGCGGTAAAGTGGCCGCCAGCCCGAATGTACCACCAAACATAAATCCACCAACGAATTTTGGATTTTCATTAAAGTTCTGCACAACTATAAATGTCATTATTGCTGTTAGAACTATATAGCCTAATGCTATAGAAGTAATTGAAAAGTCTTCAGGTGGAAGAATATTAGTTGGTGAGTATGCTAAATAAAAGTCCTGCATTAATACTGCATTCCAAATTCCTCCAAGAGAAAACATTAAAACTAAAGCCCCGATAAATCCTAAAAATGCCCGCATAATTCTGATTTTAGATTACAAACATGATTTAAAAGAGATTATAATCCATCTTTTATTTAGACGTCTATTTTTACTTTAGGACGTCTAATTATTGATTTGAATCACTCAATAATTGAAGTAAATGATTTACCTCTTTTGTTTTCAGACTATCAGGCCCAGGACAGATATTCATTAGATCCTAGTTTATGTTTTATCTTATTAATAGATGAAATCAAATCATCTATTTACTCTTCCCGTTTTTTACTTTTATTTCTACTTAGTTTAGCTTACTACTTTCTCATAAACTCAACTTAGAAGCTCATTCCTCGGGTCTCGATCTCATATATTTTTTTACTTTCAGAATTTTGATCTAATTTTTTTCTTCATCTGAGAAACCAACGTAATAAGTCTCTTTAAAGAAAGAGAATCTGGAGAAAATAATTCTTAGCCATAAAAAAAAGCCGGACCAGCTACCGCTAATACAGCCTTTTTAAACTATCAGTTTCACTAAAGACTTCTGTTCCGGTTTATATATTAAATACTACCTAGATTCAAAATAACAGATTGTTTAAAAAACCTGATGCCCGTTTGGTCATCTATGTTAAGGAAGCTACCCCTGTATGTTCGACGTTTCTATTAGGCACCAGGCTTTATTTGATCAACGAATAATCTAGAACCTATTCCCTCTTCCGGTAGCAATCGTTCTGTTCAGATTGTGCTGAATAGTAACTTCTGTACCATTGATTGTGAAAGCATCGAATTCAGCAATCGGAGGCAAATAAGCCGGAATAGTAGCCTCACGATCTGAAGCTACGATGTTTGGATTGATCAAAGCCTCGCGCTCTGCTACTGGCCATTTGATACCTAAGTCAAACATTCTGCGACCTTCCCCGAAGAAGATTTCCTGACGCAGTAAGTAGAGCATGGTCAGCGCCTCCTCATTGGTTGCA
>JAEPQE010000002.1 GCA_017640665.1 Balneolaceae bacterium | reverse complement strand
GAGGACCGGAGTGGACGAACCGCTAGTGTACCTGTTGTGTGGTCGCATGCATCGCAGGGTAGCTATGTTCGGAAGTGATAAGCCGCTGAACGCATCTAAGCGCGAAGCACGCTCCAAGATAAGTATTCCCTATGAGCCTCCCGGAAGACGACCGGGTAGATAGGCGGCAGGTGTACGCATGGTAACATGTTTAGCCGAGCCGTACTAATCAGGCCATTGGCTTTGTTTATATGGCTTGCACCGCCTTCCCGCGGGCGCAAGCCGGCAAAGGTCTACAATACAACCACCCTTTGTTTTACCACGTGCTTCTTCCCATGTCAAAGAACTCTTTTTATTGAACAACTACGCCGAAAGGCTTCGTTGCTTGAAATGATTTTAGATTGAGGTGGCTATTGCGCAGGGGCCCCACCCGTTCCCATCCCGAACACGGTCGTTAAGCCCTGCAGCGCCGATGGTACTGCTTCGCGGTAGAGTAGGTCGCCGCCTCTTCTTTCTTTACACACTCAAACCCTTCCTCGTTCTACGAAGAAGGGTTTTTTATTTACATGATATAAGCACTTTTAGTAACGATAAATCGTATATTAACCGCACTAAAAGTTATCAATCAAAGACATTTGACATGTTCGACTTTGAATCATTTCTAAAAGAATACAAGAAAAAACTATCTGAAATTTTTTCTTCTGATAAAGATTTAAATGCAGAAGCATTGGAAAGGGGTATTTCAGAAGTATCACTTACAAAGATTCTTGATACTACGCCGTTGGCAGCTTTCATTCCTTCTGAATATGGGGGATTTGGAGGTAATACAGCAGAAGCTTTATCAATGTTAGAAGCAAGCTCCTATGAGTCTCTTCCGCTGTCATTAATGATGGGAATTAATGGGGCTTTATTTCTCCAACCTATCGCAAATTATGCCAATGAATCTGTAAAAAAGGAAGTATATGACCGGGTAATCAATGCCAACAAAATGGGTGGATTGATGATCACTGAACCTGATTTTGGTTCCGAAGCATTGAAAATGCAAACCTCATATACTAAAAACCCGGAAACTGGATCATATCAGATAAAAGGGCTTAAGCATTGGGCAGGTTTGACTGGTATGGCAGATTATTGGTTGATGACTGCTCGTCAGAAGAACACTGATGGTGAACTAGGTCGTGATATATCTTTCTTTATACATGACACTAGAAACGGTGGGATTAAGGTAGAAGAGTATTTCAATAATCTTGGTCTATATATGCTTCCGTATGGGAAAAATATAGTAAATATCGAAGTTCCAAAAACTCATAAGCTTGAACCAAAAGGGACAGGAATTACCTTAATGCTGGACCTGCTTCACAGAAGCCGGCTGCAATTTCCTGGTATGGGGATGGGCTTTTTGAAGCGAATGATGGAAGAAGCAGTAGATCATTGCAGAGAAAGATTTGTAGGAGGTCAAAGCCTCATAGATTATGATCAGGTTAAAGCCAGAATCAATAAATTACAATCATACTTTACGGTTTGTTCAGCAATGTGCAGTTTTACGAGTACCAACGTTCCGTTAACGAAAAACACTTCCCGAATGGATGTGGAAGCGAACTCTATTAAATCTGTTGTTACCGACTATATGCAACGTGCATCTCAGTCCTTGTTACAACTTACCGGAGCAAAAGGATATCGGCTGGATCATATTGCTGGCAGATCAACAGTAGATAGTCGTCCATTTCAAATTTTTGAAGGATCCAACGATATTCTTTACCAGCAGATTTCAGAGTCTGTACTTAAAATGATGCGTAAAGTAAAAAGCTCTAATCTATATGATTTTCTGAAGGAATATGATCTTACAGTTCGCTCATCAGATTATTTTAAGGAAATAACAAATTTTGAAATAGATCCAAAAATGCCTCAGCGTAAACTCGTTGAATTAGGGAGAGCTCTTGGAAGAATGGTATCTATGGAATTTACTTTGAATCTTGGAGACCAGGGATTCAATTCCGATTTGATTCAAAATGCTGTACAAGTTCTTCAGGAAGAGATTAATTCTATTTTGAACTCATTCAAAACAAGTCCGGTCCTTGAAGTTGTAGATACCTATCAGGAGGATAGCAACTGGTTCAGACTTCTTACTGTTGATGCCGAATAGAAAACTGGTTGTTCTTACCGGTTCAGGAATCAGCGCCGAAAGTGGCCTGGCTACTTTTCGGGATTCCGGAGGACTTTGGGAAGGCTTTAACGTTCATGAAGTCGCTACAATAGAAGGTTGGCACAAAGACCGAAGCAAAGTACTCGAGTTCTATAACCTGAGGAGAAAACAAGCATCTAAAGCAGAACCTAATAAAGGGCACTTTGCGATAAGGGAACTTGAGGATTTTTTTGAGGTGGTTTTAATCACGCAAAACGTAGATGATCTCCATGAGAAAGCAGGTTCGTCTAATATCATCCATCTTCATGGAGAGCTAACTAAGGCCAGAAGTGAGGATAACCCTTACGAAGTTATCGAAATTGGATACCAAGAAATCAAATTGGGAGATAAGTCCGCAGATGGGTCTCAGTTAAGACCGGCCATCGTTTGGTTTGGGGAAATGGTGCCGATGATTGAGAAAGCGGCTTTGGAAGTGATGGAAGCAGAAATTTTATTAGTTGTTGGAACCTCACTTGCCGTCTATCCTGCTGCCGGACTTGTGAATTATGCTAAGCAAGGCATCCCAAAATATATCGTAGATCCATCAAATCCGGAATTATTTAGTTATGAAGGTTGGACTCATATCAAAAAGACCGCAACTAAAGGGCTTCCCGAAATCGTAGAAATATTGAAAAATCAGATAAACTAATGACTAAGAAATTAAGCGAAGAAGAGAAAAGCGTACTCGAACAATTTATGGTTCCCTTTTTCCATGCAGAAAAAAGACATCCTTTATTTCCCGGGCGAAACAGCGTAGAAGCCGAAGCAGGGTTACTAGGAATTGCTACTGAAGAACTAGAAACCTTCAGAAAGAACTATGAAGAGAATGCCAAACAAGCTGCACTTGAACTTTTGAAAGAAGATGATATCATTGATATGATTGACAAGCTGCCTTTTGATGGAGAAGAGACTATTGTTGCTTTTGGGGATTCATCCACTGAAGACGCTCAGGGGTGGTTTTCAATTCTACGGCATTTGTTGGAAATTTCATTCGAGAATGCGGACTTCAGTTTTATTAACTCCGGAGTAGCATACAATACGACTACGGACGCTTTAAAAAGACTGGATCGGGATGTTTTACTGCATGAACCTGATTGGGTATTCGTATCACTCGGCACCTTTGACATACAGCGGTTAAACATAGCTCCCCAAAGGACGTTAATTCCACTTTCTGAGACTTGGGAAAACCTGAATACCATCCACGAGATTCTTGAAGCACAAATCGGAAACCCTACTGTATGGATTACTCCGACTCCGGTTATTTCAGAATTGATATCAGAAAATCCTATTTATGAATTTACTATTGATCCTGAAGACGTGGAACAGGTTCGGCAATTAGTATCAGGTAAAACGGGTGGAATCGTTGACCCAAAGGGAATAAGAATGGGAGAAGGTGAACCAAAAGCATGGAACTACCTTACAGACGGACTTCACCCTTCATTGAGTGGACATATTAACACGGTAAGAGAAATGTTGAAAACGCTGGTTGAAATTCAGGCTAGAAGTTAACCCGAACATTCAGAAGTTCTACTCCGGGGTTTATCGATTTACTAAATGTAGTTTGATTTAGTTCGATTGAACTGAACAAAGTTGGATTCATAAATCCAAGAGAAGTACCAGTATCAAAATCCATTCCCAGCAAACCAGAAGCATTATTCGTAGGTTGATAGACGCTGGCCATTGTAGAAGAAGTACGACTAGCAAGAAAGAAAGTATCAAACACTCCAAAGCCAAAACCAATCCAGGCACCTATTCCGGCTCCATACTGTAACCCATCAATAAGAGGTTCGTTTGCAACCAACATTATTGAAGTTACAATGATTGAACCAGCAGCTGCTCCATAAAATGTATCCAGGAGCACAATTATCGAGCTGTTACTCCCATCGTTAAACAAGCCTGAAACCAGGATTTCTTTACCACCACCTTGAACAATATCATGAGCTCCCATCCCAATACCATATAATGTTCCTAATCCAAGTCCAACTTGTAAGGGATAAAAGTCATCACTGTTAGTAACGGCCATTGTTGCTCCGCCTAAAAGAACGCCATTCATAGCTCCGTTTAGGGAGTTACCAGCCAGTAGTTCAACTGTCTGGGCTTTTGTGTATGAAGATAAGGTAGCAGTAAGAGTGAATAAGAAGAGTAGGCTAAGTAGAATATTCTTCATTGCAAGAGTAAGAGTTTCTGGTTCTGGTGAAGTTAAACAAATTTATGTGGCTTTCCCATGTACTATCCGGGATTATTTAACGCCACCGGAATTACCTTCCCGTTAATATAAGAGCGTGCGTTTAAACTGAAGTCAGCTATAAAACCTGCCATCTCCTCAGGTTGAGTTGGCGCTTTGTATCCGGGAAAGGCTTCATTCAACATTTCGGTCTGTACGGCACCAAGGCAAAGGCAGTTAACCGAGATTCCTTCTTCGGAGAACTCTGTACTAAGACATTCACTAAAGATTGATAAAGCCCCTTTTGAAGCGCTATATGCTGCCAGTCCTGGAAATTTAGCACTTCCCTGGAATCCACCCATGCTACCGATGTTTACAATATGACTGCCCTTTTTCAGGTAACCTTTAATGCCCTTTATTAACCGAACTGGGGCAAGAAGATTTACCTGAAGCTGGTGCATCCAGTCATCCATATCAGTATCCATAAAGGGTTTGTTGATTAAAGCTCCAGCATTGTTAACCAGAATATCAATAGAAAACGTAGTTCCAAGTTTCTGCGGTAAGATGTCTATTTCCTTTTGTGATGTAAGATCTATTGCAATAGGGATAATTTTCCCGGGAACAGATTCTTTTGAGAGTTTTTCTAATTTTGATTCAGACCTTGCCAGGGCAAAAACCTGATGCCCTTGTTGAGCGAAACGTAAAGCGGTAGCGTAACCAATTCCCTTACTGGCACCTGTAATAAGTATATTTTTCATACTTAGAAAATAAACAATGAATAAACGATCTAAAACATGAAAGCGGAACTTTTGAGATTATAAAAAGCGCTTTTTTAGTCGTAATTTTATATCAAAAAAATCGAGAATGAGTTCATCTCCCCAAAAAGAAATAGTACCCGCAAATATTGAACAATTGAAGCCTTATGTTGCAGGTAAAACAATTGCAGAAGTAGTAGAAGCTTATCAACCGAATGAGATTTCAAAACTGGCGTCTAATGAAAATCGATTAGGGCATAGTGCGTCTGTTGATGAAGCTGTAAATAAAGCGTTGAAAGTGATTCATGATTATCCCGATCCACTTTCCAAGCAACTCAGAAGTGCTATTGCTGAGAGAATTGGGGTAAAGCAAGAAAATCTAATTGTAGGCTCGGGATCAGAAAGCCTGCTTGGTATTTTATGTAAGACTTTCTTCCATAATAAGCAGAACATCATTACGGCCGATGTGACCTTTATCGGGATGTACGTACAGGCTCAGATTCGGGGTGTTAAAATTAAAAAAATCCCTCTGACAAAAGACTTCCGTTTTGATGTAAAAGCGATGGTTAATGCTATTGATGAGCATACCCGAATGTTGTACATAGCCAATCCCAATAACCCAACGGGGACCTATATCGCCAATAAAGAATTTGAATGGCTGATGGAAAATGTACCGAAGGATGTATTGGTGATTATGGATGAAGCCTATTACGAATTTGCTCATGATGTTGAAGATTATCCGGATGTATTGAGTTATAATTTTGAGAATGTGATTATCCTGAGGACTTTTTCGAAAGGATATGGTTTAGCGGGATTCAGAGTTGGATATGGTATCGCTCAAAAAAACCTGATTGATTATATGCTTAAGACTAAGCTTGCATTCGAGCCTGGAGGGTTAGGTCAGGCTGCTGCACTGGCAGCATTTCAGGATGCAGATTTTTTAGAACAGAGCAGACACACAGTTCAGATTGGAAAAGAAGAGCTGTACAATTTTTTTGATGAGCATAATGTCAAATATGTTCCTTCAATATCTAATTTTGTAATGATGGTTTTTGAGACCGAAGATGAAGCCGTTTTCTTTACTCAAAAAATGCTGGAAGAAGGGGTGATTTTGAGAAGAATTAATGCTTTTGGGTTAGCCAGTTGTGTACGTGTAACGATTGGTATTCCGAAAGAAATGGAACATTTTAAAAGAGCCTTCAAAAAAGTTTTTTCGTAAAGATTGAGTGGAGTTCCTCGCACAAGGCTTTATTAAGAGATAAGCTAAGCTATAATCAAATAGAAGGTTAGAGGGATTTTTGTGCGCAGGAAAATGCTTATGAGAAGCGTATTAAAGTCTTAGTGCTAAAAAGTGAGCCCACCTTCCGAATGTTACATAATTATTTTCTAATCTCAGGGCATGGTTATTACCCCTTACTTCTAATAACTTGTTTTAAAAGAATACGTTTTGAAGCTGGGAAACAAAATTATAGTCAGTTTTGTCTGCATAAGTATACTTATTGCGACTGTTGGAATCGTCTCGCAATGGTACTCAAACTCTGTTCAAAATCAGTTAGTGTCAAACAATATAGAGACTACCAAGCTTGTTGAAATAACTGCTAATATCGAAAGAGGGTTGTATCAAACGCTCATCTACCTCAACGCTATAAAAGAAGCAGATACTAACATAGATGGGCAAACCACGCTTGATGAACCTACAGTAGCATTGTTAACAAAGCAGTTTCATCATCAACTTACGGAAATAGATACGTCAATAAGTTTGATAAGAGAGTTTGTCTTGAACGGTGATATGATAGATGTTTCAGAAACTATTGAAGATTTAAAACGTCTTGAAGACCGGGTATTGCTTTATTCAAGTCTATCTACTGATTGGCTTAATCTGGAGATGGAAGATGCTGAACAGGCTGATATTCTATTTAATACCTCGATTAGTCCACATTTCAGGAACAGAGTTATTCCGGTAATTTCACATCTCCGGGAACATACTATTGAAAAACAAACTCAGGAAAATGCCACACTTACTGAAAAGTTGGAACAGGCTACGTATGGAATAGCAATCGTTTCTATTGTTTGTGTACTTATCGCTATCCTAATTGCCTTTTATGTGTATCGATCGATTGCGGATCCCCTCATTAAACTGAATGAAAGTGCTAAACGACTAGGGCAGGGTGATTTGGATCAACAAACGGAGATTAAAAATAAGGATGAAATCGGACAACTAGCTTCATCTTTTAATGAGATGGCTTCAAACCTTAAAAAAAGAACCTTAGCCCGTGATTATTTAGATAGTATTATCGAATCCATCCAAGAAACTTTGATCGTTACTGATGACGAAGGAAATATTGTTGGTATTAATCAGTCAGGTCTGGAAATGCTACACTACACGAAAGAAGAAATTCTGGGACTCCCGGTAAAAGATTTTTTCGATTTCAGCTCAATGGGGAGTGTGTACGAGAAGAAGAGTAAAAATGGGAATGTATTTGAGTTCAGTTTACTTACAAAAAGAAGAAGAAGTATTCCTGTTCAGTTTTCGGAATCAGAATTAATTAATGCACATGGTAAAAAAGTAGGTAGTGTATGTGTTGCTACCGATATTAGTGAAAGAAAAAAAGCAGATGAAGAGTTAAAAAAGTCGTTGAAAGAGAAAGAAGTTTTGTTGTCAGAAATTCATCATAGAGTTAAAAATAATCTGGCTGTAATTTCAGGAATTCTTCAGCTTCAGGTCTATGAAACTAGCAACGAAGAGGTAAATAGAGCATTAACTGAAAGTCAGACTCGGATTCAGTCTATGTCATTGGTTCATGAGATGCTGTATCAAAGTGACACTCTTGCCTTTATCGATTACAGAACTTATGTGCATGATCTGATGCAGGCGATTAGTAGCATGTACATCAATGAATCGAAAGAGATTGTATTTAAGACGGATATAGATCCTATTTCATTGGACATAAATCATGCTATTCCCTGTTCGTTACTTCTTAACGAAATAATTGTAAACTGTTATAAACATGCCTTTAATGATACCGAGAAGGGGGAGATAAAGGTAACAATGAAAGAGAAAGAAGGCATAATAAATTTGACAATTGAAGATAATGGCATTGGGGTGGAAGAAGAAAGAATAGAAAATTCGAGCTCATTGGGATCTACTCTTATTAAAACACTTACTTCTCAATTGAGCGGGACTCTTTCTGTAGGGAAAAGAGAAAATAGTATGGGAACTAAAACAGAAGTGTCTTTTGTAAACGTGCGTGAAGAACTAAATGCTTCCGGATAAATATTTTTTTCTGAGCGGCTCATCAAACTTTTCTATAGCGTAACGGAGCATAGTTCTGGGCATTTTTTTATAGTGATCTTCTTGCAGCAAGAAAGCTTCTTCCGTTAATTGATCCTGACCACCTATTTCTCTCAACATCCATCCTACAGCTTTATGAATGAGGTCGTGACCATCGTAAAGAAGAAGCTTAGAAATGGCTAAGGCATCTTCAAAATCATCATTCTTTATAAAGTAATAGCAGGTAATGATAGCGATTCTTCGCTCCCAGAGGTTGTCCGATTTTGCAAGATCATACAAAAGATCACGTTCCCGTTTTTCAAGAAATCGAGCAAGTATAAACCGACACGAACTATCTACTATATCCCAATTATTTACGTATTCGATATTTTTAAGATAAAACTCAGCTACTTCATCCACTACATCCTGATCTTTCTTCTCAATGCGATATACAAGAAGCATAACCGCAGTAAGTCTGCATTCATGGAATTTACTACGAAGTAATTTTTCTACTTCAGATAATGGCATCTCGTTATACTTCTTTGCCACCTTTCGTTGATTTGGAACAGCAATGCCAAGGAATTTATCGCCTTCTCCATATTCTCCGGGATTATTTTTAAAGAAGCGGGCAAAGTGATCTCTCTTCTCAGGATTGGCATATTCTTGTAATTCCCGCAATACCAGTTCGTAAGTCATAGGTCGAATGCAATTACAATAAAAACAGAGACAAACTGACCTGCTACTACATATAAAATCCATGCAAATAAATTCACAAAGAAGGCTTTGGTAATTCGCCAATACCATTTCCCCTCGTGAAATTTGAACATTACATAAACGGGATAAATTAGTACGAGTATGTAGTTCAATACAAAAATGTAGGGAGAAATGGTAACTCCTAAAATAATGAAGGCAGTAAAAAAGATGTATTGAGCAACGATATAAAAACCCAGAGCTAAAAATTCAACAAAGTAGAAGCCAGACTTTCTAAAAAAGAGTTTGTTAAATACAGCCAGAAAAAATGTATAAAAAATCAGCAGCAGATTAATATTGTTTCTAAAAAAATAAGAACCTTTTGTTTGTGGGCTATCCGGATTGGGCTGCTGATTAACTCCCATTATTTCTCCGACAGCTTTTATGGGATCAAAATCAATTACGTTCTGTACGATTAGGTAAATAGCCAATACAAGAACATAATAACGGATTGGGTGAGAATAACTTCTTCTTCGCCCACGAATGTATTCCTTAATCAGTATCCCGGGGCGTGTAACTAGCCCGGTAACCGTTCGGAAAAGAGGGGCATCAAAATCGAAATAATGCTCCAGTACATCTCGTACAGATTCCCGAAAAACGATTCGTCCACTATTTGGTCGTTGCCCGCAATTAGGGCAAAAATTCCCCTCAAATTCAGTAGCGCAATTGTTGCAGTTCATAACCAGAATATGAAAAATATATAGCTTAGTATGAAACTACTTTTTACGACGATTCCAGGTTAAGAATGCAACACCTCCGATAATAATAAGTCCGCCACCGAACTGAGTTAGGGTAAGCATCTCCCCAAGCAGGAGAATAGACAAGGTGATGGTTGAGACAGGTCCAATCGTTCCGATAATGGACACATTTGGTGCCCCCAATCTCTTGATACCTTCATTAATCATAAAAGAGGGAATAACTGTTGCGAACACGGCCATTCCGATGCTATACAGATAGACCTCTGCCTGATATCCCAAAAGGTTAGAGTTTGTGGTAATAAAATAATGTATAAATACCAGAATGCAGGAGATAATCATTGAATAGGTGGTTAGGCGAATACTTCCAATTCCCGAAACCACTGCATAGCTGATCACCATATAACTGGCATAAAAGAAAGCGCTAAGCCCTACAAAAATACTTCCAAGCAGTAGTTCTTCATTGTTTCCCGTTAATATTCCTCCTTCATCCGTAAAAATTATGATCATTCCAGCATAAGTAAACAGGATGGAAAGAATCATTTTCAAAGAGATTTTCTTCCTAAGAAAAACGGCACTTAAAATAAGTACCATGGTAGGGTAGGTGTAGAGAATAAGCCGCTCCAGGCTGGCTGTGATGTAGCTTAATCCTTTAAAGTCGAAAAAACTAGACAGGTAATAACCCGTGATTCCTATCCCCAGAATTCCCAGTCGCTCCTTTTTTGAAAGACTCCGGGCATTCCATTCTTTTTTGTGATATAACCAGACTCCAACATAAAACGGAAGAGCAAACAACATCCTGAAGAGCAGCAGACTTACCGAATCAATATCATATTGATAGGCCAGTTTTACCAAAACTGCTTTAGACGAATACAGGATGAAACCAACAACGGTAATAATAACCCCGATTAATATAGATCTTTGGATAATTGCTCCATAAATAAATTAAAAAAGCCTCCCGGTTTGGAAGGCTTTTAAAGATACGAATGAATTCAGAGAATTAATTTTCTCCAAAACAAGAACACTCCAGTCCGGCTGCTTCCAGCGTAATGGCATGCCAGTCAAATTGCTCACCATAGCCATCACGTTCCCACCAGAATGGGAGACGTTCTTTCATTTGATTTCCGATCTCGTTCAAAGTTGCTGCATCAAATAAACGACCGTTTACCATGGTATATCTTACCGAGTTGGTATTATGGATATCATCGAGAGGATTTTCATCCAGCACAATTAAATCAGCAAGTTTACCCACTTCGAGAGAACCAATATCGTCATCCAAGCCCAGATAATGAGCTCCATTTATTGTAGCAACACGAAGGGCTTCCATATTGGTCATACCTCCCTGGCTCATCATCCAAAGCTCCCAATGCGCCGCCAGCCCCTGTAGTTGACCATGGGCACCAAGATTCACTTTAACACCAGCATCAGTAAGCAATTTTGAGGACTCTGCGGTGAGTATGTGCCCGTTATCGTATTCCTCATCAGGAATCATCGTTCTGTGACGGGAACGTGAATCAATCACACTTCGTGGGGTGAACGAGAGGAGCTTCTCATTTTCCCACACATTGTATTTTTGATAGAAGTAATATTCGCCACTCATACTTCCATAATTCACTACGTGGGTTGGTGTGTATCCGGTTTCGCTGGCGCGCCAGAGTTCACGAACATCCTTATACAATGGAACTACCGGTATGTTATGTTCAATGCCGGTATGACCATCTAAAATCATACTCATATTGTGAAAGAAGAAGGACCCACCCTCAGGTACCACCATCATTTCAAGCTCTTTTGCGGCTTTGATTACCTGTTGTCGCTGTTCTCTTCGTGGTTGATTGTAGCTTTTAACAGAAAAAGCCCCGAATGCTTTCGTCCGTTTAAGGGCAAAAAGTGCATCATCATAATCATTAATAACAGCTTTAAATGCTCCATCAGCTCCATAAAGAATTATTCCTGTGGAGAATACTCTCGGTCCAACCATATTCCCGGCTTTGATAGCTTCAGAGTGTGAAAAGACCATTTCAGAATTTGAAGAAGGATCGTGAGCAGTAGTTACTCCATAAGCCAGATTGGCAAAATATTCCCATTGTTGCTGTGGACTAATTCCTAATCTAAAGTTCCCCAAATGAGCGTGAGCATCAACAATTCCAGGCATGATGGTTTTACCCGAAACGTCTATGATTTTTACATCCGGAGTCACTCTTATTTCCTCGCCTATCGCTGTGATTCGGTTTCCCTCAACTACAATGGTTCCGTTTTCAATAACCTCATCACCATTCATTGTAATAATGCGGGCATTGGTGAAAGCGATGCTGCCTTCAGGAACATACGTTTCCAATTCGAGCCCAATATCAATTCCTGTTTTTGGTGGTTCAGGTAAACTATCAGGAGCCCCTTCAACAAAAGTGAAAGCGTCTTTCAAGTCGATTGTAAAGTATTCCTGACCGAGCGTCCAGTGCAATTTTTGGTTGTCATTCGACCAATGCATGTGGTATCCGCCTTCACTCGCAACTTCTCTTACCGGGATTGATTTTGTTGAAGGAGTAATTGCAATTGGTTTACCGGCATCAGTAAGTGGTGCCAGATAAACTTTGTATAGGTTAGAGAATGCAATCCATTTGTTATCCGGGCTGGGAACAAATTTGTGCCCATAACTTGAAGTAAAGTGTGTTTTCTCATCTTCACCAGTTAGGTCAACACTTCGGTACGATTTCTCAATCGCGCCAAACAAATAGCCGCCGGCCTGATAAAAAATTCGATCTCCTGTTGCATTAAATTTAGGAAAAGCTCCTGTTTCAGTAATTTGAGTTGGTTCTCCACCATCAACAGGTATTGTGAAAATTCCAGGGTTTAAGGTATAAGCGAAACCCTGTTGACCGTTTCCACTCTCTTTTCGGAATACAATAGTTTTACCGTCAGGAGAGAAAGAAGGCTCTCTGTAAATGCCTTTTTTGGAAGTGAGTTTAGTTGGTCTTTTGAATCTGTCCCGCGTCCGCAAGTTAACAACATTCAATGCTCCCATGTTCTCATCACTCCACGAAACGTAGGCTAGTAAACGACCATCGGGTGAAAAAGCGGGTTCAAATTCAAAATCGGTTTCCCGGGTAAGCCGGATTGGGTCTTTATCCGGCAACGTTTTCATCCAGATATATCCGGCAGCACTGAATGCAATTGTTTTTCCATCAGGTGAAGTTACTGCGTTACGAATTGCCTTAGCTGTAAAGGTTTCGGGAGCAACTTCCTGCTTATAACGAACGGCTTCAACAATTTCGTGATTAGACTCGACCTCAAAAGGGATGATTTCAGAGTCGCCGGTTTCAATATCAATTTTGTTAATTTTACCATTCGCCCAAATGATGATGTGCTTGCCATCGGGAGTCCAGTTAAAGCCCGTATACACACCAAAAATAGCCCAGGCTTCTTGTTGATCTTTACTCAGGTTTTCGAAAACAGGCTTTTCCATACCTGATTCCATATCCCGCAAATAGAGCACTGTCTTCGTTCGCACACGACGAACGAAAGCCAAGGTCTTTCCATCAGGAGAGATTTGAGGCCGTGCAGCGCCACCGTTTCCACCCGTAACCGTTTCGATATCACCTTCTTTGCGGTCATAACGACGAATCACATAAATCTGACTGTTTGGATCTTTGTTATACTGAAAAAATCCACCAGGATAATTGTCTTCACTGTAGTAGATGTATCGACCATCCGGAGAAACAGAAGGTTCACCGATATCCTGCTGGGCATTTTTCTTTTCTACCAGCTGAATTCCTGCTCCGCCGGTTTTGTGGAACATCCAGATTTCTCCTGCACCAAGCGAACGAGTGGATGAAAAGTGTTTTTTGGCAATGATATAATCTCCATCCGGCATCCAGGTAGAATTATTAAGCAGCCGGAAATTCTCATTGGTAATCTGGGTTGCGTTCGTTCCGTCAACATTCATCGTCCAAATGTTGTCTCCGCCGCCTGCATCGCTGGTAAAGGATATTTGTGTCCCATCAGGGCTAAAACGGGGCTGAACTTCATACGCATGTCCGCCACGAAGGAGTTTTGCTTTGCCTCCTGAAATCGGCATCAGATAAATATCGCCAAGCAGGTCGAAAACGATATGTTCTCCATCAGGACTTACGTCCAGGTTTATCCAGGTCCCCTCATCAGTTTCGAATGAAAGAGAAGTAGTTTCCCCAAGATCCGGATCGGTAACATCCCAGGAATCCTGTGCATTAGTGAGTGAGCTCAATAAAAAAGTGGTACAAAGAAATAGAATCAGTCTCATAAATATTGGTGGTTAGTTTAACGGAATAATACCATTTGAAGAGTTAATTTTTATACTCTTTGACGAGTTTTTTCAAAACCCGCAGTTATTAGCTATTATTAACTGTTTGGCGAAATGAATTTATAGATATTAGGTGCTTAGGTTTTTATCTATCGGAGTGGCTATAAAGAAATTATTTTTACTATCAGTATTTCTTGTTCTGAGTTATGCATTGGGGTACGGGCAGAAGTACAATATTAAAACATACTCTGTTAATGACGGACTTCCCTCAAGTTTTGTGTATGATGTAATCATTGATGACATGGGATTGGTTTGGTTTGCTACTTCAAACGGGGTTGTTAAGTATGATGGTGAGGATTATAAAAACTATGATACAGAACATGGTTTAAAGGATGCACTTATATATGATATCCATAAAGATATAAAAGGGGATTTTTGGGTTTCAACAGAGTTTGGAGGGGTAGCAAGGTTAGAGAATGATATTTTTGTTTATCCAGAGGAACTGAAGGATATTGATACACTGGTAATTAATCATATCACTAATGCTCCCGATGGAACACTATGGTTTGGTAGCACCGAAAAAGGTGTTTTTCAATGGGATGAAGAGGGAGCGCTTACTCAAATAATTTCTGAAGAAAACGGTCTTCCTGATAATCAGGTGTGGGATATTTCATTTGATGAAGAAGAGAACGCGTGGATATCTACTTCTTCGGGAACAGCTGTATATGACGATGAGATAAGTTTTGTTCGCGAATTCACCAATAAAAACGGGTTGGAGGGAGAACTTACCTATCATGTCCATTTTGCGAGCGACGGTAAAAAATGGGTGTCTACCAGTAATGGGGTTTCAGTAATAAACAAGGATTTTTCGATCGAAAATATTACTGAGATCGATAACCGACCTTTGGGTTATGTATATAGTATCACAGAAGACAATGACGGGGTAATTTGGATCGGAACCGAGATGCATGGACTATACTGGTTAGATGGAGATAATTACACCCGTATCACTAAAAAAAATGGTCTGAGTAGTAATGATATTTATCGCTTAATTAAGGATGATAAGGGGACAATTTGGATAGCGACAGAGGGAGACGGAGTAAACATTTTTAAAGATCAGGAGTTTCAAATTTATGACAGCTCTTCTCCGTTGGATGCAAATATCGTTTACAGCGCCATCAAAGCATCAGACGGGACACTCTGGTTTGGTACAGAAAACGGGTTGAGCAGTTATAAAAACGATACATTCACAAACTACACCTTACCATCCCTTTTTTTTGAAGAAGATGAAATTTGGGACATCGAGGAAATGTCGAATGGTAACCTCATTATGCTTACCTACGATTATGACCTGATCGAATTTGATGGTACAAATTTCTATCATCCCGACTTCTTCGATGAGCTGTATCCCTATTATATTTCAGATATTTTTACAGAAGATGACGGTACAATGTGGTTCACTGCTTTCCAGGCTTTGCTTAAATACAAAGATGGTAAACTGGAAGAATTTACTCCCCCGGATGAAGAGTATTGGCAAACTGATTTGGGCTTCATCACCAAAGATTCCCGGGGTTATTATTGGATTGGTACCGAGTTAGGTGTTGCACAGTTTGACGGACAAGAGTTTAAATATATTACTAAAGAAGATGGCCTCGAAGGGGCTTCAGTATATGATGTAAGAGAAGACGACCGTGACCATTTATGGGTTGGAACAAACAGAGGGATTTCCGTTTTCTATGATTTTGATGAAGATGGGATGCCTAAAGAAAGCATAGAATTTCTAACTCTGGATTTCTATCTCCAGGAAACTATTTTTCTGCAATTTGATCAATACGGGAATTTATGGCAGGGAACAAATGGAGGAATGAATTATTACGATCTTGAGATTTGGAGAGGACATAGAGTGGTTCAGCAACAGCATTTCCCTTTTAATGATTACGGGCATGGTATCGAGTTTAACGGCTGGGCTTCTTTAATTGATGATGAAGGACGACTTTGGTTTGGTAGTAATTCAAAAGGATTGATTGTGTACTCTTTTCCTGAGGGAGAGACAAAGATTGAAAAAGAGGCACCTCCTGGAATATTCTTAAGAGAAGTACTGGCGAATAATCAACCTATATTTCAACCTGGTACGGGTAATGAAACTCAAGGAATGATTGAAACAAGCTACGATCGCAATAATCTAAATTTCAGGTTTAATGCAATTGATTATAAGTATCCTAACCGGATTGTTTATGAATATAAGCTTGATGGTTTAGATGAGAAGTGGATAATGGCCAGAAATATACAGGAAGTTCGTTATACAAACGTACCACCCGGAACCTATGAATTACTAATTCGAGCCAAATCTATAAAGTCAGACTGGAGTACAGTTCAGAATCTTGCTTCAATAAAGATAGAGATTCCATTTTGGAAAACTACCTGGTTTTTAATTCTGTGTTTTATTCTATCTATTCTTCTGGCGTTATTTTTTATGCAGTATTACATTGATAGAAAAGAAAAAAGAGACCTTAAAAGGTTAGTAGATGATCAGACCAAAGATTTACAATCTGCCCTTATTGAAAAAGAAGTATTGATTAAAGAGATTCATCATCGGGTAAAAAATAATCTTGCGGTAGTCTCAGGCCTCTTGGAATTGCAAAGTTGGAATATTGAAGAAGGAATAGCAAAGAATGCTATTCAGGAAAGCAAAATGCGTGTACTTGCAATGTCAAAGATTCACGAGAACCTCTATCAAAATGATGATTTGGCCAAAGTGAATTTCAAGAAGTTCCTGGAGGACTTGATTGAGAGTGTAGCTGAAACAATGAGAAAGCCGGATCATGAAATTGATCTGGACCTTGATGTCGCGGATGTTCCCATGAATGTGAACATCGGAATTCCCTTGGGTTTAATGGTGAACGAGATTGTAAGTAATTCTTTCAAACATGCGTTTAACACAACGAAAAAGGGGCATATTCAAATATCTTTTGAAAAGAACGGCACTAATTACAAGCTGGAAATAAAAGATAACGGAGTAGGCTCTCAGGAAAATGTACTTGATATAAATTCTTCATCTCTTGGTATTAGTTTAGTCAAATCACTCGCCTCTCAGATTAACGGAAAAGTTTCATTTCTGGGTGAGGATGGAGCGCACTTTACGATTCTATTCTCGGATTTGAAGTTCAGTTCTTAAACTTACGGAGGAAATTCCTGGTGAAATCACTAAGCGACAACCTCCCGCTAATCTCAGCTCTTTGCTCGAGCACACCCCCCAAATCACCCATTCCTGTCCAAAACATTTCTTTTATATGTTTCATGGCATCGGGATTGCTACCGGATAATCGTTCAGCAAGTTTCTGAACAGCTTCTTCTAATGCGCCCTTAGAATCAAGTAGGTCGTTATATAGTCCTTTATTGAAAGCCCATTCCGCAGATTTCCATTCGGTTGCATTAATACTGAGAGAGGATATAGCCGAAACACCAATTTTTCGTTGAACAACCGGTGCAATTACAAATGGACCGATTCCAATACTCAATTCACTTAGCTTGATGGAGGCTTCTTCACAGGCAATGGCATAATCGGATGCTGCTACTATCCCAACTCCACCTCCAACAGTTTTTCCGTGAACTTGGGCGATAATGAATTTTGGGCAGTTTTTCATCGCCATAATCACCTTCCCAAAACCAGAAAAAAAAGCTCTGCCTTCATCCAGGTTACTCAATGCCATCAATTCATCGAAGGATGCTCCGGCACAAAACGCCCCATTTCCTGAGCTTTTTAAAACGATAACTGCAATGTTGTTATCGTTTCCCGCCTTTGTGATTGTTTCTGCGAGTTTGTGTAATAAACTCTTAGGCAACGAGTTACTTTTCGGGTGGTGAAACTCGATAATGCCGATTTTATCTGAAATACTAAGTGTAACTGATCCATCCATACCCCAAAATAGACGAATTTTAATGCAAACGGAACCTCATGTTTTAAATCTTTAACAGTATCGCCTTGCACCCGATTGATAAGGTGATCATATTCATCCGACCCAAAAAAAAGAAAATCCTATGAACGCGAAAATATCTCTGTTTTTAATAGTCACGCTATTACTTTTTGTGCAAGCTCAGGCTCAAACCGCTAATGAATACACGATTTCTTTTGAGAATGCGGTTCATCATGAGGCTAAAATAAAAGCTACTTTTTCAAATCTTGATTTTGCCCCACTCGAAATAAGGATGAGCAGGACTTCCCCCGGGCGCTATGCGATTCATAATTTTGCCAAGAATGTGTATGGAGTGAAGGCTTTTGATGCAGATGGAAATGAACTTGAAATTACCCGTCCGAACCCCCAACAATGGGATGTTCACGGTCACAATGGAACTGTTCATTTCGAATATACGCTGTATGCAAACCGTGGAGGAGGAACTTATTCTCAGGTAGATGAGACTCATGCGCATCTGAACATCCCGGCTACCTTCGTTTTTGCTAGAGATTACCAACATCGCCCGGTACATATAACTTTTGATGTGCGGGAAGATTTAAATTGGCAGGTGGCTACACAGTTGAAGAGAATGGATGGCAATACCTACTACGCTCCCGACACATATTACTTTTTAGATAGCCCAACCGAAATTGCAGATTTTCATCTTAGGGAAGAGATGGTAAATGGTCAGCTTATCCGGTTAGCTCTTCACACTCATGCCAGTGAACGCGAAGTAAACGAGTATTTTGGGAAGGTAATGGATGTAGTTCGTGCACAACGGGATGTCTATGGGGAACTACCGGATTTCGATTATGGTGAATACACGTTCCTTTCATGCTATATGCCAAATGCTAGTGGAGATGGAATGGAGCATCGAAATTCAACATACGTAACAGGCTCTAAAGATATTGATGAACCTCTAGGGGAGTATAGGATGGGTACGATTTCTCATGAATTTTTTCACGCCTGGAATGTTGAACGCATCAGACCTGCTTCTCTTGAACCTTTCGATTTTGAGGAGGCAAATATGAGTGGAGAACTTTGGTTCGCGGAAGGTTTTACGAGCTACTACACCGGTTTAATGTTAGCACGAGCTGGAATTCGAACTCCTGAAGAATATGTAGAAGGTCTGGACGGGACATTAAACTATGTGATCAACTCTCCTGGTCGACAGTTTTTCAACCCGATTGAGATGAGTTATCGTGCGCCATTTGTGGATGCTGCTACTTCTATCGACCCAACCAATAACAACAATATTTTTGTGTCTTACTATTCTTACGGAAGTGTACTTGGTTTGGCTTTAGATCTTTCATTAAGGTCGATGGATAATGAGTTGAATCTGGATGATTACATGAAATTGATTTGGGAGAAATATGGAAAGACGGAGATTCCTTATACAATAAGAGACTTGGAAGCTGTTCTTGGAGAATATGCGGGAGAAGAATTCGCAACTCGGTTTTTTGAGGAACATATTTATAATAGTACCATGCCGGACTATAGGTCTTTATTCAGAGAATTCGGTGTCGATTTTGAACCTGAAAGCCCAGGCAAGGCTAGCTTGGGAGGGACTATAAGAGAAAGAAATAGAGTATGGAAACTTACTTCAAATGCGCTGATTGGAAGCCCGCTTTATGAAGCAGGAATTGAAGCCGAAGATGAGATTATTTCTATTGGCGGAACGCGGCTCAGTTCTGTCGAGTCAGTAGACGAAATTCTGGATAGAAGAAGACCGGGGCAAACTGTAGAGATTGTTTATTCCAGATGGGGTGAGGAAAAGAGGGTACGAGTTACTTTGATAGAGTCTGAGCGAATCAAAACAGAAATAGCTGTTCGTGCGAGCAGACAAGCAAGGGCTAAAAGAGAGGCGTGGATAAAAGGTAACCGTTGATAAAGCGAAAGTTAATAGTTGAATAAGTGTAGGTTTTGGGCTTTATTTGGTGCTTTAACTTAACGGGGCATCATGCAATTTAGATTATTTTTCCTATCACTTATTCTTTCAACTATAGCTTTATCATCAAGTGCACAAAACTATCCTGAAATCCTTCCCATGAAAGAACGGGCGCAAGTCATTGATGATTTGCTGGCTGATAAAATTCAAAATATTCTGCCGGATATTATGCGCAGAGAAGGCATTGATATGTGGTTGATCATCTCCCGGGAATACAACGAAGACCCAGTCATAAAAACGATGTTACCTGCAACCTGGCTGGCAGCACGGCGAAGAACAATCCTGGTAATATACGATCGGGGTGAACAGGAAGGTCTTGAAACACTGGCAGTTGCCCGCTATGATGTGGGTGCAACCTTCAAAAAAGCCTGGAATAAAGAAGTTCAGCCGGATCAATGGGCACGTTTATTGGAGATAATTGAAGAACGTAATCCGGACAAAATCGGAATCAACATATCCGAAACATGGCAGCATGCTGACGGAATGGTGGTAACTGATTACGAAGAACTAAAAGAAGGAATTGGGGAAAAGTATTCTAACAGATTAGTTTCAGCAGAGAAAGTAGCAGTTGGATGGCTGGAAACCAGATCCCAAAAAGAAATGGCGATCTATCCGCATATTGTAAGAATAGCACATGAAATTATTGCCGAGGGTTTTTCAGATAAAGTGATTCAACCCGGAGTTACTACTACCGATGATATAGTGTGGTGGTATCGCGAAAAGATCAGAGAGCTCAAGCTGGTTACCTGGTTTCATCCCAGCGTTTCCATCCAAAGAGCCGATCCGGAATCATTTGATCATCTGAGAACATTTGACAGCAGACCTGCGGAAAATGTGGTTCTTCCCGGTGATCTTCTTCATGTTGATTTTGGAATCACCTACCTGAGACTAAATACGGATACGCAACAGCATGCTTATGTTCTCAGGCCCGGCGAAACAGAAGTTCCTGAGTACCTAAATAAGGCTTTTGATAATGGAAATCGGTTACAAGATATTTTCACAAACAACTTCAAAGAAGGCAGAACAGGGAATGAAGTGCTGAAAATGTCTAGAGAACAGGCCATAGACGAAGGAATCAAACCTTCTATTTATACACACCCAATTGGGTATCATGGTCACGCAGCAGGAACAACACTGGGAATGTGGGATGCTCAGGGAGGAGTTCCCGGAGATGGAGATTATCCGCTCCAACTTAACACCGCCTACTCCATTGAATTAAATGCAGCTACATATATTGAGGAATGGGGGAAAGAAATACGGATTATGCTTGAGGAAGATGCTTTCTTTGATGAATCAGGCGTTTGGTATATCGATGGCAGGCAAAGAGAAATAATGACTATTCCCAGAGTTGCTGCGAAACAATAACAGCATTTGATCGCTAAAACCCGCTCGGTTATCTTTAGTACAATAATTTGAGTTAGGGTTATGCAAACATTACGGGTTATTTGGCTAGCACTGGTATCTTTACTTTTGGTTGAGCTGGGATTTGCTCAACATGGTGGAAGTGGGACCTCAGTAAAAGAACTGGAAGCGAAATTAAGCACTGTTTCCGGAGTAGAAAAAATTAAGCTTCTTCACCAGCTTACATCAAAGCTGGCTTTTCAAAACGTATCTTCTGCACGTAATTACGCCGAAGAAGCTTTCGATTTATCAAAGGCGATTAGAAACGATAGTTTAATTGCGGAAAGTCATTACCAGTTAGCTAACGTGATTGCATTTACTGATAATAAAGGGATTGCTATCAATAACTATCTGGATGCATTATTCCTTTTTCGGGAAATAGAATCGGTAAGTAATCAGATTAAAGTTTTACAGGTTTTGGGCTCTATCAATTCTCAGATTTCAGAGTACGAGAAGGCCTCCGAATATTTCTTTGAAGCCCTTGAACTTTCAAGAAAAATAGGAAATGAAAGAGGGGAAGTATTTTCCTTAACCAAACTTGGTATTGTTCAACAAAACCTGAATGATTACAGCATTGCTCAACGATTTTTGCATGATGCCATTCACAAAGCACAGGAAATTGGTGACTGGGGTGGAGAATCAATAGCGTTATCTGAAGCCGGTTTTCTGGAAGAGCGGAATGGGAATTTTGAAAACGCAGCTGAGTATTACCAAAAAGCTATTAATCTGTTTGAGGATAAAGGATATCAACATGCGATACCTCAGCTGATGTTTAGCCTGGCCAGAGTATTAAAAGATGAGGAGCATTTAAATGAAGCTCTTGCAGTGGCCAACGAAGCATTAGTACTGTCGGATTCACTGGGAAATAAATTTCTGGCATTGCATAGCCTTGACGAAGTTGCAGAAATCTATGAAGAACTTGGAGAAATTAACAGATCAGTAGAAATACTTGAAGACGGGATCAAAGAATCGGAAGAATTAGGGTATACCAACACTACCTATTATCTCCTCAACAAACTGGCCCATAGTTATTTGAATATGAATAGCCTTCAAGGCGCAGAAAGCGCGGCTTTACGAGGAGTCGATTTAGCGATAGCAGGAAATGATTGGACGATAGCCGAAAATAGCCTTGAGGTTTTGATAGAGGTATTAAAGCGGCAAAGCAAGTTTCAGGAGGCTACCGCTGGTCACGAAAGATTACTTATAGTCAGAGACTCTATTTTTGATGAAGAAAGAGCAAAGAATATGCTTGAGTTTGAAGCCAGATTCAGGGTAGAGGAGAAAGAGAAAGAGATTGCGACTCTGCAATTGGAAAATGAGCGCAGGGCATATATCCAGATTTCATTGATAGGTGGTTTAGTTCTGTTGGTGTTGATTGGATTTCTGGTAGTGAGAAGTCAACGACTAAGAATACAAAGAAGCAAAGCTGAGCTGGAAGTTTCGAAACTGAAAAGCCAGGAGCTTGCACGAGATCTGGAGTTTAAGAATAAACAACTCACTTCCCAGAGTCTTAATATGGTACAAAAGAACGAGATGATGGAAGAGATGAAAGAAAAAGTGGAAAGTCTGAAGAAGGAAGGTTCGTCAAGAGAACTTAATAGCCTGTCACAGCTTTTAGACTATAGTGCCACTCTGGATGAAGACTGGAAACAATTCCAGATGCATTTTGAGGAAGTCCACACTAGTTTTTATCATATCCTGAAAGATCGATATCCCGATCTTACCCCAAATGAAATGCGACTTTCAGCTTTGGTGAAACTAAACTTAACCATTAAAGAAATGGCAGCTATTCTTGGGATTTCACCTGATAGTGTTAAAACAGCTCGTTACCGGCTCCGGAAAAAACTTGATATCAATACTGAAGATAATCTTACCGAGTTCATGCTTCAGTTGGAAAAGGAATCTTTAGAAGTCGGCTAAAGTAGAGTTTTCAAACAATTTTAGAACATCTTTTTTAGCCTGCTCACCTGATGTTCACCTAACCCACAGTGCGACTGTATACCTGTTGTTGACGTAAGGAGTCGCATCCCGTCCGGTCTAACGTCGTAATTTTGTGCGCAACAGAAATGGAGCGTCAAGAAGACTATCAACAATCAATAAACACAAAAAATGACAGACAAAATGAGACGAATAATACTGGGTGTGTTAATCACATTCATATCAACACAAGTAGAATTAGCTTTAGGTCAGCCTATGCAGGGTGATAATTTATTTGAAGGACAACATGCACCTCTTTTTGAGGGAATGGGTGTCCATAATTTTGAGATTTCATCAGATAATGAACTCGTACACATATACTTTAATCAAGCCATAGCGCTTACGTATGGCTTTAATCATTTAGAAGCTGCCCGTTCATACGAACAAGTGGCCTTGCTTGATCCAAATTCAGCTATAGCATATTGGGGGCAGGCACTTGTTCTTGGTCCAAATCTAAACGTAGCAATGGAATCACCTTCAGTAAAACCAGCTTATGAAGCTATTCAAAAAGCAAAAACCCTGAAGAAGTATGCATCACAAAAAGAAAGAGATTTGATTGATGCATTAGCCAAAAGATATTCGGATGATGAAACACTATCAGATAGAACAACTCTGGATAATGCTTATGCAGATGCTATGAGAAAACTGGTAGCTAAATATCCGAATGACCCAAATGTTAGAACTCTATTAGCCGAGGCTTTGATGGTAATTCATGCATGGGATTTCTGGCATGGAGATGGGCATCCGAAAGAATGGACTCCAGAAATTCTTGAAGTACTGGAAACAGGATTAAAAGACTATCCCAGACATACAGGTTTGATTCACTATTACATACATGCTGTGGAAGCCTCAAAAACACCCGGAAGAGCATTAGAATATGCAAAAACGATGGAAGATCTGGTTCCTGGTTCAGGACATTTAGTTCACATGCCAAGCCATATTTATATCAGAACCGGAAAATATCAGGAAGGAGTTGAAGCTAACGAGCGAGCTATACTTGTTGATAATAACTATATCGCTCAATGCCGTCAGCAGGGAATATACCCATTGGCTTATGTGCCTCATAACCGTCACTTTTTGTGGGCTATGGCAACTCTTCAAGGGAACAGTAAAAAAGCGATAATGGCTGCTGAGCATATGGCAAGTCACATTAATGAAGAGAACATGCGCATTCCCGGATTAGGGACCCTTCAGCATTATTGGGTAACACCTGTATATGCTTATGTAAAATTTGGGAAGTGGGATGAGATTCTGAAAACCCCAAAACCTGCTGACGATTTAGTATATCCATTAGGAGTTTGGCATTACGCTCAGGGCATGGCAATGATAGCTCAAGAGAATATCGAAGCCGCAAAAAAAGAACTGAGTAAACTAAACAAGGTACGCGAAGATATTCGCCTGCAGGATGTTACAGTTTGGGAAATAAACAATGCTACCGATGTACTTACAATCGCATCACTAAGTCTTGAAGGAGAGATTTTTGCAGCATCCGGTAATTACGACAAAGCGATTTCCATTTTAAGAAAAGCAGCTTCACTGGAAGATAATCTGAATTATAATGAACCATCTGACTGGCATTCTCCGGTTCGTCAAACACTTGGAGCAGTTCTCCTGCAAGCCGGAAAAGCTAAGGAAGCCGAAAAAGCATATAAAGAAGATTTAGAAACGTTCCCAGACAATGGCTGGTCACTTTACGGTTTATATCAGAGTTTTGAGCGACAGAACAAAAAAGAAGAGGCAGCTTCGACCCTAACTAAATTCAGAGAAGTCTGGAAATGGGCAGATATCAACTTAGAAGAATCAAGAGTGTTGTAGTGCCTGGGATAAATAAATCGTAGCCTAAATGAGTCAGGAGAGATAAAAGCCAACCGTGGTGGAGTTCTTCCACCACGGTTATTTTATTCGCTTTTCAAGCTCTTAACAGGATTCTGAACAGAGGCTTTTATCGTTTGATAACTAAGTACAGCCCATGCTAAAAGAATAGCAAAGACTCCGGACAGGATAAAAATAACTGGATTGATCTCGACTCTGAAAACAAAGTTCTGAAGCCAGTTTTCCATCAGATACCATGAAACTGGTATGGAAATAATGATGGCAATGAGAACCAATTTCAGAGTGTCTTTAGAGAGCAGAAATACAATACGCGAAGAGGAAGCACCCATCACTTTTCGTACACCAATCTCTTTGGTACGTTTTTCGATAGCAAACGAAACGAGTCCCAATAGCCCCAAAAGAGCAATAAAGATCGCAAGTCCTGTAAATATGGTTACTAATGAAGACACTCGTTGTTCAAATTCATATTGAGAAGCGAGTTGGTCATCCAGAAAAGTAAAATCAAATGGAAGCCCTCCTGATATTTGGGTCCATTCATTTTCTACAGAATTGATCAATGCCATTAAGTTAGCCCCTTCGCTGGTTCGAACACTTAGAAATCTGTTGTCTCCTTTCCAGACAGTAGATTCATCATGAAAAATAGCAAGGGGCTGGATGTTGTAATGGAGCGAAGTGAGGTTAAAGTCCTTGACAACTCCGATTATTTCATATTGAGTGTCCAGGCCACTAAACAAAATAGATTCGCCAAGTGGGAAGTCCGGATTACCGGAAGAGCCATCAGTCCAGTTAAGGTGATCAAGTGCCGTTTCATTAAGGACTACATAACGCTGATTTGCAGATGATTCTTTTTCGAATTCACGTCCTTGTACTATTTCTAAATCATAAGTTGAGATAAAATCCGAGTCAACATTCAAAGAATTTAGGGGAACGCTGTTTCCATCCCCTCCATACACTGTGGCAAAATCCTCATGCCAGATCTGAGGAGGGACCGCATTGGTTTTAGTAACATTTACTACCCCGGATTTTTGCTCAATCATTTGTTTAAAAGTTTCAATTTGATCATCAAGCTTCTCTACATTCTCAATGACCAGCACATTATTCTTATCGAAACCAAGGCTTTTATTTTGCAGAAAATTAAGCTGTTGATAGATGATAACACTACATGAGATTAACATAATGGATATGGCAAACTGAAACACTACCAGTGAATTTCTTAATCCATTGAATGAAAACTTATTATTAGTAAGCGAAGAAATTTTCCCTTTAAAAGCTTCAATTGGGTTGAATGAGGTAAGATACAGTGCAGGGTAAATCCCAGCCAATAAACCGGTAGCTAAAGTTAAGCCGATAATTTGTAGCAGATTTATACCAGTAAGAAGGTCTGAAAATGTCAATTCCTTAGCTGCAATAATATTGAAAAAGGGCATGCACAGATAAACAATTCCAAGGGCCAGAAACATTGAAATGGTACTAAAAAGAATAGATTCTGAGAGGAATTGACTAATCAAACTCGTTTTTTGGGATCCTAATGTTTTTCGGATTCCAACCTCTTTAGCCCGATGTGCCGATCTGGCCGACGATAAATTCATGAAGTTTATTGCCGCTAATAAAATGATTATCAGAGCTATACTGGAAAAGACAAATATATAGAAATAATCACTCACTGAACCAATCCGGTTACCAGCCTGATTTATATCAAGATAAATTTCTCTAAGAGGAGTGATGAAGAGCTCATATTTTTTTGCAGCTTCAACCTCATCACCAAATAGAGGAAAAATATTTGATTTGGCATAATCAGGAGCTTTCTGATTCACTTTTTCCTGGAAAGACGCTAAATCGGTGTTTTCTTCCAATACCAGATAGGTGACGAAAACGGTCCATATCCAGGTGTTTTCTCGTTGTTTAACCCGAGGGTTAGACGAAAGTGTGGTAAGTAAATCAAAAGTGAAGTGAGAATTAGAAGGCATTTCATCAACTACTCCAGTCACCATATAATCCACTTGCTGTCCAGGGTTACCGATAGTCACTGTTTTACCGAGAGCCGATTCATTATTTTGAAAATACCTGGATTTTGTTTCTTCGGTAAGAATGATAGAGTATGGGTTTACCAAAGCGTTATCAGGATTACCTTCCAGGAAATCCATGGTAAATACCTCAAAGAAGGTTGAGTCTGCAGCAAGAATCTGGTCTTCTTCAAAATAACGGATACTATTTCCGGAGCTTTGAATAGTGATTAACTGATCCGGTAAGTTGTTAATCCGAACCGTAGTTTCAATCTCAGGAAAATCAGCCTTTAGAGTTGCTGCAACTCCCGGTCCCGTAGAGGAAAACAAGCCATCAAAATCATTCCATATCAGGGTTTGATCTACCCGGAAAATTCGATCGGACTTTTCATGGAAGGTATCATAGCTAAGTTCATTCTGAACAAATAGAAAAATAATCATACAACACGCCATTCCTATAGCCAGACCTGAAATATTGATGAATGAATAGCCTGGTTGTCGCTTCAGGTTTCTTAGAAAGACTTTAAGAATATTTGGAAGTAATTCTGGAATCCACCAACTGGATAACCATTTAGATTTCGGTTCATGAGTAGCACTTGAAAATTTATACTCCTCAAGTGCTTCATCGAAACCTGATTCCATTTTTGCAACTGACTTTTCAAAAGCTTCTTTTGGATTCACTCCATTTGATATCAAAGCCTCTATTGAATCCCGGAGATGGTTTTCCAATTCTTCAATATCGCCGGGTTCCAGGTTCTGCTTTTGGAAAAGTTTCCTTTTCCAATTTGAAATGTTCGTTTCCAGATTAAATGATTCCATTATTCACTTCTTAAACTTTTAACAGGATTAGCAACTGATGCTTTGTAAGTTTGTATACCAATATTAATAACCATAGAGCCAAGGATAACAAGAGCTGCTAATCCGATTTCCGTTAATCCCGGATTGATTTTATATGCAAATTTCTCAAGCCATTTAGTAGCTCCAATCCAGGCAACCGGAATTGCAATAGCGAAACCTATTCCAACAAGAGCAAGAAAGTTTTTTGAAATAAGGTTTATAACCTGAAGATGACTTGCTCCTAGAATCTTATGAATACCGATAGCTTTCTGCATTTTTACAATCAGGAATGAAGTAAGACCAAATAAGCCAAGGCTGGAAATTAGTATTGCCATTAAGGAAAGAAAGCTAAATAAAGACTGAAGTTTTGTATCACGTTCATGCATCTGAATAAGGCTTTCATCAATAAAGAAATTGTAAAATGCTCCTTCAGGCGTAGTATTCTTCCACACTTCTTCAATCTCTGACAGTGTTGTTGATATGTCTGCTGAAGAAATGCGAAGGGTAATAAATGTTTTCCAGAAATCTCCAGCCGGATAGGAGAGTACAAGAGGGTCTACTTCTTCATAAAGAGAGGTAGTATGAAAATCCTCAACTACTCCGATGATTGTACCATACGGGTTTGATTCGTTCCACGATAATATTTCTCCCACTGCTTCAGATGGAGTACTCCAGCCCAATTCTATGGCTGCTTGCTCATTGATAATGAAGTTAGCACTGTCCTGCGCTATATCTGGATTAAAGTTCCTTCCTGCAACTAAATTCATTTCATAAGTTGGCAGAAAGTGTTCATCAGCAGGATAGTTTTGAAAGCGTTTTATAACATCCTGACCAGGAATTCGGAAGCCTCTGCTGTCATAATTAATATCATTAACCGGAACTCTTTTGGAGATAGTAACCCCGAGGATATCCGATCTGGATTCCATCCGGGTGATGAACTCTTCTTCATTAGGTGTATACGGAACAACAAACAGATGATCTTTATTAAAGCCAAGGTTTTTTTGTTGTACGAATGTCAGTTGTTTGTGCATTACAAGCGTGGAGATAATCAATACTACTGAAATCGAAAACTGTAAAACCACCAGACTTTTTCTTAAAAAAGCTCCTTTATTTCCACTCTGGATTTTCGTTTTTAGCACAGAAACTGGTTTAAAACGAGCCATGAATAACGAAGGGTAAGCCCCGGCTGCTACTCCTATTGTTGCTAAAAGACCAATTAATGCCAGTATAGCTGTGGGTCGCATCAAATCCCCGAAATTTATGTGTAGTCCACCCAACTCATTGAAGAAAGGAAGTAGTACTTTTGCGAAAAAAACACCAATTATACCCGCAATAGTACTTAGGAGGATAGATTCCCCTAGGAACTGATTTACCAACTGGCTTTGCTGAGCTCCAATCACTTTTCGGACTCCAACTTCACGGGTTCGGGTCATTCCCCTGGCAGTTGCAAGATTCACAAAGTTCACACACCCAATCAGAAGAATGAACAAAGCCAGAGAAGAAAAGATATACACATAGCTTATGGTACCACCAGGTTTAAAACCACCTTCAAATTCTGAATAAAGATGAACAGAACTAATGGGTTCTAAATGGGTGATGTTTTTAAAAGGGGAATCCGGATCATTTCCTGATCGCTGATTATCAAACTCTGTTAATTTATCTTCAAGCTGTGCAATGAGGGTATTAGGTGTCAGATTAACATACAACCATATTGGTTTATGAGATCCCCAGTTTTCTCTTTCCGTTGTAATATCATGCATAGAAACCAGAAAGTCGAAATCCAGATGGGTATTCACAGGTAAGTCTTCAATTACAGCTGTTACAGTAAGTTCGAGTTCACCCTCGGGATATCCTGAATATTTTAGTGTTTCCCCAATAGGGTTTGCATTTCCAAAGTATTTATCAGCCATACTTTCTGTTACTACTATGGTTCCCGGTAGAGCTAAAGCTGAAGCCGGATTACCCCTCAGGAATTCAAAGGTAAATAAATCAAATACCTCAGGATCAGTGAAATATAATTTAGACTCATTGAAGAAATTGTTTTCATAGCCAAGAACAGGCTGAAAAGACCTCCAGAAGCGGACAGATTGTTCGACCTCAGGAAAAGCTTCTTCAATTCCGGGGCCTAAAGGAACCTGAGAACGGGCTGAGTAATATTCACCATCACTAGTTTCACGGGTTTTAACTACCCGATAAACATCTTCGGTGTTTTCATGATACTTATCATAAGAGAACTCCTGAAGGATAAATAGTAGTACAAGAACACAACATGCAATGGCAATAGAAAGCCCGAAAATATTGATGAATGAGTAAGCTGGATTTCTTCTCAGATTTCTTAGAGCAATTTTTAAATAGTTAGGTAACAATTGTAATAGAGCAGAATTTTCATTCCAGTCGGGTTTATTTCTCAATCTTTTTGATCGGGGCGACCGAAACTCCTTCGCGACTTCTTCAATATCATCGAGTAGTAATTCACTTGCTTTATGAAATGCTTCTTCTTCGGAATATCCTGAATCCTTTAACCCATCAATTTTGTCGAGAAGGTGTGACGTCATTTCTTCTACATAGCCCGGTTCTATGCTGGGATATTTGGCAAGTTTTTTAGCCCATTTATTTACTTCAGTATCTAAATCGAAAGCCATTGTTATTCCATTGAAAGTTTGGAGTTCGGATTCCAGAGCTGAATCAAAACATTATGCACATTCATCCATTGTGCCTGTTCAGTAACGAGTGCCTCTCGTCCGGTATTCGTAAGTCCGTAGTATTTTCTCTTCCTTCCATTTTCCTGCACTTCCCACCTCGATTGAATAAGACCTTCAGAATTAAGACGGTGTAATACCGGATAAAGCATTGCTTCCGACCACTCCCATTTGCCCCCCGAAAGTTCAAGGATATCCTGAAGGATTTGATACCCGTAACTATCACCTTTTGAAAGGATAGACAGAATTACCGGTTTTGAAGATGCAGCTTTTAGTTCTCGTGAAATCATAATTGAAATATTTATACCTAATTCTTCTAGGTAATATGCGGAATGCTCTTACCTAAGTCAATTAGGTAAAGTTTCATTTTTTTTGATTTAATTTTTTTAACTCTTTAGAAGTCATCCCGGACTTGATCCGGGATCTTAAGGTGGGCTCATAGTTAGAATCCTGTTTTCTTCTACTTTTGTGCCGATACTGATCTTCACCAGCACAGGCGTCAGAACCAAAAACTCCCGGCTACGATTGCTCAGTGGGCTCGATAAAAAGTAAATCTTCAACGAATAACCATTACCCAAGCCTCTCAATCAACCCCTTAACCAATCGAGCAAACACTTCTTTTTTAGCATCTGCAGCATCTTTTACCTCTGCATGGTCCAGTTTTTCGTCCGTAATTCCAGCGGCGGCATTAGTGATCAGAGAAATAGCTACGGCTTTGGTTCCGAGTTGGGCGGCTTCAATGAGTTCCGGCGCGGTACTCATTCCTACTGCGTCTCCGCCAAGAGAGCGAAAAGCATGAATCTCAGCCTTGGTTTCATAATTGGGACCTGTTACGTAAAGATAACTTCCCTGTTGAGTATTAATATCCAAAGACTCAGCAATACTTTGAACTTGAACTGATTGATCAGCTAACATCTTATTGATGTCAGATGAATCGAGATGAGCCAGTTCTTTTGCCGGACTTAGAATCGAATCGATAATCATTAAATCACCAACCCGGAAATCCAGATTAATACCGCCGGCAGCATTGGAGATGATGAGTTTATCAACATCAAAAGCGTTAGCCAGTTGAACAGGTAATACCGTTTTATCAAATCCATATCCCTCGTAAAAATGGAATCGACCGGAGAACGCCAAAACAGTTTTTTCCCCAATGGTTCCAAAAATCAACGAGCCGGAATGTCCCTCTACTGTTGATTGGGGAAATTCAGGGATTTCAGAGTAGGAGATTACTGTAGGATTAAGAATCTCATCACCAAAGCTCCCCAGACCGGAACCAAGGATTACCGCTGAATGGATACTCTCAGGAAATCCGTTTTGAACCAGAAAGGTGTGAATGCTATGGATATGATCAGGAAGTGACATGAGATTCAATTACTTCGGTAACATAGCCTGTTTTCTCATCAAAACCTGTGATTTTTACGATTGGGTGTTCATCATCATGAAAACATAAAACAGTATATCCCTCATCAAAAGCCAGCTTTGCCAGTCGTTCACGTTGCTTCTGACTGGTTTCTGGATCGAAATCATATTTTGCGGCAAACTTACGGTTGATTTGACTTCGTGTTGCGATTACATCACCGGCCTGCATATACTTTTCATTTCCATCTCCAAAAAATAGCACCTGATGGAACTCGGTATGTCCTCCAATCTTTTCCACTTTAACTTCAGGGTAAGCTTGATCGGTTTCATCTAGAAAATGTAGATCAGCCCGGGCATCCACAAAAGAAAGAAACTCAGTTTTCTCTTCATCATACCATGTTTCTTTAGATGTAGCCTTTTCCCAGTCCTTTTTTGAAGCCCATATTTTGGCATCCGGGAAAGTGAGTTCCCAATATCCATTTTCTTTGTTAGCAAGTCCTCCGATGTGATCATAATGAAGATGACTCAGAAAGATATCGGTGATATCAAATTCGGTAAGTCCATGTTCTTCCAGATTTTTCCGGATTACATGTGGTCCTGTTTCTTCACCGAACTCACCAATCCCACAATCGAAAAGTATATTCTTATCGGAACTAACAATCAGAAAAGGATTGAGAGAGATCTTAAGAGCTCCTTTAGCTGGTTTTCCATCTCTTGGAATACGATTAAATTTTCGGTCCAGACCTACAGAGAAGGTGCCCTCGTAGAGTGCGGCGGAATAAGTTTTTGACATCTCCGTTACTTAGCCTCTTTGTCACTTTCTTCGCTATCAAAACGATCGTAGGCATTAATAATATCTTTCACAAGTTTGTGTCGGACCACATCTTCATCTTTAAGGTAGACAAACTCGATACCTTCAACATCTTTGAGGATTTTCTGAATAGAGATGAGTCCGGATTGTTGTCTTCTCGGAAGATCAGTTTGTGTTACATCACCTGTGATAATCGCCCGACTATTAAATCCTATTCGGGTCAGAAACATCTTCATCTGAGTATTCGTGGCATTCTGAGCTTCATCAAGAATGACAAAGGCATTGTTTAGCGTACGACCACGCATATAAGCAAGAGGAGCGATCTCAATAACATTCTTAGAAAGATGCAGATTCAGTTTATCCTGATCGATCATGTCTTCAAGGGCATCATAAAGTGGTCTTAGATAAGGATCAATCTTTTCCTTTAGATCACCGGGAAGAAATCCAAGGTTTTCACCGGCTTCAACGGCAGGACGTGCCAGGATGATTTTCTGGACTTTGCGTTCTTTCAAAGCTTTAACTGCCAACGCAACGGAAGTATATGTTTTTCCAGTTCCGGCAGGACCTATTGCAAACACGATATCATTTGCAGCAGAGGACTTCGCAATTCGTTTTTGACCGGGAGTTTTAGCAAGAATCGCTTCGCCTTTATGCGTATATAGGATTAAGTCTCCATCTCCAGTATAGGCGGGGTGATTACGTTCTTTGGCTCTGAATTCCCCACTTTTGAGAGCAATGAGCGTCTTAATATCGTCTTCAGAGACCTTATTTTTTCTTTTTACCACTTCGATCATCCCTTGAATCACTTCTCTTACTAAAGCAACTTCTTCAGCAGGACCTGTGATTTTTACTCGTTCTCCACGGGCGTTGATTTTAGTTTCGGGGAAGTTGTTATCCAGTATTCGGATGTTGTGATCATGAACTCCGAAAAGGGTAATTGGATCGGTGTCTTCTATTTGAATGACTTGTTCTAAAAGTGTGCGGGCGTCTTCTATAGCAATACTCTTTTTGAATTCTTATTAGTCTCTAAAGGTAAGGATTTCATTGAAGATTGTGTAATCCGCAAAGAAGTGAAGAAGGTTTAATCAGGCAGAGAGTTTTTCCTGAAGTTCATTAACCCTGGCTGATATATCCTTAGCACTGAATACAGCACTTCCTGCAACCAATATATCTGCACCCGCTTTGGCGACTTTTGTAATATTCTTGAGATTAACACCGCCATCAACCTGTATCAGAAAACCATATTCACCAGATTCTCTGATATCGGATAATTCTCTGAGCCGATCGTAACTGTCTTCAATAAAACTTTGACCTCCAAAACCCGGATTTACACTCATTAAAACAACCATATCGATATCACCCAAAACAGGTTCAATATTGTGTAAAGAAGTAGCAGGGTTGATAGCTACTCCAGCCATAATTCCATGACTTTTTATTTTCTGGACAGTTCTGTGCAGATGATTACAAACCTCATAATGAACGCTTATTAATTCAGAACCAGCCTCTACAAAAAGATCGATATATTGGTCCGGGTTTTCGATCATTAGATGTGAATCGATAAAGGCATCAGGAGCCACTTTACTAAGCTGCTTAACCACATTTGGACCAAAGCTGATATTGGGCACAAAATGTCCATCCATGATATCACAATGGATCCAGTTCGCTCCACCTTTTAATGCTGCTTTAACATCAGATTCGAGATTGGTAAAATCAGCGGCCAGAATGGATGGGGCGAGAACAGGCAGATTAAAATTCATCAGTTGTTATTTTGTTGTTGTGGTGCAGGTGTTTGGTTACCTGTCGAATCGACAATAACGGCACCTCCTTCTATAACTTCAACAGCTTCAAAACGTTCGGAGATGACTAAGGTCAATGTACCGCCTTCTACAAGTTGAGTGACTTTCGGGGTATAGTCAAGTACCGTATTTGGAATCACATCTTTAATCGGTTGGAAACGTATTTCCCCGACTCTTAATCCAACTTCACGAAGTTTTAATTGAGCATCGGGAAGTCTCAAGCCAACAATTTCAGGGATATCTACAATTTTATCTCCTAAGCCATCACTTACTACCAGATTGATCGTTCGTCCTTTTTCGACTGTGGTTCCCTGTGGGATGGATTGACGAAGTACTGCATTCTTGAATCTCGAAGATTCGTAGCTGATAGAACCCACTTCTAATCCATAATTTTGAAGTTGAATCTGAGCATTTCTTAGAGAGAGATTCACCACATTTGGTACAACAACTTGTGGTTTTACAGCTGCATTAACAGTGAGGTAAACTTTTCTGTTAGGTTTTACAATTATGGCAGGGGAGGGCGATTGATCAATCACATAATCAGCAGGAAAAGCCGAGTTGGCCCGGCGATCTGCTACTTCAACTCTTAATCCGTTACTGGTAAGTAGCTCCTGCGCTTCTTCAAGAGAAATTCGGGTGACGTCAGGAACGGTAACACCTTCATTAAAATTGGTATACATCGGCATCACGAACTTATCGAGTGCAAATAAGGTGATTGATCCAAGAATAATCAGTATTCCAAGACTTATATATAGGTACTTGTTTGTGAGTATCTGTTTAAGCATGTACTAAAAATACGGGAAGATGAAGGATGTTAAAAGTGCCAGGTTACAGAAAATGATTCCTGTTGTAATAAATTTGCCTGAGTTTCAATTCTGCTGTTTTTCAACTTAACCGTGAAATATGCATCGAAGGCTGAAACAACATGGTTTACCAACATCAATTTAAGAATGTTCCCTGCCTGCCGGTAATTGTTGTTGAATTCTTCTGCCCGGGCTGTTCCTTCCATAAAATTAGCGGTTAGCATACGTTCATCCCAGGTGTAGCGGTAAAGGTGGTTATTTCCATCAGCTAAACGTTGCGTATGAAAATCCTGCCAGCCCGGCTGAAATTGGTAGTACTTGCTCATTAATTCATAATACTGCTGAGAACCGTAATCCTGAACAACATGAGAGAAATTACTTGCTACCGTATTGAGATAGTAAAAAGGGGTTTGGATCTCAACAGCCCTGATTGTTGCTAAATCAACATGTTGCCAATCGTTTGGAGTGTTACCCCATGTCGGGTTTTCACCAAAAACCTGCTCCTGAAGACCTCCCGGAGCATCATATCCATTTTGAATTCCGTTAGCTCTTGAATATTCGACTAACCACTGCCCATAAGCTAATACACTCCAATTTTGATTGGCATATTGTTCGTAAGCTCGCTCATTCCGTTTAGCGGTATTATTTCGATTGACGTAATAAAGTATACTTGCTACATCTACAAGAAAATAGGCAGCAGCACGTCCCCATTTACCATTCAAAGCCTGTCCTGATCCGGGAATGATTGCAGAAGAAAGGAGAGCTATGCCCGGTTTGGTTCGTGAAGATTCAAAATACCCACTATTTTCTGAGCTCAATCTATGTTCCGGGATATATCTGAAGTCCTCAATACTTAGTGTATAGTGTTTTCTGGCTTGATCTTGCTCATCTACTACAACTGATCCTGTTAAAGATTGCAATACAGGTTGAGCTTCGGATGGGATCCCGGTTAAGAGAAAAAGGCTGATAAAAGCGGTCATTGATTTCATAGTAGCTCAAAATCAAAGGTTAAACCAAAATGAAGGAGAAGTTCGCGGCCATAAGTAACTCGGTTGCTTTGTGTACCGGTAACGAAATCGTCAGGAAGGGTAAGGGTAAACTCATCGAACCCATAAGATGCACTAACAAAAAAGCGAAGCGGGAAAAGATAATAGCCGCTACTGGCTAAACGCAATTCAGCTCCAATTCCTTTTTTCAGGTTTTTGCCAGAATCGAGCAAGTTCGGGTTATTATCTGCGGCTCCACTTGGATACCACCCATTGCCGGCTTCAAAAAAGAAACGTGCGTATAGCTTGTCGAAGGTATAAGGTCCGATTTGCTTGTTGATATCCTTGAAAATAGGAGTGAACCAACTCAGGCTGGTAAAAGCTGTCGTATTTCCGCCTATAGCAAAGAAGGGGTAACTTCGCATACCAAGGAAACCACCTATATAATCAGTGAAAAAAGCATCATCAGGGCTATTAAAGTAACTGAAGCCCCGGACTCTTGCCTGGAAAGCCTGTCCGCCAAATGTTCTGAATCCGTAGCGTAAGTGAAGTTCAGTGGAATGGTTTTTTGAAGTTTTGAAAATCGGGATCAGCGAGCCTTCTTTGATCTCATACTCCTCAAGCAACTCAGATGGTTGATACTGATACCTCAAATAGCCCTTTAAGCCAATAGGGGCAATATCTCCATCAGTACTGAATTCATAGTAATCAAAGGTATAAGCAGCTGAAAGCGTGGTTGCTTTATAATATTGGGAGGAAGACCCGCTTATTAATGCGTTCAGCTCTCTGGAGAAGAAGTTGTCCGTTTGAACTCTGTATGGGGAGTAACCAATTCCAAGCTCCAGCAGGCTTCTTCGGCTCAGTTTACTCCTAAAAAATAAGTTTGCTTCCCAAACTTCATACCCAATATCAACAAAAGTGGTATCGGGAGTACAGGAAGTACATGGAAATTCCTCAATCGAAAGCCCGTTGTCTACATTTCGATGGAGGTTATAAATCTCTACAGAAACGGTTGGTGACCAGCTGCGCTTTATGAATGGAAGTCCGCGGTACTCAGCAATCAAAAAGACATCCCTGTCTAGCTTAAACAGGCGATTGGGTTGAAAGAACTGCCCGATACTCTCTGCTTCCCTTGAAGCTACACCCAGCATAATACCGCCAAAAATACTAAGCTTATCCAGTACATCCCGTGAAGCAAAGTATACACCGGGTTTCATGTCTCTGAGCAGATTTTCTCCCAGTTTTCCTACTTGTCCATTTTTGATGAGGGTTCCATTTTGCCCATTCGGTTTCGAATAGTTATCAAACCTAAGAACAGGAAAGAAAGAAAAGCTCGTGAAAGTATCTTCGTAAGGACGATAAACACGGGCATCAGTGGCATATCGACTCTCAATTTCAAACTTATAACTGCCAGTATCAGCCATGGCTAACTCTTCACTTGAAAGCGGACTCAAATCTTTATCATCGAACTCATTCAGATAACTTACATCAGGAATAGAGTCAGGATCGAATGAAAACTCAGGAATGATAGGATCATAACTTCCTCTCCCGGGATTTGTGATAACGGCACTAATCCTCGTTTCCTTAATCTTATAGCCATCTGCTTCATATTCGGAGAAAAACAAAGCGTTTTCATCAACCTCTGGCATAAATGCTCCACCCAACACATTTGTGATCCGCTCAATATCATTTGTTTGAAATACCAGGCGATAGATGTTGAAAATACCATCTTCGTCAGATGCAAAGTACAGGAACTCCCCATCTGGACTTACGGCAGGATCACGGTAATCGATGAATTCACTTTCAAGAATAGGCGAGATGGTTTTTGAGTTCAGATCAATCGAATACAAATTCCTGTTCCAATAGTCTGCCATGGCGTAATAAACTGTATTTCCATTCGGGTGCCAGGTAGGAGAAAAGATAGTTTCACCGTCTTCAAACTCGGTTAGTTGAGTGATTTCAGATGGATTATCGGGATGCAGAGTAATCAGGTTTTGAGTACCTGCTTTGTATTGGATAGCTGTAATAGTTTCCCCATCAGGGCTCCAGGACGGAGATTCAATTCTGGCGCTATTCGTTAGCCGGGTTGATTCAGAGCTTTCGATATCGAACAGGTATAAGTCCCGGTAAAATTCTCCGTACTTATTTTTTTTATTAATTGCGTACACGATTTGGCTTCCATCCGGAGAAAAAGAGAATGAAGTACTTAGGAAAGTGATAAGAGGTTTCAGTGCATCCGCATGGTTATCGGGAAGGTTGAAGTTCCTTTCATCAACTTGGGCAATTTCAGTTTCTTCGCCGCCCTCCTTTAAATAAAGAGAGAGGAGGGAGTAATCTTTTCCACGGTTAGAAATGTAGGCGATGGCATCTCCGTTGGGAGAGCGTTTCGGGAAGAAATTGAAGAATCCTGTCTTCTCAATATACTGAGAAGATGTGAACTCTAAACTTGAAGTAGCCTGAGTATAAAATTCTTTTCGCTCAGCAATCCATTCTTCAAACACTTGATTTCCAGGGATCCCGGTAGCCATCTCAATGGCATCTTCCACTTTGTAGACTCCTTTTTCGCCTAATGCTTCAGAAATCCTGCGCAATACATCTTCTCCGAATCGCTGAACAAGGTAGATCACAAAAGCATACCCCTGATTATAAACAGTTTCTCGCTCCAGGCTGTTTTTTGATGAGAATGTTCCCATTTCGGCCAGACTGAAATAGGTATCACTTAGAATCCGGGTTCTCAGAATCATGTCCCGGTGACTATCCCAGGTATCGTACAACAATCCTGCTCGCTGATATTGAGCCGTTCCTTCAGCTAGCCAGGCCGGAATGCTAATCGAGGCAAAAGGAATGGAAGCAATACCGTTAGGGAAACCGTAAAGCACATCCGGTCGTCGTACTTTTTCATAAGAAAGCCACTGAAGATAAAGTGCAGGATATTTTCGCTGTCTTTTTAATCCTGTTTGAATTTGAACAATGTGCACAAACTCGTGTGAAATCACATTTCGTAACCAGTTATGGGAGCCCCGGAGCGGGGTATCAAGTGATGGCAGCCAGATATCAATTTTATTATCGAAGAAATAGGCTGCACCGTTGGAATAATCTTCACGATCTTTAAGTACGATGCTCACTTTCTCATCAGGCTCGTACATGTAAAGTGAAGTGATGGGCTCGTAAATCTCTTCTGCAATTCTTGATGTGACTTGAGCGGATCGACTATTACCTTCCTGAAAATGAACAATGAAATGTTCGCTTTCTATCGAAAACCAATTCAGATGATTTTGCGGATATTCATAAAATTGTGGATCAGTTTGAGCGATGGTATTCGTAGTGAATCCAAGACAAATCAGAAACAGGAGATATGTGCTAGGTCTTCTCATTAGTGCGCTACTCCTATTTTAATCAACTTAGATTCGCTTTTACCGCCCACAGTTGCTTTTATTCTGGCGAAATAAGCGCCACTTCCCCAGTCAGCGGTAGAAATAGTGATTTCTTCAGGAGCTCCACCTCTGGCTTCAACAATACGTTCAAAAATGACCCTTCCGGAATAATCGATAATCGTGATTTCTACGATACCGCCCGGTGACTCAAGTTCAAAACGAAGATTGGTTTCTCCATCTGCGGGATTTGGCCAGTTATAGGTTTCTGCTGGATTCAGAACGGAGAATGAACTTTGATTGCCTTTGCTAATTTCGATGTAAGCCGATACTTTATTATACGGATTAGACCCATAGCGCCCCGGCCACTGAGCTGAAGTGAAGTTTTCAAATTGCCAGGCTTTTAGGTCTCCGGTATGACTGACTGCGTACAGTTTGTCTTCATAAAATACAGGATGTATGGGCTGAATGTCTTTGCCAACAGCTCCACCAACGTATAAAGGAAACCCTTCAATAAGATTTCCGGTAGTTTCGTAAGCGAAGATATTTACGGAATAATCATCCTGTCCTACGACGATAATATCCTGAATATTATCTCCCGTGATATCTGCAATAAGCGGAGTTCCAATCAATTGAATATTTTCAGGGCCATTAATCGGAGTATTTCTGAGTAGAGCTCCATTTAAATTGTAACCTTCTATGGTATTTTCAATCCGATTTACTCTATAAATATGTCCTTCATCTACAATTGCCGGCCATTCGTACCAGTCGTCTACATAAACTTCGATAAAGGGATTCTCTGATTCAGGATTTACAATAGTAAACTTTCCGTTCTCCAAAAGATAATAGAGGTTACTGGTATTTGTAATTATTGTACCTCCAAAAAGTCTGAAACGGGCATCAGAGATATAATCTTCTATATTTTCACCTACAAAAGAAACTGTAGTACCATTTATACCGACAAACTTTCCGTCAATAATCTCTGAGCGGAATTCATAGCCGGAAGTATTTTGAATTAATTCTCTGGTATTAGCATTTAATGAATTAGTAGTAAAGTCAAAATCGACAATTAGCCCATCTTGTGAACTCCCAAAACCCATATCTATTCCCACTCCACTTATATCAGAAGTGGAATTGATTCCAAGAGAATTATCGAACACTTGAATAACTAAGGATTGGTTGTCAAACCCAGGTAGAACCAGCTGATTATCTTGTATTGGAATAGGTTGACTGAGACTTTCGAATCCTACAGAATGAACAACTCCTCCACCATTTAAAGATGCAAAGTGAACACCGAAAGCACTTGGTATAATGAGAGCGTTTCTGGCTTCGTACTCATGAACAGCCATAGAAAGCGGAAAATCATCCCAGTAACTCTCACCGCTAGTATATAAAGTGCTATCCACTCTTATATTTGAATAAGGCAGTGATATAAATCCAAAATCGGATGAATCCAATGCTCTTATTCTGAAAGAAGCTACCGGCAGATTATCCGAAAAATCATAAATCTCAAAGAATGATTTCGCTCCCGAGTTACTGTTATTGTTGGGATAAGTATCCGGTCCAAATATATTATCAGGGTTTAAATCTATGCTTCCGTTATCTGTAATAACACGATAGTTGTTTCCTGACCACCAGAAATCGAAGGCATATCCAAAACTTGGAGAATTATCGAGTAATCCTGCATCAAGACCAATATCCTGAGCTCCATCACCTTCTTCCAGGTCTACTCCACGACGTTGTGGGTCAATATTTACCCTGCCACTTTCTAATTGTTGATTGATAACCGCTTCATCAATATGCCAGATGAGCATCCCGCCATTTAATTCCCGGTCATCTTCAGTACCTTCTTCTTCATCAGAACCGATATCCAATCCACCAGGTAAGCTCCAATCAAAATTACTTACATCAATAATAGTACCGGCATCAAGCAGGCTGTCGAAGCCTTGTTCCTGGAAAATGAAAGCTTCATCGTCATTTGTAAATGTTTTCTGAACTTCGGTTCCATCCGGTTTACGGGTAGTAATTACAACTCCTGTTCCATCAGGGTTACGATGGCGGTTCTCTACTAAAAAGTATTCGGTAGAAGAAAGCTCGTACTTAGCAATGCTGTTAGGCTGATTTAATGAAGCAGCCGGTAATGGTATAGAATTAGTTGAATCCGGAGAAATTAAAAAAGGAGTTTCCCAGCCAAGATAAATTTTTTCCCAGGCAGAAGGTTCAGGTGGGAGGAGACCGTTGTAGGCAAAGAATCCGGCACCATCCATTAGTCCAAAGCGACCAATGGCGGGGTCACCGGTTTCGGTATTAAACAAATCAGGTAACCCTAAATGACTACCAATGGAAGCACAAAGTAATCCATTAATCGAAAGCGGAAATACAATTTCATTTTCAGAGATGTCTTCGCCCCGTCGTGATTCTGTTCGGGGAATAATCATCGAGTTTTTCACAAAGAATTCCCCGTTGTTGATAGAAAATCCATCAAAGTCATTACCAAACCACCGCTCTAAATCTTGTTCTCTCATATTGATGGAAGGAATATCAAAGGGAGTGATATCCAAACTTGTACCTGTAAGCTCTACATCACGACCCACCCCGGCATGAAAAACTACAAATGCAGTGCTATCGGGATCAAGTCCCGTAGCGTCAAATCCTCCGGAATTTTCTACTTCTACCCACACATCCTGTAGAAAAAGCGCTAATTTCTCAGTCGTAAAAGTTTCCCCTATTGGTGAATATTCCTCCATTGGTTTATCTAACTGATAGACTCCGGGGAGTACTTGGTATTCTATAGTTAACTGTCCATCCGAAGATTTATCAAAATAGTTCTTGGCAAATTCTAAATGCGATTCAAAGTAATCCTGATTGTGGGGCAGAGGATCTATGAATGTGTTCTCTTGATTAGTGAGGTACGGGAGTCCTTCCATTCCGTTTTCACCAAAGATTCCCGTTCCGGAAGTTAGGCGGTTCTCATCTTCCTGAAACTCAACCATGATTGCTACAACATTAAGCGTTCCTACTGCGGGCGCAGCATTTATCCTTGGAGTTGGGGTAGCAAGGGCATGACTTCGCTTCAACTCAATTTGTTGGGCAAAGGATGAAGGTTGAGCAAACAAAAAAAGCATGCTCACCATAGCTAACATGCTCTTTGAAAAAACGGGGTTGGATTTCATTCCATTTAAAAATTCAGGAGAACGCTAAATCGCAGTGTATTTGCTAACGGGTGATCGGACTCTAATGTTTTTATATAACTGAAATCAATCCCAAAAGAGTTGTATCTGAGTCCTGCACCAAAGGTGATATATTTTCTGTCTCCGTTTTCCGGGTCTTCATAATAGTACCCCCCACGAAGTGCGAATAAATTGTTATACCAGTACTCTGCCCCGGCGCCTATCATAAATTGTTGAATAAGGCCAAGCTCCACAATTTCCTGGCCGTTATTTCGGGTGAAAGTTCCCCACGAATCGAACAGAGCTTCAATAGGTCCTGAAGCAACAAACATGGTATCAGAGACTCCCGCCTGAGTACGAATCACTTCTTTTTTACGAGCCATGATTTTGGTAACGTCAGAAGCAATTGTTATTCGGTTAAAGCCTTCGGGGTCTAGATTGTAATCGAAAGCTACTCCAAAACGAAGAAGTGTTGGTAAAGGATCTTTCTGAGCATTATCAGTGTACTGCATTCCCGGTCCAACATTCGAAAGGTTGAATCCACCACTAAAACGGGCTTCATTCCCACCAATCATAAAAGGATTAGATTTATAGAGCATGGCTAAATCTACTGCAACGCTGCTACCTGGGTTAACTCGTTGTTGACTTACGGTTGTACCCGTAGCAAGACTTGAATAAATGAGCCTTAAACTGGTACCTAAGGCCAGGTTTTTATTTACTTCAAAGCCATAAGAAAGCCCAAACGCTAGTTCATAACTATTGAACTTAGAAATCACGTCAGCACTTTGCTCTCCGGTTCGGGCCTGCTCACCTAAATTCAGATAAGTAAGGTGTGCACCAATGGTTCCGATTCCTTCAACATAATATTTACCAACAAGGTAATCGTAGAATAAATCGCTCACGTTGAAGTTGGCTAACCAGTTTGAGTGAGTTATACTGATCTGATTATCCGTTTGGAATGCAAGACCCGCAGGGTTCCAAAACATAGCTGCGGCATTATCTGCAATAGCAACACCGGTGTTACCCATTGCTGCTCCTCTTGAGTCTGGCTCGATCTGTAAAAAAGGAACAGCGGTAATAGCTACCTGAGCATTCGAAACGGATGGAAATACGAATAGCGCTAAAGCTATTGCTAACAAAAATACTTTTTTCATAAATGATAAATAGTTAGATCCGAAATATAACGGATTAAAGATACATATATGTTGGTTAATCTTATCTGATAATTACGAGCTTTTCGATTTTTTCGGTTGCTTTTCGTCCTTCGGGGGTATCTGTTGCAACCCGAAGCACATAAATATAAGTACCGTTACCCAGGCGATCATTATCCCTGTCACGGCCATTCCATGGAATACTGGCATAAGAACTAAGTGTATTAGTTGGTGGTATGTATTCTTCAATACGGTGTACAGGTTTACCACTTAAGGTGTAAATACGAATATCTACATCAAGCGGATTTCCCTGCTGATTATGCTCGAACGTAAAGGATGTTACATTATTCATTGGATTTGGATAGTTGTAGATGTTATCTACCACCAAATCTTCCTGATCAGCCACCTGAAAGAAAACTTCCTGTTCAGATGGATTATTGTGTACATCCCAGGCTCGAACTTTTAGCGCGTAGTTACCTTCCGGAATATTTTCCAGTGGGTACTCGATACGCCCACTCGTATAATCATTCAAAGTGCCCTCGAAAAAATCGTTGAGCACAAAGGTTTGTTGTGGTTTTGTATCGATTGTAGCAATTATTTCATGTCCTACTCCTGTTCCTGTAGTGTTAATTCCAGAGCTGTCGCTCAGCTCCACGATTAGATTTGGAGAATCGTTTGCGAGGCTCCCATTTATAAAAGTTTGGTCATTTAAGTAAACATCCAACTCAGGACCTTTACCATCATCAACTGCTTCAGTATTCAAGCCATTAAAAATAACATCAGTGTAAGCACCTGATGCAGTTGTTTGTCCATTTTTAGCATAGACGACAACTCTTCCAAGCTCATCAGAGAAGCTTATATCTTTTGGGATGATAAATGTTAATTCATAAATACCATTTTCAGCAAGGGTTTTTCCTTTGAAAAGAATATCATTTTCAACTTTATAAGTACATTCCCGGTCGGTATTGCTGTTCAGATAACAATCACTGGGTTCATCATACCAAACACGATCAGTAGGAATATTCACAGTTCGGGGAGCATCAAAAAGTGTAACTACTACTTCACCATTAAAGTCAGATTCAATGTCTCCGTCTGCATTTCTGATGCCCCCACTTAAGGTAACCTGATCAAGTGCCTTTATAGTTAAAACTGTATCCTCTGAGGCAACATCGATGCCGTTAATAACTTCAACCTGAGCGTTTTTATCGGGCAAGGCAAATTTTAATGCAGGGTCTCCGATTAGTATGAACTTTCGGTTATTTTCTTCTGAACCAACCCGAGTGTTTTTTGTACGAAGGTAGATTTCACCAAAAGTAAGTGATTCTCCATCTTCATTCCGTTCGAGCATGTTTTGAGAAAGCTCGATGTTCAATCCGTAATTTAATGAACTGGTGCTGGTACCTGTATATACAACCCGAGTGGTAGTGAAACTTGCTACAGCACCTCCATTATCTGCAAAAACTAATTTTTCTGCCCCTGACTGCGCATTGATGTCATCATATCTACCAAACTGACAAGTAGCAGTAACAAACAAGGTAAGCCTGTTTCTGTTGGTTAACTGAGAGATATAATCGGAACTGTAAAGCTCTTCATCGGTCAGGTTTTGAGCATTTCCATGTCCCGAATAATTTGTTACTAATGTTCCGGAATTGATGGTGTTTATGAAATCACGGGTTGCTGCAGGTAATTGACGTCCGGCTCCGGTTATTTCTTCAGGATAATCAAATAGGTAGATTTTCTTAACTCTGCCACCAACCTGATTCAAATTCATTCGCTGAACTGTTCCATCAGCATTTTCTACATGTAAATCTCTGTTTCTTTCCGGATCAGGTAAATCGTCATCTGCAGCAAAGGTAAACAGATTTTGCCAATCGCCATCATTAGCAGGGTCTTCGTACCGCCTGATTTTATCTAACATGATAGCAGCTTCGCTTCTGGATTGGGCAGAAATTCTCCCAATTCCTAAGTCTACTCTGGCTAATCGGTTCAGCTCTCCTTCAGAATCATCCATCAATCCAAAATAATCGTCACTGCCATAAGACTGTGTTCGGTGTATTGATTCGGCAGTTTGATAAGTTAAGATGTGATTGGTGAATGAATTCGCAATCACATTCTTAGTATCGTAAGTCGCATCTCCAAAAAGAAGAAGATACTTAGGTGGTGTTTCTCCATCATTAACAGCTACATCCCAAAGATGCTTTAAAAAGTCTCTGATTGCTGTTGGGTCTTTTACCCCGGAAGAAAATTCATTTAAAACCTGATTCTGAGTAACGACCAGAGGAGTTAGGTTGTCTCGCTGAGCTCTATGATTTGCCAGTTCCTGAGCAATGTCAAGAAATGTTTCGGAAGTAATAATTATATAATCAGGGTAGGAAGAAACGCCATGAAGATTTTGATTTGCGATCTGTGATCCCATGACTGGAATAAACGGAGTCGCCTGAGCCATAACTTTTGTTTCCGGATCAGAATTGTAGATAAGGCTGTAATCACCATTTGAGGAAGTCACATTCAGAAGTCCTGGTTGCGTTGGATTGGATACATCCATCGCATAAGGTGTGTTTGAAAAACCTCTCAATCTGTAATCTACAATCTCGGAAGCTTCCCCATCAAAAGGGGCAAAGAAAAACAGCTGATTGTTCTTGGCCGTAAGCTGTCGGCGTACTACTAATCCAAAATAATCGATGAAAGCATTTGCTCCTGAATCAGTATTTTTCATCATTAAATCCAAACTGAGTATACCATCACTTGTGGGCTCAATAGCAGTAGAATTTGTGAAGATGAAGCGCCGTGCAGACTCGAATTCATAAGAACCATAACCCTGAGTTAACCTTGAAATCGAAAAACTTCTAAACAGATTATTATTAAAATTCAGCTCAAACGCAGTTGTGGTTACAGCACGTAAGTAAATTTGCCCCGAAAGCCGAACGGGGACAGATGTATCAACATCAGGTAAAGTGTCTTGAAATACGTTTACAATTTGATTCGCAGCAGTTGCCGGAATGGTTTGCCCCAGCCAATATCTACCGGATTTTTGTTTGGTTTCTGTTTTGGTGAGTTCTTGTTCTTTCCATACGAAATCATCAAAAGAGGTAATAGTTCTGCTGGCAGTTAGGCCTGAGTTTACAACTGAGACCCGATCTCCCAGTGAATTTGCTACCGAAAGAAAAACATAATTACTATCGCTGTAAGGATGAATATCGTGTGAAAAGGAATTGCCGGACCTGGATTCCTGATGCGGGCTATTCCCGTAAAAGATTACCTTGTCGTTAGTATCAAAACTTCCATCATTTTCACCTTCAACCAGAATAGGAATCTGAGAAAACTCAGGGCGTTCAGCACTATTGCTCTCTGGAAGAACATATCCATCAGTTCCCCAAAGCTGTATGTTTCTTGGATCGATTGAATCAACATCAATTCCAAGTTGAGATAGATAGTTAGCATTTAATTGATAGATACCTCGTTTTCCAATTGGAATTTTAAACCAGGTGCCGGTTGAGAGCGGGTGATCTACTGCAAGAAGGTTCTTTCGTTTTACTGAAGTAAAGGGTACTTCATCTTTTACCTTGTACACTCTGAATCTGATATGTTCAGTAAGCAAGATTGATTCTGAAGAATAACGAGTGAGATGGACCTGAAGGGATGCAACCTCCTGTCCTCTATACATGCCGGGGTTAGTAATTTCGGCAACGGGGCTCTCAGAAGAGCTCAGGTTTAAGGCAATTTTCTTAGCATCAGAAATAGTTTCTTTGATTGAAAAAACCGATTGATTGATGATCTCATATCTGGCAGATCCGTTTTCGATCGGCACCATGAACTCATAAGAAGGATAAATACCTGAATCATTGTTTATAATTTCATATTCAGTGTAGGAATCGGTCACAGCAACTTTACGAAGTTCCTGTGCGCTTAATACTCCTGCAAAAAGGAATAAAAAGGAGAAAAAACAGATATATGAAAATCTTTGAAACATACAGGGAGTTAAACCAGGTAGCGTAACTCAGATTGCCGGACTTGAATAAATCGGCGATCCAGAATAACCAGGTTTAAAATTGATCTTTAACGTTGGGATTGGCTATTAATACCATACAGTAACAATGTCCTTTTTTATGAATTAAAAAATGAATTTGTAGCTGTTTTGTATAGTATATCTGATTTGTTAAAGATGAATGCTAATTATAGCAGTGGAATGCAATAATGTCAACTTAAAAACACTTGTTAGAGTATTTCTAATACAAGAGAAGAAGCGCCTCCGCCTCCATTACAAATTCCCGCACAACCGTATTTTCCTCCAGTACGTTGCAAGGCATGAATCAAGGTAACTACAATTCTTGCACCCGAGCAACCTATTGGGTGTCCAATGCTTACCGCTCCACCATGGATATTTACTTTTCCAGGATCTAATTCCAGGATTTGATTATTAGCAAGTGCTACTACAGAGAAGGCTTCATTTATTTCGAACAGGTCAATATTCTCTTTAGTGAGATTTGCTTTTTTAAGAGCGAGAGGGATGGCATCAGCGGGAGCAGTTGTAAACCATTCGGGGGCCTTCGCTGCACTGGCGTGGCTTTTGATTCTTGCAAGAGGTTTTAGCCCAAGTTCAGTTGCTTTTTCTTCACTCATCAAAAGTACCGCTGCGGCTCCGTCATTAATACTGGAGGCATTAGCAGCAGTAACTGTTCCTTCTTTTTCAAATACGGGACGAAGAGACGGTATTTTTTCAAAGTTAACCCGATCAAGCTCCTCATCTTTAATCACCTCTGTAACATTTCCCTTTCGATCTTTCACATTCATTTTTATGATCTCATTGGAAAAGTACTCTTCTTCATGGGCTTCAATGGCTCGTTTGTAAGAAAGTGTGGCGTATTCATCCTGTTCTTCACGAGTTATAGAGCATTCTTTTGCACATAGCTCGGCTGCATTTCCCATAGCATAGTCGTTGTAAACGTCCCAAAGCCCATCCTTCTGGATTCCATCTTCAACCTGTGTATGACCATATTTAGAGCCGAAGCGGTGTTTTGGGAGGTAGTAAGGGACATTGCTCATACTTTCCATTCCACCGGCAACAATAACGTCAGCATCACCTAATCTGATTTGATCCGCTCCGATCATTATTGCCTTCATCCCTGAAGCGCATACTTTATTCACAGTTGTGGAAGGTGTCAATTTTGAAAGGCCTGCTTTTAATGCGGCTTGTCTGGCTGGTGCCTGTCCAATTCCAGCAGTTAGTACGTTTCCCATTACCACTTCATTAACTAAATCCGGAGAGATTCTCGCAGATTTAATGACTTCCAAAATGGCAGCAGCGCCAAGTTCAGGAGCGGTAAAAGAAGCGAGGCTTCCTCCAAATGCTCCAATTGGGGTTCTTTTGGCGGCAACAATAACTACGTTTCTCATTGAAGGAATAGAATTAGAATATTACGATTGTAAGCGCTTTTCCAGCTCGTCAAAGATACAAATAGTAAGGAAAAAGAATTGTTAAAATGCTTGATCTAAGTCAGCAATTAGGTCGTCCGCGTCTTCAATTCCTACTGAAATACGAATAAGAGAATCGCTTAACCCCGCTTTTTCTCTAAGATGTTTTGGGATGGAACCATGTGTCATTGAAGCCGGATTACTTATCAGAGATTCTACTCCACCTAAACTCTCAGCGAGAGTAAATACTTTGGTACTGCTCATAAACTTTACAGCTGCATCGATGGAATCATCTTTTAAAGTGAAAGAAAGCATAGCTCCAAAATCATCCATTTGCTCTTTAGAAAGCTCGTGTTGAGGGTGAGATTCCAGCCCCGGATAAATCACAGTTCCTGTTTTAGGATGAGAATTCAGGAATTTGGCTATTTTTTTCGCATTCTGAACCGAGCGTTCTACTCGAACAGCAAGCGTCTTAATTCCTCGAAGCGTTAGGTAGCAATCCATTGGCCCCGGAACTGCCCCTGTAGATTTTACCTGAAATCTCAGATTTTCCAGAATTTCTTTATGGGAAGTTGCAACAGCTCCGTGGATTACATCCGAATGTCCTGCAAGGTATTTTGTCGCCGAATGGAGTACGGCATCTGCGCCAAATTCTAACGGACGTTGCAGATAGGGTGAAGCAAAAGTATTATCCACAATAGTGAGGATATCGTTCGCTTTAGCAATGTCAATCAGTTTTTTTAGGTCAACTACCCTAAGAAGTGGATTCGTTGGAGTTTCAATCCACATCATTTTTGTTTGTGAAGTGATTGTGCTCTCAACCAACTCCAGATCGGTCATATCAATGAATGAAAACTTAATGCCGTAAGGCTCGAAAACAGAAGTAAATAATCGGTAAGAACCGCCATATAAATCATCAGAGGAAATGATATGGTCTCCGGGTCTGAACATCTTTAATAAAGCATCCATCGCAGCAACCCCACTCGAAAAACATGCGGCTTCATCAGCGCCTTCTAAACCAGCAATAAGCTTTTCAAGTGCAGTTCTCGTGGGGTTTCCAACCCGGGCATAATCATATCCCTTGTGTACATTCGGAGCAGATTGTTCGTAGGTAGAAGTTTGAAAAATAGGGGGCATTACAGCCCCGGAGGTCTCTTCAGATTTCTGCCCGGCGTGGATCGCTTTAGTATTAAATTTCATAGATGTATTAAGAACTAAATCGTGATTCTTTCAGTGCTCTAAGGCCTTCTAAGGTCGATACTGCGGTTTCATTCTGAGGAGAGATCTCAGTAAGTTTTTCATAGTACTCAATGGCGAAGTTGACCAAAATTTCAGCCTTGGTATGAAGAGCTTCTTTATCACTTTCGAACGCGACTTCATGTACTCCTAAATATTTTCCCGTAAGGTTATTATAAAAAACAGCAAGGCTTTCAACATAGTCTGTATTCAAAGTATCGCGGCTATAAGCCTGTATTAATTCCTGCTCGGCTTGCTCTCCCACACCCTCAGCCTCAAACCTGATCTGTGATACAAGGGCTGTATCGTTATTCTGGTAAGCCTGTGCCAGATCGTTCATAATAGAACCTGTAATTTCATACAACTGGGTACCATAAACATTGTGCAGAGCAGCGTCATTCGGGTAGTTTTCAACTAAATCACTTAGGAGGTCAACAGCTTTTTCATTATTCGAACTGGATATGTATGCGTTAACAAGTCCAAAAGCGATATTTTTACTTTGGGTAACGTCTTTATTTGCAAGTTCATAGTAGAATACTGATTGATCGGGTTCGCCATGTTGCAAATAAAGAAACCCAAGATTTTCATAGAGTTTCTGTGGAACTTCATCCAATGTATTCTTAGCAATGTTCAGTGTAGAGATTGCCTCCTGAACATTTCCCGTGGAAAAATGAGCGGTGGCAAGAGAAAGGTGACTACTTGCTTCCATTGGTTTCAGGATGATTGCATTTGAGAAGTGAGCCTTAGCCAATGAAAAATCATTGTTTTCTTCCTGATTGTTGAATTCTGCAGTGCCTGCATTGTGCTCCTCAGACCATAGCTTTGTTTTAATAGCTTCAACCTCTGCCTGCTGAGCAGAATCTATTCCGGCTTCCGCCGCCTGCCCGAAAGAAGTAATGGCTTCGGCATAGAATTCACCTCGTTCCCTCGGGTCTAAAGACTCTGCAATTAAGGTGTTAATCTTTCCTTTTTGGATCAGTAAGCCGGGTTGATTTGGGTCTTCGGTCAGTTGTTCGTCAATCTGAGTTAATGCCATTTCGTATTGACTTTCAGCAATCAATGAATCGATAGATGGTTTAGAGGAAGAACAAGCGAAAAAAAACCCGATAGCAAGCACAAGGCCTGCTAATCGGGTATTGCGAAAATTATTCATGGAGTTATTTTTTTTGAATAAGCGTGGATTACATTCCTGCTTTTTCCATAGCAGCTTCCGCTTCTTCACGCATGTCAAGAAGGGTATAAATCCTGAAAAGTGAAGCCCAATAAGATGTATTGTCCGGATCTAATTCTGTAGCCTGCTCGTAATTCATCATTGCTTTACGTGCTTCTTCACGAGCCATTTCATCTAATCGGGCAGCTTCGTCGTTATCTACGGTGTTGTTTCTTTTTTCAAATAAACCTGCTGATTTATTCTGGTAGAGCACCCCAAGCGTATTAAATGTAGCTGGGATAGTATCATCAAGTTCAGCCGCTTTTAACAATGCTTCTTCTGCACTGGCTGTTAAATCAGCTATTTCTGCATCAAGTCTTTCATTTTCAGCTTTAAGCTCATTAATCTCTTGTTCTGAGCCATCATTTCTTTCAAGGTCAAAAATCTTATCAGAATTCTCTGTGTATTGGTCGGTAAGTGTAAGCACTCGTTGGTACACCCTTGATCCAACAACAAGATAATACCTTGCATTATTAGGATCGGTTTCAATCAATCCATACATAACTTCCAGGGCTTCTTCTGTTTCACCAATTTGGAAGAGGCCATCCGCCAATTTTTGAACAAGGCTAACACTATCCGGGTACAATTCAATACCTTCACGCATTACAGTAACTGCTTTTTCTGGCTGTTCGCTAAGGAAGTAATAAGAGCCTAAACGATCGTACTCAGATGCTTTTCCCTGATCTTGAAGCTCGATCACAGTTGTAAGAGCTTCTGCAGCGTTCTCAAAATCACTGTTCATATAATATACCTGAGCTAATACATCAAAGGATAAAACACTATCCGGATTGATAGTTGTAGCATTCTCAAGGTGAGCAATTGAAATTTGGAGAGGGTTGTCAACGGTTGCCATTACGCTGTCATCGGTAGCGTATTTGATGGCTTCGTTATGCTCTAAACTCCAGGTATTCAAAATCAGCGGAGTGATTTGTTCTGATTCTCCGGAAGGCTCTTCCTGAGCTGCAAATAACTCTTCGGCTTCATCTAAATTAGAGCGCATGTCTTCATACGTAGGTGTGCGCTCTGAAGCGATTGGCTCAGCTTCTGCGACTTTGCCCAACACAACAGCTTTGTAGTAATAGCCCAATGGGTTGGCAGGTTCTTTTAAAATTAGCGTGTCGGCAGCTGATAAAGCTGCATTATAATCTTGCGAATCTATTCCTGCTTGTATCGGTTTGATTAGTGGATTGCCCGATTCACAACTTGCTGCGAAGAACACAAGCAAAAGAGCAGCGAAGAGACTATAGATATGCTTTTTCATTTTTTATTCGAATTGAAAGTGGATGATTAAAGATTCTTTATTAAGTTTTACAAAGTAACCATATAATGAACTTTCCGCAATAAAAGTACGGACAAGGATTTAACCGAATTTTATAAAATTACTGTTATGAAAAAAAAAGTTTCAACTTCAAAAGCACCAGCAGCAATAGGGCCTTATAGTCAGGCTATTACACACAATGGATTAGTATATTGTTCAGGCCAAATTCCCTTAGATCCTGAAACAATGACCATTGTAGGAGAAGATGCAGCCACTCAGGCAAAACAAGTGATGAAGAATCTTAACGAAGTACTCACTGAAGCCGGGAGTGATTTTTCAAAAGTAATTAAATGTTCCATTTTTCTTGATGATATGGGAGATTTTGGCAAAGTAAACGAGGTATATGGGAGTTACTTTGATGCAGATCCTCCAGCGAGAGAAACTGTTGCAGTTCAGACTTTGCCTAAAGAAGTATTAGTAGAAATCAGCTGCATCGCTTACATCTGATTTATTTTAAAAGATTGCGTGATTTTATTCCTGGCCTTATCTAGCACGGTGAGGGTAATCACGTTTTCTTTTTTTGGAATAAACCGGGGATGGTAATAAATAAGTAAATCTTCTTCGTTATCATACTCCAGAATTCCTCGTTCTCCATTAACATAAGCATTCGACTCTCTGAAGTTAATTCCCGAAAGAGAATCCTCGGCTGAGATGTGTACTAACCATTTACCATAATCGGTCTTAATAATCTCAGGAGTTTGCAGTACCGGAGGTTCATTATCAGGCATGACAATAAATTCTCCCAGGTTTGAGGGATATCCATGTACCGTTCGTCCTTTCAACTCTGAATTGATATGTGTGATTCGGTCTCGGGTTCGGTCGATCCTGAATAGTTGGTATCGGTTTCTATCCTCAAAGTCCTCTCCTAAATAAAACTCAATCTTAAATTCTTTTCTTGATGGGATCACAGCCGGTTGTAAGTTTACATACGGAAAACCATCTAAGAAACTTGTATAACTTAAAACTGAAAGTGTATCGAAAAAGGTATTCGGAGAAAATTTGACCGATAGTTTTTGATCAGGCGTTATCAATGAATATGATTTCTCCGGAAGGAAGCGAGTCACAAGTATATTAGCTTCGGGCTTTCCAAATAAGTATTGATTCTTTTCTGCATTCCAGGAAATACCCCGTTCGAAATTTCTCAAATTTATAACTTCGGCTCCATCATAAACCCAATTTTCAGTCCAAAACCATCTATGCATAGGATTAAGAGAGGCCTTATTATGTTGAGGAGTTATTGTCGATGCTCCATCAACCCCAAAACTTGCTTCTGTTTTATTGCCGTAGTAGTCCGTTGCAAATACAATGAAAGAAGCGACCGAGTCTCCGGGATTGATAGAAGTACGCCTATCTACAATTTTATAAAATGGATTGGGAGGGCCATCTTTTTTATATAATGTTTGATAAGACCTGCGATAAGCACCCATATCGGGAATTCGATCCATGAACATCACATCATCTTCTGCGAACTTAAACTGATCCAGTCGTTCATAAAACAAAGTGTCCTCACCATAAAGTAAGCCAAGTTCGAAGGTTGCATATTTATTGGTAACCCCATCTGCTTCATCAAAGTTAGAAACTGCAATCCCTATTGACCCATTTGCTTCGATGGTCCCAAAACTCACATCTCCGGAATCGTCTTTAAACGGATAATAAAGCTGAGGGAATTTAGAGCCTCTGATAGTAGTCTCGGGTGAAAGGGGGAATACCAGCATCGCCGAAATGGTTGGGGCAATGGTATCTTGAACTCTAAGATTTGTTCTTAGTGCATTTATGGGATTGTCTTCTGAATCTCTTACTTCAAAATGAAGGTGTGGAGGACCAACCCCTGTTGAACCAGTGTATCCGATAACTTCGCCCTGAGAAACCTCTATTCCTAAATGCTCAACTATCAAATTAGTTTCGAATGAGTAATCCATCATCCTAACAGAATCAATATAAGCCTGAAGAGCGTCATTGAATCTCTGTAGGTGAGCATATACTGTGAAACTTCCATCATCATGTTTCAGGTAGATTACCTTTCCATATCCTTCAACTGAGACAGCAAGGCGATAGACAACCCCGTCTTTAGAGGCAAATACTTTGTAGCCTTCACGGCCCCAGGTTTTGATATCGAGACCGGAGTGATAATGTGCTGAGCGGGTTTCTCCAAAGGTAGAAGTAAGATGCTGGCTGGCATCAGTCGGCCATAAATAGTCTTGCGCCTGTGCAACAGCTAAGCAGGGCAAAAAGAATAAAAATAAAAGAAAGTGAAAGGCTCTTAAATTCACTTTGCAATAGAAACAGTTAAAGATGTAAGGTCGTTATCCAGAGTTGCTGTAAGCTCATCTCCAGCCTTTACAGCCGATACTCCTTCAGGAGTTCCCGTAAAAATCAGATCGCCTTTTTCTAATGTGAAGATTCCGGAAAGAAAGCTGATCAATATGTTGATATTAAAAATCATTTCTGAGGTAGAAGCTTTCTGTCTTGTTTCTCCATTAACAGTTAATCTCAAATCAGTATCAGGAAAAGAGTCGGAATCAAAAGGAATAAATGAACTTATAGGTGCGAATTTGTCGAACCCTTTAGAAATAGTCCATGGATGACCTTTTTCTTTAGCTTTTTGTTGTAAATCACGGGCTGTGAAATCTATTCCTATTCCATATCCTGATACATATTCCAATGCTCTTTCCAACGGGATATTCTTTCCGGTTTTTCCTATTGCGAGTACCAATTCAACTTCGTGGTGCACATCCCGGCTATGTTCAGGAAGGTCGATCACATCTCCATTAAAACAAATTGTAGTTGTTGGTTTAAGAAAAACGAGAGGGGAAGAGGGAGGTTCACTTCCTAATTCTCTTGCATGCTTTTCGTAGTTTTTACCAATACAGAATATGGTATGTACTGGAATATTAAGTCCGGGGATAGTAGGGTTCTTCATAGCTCGAAGATATAAAAAAAGCCCTGCACAACATAGATGTACAGGGCTTTTAGAAAGATGATAAAATCTTAGTTTGCAGGGTCTACATTAACAAACTTTCTACCACCAGTAGTAGTAGTGAATGAAACGTGGCCTTCAGCAGTAGAGAACAGGGTATCATCTCCACCTCTTTTCACGTTGTTACCCGGGTGAAACTTAGTTCCTCTCTGGCGGACAATAATCCCGCCAGCGCGAACAAATTCACCGCCAAATCTTTTTACACCGAGTCGTTTACTTTCTGAATCACGACCGTTTCTTGTTGAACCCTGACCTTTCTTATGTGCCATTGATTATACCTTAATTTTAGCTTAGCGCTTCTATTAATTCGGCTTTCTTCATACTTGAATAGCCGGTAATTCCTTGTTCTTTAGCCATTTCTTTAAGTTCAGCAACAGTATGAGAACTTAAATCGGAAGTTGCTGCTTTAGGAGCCGCTTCTTCAGTTTTGGCTTCAGCTTTTTTAGGAGCTGCTTTTTTCTTTTTGCCACCTAGTGTAATTCCCTCAATTTGAATCTGAGACATTACTTGTCTGTGGCCATTTAATTTTTGATATCCTTTTCGGCGCTTCTTTTTGAATACAAGAACTTTATCAGATTTAACAGTGTCCAGAAGGGTAGCTGATACTTCAGCACCTTCAACAACAGGAGTTCCTACTTTTACGCCACTTTCATCTTTTACAAGAAGCACTCTATCAAAAGACAGGCTGTCGCCCTCAATGTTTTGCTTATCTACAAACAAAACATCTTTTTCTGCTACTTTGTATTGATGTCCGCCAATTTCTACGATCGCGTACATAATATTTTTAAATTTCTTTCTTTTTGCGATTTTATCAGAGCTTTCAAAGATAAGGGAATACCTATTTAAATAAAAGAGATTTCAAATAAAACTTTAGATTAACACAGTAATAATCTTTTCGGAATATCAATTCATGGGATACTCTTTTGATACATGGACGTCACTTTTTTTATTAGCTTCTGCACAAGGGGTATTTCTGGCAGTAGTGCTGCTGGCCAGTAAGAATCAGGCGAAAATAATTCTAGGGATAATTAGTCTTCTTTTTTCGATAACTCTGATAGAGTATGTTTTTTTCTGGACGGGTTACAGATATGTGTTCCCTCATCTCAACAGAATTAGCGATCCATATTTTTTCTTGTTCGGTCCTTTGATTTATTACTATTCACGTTCCCAGATTGAATCAATTAGCATTAAATCATTCCGGAACTGGGTTCACCTACTTCCTTTTATTCTGTTATTGATGATCGTACTGCCTTATTACGTTCTTGGTAGTGAAGAAAAAATTCAATTATCAATAACGGGCTTTACTAGAACAGGCGGACTTCGATATTTCTTTATTGCAAAGCCATGGCTGCAGGCTTTATCAATGATCTGTTACTTGGTAATGAGCTGGAGATTGATTTCTGAGAATAAGTTGATGGAGAAGAGGGCACTTCGATTTGTACTCTATTTATTTGCTGGCTTTGTTATCGCCTACACTTCCTATTATATAATGATATTTACTGCAGGATATCTGAGGGAATATGATTATGCTATTTCAATAGCTATGACGGTGTTTATTTATACAATAGGCTATTTGGGATATAGGAATGAATTAGAGAAAGAAAAGAAACTAGCTTCCCAAAAGTACCAGAACTCGACTTTGAGTTCCGGGGAAATGAAAAGCATTTCCAGTGATCTTCTTAAAAAAATGAATATTGAAAAGCTTTACCTGAATAGAGATTTAAACTTAGAAAAACTGGCTGAGTCTGTTAACACATCTAAGCATAATCTCTCACAGGTTCTGAATAAAGAAATAGGTAAAAAGTTCTCTGACTTCATTAACGAGTTTCGGATAGAAGAAGCCAAGAACTTAATTTTAGATAAAAGTGAAGAGTTAAGTATAAGTGGAATTGCCCGTGAGGCCGGCTTCAATAATAAGACTTCTTTTAATACTGCTTTTAAAAAATTTACCGGAGTTACCCCCACCCGGTTTAAGGAGAGTACAAAGAAATCCGTCAAATCCGATTAATCTTTTCACCTTCTTTTTCCCGGTTTCATTGGTTTTGGATAATATTTGTGAAACAAATAATTAAAACTAGAAAATGAAGTTTCAGCTGTTAACAATTATACTAGTCCTTTTTTTAACTACTGCATGTTACGCTCAACAAACCCAACAAAGCCGCTGTAAAACACAGCCCGAATATCGGCAGTTTGATTTTTGGATAGGTGAATGGGAAGTCAAGAACCCAAATGATGTAGTTGTTGGAAATAGCAAAATTGAATTAACAGTCGGGGATTGTGTAATTCTCGAAAACTGGACGGGTGGATCCGGTTATACCGGAAAGAGTTTTAATTACTATAGTGTACTGGACCAGAAGTGGCATCAAAAATGGATTGGGAGCGGAGGAATTCCCATCGAGTTTTCAGGTTACTACGATGAAGAACTCAAAGCACTGAAATACACCGGACAGGGAATTGGACAAGGAGGTGTTGAGTTAGATTATAAACTCACTTTCTATCACTTAACCGATGACCATATTCGCCAACACTGGGAACAATCATCCGATGGTGGGGAAACCTGGGCCACGATATTCGACGGGCATTATCGGCGTAAATAGTCAGGCTACTTTAGAAGCTGCTCTTTGAAACCCTTGCCGGTTTACATGGCCAATGTATTTACCGATGATTTTAACCTCTTCAAACACATCCGGGGAGACGGTGATATCGTCATAATCTTCATTTGCGGCTTCTAAGCGCAGACCATTATCATCCCAAAACACTTTTTTGAGAGTAGTTTCGCCATTATATAGTACAGCTCCGATTTCGCCATTCTGAAGTTTTGTATCCATCAGAAGCACAAAATCACCGTCATAAATGTTAGCATCTTTCATGCTGAATCCGGAAACACGCAGTGCGAATAGCTTATCAAGATTGGGAAAGAGGGTAGACATGGTGATGCTTCCCAAATCAGCTTCAACTGCTTCCTGTAAATATCCGGCGGCAATAAGACCACGGATTGGGATGCCTTCTTCCTCAGAATCATCGCCCAGCATACTTTTCTTATCGGATGGCAGGTCATATTCTTCATCATTTTTTTTGACGAGATATCCCTTTTTAAGTAAGGCCTGTATATTTTGTGTTACACTATTTGGTGAACGATACCCAAAATGATCGGCTATTTCGCGGTAGGTAGGCCATACATCATATTCTTTTTTATAGTCTACAATGAAGGAAAAAAATTCCTGTTGTTTTCGGGTTAAATGTGCATTATCCATAGTGATATTTACTTAATGTGTGAAACATGTGTAATAAAAGGAGTTTTTGAATGAAGGTCAATAAAAAATGTGTGCAATACATGTATATGTTTTTGTTCTTTGGTTTTATGATGTCGGGATGTACCAGAACATCACCCGAACAAACACAACTACTGGTAGAAGAATATCCGGAGTTATATCAAGCCGTTTTTGAAAGAGACGGGCAGGCAATTCTTGAATTCACCAAGTCAGATTCCGAAGGATTAAGAGCACAGGCTTGGAAATCCCTGATCAGTACCGATATGGAAGATATAGATCAGCTTATTGATTTGGTTATTGAAGCAAATACCAAGGAAGCATGGGCTTCACTTTGGTACAAAGATCTTAGCGAAGAGCAGACAGCTCGTTTAGAACAACTTTGGGAAACCACACCGGAATTAAGAGAAGGTATAGCAACGGTTCTTGGGTTTCATGGAGATGACGAGACTTTAGATATGCTGTTGAATACTCCAGAAGCGTTAGATTATGACGAAAGGTTAGAAACAGCGCTAGCTATAGGCCGGCTTTCCATGGCCGCCGAACTTACACCTGATGAGGAACTGATAATTCTTAATGAATCTTTGGAGAGCACCAACAGTGAACTGATTCAGGCCTATTTATATGGTTTTTATCGCTCCCGAAAAGAACTGGATACTGGTACAGTGGAAGCTCTCAAAGATAGCCTGGAAAACTTTTACCCAGATACACCTGCAGGTGAGCAAGTAATTAGCAGAATCTTGATGGTGAATGATAATGTAGATGCGGCTCTTTTTCGGTTTGAACTGGATGAATTTGAAACTATGGATGTTCAGTTAGCCATAGAGCTTGCACAAGGAATTTCACAGTATGAAATGACCAGACATTCGGTGGTAGTCTTAAATGCAATGCTCGATCATGTCAACCACAACGTGACGTTAGAAGCTCTGAGAGCAATTGGAAGTCGATTGGATGACCTGGGTCCTGAACTCGACCGCGCGGTACTTAATAAGATAGGATTGATAAGAGGAATACAGACTTCGTTACGGTTAGAAGCACTAAATTCAATTACAAATCCGGCAAAATACAAAGATCTGGTATATGAACTTGGAAAAGAAAATGCTTATACCAACCCAATCCGGTATGATGTGCTTCAAAAAATTCTTTCTGACGATGAGTTTCTTGATCAGCTGAAATCAGATACGGAATCAGAAAAAAGATTAGATCGGTTTTTTGCCCTTCAGGAACTCGCAAGTTGGTGGAATAATTTGGAGCAAAAGCCAACAGAAGAGTTAATTGCTGAGGTAAAAGAAATTGCTGTTAGGAATATGGAAACGGCAGACCGGTCAATGATTTTTGTAATGAGACCGTTGTTCGGAGATTTAGCACTTTTCTCGAATGATGAATATTATTTATTCGAAAATATGTTGTCCAGATTTACGCTTCCCGCCGATGTTGAAGTGTATCAGGCAATCTCATCAGTGCTAAAAGAGCGTTTTGAGGAAGAGGCTAAACCTCTTATTGACTCTCTTGCTGCGATAGGAAATGGAGCACTTAATCAAACTTTATTAAATCAGGGTTGGGATATCCCGGAGCAAGAAGCACCACAAACTGAATTCAGAACCCCTGACTGGAAAAAACTCACCCGACTTGGTGCATATCCTATTCTGGTACTTGAGACCAATAAAGGAGATTTCAGTATCCAGTTAGATGTAATGAATGCACCAGCAACCATATCAGGGATGCAAAGTCAGATAAGCAAAAAAGCGTATGAGCGAATACCTTTTCATCGGGTTGTCCCAAATTTTGTAATCCAAGGTGGGGATATTGAGACACAGGATGGCTTTGGTGGCCCTGATTATGTACTTCCTACCGAAGCAAGTCCGAAACATTATCAACGAGCTGTAGTTGGTATCGCCAGCGCTGGAACAGACACTGAAGGCAGTCAGTTTTTTGTGATGAACCACTGGCACCCACATTTAAACGGGCGTTACACTGTAATTGGAGAAGTGATTGAAGGAATGGAAGTGGTAGACCGGATTATACGGGGAGACTATATAGAAAAAATATATTGGGATTTTTCTATTCCACCACTAAACTAACTCTAAAATTTTATATTTCGCTAAAACTAACCAATCTTTTAGTTCATGAAGAAACTTATATTAGCAGCCTTTTCTATATTTCTAGCCACTTCTCTACACGCCCAAAAACAAGTTCCGGAAGCCACAGAACTTTATGTAGATCTGGAAAAAATTACCCCTGGTGAAGGAACTAATGCTCCATCGGATGCTATTGTTTTATTTGACGGATCAGACCTCGAAAAGTGGCAAAGTGCACAACGTGGAGTTGGAGCAGGAAGTATGCTCGATTTGAAGACTATCATTCCCTCATTAAGTGCAGAAGGGAAAGGGAGCCCGGCACCCTGGAAAGTTGATGACAATGAATTGGTTGTGGAACCTGGTACAGGCTTTATCGAAACCAGGCAAGGGTTTGCTGATGTTCAGCTCCACATTGAATGGCTGGCACCTGCAGCAGAAGGTAAAAGCGGGCAGTTGTATAGTAATAGCGGGGTCTTTTTTATGGGGATGTACGAAGTTCAGATATTGAATTCGTATGAAAATCCAACCTATAATAATGGTCAGGCAAGTTCGGTTTACAAACAGCACATTCCCTTGGTGAATGCATCAAAGCCAGTAGGGGAGTGGCAGGAGTACGATATTGTTTTTATGGCTCCTAAATTTTCTGATAAAGGGACTCTTGTTTCTCCTGCTAAGGTGACCGTTTTTCATAATGGAGTATTGGTGCAGAATAATGTGGAACTATTAGGACCAACCTGTTATATCGGCACGCCTTATTATGTGGCACATGAATCAAAACTTCCCTTAGCACTACAGGATCATGGCGACCCGATGCGATTTCGGAATATTTGGATCCGGGAGCTTTAGAGGTTGTTCAAAACCCAGTCTTTAAATATCTGCTGGAAATAACCGGAGTAAGGCTCATTGGCAGCCTCAGAATCACTAACACATTTAGTTGTAAGTCTGAAATCGTGATTAGCTCCCGGGATGATTTGAAGATTGAAATTCTCAGGAATTGAATGGTCAAAGGTATCATTTAGAGCACCAATAGCCCAACCCGGATATACGTAATAATCGTTTTCAGCAAATACAAATAGAGAAGGGATGTCCAATTCTAAAAGATGAGGAGCGGGATCAAAGTCACTGATTTCCCTGAGTTGTCTCCATGCTTTAGTTACAGGGAACCACGTTACCCAGTTGATATCAGAAAGTGCCTTTTTGCTTGCTTTATCGAAGGCTTCATTATCGGGATCTCCTTCACATAAATAACGGCTGTAATAATCGTTAGTTAACTGAAGTTTAGTAGTAAAAGTTGGAGCAGCAAGCGAAGCAATCAGCTTTACATCGTTTCTGTATCGATCTCCCATAATTTGAGCAACCCAACCTCCCTGACTGTGCCCAATTACACCAATTCGATTCGAGTCTATACGACCTTGTGTTTTCAGAAAGTCGATGGCAGCTTTGGCATCTGCAGCACGTTCATATAAATTTGTTCGCTGCCATTTTCCGTCTGACTTCCCTACGCCTCGCTTGTCAAAATACAGAATAGCTATTCCTTCCTGTAGGAACTGGTTCTCGATATTTTCCTGTACAAAATCCTGGTATAAAGTCCGGTGAGAGGAATTCGCTCCCGATCCAACCAAGAAGACAAGAACCGGGGCATGGTCAGAAGTATCAGGAATTACAAGTTCACCATGAAGAGTAAATCGGCCATTATCAAAGGTGATGTTAGTACGGGTTACATCCTGCGCAAAAGCGCTTCCCATCGAAATAGAAAAAAAGAACAGTAAGAATGCAGAAAAACTTAGAAAAAGATTCTTATGTGTATTCATGTGCTGATAATTTCAAATTCAACCGAATGTTAGTACGGTTGATCCCCTAAAGTAGTTTGAGCCTTTAACGTATATTTTTTTCAATATTAGTAAACGATGAACGAACTTAAAAACAATTGAGTCAAGTTATCGAAAAAAATCTGAAAACCATTAAAAAAGGTGTGAGCTATTACACTCACACCTGTAGGGTACTTGTACTATTATGTGGTCATTGCTCAATAAAAGGGTTTGAAAATTTCTCATCTTCAATAAGTTCATAATCAGTGAGTGTTTTCATAAACGCGACAAGTCCTGCTTTTTCCGGGTCTGTGTTAGTATCCAGGTTGAAGAAAGCAGGCAGTTCCGGATCGGCGTAGTTATCTGCTTGGTCGGGTATAGTTAAAAATTGACCCAGAACTGCTGCTTCTTCAATTTCCTCTAATTCTTCAGGGTCTGTACCCGGAAATTCCTCACACGACGAGGAGAAAAAGCGATGATTAAAATAAAGCCAAATAATTTGTTCATTAGAGGGCCGATTATTAGTGTCTTTAGTTAAGTACACCCGGAAATCGGAGTACCCCTAATCACCTATCAAAAAAATTAAAGAAGGGCAGAAATTTGTGACTTTAGAATGGGGAGGAGTTCGTTTTCGAACCAGGGATTCTTTTTTAGCCAGATATTATTTCGCGGAGAAGGATGGGGCATAGGTAAATAGTCAGGAAGGTATTCCTCATAATTTCTTACCGTTTCGGTGAGCGTTTTCTTTTTGCGATCATTCAGGTAGTAAGATTGAGCGTAAGTCCCAAAAAGTAAGGTTAATTGAATTTCGGGCATAAAATCCAGAAGTGATTTATGCCAAAGAGGAGCACATTCAGGTCGGGGAGGAAGGTCACCGGATTTTCCCCTTCCGGGATAACAAAAACCCATGGGAATCAAAGCAATTAAAGACTCATCGTAAAACGTATTTTTATCAATTCCCATCCATTCTCTTAAGCGACCTCCACTGGGATCGTCCCATGGAATTTCCGTTTCGTGCACTTTTGAACCCGGAGCCTGGCCAATGATCAATATTTTTGAAGTTTCAGAAGCGGCTACTACCGGTCTTGTGCCAAGAGGAAGGAATTCTTCACAAACGCTGCAATCTTTTATTTCCAGAAGCAGCTCTTTCATAAAATTAGGAATCAGCGTTTCGCAAGCTATCAGAATAAATGATCGGGCGAAGTTCAGCAAACCAATCTATGAGTAACTCTCGCTGTTCCCAGGTTAGGCGGGCATCCCCATGCGCCCAGGTATAGGAGGGAAGAGGCATTTCCTCTGTTTCAACGTATTCGACACCTTCTTCCAGTTTGTGATCAGCTCTTCTCGGACTATAATTTCCGAATTCAGAGAAGTTTAGTTCGTCACGACCATGATCAATATGATCACCAATCCACCAGGCTAAAGGCTGGGTGTAGGTGTACCATGGATAATTCGTCTCGTTAGAATGACAATCATAACAGGCGGTTTTAAGAATCTCAGCTACTTCTTCAGTAGGCGGATACATATTCATGAAATCCTTAGAAGCATCATAGTCCGGATTTGTTTTATCAATCTGGAAGAATTGTAGGATGAGAAGTACAGCTGCAAGTCCGAGAAGAATTTTTTTAAGCATTGGATATGAAGACTTAAAGAGTTTAGATCAAATATATCCGATTGTTATCAGAAATTAAATCTAAAACTATTGAGAAATACTTTTTAACAGTTGGTGATGAGTTGATCTGGAATCCCATCTTTTTAGTATATCTCTTGCTTCTTTGGGCACATGAGCTGTTTCGAAATCTTCACCGGCGAAAACTTTTATGTTTTCCAGAGAATCGAAATACATGATCGTTGTGAATTCTACTTCGGTATCTAAATCCCGGCGGAGCACGTCAATTTTTTGAAAACCAGGGATATCCATCTGTTCTATACCCGGGATGACGCTATCTATTAAAACTTCATAATATTCAGAAGCATTTCTAAAGGTTGTCCAGCCATGCCAGATTCGGGCGATCATTATCCGTTACCCAATGGCGTAAAAGACTGAATCCCGGTTATTTCTCTGCCTAAAATCAATCCGTGAATATCGTAGGTGCCTTCATAGGTATTTACTGATTCCAAGTTCATCATGTGATGGATGATTCGATAATCTCCGGTAATTCCATTACCGCCATGCATGTCGCGGGCAATACGGGAGATTTCTAAAGCCCTGCCACAATTGTTCCGTTTTGCAAGGGATGTCATGGAAGGATGATCCCGGCCTTCGTCTTTGAGTTTTCCTAACCGAAGAGCCAGCATCTGCATCGCTGTAATATCAGTGAGCATGTTGGCTAGTTTCGTCTGAATCAACTGGTTGGCTGCTAGTGGTTTTCCAAACTGTTTACGGTCAAGCGTATATTGCCGTGCTTTTTGGTAACAGAATTCCGCAGCACCGATAGTTCCCCATGCGATACCATAACGAGCACTATTCAAACACATAAAAGGTCCTTTCAATCCTTTTATATCAGGGAACACATTTTCATCGGGGATGAATACATCATCAAAAACAAGTTCGCCGGTTTCTGAAGCGCGAAGACTCATTTTATATTTAGTATGAGGAGCAGAAAAACCCTTCATTCCTTTCTCAACCAGGAACCCACGGATAACACCTTCGTCATCTTTGTTCTCTTTCGCCTTTGCCCAAACCACAGCAACATCGGAAATAGGCGAGTTAGTAATCCACATTTTAGCTCCGTTCATTTTCCAGCCGCCATCAACTTTTAAAGCAGTGGTGACCATCGAACCTGGATCGGAGCCATGATCTGGCTCGGTTAACCCAAAACAGCCAATTATTTCTCCGGATGCGAGTTTTGGAATAAATCGATGCTTTTGTTCTTCAGTCCCGAAAATGGAAATCGGATACATCACTAAAGAAGACTGCACGCTCATAAACGAGCGGTATCCTGAATCCACTCTTTCCACTTCACGGGCAACCAATCCATAAGCAGTATAACTGGCACCGGCTCCTCCGTATTCTTCAGGAATATTAATTCCGAGTAAGCCCATTTCGCCCATTTCTTTGGCGATGTCCTGATCAAAATATTCTTCAGTATTTCCTTTAAGCGCGCGGGGTTCCAGGTTAGCCTGAGCATAATCGCGTGCTGTTTCCATGATCAAACGATCTTCTTCATTCAGTTCAGATTCAAAGAGAAGGGCATCGTCGATGTTGAATAAATTTTTAGCCATGAAATGTATGTGCTTGAATTGATTTTTTTGAATGGTACAAATAACTCAAAAAAAGTTCCTGATTAATTAGGGGTTTTTGGAATATCTGGTGTAAGTAAGATAACTGGTAATGAACCTGAACTGAGATTTTGTTTACCTATCCACACCATAGCAATAACGAGTTAAATCTTTTGATGGGGCAAACGATTTACACACAAATTAAATGTTCCAACTGTGAAATCTTTGCACTTTCGAGGAAAAGAAAACATCACAAAGAACTTTTATTCATTGATATGGAAACCAAGTTAAGAATCAGGGAGTTTATCATTTCAGGTTTATTGCTTCTCGCTTAAACTTATAATAGTTTCTTTAGCTCCCTCGCAATTACCAGTCTTTGAACTTCAGAAGTTCCTTCTCCAATGGTCATTAGTTTAGAGTCGCGTAGGAATCGTTCTACATGATATTCTTTAGTGTAACCATATCCACCATGAATTTGGACAGCTTCAAGCGCAGCTCTTACAGATAGTTCTGAAGAAAAAAGCTTTGCCATAGAAGCTTCGGTTGTGTACGGTTTACCTTGATCTTTCAATGTTGCAGCTCTCCATACTAACAAACGAGCAGCATCAATTTCGGTAGCCATATCCACTAATTTCCCTTCCATATATTGAAAGTTGCCGATAGCTGTTCCAAACTGTTTGCGTTCCATTGCATATTTGAGTGATTCTTCAAATGCACCACGGGCTATGCCTACTGATAGGGCGGCAATTCCGACTCGTCCACCATCCAAAACTTTCATAGTGTCAATAAAGCCCATTCCTTCTTCGCCAAGAAGATTTTCAACTGGTACTTTCACATTTTCGAAGATTACTTCTGTGGTATCAGAAGAATTCATTCCCAATTTGTGCATCCCGGGACCTGATTTTACTCCTTCCCATTCGCCTTCTACGATAAACGCACTAATTCCTTTTGTACCTTTCTCGGGATCAGTTTTAGCTAAAACAACATAGGTATCTCCAACAGAACCCTGGGTGATGAAAATCTTTGAGCCATTTAAAATCCAGTAACCGTCCTCTTTTACAGCGGTAGTTTTCATACCAGAGGCATCACTTCCTGAACCAGGTTCGGTCAGGCACCAGGCCCCTAGTTTTTCGCCGGAACAAAGTTCGGGCATGTATTTTAATTTCTGATCGTGATTTCCTGCAATGGCGATATGTCCGGTTCCAAGGGAAGTATGTGAGGCAACGGTTAATGCAAGAGAGGCGTCCCATCGGGCGATTTCTTCAATCGCCAGACAGAAACTGAGCGTATCAAAACCGCCTCCTCCATATTGTTCAGGATGATAAATTCCCAGCATGCCCATTTCTCCAAGCTGCTTAACAATATCCATTGGGAATTCTTTACTGTTGTCCCGTTCCATCACGGTTGTTGCCACATGGCGTTCTACAAAATCTTTCACACTGTCACGGATCATTTTTTGATCTTCATTCAGTTCAAAGGAGATACTTTTTTGAGTAATTACGGCCATTTTTTTATTTCAAAGTCATTAAAGGTTTAAAAGGCAATGAGAGGCAAAGGCACAGAGGTCGACACTTTGCGCCTTTGCTCCTTTATACCTTTCTTATCCAAAGTTCCAGTTTACTCCACGACCAATTTCCGGGTCAGGGTAATTCCAGTCCACGGCTCCCTGGTCACAGGCGTACATACAGGTTCCGCACTCAATGCAGTCTTCAACCTGAAAGTGAACTTGATTGTTTTCATCCATGGTATAACAGTTTGCAGGGCAAACCCATGTCGTGCATTTGTGAGGACATCCCGAGTTGCAGATGTCGGTATCAACGATGATGTGAGGTTTAATTTCTGATTTAGCTTGGTTTCGATAGCTAACTAATCCAAGGCGTTCACTTAATTTCAAAATATTCATAGTATCGATTTTAAAATATTAGAGCACTCAGCTGTTAGCGATCAGCTTTTAGTTATATATCCAACTAAAAGCTGACTGCTGATAGCTGAAAACTTATAAAGACTTCCTCGCTTTAAATCCTAGTTTCAGTAATTCCCAAAGAGAAGCATGCCGTTTGATAGCTCCTAATAACATCTTCTCAGATTTCGGAGTTGGTTCATTTTTAATGGTGAAAAACTGTCGACCAAAATCACATACCAGATTCGGTACTTTGTTTTGCATGGTTTCGGTATGTAATAAGTGAACTGCATCCTGGAAATTGTTGATGTCTTTCATCACATAACTGGCATCCAAAGCAGCCCGGTATTCTTTCAAGACAGCTGAAGTGAAATCATCCTTTTTTTTCGCTTTTACAATGGTTTCTGCGGCTAGAATACCCGATCGCATGGCATAATCCATTCCCTGAATAGCTTTCCCGGCGTTCATTAATAAATTTGCTGCTTCACCGACAATCAGTATTCCATCTTTATACAATTCTTTTGGCATTGCTCTGGAATCACCGGAAGAGACAACGTGTGCAGAATATTCTACGATTTCTCCACCTTTTATGGCATCAGCAATAGTAGGGTGAGTTTTGAAGTGGTTCAGTAAATCGTGGGGACTTCGTTTCTTCTCCCGCATGTCTTTAATTCCAACAACCAACCCAAGAGAAATAGTATCCCGATTTGTGTAGAGAAAGCCGCCACCTTCAACGCCATCGGTAGCCCATCCTACAAACTCATTACTCATTCCGCTCAATCCATTCAGCTGAAAGCGGTCTTCAAGAACGTCCTGATCAAAACGAATAATTTCTTTTATGCCGGTAAGCATATGATCAGCCGGTACATAATTATCCTGAAGCCCAACTTGGCGGGTAAGTAGGTTGTTTACTCCTTCTGCAATAATTACAGAATCGGCATGAAATTCATCTTCCCCGGTTTTGATTCCAACAGCCTTATCGTTCTCCATCAACACTTCGTCCACTTTAATGTTCGTGGCGATGAAGGAATCCATTGCATAATCGCTGGCATCGATTGCTTCCTGAACTTTACCCGAAAGCCAGTTATCAAATTTAGAACGGAGTACCACTACACCGGAATAAGGAGCCTCATTGAAGTGCTTAGATTTGAAATCCAGAGAAAAGGAGGATTGTTCGTCCATAAAGGTAAGACGACGATGATTGATGAATCGCTCCCACCCCCCATCTTTTTCCTCCCAATAATTTGGAACCAGTTTGGCAAGATCACTACCCCAAAGCACTCCACCAGAGACATTCTTTGCTCCCGCAAACTCTCCACGTTCGATGAGGAGGAACTTCATGTTGTTTTGGGCCAGAGTCATTGCTGCCGCAAGTCCGGCAACACCACCTCCAATAACTATACAATCAAATTTATCTTCCATTTTCTAGCTTTGAGTTGTGAGTTATGATGGGTGAGATGAGGAGATACTCAAAACTCAAACCTCATAGCTCAAAACTATTATCCTTTAATCTTCTTCAATTCCTCAATAAAAGGAGGGAGTACTTTATATAGGTCTCCGACAATTCCATAATCTGCTACTTCAAAAATCGGAGCATCACCATCTTTGTTTATGGCTACAATCACTTTACTATTCGCCATGCCTGCAACGTGCTGAATGGCTCCCGAAATCCCAACGGCAATATATAATTGTGGTGAAACCACTTTCCCGGTTTGGCCAATTTGAAGGCTTGGATCATACACTCCGGCTTCTGTAAGGGCTCTTGAAGCACCGATTCCGGCATTCAACACCGAAGCTAATTCAGAAATCAGGTTTTTAGCTTCTTCATCCTTCACACCACGTCCTGCAGCAACAATCGATTCTGCTTCATTTAAATCGATAGTGTCTCCGGTAGCAGAAATAATCTCTCTTAGTTTAGCTTTTAAGTCGCTTTCTTCAATCGAAAAGTCAATGTTAATGATTTCTGCCGAAGCGGGAGATTCAACCAGGTCATAAGAACCGGAACGAACAGAAACTAATACAGTATCGCCTGAAACTTCCACATTTCCCATTATCTTGGCAGCCATAACCGGGCGCTTAGCTAAAACTCCATTTCCAGTCACATCAAAAGAAGATACATCGGCAACCACTCCGGCATTCTGGTTGGCAGCGAGGGCTCCTAGAATATCTTTGGTTCCTTCTGTTGAAGCGAAAGCAACTACATTAGGCTTAGACTGCTCCATAACTTTTGACAAAGCCGAAAGAAGAGGAGTGTTTCTATGCTGAATAAAGATAGGGTCTTCGACTACATAAATTTTTGAAGCGCCGTATTGTTGTACTGAATCAGTAAATGTAGAAGCATTAGCATCGATGATTACAGCATCACAATCTAATCCGTTTGCATCTGCAATCGCTTTACTTCTTGACAAAACTTCAAGTGATGATCGTTTAATTTTGCCATCCGATATGGCGATATAAGTTAGTATTGAACTCATTGGGAATGTTAAATTATAGTACGTTTGCTTCGGTGTCTAATAATTGAGCTACTTCGCGTGCGACTTCATCCGCTTCGCCTTCAAATTTCTTTCCAGCCTGTCGTGCTGGTTTGTGCTCATAAGAAGTAACTTTTGATGCAGGTGACAATTCGTCCTCAGAAAGTTCGAGCGAAGAAAGCTCCACCGTATCAATTGGCTTTCGCTTTGAAGCCATAATTCCTTTCAAATTAGGAATACGTGGTTCGTTCATATCATTTGAGCAAGTTACTGCACATGGAGTAGGGAGCCCAATCATTTCTTGTCCGGAATCGCCCTGACGCTTCACAATCAGTTTCCCATCTTCAATTTCTAAGCCAACCGCATTTGTAGCGTAAGGAAGGTCTAGCATCTGTGCAACCATACTACCCGTTAATCCTGAGTCGGTGTCTTGCGATTGTTTTCCGAGAGAGAGGATATCGTATTCTTTGTCTTTGAAGAAAGCAGAAAGAATTGCTGCATAACTACCTGAATCAAAACCTTCATCACCGCTTGTAGTGATGTGAGTCCCTTTGTCGGCACCCATCGCCAATGCTTTTCTAATCGTTTCTGAAGCTTTGGCCGCACCAATACAAACTACTTCAACTTCACCGCCATGTTGTTCTTTAAGTACTAAAGCTTCTTCAACAGCGGAGGCGTCGTAGGCATTGAGCACCATCCGGTCTGCATCCATTATTAATTCCCCGTCCTTAATTTGAAATGGTGCGGCTACATCCGGCACCATTTTAATACATACATAAAATTTCATTTGTTGGGTTTTTCGTCTTGATGTTTGTTCTCGTGGAACCGCTTTTCTGAAGCAAATAATATACAAAAATGGTTCCGAAATTATCAGAATTATAGAGATAATTTTCTTTTAATTCTGCAACTGATCGTATTCAGTCAGATGCCCCTGATCAGTTTCGCGGAGGATATTGTACGCCTGAAGTTGTACACGGCTGTCTGCATCTAAGAAAATAGATGTGATCTCCCGGGACTTTGTATCGAAGAAGAGGTCATACAGGAAATTACTGGTAGATCGTCGCTTCGCAGCTTGAATCTCGGTGAGTGCATTAATCACTTGTTCACGAGCCTGCTGTGGGTTTTGGGTGAATGTATCCAGCCCAAGCCTGTGATAGGTATAAAATGCATTTCTCAGCTGTTCGTAATTATTACTCAATAAATCGGAAACCAGCACAAAGCGGTTACGCTGGTTATTGCTATTTCGCGTCCAGCCAATACTTTCTTCATTTTGTGCGAGGTCGACTACATTCTGGGCTTTATCAAAATATTCCGTTCCACCCAAGGCAGAAAAGCTGTCGAAATCATAACCAAGTAGCAGATACATATAGTAGTCTATAAAGCCTGTCAGGCTTTCAAATTGAAGCTCATCATGTATGAGGCTTTTCCCTTCAGGATAGGAAAACTGCCAGGCCTGATCTCCAAGTACCATAGTGGTGGTTTCCGTCATGGTATTATAAATTGGTCGCCGGGCAGAAAGAACAGTCTCAGCCGAAAAGTTGAAATTCTGATCACCACTCGTAAGCACAATATTGATCTGGCAATTAATTTGTTCTTGCTCTGTAAACTCAATTTCGGTCCAGCGGTACTCGTTAATATAATTTTCCAGTTCCGGTCCCAGGCTTTCTTTTACATATTCAAAGGAGGTGCCTTCCAGATTGGTATCATCTATTACAACTTCACAGTTAAACTCCTGGGCAATGGAAATTACCGGTAGCATTAGTAATATTAATAAACCATGAAATTTCAATGATAAGACTTTCTTTATTGGTGCCAGATATATCATATTATAGGGAACAAACTTAAGCCAATGATACGAATACGTTTCATTCGATATAAAATTTCTTTTCTCTTCCTATTTTTGGGGATATCGACCACTACGTATAGTCAAAACTCGATGGGGGCACGGGCTTTAAGCTTAGGAAAAGCTACCTCTGCACTCATAGAAGATGAATGGTCGTTGTTTTCAAATCCGGCTCTATTGAACTCAGAAGCTAATTCTTTAGGCTTCTATGGATTGCGAAACTATGGTTTTGCAGAAATCACAGATATGGCCGCTTTTGGAAGCGCTTCAACTCCCTTTGGAATTGGAGCAGTAGGTTTTCATAGATATGGGGATAATTTATTCAGCGAAACACGAGTTCGGCTAGGATATAAGAATGAATGGGAACAACTTCATTTCGGTGTGGCACTGAATTACAATCACATTTCCTTTGGGGGACCTTATGGCTCGGGTGGAGCATTTGGATTGGATGTGGGCATTGCGGCACAGGTCATAGATCAGCTCTGGCTTGGAGCAAAAGCCACCAATTTGAACCAGCCTTCGTATCAATTTTCCGGAACAGATGAAGACCTGCAACGGGAATTGAGTGTTGGGTTCAGCTATTCACTGGAAGAAACCGCGCTATTTGTGATGGATGTGGTTAAAGATGTTCGGTTTCCGGTTTCTTATCGGGGAGGATTGGAAGTTAATATCATCGACGAATTGAAAGGAAGGATAGGAGTTACAACTGAACCGCTCACCTATTCTTTTGGACTCGGATATGGGAAAGAGCTTTGGGCGATTAATCTCGCGGTTCAACAACATCACTTGCTGGGGCTGAGTCCTGGGTTCGATTTGTTATTCAAATTCTAAGTATGAAAGGGTTTAAGGTAATATCTTTATTACTCTTGATTGGGATGTTGCCAGTCTCCATGTATGCCCAGGATTCATCAAAAGTTGAAGTTGAACGACAATTGGAAAAAGCATTTGAGGAACTTGATACAGAAGAATCGGGCTTAACAGGAGAGCAGCTTACACAATTTCTGGAAGACCTGGCTGCTAATCCGATCAATATTAATTCAGCGGGGGTAAGTGAGTTGCTACAGGTTCCGGGGTTTAATTTGTTGATAGCCCGTGCCGTAATCGATTACCGGAAAACAAAACCCTTCGAATCAATCAGTGAAATTCAGGAAGTACGAGGAGTAGGTTTGGCTACTTATCAGCGAATGCGTCCTTACATCACCATTGGAGGTTTAAACGAACGGATTCGGGATTTTTATACCAGTCCGGGTTATTGGCTTTCGGGGAATAAGTTTGAGGTGATTTCACGCTATCAACAAAATCTGGAAGAACAGGAAGGCTTTAGCAGACCGGATTCTTTGGGAGGATACATTGGAAATCCCGTAAAATATTATCAGCGTTTGAGGATGCAAAGCGAACACCTATCTATCAATATGACCCAGGAAAAAGATGCCGGTGAGCAACTCAATGGAATTTCAGATTTTGATTATACTTCATGGCATTTAGCACTCACAGAAAATGGAGATTTGAAAAGCCTGGTGGTAGGAGATTACAGCCTCAGCTTTGGGCAAGGTTTAGTAATCTGGACAGGTGGAGCGTTCGGAAAAGGTAGAGAAGTAACCGGAACCATTAGTAAAAATGAGAGGGGCTTACGTCCGTATGGATCAGCTCAGGAAACAGATTTCTTCAGAGGAGTTGCTGCAACTTATGGTGATCAGGTTGAATTCACGGCTTTCTACTCCGATCGACCCAGAACAGCATCAATAATTGAAGGAGACACTACACGGTTTCCATCTTCAAGCGGATTCCACCGAACACAATCTGAACTTGACCGAAGGAATAATATCGAACAACAAACATTTGGGGGGAGAATCAAAGCTGACACTCCTCTTGGCTTGATTGGGATAACAGGATATTCCACAGAATTCAGTTCTTATATTGGAAAAGGAAACTCATTGAGTGACTTATATGGGTTTGAAGGAAGAAATAACTCTGTATATGGGATTGATTATCGTGGATTGGTAGGAAGTTCGTTAGTTTTTGGAGAAATCGCTCGAAGTGATAACGGAGGCATTGGCGGCGTAGCTGGAGTAGAAGCTCCGGTAGGGTTTAGTACGGATCTGGCGTTGCTCTATCGGAACTATCAAAAAGACTTTCAATCTTTTATGGGGACGGGTTTTGGAGAAACATCCGGAGATCCAAATAATGAATCAGGACTATATGTTGGAATTTCACACCGTCTTCCAAACGGATATTCAATAAGTGGGTATGTAGATCAGTACCAGTTTGAAGCACCAAGATCAGGAACTACACAATCTACAGAAGGGTACGATGTGCTAGGCTTGATAGAAGGAAATATTACGAACAATCTGGATGCTTATATTTTAATCAGGAATGAGATCAAAGATGATGAATATGTTATAGAAACAGAGTCAGGGAGAGAGCAAAGAATCCTTGGAAAAGAAAAGAGAGCCAGTGTTCGGTTACAAACTGAATATCAGCTAAACAGAAAAGTTCGGCTTCGCTCGAGAGGAGAATTGGTTCGGTATCAAAGTCCGGGTGAAAGTTGGGAAACCGGTTTTTTGATTTATCAGGATGTGCGACTTCAGCTCTCACGAAAACTCCAGGTAGATGCCCGGGTTACGTTCTTCGATACCGATAGCTTCGATACCAGAGTGTACCAATTTGAGAACGATCTGCTGTATGTGCTTTCGAATGTTGCTCTGAGTGGCAGGGGAGAGAGAGTGTATGGAGTGCTAAAATACGAAGCTTCAGAATGGCTGGAATTCTGGCTTAAATATTCAATTACAACGATAGAAGATGTACAATCGCTAAGCAGTGGTCTCGGAGAAATAGAAGGAAACCAACGTAGTTTTTTAGGGGTACAGGGAAGAGTGAGATTTTGAATAAATTTCTGATTTATCAGTAGTGATGGGAAAACGCAGCATTAATTTTGTATAATTTTCTTTATGTGAATTTGAAGGTTTGGTTAATTACCATATTTTATTTTCATAATAGGGTATAATTATAGACTTACATTTTAAAAAATTAATAGAAGTTTGAAAATCAGTTGGGTGTTATTATTTGTATTAGTTCTGGGTTGTTTTGCATCTCCTCAGGTGAACAGTCAGACTATTGATCAGGAACTTGCACGAAGGGGTTTAACCTTTGAACAGGCACAAAGGCTGGCGAGGCAGTCAGGAGTTGATCCTAATAATCCGGATGAACTAGCTCGGTTTGCCAGAAACAATGGGGTGCCGGAAGCTCAGATTCAACAGTATCTTATTCAATTAAGGCAAAGGCAGGGTTCAGATACTGTTTCATCAGAAGCAAATGTTACAGATTTAACAGATCAGTCGGTTACTTCTGATCAAATTCAGGAATCCGAAGAGCCAATGAATATTCCTCAGGATGGTCCAAGACCGAGTACTCCTGAAAAAAGTGGATTACCTTACTTTGGGTACCAAATTTTTGCTGATACTCCTGATGCTTTTAAGCCGGGTACTGACGGACCTGTTGATGAAGGTTATGTGATAGGACCGGATGATGAGTTGAGACTAACTATCTGGGGAGCAACTGAATTTCAGTATGACATGTCAGTAGATGTCGAAGGGAGATCGTTCATTCCAAATATCGGATTGGTAACCGTTGCTGGTCAGAGTTTGAAAAATCTTAGAGAGTCGTTGAAAGTCACACTCTCAAAAAGTTATTCTGGTCTGGTCAAAGACCCACCCACAATTTTTATGGATCTGACAGTAACAAGATTTAAACCGATTCGGGTATTTGTACTGGGTGAAGTTAAAAACCCTGGTGGATACACATTCACAAGTAATGCCTCTATTTTTAATGTGCTTTACGGTGTTGGTGGACCAACTGTTGATGGATCATTAAGAGATGTCAGGATTATCAGAGATGGAAAAGAAATTGCTTCTGTAGATTTATATGATTTGCTACTCAGAGGCATTGACCCTTCAACAGTTCCTTTACTAAATAATGATCGCATATTTATACCTCCAAGAAAGAGCGAGGTTTCTATTACAGGTCCGGTTCGTAGACCAGCCATTTTTGAATTGAAGCAAGGCGAGGGAGTAAAAGAAATAATTGAATTCTCTGGAGGTCTGAAGCCAGAGGCTTATACGGATCGGTTTCAAATAAGAAGAATACTTCCTTTTGAAGAGAGGACTGATCCGAGTGAGGCGAGAGCGGTTCTGGATAATTCCTTAAGAGAAATTATTTCAGGAAGCACGAAGTTTGATCTTCAGGATGGTGATAAAGTTAGAATCTTTAGCATTACAGACGTATTAGATAATGTTGTAAGAATTGAAGGTGCCGTAGACCAGCCCGGAGTGTACCAACTTTCTGATACAATAAGGACAGTAAGAGATTTAGTTTTAGCAGCAGATAGTCTAACAGGAGATGCCTTTCTGCAAAAAGCAGAGATCATAAGAACTAACGAAGACTCAACCCAGACGTTTATATCACTGGATCTCCGATCTGTAATGAATGATGATCCGTCTCAAAATCTTATACTTCGAAAACGTGACCGCTTTAAAATTTATTCACGATTAGAAATTGAGCAAAACTCAACAGTTTCGATTAGTGGCGCGGTTCGTAATCCATCTGAATACAGGTGGCGTGATAGCTTGAGAGTGTTCGATGTCTTATTTAAATCAGGTGGGTTATTTGATCCTGAGTACAGGGAGGGGATTCTACTAACACGCGCCGATTTGATTCGAAGAAACGAAGATGGCAGAACAACTAATATCATAAGCTTTGATCTGGAAGAAGCATTAAATGAAGAAGGTTTTGGATTAGAAATCATGCAACCGTTTGACCAGATTAAGGTTTATGAGAATACAGTTCAGCTTATAACAGAAAAATATGTAGTTATATCCGGAGCAGTAAAATCACCTGGCCGTTACAACTTCAATGAGAATATGACTCTTGAAGATTTAATTATGAATGCTATGGGTTTCAGTGAAGATGCATACCTGGGTGAAGTCGAGATAACAAGAACCGAAAGGCCAGAACTTGAATCTGAAAAAGCAACAAAGTTTGATTTTGAATTAATTCAGGATGAGTCTGATAAATATGCTTTCTACTCGAATGATATATTTTGGAATTTACTAGATAGAGCAGAAGAGTTTAAACTTCAACATAGAGATCGTATTTATATAAGATCGAATCCACTTTTCAAAAACCAAGAAACGGTTACAATTTCGGGAGAGGTGAGATTTCCGGGTAATTATACCTTATTAAGTGAAAATGAAAAATTATCCAGCTTTATAGAAAGGGCTGGAGGAGTGACTGATGAAGGATATGCAAATGGAGCGCGACTGCAAAGGGATGGGCAAAACGTAGTAATTGAGTTAGAGAAAATCATTAGCGGAAATAGAAGGTCTGATATCTTTATCAAGGGTGGAGACACAATTGATATACCGAAAGATCCAAATGTGGTTTTAGTTACAGGGAATGTAGGTTTGGATGGTTTTATTAAGCATGAACCGGGGGCAAAAGTTACATACTATTTGGATAGAGCTGGTGGCCTTCAGGCTAATAGTTATAAGTATGTCCAACTTACTCAGGCTAATGGAGCAACTTATCGGGTAAAACGAAAAGGACTATTTAAGCAAAATCCTGAAGTAGAGGACGGAGCAGTAATACGAGTGATTTATGAGGAGCCTAGGCCTCAATCAGATAAGCCAAGTTTTAGAGAAGTATTTGGGGATACAATAAGCATAATAACAGCTTCCTTGACCATTATTGTACTTATTGATCGGCTTTAAACTGCTCCAGCTAATAGTTGCCAGGTTGATCCAAGGGAAACTATAAACTAATCACTATATTCAGCCTAATTTAAAAACCATTCTATATGACGTTAGAAGGCTGGTCTGTTATTGGTGTAATTGTTGGATGCTTGATCCTGCTAATTACTACAAATCTTTCCGTAGACATGGTTTTACTAGCTGGATTAGCCATACTGCTTATTTCTGGCATAATAGCTCCTGAAGCCGCTCTTTCTGGATTTTCAAATGAAGGGATGTTAACTGTTGCCGCATTGTACGTGGTCGCTGCGGGATTAAAAGAAACAGGTGCTATTCGATATATCACACAAAAAGTAATGGGAGATGTAAAAACAGTTCGGGCAGCTCAAACTCGAATTATGATGCCTGTGATGGTTATGAGTGCATTTCTTAATAATACTCCTATAGTTGCATCCTTTATTCCGGCGCTTGAACATTGGAGTAAAAGTACCCGTATTCCGGTTTCAAAGATACTTATACCACTTAGTTACGCTGCAATATTGGGAGGTACCTGCACACTTATAGGTACAAGTACAAACCTTATTCTGAATGGACTCTTGATCGAAGAAGGGAGTGTACGTGCCCTGGGATTATTTGAGCCTGCTTGGATTGGTGTTCCTTGTGCAATCGCTGGGTTTATCTATCTATTTCTATTTGGTGATAAGCTCCTGCCATCAAGAGGAGAAGCATTTGAAAGTTTTAAAGACCCAAGAGAATATACCATAGAGATGATGGTTCCTGAAGGGAGTCCGTTAGCCAGAAAAACTATTCAGGAAGCAGAATTAAGACAATTACCCGGTTTGTTTTTAGTAGAAATTTATAGAGATAATGGCGTATTACCAGCTGTTGGGCCAGATCAAAGGTTGCGAGAAGGTGACCGATTGATTTTTGCAGGTATAGTTGATTCTATCGTTGATTTACAGAATATGCAAGGGTTGGTACCTGCAACTAATCAGGTGTTTAAACTAGATGCTCCTAAGGACGACCGGGTACTATTTGAAGCTGTAGTATCTAACTCCAATCCAATTAAAGGAAGAAGAATAAAAGAGGGGAAATTCAGGGATCGGTATAATGCAGTAGTTTTGGCAGTATCAAGAAGTGGAGAGCGGTTAAAAGAAAAAATTGGAGATATTACCCTTAAGACGGGAGATACTCTTTTATTGGAAGCTAAGAAGTCATTTCAGAGAAGATATAGAAACTCAAACGATTTCTATTTAATCAGCCCAATTAAAGATGTTCAATCAACTAATTATGATAAATCCGGATTGGCTTTATCAATACTTTTTGGGATGGTTTTATTAGCAGGGTTTGGAATTCTTTCTATGCTTCAGGCAGCTTTTCTTGCAGGGGCCATTATGATTCTAACTAAAGCAATACGTTATTCGGTGGGTATTGAAACAATCGATTGGCGAGTACTTATTGCTATCGCATCTTCATTGGGAATCGGGAATGCTTTATCTTCAACAGGAGTAGCCGAACACTTTGCAATAAATATGCTTTCTTTTGCTAATTTGAATCCAATAACAGCCCTAATTATTACTTATTTTATAACTTGGATTCTAACTGAACTGATTACTAATAATGCAGCAGCTGTTTTGGTTTTCCCAATAGCACTTTCAATAGCTCAATCAATAGGTGTAGATTTTATTCCATTTGCAATCGTCATCATTATGGCCGCATCTGCAAGTTTTTCTACTCCAGTCGGTTATCAAACTAATCTCATGATTTATGGCCCGGGTAGTTACAGGTATACGGACTATATTAAAATAGGACTGCCACTTAATTTGATCATAGCCGCATTAACCGTATTTTTAGTTCCTAAAATTTGGAGTTTTTGATAAATATTTTACATGCTTAATAAGATCATTGAGTTAGCAAAAAGGGCTGGGGAGGAGATTCTTAGGTATTATGATGAAGAAATAGAAGTAAGTCAAAAGGAAGATGACTCTCCACTAACACAAGCAGATTTGGCAGCTCACTATATTATTGTTGATGGTCTAAGAGAATTAACTCCTAAGATCCCGATTATTTCAGAAGAATCAGGAATTCCAGATTATAGTGTAAGAAAGAGCTGGGATAAATTGTGGTTGGTAGATCCATTGGACGGCACAAAAGAATTCATAAAAAAAAATGGAGAGTTCACTGTTAATATAGCTTTAATTGAAAATGGGAAACCAATACTTGGTGTGGTATATGTCCCTGCAAAAGGAATTACTTACTATGGAGAAAAAGAAAAAGGTTCTTTTAAACAACTTAAGGATAGTAGTTTTTCAAAACTCGAAACATCTGAATTTAAAAAGTATCGTAGTGCTCGTATTGTAGTAAGTAGATCTCATGGAGATGGTGCAACTGTAGAAAAACTAAAAAAGATCGGTATAATTGTAAGTAAAGAAGTGCCTTCCGGGAGTTCAATTAAGTTTTGCTTGGTAGCTGAAGGGAAAGCTGAGCTTTATCCAAGATTTGGCCCAACTATGGAATGGGATACCGCAGCAGCTGATGCTGTATATCGATACTCTACCGCTTCGGTTGAAAAATATTCTCCCTTAACTTACAACAAAGAAAACCTTTTAAATCCTTATTTTGTGATAGGTAGTAACGAATTTATAGATGCAGAAGCTTTATAAAATGACAGTACTAAAATCTCATTCTCATTTAAAACAACTTGAAGATGAAGGAATCTATATAATGAGGGAAGTAGCGGCGCAGTTTGATCGTCCGGTTCTACTTTTCTCAGGCGGAAAAGATTCTATTGTGATGTTTCATCTTGCGTTAAAGGCATTTTATCCGGGGAAGGTTCCTTTTCCTTTGATGCACGTTGACACCGGACATAATTTTCCAGAGACAATCGAATTCAGAGACCGTCTTGTCGAAAAATATGGAGTAGAGTTAATCATAGGTTCAGTACAGGATTCAATTGATGAAGGCAGAGTTGAAGAAGAGACAGGCCCTGATGCTTCAAGAAACGCTCTTCAAACAGTGACCTTACTTGATACTTTAGAAAGGCATCAGGTAGATGCTGCGCTAGGAGGAGGGAGAAGAGACGAAGAAAAAGCTCGTGCTAAAGAACGTTTCTTTTCACATCGTGATGTATTTGGTCAATGGGATCCAAAAAATCAACGTCCTGAACTTTGGAATTTATTTAATGGGAGAAAAAAACCTGGAGAGAATTTCAGGGTGTTTCCAATCAGTAATTGGACGGAAATGGATGTTTGGCAGTATATTGCACAGGAGGAGATTGAAATTCCATCAATTTATTTCGCACATGAACGTAAAGTGTTTAACAGACGCGGGGTTTGGTTAGCAGATACAGAATTTGTGAATAAAATGGATACAGAAGAGATAGAAGTCAGAACGGTTCGTTTTAGAACAATTGGAGATGCTACCTGTACTGGTGCGGTTGAATCTCATGCTTCTAATCTGGAAGATATTATTCAAGAAGTTGCTTCAGCGAGAGAAACAGAGCGTGGCACCCGTCATGATGATAAGAGAAGCGAAACCGCTATGGAAGACCGCAAAAAACAAGGGTACTTTTAGTTTATAATTATGAATTATCAATTTTGAATTTTGAATTAGGACCAATTCAAAATTCAAAATTCAAAATTAAATTGATGACGGATACAAAATTACAAGTTGAGAATACATATTTAAACATGGACCTTCTTAGGTTCACTACAGCTGGAAGTGTGGATGACGGAAAAAGTACGTTGATAGGACGTCTGCTCTATGACTCAAAATCCATTTTTGAGGACCAGATGGAGGCTATCGAGAAAAGTAGTAAAAGCAGTGGTGAGGAAGAGGTTAATTTGGCTTTGCTCACAGATGGTTTGCAAGCAGAAAGAGAGCAGAAGATTACAATTGATGTAGCCTACAGATACTTCGCAACTCCTAAGCGAAAGTTTATCATTGCAGATACCCCAGGTCATACGCAATATACCAGAAATATGGTTACAGGAGCTTCTACTGCTGATCTGGCAATTATTTTAGTAGATGCCTCAAAAGGTTTACTTACACAATCGCGGCGACATGCATTTATTTCTTCATTGCTCAGGATTCCACATTTAGTGGTTGCAGTCAACAAAATGGACCTAGTGAATTATAATGAAAAAGTGTTTGATGAAATTGTAGCTGATTTCAAAGAGTTCTCACACAAATTAGATATATCGGATATCACTTTTATTCCAATTTCTGCACTTCAAGGCGACAACGTTGTGGATAAAGGTGAGAATATGGATTGGTATAACGGGACCACTCTTCTGCACCATCTTGAGAATGTAAAAGTGGATGCTGGAGAAAATGTTCGTGATTTCAGACTTCCGGTTCAGTATGTAATACGTCCGGGCAGAACATTTCGTGGTTTTGCCGGACAAATTGCATCCGGACATATCCGCCCTGGTGATGAGGTAAAAGTTCTTCCATCCGGATTAACTACTAAAGTGAAAGAGATTGTTACACGGGATGGTAATCTGGAAGCAGCATTTACTGGGGATTCCATAACGCTAACTATGGAAGACGAAATTGATATCAGCCGCGGTGATATGATCGTTCGTAAGAATAATGTCCCTACAATAAGGAATGAGTTTGAGGCATATCTATGCTGGTTGAATGAAAAAGCTATGAGCCTTAACAAGCAGTATATTTTACAACATACAAGTCGTACAGTTCAGGTTTATGTTGAAGATTTACTCTATCGAATTAATGTAGATACGTTAAGTAGAGAAGATGCAGATAATTTAGAACTGAATGAGATAGGTCGAGTCAAACTGAAAACAAGTCAGTCTTTATTTTTCGACCCTTACCAAATAAACCAACGAACAGGTAGTTTCATCATTATCGATCTTGCATCTAATGTTACAGTTGGTGCTGGGATGATTCGTGCAGGTTCTACTGTATCTAAAAAACACGTTAACGTAAGTTCTGGAAAAGAAATTTCTCCAAACGTAGTCTGGGAGCCATGGAATATTCCAAGAGAAGAACGTGAGAAAAGAAACGGGCATAAGGCAAAAGTACTATGGTTTACTGGTATTTCCGGAGCAGGTAAAAGTACCATTGCTAAAGAGTTGGAACGAAGGCTTTGGGAAAAAGGAAAACAGACAGTTTTATTAGATGGCGATCAAGTAAGGCATGGACTGAATGGCGACTTAGGTTTCAGCCTGAAAGATAGAACAGAAAATATTCGTAGAGTTGGGCAGGTTGCAAGGTTATTCTTCGAACATGGGAATATCGTTTTATGCACCTTTGTTTCACCATATATCAAAGATCGTCAAGCAGCAAAAGCAATGCTGCCAAATGATTCTGACTTTATTGAAATTCATGTAACATGTAGATCTGAAACTGCAAAACAGAGAGACCCGAAAGGTTTGTATGAAAAGGCAAAAAAAGGTGAGATTACTAATCTTACTGGTTATGATTCCGAACACGAAGCTCCAGAAAAACCATCTTTAAGAATTAATACAGATGAAATAACTGTTAAAGATGCAGTTGAAAGTATTATAGATAGTTTTGAGTTATGAAATCCTAAATAAAGAAAGTTTCCTTACGCTTAGTAATTCCTTATAATTAAAACTTAACTTTTAAGAGCTGTCCGTGAGTATAGACAAAAAAAATAACGACAAAAAGGGTGAAAAAAAGAAGAGCTCAAAAGAGGATTTTCCAATTCAGGAATATCGATTAATTCCAGACAATAAATTTGATAGTACTGACAACAATAAAGATGAGATAGATATATTGGAGTTGGTAAGAGTACTGTGGGGAAGCCGAAAAATAATATTTAGGTTTGGCATAGTTGGAGTTCTCTTAGGGATAAGCTTGGCTTTATTCATCCCTAAAGAATATGTGAGTTTTGCGACTCTGATGCCGGAATACAACACAGAAAGTGCTTCAGGAGGGGCTTCAAGGCTTTTACAACAGTATGGAGGACTAATTGGCTTGAGTGGAGGAACTTATAATTCAGCAAGTAACGCTATTCGGGTTGATCTTTACCCTGAGATAGTTGCAAGCTTGAGTTTTCAAGATAAGTTAGCAAGGCAGGAGTTCTATTTTTCTGAATATGATACTACTGTTTCTATCTATAAATACTATCTAGATATCAAATCTGCAGGATTTTTTGGTACATTATCGAAATATACCATTGGTTTACCTGGCGTAATTAAAAAATCAATAAAAGGTGAGGAAGATAAATCTAGTATTGGGTCAGTAAAAAATGATGAAATTGTCCGTCTTTCAAAAAGACAGATGGATATTATTAATATTCTTAGAGAAAGAGTAACAGTCAACTTGAATGAAGAATCTGGGATCATTTCTGTATCAGCTAAGATGAGTGATCCAGAACTCGCAGCTGAGGTAGCTAAATTTACTGTTGAAGAACTTACATCCTATTTGACTGATTATAGAACAGAAAAAGTTCAAAGAGACCTTGACTATATTGAAGAACAACTTCAAACTGCTGAAGAAAGGTTTGAGGTCACTCAATTTACCCTCGCAGAATTTAGAGATAGTAATCAAGGAACGCTTACAGCCCGTGCTCGAACCGAAGAACAACGCTTGAACTCAGAATATGATGTCGCTTTTAATGTTTATAATACATTAACGCAGCAGTATGAGGAAGCAAAATTAAAAGTACAGGAAGAAACACCGGTTTTTAAAGTTTTACAACCTGTTCAGGTTCCTGTTAACGACAATAGGAGTGGTGTTATGGTTTTATTTTCTACAACCTTACTTATGTTAGCAGTTGCTATTGTTTTTGTATATTTGAAAAACTTTTTTAGTCTTACAAAATGAAAATACTCATTACCGGAGGTGCAGGGTTTATAGGATCGGCACTTGTCAGATATTTACTAAAAAACACATCATTTTCTGTTCTGAATGTTGACAAACTTACTTACGCTGGTCATACAGAATCTTTGGCTTTGGTAGAAAATGAAAAGAGATATGAATTTAATAGGTCTGATATTTGTGAATCTAAATCCATGGAAGATTTGTTTTATGGTTTTCAACCAGATGGAGTTATTCATTTAGCTGCTGAATCTCATGTAGATCGCTCAATCGATGGGTCGGCAGAATTTATACGTACAAATATTGTTGGTACTCATAATCTTTTGGAACAGGCCACTAGCTATTGGAATTCACTTGATAGTAACAGAAAAAATAATTTTCGATTTCTTCATGTATCAACTGATGAAGTATATGGTTCGTTAGGGAAGAGCGGATATTTTACAGAAGATACTCCGTATGACCCTAGGTCTCCTTACTCATCAAGCAAAGCCTCTTCAGATCATCTAGTGCGAGCATGGTTCCATACTTACGGGCTACCTACACTAATCACTAATTGCTCTAATAACTATGGACCATATCAGTTTCCAGAAAAACTCATACCAGTAGTCATATTAAAAGCTATGATGGGAAAAGATATTCCCGTTTATGGAGACGGTAAAAATATCAGAGATTGGTTATATGTTTATGACCATATTAAAGCATTGCTGACAGTTTTTAAAAGCGGGAACCCAGGAGAAACCTATAATATTGGGGGACATAACGAAAAAACTAATATTGACGTAGTAAACACAATTTGTAGTACTCTTGATATTTTAATTCCGAAAGAGTCTTCTTATATGGAGCAAATTACATTCGTAAAAGACAGACCGGGACATGATTATAGATATGCAATTGATGCTTCGAAGATTAAAAAGGAATTAGGGTGGACTCCCGATGAGACATTTGATACTGGTATTGAAAAAACTATAAACTGGTATCTCTCAAATTTAGATTGGTGTGAGGCAGTTACCCACGATAATTACAATCTGGAACGACTTGGAGTAAAAACAGAATTATGAAAGGTATAATATTGGCGGGTGGTACAGGTACTCGACTTTACCCAATGACGAAAGCAATATCCAAGCAAATTATTCCAGTTTATGACAAACCGATGATTTATTATCCACTTTCCACGTTAATGTTGGCAAACATTAAAGATATACTGATAATTTCTACTCCAAGAGATATTCAAGGTTTTAAAGATTTGTTAGGAGACGGAAGCGATCTTGGAATTAATCTAAGTTATACAGTTCAACCTAAACCTGAGGGACTCGCACAAGCCTTTATAATTGGGGAAGATTTTATTGGAGATGATTCTAGCTGTTTGATTTTAGGGGATAATATTTTCTATGGACAAGGATTAAGACCAAAGCTAGAATTGGTGAGTCAGAAAAAAGAAGGTGCTACGATTTTTGGTTACCGAGTAAGTGATCCAAAGCGGTTTGGTGTAGTCGAAATAGATGAGAATAGAAAAGCTATTTCGATTGCTGAAAAACCGCTACAACCGAAAAGTAATCTAGCTGTAACAGGTTTATATTTTTATGACCATAATGTAGTTGAAATAGCTAAGTCTATCAAGCCTTCTGAAAGAGGTGAATTAGAAATCACATCAATCAATCAAGTATATCTGGAAGAAGGTAAGCTGGACGTAGAAATTATGGGAAGGGGTTATGCTTGGTTAGATACAGGTACTCCAGAATCTATGCTTGAAGCTTCTATGTTCGTTGAAATAATTGAAAAGCGTCAGGGGTTCAAGATTTCATGCCTAGAAGAAATTTCCTGGAGGAAGAAGTGGATTACAGATAAAGATCTATTAGATAAAGCAGAGCAATTGGGTAAAAGCAAATATGGAGAGTATCTCAGAGCTTTGATCAACTATGCTTAGATCATATTTTTTTATACCAGCTGATAAAAGAAAATTCATAGAAAAAGTTGAAGAATTAAGGGCTGATTTTTTTGTTTTTGATCTAGAAGATTCTGTTGCACGTACGGATTTAGAAGAGGCAATAGACAATATTAAAAAGATTAAAGCTAAATCGAATTACTTAATTCGTCTTAACTCAATTTTTGATATTGAGCAATCATTTTTTAATCAATTCGTTAAGAGAGGTTTTTCAAATTTCATTTTACCAAAAGTAGGCTCAATAGAGGAATTGGAAATTATTAATCAAAGATCTGTCAAAGATAAATACTTAAAATTTATTCTTTTGATTGAGAATCCAAAACTCCTTATTCAGCTTCCGGAAATTCTTAATAAGCTAGGTGATCAAATAACTGGATTAGGATTAGGTAGTCACGATTTTGCAAATCAAATGGGAATGGACCATACTTATTTAAATTTACAGTTTGCTCGTAATATGCTCTTAGTTTACGGTAAGGCCTACGGTAAAGAAGTTATTGATATAGCTTCAATGGAACTGTATAATGTGAAAAATATCAAACAAGAAATTTATGAAGCATATAGTTCTGGACATGATGGAAAATTTTTTATACACCCATTCCAACTTAAACAACTAGAAACTGTAAATTTTTTTAGTGCTGAAGAATTAGAATTAGCCCAGCAAGTAATTTCAATTATAGGTAAAGAAACTGATTTTAAGCCATTTAAGGTGCATGGAAGAATAATAGAAAAACCTCATGTATCTAGATTTAAAAGAATAATAAAGTGGAGTAAAAGAAATGAGAATTGAATTTGGTTTTTATTTCGAAGATTTCAAAATAGGGGAAACCATAAATCATGCTATTTCAAAAACTATTTTTGAAAGTGACAATAATATGTTTTCGCTATTAACAATGAATCATCATCCTGTTCATACGAATCTAGATTATGCTTCCAAGCAACAGCATGGTAAAATTCTAGTGGTAGGTACCCTAGTGTTTAGTATAGGCGTTGGGTTAACAGTACCAGAAATTAGTGGTAAGGCGATTGCAAATTTAGAGTATGAAAGTGTAAAGCATTTAGCACCTGTTTATTTAAACGACACAGTTTATGCTCGTACTAGAATATTAGAAAAAGTACAATCAAAATCGAAGAAAGACCGAGGCATTGTGTATGTCGAAACTATAGTTAATAATCAAAATCATATAGATGTTTTATCTTTCAGAAGAAAAGTATTAGTGAAAAGAAGGATGCAAAATGATTAATTATCTTTTTCGAAGCTTAATGTTTGTTCCAGCACATAATGAAAGGCTTTTAAATAGTGCTGTAAAGTCTTATGCAGATATTTTACTTCTTGATATTGAAGATTCAGTTCAACCGAGTTCCAATAAAGAAGTTGCAAGAAAGAATATTAAAGAGTATGTAATGGATGGGAAATTTGAGGGTAAAGTACTATTCCCAAGAGTTAATGACCGAGAAAGTGGAGAATTATTAAGCGATGTACTAGAACTTACAATAGAAGGTGTAGCAGGTTTCATGTACCCTAAGTCTAAAACAGGTAAAGATGTTTATTTTTTTTCCAAGCTACTTGAGACCATTGAATATCAAAAAAATATACCTATAGGCACATTCAAAATTATTCCTTTAATAGAAACAGCGGCTGCAGTTCTAAATATTCAAGAAATTTGTACAGCGTCTGATAGAGTTGTGGCAGTGTCTTTTGGATCGGAAGATTTTATTTCGGATTTACAAGGTATTCATGACCATGATGATCAAAGTTTATTCACTGCTAGATCACTTATCTCTATGGGAGCACGAGCTTGTAATGTGATCCCAATAGATACGGTACATGTTCGTGTACATGATTTAGAAGATCTTGAGAAGAATATTATAGTAGCAAAAAATTTGGGATTTGAGGGAATGCTAGTATTGAATCCAAAAGAATTACCTATTATTCATGATTATTATACTCCTAATAATCGAGAAGTTGAAGATGCTAAAGAAATGCTGAAACTTTCTGAAGAAGCAAAAAAAAGCGGAAAAGGTGTTGCTATTATGAATGGTAAATTTATAGGTCCACCAATGGTGCTTAAAGCCAAATCTATATTAAAAAAACATAGCTTAATTGTTGCGAAAAAAGAATAATTGAAAATGAAAAAGAAGAAGTTATTGATAGTTGGCGGTCAAGGCAGTGGAGAAATTGCAATGTCTACATTTAAGGCTTCTAATGAAAAAAAATTAGAATGGGATATTTGTGGATATATCAATGACGTAGTAAATCCAGGAGAGGAGTTTTGTGGTGAAAAAGTACTGGGAGGTACTGAAAGTATTATTGACTGGATAGATAAAGGCTATTATATACATTACACTCTACATTACAATGCAAAAAAAAAGGAAGAAAGAGTTAAACTCTTTGAGGATTTAAAAATTCCTAAAGAAGCTTTTGCCTCGGCAGCTCACCCACTGTCATATATTAATCAAGATTCTGTGTTAGGAATAAACACATTACTTTTACCATTTAGTGCCACTTCAGTTGGTTCTGTTCTTGGAAACCACTGTCATATATATACCTCAGCCTTTTTAGGGCATGATTGCAAGATTGGCGATTTTACGACCATAGCAGCACATTCTATTATTGGTGGACGAGTTAAGGTTTTAGATGGTGCGCATGTAGGGCTAAATTCTACTCTTCGTGAAGATATTGAAATTGGGGAATACTCGATAATTGGTATGGGTTCAGTAGTAGTCAAAAATGTCGAAAAGAAAACTGTTGTTGCAGGAAACCCGGCTAGATTTATAAAAAACCTAGAGTAATAAAAAATTGAAAAAAATAACTTTCAATAGACCATATATAACTGGGAATGAAATTCAGTACTTAAATAAAGTTTTAGGGTCAACAAAGATTGCTGGAAACGGAAAATACACAAAGAAATGTCAATCTTACTTTGTTAATAAGTATGGCTTTAAAAAGGCATTGCTTACTACTTCGTGTACCGATGCACTTGAAATGTGTGCAATATTGGCGAATATTAGTTCTGGTGATGAAGTCATCATGCCATCTTATACCTTTGTTTCTACTGCGAATGCTTTTTTGCTCAGAGGAGCAAAAATTAAATTCGTAGATAGCAGAGAAGATCATCCAGGAATGAATGAAGATACTATTGAAGCAAATATTACCGATAAGACAAAGGCAATAGTTGTAGTGCATTATGCTGGTGTAGCAGTAGATATGGATAAAGTTATGAGTCTTGCCAATAAGTACGACTTACTTGTTATTGAAGACGCTGCCCAAGCAATTGATTCTTATTATAAAGATACACCATTAGGTAGTATTGGACATTTATCTTCATTTTCCTTTCATGAAACGAAGAATATTATTTCAGGTGAAGGTGGTTTACTTGCAATAAATGATGGAGAGTTCACACAGCGATCTGAGATAATTTGGGAAAAAGGAACTAATCGTTCTGCATTTTTCAGAGGCGAAGTAGATAAATATGGTTGGGTAGATATTGGTTCTTCTTTTTTGCCTTCCGAACTAATTGCTTCTTTCTTATATGCACAGCTTGAACAGCTAGTAGTAATTCAATCTCAAAGAAAAAAAATATGGACTCAATATTTTGAATTTTTGAAAACTTTAAAAAATAAGGTTCAATTGCCAAATATTCCTGAATACGCTACTAATAATGCGCATATGTTTTATTTTGTGTGTTCCTCAATTGAAGAGCGAACAGCACTGCTCTCTCATTTGAAAGAAAAAAATATATATGCAGTTTTTCATTATCAATCTCTTCATAAAAGTGAATTTTTCCGCAATAATAATCATAAAAAATTAATGCCATTGTCGGATCGTTACTCAGATTGTCTTGTTAGACTACCGTTTTATATTGGGTTAACTGATGATGAAATCAATTATGTTGCCGAAAGTGTTTTAGAGTTTTATAAATAAAGCGTGACAAGAAAAGAGAAAGCTGTAAAAAGTGTAGCATGGTCAACCACTTCAGCAATTGCTGGAGGAGTTCTTGGGCCAATTTCATATATTTTTAAAGCGAGATTTTTGTCTCCAGGAGAAATTGGTATTCTTGCAATCATATTATTAGTTAACGGGCTTGTTGTTCAACTATTATCAGCAGGATTTAACCAGGCAATTGTTGAAAGGGATAAGCTAGATTCCGAATCTTTTTCTTCGCTTTACTTAGTGAACCTGTTTCTAAGTGTAATGTGTACAATCGCTGTAATAGCAGGTAAAGATTTAATAGCATTCATATTCGAAATGGAGGAATTAAAAACTTTGTTAATTATTGCTTCATTTCAATATGTACTTGTCGGGATAGGGAATCCGTATAAAGGGTTATTTCAAAGAGAAATTAATTTTAAACTATTGTCAATCATTGACATTGTTAAAGCATTAGTACTGTTTCTAGTTACTATAATATTATTATTTTTAGAGTTTAAGCTTTACGCGATTATTTATGCAAATTTAATTACTGCAATTCTTGGCTCATTACTACAAATTTATTTCGGTGTTAGAGCGAGAATCATACCTTTTAAATTTATTTTTCGCTTTAGCTCAATAAGATCATCCATCCATTTTTTAAAATATTATTCAGGAAAGCTTACCTCAAGTTATTTAACTCAAAATTTAGATGCTTTGATCGTTGGTATTTTCCTTCCTGAATATATTCTTGGGATATATTATTTCGCAAAGAATTTAATTGACAAATTTAGAATGTTGCTAACAAATTCTCTTACTAGTTTTCTATTTCCTTTTTTTGCAGAAATCAAAAATGATTTTGATCGAATTCGGAATACATATTTAAAGACAATTGATTTAATGTCCTTAATATCATTCTTTGTTAGCTTTTTGATTATTTCAACTGCAGATTCTTTCGTGGCAATTCTGTTTGGAGAAGAGTGGATTGATAGTATAATAGTATTTCAGGTACTAGCTGGGTCTATGATCTTTAGTTTACTTACCAATAATATCTCAACTTCTTTATTATATGCTAGAGGTAAAGTAAAGCTTTTATTCTATATAGATATCTTGTCAAATATATTTTTTTTAGGGGCATTACTTTTTTTATCTAAACTCGGGTTGGAATATGTATTATTAATAAGGTTCTCTTTTATAGCTGTTACTTCAATCATTATTCAGAATATTGCAAACTTGAATCTTGAAGTATCATATAAAAAATTATGGTCGATTTTTGGTAATAGGTTGATTCTAAATTTTATTTTAATGTGCATCTCCTTTTCTATTATTGAATTTTTGTCAGTAGGAACATTGATTAGAGGATTTATTATTGTCTTCATGTTTTTCATTGTTTATTTTGTATACTTGTTTTTTATGGAAAAGAGGTCAATAGAAATGGTAAAGGGGTTAATGAATAGAAAAAGTAAAGCTTCGTAAGACTATGGAAAAAGATTTGCTTATTTATTTTCCATCTAGGCGATATGGAGGTAGTGAACTCTTATTTTTAGAGATGCTAGCCTATTTTAAAAATAAAAAAGTGAATGTCAATATTACAGACTATAAAGATGGGGTGCTTTTTGAAAAACTTGATTATGAGGATAATAGTTTAAAAATTAATATTTCTGATGAGAGGCTGAAAGAGAAAGAATATTATGTCATATCAGCTATTTCACATATTGATAAGCTATGTGAGTCTCCGTTAGCTGATTCCTCAATAATATCACTATTGTTGTTGCATGAATTCCACGCTTTGAATTTCTATGTTTCTTCAAAGTTTCTTAAGAAAGTTCAGTCAAAAAAAATATTAAAAAAGTTCATGAGAATTGAACGTGTAAACTTTAAAGTTAATAAAAAGATATTTTTTGATTTGGTGGATAATAATGGAGTAGTTTATTTCAATAAAAACACAAGAAAATTGCACCAATATTTGTATGAAATTAATAAAGAAGCATTATTTGTTAATTTACCTTATAAATCTAGAAATAAATCTAAACCAGTTTTCAAAGAAATAGGAGATACCATAAACTTCGGTTGGGTAAGCAGACTAGATAAAGATCTTTTCCCGTCATTAATGACGATAATCTCACTATTAAATAAGGCTAACACCAAAGGAAAAAAGTGTTATTTGCATATTATTGGGGATGGTAAGTATTTGAAACACTTAAAAGAGAGAGAGGTACGAAATGTTAAGATAGTTTTTACTGGAGCCTTATTTGGTGATGACTTATACGATTATTTGAACAAAAATATTGACATAGGTATTGGAAGGGGTACAATTATATTAGATTTTGCCTCGGCTGGTATTCCTTCTATCGTAACTCCACTTACGATATTAAATAATATTACAGTCGATCAATTCATACTTAGTTATGAAAGATTAGATGATTATAGTAAAAAATATTCGCTTCAAGGGATAATGAGGGAACTTTTGAATGACTATAAAATAATCTCAGAGAAAACATTTGAAACTTTAAAAAACTATGAATCAGATGTAATTTTTGATTCTTTACATCAGAATATTTTAGAATCAAAAATACAGCTTGGAGACTTAAGGAAACACTACTATTCATTTTCTAACCTGCTATTTTTGAAACGAAAAACTTTTAGTCCACTTAATTCGTGATCGGAAGAAATCTGTTAAGGATTTATTTTTTTACCTTTCCTCTTCATGTAATTGGAATTGAAGTAAGTGGATATACCTTTACACTACCAGCGATTGTTGCAATAGTGTTATCTATATATGCTATCTTTTTCTTTCGAAAAGTATACATGAATCTATTACTTCTAATCTCACTTTTTATTTTTATAGCTTTTTTAACTTCCCTATATAGATTTGGTTTTGGACCATATTTACTTTCCTTAGGCACACTTTTCTTAATGGCTTTCCCAATTACAATTCGTTTTAAACCGAGTGAATTAGAGAATATTGATAAATATATTTACTACGGATTATATGTAATGCTTCCATTTTTTTTCTATGATATAGGAGTTACTTTCTTAAATCTTCCTCCCTTAGAACAAATCTTGGGTCTGTTCTCAAGTTCGAAATCTACAGAAGTACTTGGTTTTTATAGGGTTAAATCATCATTTGATGAACCCTCTTATTTGGGAATTTATTTAGTAGTTATACTTTATTTTTTCCTTAATACAAAGTCATACTATCGCAAAAAAGCCTTTCTCATTATCTTTATTTGTATAGTTTTTACACTTAGTTTAACTGCTTATATACTTGCATTTATTGTTATTTCACTAAACAATATTAGGAGTATCAAGCGCTTGATTCTTACCTATTCGGCAGTAGCTATTCTTTTATTTTCTGTTCCAATAGTTGGAGATTTTTTAATTAATAGGATAACTACAACTGTAAAAAGTATTGCGAACTCAAATTACAGTGGTAGCGAGGGTAGTAGGGGTAATTCGATTCTTGTTTTACTCAAGTATTTAGATGAGGCTAATTCGGTGCAGTTTTTTTTTGGAGAAGGGTATGGTAGATACGATACTTGGTTAATTAAGAACTTTGGTATGTATAATCCTGCAATGGTTTCTTTTGCACGGGGCCATATCAATAATGCTGTGGCAGTGATAGGAATTTCTAATGGCCTAATTGGACTTTTTTTCTATTTGATGATCTTTGTATATTTGGCAACATCCAAATTATTGACAAAAAAGTCTCTAATTATACATTTCTTCGTACAGTTTAGTTATGCTTTTATCGTTGGGTATATGTTTTGGGGTATTATCTTAATTTTTATGTTAGAGAGTCGTTTTAATGATAAATTTTTAATTCCAAAAACGCCTTAAGAAATGAAGCCCAAAAAAGTGGCTATCTTATATTCAGGACATCAATTTGATTACTTATATGGAATTATTACGGCTTTAAATTCCATAAAGGATATTGATTTTGATATAATAGATGCGAAACGAACTGAATTTGAAATATACCCTTACACTCGGAAAGGGGTGAAGATTCATAAATTCATTTCTAAAGCAACTTCTACCAAATTAGGTTTAATAGGTTCAGCATTTGCTTATTACTTTAAATTATTTTGGTATATACTATTCTCAGATGTTGATCTATACCATATCGAATGGCTTAATTATAAAACAGCTAGATTCGAGGAGCTTTTTTTACCCTTACTCATAAAGTTACGCCGTAAACCTTTAATTTATAAAGTACATGATATTAGTACGGACACACTACTAAGTAAAGCAGGGGCTAATTTCAAAATCGATTTACCACTTACTAAGAAGTTTTTTTTTAGCAAAGTAAACGCGTTCTTAGTACATAATGAATTTACAAAGCATATTTTAATTGAATATGGTATCGATAAAAAAAAAATCACAGTTATCAAGCATGGAATAAATAATTCAGTCTCTATTTCAGATAAAACGAGGCAAGAATGTAGAGATATTTTAGGGCTTGATATGGACAAAAAAGTCATGTTGTTTTTTGGGAATATTGCACCCTACAAAAATCTTGAGAGCATACTCGAAATTTTAAAAAAATTAGAAGATGATATTGGATCATTACGCCTCGTAATAGCAGGTAAATATAGGTCAGGGCAGCAAGAATATGCCCAAAATATTAATGATCTTATTAGAAGAAATAGAAACTTAGTTTTGCCAAAAATTGAATTTATTGAAAATTCTGAAATTGAAATCTATTTCAAAGCTTCCGATGTACTTCTACTTCCTTATCGATTCATATTTCAAAGTGGAGTAACTTTTCTTGCTATGCGTTTTAAATTGCCAGTGATAGCAAAAAACACTGGTGGGTTAGCCGAAGATATAATTGATGGGAAGACTGGTCTACTATATACTAATGACCATGAACTTTACTCTACCATTAAAAAATTCTTTAAATCTGAATTATTTTTGAAACAAGGTTATATTAAAAATCAATTCAATGTATTAGAACAACACTATGATTGGTCTAAAATTGGTAAAAATATGAAAGATCAATATAATCGAATGCTCAATTAATGAATAATCAAGAAACATCAAACCCGATAATTGGAAGTTGGTTGTGTAGTGGTAGTTCAGTAATTGCTGAGTTAATGGCAATATCGGGATATGATTTTTTGGCAATAGATGTTGAGCACTCACCAGTAGATTTGGAAAAATCTTTTGGCTTACTTCAGGCAATTAAATCTGGCAACCGTAAGTGTAGAGCCTTAGTAAGAGTTTCAGGAAATTCTTATTCAGAGAATAAACGGTACCTTGATGCAGGTGCGGATGGTATCATTTGTCCTATGATTAATTCGAAAGAAGAGGCTCAATTGCTTGTTGACTCTGTAAAATACCCCCCACAAGGCAGAAGAGGAGTAGGTTTCAGTAGGTCAAATGATTACGGGCTAAATTTGCATGCTTCCTTTAATGAGTCAAATAAATCAACTTTTGTTTGTGTTCAAATAGAGGATATTAATGCGATTTATAATTTAGACGAGATTTTGTCTGTAAAAGGTATTGATGCGGCATTGATCGGTCCGTATGATTTGAGTACTTCTATGGGGATTACTGGTGACTTTAGTCATCCAAAGATGACTAAAGCTATAGAAGATTTTCTAATAATTTGTAAGCGAAATAAGGTGTTACCTGGAATTCATCAAGTTGCTCCTAATCCAGATTTAGTTAAAAAAAGAATAAAAGAAGGTTATAAGTTTATTGCTTATTCGGTAGATATAACATTAGTATCGTCTGGATCGCAAAAAGCTTTGGAGGAATTAAGATCTCAATGAATGAACCTACAATATTAACATCACCATCTTCATTTGGACAGATTGCTTCTGACCCTTTTGATTTATTGAAGGATGAAGGTTTTAAAATTATCAATAACCCTTATGGACGAAGATTAACTGAAGATGAAGCGATTGACTTAGCAAAAGATTGTGTAGGTATTGTTGCTGGAGTTGAACCATTAACTGCTCGAGTTATGGATGCATGCCCACTGCTTAAATGTATTAGCAGAGTTGGAGTGGGTATGGATAGTGTAGATTTGGATTATGCTAAGAAAAAAGGGATAGCGGTAGTGAACACTCCGAATGGCCCAACAAGAGGAGTGGCAGAACTAACGCTTTCTCTTACTTTATCCCTTCTTAGAAAAGTTCCACAAGCTCATTGTGCTTTAAAAAATCGTAAATGGGAAAAGCAAATTGGCAATCTTATTCTAAATAAAACAATTGGAATAATTGGAGTAGGAAGAATAGGAAAGCTCACTGCTGAGTTATTCAGAGGTATTGGAAATCCTGTTATTGGGTTTGATTTATATCCTGATACAGACTGGGCAAAAGATTCCGGAGTAGTTTATAAGACAATGGAAGAAGTATTGTCTGAATCAGATATTGTTACTCTACACGTGCCGAGAAGTAGCGATAAAAGTCATGTAATCGGAACTGAACAAATTAACCAAATGAAGGATGGTGCTTTCCTTATCAATGTGTCCAGAGGTGGAGTTGTTGACGAAGAGGCACTCTATCAAGCATTAATAAATGGTAAACTAACAGGTGCTGCCGTTGATGTATTTTCAGAAGAACCATACTCTGGAAGTCTTTGCGATTTAGAGAATATTGTTCTTACACCTCATTTAGGGTCCTATGCAAAAGAAGGGAAACTTCAGATGGAAATTGATGCGGTCAATAATCTTATCGAAGCACTAAAAAGTATTTAGTTTCGGAATTATAAAAAATTAAACTAATTAACTAACTACAGTTATGGATTTTAATGTAGGTATTATTGGGTATGGAAAGATGGGGCAAACCCGATTAGAAGCAATTGAAGAAGATGGAAGAGGAAAAGTAATTGCGGTATCGGAACCAAATCTTCAGGTACCTCTGGATAATATACCCAATCTATCTCATGATGAGATAATTAACAAACCTGAGATTAATGTGATCATTGTTTCAACTCCAAATTTTTTAAATAAGGAATTGACAATAAAAGCTCTAGAGGCGGGAAAGCATGTCTTTTGTGAAAAGCCGCCTGCTTTTACAGGTGCAGATGTTCAAGAGATTATTGAAGTAGAAAAGAACAGCAATGGTCGAAAGCTTATGTACGGATTTAACCATAGACATCATGGTAGTGTAATTCGAATGAAAGAATTGGTTGATAGTGGCGAGTTTGGGAAAATAATTTGGATGAGAGGGAGATATGGAAAAAGTGTTACCGAAGATTATTTTGATAATTGGAGGGCAAAGAAAGAGCTCGCAGGTGGTGGTATTTTAATTGATCAGGGGATTCATATGCTTGACTTGTTCTTGCATTTAGCTGGGGATTTTGATTCAGTTAAAGCTGAGGTTTCGAATCTTTACTGGAATCTGGAAGTTGAAGATAATGCATTTGTTATTTTAAGAAACTCTGAAACTGGAATTGATGCATCACTCCACTCAACAATGAGCCAATGGAGGCACCTATTTTCTTTAGAGGTATTTATGGAAAAAGGCTACATGGTGCTTAATGGACTGATCACTTCTACGATGAGTTATGGAGAAGAAGTTCTATCTATTGCAAAAAATAGATCTACGGCTCCAGCCGCAACCTGGAAGGATGAAGTAAAAACACAATATGTAGAAGACCATAGTTGGAGATATGAGATCGAACATTTCCTTGACGCTATTGAAAATGATTCAAATATCGAGATTGGAAATTCATCAGATGCATTCAAGTTAATGACAATCATCGATAAGATTTACGCTGAAAAAAACTTTTAAACTGAAAAAACTACAATAATGAGAAAAGAGAAACTCATACAACATTCTGCAGACTACCAAAAAAAACTAAATGATCTATTTGATCAAATAGATTTTGATGTACTTGAACAAATAACATCTACTATTATTGATGTCTACAAAAATGAAAAAACAATTTATGTTGCTGGAAATGGTGGTAGTGCCGCTACCGCTTCTCACTATAAAGTAGATTTTGGATTTTTTGTAAGATATTTTAAGAAAAAAAGAATTAAAGTAGTTAGTCTTACAGATCACAGTCCTTTAATGACGGCTATTGGGAATGATAATTCTTACGATGAAGTGTTTACTCAGCAGATGCAGGATTATTTTAGCAAAGGTGATGTTCTGATTGCTATTTCGGCGAGTGGGAATTCAATGAACGTTGTGAAAGCTGCTGAATACGCCAATGAACTTGGAGGTACATCAATTGGATTAGTAGGATTTGAAGGAGGTAAACTCAAAGATGCCTGCAAAATCTGTTTGTTCACACCTAATCCGAAAGGTGACTACGGTCCAATTGAGGATCTACATATGATTATTTGCCATATGTTAGTTTCTTATCTGAGACAAGACGAAGAATTTATGAGCCTTTACGAATAAAGAAATGCTTGATTTTACCGGACAGACCATTGTAATAACAGGATCAACCCGGGGTATTGGGAAAGAAGCAGCGAAACTTTTTTTAGAAAGAGGTGGCACAGTTTACATTACTGGTACAGGACCTAAACCTTCCAAAACCTTAGAAGAGGAGTTAAAAGCTATAGGAGAATTTGAATACCTTCAGGGTAACTTCAGTTCCGATGAAGGTATAATTTCTTTTATTGAGCTTCTTAATTTACTTCCTCGAATTGATGTGTTTATAAATAATGCTGGGATTAATCTTTTAAATGAGGTTGAACAAATTTCAGATAAAGATTACTCAGCCTTGATTTCAGTCAATATGAATGCACCCTTAAAAATCTCAAGATTTTTAGCAGGCTTGATGAAAAAACAAGGCTATGGAAGAATTGTTAATGTTGCTTCTATTTGGAGTGTGATTACTCGTGCTAGAAGAGCTATCTATTCAATGTCTAAGAATGCCATTAACGGTTTAACTCAGACAATGGGGGTTGAACTAGCAAAATATGGAGTATTAGTTAATTCAATCTCCCCGGGATTCACTTTAACCGAATTGACAGAAACTACTAATACCAAAGAAGAGCTAAAAAAAATTGGAATTACTATTCCAATCAACCGATTAGCCGATCCTTCTGAAATAGGAATGGTAATCTTATTTTTAAGTTCTAAAGAAAATTCTTATATGACAGGTCAAAATATAGTTGTAGATGGAGGTTTTACCAATGTCTGATTCATTTATAGTGAAATCATCTATCAAAAATTATGAAGTGAACATTATATCCTCTCTGGAAAAGCACCTTAAAGACTCTTATAGACCTGGTGATTGCGTTATTGTTGACAAAAAAGTAATCAAGCTTCATCCTGATCTTGATTTGATATTGAATTCAGGAATGAAAACAATAGCTATTGATTCGTTGGAAAGCACAAAAAGCTATGAAGGGGTTATCCCATTTATTGATGAGCTGATTAAAACTGGTTTTAAAAGAAACAACAGACTCATTTCAATAGGTGGAGGAATAACACAAGACGTAACTGCTTATATTGCTTCAATGCTCTACAGAGGAGTCGGGTGGGTATTTTTTCCTACCACATTACTTGCTCAGTGTGATAGTTGTATTGGAAGTAAAACCTCAATTAACTTTAGAGAATTCAAGAATCAAGTTGGAGGTTTTTACCCGCCAATATCAATTTATATTGATCCTAATTACCTGAAGACACTCACTGAGCGAGATATACGTTCTGGAATAGGAGAAATGGCACATTACTACTTTGTTTCAGGTGAAGAGGATGTATTTTATTTTGAAACTGAATTCAAAGAAGCTCTGGCAACTCAGGAAAATCTAGGTGAACTAATCCGGAAAAGTCTTTCCATTAAAAAAGGCTATATAGAAATTGATGAGTTTGATAAAAAGGAAAGAATCGTATTTAATTACGGACACACATTCGGACATGCAATTGAAAGTATAACTAACTATGGGATTCCCCATGGTGTTGCAGTATCGTTTGGGATGGATATGGCTAATTATATATCAATGAAAAAAGGATATATATCTAATGAGGAAGTAAAACGAGCACATAATGTCTTTAAAGTAATTTGGGAAGGGTATTCGATCTCAAACCTGAACTTAGATGAATTGTTTAAGGCCATGGAAAAGGATAAAAAAAATGAAAATGGCGAGTTCGGACTCATCCTTACTAAAGGCTGGGGAAAGATGTTTAAGGATCTCACCGAGCCTGATAAACTTTTCAAAGGCTGGATGGAAGAATACATGAACGCATACCACAGAAATTAAACTGTTCTGAAATGATCGTAGATACAATTAAGAACATTGATCTATATAAAGGTCTTAGTGAAGATGTTTATACTGGATTAGAATACATAAGAGATGTTAACCCTGATATTGCATTGGGTGAATATCAGGTTAGTGAAAATGTAAAGGCAATAGTAAGCGAATACGAAACTATTGAGAATTTCGAAAGAGGATACGAGGCACATAAGCATGTTATCGATATTCAGTATCCTTTGAAGGGGCTTGAAAGGGTGAAATGGTCTCCTATTCAGGATATGGAAGTGAATATTCCATACGATGAAAACAAAGACCGAACATTTTATAAAAAACCTCATCCGCAAGCTACTTATGTTGATATAGGAAGTGGAATTTTTGCCATTATGTTTCCTGAAGATGGGCACGGACCACAACATTTTGTAAATGAACCTTTGCTAATAAAAAAGCTCACGATGAAGATTGCTATTAAATTTACCAATGAGTAAACCAAAAATTACTGCTCTTTTATTTATGAAAGGGTACTCTGAAAGAGTGCCCGGAAAAAATCTCAGAGAGTTTCATGGAAAGCCTTTGCTTTACTGGATTCTTGAAAGCCTTAAACAATCCAATAGTATTTCTTCAATACTCATTAACACAGATTCTGAAGAAATTGCAGAAACAGCACTCAAATATTTTGATGTTAAAATTCATATGAGACCTGATTATTTACTTACAATTACAAGTAATGAGGCGAATCAGATTATTGAATATGATATAAACAAGACAGACGCTGATTTTTATCTGCAGACCCACAGTACAAATCCATTATTAACAGCGAAGACGATAGATAAGTCGATAGATAGATTTTTAAATCAAGATATTCACGATAGTTTAATGTCTGTAACTTCAATGCAGAGTAGATTTTATTGGCCAGATGGGAAAGGGATAAACCATAACCCAAAAAAATTGATAAAAACACAGGATCTTTCACCAGTTTATGAAGAGAATTCCTGTATTTATATGTTCTCAAGATCTATGTTTATGGAAAAGAAAAATAGGATAGGTGATAATCCACTTTTATTCCCAATCAATCGTGTAGAAGCAGTAGACATAGATGAAGAAAGTGATTTTCAAATTGCTGAATCTATTAAGAGATATTTATCGGAAAGGGAGATTTAGTGAAGGTTATCTACTTGTCACACCCCTTAGCAAAAGATACACCTAGTTATGGTGATAGAGATAGTGTCATCCTGGATCCTAAAAGCTCAATTTTAATGGGGGATACTTCGAATACGACAGATTTTAGGCTTACCAACAATCATATAGGTACCCATATTGATGTTCCAAAACACTTTTACGATTCAGGAAGTACTTTAACTGATGTCTCTCCTGAGAAATGGATTTTCACTTCCGTAAATATTATAGATATTCCTTGTGAAAATGGTCGCCTTATTGAAAAAGAAGATTTAATAACTACTCCTATAAAAGAAAGTGTTGATTTTCTAATTATAAAAACGGGATTCGAAAAATTCCGGACAGAGAATAAATATTGGAACGCTTATCCAGGGATTTCCGAAGAAGCTTGTGAATATCTAAGAGAAAATTTTAAAAATCTCCGAACTGTTGGTTTTGATTTTATTTCACTTACTTCTCCGTTATTCAAAGAGGAAGGTAAAAAAGCACATTTATCTTTTTTAAATGAAGAAGATAATCGGCCAATTTTTATAATTGAGGATATGAAGCTTTCAGAATTAAAAAGAAATCCTAAAAGTGTAATTATCGCTCCTCTTTTGGTTGAAAATGGTAATGGTGGCCCAGTGACAATTTTAGCAGTAAGTTATTAATTTATGAAGATTATTTTTTTTGAAATAGACGCTATTAATGTCAAAAGATACTATTTGGATGTGCTGAAAGAGGTTATTAATTCAAATGAAATAAGTATTTTAATTGAAAATGAAGAAGAAGAGAGAAAGTTAAAAGCATTCGGGTATGAGTTTCGGATTGAATGTCTGGAAAAATTAAAGGGAAATGATATAGACACTTTAATTAAAAACCATGATGTCTTTATCATTAATGGTCAACGGATACCTGATATTTACCTTACCCAAATTTCAAACAGCTATGGTATCCATACAGTATATATACAACATGGTTTATATATCCCTCTCATGAAAAGAAATGCTTTTTTTTTTATTTCAAAGCTAAAGAAGACTCTTCGATACTTGAACTATGCAATTAGGTCATCAATACTTGATAGTAACATACTACTCTTCTTTAGATTTTTCTTAACCCATACTTTGATAGAAAAACGAGAATATAATTTTAAAAAGACAATAGGTTTTCCAAATAGAGCAATTGTCATCTCGAAATATTGGGAGGAATGGCACAAAACATATTATTTTAACGAAGATTTTTCGAGATTTACTATTTGTGGTAATCCAGAACTAATAAGGTATCAGAATTCTGAATTGGGCGACGACTCAATAGTATACTGTTATCAGACGCTTGTTGAGGATGGCCGGCTATCTAAAGAGAAAATGTATGAAATTTTAGAAAACTTAATAACTTGGTCAGTATTGAAAAAGAAAGAGTTGGTAGTAAAGGGGCATCCGAGAATGGGGCACGAAGCAATAGCCTTTTTTAAAGACCACAATGTTAAGATATTTAGAGATTCTATACCGATAGCTCCAATCGTTATTGGACATTATTCTTCTTTATTACCCGCTTGGGCTTATTTTGGCTGTAAAGTTTACAGTTTGAAATTGGAAGGGCATAACATACAAGAGAGCATTGTTAAGACTACACAAGTGATTAATCATTTAGATGAGATTGATTCTAAACCATATAAAGAATCAAAATATTCTGATATAAAAGAAGAAGTATCTTACTATTTCAATTATACTAAAGACTATGGTGAAAATGTGAATAAAATAATTATTGAATTAGAAAAATCTTAGAAAGATATAAATACTGTTATAGTTAATGGATTCTGCATATATTGGTAATCTAATTTAAATCCAATATGATTGAAGTGGCGTTATTTAAATGGGTGCAGTTTTTTTTAGCCTGCACCATTTCCTTTTATGTCGTAAAAAAAGCTATCCCAATTCTTATAGAGTTAGCCTATCATAAAGATTTATATGATAAGCCTGATGGCACTAGAAAAGTGCACACGAAATTTATTTCAAACTTGGGTGGAATTGCTATATTTATGGCTTTCATGGCTGGTTTTATGTTTAGTGGTAAGGCACACTTAATGATAGGATTACCTTATTTTTTTGGTTCTTCATTAGCACTTTTTTTCTGTGGATTAAAAGACGATTTAATTGGGCTTGCTCCTAAAACTAAACTTATTATTGAATTTATAGCCGCAATATCTGCAATATATGGGATGCACGTTAGTATCTCACAATTCGGTGGATTATTTGGAATCACGGATATTCCAATTTGGATCAGTTCTCCAATAACTTTATTTACCATGATTGTTGTTATAAATGCATACAATTTAATTGATGGGATTGATGGGTTGGCTGCTGGTGTAGCTACAATAGCGTCTATTACGTTTAGTATTGGTTTTTTCTATGTTGGTGATACAGTATTTGCCTATATGGCTTTAGTACTGGCTGTTACTTGTGTTGGCTATTTACTCCATAATTTTCATCCAGCTTCTATATTTATGGGTGATACAGGATCTTTGGTCATAGGATTTATTCTTTCTGTTTTAGCAATTAAATTTATTTCTCTAAATCAGTTTTCTGAATTCTATCAAAATTTTGGCAACTCTTCAGTAATTGTGCCAATTGCTGTTCTATCAATCCCATTATATGACACGCTAAGAGTTTTCACTAGGAGAATTGCCAGGGGAGAATCACCATTTAAAGCAGATTCAGATCATATTCACCATACACTTTTAAAAATGGGGTGGGGACAAAAAAGAACGGTTATTTATCTTTATTGTGTGACTGTGGTTATTACTCTGATTGCAATTTTGACAGCACTAAGCAATGTCAACTTTGGTTTATTTAGTGTAATTTTTTCAATGGTATTAATGCTTCCTACAATGGGTATAAAAAGAAAATTGGCAAGTATAATTGGGATAGATTTAGAAAGAATTCTTTTGCCAAATAAAAATGTAGATCTTTATCATCACTTGGAGATTGAGAACAAAAAACATGGAAAATCAGTAGAGACTCCACAAGAATCTCTTACGGAATAAAACTTCACTTTTTATTTAAGGAGTTTTGAAATAGCACGATATCTTATAAATTCGTGCTTTTTTAATTTATGATGATGATGAAAGTAGAATCTCGAATCGCAAATAAAACCTTCACAGTTGGAATCATTGGTTTGGGTTATGTTGGACTACCTTTATTGAATACTTTTCATAAAGCTGGGTTTCCAGTTATAGGTTTTGATACAGATGAAGAAAAAATCAAGTCAATACATAAAGGAAAGAGTTACATTAAGCATTTTAGTGATGAAGACATTGAGAAACTTTCAGATTCTGATCAGTGTAAGGTGACTAAAGACTTTAAACTACTAGAAGAAGTCGATGCTGTTTTAATATGCGTACCTACTCCATTGGATCATCACCGTGAACCCGATATGACCTATGTTGAAGAAACGGCTAAAACTATTTCTTTGTATCTTAAAAAAGGACAATTAGTAGTATTAGAGTCAACAACATGGCCTGGAACCTCAGATGAACTATTGACTCAGATTCTAGAAGATGGTTCGGGATTGAAAGCTGGGAGTGATTTTTACATAGCTTATAGTCCAGAGAGAGAAGACCCTGGTAACTCTGAATTTGATACAAAAAGTATTCCTAAGTTGGTTGGAGCATCTGTCTATGAAGCAAGAGAGATTGCGGTTGCATTGTATAGTTCATCAATTGATACTGTAATCCCGGTTTCTTCTTCAAAGGTAGCTGAATCAGCCAAGTTGTTGGAAAATATATTTCGATCAGTAAATATCGCGCTGGTCAATGAAATGAAACAGGTGATGGATGCAATGGGAATTGACATACATGAAGTAGTAGATGCTGCAGCTACTAAGCCTTTTGGTTTCATGAAATTTACTCCAGGTCCTGGACTCGGAGGACATTGTATTCCTATCGATCCTTATTATTTAACCTGGAAGGCAAAGGAATTTGGATTAAATACTAGATTTATTGAGTTAGCCGGTGAAGTTAACAACGCTATGCCTCAATTTGTTATTGATAAACTAATCTTAGCACTAAATGGATATTCAAAGTCTGTCAAAGGGAGTAAGATTCTAGTTCTCGGAGTTGCATATAAAAAGGATGTTGATGATATGCGGGAGTCTCCATCATTTGTAATAATGGATAAATTAGTAAAGCTAGGAGCAATTATAGATTATTATGATCCTTGGATACCTGAGATACCAGCAACAAGAGAGCATATGAACTGGAAAGGGGTCAAAAGTATCGAGTGGGAAAAGGAGAATATAGAATCTTACGATTCAATTCTAATTATTACTGACCATACAGAAATTAATTATAATGAACTTTTAATATGGAGTAATTGTATCGTCGACTCTAGAAATGTATACTCATACTTAAGGGATGAGGAAAAGAAAAAAGTTTTTAAAGCTTAGTTATTTAAGTTTTATATAGAAAGGTGGTGTGAATGAAAATAGCAGTTGCAGGAACTGGGTACGTTGGGCTATCACTTGCAGTTTTATTGGCTCAAAAAAATGAGATTATTGCAGTTGATATTGTCCAAGAAAAAATAGACATGATCAATGTTCGGAAATCTCCAATTTCAGACCCGGAGATTGAAAACTTCATGAGCGAAAAACTACTCAATCTTAAGGCAACTCAAGACAAAAATAAAGCATTCGAACATGCCGATTTTGTTATAATTGCAACTCCCACTAACTACGACCCTGAATCAAATAAATTTGATACAAGTTCAGTTGAGGGAGTTATTAAAGACGTGCTCAAGGTTAATCCAAGAGCAGTCATGGTGATAAAATCTACTATACCAGTTGGGTATACACAAAAGGCTAAAGAAAAATTTCAAACTACCAATTTAATTTTTTCACCCGAATTTCTTAGAGAGGGTAAAGCACTATATGATAACCTATATCCGTCAAGGATTGTAGTTGGTGAGCAATCTAAAAGAGCTGAAACCTTTGCGAATCTTTTAATAGAAGGAGCAGAAAAACCTAAAGAGGAAATCCCAGTATTGTATACTGATTCTACTGAGGCTGAGGCTATTAAACTTTTTTCTAATACATACTTGGCCATGCGAGTAGCATATTTCAACGAACTTGATTCGTATTGTGAGACACATGGTTTAAGTTCAGAACAGGTGATTGAAGGTGTTGGATTAGACCCAAGAATTGGAGATCATTACAATAATCCTTCTTTTGGATATGGGGGGTACTGTTTACCTAAAGATACCAAACAGCTTTTAGCAAATTTTCAGGACGTTCCTAACAATCTCATTCGTGCCATTGTTGATGCAAACAGAACCCGCAAAGACTTTGTTGCTGAGCAGATTTTAAAAATGAAGCCAGAAGTAGTTGGAGTTTATCGGTTAGTAATGAAGCAAGGTTCAGATAATTTCAGGGCAAGTGCGATCCAGGGAATAATGAAGCGGATAAAAGCGAAAGGTATTGAGGTTGTAGTTTATGAACCTTACCTAGAAGAAGAAGATTTTTATCATTCGAGAGTTATTAAAGATTTAGCAACCTTTAAGCAGATTTCTGATGTTATAATTGCGAATCGAATGGTTGACGAAATAAAGGATGTCAAAGATAAAGTCTATACAAGAGATTTATTTGGTAAGGACTAATGAAAAATAAAATAAAATTCTCAGTTATAGGTTTTGGGCGAATCGGAAAACGCCATTCGAAGATAATTTATGAGTATGAATTCACAGATTTAATTTCAATAACGGATGTTGCCTATTCTCAGTTTGAAGAGAGTAACAATTTAGATTTAGAAGTTGATAAATTTACTTCAATAGAAGAGTTCCTCGAAAAGGATAACAATAAATCAGATATTGTTTGTATTGCTACTCCTAACGGTACTCATACTGATTATGCTGTTCGTTTATTGAACGCAGGTTATCATGTGTTGATTGAGAAGCCGATGGGTCTTTCTCAGGAGGAATGTCTTCGAGTTATTGGAGCTCAGGAAACATCTAATAAAAGAGTCTTTGTAGTAAAACAAAATAGGTATAGCCCCCCTTCAGTCTGGATGAAGGAAATGATAGAGAAGAAGGTCATTGGTGATGTTCTAATGGTCCAGGTAAATTGCTATTGGAATCGTGATGGAAGGTATTATAGTTCAAGTAATTGGAAAGGAACCCGTGATTTGGATGGAGGAGCATTGTTTACTCAGTTTAGTCATTTTATAGATTTAATGTATTGGGTATTTGGAGATATTAGGAATCCGAAAGCAATAGTTAAGAATTTTACTCACCCTGATCTTATTGATTTTGATGATTCGGGTTTTGCACAATTTGAATTTGAAAGCGGTGGAATTGGGTCTGTTAATTATTCTACCTCGTGTTGGGATAAAAATATGGAGAGTAGTATAACCGTAATTGGTAAAAAGGGGAGTTTCAAGGTTGGCGGACAGTATATGAATAAGGTTGAATATTGTCACGTAGAGGATTATGAAATGCCAGAGCTTCCTGAGACTAATCCTCCAAATAATTATGGTCCTTATAAGGGAAGTGCAGCAAATCACCACTATGTATTTGAGAATATTGTTGAAACTTTTGCTGGTCGTTCCAAGCCAACGGCGTCTTCATTTGAAGGCATGAAAGTTGTTAGTATTATTGAGCGTATTTACAAGGCAGCCAAATTTATAAAATGACAGACGCATTTATCCATACTACAGCTATTATCGAAGAAGGAGCTTACATTGGTAAAGGAACAAAAGTATGGCATTGGGTTCATATTATGGGAAATGCAGAGATAGGTGAAAATTGTGTTTTAGGGCAAAACGTTTTTGTTGGAAAAGCAAAACTGGGAAATAATGTTCGTATTCAAAATAATGTTTCCATCTATGATGAGGTGATGTTAGAAGATGATGTGTTTTGTGGGCCAAGTATGGTTTTTACAAATGTTGTTAATCCAAGAAGTCATGTAAATCGAAAAGATGAGTACCTCAAAACGATTGTAAGAAAAGGAGCCTCTATTGGAGCTAACGCCACGATTGTTTGTGGAAATGAGATTGGAAGTTACGCGTTTATTGGGGCTGGAGCAGTAATCACTAAACCGGTCAAATCTTTTGCATTAGTTGTTGGAAACCCTGGTAAACAAATCGGTTGGGTTTCGAGAGCGGGACACCGATTGGATTTTGATAAAACGGGAATTGCAAATTGTCCCGAATCTAAAGAGAAGTATAAAATGATAGATAATTCAGTTCACCGTATTTGATATGAATATACCTTTAATTGATTTGCAGGCTCAATACGATTCAATTAAAACAGAAGTTAAGATAGCTGTTGATTCTGTTATGGAATCCCAGCACTTCATAATGGGTAGTTATGTTAAGGAGTTTGAAAAGGAAGTAGGGGAGTACTGCGGTTCTGATTTTGCATTTGGCTGTGCTTCGGGTTCGGATGCGCTGCTTTTGGCTCTAATGGCAATCGATTTAAAACCTGGTGATTATGTAATCACATCTCCGTTTACTTTTTTTGCTACAGCTGGGGCAATAGCAAGGTTAGGGGCAATTCCAATTTTTATTGATATAGAAGCAGACAGTTTCAATTTAGATCCCATAAAAGTCAAAGCGTTTCTTGAAGGTAAGGCTAAACTATCGAAAAGAATTAATCCTGATCCACAAAAGATTAAAGCAATAATACCAGTTCATCTTTATGGACAAATGGCAGATATGGACCCCATCTTGGAATTGGCAGATGAGTTTAATCTTAAGGTGATTGAAGATGCTGCACAATCTATAGGATCAAAATATAAGGGGATCCAGGCTGGAAATTTAAGTGATTTTGGATGTTTCAGTTTCTTTCCAAGTAAAAACCTAGGAGCTTACGGCGATGCTGGTTTAATCACTGTTAAAGATAAAGAACTTGCAGACAAGGTGAATATTCTCCGTTTACATGGAGCAAAACCAAAATACCACCATAAATATGTTGGTATCAACAGCCGGTTAGATGCTATTCAGGCGGCAATTTTATCAGTAAAATTGAAATATTTGGACGGCTGGTCTTCATCAAGAAAGAGCATTGCAGATGACTATAATCACCTCTTTTTGAAATCTGGAATTGCATCTAAAGATTTATCAGATACAAATGCGATACTTCTTCCGAATGAAACAACTGGAACTGAAAAGAATGGCGGAAGACACATTTACCACCAGTACACAATTTGTGTTAAAGACAGAGACGGACTACAAAAATGGCTTAAAGAAAGGGGAATAGGGACTTCGATTTATTACCCTGTTCCACTTCATATTCAGGAGTGTTTTTCTGAACTGAACTATTCACCTGAAGATTGTCCAGTTTCCCTGAAAGTGTCTCAACAGGCATTATCACTACCAATTTATCCTGAATTAAATCAAGATCAGATTGAGTATGTTGTAAGCTCAATTTGCGATTTTTATAACACTTAGATTTTTATTTACTATTTCTTATCTGGAAAATCGTATTTGTTACAATCGCAGCTAGAGAAACAATGGTAGAATAAAGGGTGATTCTTTCAGCAGTAGTTAATTGAATCTTTTCTTCTTTTGGCGGGATTATCAAAACAGAACCGGGTCTTACTTTAGGATACGACTTTATAAATAGAAATTTCTTTGTACGGTCAACATCACCGTTAGCATATACAACATAAGCTTTTTTCTTATTAGCCTGATCAGTATATCCTCCTGCTGAATTCACATAATGCTTAAATTTATTTCCATCATTATACCGAACATTTATAGGATATAGAACTTCTCCTCTTACCTGGACAGTTTCTAACTTTTTTGGGATGGTGATTACATCTCCCTCAAGCAATAGAATATTTGAACTTGAGTTAGGGTTTTGGAGTGCTTCTTTAAGATTAATACCAACTTTGGATAGTGATTCAATCTGTTCTGCCTCTTCAGTTAAAGAATCAGCAAGGTTGAGTTCAAGCTCTTTCTGATTAATTTCAAACTCTCTTTCTAGAGAAGCTCCTTCAACAAAAGCATAGTCATTGACTCCACCACTTTTATCAATTAAATCAGCTAACCTGAAATCCCTGGTATGCAAAGTATATGTGCCCGGATAAAGAACTTCTCCCTTAATGGTAACTACTTTTTGAGCTTCATAAGTAGGGGACTTACGCACAAACACCTGATCAAATGGCATCAAAATAATTTTATCTAGTTGAGAATTGTAATTTAGACCATCCTCAATATTCACAGGTATAATCTCAGATATTACATTTTTTATTGATCCGGACTGATCATCTGTTATTCTTCGGGCTATCTCGATATTATATGGAGCGGCATCTTCTGTGAATCCATTCGCTTCAAAAATCAAATCTTTTAAGGTAATGTTTTCAACATATTCATAAGTATCTGGAGAGATCACAGATCCACTTATACTTATTGTCCGCTCTTCCCTTAAATCAAAAATAGATGAAATCTTAATTCTATCATCCTTAACTAACTTAACATCTTTGTCAGTGGGATTATTTAATACTTCATTGAGGTTTACTGCAATTGCTTCAGTAGAATAATCAGGTCTGGTTCGATAAATGATTGCTCGATCTAAGTAGGCATCACCTTTTGGGCCTTCTGCATTATTTATTAGCGTGAGTAGGGTTGGGTTAGTGTCTAACTGATAATCACCGGGGCGGAATATAGCGCCTTCAATTTGAACTCTGTTTGCATAGCGATCTAATATTTTACCTACGGTAATATAATCGCCGTTTTTCAGTACCTCGCCTTTATTTTCAGGGTAGTATATATCAATAATGCTTTTTTCTGTTGCAGTATTACGTTCAACAGTTAGTCTTTTGGTGTAAGCATTTTCACTAAATCCTCCTGAGAAATTTAAAAGATCCTGAAAAGTTTCTCCTTCTTTAGTTTCAAAGAAACCTGTTCTTCTTGCTTCACCAACAATAGTAACTCTATTTATATAGGGGTCGACTTTTATAATATCCTGATCCTGTAACGTAATGTTATCTTTTGAACTTCCTGAAACAAGAAAATCATACAAATCAATATTTCTTATTTCCCGACCATCTCTAATAAGTTTAATGGAACGGTAGGTTCCACCTTCATTTGGTCCTCCGGCAGCATAAAGTGCATTAAATACAGAAGAAAAAGAGGTTAAGGTAAATGTGCCAGGTGTATTAACTTCACCAACAATGTTCACCTGAATTGATCTCACATTTCCTAATGTAATTTGGGCATACGTATTTTTGTTATTACCTCTTAAACCGGAGTATATGGTACCTAACTTATCGATTAAACGATTAGAGGCTTCCTCGATGGTTAAGCCATTAATAAATATGGGGCCAAGATTCGGAATAGTGACAGATCCTTCAGGAGAGATTGTAAGTTGATATGTGTTTTCTGCAGCTCCCCAAATATCAATAATTAATTCATCTCCAGGGCCTAATGCATAGTTTTTTGGGGTTGGTACATTTAATGATGGTTCAAAGGTTATTCGATTATTTGCAAAAATATCAGACCCGAAAACCTGAGACTTTGTTGGTTCCAGAAAAAGCGCTAATGTATCTACCGGTTCATTTTGACTATTTTCTATTTGCGTTGACAGTGACCTTAACCGGGTTTTATCTGATGTATTGTTTTGAGCACCTGCTCTTAAAGATTCAATTTGTGAAAGTCTGGACTTGAGTTTGTTTATTTCTGAAGGGCTCATACCTCTGGCACGAGCAAAAACTTCTACTTCAGAGACGGTTAGCCCCTGGGCTTCCATTCGTTGTAAAAGTTGAGTAATTTGTTGATCAGATAAATCATCTGATTTCAGATTATAAAAATCAATTCCACCAACATCCTGAGCTACAATAAGAATTGGAAAAAGAACAATAATAAAAAGTAAAAGTATCCTGATAATACTGGATTGTTCTCTTGAAAAGATAGATGTCATAAATTGCTCTAGATTGAATTTTATAAGACTTGTAAGTTAAGAAACTATTATTTAATGCACTAAATGAACTTTGTAATTACTAAATTTATTGCGAAAGCTTTTGCTGTTTTTATTCTTTGGTACATTGTTTATGAATTATGGTTATTACCTGATGGAAATTTAGATGAGTGGCTTGCTTTAAATATTGTAGCAGTAAGTACAGGGATAATTGATTTTTTTGGGTACGAGGTTTGGTCGGTACACCGTATTATTGGAATAGGTGAGAATGCGGGAATTGAATTAGTTGATGGCTGTACAGGTATTTCTGCAATTGGTTTATTCCTGGGATTTATTCTGGCATATCCGGGAGAATGGAAAAGTAGAATAAGCTTTTCTTTGCTTGGAATTGGGGTGATTTATATTGTAAATATTCTGAGAATTGTAGTGTTGGTAATTACACAAGAGGAGTGGATTGAGTTTTTTGATTTTACTCATGACTATTCAACAACAACTATTTTTTATATAGTAATTTTTATTATGTGGATGACTTGGGTTAAATTTAATGATGAAAACTTCTCAACATCTAAAAGCATAAAGAATGCTTGATTGGTTTAAAAAAGGAGCATTAATAATTACTCTAGTATTTATTTACTTTTTTGGAATCCGGGAAATTAGAGGGGTAATTCTTGATACTCATCTTGGAACAATTCTTCCACAAGATTATGGTGAGATCCAGAATGGTTTGTTTTTTACAGAATTATCCTCAGTTTCTTTTTCTTTTTATAATAAAACTAGAGTTATCCATAAATTTTGGGTATATAAAATTCCTTTTGGGCTATTCTTTCTTTTAGCGTGTATTGGTTTAATTATTTTATATGCGAATAGTAAATTCTATTACTATTTGATTGGAATCCAGATAATAGGAGGAGCGATTTCTTTTTTATTCTTACTTCTAACGATAAGCATTTCTGATCATTTTATAGTTGTTCCTGATCTTATTTCAAGATATTTAACCCCACTTTGTTCGTTAGGCTTAGTAGCTTTGACTTATATTCAACAAAAGGAAGCGCCAGAGGCATGAAAGAAGAGTTAAACAAGCATCATCAGCTTTTCGAAAAAGTTATTGAGCAGGTGCAATTATCTTCAGATTATCATGACGATCTATCAAAGTTAATAAAAACCAGCCGAATTTGGCTTTTAGGTGCCGGCAAAGCTTCTGTCGCTATCGCCCAAAGTTTGATTAGTGCAAAAAAAGAGAAGATTGCAGATGGTATCATTATTTCAATTAACACCGACTTAACTCATAATGAGGTACAAATATTCAAAGGTGCTCATCCATATCCGGACGAAAACTCAGTTTCTGCTTCCTATGAATTACTCAACCTTGCTAAAAAGATTCCTGCGGGAGAAACAGTAATCTTTTATTTATCGGGTGGCGCCTCTTCAATGCTTTGTATTCCTCCAACTGGGATTGAAATTGATGAATTGGCTGAAGCTTATAAGCTATTATTAAATTGTGGAGCGTCTATTAGAGAAATAAATATTGTAAGAAAGCATTTGTGTATGCTTAAAGGTGGACAATTGGCTCAAGCACTTCATCATACGAATCTTATTACACTAATAGAATCTGATGTTCCAGGTGATGATCCCGAAACTATTGGCAGTGCTCCAACTATTTGTGACTCATCTACCTTTGAAAATGCTTATCAAGTGCTGAAACAGTATCAGATTTGGAAATCGGTTTCATATTCGATTCAGAGTCATATTATGAAGGGGATGATGGGTGATATTCCGGATACTCCAAAACCCGGAATAAATGATCACCCAAATCATACGGTTAGAGTCATTTCGAAAGCTTCATCGTTTGCAAACACTGTTGCAGAAAAATTAAAGGGAGAGGGGTTTAATACATGGGTTGCTGAATCAGCTTATAATGTAGACGTCCGTAAGGTGTCAAAGATGATATGTAGTAAAGCTATTTCAGTATTAAGCAAGAGTGAGCCGATTGAAAAACCAGCTGCACTCGTTTTCTATGGAGAAAGTACGGTGAATGTAAAAGGTGGGGGAAAGGGAGGACGTAATCAGGAATTAGCCCTGATTTCTGCAATTTCTATTGAAGGGCAACACTCTATTTCCATGCTTAGTATAGGTACTGACGGTATTGATGGTCCTACAGATGCAGCTGGAGCTATTATTGATTCGAAAACCACATTAATGGCGAGAAAAAAGAGAATCAGCCCTGAAGAATATCTTCAGAATAATAATTCCTATCATTTTCACGAGCAAATGGATACGTTGATCAAAACCGGATCAACAGGAAAGAATCTCATGGATTTACAAGTTGTAATCATTGAGTAGTTGAGCAAAGGGCTTTATGGACTTATCTTTAGAATCAACAAAAAACCGGAAACTTGAAACCAGCTCCAAATGATCTGGGAAGAACCGTTATATCTTTGGCTTTTACTATTACTCCCCGCTTTGATCATTGGATTATGGCTAAAGAATAAGTCTATTAAGAAAGTACAGGAAAAATATTTTGATAAATCTGTTTTTGAAGGATTAAGAAAAGGATATTGGTCAACCGGGGCAGTACTAAAAACAGTATTATTCATTTCAGGATTGGTGTTTGTATTAGTTGCATTGGCAGGACCAAAAATAGGAACCGAAGTTCGGGAAGTGAAGAGACGAGGAATCGATATGTTGATCGCCTTAGATCTTTCTGCAAGTATGAATGCTGAAGATGTTCGCCCAAGCCGACTAGAAAAATCTAAGTTCGAAATTAACCGACTTATAGAACGATTAAAAGGTGACAGGGTTGGGTTGGTTGTTTTTACAGGAGAGGCTTACCTCCAAAGCCCAATGACTCTGGACTATTCGGCTCTTCGCCTATTTTTAGAGATCGTTGATACTGAGCAGATGCCAAGTTCTGCAACCGATTTTAAAGCGGCTATGGAAACTGCTTTGGCAGCCTTTCAATCCTTGGAAGAAAATGCAACGGAAGCGGCAAAAGTGTTACTCATAATATCAGACGGAGAAGATCATGGGCAATCTTATGATGAAGCCCTGGCAGATTTAACTCAAAATTCAATTGCTGTATATACATTGGGTATTGGTACTACCGAAGGAACAACGATTTCTTTATATGAACAGCAAAGTGGACAGTTAATTGGGTACAAAAGAGACAGGGAAGGCAAAGTTGTAACTACAAGTTTACAAAGAGATGCGTTACGTCAGATAGCTTCAAAAGCGAATGGAAATTACTATGAAATAGAACGTGGGAATGATGGAATAGATGCTTTTCTTGCAAGAGTAGATGAGCTGGAAAAAGGAGAATTTTCGAGTCAGGAGTATGCTGATTTCAAAAATCAGTACCAATGGATGGCAGCACTGGGGCTTCTTTGTTTTGTTTGTTCAGTGATGATCCCCGGCTATAAAAAGAAAGACTAATTACCCATGATTAAATTATTTGTTACAGATCTGGATGGATGTGTAACGGATCCTTTTATAAGTCCCGATTGGGAAGCTTACACCAAGCTCAGAGCATTAAACCTGGCAAGTAAAAATGATGAAGCTATTCCACCACTAAGTATTTGTACAGGACGTCCTATGCCCTATGCAGAAGCCCAGGCTCAGATTTTAGGGATTCGGATCCCTTTTGTTTTCGAAAGTGGAGGAGGGATGTACGATGTGGTAAAGAATAAAATCACCTGGACTCCCTACCTTGATGAAGAAGCCAAAGTTCAGGTTCAGGAGATAAAAGCGTGGTCGCAAAAGAATATCATTGAGAAATACGATTCAGCTATATCCGAATTCACAAAGTTTACTGATATAGGGATCATTCATCAGGATACCCCAACTATTAATGAGATGGCTGAAAAGTGTGAGGAGTATATTTCAGCTAGTTATGAACGATTTGAAGTTCATAAGACCATAGTTTCAGTTAACATTATCCTCAGAAAGGCTAACAAAGGGGAAGGTATAAAGATGCTGGCGAATCATTTTGGGTTAGAACCAGAAGAGCTTGCCTACATTGGTGACTCAAGTGGAGACGTGCCAGGATTAAAAATCGTTGGGATGCCTTTTGCTCCCTCTAATGCAGCTCAAGTGGCAAAAGATGTTGCAGAAGTTACATCTGGTAGCTCAACTAAGGGAGTAGTTGAAGCCTATCAGAAAATCATTGAGCGTAACAGGGCTTAATTACTGAACCTCCCGTTCCTGGATGAGTTTAAGTAATTCAAAATAGCGCTCAATCAATCGCTGGTAATCTGCTGAGTACTTAGTGAAATTAGGGTCGTTTAAACGATTGCGAATTTGTTTTTCCAGTTCTTCCAGTGTTAATTCAGGGGGAGTAGATTGTCTTATATCCTGACCGGTAGTTCCTTCACGCTTCTCTTCCTCATCTCGCTCTTGTAATGCTTGTTCAGCTTCAAGCATTCGTGAAAGAATATTTTGCTGGCGTTCTATCAAAGTTGGATCTACTGCTCCGCCACGAAGATCGTTGATGGTGTCTTCCATTTCTTCAATCATGCGCTCAATCTCACTACCAAGTTTGTCTCCGCCTTCCAGTTCTCCGTTTCTTTGAAGCTCCTGGAGTTGCTGCCTGATCGCATTCTGTTGTCTTGAAAGTTGATTGAGGCGATCCATTTGATCCTGAGTGAGTCGTTCACCCTGCATGTCGTTAATCAAATCCTGCATCTGCTGATTCAACTGCTGTTGATTCTCGCCCATTTGTTGCATTTGCTCCATCATCTGCTGCATACTCATTCCACCGCTCCCCCCACCACCGCTGGAAGAATTCTGGAGTTGCTCCAATAGATTAGCAATCATAAATGCAATTTCATTGATTCCACCCATTGCCTGACGTGTAGCAACAGAAGCCCGGTTTTGGTTCCGCTCGGCCATCTGCTCCAGCGAATTAGTCAACAAACGTTCAACTTCTTCTTTTTTTTCGTTGATCTGATTTGAGAATTGTGGAATGTCTTTTGACAAAGCAAAAAGTGAATCAGATAACGATATAAATATGTCTTCTACATTCTTTTGTTCTCTGGCATACTCGATATAGGCCTGACTTCGGTTCTCTGTAGAACTCGCATATTCAACCAGATCCTCCTGCTCAACAGAAAGGTTTAACAACGAATACAAAATATATTGAAGACCGGCTATATTCACATTCATCTGCTGTTGTTGCATCTGCTCCATCGTATTTCGGGTCATCTCAGCTAATTTTTGGAAACTCTCTTTCAGGTTTTTTTGCTGCTGTTGATTTTGCTGATTCTGTTGCTGTGACTGATCTCCGGATTGACTCTCAGAATTATTCTGATCACTATTTTCATCGGAATCTGAGTTTTGCTGAGCTCCTTCTTTTTGAAGTTCTTCAAGCATTTTTTTCAACTCCTGTTGAATGCTTTCTAACTCTTTTTGGGACATTTCCTGATAAGCGTTAACAGGCTCTTCTGTCTTGCTGGTAGTATTTTCAGAGAGTTCTTCAATCTGGTTTTTCAGTTGCTCAGTTTGTTCAAGGGTAGATTTCCGTTGTTCTTCCTGCGCTTGAGTATCACCAGTTCTACTTTCCATCTCTTCTTCCTGCCGGGCTAAATCATCATAAGCTTCAGCAAGCTTTTCGAGATCAGAATTCAGCTTTAGCTGTTTGAATAACTCAAGTGTTCTCTCCAGACGCTGTTTGTACAATTCTTCATTAAACTCAGCATCCTGTAGTGCATCACGGAGCTGCTCAGGGCTCATTTCACTCATTTGCTCCTGCAGCTTTTGAAGGGCTTCTCTGAAAGCCGGATCATCAATCTCTTCCATTAATTCCTGAAGCTCCTGATACGCTTCCATCGTTTCTTCTGAAAGCATATTGTTCTCACTCAGTTCTTCTTTAATTTCCTCGAACTTTTCATTTAATTCTTCGATTCGTTCTTCAATTTCTTCTTGTTGGCGCTGAACTTCCTGAAGCTGGCGCTGTTGTTCGAAGTTAGTCTCAGGATTTTCTTTTAGCTGCTCTTTAAACGTATCGTATTGTTCAGACATCTCATCAAAAGCCTCTGAAATACCTTCAAGGTCGGTTTCCACTTCATCTTCCTGATCGCCTAAATCATCGAAATAATCGATCAAAGAAGGAACAGTAAGGCTGATTAGTTCTGACCGGGAAGTTTTGTAACCCTGATATCCATCGTTGTCAGAAACTTCAATCCAAAACAAAAGCTCATCTTTTGGTTTTAGTTCCAGATCGGATACGTCCCACGGGAATGATTGAAGTACCCCGTTCCCCGGTCGTTTTAATTTGATCGTACCAGTTAGGGGTTCTTCAACAAATGCCTTTCTGAGCTCATAGTTCAGAGAAGCAGAAGTAAGGGCAAAATCGTCTGAAGGTCGAAATAGAAGATCGATTAAAGATGGATCCACTGCTTCAAACGACTCAGAAGGCTGAAGAAGCTCAACATAAGGATACTCATCCTGAACAGGCTCTATAGTAAACTGAAACGGATTCTGATTTCTTAATCCATTTTCATCAGCAAGATTAAAAGAAAGGGTATCGGGATCGGCTAGTTCATAAGAGAAACTAAAAATGAGAGAATCATCCGTTTGAAGATCAACATGACCCTTTCTTTTCAGAAGTGAAAACTCATTCAGAGATTTATTAGCCACTCCTGAGATATTGATTTGAGAACCTTGATAACCCTGCACTAAAGAAAAGGGATATCGAAGCAGGGTAGAGTCGAGTCCGGTATACTCGGGAGGCGTGATAACCACTTCAAGTTGCGAAAACCTGGGACGAAGTTGAACACTTGCGTTATAAATCGGGCTGCTGTAGCCGTCCATCTCGATGTAATACTCCAGATTATTGTTTAAATCGAATGGGATAGAAGAATAGGTCGATCCGGAAGCATCCATATTACGTGATCGGAAATCATCCTCAACCGGAGTTTTAACCATCAACGAAACTCTCTTCGGTAAAGCGTCTTTATAAGTAATAGATGCAGTGAATGGTGTACCTTGTTCTTGTGTGATGTTTCCAGGATGAACAGAGAAAGTAAATGGATTGGGTTTTTCGAAGGTTTCCCAAAACTGTACTAATCTGGCAGACGAAGATTGAAATCCAAATCCTGTAATCAACAAAATAACAAGTGAAGCTAATGCGATATTCTGTTTCAATCTGAGCTCACTCGTAATCCGGGAACTGCTAAGAAATGCAGTCAGGCTTTCATTAAGTACTTGAGGATTGACTTGTTCCAGATTCTTGAAAATTGCAGCTTCAACCAACTTTGGGTTAGCATTAGAAGACTTCTCTAGATCTAATGCATAAGAGAGTTCCTTAAGATTAGAGGTTTTGGCGAATGATCGGTAGAACTCAATGAAAGAGGTGCTCCTCAGAGATCGTAAACCCATCCAAATACTTATGCCTGTAACTCCAACAAGTAAAATCAATAAGGTGATTTTTACAGAAGGAACTAGGTAGAAAATTTGTTCAATTAAAATCAGAGCTGTAATCCAGACCAGGAAGAGTATTATGCCACCAAATAGGGCATTTTGTTGCTCTTTTCTTTGGAGAGAAGAATGGATTCCGAGCAATTTTTCCCGGAGTTGATCAGAAGTATGTGTGGAGTTTTTGTTGGCCATAAGTATTAACTAGAAAGAAACAGCTTTGCCTAATCAAAAACTATAAATGTTGGTTAAAATTGCCGACTAAATATCAGAAAGTGTAAGCGTATCTATTACAAAGTATCTTCCATTTTCGCTTCCAATGGTAATGATTTCTTTCTCAAGATCATGCTCCAGAAATAAATACCAATTTTCCTCTACAGCCTGATCAAGAAATTTCTTCTTTTCATTGAGGGTGTCAATCGGTCGCATATCGTAACCCATCACCCAGGGAAGAGGAAGATGAACATGAGTAGGAAGTAGATCAGCGACAAAAACAATTGTTTTTCCATCTGTTTCAATCTTAGGAAGTTGTTGACCTAAAGTGTGTCCATCTGCAATAAGTGTACTTAAACCAGGTTCGAACTCCACATAATCATCCAACAGATTCACATCAGATGAATTTTTCAGAGGTTCGATATTCTCCTTCAGAAAACTGGCTTGCTCCCGTGCATTAGGATTGGTAGCCGTTTCCCAATGCCTTTTATTGATATGGTAGATCACATTCTGGAATGTGTAATCAAGTTTCCCATCCTCATTAAAGAAAGAAGTTCCTCCGCAATGATCGAAGTGAAGATGGGTGAAAATGATGTCTGTAACATCTCCGAATGTAAACCCCTGAGCTTCTAGTGAGCCTTCAAGCGTTTTCTCAGAGAAGTCGATTTGGTAGATGTCCATCATTTTCTCATTGAACTTATTACCAACTCCGTTATCAATCAGATACACTTTCCCGGTTTGATTGGATTTGATAAGCAGACAACGCATCGTCATGGAAATACGATTCTTTTCATCGGGCTCAATTCCACGCGACCATAAGGTTTTGGGAACTACCCCGAACATTGCTCCACCATCCAACTTAATATCCCCTGTTTCGATGGTATAAAGTTCAAAATCTCCGAGAGTGGTTTTCGATAAACTCAATCAGGCTCCTTTTTGGTGAGAAGTTCTAAATTCCAAGCACCAAATTCCAACTGTGTTTAGAACAAGGTAGAAAAGCCCAAGTGTAGGTATGACATTCGAACCAGATCTTAACATTTCTTACAGGATTAGTTGCTATTATAATATCATTGGGAAGCTCGAGCTTCCAACTGCATTGCGCAGCAGCAGCGTAGCGATGAGAAATTGCAGTCTTCCTGTAAGCGATTTTATCAAAAGCATACAAGCAAAAACTAATTATCCTCTTTGGTGTTTATTAGCTATTATTTAGAAGATTTTATTTAATCGTTTTATTTATGAAAGAGATTATTCTAAAAGTCCCTGATCAAAAAGTAGATTTTGTTTTGCAACTTATCAAACAGTTGGGGCTGGAAGCTTCTACAGAACTACATGAAATTCCAGAAGAACACAAAGCTATTGTCAGAGAACGGATTCAAACTGTAAAACAAGAAAATATGATCCCTCGGGAGGAAGCTCGAAAGCAATTCAAATTTAAGTCTGACGCATAACATGGCTTTTACCACTGTTCTTGATCCAAGGGCAATGCAGGATATACAACAAGCCATTGATTATTATGATGAGCAACAGCCCGGACTAGGAGAACAATTCGAGGATTTTGTAAACGAATGTCTTGTTCAGTTAGAACAAAACCCTTTCTTCCAAATACGCTATGATGATATACACTGTTTTCCGTTAAAGAAGTATCCATATATGATTCATTTCTTAATTGATGAACACAAACAATTAATCACTGTAATGGCTGTTTTCAATACCGCAAAAGACCCAAAAATCTGGAAAGAGAGGAAGTAAGCTTAAGCTTCCGGTATGTCATTCCAATGTGGTTCCTTCAATACTAAAATAAAATTTTAGTAAGAATACATTAATGATATAACTAGCAAGAAGTGCTAAATATATCCCCAATAGACTATAGTTTTGAAACTTGATAATGCTATTAGATACAGCAATGAAAAAAAAGTCTGCATTAAAAATAAAGTAAATAAGCTCGACACTAAATATCATAATAAAGATTAGCATGTACCTATTTATCCATTCAGGCTTCACGATTAAAATAATTAGAGCATAAATAATTATACCCCCACCATACATAAGCAAACTTGAAAAGAGTAAATAACTAAAAATCTCAAAATCAGAGACATCAGGAGTTACAATAAGTAGAATAAAACCAACTGGTATAATTAGAAAGAAAGCTCCCAGATAAAGTGATACTCCCATTTTCAATAAGTATTTTCGACTCATCATAATATTCTACAATTCATAAGTTATACTTATTCTAGTTTATTGTGAAGTTTCGCCTCCAGCTATTGTAACAGTCTAAACTACTACCAACAATTTCCAGAGACAAAAAAAGCCTCACACTTTAACAGCATGAGGCTTTGAATTTAGTTAGCTCTTTCTTTTAGAAAGAAGGGACTACATCCTGTCGGTACATGGTATCAAGTAGGGTTACAGTTACCATCAGAATGAAGAATACGAGTGCTCCAATAAGTAGCATGGAGTTGAATTTAACATCCCAGTACAATCCCATAAAGAAAGCAGCTACCAAATATGCTTTACCAAAGGCGATAACCAGTGCTGTAATAATATCAAATGGGGCAGGGATCGGGATGGAAGAAACCACTACCGTTAAAATCGTAAGTACAAATAATGCTCCACCAATTAACCATAGTTGTTTAGCAGTAGCAACGTGATGTTCGTGATTGTGTTCGCTCATTGTCAAAAACCTCTCATTCAATTAAGTAAAGTAGTGGGAATAGGAAAATCCAGATCAAGTCAACCAAGTGCCAGTAAAGACCTGTGATTTCAACCGGAGTGTAGTACTCGCTATTAAAGTGACCTTTACCGGCACGGATGTACAGCCAGATCATTAAACCGATACCAACCAAAACATGTAAACCGTGAACGCCGGTCATCATATAATAAATACCGAAGAATATATTCGCCTTTGGATGGCTTAACTCTGCAAGTACTTCCGGAGTTGGGTTCCAGAACATTCCAGGTGCAATACCCAGATGTAATTTGTGTTCGTACTCGAAATACTTAATCACCATAAATACACAAGCAAGTGCAATAGTAATCAGAAGGTTAATTCGAAGCCCACGAATTTGATTCTTTTGAGCAGAGCGGATAGCCATGGCTACCGTTAAACTACTACCAATAAGAACTACTGTGTTCACACCTCCCCATACTTTGTTTAGTTCGAGAGCTGCTTGAGAAAAAAGATCGGGATACCAGGCTCTGAACACGATGTACGCACAGAAAAGCCCGCCGAAAAAGAGGATTTCGTTCACCAGGAATACCCACATCCCCATTTTTGCTGATTCAAACTGCTGGTCTGAATCTACAAAATGGTGCTGAACGTGAGCAGGGTGAGATGCTGAATGATTCGCCATTTATAGTGTCGGTTTTTAGTTAGTTAAGCTTTTTCTGTTTCTTCAGTTTCAACTTCGTGATGTTCACCATGGCCGTTGTGCTCAACCGCTAAACCAAGTTGGAATTCTTCCATAGGTTTGTGGTAGTCGTAAGGACCATTAATCACAACCGGAGTGTGCGCGAAGTTGTGGAAATCCGGAGGAGAAGTTGATTGCCATTCCAGTGCACGACTTTTCCATGGATTTGAAGGGGCTTGTTCTCCTTTAATGAGAGACATCACCAAATAGTAGAGAATAAGTAAAAATGCTACTCCTAAAATGTAAGATCCAATGGTTGATGTTTGGTGGAATGGCTGGAACTGGTCAATATAGTTGTAATAACGTCTCGGCATTCCCTGTGCTCCCATAATAAACTGTGGAAGGAAAGTCATGTTAAAGCCAATGAACACAAGTATAGCTGCAATTTTACCTTGGGTTTCATTGTACATCTTACCAGTCATTTTTGGCCACCAGTAATGGAGCCCTGCAAGTAAAGCGATAAGCGTACCGCCCATCATCACATAGTGGAAGTGAGCAACCACGTAGTATGTATCGTGAAGGTGAATATCTACTGAAAGAGCACCCAGCATAATCCCTGTAAACCCACCAATGGAGAACAGGAACAAAAAGATGAATACATACAACATCGGGGTTTTCATGTCGATGGAACCTTTATACAAGGTCGCAATCCAGTTGAAAATCTTGATACCTGTTGGAATACCTACGAGGAAAGTAAGGAATGAGAATACCGTAGTTGCCACCGCTGATTGCCCGGAAGTAAACATATGGTGACCCCAAACGAGGAACCCAATAAAAGCAATTGCTAACGACGAAAGCGCAATCGCCCAGTAACCAAATACAGTTTTCTTGGAAAAGGTTGAAATCACCTCAGAGATAATCCCGAATCCAGGTACAATCATAATATATACAGCAGGGTGGGAGTAGAACCAGAAGAAATGCTGGTAGAGAACCGGATCGCCACCTTTAGCCGGATCGAAGATTCCGATATCCATAATATTCTCCATCGCGAGAAGCAAGATGGTAATTGCCAACACCGGAGTTGCTAGTACCTGAATAATAGAAGTAGCATATAATGCCCAGATATTAAGTGGGAGTTTATCCCAGGTAATCCCCGGAGCTCTCAACTTGTGGATAGTTGTGATGAAGTTGGTTCCCGTTAAAATGGAGGAGAACCCAAGGATAAATACACCAAGAGTTACCCAAATTACACCAGTTGAACCAGTTGAACTGTATGGAGTGTAGAACGTCCAGCCAGTATCAAAACCATTGTATGCAAGTGAAATGAATGTGAAGATTGCGCCAATCACATAAATATAGAAACTTGCAAGGTTAAGGCGAGGGAAGGCTACATCCTTTGCACCAAGCTGCATTGGCAATACAAAGTTTCCAAGAGCAGCAGGGATACTCGGTATCAACACGAAGAATACCATCATGGCTCCATGGAGAGTAAAATACTTATTATAAGTATCTGCATCTATAAAGTTAGTTGCTGGTTCCCATAATTCTGTTCTCAATGCGATTGCTAAAAATCCTGCAAAAGCAAAGAAGAATGCCACTGATGCCAGGTACATGAGACCTATTTTCTTATGGTCTACGGTCGTCATCCATGCCCAAACACCTTTCTCATCAGTTAGGTAAGTATTGGTAGGGTTTTCCGAAGGCTTAAACCTCTTTACTTGTAGTGTAGTCATATTATTCGTTTCAGCTGCTGCCATGTCACTCAAGTGTTTTTAGATATTCAATAATATTTGTGATTTCATCGTCGCTTAAAATTCCTTCATAAGGAGGCATGATATTTGCGTATCCGGCTACAATTTTAGCGCCCGGATCGAGAATCGATTCTCTGATATAATTTTCGTCAGCTTGTAGAGTGCTCCCATCAGCAAGCTGCTCATCTCGACCAAATAATCCCTGGAAAGTAGGTGCAAGTCCGGCTGAACCGTCTACAGAATGACAGGTTTGACATCCTTGTTGCATAACTAGTGCTTCACCTTGTTCAACAGGTGTTCCCGAAGGACCTCCGCCATTAATTTCTAACCAGGTTTCAAAATCCTCCGGTTCATGAACAATGATTTTTGCATCCATATATGAATGTTCTGTACCACAATACTCTGTACAGAAAACAACGGACTCACCAACCTCTTCAGCCTGAAACCATACATAGGTATACCTACCAGGAACAGCATCATGCTTTACCCTGTAATCAGGAACAAAGAAAGAATGTAGAACGTCTCTCGATTGAAGAACAATTTTTACCGGACGTCCTTTAGGAACGTGAATCTCGTTTAAAGTCTGAGCGCCGTTCTCATAATTAACAGCCCAGTTCCATTTGAATCCGGTAACCTGAATTTCGTAAGCATCATCAGGAACTGCTTTTAGGTTAAGCCAGCCTGAATAGCCCCATCCGAAAATGACAAGTGTGATAAGAAGAGGAATTACAGACCAGGTGATTTCCAGAGTATTATTGTGTGTAATTACCGGAGTATAGTCATTATCGGACTTTCGCTTGTATTTGAAAGCGAAGTAAATAAGTGCGATTGTAATGCCTACAAGAAATATTAAACTCACCTCATTAATGAAGTGAAAGAGCCCGTCGGTTGGATCTGCCGTAAGCGGAGATTTATTTTCCGGGAGCATAAAATCGAATAGTCTGCCCATTATTGGTAGTCGATGTTAGAAGTTACTTTTTTACCTTTTTCGCGGAGCCAAAAAAGGCTCAGGAAGATACCAAGAATTATTAGTGTAGCCAAGCCGCCAATCTTCATAATATTGATTGCAATGGGTACATAACTGTTGGAATTTGGATCATATTGATAGCAATACATCAGTACTTTATCGAGGGTCGATCCGATTTGCCCATCTGCCGATTCGTAGAGTGCATTACGTACATCAAACTCATTGTATTGGATGCCATATAGATAGCGGGTAATTTTTCCTTCGGGGCTCAACATAATGATTGCAGCACTATGCGCATATTCTCCCGTTCCCTCTACCTCATTATATTGGAAACCTACGGCATCAATTATTTTATCAATTTCTTTTTTTTCACTGGTGAGAAAGTACCAACCGTTATCTGGGATGTCTTTGTTTAGTTTTGAAACGAACTTTTTACGGTATTCATTGGCTAACTCGTGCGTTTCTTCAGGATCGATGCTGAAAGAGATGATCTGGTAATCATTTCCGGGAGACCATGCTAATTGGTCGGCTACATTAAGAACTCCATCAATAACCAATCCACATAGCATAGGGCATTCCAGATACATTGGATTTAAAATTACCGGTTTACCTTCCTCCAGTAATGAACCAATGGTAACACTGTCTCCTTGTGAAGTAGCGAAAGTGGCATCGAAAGGGATATACTCTCCCAGTTGTTCATTTATGCCGACGCCTTGCAGTGCCTCCGGCTGTCCTTGATTAAGCTGTGCAACAGCATTAAAAGGGAGAAAGAGCACTGCAAACAAATAAGTTGAACACAGCGCAATGCGTTTCATATAAAAATTAATCAACGGCTACTTTATTAATAGCCTCGTCTATGGGTATGTGGTAAACACCGTCTTCCAGATCAACAACACCAAATGAATTGAGTTGCTCATTTTGATCTGCTTTCAATTTTGTTATCTCTAAATAGGTACTTGATGCAGATGCATTTCTCTGAGCACTCAGAAAGCTGAATTGAGCAAAAAACATCAATGCAACAACAAATACTATAACGGCAAAAGTTCCAAGACCTGACCAGAAGTATAATTTTCCATAGTCCATGGAATCATCATTTACACCATGATTAACAGCTCTTGCAAAAGAGGAATCTTCCGTTTCAAGAGTAACCTCTTCTCCGGCTTCTTTTGAAATACGCGTTTTTGAAAGTTCAATGTGATCAGCAGACATAGCTATCAATCAATTAATGGTGATAAGTTTTTTCTAAGCATTCATCCAGTTTTGGGTCGTTTTCAGGAATCATGCTGTTTTGTTTAAATCTGTTGAAGAATAACCAGAAGAAAATCCCCCCCAATCCGATGAAAGTCGAAAAGTCCATCCAGCTAAAGCTTAATCCATGTGCTTCTTCAGGATGCAGTGCGGGTTTTACGATCCAGTGTAGTTCAAGAAAATGAATGGTAACCACTACAATAGCTACAAAAGCCAATACCGATCGTTTATGCTTCTGTTCTCTGTTCAACAATACAAGGAAAGGGAGTGCAAATCTGAAAAGAAGCAATCCGTAAGCGATATATTGATATCCGCCTTCAAGTCTGTGATAAAACCAAAGCGTTTCTTCCGGTAGGTTGGCGTAATAGATCAGTAAGAACTGACTGAATGCGATGTAGGCATAAAATACAGTGAATGCGAATAGCCATGCTCCAAGGTCATAAATATGAGATTGACCAATGGTATTTTTGAGGTACCCGTTTCTTTGAAGGAAGAATACCATTAAAATCATAATTGCCCAGAAGCTCTGGAAGCTGATAGCGAAAAAGTACACGCCAAACATGGTAGAAAACCAGTGTGGGTCAAGTGACATTAACCAGTCAAAGCTTGCAAAAGCGATTGATAGTCCAAAAATTGGAATTGCTGGTGCACTTACTTTCCTCATCAAAGAGGTAATACCCCAGTCGCCGGTCTTTTCAAGGTCAACAGAAGCTTTGTATAGTTTGTGACCCACAAATCCCCAGATTGCAAAGTAAATTACCTGCCTAATGATAAAGAAAGGAGTGTTCAGGTAAGCAGACTTTCCTTTGAGGATTTTATCGGCAGCAACTGCGTCTTCATGGCTCCAATGATACAGATTATGAATTCCAAGAATCACGGGAATAATAAAAATCGCCCAAATCCAGATATTAGATCCAAACACTTCAGGAATACGGCGTACAACTACGCCCCATTTTGACTTTGTGATATGATGAAACATCACCATAAACACGGAAGCTAAAGCAATACCTGTAAAGAATGTGAAACTAACCAGGTAAGAAAAGAAGAACTGATCAGTATTTGTGAAGTATCCAATGGCACTGAGGATCAGTCCAACTACTCCAACTCCAAGCAAAACCTGAGGTATTTTACTATCAGCTGAAAATTGTAAAGAATCGGTAATTGTAGGCTTATGACTCATTTTCTGTGTGTTTAAGCAATCTCTTAGTTATCGCTCAGCGTTTTAATGTATTCTACCAATGATTTAAGGTCGGCTTCTGAAAGTGATCCGTAAGCATCTGCCATCAATGGATCAAAGCCTTCAGTAACTTTTGCATATGGACTCACAATTGACTCGATGAGATACTCATCATCCTTAGTTACTGTGATAGTTTCCCCATCCTGGGTAACTACCTGTCCTTCACTTCCATATAAATTTAACCAGCTCGGACCAATTACAACTGATCCATCGAGGGAATGGCAAGTTTGACAGGCCCACTGGGTACTAACTTCTTTTCCACGTTCTGCAGTTGCTACAACTTCACCCTGGCTTGCTGTTCTTGCTTCCTGAAGTTCAGCTAGTCGTTGTTGCTCAGCTTCGAATTCGGCTTTTATTTCATCTAAATTGATGTCAAACTCAGACATTTCATCTTCTGTAGCATTTTGACTGGCTTGAAGAGCCCGGATGTAGCCAACAATAGCCCATCGGTCTTCAACTTTAATTTGATGTGCATAAGAAGGCATGTTTCTTACCCCATTGTAAATAGCAGAGTAGATTTCTCCATCAGGAGCTTCCCTTAATCGATCCTGGTGAAATGTCGGAGCAGGAACATATCCATAGCCACCGGTCATTATTATACCCTGTCCGTTCCCGGTAATACTGTGGCAAGGGGTACAATAGATTTCATAACGCTCTTTTCCTCTGTATAGGAAAGACTGAGTAAACTCAACAGGGGCTTCAGTAACCCAATCGCCGTTTTCATCTACACCCTCATAGTAAGCTAAATCAGCTTTTCTGAAGCCACGTGCTACTGTTCCTTCAACAGGCTGACGCATGGAACGACCGTCTTCAAAGAAGTTATTTTCTTCCTGGGCCTCGTTTCGCAGTTGTTGATCCATGTTCATATTAGGATGGATTGGAGGTTTTTCAGAAATAGTACCTCTGCATCCAACTAATATACCGCCTAGTATAAATATACCGGCGATTTTTTTAATTCCGTTTGCGTTCATGAACGATGATATTCCGTGATTACTCTTAGTCATATACTTCCTCAATATGAGTAGCACCTGCTTCTTCAAATAACTGACGCACTAAATCTTCCTGAAATTTACTGTCAGAAGCTTCTATACAAACAAAGAAGCCATCATCAGTTGCTTTTTTAAAGCGTTCAACATTAAAAAGAGGGTTGTTCAATCTTGGAAGTCCGTTTAAGAAAAACATTCCGAAAACCGCACCAAATGCTGATAGAAGTACTGTTAACTCAAAAGTTACAGGTACCCATGCCGGCGCGTTAAAAAATGGTTTACCACTGATATTGATTGGGTAATCGATTACTGACATAAAATACATCATAGCGATGGCTCCGGTAAATCCAAGAATTCCATGACCCAGTACGATCCATCCCAATTTAGATTTTGGGAGATTCATCGCCTTATCAATTCCGTGAATTGGGAAAGGGGCGTAGGTATCAAATTTATCGTATCCGGCTTCAACTACTTTTTCAGAAGCATCAAGTAAAGCTTTTGGATTCTTGAACTCAGCAAGGATACCGTATAACTCAGTGTTTTGATCGTTAGTACTCATATTCTTTAAACCGTCTCGGCTTGAGGTTTAGGAACTACCACTTCGTGTGGATGATATTCTTGGGTTTCCTCATCATAGTTATGTGGATCTGCCTGTGGCATAACTGCTTTGATTTCCGCGATCGCAATCATTGGTAGGAAGCGCAGGAAGGCAAGGAATAATGTGAAGAAAATCCCGAAGGTTCCTACATAAGTTAACACGTCCCAGATGGTAGGGGAGAAGTAATCCCATGACGACGGCAGATAATCGTTGGCAAGCGAAGTTACAGTAATCACAAATCGCTCGAACCACATACCAATGTTTACCACAATTGAAATGAAGAATGTAAAATTCACATTTCGTCTCAATTTTTTTGACCAGAATACTTGTGGTGAAATCACATTACAAAGCATCATTATCCAGTAAGCCCATGCATAAGGACCAGTAGCTCGCAGCATAAAAATAGCTTTTTCATACTCAACGCCACTGTACCAGGCGATGAAAAATTCCATCATGTACGCAAAACCTACCATCGAACCAGTTACCAGAATAATGATATTCATCTTCTCCATGTGGTCGTCAGTCATGATGTCTTCCATGCCGTAAATTTTACGACAGATAATCATTAGGGTAAGTACCATCGCGAAACCGGAGAAGACTGCACCGGCTACGAAGTAAGGAGGGAAAATGGTGGTGTGCCACCCGGGTATCATAGAAACGGCAAAGTCAAAGGATACAATCGTGTGTACAGAAAGTACAAGTGGAGTAGCAAGACCAGCCAGGATCATATACGCTTTTTCATAATTCCACCAATTACGGCCACTTCCGGTCCAGCCAAGAGCTGCAATTCCGTAAGCAATTTTTCTGACTTTATCTTTTGCTTTATCACGAAGAGTAGCAAGATCAGGAACTAATCCAACATACCAGAACAGCAAAGAAACAGTGAAATAGGTGGATACTGCAAACACATCCCAAAGTAGGGGAGAGTTGAAGTTCGGCCACATTGCCATTTGGTTTGGAATCGGGAATACCCAATAAATCACCCAAATACGACCAACGTGAATTCCGGGGAACATCAACGCACAAATTACGGCGAAAATGGTCATTGCTTCAGCAAAACGGTTAATAGCGGTACGCCAATCCTGCCTGAATAGGAAGAGAATTGCGGAAATCAATGTTCCGGCGTGACCAATACCAACCCACCATACAAAGTTAATAATCGCCCAACCCCAACCAACAGGGTTCATTAATCCCCAAATACCGGTTCCTTCCCAAATCAGGTAAGCGACTGCAACCAGAAAAACACCCAGAAAAGCGTTTGCTAGCAGCATGGCGGCATACCATGGTTTAGGAGTAGGTCTTAAGTTTACATCAGTAACCAGTTTAGTTATGCTGGAAAAGCTGTGATTGCCTTTTACGAGCGCTGGTTCAGGTATGTATTCGTATTTACTCATTAGTGGGCAGGTTCCATTTTAGTTTCGTCTACCAATGCCGGATTCGGGTTGGTTAATTTTGCTACATAAGAAGTACGCGGACGAACGTTGAGCTCTTCAAGCATCAGATAATTACGCTCGTTACGCTTAATTTTGGAAACTTCGCTATTCTCATCGGTTAAATCACCAAAGTAAATGGCGTCAGCAGGGCATGCTTGTTGACATGCTGTAACTACCGTGCCTTCTGCAGGTTTTGGAGAACCTGTTTCGATCTTGGCACTGATTTTTGCACGATTAACACGCTGTACACAGTAGGTACATTTTTCCATAACCCCGCGGAAACGCACAGTAACTTCAGGGTTCATTGCCATTTGGATGATATCCGGATCTTCTCCGGTTGTTAAATATTCTTTCGGATAGTTGAAGAAATTGAACCTTCGAACTTTGAATGGACAGTTATTGGCACAATATCGGGTACCAATACAACGGTTGTACGTCATCTGGTTCATTCCATCCGGGCTGTGAGTGGTAGCAGCTACCGGGCAAACCTGCTCGCATGGTGCTAATTCGCAATGCATACATGGTACAGGTTGGTGAACAGCCTGAGGCTCATTTTCGTCACCTACATAATAACGGTCATTTCTGATCCAGTGCATTTCACGACCACGACCAACTTCACGTTTTCCAATAACCGGGATGTTATTCTCACTCTGACAAGCAATAACACAAACACCGCACCCGAAACAAGAATTCAAATCTATAGCCATACCCCATTGTGGTTCACTTTCCGGGTATGTTTGTTCATTAAACAATGAAATCGGCTGATCTTCGCCCATTTCTGCAGCTTCCTTCATGCCGGGAACTGCATATTTATGAACAGATTTGAAAGATGCATATTCAGGATGCTCTTTATAATAACTCAAAGAAGCCTGACGATACATATCACGACCTTCAAGGCTGTGATGATCCTGAACACAAGAAATACTGTAAGTTCCACTTGCTTTGGAAATGCTTCCACTTGTGAAGAGCATTCCTGCAGTTCTGCGAAGAGGATATACATTTACGCCCCCGGCGGTAACTGTTTTATCAAAAAGTTGAGAGGTGTCGGAGTCGACATCAGCTACCCGGCCAATTCCTTGTCTTCCATATCCAACATGTAAGGTAATGGAATCATCAGCATGTCCCGGTTGAATCCAGGCTGCTATTTCTACCGGAGTACCATTTACTGCAATATTTACAAGATCTTCATTTTCAACACCAAGTTGAGCTGCAGTTGCAGGGCTCATAAGTGCAACGTTATCCCATGTAATCTTGGTCATTGGATCAGGAAGCTCCTGTAACCATCCAAGATTTGCAAAACGACCATCATAAACTGATGCATCCGGGCGAATTACAATTTCTAACCCATCAACGGAAGAGGTTTGAGCAGGAGAAACAGAACGGAGCCTTACATTTGCTCTGCTGTATCCGTCTCTGATATCAATTCCATCGTGAAGGATATCTTTCCAGCGATTTTCAAAATTACTAGAATAGTATCCTTTAAAAGTATTCTGAACCAACTCATATCCTGAAACACGTTCTTCGTAAACAATCGCATTCAGGAATTCTAGTTCGCTTAATGAGTCGTGTAAAGGCTGAATTTGTGGCTGAATCACAGAACGTGCACCACCGAAAGAATATCCATCACCCCATGACTCAAGGAAATGAGAACGACTTATATGCCAGCTTGCGCCTTTTGAACTTTCATCGCGATAAGTTCCGAAGTGAATAGTTTCTTCCACATTGCCAAGTGCACTTGCAAAATCGAGATCTGCGGGAGCTGTCAGGCTTGGATTTGTGCCAATCATTACAACGGCATCAACATTTCCGGCTTTCATCTCAGTAACAAGATCAGCAAAAGCTTGTTTGTTATTCTGATTGTCGAACGATGGAACTTCTAAATAGTTTACGGTGCTGCCTACATTGTCTAATGCTACATTTATGGCAGCTACAACTGCATGAGCATTTGCTGAATGAGAAAGCCCGATTGAAACAGCTGTTCTCCCTGCATTGGAAGCCAGGTCGTCAGCCATAGCAGTTAAGAAATCACTTCCGGTAAATTGGTTGTTTACACCTGAGAAGGTATTCAATCCATTGATACGGCTTGAAAGCGCTCCTGCCAGTGCATTTGCAAATGCTTCAACTTCACTGGCCTTAACACGAAGTCGGTGATCAGCAAAAGAACCGGTTAAAGTAAATCCGTTTTCAACCGAGTAAATCCGGTTCATACCGTCACTGGTGCTGGTTACTTTACGCCGACCAGTAACCTGTTTTGCATACTCTACATTATTTGGATGTGTGGCAGCAAGAAAATCATCATCCAGCGAAACTACTATATCTGCATTGGTGTAATCGTAATGTGTTCTGAGCCGACTACCAAATGCAATTCGGTTTCCTTCTATACTGTTGTCTTCTCCAAAAGGCTCGTAGGTAACCCAACTGGCGTTATTAAACTTACGAAGAGCACCTTCTTTAAGAGCCTGAAAGGTAGGAGAGGAGTTAGCTTCAGAAATAAAGGCCACTCGTTTGTTCCGGTCAGCGAAATACTCCTGAGCAAAAACAACAAAATCGTTAGTGGAAGCTTTATCACCATTTCTTAATGGAGACGTTGAACGATCAGGGTCGTACATCTCCAACATAGTTGCCTGATGGTAGGCATTAGTATTACCCCAACTTCCCGGATGAAGGTCATTTCCTTCTACCTTGGTTGGTCTTCCTTCATGATTTTCTACGATTAATCCAGTCAGGCTTCCCTGAAAGGGCATTGACGTTGCATAAAATAAAGGTACGCCCGGCACAACATTTTCAGGTTGTCGGGAATAAGGCAGAATTTTTTGAACAGGGCGTCGGCAAGCTGCAAATCCTGCAAGAGCAATAGAGGCTCCCATCACTCTAAGGAACCCCTTACGTGATACCCCATCGGTTAATTCAGTAGCATTCTCAGGGAACTCCCGTTCAACAAAGTTTTGATATTCTTTATTCTGAGCTAATTCGTTTAAGCTTTTCCAGTAGGTATTCTGTGTTACTTCGCTCATCTGGTGATGTATAGGTTCAAAATCCTTCGTTATTAATAATGACAGCCCTGGCAGTATTGCGGAGGACTTACATTATTTTTCTTAACTAATTCGCTTCCAAGTAAAATTTGGTCTTCTACTTCATAGCCCATAGTGGTTACTTCTTCTACAGGGCGTAAATATTTTTCAGGCTCACGATGGCAATCCAGGCACCAACTCATACTTAAAGGTTCTGTTTGATAAACAACTTCCATCTTATCGATACGGCCATGGCAACTTTCACAACCAACCCCAACATTAACGTGGGCAGCGTGATTGAAATAAGCATAGTCAGCTAAATTATGAACTCGCACCCACTCCACCGCTTTACCTGTTTCCCAACTTTCACGGATAGGCTCAAGTTTTTCGCTATCCGTTAATACCTGGCTGTGGCAGTTCATACAGGTTTGAGTAGGAGGGATGTTTGCCTGCTTCGACTCAAACACAGAGGTATGACAATACTGGCAATCGAGGCCGAGCTTGTCTACATGAACTTTGTGAGAGTAAGGAACGGGTTGAGTCGGAGCGTATCCAACATCAGTATATTTAGGAGAGAAAAAATACCAAATCCCAAGAATTATCACATTTGCTGTGACAATCAATCCAATAAGTATTTTGCGAGGAACTTGATTTGTCCACTTCGGGAAAATCTGCGCCATAAAAAATTGCTGATTAAGTTTGTGGATCCGAGTTGCTAACTCTAATTAAGAAGCCGGGCAAAACTATCGAATTTTTGATTCGAATTGTACTTAAAGATGACCCTAATTCTTATTTAAATTCGTTCTAAATAAAACTCAGAAATTCCGTGTTAACTTTAGTTAGTTTTTTTCGTGCCGAAGATAAGAACATTTAGATAAAAATCTTGGTTTCACTCTCAAATAAACTGAATAATGCCTGAGGATTACCGTAACTTTAAGGCACTCAGTAAACGAGAAAAAGATTAGAATTTATATTAATGGTTAATGATCTGAATCTACCGGAAAGCATTAAGGCTTTTGAACAAATTAATACGAAGCGGGCGATATCTATGATAATAGGAGTGAGTGTGGCTGCGCTCCTCTTCCTGATCTGGTTGATTTATTTCAAAGCTCCGGCAACATCCGAAATTCCCTGGGTAAAAAACCTTTCATTTTTGAATGCGACCTTTAACTCGTTCAGCACTATCTTTCTATTGTTGGGTTTCCGGGAGATAAAACGCCGGAATTTCTCTAAACACATGAACTATATGATAAGTGCGTTTATCACGTCCTCTTTATTTCTGGTGAGCTATGTGATTTATCATAATTTTGTGGGAGACACTCCATTCGAAGGAGAAGGTGTTATCCGCCCCATTTATTTCTTTATTCTCATCACGCACATCGTACTTTCAGCTTTTGTTGTCCCCTTAGTATTAACAAGTTTCTTCTTTGCCTTCTCAGGGAAGTTTGAAACTCACCGCAAAGTCTCTAAGTGGACCTTTCCTATTTGGCTATATGTTTCTGTTACCGGGGTGATGGTTTTTATTCTGTTGAAGAGTTTTGGGTAACCGTAGTCAAAACCTTCTTTAAAAACCAATTAAGAGCCAATTCCCAGCAAGTGACGTAGTATTGTTGTAGTGCTAAAAAGCGCTTCCAAAGCTATGTAGTAATCTTATTGTGTTGATGCAGCTTGTAATAGTGTGCATGGTGAACAATATTTACTTAGGTGTTTATCTGGAATCCATAAAAGCTTTTTATCCTAAAAATCTGAATCGCCTTGAGTTTCGATAAACAGTAGAAATACAAAGTAAATTGATCTCGGGCGAATTTAGATTATAAAGGAGAGAGAATAAGTAATTCAACGTACACTTATGAAATACATCCAAACCATCAAGCCATTACCCGGAAAAGCAATTCTTAAAGCCCTCGGAGTCGCTCTGTTAAGCATTGTATTCGTATCATTTTTTAGTGTTGCGTCACAGGCCCAAACTCAGGTAAGCGGGACTGTTTATGATGCCGAAACAATGGAGACATTACCGGGAGTTAATATCGTTATTAAAGGCACTTCCAGAGGAACTTCTACAAATGTTGATGGCTATTTTACTCTTCGATTAAATGAAGGAGAAAATATTCTGGTCTTTTCCTTCTTAGGTTTTCAAACGAAAGAAGTTGATGTAACCGGACAATCTGAAATTACTGTAGAACTGGAAACGGTAGTTGGGACACTAGATGAACTTGTTGTAATTGGATATGGAGCTGTACGTAAAAGAGATGTTACTGGCTCAATTGGGAGAGTTAGCTCAGAAGATCTGGGTAAAGTAACGAGTTTAAATGCAGAGCAATCGCTTCAGGGCAAAGTAAGTGGCGTTCAAATTACTACCACTTCAGGAGCGCCCGGGGCATCTGCAGCAGTAAGAATAAGAGGAGTAGGTACCTTCAACAATTCATCTCCTATATATGTAGTGGATGGAGTGATTATAGATGACATTTCTTTTTTAAACCCTGGCGATATTGAATCAATGGAGGTGTTAAAGGATGCATCAGCAACTGCTATATATGGATCACGAGGGGCTAATGGAGTTGTATTAGTTCAAACAAGGTCAGGGTCTGGCATTGGTGATCGCCCTCAAATCTTCGTTTCAAGTGAATCGGGAATACAACAATTAGAGAAAAAAATTGATCTTCTGAATGGACGGCAATTTGCAATTATTGCAAACGAAATTCGCTCAGGAAGTTATAATAATGTTGATGCAGTACCCGATACCGACTGGCAGGACGAAGTCTTTCGTACAGCACTTATTCAGAATCATCAGATTTCAGTGAGTGGTGCCAGTGAGCGGGGAGACTACTATATAAGTCTGGGATATTTTCAACAAGAAGGTATTATTGAGAGCTCTGAGTATGAGCGTATTTCGCTGAAACTGAACAATACCTATAAGATCAGTAAGGACTTTAAGGTAGGAAATAACATTACTGTTTCTCCTTACACCCAAAGAATTGCCCCTAACGCAACTTTTGCAGTATACAGGGCTCAACCGGTTTTAGAGCCATTTTATGATGATGGTAGCTACGGAGTGGTTTTTAATGTAGGTAACCCTCTCGCGAGCATTGATTTTTCAAACAACTATAACCGTGGCGTACGGGCAGTAGGAAATGTATATGCAGAAGGAATTATCGCGAATACATTATTATTAAAAACCAGTTTTGGAATAGATGGTGCTATCAATAGAGCCGAGAATTTTACACCTGCCTTCACCATCTTTAATCCCGATGGGACAGCTTCTCAGCAAAACAACGATTTCAGTGATATTTTTAAAGGGGAAACCTATAACTATACCTGGTTGTGGGAGAACACAGCTAACTATATTCAGGATTTTGGTAAACATTCGGTAAATGCTGTTGCAGGACTTACCATGCAGCAAACCAGATCGGAGATAATCAGGTTATCAGGTGAGAATGTAATTCGTGATGGTGAAGACTTCTGGTACGTGCTTCCATCTTATATTGTAGACGAAGCTAATAATATTAACCAGCTGAATTCCATTTTTAATGGTGTTGATGCTGGTCAGTATTACAATATGATTTCTTTTCTCGGTCGCGTGGTATATAGTTATGATGACAAGTACACCACTACCATCACAATGAGAAGAGATGGGTCTTCAAAATTTGCTGAAGAAAATCGGTGGGGCTATTTCCCTTCTTTTGCTCTGGGTTGGAACATAGATAGAGAAAAGTTTATGGAAGAGGTTTCTTTCATTTCTAACTTGAAACTTCGCGCTAGTTGGGGAATTATCGGAAATGAAAAAATTACTTATTACGACCGATTCTCTCGTGTAAATTCGGGGCTGCTTGCAGTATTCGGAAGCCCCGATGCCTCATACATTGCAGCAACCTATGGGAAGTCTGGAAATGAAGATTTGAAATGGGAGACTACCACACAAACCGATATCGGTTTAGAAATGACAGTTTTTGAGGGACGACTTTCTGCGGAATTAGATTATTATAATCGGGAAACCGATGACATCCTTGTTGAACTTTCGACTCCCGGGCATCTTGGAAATGGACAAGGACAGAGAATCCGGTACAATGCCGCTTCTGTAGTAAACCGGGGAATAGAATTCTCAATGGGTTGGGAGGACAACATCGGTGAAGTAGGATATGAGATCGATGTTGTAGGCAATACTATCCATAACGAAGTGCTTGCAATTGGTGGAAATAGCGGCATTGACTCAGTCCTGTTCGGGGGTGCGCTTGCTAATGGTCAACTGGTAACCCAATCCAGAGTTGGGCTTCCAATCGGAGCCTTTTATGGATATGTAACGGATGGAATTTTCCAGAATCAAGCTGAGTTGGACGCTTATCCTCACTTATCTCAGGCAGATGTTGGGGATCTTCGCTTTGTGGATACCAATGGGGATGGCAGGATTAATGGAGATGACCGCACTTATATAGGATCTCCAACACCTGATTTAGTATTTGGTGCAAATTTTTCACTGAATTTCAGAAATTGGGATATGTCCTTTGACTTTCAGGGGCAATATGGGAATGAAATATTCAATGGAAAGAATGTTGTCCGGCCTGATCCATATAACTTTGAGCAGCACGTATGGAATCGTTGGACCGGTGAAGGAACTTCAAATTCTGAACCAAGGCCAAGTTATGGAGGGTATAATTTCCTTCCATCAGACCGTTTCATTCAAGATGGAAGCTACATTCGTTTGCGAAGTTTGATACTGGGGTATAGCCTTCCTACATCATTGCTTGAGCGTTTGGATATAGACCGCGCAAGGTTTTATATAAAAGCTACGAATCTACTAACCTGGGCAAAATATACCGGTTATACCCCCGAGATTGGAAGTGGAAATGTACTATCAAATGGTATAGATACAGGTATTTATCCTATTCCAAGAGTTATCTCAATTGGATTTAACACGACATTTTAAGGTAAGAGCAATGAGTACTAAAAAAACGATACTAATTCTATCCATAAGTTTAATCCTTATTTCTTGTGAAGGATTTCTAGATGTACGACCTCAAAGTGAACTAACACAAGAGGCCTTTCCAACTTCTGCTTCGGATGCTTTACAAGCAACTAACGCGGTGTATTCCACCCTGAGAAGCTGGCATTACCACAGTGGTGGTTTTCCCGTTCTTGATGTGATGTCGGATGATGGACTAAAAGGAAGTAATCCTGATGATGGATCTACTTCGATGGCTCCATTTGAAGACTTTAGTTTTGCTGCTACTCAAACAGGACTGGACAGATGGTGGAATGCTCTTTATGAGGGAATCCGACGAGCTAATATTGTTATCGAAAAGGTCCCAGAGATCGAAATGGACGAAACCCTAAAGACCAGATACATTGCAGAAGCCAGATTCCTGAGGGGAATTTATTATTTTGATCTGGTTCGTGCTTTTGGCGGAGTGCCTCTGGTAACTACGATCAACCCTGATCTTAAATTAGAAAGATCAACAGCAGAAGAAATCTATACTCTTCTAGAAGCAGACCTGCAATTTGCTATAGATAATCTCCCTCTTAAAAGTGAATATTCAGTAGACCAGTTGGGGCGTGGAACTAAGGGGGCAGCGCAGGCTTTGAAAGCCCGGGTTCACCTATTCAAAGGGGAATTTGATGAGGTTGAGACTCTGTCACTGGCAGTCATTAATTCAAATGAATACGATCTTGAAGATGTTTTTATTGATGCCAATGGTGTAAATGGAGAGCATGGTGTAGAATCGGTTTTTGAAATTGGAGCCATAGCCAGCGGGAGTCCGGAAGGAAATCAATATGCTAATACTCAGGGAGTTCGTGGTACACCAAACAGAGGGTGGGGGTTCAATCGCCCTTCAATGGATTTACGTGCCACTTTTGAAACTGATGATCCACGTTTTGAAGATACCATTATCGAACTTGGAGAGGTTCTTGACGGTATCACCATTTTAGGTGATGGATCCACACCTGATGAGACCAGAGATGAAGGTGGTAACTTAATTGAGATTGAAAGTTACAACCAGAAAGTTTGGTATCCCGGAACAAATACAACTACACAATGGGGGCATAACCGAAGACTCGTTCGGTTTGCAGATGTTTTATTAATGGCCGCTGAAGCTCTAAATGAAAATGATCAACCCGTACAGGCCCTGGTTTATTTAAACAGAGTTCGGGAAAGGGCTCGTCAGGGTGATGGTTCAATTCTTCCGGATATAGCAGAAACAGATAAAGATTTGTTAAGAGATATCATTTTGCATGAAAGAAGAGTGGAACTTGCTCTTGAAGGCCACAGGTTTTGGGATTTAGTACGAACAGGTAGAGCACCAGAAGTACTAGGACCTTTGGGCTTCATAGAAGGAAAGCATGAGTTCTTTCCAATACCTCAAAGCGAAATAGATTTGTCTCAAGGTTCGCTTGAACAAAACGACATGTGGTAAATCATAAAAAGTATTAACCCTCAAACAAAACAATCAATCATGAAAAAGATAAATACAATTTTTAAGTACACTTTGGTGCTTACGTTAGCAGTTTTCGTAGCACAGGGATGTGATAATGATAATGGTCCGGTTGACCTGAACATTGAGTCAATAACAGTTGGTGGAGCTGATCTTAATGGAGCAACTTCCCCATCAGATGTGGCTGCCGATGCCAGTATCACTATTACATTTAATTCCGACATTAAGCCGGAAACAGCAACTTCCAGCAATATTACACTGGTTCAGGATTATGATCAGGCAAATATCGAGCTAACCATCGAAGTTGACGGACCTATGTTAACAGTTACTCCTGCCACTACACTTGGTTCAGGAACCCTTTATTCATTCTCTATTTCTATGGGATTATTGAATATGGATGATCAGCCTCTTACTTCTACAACAAGGACATTCACTACTGCGGGCACTTTTAGTCCTTCAGGAATGATTGCTAACTGGACGTTTGAGGATACTGCTGAAGATATCGTTGGAGACTACGATCCTTCAGCCAGTGCAGTAGTAGATATTACATATACAGATAGTAGAAACGCAGCTGCAGGAAAAGCTGCTACTTTTAATGGAAATACCAGCATCATTGAAATTCCTGGAGCAGATGCTCTTGTAAACACAAGTGATTTTACTATCAGCTTTTGGATGAAAACCAATTCTGATGGGCACGTAAATGCAAACGGAGATCCTGCAGGTCATTTTGTAATGGGGCTGGGCGCATTCTTTGGTCTTCAATTTGAGGTCTTTGGAGGATATAATGGAGCCAAGTTTGCCATACAGTACGAATTCGGAGATGGCACTACCGGAGCTGAAGATATGTGGTTCCCGGTTGAAGCTACTGATAATACCAACGGCGGCTGGCAAGGTTGGGATTTTGCTAAGAGCATAACTCAGGAGCAGATGGAAGGTTATTTGAAAGATAACTGGACTCAGATAACTTATACCTATGAAGGTGCTGATAAGAAAGGTCGACTTTACTACAACAGCGAGTTGATGAAAAGTTTTGATTTTGACCTATGGCCAGATGATGCTCCAAAGAAGACTACCGTTGGTATGATCTATGCCGGATCAGAACCAGATGTGGTAAATGAACTAGCATTAGGGTTTGTTCATTCTCGTGCAGGTACCATGTGGGATGATACTCCTTGGGGTGGATATGACAACACAACTGCAAACCACTTTAAAGGACAGTTAGACGATATCAAGATCTATCACAAAGTACTTACTGATACGGAAATCCAGTTAATGTACGACTCTGAAAACTAGTCGTATGAAAGTTATGAAAGAGGTGCTTTATGGCACCTCTTTTTAATCTATAGTAGTGCTACAGGAAGTCTTGAAAAATATAAGGCTTAACACCCGACTGATTTTCAAAAGTTAATAATTAGAAAAATCCCCCTGAACTTTGCAACCAAATGAATATGAGTAGAATGATATACTATTTATTGGTTCTTGTTTTTTTTACGGGCTGCAAAGATAAAGGAGTAGAACCAGAACCAGATATTTTTCAATTATTGAAGACATCCACTCAAGACGGTACTCTTTCTTTCAACTCAGTAAATCAGGGCGTAGGCAGGCGAGCAATTTTCACTTTTCAATTTAGCTCTCCTGTTAATACTGATATTGTTGAGGAGAATATTCTTTTACGTAAAACGGAAACGAATTCACAGCTATCACTTAGTTTTAGTTTTGAAGATGAGAACAAAAAAGTAATCGCTGAGCCCTCAAACGAATTATCATATAATACTGATTATGTGCTTTCTGTTACTGATGGGTTGACATCTGAGCAAGGGGCAGGTTTTCCAGGGATTGACTACAACCTGACCACAGAAAATGGAGTATTACAGTTAATTTCCGCTACTATCAATGAGGAGAATTTATCTGCGGGTAACACCAAAAGAGATGTGGAATACGACAATGTCGATATTGAATTTACTTTTTCAGAAGCACTGGATCCACAGAATTTTGAATCCTTTTTTTCGATTACTTCTTCTTCACTTTTTGAAAAAACATTATCTCAGGATAGCACAAAAGTAAATATTATAGCAGATTCGCCGCTGGATTACTATAAGAATTTCACTCTTAGATTGAGCAATAGTTTAACAGCTGCAAATGGGTTCGAATTTGAAGGTTATGAGACCTTGTTTCAAACAGGATTAGATCCAACTCCGAAATTCCCTTTAATATCCGACGAAGAACTTCTTACAAAAGTACAGGAACAAACATTTAAGTATTTCTGGGATTTTGGGCATCCGGTAAGCGGGCTTGCAAGAGAAAGAAATAGCTCAGGCGATCTTGTAACAATAGGCGGAAGTGGTTTTGGTGTGATGTCTATTCTGGTTGGAATTGAGAGGGATTTTATAACAAAAGAAGAAGGGATTACCAGGCTTCAAACCATCATAAGTTTTTTAGAAAATGCGGATCGGTTTCATGGAGTATGGCCGCATTGGATGAGCGGTACAACCGGAGATGTAATTCCATTCAGCGCCAAAGATAATGGTGCAGATTTAGTTGAGACAGCGTTTATGGCACAAGCACTTATTACGGTGCGGGAATATCTTGATGATACAATTACAGCAGAAGAAGAGTTGATCACCAAAATTAACGAGTTGCTCGATTCTATAGAATGGGACTGGTTCACACAAGAAGGACAGGATGTGCTGTACTGGCATTGGTCTCCGGAATTTGAATGGGACATGAACTTACCGATCAGAGGCTATAACGAAGCCTTGATTATTTATGTACTGGCCGCTTCATCTAAAGATTATGCTATTGATAAAGAAGTTTATGATAACGGGTGGGCTCGTTCAGGAGCAATTGAAAACGGGAATAGTTATTATGGAATCGAGTTACCCGTAGGGTATGATTTTGGAGGCCCGCTCTTTTTTGCACACTATTCTTTTCTGGGATTAGATCCACGTAACCTTTCGGATCAATATGCTGACTACTGGCAGCAGAATATAAATCATACTCTGATAAACAGAGCCCACGGCATTGAGAATCCAAGAGGTTTCGTCGGGTATTCGCAAGAAAGTTGGGGATTAACGGCCAGCGATCAAAACGGGGGCTATAGTGCTCATTCTCCAACTAATGATAATGGTACTATTACTCCTACCGCTGCACTTTCTTCAATGCCTTACACCCCTGACGAATCAATGGAAGCCTTGCATCATTTTTACTATGCCTTAGGAGATAAATTGTGGGGCGAATATGGTTTTTATGACGCGTTCAATCCTACCGAAAGTTGGTGGGCAAGTTCAACATTGGCAATAGATCAGGGGCCGATTATCATTATGATTGAAAACCACAGAACTGGATTGTTATGGGACCTTTTTATGCAGGCTCCTGAGGTTCAGATCGCTTTGGACAATTTGGGCTTTACTTATGAATAAACGAATTAACCAAAAGAAGGTACATAGTATGCGACCTGTCATAACTGTAATAATAACCCTAATACTTTTGTCAGTCAGTTCATCAATAAGTGCTCAGTACTCATCAGTTAAAATAGAGCAAAAGGTAGATTCTGTTTTGGCACTAATGACGCTTGATGAAAAAATTGGACAGTTAAATCTTCCTGCTGCCGGAGATATAAGTACAGGTCTGGCTCAAAGCACTGGAATAATTGCTAAAATTAAGGAAGGAAAGGTTGGTGGATTATTTAACATTCGAGGTGTAGAAAGGATCAGGGAAGTCCAGAAGGTGGCAGTTGAAGAATCTCGTTTAGGTATTCCACTTCTCTTCGCGATGGACGTAATACATGGATATAAAACCGTATTTCCAATTCCATTGGGGTTGTCTTGCTCCTGGGATATAGAAGCAGTAGAACGGTCAGCAAGAATTGCAGCCCAGGAAGCTTCAGCTGATGGCATCGCATGGACATTCTCTCCAATGGTTGATCTTTCCAGAGATCCTCGCTGGGGAAGAATAGCTGAAAGCGGTGGGGAGGATCCATATCTAAACAGCGAAATTGCAAAGGCAATGGTTAATGGATATCAGGGAGATGATCTTTCTAAAGAAAATACATTGATGGCCTGTGTGAAGCACTTTGCATTGTATGGGGCATCTGAAGCAGGTCGGGATTATAATACAGTAGATATGAGTCGGCTGACCATGTACAATGTGTACTTTCCTCCCTATAAAGCAGCGATTGATGCAGGAGTAGGAACGGTAATGGCATCTTTTAACGAAGTAGATGGTATTCCTGCAACCGGAAATAAATGGCTGATGACAGAGGTGCTCAGAAATCAATGGGGTTTTGATGGATTTGTACTTAGTGACTATACAGGAATTAATGAGATGATTGATCACGGTGTTGGAGACCTCGAAGCAGTATCTGCTCTTGCACTAAAAGCAGGAGTTGACATGGATATGGTTGGCGAGGGTTTCCTGCTTACGCTTAAAAAATCACTCGAAGAAGGAAAAATCACTGAAGAGGACATCAATAAAGCCTGCTGGAGAATACTAGAGGCTAAATTCAAGCTGGGGCTATTTGATGATCCTTATCGTTATGCCCAACCGGATCGGGCGAGAAGGGAGGTTTATACCGATTCAAATCGTAATGCAGCTCGAAAAATTGCGGCAGAATCGATGGTGTTACTTAAGAATGAAGGCGACATTTTGCCACTTAAAAAGGAAGGGACCATCGCGATTATTGGTCCAATGGGGAATAACAGAGAAAACATGCAGGGAACATGGAGCGTAGCGGGCGATCATCAAAAGTCTATAACTCTTCTGGAAGGAGTAAAAGAGGTTGCAGGCGAAAACGTTAATGTGCTTTATGCTAAAGGAGCAAACTTCGTAAGTGATCCGGAACTTGAAGCACGATTCAGCATTTTTGGAAAGAACACATACCGGGATAACAGACCGGAAGAAGAAATACTTGCTGAAGCACTCGAAATTGCCGAAAAGGCAGATGTGATTATAGCAGCGGTGGGCGAGGCTTCAGAAATGTCCGGGGAAAGTTCCAGCAGAACTAATATAGAAATGCCGGACACACAAAGACGACTATTGAAAGCATTACTCGATACAGGAAAACCAGTTGCAATGGTTTTGTTTACCGGTCGGCCGCTGGCATTAACATGGGAAGCCGAATATGTTCCCTCTATCTTAAACGCTTGGTTTGCGGGTAGCGAGGCTGGTTACGCTATCGCGGATGTCTTATTTGGAGATGTCAATCCTTCGGGAAAGCTTACCGCTACTTTTCCTCAGAACGTTGGGCAAATTCCAATTTATTACGCTCATAAAAATACAGGGCGTCCACTTGAGGGAGAATGGTTTCAGAAGTTTCGGACTAACTATCTGGATGTTTCTAACGAGCCTTTGTTTCCATTCGGTTATGGTTTAAGCTACAGTGAGTTTAAGTATGGGGAGATGACCCTTAATAAAACATCCTTAAAAGGGGAGGAATCGCTTAGCGTAACAATCAACATTACGAATGAAAGCGAAACAGATGGAAAAGAAGTGGTTCAACTTTATATCAGGGATGTAGTTGGAACAATAACCCGTCCGGTAAAAGAGCTAAAAGATTTTCAAAAGGTGTTTATACCTGCAGGAACTACTAAAACAGTTTCATTTTCAATTACTACCGATGATTTAAAGTTTTACAACTACGATTACGAAAATATGGCCCAATCAATGAAATATGACTGGGAACCAGGGGAATTTATCATCATGGTAGGAAGAAATTCAGATGAAGTTCAAAGCCAAAGTGTGATTTGGGAAAAGTGAAATTGATAATTCTAAAACTACTAAAAATAACAATGAGAAATCGAATACTCGTTTTATCTGCATTATTACTAAGTGCAGCATGCTCCTCCAATCAGGCAAATAAAAAAAATACTGCTGAGTCAGAAGATGACGCTCTTCTTACTAAAGTTCAGTACCAAACCTTCCAGTATTTCTGGGATAATGCGGAACCAGTTTCAGGGATGGCTCCGGAACGGACTCACATGGATGGAATCTATCCTCAAAATGATAAGAATGTGGTTACTTCCGGAGGGTCCGGTTTTGGCGTAATGGCTATTCTGGTTGGTATTGAACGAGGTTTCATTACCAGAGAGGAAGCCGTTGAGCGATACGATAAAATTCTGACTTTCCTTGAGACAGCCGACCGCTTTCATGGCGTATATCCGCATTGGTGGTATGGAGATACTGGAAAAACAAAAGCATTCAGTAGGTATGATAATGGTGGGGATTTAGTTGAAACTGCGTTTTTGATACAAGGTTTGTTAACAGTTCGCCAATACTTTATCGATGGAAATGAAAAAGAGCAGGAGTTAGTTCGCCGCATTAATGCAATATGGGAAACCGTCGAATGGAACTGGCATACAAAAGGAGGAGAGAATGTGTTGTACTGGCATTGGTCTCCAAACCATGATTGGAGGATGAATTTTGCTGTTCGTGGTTATAACGAAGCATTGATTATGTATGTACTTGCTGCTTCATCTCCAACTTATCCAATTGATCCAGCCGTTTACCATGAAGGTTGGGCTAAAGGTGGAGTAATAAGTACGGATAGAGAATTTTATGGATACAAAACCATTCTCGATCATTATGATACAGATGATGCTCCGGTAGGTCCGCTTTTTTGGGCACATTATTCTTATTTAGGGCTCAATCCTAAAGGTTTGAAAGATCAATATGGAGACTATTGGAAACTGAATCAGAATCATGCAAAAATACATCATGCATACAGTGTGGATAATCCCGAAGGGTTTGAAGCCTACGGAGATAGTGTTTGGGGATTGACATCCAGTTATTCTATGAAAGGATATTCGGGGCATCGTCCGGATAAAGATCTGGGAGTTATTTCTCCAACAGCGGCTTTATCCAGCTTTCCATATACACCCGAAGAAAGTATGAAATTTCTGAAGTTTCTTTATACCACTGAAGCAGACACTCTAATAGGAGAATTTGGACCTTACGATGCATTTAGCCCTGAAAACGATTGGTACTTACCGAGGTATCTTGCGATTGATCAGGGTCCGATTCCTGTAATGATTGAGAACTACCGTTCAGGTTTATTATGGGAACTTTTTATGAGTGCACCTGAGGTACAAGCCGGATTGAAAAAACTTGGGTTTACAATTGAACAATAAAGCGATGAAGTACCTTCTTTTCTTATCTGTTACTTTTTGGATGGCATGTACAATACAGAAAGTGGACGAGTTAGAAGGTATGATTTACTTTGAGGGTGGTGAAATTACGATAGGTTCAGAACATGGTATGCCCAATGAGACACCATCATTTAAAACTAAGGTACCCCCTTTTTTTATTGATAAAAGTCCGGTTACAGTAGCTGAATTCAGGAAATTTGTTCAGGCAACGGGATATGTTACTGAAGCCGAAAAATTTGGAGATTCAGGAGTTTTGGATTTTGCTACAGGTAGATGGGTTTTAGAAAAAGGAGCCAATTGGAAACACCCTCACGGAGAAAATGAAGATAGTTCCGGGGATGATCATCCTGTAACCCAGGTTAGTTGGAACGATGCAAATGCTTATGCAAAGTGGGCTGGTAAACGGCTGCCAACTGAAATAGAATGGGAATATGCTGCCAAAGGTGGAAAGGATTCGGGAAACAAATATAGTTGGGGAGATCAATTGAAAACAGCCGGAATGTTTAAAGCGAACACCTGGCAGGGAGATTTTCCGGTTGAAAATACAAATGAAGATAACTTTCTGTACACTTCTCCGGTTGGTGAATTTGGGGAAACACAAGCAGGACTAACTGATATGGGTGGTAATGTATGGGAATGGACATCAGACACATATAAACCTTACGAAGGTAATCCAGCATTCTATATGTTTAGCATCGATTCTGCTCAGAAAGTAATACGAGGTGGCTCATTTTTATGTCACGAAGACTATTGCCATGGTTACCGGGTAAGTGCCCGGCAGTTCAATTCAAAAGAGAGTGCTACATTTAACATGGGTTTTAGAACAGTTAAAGATGTGCAATACTGATCAATAATTTAATCGATACTATGATGCATCAACTAAAAATTAATTTCAAAGTTTTTTCAATCATCCTGCTGGGTGTTTTGATTTTAATAACTCCGGTAAAAGCCCAGGATAACGAACCTCAGAATGTCGTATTTATATTGAGTGATGATCATAGATTCGACTTTATGGGGTTTCACCCTGATGCTCCCTCATACATAAAAACTCCTAATCTGGACAGGATGGCGGGTGAAGGAGTGCATATTAAAAACGCTTTTGTTACCACTTCGTTATGTTCTCCCAGCAGAGCGTCGATTTTAACGGGCCAATATGCACATACTCATAAAATTGTGGATAATACGAGTCCGATTCCCGGAGGTACCCGCTTTTTTAATGAAGATGTACAAAAGGCTGGATACAAAACTGCGTTCATTGGGAAATGGCACATGGGAGAAAGTGTAGATGATCCAAAGTCAGGCTGGGATCATTGGGTAAGCTTCAGAGGTCAGGGAGTTTACCAGAACCCAATACTGAATGTGGATGGAAAAAGAGACAACTACACCGGATATACTTCCGATATTTTGACCGATTTCGCTGTTGATTGGCTGAAAGAACGAAATGGAGAATCTGAAGAGCCTTTCTTCCTCTATCTTTCGCATAAAGCAGTACATGCTGAGTTTATTCCAGCTGAAAGGCATAAAGGGGAATACAGTGAAATTGATATAGAATATCCTGAAACCATGGATAAAACTGAACGCAATTACCGCACTAAACCCAAATGGGTAAGGGCACAGAGAAACAGCTGGCACGGGGTAGACTACGCATATCATGGAGACATGAACTTTGAAGAGTTTTATGAAAGTTATCTGGAAACGTTGCTGGCTTTAGATGAAAGTGTTGGAAGAATCCTTGATTATTTAGTGGAATCCGGCTTAGATGAAAACACGCTCGTTATTTATATGGGAGATAATGGCTTTATGCATGGAGAGCATGGCCTTATCGATAAAAGAAATGCCTACGAAGAATCAATTCGGGTTCCCATGATTGCCTGGGCTCCGGGCTACCTGGAAGCTGGTACCAGTGTGGATAAACTTGTTCGGAATATTGATGTAGCTCCGACTATTCTGGATGTATTAGAGGCCGAAAGCACGATAGATATGGATGGCTTCTCATTTCTTCCTGTTTTAAAAAATCAGGAAGCTACAGTCGACAGAGAATTTTTATATGAATACTATTGGGAACCAGCTTTTCCTCATACTCCTACCACGTTTTCACTTCGCGGAGACCGGTACAAATACATTTACTATCACGGAGTTTGGGATAGAGATGAATTATATGATTTAGAAAACGACCCGGATGAGAGGTACAACTTAGCTGAAGTACCGGGATTTATAGAACTAAGAAACGAAATGAGAAGCCGACTTTTTGATGTGATGGAAAAAGAGAATGCTATGAACATTCCTGTAAGAAGATTTAATTGGCAAGCCGATGAAAAACAGATTGAATGATAATTAGTAGAAGAAAATTGTCTTTTTAGTTGTCTCATTGTGATTCTTAAGCATACAGATGAGAAGTTGACGGGCTAAATTATTGACCAGCAAAGCATTAATTTCATCCTGGAGAAGTCAGGTATGCTGTCACCCTGAGCGCCCTGATTAGGATTATAGTTGACCAACTCATCGCGAAGGGTATCAAATATGGGACATCTCCAGTTTCTTTTAAGAATACCAACCTTCAGCCAGATCTTTCCAGCCAGGGTTGATCCCTTCAATGAGTTCTGTTTTCTTTTCCCTTCTCCATCCTTTGAGTTGTTTCTCCCGCTCTATTGCCCTTCTTATGTCATCAGTTTCCTCGTAATACACCAGTTGATGGAGGTTGTATTTTCTGGTATATCCTTTACAAAGTTTCTTTTTATGCTCATTTACTCTACGTTCCAGATCGTTAGTGACCTCAACATAGAGCATTTTGGAGTAATTGCTAAGGATATATACATAATAGGTATTAGCCATACCAGGTAAGACCATCGAAGAGGGATGTCCTTACAAAAGAAGTAGTAGGAGTTACTTATAGAAACGTTGTTCTTGTTTGATACCCTTCGCGATTTTACACTAAGTAGATAAGTAAACCGGGGCGCTCAGGGTGACAGCAACTAAGTTTTGTTACATCGATTTTATGAATTTACCCAAGGATTACAGCTTTGTAACAACCGTTGTCCTTTAAATCAATACTGCTACTGGATGATTTTTTCAGTAATTACCAATTACTAGTTTTTATCCTTATTCATTTTGAATCATATTGATCTAAAACGTCATAATCAATTCAGTAAGGTTTACATCGGTAGAAATATCAAGCCTTTTTCTAAGTCGGTATCTGCGTTCTTCCACACCACGAACTGAAATATTAAGTAGTGGAGCAATTTCTTTGGAAGAGAGATTCATTCGCAGGTAGGCGCAGAGTCTTAAATCGCTTGGGGTAAGTTGCGGATGTTTTTCCTTAAGTCTTTTAAAGAAGTCACCATGTGCCTGATCATATAATTGTTCAAAAACTTCCCATTCATGTTCGTCTTCAATCCCTTGTTCTATAAGTTTATTGATTTTGTTGTAATAGCTTGAAGGCATCTTTTTACCAAGTTCTTTCTTTTGCCTGTCAAGCTCTTCCTTAAGAGAAGTGAGCAGGTTGTTCTTTCGCATCATAGCCATAGTATTTGATGCTAATTGAGCTGATTTGTGTTCAATTTCATTCTGAAGTTTTTCATTAGTGAGCTTAATAATTTCCTTTTCGGCTTTTTCCCGATCCCGTTGGGCTTTTTTATGCTTCTCTTCAAGTTCTTTACCAAGTTTTCGCCATTGTTTTCTGGAAATATATAACCGGATCATAAAAGCGAGTGAAAGGGCAATCAATAAATAAAATAAATAAGCTCCCTTAGTAAGATACCATGGAAGGCCAATCGTAAAAAACACATTGGTGGTATCGGTTATTACCCCATTGGCACCAATAGATCGTACCTGGAATGTATAAGATCCGGGCAGAAGACGCTCAAACCGAGTGCTATTTTCTGGTGACCAGTCGCTCCAGTCTGTATTGAGTCCATTGAGTTTATATTGGAAGAAGGCCTGATTTCCTACTGTTTGAGTTGAGGACCAGGAGAGAGAGATATTACTGTATGAATTGGATAGAGCATATTCTTTTGAAGAGAGTTCAGATCGTATCTCTAATTGATTCCCATTTGCATTAGAGGCTATAAGAGATTCGATTTCAACATCAGATCGAGGGTACTTCGATCGGTTTATCTTATCCAGGTCTAAAACTACAAACCCATCATCAAGGCTAATTAAATGAATATCATCATCAATTTGAATAATACTTTCATATCCCTCAACCATCTCTAATCCATACATTCCGGGAATCAGCGTATAAAGAAGCTTTACCGAATTAAAATGTATTTCAAACAAATTTATTTCAGAATCTTTGATCACCCAATATCGATGGTTTCCGGCAGGTAGAATGTTTTTTATAGTCCCGGATGTTGTAAAAAAAGGATCCAGTCCCGAGTAAGTAATAAAGGTTTTGTTCACGTGATCCCATTCATACAAAGAATCCGAAAACGAAGTAAAAATCCTTCCATCAAATTTAAATACACGATTAGTACTCTCTACTAACCCGGCTTCTGAACCCGGCTCCCAAATATTATTGATTGTGGTCAGAGATATATCGGGTTGAAGTTGGTAAATACCTTTTACAGTATGCCCCAGCCAAATATTGCCCAGGTGGTCAAATTCCATAAACCGGGCAGGTGTACGAAACCCCGATAGAGTATGAGATTGTTGCCATCTGTTTTGTACTTTTTTGTAAACAACTAAATCGCTGTAAGTGCTCTGTAAAAGCACATCCTGGTTATTTTGTGGGTAAGATTTTAACGTATATCCTCCAGATATATCACTTACTTTTGAAAGAGATTTATCACTGATTAGGTAGGTTCCATCATTTAACCCACCATAGAGCTTCCCATCAAATTTTTCCAGGAACCAAACTTGCCCCTGAGAACCCGGGATCAGTTTTCGGTCAAAGAAATTTCCATTTGAATCTTTCTTGTACCAATAAATTCCTTGATTAGTACCAATGTAAAGTTCGTTTTCAAACAATGAGGCTGCATACACACTGCCAATATCGTTATTCGAACCAGTGTAGTTTTGCAGGGGGGTATCAAATGCAATATATGCGAGTCCTCGATCCATACCGACCCAAATATTTCCAAAATCATCTGCTTCAAGAGATAAGATGGTGTCGTTTTCAAGTTGATCGTCGGTAGTAATGTTCTCAAGTAAATTGAAATCCTGATCAAAAATATATAAGCCATTAAGAATAGTGCCTATAATAATCTTATCCGGAGTTTGAGTAATAACGTTTACTTCATTTTGAATTAATTCTTCGGACCCTTCAAAGTTCAGTTCGCTAAAGTTATTTCCATCAAAGCGGTAGAGTCCATCTGTTGAAGCAATCATTAAATTTCCATCGCGAAGTTTAATTAATGACCGTATTTCTTCATTCTCAAGAAAACCGCTCCCCTCAATAGGTATAAATTCATTTCCCTCTAATGTAAAGAGACCGTTCCCCACTCTCTGAGTGTATACCTTATCCTCAATTTTATAGAGAAACATATATGTACCAGACGTACTTAAACGGAATACGTTTTCTCCATCAAATCCGTAGATTGACCCAAAACTGTGAAAATAGATATTACCTTCATGCTTGACAATTTTCCAGATGGCGTCGTTATTCATATCCGGATTATCAAGTCGGGCCGCAAGTGATGTGTATTTTAAACCTTCATTATTATCAGGTGCCCAGTATCCAAAATCTTCAAAAGAGCCGGTGTAGATGCGGTTATCTAAAAAAGCTACCGATCTGAATATGGTTTGTCGCTGTGTCCCAAAAAGTTGAGCATTGGTGTTTTTTAAAACCAACAAACCATAGTTATTGGCAATAAAAATACGTTGATCTCCATCACTGGAAATATCCCAATTCTGGTTACCTGCTCCATCTACCGGTTTTTCGTAATTACTGATTTGAAAACTCAGTTGACCAAAACAAAGACTCGATTCGAACGCAAGTAAAAGAAGAAGTAAATGTAGTATACGGATCATGTAATGGAGAATCTTTACAACAATTTAGAAGGAAGAAAATGAAAGTAATAATCTCAATTAACATAACAAATGAGTAAAAAAATGTACGAACTAATTGGGTCTGAGTTATTTAGAGTTTAATTTGATTATTAGAACAGAATAAAAAGTTTGTTATAGTGAAAAAAGTATTTGTACTAATCTTCTTATGTGGCTTTTCACAGCATGTATTTGCCCAATTCTTTCAAAACCAGAAGGAGTTTACCCGGCAGGATACACTTCGTGGTTCCATTACACAGGAAAGGGCATGGTGGGATGTGACCTACTACCATCTGGATGTTACCGTTAATCTAAAGGACAGCACTATTTTTGGCTCTAATCTGGTTCAATATCGCGTTGACTCTTCTACGACCAATCGCATGCAGATCGATCTTCAACCCCCGATGGAGGTTCTGGAAGTCACTCAATCGGGACAAGTTCTCGAAGTTGAGAAAGAGGGCAATGCATGGTTTATTACTCTGATTGATGATCAGGAAGTTGGGGAAATAAAAGAACTGGAAGTTGAATTTGGAGGTAAACCGCTGGTGGCGGCCCGACCACCCTGGGATGGAGGCATCACCTGGGCCAGAGATCAAAATGGAAAACCGTTTATCGCGAATGCCAATCAGAAGATCGGAGCGAGTATCTGGTGGCCGAATAAAGATCATCCCTATGATGAAGTAGACAGCATGCTAATCAGCGTTACCATTCCGGAAGATTTGGTTGATGTGTCTAATGGAAGACTTCGAAGTGTAAATGAAAACAGTGATGGCACCAAAACCTGGAATTGGTTTGTCTCCAACCCTATCAACAGTTATGGGGTGAATATCAATATTGGGGATTATGAGAATTTCAAGGAAATGTATGAAGGAGAGGCGGGCGAGCTGGACATGGATTATTGGGTGCTCTCCTATAATAAGGAGAAGGCGATCGCTCAATTTGCAGAAGCTCCCCGGACTATGGAAGCCTTAGAATACTGGTTTGGTCCATATCCATTTTATGAGGACAGTTACAAATTAGTGGAAGCTCCATATCTGGGGATGGAGCATCAAAGTTCAGTGACTTATGGCAACCGATATGAAAACGGATATCTGGGAACAGATTTAAGTGCATCTGGATGGGGACTGAAATTTGACTTCATCATAGTACATGAAACCGGGCATGAATGGTTCGCCAATAGCATTACTTACGCTGATATAGCAGACATGTGGATTCACGAGAGTTTCACCCATTATTCGGAGTATCTGTTCCTGGAATACCATTTTGGCAAAAAGGCGGCCAGTGAATACCAAAAAGGAGTGAGGCTTAGAATAAGCAATGACATTCCTATCATCGGGAATTATGGAGTGCATAGCGAGGGCTCCGGTGATATGTATTATAAGGGAGGAAATATGCTCCATCTAATCCGTCAGATTTTTAATAACGATGCACTCTGGAGGGAAACGCTTCGTGGGCTTAACGAAGAATTCTATCACCAAACGGTTTCTACTCAACAAATAGAAGACTACATAAGCGATAAACTTGGCAGAGATTTAACTCCGGTATTTGATCAGTATCTGAGAGATGCGCGAATTCCCATCCTCGAGTACAGCTTCAAAGAAGGGAATCTGCTCTACCGGTGGGGAAATGCTGTTCCCGGATTTAATGCTCCAGTCGATGTCGTTTTAGATGGAAAGGAAATCCGCTTAACACCTACTACGGGTTGGCAGGGAATGGAATCTTTCGGCAAAGAACTTACTGTTGATCCCGATTTTTATATTGGAAGTATGAATGTACTTGGGGATTAACAGACAACTGTCTCCCTTCGGAGGGAGACCGATTTTATGCAAGCATAAAATCAGAGGGAGGACGGTGGTGGCACTTTAGAACGAGCCACCACCGTCCTCTCCCTGAGCCAAAACAAGTTTTGACTCTGTCCCTCTCCGGAGAGGGACAGTAAATTGATCACCATGTTAATTTAACCCCGCCATTCACCACAAATCCATCAACCGGTGCATAAATATCCCGGAATTCGGGATCATCAATACTTCCTGTGTAAATAGTATCAAAAGCGGTTTGGCGGGTATCAAGGAAGTTTTCAAAATTCAGAAATACAGAGAGCTGATCAAGAATCTTTTTCTCGGTCATTAAACCAGTAATCCAATACGATTTTCCGGTCGAACCATCTCCCAGTTTCTGTGGACTGAAGTAATAGGCCTCCAGACCAATCCAGAAATCGCCGTGTTTCTCGTACATCAATACATTGTTCAGACGGTGTTCAGCAACCAGTGGGAAATCGGTAACCTGTCCATTATAGTGTTGCTGTACGTTGGCATGAGTATAGCCCACAAAAAGCTTCAGATCTTTATAACTCCATTTCAGGTTCACTTCAACGCCTTTGGTATCTACAAAACCATCCGGTTGAGTGTATTCAAAATTTGATCCGGAAGGAGTGAGAACAAGAGGATTATCAATGCGGGTATAGAAAAACAGGATATTGCTCGAAAGGATGAGTTCACTGGTGATTGGATACCTGTAATTGATATCGAAATTGGCACCGGTTGATCGTTCTTCTTCCAAACTATTGGTGTCCAGAGGAAGGATATTTCTGAACTGAATGCGTTCTGCATCTTCTGTGAAAACGGTCGGGGTTTTGTAGCCTAAACCTCCTCCTAAACGGAAAGTGAGTTGTTCATTTGGTTCAGCAAGTAATGAAATCCTGGGAAGTGGAAACAGTCCGTACTCATCATGAATATCCAATCTAAAACCTGTTTCAAGGGTAAACAATGAATTGAGTGGAGTAGTATTTTGAGCAAATACTCCGAATGTTAAATCAGAGAAATTCAAAGGGTTTCCATTACTGCCTTCTGATTGATCAAAGGTATCAGTCCAAAGATTTAATCCTAAAATCCATTCAGCATTTTCATTCGTTAGGCTCAGGTTTGCCTCACTGAAAGATGAGAATTGTGTTCCCGAAAATATATAATCAGGAATTTCAACCGATCGATCATACCAACTAACGCTATTTTTTAAAGTGAGGGCAGTATTCGAATCAAATGTATGTTGCAGCTGAAATTGAGAGGAGATACGGTTAGTCTCATTGTCTTCAAAATAAGGGTCAGCGACATCTTCACCTTCAATGAAGGCTATATTTCCACCAAGTCGTTCTTCACTAACAATGTTTACTCCGACATTCAACGTTGTTTCTCCCAGATAGAAAAAAAGCTTTGGATTCAGAGTAAAACGATCAAATTCCGGAATTGCAGTAAGCCCAATATCAGCTGGGTCATAAGCTGTACCTTTGTTATAGGACGCAAAAACAGTAGTTCCGAGAGTACCATACCTCTCACTATAAAAAGCACTCCCATCAAATCCTGCAGCTGAAGTTCCATTCAACATAACGCTCATTTCCGGCTTGTCTTCCGGGGATTTTGTAATCAGATTAACCAGTCCTGATATAGCTCCTCCACCATAAAGTGTGGAAGAAGCTCCCTTGATAACTTCAACCTGTTTTAAATCAAGCGGTGCGATTTGCATTAAGCTCAATCCGCCTGAGAAACCTGAGTAAAGAGGCAGCCCGTCGCGTAATAGCTGAGTGTATTTACCATCCAGACCCTGAATTCGGATACTGGAATTGTAACTGGTTGCCGAAGTCTGCTGGGTTTGAATCCCTGTACTTTCATTCAGCAACATGCGGATATCACCCGGCTTCATATTTCCTTTCTCCGCGAGTTCTTCCCCGGCGATGAATTCAACTCTTGTTGGACTGTCTTCAATGGTTCTGCTGCTTCTTGTTGAATTCACAACTATTTCTTCGAACTCTTCATGACTATGATCCAGTTCAAAAACCTGGTTCTGAAGTTCGTCAGATAGAGGGAAAAGAAGGGTAGTGGATAGTGTTTCATATCCCACATAACTAATGATGATTTCAAGCTCTCCATCAGGAATGTTCCTCACCTCCACATATCCCTCACCGTTTGTGGTTCCTCCGGTTTCCAACACCGGAAAATATACTGATACACCAATCAGGGGTTCCTCGGATTCATGGTCAATTATATAGGCCCTGAAGCTGTTTTGAGCGTACAGGGGCAGAGAAAACAAAAGAATAAAGAGTACTGCTGAAATTGATTTTAGCATCGCCTGGTTTGGATAGTCTTTATAAAGATAAGGACTCAGTATTCAAATAACCCAATTGGGGGAGGGAACAATTCTTTTTGTAAAAGATACTGTTAGTGGATACAAGCTGCCTTGGATTTAGCACAGCTGTTTTACAAGATTTAAAATTTTTTGTAACAAATAGCGGTCGGTATACTCAGTTAATATAGTATATGCCTAAGTGCTGTTTTATAGACATTTACTAGTTAAGTGAAGACAATACAAATCACGAGACTATGTGGCAGGGTAGATACAGGGTAGTTGGTATCATTGTAGTACAATTATTTTGTTTAATAATTACAGAGAGTAGTGCGCAGGCTGTTTCTTTATCTGATCCAGGTTTAGTAAACGAATATCGGTATGCGAAAATCACAAACCCGCACAAAACAGAAATTACCACTGTTCTTCTTAGAGAAAAAGCGTACGCCAACATTACTTCAGCTTCTTCAAGTCTGAAAAAAGGGTTAAGCCGAAGACTACAAAAAGGTAAACTGAATGAAGTTCTGGATACAAAAGATTTCTTTGTAAGAGATATCCGAAGAAATCAAATATGGGTATCTGTACCAACAACGCTGGCCTATCAAAAAGAGAATATAAATTTGTGGGTAGAGTCTAACGCGTTTGACTCGTTAACTGCTACGGATTCATTTAAAGGATTCTTATCAGCGTTGGATTTACGATTGTTTGAAGAAACCCCTGTAAACTCGGTGAATTCAAGCTATGGGATTTTATCTGTTTTGGATAAATATGCCGGGGACTTTCCTGATGTAGACGGCGATGGAGTGTTGGATATTATTCTTTTAGACATCCAGGATAACTTTCAGGAGACGGGTAGTTTTGTAGCTGGTTTTTTTGACCCTGTAAATCTGATAGAACATGAATATTCTAATGAGAGAGACATCATTTACCTGGATTTATTCCCCACTCTCTTCCATGGAAATGAAATCCACGCTGACCGCCTTATTTCCACACTTGTGCATGAGGCGCAGCACTTAATTCATGCAGGTTATGAAGGGAATCAGGTGGAGACTGTGTTTGCTAATGAAGGCTTTTCAGAAGCAATCGAAATTATAGCAGGCTTCCCTCCCAGAGGCTCAGAGGGTTATATCCAGTCACCGTTAAGAGCACTTACCAGCTGGGATTACGAAAACCCAATCCCGGATTACTCCCGGGCTTCACTTTGGACTCATTACCTGGTAGAACAATTTGGACCAGAGATACTTCCGCAATTCATTCAGAATGAGAGTTCAGGAGTATTTGGATATAAAGAAGTGCTAAAATCATTTTCTAACTTGTCTTTTGAAGATGTGTTCCGGAACTGGGGCATTGCAATGGCATTTAATAACACAGAGGTCCACAGAGAATATGGATATCAACATCCGGATCGTAAAGACATACTTCAAACCTCGCTTATCGAAAACGCTGAAATTCCGGACGTGATAAACGGGCAATTACCGGAACTGAGTCACGCTTTGTTTTCATATCCATTAAGTGCCCGGCTTGTTATAGAAGAAGGCGGCAATCAAAATAAAGAAGCAAAGGTCAACGCAATAGTTTCATATCCGGGCAATGCTGATTCCGATGTTATCCAAAATATTAATTCTGGGCAGGAAATATTGGCCCGAGAGAATAGTCATGGGAACATATCGGTGTTGGTTTCATCATTTCAAAAAGCTATAGAAGACAGTTCACTCTTCGAAATTAACCTAAAAGTAGAAGGGGAGAAGTCGGGTGTTCAACAAAAGTGGAAATATGGCGATGGTTTAAATGATGTTTTTTACGCAAACGCCTCGTATCTGACGTTGGATGCTCCGGATAAAAAAATAGGGGTTTTGTTTCCTCCTGATGAGCATAGCTATTGGCTGGAGGGTATTACTTTGAAAAACGTGTTTCTTTCTGAGTTATCTGGTACTGGTATTGATGGAGATGAAGAACGGGATTTTGAGCTGGAGGTGTTTTCCTATAAAAACGGAAAGCCAGATCAATTGTTAATACCTAAGCAGGTAATAAGTATAACCCGTGAGGTTGGTAAACTGGTCAAAGAAGAGTTTTCCTTAGAAGAATATTACGAGCAACTGGCTTTTCTTCAGGACAGCATTCTTGTGGTAATTGGAAATGATGCTGATGACCAGAATTACATTGCTCTTGGAATGGACAAAAGCACCCAAAGCAGTAGTCTCTACTTCAGCAATGGCGAATGGGAAGCGTTATCCGACAAGAGTATTGGTGAGGCTAAACTCGAAGGCTGGAATCCCATGATCCAGGCAAACGTGGTAATAAATCAAAAGAGCACAATCGGTATCGCTGCAATACAGGATATTGAATATGATTTTAACGAAGTGAAGGTACATGTTAATCCGGGTTTTGAGCATGATACAAACTCAGTGAAACTATATGCGGAATTACCCGATGGAAGTTTTTATGAAGGAGCGTTTTCCAGTAGTCAGAATGATGGTACATACGAATTCAATTTTCCGGTTCAGGCAGATGGAGAGTACCTGTTTAAAGCAAATTTTACGTCACATCAGGGCGAGTATAATTTTTACTCTGAAAAAGAGTGGAGCATTGATATACCGGATGGGTTTATTACTTCAAATAATTATCCGAATCCCTTTAATCCCACTACAAGCATAACATTTACGCTTATTGACGCTGGAGAATTGAGTTGGGAGGTGTATGACTTGTTAGGAAGAAAGGTTTTAAGCCTTCCAGCCAGGCGATTTGAAAGCGGAGAGCACACCCGGAGTTTTGATTTTAAAGGCCTGGCCAGTGGAATCTATTTTATCAGGTCTGCCCTGAAGCGGGAAAGAAATAACAGAACTATTAATAAAACAACAAAGGTGACGCTTATTAAATAGTTGAAAAGAATATAGGGCAACCTATAAAAGTGGTGAAGGGACAAGCAGCAACTTGCCCTTCACCTTAACAATAACTCTGTCGGTTACCCGGCAGAATCATCGAACAAATAAAAATACCATGAAAACACGAGTAAACTCAATAGTTGGCATACCGGGTAAAGCAACTGCTTTGTTTGGGGCATTAGCTATTATTATTGCAAGTTGTACGCAGGTGGAATCTCCATTTAGTGTGCAGGAACCCGATGTAAAATCTTTTGAAGATTTAAACATCAATGTGAAATACGCAGAGTCGTATGACCAAACCGAGATGACTTTCTCCAGACAATGGCCGGAAGGCATAACAGCCGGTTTTTCTAAAGTCAGTTCTGATGGAGGAGAACTACTAGTAGATTACGAAAAAACAAAGCACGTACTCGCTTTTGATGAAGACGGATATATGTCAATGGCTACTGAATTTATTGAAGGGGACGGTGAAATAAACATGCCGGAAAGTATATACCATTCATTAAAAGGGGATATGCCTGCAAATGGGAGTGATTATGATCCTGTTGTAAGAACGGTATTGGAGAATGGAGCACTCAGGTACTTTTCAAAATCAGGAAAACTGGTATTTGAACAATCCTTGAATAAAGATGAATATTGGATCAATCCCGAGGATCTTGATGCCTTAAATAATGATCCTGACAGTATAGATACAAATCAGTCGATAAAAGGAAACCTTAAAAAATTGGAGCTTTCAGGTCTTAGTTTTAATAGAATAGGGGAATACCATGTTGGATATGAGCGAGAAGCAACTCAGGAAGATGCTGAACTTGGAATAGCCAAGCATCAGTATTTAATGGATCTCAGAAATGGAAATATAAACATTTACGCCTCTGTACTGCCTGATGGGAATTATTATTCCATTACAAAAAGCAGATTTGCCAATGTAAATGGGAGTAGCGTATTAACGAGCGAGGAGTATCTGCACTTTGGAGAGATCAATAATTCCTGGGATGTAGTAACCCGGCGTAAGATGACCAGGCAAAACATACAAATAATTAAAAATTGAGGGCAGGAAGATGAGAAAAAGAAAAATATCTTTATTAGCAATAATAGTAAGTATGGTGTTATGCGTTAATGTAACAGCCCAGAAAAAAATAGGCGTGTTTATACATGGTTTCCAGGGCAATGCCGAGAAATGGACAGTAGAAAGCGGTGTGCCGGGAGAATGGATTAGTGGCGACAACCCTGTTCTTGATGACTACGTTGCGCTTAGTTACGAAACACCGGATTTAATAGGTGATCAGAATCGACTTCAATTACTTCAAAGGTTTATTTCTGATATGAGTGCAAAAGGAAACCCAGCTTTGGATCAATGGATTATTGTAGCTCATAGCCTTGGAGGTATTGTTGCAAGGCAATTATATCCAAGTCTCCGGGCTGCTGGGTTTAATGTAGTTGCCGTGGTATCTGTGGGAGGTCCCGTTCAAGGTGCCCCTGCTACCGATGTTGATACTACTTTTATTAACGGCAGGCTCACTCTCATGAAGACCAGAATAAAAGATGCGCAAAATTATCAAAGTCCGGTTGTTGGTAGCATTATTAATGCACTAGACCTGATAAATGGAACTAAAAAAGCGGAAATGTTATCATTAATTCCCGACTATATTGCGGAAGCCCGAGACTCTGCGTTAGGCTATTCGGAAGAAATACTATTGCATCAGGTAAGTGAAAAAATTGGGGTTGAAGGCTCACTTATTGATGAAATTAACCTTCTTAATAAAAATAACGCCTCTCTGCATCCACCTAATTATCTTTCTATTATTGGATCAGAAAAGTCTAAAGTACCCATAAGAATTGCAGGTCAAATTTACACAAGCGAAGAAAGCCTGAAAGACGAAGTAAAAATGGTAAAGCAAGTAGGCGACTTGCGGACTAAGTATTTTCAGGTCCATGAAGATATATACCATGCGAGTTTCCAGTGGAACTATTCGTTGAATTTGACTTGTAGAGCAAGTTTACGATGGTTTGATTTATGGAATAAATGTCAGCCCCATGAAGATGCTTTTAAAAGAGACCGGCAAAGACGGGAACTTTGGAAAACAGCCAAACAGGAAATAGACCAGATAGATAATATCTGGAGCAGTATGATTAATTCCTACCGATTCGAAACATTTTCCTACCAGGAGTATCTGCCCCCTTGCGAAGAAGAAGGAGATGGGGAGTCCCCCGGAAGATTCTTTAACGAACAGATATTCGATTCAATTGATTGTTCATTAGATCCGTTTGGGGAGTATATCACCAGAACATATACTATCAAATATCCCGAAAAGCACGATGGTGTAGTAAACATAAGCAGTGCGTTGTGGAGTAAAGGGGATCCGTTTTCTGGTGATCATAACGAATACTTTAGCGATATTCCTCATGACGGTGGCTATAACCATTTTGAGCTGCGGAATTATGCGAGGGCATATACACTTCCTGATAAAAACGGGCAAAAAGGGTTTAAGAAAGGAGATAAAAATCCTTCCATGGAATTTGTGGAAGATTGGATTAAAGACCTTGGTAATTAATATAAATCAACTCCTCCCGGTTGCTGGGAGGGGTTTTAACTTTATGGTAATGAAAACATATAGAATTGTGCCACTTGTATTTTTACTACAATCGTGCTTTCAATCTCCTGTAGATCCGCCCATGGAGAATGAATTAAAAATTATCTGGGATTATGCACATGGAATTGTAGGAGATGCGCCTCCGGTAGTCTCCGGAGATATAGTTTATGCATCAGGAGGCTTATACCTGTTTGCATTAAATGAAGATGATGGAAGCCTAATTTGGCAAGCAGAAGTTGATGATGACAGCGAGTTGAAAGGGCAAAAATTGTTGATTAAAGGAAATCAAATTGTTGCAAATCACAGAACGAGCATAAGGGGATGGAATAAACTAAATGGAAATCTGATATGGACCTATCAATATGATGATACTATTATAGAGCCGAGGCAGAATGGAAATCATAGTGTTACAAAAGATGGCTATGCTTTTTGTGCTTTTGACCGAAAGTTTTTTACGTTGAATATGAACGGGGAGAAAATGTTATCCAGACAAATGGATAAACAATATGGGATTTTAGGAATTACTTATTCTAATGGGAGGCTCTATTTGGGACAACGAAACACTGTAACCGGAGCCTTAACCTTAGGCAGAATAACGGCCTTAGATGCCCAAACCGGAGACAGCCTGTGGGTCTTTGATACTGACCAGGGAGGCTTTTCATGGGCGGCCCCTATCGTAGAACATGGAGTTGTTTATGCCGGAACTTATTTAGGGAGCCCAAGTAGAGTTTTTGCACTCAATGCAGAAACAGGAGAAAAGCTTTGGGAAAGATCAGGTTTTTCAACCTTCAAAATTCACTCAAGTCAAAGTAAAATATATGTTAATGCTAGCGGTTGGTTATATGCAGTCAATAAAAGTGATGGGAGCATAGCATGGCAAATTACTTTTGAAGGCAGCAGTTTCGGTAATATAGTGTACTTAGAAAGATATGTGTATCACGTACGCAGCAATGAGCTTGTCATAGTAGACGATTCCACAGGAGAAATCGTACACCGCGAACCCGTACCGGATGGTACCTTTTTCTGGCATGTAGCGGCTTCCAGTGATAAAGTATTCGCCCAAACTAGCAGCCAGCTCATTGCCTACCAGCCCTGGCATTTGCGAGATGAGTAAGTGTTGCGAGGAGTTTATTAAATCTAAATAGGATGCATAGGCTAATTTATATCTTACTCATTGTATTATTTACTTCCTGTTTTGGTTCTCCAACTGATGAGCCTAAAAAAGATGTGGAGTTACTTCAACTCTGGAGTGTTAATCATGGAACAGCAGGAGATGCTCCGCCAATCGTTCATGAGGATAAAATCATTATGTCGGGAGGACTATTTGTTTATGCTTTAAACAAAGATACCGGAGAGGAAATCTGGAAATATCAGTTTGAAGATGATAATATACTTCAAGGGCGAGTTTTTTTGATTAACGGTGATCAGGTAGCTGTTGCTCATACCGATAAAATACGAGCGTGGAATATTTCTAATGGAAGCTTAGAATGGGAATTTGATTATGAAACAAATGACCTTAAACCAAGACTTACTGGGAAGCATATTTCTTTTTTAAATAAATTTGCGTTCACATCCGAAAATAGTAAGCTATTCATTTTGGATATGTCAGGTAACATTAAAAAAATAAAGTACTTGGATAATGAATTTGGTGTACAAGGGTTAGCTTATAATAGCAATAAAATATATGTAGCACAGGGTACTAACGTAACAGGACTCTTAACTTTGGGAAGAGTAACGGTACTAAATGCACAAACTGGAGACAGTTTATGGGTCTATAACACTGAAAGAAGTGGTGTAAGTGCAGCCCCTAAAATTGAAGAAGGAGCTTTATATGTTGGAACGAGAGGTAATTCTCCTGAAAATACATTTGTAGCCTTGGATGCTGAAACAGGTGAATTAATTTGGGAATACACTAATTCGAATATATTAACACGAAATTTTATAGTCGGTCCAAAATTCGTTTATATTAATTCAGGTGGGACCATATTTGCCCTTAATAAAGAAAATGGAAGCTTTGTTTGGGAGTTTTCATGGACAAGCTCAACACTGGTAAAACCTATCTACTTAGAAGGATATATTTATCATTCCGATCATAATCGTTTGTTTGTGGTAGATGCAGAAACCGGAGAGTTAGTACATGAAGAACCATCTCCCGGAGGCTTTATATGGCATATAGCAGCCTCATCAAACAAGATATTTGTACAAGTGAGCTCCAAACTTATTGCTTACCAGCCCTGGCATTTGCGGGAGTAATGCTTAAGCATGAAATACCAATGAACAAAACAAGCACCAAAGGCCAAATCGCAAATAAAAATCGAAATGGAATCCCGGGTGTTTGAAGCATTGAAATTTGGTTGCAGGAACTTGTTTGAGGTTTGGAGTGTGCGTGTAGGCGCTTATCCCGAAAAGCACGATGGTGTAGTAAACATAAGTAGTGTTTTGTGGAGTATGGGGGATGCCTTTATTGGTGACCACAACCAATATTTTAGTGATGTACCCGCTGATGGCGGTTACAATCATTTCGAGCTTAGGAACCACAAACGGGCTTACACATTGCCAGGTCAATTTGCAAAAGGAGACTTGAATCCTTCTATGGAAGAGGTCGCAAACTGGATCAAAGATGATTATGGAAACAGTGGAAACTAATCTCATCTAATCAAGTTTGGGGTTTTACAGCCCTAAACTCAAAAAGTAATAGCCATGAAAACATATGTTTTTATTTTGATAATCTTATCCTCCTGCTTTAATGGACCTGTTGAGTCTGAAAAAAAACAAGTACTAGAAATTCTTTGGTCTAAGACAACAAATATTGTTGATGTACCAAACGTACAGCCTTTGGTCATTAAAAACTCTCAAATAGTCTATGCAGGAGAAGTCGAGTTGGTTTCCTTAGATGCAAATGAAGGAAGTGAATTATGGAGAACTAACATTGATGGTAGTAGAAATTTAGAAAGTACCATATTGTTATATGATAAATCATCAGGAAGAATCGCATCCAATCACTATGAAGAGTTCAAAGTATGGGGTGCCAGTACAGGAGAAGTCATTTATACCTTAACAAATGAGGATGGGATACTCGCATTCAGAAGAGGTAGAAATACACTTGTAAATAATGGTTATGGATTTGTAGGGGATACACTGGATGCCTATGTGATTAATACTGATGGTTCAATTAGGTTTAAACTTAGTGCTGATTTTGGAACCTTAGCAGTAGGATATGGCGATTTTAAGTTTTTCCTTGCACAGGCAAAAACTATACACGGTGCATTAACTTTAGGAAAAATAAGAGCTTTTGATTCTCAAGCTGGTGACAGTTTATGGATATATGAAACAGATAAAGGCGGATTTGGTATTTCATCACCTATTCTAGAAAATGGAGTTTTATATGCAGGCACTACAGGTAATTCTCCAGAAAATACATTTGTAGCTTTAGATGCTGAAACGGGAACACTTATTTGGGAATATTTTAACTCCGAGATTCTTACGAGATCTTTTGTATTAGGACCAAAAGACTTATATGTGAATACAGGGGGTAAATTAATTGCGCTGAATAAAGAAAACGGTCAAAATCTATGGGCTTTTGAGTGGAATAGCTCGGCTGGATTAATTAAGCCAGTCTATTTGAATGGTTATATTTATCATTCCGATCATAATCGTTTGTTTGTGGTAGATGCAGAAACCGGAGAGTTAGTACATGAAGAATCATCTCCCGGAGGTTTTATTTGGCATGTAGCCGCTTCTTCCGATAAAATATTTGTCCAAACCAGTAATCAGCTTATTGCTTACCAGCCATGGCATTTAAGGGAGGATTAATACTAAGTTAATGGAAAGCTATGAAAACAATAAAAATAGGCTTAGCCGCCATAATGGTTTTGACTACAGTTATGCAGCTTAATGCTCAATCAAAGAATTGGTTGGTAAGCTCAGGTTATTCTTATGATGTTACTTTCGTTAATGAACGGATTATTGATGACGACATTTTCTTATATCATATCGAGGGGCATAACTCCGTATGGTTTGAAGTGGGCAAACAAACCGAAAAAATATTCCTGGCTTTTTTTTGAATGTAGAACCCATCTACCTTAGAGTTAACACCGATGGGTTTGGAATAGGAGCTGTAAAAACCTCACTACAAATAATTTTTTGAATTATTCTTTTAAATCAGCCACAAACCTCGTCATAGAATGTTCCACCGGATGGAGTGTTTGCAGGTAGGCGAAGATCGCGCCTAAGTCTTCTTCGCTCATTTTGCTGTAATAACGCCAGGGCATTTCGGTCTGAAAAGCACCGGGCTCAACCAAATCCTGATTTATAGCTTTTGTAGAATCCTGAAATTGCTTGAAACGAGCAATGAACATCTCTTCTGTCCATGCGCCTATACCGGTTGTTTCATGCGGAGTAATATTAGCTGAGTAAACCGTTCCACCCGGAACATGAAAATCCATTCCTCCCGCCAAGTCCATACCGGGTAAAGGAGTGCCTTGTGCATCAATAGGTGTGTGGCAATCTGCACAGCTTGAGGCGGTTACTAAATACTTTCCATAGGCTACCCGGTCACTAATATCAGGTCGTTCGGTAAATTCTGCTTCTTGTGGAATAGTATTGATAATAAAATTCATTGGGAACGCTGAGGATGATTCAGGGACATCATACTCAATAGGGTCGAGGGTTCTCAGGTACGCGATAATATCATAAATATCTTCTTTATCAACTCTGCGGTAATTGGTATAGGGCATAATTGGGAAAAGCGCATGTCCGTCTTTACTTACACCGGTGGTAATAGCTCTGAATATTTCGCCGTCGGTCCAGTCACCAAGATGATAAGGAGTAAGATTTTTGGCGTAATAATCTCCGGGAAAACCATGATCCAGCCCATATAGATTTCCACCTTTGCCAAGCGTGGCGGGATCAATTTCAATAGAAAATTTTGAATAGTCTTTATCCGAGTGGCAATCCATGCATACATATACATTATTGGCAAGAAACTCTCCACGTGCGATACGTTCATCTGTTAACTCAATGGTTAAGTCTGGTGCTGGTTCTACATTGGGTAAAGCAGTTGATACATAGATGAGTGTTCCTCCAAGGAAGAGAATAATAAGCCCAATCAATCCCCCGAGGATTTTTAGTATTAATTTCATAACCCGATAATTTAAGTGAATGGGGCAGTGTACTTTAACCCGATTTTAGCCCCGGTTTTCGGTTAATTTGTATAATTCGAAGGTAAATGTCTAGGGGAGAAGGTTTTGGAGAAATAAGTGATTCTGAGGATACTTCTGAAGGCTCTTGCCGGATATCCGCTGAGATTCTTCGCTGACGGATCAGGATGAACTGGAATTTAAATCAATTACGGTACCAGTCTTTTAGTCTTATCTCAGTGTCAATTCCGGCTACACCAACGATCGTTTTGAATTTCTGAATATCCTGTCCGCGATGATGATAGGGATACATCACATCCGGTTGAAACTCTACAACAGCACTTGCCGCCTGATAGATATCCATAGTGTAAGGCAGGTTCATGCACACAAAAGCGATATCGATATTTTCCAGTGCTCGCATCTCAGGGACATCTTCGGTATCTCCGGATAGGTAAACCCGTGTTCCTCCAAAATCGATTATATAACCGTTGCCACGACCTTTTTTATGACGGGAGGATTCATCGTCCGGCAGGTTGTACATAGCCACACCAGTCACATTCATACCCATCACTTCTTTGGTTTCCTCATTCGCTAAGATCACCAATTGATCTGCATATTTACCATCCATGGCATCGGCTACAGCCTGGGGTACAACAAAAGTAGTATTCTCGGTATCAAGTCCGCCTAAGGTTTCGGGATTGTGATGATCTCCATGAATATCAGTGATAAAGATTACATCCGGTGCTTCGAAATCAGCGAACTTCTCAGCTCCCCCAAAAGGATCGACGAAAATTGTTTTCCCATCAAACGTAAAAGCTACGGTTCCATGATTGATCGGATATACATTAAGTTCACCAGTATCAGTTTCGAAAGTATCAGGTGAATTAGATAACTGAGCAAAAACTGGAAGCGTTAGAATGGAGAGAAGTAAAAGGGTAGTTAATACGTTTTTCATCGCTTGTAATTAGTTTAGTTATGTTGAGTTAACCATCAAATAAAATAAATCATTCAAAATAGTTAAGGATTGGGTTGCCTTTTTTTGTGCTTTGCTGCACCTTCGTGCTTCATTTATAAATCACAGGGTAAGGTGAGAGACGTGGAAAAAGAAGATACAGGGCATAATCGGAGTTGGCTGCAACGTGTGGCGGAACAAAGTTGGGAACCGGAATTATTAATCTCCGGTCTGGCGATTTATGCCACTATTCAGATTCCGCAATTTGTGATGGATTTTTATCAATACTACCGTTACAACCTTCAGCTGGACACAGGTTTTATTGATGAATTGATGCCGATGTTGGTGGTTGGAGTGATGCTTACAGCTCTGAAAGTACTTAATTTTGCATTCATTTTTCACTTCATTGTCCGGGCGTTTTGGGTTGGCCTAGTTGGATTAAGGTCTGTATTTAGTGATGGTATCCAATATGATAAGCTTGAGTACAGCGAGTTCTATCGCTCTGAAATGAAAAAGAGGCTGGGAAACCAGGACTCATTTCTGCTGGCTACCGACCGACTTGCCAGCGTAATCTTTTCAATCGCTTTTCTATTTGTGCTTTATATGTTTGGAGTAGGATTCTTATATGCCGTATTCTTTCTACTGATGAATGGTGTTAAATTGCTCGTTTCCGAGGAGATATTTGATCTCTATTCAACGGTAATTTTGATCAGTACTGCAGTTTTACTGATTGGTGTGTCAATTGTATCCCTTGTTTTGAATACGAAAAAATACCGGGAACAGGAAAAATTTGCCAGGTATCATTTTAACCTAACCTGGTATGCCAGCTTAGTATTCTACCCTTTTATTTATAAACCCATTCAGTTTTTAATTTTGAGCTTTGCTTCAAATCTGCCAAAAAAGAAAAACCAGATTTATGGGATGATTTTCTTTGCACTATTTATGGCAATTTTTATGAGTTCTACCTTCGAATTGATGAATGTGAACCTTGTTGAAGCTCGTGATTTTTATTCAAGTCGATCAAGTGAATCTACTCTTGTTGCAGAAAATTATGAATCGGAGTTTGATGGAAAGTTTTTCGAGAAGGCATCCATTAGTTCACCTTACCTAAAGAAAGGAGAATACTTTTCTTTGTTCATACCTTACAACAAAATGCTGGACCGAAAACTTGGAAAGTACTGCGATGAAGCCGCTCCGGCAGATTCACTAAATAGATATGAACGCCGAAAATTGACCAATCAGCAAAATATTGAATGTGCGAACCAATTTTTTTCGGTTACGATAAACAGGGAAGATACTTTGGAATCTGATTTCCTGTTTTATAACCATCACAGAACAGGGCAGGCCGGCTTTCGAAGTACGTATATGCTTTCTGATACGCTTAATTCAGGAAGATATGAACTGGGTGTATACAGACCCGTAATCGATAAAGCTGATACGGAAAGAGATTCATTAGACAGATTACTTTCTTATGAAGTGGAAATACCTTTTTGGATTCAGTAGCCAGGTTCTCTGAGAGAATTCTTAACTTGGGGTATGCAGAAAGAACTACAACTCAGAGTTTTACCTGAGATAGCCGGTCAGCCTGAACAGCTTCGGAATTTTATTTCCGGTCAGGAGGGAATCCCGGAATCCGAGATCCGGCACATTGAAATTATTAAGCGATCTATTGATGCCCGTCAGAAGCAGGTAATTATCAACCTTAAAGTAAAGGTATTCGTAAACGAAGATTTTGTTGAAGAGCCTATCACTTTACCTGACTATCCGGATGTTTCCAGTGCAGAGGAAGTGATTATTGTAGGGGCAGGTCCGGCCGGTTTATTTGCTGCACTTCGATTGATTGAACTAGGGAAAAAACCAGTGATTCTGGAACGTGGAAAAGATGTTCGGGCAAGGATCAAAGATTTGAAGGGAATCAATGTAGATCACATCGTGAACGAGGATTCAAACTATTGTTTTGGGGAGGGAGGAGCCGGAACTTATTCCGATGGAAAGCTTTATACCCGATCCAAAAAGCGAGGCGATGTAAACCGGATTCTGAAACTATTGGTTGGATTCGGTGCGGTGCGAAATATTTTGGTTGAGGCTCACCCGCATATCGGCACGAACAAACTACCGGGAATTATCGCTAAGATTCGGGAATGCATAAAAGCACAGGGTGGGGAAATTCATTTTAATACAAGAGTGACTGATTTTCTGATCTCCGGAGATGCTATAAAAGGAGTGAGATCTAAAGATGGAGAGGCATTTAAAGCCGATAATATAATTCTCGCAACCGGACACTCAGCCCGGGATATCTTTGAGCTACTTCACCAAAAAAATATTGAGATAGAACTGAAGCCCCTGGCCATTGGTGTCCGTGTGGAGCATTCGCAGCAACTTATCGATCAGATTCAATATAGTTGTGAAGATCGGGGCGAGTTTCTTCCTCCATCTCCATATAGCATTGTAAAGCAAGTGGGTGGACGAGGAGTTTATTCGTTTTGTATGTGTCCGGGTGGGGTGGTAGCGCCTTGTGCCACTAGTCCGGGCGAGATTGTAACCAATGGGTGGTCATCTTCAAGAAGAGCTCGTTCCACAGCCAATTCCGGTATTGTGGTGGAGTTGAGAGAAGGGGATTTCAAGCCCTTTGCAAAGCATGGATCTTTGGCAGCGATGGAGTTTCAAAAAGCGATTGAGCAAAAGGCGTGGGCTGCTGGAGGCCAAACCCAAACCGCTCCGGCGCAGCGACTGATAGATTTTGTTGAAGGAAAGGTTTCCAACGATTTACCGGATACTTCTTACGCTCCCGGAATTACATCTGTTGACCTTAAAGAAGTACTTCCTGATTTCATCCATCAAGCCTTGAAAAACGGCTTCAAAGCCTTTGATACATCCATGAAAGGATATCTGACGAACGAGGCAGTAGTCCATGCCCCTGAAACGAGAACTTCGTCCCCCGTTCGAATTCCCAGAGATCGAAAAACACTGGAACATATCCGAATAAAAGGCTTATTTCCTTGCGGTGAAGGCGCCGGTTATGCAGGTGGAATCATTTCCGCAGCTATAGATGGAGAGAAGGTCGCGAATGCAGTGTTAACTAGAAACTAATGAGCTAAGTATGAAATACGGATTACAAGGTAGTTTTACAGCAAAGGTGGGAAAGGGAGACGAACTGGTTGCCATCCTTGCAGAAGCAGCTGAGTTGATGAAAGGTGCTAAAGGTTGTCACATATACGTAGTTGGTCAGGAAGCCCAAAATGCAGATGTCATTTGTGTATCAGAGGTTTGGGAATCTAAAGAAGATCATGATAATTCATTAAATATTCCCGGAGTAAGAGAATTGATTGGGAAAGCGATGCCTATTATTGATGGTAAACCTGAATCTTTTGAAGTAGATATTATTGGAGGAGCGGGATTACAGTGAAAGTACAACAAGCAACCCTTCAAGATCTGGATGAACTCAATGTACTCTTTGATGGCTATCGGGTTTTCTATGAACAAAAATCTAATAAAAAAGCGAGTAGAGATTTTCTTAAAGCCCGAATAGAGCAGGAAGAATCTGTAATTTTCATCTCAAGAGATGCAGCAGGAATAGCGACCGGCTTCACACAATTATACCCCATCTTTTCCTCTACTAGGATGGGGAGGCTCTGGCTCTTAAACGATTTGTTTGTTGATAAGCGATACAGAGCACAGGGGCACTCAAAGGCATTAATCGACGCGGCCAAAGAGCTTTGCAGAAAAACCGGAGCTTTAGGAATGACGCTAGAAACTGCAAAAGATAATCATATCGGAAATCAGCTTTATCCTGCCACAGGCTGGACATTAGATACAGACCATAATTTTTACTATTGGGAAGTCGATTGAGTTTGAAGATTACAATTTTAGAACCTTTTTTCTCAGGCTCACACAAGCAATGGGCGGAGGGGTTCAAGAAGCATTCTTCTCATAAAATCGAGTTTCTGAGTTTACCCGGCCGACATTGGAAATGGCGAATGCACGGCGGTGCAGTATCATTGGCTAAGCAGTTCAACGGATTGAGCCAGAAACCGGACGTACTTCTGGCTACCTCTATGCTAGACTTGACTACTTTTCTGGCTTTAACGAGAGATAACTCTATCGGCATCCCAACAGCAATCTATTTGCATGAGAATCAAATTATCTATCCCTGGTCACCTCAGGATCGTGATGTGAAGAAGAAGCGGGATAATCACTATGGATTTATCAATTATACCTCGGCATTGGCTGCAGATAAGGTTTTTTTTAATTCGGAATATCATCATGATTCTTTTTTAGGAGCTTTGCGAAACTTCCTGAAGCAATTCCCTGATAAGCGTGGGCAGGATAATATTGAACTCATCAAAAAGAAAAGCGAGGTACTTCATTTAGGAATGGATTTGAATCGTTTCGACGAGTTTCAGGAGTCGGAAAAAGAGAAGAATTCAGATCCGGTGATACTATGGAACCATCGTTGGGAATACGATAAACGTCCAAAGACTTTCTTTAAGCACCTGTTTCGGTTAAAGGAACAAGGCATAGCATTTAAGCTTGTTGTGTTGGGAGAGCAGAACGATGTAAATCCACCTGTTTTTGATGAAGCTAAAGAAAAACTTTCAGACGAAATCCTCCATTGGGGCTACGCCGAAAATTTTGAAACGTATGCCCGTTGGTTGTGGAGAGCAGATATCCTTCCCGTAACGTCCAATCAGGACTTTTTCGGAGGAAGTGTAGTTGAGGCGATGTATTGCAACTGTCATCCTATCTTACCCAACCGGCTCGCTTACCCCGGACACTTTCCCGAGGAAATCCGGCGAGAATATCTGTATGAAGAGGGCGAGCTGGAAATCAGGTTAGAAACCGCTATCGAACATTTTATGAACTTAAGACAAGTAGATTATCAATCACTTATTAAAAAATATGATTGGGGAGACGTGATTGGAAAGTATGATAAAGCGCTTGCGAAACTATGAATTGTCAATATCCAACAGGGAATAGAGCATGAAGAAGTATCTTTAATTGAACATTGAACATTGAACATTGACTCATTCTTCAGAAGCAAAAACTTCAACCCAAAGCGCCTCAACCTGGTCACGAGCCCATTGATGCCTGCGCAAAAAGTGGAGACTTGATTTAACAGAAGGATCGTTTTTAAAGCAGTTGATATCCACATGAAAACTTAGCTGATCCCAGCCATAATAGGCCACGAGGTCTTCGACAATTTGCTTAAGCTTAATACCATGAAGAGGATTATTTGGCTGACTTCTCATTTTATACCTCAATTACATAATAGGCACAGGTACTCACAAAATTCCTGAAAACCGGAATAGAAGAAAAAAACCTGAATTGGGGTCTTGGTTTCAGATTGAATTTATACTTGTAAATAGGATTGATCAGAAAAAGCTGGCGTCGAAGTTGAGCATAGTCTTCTTCTTTAAAAATTCGTTCAAATCGCTCTATTGAAATACCGGTTTCTTTGATTTCAGCCATATTTTCAATCTTTGTTTCAGTCTCTCCAAAAACCTTCATCACACCTTTATATACGCCCATTGGTAACAGGTGGTAGTAGGGCAACATGCTCAGAAGTTTACTTTTGCACTTTTGTTGATGTCCACCAAATGGCATCTGCCAGGGTGGAAAACCAAAGAATATCTTTCCGTTTGGGGTCAGAAAATCCTTCAGTTTACCAATGAATAGCTCCTGATTGTGGATATGTTCAATGACATCTTTAAGGATTACGAGGTCGAATTTATGCCCTATATCTTTTTGAATATCTATGTCATAAATATTCTTGGCAATAAACCGAACATCACCTGCTTTAACCTCATCTTTCAGAAACTCTTCGGCGAGTTTCACGCGCGATTCCATCAACTCAATTCCAACGCACTGATGACCTCGTTCAAGAAAAGCCTTTAACACACCTGCTTCAGCGCATCCGATTTCCAGCACTTTAAAATCTGTTTTCAGCTCAAATGATTCTTCCAGAAACGGAATAATATATTCTTTAGCGGTCCGATATTGATACTTAAAATAGGTGGATTTATCGGAGTGAAAATCGAACATACGTGAAGTTATCCTTCAGCAACTTCTTTTAGCTTTGGAAGGGCAACTTTCCAGCCTTTTTGTGTTTCGATATAGCGTTCCATGCCGTTTTCTACGTATTTATAACCTTTTTGAGTTATGGTAAGCTCTGTTTCGGTATCTGAAATGGGATTCAGCTCATAAATCACGACAATGTAGTTCTCAAGGGTGTCTTCAATATTTGAGTTGGCAGGAAAAAGAGTGTGTTCAAGGTATTTATGGGGTTCTGAGCGAATCACCTCACCTTTAACTACGGTAACTTCTTTGTCATCCTGCTTAACAAAAAAATTACTTTTGCTCCCTGGCCTCCAGTCACTTTCGCAACGGGCACCAAACATATATTCTTCAATTTTATCGGGATTAGTTAATGCATCCCAAACGTTTTCGAGTGAAGTTGAAATGGTCGTTTTTAGCTCAATTCTGTTTTCCATTCGCGAATATTATCTTATTTCTTTTACTCTTCCAATTTGTCCGTCGGTTAAACGAACTTTGATACCATGAGGGTGAGAGGGGGAATTAGTCAAAATATCTTTAACTATTCCATACGTTAAAGTTCCTGATTTCTGATCTTTTTTTAAAACAATGGCCACGTCCTTACCGGGTGTGATGTTACTCCTTATGGTTCCGTTCATTAATCAATAATAGTATGTTTTTTTTCAACAGCTTTCAACGACTCAGAAATTATTAAAGAAAGTATATCAATATCTATATCTGATAACCTCTTTATGTAAAAACATGATTTTCCCCTTTTGTGCGGCCCGATTTTTTCGAGCAGCTCTTTATGTCTTTTGAATGCATCCATAATGTAAAGTGTAATAGCTTGTTTTCGGTTCGAAAATCCCGTGGTTATCATAATACCTTCACGCCCACTCTCGTACTTATACTTGTAGGTACCAAAGCCAACAATCGAAGATCCCCACATCAGAGCTTCTTTACTTGTTATTTTTTTCATAAGATCATGAACAGCCCAACAATCTTCTCTTCTTTGTGGATGTTCAATGGCGTTGATATACTCTGAAACACTTAGCCCGGTTGGCACGGTTTTATTCTGAGACATTGATTTCGGTGTATACTTTTACTTCCTTAGGTAAATACATAAGCAGATAATAATTTTATACGGGGATAAATAAAAGCGATTATCCACTTAGGGTTGAGGCTTTAAAAATATGGTTGCTAAAAAAAATTCATTTAGGCATCTAAGTATAGCGCTGGCAGTAGCGGTTGTTTCGTGTATAATTGTATTAATTGTGTATCGTCTCAATTATGAAAAACTAGTCGAAACCCGAAAAATAAATGTAAATCAGGCAGGGGAGTTTATCAGTGAAAAGTTCTCAGAAGAAGTAGTTAAGAGTGTGAGGGCTCTGGAGAATGTAAAAGGCAGGCTGGAACAAACCAATGGAGCTTATTTTGAGCACTGGGAGTATGATGCCCAGCTTTTAAGAAAGCAATTGAGTGCTTTTCAATTTGTAGAATGGATCGACTCAAATATGGTTATTCAGAGAATAAACCCTTACGAGGGGAATGAAAATGCCATAGGTCTTGATATAAGTGGAATAGAATACAGGGCTGCAGATTGGAAGCGATCAGCCAGAGACTCTACCATAAATTTTACGGAATGGGCAGAGTTGGTACAGGGGCCAAATGCTTTTTTGGTTGACGCCCCCGTGTATTACGATGGAACATTTCAAGGTACAATTACAGCCGGAATGGATTTCACCTCTGTTTTTGATGGAATACTCGCTGAACATCAGGAATACCACGTACGAATTACCGACGAGTTCAATACAGAGTTTTATGTCGAAGGTGATTCAACCCGGTTGTCGGATTTCGAAGACTATGTATTCCAAACCCGGATAGAATTATTCAATGATGATGAGTTCTGGACATTTACGTTACAGCCAAATGAATCTATTATAGAACAGAGTGTATTCAAAAGAATGGGATTAGCACTCTGGTTGGGGTTAATACTTAGTTTATTGCTGGCCATAGCTACCTATTTTATTCAGGAATCAAAAAGCGCAACTAAAAGGCTTGGCAAACTGAACGAAATTTTAAACGAAGAGAAAAAGAAAGCCGAAGATTCTTCAAAAATTAAAAGTGAATTTTTAGCTAATATGAGCCACGAAATTCGTACTCCGCTAAGCGCGATCATGGGTTTGATTGAGATTCTTAAATATGAAGATGATAAAGAGGAAATAAAAAAGTATGTGGACATGCTCGAAATTTCTTCGAATAACATCATCAGCCTGATTGGAGATATTCTGGACATTAACAAAATCGAGTCCGGAAGTTTGGAGTTAGCTTTGGTTGAATTCAACCTTAAAGAGCAGATGAAGAATATTGCTAAACAGCATAAGCCTGTTTTTAAAGAAAAGGGATTGTACCTGAATACTGATTTCTCGGAGCTTGAAAGTATTAGTTTAATCGGTGATCCGGGGAAACTAAGCCAAGTGTTAGGCAATCTGATCAGGAATGCATATAAATTTACTGAGCAGGGAGGGCTGGAGATCATCTGTAATAGCAAACAGATTAATCAACATTTGAATGTAACCATCAAGCTAACTGATACGGGTATTGGTATTGCAAAGGATAAACAGCAATATATTTTTGAACGATTTACCCAAATTGATTCAGGCTTAACTCGTGAGTATGAAGGATCCGGTCTGGGTTTATCAATTACCCAGCAAATACTCCAACTTATGGGAGGTAAGATATCTCTGCAAAGTGAGGAAGGAAGGGGGGCTACCTTCGAAATAGAGATCAATTTCCCTATAGTTGATGTCCAAAAAGAACCAAAAGAGAAGGCACCTGAAACCCCTTCTTCCATCAATTTCTCCTCCTACTCAGCTCTTATTGTAGACGATAAAGAATTAAATCAGATTGTACTGGAAAAAGTGCTGGAGCGCTATAAAGTAAAAGTAGACCGTGCCGAAAATGGAGAAGTAGCTGTTAGTAAAGCAGCTGCAAAAAAGTACGATATCATTTTTATGGATATTCACATGCCAAAAAAAGATGGCTTTGAAGCTACTAAAGAAATTAAATCACTTGGAATTACAACTCCAATAATTACTGTAACAGGAAATGTAACACAAGAAGCGATGGTGAAAGCAAAAGAACTGGGTATGAAAGAATTTATAACAAAACCCTATTCCAGTTGGAAAATATATTCGGTACTCAAAATCTATCTGAAAGAGGCTTCCTGATATGAAAAATATGCTTTCTAAATATTTTGGTCCCAGTACCCTTGTAACAGCCGCTTTTATAGGTCCCGGAACCGTAACGGTTTGCACGTTGGCAGGAGTGAGGTCCGGCTATATGCTACTATGGGCTATTCTTTTTTCTGTGATTGCTACTATTGTTCTTCAGGAAATGACGGCAAGACTAGGACTTGTAACACAAAAAGGATTTGGAGAAGCAATCCGGAAAGAGCTTACTCATCCTATAGCCAGATTTTTGGGAATTGTTTTAGTTCTTGGAGCGATAGTTTTTGGAAATGCTGCCTATGAAGGAGGGAATATTTCAGGAGCTGTACTTGGTTTTGAGGAACTATTCTTTAATCTGGGAACTCATATCAACGGGATATATATTTCAGCATCGCCGCTTATAATTGGAGCAATTGCATTCTGCTTATTAATTACTGGCAGCTTCAGGCTTATAGAGCGGTTTTTGATTGGCTTGGTACTCGTCATGAGCTTAGTTTTTTTAACTACTGCGTTTGTTACAGGCCCTGATCTGGCAGAAGTTGTACGAGGACTTTTAATTCCCTCAGTCTCTTCAGAACAAATGCTTACAGTAATTGCCTTAATTGGAACCACCGTAGTACCGTACAACTTATTTTTACATGCATCCATCGTTCAGAAGAAATATAAAGATGTGGATCAGCTTAGTGATCTCAGAAAAGAAAACGCCACGGCAATCATTTTGGGTGGAATTATCTCAATGAGCATTGTAATAACCAGTGCCACAACGTTGTTTGGAGACCGAACAATAAACAGTGCAGCAGATATGGCTATTCAATTAGAGCCTCTGTTGGGAAGTTGGTCCGGCTATTTTTTGGGATTGGGGCTTTTCGCAGCAGGTATTTCTTCTGCCATTACAGCTCCTCTGGCAGCGGCTTATGCGGCCAAAGGTATTCTGGGATGGGAAGAAGGTCTTGGTTCAAAGCGTTTCAAAGTGGTTTGGATGGGTATCCTGTTTATTGGAGTGCTTTTTTCTATGTTTGGAATAAGTCCGGTGCAGGTGATTCAATTCGCACAGGTTGCAAATGGAATACTCTTACCTTTAATTGCAATATTCCTGCTTTATCTAGTTAATAAAAAATCATTACTTGGTAGCTACATCAATTCAGTAACACAAAATGTACTTGGATTGATTGTGATTTTGGTAGCCATTCTTATCAGTTTTCGAAGCTTAAACTCAGTATTTGGATTCTTATAATGCAAAAGCATGTCGATTTAAACTGTGACCTCGGTGAATGGAAATCAAAAGATGGAGCGAAGTTGGATGAAGCTATTATGCCATTCATTTCCTCATGCAATGTTGCCTGTGGTGGACATATCGGAGATGAAGAGTCAATGAGAGCAACGATCAGGTTAGCACAAAAACATGGCGTTGCACTGGGTGCCCATCCCGGATATCCTGATCCGGAAAATTTTGGAAGAGTAGTGATGGATATCACTCCTGATTTGTTAAAAGATAGTATTATTGGTCAAATTAATAGGCTCAAAAAATGCCTGGAAGAAGTTGGAGTTGAACTTCATCACGTAAAGCCTCACGGTGCCTTGTACAATCAGGCTGTTAAAGATAAAGCCACCTCAGAAATAGTTATATCTGCTATTAAGCAGGCATCACCAGGAATTAAAGTGTATTTACCAGAAGGCTCTTTTTCTTCTATAATGGCAAAGGAAGAGGGATTAGAGGTCATATACGAAGTATTTGCAGATCGTGCGTATGAAGATGATCTACGTCTTCGTTCACGTGCATTGCCTGATGCTGTACTGCATAATGAAACAGACGTAATTACTCAACTGCGCCATTTGATTTTAGAGGGTAAAGTATTGACATATTCCGGAGTAAAGAAGCCAATCAAAGCGGAAACTATTTGTTTGCATAGCGATACTCCCGGGGCAATTACTCTGGCACAAACTATAAACACCTTTCTACGCAAACATGGGGTTGCCATCTCTATATCGTAATGGTCAAAACTGGGTTTCCGAGGTTCTTGGAGAGCATGCGCTCTTGGTGCGGCCCGAAAATGAAGAACTCGAACACATCCATAAGCTTATATCCGAAATGGAAGGCGCAGGCTTAGAAGGTATAATCGATATAGTACCGGCGTATTCTTCATTGGCAGTTTTTTTTGATGGAAGTAAATGGGATCATCATACATTGATTGCTGAAATTGAGAATCTTTCGGAAGGGAAGTCATCGGTGAAAGCTGTACAGAATATGATTGAAATCCCGGTTTGTTATGAACTTGGAATGGACTGGAAAGATGTGATCAGGCAAACCGGTTTAGAAAAAGAACAAATTATTGAACTACACAACTCAAAAATATACACCATTGCAATGATGGGCTTTATTCCGGGTTTCATATTTCTAAACGGCCTGGATGCTAAACTCGCAGTGCCGCGTAAATCGACTCCAAGAACAGGAGTTCCTGCCGGGTCGATTGGAATAGGAGGAAATCAGACCGGAATGTATTCATTGGAGAGCCCGGGTGGCTGGAATATCATTGGAAGAAGTCCGAAATCTTTTTTTGATAGCTCGAAAAATCCGCCAACTCTATTAAAAGCCGGTGACAAGGTAAAGTTTACTTCCATTTCGGAAAAGGAGTTTCATCGTGGGTAGGTTAACAGCAATTGATGGAGGATTGTTCACAACAATTCAGGATTCAGGAAGGCCTGGGTACCGGAAATTTGGTGTCCCGGTATCGGGAGTAATGGACCAGAAGTCTTTTAGGCTTGCGAATTGGTTAGTTGGAAATTCTAAAAGGTATCCGGTTCTGGAATGCACGATGAAAGGTGGGAAGTATACATTTAATGATGAAGCCATAATTGCTGTCACTGGCGCATTGATGCATCCAAAAATCAATGGAGAAGAAGTTCCTCAAAATCAATCTTTAAAACTAAACACGGGTGATGAACTCGAACTAGGCTTTTCAACCAGGGGATGCCGGAGTTATATAGCGATCAAAGGCTCTTTAACAATTAAACAGGTGATGGGCTCCTGTTCCACGTATACCATGGGTAAATTTGGTGGCTTTAAGGGACGTAAATTAAAGTCGGGTGATGTAATCGAATGGGATGAAACAAAATCCAAAGATCTAACACGAAAAGCTCCGTATGATCAAATCCCTTATTTTTCCTCTAAAGTAAGAGTTAGGATAATGAAGGGTGTTGAGTGGGATTGGTTATCTGAAGAGTCACAGGATGGTTTTTCAGGCACTCAGTTCGAAGTCAGTAGCTCTAGTAACCGGATGGGAATAAGGTTAGAAGGACATTCGCTAAGAGTTCCTGAACGTGAAATGATTTCAGGTCCTGTTCTTCCTGGAATAATTCAGCTCCCACCAAATGGAAACCCAATAATTTTAATGCAAGATGGCCAAACTATTGGTGGATATCCCAGAATCGCCAAAGTGCTGGATGAAGACCTCTGGCGATTGGGACAAGTTAAGCCGGGAGACAAAGTCAGTTTTTCTTTTACTTGAGTGTAATCCCTTCCATATTTTCTATTTTGGCTTTTAAGCCCCATCCTCCAAAATTTTCTCCGACAACAAACATTACTTCATTTAGTCCTTTTTTGAGAGGCAAATACACGCTATCAAACCAGCCTATTGTCCCTAAGTATCTGTAATCGCGTGACATGAATTCATTCCTTCCAGAATAAACAGGATTACCATTTACATACACCCAAACGAAATCGCTGTAACCGAAATCAAGTCGTTTATAGATTTCTGATTCTGACTCAATATTCAACTTGGTGAGTACGGTGGTTTTTCCTTCCTCACTTTGTACAAACTTCGCAAGGTTTATGGTACCCGTATACTCAGTTGGTTGTTTAGTCCATTTTAAGTTTCCTGGATGTATGGACGATTTATTTCGGTAGTCTACATCGGAAACTATATCAGTTATATACCACTCTTTGACGAGTCCTTTCGGGATTTCTTCCTTTGTATTATTCCGTTCGGTAAGAGTTGGGTTGGATGTTGAATATTTCAGGTTGGCGAAGTAAACGGGTGCTCCAGAACTTAATCCAATGCCTCCTGAAACCGGATCTCTTTTGAGGTCAGTTACTTTGATTAATGGAGTTTCCATATCGCCAAAATATATATCTGCCTGATCATCCAAAATATCAATTTTAATGTGATGCCAGGTATCAGGTTCCAGCTCAACTGCGGCACTGTGTCCTTCTCCATGATATAACTGCCATCCGGAATAAGAGTTGAAAAAAGGTGTATACTGGGTTGCATCAGGGTTTCCGGATTGATGTGGGCGTACATAGAAGCTTTCTGCGTTATCTCCATCTTGAAATCTGAATAAGATAGCAGGGAAAAATCGGCCATAAGGAAAATTGATATCGATCTCGATGGTGCCATTCATAAGATCCACTTCTTTAGTAGAAATGGTAGCGCCATTCAGGCGATAGCTTTGTTTCCCCATATAGGTTTCAACTTCTGTGTCCAGATTCCCGAAATTCCAGTTTTCTGAATTGAAAGGTACAGATATAAAATCCTGAGCATTTAATGTTGAGGTTATTAGAATAAAAAGGCAACAACTTAGCAGAGATAGTTTTTTCATAACAGTTCTTATTGGATTAACAATGACACGCTTATGTTGCTGAATGAAGTGATTGAAGCAAAATCAGGAAGCGGTTATTTCCCGTTCATTTACCGTTTTTAATGTATGATGCTTAACTTTTTAAACTCAGCAGGGTACATTCCAGCATGGATGAGAAAGATTCAGAATTACTTGAACTCTGTAAAAAAGAGATTGAAAAGAAGTATCACTTTGGGAATGGACATGGGTATGTTAAGCAGCGTGATTTTGAGTATCTGATTGATCTGATTGAAGAAACTTGCGGCACAAAACTAAGTATTTCAACCCTGAAAAGAATCTGGCGAAAAGGGGAAGAACAAAACCCACATCCAAGCACCCTAAATGCATTAGTCTCTGTTCTTGGATATAAGGACTGGCTTGAGTTCAAACTCAGGTATGCATCACCGGGCGGTATCAACCCAGTAAATAAAAAGGGCACTAACCTTCTTAATAAAAAAGGAGCAATAGTAATTGGATTGGTACTAATGCTAAGCACCATCTCATTTCTATATTTGAATGCAGATAATTCCGAATTTCCAGATTCGGATGAAATTTTGTTTGTTGGAAATAAAACGGTTTCGAAAGGAGTGCCCAGTACTGTGATTTTCAACTATGATGTAAGCGAAATTGAAGCTGATAGTTTTTTCATTCAACAGGATTGGAACCCTAACCACCGGGATAGAATTGATCCGAAGAATAACTTCTTTTCAAGTATTTATTATGTACCTGGGTATCATAAGGCAAAGTTAGTTGCTAACGAGACTTTTCTGAAAACAATACCAATTCATATACAAACGGATGGGTGGATGTCAGCTGCTTTTTACAATTATGACGATCGCCCTGTTTACATAATGGAAGATCAAAATCAAGACGGAATCTTAGCGGCAGATAAGAATGATATTCTGGGTAGCAATTTGGATATCGAGCGATTTAGTGAACTTAGATTTATTAATATCAGGGAGTACCCCGGGATAGATGGGCATAATTTTATAGCTGAAACGAGATTTCGATATCGTGAATTTTTATTCGATCCCTGTCCTGAGATTCGTTTAACTATCCACACAGAAGCTCATATTTACTTCGTTCCGGTAACGCTAAAAGGTTGTGAAAGCAACATTGCAATAAAAATTGGAGAAGACTACCAAGAGGGAAGAGATAATGATTTATCAGCTTTTGGCACTGATATTTATAATTGGCAAGATTTGACATTGGTTGTTGAAGATAAAACGGGGAAAGTATTTCTGAATGGAAGCGAAATATACGAGACTACCTTTCTGGAAGATTTTGGTGAAATCAAGGGACTTGATTTTCGCACATCCGGCCTAATTGAAGTCGATTATATCCTTCTGAAGGATATAGAAGGGAATCTAGTATTTCAAGATTCCTTTTAATTCATCGAGAGCTTTTCGGATGCTCTTTTGATTTTTATTCCACCATTAGTAGTCATAACTCTTACAAGATTACCTCCATCACCAAGTGAAACAGAAAGCTCTTTATTAAACCGTCCGCTAATTGTAACAGGGAAATCAAAATCCATCGAGCCGTTTACGGTACCGGTTTCAAGTTGAGCGTTGTAATCCTCAGGTATATAAAATACAATTCCCCCATTTGTAGTTTCAACGTCGAGTTTTTCTCCTACCCATTCACTTCCGGAGAGTTCAACTTTAATGCCTCCATTAGTTGTTTCACCGGTTACTTTTCCACTTAAGCTCGACAGTCTTAAGCCTCCGTTCAACGTTTCGAAGTCAATATCTCCTTCTACATTTCTGATGGAAATCCCACCATTAAAGGCAACCAGGTCGAGATCAATTTGCTTTGGGACATAAATCCGGTAATCAACCGAAACCGCTTCTCTTCTTCCAAGCTTTGGTACATCAGCTTCTATTACTGAATTTGTTTTTATAGTTACGTCATTAACTATTTCTATTGCCTCATCTTCGTTTCGGGTATATACAGAAATTTTAGCTGTAATCAGGATTTCATCTCTGTCCCAGCTTTTTATACTAATTCCGCCATTTTTCTTTCCATCAACAGAGAGTGAGCGTCTTGAATCCAGACGGATTTCTCTGACTTCGCAATGCTTTTCTTTTGAACCATTATAGCTGGTCCTGTTTCTCTCCAGGCACCAATCACTATCAGAGATAGTTTTACTATTCTGGGCAAATGAGATTGAAGTGAAAACTAGTACTGAGAAAAGAGGAAGCAGCAAATATTTCATAAGTATGTTCATTGATTAGACTAATGCCTACACGTATGAAATGAGTTTTCGTTGCACTATTCTATTTTAGCAAAACCATTTTTTTTGTGAATGTGCCGAATATGGATTTCATTTTAAGGAAATATATTCCACTTGCCCGGTTTTCAGCATTCCAAACCAGAGAATAGGTCCCCGTCGATTTTTGTTCGTTCACAATAGTATCAATTAAACGCCCATTTATATCATAAACCTCAATTAAAATGTGTGAGATTTCTGCAACCTCATACTCTATGTTGGTAGATGGATTAAAAGGATTGGGATAATTTTGTTTAAGTGAAAAGGAGAGCGGAACATCTGACTTTATATTTTCATTCGAAACGGGAGTTGGGGTTCCGCTTCCAATAATGCGAAGCTGAGAAGTTTCATATAATAATTCATCCATTGATGGTACAGCTTCTTCAGGGTTATCAGTCCAGAACTCCCAGAATCCGCCTTGAAGTTTTATCCATACCAAATTATTTGCTCTGTCTTGCCAGAAGGTAGCACCAGATGAATTGCGAACTGCTTCAAATGAATCGACTGACGCGTATACACTTTGAGAACCATAAGCGACCATTCTTACATCAACATCTAAAGCTCCATCAAATTGAATTCCGATTAGCTGAACATCTTCTTCAGAAAGCATATTTTCAACATTTACCTGGAAATTGGTGGGAAGCATTTCTTCTTCCGGGAAGGTCAATTCATAAATTCCTTCTGGGGTAGTTGCAAAATCCCGCATGTGTTGGAGCAAATCACTGGGCTGAGCTTCAGGAACGGTCCAGACAGCTATTTCATCCAGGTTTTCATCCAACCGGCGAACCTGAATCCCCCAAAGATCAAAATAAGGTTGGTTTTGAGGGTATTCATCGCCAACACCATGAAGTACAAAACCTTCGAACCCATAAAAGGGGCCCGGAACACTTACGCCGCCCGAAACTTCAACGGGATCTACTTCAGTGACTTCTTTTCCATAGGTTAGGAAAGGATCGTTGTATACAAAGTAATTCCCTTCCGGTCCCCAGTTTCCGTATGGGTCCCAAAGAGCGCTCGCCAAGGTAAAATTATTATAAGGAGCCTGAAGTTTTACTCCTGGATGTGAATTAATAATCAGATTTCCGGAATTTCTGATTTGACCTTTTTCCACCGGGCGAACATAGTAGTCGTCGGTTGAGAATACCCCACTTCGTTCATTAGCCACTCCCGGGAAATTCACTATTATATTATTAGTGATATCAAACGTGCTATGGTAGGTGGCAAAAGCAGCAGGATCGGAAGAACTAAAACCGCTTGCAAAATCTGCTAAAGGAGGTCGGTCTGTTCCATTCATCATGTGGTTGAGGCTGGTGCCCACAACAAGACTTCTAGTAATGACACCATCAGAGCCAGAACCCGCAAAAAAACGTCCGGCATTGTCAGCCGAAACGGTTTCCGGATTATCCGGCCACACAGAGCGGTCCCAAATCCCATTTCCTATATTTTTCCAGGTTTTATAGCGGGATAAGCTGAATCTTCTTAATGTTTCAAATGGCCAGCTGGCGTCTCGTCCATCACTTGTAGACCAATATTGGCTTCCCCCGATATTACCATCGTTATCGATTTCAACATTGTCCAGCATAATACCTTGTAATCTATTTGAATGGGTTGTGTTGTTGTCAAAAACTCCAAATTCCATTCTGCTGGGATTCATTACTAATCCATCTTCTGCTAAAGTGCTTTGATGATCACCCCAGGGTTGTCTTGGGTAGGTTAGCCAAAATCCAAAACCCACACAGTCGGCTGCATGATTGTTAGTCACAATATTGTCAGGATTACTTAGCCAAAAGCATGAGGATCCAAAGTTTCCATCCCATCGTTCATGCTGTTTTAGTAACTGATTAACAGGAACTTGAGGTGTGCGAACATGAAGTACAAGGTTATTATCGATTAGATTTCTTCTTTCAACAGCATCTTCAGTAAATACTCCATGTCCTTCTATATCAAAAAGGACATTATTTTGAATTAACAGACCATTGGTACCATGAATTACAATTCCCCGGTTTCGAGAGCTGTTTATCGTTGAGTTTATAATGTATTGACCGGTAGCATCTTCCAAAGTCTCAGTTCCTGCATAACTTAAAATATGCCAATGAAAAGCATAGCGTCTGATAAGACCTCGTTGTCCGGCACGTTTAAATTCTACACCATTCACTTTGGCAGATCCAGAAGGCATGATCATTGTGTGGACTCCAAAACCTTGCTGGTTCCATAAATTATCATCCGGACTTTGGATAATAATATTTCGACTGAGGTTTCCGACAGGTGCTCTTTGATCGAGTACAAGAGGTGTAGATGTGGAATCGGTATCAGCAATAGGAGGTTCAACTAAGTTTGCTGACGAAAGACTCATCCCATCAGGAGTAGGGTATTGAAGAGCTCCCCAATAATAGGCATTGAGACCAGAATCTAAAGTAAGAGAATTACCGGATACATTTGTGAGCGTGAGCCTTTGTGATATAGAGGCTCCATTCCCGGCTTCATAATAATCGGTTGGCCCGATAACAATCTCATCTCCAACTTCCCAATCTACAGATTCCATTAAGGTAAGGGATGTACTTTCCACAGCCGCATTTTCATTAATTTTTGTCCACACGGTAGTTGGTGCAGATCCGTGCAGTTCCAGTTCTCCTGTTACCATGATTCCCCGTGTTCCCATTCCCATGATACTTTCTTCAGGATCATTTCCTGTAAGTGTAATGGTAGCTTGATGAATGAAAGGAGATGATTCAGATCCAATTTGGAATTTCCCACTAACTAAAATCCAATCTGCAGTTAACTCAAGATCTTGCCGGTTAAAAACAAGAGTCCCATTAACGGTAATACCGGAGAAAGAAGGGGTGGGTTCGTCGAGTAAGATAATTACTCCTTCAGGAATAATAACTTCGTCAGTTTCTGATGGTTTTGAACCATTCCAGGTTGCACTATCCGACCATAATAATGTGTCAGAAACAAAAGGAGTAGTTACTGATCCAAAAATGAGTTCTGAAGTAAATAAAAGAAATACGATAAGTGAAAACCCTGATTTCTTGCCGATATACATAGAATAAAATTTAACTGAAGGAATTGTTAAATCTATCGAAAATGAAGATAGGGCACATTAGATTTTAGTATAAAAGCTCAGCCAAAAATAAATGAGCTTTTCAATAAGTAAATCCCGGAATTAATATGTTAAACTTTTTAAGTACGCAATACTCTCAGGTATCTGCTCTAACAGCCGGTCGCTTTCATCTTCCAGAAAGAACAAACTAATACCAAGGTCATTTGCCGCTTTTATAATCCCTGAGAAATCAATTTCACCGGTTCCAAGTACTACATTTGTGTTATTATCGGAAAGCCCAGTATGATCTTTTAGTGTTCCTTTTTCCATGTCCTTTAAATGGAAAGAAACCCAACGATCAGAATATTCTTGTAACAGATGTTCGGGATTACCACCACCAAATTGAATCCAATACACGTCCATCTGGAAAGAAACGTAGTCAGGGTTCGTATTCTCCATCATGTAGTCGAGCAAAGTGCCTTCTTTGTGAGGTATAATTTCATATCCATGGTAATGATACTTCAAGGTGATTCCATGCTCAGCAAGAACCTTTCCGGCTTTATTAAAATCTTCGACCGCCTGACTCGCATTCACAAAGTTGAAACTTCCAACAGTATGAGGAATCCATGCAATCATTACATATTCTGCTCCTAATGCTTTTGCATCTTTGGCTATTTGCTCAGGGTTTTCCACCAACTTATTATAATCTGCACCCATTGAGGCAAGCCGTAAACCTCTTTCATCAAGCATGCTTTTGAACTCTTGCAAAGAGGCTCCACCGGAAGGGCCGCCCTCAATAAGAGTAATACCGTTTTCCTGAATTATATCCAGTGTAGCTTCTATTCCTTGCTCATCAATTATGTTTCTGTAGGTATACATTTGTACACCAAACTCTGAAGTATAAACCGGATCTCCGGGTTTCTGGGCTGATGTTTCAACAGGGATGGAGAGTATTACAAAAAGCAGAAGAAGAAGTGGAAAGAGAATGTTTTTCATCGTAATGAAATATTAAAGGTTTCCTTTTTTAAGTTCTTTGACAGCGTGATTAGCCGCCCGAGCTGTTAAAGCCATAAAGTGTAGGGTTGGGTTTTGGCTACCACCTGAAGTCATACTGGCGCCATCGGTAACAAAAACGTTTTTACATTCATGGAGCTGATTCCATTTATTTAAGAGAGAAGTTTTGGGATCCTTACCCATTCTAACTCCACCCATTTCATGGATTTCCGAGCCTGGCGTGGTATCTCTGTTAGATGCACGGATATTTTCGAAACCGGCTTTTTCAAACATTTCTTTACACTGTTCAACATAATCATCGGCCTGTTTTATGTCATTTTCTTTCCATTCAGCGGAGAGTACAATCTGAGGAATTCCGTATTTATCTCTTAAATCTTTGTGCAGCCGCATATGATTATCTTCTACCGGAACACATTCTCCCATCATCCAGGTACTGATATACCAATCATTGGATAATTTTGGGTTTAAGATACTTTCGGTGAGTTCTTCACCGATCATGTCAGTACTATAATTGGTTCCTCTTCCGGCAGAGACTCCAATAGCATATCCTCTAAGGAAGTCAGTTTCCTGTTTTTTTACATTTCTGAATCTTGGAATATATGCGTTAGTAGGTCTGTTACCCTCTACTTTTTTATGCGAAAACCCAGGAACCGAAGCACCAGCATGACCTCTGTAATTATGCCAGGTAAGAAATTTCCCCATTAGCTCATTATCATTTCCCAGACCATTTGGGAATCGGTCTGAAGTAGAATTTAGTAAAATGGCATTCGAATTAATTGTTGAGGCATTTACGAAGACGATATCGGCGTAGAACTCTATAGGTTCTTTGGTCAACCGATCAATAATTCTAACACCGGTAGCCTTTCTCTTTTCTTGATCATATATAACAGACTCTACAACAGCATCCGGGCGCATTGTCAGGTTTCCGGTTTTTAATGCCCAGGGAATGGTAGAGGAGTTACTGCTAAAGTATCCGCCAAAAATACATCCTCTATTGCACAAGGTCTGATGTACGCATTTTGCACGCCCCTGCTGAATATGAATTTCCTGAGGATCGGTTAAATGAGCACACCTTGCATAAATAAGATGACGAGATCCACCATACTCCTTTTGCAGAACCTGCTTAAAATGTTTCTCAACAACATTCAATTCAATGGAAGGGAGGAATTCACCATCGGGGAGTACATCAAGGCCGTCTTTATCGCCGGATATCCCGGCGAATTTTTCTACATGATCATACCATGGAGCAATATCTTTATACCGTATAGGCCAGTCTACCGCAAAACCATCTCTATCAGGTCCTTCAAAATCATAATCGCTCCAGCGTTGTGTTTGGCGCGCCCATAGCAAAGATTTTCCTCCAACATGATATGATCTACGCCATTTAAATGGTTTTTCCTGTACGACAGGCTGTTCGTCTTCTGCCATGGCCCATTGAATATTTGATTCTTCAAGCCGACTACCTGGGTTTATTCCATATACTAATCCATTACCTTTTTCCAGGGGAAGTCTCCCCCGAAACTCAAAATCATAAGGAGCTTTTGACGCAGCATGATAATCTTCGATATGGCGAATGTTTTTTCCACGTTCCAGTACTAGGGTTTTGAGTCCGGCATCACAAAGTTCTTTTGCAGCCCAGCCTCCGCTTGCTCCCGAACCGATTACAATAGCGTCGTATGTGCGTTGTTTTTTTGAAGTGATATTCAGATTAGACATTACTTGACCTCCACGTCAACGTTTCCATCATAATAGCCGGGCATCATTACGTAGCCATGGTAGTTTAACATAACTTCTTCTGAGGTTTCGAATCCTCTCACCGTTTGATCCTTCATAAATTTGAAAAAATCTTCATCATTTTCGTCATCATCAGAACTCATTGCCAGTAGTAACTCTTCTTGCTCTTTTCGTTCACATTCTGAGAATACTTTGCCATGAGCATTCCCTGCGGCCTCATCCAATTCATAAAGGTTGGCTCGGATTTTTCCACGAAACTCTTCTTCATAACAGCGACTAATCAACCCTACTAGAAACTGATCTACCCCAACAGAAAGTCCACCAATTTCCCCATTAGAAGGAATGATCGTATCTACTATAGACGAGATTATGCTGATCTCATACTCTGTAAAAGTAGTATTAAATGCTTTCATTTCTTCAGCTTTCCACCCGAATGCCCAAGACGGGAGAGCAACTGCTCCGCCGGAAGCAATTACCAGAGTTTTTAGTGCATCACGTCGTTTCATATAATCTGTTTAATTAGAAGCGCTTTTAGGAAAGTACGCTTTTCAGACGAAATGACAAGAAGGGTTACGGAATAATTAGTAAAAAGATTTTACTAAATGATAAGTGTATAAAAAAAGCCCTCATAAATGAAGGCTTTTTTGAGCTTAAGGAATTTCAATTTCCCCCATTACGATTAATAGTTCTTGGCTCAGGCCAGGTTCTTTGCTCACCCGTTCTGGGATTTACAGGTAGATCAGATTTTTCGCGGGATACTTTTTCGGGGTCTTCACTTGCCATATAGGCCATAATTGCAGTGAGAATCGCATTATTTCGCACATCATCAAAAACAATCTTATCGTAAGTATCACGATTGGTGTGCCAGGTATACGTGCCATAATCCCAGCTCAGTGAGCTTAACGAGAAAGCAGGAGCACCTCTGGATACAAAGCTTGCGTAATCAGAGCCCCCACTTGCAGGAATACCAGGGAATGTAGTTTCAATTTCGTTTTTGTATGCCCGTGGAACCGCATCAAGCCATCGGTTGATATATTTGTAGGCGTGAAGGAATCCTTGTCCAGAAATACGAACTACTCTACCGGTTCCATTATCCTGATTAAAAAGCGCCTGCAGACCTTCTACGATTTCGGGATTATCCTGTGCAAAAGCGCCCGAGCCATTTAGCCCTTGTTCTTCACTTCCCCAAAGTCCTACAATAATGGTTCTTTTTGGGTTAGGATATACTTCTTTTAGAATCCGGGCAGCCTCCATCATAGTAATAGTACCTGTACCATTATCGGTGGCTCCGGTACCACCATCCCATGAATCGAAGTGAGCAGATAGGATTATGTATTCATCTGGTTTCTCTGTGCCTGGTATAATGGCAATGGTATTGAACGTGCCAACGGTGCCTAAATCTTTGGACTCAGCGACCAGTTTTACTTTCGGCTTGTTACCATATTCAGCCAGTCTCCAAAGTAACCCGTAGTCTTCGAGCGAAATGTCGACCATTGCTATGTTTTCGGTTCGGGTACCAAAAATTTTATTGACTCCAAATCCACGAGACCATCTTGACTGAAAGATTGCGGCAGCACCTGCATTTTCGATTTCAGTAATAATAGTTCTACCGTTAAATCCACTTTTGCTGATATTCTCATTCCATGCCTGGGTTTGAGCTTGTCGATCCTCCACCATTTTAGCATAAGATTCATCAGTAGCATATTCCTCCCAATTATAATTAGGTCTCCCTGTAGGTTGGGGCATTGATACCAGTACAATTTTTCCTTTTACTGATGGAAGCCATGCATCAAAAGCTGCTTTATCTTCCCACATTGGCAGGTGAACAACTTCTGCAGTCACGCCTCCGCGTTTTGTGGATGGGCTCCATGCCATTTGCATTCCTTCGAGTGTAACCACTCTGGGTTCAATCAAATCTACATGGGTGACACCTCGCTGCCAGCCTTGCCATTTTCCCCATTCCTGGTTTTCAGCTGAAATCCCCCATTCTTCGAAGGTTTCAACAGCCCATTCATGAGCGTTATCCATTTGTGGTGTCCCTACTAAACGGGGGCCAATAACATCGAGTAGCTCGTGAGCGAGTAGTTCAAGGTGAGAGTTATTGTTGGCTTCATTCACAATTTCCTGAACAACTTCTTCCGTGTTTTGGGCAACAACAGAAACTGTGACAAAAAATATGCTAAGAGAAAATAGTGTTAGTTTTTTCAAGGTATTCGATATTGGTTCATAATGTGTGTACCAATATATCAACCGTTAGTATAAATGCGTTAACTGATTACGAATTTTAACCAATTATAAATCTATAAACCCCAAGGGCTGTAGAGGTTTATTTTAATAATAACATCTTATTGGTTTGAGTAAAACCACCCGCTTTCAGTTGATAAAAATAAATACCAGATGGTGCATTCTCAGCATTCCAGGTTATGGAATGAGTACCCGATGCCAAAGTTCCATCAACCAAAGTAGCTACTTTTTGGCCTAAGGAATTAAAAACAGATAGGGAAACTGTAGTGGAAGCAGGTATTTGAAATTCAATATTCGTACTCGGATTAAAAGGGTTTGGATAGTTTTGGTTCAGGGAGAATTTGTTGGGAGCAGTACCACTTTCCGGTTCATTATTGGTAACAAGAGCCTGACCATAGACTACTTTATTCCAAATACCATGCTGGCCATTACTTTCATCATCAGTAAATATTGGTGAGTAACTTCCTGGAGCGGTGATGATAAAACTTACATTTTGGCTACCAGTACCATTATCAAGCCGGAGTGGTACAGAGTTTACATCCTGATCTACGGTTGGAACGTCAAACCCATAGACTACATGAAGTATTTGTCCCTGATTAACAGATAGATTCCAGTCTTTAACATTGAATCGCTGCCAGCCCGAACCAATGGCATCAAATCCCACTGATGTGGAAGCTAGTTCTTCACCGGGCAGTCCATTACTATCGCTGTGGACAGAAATATTCAACGTTCCGGTGCCCTTTACTTCGATAGGCTGATTATCAGCTCCAACTCCGCTTACAACAAATAGTTCTAATGCGTAAATAATGCCGTTTAAAGGAGCAGTATATTTATTGGAAAATCCAAGACGCCCAACCTGACTTGAATTATAGTAAGGAAGAGACCAGTAAAATTTTGGAGTAGAACTAAAAGTACTATCCGATTTTAGCGCGAAAGTTTGCTCTCCCGAAGAATTAACCGTAAAAGACAGAGGAGTGGTACTGATTGACTCATTGGGACTTGCTTCGGTATTAACAAGAACTATGAATGAGTTGTCATATTCTTCACCACTTTGAGTATTAAAAGTGATTCCGTTAGTAAGTTCAGAAACCGTTTTTTCTGATCCTTTTTGGTTGATGAGTCTGGCTTCACCTTTGTCTCCAGTCCACGAAACAGTCACGCTCAGGTCGCTGGCTTGGCCAAGACCGATATAAGAAATCCCACCTTGCTGGACGTTCACTTCTTTATCGGTGAATGTTGAACCTGCATTATCTATATCGGAGCTTTTTAAGTTTGAAAGAAAGGGGTGTTCAAAGCCATAAGCCGGGCTTCCTGCATTTACCCGGTCATTGATGAGATTTGCAATTGCCCAATCAACCAGAATATCTTCAAATGTTAGCCCGGTATTTAAATCTACTAATACATCATTGATTCCTGTAGCTCCGGATGCAGCAGATCGTGTTAGACGCCCGGAATTCTGGAAGCCAAGTCGGTCCCACAAGTAACTGTTAAACGAAGCTGCTCTACCGTAATCAGGTAATGTGTTCCCCCCTCGATTCCACCTGAAAATCGGGACGTTCGAAGATTCAAGATAATCGCCGATGCTATAATGTGGGAAATAACCGGAAAGAAGTGCCGCAAAATTTGATTGCCCTTCGTTAATGAAGGTGTATTCGCTTTTGTTCAGACGGTCATTATAATTAAAGTGAATGAGATGCTGATATTCGTGAGCAAGAGTATTTAGTGGGTTTAATGGATCAATTTCTTCTCCATCAAAAATTCCCGGGTAAGAATCGATATAAAGAATATCTCTTTGATTGCTTTTATAACCGGCAGGTAACTCCAGTTCAGAATATTGGTCTACAGAATAAAAGAATCCTGCGGTATACCCACTATTGCCCTCTTCAGTCCAGCCATCTCTGATATCGGTGATTAAGAAATCTACAAGTCCATCCCCATCCACATCGGGAGCGTCGCCAAAAATTTCATTAGATAGCTCAATAATTCCCTTTGAAGGATCGAATGAGTTTGGAGCGGAAATGTCTTCCAGATATTTAAATATACTGTCAGCTACTGCCTCATTAAGATGACCATTATTCATTTCGGCGACTTCAAACCAAATTTGAGTAGCGGTGCCTTTTCGCATCAACTCGAAGCTTCTGGATTCGAACTGGTTGTTTACAAAATTGCTCACCCAAAAGTTTTTTACATCACCAACATTATCAGTGACTGCTTTTCCTTTTGCTGATTCTAAGGGAGTAAGAGTTTTTAGAAAATCCTGAGCGTTGAGTTGATCAGATACGTGTATGGGCCTTGGTTTAATTCTTTCTTTCTGAGCCTGCTCTTTAGCAGGTTGAGTTTGCGATAAAGCCGGGAAAGAGAATGCCGCTAAAGTGAAAATCAAAAATATCTTTTTCATGTTATTCCGTTATAATCGTGTAGTAATGAACCTGGAAATAAATAAGTGAGCCCTTCTCAATTATATTGCCATAAAGGGTGGCCTTAGAGCCGCTTATATCAGGATAGGTTTTATTAATAAATGTTTCATCTCCCATCAATTTATAGGAAAGCATATCTGAAACGAAAATTGTAGGAACTGCGAAAGGTTCGCTCCCTGAGTAATTAAGAGCACCTGATATCTGAGTTAGTTCGGTAGTTTCATCGTTTTCCGACAGTTCTTTGGTGACTACATTTTCCTGATCAGATATTGTAGTAGGAGGTTCTGTGTTACTTTTAGAAGATGAACATCCCCAAAAAAATAAAATGGAAACAAGGGTGATAAAGTGTTGTTTTTTCAAAGAAAGTCCTGCTTATTGAATAAATTGAACTGCCAAAATACATATTTGATCAATAAGATTAATCTAAGTAATAACAAAAAAGTGTACGTCTTAGTATAAATCCTGTCAGAGTTTGAAGATCAAACAGAGTGATTTGCTGATATAAATAGACCTAGTCTCAATAACCCGTTTCTAAGATTACTTTGAGCTCCAACACCTAATCTAGTGGTTGCCCAACACAGGTTTTAACACCTTATCACTGCTAGATTCAGGCAAAACCCTCGATGAGATAAAGGGCGTTGATTTATAGAACGTCCCGGGTTTGGTTTCTTTTGCTTTAACCCCCGGGATGAATCCTGGGGCTAGGTATGTTAATCCGTAAGGATAATGTGATAGAACCTGTTTGCCAACGGACAGATTATCTAACATCAACAAGACTAGAAATAACCGAGAGCGCTGATTTAGTCAATCCCCCAGAGCTTATTCATCTCTTCCAGCTTAAGCCCTTTGGTTTCAGGCACCATTTTAAATATGAAGAATACGGACACCAGGGCGAAGAAAGCATAAATACCATAAGCCCCAGAAAGTCCAATTCCTGTTAGTAAGATTGGGAAAGTCATAGTAATTGCGAAGTTGGCAATCCATTGAGATAATCCACTTACAGCAAGGCCTGAACCTCGCAATTGATTCGGAAACATTTCTCCGAGGTAAACCCACATCACAGGCCCCCAGGAACCATTAAAAAATGCTACATAAGCGTTTGCTGCTATTAATGCCAACACACCCATTGCTCCGGAAAGTTGAAGGTCTCCATTAGCATCCAGAGTGGCTGTGAAAAAGGTAGCGCACATTATAGTGAGTGTTATAGCCATTCCGATTGACCCTCCCCAAAGCAGAGGTTTTCGTCCAAGTTTATCGATGAGAGCCATAGAAATTAAAACAGCACCAATACTTACAGCACCCGAAATCACATTAATTAAAAGTGCATCTCCTTCAGAAAAGCCAACCGATTGCCAAAGAACAGCTCCGTAGTAGAAGACTACATTAATACCTACCAGCTGTTGAAACACTGCTAATCCAATTCCTACCCAAACAATAGGGCGAACTTTTTTTGTGACGGAATCAATAAGGTCAGATAGTTTGGGTTTTTCATGCTTCCCAAGTGATTCATTAATTTCAGCAAGCTTTACTTTTGTATCTTCTTCACCAAAGAGCTTAGTCAGCACTTCCATAGCCTTGGGTTGATTATTTGATACTGCAAAGAAACGGGGGCTTTCGGGGATAAATAAGAGCGCAAAAAAGAAAACCGAGGCTGGAATCAATTCCATCCAAAACATCCATCTCCAGGCTTCATAGCCTAACCAAAATTCAGAAAGTGCAGACCCAGCAAAATCTGCCAGTAAATAATTACTTATGAAAGCAACAAAGAGCCCGGTGATTATGGCTACCTGCTGGATAGATGATAATCTTCCCCGAAGATGAGCGGGGGCGATTTCAGAAATATACGCGGGAGACATCACGCTGGCAGCACCTACTGCGAGACCTCCAATCACTCTGAAGAAGATGAATGGGAGAGAGGCATTTGCAACACCGGAACCCCACGCTGAGATAATAAAAAATACTGCAGCTCCAATCAGCAGGGTTCGTCGCCCAAATTTATCGGCAAGTCTTCCGGCAAAAAAAGCTCCAACCGCACAACCCAAAAGCATAGAAGCAACATTGAATCCGGTAGCAATGCTATCAGAATTGAATGCTTCCTGGAGCCCGTCTACAGTTCCGTTAATCACTCCACTATCAAAACCGAATAGCAAACCACCCAGAGTTGCAACTATGGTGATTAAAGTGATATAAAGATTGTTTTGCTTATTCTGATTTGCCATCGCTGTTTGTTGTTTGTTGAAAAAAGCGATGGAACATAAAAAACGACTTCCTTATTTACTATTGATAAGATTTCTCACGGAATTCAGAATTAAAGATTCTCCAGAATTACAACCAATCGCTCCCATGATTTATCACGGGCTATTTTATTTGGATGATCTGCTTCCAGCTCCGGATTGTCTCCACTTCTCATAAACGCGTGTCCCGCTCCGTCATAAATTTCATAGTGGTAAGGGTTTTCGAATTTGGCCATTGCTGTTTCAGAAAATTCGATAGTAGCATTTACACGATTATCATTCCCTCCATAAAAACCATAAACAGGAACTTCAATGGGTTCATAGGAAGTTTCTTCCCGTGGCCCGGTTCCATAAAACACGAGCGCAGCTTCAATTCCATCGTTTGCATTGGTTGCAAACCTAAAGGTTTGAGATCCTCCCCAGCAGAAACCTGCTACAGCTACTTTCCCATTTCCGGCTTTAATATCATAGGCATAGGAGAGAACGTGTTTTAGATCTTCGGTTACAAAATCCGGATCAAGACCATAAATTGCAGAACGAGCTTCATCAGAGGTGGGGAAATCTGAAGTCTTTTCAAAACCTTCCACGGTATTTGAAATTAAGTCTGGCGCAACAGCAATGAACCCTTTACCGGCAAGCTGATCTGCAAAACTACGCGCCCAATCATTCAGTCCTCGGTTTTCATGGATTACAATAACTACTGTAGCATTTTCTGAAACTTCCGGGTAAGCAACAAAAGTGTGGAGCGTTCGCCCATTTGATTCAATTTCAACCCATTCATGATGACGGGATGAATTTTCTAATTGTTGAATGGCATAATCCTGAGCAAAGGCTTGTGTGCTTAAAAGTACCAGGGAGATAAGTATGAGTTTCATAATGCAAAGATCGTGATTAAATGATTGCTCAATTTAACAAAAGTCATCAGAATTAAAATTCCTTCTGCAATACGTGTATATTTAGGGCTCACTCAAACGAAAAAGTATGCAGATTCAGTTACATCGCCAGAATAATGCCGTTCATTTGAAAGCTCTGAATGAAGATAGATATGAAGTTCAACTAGATGGCTCGGAAAAGATTGGTGGTGAAAACCTAGGCTTCCGTCCCATGCAGATGCTGTTGGTTGCTCTGGGATCATGTGCTTCCATGGATGTACTTTCCATTCTCCAAAAACAGAAGCAGGTTATCGATAGTTATTCCGTTTATGTTGATGGGGAAAGAGAATCCGATACTATCCCTTCACTATTTACAGATATCCATGTGCGTTTTGAGTTTCAGGGTCCGATCGATGAAAAGAAAGTGAAAAGAGCCATTGAGCTTTCGATGGGTACTTATTGTTCGGTTACCAAAATGCTTGAAAAAACTGCAAATATTACTTCCTCATTTATTCTAAACGGACATGAAGAACAAAGAATTTGAAACCAAAGCCATCCGGCATCAAATAGAGCGAACTCAGCAAAGAGAGCACTCAGTGCCCATTTTTGCGACTTCAAGTTATATGTTCGAGGATGCTGAACATGCGAGAGCTTTATTCGCAAAAGAAGCTGAAGGAAATGTTTACTCCCGGTATTCCAATCCCAATAATGACGAATTTGTAGATAAGCTTTGCCTGCTGGAAGGAGCGGAAGCAGGAATTTCTACAGCTTCCGGAATGGCGGCTATGTTTGTAAGTATCGCCTCATTTTTGAATCAGGGAGATCATATTGTCGCATGTAGATCGGTCTTTGGTTCAACTCATCAGATTCTAACTCAATTATTGCCACGGTGGGGCATCACACACAACTACGTGGATATACATGATATCGATGGATGGGAAAGAGCCATCACTCCAAAAACAAAAATGTTCTTTTTTGAAACACCGTCAAACCCGGCGCTTGATTTAATTGATATCGAGAAGATAGCCCAAATAGCTAAAGCACATAATATCCTGGTAAACGTAGATAATTGCTTCGCTACACCGTACCTCCAAAACCCGATTGAGTGGGGTGCTGATATAGTAACTCATTCTGCTACCAAGTTTATCGATGGTCAGGGTAGAATGTTGGGTGGAGCAATTCTTGGAAGAAAAGAACTTATCGAAGAAGTGATGTTTATGAGTAGGCATACAGGTCCTGCGATGTCACCTTTTAATGGCTGGGTACTTTCAAAAAGCCTGGAAACGTTGGCGGTTAGAATGGACCGGCATTGTTCGAACGCATTTGAGTTGGCAACTTTTTTAAGTGAGCATAATCGGGTTGATATGGTGAAGTATCCGTACCTGGAATCTCATCCACAGAATGAACTGGCTAAGAAACAAATGAGACAAGGAGGAGGAATCGTAACATTTGAAGTAAAAGGGGGATTAGAACGGGGAAGAACTTTCTTAGATGCTTTGAAGATGCTGTCTCTTTCTGCAAATCTTGGAGATACACGCAGCATTGCTACCCATCCGGCATCAACTACTCATTCAAAGTTATCAGAGGAAGAACGGGAAACGGTCGGAATCTCACCCGGATTAGTTCGAATCTCAACCGGACTTGAAAACATCAAAGACATAGTTGAAGATATTGATCAGGCTTTGATGAAAGACTCAAATTAATCTACTAACTCTGTATCTACGCGCGTAGGGGTGTCTTTACCCGAAACGATACCATAACCTGCTTTTGCAATAGCTTTGATAGTGTTTGTTAAATGAGAGATGTTTATGGTCTCAAAATGATCACTAACCTCGTGATAGTCTTTATCCACATCAATTGGGGTAGTACTTATGGTATGGGCAGGAACTCCAAGTCTGGCAAGCGTTGCATTATCTGAACGATAGAATAGATTTTGCTGGGGATATGGATCCGGGTAGAACTCATAAATGGTTCCTTCTGCACTTTTGGAAAGCAATTCCCCGAAATTTGATCGCTCATATCCGGTGATCCATGCTGTATTTGGTCCAGATACTGCTGGTTTTCCGATCATCTCAATATTGAACATTGCCATTATCTCATCCGGATTCAGTTGCTTTGAGAAGTAAGTAGATCCATAGCCTCCCATTTCTTCTGCAGTAAAGGTGACAAACAGAAGCGTTCTTTCCGGAGTCCCTAAGCTTTTAAAGTATTTTGCCAATTCGATAACAGCAGTCACACCGGAAGCATTATCGTTAGCTCCGTTAGCGACTGAATCGCCTTCAACCGGAGTTCGAATACCTATATGATCGTGATGAGCAGAGAAAAGCACATATTCATCTTTTCTTTTTCCTTCAATTACCCCAACTACATTTGCCAATTCTTTTTGATGGATTTCCGGGATTATTTTAATAGAAAATGAAGTAGAAGGCTTGGCTAGTATAAAAAGTGTGTTAGCATTTTCTTCACCCTCAATAATACGGTTAGGCCGCGAGAAGAATGTTTGATATCGTCCAAAAATATCAGAAAAAGAAGGGTCAACGAAGACCAGATAATCTTGCTCTGAAGATGAGTATTCCCGGAATTTTTGCCTGAAGTTATCTCCCGAAGAAATAACGGAAGTTTCGATTGAGGCTTCATTCCAAGTAATATTCTCACCATTTAAAAGTGCGAAAAATTTAGAGTCACCAACCTCTTGTCCTTCCAAAGCTAAAGAAGCATTCCCGATAGAAACTTCTGTTAAAGAAAAACTCTGCTTAAAATCACTCAGGCCTGGAAATGTACTTAACCCGGCTTGATTGAATTTTTCAGCTATGAAATCCTCAGCTTTAGCTACATCTGCAGTAAGCGCCTGCCGACCTCTCATCTCATCAGAACTGAGCGTTTTCAGAATTTCTGATACACTTTCTTCATTTGGTTCGTAAGGCGTAGTACAGTGACTTTGTAGGAAACCAAAACAAAGAATTAATGCCAATAAGTGATTTATTTTATATGAAGAGCGCATGATGTGAGATCGTATTCTGAATTTGTTAATGAAAGAAAATACTTATCTACATAACCAATTGAAGTAAACGATTGTAAGCGGGTGTTAAAAATCTCTAAACCATTTCTTAAGAATAGTTCGAACTGATTCAACTGTGATTGGTTTAGAAATAAAATCATTCATTCCTGCTTCCAAACAACGCTCCCTGTCTCCGGGTAAAGCATTGGCTGTCATTGCAATTATAGTGGGTAGAGCGGGTAAATCATCTGATGCAGCATGAATCGCTCTTGTTGAGTCGAGCCCATCCATAACCGGCATTTCCATATCCATAAATACCAGATCGTATGTCTTATTTTTAACCATTTCCAATGCTAACTCGCCATCATTTGCTATATCTGCATCCAGACCTATTTTTTCCAGAATTTTAGTGGCCACTTTCTGATTTATCAGATTATCCTCAACCAAAAGAATTGAAAGATCTTTTTCAAAAAGTTCGCCTTTTTTATTTTCCGCCACCTTTTCGATTCTGTTTTCCTCTTTCTTCTGGAACATACGCTCCAAATTTCTAAGCAATTTAGTCTGCTTTACTGGTTTAGTTAAATACAGGTTAAACATAGCTCTTTGTTCATCGTTCTCCAATTCATGGATTGAACTTAAGAGGACCAATGGGAAATGATTCTTGTCCAATTTCGACCGGATCTTTTCAGCAACTTCAATGCCATCTAACTCGGGCATCTGCATGTCCAGAATTCCAAAATCGTAAGTTGATAACTGATCCAGTTTTTCGAGGAATTCAGAAGAACTGCTGTACACTCTCACGTTCATATCATTTTGTTCGAGCTGCTCTTTCAGGATAGAGAGATTGGTAGTATTGTCATCTAAAATGAAAAGATGCTTTCCCTCAAGAACACTATTAGTAGTGATAGAATCTTCCCGGTTACTTGCTAATACTTTGATGGTAAAAGTAAAGGTGCTTCCCTGGTTCGGTACGCTATTAACCGAAATATTACCCCCCATAAATTCAACAATCCGTTTACTGATAACCAGTCCTAGCCCGGTTCCTCCATATTTTCTGGTAGAACTGGCATCTACTTGAGTGAAGCTCTGAAATAATCGATTCATCCGATCTTCCGGGATGCCAATGCCAGTATCACTCACGTTAAACTCCAGAGTAATTTGATCAGAGTTTTTTTCTGATACTCTTACTTTGATCAGAATTTCACCTTCTTCAGTAAACTTAATGGCGTTGGAAGTGAGATTGATAAGTATTTGTTGCAACCGGGTAGAATCTCCCACTATATATTCGGGTACATTTTCTTCAAGCTGGTAAATTAGTTCAAGATCTCTTTTAGAATTCGGTGAAAAGGTGAGATCAAAAACGTTCTCAATTACTTCTTTCAAATTGAATTCACTTTCTTCAAGTTCAAGCTTGCCGGATTCAATTTTTGAGTAATCCAGAATGTTATTGATGATACTTAGTAAACTTTCACCACTTGTCTTTATAGTCTGGGAAAATTCTTTTTGTTTTTCGTTCAATTCACTATCAGAAAGCAATCCTGATAAACCAATTACAGCATTCAGAGGAGTTCTGATTTCATGGCTCATGGTAGAGAGGAACTGTGATTTAGCCCGAGAGGATTCCTCAGCCTGGATTTTGGCAATTTTCAAAGATTCGGCAAAGCGGAACGAAAGAATTAATGATTGAAAGAAGAAGAAACTTAAATACCCAACAAAGTTAAGCAGTAACATCTCTTCAAATAAGCCGAAATACACCATGATTTGATAGAGGAAAACAATAAATACAATTCCGGTGCTGGCGAGTGCAAATCCGGCTCCAATACTTTTATTTATTGCAGCTTTTGTATACACATAGAATGCATAGAGAATGTAGGCGATTAATACTAAAAAGTAGGGAGCTACCAGATGTGTGAAAATCCCGGGTGATAAAAAAAGTGATATTCCTAAAAAAAGAAGAGAAACCCCGGAGAACAAATAAATCAGTCTTTTTGAAGTTTCTTTGGGGTAAAGATTAAGGGTATATATACCAAAAAGATATCCTGATAGAAAAAGGGTAATGTATTCCAGTTTCAGAGTGGCAATCCATGGAATCTCCTGAATCAAAAAATGGAGTGGGTAAGATCCAAAACCAATAATTCTATAACTATAAACAATGCAAAACAGTGAGAAGAACAGAATTGCATTTTCATGGCGACCAAACAGGTATAATCCAAAGAAAAATAAGCCTCCCATTAGTAACGCGCCTGTTAACACAAAGGAATAACCATACTCGATATATCTCGCATCAAATAAAGATTCTGCCTTCCCGATTTTTATAGGTAGATAGGCACCCCCTTTTTGATGATCGAAATTAGCTATCTGAAGTACTAATTCCAGCGTGTCGGATCTAATCTCGCCTAGAGAAACAGTTTTTGGAAGCCAGTAAGGAGTGTAAGCCTCCTTAGTATAGGCAGGTGTTCCATTCCTTGATATTTCCTTCCCATTAAGGAAAAGCAGATAAGAGGAGTAGAAATCTGGGATATCAAGCGCCAGCGGAGGGTAGTTTTCAGGAAGATATATTACTGCCCTGTATGTAGCTACGCCTTTGGAATCGAGTGAATCAATAGAGCCCCAGAGCTTGGTAAAGGGATGAAGATGATAGCTTAGATTGGAATCTATGCCATCGGGAGCCAGAAGTTGATTCCAGTAAAAAGCCCATTCGCCATTCAATGGTATTACTTCACTTTTCTCAAAATTGTGAGTTCGTAAATCTATAGTACCATTTTTCACATATATTTGCGCATAGGCAGCTGTTTGAATTGAAGCTGACATCACAAAAAGAATACATGCAAACTCTAGAAGCCGCTTAAACGATATCGTGTTTTTTAAACTGACCAAACCAAGATAATAACCGACAAGCTAATTAAATCATACATTTATTGGGAACCATTTTATGAGCGCAGTTTCTGTTGTATGCAATGTGATAGGTTTTGAAATGAAATCCTGCATTCCGGCTTCAAAACAACGGTTTTTATCTTCTGAGGTTGCATTTGCGGTCATAGCAATTATAATTGGGGAAGAAGCCAGTTCTCCTAATCCCCTTATTTTTTGAGTAGCTTCAATGCCATCCATCTCAGGCATTTCCATATCCATAAATACTAAATCGTAACTCTTTTGCTGAACTTTTTCCACAGCCTCAAATCCGTTATTCGCAATATCTGCGGTAAAGCCAAGGCGTTCTAAAACCTTTAATACTACTTTTTGATTTATAAGATTGTCTTCTACTACCAGAATGGAAATGTCTTTATCGGGTAATAAAGATTCGGAGGAATCTAACTTTTGACCGAGTTCTTCTGCCTTAGAAGTTGGGACAGGTTTCGTTTTAATTGTGAAGTAGAAAGTAGTTCCCGAACCTTCTTTACTTTGTACCCAAATTCTGCCACCCATGCCTTCAATCAGACGCTTACTTATTGCAAGTCCAAGTCCTGTTCCTCCATATCTTCGGTTTCTTTCAGCTTCGATTTGTGAGAAACGATCGAACAGAAGGCTCATTTTGTCTTCGGGAATACCAATTCCGGTATCTTTCACTATAAATAGGATTTGTCCTTTTTCCGAGATGGATTCTGTGGTTGTAACCTGAACGGATATTTCCCCTTCATCAGTGAATTTGATTGCGTTTCCAATAAGATTAATAAGGATTTGACGAAGTCGGGTTCCATCTATTTCGATATAATTAGAGAGAGAGTCATCAAATCTAAAACTAAGTTTTACTTTTTTGGGGTTAGCTAAAGATCCCAACATTTTTACCGTATCGGCAAGTAGGGTGGGGATATGAACAGCGGTGTACTCGAATTCAACATCCGAAGATTCGATTTTAGTGAAGTCGAGAATATTATTGATGATACTAAGCAGGTTCTCACCGCTTCGTTTAATGGTTCGAGCAAACTGGGTTTTTTCTTTTTCAGATTTACTGTCGAGCAATAGTTCAGAGAACCCAATAACAGCATTGAGTGGGGTACGGAGTTCGTGCCCCATCGTAGACAAGAAGTGTGTTTTAGCTACCGAAGCTGTTTCTGCTTGTTCCTTAGCTACATTTAAGGTGTGTGAGAAACGGTTTGAAAGGGTAAGAGACTGTAGAAAAAAGAAAGCAATATAGCCCGTGAAATTCACAAACAGGTTTTCTTCTGCAATCACAAAATATTCAAGGAGATCGTAGATGAACACGATGAAAACAACTATAAGACTAGCAACTGCAAAATTAGAACCAACACGCTTGTTAAGGTGTGCTTTTATAAGAGCATAAGATGAATATAAAATGTAAGCAGCAAGCAGTATGAAAAATGAGTTAATCAGATAAGTAAAATAGTATGGAGGAAACAACAGGGCAGCAGTACTAAATCCAAAAAGTACATAACTGAAGCCATTCATCACATATTTAGAAACTTCTTCCGGGTAAAGATGTTTTATAAAAATCCCAAAAAGGGCTGCTGATAAATACAAAGAGATATACTCAAACTTGATGGTCAAAATCCAGGGTAAATCAGGCAATAGAAAATGAAGAGGGTATAATTCTGTACCAACAATACGATAGCTGTATACAAGGCAGAAAAGAGCAAAGTAGAGAATTGTTTTTTCGTGTTTGCCGAAAGAGTACAACCCTATAAAAAATAAAGCCCCCATTATAAGACTACCTGTAAGAATAAAAGTATAACCGAGTTCTATCTCACGGGTTCTTTGCAATTGTTCCTCTTCGCCAATTAAAATGGGTAAGCGTATTCCCCCCTTACTATGATCAAAGTTTGATATGTGAAGGGTTATATCTATTTCGTTTGACTCGAACTGGTTTAGAGGAATCGTCTTGGGGATCCATTTAGGAGTATACTCATCTTCTGTGGTGGCAACAGCTCCATTGCTTGCAATTAAATTCTCATTAATAAATAACTCATAAGCCGAATACATATCGGGGATTGTAAGGGCGAGTTTGGGGTAGTTCTTAGGAAGAATAATCTTCATCTTATACGTAGCATATCCGAAGGAGCCAAGTTCAGGATAATTGTTCCAGAGGTGAGGAAATGGAACCAATTCGGGCATTTTACGAATCGGTGCACTTGGTTCGATCAATTCCTTCCAGAAGAATTGCCATTCACCATTTAGTTTTACCGGCTCAGAATCATCAAGGTTATATCTTGATAAATCTAAGACTCCCCTTTGAACTACAGGCTGGGCATTACTCTCAAGACTAATTAATGAGAGTGCAAAAAAAACGATTAAGACCCGAAAGTACTTACTGAGTGTATTCAAGGGAAAGATTTTGACGTATTTGATATACCCAATGTATAGAAAAAAGAACAAAAAAAGCCACGTTTCAAACGTGGCTTAATGTTATGCTTGCAACTAGTTAAGTAGTTGCTGGTGACCACTTAAATTCAGGGTCTCCGAATTTTTTTAATGTACGATAATGGGATGCTACTGCCTCGCTAAATGTTTCGTGGCAATTATAAGGAATACCAAATTCTTTTGCGGTTTCCTCTACAATAGGACTAATATTTGGATAGTGAATACTACATACTTTAGGAAACAAGTGATGTTCGATCTGATAATTTAGCCCGCCTATATACCAGGAAAGGGCTTTATTTCTTCGGGCAAAGTTATTAGTGGTTAGCATTTCATGAATCACCCAATGGTTTTCGATCATATTATCTTCATTCGGAATTGGATGAGTGGTGGACTCAACCACATGCGCCAACTGGAAAATAATCCCGAGGATTAGTCCCGCAACCAAATGAAGCGTAGTGAAACCAATAAGCCATTGCCACCAGACTATATCCAGTAATAAGAGAGGGAGTACAATCATCACGGTGTAGTAAATTACCTTGGTTACAATAAGTTTAATCCATTCTTTGGTTGGATGATTTTTGTTTTCATAAGGACCAAGAGGTGACTTAAAGAAGTACCAGTAATCTTTAACGAACACCCAGAAGAATGTAGCAAAGCTGTAAGCCGGAAAAGCCAATACATGCTGTAAACGATGAACTGGCTTATATTCAGTATGTGGAGAAAGTCTGATAAATTCTGCTACTTCAAGATCTTCATCATGACCATGAATATTGGTATAGGTATGATGAATAATATTGTGGGTTATTTTCCAGATATAGCCATTAGCACCTACTAAATCGAAGAAAATTCCCAGAAAATTATTAACTGAACTGTTAGAAGAATAAGCTCCATGAAGAGCATCATGAGTTATCGAAAACCCTATACCAGCCATTCCAATCCCCATTACAGCGCATAAAAGCCACATTTGAGGTAATGAAAACAGCCCACTCATGATCAATGCATAAGCGCCCCAGTAGGTAGCTAAAATCACAATAGTTTTGACGATCATTGCTGCATTGGCGTGTTTTGAGAGATTGTTCTTCTCAAAATATTCGTTCACCCTTTTTTTAACAGCCTTATTGAACTCTTTATCAATTTTATTATTAAACGTAACAAGAGATGGCATATCAACGATTTTTTAGAATTTAATAATCTGACAAAAGTACGAATTTAACACAGATATTGCACAGCTAACCTTATCGGTTCAATAACCATTCGATCATAAACCTTTTTCCGAAAGTATATCGATACTACACCTGCTTCATTAACTACTATGCTAAATATTTTATCATAATGGTGAGTCATTCGAATTGAATTTCTTCCGGTTTTTAGCATAGCGCATTTGTAACAACTCCACAGCAAGTGCAAAACCCATTGGTAGATAGATATAAGCCTTTGGTACTTCTTTGTGAAAACCTTCCATAAAAATAGTAATCCCGATACTAATCAGGAATGAGAGGGCAAGAATTTTTAAAGCCGGATTTTCAAGGATGAATTCACCTATTGGTTTGGCAAAGATCAAAATCCCTATGAACGAGAGAATTACTGCTGTAACTATAACCCAAACTTCGTCTGTAAGTCCGATTGCAGTTATCACAGAGTCTACCGAGAAAACAATATCAAGCAGTACAATCTGAGTAATTACAGAGCGGAAGGTATTCTTTTTTGCAGCTTCAGCTTCGTCAATAAGTTCATCTTTTAACTCAACAGTATGATGGATTTCTTTAACCGCTTTGTAGATCAGAAACAATCCGCCTATAACCAGAATCAAATCACGAACGGAAAAGTGCCAGAGTACAGGATTAGTTAGTTCAGTGAGTTGAAGTAGAAGAAAAAGGAGTACGATTCGGGCAATCATCGCCAAGGCAAGACCAATAATCCGGGCTTTTTGTTGCTCTTCTTTTTTAAGTCGGCTAACAAAAATGGAGATAACAAGAATATTATCTACTCCAAGTACGAGTTCAAGTCCAATAAGCAGCGCAAGAATTCCAAGAATATCAGCCATTATTATTTTTACCTAAGATTTGATCAATTACTTTCATATTTGCAAGGGAGTCTTCAAGAGAGTTTGGGACAGGTGTGTCATCCAAAATCGCTTTCGAAAATGCGTCACCTTGTAATATGTATTGGTCACAGGTTTCAAAGAAAATCGTCTCGGTTTCACCGCCTTTATGGAGCTTGAGTTTTCGCGTTACCTCGTTTGCTGAGTTAAAAGGAATATTTAATTCCATATAACCTTTAGTTCCGTAAATGGTAGCAGATTGCCTGTGATCTAATTGTGTAGAACACAAAAAATTAGCTATTCCGCCTTCAAACTCGAGTATTCCGGAAACCAGTCGGTCGGTATTAAACACAGGATCATAATCCACAAAAGACTGTATGTTAATAGGTTCACGTTCAAACAGAAAACGGGAAAGATTGATACAATAGCACCCGATGTCAAGCATTCCACCTCCTCCGATATTGGCTTGATTCCTCACATTGTCGGGATCTACATTGTGATAAGTAAATACTGAATTAGTGCAACGAAGATCTCCGATTACCCCGCTTTTAATGATCTCTTTCACTTTTTCCCATTGGGGATGAAAACGATACATAAATGCTTCCATCACTTTTAATTGAGGGTACTTTTCAGTTGCATCAATAAGCGATTGAGCCTCCTTTGCGGTGATAGAAATTGGTTTCTCACAAAGAACATGTTTTCCTGCTTCCAGTGCTTTTATAGTCCAGGGTACATGTAGATGATTTGGAAGAGGATTATAAATTGCTTCGATCTCAGGATCAGCTAAAAGTTCTTCATAAGAGCCGAAAAATTTTGAGATTTCCAGTTTCTGAGCTGCTGTTCTAGCATTTTCTATATTTCGGGAAGAGATAGCCACTATTTCACACAACCGGCTTTTTTGCATGGAAGGAATCACACTGTTGACTCCTATGTTGGCGGTACTTAAAACACCCCACTTTACTTTTCTTACATCAGGCATTGTAACTGTACTTAAGCATAGATTTTGAGCTAATGGTAAGCAATACGCTAAGGATTAAAAAATTAGTGTTTGGTATGTTCAGTAGGGAAAGTATTTGTTATAATACAGCGTGGGTAGGGTAAATCGGATAAAAGGAGTAGACCCTTGAAACTATGATTGTACGTAAATTATGTGTGCTGGTACTTATGTTAGCCCTGTTTGGGACTAACGGTTACCCACAATTAAATGAAATCGGAAAGTTTGAGCTTGATTCCTGGAGAGATCGCAAGGTTGTTGTTCCGTTCGACCTAATAAATAACCTGATGGTTATTCCAATTTCAATTAATGACTCCGACACACTTCGCTTTATACTAGATACAGGAGTTTCTTCAACATTAATTACTGAGTTGAGCGAGGATGATGTAATTGCACTAAACTATATACGAACAGTTAGAATAAGTGGTTTAGGAGAGGGAGAGTCTACTGAGGCTTATTATGCTCCCGGCAATAAGATTGAAATAGGTAAAGCCGTTGGGTTAGATCAGGATGTACTGATTATGAAAGAAGATATCTTTCACCTGTCCAGTTTGCTCGGGAAAAAAGTAAATGGATTGATAGGATACAGTCTTTTCAAAGATTTTATTGTAGAGCTTGATTACAGGGAGGAACGTGTAATTCTGCATGAACATCACAAATATAGTAATAAGTATAAATCTAAAAGCGAAAGCGATAAATGGATCACGGTTCCAATTAATCTGTTCAGGCAAAAACCTTATCTGGATGTTGATTTAACTCAAAAAGATGGTACAACTCTGCAAGTAAAGTTATTACTTGATTCGGGCGCCAGCCATGGTATGGCTTTATATCATACTGCTAACGAGGATATTCATCTACCAGAAAAAAGGATAAGGTCTTTTTTGGGAAGCGGTATAAGCGGGGAAATTCATGGATATCTAGGAAGAATTGATACGCTCTCAATAGACAAGTATAACTTGAGTGATATAGTTGCATCGTATCCTGACGAAGATGGCATTCGCAGAGCTTTAAATTATAGTGAGCGGGATGGTAGTATTGGTGCGGAGGTACTGAGGAGGTTTAAGGTGTTCATCAACTATAAAGAGGGAACAATGATAATGAAGCCGTCCAGGTTTTTCAGAGAAGATTTTTCTTACAACATAGCCGGTATGGAAATTGCAACCCCCTATCCGAACGTGCCTGTTTACTCAGTAACTCATGTAAGAGATAGCTCTGCTGCACATAAGGCTGATATCAGGAAAGGCGATATTCTTGTTGAAATCAATAGAAAAGGGAGTCAGTATTATGAGCTTAATGAACTCAATAAGCTATTCGAAGAAGAAGGAAAACGGCTGAGGTTAGAAATACTCAGGGGAGAAGAAATCATTCGAAAAGAGCTTTTACTTGAAAGCGAACTCAACTAATACATTATTCTTTAAGCACCCAGAAATCTACACGGTTTAGCGCAACATAAGGTACTGCAACAACACCACGATTCGGGTCAATGGCGATATCGGCAGGACGCCCGGGAAGTTTGATGAATAACTCATCTTTTCCATCAATCATCAAATGCAGGCTGGAATCGAACTGAGTGGAGGTAATAAGTGCGCCATCGTAGAACTCGATTCCATCGTAATTATCGCTTCCTGCTGCAGTACCATAAACCGAAAGCATGTCAGTCTCAACATCGTACTGGTAGATTTCAGGTCCATCATTCCAGGGCGCAAATACCAAATTTCCATCTGGCAATTTTGTGATACCGTTGGGCATGATCGGGAGATTATCCTTCACAAGTTCTGCCTCAAAATCCCTAATCCGATATAGCTTGCGTTGCCCGGTATCTGTTACATATAAATCACCATCTTTTTCTACAATATCATTAATGAAGCCAGTTTCAAAATCACTGAAATCTACAAACCCAAGGTGATCACCAGACTTTTTATTGAAGTAATGAACTCCGGAATGATCTGCAACCCAGAGCGTATCTCCTGTGATATACATCCCACGGCCGGCATCAAAAGGATATTCTTCTGTTCCGGTCATAAATCGTAGCTCTTCGATTACACCATTAGAAGATACCCTGGAAACATATCCATTTGCATCTCCTGAAGTTGATCCTACAAAACAGGAAACAAAGTATACATCTAACTCCTCATCGTAACGTACTGCCTCAGGGCCGTCAAATCCTTCAACAGAAAAAGAAACGGTACTAAAATCCTGCCCTCGTTTCCAGTCTTTCGTTTTTGGTTCTTCTTTAGGTGCACAGGAAGCAATGAAAAGCACAGCAAGCATAACTATGCCAGTAGTTTTTGGGATAGAAGTTTTCATGTTAAAAAATAAGTGAGTATTAGTTAGCGTAGATTTCATTGATTAAACCGGCAAGTCTAACACCAGCCTGTAATAATCTTTTCTCTACCGTATCAAAATTGAGGAATGAGTATTCATATCCAAGTCTGCCGTTTTCAGGGTATTCATAAACCTGATCAAGTAATTCCTGAGATTCATACGCCCAATCCAAAACAGTAGTAGATTGCCATTCATTAATAGTTTCCTCATTCAGTTGATCATCAATAAAGTCTGCAAGTTCAGTAAAGCTGAGCTGTTTGCCATCAATCATTTCAGAATCCCATACACGGTGTAGGTTCGAATTTCCTCCAAACCATTGTACACGAACATCATTTCCTCCGCGATCGGTACCATTTCCCACATGAAGTGGTTGATGTAAATCTCCAACCAAATGCACAAGTACTTTCAAGTTAATGGCTTCCTGTTCTGCTGATAATTCACCGGATTTCAGTTCCGTAACCATTTTGTCGATCGCCCAGATGATGTCACCTTCTTCCGGTGTCCCTGCTTCTTCGTAGGTTTTTCCTTCCGGAATAGTGCAATAATGCCACGGGCTCATATAGCGGAAACTACGATCAGATCGTACTTCATCCATCCAGGTACTTACCTCTGCCAAAGAATTACCATTAAGTACGCGATGTACTTCCTCAGCAGCGTTGTCAGTTAATAATTGAGTAGCGATATGCCCGGTAGTCCGGTGACCAATTTGTCCCCATCGGCGTGCTTCTTCGTCAAGACTATTAAAAGGAAGGAGAAGAGTGATGATTAAAAGTGCGATTTTCATGGATGTAAATGTGTTTTGTATTTAGGGAATGCTAGCCATTCCCTGAAAAAAATCATAATACGAATTTGTAAAGGTTTGCTTAACGAGAGAGTTCCCTTAAAACGTCTGTCAAATCAAGAGGTTTAGTGAACATTTCTATCGAGCCGTCTGATTTACGCGGCCATTGATCATCAGGCCGATCCCAATATAGTTCCATTCCGTTTTCGTCAGGATCATCGAGATAGAGGGCTTCTGAAACGCCATGATCGGAAGCTCCGGTGAGAGGATAATTGGTTTCCAATAATCGCTTTAGAATCTCAGCAAGATCTTTACGGGAAGGGTAGAGGATGGCTGTATGAAAAAGTCCGGGGCTTGTTTTCGGAGCCGGAGGAGCTCCAAGACTGTTCCAGGTATTCAATCCGATATGATGATGATATCCACCGGCAGATATAAAAGCAGCCTGATCTCCATACCTGGTAACTAACTCAAATCCCAGCAGGTCACAATAGAAATCAAGTGAGCGCTTGAGGTCTGAAACTTTCAGATGTACATGTCCGATTCGTGTTTGTGCCGGAACTTTATAATTCAGATTCATAATCCGATAATTTTAGGTTATCAAATTAATTACGATGAATGAGATAAAGATTCAAGCCTATAAAAGTATTCACCAAATCGGGAGTTCCCTAAGTGAAATCTCAAAAAAAGACAGATCACTGAGTAGGGAATCTAAATCCATCGATTGATAATCTATTCTTAGTACATGATCACAGTCTTCTATATCCAGATTCCAATCTTGTACGCCGGGCGTTTTCTCAAGAATATAAATAAGGCGTGCGGCTTTCAGGTCGTCATCAATATTTGTGCTGAAAACCAGACACTGAAATCCCGTTTTTAGTCTGGTTGGGTTCATGGCTACTTATATTTTGGTTGATAAATGAGCTGGACAAAGCCATTCTCAAATTTAATCAAATCAATGAGTTCAAGTCTGAGGTCGTTAGCTATCTTATCAAAAAGGGGGATTCCCTGACCTAAAATGACAGGAATTTTCGTGATGGTAAGTTGATCAATCAAACTTGCACTTAGGAATCTCTGAATCGTAGTGCCCCCATCAATGTAGAAGCTTTTGTAACCAAACTTTTTGGTTGCCCAATCAAGAATTTCAACAGGGCTGCCACCCGTCAGGTGGACTTTTTCTTCTAACTCTTCAGTAATGTTCAATGATTTAGAACTGAGAACAATAACCGGTTTTTGATAGGGCCAGTCTCCAAAAGTGAGTACTTGTTCGAAGGTGTTCCTCCCCATGATAAGCGCATCGATAGACCCCATGTAGTCGGAATAACCAAAATCCTCTCCTTCAATAGTGAAGGAGGGATCATGTAGCCATTCTATATTACCATCCGGTTTTGCAATAAAACCATCCAGACTTGTAGCAATGTAGACAGAGCAGTTAATTTTCATTAGCGCTCCCAAAAGAATGGGGGTTCCACACCGAGAGCTCTCAGATACACATATCCTTGCCCACGATGGTGCACTTCATTATCGATGAGGTAGAAAAGATGCCACCACATCATTCCTTCATATTGTCCATATAGAGTTTCCTCTTCCCGCATCCTTTCGGGAGTCACATCTTTCCAGTATTTATTGATCTGATCGGTGGACCAATCCCAGAGAGTAAGCACATCCTCTTTTGTTTTAGGCTCAATATTTAGGTCACCCGTTTCCATTTCTTTGAAACTAATCCATTCACCCGGATTTGCAAACCCATGAGCAGGAGGAGCGCCCATCAAAAGTAATTCATTGCTGATTTCTCCAAAGGTTCTCATTCCTCCGATTGAAAAGGTGAAGAGTTTATCTTCAGGAAAAGCCTCAATTATTCTTCGGGTTAATCGGCGATGCCCCTGCCAATGTTCAAGTAGTTCGGCGGTAGTAATGGTTTCCATAAGTAATTTGGTTCGTTAAAGTGTTGGAAACCAAGGTAGAAGCCAGAACTGACAACCCTATGTCAGAGGAATTTAGTTTCTGTCATTCCGAGCGCCAGTAAATATTTAATGGGGATTTTAGTAATCGCGAGGAATCTCAAATATTATCAAATCTGGTTCTAACCTTACGTTTGATACCTTTCGCTGTATCAATGATTGGTTGGAACTTATTCTGGGGAGCTCAAGGTGACAACTCGATCCCTGTAATGCTCAGCAATCTCCTCTGAAAGCTCTCTCAGCCTCTCCTTCATTTTTTCTGATCGCATTATCCTCACGTTGGTACCCAGAGAGATAAGCCAGTGAGCGGTGTAATTGATTGAAGGAGTGAGGAACGTCATTTCAACGCCTTCTCCGGTTATATTTTCCCAAGCCCAGCCGTGCCAGTATTTCTGATCACCAATCATGCGTGCTAATTTTTTATCCACAAGAATGGTGACTTCTTTTAACTCTTTTTCTGTATGTAATTTTTGATTGTAAAAATCTTTCAAAGACCGTTCTGAAGATGCATCAATAAGATTTCCTGTTGTTTTATACGATTCAAATCGATCCAGGCGGAATGTGCGATAATCTTCTCTCAATCTGCACCATCCGGCGAGATACCAGTTTCTTCCCATCACCAGCAAACCAAAAGGCTCAATGTCGCGACTGGTTACTTCATCTCCATATTGGCGCTTATACTTAACTGAGATAACTTCCTTCTTGAAGATGGCATTTTGAAGAAATGAGAAAATACGATCCTGTGGCTGAGGAGCTTCTACTTCAAAATGATAGAAGTTCCCGATGTGTTCATCCATCTTTTCGAAGTATTCCTTTTCATCAACCGGAAGGGTAGAGCGGATTTTATCCAGAGCAGAATGATAGGACCGTCCCAGCTCCGAATTACTCCACCGCTGCATCAAACGTTCTGCCGCGAGTAAAGCCATGGCTTCTTTCTTATCAAACATTACAGGAGGTAGATGATAACCCCGGAGAATGAAATATCCTTTACCCGGTTCATTACCAATCGGAACCCCGGCTTCTTCCAGTGCACGTAAATCGCGATAAGCCGTTCGTTCGCTGATAGAATAACGCTCCGCAAGTTCTTCGATAGGAACAAACTTTCTCCCCTGGAGGAAAATGATGATAGCAGTAAGTCGGTCGATGCGGTTCAAGGGTTCTCTTTTTGAAGGAGGCTAAGGGAATTGCAGGAATGATTCAACAATTCTAGAAACTAAGTTCGTTTTAACGCTTATTAGACATTCTTATCATTGATTAATGAGCTTAAATGATTGAATTATCATATCTGAAGTTTGTTTGTCTATATTTCTATCACCTAAGGAAATTATAAATTCTTGATCCATTGAAAATACTAATAGTAATCGCCTGAATGAGGAACTTGATCCAGCGCCTTTGGGTGTACATTGAAACGAAAGAGGTTCTTCTATATTTACTCTTATATCCTGCTTACAGTCTCCTAAGCGTTCAATAATCTTTAATGAATCTGCTGGTCCAGAATATATTTCTAAAATGTAATCGTAATTAAATGGATCATTTTCAGTTGCTTCTGATATTTCAACTCTCATATACGTAGCTTCGATTTTCCTCTTGTGTATTACTTTGCCTAATGTCGGGACTTCTATCGAAACTCCCATTTTTGAGTTCTCAATTTTCTCCCAAGGATAGCCTTCTGAAACTGGTATTTGAGCTAAAGCAGCACTTTGATATGCCGTCAATGAAAGAAAGTTTGCCAGAGCAAGAATAAGAAGAAAGTATTTTTGCATCAGATTCTAATTAATTTTACCTGATGATTCGATGCTTAAGCTTGCCTCCATAGAAGGTTTGAAAAACAGACGGCACAGGTTCTCAGTTTTTTGTTGAAGTAACCAAATTAATTAGTTAGCAACAAGTATAAATATATTGTCATGCTGAACTTGTTTCAGCATCTGTGAAGGGCAAAAGCGTTGATTTCATTCCTTATTAGATTAACATATCACTCACTACAGATCCTGAAGCGAGTTCAGGATGACAAAACAAAAATAGAAAGCCAGAACTAGTACATTGTGTTTGGATTGGCAGACTCTTTGGGAATTTGTTGGATGGCATCCCAATGTTCACAGATTTTTCCGTTCTCATCAAATCGAAAGAAGTCCATTGTAATATATTGATCATTTCCTGGCCAGGTCTGATGGGTGTGCAACGCCACCAAATCACCTTCTGCAATGCATCGAACAAACGCGATGCTTTTGTCCGGGTATTCAATCTGCATTCTTTCGAAATACTTAATAAAGCCTTTGGTTCCGTCTGCTACATCCGGATTGTGTTGGATGTATTCATCCCCAACATAGTTCTTAATTGCTTTCCTGGGATTACCCTCATAAGCCATTTTATAGAAAGCGATGGCATTCGCTTTGTTTTGTTCTATATCCATCAGGCTAAAAAATTCTCCCCAATCTTTGGGATAATAGCTTTGGTTTCGGTGTAGGTTTCCAGTACTTCTTTAAACTCATTCGGATCGGCATCAATAGGAGGCCATGTACCGTAGTGGACAGGTACAGCGAAATCGGGATCGATCATCTCCACGGCATAGGCGGCTTCTTCAGGTCCCATCGTGAAGTGATCACCAATAGGAGCCAGCACTACATCTGGTTCGTACAGTTCACCGTATAGCTCCAGATCGGTGAAGATATTGGTATCGCCCATGTGATAAATGCAGATGTCCCCCTCGAAAGAAAGAACCAGCCCGGCCGGGTCTCCCGCATACTGTCCTTTATACGATGAACTGTGATTTGCAGAAACCATTGTCACCGAAAAATCATCAAAATGAACGGTTCCACCTTTATTAAATCCAATGCCCTGATCTTCCGGAAGTCCTTCTTTGGCAAGCAATCCGATCAGTTCCAATATACCAATAACTTTAGCTCCGGTATTCTTTGCAATTTCGATAGTATCTCCAACATGATCATCATGCCCGTGAGTCAGCAGAATGAAATCTGCTTCGTTCACCTCTTTATGCTCATCCGGGGTAGAAGGATTGTCTTTCAAAAAAGGATCAATATAGATAGTATGTCCTTTCGGGCTGATGATTTTTGTTGCTGAATGACCAAGCCAATATGCTTTTACGTTCGTTTCCATGTAATTGCTAAAAATTCGTTGTTCTAATTTGTTCATATAATGTAGTTGAAGATCACTTAGTTCCGTCTGATTTAGTGCTCCTGAACTACTATCTTAATATAAATAATCAAACATGAGCTTTTTAGATTCAATTTTTGGAAGTAGTACTCCTAGCGAAGAAGGGGTTTGGAATCAGCTTTCTCAGGAAGAGAGGGTAGAGGAAGTATTTCTTGCATCAAATAATTCTCCACAAATAATTCTGAAGCATAGTAATAGTTGCGGAACCAGCTATTTTGCTAAGAAGAATCTTGAATCTATCACCAAGGAAGAACTCCAGGATTCCGAACTTCATTTAATTGACGTAATTCGAAGCAGGGCGGTATCAAATTATCTGGCAGATAAAGCAGGAGTAAGGCATGAATCGCCACAGGTGTTTGTGATCAAAAATGGAGAGGTGGTATGGCATGCCTCTCATGGGATGGTAACGGCTGATAATGTTCTGGCTGCAATTTGAAATGTGTTATCCTCTTGGGTGAAACTCTTTATGCGTTTGATGAAGCAAGGACCGATCCACGTGGGTGTAAATCTCAGTTGTTAGGATAGACGCATGTCCCAGCATTTCCTGAACTGCCCGCAAATCAGCGCCACCTTCCAGCAGATGGGTTGCAAATGAATGCCGGAATATATGTGGATATACTTTCTTTTTGATATCGGCTTCTTGGGCTGCTTTTTGAACGATATTCCAGATACTCATTCGGGTTAATGCCCCGCCTCGTTGATTCAGAAAGACTTTATTTCTGGCTTTATCTGCTTTTTTTGGGTTAAAAAAAAGGGGGCGGGCTCGCTCGATATAATGCTCCAGAGCTTCCTGAGCAATTTCCCCTACAGGCACCAATCGTTCTTTGCTTCCTTTTCCAATCACCCGGATAAATCCAATCTCAAAAAACAAACGGTCAGTCTCCAGATCAGTGAGTTCGCTTACCCGCATTCCGGTTCCATACAAACATTCAAGAATTGCTTTATCCCGAATCCCGGCCGGTTTTTCGATATCCGGAGTTTCAAGCATAGCCTCAATTTCCTGAGGATCCAATATCTCCGGTAATTTCTCCGCTTTTTTTGGAAGCTCGATCAATTCAGCGGGATTAGCAGCCGTAATTCCTTCGACAACAGCAAATTCATGAAAGCCACGGATACTTGAGATATTTCTGGCTAACGATCCTGCGGAAAGTAGCTCATGGTCAATCAGATAGTTTAGAAAATCTTCAATATGAGAAAGGGTAACTCCTGCTAAATCAGTTATCTTTTTTTCGACCAACAGAAATTGAAGATATCGGTTTAGATCATTTTCGTAGGAGACGATAGAGTTATTAGCAAGACCTTTTTCAAGTTTTATGAATTGAAGGTATAGATCCAGTTCTTGTTTAAATCTCACGGTTATTGTTGTTGAGATTCCTCTTCCTGTGACTCCTGATTTTCAGCAGAATTTTCTTTCTGTTCATCTGCTTTCTCTGTATTTGCTGCTGCTTCTTTTTCAGCTTCTTCCTGTTCTCTTTTTTGATCTTCAGGGTACTCAATCCGGCTGTGATACACGCCGACCAGGATGTTTAGAAACGTTTCCTTAATCACTTGTAAATCACGGAAAGTAAGAGGACAATGACTTAATTGACCTTCTGATACACGGTCGTCTACCATTCGGTGAACAAGAGTTTCCAGTTTACTATAGGTTGGATTCTTCATAGCTCTGGATGCGGCTTCAATTCCATCAGCTAATAACAAAATACCTGTTTCTTTAGTGGAAGGGAGAGGTCCATCATATTTGAATTGTTCCTCTTCCAGAATTTCCTTCAGATTATCATCGTTTTTTGCCTTTTCATAGAAATATCTGATGGTGGAAGTGCCATGGTGTGTTTCGATAAAGTGGATAAGCGTCTTTGGAAGTTTGTGTTCCTCCGCCATTTTTACGCCTTCACTTACATGTGCTTTTATCACCATTGCACTCATTTGGGGCTTTAGCTTATCATGCTCGTTTACCCCACCTGACTGGTTTTCAACAAAATAATCGGGCTTAATCATTTTCCCGATATCGTGATACAGAGCTCCAACCCTGCTTAATAAAGAATTGGCCCCAATCGCAGAAGCTGCGGCTTCAGAGAGGTTGGCCACTTGTAAACTATGATGAAACGTCCCAGGTGCTTTGTTCATAAGCTCTTTAAGCAACGGCTGATTTGTATCACCCAGTTCGAGCAGGGTGAAATCGGTAGTAACACCAAACAGTTTTTCAAAAAGAAGAATGATTGGATAGGTAAACAAAATGAATACTGAGTTAATAGCAATGAACATCAAATTATTCAGAACAACTTCCCATCCATCCATTCTGGCCAGGCTGAAGGCGCCCATCGTAATCACGTAAGTAAGAAAGACAATACCGGGAGTAGTAAAGAAGAACTGGGAGCGATCTTTTACATCTCTCACGGAAAAAACCCCCATGGAACATGCTGCTATGGTAGTAATAGTAAATTCGAAGTTATAGCCGTGAACCAATCCTATTAAGGAGGCGAGCGTAACCGAAGCGATGATTCCGACCCGAGAATCAAAGATAATGGTTAAGATAATAGGAGCGATTGCAACAGGGATGATATAAGGATGCGCTACATCTAGTGTAACAACAACTGCAGTAGCAATACTAATTAAACTAAGTGTTAAGAAAACCAGAAAGAATAATCCATTATGGCCACTGATTTTTCGACGGTAAAGATATAAGTACATGAAGAAGACCATCGAAATGACGATAACAAGTATTACTCCACCTCCAAAACGCAGCCAGCGTTCCATGTCTGAAGCATTTAATGATCTGGCTTCATCAAGGCTGGCAAGTATATTAGCGGTTTCCTCGTTTACAATATCGCCACGGCGGATAATTACTTGCCCCTGGGCCATCGCTCCTTTTGTCTCTGAAATATTGGCAATGGCTTCATCCAAACGTGCTTGCCTGCGTTCTTCACTGATTTTAAAGTTGGGAGCGATCACTTTATTGTAAAGCTCTATTCCAAGCCTTGCCAGCTCTTCGGAGAGCATTCTGTTTAATTGAAACTGAGCATACTCATTCGCTCCTCTTAAATCCCGGACGCGAGCAATATCTATAGGCTGTTCTGTACTTTGTGAAGGATTTAGTATGGTAATTTGATCGGCTTCTATATTGGCTTTATTAACATTAATAATTCCTTGATTGAGCAGATCATCTATCACATTTTCAAGGCTTTGTTTTACAATAATGCCGCTAAACCGGTTATCAGGTAGATTCCTGCTCTTCACCTGGTGATAACTTAAGAGCAGGGTATTAAGAGAAAAATCGGTGAGACCAATGTTTGATTGTTCATACTCACGGCTGAATCTCAGACTGTCATCAAGTACCGTTGTACTATTATCATCTTTAGCTGTTTGCCAGTCGTTATAGGTTTCGAGGACAGGTTGAAGTGTTCGGTAAAGGGAGTCAAGTCGGGTTTGGACTGCTATGGGTGCTCCTACATCTACAACAAAAATAGGGGAAAGTTGCTCCTCGATAGTTTCGCGTTCGGTTGCGATTTCTTCAGCTGTTTTCTTGAGAGCGAAGGTGTACGGAGCAGTTAAATCATCAACTCTCCAAGGCTGACCAACGGTATAGTTAAAGGTTGACCGGACAGAAGTTCTCGGAAGGGAAAAAACAGAGATAAGAATAAAACAAAGGAAGATGAATGCGCGCAGGTAAGGATTTCTCCTTAGAGAATAAGCTTCCTGTTCCTTTTTCATTTTTTCGCCGAGCAGTGGAACCATTTCTTTCTTCTTCCTGCCCAGGCCAAATTTTTCAAGTAAACCCATGAGGTACAGCCGTTTTAGATTTTGGTACAAGTTTACTAACCCGACTCAAATTTACAAATCTAATATTGTATAAAATGGGTGCTGTTAAATTGATTATCTAGTAATGCTTTTCATTTCCAAAAGAGAAATTCTTTTCTCGTAGTAGGCTTTACCAACTACAACAGCATCAATATTATTTGAATTCAGATTTTGTAAATCTTCCATAGATGAAACGCCTCCCGAAGCAATTAAATGTATTTCAGGGAATTTTGATTTCAGCTCAACATAAAGTTCAAGGTTGGGCCCTGAAAGTGTACCATCTTTTGAAATATCGGTACATAATATTTCTTTAAGTCCTCTTTCAATCATTCGGGAAACAAAGGAATCAACAGATTCTGAAGCTGTTTCTAACCAACCTCCATAAGCGATTTTTCCATCTTTTAGATCCATTCCCAAAATTGTTCGATCGGGATATTTTGTAAGCAGTTTGAGCCAATCCGGTTCATTCTTTACGGCCATAGAACTGCAAATTACTTTCGAGAGACCTTGCTCCAAGAGATACTCGGCATCGCTAAAGGTTCGGATTCCACCACCGGTTTGCACCGAAATGTCGAGCTCTTTTATTACCTGTTTAATATGAGGAAGATTTACGAAATGTCCTTCTTTGGCACCATTCAAATCAACAATATGAATATGAGAGAAGCCTGCTTTTTTAAATTCCTGAGCTTGGCCAAGTGGTGATTCGTTATATACGGTAACCTCGTCATAAGAGCCCTTATGAAGGCGAACACACTGCCCGTTAAGCAGGTCTATGGCTGGGATAACTTTCATGAATAGTCTTCTTCTTGATCTTAATTTTGATATACGAAATCCAGAAAATTCTTCAGGATTTTAGCGCCAGTGGCACCTGATTTTTCTGGGTGAAACTGAACACCAAAATAATTGTCTTTAGCAACCACTGCGATAAACGGATTGATATAATCACAACTTGCCACAGCAAATTCGTTATCAGGAGCATAGTAGCTATGCACGAAATACAAAAATTCACTGGAATCAATTCCCTTAAGTAGTGGATGCTCGCTTTTTTTTGAAAAAGTATTCCAGCCCATATGAGGTACTTTAGCTTTGCTTTCATCAAACTTAGCCAACGATCCGGGTATTACCCCAAGTCCTATGGTATTTCCCTCACTGGATGACTCGAATAATAACTGCATCCCTACACAGATACCAAGCACTGGTTTTTTGGTTTTTTTCAGCCATTCATCAATACCGTTTTCTTTTAGGGATTCCATGGCTGACCATGCATGGCCAACTCCAGGGAATATAACCCCATCTGCCGAATCCAGCTGTTCAGGTGTTTCCGCAAGAAAGTAATCCGCTTCCAACCGATCTAACGCGTTTGAGACCGAGGCTATATTACCAGCTTTGTATTTGATAAGTGCAATCATGGATTTGTTGTGTGTCATTTCGACCAGAGGGAGAAATCTAAAAATCAGTGTTAAGCATAATTTCTTGATTCTCAGTCTGTTTGTTTCTTCTAAATGACAGATGAAGTTAAAGAGCCCCTTTCGAACTCGGAATTTGGTTTTTTATCCTGGGGTTTTTCTCTACAGCTGTTTTCAATACCCTGGCAAAACCTTTGAAGATAGCTTCAATTTTATGGTGATCGTTTTCTCCTTTGAATTCAATATGCAGAGTTGCCTTTAGGTTCATAGCAAGACTGTAGAAAAAATGCTTAATCATTTCTGTAGGTATATCTCCAACGTACTCACGATTGAACTCGCCTTCAAAAACAAGAAAAGGTCTCCCGGAAAGATCCATTGCCACCATTGCCTGAGCTTCATCCATGGGTAGCACAAAGGCGTATCGTTCGATTCCTTTTTTATCGCCCAAAGCTTGTGTAATGGTTTCGCCTAATGCAATAGCTACATCTTCAATGGTGTGATGCTCGTCAACCTCAAGATCACCTTCACAAGTTAAGTCCAAGTCAACGAGTCCATGACGTGAAATCTGCTCCAGCATGTGGTCAAAGAAATTCAATCCAGTTTTGATACTTGATGTACCGGTTCCGTCCAGATTCAATGAGATTCGAATATCCGTTTCGTTGGTTTTTCGTTCAAGAGAGGCTGTTCTCTGAATTCCCTTTTTGTAGGAGTTAAGAAGCTCTTCCAAATCGTAACCCGAAGCAATTACATTTTCTCCAACCCAGAATTCAAATTTCCCTTCACTTTTATCATACTCAATAAAAGCTTTTTTTTCTTCTGGATCGAAATCAGTCAATAGATCTTCGTGATTGAGTAATCTTATCTGTTGCTTAGTGAATGAGCTTTTATCAGCTGAAATAAGGTATCCGTCTTGTTTTAATTCAGAAAGAAAGCTGATAACACCTTTGCCAAGTACTTTCTTATTATTCCCGGTGATTAAATGTGTTGCCTCAATCCAAAGATTCATAGTAATCGAAATTGAAAAAGTTATGTATTTGTGATGTTTGAGCAGAAGAATAGTGGTATTGTGTTTGAAACATCAATGTAAAAAGATCTGTTATGAAAATTTTTATTTGGGTGCTTAGACTAGTAGCAGCAGCCATTATGCTCCAGACTTTATTTTTTAAGTTTTCCGGTGCTCCTGAAAGTATATACATCTTTGAACAAGTTGGAATGGAGCCTTTTGGCAGATATGCCTCTGGTGTGGCCGAGTTAATCGCTTCAGTTTTGTTATTGATTCCACGCACTACCTGGGCTGGTGCCGTAATAGGACTAGGGGTAATTTCAGGAGCAATTATGAGCCACTTAACCGTACTTGGCATAGAAGTACAAGGCGATGGAGGAACTTTGTTTGCGATTGCAATCGTGGTATTTATAAGCTGTGCAGTTTTGCTTTTCCTGCACAGAGCAGACATTCCTGTTATTGGTGAGAGGTTATCCAAAGCAGGTTAATCCTCTAATACTTTTTCAAGCGCCTCAAAAAAGCGCATATTTTCCTGTGGTGTTCCAATAGTTAGCCTAAGGCAGTTTTCACAATGTGGTTCGTTGCCACGGTAGCGAATCACAACTCCTAGTTCAGCCATTTTCTTGTAGATGGTTATCGCATCTTTAATTTTAAAAATCAGAAAATTAGCGTCTGTGGGATAGACTTTTTGAATTTCAGGGATGAGATTAAGCTTGTGAATAACTTTTTCCCGCTCAGATTTAATTTGATCAACTTTCTCTCTCATCACATTGATATAATTGAAACCCCTTAACGCTGCTTTGGAAGTAAGTTTATTCACATTGTAAGGAGCCTTTACCTTCATCATAAAATCAATGACTTGTGGATCAGCCAAAGCAACTCCTAATCTTATACCTGCCAAACCAAATGCCTTTGACATAGTTTGCAGAATTACCAGATTATTTCGATTCAGAATATCTTTCGCAAAACTGGCTCGTTCGCTGAAATCGATATAGGCTTCATCAAGAACTAAAATTCCATCAAACCTATCTGCCACGGTCAAAATATCTTCAGTATTAAGGCTGTTACCGGTTGGATTATTCGGTGAACACAGAAAGATTAGTTTAGTATTCTCAGTTACTGCTGAAAGAGTTTCTACAACACAAAGCTGAAAATCTTCAGAAAGTAAAACCTCATCTACAGTCACATTATTAATTGCAGCGGAGACTTTATACATCCCATAGGTGGGAGGAGTAATTAAAACCCGGTCTTTTCCCGGTTCACAAAAAATCCTGAATAGAAGATCGATAGCTTCATCACTTCCAACACCCACAAAAACATTTTCCTGGTTGACTTCCCGAAAATCAGCAATCTTAGCACGAAGCTCTTCCTGGTAGGGCATCGGATATCGGTTGAGTTCTAGCGTATCTTCAAACGGAGCACCCAAGGAGTTTTCATTTGCATCTAATAGGATACCGGAATCGAAGTCGTCTCGTGCACTTCGGTATGGTTTTAAGTCCATGATGTTTGGTCTGACCAATGATGGTATGTCGATTTTTTTTTTCAAAACCAGAATTTCTTTTTGACTATTAATTGTCTCCCTTTGGAGAGAGACAGGGGGGCTCGGGTTTTAACGATTAATAATTTCATTCTAAATCCTTCAATCTTATGCGTACGGCATTCTTGTGAGCCTGAAGTCCTTCGAGCTCAGCTAGTACTTCCACAGTTGGACCAATATTCTTAATTCCTTGTTCCGTCAATGTTTGCATGGTAATGGATTTCTGGAAAGACGAAAGATTCACTCCGCTGTACATTCTGGCATAACCATAAGTTGGAAGTGTGTGATTAGTTCCGGAAGCGTAGTCCCCAACACTTTCGGGAGTAAATTGCCCAAAGAACACAGAACCTGCGTTTAAAATCTTGTCCTGGTAAGTTTCTGCATCCCGAACATTAACAATTAAGTGCTCCGGCGCATATTTGTTTGAAAAATCAAAAGCTTCGCCTAATGAATTCACCACCAAAGTAAAACTGTTTTCCAGTGCATCAGACGCAAATTCTTTTCTCGGGAGTTGATTTAGCTGGGCTTCTAGTTCTTTCTCAAGCGCAGATAAATCAAAGTCTGATGTAGCGACAAGAACTACCTGACTATCGGCACCATGCTCTGCCTGAGAGAGTAAATCAGCGGCTACATAAGCCGGATTCGCCTCACTATCTGCAATCACTAAGACTTCTGAAGGACCGGCAGGCATGTCAATACTGATTTGTGCCTCGCTGTTTTGCAGAATCATTTTTGCAGCAGTTACAAACTGGTTTCCGGGACCAAAAATCTTATCCACTTTGGGTACTGATTCTGTTCCATAAGCCATTGCAGCAACAGCCTGAGCGCCACCGGCCAGGAGGATGGTTTCGATACCGGCTTTTTGAGCGATGTAAATAATTTCAGGAGCAATGGTTCCATCAGATTGCGGTGGGGTGGCAAGTACTACTGTTGAACAACCAGCAAGCATAGCCGGGACAGAGAGCATCATAGCCGTAGAAGGGAGAACAGCTGTACCTCCAGGTACATACAATCCAACTCTCTCAATCGGACGTGTTACTCTTCGGCAGGTAACTCCATTCATCGTTTCAACTTCTAAAGGAGTTACTTGTTGTGCTTTGTGGAAAGCGGAAATGTTTTCGAAGGCGGTATCTATCGCGCTTTTAATCTCATCAGGTAGAGAAGCGCTAATTTCATGAGGATTGAGGGTAACAGCGTCTAAATCTGCTCTCTCAAATTTTTTAGTCAAAGCTTTTAATGCACTATCTCCGTCTTGCTCAACCTGATTCAGAATAGGTTCAACGATCCCGAAGACAGAAGTGAAGTCCATTTTTGGTCGTTGAATAAGCCTGCCAATTTCAGATTCTGTAAGTGATGAATACCGGTATAATTTCATAATATTGGAATTGGAAATTTGGAGTCTATAGAATCATACTTTCTATGGGCAGCATCACAATATCAGAAGCGCCAGCTTCTTTAAGCTCTTCCATTACTTCCCAGAATTTATTAATCGGGATTACCGTTTGTATAGCTACCATATCAGATTCAGCAAGAGAAACTATCGTAGGACTTTTCATAGATGGGATGATTTTACTGATTGAGTCCACTTTTTCCAATGGTGCATTCATCATTATATACCGGCTCTTTTTTGCCTGCTGATATCCATCAATTCGAACTAAAAACTTTTCAACAAGCTGTTGCTTACCAGGTGAAAGTTCTTTATTTGTTTGAATGAGCTTGGTTTCAGATTCCAGAATTGTGAATAACTCCTGGAGACCATTAGCCCGAAGCGTTCCACCAGTTGAAACTAAATCTGAAATCGCATCCGCTACTTCCAGCTGAGGAGTAATTTCAACCGCTCCGGAAATCTCAACAATATTTATATTAATTCCCTGATCCTGGAAAAACTTATTGGTTAAGTAGGGATAACTAGTGGCAATGGTTTTACCTTCAAAGTCGGACGCGTCCTGTAATGTGCCATCTTTAGGGGCGGCTATAGAAAGGCGGCAATTTCCATAATTAAGGCCTCTTAGTACTGTAACATCAGCATCTTTCTCAAAAACCTCGTTAGCTCCTACAAAACCTAAATCACAAATTCCGTCTTGTACATATTCGGGGATGTCATCGTCTCGTAGCAATAAAAGCTCGACATCGAAATTGCGGGTTTTAACCATCAGGTTTCGTTTATAGTTATCAAACTCAACGCCAATGCCATGTAGTAAATCGATGGTTTTATCAGTCAGGCGGCCACTTTTTTGAATGGCAATTCGTAAAGAAGTCGAAGAATCTTTCGTTCGGTTCATGAAATCAGTAAGTAAAAAGAATTAATAAGATGTGTTAGAAAAAGGATTGAAAAACAGTTGGTGCTATAATTAGTGCACGTGGTGGTGTCCATGATGGAGACCATGATGAAGATGATGGGCGTTATGTAATCTTTTGTTTTTCACGAGGCAAATATAGGGATTAGATTATTTATGAGGAAACCATTTTTTAAATATTTCAAATTCGTAAACTTATTGGAACGTGAAAGCGTTCAAAATCCCTTGACAAACACACTAAAAACATAGAATTCAGTTTTACTATCAAAAAAGCTTACAATGACTACAATTGCCCAACTAACCTTTATTCCTCTAGCAACACACAATCCCACTGAAAAAGTACAGGAATTGATTGAGCATTTAGCTCAATACGATGTTAAAATCGAAATTGGTTACCTATCAAGTACCGTAATCGGAGATACTGCCACCGTTTTTACATTGATTCGTGAAGTGTACGAAACCATGTCATTAGAGCAAGAGCGATTCAGATTTCATATAGAATTGCTTAGCCCAGAGAAGTAGTTTTATTGAATATTCTGTAACTATAGAACAATTTAATGTAATACAGCTCAACGAGTTCACTCTTCATAACAACTTTCAGATCAGGCTTTCAACCAGGGATTAAAAAACCAATTCAAATGCATGAGGTATCTCATGAAGGTTAAGCTGAGTGGCTGGATTATTTTACTGAGTGTAGTTTTAAACGTTAATACGTTTTCAAAGGTATCGGGTCAAAGTCAACAGTATCCGCCTTCATTTATAGACAATAGTTTTATTTACCAGAACTGGACTACTAAAGACGGCTTGCCAGTGAACTCCATTTCTTCTGTAACTCAAACACAGGATGGATATATATGGCTGGGGACGGCTGATGGACTTGTCCGTTTTGATGGCTTGAGTTTTAAAACTTATACAACCGAGGAATACCCGGGACTTCGGTATAACCGAATCAGAGGTGTAGGCGCCTATCAAGATGAGTTGCTGATTCTGAACAATAATTCGGAAATTTTTCTCTATGACGGGGAGCAATTCGAACAAGTGAAAACGGCAGATTCTTTGGCAGGTATTTCATTTACAGGGATAGTACAAGAAGACTCAGGGAAGATTTATTTTCCGACAAATTCAAAAGAAGTTTTTACAATCTCAAATGGCAGGATTTTTAGAGCAGACGAGATTAATAGTGAGATTCTGAAGAATAGAAAAAGAGGGGGCTTTACCTGGAATGCTTATCAAGAGATTATGTATAACCATGGTGAACAAGTACTTAATCTTGATAATCAAATAAACGAAATTTTACTAGACCACGAGGGTACCTTATGGATTGCTACCTACAGCAAGGGCTTATACAAGGTAAAACGCAATCTTTTTAAAACCTTTAGTGTAGAGGAAGGCCTCCCGAACAGGAATACATATCCGGTTACTATTTCTCAGGATGGAAGAATCTGGATTGGAACTTATGGTGGAGGTGTAGCCATGCTAGACGGAGCACAGGTTACTAAAGGTTTTTTGTTTGAAGGGCTTTCCCCGGATGTATTTGTTCAAAGCATCCTGGAAAGAAAAAGTGGAGAACTATTAGTCGCCTTGTTAAATGGAGCAATTTACAAATATTCTGGTGATCGGATTTTTGTTAATTATCCTGCCCCAAATGAGAACTCGATTTTTTGTTTATATGAGGATTCTGACGAAAGAGTTTGGGCAGGAACTTCTTCCGGCCTCTATTATTTAGAAAATGGGACGTGGAAAATTGTTGATGATCCTGCGCTATCTAATTCAGGTATAAAAACAATCACTGAAGCACCGGATGGTTCTTTTTGGATCGGCACAAATGGACAAGGTCTCATCCATCTTAATGGAGTGTCTGTAAAGCATTACAGTAAGAATTCCGGCTTATCCAGCAATATGATTCGAAGCATTTGGATTGATGAAAGCCAGACAAGCAATGATTATAAAGTTTGGATTGGGACAGAGGAAAGCGGATTAAACATACTTTCAGCAAAATCAACTGCAGCCCTTCCATTCAATATTTCGTCTATAAGTACAAAAGAAGGGTTGTTCGAAAAGGCGATTCACAAAATCATTCCTGATGAATTTGGCAGAGTTTGGATGAGCTCGAACCAGGGAATTTTTTGGGTGTTTAAGCATGATGTGGAACAGCTCGTAAAAGGGAACATTAATCAGATTATGTCCAGCGGATTTACGGAAGTGGACGGGCTAAGAAACAGAGAAGCCAACGGTGGAATTCAGCCTGCTGGGGCAGTAGACTCAGATGGAAGTATCTGGTTTCCAACTCAGGATGGTGTAGTAAAAGCTGACCCAAAACTTATAGCAAGAAATATAGAAATTCCTCCAATCCATATTGAAGAGGTAAAATCGAAGGAAAGTAAAATATATTCCGTTCCAGATTTTATTGAACTTGCACTTGGAGACAGAGATATTGAAATCCAATTTTCGGTATTAAGTTTTGCTTCCCCAGAAAAAAATACATTAAGGTTTCGTCTCTTTGGGTTCGATGAAGACTGGATTTCTACTTCAGAAAAGCGAAGTATTCGGTATACGAATCTACCTCCCGGTACTTATAGGTTTAAGGTGATTGGGAGTAATAATGATGGAGTTTGGAATCAACAGGGAGCAGTTGTCTCTATCAAAATTCCCCCATATTTCTACGAAGCGATCTGGTTTTATGGATTAATCGTTGGGCTCTTTGCCATTCAGATTATTTTGATCTTTTTTATAACCCGGAATAGGTTTAGAAAAAACTTATCTGAAAAAAATACAGAGATTGAATTAGCGAAAAGAGAAAATATTGAACTTGAAGCTCGCCTCAGAGACCGTAAATCACTTAAAGAGTCTCTTCTTTTTAATTTGAATAAAGACCTGAAAGCTCCGGTTTTATCATTGAGAGAACAAGTGGAGCTGGAAAGAGAGCCAATAAAAAAGATTGTGGATCGGGAAACCTTTAAAATGCTCTCCTATATCGACCAACTTCTGTTACTCACTGAAATTGAAGTAGATGGCATTCAAATACACTCAAAACCAGAAGATTTGGTAGAAATTTTAAAGAAAAGTATTTCACTTCATAAAAACGATGCATCTGAAAATGATCCGGTGATTGAACTAACCACTAATTCCGATCAGGTGATAATTTATCTGGATATTAACTTAGTACTCGTCATTTTCAGAAACCTGATAAACAGGGCGGCTAACCACGATGGTGTTACAAAACTAAGAATTCAAATTGTGGAAGAAAGTTCAATATGTACGGTTAAGATTTCAGACGATGCAAAAGTGATTTCACATAAAGAACTTCACTCGATATTCGACTTATTTAAGAATAAAGTGGCAAGCAGGCAGATGCAAAGCAACCTGGGCATAGAGCTCCCTCTGGTGGCAAAACTTGTTGAATTACACAATGCTTCTATTGTTGTACATGCCGTGCCTGATACAGGAAACACGTTCTCAGTAATATTCAGAAAGGGGAATCGACATTTTAATAACCCTTAACCAGCAGAAAAAAAGAAAATTAATTTTTTGTAAGGAGTAGCATTCTCATCGGTCATACTTTCCAAAAAGAAGGAATAAATGAATCGATATTATATTTACATCTTAAGCAATGCCTCCCGGATGCTCTATGTTGGGCTTACAACAGATTTAGATAACATAGTTAGAAAACATAGGGAAAAAAGAATGAATAGTTTTAAAGCGAACTACTCATTCGAAAAATTAATTTATGTGGAAGAGACTTCAGATATCCATCATGCTATACACAGAGAAGCGGAGTTGAAGGGTTTTCCAAGGAACAAAAAGCAGGATCTTATCTCGCTTACAAACCCCGGTTGGCAGTGCATCGGTAATTACTGGATGAAAGAGACTGCCTGAAGGTTGAAAAACCTTGTTTCAAGGTAAAACAATAGTTTTAGTAGCTCACACCTTCTTCGTATCTTTGCGCTCTTAAAGAAGAGACGCACTGAATACATTCCATGAATAACATTCGCAATTTTTGCATTATTGCTCATATCGACCACGGTAAATCTACCTTGGCCGATCGACTTTTACAGACTACCGGCACTATTTCTGAACGTGATATGCAGGAACAGATGCTTGATGATATGGATCTTGAGCGCGAACGCGGAATTACCATTAAAAGTCATGCCATTAAGCTAGACTATAAGCGCCCGGGTGGAGAACTGTTCAATTTCAATTTGATTGATACACCAGGGCACGTTGATTTTGCGTATGAAGTATCCCGTGCACTAAAAGCCTGTGAAGGTGCAATTTTAGTCGTTGATGCCACTCAGGGTATCGAAGCTCAAACCATTTCAAATCTGTATCAGGCAATCGAGCAGAATCTTGAAATTATTCCTGTGTTAAATAAAATTGATCTGCCGAGTTCAGACCCGGAAGGAGTGGGGCAGCAAATTATCGACCTGATTGGATGTGAAAGAGAGGATATATTAATCGTATCAGGAAAAACCGGAGAAGGGGTTCCTGACCTGTTGGAAGCAATCTGCGAACGGATTCCAGGACCAAAACAAGAAGTTGATAAACCCCTTCGCGCTTTAATTTTTGATTCCGTTTTCAACACCTACAGAGGTTCGGTTGCTTATGTTAGAGTGATGGAGGGTGTACTTAAGAAAGGAGATCTCTTCAAGTTCATGGCAAATAAAGAAGAGTATAACGCCGAAGATATTGGCTACTTAAAAATGAGTTATGAGCCTACGAAAGAGCTTAAAGCCGGAGAGGTTGGTTATGTGATTGGTAGTGTGAAGTCTCTTCAGGATGTACGCGTTGGAGATACCATTACCACCGTAAAAAATGCTGCTACTACTCCAATCCCGGGATACCAGGAAGCTAAGCCAATGGTTTTCAGTGGAATTTACCCAACCCAATCCGAAGATTTTGAGGATTTAAGAAGTGCATTGGAAAAGCTTCAGCTGAATGATGCTTCATTATCTTATGAACCTGAGACATCCAAAGCTCTTGGATTTGGATTCCGTGCAGGTTTTCTCGGGCTTCTTCACATGGAAATTGTGCAGGAACGACTGGATAGAGAGTTTGATATCGATATCATCACCACAGTACCCAACGTACAATATGAAGTGAAGCTGGAAGATGACAGTACTATAGATGTAGACAATCCAAGCCAAATGCCCGAAGTAGGTGAGATAGATGCTATTTTCGAGCCCTACATCAAAGCGAGTATTATTACACCGGCAGATTTTATTGGTCCGATAATGAAACTTTGCCAGGAGCGACGTGGCGTTTACATCAACCAGATATTTATGCAGAATAACCGGGTTGAAATCACCTATGAACTCCCGATGGCGGAAGTGGTTTTTGATTTTTATGATAAGTTGAAATCAGGCACCCGTGGCTACGCCTCTTTAGATTATGAATTTATTGAATACCGAAAAGGGGATTTGGTACGTTTGGATATTTTGTTGAACGGGGAACCGGTGGATGCACTTTCGAGTATCACCCACCGTGACAAAGCTTATTATCAGGGACGTAAAATATGTGCGAAGCTGAAGGAGCTTATCCCAAGACAGCAATATGAGGTAGCAGTACAGGCGGCAATCGGAAGCAGGATTATCGCTCGTGATTCTATCAGAGCACTTCGAAAAGATGTGACGGCTAAATGTTATGGAGGAGATATTTCCAGGAAAAGGAAGCTCCTCGAAAAACAAAAAGAAGGTAAAAAACGAATGAAACAGGTTGGTTCAGTAGAGATTCCTCAAGAGGCATTCTTAGCTGTACTTTCTATGGACGAGGACGATCGATAATTATGAGAGAATCAAAAAAACAACTCTTTTTCTTTTTTGTGTTGATGGTGTTGCTTACTTCATCAGCTTATGCTCAATTTGAGGAACCCGACATCAAAAAAGTAGAAATTGAAGACGCTGAAGCTTTTGAGGAACGCTTTGCTCAGATCAAATGGACAGGCGAAGGTTTTAATTATAACAGCCTCGACCGGATTCCAGCAATCGAGATTCGTGCACGTCTCGAAGGAGTTTTCGGTAAACCTACCAAAACTATCGAAGACATTGTTGAAGATGGGGAACTTAGAGCGGGTAAGGCAATCCAATTTGAATATTGGTTTATAATTGATGGGGAAATTCCCATGATGGTACTTGATCTGGATGGTCCCTTTGCGGATGGCTTGGTATACGTGGGGGCGAGTCGTTATATAGATTTGATGCCCCAGGTAAAACGAACATTAACTCGGCTTGTAACAGAAGTGGAGCCAAAGGAGTATACCGACTATTTTTACTCTCCCGAGCGTTACCAATGGTACAAAGTTACATATGCTGACGGATTATATAAGAAGGAAGAAATTGATTTACCTTCGCACATAAGATTAAATTAACTCACTTAAAATTTGGAAGAACAAAAGGCACCGGAATCGGAAGAGCAATCTAAGCCTCGATTCTGGAAAAAAAAGAAGAAGGACAAAGCCGAAGAAGAAAAGCAGGCTAAATCATGGCTAAGGGAATGGATTGATGCACTGGTTTTTGCATTTATAGCTGCGGCTATACTTCGGTCTCTTATTTTCGGATCGTACAAAATCCCAACCGGCTCTATGGAACAGGATTTATTGATCGGGGATTTTCTGATCGTTTCAAACCTCACTTATGGTGCACGCACACCAATGGCGATTTGTATTCCTTTTACTCAGGTGTGTTTGCCTGGAGTGAAATTACCCTGGACCCGACTTCCAGGTTTCAGAGACATTGAACGAAATGATATTATTGTGTTCAATATTCCATGGGAAGTGAAACCGATTTCCCAAAAAACGAATTATATAAAACGTGCAGTCGGAGTGGCCGGCGATACGATTGAGCTAAGAGATAAAATCCTTTATGTAAATGGAGAAGAAGAAGCATATCATGAAGGTGTTCAGCGGTTTTATACGTTGGAACTTAACCAGGGAGTAAGGCTCAGTAATGCCAAAATGGAATCAGTCGGAGCTGGTACGATTGGCGGAGAAGGAAGGTACGTGCGCCAGGTCAATTCAAACACTTATCGGGTTAATATGACTTCCGAAGTTGCTGAAGTAGTGCAATCCTGGCCTGAAGTTGACTCATTATATTATTTTATGTTTGAAGACTCGGAACCAGTCTATCAATACATTCAAAGTTCAGGCAATTTTTCTAAAGCATTCCGCAATCATGATCATTTCTCCGAGATCGTAGTTCCTTACGAGGGGCAGGAAATTCAGCTTACGAATAATAATTGGTTTGTTTACCAGGACTTGATTGAGCGGTATGAAAACAATTCTGTAGAACGGGATGGCAATGATTTCATCATAAATGGTGAGCGGACTAATATCTACACAGTAAAACAAGATTATTACTTTGCGATGGGAGACAACCGGGATAACAGTGAGGATAGCCGTTTTTGGGGATTTGTGCCCAAAGATCATATCATCGGAAAAGCCTTTATCGTATGGATGTCACTGGATGGATTTGTACCACGCTTTAACAGAGTCTTTCACATTATTGACTGAGATTGGTTTTTTGTCACTTCGAGCGAAGCGAGAAATCTAGAAAATTGAATATAAGCTACTCTTAGATTTCTCCCTCTGGTCGAAATGACAAATACAGGCTAACTTATAGCTATTATTACACAAAGCTTAAATGCATTCGGTTTTTTGGTTTTCTTGTATTCAATTTTACTCTCTGACGTATATTGACGTAACGTCTCTTTCTTTAACTAAAACCCACCAAACAGAGAGCGCTGCTACCAATGGAACAATGTATCGGATCAACATCTTTGGAATGCCAGACTTTCCTGGGAGTTCAGACCCTTATCCTTTTTCTATTAGGTTCTGCATAGCAGCATAGTGGACGATCCTCTCCAAACAAGCAGAATCAACCAGCAACAGTATATCGCTAAGATATCCTATGTTCATCAGTTTTAACTCAATAAGCCTGATCATGAAATTAGGGTTGATCAGCTATTGGCTAAGGAAATCAGCAATTAATTTAACAACTATATAGTCTCACTAAACTTATTATCTCTTTCGTCTAAATATTTTTGCACAATCAAACTTCAATATTTTAAGAACCATGAATATCTCCAGGAACTCAATACTTACACTATTAGCGTTTATGTCAATGCTTCTACTAGCAAATTGCCAACAAGGCGAGAATAAAGGTTTTTTTCTTGGGTCGGGCATCGGAGTAAATAATCTAACATTACTAGCTAATAATATTGATTCTACTACTAAATACTATAATGAAACCTTAGGGTTCAGAGTTGGCCAAATTAGTGAAAATCGTGAATACGAAGGGCTTCTATCTTCATCAATAAACTTTTCTGATATGACGTCCTTTGAGATTTTTTCTTTAAGCGATTCTTCTTCTCAGGAGAGCATTCCGGCATTTATTATTGATTATTTAGCTGACCATGAAGGAATTCGACTATATGCACTTTCCACTTCATCCGCAGATTCTACTTCTCTCTGGCTCAAGAGTCAGGGTTTTGAGGTTGATTCTGTTAATTCTTTTCGTACTTCAGAAGTTTCAAATAACTGGTCTCGGGATGATGGCTCTATGAATAGGAATAGTCTTGATTTCAACCGGGAAGCTCCTATGGCTCATCTGCCACGATTTGTTGAAAAAACTACTTTTGATTATAAGAAAACAAATGAACAGTGGAGAACTTACTACAGCTATAATCGAATGTACCGCAAGCACCCAAACGGAGTGGTTGGTATTTCTGCTGTAAAAGTAGCTGTTTCTGATCTGAGATCGTCAATCGAAACTTTTAAAAATATGGGATTCAACGTTATAGAGATAAACGACCAGATCGCGCGCTTTTCCCTCTTTAGAAATCAGGAATTACAGCTCCATTCAGAAACTTCAGATAAGGTGGTTGCTGATTTTATATCAGAACGCGGAGAGGGAGTTTTTGGAGTTCGTTTTGAGGTCGAAAATTTAGATACAACTACTGCTTATTTAAAAAGTAGTCTAAATGAAGACGAACTTAACTATGATCAGAAAGTGGTTCGTGTACCCTCAGAATATGCCTTTGGCGTTGAACTTGAGTTTGTTCAGGAATCCAAGGAACAAGGTGAAATGGCAGCAATGCTAAGTTTTAATCAGGGATTAGCCCCAGAAGCCAGAAAACATGCATCAACTATCTACACAAAATATTGTGCACTTTGTCATGGCGATAATCGAGAAGGGTATGCGGCTGACAATGCCCCGTCATTGAAGTCAAAATCCCTGCTGGCGACGAGTATGAACAATAATTTTATGCGATATACTATCCAGTTCGGAAGAGCTAATACAGCAATGGCTGGTTATCTGGATTCACAGGGCGGCCCTTTGGAACTGATTGATATTGAGATTCTACTTAAGTGGCTGTACGAAGAGGCAGGAGTAGATGAGGCTATAGATCCTTCACGCGATCCCGTTTATGGTGATATTTCGATGGGAGCCAATATTTATGAACAGAAATGTGCTTCGTGTCATGGAGATAAGGGAGAGGGAGTTACAGCCCCAGCTCTTGGTAATCCAATGCTGCTTGCAACGGCAACGGATCATTTTTTGCGATATGCAATTGCTGAAGGCAGAGATGGCACTCCAATGATTGCATTTAAGGATAGTTTAAGTGATGATGAACTTGATGCTGTTACTGCATTTCTGCGCAGTCGTGCTTCAGGTTGGGATGTTCCTGAACCAAGTACTGTTACACCTCCCACACCAGATGAATATGTACTTAACCCGAAAGGATTAAATCCCGAGTTTGACCTTCGTGAAGATAAATTCGTCTCTGCTGAACAAGTTAACCAGGCTATGAAAGAAGGTCGGAAAATGATCCTCATGGATGCAAGATCTGAAGTGGCCTGGCGACAAATGCATATTCCCGGTTCATTTCCAGTTCCCTATTATGAGGATCCCGAAAACTTCATAGATGATATCCCGGATGATGGAACAGAAATCGTAATTTATTGTGCCTGTCCACACGCAGCCTCTTTGCGAGTGATGAGTACCTTAAAACGATACGGATTTGAAAATGTATCTATTATCGATGAGGGGATTCTTGTGTGGGCACAAATGGGATTTCCAGTTATGAATGGCAAATGATAAATGTAGTCCCATGTAGGATGTAACCGATTAATGGTAACCAGCTAACTATTAAAATACCTCAGTTTTAAAATCAATTTCAGAACCATAGAACCAAATACCGAAAAGCTTTGAAAGTATAGTTTACGTGAGTACGTACTATGCATGGTCAAAACCAGGGAGCGAAATTCCGGAAAACTTTTTTTGTCTAAGATTAATCGAAAGGTTACATAGAGCACTCACAAATGAAGTAATTACGGCTTTCGCTACCCTTTTATATTTTAACTGTATACAAATAATGATGAAAAAACAACTACTTGTAACTCTACTTTTTCTTTGTTTCATAACATCCTCAGTATCAGCTCAAAGCACTTCAGAATTAATCACTGATGGCAAAATTCGATTAGTCACTTGGAATATTGAACATCTGGCTGAAAACAATGGAGAAGGATGTGTTGCCAGAGATGAATCCGATTATGTAAAACTTAGAAATTTCGCAGCAACTATGGATGCAGATGTAGTTGCTTTGCAAGAGGTGGAATCGGTAAAGGCAGTAGCTCGTGTTTTCCCCGAAAATGAATGGGATATTATACTCTCAGACCGTCCGGATAGCGGATCTTACGAATGCAGGGGAACCGGACGACCTTCAACCCAGCAAAAAGTTGCTTTTGCGATACGTAAAGGAGTTGAATTCGAAAACATGGGTAGTTTTGATGAACTGGCGATTGGAAACCCAGGTCTTCGGTATGGCTTGATTATAAAGTTAAAAGGAGCTTCTGAACCCATAGAAGTAATGAACATTCATCTTAAAAGCGGATGCTTTGTGAACGATTACTCTGCTTCTGACCGAGCTGCTTGCGAAACATTTGAACGCCAGGTACCGGTTTTAGATAAATGGGTTGAACAAAAAGTAAAAGAGGAAACACCTTTTGTAATCCTGGGCGACTACAACAATAGAATCACTACTCCCGACAATCATTTTTGGCAAGACCTTGAAGACATGGATGGGAATCAGATAAGCATCAGAAGCAGTATGGAAAATGTAAGAGGCTGTCATCCAAGATATCCTGATCCTATTGATCATATTCTGTTAGGCCCAAAAAGTTCAAAGCTACTTGTAGAAAGCTCTCAGGATGTTTATTACTTTGGCATGACGCCGGAAACAATGACAGAAGATGACATGCTTAGCGATCACTGCCCGATATCCGTTGATCTGTGGTCAACCGAGCCTTACCCTGTAAGCACAGCTGTCCGCTGGACTCAAAACAGTGCTGAATACAAGTTGATTACTGAGAATCTCTACAATATTGCTGTGGAAATTTTGGCAGAAATGAACATTTGTGAGCCCTGGGTGGTGATTATGGATGTAGATGAGACCATATTAGATAATAGCGAGTATAACAGAAGAAGAGATAAACTAGGTTTAGGTTATACACCAGAGAGCTGGGCTAGTTGGGTTCGGGAAGAATCTGCTACACTTGTTCCGGGTTCGTCTGATTTTATTTCAAATGTAATGCTGGCAGGTGGCCAAATTGTCTTGATTACAAACCGGGATCGTACATTAGATCAACATACCTGGAATAACCTTGAGAAATTAGGGTTGCCAATAACCCGTACAAATACTTGTCTCATTGGTCGTTCGAAAGAAGACATTGATGCTGTTGGGAAAAGTGGCATAGTAAATGATAAAGATTTACGTCGTCAAAACATTTTAAATGGAGAGGGTGAAAGTTGTTGGGCGGAGTTTCCTGGAGCAAAATCTTCTTGGAATACAAAGTTTATTCTGGTTATGGAGGTTGGTGACAACATCAAAGACTTTGCTAAAACGACTCAGGAGAATGTTAACTATGAAGCATTTTTGAAAAGGCAAGGAAAAGATATCCTGATTTTGCCTAATGCTATGTATGGCTCCTGGGATTAGTCGGATTTTGATTAAGGGAGTTTGTAATAGTTCAATCAGGAATAGGGATTATGATTTCACATCAAACCTTATTCCTGATTCTATATTCAATATTCCTAATTACGCCTTAGCAATTGTTTTCCCCTTCGGAGCGCCTTCCCGAATTGCAAGCTGACCACATCCTGCATCAATATCATCTCCACGACTTCGGCGTACCGTTGCTCTTACATCATTTTTGATGAGAGCTTTCAGAAAAGCATCCAATCGTTCTTCTCGTGCTCGTTGTAATTCTACGCCAGCCACATTGTTGTACATAATGATATTAACCTTGCTGGGAGCCCATTTAACAATTTGGGCTAAATTTCTGGCATCGTCATAAGTGTCATTAAAATCATCAAAGAGTAGGTATTCATAAGTGAGCGGACGTTCTGTTTTTCGATGATAATACCGAACGGCTTCCTCCAAACTATCCAGATTCATAGAGCTATTAATGGGCATGATTTTATCCCGCTTTTCATCACTAGGGGCATGAAGTGAAATGGCAAGATTAAACGGTTCTTTATCATCGGCAAGTTGTTTAATCTGTTTGGTAAGTCCAACAGTAGAAACTGTGATCCTTTTTGGGGAAAGCTCAATACTCAAAGGATCAGAAATAATGGAAGCCGAATTAACCACCGTCTTATAATTATGAAGCGGTTCGCCCATCCCCATATACACAATGTTGGTGATCTTCTTATCGTACTTTTCTTCGGTCAAGGAATTGATGTATTGAACCTGATCCACTACTTCGCCATGACTCAGATTTCTGAAGAACCCCATTTTTCCTGTAGCACAAAATGAGCAACCAAACACACATCCGACCTGGGAAGAAACACAAACAGTAAGTCGTTTGGGAACACCATCAGGGTAGAAATCTGGGATCATAACCGCCTCAACTTTATAATCCTTATCCTCATCATTGAGCTTGAACAGAAACTTGATGGTTCCATCTTTGGATTCCTGTTGATTCGCAATAGTAATTCGATTGATGGTTGCTACCTTATCCAGTTTTGAACGTAAATCTTTAGAGAGATTTGTCATCTCTTCAAAAGAAGAAACTCCTTTTTGATACAGCCATTGAAAGATTTGATCGGCCCTGAAACGAGGTAAGCCAAGCTCTTTACAAAAAGCCAGTAGTTCGTCTTTAGTGAGTGATTTTAAATCGGTTTTTTGAGGAATAGATGTGTCTGTCATGATGCATCAAAGATACAAAGACAAATAACCAACGACCACCCGGCGAGTGACTACAAATACGCCTTTGCCGCTGCAAGTAATACATCACCATTTATCCGCTGCTTATAGTCAGGATTTACATACTGGAATTTTACAATTCCTTCCTGATTAATAATAAATACAGCTGGTGCAGGAAGTATATGATGATCGTATCCGGTATTCTTCTCGAAATCAATACCAACGGATTTGTATCGTTCAACGGTTTTATCATCCACTCGATAGGCGATGCCAAAGGCTTTCATAACATCGGCAGGACTATCAGACAGCAGGGTATAGGAAAGTTCGATATCAGATAGTGTTTCTTTTATCACTTCTGGCCGGTCTACACTCACTGCCAGAATCTGGTAACCCATTTCTACAATTTGATCTTCAATTTGTTGAAGCTCGGCCATGTGTCGGCTGCAATAAGGACACCAGCCACCTCTATAAAACATGAGTACAGTAGGTTTCTCTGCTACTATATTTTTTAAGGGAATAGTTTCTCCCTCAATATTTTTGACAGCAACATCCGGAATTGTTGAATTCACTAAAATCGGATTTACCTTGGTTGGGGAATCAGGGACAGACTGTGAGAAAGAACTCGATGAAATAAATAACACTAAAAAGAAACTTAAAATAATAGATGACCAAACTTTCATGAAAATTTTTTTGATTAATTGTTACTTAAAGTTAACCAATCATCCATTAAGCTTCGTTCGAAAAAAAGCGATGTTATAGAAAAGTGAGAATTGAACCGATTTTAGTTCGGCTCAATTCAAAAGGAGAACAGCTATATATTCGCCGCTAATCTATCCAGAATAGCAGTCCACCCATTGGTATGGTTAGTCTTCATTTCTTCGTTTGGCATAAAGTCGTGAACAAGTTTTACTTCAATACCTCCTTCAACATCGGTTAATGTAATGGTTACCACTGTGTCAGATACTGCCTGTGAGTTCCAGGTAAATACAATTTTCTCATTGTCGATTACTTCTTTGTATTCTCCATGATGACTGTATGTTTCTTCTTGACTATGCATGTCAATTTTATATGAACCTCCGGTTTTAACGTCTGCTTCCACAGTTGCACTCCAGCCATCAGGACCTGCAAAAAACCACTTTTCCATGATGTTATTATCGGTCAATGCTTTAAAAATGGAAGCTTTATCAGCATCAATTATTTTTGAAACTTCCAGGGCATGTTCGTTAGATTGGCTCATGATTTAATCCTTTTTTGATTGTTCTATAAATTGTTGGAGCTCAGTTAAACGTGATTCCCAGAAATGTTTGTATTCATTAATTAGAGCTTCTACTTCGGTTAGAGGACCATAGTTCATTTTGCATGTTATGGTTCTGCCTTCTTTAGTTTTTGTAATTAAATTCGCCTTTTCTAACACTTTTAAATGTTTAGATACAGCTGCTAAAGACATTTCATAGGGTTTTGCTATTTCATTAACCGTCTGTTCTTTTTCTGCTAATGAAAGCAGAATTGAGCGTCGGGTAGAATCCGATAAAGCGTATAAAGTTGAATCAAGCATAAAGTATTTAACTGATTGGTTAAGTATAGAGAAGGATAAATTAATATTCAACCGCATGGTTAAATATTAATTTCGATACTATTATTTTTCGGAACAAATTAAGCCCTGAGGACCTCAGAATAGTAATATTAATCAGAAAAAATTATCTATGGAAGTACAGGAAGCGTATAAATTAGTAACTGAAAAACTTGAAGTATGGCTTAATACAGCAGTTGAAATGCTGCCAAACCTGGCTATCGCATTACTCGTTATAACTTTATTCTATGTAATCTCAAAAGTAGTAAAAAAGTATACAGGTAAAATTCTTCTTAAAACCACAAGCAATAAAACTGTTGTAGGGCTGGCACAAACAGTAATTGGGGTATCTATTTTGGGCGCCGGTACATTTGTAGCTCTTGGCATTTTAAATCTTGACGGTACGGTAACAAGCCTCTTAGCTGGAGCAGGTATAATAGGCCTGGCTCTTGGTTTTGCTTTTCAGGACATAGCCGCAAATTTCATTTCAGGAATTCTTTTATCAATCAGGCATCCTTTTGGTATCGGGGATATTATTGAGACTAATGACTATTACGGTACGGTTCAGAAATTGAATCTTAGAAACACAATGATCAAAACTCCTCAAGGTCAGATTGTTTATATCCCTAATAAAGAGATTTACGAAAACCCATTTATGAATTTTACCAAAACCAACGAACGAAGAATAGATTTTCAATGTGGAGTTTCATATGGAGATGATCTTGAAAAAGTAGAGAATGTTGCAATCGAAGCAATTAACTCAGTACAAGAAAAATCAGATAAGGATGTCGAATTTTTCTATGAAGAATTTGGAGGTAGCTCAATTAATTTCGTTGTTAGATTTTGGGTGAATTTTAAAGAAAATCCTGATTTCTGGGGGGCGAGAAGTAAAGCAATAGTAGCAATTAAAAAAGCCTTTGATGAAAACGATATTATGATTCCATTTCCAATCAGAACTCTGGATTTTGGTATCAGAGGCGGAGAGAAATTAGATACAATGCTATCTGAAAACCAGGCTGGCTAACCTTAAAGCCTTGGATTAATCACATTGTTATAAATTGAACCAAAAGTAAATTCTAAGCCAATGCTACCTCCGAAACTGTAGGATGTAGCTTGGTTTCTAAGGTTTAAAAGTACATCTTCATCTGATGAGTCTCCCGCAGGAAGTGACAATTGATCATTGATGAGGGAATATCTACCGGAAATAAATACAGAGAGTCCTCTGAAAACCCGCATATTTATTTCGGCATCAAATCGAAGGTTATTTTTTGAGAAATCATGTAAATAAGTTTCTGCGCTTATACCACCCTCGATTCCACCCCATGGCTGGGTGAATTCTGTGTTAATATTTAGTTCCTGTTGAAATAACAGCTCTTCTGTTTCACCAAAGATGGTTGTTTCTGTGTAGTTAAGAGCGGCCATCGTAATTCCATATCTGAAAGTCACTTCTCTTCTGGTAAACTCGGAGTAGGGGAATAAACTATACTCTATGGTGGGAGCTATTCCAAAACGGAAATCAATATTATCTTGTGTAGAAGAACGTACAGAAGTATAAAAACCTGCCGACCAGTGAGGCCCTAAGCTTTTTGCTACCAATCCAAACAAGTTCTGACTTTCTACTGTAAACACTTCTGTAACTTCAACATCGGCGGTATCACCGGGTGCAATTTCCTGTTCTTCTGTAGTTACAAAAGTTCTTCGGTTGTAATTATGGCGATACCTGAAATCAGTTTTCCAATTCTCTGTAATTCTTCGGGCTCTTGTGTATCCGTTTAGATTTAGAAATTTTCTACTCTCTTCACCATTAAAATTTGTATTACCACCTACTTCAAATAACCATCTATTCCAGGGGTCATTCTCCGGGGCTTCTGTTGGTTCAATAATTAGATTCTGATCAAAAGACACAGATAATCGGCCAAATATATTGGTATCTACTAAATAGCCAACCAGCCCTAATTTAATATGGCTTACAAGTTTATTCCGGCGCTCTTCTTCGGTATCTGATTCAGGAGATACAAAAGTGAGTATTTCCTGTTGATCGTCTAGCTCTCCTTGGCCTATAAATTCAATGGTATATTCCTGCCCACCACTTCCAGTAAATTGTCTTACAATAAAAATATGAACTTCAGCATCAGCCTGATCCCGAACAAAAGAGACAAATCCGATTTCAGTCTGAATAAAACGTTCATCACAGCCTCTGCAATCTAAAAATACCGTAATGGTTTCGTTGGAGGATTGACTAAAAGCAGAGGTTGAAATTGTAATGAGGAATAAAAGAAGAGGAAGTATTTTTTTGAGCAAAGCGTCTTAGTAGATTTATTTTTTTCCGAAAACAAAAATTACCGCTTTTAGTTCTATTGGCTTGTAAAAAAATATTTACATCAACACTTGAAAGGCACTCATTCCTAAAATAGCAACTGTCACCCAGAAGCCAATTTTATGCGCTTCACATTTTTCAAGGGCTTCAGGTATCAGTTCAGCAAAAACCATCCATATCATGGCACCGGCGGCAAGACCTAACCCAAGAGGAAGGTATTCCCGGAAGGTATCCACAAAAAGAAAAGCGGGGATAGCCATTAATGGTTGAGGAAGGCTGGAAAAAATACTCCAACCAACAGCTTTGATCGGAGAAGTTCCTTTAGGAACCATCACTAAACTGATGGCCAACCCTTCCGGTATATTATGAACAGCAATTGCGATAGCTATGAAAACGCCGAATTCCAGTGTATTTGCAAACGAGACACCAACACTAACCCCTTCTGCAAAAGAGTGAATCGTCATAATTCCCAGAAAGAGGAGCATTTTTTTACTGCCCGCACCTACCAAATCCTTTACTTCCATATCAAAGGTTCTGTTCATCCATTTATCGGCCAGAATCACAAAAGCTACTCCGGAGATCATCCCAAGAAGTGTCATTATCTCATCTTCCCGATATCCCTCAAAAATGAGATTGTAGCTGGCTGAAAGCATGAGCCCCGCAGCAATTGCATTCGCTTTACCCAGAAAAGAATCCGAAATCTTTTTGATAAAAAAGAAAGGAATCGCACCTATTCCGGTAGCTAATGCAGTTATTAGTGCGTAGATAAAGACTTTAAATGTAGTCGATTCCAGAAATTCCATAGCAGTAGGACTAGCAAGAAGATAGGTGAGGGGAATTCTATTTACTACACCATGTAGAAATTTAGAACCGGATTAAATAAACAAATTATTAACCCAAATTTTGGTCGTAAATGGCTATACTTGGTCACCTTTTAACATCAATAATTTAAACTTTGATTGACGATCGACGATTTGCCCGCCCACGTAAAAAACTGGTAGAAGAACTACGGGAGAAAGGGATTCAGGAGGAAAAAGTACTCATGGCCATTGGGAAAATTCCGAGGCATATTTTGATCGATACTGCGCTTCATTCAAAGGCGTACAACGATACCGCCTTACCAATAGGAATGGGACAAACTATTTCTCAACCTTATACAGTAGCCCGTCAAACGGAACTTCTTGAAATTCAACCCGGAGATAAAATTTTGGAAATCGGTACGGGCTCAAGTTATCAGTGTATGGTGCTTTGCGAGATGGGAGCTACCGTTTATAGTGTAGAGCGTCATAATGAACTCTATCATCGGGCAAAGGAAGCACTCCGGGCCCAGGGTTATAAAGCGATGTTAAAAGCAGGTGATGGCACGTTAGGTTGGTCAACCTATGCACCTTATGATGGAATTGTTGTAACCGCCGGAGCGCCCGTAGTCCCCCAGGATTTAATCAATCAATTAACGATTGGCGGTCGGTTAGTGATTCCGGTTGGAGATGATAAGAAACAGATGATGCTAAAAATTACCCGTGTTTCAGAAACGGAGTATGAACAGGAAGAACTCGCTAATTTTAAATTTGTGCCTTTAATTGGCGAAAAAGGATGGGATAACTAAGTTGGCTGAAGATTTAAACCCAAAGGAAAACAAAGACCTAACAACTCCAAAAGAAGCTCCATTTTTAGCCATCAAAGGATTTTTGATGGGCTCGGCTGACATTGTTCCGGGAGTGAGCGGAGGAACCATGGCCTTGATTTTGGGTATCTATGAACGATTACTCAACGCGATCAAAAGTGCGGATATATCGTTTTTTAAGAACCTGATTACCTTGAAGTGGAAAACTGCTTTTGGGCAGATTCATTTCTTTTTTCTGGGAATTCTATTTTTAGGGATTTTCAGTGCTGCGGCTTTCTTCACCAAAGTAGTGCCACTACAGGTGTACATGTTTACACATCCTGAAATTGTGTACGGGCTCTTTTTTGGACTGATTGTGGGTTCTATTTACATACTCATTAAAACTCTTGAAAGATTTTCAATCAAAGAGCTATTCTCATTAATTGCCGGTATTGCTTTCGGGCTCTGGATTGTTAGCCTTGTCCCAGCTGATACCCCTGATCATCCGGCTTTTGTTTTCCTGACTGGAATGATTGCAATCAGTGCTATGATTCTGCCTGGTATTTCCGGTTCATATTTGTTGCTGATTATGCGGAAGTACGATTTTCTGTTGACTAATATTAGCTTGCTGGGCACCGAAGATACGTTGACGGCCATCGTTAATATTTTGCCCTTTACCCTGGGTTCTATTTTTGGCATTGCGCTATTCTCACGATTTCTTTCCTGGCTGCTGGGAAAATTTCATTCCCAAACCATTTCTGTATTGATTGGTTTTCTGATTGGATCTCTGTTTGTGATCTGGCCTTATCAACATCGGGAATTTGTGGAACAGGTAAGAGAAGTAGAAGAAGTGAGTATCACCGATGAAAGAGTGATTGGGCTTCAAAATAATCCCACAGAAAATCTACCTGAGTTTGAACGGTTAGGAAAAGAAACAACATCGGGTACTATCGAGATTCAGACCATAAAGAAGAAGCTCATTCATACCGAGCCTTATATTCCCGGAAGCATAGGCTCAACCGGAGAAGAAAACCCAAACGTCTGGGGAGGAGTTATCGGGATGGTTATTGGACTTGGATTAGTAGGGGGATTAGATCGGTTGAGAGAAGTAAGAGAGTAACCAGCATCATGGGAACGCAGGTTCATATTTTAAATGGAGATGCACTGAAGGCTCAGTTTCCTGAAGATATTTCTGGTGAACAAATCGTGCTAAGAGAATGCTTCGTTGACGGACCTGTGCGTGAAGAGTCTCTGAATGAATTATATAAAGTCAGAGCTGTGTTTCTTGGTATTTCGAATGATGAATACACTCATAAAGTTGTTTCCGAGTTTAAAAAGATAGAACAGATTCCAAACAATGCCGAAATAAATCTTTGGTTTGAAGATGATTTATTCTGTCAGGTCAATTTTTGGTTTACTGTACACCTGCTGCAAGAGTTCAAAAAAACTAATTCGGTGTTCTTAGTAAGGCCGGAGGTTCATACCCGATATGGTTTTGCTGCCTATGACAAAGCCGGCTTGGAAAAATTATATAAATCCAGACATCTTCTTGAAGAGTTAGATTCTTTTCAAAAATTATGGATCGCTTATCAAAAGGATTACGTAAAGAAATTGGTTGAAGTCTCAGAGCAACTCTACCCTAAATACCCGTTTCTACAGGAAGCAGTAAAAGCTCAATTGGACCGAAGACCAACAGAAACTTCTGAAGGAAGACCAAAACGGGTATTGAGGGAAATAATGGGTGAGTTTGATACTACTAACTTCGGTCCTGTGTTCAGAGAGTTTTGCCAGCGCGAAAGCATTTATGGGTTCGGAGATCTTCAGGTAAAGCGCCTTTTTGATGAAATTTTAGGGGATGAGTAAATACTCCTGCTAACTCCTTCATCAATCCTTCATGTAATTTTTGCACTATTGGAGTGCAGATAGTAATAAAAACATGGAGGTCGTCATGAAAGTGAATCATATACTTGTACCAACTGATTTTTCTGAGCGATCAGAAGTAGCGATTAAAATGGCCGGAGAGCTTGTCGATTTATATGGTTGCACGGTCGACCTGATCCATATCATTCCTATGATGAAGTATTTCAGTGAGAGTATGGATCCTCTTGGTGTACCATTCTCCATAGAAAAACATCTTTACCCACAATGCCTGGAAAATTCACATGAAAAATTAGAACAATTGGCACAAAAGTATATCAAGAAAGAATATCGTGGTAAGTTATTTTCTGAAATTGACCGAAAGCCTTCTGAAGCTATAACCAAGCTTGCAAACAAAGGTGAGTACGATCTTGTATTAATGTCTGCCCGGGGAGAGCATAATTCCATTCATGTGATGGGAAGCACTACCGAAAAAGTTATCCGATACAGTAAGATTCCCGTTCTTTCTATAAATGAAGAAATGGAAATCGAAAATCTTAATAAGATTATTGTACCGGTCGATTTCTCAGAATCTTCTTTCTTTGCAGTTATACCAGCTTTCGAATTAGCTAAAGAAACTGATTCTAAGATCGAACTGGTTAATGTGGTTGAATTGTACTCTGCAGGAAACGATATGATTCCGTATGTACCCACATCGATCGAAGAACAGCCTTTGTACGAAAGCATGATAACCAAGCTTACTGATTATCTTTTAAACCATTCGCAGTACGAACTTCATCTTAAACGTACAGGAGTTCCTTTTGAAGATGTACTTGTGTCAACCGAAGAGCCTCATACAATTTCTATTGATGTAAGAAGCACCATTATTAAAGGGATTACTGCCTATCATGAGATAGCAGAATATGCGAATGATCATGCTGATATGGTGGTAATGACTACACATGGACGTACGGGGCTATCCAGAGTATTTATGGGCTCAACTACCGAACATGTTTCGCGGTTGATCGAGAGACCACTGCTGATTGTACGCCCTCAGTTTTACGAGGAAGAAGTGGAGAGAAATTGATTATCAACAAGCCATGTTACTGTCCCTCCTCGCAGGAGGGGCAGACTTGCGAATATTGAGTAAGTAAGGGAGAGGATAGAAGAAGGCTAGATTTTTGTCCTTGTCGACCCTCCCTCTGAAATTCACAAGTGAATTTCGGCCTCCCTCCAAAGTGAGACAGTTTATGCTTTCTTCTCAATCTTTGTACCTTTGCTACTCAATTAAATTCAGATACTTTTGAGCTTCAAAACCAAGAAAAGTCTCGGTCAGCATTTTTTAACTGATAATAACATCATCGCAAAAATCCTTAAATCGGTAAATGCAAAAGATGGAGATCGGGTAATTGAAATAGGTCCTGGAACTGGTGCTTTGACGAAATGGCTGGTGCAGCAACATAAGGATGTCCATGCCATAGAGGTAGATCAGCGGGCGGTGGAAGTATTGGTGCAAACTCTCGAAGGACTCATCATACATCAGAAGGATGTTCTGAAAGTAAACTGGGAAGAATTGATTTCAGATTCAGGTGATACGCTTATAATTGGAAACCTGCCATATTATATCACCAGTCCGATTTTGTTTAGTCTGCTCGAATCACGACAATATTTCAAAGAAGCAATTCTGATGATGCAAAGAGAAGTTGCTCAACGGTTGGTGGCATCTCCATCTACTAAAGATTATGGAATCCTTAGTGTTCAAACTCAACTCATGAGCACCCCGGAGTTACTCTTTGATGTCTCACCAAATTCATTCAGTCCACCACCTAAAGTGATGAGTTCTGTCATCCGGCTTACTTTTGATAAACCTGATTTACCTTGTACAGATCAAACCTTGAAAAGTGTGGTAAGAACGGCTTTCAATCAACGTAGAAAAAAACTAAGCAATTCTTTGAAGCCCGTACTGAGTGATTTTTTTCCTGACGGATTTAACTATGATGAACGGGCAGAAAACTGGTCGCCTGCCATTTATGCAGACTTGGCCGAGCAATTAGAAAAGTCTCGCAGTCAGGAATGATTTGGTACGGTACTTGCTTTAAGCATATCGAAATAATGGGCGATGCCCGAAAAATTGTAAACACTAACTAACAAAAAGAAAAGGAGTCATACTTATGGCTAGCATTAAACCTTTAGGCGACCGCGTACTTGTAAAAGCGGACGTAGCTGAAGAAGTTACCAGTTCTGGATTATATATCCCGGATACGGCAAAAGAAAAACCACAGCAAGGAACTATCGTTGCTGTAGGACCAGGAAAAGTTGAAAACGGGAACAAAATTGAAATGTCCGTAAAAGAAGGCGATAAAGTTCTTTACGGTAAATACGCTGGTACAGAAGTAACTCTCGACGGAGAAGAGTTCTTAATTATGCGTGAATCTGATGTTGTAGGCATTCTTGCTTAACCAGATCCCTTCAAAAAAATTAAATCAAAAACTTAAAAATAGAAGATAAAAACTATGTCAAAGTTAGTTCATTATGATATGGAAGCACGTGACGCTCTAAAGCGTGGTGTTGATAAACTTGCAGATGCTGTAAAAGTAACTTTAGGACCTCGCGGTAGAAACGTTGTAATCGAGAAATCATTTGGTGCACCTAACGTAACCAAAGATGGTGTTACGGTTGCAAAAGAAATCGAATTAGCAGATAAAGTAGAGAACATGGGCGCTCAAATGGTTAAGGAAGTAGCTTCCAGAACCAGTGATAATGCTGGTGATGGTACTACCACTGCAACCGTTCTTGCACAGGCTATTGTTAGCCAGGGGCTGAAGAACGTAACTGCCGGCGCAAATCCGATGGATCTAAAAAGAGGAATCGACAAAGCAGTTGATGCTATCGTTGAGTCACTAAAAGAACTCAGCAAAGAGATTGATGATCGAAATGAAATCGCTCAGGTTGGTACTATTTCAGCCAATAACGACGAATTCATTGGCAACCTGATTGCTGACGCAATGGAAAAAGTTGGAAAAGACGGTGTTATCACTGTTGAGGAAGCCAAAGGAACTGATACCTTTCTTGAGACTGTAGAAGGTATGCAGTTTGATCGTGGTTACCTTTCTCCTTACTTCGTGACTGATTCAGAGAAAATGACTACTGAATTGGAAGATCCATATATCCTGATTTTCGACAAGAAGATCAGCAATATGAAAGATCTACTGCCAATTCTTGAGAAAGTAGTTCAGTCAGGTAAACCTCTATTGATCATCGCAGAAGATATCGAAGGCGAAGCATTAGCTACCTTAGTAGTTAACAAGCTTCGCGGTTCACTTAAAATCGCAGCTGTTAAAGCTCCTGGTTTTGGTGATCGTAGAAAAGCAATGTTGGAAGACATCGCGATTCTTACTGGTGGTACTGTTATTTCTGAAGAGCGCGGATACAAACTCGAAAACGCTACCCTTGATTTCTTAGGTCAGGCTGCACGCGTAACTATCGACAAAGACAATACAACCGTTGTTGATGGTTCAGGAAAAGAAGACGACATAAAAGCCCGTGTAAATCAGATCAAATCTCAAATTGAGACAACAACCTCTGATTATGATCGCGAGAAGTTGCAGGAGCGTCTTGCTAAGCTAAGTGGTGGTGTTGCTGTACTATATATCGGCGCTGCTTCTGAAGTTGAAATGAAAGAAAAGAAAGCTCGTGTGGAAGATGCACTTCATGCAACCCGTGCTGCTGTTGAAGAAGGTATCGTGCCTGGTGGTGGTGTTGCACTACTAAGAACTCTAACTGCGCTTGACAATCTGAAGCCAGAAAATTCTGACGAAAAAGTTGGATTTGCTATCGTTCGCAGAGCGGTTGAAGCTCCACTTCGAACCATCGCTAACAACGCAGGTGTTGAAGGTGCTATCGTAATTCAGAAAGTGCTTGACGGAAAAGGTGCTTTTGGTTACAACGCACGAACTGAAGTATACGAAGACCTTATCAAAGCTGGTGTAATCGATCCAACTAAGGTGACAAGAAACGCACTTCAGAATGCAGCATCTGTTGCTGGATTATTACTAACCACCGAAGCGGTAATTTCTGAGAAACCAGAAGAGAATTCTGGCGGACCAGCAATGCCGGATATGGGTGGAATGGGAGGAATGGGAGGCGGAATGCCAGGAATGATGTAAGATCATATCCCTAACTTTCTGAAAAGAATCAAACCCTCGTTCATTCAATTGAGCGGGGGTTTTTTATTTAAGTAATTCCGAAGGTGAATACCCAAATTCTTTTTTAAAGCTGGTTGAAAAATAATTCGGGTCAGAAAACCCAACAGAGTGAGCCGTCTCAGTGATGCTGAATTTATTTTCTTTCAATAGCACTTTAGCTTCTTCGAGCCGGAGTTTTTTGATGTACTCACTAATAGACTGATCGTTTACCAGCTTCCAGTTCCGGTATAGTTTCGCCCGGCTCATATAGAGTTTTTCTGCAAGCATATCTACATTTAAAATCGGGTTTGCCAGCTGACGATATATAATCTCACGAACCTCAGAAACCAACCCAGGTTCATTCTCATGTTCTTCACTTAATAAGTTCGGATTATTTAAGATTGCTTCGCGACGAAGAATCGCTTCGATTTGGGCAAGCAGACTGGATGATTTTATCGGCTTGGTAAGATAGATATCAGCTCCAGTGGAGAGTCCTTGTCGAAAGTCGGTTTCACGATCTTTGGCAGATAGAAATATTACAGGAACTGTACGAAATTTTTCCTGAGCTCTGATTTGGGAAATAAACTCAAAACCACCCATCACAGGCATCATGATATCAGAAATAATGAGATCAGCGTTGTTTTTTTCTAAGGCAAAGAGTCCTTCTTTTCCGTTACGAGCAGTAATGATTTGATAGTTTTCTTTAAGAGTAGAACTCAGGTATTCTCTGAAATCTTCATTATCCTCAACAAGAAGAATAGTTGGAAGCTGAATTTCATCATTTTCAAAAATCGCTTCTCCGGTTTTGGGTAATGCAGTTGTTTCGGGGAAAGAAGATATGGGGGTTGTACTATCGCCAACATAAGAAATGGAATCCGATTCTGAGAAGTGAGAAGTTCCTTTGCATAACGTTACTACAAACTCTGTTCCCTCATTTAATTCAGACTTTACTTCAATGGATCCACCCAAGCGTTCAAGAAGCCCCTTCACAAGAAACAACCCGATTCCGGTTCCTCCTGCTTGCGGGTTATTTTTAGTTTGATAGAGATAGTTAAAAATTTTGCCCTGATCATCTTTTGAGATTCCTGTTCCAAAATCACGGACACGAACTTCCACATTATCCTGTTTATCCCGGAAAGAGATAATGATCTTGCTGCCTTCCTGAGAAAACTTTACAGCATTCGACATCAGGTTGATAACGATACGTTCCCAGGCCTCTTTATCAATGTAAATTGGTTCTGTGATTGTTCCGGATTCTATGCTCAGCGACACCTTTTTTTGATCCAATAAGGACTGAAACTGCCCCGCGATTTGAGTAGTCAACGATTCAATATGTACCGGCTGTATTTGTAAATAAATAGCATCAGCATTGAGTTTGGTGACCTCAAGAATTTGTTCTGTGAGGTTCTTCAGGCGATGTACATTGCGTTGCATCATAAACAGGTATTTCTCTCTTTTTTCCTCTGAATAACCTGAACCTTGTTCAATTAAATCATCAATCGGGCCCATTATCAAAGAAATGGGAGTTTTCAATTCATGAGTTATACCGGAGAAAAACCTGGACTTTTGCTCGGCTGCCAACGCCAGTTCTTTCGTCTGTTGTTTTACCCGTTCCTCCAGTTCTTCTTCTCTTCTTTTAAGATGCCGAACACGAACTTTATATATAGAAAAACCGACAAAGAGAAGCATTCCGATTATAAAGACCCGAAACAGTGCAGTTTCATAAAAAAAAGCAGGAATAATGATATTCAGTGAGGACGTAGAAACCTGTCCATTCTCCCATATTGTTTGCACATCAAATTGGTAAGACCCGGCACTTAAGTTGGTAATATTAGCTTCATGAAACGTATTGGCAGGCTGCCAGCGATCATGTATACCACTTACCTTGTAGTTAAATTGTACACGATCAGGACTTACAAAATTTGGAGCCGTAAACGAAATATTTGCATTTCGCTCGCCTTTTGGAAGCGTCAGAATATTTGAAGATTCAACCAGAAGTAATGAATCGGAAATTGCAATAGATTTGATAATAGGCGAAGTGACTTCTGAAGTCTGCGATGAACGATAATATTTATCGATATCTAAGATGGTGGTCCCACTTTGATTCGGAAACCAAAGTTCATTTTCAGAGCGAAGCATTCCAGCCATATCCACTCCACCATTTGCTTCACGGTTTATCATCCCGTGATCTTCTGTAAAACCTGCAACGCGTAAAAAGGGGAGAGTACCATCTGCAAATTCATTGAGTTCTTTGAGGGGGAAAGCCATAATCCCTCCATTTGAGCTAACCCAAATAGTACCTCTATTATCGTCAATGATGCGATGAAGAGCATCTGAAAGAAGCCCGTCTGTTTTTTTTACTGTTACCGAAGATGTTACTTTCCCATTTGTGTTGAATACAAGACGGCTTAATCCCCGGTTTTCGCTGGCCACCCATAATGTGTCAGGTGATTGTATAAAAATATCTCTGATAAGATCAATGTTAGGCTCAGAAATCTCATCCAAAACAAATGATTTTTCTTCTTCTCTTATCACCATCAGCCCATTACCGTTCGTGCCGAAATACATGTCTCCTTGCTCCGATTCTCGAATGACTTTTGTCCCTTTAATGTGAAAACCTATTCTTTCCTGTAGAGTTTTAACAACACCCTGTTCAATCACATAGGTCGAATCCTTAGTTCCGAGGAATATTGCTCCGGTATCAGATGTATGAATTGCCTCTACGGTTATATCTGTAACTCCCCGTTTCGAATTGATTAGAATAGGAGTAAACGTTCCATTATCATAAGAATACAATCCCAGCGTCCAGAATCCGATGTAAAGGGTGCCATTTTTACCATAAAATAGAGAGCGAATAAAATTACTGGGCAAGCCGGAATTACCGGTATGCCAATGTTGTGCAGATTTGTTGGTTAAATAGAAAATTCCATCCTCTATGGTGCCTGTGATTACAGTATCGTCATTAGCTTGAACGATAGGGTATACATTTCTAAAACCCGGAATATCCCCAGAAGTAATATTACGAATAATACTTTGACGCAGTTGAAATAGCCCATCTGTATCGGAAGAGAGCCAGATTGAGCCGTCCCGATCAACAAATGCGGAACGTGTATTACGGCCATTGAAAATTATCTCACCATTTACGATTACTTTGTCAGTCACAAAAATTTGATCATTACCTCCTTCAAAATAATGCAGCCGCCGGCCATAATCCGGAATTTTTAAATGATCCAGAACGGGCGTCATCTCTTTGAGTTCTGAATCCACCCAATGAAATCCATTTCCCGCAGATGAGGCCATGTATCCATTATCAATTTCTGTAATGCTGTACGCAAAGGCATTCTCTCCTTCAATGTCTGCCTGAAAAAGAAGGTTTCCTGTTTCAATATCGAATGCAAAAAAACCTTTCGAACTCATGATCCAGAAAAGACCTTGAGTAGTATAAGCCGTATCAAAAAGCCCGTCATAAAGCGATGAAATATTGTTACGACTTACCAATAGTTTCAGGGTAGAATTATGCCACCGATAAATACCCAATGTACTCATTATAAGTATATCTCCGGTAGAGATTGGTTCTATAGTGATAATGGTCCCTTCTGTGTCTAAAGAAATAGTTTGTGTAAAATTGTCATTAATCGGGTTATAGAGATATACCTTTTGATTGGATGCAACCCACAGATTTCCCGACAAGTCAAGTTCCTGCCGTATGATTGGTTCTGAAATCATCTTTGAATGATCATACGTTTTAATTTTACCCTGAAAGTAGGCCATGAGAAAACCCGCTTCTGTCATAAGCCAAAGCCGGTCATCTTGAGTATAGGTCATTTTGGTAATCCTGTCTGATGCCATATTCCGGGTATTGCCCGAATTGAAAACTTCAAATTCGTAGCCATCAAAGCGTACCAGTCCGTTTAAAGTAGAGAAGAAAAGAAACCCAGCCGAATCCTGAGCGATGGAATTGATAGAGTTTACAGGCAGTCCGTTTTCAGTGGTGAAGTTTCGAACCAGGTAATGCGAAGAGTCTGAGTCAATATTAAAGGGTAAGTCCTGACCAAACACAAAACCCGAAAAAAGTATAAGCAGCATTAATGCCTTCATAAGAGCAATCTGGATAAAGCTTTGAGATGATTTTAAAGAATCATGAGACAGTATCCAAGTTAGTTTTTGATATCCTGCAAGCAAAGAATTACCAAGTAATATCACTCATAATGGATATCAAGAATTGCTTTTATTTTATCGGACAAAAAAACTCACAAATTTTAGATGCAAATCACAAACAAACGCATTTGTTAAAACTATATGTGTTGTTCGTTGTTCTATTTTGCGCATCGCTCAACATCGAAATATATGCCCAGTCACCGGTAGTCACTTATGTGCATCCTCAAAGTGGTAAAGCAGGCACTACTATTACCATGGTTGGGATTAATTTTGATGCCACTGCCAGTGATAATTCGATGACCCTTACTTCAACAGAAGGCCGCGATTCTGCCACTGTAGTTGCAACAACTGTTACAGAAGGTAATAAATATACGTTTTTAGTACCCGCGGGTTTAAAAGGTGGGCAATACACGTTGAACTTTGTGCGAGCCAGCGATTCAGAGGAGAATCAGTACGCCCAAACATTTGAGGTTGTAACCAAAGGGGGAAATTTTGGAGATGGTTCGGGCAGGCAAGGGATATCCACTCCAGGAAGTACAAACTTTGTTACAGGAGCAGATATCGATGGGGATGGGTACAAAGACATTGTGTACAATACTTTGAGTGATTCTGCCATGTACTGGAGGCTAAATAATGGAGATGGGACTTTCGGCTCACAAGATACCTTTAGTTTAGGAGGCTTTGCCAACAAAATATATTTTCCTGATATAAACAGCGATGGAGAAGTAGATATTTTAGTGGAGATGGTTAATGCAGATCCCATCTGGTATTTAAACAATGGTAATGGCAGTTTTGCAGCCGGAGATACCCTGGATGTAAATGGCAGCTTAAAAACTATTTCTTATGGAGATTTCAACAACAACGGGTCGTTAGATTTTGTGGCACTTGTAGGTTCAAGTGTCCGGCTTTTTCTAAATGATGGAAATAACTCGTTTACCGATCAGGGCTCTTTAGGGTTTGATTCCATCTCAGGTTCAACAGAGGTAAGTACAGTTACAGATTTAAATGGTGACGGCTGGTTGGATTATATACTGACTGGCTCACAAGGGATTTTTTGGTGTGTAAATGACGGAAGTGGATCCTTTTCAATTCAAACGAAGCTATATAACTCAGGAGGAATAAACCATATTTCTGTAGGAGATGTTGATCTGGATGGCGATATAGACATTGTTGCCGTAGAATCTGATGATAATGACAAATTAATACTATTAAAAAATGACGGAACATCAGAAGCAGATTTTACGGGAGAAAATATTGCCACATTTAATAACGCAAAGACGATATCTATTGCAGATATGAATGGAGATGGTTACCCCGATGTGGTATCCGAGTCGGATGATGGCTTCAAAATAAATTGGTACGAAAATAACCGTAGTGGATCTTTTGCAAGTGCTGCTCAAACGATCTCTTCACCTGTTCAAGACCCCCAAGGGCATTTTGTTGCTGATTTAGATAATGACGGAGATTTGGATGTTGTAGATATTTCAATCACGACCGAAAGAATAGGGGTTCATTTGAATATTCAGCCTGCACTGAATTTTAAATCCATCACTTATGACGGAGCCGGAGATACCGTTGAAATTTCACATTCTGATGAATTTGATGATCTTGATGAGTTCACCTTTGAAGCATGGATTAAATCTGATGACGCTTCAGTAAGACAAGGAATCGCAGAAAAACACGTTTCTCCGACTTCAGGATGGTGGATAGATCTGAATAACGATGTCACTGCAGTTCTGGTAACAGGGGATGGTGTAATAGCTGCCAGTTCTTCCGAAAATGTTTCCTCAAACACCTGGACACATGTGGCTGTAACCTATAACGGCAGTCAACTTTCGGTGTATTTAAATGGCAAAGACGTTACTTCGGGCGGAGCCGGAACAGGAACCATTACCAATAATTCAAATTCTGTGATGATTGGAAGCCTGAACTGGACCTCTGCTGACTTTGATGGGATGATGGACGAAGTTCGTATCTGGAAAGTGGCACGAAGTGAGACTGAAATCCAAAACAATATGTTTCAACCACCCTATGAAAGCGGCAGGGAGCTTTTGGTGCATTATTCCTTTGATAAAGGATCTGATTCAACCCTCATCGATAATTCTACCTATTTAAATGATGCCACTGCTATAGGAGATGTAACCAGGAGTGATCAAAATCATCCAAACGGAACCTTGATTACCGGAGATGAAGGTTGGAGAATGCTGACCGTACCAGTTGCAAACGTAAGCTATGGAGAATTGCTAGACACACTTTGGACGCAAGGCTTCACAGGTTCTGATTCGCCTTCAAATGGAGTTTCCAACGTCTATACATGGAGTGAATCTTCACAAAATTTTGCCTCTATTTCAAATGTGTCCGATATACCTGCAGCGGGTTCCAGTTTTATTATGTATGTATACGATGATGATGACTTTGATGGTAGCGGTGATGGTTTCCCTAAGGTAATTTTAACCGATTCCACGCAACGCAGTGACACCCTTGCTCTTTCTCTCTCCTATACCGATACCGGAACACCTGCTGATGATGGTTGGAATCTGGTTGGGAATCCCTATGGTGCTACCATTTACTGGGATGCAGCTACAGGAGTTACTTCTTCCAATATCGATGCTACTTTTTATGTATGGAGCGATTCAGCGAATTCCGGAGCAGGCGATTACCTGAGCTGGAATGGTTCAACTGGGACTTTTAGCGGAGGGGACATTGCACCCTGGCAGGGTATCTGGGTTAAAGCCAATGCAGCTTCGCCATCACTTACATTTACTGATGAAGCAAGAAGTATTGGTGGGATTCTGCGAAAGCAAGCCCCGGTACAGGAAATGCGATTTACCCTGGTTGGCGATGAGATGCGTTCTAAGACCATTATGATGTTCAGCAAACAAGCTTCAAAAGAAAAAGATGTATTAGATGCATACAAACTTCAGTCGCTGAATGAGGATTATCTGAGCCTTTTCACTCAACTTACGGATGGTACTGGGCTAGATATCAATGCCCTGCCTATAAATTTGGAAGAAGAGGTTTCCATTCCTTTGGCTTTTGATGGTAGTAATCTTTCCGGGGATTTTGAGCTGAAGTGGAATCTGCAAGCTCTTCCCGAAGAATGGACTGTAACTCTCTTCGACAATAAAACCGGAGAAGAAATAAACCTTCGCGAGGTTGAGCAGTATCGTTTTGGTCTGGAAGCAACATCTAAAGACACTCAGAACGAAAGCGAAGAATCTACCCAAACTCAGTTCCAACCAAAACACAGTGTGTTGATACCTAACGTCCTTAAAGCAAAGCAAAGCAGCTCGAGATTCACATTGGTCCTGAATCCAAACACCTCGGTAAGCAACGAACCAGATTCTAATCTGCCAACTTCAGTTGAGTTACAACAAAACTACCCAAACCCATTCAACCCAAGTACAACTATCAGTTATGGAGTGCCCAAGCAGGCGAATGTACAACTGGTTGTATTTGATCTGTTGGGGAGAAAAGTAGTCGAGCTGTTGAATGAGCCAAAAAGCGCAGGAAGATATACTGTTAACTTTGATGCTTCTCGGCTTGCTAGTGGGTTATACTTGTATCGGCTTCAGGTGGGAAGTTCTGTGCTTATCAAAAAACTAACTTTAATTAAATAATCTGCCTCCGGCAATTCAAAATGAAAAATTAAGAATTAAAAATTGGAGTAAATTAGCTGTGCTAATACCCAATTTTTAATCTTGAATTCTAAATTCTTAATTCAAGAAGTTATGAAAACACTACTCTTTCTCCTCATCACCCTCACAATCATCTTTATAGCAACCACCATTGTTTTTGCTCAACCCGGTTTGCCAACAGCTCCTTCTCAAGCCCCTATCGATGGCGGACTGGGATTACTTGCCGCAGCAGGTGGGGCGTATGCTCTAAAAAAGCTACGGGATAAAAAGAATAGGGAAGAAGAGCTGGAATGATGGTTGATCATCTTCTATAAACCCCCGAGAAATCTATCCCTCGTTTATTCGTTTGAGCGAAGGGTTTTTGTTTAAAAAAAAGTCCAAATTTCCTCTTTACGCTTCAGTTAAAGTTGATGTATCTTCATGGAAGACTATTCAGGTATCATGAAACCTATTACTCAATACACAAAAAGCGGACGTATAAATATCGCCTACCAGGTTTTTGGGTCAGGCCCAGTTGATATTGTTTACATACCGGGGTGGGTTTCAAATATCGATCTGATGTGGGATTGCTCGGAATTGGTTCAATTTTTTGAGGAACTGGGTAAGGTCGCAAGGGTAATTTTATTTGATAAGAGAGGAACCGGGCTCTCCGACCGGGTTGTGGATTTGTCCACATTGGAAGAACGTATGGATGATATACGTGCCGTAATGGATGCAGTAGATTCAGAAAAGGCGGTGCTGTTCGGTCATTCTGAAGGAGGATCTGTGTCGGCTTTATTTGCAGCCACATACCCGAATAGAACGAGCGCGTTGATCGCTTTTGGTATTTTTGCAAAGCGAAGGTATTCTCCGAATTACCCCTGGGCTCCAACTGATGAAGAACGCCAAAAGGTGTACGACATGATTGAATCCAGCTGGGGAGGCGGAGATATGGAACTGGAATCTTTGGCGCCCTCAAAAGCAGACGATCCTGTGTTTATGGAATGGCTGGCCAACTACTTTCGGTCTGGTGCGAGCCCAAGTGCTGCACTGGTTCTTACCAAAATGAATACCCAGGTTGATATCATTGACATCCTGGGTTCGATTAAAGTACCGACGTTAATTTTACAACGGACTAATGATATTGACGTAAAAATTGAAGAAGGTCGGTTTATCGCCGATCGGATTGAAGGTGCAAAATTTGTGGAGTTCTCAGGAGATGACCACCTTTTCTGGGCGGGTAACACCCAGGAGATCCTTGATGAAATGAAGGATTTCCTCTCTACCATGAAACCTATTGAAAGCTATAAAGAGCAGTTGCTTACAATTATCAGGGGGAACATTGGTTCGTCCGGTCTTACTGATTCAAACTTTAAAGGACTTATCGGACAGTACATTGGTCAGTTTAGAGGAAAGATTGTGGAAATAACCGAAGATTTCTTTATTGCAGCTTTCGAGGGACCTAGTAAAGCCGTGCACTCAGGAATTGGACTTCTGGAGGCGGCCTCTAAGCTTGAATTAAATCTAAGTATCGCAGTATATATTAAAGAATCAGCCATAGAGAGTATTGCTGCCAGTGGGGATACTATTGGGACTTACTTTGATACGATGTTAGAAAGCGTGGAGGCCAACAAGATAATTATTACAGAAACAGTAAAGAATTTGTTATCCGGAGCAGGCTTAAGTTTTTCGAAATACCTTCCTGATAAGGAAACTATTCCAGGAATATCTTCTCTCTATACCATAAATGATGAAGCTGCTGGTGAATCAGATCAAAGTAGTGTATTACTGGAGGGACTTCCGCTAAAGGGGTCATTACTCGAAAGAGTGCTGCAAAGCATCGATAAACATCTTGCAGATGAATCATACAGTGTGGAAATGCTAAGTCGTGATGTGGGCCTCAGCGAGCGTCAACTTCAGCGAAAACTGAAACAAACGACGAATAAAACCCCAAACCAACTCATATCATCTGTTCGGCTACACCGGGCAAAAGAGCTTATCATAACGGGTAAAAGCAATATCTCAGAAGCATGTTACCAAACAGGTTTTTCCAGTCCTTCTTATTTTTCTAAGTGCTTTAAACAAGAATTTGGAAAGACTCCTACGGCATTTCAAGAAGCCCATATCTAAACACACATGTCGGATTTGTTATAGTCTGTCGGATTCTCAATGTCGGAAATAGATAAGTGTTTACCGTTTTATTGATAACCCAATAATCCGGGAACCGAGTATTATGGTATTAGGAAAGAAAGACTAAACAAGGATCGCTTTCCATTGTTGAAACCATAATAAAGTGTTTAAATAAATGAAGAATCTAAATCTGGTAGTGTTGTTTTTACTGATTATTTCGGGATTAGCTTGCACTGATAATACGGAAAACCTGATTTCAGGTCCTGATGATGGCGGCGAAGAACCGTCTGGCGAAGTGAGTTATTCAAATGACGTTCAACCAATTTTTAACGGAAGCTGTACCAGTTGTCATGGGTCAAGCGGTAATGTTAGTCTTAGCTCTTATTCTGCATTAATGAATAGTGTAGGCAATAGTTATGGGAGTAATTTAGTAGTGGCAGGAAATGCAGACGGAAGCGGATTAGTAGACAAAATTGAACCCAATCCCGATCATGGTTCCAGAATGCCGGTGGGAGGCTCACTTACAAACTCAGAAATACAAACCATTCGTACCTGGATCAACGAAGGTGCTAAAAACAATTAGGCTCTATCATGAAAAAAGTATTATTCGCAATTTTAAGTCTCGCTTTTAGCATTAGCGGTTATTCGCAAAGCTATTTCACAGATTCAGGCACAGCGATTTTCCATTCAAAAGTACCTTTACATACATTTTCCGGATCGTCAGAAAACCTGACCGGACTAATTGATCTGGAAAATAGGACGGTGGATTTTTATATCGATCTGGAAACGCTTGATACCGGAAACGGGAAGCGGGATAAAGATATGCGCTTGACTCTGGAAACCGAGAAGTATCCATTTGCCGAGTTTTTTGGAACGATCACCTCTGAATTTGATTCTGGTTTGAAGGAGACACAAAACGTTACGGTAGAAGGAGTGTTCAAAATTCATGGAAAGGAACAGGACATTAAAGTGAACGGGCAACTCACACCTGATGGAGATACGATAACCCTGAAAGCAGGATGGATTTTATTGTTGGAGGACTATGAAATTGAACCACCGAAATTACTTTTTATCAAGGTTGACCAGGAGCAGGAGATAGAGCTTAATGCTACGCTGACCATAAAGGAGGATTCATGAAAAAATATGCAGCTCTTTTATTGGTTGTTTTTCTGATATCAGAATCTGCGTTTGGGCAAATGGAACGGCGGCGAACTGTAACCGATGAGCCTGTTGAAGTCTTTTTGACGATGTCTTTAATCTCGATGTCAACCAGCTCAAACCTCCAGAAAAATAATATGAACAGTACCATTATGCATAATTTTGGTTTGGTGAGTACTGGTGTTAAAGAATTCTGGGGATTAGATCAGGGAGCTGCAGTTCGTCTTGGAATCGACTATGGTATTACGGATAAATTATCGGTAGGAATAGGTCGAACTAGTAGGGAAGATAATGTAGATCTGAGGTTCAAGTATACCTTACTTCAACAAATGAGATCAGGAAAAACTCCTGTAGAAATTTCTTTGAAAGGTGATTTGGGAATTAACACCCAGCAGGAACGCCGGTTTGATTACACATTTCAGGAACGGCTTAATATGTTTGGGTCCATTACAATAGCCCGAAAATTCAGCGATGCTTTCAGTTTCCAGATCGCTCCTATGATTTCACATTTCAATACGGTTGTAATTGAAACCGTTGACCAAAATCCTGAACACACTCATTACGGAGTTGGCTTTGGTGGGGAATACAGAGTGAGTTTAAAGCACTCTTTTTCATTCGAGTATTTTGGCGTATTTGGGGACAGAACGAATGGAACCCTTAACCCAATGGCATTATCCTGGCAAATTGATACAGGCGGTCACGTTTTTCAAATGTTTATAATGAATGGGAACTGGTTTACCGAGCAGCACTTAATCGCTAGGACAACCGATGATTTCTTTGCCAGAGACTTTCGTATCGGGTTTAACGTAAACCGGGTTTTTGGGTTGTAGGAGAGAGTGTATTTATTACCCTTCGTTCATTCGGTTGAGTAAGGTCTTTTATTTCTACACTGAAGAAAGATTAAAAACCACAGAAGGATAAATAGTCAAACTGTATTTTAGTTTACTTTTGATTCTTTTTTAATGCGAGACTAGGCTCAGGAACGTAATGTCCCAACCCGCCTGCACGAGAGTCATTAAAGGTTGTAGGAACATCGTTGTTAGCCATACGCTCTGCCCAGGTGATTTCTGCTTTCCCATCGTCTCTTCGATCCATGGTTATGCAATCCTGAACGGGGCAAACAAGCGAGCAAAGATTACATCCTACACAATTATCATCAATTATATATGGGGTGCGATTTCCGGGGTCACCGGAGAGACCAATAGCTTGATGGGCTCCATCTTCACAGGCTATATAGCAAAGTTCACAACCAATACACTTTTCTTCGTCAATAGTGGCAACGACTTTGTGATTTAAATTTAAGTCTTTCCATTCTTTCACATTGGGTAAAGCTTTTCCAACAAAATCATAGATCGTATCATACCCTTTGTCATCCATGAATTGAAGTACTCCGGCTTCAATTTCCCGGACAATTCCAAAGCCATAATGCATAACCGAAGTACAAACCTGTACCGAAGAAGCTCCTAATAAAAGATATTCTACAACATCTCTCCAGGTTTCGATTCCTCCAATTCCGCTAATAGGAGTTCCTTTTATCTGGAGATGACTGGCCAGTTCACGCACCATATTCAAAGCAATGGGTTTTACAGCAGGTCCACAATAACCGCCATTACTTCCCGCTCCGCCTACATCGGGATATGGAGCATAATTATCTAAGTTTATTCCGACGATACTTTTAAAGGTGTTTACTAAAGAAATGGCATCCGTCCCTCCCTGAACTGAGGCAAGTCCCGGGTCGGTGATGTGGGAAATATTAGGAGAAAGTTTTGTGATAACAGGAACAGTGGCAACTTCCATTACCCATTCTACAATTGTTTTTAACACCTCAGGTTCCTGACCAACAGCAGAACCCATTCCCCGTTCACACATTCCATGCGGACATCCAAAATTTAGCTCTAATCCATCGGCTCCGGCATTCTCGCAATCTTTGATGATTTGATGCCATTCCGCTTTACTTTCAACCATGAGGGAAGCAATTACGGCATGATCTGGGAAGTACTTTTTTACTTCTTCGATCTCTTTAAGATTATCAGCAAGTGGACGATCAGAAATCAACTCAATATTATTGAAGCCAACCATACGGGAACCACGATAATCTGTGGAACCATATCTACTCGATACATTCACAACGGGAACGCCGAGAGTTTTCCAAACAGCGCCACCCCAGCCCGCTTCAAACGCTTTCATAATTTGATACCCTGAATTTGTAGGTGGAGCTGAAGCCAGCCAAAAAGGATTCGGAGCTTTTATTCCTGCAAAATTGATTGATAGATCAGCCATGAGATGTAAAAATTAGATTATGAATTTTGCGAGTTTAGCCATGCTTCAATACCATGAGCTGCGGCTTTACCATCATGGGCACCATTTACAACTTCGGCACCTCCATTTACAGAATCTCCACCAGCAAAAAAGAATGGATTTGTGGTCTGGAAGCTTTCTGAATCAACAATAACACGATTGCCCGAATCAAGTTCAAGACCATCAATTAAGTCAAAGAAAGGAGCCATTTTCGCTTGCCCTGTTGCTTTTATCACCAATTCACATTCAAGGATAAATTCGCTACCGGAAACATATTCAAGTTTACCATTTTTCTGTTCGGTTCGGATAAATTCAACACCTTCCACTTTGTCAGTTCCAACAATACGAACTGGCTGAACATTAAAGAGCCCCTTTGCTCCGGCGCTTACAGCAAGATCATATTCAAAAGAATATCCACCCATTTGTTCTTTAGAGCGACGGTAGGCAAGAATCACTGACTCAGCACCCATTCTTGAAGTTTCCGAAGCAGCATCCATTGCGGTATTTCCTCCGCCAAGTACAATCACCCGGTCGGGAACAGTAACTTCGTGTTGCTTCATCCGAAGCTCTTCCACGAATTCAACGGCACCTTCAACATTTTTAAGATCGATTCCCGGAATATCTAGCTTCGCTGTTGGTCCTAACCCAACGCCTAAAAAGATGGCGTCATAATTAGATTGGAGTTCCTCAATTTGTTCTTTTGTTGAGATCGTAGAATTATAATGGATATTAAAACCAAGGCTGTTTTCTAAGTACTCAATTTCGGCTAGTACTTCCTCATTGGTAATTTTATAAGGTGCAGTACCATATAACGTTAAACCGGAGGGTTTTTCTTTAGATTCAAATATATCTACTTCATAGCCTAATGTTCTGAGCTCACAAGCACAGGAAATTCCTGCCGGACCAGCACCAATAATGGCTACTTTTCTACCATTCGAAGCTCCTGGTTTGAAAAGTGTTTTCCCTGAACTAATCACACTATCTGTAGCATAGGTTTGGAGTCGTCCAATATCAATAGGCTTAACATCCTGATGATTATAAACACAAGCGCCTTCGCACAGCACTTTAGTAGGACACACTTTTCCGCAGGCATTTCCAAACCAGTTCTGATCGAAAATGGTTTTTGCTGCTCCCTCTGTATTTCCTGAACTAATCTGCTTTATGAATAGAGGAATGTCAATGCCAGTTGGACAAGCAGTTACACAAGGAGCATCAAAACAAAACAGACACCGGGAGCTTTCTAAGTAAGCTTCCGTATCATTCATTAAAGGCTTTTTCTGAGCAAAATTCTGATGGAAATCTTCTTCACTTGCAGGTCGTTTATAATCGGCCATAATTGAACACCAGTGGGCTAATGGTTAAAGTTCGGTTAGTTTTCCATAGGTTTCAGGGCGTCGGTCTCTGAAAAACTGCCAAGTTGAACGAACTTCATCAATCATATCTAAATCAAACTCAGAGATGAGAAGTTCATCATCATATTCTGAAGCTTCATCAATAATCTGACCTCGTGGATCAACATGGTATGAGGTTCCGTAAAAACGGCCAAGATTCCAAGGTTTTTCTTCACCAACCCGGTTAATACAGCCCATAAAATATCCATTCGCAGCAGCATGAGCCGGTTGCTCCAATTTCCATAAATACTGAGATAGTCCGGCTACTGTAGCCGAAGGATTGTAAACGATTTCAGCTCCATTTAAACCAAGTACGCGAGCACCATCGGGGAAATGGCGATCATAACAAATATAGACTCCTACTTTTGCATATTTGGTTTGAAAAACCGGATAACCAAGGTTTCCTGGCTTGAAGAAGAATTTTTCCCAAAAACCGGTAGTATGAGGAATGTGATTTTTTCGGTATTTACCCAGATAGCTTCCATCAGCATCGATAACTGCGGCGGTATTGTAAAATACACCAGCTTGTTCTTTTTCATAGACAGGAACAATCATTACCATCTCATATTTCTTTGCATATTCCTGCATTCGTTCAATAGTTGGTCCGGGAACCGTTTCAGCAGAAGCATACCAGTCTTTATCCTGACCCGGACAGAAATAAGGCGTATTGAAAATCTCTTGCATGCAAAGAATCTGGACACCTTTTCTACCTGCTTCTTCAATATAAGGGATGTGTTTTTCCTCCATTGCTTTCATAATTTCCTGTATGGAGCCTTCACCTTCAGTCATTGGAAGGCTAACTTGAATTAATCCGGATTTAATTATTCGTGGCATATTCTTTTCCTTTTTTTGTTCTGATTCTCTTTAGAGGATTTTGGTTGTTTTTCCCCGTGCGATAAACTTTCCACTTCCTGGTTTAAGGTGGCATTCACCATCTTCGATAGCAATTTTACCTCTTCTTAATACGGTCTCGGTTTTCCCGGTTACTTCCCAGCCTTCATAACTTGAATAGTCTACATTCATGTGATGTGATTTTACTGAAAGTGTGTGTTTTGTATTCGGATTGAAGACTACGATATCAGCATCAGCGCCTACTGAGATTGAGCCTTTGCGAGGGTGCATTCCAAAGATCTTTGCGGGGTTGGTCGCGGTAACTTCTACAAATTTGTTGAGCGAGATCTTTCCTTTGTGTACTCCTTCCGAAAAAATTAGCTCCATACGATGTTCAATAGCGGGGTGCCCATTCGGGATTTTTGAGAAATCATCTTTTCCCATAAGTTTTTGATCCCAATTAAAAGGACAATGATCTGTTCCGATGACATTTACCAATCCCTGATTTAACCCGGACCAGAGCGCTTCCTGATCTTTCTTTTCACGGATTGGCGGACTCATGACCCATTTTGCACTTTCAAATCCATTATCATAAACAGAAGCATCAACCAGTAAATATTGAGGACAGGTTTCTACAAAAAGATGTTGGTTTCTTAAGGTTGCCCTGCGAACCGCATTAAGAGCTCCTTCACATGTCATGTGAACAATGTAACCAGTACAACCCGTGTACTCGAGCATATCAATGAATCTTGCAGAAGCTTCAGCTTCGGTTACTTCAGGTTGCGATAAGTAGTGATATAAGGGGGATAGTTTTCCTTCAGCACGGTGTTTTGCAATAAGTGAATCAATCATATCTCCATTTGTAGCATGAACTGTAACTAATCCGCCGTGTTTTTCAACTACTTTCATAAGTTGAACCATTTGACCATCGTCAATCATTAGCGCGCCTTTATATGCCATAAATGTTTTAAAAGAAGTGATCCCTTCTTCTTCAATCATTTCTACCACTTCTTTGGCTACGTCATCGTTAAAGTCGGTAACAGCCATATGGTAGGAGTAATCGCCAATTGCTTTTCCTTTTGATTTTTCTTGCCAGGTAGTTAGTGCATTTCGTAAAGTATCTCCCTGTGTTTGAAGAATGAAATCGATAACTGTAGTGGTTCCCCCAAACAAAGCGGCCCGGGTTCCTGTTTCGTAATCGTCGCTTGAAAAAGTTCCCATAAAAGGCATATCAAGATGAACATGGGGATCAATTCCGCCAGGAAAAACCAACTTTCCAGATGCATCGATTATCTTATCAGCAGTATAATCAAGATTTTTACCGATGGCAGAAATGGTTTCATTTTCTACAAAGAGGTCGGCAACGAAATCTTCAGAAGCATTAACAAGACGTCCATTTTTAATTAGTACTGACATATCACACAGAATTAAACATTAGCAACAATAGGTTCGGGGTCAATGGTTTTTCCTTTCATTAGGAAATAGTAGAGTCCAAATGCCAGGAAAAAGCCGGTAAACCAGGAAAGAGAATAGAAAAAGTTGAGGGCTTCGACCCAATACCCAATTAAGGCAAGTCCGGTGCCAGCCGAGAAAGCAATCATAGCCGAAGGATTGAACCCACTGCCTTTGTAAGAATAAAGACCTTTATCTTTATATAATTCAGCCAGGTAAATATGCTTTTTTCGAACTACGAAATAATCTGCAAGCATTATTCCCAAAACAGGGCCTAGTAGTCCACTTATGAAAATCAAAAGGCTGCTTATATCATCCAGCCATAACCATGGGCAAATTACAATTCCAATAATTCCTGTAATTACACCACCGGCACGGAAGCTGATTTTCTTGGGGAACAGATTCGAAAAAGCATTTGCAGGGGCAATAACATTTGCAGCAATATTTGTACTTAACGTAGCAATAAGCATAAAAATCTGAGAAACAATCACAACGGAAGGTGACTCAAACATCGAGAGGAGGGTAACGGGATCCCACGGAGCGTCTTCTCCGATAAGAATAGAATCAAAGTTGATGATCGCAGCGCAAGTGACAAAAATCCCTACAAAAGAATACAAAATCATGGTTCCCGGTAAACCGATAAATTGTCCGGCTACTTGTGAAGTCTGAGTTTTAGCAAAACGGGTGATGTCTGCAATACTCAGTGACATCGTTGCCCAAAACCCAACCATTGCAGTAAGCCATAAAATATAGACCCAAATCTTTTGAACAATTGGGGTGTCACCAGCTTCGGCAAGGGTTAACTCAACAGCACTCGAAAGTACGGGCGATTCTCCATTATGCTTGCGAAAAGTAACACTTAAGGTTTTTTCACCACTTTGAACCTCCCGGACGGATACGAGGTCAGAAATATTCGTATTAAGGTTTGTAGCGATGGGTAACCAGTTCTGATCTAACTCCTCATTGTCCGATCTGATGATTAATTGGAATTCATCTGCTTTGAAAGTGGATCCTGTTTTGTCGGTAAGTGGATCAATGGTCAAGTAAAGTTGTCCGGCTCGTTCTTCAAGTTGAGCGGTAGAATGTTGAAGTTGCTTGCTTTGTTCTAAAACAATTACAAAACCATCAGCTTTTGTAACTCCCCAGCCAATGAGAAAAACCCCAATTAATAAAAGAATGGGCGCAGAAAATTCCTCTAACCATTTAATGCTTTCTGTTCCTTTCCAAACGAAGTAAATATTGATAAACCAAAAAACGATGAAAGACAGGAATTTACCAATAGAAAAACCTGAAGCGGAATCGCCACCGGTAAGAGCAATAAAAATGGCATAAATTGCGAGACCACCAATCCAGGTTTGAACCCCAAACCAACCGCAGGCAACAACGGCTCTTAAAATTGAAGCGAGATGGATGCCTTTTGTACCAAATGATGCCCGGCCAAGAACAGGGAAAGGAATTCCATATTTTACCCCGGCGTGACCATTCAGAATCATTGGGACAGTAATAATCAAATTGGCAAGACTGATGATGATTAAAGCTTCAAACCAACTCAAACCAGCACGGATCATATACGAAGCCATCAGGTAAGTAGGTATACAAACAGCCATTCCCACCCAAATAGAAGCTAAATGCAAAGTATTCCAGGTTCTTCCTGATTCTGAAATAGGAGCTAATTCATCACTGTATAATGTTGAGGAAGTAACGTCTTCCTTTAGTGTTATAATTTCGGTTTTTAGTAAATCACTCATCGATAATATTCGTCTGCAATAGAGATTGTTTTGGATATGATTTTGAGCCCTTCATCAATTTGATCGGTCGTAACACAAAGCGGTGGTGCTATAAAAATCCAGTTCCAGCGAACAAAGGTGAACATCCCCAATTCCCGAATTTTGGCAGCCATCCGTAAGGTAGCCTCCATTTCGTGCGGTTTAGCATTCCAGGGAGTTACCGGTTCTTTCGTATCTCTGTTCTTTACCAGTTCGATACAACCAAGTAAACCTGTATTTCTGAAATCCCCAATGGAAGGGTGTTTTCCTTTAAGCTTTTCTACTTCGTTTTCTATGTAAGATCCCATCTTTGATGCATTATCTACCATATTCTCATCTTCAAGAATTTGGATATTCTCAACAGCAGCAGCACATGAAACGGCATGAGCAGAATAAGTAAGACCGATTACCAAAGGATTATCATCAAAATGCTTAGCAATGGTATCTGTTATAACAACAGCACCAAGAGGTAGATAACCCGAGGTAAGTCCTTTGGCCATACACATTAAATCCGGAGTTACTCCGGAATGATCGATGCCAAACATTTTCCCGGTTCTTCCAAAGCCGCTCATGGTTTCATCATCAATAAGAAGAATCCCGTACGAATCGGAAATTTCCCGAAGTCTTTTCCAATAATTGGGAGGATATTTGATACAACCAGATGAACCTGATTCTCCTTCTATCAAAATAGCAGCTATGCTGTCAGGGTTTTCGTACTTAATAATATTTTCAATATTCCGAGCAGCCATTTCTCCACATTCTTCAATTGAGGAGGTATTCCAGGGACACCGATAGAAGTATGGATTTTCAACATGAACAAAGTTTGGTACTGCCTGACTATCAATTGGGAATTTTCTTGGATCACCTCCGGCAGAGATAGCCCCATAGGTAGCTCCATGATATGACCGGTAATGAGATATAATTTTGTGACGACCAGTAAACATGCGAGCCACTTTGATTGCGTTCTCTACGGCTTCGGCTCCACCAAGAGTAAAGAAGGATTTGGTTAGATTACCGGGAGTGATTTCTGCAATTTTCTTACCAAGCTTACCTCGTATTTCTGTCGCCATACCGGGATAAACATAGCTCAACTCGTTCATCTGTTTCGAAACTGCATCAGTAATACGTTGATTTCCATGTCCAATATTCACATTCATCAACTGCGAGGAAAAATCCAGGTATTTCTTATCAGCAGTATCATACACATAAACACCGCTCGCTCGTTTTGCATTGATCGGGTTGAGCCCACCTTGCTTCGCCCATGAGAATAAGGTGTAATCTAAATTGTCTTTAACTATTTGATCCATATCTCTTAATACCAATTCTATCTCAAATTATATTAACTCATCCAGTTTGTACGCGCTTCCGGGTTCCATTTTACAGAAGTTTTTTTGTTCTGAGTCCAAAATTCTATAGAACTTTTTCCGGTTATATCACAAACTCCAAACTTGGAATCATTCCAACCACCAAAAGGGAAAGGTTCGCGAGGTACCGGAACTCCAATATTTACTCCAATCATGCCAGCACTTGCTCGTTCAATAACCTTCCTGGCAAAGCCTCCATTTTGTGTAAAAACTGCGGCTGCGTTTCCATAGCCAGAGTTATTTTCAATAGTCAAAGCCTCGTCTAAATCTTTAGCTCTTATAATTGAAATTACAGGTCCAAATACTTCTTCTTTAGCAATATCCATATCTGGGGTTACGTAATCCACAATAGTTGCTCCTACATAGAATCCCTCATCTTTACCTTTTACAGTGGCATTTCTACCATCGACAAGGACTTTAGCACCTGCCTTTTCAGCTTCTGTTATATAATTCTCAATGCGCTCTTTGGCTTCTTTTGAAATTACAGATCCAAGAGTGTCGCCAGGTATTATTTTTTTTGCTTCTTTAATCATTCTTTCAACGATATGATCTACTTTATCTACTCCAACCATAACTGCGGCAGCCATACAACGTTGCCCGGCACAACCAGACATGGAAGCGACAACATTATTAGCAGTCATTTCAGGATTTGCATCAGGAAGAACAATCAAGTGATTTTTAGCGCCGCCAAGTGCAACACATCTTTTTAAAGTAGAAGTAGCTCTTTTATATACAATCTTAGCCACTTTAGTTGATCCAACGAAAGAAACAGCTTTTATATCGAGATGATCGCATATAGCTTCTACAATTTCTTTACCTCCGTGTACAATATTAAAAACACCATCAGGCAGACCGGCTTCTTTTAAAAGCTCTGCCATTCGAACAGCACTCAGGGGAACTATCTCTGAGGGCTTAAGGATCATGCAGTTCCCTAAAACAATTGCATTAGGAACTGTCCAGTGAGGAACCATATTCGGGAAGTTGAACGGCGATATTGACGCTACCACTCCTAATGGTTTCCTATCAATTCTACATTCAACCCCACTGCTAACCTCTTGAACTTCATTAGTTAAAATCTGAGGCATAGAAACTGCGAATTCACACAACTCGATACTTTTTTCAACTTCAGCTTTTGCTTCTGAATAGGTCTTTCCGTTTTCAAGAGTTACCAACTTAGTTAATTCTTCTATGTTGGCTTCCAGTAGCTGTCGGTATCTGAAAAAGATTTGCACTCTTTCTTTTAAAGTTTTAGAAGACCAGGCAGGGTAAGCTTTTTGAGCCGCGTTTACGGCTAAATCAAGATCACTGTAACCAGACATAGGAACAGAAGAAATTACAGATCCGTCCAGTGGACTAATTACATTTGAAGTTTCGTTATGACTTTGCTCAAAACTGCCATTTATGAAATTTTTAATTGAAGTAGGTATAGTAGCGGTTGTACTCATATTACAAGTCTGTTAGTGTGATCTAAGTTTGCGCAAATAGTAAAGTTGAAAAAAGATTGTTCACCTTAATGTCTTGCAGGAGGATAAATTAGATCAATAATGTGGATAATTTGTTAATAATTTTCAACAAAATAGTCCCATTTAAATAAAAAGCAATAGAAGCCTTAGAATGATGTAATTAATTCTCATACTTTTCTGAAGGGAATTAAGCCTCTCAAATTTACCACCACAATTTGCCGGTAGGATCCTGCTTTAGCGATTGGAGAACTTTCATATAGTTAGCTCGTTCAAATGCGGCGGGTTCAGCTGTGTGGATATGGCTCATACTTCCTCGCATCTGGTTCACGGATACATATTCATAATCCTCCATCCAGCGTTGGAGTTCAGAAAGTATTTCGGGGATGCGATCGATTCCGTTTAATAACAATTCGGAAGCAACCATAGTGATATTTGCTCCTGCAAGTATTCCTTTTACTACATCCGTGCCGTTATGGATTCCGGTTGTGATGGCAATATCAGCAGCAATTTTTTTGTATAGAATAGCAGTCCACCGAAGGGGGAGTCGAAGTTCACTTGAGTTACTTAGAATAAGGTGGGGCACAACTTCCATTGCTCTGATATCAAAATCCGGTTGGTAGAAGCGATTAAACATAACCAATCCTTTTGCTCCTTGTTGAGTCATCCGTTTAGCCATATTTGGAATGGATGAAAAAGAGGCTCCAAACTTAACAGCTACGGGAATATTTACAGTCTCACATACAGACTTTATCACTTCCAGATAATTGGCCTCTACTTCTGCACTGGTTTGATCCGGATCAGTTGGGATATAGTAAATATTCAGCTCGAGTGCATCTGCACCGGCTTCTTCAATTAACTTGGCATAGTTAATCCATCCGCCGTTTGAAATCCCGTTAAGACTGCCAATTACTGGTATCGAAATAGAATTTTTTGCCTCGGCGATGTGTTCCAGGTAGGAATCCGGACCTACTTCAAATTCATCCATGTCAGGGAAGTAACTAAGAGCTTCACCGAAACTTTCTGTCCCGTGGGACAAAAAATGATCAAGTTCCATACTGGTTGCATTGATCTGTTCTTCAAATAAGGAGTGCATCACAATAGCTCCGGCTCCAGCTTCTGCGAGTCTCTTCAAGCTATCCATATTCTTAGAAAGAGGAGAGGCAGATGGAACCAAAGGGTTTTTAAGTTCAAGTCCGAGATAACGTGTTGAAAGATCCATGACATCTCCTATTCTGTTTCAGTTGATGGTGCTTCAGGCTCTTCAGCAAGTTCCTCAAGCCCTTTCCAATGTGCAGTTACCCAGTTCTGAGCTTCCTCAAGATACTGTCTTGATTTCCCTGGATTGGTTTGGGTCAGTAATTTATACCGTTGTTCATTATAAATGTAATCGGCTAGAGGAAGCTTAGGTGGCTTAGAATCCAGTTGAAGTGGATTTTTATTCTCCTTCCGAATACGTGGATCATAGCGGTAAATAGGCCAATATCCTGAATCGGTTGCAAGTTTTTGCTGATCCATGCCCTTGGACATATCGATTCCGTGAGCTATACAATGGCTGTATGCAATGATGATAGAAGGACCTTCATAGGATTCAGCTTCTTTGAAGGCTTTAATTACCTGGTTTTCATTAGCTCCCATAGCAACCTGAGCCACATATACATAACCATAATTCATCATAATACTTCCCAGATCTTTCTTTGGGGTAGGTTTTCCTCCAGCCGCAAATTTGGCGATAGCTCCAAGTCCGGTTGCTTTCGATGCCTGTCCTCCGGTGTTGGAGTATACTTCCGTGTCCATCACCAGCACGTTTACATTTTCACCTGAGGCTAGCACATGATCAAGCCCTCCAAAACCTATGTCGTAAGCCCAGCCATCTCCACCAATAATCCAAACTGATTTCCTGACCAGAGCATCAGCAAATTCTTCCAGTCGTCGACTTGGGGCTGTAGCTTTTCCAGAGAGTCGCTTTAGTAATTCATCAACTCTTTTTTGCTGCTCCTGAATGCCTTGCTCTGTACTTTGGTCGGCATGTATAAGGTCTTCTGCAAGAGATTCCGGGATTTCTTTTCCTCTCATTTGCTTGAGCAGGTTATGAGCAGTTTCTCTTTTTTTATCCACTGCAAGTCTCATTCCTAAACCAAACTCGGCATTATCTTCGAATAAAGAATTGTTCCACGCAGGGCCTTTACCTTCTTTGTCGGTGCACCATGGAGTAGTTGGGAGGTTTCCACCATAAATGCTGGAACATCCTGTAGCATTTGCTACAATCATACGATCGCCAAATAAACGGGTAAGTAAACTCAGGTACGGAGTTTCACCACAACCAGCACATGCTCCCGAAAATTCGAAATAGGGATCGAGTAACTGGGTTTCTTTGATTTTATTGAATTCGATTTCAGGATGATCTTTTACTTTAGCTGATGGTAAATCGATGAAGAAGTCCCAGTTTTCTCGTTCGTTTTTCTGAACAGGAAGTTTGGGTTCCATGTTTAATGCTTTTCGACTCACATTACTTTTATCTTTCACGGGGCACACCTCCACGCAAATCGAACACCCTGTACAGTCATCAACTGATACCTGTAATGTATATTCCTGTTCTTTGAATTCTTTAAATCGGGCTTTTGTGTGTTTGAATTCATTAGGAGCAGTTTCCAGCGCAGCTGGTTCAACTACTTTGGCCCGGATTACAGAGTGAGGACATGCAACCACACATTTTCCACATTGGATACAGATATCAGGGTTCCAGACAGGAATGTCCATAGCAATATCGCGTTTTTCCCACTTTGTGGTACCTGTAGGATAAGTTCCGTCACAAGGAAGAGCACTCACCGGTAAATTATCACCCTGGCCATTGATGATTTCTGCAATTACTTTCTGAACGAATTCAGGAGATTCTTTGGAAAATTTTGTTCCTGTTGTAATACGCGATTTAGCTTCATCAGGAATGTTAACTTCGTACAGATTCTCAAGCGACATATCTACTGCATGAAAATTCATGCTAACAATGGTTTTACCTCTTTTGCCGTAGGTTTTCTCTATATACTCTTTAATTTTATCTATGGCTTGTCTTTTCGGAAGCACTCCTGAAATTGCAAAGAAACAGGTTTGCATTACAGTATTGATACGAATACCTAGTCCTGCTTTTTTTGCTACTTCATACCCGTCAATCACAAAAAGCTTCAGATTCTTTTCATGAATTTGTTGCTGTACTTTTTTGGGTAGTTTCTTCCAAACCTGATCAGCCGGGAAAGGGGAATTGAGTAGTACGGTGGCTCTATCAGCAGCCATTTCGAGAGTATCGTAGCGTTGAAGGAATCCGAATTGATGAACACCAACGAAATTGGCATTCCTGATCAGATACGGACGTTTTACTTCTCCTTTTCCAAAACGAAGGTGAGATATAGTACGGGCCCCTGATTTCTTTGAGTCGTAGACAAAATATCCTTGGGCATTCAGCTCAGTTTCTTCTCCAATTATTTTGATTGAGTTTTTATTTGCACCTACGGTACCATCTGAACCTAAACCCCAAAATACAGCGCGAGTAGTATCTTTAGTTTCGATATCAAATTCAGGATCAAAATCCAGGGAAGTGTTTGTTACATCATCATTAATCCCGATCGTAAAATGGTTTTTTGGAGTATCAGTTTCCAGTTCTTCAAAAACAGATTTAACCATAGCTGGGGTGAACTCTTTGGAAGAAAGCCCATAACGACCACCGGTTATTATTGGTATCCGGTCAAATTTTGGCGTCTCTGATGTTTGATCTTCAATCAACGCGGTTATTACATCCTGATAAAGAGGTTCTCCTAATGCACCAGGTTCCTTAGTTCTATCCAGAACAGCAATAGAGCGCACGGTTTCAGGTAGAGATTCTATCATGTACTTAACGGAGAATGGTCGGAATAGACGAACTTTCAATACACCAACTTTTTCTCCTTGTTTGGAAAGGTACTCAACGGTTTGAGAAACAGTATCTGCTCCTGATCCCATAATAATAATTACTCTTTCCGCATCGGGAGCTCCTGCATAATCAAATAAATGGTAGCTGCGACCGGTTAGTTTTTCAAATTCCTGCATCAAACTATCAACCTTGAGCGGGGCATCATTATAAAAAGAATTGGTAGTCTCACGTGCCTGAAAAAACACATCCGGGTTTTGAGCAGTACCTCTGATAAATGGTTTGTTCGGATTCATTCCTCGATCCCGATGAGCCTTCACCATTTCAGGGTTAATCATTTTCTTAATTACAGAGTCAGACAGAACTTCAATCTTAGCTATTTCATGAGAAGTACGGAATCCATCAAAAATATGAAGAAAAGGAATTCGGCTAGAAAGAGTGGCGGCCTGTGAAATAAGAGAGAAATCCATCACTTCCTGCACATTATTGGCGAATAACATTCCCCAACCCGCTGAACGAACAGCCATAACATCAGAATGATCACCAAAAATAGAAAGTGCCTGAGTAGCAAGAGAACGGGCAGCTATATGAAATACGGTAGGGGTGAGCTCGCCGGCAATTTTATACATGTTGGGTAACATCAGTAATAAGCCCTGGCTTGCCGTAAAAGTAGTGGTTAGTGAACCAGATTGTAATGAACCATGAACGGTACCAGCTGCTCCACCTTCGCTTTGCATTTCTATGATTTTTGGAACATCCCCCCATAGGTTTTTCTTTTTCTTAACTGCCCAGGCATCAGTCCATTCGCCCATTGGAGAAGCGGGAGTGATAGGGTAGATTGCGATTACTTCGTTTGTTTTAAAGGCAACATGTGCAGCCGCTTCGTTACCATCCATGGTTCGAATTACTCGTTTCATAAGCTCCTCTATTAATTCAGGCTGTACATACTGTAACTAAGGAATGTGAAATTGGGATGAATTTTTTTGAAACCTTGTAATACTTAGTTCGTCTATATACTTTGAGTTGAAAGTATAAATAACTCAAAGTATCTATTATGATCTCAAAATCATTGGTAGCAGCATCTTCTAAACCACTAATTCTTACAATATTGAGTTGGGGAGAAAACTATGGATATGAGATTATCCAGAAAGTAGGAGAACTCTCAGGTGGAGTACTGGATTGGTCGGACGGAATGCTGTACCCGGTACTTTATAAACTTGAAAAAGACGGTTTAGCTCAGTCCAGATGGGAAGTGCAGGAAGGAGCTCGTCCACGGAAATATTATTCTATAACTAAAAAAGGAAAAGAAGAATTAGCGCGTGAAAAAGCCCATTGGATTAACGTGAATGATGTATTGCAAACAGTTTGGAATATGAAACCTTCAGTCTCTTAATAATCAGATAATTATGGCATCTCTGGAAAAAAAAGTAGCAAAATGGAAACACGGATTGAGTAAAAATCCATCATTCGAGGAAAGTGATATTTTGGAAATGGAATCTCATCTATATAACCTGATTGATAAATTTATTGAAGAAGGGGTAAGTGAAGATGAGGCCTTTGATAAAGCCGTTCAGAAATTTGGAGAGTTAGACAAGGTAGGAGAGGATGTATTTAAAGTCCGTACTACAAAAGTAATTCCCAAACCTTCCTGGGAAGAATCTAAGTGGATGCCATCTTTACTTCGGAACTATTTTAAAACCCTAGGACGGAATATTTCCAGAAATAAGTTTTATACCTCATTAAATCTTGTAGGTTTAACAATTGGTATTGCAACCTGCCTTTTGATCATATTATTTATCAATGACGAGCTTAGCTACGATCGGTTCCACGAAAAAGGAGATCGAATTTACCGGTTAACCATAAAGTATGAGACTGGGAATCAAACCCATTGGGCTGCAATTGGACCGCCAGTAGTGAATGCGGTAAAAGATGCCATCCCTGAGGTAGAGGAAGGAGTCAGGTTTTTTCCTATTAGTGGAAATTTTAATGTTTTAAAATTTGAGAATGAAAAGTTCAAAGCAACTAAAGGTGTTTATACTGATTCTACATTTTTTGAAGTTTTCACTTACCCATTGAAATACGGGAATCCAGAAACAGCATTAACAGATCCCAGAAGCGTTGTTTTATCAGAAGAAATGGCAATGGCGTTTTTTGGGGATGAAAACCCAGTAGGTAAAACAGTTTATATGTCAGATTGGGACGACTTCCATCTAAATGTAACCGGCGTTTTGGAGAAGATGCCTGAAAATACCCACTTACCTTTCAATTATTTACTTTCGATGAATACGTTCATGGAGATCACATCAGGACCAAACTGGAATCCTGAGAATTCCATAACCTGGGCAGGTATGTATGAATATGTGTTATTAAAAGAAGGTAGTTCTGTTGAAGAAGTGGCTCAAAAATTACCTGGATTCCTGGATAATTTTTTTGCGAGAATTGCCCCACCCGATCGTAAGCCTTCAGAATTGGCCACCATGCATTTACAGCCTCTTTTTGATATTCACCTTACTTCAGATCTTGAAAAAGAATATCAGGCAAACAGCGATTTGAGGTATGTATACATTTTTTCTGTAATTGCTGTTTTCGTTCTTCTGATTGCGTGCGCAAATTTTATCAATCTAACAACAGCGAGGGCCAGCAACAGAATGCGTGAAATCGGAATTCGAAAAACTCTTGGCGCGGGAAGAAAACAACTGGCTTTCCAGTTTTTAGGAGAATCGATGTTACTGAGTCTGATATCTCTTGTACTAGCTTATGGGCTTACCATTTTCCTATTACCTTATCTAAATGAAATAACTGTGAAATCATTCTCACTGGAGTTTCTACTTGATCCAACATTGGTACTTAGTTTTGTTGGAATAACATTATTTTCAGGATTTATTTCGGGAATCTACCCATCCATTTATATGTCCGGTTTTTCCCCGGTTAAGGTACTAAAGGGAATTACTCCCAATAGCACTAATAACGCATTTTTGAGGAAAGGACTTGTTGTATTCCAGTTTGCCATATCCTTGTTTTTAATAATCGGAACTATTGTGGTATACAATCAACTGAGCTTTTTAAGAACTGAGCAATTAGGCTTTGATAAAGAAGGAGTAATTAACGTTCCGTTGTTTGGTGAGTTTGAGGATGCTGTACGTGCAAACCCTGAAACTGTAAAGCAGGAGCTGTTAAGAAACCCTTCCATTTTTAGCGTTTCAGTAGCAGGAGATTATCCCGGGAAGCGATTCAGTGTTGAAAGTGTACTTCCTGAAGGAAGGGCGGAAGATGAAGATGTCACAGTGAGAATTGCAGATGACGGGCTTGATCACGACTTTATTCCTACGATGGGAGTCAACCTTGTGGCTGGTCGTAATTTCTCCAAACAGGCTCCCACAGATACTAATGCATGGATTATTAATGAGGCAGCAGTTCAAAAACTTGGATTGGAAGAACCTATTGGCCATATATTACATTGGGGAAGTTATTCCGGTCCTATAGTAGGTGTAACTGAGAATTTCAATTATATGTCGATGCACTCCGAGGTTGAAGCACTGGTTATTCCATTGCAACCTCGTTGGGGTTCGTATTTATTCGTAAGAACAAAGGCAGAAGATGTTCCCGAAGTTCTTCATTACATAGATTCCAAAATGAAAGAGTTTGCACCTACATCTGTGTTCGAATACAGCTTTTTAAGTGAAGAATTTGATAATCTTTACCGTTCTGAAGATCAGTTAAGCCAGGTATTCTGGTATTTCTCATTAGTTGCTATACTAATTGCCTGCCTGGGTTTGTTTGGTCTTTCTACTTTTATCATCAACCAACGGACAAAAGAAATTGGTGTGAGGAAAATATTAGGTGCTTCAATTCAGAGTATTCTGATGTTAGTTTCCACTAGTTTTTTAAAACTGATTATCATTTCATTTTGTATCGCTGCACCGGTTGTGTATTTCGTAATGAATGATTGGTTGAGTTCTTTTGCCTATAAAACCGATATGGGTATCTGGATTTATTTCCTAGCAGGAGCAACAATTCTTTTTATTTCATTCATAACAATTGGTTTTCAGGCGATGAGATCTGCAATTTCAAAACCAGTGGATGCTTTGAGGAGTGAATAGTATCTATCGGGTGATCGCTCTTTTTACATCGAAATGCTCGGCATAATTTACTCCAAGAATGTTCAATCTTTCGAACGTTGAGGTGAGCCTTAAATCTAAAAATTCAATCCATTCTTTAGAATCTTTAGGGCTCCACAGTACCTCCGATAAAGCAATCGCTCTTGGGAACGCCATGTATTCTACCTTCGCGCCTGAGTGCATGTATTCTGTCCACACATTGCCTTGTGATCCAATTATAAATTTTGCTTCTTCCTCGCTTAGTTCTTCAGGAACGGGTTCGTATTCGTAAACATCTTTAAGTGTCGTCAGGCCTCCTATAGAGATAGGTTCCTCATCCGTAGGTTCAGCCTGAAAATGATCAAAATAGTTGGAGGCATTGGGGGTCATAATTACGTCATGGCCCATCTTGGCAGCTTCAATTCCACCAGATTCCCCACGCCAGCTCATAACCGTTGCTCCAGGAGCTAAACCACCTTCCATAATCTCATCCCAACCTATAATCTGTCGCCCTTTGGAATTCAAATATTTCTCGATTCGTCCAATGAAATAACTCTGCAGTTCATGTTCGTCTTTAAGACCTTCTCGCCTGATAACTTCCTGAGCAATAGAACTTTCTTCCCATTGTTTTTTGGGAGCTTCATCCCCACCAATGTGAATATATTCACTGGGGAAAAGCTCGATCACTTCATCCAATACATCCTCCAGAAAAGAAAAGGTCGCCTCCGAAGGACAATAGATATCTTCAAACACTCCCCAGGTTGTAGCAACTGAATATTCTTTATCAAAGCAACCAAACTCGGGGTAAGCAGCCAATGCGGCGGTAGAATGTCCGGGCATTTCTATTTCAGGGATAATAGTAATGTGTCGTTCAGTGGCATATTGAACAACTTCCTTGATTTCTTGCTGAGTATAATAGCCTCCATACCGAATCCCATCGTATCTACCAGAGCCATAATTACCAATCAGAGTAGAATCCCGCCAGCCACCAATTTCGGTTAGTTTGGGGTACTTTTTGATTTCAATGCGCCAGCCCTGGTCTTCGGTTAAATGCCAGTGAAAACGATTGAATTTATACATCGCGAGTAAGTCAATGTATTTTTTAACGAATTCAACTGGGAAGAAATGTCGCGCTACATCTAAATGCATTCCCCGGTATTCAAACCGTGGGTGATCTCTAATTTCAACGGCGGGGATTTTCCAAACGATGTTTTTGGGTACCAAAGAGGGATCGGTATATTCAATTTCGGGTGGGAGTAGTTGCCGCAGACTTTGGATTCCATAAAAAATACCGGTCCGGGTTTGGGATGAGATTTCTACTCCTGATTCTGAGACATTGATGCTATAGGCCTCTTCATGATCAGATGATAAATTCGAATCGAGTTTTAAAAAGATGAAGTTTGAATCAGCGGTTGTTTCTAATCTCTCAATCGGATAACCTTTCCAATTGGTCACAAACAATAGGTTATTGAGCAACTCAGCTTCTTGTCTGATTTCTTCTGAGGAGATATAGATTTTGAGTTTCTTCTCGAGCGTAAAAGTCCCTTTATTTTGGGTTATAGAAACAGGCTTTGGAATAATAGAAACTCCCTGAAATGCAGAAAGAGGAGAAAGAAAGAGCAGTGCAAGACCAATTGCTAAAGGAAAGTTTTTCATCATTTTTTTGATGTGGAATCTAAGTGAAAATGAGTCGCATAAAAAATTTAGAGAGACTGTTTTTAATTTTTGTGAATACTTCACTTGATAGCCAAAAAATCCGCATCTTTGGAGCTAATCAAAGGACAGAAATTTTATGATCGTAACAATCGCACTATTCATCGCCGGACTCGTAGCCCTTATTGCTGGCGCAGAATTATTTCTCAAAGCGGTCGATCATTTTGGGCTTAAATGGGGAATTTCTCCCCTAATCATGGGGCTTACGGTAGTTGCCTTTGCTACAGGTGCTCCGGAACTCGCCATTAGCATAAAAGCAGCTGCAAGTGGTAGCGCTGACCTTGTTTTGGGAAATATCATTGGAAGTAATGTGGCGAATATTCTATTGATTTTGGGGATTACCTCACTTATCGCTCCCATTAATATTACCCGTCGAATCATTAAAATTGATGTGCCCATTGTTATCGTAGTAAGTATTGTTCTTATGATTCTGGCTTTTGATGGCAAGCTCACAACTATTGATGGGGTGATATTGTTAGGTGGTTTTATTGCCTATTCCATCTATACATATATCCATATTCAAAAAAGTAAAGAAGATGAAACAGAACAGATTTTTGAGTATGAAAAATCAGAGGACGAGTTAGCAAAAGGAAGCTGGTTTTATATAAAAAACGGAGGGATGTTGTTAATTGGTCTGGTCATGATTGTATTGGGATCTAACTGGATGGTGGAAAGTGCCGTAGTTATTGCCACCGTACTCGGGCTTTCAGAACTGGTGATTGGGCTTACTATTGTTTCCATTGGGACTTCACTTCCTGAAGTGGCAACCTCACTTTCTGCGGCCAGAAAAGGAAATGCTGATATCGCAGTTGCTAATGTACTGGGAAGTAATCTTTATAATGTGCTTCTTACCTTAGGATTAACCCTCATCATTGCGCCAAATGTGCTGGATGTTTCTGCAAAAGCGATTAATCTGGACCTTCCGTTTATGGTGGCAGTGAGTATAGCCTGTATTCCTATTTTTATTGCCGGTTTTAATCTGACCCGGATGGACGGTTCTATCTTCTTGTTCTATTATTCCAGCTACCTCACTTACCTGGTACTTGATGCAGTATCATCATCCATCGTTCCAACAATAGAGCTTGCCATGTTGTGGGTAATTGTTCCCGCAACGGTATTATATATGATTTGGAGAATCTATATCTACCGAAAACAGATTATAAGGAGTATCACATGATTTATTTCGGGAACTTTTTAAGAAACCTTTACAGTTATTTTAATCGAATTCCGGTATTCTATTTTCGTGCAAAGAATTAATATACATATCACCAATTATATCAGGCAACGGAACAGATCTGTTTCAGTATTTAGTTTGCCCTTAGTTTTAAGCTGTCCTCAGCACCATTTTGAGGAACGTTAGTTCTCGATCTCATCTTTATAATTTCAGCTTAGCTGATTTCAACCAAACAAATTTAATTCAGAATTATGAACAACAGTTCATCCTCTACACCCTTATCTCCGATGATGGAATTTATAAAAGCAGAATCGTTTTCGGGGATTCTTTTGATGGTATCCGCAATACTGGCTCTGATTGTGGCAAATTCACCTTTGTCGGATTGGTATATCCAATTGTTCGAAATGAAATTCACTGTCGGTTTTGATGGTGCCGATATTTCAAAACCTCTAATCCTTTGGATCAATGATGGATTAATGGCCGTTTTCTTCCTGTTGATTGGTCTTGAGATTAAACGAGAGGTTAAATTCGGAGAGCTTTCTACATTACAATCTGCTTTGCTGCCTGTGATCGCCGCATTTGGCGGAGCGCTTATCCCCGGATTAATCTTTTTTGGTTTTAATGCAGGTACCGAATTCATGGACGGATGGGCCGTGGCCATTGCTACTGATATTGCTTTCGCTATTGGTGTACTGGCACTATTAGGAAGCCGGGCCCCGCTTTGGGCAAAAGTGTTCCTTACCGCCGTAGCGGTTGTAGATGATTTGATTGCCGTATTAGTGATCGCTTTATTTTATACCAGTAAGATCTCCATGATGGCGTTGGGAGTTTCTGCGATTACACTCATAATTTTAATTACCCTCAATCTCTCCAATGTTCGTTCAATTGCAGTTTATATCATATTTGGTATAATCCTTTGGGTGGCCGTTCTTAAGTCCGGTATTCATGCTACAATAGCAGGAGTATTATTAGGCTTTTTGGTTCCTGCAACATCTCCCAGAGATAGAGAAAAAGTTCTCGAAGAAATTGAAGATGGAGTAGATATGCTAAGGGAAGCGGAAGAGACCCCGGATGAGGAAGACGAGGAAACGGCTATGCATATTCTCGAAGAAAGTATAGAGCAGCTTGAAAGTCCGCTTCACAAGCTGGAGCATAAGCTTCATCCATGGGTGGCCTATTTTATTATGCCGGTATTTGCCTTTGCTAATGCAGGAGTAGCACTATCAGCAGAGCAAACCATGGCTGCATTTTCTTCTACTTTAACCCTGGGTATTTTATTTGGTCTGTTCATAGGAAAGCAGGTGGGAATCATGCTTTCGGTATGGATTTCGCATAAACTGGGATTTGTTCAACTTCCAAAAGATAAAAATGTATGGACCATCTTTTACGGTATATCATGTTTAACCGGAATTGGATTTACCATGTCACTTTTTATTGGTGGACTCGCTTTTACTGATCCTCAATTTATTGAGTATTCTAAAGTGGGAATCTTTGTTGGTTCTTTATTAAGTGGACTCCTGGGATACTTCTTCCTGAAATTTAAGCTGAAAGAAGAGTGATATATTTTTAGCCTTTCATGTTTGATTGTTATTGATTTACTTATGAAGTAGTCATCAATAATTTGTCAAGTATATGAGAGGGCTAATTTTCTTATTAGTTTTCATTGTATCGATCTCAGGATGTGGGCTTTTCGATGCATCAGAAGAGAAGCCAAAGCCTGAGTATGAATGGGAAGAACTGGGACAATTTCGGGATAGATGGAATACCGCAGTCGAAATTACTCCCGATGATATTCTGTTCATCGCACAGGATGAAAAATTATTCAGGTCAACGAATCATGGAGAAGATTTCCAAAGGCTAAGCACTCCTGATTCTGCGGATATTGTACGAATCAGAACGCTTAATAATAAACTTTATATCATTGGAGATGTATATAGACCAGATGGCGGAGATTGGGGAAGGGATGTAAGTTGGATATATGTCTCGGAGGATAATGGGCAAAGTTGGGAAGTAGTGACGGGTGGATATATTATGCAGGATATTACCTATCTGAATAACCGATTACACATTGGTAGAAAGCATGGAGTTACAACCCTTGATCTTGAAACAGGAGAGAGTTTCAGAAATAGTTTTATCCACAGCAAGCTAAGCGATCATATTGAGGAAATTGAAGTTACTTCAGATGGAAGGATTTTCCTTGCTTCGCATGATGGCTTACATGCCTCTTTTGATAATGGGGAAACATGGACTAAAGTTTCTACAAATATTCATAAGAACTACGACTTTTTTCGTTCCTTAGAGATTGATGAGAACGATAATTTGTATTTGTCTGAGTATGAACGAATCTATAAAGTGATGGGGCAGGAGCTGTATTGGGAGCACTATAAAATCAAAAATGGCAATGATCAGATCAAATTACTACCGGACAATAAACTCCTTCTTTTAGCATCAGATGATTTGAAAATTTCTGACAGGGATGAGCTTTCTTTTATGGAAATCCAACCCAAATCAACTCAGGAATACGGCCCCTACTTTGATTTTATAGACACCTTTTCTAACGGAAATATCATTTTGGCTGGTCATAGCCATGTATTTCTGGGTAGGAAAATGGAGTAACTTTTTCATCCGAAAAGGCTCTAAGTAAATTTTGAGTTTTACTTTTTCACAGTGATAATTGATATTTAAACGTCAAACTATATTTAAGTACCCTATTGTTCTGAAGTGTTTTCTATCAATAAGATTTTACTTTTTGGAGTACTCTTACTTGTTATTCAAGCCTGTTCAAATGAACCGGGAATAACAGAGCCTGAGATAAACAGTGGGAGCACATTTACTCCTCCGGCTCCATCAAAAATTCTGTGGCCTTTTGAAGGTGCAGTTACCTCAGAGAGTTGGTTCGTTACACGTGGTCACGGGGTAGCTACTCATAAGAACTCTGACTACTATGGTCTTGATTATTCTTTGCCGAATAAAGAGGAGTGTTTAGGGCAACCATTTCGGGCTCCTTTTAGCGGAACAGTTTTATTCTCAAGCCCTGAAACACAGGACAATGCAGTTTATGCTGCGTATGGAAATCAAGTAATCATTCATTCAAGTGCTGACACTACTTTTGCATTGAGAGTAGCCCATTTTACATCTACAAAAGTATATGCGGGAGACGTAATAGATGAAGGCGATATTTTAGGCTTAGTAGGAAGTACAGGAAACTCTACCGGATGTCATGCCCATATCTCTTTATACAGAAATATTTATACAGGAGTGAAATATGACTACGATGCGAGCGAGATTCCAGCTATCGAAGAATTAAAAGAAGGGGAGAGTATCAATACGTCTTTATCAGGATTTCCAAAGGAAGTTTTCGCTACACCTTTTGAGTTTGTTTTCGAAGCAGATAGTATCACATTTAACCGTGATAAGTCCGTTGAGCAATAAGGAGTATTTCTAAGATTTAGCCCGTTTTTCCTTTTCTTCCAGAATCCAGTTTACGTACAAGAATTCAAGGGCAGAGCTTTCATATCCTTTCCAGTTTTGAATGATGTTCTGAAACTCTTCTTCACTGGTCGAATTCGGATCTTCTCCATAGCTCCAGATGATCCATCTCCGAAGACCTTTTTCTTCTCCTTTCTTGATATTGCTTGGGAATACGGCATCGGTTCTGCCTCTCATCATCATCAAGTCCTGAGCAGCTGTTGGTCCGACACCTTTTATGTTAGTGAGTGTGTTATAGCAAGTAACCGGATCACACTTCGAAATAAAATCCATATCTGTATTTCCACCTACAATATTGTTAGCCAATTCAACCAGGTATTGGCCTTTCCGAAGGGTAGGACCGAGTTTACGGATATTTGCAGGATCGGCTTTCATCAGTTGATGAGCTCTTGGCCAGGCTGCTAATGTTCCCCCTCTGTGTTCCAGCGCCGTTCCGTAGGCTTCACGAATCGCGTACATCATTTTTTTTGCAGTAGGCTTATGATTCATCTGCATTTCCACGATCCTGTTTTGAATATCCTCAAACAGATTAGCCCGGGTCATTCTTTTTAATCCATAAAGAGATGAAATTTTACTTCCTAGCACTGGATCGTTCCCAGCCTGATCGTAAAGCGGACGAATATCCATATCGGTACCGAAGATCTTAGATAAGCTTTTGTTAGCTTCAGCAATCTCCTCTTTTGAAAGTGATTCTTTAGCTTCGATATTGAATTCAGGTGTATCCGGGTCGCCATTAAAGAACACTGTAACAATTACATCCCGATCGCCAACCGGAATAGGTCGTGTGAATCCTTCTTCAAAAATAGATTCAGGGTTATGTTCATGATCGAAATAAGATTGAACATCAAGGCAAAGAAACCAGTCGTGGGGAGGAATAGATTTGAGAGTCCAGCTACTCATTTCAATTAAAAATTAAGAAAGTTTGAATTAGGAATGCTTTTACACAACATAAGGTCAAACAATCACATTCCCATTCTTAATTTTTAATTGAAGCAATCTTAATTGGTTATTTAATAAGCATCATCTTTTTTACACTTACAAAGTCATTTACTTCCAGACGGTAGAAGTAGAAACCGGAAGAAAGGGCAGAAGCATCAAAATTAACAGAGTAAGCCCCATTCGTTTTCTGCTCATTTACCAGAGTTTGAACTTCCTGGCCAAGAAGGTTGAATACAGAGAGCTTTACAAGCCCTGCTTCTTTAACCTGATAGTTTATTTGGGTGCTTGGGTTAAATGGATTCGGGTAGTTTTGTTCGAGCATGTATTCCTCTACAACTTCTATTTCTTCTTCATTTGGCGTGATTGGGGTATTGTAGAACTGTACAACTCCTGAGTTGTTCTTATCGCTAACTGAAGAATAGGGCGACGCAATAATGATATCAGCACTACTATTCGAACTGATTCTGCTACCATAGTATTGGATATCGGGTTCTGGAGTATTCCCTTCGAATGCAAAAGGTGTTACTTCTTCCTCACCATGATAGTAGCCATAGGAATAAATCTTTCCTTTATTAGTGCCGGTTCTATTTGCACCAATAAATAAGCCTGATAGTGAATTATGAGCTATTGATATTCCAAAATGATCATTTGCCTCAGAACTTTCGTCGAAGAACTCAGAAGTCAGATTCCATATTCCTTCCTGTTGATCATAGAAATACACAGAACCAGTTTGAACACCATTCTCATTGTTAGACCCGGGAGCTCCTATGAAAAGCGTTCCAAAACGGTAAAAGGAAGAAGCTTTAACCGGAATAGGTACGCCAATCTGGGTTGCTAAGGTATACCCGAATAAATCACTGGACGAACCATTTGGGTCAAACAGCTTGGCGGCTTGAATCCAGTCTTCATTTTCATCTTTTTCAAAAATATAAACAGCTCCGCTTCTTTCATTTGCACCAGTGGCATTATAAGCCCCAACTGCAATTTGATTTCCATCCAGGAATAAAACGGTATATCCGAAAAAGTCATGTGGTTCACCATCTTCAGCTACAAGCTTTGCTATTTGAACCCAAATACCTTCCTGTCTTTCAAACAGGTAAGCAGCTCCTGATTTAGGTTCATTTCCATCAGCCTGATGAGCTCCGACAATCGCCAATTCCAGATGTTCGGCTATGTCAAGTGAGTAGCCGAATCTTAATCCGGGTTTAGAATCTGAGGGACGAAGAACTTGTGTATTAACCCACGAGGTGTCATTGTGCTCGTATACAAAAACCGATTCTTCCATTAAAATCCCTCTTTCACTCCCAAGTGAGCTAATCAAAGCAGTATTACCTGCTAACTTCGCAGCTATCCCAAAATTGGAAAAAGCAGGGAGTCCTGTTGGGGTAATTTCCGTTTTGATTTCCCATCCGGTTTCTGTTCGTTCGTAGAAGAACGCAGAGCCAAGAGATGTACTTTCTGCAATATCTTTTTGCGGGGCGCTTACTACTGCCCTCCAATCCGATACGGAAATAGCATATCCAAACAATTGATTTTCTACGGCAGTAGGTTGTTCAGTCGGAATCAGGTTTTGGCCGTATCCTGAAACAACCATAGATGAAAACGTAAGTATCAGAACTAGTTCTTTTAGATTTTTCATTATTCTATCTCCGAATAAGCTTCAATTTCAATGTCTAATTCGATAGGAGTTCCATCGAAGGTAATTTCGGTGTGGGATTTCCGATCAGTTCCACCCATGATCCGGTATCCGGGCGGCAGAACTATACGGACTTCGTAGGTTCCGTCTTCCAACCCGTTGATGGCAAATCCTCCATCCTGGCCAGTTACGTTGAACAATTCCAATCCTCCGGTGGAAGCCACATCGAAGCTGCCATCCACGTCTTCATCAATAAATATTCGTAGGCCGGATTTCAGAGAATCGGCACTCTCAGGAAATGAGATGGTCCCGTAGAAGTCGGGGGCGTGAATAATATCATCTATTATATTTGATGATTGAGGAGGGTTAAAACTGTCGTCGATAAGTGCGTAAAAGATTAGTGTATCTTCCTCAGCAATTACATCCGGAGAATAGGTGTAGGTTTCAGAACCGTATCCAAATTCATCAAAATTTTCTGCTTCCACATGGGTGATCAATTCACCGTTCACATAATAAGAAATATGACTTGAATCAGGTACCAATGACCAATAATTAGTTGTTAACTCGTAATCATTTGTGTTTTTGGAAACTTCAAGATCAATCATTGGGGCCTGGTAAATTCCCTGAATATCTATAAATACCGAGTCGGGAGCCTGATCCGATGGCATTGAAACAACAACCTGATACCGGCCTTCCAGCAGGGTGGCATGTGCAATTTCTTCTTCGCTGAAAGCAGAAGGGGTGGTAAGAACAAACACAGCAGCTGTATCGTCCAGCACCCACTGCATATTCTCTTCGTAGCTGAATTCTGGTACTGTTGTTGTATTAGTATCGGAAAGAGTGGTTACCTTGGTTAGTTCATAAATCCCTTCCGGTCCGATTACGGTAATCAGCACACTGTCAATGGTATTTTCCCAGTCGGTTTGAACAAGCAGCATACTTGGAGAAACAGGAGCGTCATACACCTCAAAGATATGGGTGCTGTTCACATAAGAAGGGTTATTTGCAAGGGCCTTTGAGTTAAGATCACTGTTTATATCACTTTCAATGTCGCTTATGGTGCTGCTGCTTGAGAAGGTGCTTATACTGCGGCTTTTGAATTTATATTTTGCTCCGAGATGATAGGTATGCCAGAATGTTTTGATTCTGGTCCATCCGGCGGCGTAACTGTCGCCCAGGTCGTTATACTTATACCGGATGGCACCATCAACACTTCCCAACTTATCTCCTCCAATAATAGGGATGGAGTGGGGTACATAAAAGGTTACATCCACTAACGCATCAAAATCTCCATTTGAGTTCAAATACGCGAAGGCTTCAGCTTCAACTAACGGGTCTGAAGGAATTTTAATATTTACCTCTGCAAAGACAGATGGCGTTTTTGTAACATTAAAAGTTTGCTTTTGCCCGAATATATTTATCGTTTCGGTTTTCGTAAAATTCTGGAAAACAACATCTAAAAAGAAGCTGCCGCTTCCGAGCAGGCTTTTCCAGTCACCACCAGTATTTTTATAGGCTCCAACATTAACGTCTCCGCTCATGGTGAATTCATCGGCATCAATGCTTACTGCATCATACATTTCAAGCAAAGTGACATCTTCACCGGCAAGCGTAAAACCACCTCCAAAAATAGTAGTGATATCGGCGTCTATGAATAAGTTAGATGTGTTACTAAGGTTTCCTACCGTCCCACTCATTTCCGCTATTTGAATTCCCTCGAAAAGCTCCAAAGCTTCCTCAAGATTATCTGCCGTATAGGTGATGGAAATTTCATCAATGGTAGCAGGATTGCCTTTAAATTTAATAATGGCATCAATATCAGTTCCGGAGGGAAACACCACATCTACTTCGGACTCTGTAATACCTGAGCTATTAAACGCTAATTCAAATTTCTTGAGGTCAATAGCACCAAGGTCGGCATGTTCAATGTCGATAGTTAATGCTTCAATTTTGAATGAGGGTTCACTTCCGCTTACATCAATTTCCAGTCCGGCCTGATCACCACTTCCAAGGGTGACCGAAAGTGAGAATACTTCATCAATTTCAACTTCACCTGTAACTTCGAACTTACTGCTGCTGTATTTGATATCAACGTCTTTAGTAGTCACTTCAAGGTTGCCGAATTTCAAGTCGCTATTTACATCCACTTCAAATGAGTGGAGACTTCCGTTTCTTACCACAATACCGGGATCGTTGAAAGTGCCAAAGTCTACATCTATCGTTTCATTATCTATACTGAGGTCAGCATCTCCATAAATATGATAATCGCTGCCGCTGTTCCATTCCGCTCCGAGATCAGTCGTCTTAATCTTCAACCCAGACATAGAGAAGTCTTCGGTTACTCCAATGTTTACATGTTGGATGGAATTGTTCTTATAGATCAACCCCGGGTCATCGGCATCTCCCATAATAGCCTCAACTTCGTCACTTCCGATTTTAAAAGTGAGGTTCCCGTACATTTCGAAGTGATTCTCTCCTGAGTCGTATTCAAAAGTAAGATTGTCTGGAATTACAGCGAGACTTTTGATTTCAAAATCCGCTGTAAGCCCAAAATTAACGTGCGTAATTGCTCCATTATCGAATACAATACCCGGATCATCGGCATCGCCCAATGTGGCATCAACTTCTTCCCCGTCAAATTTAACCGAAACAGATCCATAAAATTCGAACTGAGTATTTGGGGAGTCATATTCTAAAGTCAATGCATCCGGCGAGATGGTGATGCCTTTCATTTCAAAATCGGCGGTAACTCCAAAGTTGATGTGAGTTAGTGCTCCGGAATCGAGGATTAATCCTGGATCGTCTTCATCCCCAAGTGCAATATCGATTTCGTTGCCGTCAATGGTTGTTGTAGCATCCCCATACATTTCAAACTGATCATCATCCGATGTATAAATAAATGTCAGGTCTTCTGGAGAGATACTAATTGTTTTGATATCAAAGCTGCCAGTAACCGACATTGATAGGCCTGAGATAGTTCCATTCTCAATATTTACTCCAGGATTATCTGCGTCTCCCATAGATACTTCCATTTCATTACCCTCAAGGGTGGCAGTCAAAGCTCCATAAATACTGAAATTACTTCCGCCTGTCCATTCAAATCCTAAATCAGAAGGGGAGAGTTCGAGGGATTTTAGCGTAAAATCTGCGCTAACATTAAAAGCTACAGATTGGAGTGCTTCATCCGATACTAAGAAGTCAAGTTCTGCATCAATTTCTTCTCCATCAAAACTTGCGGTTACGGTACCGTCCAGCTCAAAGGAATCATCCGCATCGGAATAGGTCATGGTAAGTGAACCAGGAACTACTGTTATGCCATGAACGGTAAAGTTATCTGTAATGGAAATGGAATAATCACCTCCTGTTGTATCAAACTCAATACCGCTTACACCGGGAATTGAAATAGTTTGAGCAAAGGAGGAAGTAGATAATAAGAAAAGGTACAAAGCGAGCAAGCCGAATGTCCTATAGATTCTGGACTCTCTCATATACAGCAAGGTTTGGTTAATAGGTATGAAAGTGCATCAATTTATTTAAAAATAAAACCACAAAGGAATTTGTAGAGGATATGTAGTGCATAAAAAAAGCCCGGTTTCAAAAAACCGGGCTTGGTCAAACTTATCATAAGTGCTTATGATTTGGCTAATTCGATTTGCTCAGACTTTTTGCTAAACGGATTCCAGTTATATGTTCTAACTTTTTCAATTACGGCGTCTGCACTAATATAAACCACTGGAATAAACACCAGGGTGATAAGTGTAGAAGCGGTCAATCCTCCAATAACTACTCTTGCCAGTGAAGCTTGAATTTCAGCTCCAGCTCCTAATCCAAATGATAGTGGCAGAAGTCCCAGAATAGTTGTTAAAGTTGTCATCAAAATAGGTCGCAGTCTTAATTTTCCTGCCTGAACAACAGCTTCAAAAACATTCAATCCTTTTTCACGGCGCATTAGATTGATATAGTCTACCAGTACAATTGCGTTGTTTACCACAATACCAATCAACATGATGATTCCCATCAGGCTTTGAATGTTCAAAGTAGTTCCTGTAAGAAGCAGGGTTGGGACCACGCCAATGGTTGCCAAAGGTACTGAGAACATTACGACTAATGGATCGAGGAAACGTTCGAATTGTCCTGCCATTACCATGTAAATAAGCACCAGAGCCAGAAGGATGGAAAGCCTGAAGTCAGCTGCTGCTTTCTGCTGTTCTTCATATTCTCCAGAGAACACAATGCTGTAGCCATCTGGAAGGTTAACATCAAGCAGTTCTTCCCGAATGATATCTACTGCATCGCCGAGCGCAATTCCGGGTTCCAGATTGGCTGAAATGTTGGTTACTCGTTGTCCGTTAATTCGGCTAATGCCAGTTGGTCCGCGTCCGTTTTCTCTTTTAATAACAGATGAAACAGGAAGAACCCTACCGTCGGGGGTGCGGATAGAAATATTGTCAAGATCAAGAGCACTTAGTCTGTCTTCAGGTCGGAGACGCACAATGATTGGGTATTCATCACCACCATCACGGTAGGCACCTGCCTGGCTTCCTCCAATATTAGTTTGGATTACACTCGCAACCTGGTTTACTGACAGCCCAAGATCGGCTATTTTTTCTCTGTCAAATTGGATGCGCTGTTCGGGCCGGCCTTCACTCCGGCCAATACGAGTGTCAACTACACCGGGAATGGTTTCAAGTTTAAGTTTTATTTGCTGGGCGAGTTCATAAGATTTTTCAATTTCATAGCCCCTTAACTGAATTTGAACAGCCTCATCTCCATCTCCACTTCCAAATAGACGGCGCAGTATCCATAAACCGGATTGGGCGCGTACACGAACCTCGCCACCCGGAACTTTGCCTTCAATTTGTTTTCGAATATCATCAGCAATGTCCGAAGTTTTACGGCTGCGTTCAGAAGCCGGAACCATAGCAATTTCAACCTCTGCTCGTCCATCGCGGACTTCTGTTGTAAAGTTTTTGACATCGTCCATAGGTAAATTTGCGCGAACAATTTTTTCAACTTCTTTCAGATACAAATTTTGTACAGCAATGTTGGTTCCATCAGCCATTTCAAAATCAATACTGATTTCATCGGCATCAGTTTGAGGTGCCAATTCTACAGGGATCACCGGAACAAGCAGGAAGCTTCCTACTACTAAAATTGCTGTAATTCCAAAAACAGTGTATCGGTGTTTTAGAGCACTTCTTAAAAGCACAGAATAACGACGTTCCAGTTTTTCAAAAAATATGGCAAACCAGCCTTTCTTTGACTTTGATTTAGAAGCAGGGCTTACAGTAAGGAACTTACTGGAAAGCATTGGTACTAGCGTTAAAGCAACCAGCAGAGAGCATAACAGAGCAAAAACAACAACTAATGCCAGTTGTTTAAAAAGAAGTCCTGAGATTGTTTGCATAAATACTACAGGCAAAAAGATTACCACGGTGGTAAGGGTAGACGCAACAATAGCACCCGCAACTTGTTTAGTTCCGATTAGTGCGCTTGTTTCAAGGTCTTCGCCTTCTTCTTCACGCATTCGGATAATATTCTCAAGTACCACAATGGCATTGTCGACAATTAAACCAACACCTAGTGCGAGCCCTCCAAAACTCATTTGGTTGAGTGTGAGGCCTCCGAAATAAAGCAAGCCAAAGGTTGCAATGATGGAAATAGGAATAGCCACTGCAATAATAAATGTGGAAGATCCATTTCTGAAGAAGATGTACAGCACCAATATGGCAAGTAAAGCTCCCCATGTTGCAGAGCTTTGAACATTATTTATAGAATCCTGGATGAAAGTACTTTGATCCTGAGTAACGATGAGTTCTAAGTCGCTTCGTTCAGCATTAATTCGATCCACTTCTTTTCGTACATCCTCAGCAACAGCAACAGTATTTGCTCCTGTTTGTTTTCGTATGAAGAAACGTACCATAGGTTTGTTGTCGATGGTTACCAATCGATCAAGATCAGCATACCCAAAAGAAACATCTGCAACATCTTTTACCCGGATTGGCTTACCATCAATAGTCGTAATTACGGTATTCGAGATTTCATCAATATTTTCATACTCACCGAGTGTTCTGATGTATAGTCTGGATGTTCCTTCATTTACGTTTCCGCCCGGAGAATTAGTATTCTCCCGCGCAATAGCTTGTTGTACCTGTTGGGTAGAGAGGCCACTGGCAATCAGTCGATCTCGCTTAATATCCACTTTTACCTGGCGATCAATGCCTCCCCAGATATCAATAGAGCCGACTCCATTTATTTGCTCAAACCTCTTCATAACTTCCCGTTCCAACAATAATGTCAAATCAGCAAGATTTTTCTCTGAGTTTGCGCCTATTATCACAATAGGAAAATTGTTGGGGTCAAATTTCCAGATTCTGGGAGGATCAGCTTCTACAGGCAGACTTCCGCGTACACGGTCTAGCGCAGCACGAATATCATTGGCAGCTGCATCTATATTAACTCCCTGAGCAAATTCGAGGGTTACTCTACTATTTCCTTCATTTGAGCTGGAACGAACTCGCTCCACACCAGGTACTCCGGCAACAGCGTTCTCAATACGTTCAGTGATAATGTTTTCCATTTCTTCAGGACCCACATTATCATAGTTTGTCGAAATTGTTAATTGTGGATACTCAATTGGAGGGAGTAGATCTACTGGTAAATATCGGAATCCCATCACTCCAAGAGTAATGATGATCAAAAAGAGCATCGAAGTTGCAATGGGACGTTTTATCGAAGTTTCTGTAATTGCCATGATTATCTCCTTAGAGTGTTGATGCCTGAGGACGGGTTGACTCCTGAAGCGCGTCTTCTAACAAATCTTCGCGCTGAAGTAGCTGTAGTCCAATCACTTTATCCCAGCTTACTGTTCTGACTCGTGCTTGCTCACGTCCTTCTCCTAGCAAATCCTGGCCTAGAGTTACCACCCATTGACCACTTTCAAGTCCGCCAACGCCTACTTCCATTCTGCCCTGGGCCAGAATATCGATTTGTTTAAATTGAACAGGAGTCGGTTCAGTTAGTAAATCGGGGTTACCATCATTTTCAGAACTTTCAACAGGCTGAATTTCTGACCCCATAGATGAAGCAATAAATACTCCTTGTGCTCCAGATGTTGGGTCGGTGTAAATGGCACTGACCGGAATAAGCGTTGCTTTTTCACTTTCACCAAACAGGATATCTACCGGTACAAACATTCCCGGTTTCAGCCAGCCGTTTTTGTTTTCAACATCAATTTCTGCTTCAGTACTACGAGTAACTTCGTTCAGGAAAGGGGAGATTCTCGAAAGCTTAGCTTCAATAATCCGATCATTCCCTTCATAATCTTCCACCATAATGCGGGCAGTTTGATCAATTGAAATCTTATTTAACATGCTTTCAGTTAACACGATCTCAACTCTTAATCTCGTAAGATCCCCAATCATAAAAAGCTGAGTGTTCTGAGAGACCTGCATCCCAACCTGTGCATTACGTTGCCCTATTGTTCCTGAAATTGGGGCTTTAATGGTGGTTCTGGAAAGCTGTTCTCTTCGCTCTTCTACTAATGATTCGGATTGTGCAAGTTGTGCTTCCGCTAATTCCACATTGGCTTCCGCTGAAATAAGCTCGGCTTCAAGTTGTTCAATTTCTGCAGCGCTGCTTAGCTCTTTGTCTGCAAGCTGTTTTGACCGATTGTAGCGGGATTTTAATTCCGCCAGACCAGCCTCTGCTTGCTTCAGTCTGGCTTTGTTAATGTTTAATCCGGCTTCTGCCTGTACCAATTGCTGACGATATTGCTCAGCATCTAATTGAACAAGTGTTTGCCCTTTTTCTACATACTGACCGTTTTCTACAAATACCTGTTCAACTTTAGCAGAGATTTGAGGGTATAGTGGGACTTGATTTTCCGATCGTACATTTCCGCTAAACCTCTCCACAAGAGGAAGGGACCCGTATCTTGCCTGGACAGCTTCTACAGAAGGAATTACGCTATTCTGATTTCCCCTGGAGCCGGAGTTTTGATTCTCATTGGATGAACATGCTAAAAGAACAGCCAAAAAAATGAGTATGCAATAGTTATTTTTTAATTTCATTTGGAGTGAGCCAAAGCTTATAAATGGTTAGTTACACGAGCAAACTTAAATGTCTAATTAAGCTCTCCCAGAAAATTGTTAAATACTTTAAAAAGTTGTCATTATTCGTGCCACTGGGTAAATGCAAATTGCGATTAAATTCTCTCAGTAACGAACGCCTAATTTTTGAAAACAAATGAAGGATTTTTACCCTGACGTTCTCTCTCTTCAGATAACTTTTCTTTATACATCCGTTCTACATCTTTTAGGGTATCCACATCGTTCAAAGACAAGTCCCACCGAATAGTTTTGAAGCGTGGGAAGCGAAGGGTGAATTTGGCTTTCGTCCGTTTATTTATCTGGATGTCCTCGAATTCAAGCTCGATCACCAATTGTGGTTTCAACAGAAGGGTAGGGCCAAAACGCTCAAGGGTAATTTCCTTAATCAGTGCGTTCATTTTTTTGAGCTCTTTATCAGAATACCCACCATAGGCCTTTCCGATAGGGATGAACTCTTCTTCGTAACGCTCATCTTCTTTTACTGAGATTCCCAGAGTGAAGTCAGAATAAGTCCCGCCACGTTTTCCACTCCCCGCATGAGCATATAACATCACCGTATCCAGAGAACCACTTGGTTTTTTAACTTTCAACCAAGACTTCTTACGCTGCCCATATTCATAGTTAGAATCCTTTCGTTTGAGCATGAGACCTTCATTCCCATGAGCCAGTGCTCGTTTGAACAGATCCTCCATATCATCTTTAGATTCCAATTCCATTTGTGAAGTGATGGGGATCGAGTATGTATTAGCCAGTTCTTCGAGTTTTTTCCTTCTAACAATTAACGAATCATCGAATAACGGGACCCCATCAAGAAATAAAAGATCATAAGTAATAAATAAAACCGGATAATCAGATAAAAGCTTTTCACTCGGCTTCTTTACGCCCATTCTTTTTTGTAGAAGCTGAAAGGGCAAAATGGTATCATCTTTAAACACACAAATCTCACCATCAAGAACGGTATCGGGTAAATCACGGCTCGAGAAGAATTCTATTATGTCAGGAAACGAAGGGGTAATATGATTCAGATCTCGGGAAAATAATTCAACTTTTCCACCAGAAATATGAGCCTGACATCGCATCCCATCAAACTTTTCCTCAGCAATATATTCTGATAAATCACTAACTGCTCTGCTTTCGATGGGAGAAGCCAGCATAAATGAAATGGGACTAAACATCTTAAATGTAGCCTCATTAAGGCAATTATGTTTAGCAAGTACGGCTGTTTTACCTACGCTTCCGGTAATCATTCTGGCATACCGTACGGTTTCTAAATTTTTTTCAAAGGTTTTAGCAATGGCACTCTCCACACCTTTAGTTTCAAAACCAATTCGCAATGAACCCTGCCCCAGAATCCTTATGAAATATTTCACTTCCAGAGGTGTCATCTTTTTCCATGCATTTAAAAGTAATTGTTGCTTTAAATCTCTTTTGGAAGTGATATATAGTGACTCGAAAATATCATTGATTTCCTCCAGAGTAAGATGTTCAGCTTTCCACTTAGCTCTTGCCTCCGGGATATTCTCCAACAATCGCTGAATTGTTTCGGAAGAACTCCCTGTTGCGGTTCGACTGGGCTTAAAAACCAACTCATAATCAATTTCGCAGAACTCTGCGGCAAGGGTAGCAATAGTACGATACCCAACCGATGCCTTTTTACCCGAAACTGAAGAAAAAGCTCCTTCACTCAGATACTGAGTCGCCAACTCAACATCCCGATCTGATTCTAATCCTGATAAATATTCCACACACAACTTAATCTTAGCGTTGTTCCCTCGTGTACTGGAAATTTTTTGAGCTAACTGAGCAAGAGTGTGGAAGGTATTCATGGGCATAACTCCTGTCCAACTCTCAAGAGGAGGTACTCATGAATAAAGCTCAAAGTCCAAAAGTCCCCTCTTGAGAGGGGATTTAGAGGTGTGTTGGATAATAAAATAAATTCAGGTTTTGTCATGCTGAATGAACATAAGACATCTAAAAGACGAGATATTGAAATAAAACCCTTTAGATTTCTCCCTCCAGTCGAAATGACAAAGCTTTTAATTGAATCATTGATAATTCTTAATTGATTCATTGTCCGTCTCCTTCCAAGTCCAAAAACCCCGAAGTAATTCCCAGTTGATCCAAATAATACTGGACAACCTTTGGATTAGGGGTATGGGTAATCCATACTTTTTTGGGTTGAATTTTTTCACATAGGTCAATCAACTCGAAGAAGTCCAGGTGATCTGAAATCGGGATGAGTTCATCCACTGTGAGCTGTGTTTGGCGTGATTCATTTGCTGCCCATCCCGAACAATAGGCTATGCGCTTCTTTTTTACACTGGATGCAAATCCAGTACCTAAGGCCGAGCTGGGTGTGATCAGAATCTTTCCCTCACAAGTTTCCCGGTTATAGGTTTCATAGTCTCCTAATGGGAAGCCAAATTCTTCATACACGCCACAAAGCTTGAAACCGGCTCCATGAATCTGAATAGGATGGTTCAGCTCTTTGAGGATATACATGAGTTCCTGAGCTTTACCCAGATTATAGGCTGTAAATATAGGGGTGTATCCTTCTTTCAAAGAAGTGGATGCGAAGTTGTGGATTTGAGCTGACAATTCTTCTTCCGATTTCCATTTATAGATAGGAAGACTAAAAGTCGCCTCTGTAATAAACTGATCAATGGAATTTTCGGGTAGTTGAAATCCTTCGGTAGCAGGGGCAGGCGGGGTTCGGTAATCGCCGGTATATAAAACTGAGCCCAATTCACTTTCCACAAAAGTCATTGCAGAACCAAGAATATGTCCGGCAGGGTAGAGGGTGATACGGGCATTTTCCGTTTCCAGCGGTTTACCAAATTCCAGTTCAATGACTTCCCCTCCAAAACCACGGAGCTTCATAAAGCGAGCAGTAGGTGGAGTCGCATAAACGGTCAGCTTGCGGTTTCGTGGCATGTGATCTGCATGGGCATGTGAAACAAAATAGTGTTCTGCCTTAGAACCACTATAATCCAAACCGATCTTTAATTCGGGAAGAAGTATGCCGTGATGTCCTGCTTTTCGTATGCGTACCATAGTTTTAATAAACAATATTTAACATGGAACATTCAATCTCCAATTTGTGCGTTGCTCATTTCTTGCTGGTCATTGAATGTTGGGGTAAAGATAAAGGAGGTGACTGACAACATAGTGTCAGTCCAATTCAATTCTTCAAATAAAATAAAAGTTTAACTTTATTCTAAAGCGAAAGTCCAGAATGCATTCATGAAACTCACACTTCTATTTCTGCCTGTTACTAATTCATTATTCCTTCATATTAGTTTTGCATTGTAATAGTGATAACAGAAAATGGAGGTAATCATGAAAGTTCTGGTAGTAGGAGGTAATTTTGCAGGCTCTACAGCCGCTTTAGAAATCAAAAGAAAGCTGGGTAAAGAAGTAGAAGTAACACTTATAGACCGAAACCCTGACTTCATCTATATACCATCGCTAATCTGGGTTCCTATTGGAAGGAGGGAAGTAGATGAAATATCCATTCCAAGAGAAAAAGTGCTTGCTAGAAAAGGAGTGAAGTTTGTTTTAGACACAGCTACTAAAGTAGATACCGAAACTCAGATTGTATTCACAGAACACGGACAATACAGGTACGATCATTTAATCATAGCAACGGGACCGAAAGTTCAAATGGATGCAGTACCCGGACTGAAAGAACATAATGTGTATATCGGAACTCCGGTTGGAGCAATGAAAACCAGAGAAAAACTCGAAGAGTTTAAAGAAAATCCCGGCCCAATTGTAATCGGAGCGACCCAGGGAGCAGGATGTATGGGTGGGGCCTATGAATTTTTATTCAACCTCGAAAAGTGGCTTCGTGATCAAAAAATTCGGAAAAAAGTAGATTTACACTGGATCACACCGGAACCCTACCTGGGTCACTTTGGAATTGATGGAATGCCATTGGGTGAAGCAATGCTTAAAAAGTTCATGGAGATGTTTCACATTACCTATCATACTTCAGTAGGTGTAGAAAAGGTGACCGGAGAAGAAGTTTTTCTAAGCGACGGAACAGTAATTGAATCACGATTCAAGATGTTAATGCCCCCGTTTACAGGGGTAGACTTTATTAAAAACTCTCCTCAGCTTCATTGCGGAGATAACCAGTTTATCCCAACCTTGCCTTCATACCAACATGAAAAGTTGGAGAATGTTTGGGCAGCGGGTTTAGCAGTGAATGTAGCTCCTCCATTTGAACAAGGGGAGGTTCCGTTTAGCGTACCTAAAACGGGGTACCCAAGTGATGTGACAGGAAAGATTGTTGCGCATAACATTATTAATGCAATAAAAGGCATAGAGAAAAGAGAAGAAAAGGCCTGGGGGAAAATTGCAGGACTCTGTGTAATGGACGCAGGAGAAAAAGAAGTGATTATTGTCAGTAATTCTCTTTTTAAACCACGGAAATTCGCAATTATGGTACCTAATGTAATTTTCGATTTCTTCAAAGTATTCCTTGAAAAATACTTCCTTTGGAAACTTAAAAGAGGAATTTCTTACTTGCCTTAACGAACGACGACAATGAGTAGGAGGGGAGTTAAGCTATTCTAAGCAGTTCTTAATTCCTCTTCGCTCAGATTTGGGAAATAATTTAAAAAACCACCGGGCTCTTTTTTGCTTATTCAACCACGAGTTCTTCTTTCTGCGATTTAAGATGTTCAGGGATAGAGTCCTTGATTATTGTTCCAAGAGCAGCAATCAGGTTCTTTTTCAGAAATTCACGGCTGTAAACTAATCGGATTTTCCGGGTAGGAACCGGATCGTTGAATTCTTTTATCACTCCATTTGCACATCGGGTATCATGTTCCTGCATTGAAAGGTAAGGCATTAACGTGACTCCGAAGTCCTGTTCAACCAAGCGTTTTAGGGTCTCCAGATTTCCACTTTCAAAATTTATTTTTCCGGTGTTTACTTTCTCATTCGTTTTTTTGCAGAGTTTGATGGCCTGATCTCTGAAGCAATGTCCTTCATTTAACAACCACAGATTTTCTTTATAAAGATCATCCAGATCGAGTTTATCTTTACCGGCAAACTTATGCATACTGGACACGTAACCTAAGAAGGGCTCCAGAAACAATTCTTCATCAAAGAAATGCTGTTCTGTAGGTGTAGCTATAATCCCTACATCCAGATGATCGTCATTCAGTTTTTCAAGCACTTCAGAAGTAAGCATCTCCTGAAAATTGAGTTCAACTTTTGGATAAGTTTCAGAAAATTTTCGAAGAAATAGAGGGACCAGGTAAGGTGCTACTGTAGGTATAATTCCTACCTTGAATGATCCATGCAGCTCATCATCACTTAACGAAGCCATATCTTCAATGTGTTTCGCATCGTGAAGGATCACTTTCGCTTTTTCGATAATTTGTTCGCCAATACTCGTGGGAATTACCGGTGTTTTGGATCGGTCGAAAATCAGCACTCCTAGCTCATCTTCAAGTTTTTGAATTTGCATACTTAGTGTTGGCTGCGTGATGTAGATTTTCTGCGCAGCAGTAGCAAAGTGCCGATATTTATCGACGGCAACGATATACGAGAGCTGAGTTAAGGTCATTTAAAATAGATTTGATTAGGAATTTTCTTCCTTCAGTGAGTCATAATACTCAAGAATTCTGAAAGCATCCGATTCACTTTTTCCTTTAATTTTATTCTTTTTTGCGAAGTCTTTGAGTTCTTTTTCGAATTCACCAATATCTTTAACTAGATTTTTAAGTCTGAGTCGGGTCTTTTTAAATTCGCCGTTTTCTCTGACAATGTAGTAGGTCTCTTTTTTCTTGTATTCGGCAGTTACTCTGTTGGTAACCGGGTCGCGAAAATTCCCACGATCAAAATCTACTGAATGATGAACAAGTATTTTAGTATTTCCATTGTAAACAACTCTTAAAAAGGATTTTGTTGTTATATCATTTTCAGGGCTTGAAAAGCCTATAACAAAAAAATCTTTAGGTTGTTCATACTCATCATAAATTTCAATTCCTTTGATTATAGCAGGATTGAATATTTTATAGACATCAGCTTCCTTAAACAAAAGAACATCTTCTTCTAGATTTATTACCAATTCAAGTACTTCTGTTTTCTTATTGTTTGGCAAATAAACTTTCCCCTCTTTTATTTCATTATCATAATAAGGTGTACCTTTAACATCAGTAGAGTTAAGGCTTTGCATTAGATTTGATGAGCTAAAGGTAATACCTGATGCTCCATCCTTAGCACTGTACTGAGCATGAATAGGTAATGTTTGAAGGAATATTGTTAATAATACAATTATGAAGAATCTCATTTTCTAACCTCATTTGGTTCATCTTCTTTCAGTGAATCATAATATTCAAGGATTCTGAAAGCATCTGATTCACTTTTCCCTTTAATTTTATTCTGTTTCGCGAAGTCTTTAAGTTCTTTTTCGAACTCACCAATATCTTTAACCAGGTTTTTAAGTCTGAGTCGGGTCTTTTTAAATTCACCGTTTTCTCCCCTGATATAGTAATCTACGTCTTTTTTGTATTCCTGAACCTTCATATTGGTAACAGGATCTCTGAAATTACCACGGTCAAACTCTACGGTATGATGAGCAAACATTTTTATTTCTCCATTATAGATCACTCTTAGAGCTGTATTTTTATTAATACCATTTTTGGAACTAGAGAAGCCGGTTACGAAGAAGTCTTCGGTATTCCCTAATTCATCCTGAAATGCAATGCCTTCAATAATTTCCGGGTTAAAAATTTTAAACTTATCACCTTCTTTGTATATCAGATGATTGTCTTCTAGATTTAGAGCAAGTGATAAGGTTTCCGTTGTTTTTTTATTAGGCAGATAAACAACTCCTTTTACAAATTTATCATTATAAAAAGGGGTGCCTTTTGTACCGTCTCCGTCTTTTGTGATAATGATATCAGTACGGAGTAATTGCATGCCCGCTAAAGAAGTATAAGATTGGCCGTAATTTCCGCCACCTCTTTGTGAGTATGCATCAGTTGAGATTATTAAGGATGCTAAAACAAATAAAAATATTGATTTCTTCATGACTTCGAATTGAAATTTATAATTAGCCCACCTCATGCAATGTAAGTGATAAAGCATAAATGGGAAAATGTGTTTGTGAATTGAGCAATAATACAATAACAATGCACATTCAGATTTATTTCCCATCCCATTCTTTTAGAAAACAGTCTACATAGTCTTGCATAAATTGATGACGTTCTTCAGCAAGTGACTTTCCGGTTGCCGTATTCATTCGGTTTTTCAACAGGAATAATTTTTCGTAAAAGTGATTGATTGTATGTCCCTCGTCTTTTTTGTATTCATCAAAAGAGGAATGCATTGTGGGCTTTTGATTTGGGTTATATAACTCACGGTTCCTGTATCCACCATAAGAGAAAGCACGTGCTATGCCTATTGCTCCCATTGCATCAAGCCGGTCGGCATCCTGTACTATTTTCCCTTCAATTGTTTGCATGCTGGTCTCAACGTTGGCTCCTTTAAAGGAAACGTTTTTGATTATTTGGCAAACGTGAAGGATGGTTTTCTGATCAATACCCAATGACAAAAGCCAATCCCGTGCTACTTTAGCGCCAATGGTTTCATCACCATCATGAAACTTATGATCGGCCACATCATGAAGCAGGACTGCAAGTTCCACTATAAAGAGATCTGCCTGTTCTTTCTTTGCAATGTGTAGTGCAATGTTTCTTACTCTATGAATATGCCACCAGTCGTGACCGCTATCACCTTCCAGACGACCTTTTACAAACTCTTCAGTTTTTTTGAGGATTTCTTTTTTCAGAAGTTCAGGCATGTACAAAGATCTTCAATTACGTCTTTCTTAAGTTTTGCAACGCGGTCTAAAGATGCTTGTATGGTTTCTTCGCTTACTTTACCCTCGGCTATCAATTTTTGAATAATATCGATTGCGGTTTGAGCAATGTCCTCTTCATACACAAGATTATTCCCAAACATGAGGATATCAACTCCCGCATTAAGAGATTGCTCAATAGCAGTTTCAAGGCCATATTCCGAGCGTATGGCGTCCATCTGCATATCATCGGAAAATACTACGCCTTCGAAACCAAGGGAATCTCTCAGGAGTCCGTTAATTGTAGCTGGTGATAAGGTAGCGGGCCAATCCGGATCGATGTTGGCATTATAGATATGCGCGGTCATTACTGCGTTAATGTTTTTTTCTTCGAAAAGAATTTTATAAGGGATCAGTTCATCTTCAGTCCAGGTATCAGTCACATCGGTAACTCCAAGATGTGAATCGGTAGTAGAGCTGCCATGTCCGGGAAAATGCTTCAAAACAGTTAAAATTCCCTCTACATCAAATTCATCGATTACATACCCGGCGTGTTCGGCAACTTTTTTGGGGTTAGAAGAGTAGCTGCGCTCATATCTTGCAATAACCGGATTTTTGGGATTCGTATTAACATCCAGCACAGGGGCAAAATTTGTATTGACACCAACCACCATAAACTCCTGAGCTGTTCTTCGGGCATAAAACCGGGTTGAGTCTTCGTTGTCAATTTCACCCAGATATTGAGCAGAAACAGTCTTTGGGAACCCGAGACTTGGCTTTAGTCGGGCAACTTGTCCACCTTCCTGATCAATGGAAATGATAGGAGGCGTAGATGAATATGCAACTAAAGAGCTTGCTAGTTTTAACAGCTGATCATCTGACTCAATATTTCGGCCATAACTCTTGCTTTCAACATCGTAATCGAACAATACCACTCCACCAATATTCAACTCTTTAATGTCTTTGGTGATATCACTTTCAGGGTTAATTTCAGTTCCTCTGAATCCTATTACCAATAACTGACCTAGTTCACGATCAGTAAAAGCAGTGTCTTGTTGTTTATCTTCAACTGGTTTCGCAGAACACGAAAGCAAAATAACTGAGCAAAGGACGATGTATAATTTCTTCATTCGGAGGGAAGTATTCTATTGATTGTATTGAGTGATTAAACTATCGAGAACTTCGGTAAAATTAAAGGAAGGACGAATATCATTATAACGTGCAATGTTACCATCCGGATCAACTAAAATATAAAATGGAATACCGCCACCTTTGTAGGCTTTAAAGGTTTTCTGATCCATTCCATCTCCACCATATAACTGTGGCCAAGGATTTTCAAATCTTGTGATGTCCTGAATCCAGACAAGACTATCTACTTCAGTTGAAATTCCCAGTATTTCGAGTTCATTCCGGGAATAATCAGAGTAGAGTTCGCGCATGTGTGGAAACTCTACGAGACAAGGCTGACACCATCCTGCCCAGAAATCCAGCAACACAAACTTCCCTTTATACTCATCCAATGTATGAATTTCTCCACTTCGGTCGGCTAATTGAAACGGGATCGCAGGTTCCCCGGGTGAGACAGATTTAATCTCGTTATAAAAATAGGTAAGAAAATCGGTGTACTCCGTGTATTCCTCATACTCTTTCAAAAAGTTAAAATAAGTGGGCTCGGAGATAGAAATGGGTTGCTCTCCAATACGCTCGGCCACAATGAACATTTCTGCGTATGCTTTGGCATCTCTATCCTCGATAACATTGATTACCTGCATTCTTTTCTCATTCAATTCTTCATAAGCAACCTGTTTGATGTCATATTCAGCCAATGAAGTTCCGTAAGCATTCATCACACTATCATAAATCCCAAAAGTACGGGAATAATAGTGACTGAAATCACGGATTCCTGCTCGTTGTGCTTCTAAAGAACTAAGAGTAAAGAATTCTTTCTGAAGTGCTTTATTAACTACTTTTTGTCGCTCTGAGTCGACATCATAGTTTGATATAAATCGGTTGGAATATTCAACAGCCCGAAGTCTTAAAACTAAATCTTCACCAACTATTTTTTGGTATAATGGTTCAAGAGGGGTTCCCTTAAAGTGTTTTTCAGCACTTTCCAACTTTATTTCAGAGTAGGCTAAAGCAGTGTTCCTTTGTCCCACTTTAAATTTATCCATCTCGGCTTTAATTGCTGTGTCCAGATTCTCAGTTTCTTTAAGAAATTCCTGGTAAGCCAGATTATAATCTTTATCATATCCTTTGATCTCCACTTCATAAGGAAAATCAGATCGAATGATTTCTATGCTAAGTTCAATCCCGGGTTCGGCATAAAAGGGATATACGAAATCTTGAAGAACCAACCAGATGATTTCAGGTTCTTTGATATTTATTTCGGCGTTAAACTTTCCTTGATTTACTGTAAGAGCACTTCTTTCTTTAGGAGAGTATTTGTAGTGAAGTGGCGGCATTTCTATATAAAGTTCCGAGTCACCTAAATAGTCAATAGTTCCAGAGATAGTAGTAACTGTCTGATCTTTACAATTAGTGAAGAAAAGAATGCTTAAACTGAATAGTAGTAGTTGAAACGTTTTAGTATTCATAAAATGGTACCACAGGAGCTTCCCTGTATATGTTGATTATTAAAAAATATTTATGTTTGTGATAAACGATCAGTTTGGTCCTCTTTTTACTGAATAAATAATGAAAATTAATTTCGTAACAGAATGTAACAAATTGATAACATCTATCTCTTTTCAATTGATAGCAACCAAACTAACGAGTAAATAGTTGTGTTGTTGGAATTTGATAGGGTATCATTAAAAAAGTAATGAACAAAAAAAGACGGTATTTTTTGCTTCAACTAAGGTCGATTCCAGTTATCGAAATTGAATAAATAGTAACAATTTCACAGATCAGAATATGATTGAAAGCAATGTAAAGAAAGACCTGGAGTTTAAAATTGATTTGTACATCAATGGAAAACTCAATCAGGAAGAGACGGACGAGCTTTGGGCCGAACTTATACAGGACGGCTATTATTTAGATTACACTAAAAGTGTGGCAAACTTGAAAGCAGTAATCGAATCTAAGCGTGATATAAAGAAATCAGCACCAGTATACAGGCTGCGTAAGGTTATTAATTACGGAGCTGCCGCAGCGATCGCTATTATTATTGGTGTGGTAAGTGTATTTAATTATACGTCAACAACTACCACCGGTGAATTGACACCTCTGGAACAACTTGATTTGGATAATATTCGTGGTTCAGAAGATAATCCCGCTGCAAATACGAACGAGGTTATTAAGGAAGCAATAGAATTAGCTAATAATGGAAATTTCGAAGATGCCATAAGCTTACTTCAGGTAACATTAATTGATACGAATATTCCCGAATTAGTGGCTGAAATGTCTTTAACATTAGGTTCTATACAGTATAATTATGGAGAATACGAATCAGCTGTGTTAAGTTTTGAGCGTATTATTTCTCAAACTACTGTTGATATCCAGGTTTTAGAAAAAGGGTATTGGTACCTTGCTAATACTTATTTGCAGCTTGACCGTTTAGCTGATGCTGAATCCGCATTTCAAAAAACCCTGGATATGGACGGTCAGTATAGCAGAATCGCAAAAACTAATTTAGAAGCACTTCAAAGTGTGAGATAGTTAATTATACACTCTCTCTGATCTTATAACCAGATACAACTATTATTAATAATAGAAATGGATACAGAAAGCCGGCTTTTGCTGGCTTTTCTGTTAATGGGGATGTGTTGCCTATAAGTATATAAGCTCCCCAATAATAAGGGTTAGCATTTCCGGACTTTAGTAAGGTGAGTTTGGCATTTCTCATGGCTTCCCATTTCGGGGTGCCATTATCAACAGACTCGTAAAAGCTTATAGCAAATTCTGAGGCAGTTTTATCATTAACCGACCACAGATTCAGGGCCAGGCTATTAGCACCGGCATAACGAAGTGCCCGGCTAATTCCCATTATCCCACTACCTTGTAAATACCCCCCGGAACCGGAGCTACATGAATTAAGCATTATTAGCTCGTTGTTCATTTCTGCATCGAAAAGTTCATAGGCATAGAGAGAAGTTAATTCCTGAGAGGTATTATTGTTTAAATAAATGGTCGAGAATAATGGGTCTTGTTCAGAAACTTCGCTGTGTGTGGCAACATGAACAATTTTAGAATTTGCGGCACCTTGCAAAAAAGAAGCTTTAGTAGCTTCGGTTTCCAAAAAGATATTCTTTTTGTCGAAATTCCTAAGACTCGAAGTAATACTCTTTACTTCTTCTGTAGCGAAAGGAAGAGAGGGTAAATTCTGAGCAGCAAAGTTACTGAAATCAGACAATGCGTATGCAGAAAAATCATATAGAGCGTCACTTGAGACACCCCTTGAATTATTTACCAATTCATTAATTGAAGTGAAGTAATGGATATCCAGCTTCTCGATTAGATATTCTGTGGACCCATAGCTAATGGAAGAGCGAGGTTGTTCGATAGGTAAAATGCCTAAAGGAAGTCGGTATAAATAGTTATCAGGAATAACAGTAACTGAAGTGATGTCAGAATGGATTTTTGTATCCAGATTTAAAACCTCATAAATATTAAAGAGTAAATTTAAATCCGTTTTAGCCGAGGCCAGTTGATTAGCCGCATTTTCGAAAAGTTGTTTAGTAGGGGTATCGAAAGGGATCACTTCTATATCCAGCAGATCTTTTGTGATATAACTGGCATATAGTTGATCACCAATTTCTGTGTAATGAATAATCATTTTCCCTTGGGGTAGCTTTCTCTGTACAGACCATATTGAAACAGCATTCAGAGAAATATTGGAACGTATTTTATTAAGTATTTCTTCTCTCTGGGCAGAAAGCTGATCAATTTGGTTTTTTAGATCGAATTTTTCATCGGTGGTTTCAGCACTAAGCAATTCCGTTCTAAGGTTAATAATCTGATCATTCAGTAATTGATCCTGTGCGAGATCTTCTTCAGATAAGCGCTGTGCTCTCAAAATAGGGCTATTGTATAAAGCAACATCATTAATAGTCTTCAATTCATCTAGCAACTGGATTGCTTTATTATAGTCACCAAGTTCAATTAACATGCTTAAAACAGCATTGAACGCATTGATAAATTCTGATTCAATCGACCAATATCCTGTTTGCGAGTCAATGCTTGTTCTGGCCCGGTCTGTAATTTGTTGGATTATCGGAATGAAATTGGTGTAAGCCTTTCGGGTATTACCTTGTTGGTGCATCAGCTGAGAAGAAACGGTATGATATTTCACCGATAATTCGAAATCTAAATCATCCTGAGGATAGATTTTTATCTCTTCCAGAATGCTTGCAGCTTTATCAGCCTGGTTATTTAATAATGCAATTTCCATTAATCCAATTAGAGATTCCAGATAGTTTGGAGTATTGGAATACTGAATAGAAAGCTGTCTCAACTCCTCAAACTTGGAAGTGGCTTCCGCTAAATTGCCAATTGAGACTAATATCTCCGCCTCCGCTTTCAAAGCATTTACGAAATCAATAAAATCAGTTGTTGGGTTAAATTCCTGCTGAGCTATACTAAGTTCCTGGAGGGCTCTTTCGGCATCATTATATATTTCCCAGAAAAAAGTTCCTGAGAAGGAATGAATAGCTGCAAGCTCATACGTATCATTATTATTTCGGGCTATCATCTCAGCTCGGTTTAGATAGCTTAGAGCAGTTTCTGCATCTTTAATAGATGTATAATAGAGAAATAAATTCCTAAGGATAATCAACCGGTTTTTATATGAATCAGCTTCCTCAGCTTCCTCAAGAGCGGTAAGTTGATAGGTAAGATATTTATTCTTTTCACCTAACCTGAGGTAGCAAATGCTAAGGTTATTGAAAAGCTGTGACTTATCAATGGTTGAGGAGTTGTCATAATAGATTGATTCAAATACATCTTTAGCCTCAGCAAACTTCCCTAAAGAGTATAAGTTCACACCCTTTGTTAATGTAGCATCATCAGTTAGACTTTTTAATTCCAAATAGGTGGCAAGTGGAATCAGTTGATTTCTTAATACCTTGAGAGACTCGTCATATCTACCGATCGTAAATAATGCATAGGTAATTGCATTTAAAAATCTGGTTTTAATAACTGAATGAGGAAAAAGCTTGTCGTTTAAAACGGAAGGTAATAACCTTCTGACAGTGTTATATCTGTTTAAATCGAAAGCAAGATTTACAAGATTAGCTACCTTTAAACTGGAAATAATCTCAATATCAGTTGAGTTATCTCCATCAGACCAGTTGTCTGCAATAATGTTAAGTGTGTTTAAATCGAAATATGATCTTACTTGACGACTATAGATTATCGAATAAAATATAAAATCGTGCTCTTCTACTGGTATCTCATTAATTTGTAAATAGGATCTATTTTGATCTACAATTTTATCTAAAAAAGCTAATTGTAGCTCAGTTAGTTTATTGTTCGTTTTGATTTTGAAAGCATCTATAAACGCTTTTTGAGCTTCCAATTTATTTTCATGGAGTAAATAAAACACTCCAAGCCCGAATAATTTTTCTTCCAAGGCTATAAGTTTGGCTCTTTCTAGCTTCTTGGAATCACGTTCAATTTCCGATTCTCCACATCTGATTTGGGAGAAATAGTTTTTAACTTTTTTAGCATCCGAATTGATAATGATTCGAATTACGGAATTATTAGTGTGACAAGAAGACTGGTATAATTCGTTTAACGCCCAATAATATTCAGATAAATCTTTTTCTTCGTTAATCTGATCAAGATAGAAGATTGCCTGGTCAACAGTTTCACTCTCAAAACTGGTTTGAAATAATGAGAGACTTAGTAGAATACTCAAAAGTAAATTCATGCATGAATGTAATATAACTTTTGAAGCCAATCATATTTTCAATTTAAATGTGAGATTAAATTTTTGGTTTATTAAGGATCGGCTTAGGATCATTTCCGCCGGAGAATACGGCGTCATCAGTAATAGTGATGGTGGTGGTTTCTACTTGATCAGCTTCAGCAGTAGCCTGAGATTGTTGAGCGGGAGCGCAAGCAAAAGAAACAGCAACGAGAGTAAGTAAAGCGAATAGAGACTTAAGAGATTTCATGAGATAGAGATATTTTTGAATTAAGATTGAGTGAGTAGGAGTTAAATTTTTGGTTTATTAAGGATCGGCTTAGGATCATTTCCGCCTGAGAATACGGCGTCATCAGTAATAGTGATGGTGGTGGTTTCTACTTGATCAGCTTCAGCAGTAGCCTGAGATTGTTGAGCCGGAGCGCAAGCGAAAGAAACAGCAACGAGAGTAAGTAAAGCGAATAGAGACTTAAGAGATTTCATAGTAAATGTATATTTAGTTATAAGTCAAAATTAGAGTCCAGTTAAAGAGTATTTTATATTTGTTTTGTTACAAAAAACTCAATTTCCAGTATAATTTTAAATTCATATTTATAGTTAAGCATAAGAGTATTTTTCACCTCTTTTGTTACAGATAAAACCTAATTCAAAAGCACCTAAGCAGTCAAATTTTTATTAAAAATTTTTAATCTTTCTTTGAAAAGGGGCGATTTTACTTCATATAAATGTTTTTTAGTACCTCACATAATTTTATATTCACCAAAAAACAGGCTCTCTATTGGTTTATATTCGGAGTAGTTCATAATTAAAAAATCAGTCTTTTCTTTTGACAAAAAACAGAGTTGATTATTCAGAGTTAGTTGAAGCTCTACAGCATGGGGATGAGTCCAAATCAGGGGATTTAATTAATGAGATTATGCCCCGGCTTGAAGATTATCTTGTTGTAGTAATGAGTGCAGAAAGAAACGCAGCAAAAGAATGTGTTCAACAAGCATTTCTGGATGTGTTTGAGCAGATCAGAAAAGATAATATAAAAGAGAGTAAATATATTTTCAGCTACCTTATAAAATCATGTCGGCATGAGTATTTAAGATATTCTAAGAGAGAGCATAAGTTTAAGTATGAAGAAGAGGCTCTGAATGTACTTTATGAGCCAGAAAAGCAGTTCCAGAATTTACTTGATAAGGAAAGGCAAAAGATTCTTGAGCAATGCTTAAATGAGCTGAAAGACAAGTCAAAACGGTTTATTGAATACTTTATAGACAAGCCTGATGCCACTACAGAGGAGGCAACAGAGGAATTCGGGCTTACCAGTGCAAACGTTCGTACCAGGAAGTCTAGAATTCTAAGCAGACTTCACCATTGCTATAAACGCAAATCTAATGAGTAGCTAGAAAGTCAGGTTAAATCCGGTTGGATTAAAGGTTAGTTCCAGAGCGCAGAGAGTAACATTCTTTGTTTGCTGATAATAGATAAAGTAGAGTATACTATCAAAGAAGAGCAGAAACCCTCTATTTAAAAACAATCGATTTTGTAATAAATGGTGCCAGATAATCCCCTAAATAATATTCAAAGTCGCCCAACTTCCGAGTACAATCGTATCCGATTTTTGGGTAGAAAGCGAATGCTCAAAGACTTTTTAGCCATCAAAATCCGAAATTTGAGCGTGTAACAAATTCGAGCATGCCTAGGAAATCACGCCCAAAAACAGCAAAAATTTTAATTTTTTAGTGGTGTAACAATTTAGGATTGTACTCATGAAATTTTGATTATCTGTTCTTCAATTACTCCAAATACAAGATCATTAACAGAGGGTTTGACTATATGAGTTCCAGTTAAGTTCCCGAAAGCTGGCAATAGTGCTCCGGATTCACCGAAATAGAAGCAGGGTATTCTTTTTGCTTGCCGACCCTTACCAATCATTCTGACTGATGGATGAATATGACCTGATACGGTGTATAATGGAGAGATATTTCCAATAGTAGTTTCATCATGTACCAATAAAAACGGTTCAGATTTAATTTCTGCAGAGCAAATTAATCCTAGTTCTTCGTAGTCATCAGGTGAATAAAAATCGTGGTTTCCGACTACAAGGTGCATTTCTACCTGAGTGTATTTATTTCTCCAATTTTTGAAAGTTTCCCATTCCATATTTTTATCACTGTGAAATAAATCCCCTAGAAATAAAATTCTGTTTGGAGAGAATCGGGTAATCAGGGCATCAAGCCGAAAGAGATTTCCATCATTGATAGTACTTGGAATGGCTATTCCTGATTTTCGAAAATGTCCGGCTTTACCGAGATGTAAATCGGATAGCATAAGCGCTTCCTGTTCAATCCAATAAATAGCTTTTAAAGCAGATAGTATTAGATTCTGACCCCTGAATTTTATTTCGATTTCTTCTTTTAGATTCATTTCACATGTTTTTCTAATTGAAGCTGCATTTTTTTGATGCGGTCAATAAGTTTTTCTGAACTAAGTTTTTCACGCAGTCTATCTACCATAATAGGGAATGCGTAAGGAGTAAAGTGTTCGGTGTGATTAACTACAACTTCTTGTTTTTGAATTTTCATCAATGCTTTTCGAAGTCGAATTTCATCCAATTGAAAAAACATAACTTCATCGAAGGCTTGTTGGATGAGTAAATGATCTGGCTCATATTCGGAAAATACATCAAAGAGTAAACTGGTATTCATTCTTAGATGTCTTGATTTCCGTTGTTCGCCGGGAAATCCGTGGAATACCAATCCAGCTACCTGGCTAATTCCCCAGAATCTTCGTTTAGCCATTTCAGAGTTATTCAGACTGGATTGAATATCTTCAACAAGGTTATCCGGAGACAATACGTCATTCTCCAGAGCTTTTTCTATTGGGATATCCTGATCAGAAAGAAGTTCGAAGCCATAGTCATTCATGGCAATGGAGAAGGTAATGGGGGTCATTTTGGAAATACGTTGAGCTAACAGGGCAGACATCCCTTCATGAACATATCGACCTTCAAAAGGAAAAAAGAAGACATGACACCCTTCTCTTGAAAAACTCTTTTCAATCAGGAATTGATTTTCACCCGGAAGAATTGACCAGTCCTTCTGGATATCCAGAATAGGGGAAATCGTTTCCAGTTCAACTATGCCTGTATCTCCCGAAATAGCTTTCTGCATTGTTCTGCGAAGGATCTTGGACATATTGGAAGAGAGAGACATTCTTCCCCCCATGTAGCTGGGGACTCGTGACTTTGAACCTTTTGCTCTTCTCACAAAAGCAGAATTCTCTTTAATCTGAATCAACTCTAGGTTTCTGCCCGCAAACCAAAATTTATCACTAATATTAAGGCTACTGATAAAAGTTTCTTCAATAGATCCAAGTGAACCACCACTCAGATATTTAACCCTCATCATACTATCGCTTGAAATAGTCCCAATGCTCATTCGATGTCGTTGGGCAATCTTACGATCGATCACTTTGTAGATTCCATCCTCATCAATAATCACTTTTGAATATTCCGGGTATTTACCGAGTGATTTTCCCCCAGTTGTAATGAAGGTGAGCACCCAATCCCATTCTTTCTCAGAAAGATCCTGATAAGCGAATGTACTTCTGAGTTCAAGTAGAAGTTGATTGGGTTTGAAGCCATCAGAAACTGCAAGTGTAACCAAATATTGAACCAACACATCCATGGGTTTTAGAATCGGATCCCGGCTTTCCATTTCGGTATTATCGATTGCATCTTTTAGTGCAGCGGCTTCAATGAGTTCGAGTGCATGAGTGGGAACAAAGTAAATGCTACTGGTTGCTCCTGGTTGGTGGCCGCTTCGCCCGGCACGTTGCATAAAGCGGGCAACTCCTTTAGGACTTCCGATCTGAATCACCGTATCTACGGGGCTGAAATCCACGCCCAAATCCAGACTGGAAGTACATACCACGGCTTTGAGGATACCTTCATGGAGTGAATCTTCCACCCAATCTCTTACACTTCGATCCAGAGATCCGTGATGAATTGCAATGGTCCCTGCTAAGTCAGGGCGGGCATCCAGGATTCGTTGAAACCAAACCTCAGCCTGACCACGAGTGTTCGTAAAAATCAGAGTGGAAGTATGATCATCTATGATTGGAAGGATCTTATGAAGCAGGTTCAATCCAAGATGTCCATACCAAGGGAAATTATCGATCTCATCGGGGAGTACAGAATGGATTTGGATATCTTTTTTGATATTAGCTTTGATAATGGTTGAGTTCTCAGAACTATGATCAGCCCCGAGTAATACTTCCAGAGCTTCTTCAAGATTTCCAATCGTAGCCGATATTCCCCAAATCGAAAGTTTGGGTCTTAAAGCTTTAAGTCGCGAGAGTCCGAGTTCAACCTGAATTCCCCGCTTAGATCCAAGTAATTCATGCCATTCGTCTATTACAATAGCATCCAGATTTTTGAAGTGCCTTTCGTAGTTTTTTTGGGCCATAAGGATGTGAATACTTTCGGGAGTAGTAATCAAAACCTCCGGCATCCTATTGTTCTGCTTTTGTTTTATTGATTGAGATACATCCCCGGTTCTTCGACCAACCTCCCAGGGAATTCCTATCTCATCCAAAGAATGCTGCAATGCACTTTCAATATCTTTAGCCAATGCCCGAAGAGGGGTGATCCAGAGTACTTTAAGTCCGTTATCGGTTTTGGTCTTATACTCTTTCGGATGATCATCAATCCATCTGATCACATTCGGCATCCAAAGTGCAAAAGTCTTGCCGCTTCCGGTTGGAGCGTTTAACAATCCATTCTTACCCTCGATAAAAGCATCCCAAACCTCAGATTGAAAAGGGAAAATATTCCATCCCTTGTAGGAGAACCATTCTTCAACAATTTTAAGACCCTGAGATTTTGATTTCATTTAATGATTTTTACCTTGATTCTCCGCTTAAAAAACGTCAACATAAGTCGATCAGATAACCTAACCAATTTCTTGAAAAATGTGGCTGAATATAAAATCGTTCAACGAATACAACGAAACTTTTAATGAAAGTGAACAGGATCGCTTAGCTTTCTGGGAACACGAAGCAGGAACTTTTTACTGGAGAAAACGATGGGATAACGTTCAGTCGGGCGGGTTTGAAACAGCCGATATAAAATGGTTTGAAGGTGGGAAGTTAAACATCACCGAGAATGCTTTAGATCGCCACCTGAATACGATTGGAAACAAAACTGCTTTTATTTTTGAACCCAACCATCCTGATTCATTTCGCCGAACAATCACTTTCAAACAGCTACACGAAGATGTTTGCAGGTTTAGTAATGTGTTAACCAGTAAAGGCATTGAGAAAGGAGATCGAGTTTGTATTTATATGGCGATGACTCCAGAATTGGTTATTGCGGCTTTAGCCTGTGCAAGAATTGGGGCCGTTCATTCGATCGTATTTGCTGGTTTTTCAGCTCAATCACTTAGTGATCGTATCAATGATTGTGATGCCAAAATGCTTATTACTAACGATGGATTGAGAAGAGGTGATAAGCATGTTCCGCTAAAGGATATCTCTGATGAGGCGCTGGAAACCTGTTCTTCTGTGACGAGTGTGATTGTTTGTCAGCGTACCAACCGCGATATCAATTGGGTGGAAGGTCGTGATGAATGGTGGCATAACCTGATTAGAAACGCACCTAAAGAGCACGAAGCAGTTGAAATGGATGCCGAAGACCCATTATTCATTTTGTATACATCCGGATCAACAGGAAAGCCAAAAGGAGTAGTTCATACCTGTGGTGGGTATATGGTATACACCAGTTATTCGTTCAGAAATGTATTCCAGGTTGGCGCAGATGACGTCTACTGGTGTACGGCAGATGCGGGCTGGATTACCGGACATAGTTACATTATTTATGGCCCCCTTTTTACAGGAACTACCGGAATTATTTTCGAAGGAACACCAACTTATCCGGATGCAGGTCGATTTTGGGAAGTGGTTGAAAAGTATAAAGTGACACATTTCTATACAGCTCCAACGGCTATTAGAGCATTGATGAGTTATGACCTGGATTTTGTTAAGAAGTATGATTTAAGCTCACTTAAGGTGCTGGGTTCAGTAGGGGAGCCTATCAATGAAGAAGCCTGGCATTGGTATCATACACATATTGGAGGAGGCAGATGTTCCATCGTAGATACTTGGTGGCAGACTGAGACTGCTGGAATTATGATTTCTCCACTAGCAGGAATCACTCCAACCAAACCAGGATTTGCAACACTTCCTCTCCCGGGAATTTTTCCGGTGTTGATGGACGAAAATGGCAATGAAATTGAAGGTAATGGAGTAGAAGGAAATCTTTGTATCAAGCATCCTTGGCCCTCGATTGCACGAACGGTGTATGGCGATCATGAACGATACAAGCAGACCTACCTCTCTACCTATAAAGGATATTACTTTACCGGTGACGGTTGTCGCCGTGATGAAGATGGGTACTACCGAATTACTGGTCGTGTGGATGATGTGTTGAATGTTTCTGGTCACCGTTTAGGAACCGCTGAAATTGAAAATGCCCTGGATGAACACAACCGTGTGGTAGAAACTGCTGTAGTGGGGTATCCGCATGATATTAAAGGGCAGGGGGTATACGCTTTTATGATCTGTGATGGAGATATCAAAGACACAGACGCCTTTAAGAAAGAATTGCTGGATTTGGTGGTGAAAATAATAGGTCCGATTGCTAAGCCGGATAAAATTCAGATTGTGCCCGGACTCCCAAAAACACGTTCAGGAAAAATCATGCGTCGTATTCTTCGGAAAGTGGCTGCTAATGATCTGGAAAATGTTGGGGATACTTCAACTTTACTCGATCCAAGTGTAGTGGAAGCGATTAAGAACGGGAAGGCGATTTAAAACCCCTTGAAATCACCATTTTCAACATACCAGTAGCCTGTTATGTTCGAATTTTCAGACTCCCAGGATTTAAGGTCAAAAGATTCCTGGCCGTTTTCTGATCCCTGAATTTCGAACACTTTCAGGGCTTTCATTTGATTGTACCAATGTAAAGGTTGGTCTTCTATAATAATCTCCGGATTTGATGTACTGCCATCAATAAAGTATGCCATGTTTGTGCCAAAAACAGTAGCGATACCATTCTCATCGATGCAAACTGCTGTTCTTTCGTCAACTCCAATTCCCTTCGCAGGCCTACCCAAATCATGTATAATTCGGGCGATAAATGTAATATGCCTTCCTTGCCTGTCTCTTTGAGAATAATGAGTATCAGTAATTGTATTGATCAAATATTTATTTTCAATGAAGTTGCCTCCCTGAATACTTATTAGTGAATCAAAAGGATTTTGTAAGGCTTCTTCTGAGTAAATGGTGCCATTAGCTGCATCAAAATAGAAATCTCCCATGATTGCTGCACCAGCGCTGGTTCCTCCTACTGGTACTTTCTTATCATTTTTTAAATAATTGATTGCATCTTCGAGGGGGGTATCTTTCCAAAATGATACATAATCAAATTGGTTTCCTCCTGCTATAAAAAGAGCTTCTGCGTTCTGGATTTTTTGTATAACATCAGGAGCAGAGGCGTCTTCTCTGGAATCAATCAAAAGTGTTTCAACAGAGTTTACGTCACCTAACCCAAAAATATAATCGTTATAAGCGTTGGTTCCTTTTGCCCTGATTACTATAAAATCTCCACCACCAGACCTATTTATCATCCATAAAATAGCTTCATCAACATCTCTTGAACCTCCCATAATTACAGTGCCGGCCGAAGAAGAAGTTATAACATCTGTTGAATCTCCTACTAAACCCAGAGATACATTTGGAGTTGGAAGGGAATTAGTAAAGTCATTCTCCGAACAACTTGTGCCAAATATTAAGAGTAGAAAAATGAGTTTTGAATACATCATAAGCCAAGAAGATATCCTACAGGAAGGAACAATAAGCTTGCTATCAACAGAATTAATCGAAAACGGGTTTTAGGCATCGCGCGGTTGAAGAAGAGTCCATAAGTGTAGGGATGTTCAACCAGCCAGTCGTAGTAATGATCGCGGTGAGGAGAGCCTAAAGCCATAGTCACGTGTCCGTGTATAATGGTGATCATAAATGGAACTGAGAAGATAAAAGCTCCGAAATATCGTAGAATTTCCATCATGCCCAGAAGTTTAGCCGCGTAATAATATGGCCAGGCAAAAAGCACGATCATCGGGACACTGAGCACCCAATTAATCAGGCTGATTCGAACAAAATTAGAATGGGAGAGTTCCGACATTTACAATTATCAATTAAAATTATTCAATTAAAAATGTTCTTTCTGTCATTTCGACCAGAGTGAGAAATCTAAAGATTTAACTTAAAACAAATTAGGCAGATCCTTCGGAGGTATCCTTAGGATGATAAGATCAAATTTGTGAAGCTATAAGCATTTCAATTTCGCGGTAGGGGATATCAAACATATCACTAATGGATTTCTTAGTGATATGCTTTTTGTAGGCATAGGTGCCATTTCTGAGCGCTACATTATCCCACAAACATTCCTTTACACCACCTGCATCACCTATAGCCAATATATAAGGCACGAGAACATTATTTAAAGCATACGTTGCCGTACGAGCTACATTGGCCGGAATATTTGAAACACAGTAGTGGGTTACGTCATGTACAGAAAAAATTGGATTGGAATGCGTAGTTGCTCTGCTGGTTGCCACACATCCGCCCTGATCGATAACGGTGTCTACAATAACGCTTCCGGCTTTCATACCAGCCACCATCTCTTCAGTAACCCAGCAGGGTGAACGCTCGCCTTCTGCCATTGCAGCCCCAATAATTACGTCCGCAAACTTAAGCGCATTACTCAAATACTGTTGATTAGCTACAGCAGTAATAATTCGGCGATCTAATGCATTTTCGAGTCTACGGAGGGCGGTGAGATCATTATCCATTACAAAAACCTGAGCGCCGTATCCCAGTGCAGTTCGGGCAGCGTATTCACCTGTAATTCCCGCTCCCAGAATTACTACGGTAGCAGGTGGAACTCCGGAAATTCCGCCTAACATAATTCCCTGACCATTGCTTCGGCTTTCCATATAGTGTGCAGCAATCTGAACGGCTATAGACCCTGTGATTTCATGCATCATTCGAACAATAGGGAATTCTTTGTCCGCTCCCCGAATGAATTCATAACCAATTCCGGTGACGCTCTTACGGTTTAGCGCTTCAAAATATTCCTGGGTTTGACTTCCGAGGTGAAGAGCTGAGACAATAGTGTGATTTGCTTCTAGAAGCTCAAATTCTTCCTCCGAAAGAGGAGCTATTTTAAGGATGAGTTCAGATTTTTTAAACAAATCATCTGCACTTAATGCTATTTCTGCTCCTGCTTCAGCATAATCACGATCCGAGAACTTTGCTTCTTCTCCGGCTCCTTTTTCGATAAAGACTTCATGTCCATTGGCACGAAGTACTGATACACCGCCCGGAGTTAATGAAACTCTTTTCTCGTCAATAGAATTTTCTTTCGGGATACCAATTTTTAGTGATACCTCGCTTGTATTGCGAATAAGATGCTTTTCAAGCGTTTGTATCCCTAATTGTTCTGTGTCCAGCGGGTTAATATCCATAATTATTGGTTAGGACTGATTTTCGGAAGATAATGTTTTCAATGTTCAATTAAGAATGCATCAATTAAGAAGTAAATAATCGATGTAAACATTTTAATTCTTAATTGGCTCATTGATAATTGATAAGAAACTTTCCTCATCCAAAATTTCGATTCCTAAATCCTGAGCTTTAGTAAGCTTGCTGCCGGCTGATTCACCCGCTAAAACATAATCTGTTTTTTTGCTTACCGAGGAAGAAGTTTTACCACCATGTTTTTCAATCAATTCGGAAGCATCTTTTCTGGATAGTGTTGGTAAGGTTCCGGTTAGAACAATGGTTTTTCCATCGAGTGTATAGGAAGCGAGTTCTTCTTCTTCCATTTCGAACTGAAGTCCGTAAGAAATAAGTCGCTCTACTAATTTCGAATAGGTTTCGTGTTGAAAGAATTCAACCACAGATTCTGCTATCCTTGGCCCGATTGAATCCACAGCGAGCAGCTCTTCTTCAGAAGCAGATAGCAATGCATCTATTGATTTGAATGCTTTGGCTAGATCTTTAGCAACCGTTTTTCCCACGAACCGAATACCCAAAGCATATAACACCCGTTCAAATGGCTGTTCTTTACTCTTGTTTATTCCATCTATAAGGTTTTGGGCACTTTTCTCAGCCATCCTCTCTAGCGGAATAATTTGTTCAATTTCCAGCTCATACAAATCAGCATAATTCGAAATCAAACCTTCGGTTACCAGTTGGTCTACCACCGATTCTCCCAGCCCTTCTATATCCAAAGCGTCACGGGAAGCAAAGTGCTCAATTTTGATACGAACCTGAGGTGGACATTCAGGGTTCACACATCGCCATGCGACTTCCCCTTCATATTTGATGAGTTCTGCATCACAAGCAGGACATTTTTTCGGGAAGTTAAACTCGTTATTCCTTTCTTTACGATTGGGATTGACTACACTAATTACCTGAGGGATAATTTCACCCGCTTTTTCAACAACTACAGTATCACCAATGCGAATGTCTTTCCGGTGAATTTCTTCCTCATTATGAAGCGAGGCTCGTTTTACAGTTGTTCCGGCAAGAAGAACTGGCTCCAATTCAGCGACAGGGGTGATGGTTCCCAGGCGTCCTACCTGAAGAGTAATGTCATTGATTATAGTAGTTGCCTGTTCCGCTTCAAACTTATAGGCGATTGCCCAACGCGGAAACTTTGAGGTACTGCCCAACTGCTCTCTCAGATGCGTTTGATTGATTTTGATTACAACTCCATCGGTTTCATAAGGGAGCGTGTGCCGGAGTTTATCAAATTTTGCTATGGCCGCATGAACTTCATCAATGTTTTTACAAACTCTGGGATATTCATTTCCAGGGAGGCCAAACTCATCAATAAGTTTAACTTTATGAGCTTGTGTAACAGAATCATTTTTTTCGTCAAACAATAAATCAAAGGCAAAAAAGCGAATGGGGCGCTGAGCAACAGCTCTTGGATCCTGCATTTTCAACGATCCTGCGGTGGAATTTCTTGGGTTTGCAAATACAGCCAAACCTTCTTCTTCGCGCTTTTGATTCATCCGGGCAAAAGCTTCCCGCTCCATATACGCTTCCCCGCGAACCTCGACCACATCAGGATATTCACCTGATAATTTTAAAGGAATATCACGGACTGTTTTTACATTTCTAGTGATATCATCTCCCTGTTGGCCGTTTCCGCGTGTTGCTCCAAGTACCAATTCTCCATTTTCATATCTGAGCCGGAGAGATGCTCCATCGAATTTCAGTTCTACAAGGTAATCGTAGTCGGTGTGCTCAAGTATGCGTTGAACCCGTCCATCGAAATCATTGAGTTCCTGTTCGTTGTAGGTATTATCAAGGCTTAGAAGTGGAACCGGATGTTGAACTGTTTCAAATTCTGAAGAAGCCTCACCACCAACGCGTTTTGTAGGGGAGTCATCGGTGGCAAGATCAAATTCATTTTCGAGAGCTTCGAGTTCTTTGAGTTTTTCATCAAAGTCTTTATCGCTCATAAAGGGTTGGGCATCCTGATAATAAGCCTCATTGGCTTTCTTAAGAAGCTCTTTTAGTTCCTGAACTTTTTTTTGTGCTTCTGATTTATTCATCCCCAAAACAAAAAGTGTATTAATAATTGATTCGATACACTAAACTATCAGGAGGACCTTCCTCGTAAGGGAAATTTGCCGGAGCGGGGCCAAAATAACCGGAATCGTTGAGAATAGATCTTGTGATTACTAAAGATTCATTTTCCGGGTCGTAATACTGTCTGTGATTATCGATCACATGACCGTTAAATAAGAGAAGCATTCGGGAATATTGCCCTCGTACCAATAGAGAATCATTAAAATCGAAATTAAACGCTTCTCCTTGCTCCATCCAGAATGGATTGGTTCTCCAATTAAGATCACTGGTAACACGAACAGGTTCAAGCTTGTCAAAAGCAGCGTACACTGCCAGGGTAAGTGTATCAATTTGAGTATCAAGGTTTGAAGATTGCAAAACCGGAGCCTGATTAACAACTTCGGTAGTACCCTGATCAGGGGCTTGAAGTGGGGGTGTTACGCTCAAAGTGTCTACTTCTGGTGTAGCTTCGGGTAGGGTAGGGAAATTGTTTTCAACAGGCTCAATAGCTTCAGCTGTACCGGTTTCAAAAAAGCCAAAAATTTCTTCTCTGAAGAAAAAGCCGGTAGCGAGTAAGGAGAATACAAAAATGACGATGATCACAAGAAGAACCCAACCTTTTGAGCCGGAATCCTGGAGTGAAAATTTCTTCCCCAAATCCGCCCAATTAACATTTTCAACTGTTGGTTTAGGTTTTGAGGGCGCTTTTTCAATATCAGGAGGAGTAACATTTTTTAAATCAAATGGTTCGTCTTCCACAGGTTCTGAGGGGTCTGTCTCTTCGTTTTTTTCAAGCAGGTCGTGATTATAGATACCTGATTCAACAGCATCCAGAGCTTTTACAACATCATCATCATTCAAATGCAAAGCTCTTGCATAACTGCGCACAAAACTTCGTATGTAGGTTTGGTTATGTTCGGTAGATTCAAAAATAGAATCATTCTCAATGCTTTTGAGGGTGAGCATTGGAATTTTAATAGAACTTTGAATCTCCTCCAGCGAGAGTCCAAGTTCTTTACGAATAACGGCTAAGTCTTTCCCGAGAGACATGCGCAAAAATTTTAATTACTGCTTTGTATTTCTGGCAGCAAACTAAGTAATTAAAGTGGACTGCAAAAGCAAGCTTTTCGTTTTAAATAATCCAAAATGTTAACAAGTATTAAAACGATAAAACGAGGATTTCTGGAAGTGCTATTTCCAAAAGTATGCACTATTTGTGGACTTTCTTTGCCTGATTCTGAACAGTTTATGTGCTCTCAATGTATAAAAAACAAATTTGAGGTGGCGAACCCCGAGAGAAAACAAGTTTCCAGTGATACATTATTGCCTGAAGGAGTTGTCCTGCAACATGCGTTGTGGAACTTCGACAAAGGAGGATTTCTTCAGGATTTACTACATGCATTGAAATACCACCGATTAACCGGAGTTGGAGAGGATCTGGGTGTTGCTCTTGGAAAAAGTTTAAAACGTAACTCCTATTTCAGGACTGATGAAGAATGTTTGTTAGTACCAGTTCCGCTCCATCCTAAAAAGAGAAGAATGAGAGGATATAATCAGGCAGGGTTTATCGCGAAGGGTATTGAGAAATCAACCACAATTTCGTTATGCAAAAAACAGGATGTAATTCGTATCAAAAATACAAAAACACAAACCGGTTTCTCTTTGGAGAAAAGGCGGGAAAACATCAATCAGGCGTTTATGGTGAAGAATCCATCCTCTTTTAAAAATAAGGTATGTATTGTAGTAGACGATGTATTTACAACCGGCGCTACTGCTTTTGAACTCGCTGATACATTGCTGCAATCCGGAGCAAGTAAAATTATGATAGCAACCGTAGCTCAAGCCTGAATCATTGCGGGAATAAGGATATATTTGGTATATGAGTGCACGAAAAGTTGGCGAGTTTAAATGGCAAATGATGGAGTTATCTGATGGAATAACCACTTCCAATGGTAACTGGTATCACATTACAAGCGAGCAGATTGAGAAATACACCCCCGGACTGCTTAAAAAATACCCGTTAGAGCGCATCATTAAAGAGGCAGATGCGTGGGTGAAAAGTGCAGACGGGCTTTCACTACTCTTATTTTTTCTGCTGGTGTACGTCTCGGTGACTCCATGGATTGCTGCACTTATATCGATCGCCTTTTTTATGATCTGGTATTTTAACACGAGCGCGTTTCTCTTTTTATCAGCAAGCCCGGTTATCAAACTTATTACAACCGATGGATTCGCATATCTGGCTTCTTCTGTTTTGTTGATGGGAATTGCATTTAATGAATTTATCTCTGCCTATGGTCTCTCTGTTGATTTTAGTGCACTCTGGATTGGGTTGCTCTTATTCTTTCTCTTCAAAGTGGGATTGCTGAGGCTTTTGATAAGATTCATTCAAAGTAGAGGTACAAATTCAGGTATTGAAATCCAGGACCGAGTGTTGAATATGCTTCTTATTCGTTATGGGATGAAAAGTGGCATACTAACCGGCAAAATAAGTGAGATGCAGGATCGGTTGATTGATATTGCTAACTACCATAAAACAAGGAAGAAGAAGTGAGAATTATACTGTTAGGGATTGTTGTATCACTTGCTTTTTCATCCTGCAAAACTTCCGGAAGTGCACGGGCTGACTTTTATGAAACAAAAAGAGTCTCCATAATGAATCAGGATTTTGATCTGGTAGTTAATACACCTTGGTTTAATAACGACCTAGCTGATGAGCTTACAGAAACAAGCTATGTGGAGGAGATGGGTAATGATATACTCGATAAGATTCTAACTAGCTATCCCAACCAGGTTTTTGGTGTCGAAAAAGTGCCTCTAGAAGAATCTAATGTTCGGTTTGAATTGAAGAAGCTAACCATAAAGAGAGCTTATATTTCCATAAATTTTCCAAACCCCGGTCCTATATACCGAGTATTGCTTGATGTAGATATTTATGAAAAGGGAGTACTGCTCAAATCTAAAACTCTTCGCTCCAGAGTTAACATGTCTGAAGTTAATTTTGGGCATATGCCGTTTAAGTGGTTGAATGAAAAAGAAAGGAAGGACCCTGAACACCAATTAGCAACTCTGGAAGCCGGCCTCAGGAATATTTATCAAAAACTTTATTTCAACTATTTCAACATCTCGCTAAGTATATGAAGCACGTATTCTTTATTCGTCACGGGGAGACTGACAATAATAAATTTCATCGACTGCAGGGAAGAGGTGTAGATGCCTCCATCAACGAAACAGGAAGAGAACAGGCAAATGCTATAGCCGAAGTGTTGAAGGATTATCCCATCGAAAGAGTGATTGTAAGCAGTCTTGTACGCACACTCGAAACGGCAACTCCTTTAATCGAACAATCGAAAGCTCTAGTGGAAGAATATGCGGAACTCGATGAAATGAGTTTTGGTGATTTTGAAGGTTGTTATTTTAATGATGTCAAAGTTCAGATTCATGAAGTGAATGAACAATGGATGGATGGTGATGTAGATGTTGAAATTCCCGGAGGTGAATCTCCCAGTCAAGTATTTGAGCGAGCTGGTTCCAAAGTAATTGAAATACTCGAGAATGCTGAAGAAGATCATATTGTGTTCTTACTTCATGGTAGACTTATTCGGATTCTGTTGTCGGAATTACTCGGAAAGGGATTAAAGAACATGCATTTGATAAAACATCAAAATGGATCAATAAACCATTTATTATGGAATGGTTCGGGTTTTGAAGCCGTTGAACTAAACAAAATTGATCATTTAACTGCGTTGGCAATAAACGAGTAAAAATTCGGGTCTAACCCTTCAATAAATCGTATCTTTAAATGATCAGTTTTTTGTTGAAGTTACAGACAATCAGGGTTTTGGTATGAGTGAAAAAGTTAGATCTATGTTCGCGGATATCGCGGAGGATTACGATCGGGTAAATACGGTACTATCTTTTGGTGTCCATCATGCATGGAGGAGTAAAGCTATTCAGCAAAGTGGAGCTAAATCGGGAGATCACGTACTTGATTGTGCTACAGGAACAGGGGATTTAGCCATCGAGTTTAAAATAGCAGTCGGGGACAAAGGCTATGTGTTGGGTACTGATTTTTGCGCCCCAATGATAGAGCCTGCCCCGGATAAAGCTGCCAAAAAAGGATTAGAGATCGATTTTGAAGTGGCAGATGCCATGAACCTTCCCTACGAAGATGATCGGTTTGATATTGCAAGTATCGCCTTCGGAATAAGAAATGTAGACGACCCCATTCTGGCACTTAAAGAAATGGCGAGAGTGGTTAAGCCGGGTGGAAGAGTTGTTGTGTTAGAGTTTGGTCAACCAAAAGGGGTGATCAAGTATCCATATAATTTATACAGCCAGTTTATTATGCCTGCTATAGGTGGTCTTTTAACCGGAAACCGTGAAGCCTACACATACCTGCCCCGAACAAGTGCTACATTTCCGGCCGGTAAAAAATTCATTAAACTGATGGAGCAAGCTAAATGCTTTAAAGATGAGTGGAGTGTGAAGCTTACCAGTGGAATCGCTTATGTATATGTGGGAGTAGTCGAATAATCGTATATTCCCGCCCAAAATTAAATCAATCAAGTACATGAATATAGAAGATATTAAGAAGATTATACCGCACCGTTATCCTTTTTTACTGGTTGATCGTGTGTTGGAAATGGGTGATGAAAACATCAAAGCCATTAAAAATGTAACAGCTAACGAAGAGTTTTTTAATGGTCACTTTCCCGGGCAACCAATTATGCCGGGAGTACTTCAGGTTGAAGCATTAGCTCAGGCAGGAGCAATCATGTTAATGACAAAAAAAGCTGATCCGGAAACTCAATTGATGGTATTTACCGGAATTAATAAATGTAAGTTCAGAAGACAGGTTGTTCCGGGAGATCAATTAGTGCTTGAGGTTGAACTTGGTTCTATGCGACGTAATTTTGTAACCATGGTAGGTAAAGCTACTGTGCACGGAGAAGTAGCATGTGAATTAGAAGCTTCAGCAGCGATCGTTCCTAAAGAAGGATAGAATGAGCACCCAAACCGGATCAAATCGTCCTGCAAAAATTACTACCCAAACCGTGGTAGAAATGAAAAAGAATGGAGAGAAAATCTCTATGCTTACAGCTTATGATTTTACGATGGCTCAGATTGTGGATCAGGCGGGGATTGATATCATTTTAGTGGGAGATTCGGCGAGTAATGTGATGGCGGGTTTTGAAACAACGGTTCCCATCACCTTAGAAAATATGATTTACCATACTTCTTGTGTGGTTCGTGGAGTTGATAGAGCCTTGGTGATCGCTGACTTACCGTTTATGAGTTATCAGGTAACCCCAAAAGAAGCACTAATTTCTGCCGGGCGAATGATGAAAGAGGCCGGGGCACATGCAGTGAAGATGGAGGGAGGTAAATCCATAATTAACACTGTAAAGAAGATTGTAGATGCAGGAATTCCGGTTATGGGGCATTTGGGATTAACTCCGCAAAGTATTTACAAATTCGGGACCTACAAAGTAAGAGCTAAAGAAGAGCACGAAGCGGAAGCATTAATCGAAGATGCAAAGTTGCTTGAAGAAGCAGGCTGCTTTTCGATTGTGTTGGAAAAGATTCCTGCAATTCTAGCCGAAAAGGTTTCTAAAGAACTTTCGATTCCCACGATCGGTATTGGGGCTGGAGCAGGTTGTGATGGGCAGGTGTTGGTAATTCATGATATGCTGGGAATGAATAAAGATTTTAGTCCAAGGTTCCTTCGCCGGTATGCTAACATCCATTCGGTAATGACAGAGGCTGTCCAAAGCTATATTAAAGACGTAAAAAGTAAAGATTTTCCTAATTCTGAGGAGCAGTACAGCAGTTAATGAGTGATTCAAAAAAGCCCCTGATTCTTGTAAGTAACGACGATGGAATTTATTCAAATGGAATTAAAGTTCTGGCTGAAGTAGCCGCTGAATTCGGAGATGTGATTATCGTTGCACCCGATCGGCAGCAAAGTGCGGTTGGGCATGCTATTACTATCGAAACGCCTTTACGGGCTCAAAAGCTTAAAATAGCTGAACGTTTTGAAGGATACGCTATTAATGGGACTCCAGCCGATTGCGTAAAACTTGCCCATGATCAACTTCTCGACGTAAAACCTGATTTAGTTTTGAGTGGGATCAACCATGGTAGTAATGCAGGTATCAATATTCTTTATTCAGGTACCGTAAGTGCCGCCACAGAAGGAACTGTTTTAGGTTATCCATCCATTGCTGTAAGTTGTACTGATTATGACAACGAGGCCGATCTTTCAGGAAGTCGGGAGGCAGCAAGAAGAGTGGTTGAGTTGGTTCTGGATAAAGGACTCCCTAAAGGGGTTACCATGAATGTGAATGCGCCTTCGGGTCCAATTAAAGGAATTAAGTGGGCACGAATGGCAGACAGTCGTTATGTGGAAGAGTATGAAGGACGTAAAGATCCATTCAACCGTCCTTACTACTGGCTTACCGGGAAATTCGAGCTACTGGATGATGGAAATGATGCGGATATCCATATTCTGAATGAAGGATTTGCTGCGGTTACTCCCATCCAGTACGATCTTACCGATTATGATTTACTGAGAAAACTCGGAGAGGAAGATTTTTAGATTATGTAATACGATATAATCTATGCTTCACTTTTTGATTTTTTCTTGATCAGGTTTTTATAATCGTCAATTGACTGGCGTACAACTTCCTGAGCTACATCCTTGCCTTGAAAATCTTCTACCAGAACTGATTTGTTCTCCAGTTTCTTATAATCCTCAAAAAAGCTTCTCAACTCTCTGAGAGAATGTTTGGGAAGGTCACGGATATCATCGTAATGATTAACACTCATATCATTTGAGGCAACAGCAATAATTTTGTCATCCATTTCATTGCCATCTAACATACGCATAACTCCTATTACCTTAGCCTCTACCTGACACATTGGAACAATTTCTATCTGTGAGAGAACTAAAATATCCAGAGGATCTTTATCGTCACAATACGTTCTGGGGATAAATCCATAATTTGCCGGATAGTTGATGGAAGAGTAAAGAACACGATCCATTAGTAACATCCCTGATTCCTTGTCGAGTTCGTATTTGGCTCTGCAGTTCTTTGGAATCTCAATAATACCTTTAACAACAATAGGGGCATGATCACCATAATGAACGTGATGCCAGGGGTTGAATTTCATTAAGATGCGGGCTAGAAATGAATGTAATTATGAATTCTAAAAATACCCTTAATGGAGGCAGTATTCAATCGCTAATCTAGTCATTTCGATCAGAGCGAGAAATCTAAAGGTTGCCCATAAGAATCTCTTTAGATTTCTCACCTCCTTCGGAGGATTCGAAATGATAGGAAGCAAAGGTTTTCTAAAAAGGACTCAAAACCCCATCTCAGCTAATCTTTTCACCGAACCAACCCAGAAGTCGTAATAGCGTGGTTTAGCTTCTTTGCCTACCTGAACGTTAATTTGATTCATGTGTGAAAGCGCAATGGTACCAAGGTGGGTTCCCCATTTCGCACTATCTACAGAAACAAAAGAATCGTTGATGTTCTCGTGGGCAAAGATTTGAGTATTTTGGAACAAAAACACGGGATTTAACGAGTAATTAGTGCCTTTCCCAACAGCGGCGCTGTAAGAGAAGTAGGGAAATCCATTGAGATCAGGATTTTCAGGATTGAACTCATTCTGAATATATCCCCGGCAAAGCTGTTCCACGGAGCTTAATACCTCACTTTTCTCTCTGGGATATACACTGTCTCCAAACCAGTCGACTACATCACTGAGCCGCTCGGTAATAATTTCAGGAGTTTTAAGAATCAGATCAGCGAGATAGGTCCCACGATGAGGAGTTGCCACCGTGGTGAGTGATGCAACTTTTTGATTAATTTCTAAATGCGATAATGCATGTCTCATATCTAATCCGCCCATGCTATGCGCAATTACATTTACTTTTTCATACCCATGCTCATCACATACCTGATTGATAAGTCGAACCCAATTTCGGGCTCTGGTTTCTATAGATGCATAAGGAACCACATTGGGTGCAAAAGCAGGAATGCCGTGCTCCCTCATCAACATACAAGGGTCGTGAAGTGGAGAAGGTTTTACCAGCGAACCAATTGCTCCAAAGCCATGGCAAAGAAAAATGGGAAATTTAGTATGAAGAACCTCGGGTTGCGGAAATTCCTGTAGTTTGAACCGTTTCAGTAGCGCACTTCCCTCAGCCATACATTATTCCTCATTTAGAATAGAGTTATCAGTTATCATTCGAATAGTCCTGAAAATAGTGCCTTCGTGCTCAACGTAAATATTCATATCTCGTTCAGGAAATACAACCCTGGTAGGAGAGGTGAAACCCATTGGGTAGAGACGTTCATGTAAATCTAAATGAAAAGAGGTTTTTGAAAAAGTGGAAGGTACCCGCACCCGGTATACTTTCCGGGAAAAGCTGGAATCCATTTCTATGTTATATACCCGAATATGTTCATTAAAGAGGTTCGCTTCATCCAGAGAAAGCTGAATCAAGGAATCCAATTCGGCTCCGGTAGTAATTTTATTTGGAACGAATGAAGGAGTATAAGCAAGGATGATCCCACTTAGAATACATGCGAAAAGTAAAAGAACCGAGATGATTTTCTTAGAAGACTTCATTCAGAGATGTTACTCAGAATCGAATATGAATTTCAACACTCTTTCCGCAACTTCCTGCTTGGTGCCCTTAAATTCATTCTCAGAGCCTTTTCCAAGTACATGAACATGATTAGTATCAGCTTCAAAACCAGTGTCTTTATTCGATAGAGAATTAGCGATAATCCAGTCTGCTTTTTTTCTTTCGAGCTTGGAACCGGCGTTCTCAATAAGATTCTCGGTCTCCATCGCAAAACCAATCAAAGTTTGATGATCCGGCTTTCGTTCTCCTAACCAGGAAAGGATATCGGTAGTACTTTTCAGGTTGATGGAACTCTCTCCATGTCCTTTTTTCACTTTGTGATCGAAGGTTTCAGTAGGGGTGAAGTCAGATACTGCTGCCGCCATAATAATCACATCGGCATCCGCCTTTTGTTGGACAGCATTATATAGATCTTCTGCGCTGATGATGCTTCTAGAAACAACACCTTCTGGTGTTTTCAAAGAAACAGGTCCGTGAATCAAAGTAACTTCAGCACCCAGCCTCAGCGCTGCTTTCGCCATTGCAAAACCCATTTTTCCTGAACTTGGATTGGAGATGAATCGAACCGGGTCAATAAATTCTCGGGTTGGACCAGCAGTAACAACCACTTTTTTCCCTTCTAACGGCCCTTTAATCGAACCGATAATCGCACCGGCTTTTTTGAGGATGGATTCTATTTCCGGCAGTCTGCCTTTTCCTTCTAACCCACTGGCCAGAAAACCGGACTCTGGCTCAAGAATATGATATCCGAACTTTTGTACTTTCTTTAAGTTTTCTGAGACGGAAGGGGATTCATACATCTCGCCGTCCATTGTTGGGCAAATCAAAAGTGGTGATCGGGCTGCAAGAACGGTTGCAGTGAGCATATTATCGGAAATCCCATTCGCTATTTTAGCAAGTGTATTTCCTGTACATGGAGCTATTATAAACAAATCAGCCCATTCTCCCCAGTTTATATGGCGCGTCCATTCTGTGGCACTTTCTTGTTCTTCAGGAAAAATATCTACAGCTACATCATGACCGGAAAGGGAAGCAAAGGTCTCTAAACCAACAAAGCGGGTGGCTGAAGGAGTCATTGTGACTCTAACTTCGGCTCCCGCTTTTTGAAATTCTCTGAGTAAAAATACAGCTTTATAGGCTGCAATACCTCCGGTTACACCCAGAATGATGCGTTTACCGGAGAGCATAAATTATTCAGTTTCTGGTCGACGGTAATAAATTGTGTCTTCTTCCATCTCTGATACAGAACGCTGCACAGCATGTGGAAGTTTCTCAAAAGCTTTTGAGATTTGCTCTTGCTCTTCGTTGAAAGAGAACTCGTCGTCGTCGTCAAAACCTTCAAAATATTGAAGCTTTTCGTCCAGCTCTAGTTTCTCTTGTGCAGCAAGTTGGCGAGCTCTTTTCGCCATAATTACCAATAACTCGTATTTGTTACCAGTTACTTCTTTAAGCTTTTCAATGTCAAGGGTACGAATCGGCATAATTTCTGATTAAATAAGATTCATAAATTTCGATACTGCGTGCTTAACCTGAGCATATGCAGTGTCCAAATCATCATTAATAATTACCTGATCAAATTGATCAGCGTATTCAAGTTCTTCGCTTGCGCGTTCGAGTCTGAGACCCAGTGAATATTCATTTTCAGTACCTCGGGCTTCTAAACGCTGTTTTAACACCTTAAGTGATGGGGGTTGAATGAATAAACTAAGGCTATCATCACCATAGATCCGTTTCACATTTACCGCTCCTTTCACGTCGACGTCAAGCAGAATAAAATAGCCTGTTTCTAGCTTCTTATCAACTTCTGATCGCAGTGTTCCATATCGGGTTCCACTGTAGAATTCCTCCCACTCCAGAAAGTCTTCTGCGTCAATTCTTTTCTGGAAATCTTCCTTACTCAAAAAGTGATAATGCACTCCATTTACTTCATCTTTACGAGGGGATCGGGTTGTTGCAGATATCGAGAACTTCAACTCTTCGAAGTCATCAAACAACATTTTTGCCAGAGTTGATTTCCCACTTCCGCTGGGCGCTGCTAGTATGATGAGTTTACCTTTTTCCAATGATTCAAAATTTAAGATTCAACATTAAAGATTAGCAAGAGCTTCAATCTTTAATGTTAAATTCTACATTTTCAATTTTCCTATTCAACGTTTTGTACTTGTTCACGGATTTGTTCCAGCATCTCTTTTGCTTTTACCACATGATGGGCAATACCGGAATCATTCGCTTTGGAACCAATAGTGTTTAGTTCCCGATTGATTTCCTGAGTAAGAAAATTTAGTCTCCTTCCGGCGGGTTCAGGTTGCTCAATAGCTTCTATAAAGAATTTTAAGTGAGCTCTTAGACGTACTGTTTCTTCGGTGATATCCATCTTATCCGCCATGATTACCACTTCCATCTCCAGGCGTTCTTCATCAATATTTTCGTCATCGATGAGTTGCTTGATTCGTTCGTGAAGTTTTTTCCGTACTTCTTCGCTGCGGCTTTCCGTAATTTCCAGGATTTCATCCAAAGTTCCATCAATAGCGTTAATTCTATCAATTAGATCATGTTTAAGCTGGTTTCCTTCCTGGGTGCGCATTTCCATCAAATTAGAAAGCCCATTTTCGAGTGCTTTTTTAACTAACTCCCATTTCCTTTTAAGAGATTCTTCATCCTCTTCCGGGGTTACAAATACATCACTAAAACTGGTAATATTCTTGATGTTCAAAGGAGTTTCAATTCCGGTTGTTTCCCGGAGCTGATTCAATAACTTCGCATAGGCTTTGGCTTTCTTTTCATCAACCTGGATGGAGGGTTCTCCCGAATCCTGTTCAGAAACATACACGGTGATGTTCAGCTTTCCCCGGCTGACAAACTTTTGAACAAGTTCTTTAATTGCGAGCTCTTTGTTTTGAAGTCGCTGAGGCAACCGGGTAGTAATATCCAGATACCGGCTATTAAGTGATTTGAGTTCGACTGTAGCGTTGAGTCCGTTATCAGCGGCCTCACCTCGCCCAAAACCCGTCATTGAGATGATCATAAATGATTTTTATGCTAAAGATGAAATAAGTCTTATGGACAGAAGGTACAAAAGTGTAGGAAGCTAAAAAAAACAAAGTCGTTGGCTTGATGAAGCTTTTTACTATCTTTTGCGCCATTGGAAAAATCTATGAACATACTCGGAATATCAGCTTTTTATCACGATTCAGCAGCTTGTTTAATACAAAATGGAAAGATTGTAGCAGCAGCTCAGGAAGAACGATTTACTCGCAAAAAACATGATGAAGGTTTTCCGGTACATGCGTCTACTTATTGTCTGGACCACGCCGGGCTTTCTATAGATGAACTGGACGCCATCGTTTTCTACGATAAGCCCTTTTTAAAATTTGAGCGATTGCTAGAGACTTATCTTTCCTTTGCTCCAAGAGGTATTCGTTCTTTTATAACTGCGATCCCGGTTTGGTTGAAAGAGAAGATGTTTTTGAAAAGACTCATTTATGAAGAGCTGAGGAAAGTAGGCGAGTACAAGAAAGATGAAGTTAATTTACTTTTTCCGGAACATCACCTGAGTCATGCCGCGAGTGCTTTTTATCCATCCAAATATGAGGAAGCAGCAATCCTTACGATTGACGGGGTCGGAGAGTGGGCAACGGCTTCTATTTGTCACGGTAAAGGCAAGGACATCACCATGTTAAAAGAGCTTCAATTTCCTCACTCGCTTGGATTGTTGTATTCTGCTTTTACCTATTTCCTTGGCTTTAAGGTAAACTCCGGAGAATATAAACTAATGGGACTAGCACCGTACGGTAATCCTGATTCAAAACTCATGGAAGAGTACATCACCAAAATAAAAGAAGAGTTGGTTGATATTCGTGATGATGGTTCGATCTGGCTGAACCAGGAATATTTTAGTTATGCGACCGGACTACGGATGGTGAACGATAAGAAATGGGAGTCTCTCTTTGGATTTCCAAAGCGTGAGGGGGAAGGAGAGTTACAGCAGCATGAAGCCGATCTCGCGCTGGCTATCCAGAAAGTAACGGAAGAAATTGTGGTTAAAATGGCTGCCCATGCCAAAGAATTAACAGGAGCAAAAGCAATCTGTATGGCCGGAGGAGTTGCACTGAATTGTGTGGCTAATGGGAAGCTTCAGAACGAAGGGATTTTTGATGAAGTCTACATCCAGCCCGCAGCAGGCGATGCCGGGGGAGCGGTTGGGGCTGCTCTGGCGGCTTTACATATTTATTTCGGGGAAGACAGAAAAACGGAATCACCCGACTCTATGCAAGGTGCTTATCTCGGTCCGGAGTTTTACTCTTTAGATGTAGAAAGGGCTCTCCGTAGATTCAAGCCGAAGTATGTTCAGTTAGATGAAAAAGAACTTTATCCAAAAGTAGCAAAGATTCTGGATGAAGGGAATGTTGTTGGATGGTTTCAGGGAAGAATGGAATTTGGTCCTCGCGCACTGGGAGGAAGAAGTATTGTAGCTGATCCTAGAAGAACTGATATGCAAAAGAAGTTGAATCTGAAAATCAAATACCGAGAGTCATTCCGTCCATTCGCTCCATCTGTGTTAGCAGAAGAGGTTTCGATTTATTTTGAAATGGAATCAGATTCTCCATATATGCTATTGGTACAGCCGGTGAAGGAAGAGCTTCGAGAAAAGCTGCCCGAAGGATATAATGCAATGCCTTTACGGGAGAAACTAGCCGTCAAACGCTCTGAATTTCCAGCTATTACTCACATAGATTTTTCGGCTCGGATTCAGACCGTACATAAAGAAACTAACCCGGAATACTGGAAGCTGATTTCAGCTTTTAAAGATCAAACGGGATGTGGAATGGTTGTGAATACCAGTTTCAATGTGCGTGGAGAACCGATTGTTTGTACTCCTGAAGATGCATACCGGTGTTTTATGAATACCGAGATGGATTATCTGGTAATAGGTGAGTATGTTTTTGCAAAAGAAGATCAGCCCGAATGGACTGAGAAAATTATTTTTGAGAAAGATTAAATCGTTGCCACGGAACCACTAAAACACAAAATGTATATTTCTTCTGTGTTTTTGAGCTTTAGTGGTGAAATAAAAAAGAAAGAAAGAAAGAATGGATTTACTAAAAGACTTATGGGGTTTTATGAAAGAGCGGAAGAAATTCTGGCTTGCCCCGGTAATCGTGATTTTATTATTACTTGGATTTTTGATTGTAATCGGAGGCGGGTCTTCCATCGCGCCATTCATTTATACCCTGTTTTGATATGATGCCCGTACGGGACATAGCGTTTGTCAGGAACGATTCCGAGACTTCCAAAACCCAGCTTGTTATGGTAATAGGGTTGTTGGTCATTGCTGCGATCTTTCAAAATGAGTTGTTTGCGTATATCGCTTTGGGTATTGGACTCATAAGTCTGATCATTCCCCCGGCAGGGCATTGGTTAGTTTGGGGCTGGTATAAACTGGCATTGATTCTGAGCAGGGTGATGAATCCATTCGTACTTGGAATTGTTTACTTTTTCTTCATCTCGCCCATTGCCATTCTGTTCCGTTTGTTTGGAAACGATCCGATGCGCCTGAAAGATAACAAGGGCAGTATCTACGAAATCAGAGAGAAGACCTATACGAAGGAAGATTTAGAGAAACCTTGGTAGACCATTCGCTTTGGCGAATGGAATTATAAATTATAGATTCAAAATGTTGAATTGGTTTAGAAAGAATAAAAAAAGTAATGCAGAGATTTCAGTTCCAGAATTGCTTAAAGTCAATAAAATCAATTTCAATATTCAGGAAATAGAACTAATAGGTCAAGAAGCTATTCTTACGCCCGATGATTTATACAATTGCAAATTCTTATTACACAAAAAGAGAATATCCGAGATAAGAAAGTTGAATACTTTTAATGGGAAATACGATTGTATTTTATTTTATTTAGCTAGAGATGAAGACTCAAAAGAATTGCTCATAGGGGTTTTGGATCCGGTTGAACTTTATCAAAATCCATATCTTTTAGATTATAGCTTCATTAGCTTGTAAATGTTCTATTTAAAAAGGGAATTGGGTTCAGGTAAAACATTTTTTCCCAGCCTTGAGGTGAGGTATCAATATTCCAGAGATATGGAACTAAAGTGAATATTGAATAGTGAACATGTGGCTCTTTCCCCTGAGCATTTCCTGTATTACCTACTTCTCCAATTATTGACTTGGGGTGAACCCGTTTAAATAAAGGAACAGAGATCGAATTTAAATGTGCATAGTAATGAAGCCTCCATTTTGGGCCTAAAATAAGAACAAAATTACCTCCTTTTGAGATTGTTCCTCTTGCTAAAACAAATCCATGTGTTGAAGAGAGTAACTCGGTTCCTTCATCAGCAAAAATATCTACTCCTTTGTGGGTTCCTGAGCTTCCCCATGGATGAAACCAAAATGTTTCCTGATTATAATCTGCACTCGAAGCTCCAAAAACAGGCATTACAAATTTCTGTGGGATAAGAAGACCGATTAATAAAATGATCAGGAAAACAGAAAGAGATTTCTTCAATGTAGTCTGAAATTATAAGAGATTTAATACTCATAACTCCAAAATTTTGAAAAGTTCCTTTCTATTTATCCAAAAGCCGTCTATGATAATTAATCTGTCCCAGGTGATAGGAGAGGTGGCTATATAAGTGAAGTAAGAACCATTCGGTTTTAACCGTTCCACCGTAAATTTCAATAGGGTAATCTTTCTGGAAGTCTTCATTTGTCATTCCAGCTAAGGTATCTTTTACAGAAATCGTAGCTGCATCCAAATCATCCAGTAGTTCCTGACGTGTTACTTTCCCACCGAATTCAAATTCCCGGTCACGAACATAATCGGTTCCACCCAGAACCGCGCCAAAGAAATGCTGGAGATTACCCGAGAGATGCAGGCTCAGGTTCCCTCCACAATTGGTGATTCCATCGGCTTTTTTCCAGATGGCTTCTTCAGATGAATAAGCTTCAACTTCGGTTTTTATTTTTTGAATATCTCGTTCAAATAATTCAGAGAGTGTTTGTGATAGCATGGGTATTGGGTTTGATTGAACTTAATGTAGTAAACAAGATTTTCTTAGTGAAATAATAGTCATTTTTTCTGACCAGCAATAAGGTCTCTTTCTGAAATCAAACAAGTTTGATTTCTGTCTCTATCCAAGGAGAGAAAGTCGAAAATTCAATCAGTTTTTCGGTCATAAAAAATCTGAGTCCAAAATGTCCCTCTTTGGAGAGGGACAGATTCATTCGTTTGCGAATGGATCAGGGAGAGGAGACTCGGAAAGTGATTTAAGCCTCTTCGCTTTCCACCTTCTGTAAACTAACTGCATTCGTGCAATAACGGAGTCCGCTTGGTTCGGGGCCATCGGGGAAAACGTGACCAAGGTGAGCATCACAGGTGTTGCATAGGATTTCTACCCGAACCATGCCGTGGGTATAATCGCCTTCGTAAGCAACGGCATTTTCTTTTACAGGTTGGGTAAATGATGGCCAACCTGTATGGCTTTCAAACTTAGTGTTGGAATCAAAAAGCAAAGTATCGCAGCAAATACAAGCATATTCCCCGGGTTCAAATCGGCTACACATTTCTGAAGAGAAAGGACGCTCCGTTCCTTTAAGTCGTGTTACGGCATACTGTTCGTCTGTGAGTTGATTCTTCCATTCCTCTTCGGTTTTCTCAACTCGTCGATCCGGTTCAGGATTCCCCTTTTTTGCGAAATGCAAGATTTCTTTCCAAGTCATCATACTCTGGTATTTTTATTTTCTGATCTCCTGACTTATAATATCAAATACAGCTCTTAATTTTTAGTAAAAAATCTTTGCTTTGAAAGCGCAACAGAGAATCAATCGCCAAAAAGTAATAGTGATTATCGGGATATGGACTTTGATAGGAGGATTTCTATCTCTGTATGATCACTGGGCATTTATCAGTCACCTTTCAGAAGGCGGAAGTGAGGATTATTCTTTCTTAAGCAACCTTGCTTTTAATATGTTTGCAGGACTGATTGGCGGGGCGATGGGGGGAGTTTTTTTGGTATACTATTTCAACCGGAAATTCAGATCAACTCCTTACCTGAAAAGTATTATTGCGGTAAGTCTGGCTTTTGTTACAATAGTGACTATCATCACTTTTTTGATGTCTACATTGCAAGCAGGAATTGAAAACGGTTTTAACTTTTCAGATCCAATAACAATCGAAAGAATGAAAGAGCTTGTATTAACCACTCAGCACCTAAAAAATATTCTGTTCTGGGCTTTTATCGTCGCACTTACTCAATTCACTCTTCTTGTAAACGACAAATTCGGACAGGGATTACTCTGGAGTATAGTTCGAGGTAAATACACTTTTCCTCAAACAGAAGAACGTATTTTTATGTTTCTTGATTTGAAGTCATCTACCTCGATTGCAGAACAGCTTGGTAACCTGGATTATCATAAGCTATTGAAAGATATTTTTTCGGATATCACTGACCCAATTTTGAATCATAAAGGAGAAATTTATCAATATGTGGGAGATGAAGTTGTGATATCATGGAAGTTTTTAGATGGTGTGGAAAAAAGTAATTGTATAGAGTGCTATTTTGATATCCGAAGGCAGTTGTATTCTCTTAGGGGAAAATATGAACAGGATTATGGGTTAATGCCTGAGTTTAAAGCTGGTATTCATTATGGTAATGTTGTGGCTGGTGAAATCGGGATTATAAAAAGGGATATTACCTATTCAGGAGATGTACTTAATACTACAGCCAGAATTCAGGGAATGTGCAATGAATTTGGGGTGAACTTGCTCAGTTCAAAAAAATTGCTTGATAAATTAACGGTACACAACGGATTCGCTATTAAAACTATGGGTGCTATTCCACTCAGAGGTAAAGAATTGAGCGAAGAATTAATAGCTGTTGAGCAAGCTGTTTAGTTAAGCAACGCCTTTATTTTATTGGCAAAACTATCTGCGGCTTCGGGAGATTTTCCCTCCGAATAAATTCTCACAATCGGTTCTGTATTCGACTTTCTAAGATGAACCCATCCTTCATTAAAATCTACTTTAACACCATCTATGGTATTTGGATTAAGAGATGCATAATGGGTTTTTACCATTTCAAGAACTTCATCGGCATCTTTGCCTAATTCGTCAAGCTGGATTTTACTTTTGCTCATATAGTAATCGGTGAATTCGGCTCTTAATACTGAGGAGGAAATCTTTTTCTCAGCCAAATGTTGAATCACACAAGCAATTCCAACCAGAGCATCACGACCATAATGTAAATCCGGGACAATGATTCCGCCACTTCCTTCTCCGCCAACTATAGCGTTAACTTCCTGCATTTTCTTCACCACATTGATTTCACCAACTGCCGAACGGTGACATTTCTGTCCATATTTTTCACTTACTTCATCAGCAATTCTGGAAGAGGAGAGATTGGTAGCAGTAGCACCAGGTTTTTTGCTAAGAATAAAATCAAACACGGCGGCTTGCGTGTATTCTTCACCAAATAATGTTCCTGTATCATCTACTAAAGCGAGTCGGTCGGCGTCCGGGTCTGTAACAACTCCAATATCGGCCCCTGTTTCCTTTACTAACTCACAAATCTCAGTGAGGTGTTCGGGTAGCGGCTCGGGATTATGAGGAAACAAACCATTTGGAGTGCAATGAATTTTATGGATAGTTTTGACCCCAAGTTTCTCAAGTAGATTTGGAACTGCAAGTGATCCAGCTCCATTAACAGCATCAACCGCAACGGATAGATTAGCTTCAGAGATGAGCCTTGGGTTGATGTAGTCCAGTTTTAAAATCTCTTCTATATGATAATCGAGCAACGTATCATCATCACAGGAAACACCAATACTATCGTAGGATTTGTAATTAAACTTCCCATTTTCAGAAACTGCAATCATTTCAGATCCTTGAACGGCATCCATAAACTCACTGGTTGAATTGAGTAATTTTAAGGCGTTCCATTGCGCAGGATTATGGCTCGCAGAAATGATAATACCTCCTGCTGCTTTATATTTAAGTACACCCATAGCCACAGTTGGGGTAGGCACGATTCCTACTTTTACAACATCACAACCAACACTCATTAATGTAGATGCAACGATATCTTCACAAATTTTTCCGGTTACCCTCGAATCCCTGCCAAGTACTACTGTGCCGCCTTCAACCCAAGTCCCATAAGCGGCAGTAAACCGAGCCAGATTTTCTGGAGTTAGATCGGTTCCGAATATTCCTCGTATTCCCGATACAGATATCATTAATGCCATGTATTGCCTCGTTGTTAGTTTCTTATCGTTTCAAGTTGTTGTCTCCATGCACGTAAACCCGGAAAGTTAGGATTTACCTTCAAACCGATGTCTGCGATTTCAATAGCCTTCTCTAGCTGCCCGCTATTATAGTATGCTCCGGAAAGGTTATAAAGCATCTGAGGATCATCAGGAAGAATTCTCCTTGAAGCCTCTAAGTATTTTATTCCTTGAAGCGGATCTCTTTTTATTATCTGTATTGATCCTAACATTTTGTTAATATAAGGGTCTTCAGGACTAATTTGATTTGCTGGGAGAAGGAGTTCTTCTGCTTCCCGGAATTGATTTCTCGACATATAAATTCTGGCTGCAAATACATAAGGGGAATCATTCCAGGGCTGGTTGCGAATCAACCCTTTATACTCACGAATGGCTTTATCCAATTCTCCGGTTTTTTGGTAATAATTTGCAAGCTCTACTTTTGCTTTATCCCATGGAACATTAGACTGAACTGTTCTGAAAGCAAGACTATCGGCTTTGTTAATGGTAGAATAGGTTCTGAAATAAGGCTCAGGTTTTTCACCAAGAACGAAAGGAAAACTTTGTTTTAAAGTCTCCACCCTATGCCAGGCTACCCGGTGATCGAACTCTGAAAAATACATCCGGTTTTTGTATTCAGTTAGATTTTGAGCGGGATTTAGGTTGAGTTCTTCAAGAAGTGCAGATGAAAAAGCCTTTCCGATCAGAAAATAACCCTGTTGATTGGGGTGGAGGTGTTCGAGCATTAAATCAAAGCCAATAATTCCTTCACGTGTGTAACGTATTAACTCCTCATGGGAAGGAACATAATTTACATGTTCGTGTGCTAATGTAGTGGCTTCAATGATTTCATTTATTTCGGAAGGGGCCCGAAATTTGAGTCCGTCTAAATCTTTCGCATAAGTAAACTTCTCAAGTGCAGTTTCATAATCCCGGGCGTTATATGCTTCTTTGGCTTCATTAAAAATATCCTGTGCCGGGGGATGTTCTCCTTCAGTAATATTAACAAAGGGTTCATGATCCTTCAGGTTGCTACCTATACTCCCTATGAAAACTGGAATATTTTTATCACCGAATTTAGATACGATTGCGTTCAAATTACTCTCAAACTGAATCATAGCCAGCTCATATTGTGGCCCTCCAAGTTCGATAGATCTGGAGTCCACAATTCTTTCCATCAAAGTTGCCGAAGGATCAATTTCTTTACCAGAGAATGTTTCTGCAAACCACTTCCCAGAATCAACGATGATGGTTCTGAGCAGCATAAACGTTTTAAAACGTTGCAATCTCAGATAAAAACGCACAAAACCTGGAAAGGCACCAAGATTTTCATTTGAACCAACGCCAAGAGCTCCATAGAACTCATTATGCCCCGCATAGATCATTACAGCATCAGGCTCCTGTTCAATAATTTCGTCCACCTGATCGTACAAAGTATAAGAGCTGATTGCAGAAATACCCACATTTACAACTTCTACATTCCGGTCAGGCATTGCATCCTGAAGCACATCCTCTACTACTCGGGAATAGGTTCCATTAAATCCATAGGGATAACCAGCCGCACTGGAACCACCCATTGCAAATACCCTATACCCATTTTCGGGTTTTTTTTTAAGAAACACATCTATTGAAGGATTGGGGATAGTATTTGTGTAGAAAAAATATCTGGCTGCAAAATTAGGATTGGGGATTAGATACTCATCGGTGGGAATATTAGGGTCTACAAATAGATCAGTATTCCCCATGTAATCTGTACTTATGAGTACAATCTCGATAATGACGAAAAACAGAACAGGTATTGAAAGAGTTATCGCGTAAAACGCAGCCTTTTTCTTTGTTGAGAGTGTTTTTTTGTGGGCCTTCTTTTCAGTCTTTTTCGCCATACTATTTTTTTGGAATCCAGGGAGTTTCTGCTGTACCAGAAATATGATTTTCGTAACGACCTGATACAAATAGGAAATCTGATAAACGGTTTAAATATTTAATCGACTCAGGTGAAATATCCTCTTCAGCAGCGCATTCCACGGCTAGCCGTTCAGCTCTTCGGCAAACCGTTCTGGAAAAATGGATGATCGCTCCGGCTTTAGTTCCTCCCGGTAAAATAAAGCTCCTGAGAGGAGGGAGTTCGTTTTCCATTTCGTCGATGCTGTTTTCCAAAAAAGAAATATCCTCTTCAGATATTCTATTGATGCGGGTTTCTTTAGATAAAGGGGTTGCCAGATCAGCACCAAGTACGAAAAGATGCTCTTGAACAACAGATAACAAGTTATTTGTTTTGTTGGAATGATCTTCGGTTAGAATCATCCCAAGAACGGAGTTAAGTTCGTCAACAGTGCCATAAGCTGCGATTCTCTTCGAACTCTTGGAAACGGTTTGCCCTCCGTAAAGTGAAGTACTTCCTTTATCGCCTTTTTTCGTGTATATCTTCATAAATATTTTTTTCAAAAATAGGTGTTTGAAACGACATATTCTTTTGATTCCTGTTCAGTTTCTGAACGAATTATTTACATCCTTTTTGTGCAAAGAAAAAAATATCCCGTTACTATCGTTCATAAAAAATGATTCGATGAAACGACTATTCTACTTTTCTTTTATTTCATTTGTACTGGCAGCTTCATCAGTTGATGCAAGGCAGGTTGAAAACGGATATGATGTGCTTAAAGCTATGCACGAAGAATATGCTGAGAAATGGTACAAGCATCTCACTTTCACGCAAAAGACTACATTCTATGCACAGGATGGAACTATCGCGAGAACACAAGATTGGTATGAAGCATTAAGTATGCCCGGCAAACTTGCCATTCGATTCGATTCCAAAGACAGTAACAATGGAATTCTTTTTAATAATGGAATTCAATATGGGTATGCGAACGGACAGCTTATCCAGGAAGCTGAGAGGGTGCACGAGTTACTTGTGTTAGGTTTTGATGTCTATCACCAATCCCCGGATATCACAGCAACACAGCTTACCAACCAAGGGTTTAATCTGGATGAAATGTATGAAGACGAATGGCAAGGGAGACCGGTTTATGTAATTGGAGTAAGTGAAGCTGATACTACAAGCCCTCAGTTCTGGGTTGATAAAGAACGATTATATTTCGTTCGAAACTTTACCTTGGGTAGACAAAATACTATTCAGGAAGTTCAGTTTAATAAATATGAGCGACTTGGACAGGGCTGGATTGCTCCTGAAGTAATTTTTAAAGCAAATGGGTTTATGGGACTTTACGAAGAGTATACCCAAATTGTAATTCAAGACACTTTGAATACTGAGATTTTCAATCCGGTAGTATTTCCCGAAGTAATTTGGGAGTGAAAGGAATCCAAATCTAAGTTTTAATTTCTTCAGTTTATCAATTCAAGAACTCTTTATTTACGCGCTGCGGCAATTTTCAAGCCGAACAACTTCCCCCGCCCAATACACAAAACTGAGCACAGTACGGGTGATTCAGGTACACTCTTTGGAATGATTCTTCGAGTGTTTGCCCCAGGATAAAATTCTCATCATAGGCAATTAAGGTGCAAGGTAACACAACGGGGTGTTTGTCTCCTTTACGCTTTACAATCATGCGCTCGTGTGCACACATTTGTTGGTGTGGATGGACATTCAGGATGTCCCAGCATGCTGTCGTTATTTCAGGAACATTTTTTTCGGGAGACATTTCCGGAAAGATTACAATGTTATCTCCATTTGAAAGGTTGAGTTCGAGTTGGTAATTATTTATCAAATGCTGATATCCTTCGAGAGCTTCATTTGGTGATTCATCAATCAAAGATCGTCCTGCAATACTAAGATTGAAGTCCAAATCGAAGAGCGTTTTCATCGTATTAAGAGTCCGCTCAAAGGTTTTAGGCCCCCGTTCTTTTTCGTGCGTATCCTGGGTATAGTGATCTAAAGAAATTCGTAGTCTTAGTTTTCCAGGATGTATTCGGTTCAACTCATCCAAAACACGAAAATGTTTATCAATAGCTCGATAGGCATTAGTTAGCACTAATACGTTAAATCCACGATCAAGACATAGAGTGAGGGTAGGGATTATTTCCTTATTCAGAAAAGGTTCTCCTCCGGTAAAAGAAATGTTGGTCGTTCCCAGATTTAGTTTTTCAATTTCATCCAGATAATTTTTAACCTCATCAAAAGTGATAAATGAAAGCTCATCGTTGGTAGGGGAGGATTCGATATAGCAATTCTCACAAGCCAGGTTGCAACGTGTCCCGGTATTAATCCAAAGCGTTTCCAGCTTAACTAAATCTACATACGCCCGGTCTTCACCTTTGGCAGTGGTTTGTTCATCAACAAACTTGCCATCCTTATGAAAGTTCTTTTGAATTTTTTGTTCTCTTAGCAGCATGAGGTGGCCTCCTCAAAGTTAATTCCAATATTTGCTAAGGGAGTTATTTTCTCCGGGTATCTAAAATAAATATTATAAGAACCCACCCGATCATGAATATCATTTTTCATTTGTAATAGTATTAAATGCCTAAAGAATAATCTGCTAATAACTACGCAAAAATGAGCGAAAGAGATTGTAAATAGTTTTGACTGAGTATAATGATAAATAGCTACACAGAAATATAACTTTTGTGTAACATCTTAGATTGAATGGACAAGTGTTCAAAAGAAGCCAATTCGATGGCACACTTTTGGGATTTGTCAATTGGGCAGGCATATACTTTAGTTATTTCCTCCAAATATTCCGAATGCTGCACGGTGAGATCAAAAGTAAGTTCAAGCTTTTGGATTAAATTCTCTTGTGAATACGGATATTTGATTTCCATCAATTGGACTTGAATGATTTGTTTGAAAGAAGCTTCAGAAATACATAATTCAGCTGTTCCACCATACGCTTGAATCAACCCCGCTTTACCCAGTTTTGTGCCGCCGAAATATCGTACAACTACGGCACCTGTATTAATTAATTCTGCAGATTTTAGCTGGTTTAGTATAGGAAGTCCGGCTGTTCCGGAAGGCTCTCCATCATCACTACTGAATTCGATTAGCATATTTGGGTCTACCCGATAGCCATAACAATGGTGTGATGCATCCGGATATTCTTTTTTAATCTGATCCAATTGTTCCCTGAGTTCAGCTTCATTCTCACAACAAAAAAGAAATCCAAGAAATTTAGAGCCAAGTTCTCTTAGCGTTCCTTCAGTGTTTCTTGTTATGGTTTTCATGAAAAGAAGATCGCTTAAAAAAATGAAAAGGTACCAGTCTTATTTAGAGCTTTTCTACCTTGCCATTCGTAACTGAAAAACCGATTTTCTATACCGAATTTGAGCAAATATAAGGTTTCAAAAAAAATTGAAACTAAGCAGAATTCAGACGTGTTAAGCACAACGAATCAAACTAACTAAATTAATGCCTTCAATTAAACAAGCACTAAGCTCCCAGGTAGGCCGGAAGATTATGACTGGTATAACCGGGATCGGATTGATGTTCTTTCTGATCGGCCACCTTGCTGGTAACCTCTCGATTTTTGGAACAGCAGATGCCTTTAATATTTATACGAAAACTTTGATGGATCTTGGTCCTCTTCTCTATGTGATTGAAGCAGGATTAGCATTTTTCTTTTTATATCATACGGTACTTGGTGTATCTATTTGGCTTGGGAGAAGAAAAGCGAGACCTGAGGGATACAATACATACAAGTCCAAAGGTGGTCCCAGTCATCAAAATCTTGCTTCAAGAAGTATGATTATTTCAGGGTCAATCATATTCATCTTTTTAGTTCTACACATCATTCACTTCAAATTTGGAGCGGACTACACAACGATGATTGATGGGGAACAAGCACGTGATTTAAGAAGATTAGTGCTAGAGGAATTTCAGAAAACCTGGGTTGTTATAGGTTATGTATTTGTCCTTCTTTTGGCTGTTTTACATTTAGCACATGGATTTTGGAGTGCGTTTACTTCATTAGGAATGAAACATGGAGAAACTTCCAAAAAAATACAGGTTACTGCTTATGCATTTAGCATTATCCTAATGCTTGGATTTATTTTTATTCCACTGTACATCTACTTCACCGGTGGTGAAGGATCACTAATTAGTTATTAAGGGAGTTTAGGAAATGAAATTAGACGGACAAATACCTGATGGACCACTGGAACAAAAGTGGAGCCTTCATAAAAAGAACATGAAGCTTGTTGCTCCTAATAATCGGCGCAAGTACGAAATAATTATAGTTGGAACAGGTCTAGCTGGAGGAGCCGCTGCAGCGAGTCTCGCTGAAATGGGATACAAAGTGAAGAGCTTCTGTATTCAGGATTCTGCGCGACGGGCACATTCAATTGCTGCCCAGGGTGGAATTAATGCAGCTAAAAATTATCCTAATGATGGCGATAGCGTATGGCGGTTGTTCTATGATACCATCAAAGGTGGAGACTACCGATCCCGTGAAGCAAATGTTTACCGACTAGCTGAGGTTGCAAATAATATTATTGATCAGGCCGTTGCCCAAGGTGTTCCTTTTGCAAGAGAATATTCAGGTTTGCTTGACAACAGATCTTTTGGTGGAGCTCAGGTATCCCGGACGTTTTACGCTCGAGGTCAGACAGGACAGCAATTATTGCTTGGTGCTTATCAGGCCATGATGCGTCAGGTTCAGGAGGGTGGAGTAGAATATTTTCCTCGCCATGAAATGTTAGAAGTAGTAATTATTGATGGCAAAGCCAGGGGTATTATCACCCGTGATTTAGTTTCAGGCGAAATAGTGAGACATGAAGCAGATGCTGTAGTCTTAGCTACAGGTGGATATGGAAACGTATTTTATCTTTCCACAAATGCAAAAAACTCAAATGTAACTGCAGCATGGAGAGCTCATAAAAAAGGAGCGTTTTTTGCCAATCCATGTTATGTGCAGGTTCACCCAACGTGCATTCCTGTTTCAGGGGATTATCAGTCTAAGCTTACTTTAATGAGTGAGAGTTTAAGAAATGATGGGCGTGTTTGGGTTCCTAAAAAGAAAGGGGACGATCGTCATCCAAATGATATTCCGGATGAGGAACGCTATTACTATCTGGAAGAACGATATCCTAGTTTTGGAAATCTGGTTCCGCGTGATGTGGCGTCAAGAAACGCAAAATTGGTTTGCGATGATGGATTAGGAGTAGGCGACACTGGGCTTGCAGTATATCTCGATTTCCGTGATGCAATCAAACGCTATGGACTTGAAACCATCTCAGCCAAATATGGAAATCTCTTCGATATGTATCACAATATCGCCGGGGAAAATCCTTACGAACAGCCAATGAAAATTTATCCAGCCGTACATTATACGATGGGTGGACTTTGGGTGGATTACAATTTGATGACCAATGTTCCAGGGTTATTTGCTACCGGAGAAGCGAACTTCTCTGATCACGGTGCGAACCGGTTGGGAGCAAGTGCACTCATGCAGGGTCTTTCAGACGGATACTTTGTATTACCTGCAACCATCGGTAATTATCTTGCGGATGAAGAAATAGGTAAACGGTACGGAACCGACCACAAAGAATTCGAAAAAGCAGCCGCTGAAGCACAGGCGCAAATTGATAAACTACTCAGTATCAAAGGAAAAAGAACGATTGTAGATTTCCATAGGACACTCGGTAAAATAGTTTGGGATAACATCGGCATAGCAAGAAATGCCGAAGATCTGAAGAAAGCGATCAAAGAGATTCAGGAGCTTCGGGAAGAATTCTGGTCGAATGTGTATGTGCCGGGCGAAAAGAATAATTATAACAAATATCTGGAGTTTGCTGGTCGTGTAGCTGATTTCTTCGAGTTGGCAGAACTGATGGCTAAAGATGCTCTGGATAGGCAAGAATCATGCGGATGTCATCTTCGTGAAGAGTACCAATCGGAAGAAGGGGAAGCGATCCGAAATGATGAAGACTTCTCTTATGTAGCTGCCTGGGAGTACCAGGGAGTGAATGGAGAGCTGAAAGAGCAACTTCACAAAGAAAATTTAGAATTTGAATTCGTTGAACTAAAACAAAGATCATATAAATAATTAAAGGCCACGAAATCACAAAAGCACTAATTATTTAACTTTTGTGTTTCCGTGTTTTAGTGGCGAATAAACAAAGAGTTTTATTATGAGTAAAGATATGACCATTCATTTGAAGTACTGGAAGCAGGCAGGACCTGATGCCCAGGGATACTTTGAAGAGAAGACGTTAAATACAGTAAACGAGCATATGTCCTTTCTTGAGATGTTGGATGTTCTGAATGAAGAACTTCAGCTGGAAGGAAAAGACCCTGTAGAATTCGACTACGATTGCAGGGAAGGAATTTGTGGTTCCTGTAACCTGGTGATAAATGGTCAGGCCCATGGGCCTAAAGAAAAAGTAGCTTGTTGCCAGCTGCATATGAGAAACTATAAGGACGGAGATCATATCACTATAGAACCACCTAAGGCTGGGGCGTTTCCAATCATAAAAGATTTAGTGGTTGACCGTTCTGCATTTGACCGAATCATTGAAGCTGGTGGATATGTTTCAGTTAAAACAGGTTCTGCGCAGGAAGCTAACTCAATTCCTATTGAAAAAGAACACTCTGATTTGGCATTTGATTATGCTACTTGTATAGGTTGTGGTGCGTGTGTTGCTGCATGTCCTAATGCTTCAGCTTCTTTATTTACCGGGGCAAAAATTGCGCATTTAGGAAAACTTCCTCAGGGTGAATTAGAACGAAGCAAACGCGTTGTTGCCATGGTAGATCAAATGAAAGAAGAGGGTTTCGGCGACTGTTCCAACTTCGCAGAATGTGAAGCTGTATGTCCGGTTGGTATTTCAATTTCAGCCATAGCGGAAATGCGAAAAGATTATGTGAAAGCTGTATTCAGTTAAGCATATTCTTAACCAATTTGAAAGCCACCTTACGTTGTGAGGTGGCTTTTTTTAGAAACTTAATTGATACTGAACCGTCCAAAGAATTTTAACAAACTCGCATTATGTCTCCAAAACTCAGGAAAGGTTTAAAGATTAGTCTTTTCGGAATACTACCTTTAGCTATTCTCATATTCTTTGTTGCTACGGGGTATCATTATGTACCGGTTGATGTTACGATAGGTTCTTGCCTTAAAGATTATACAAGCCCTTCAACCTATACAGAGCGTTCAAGCCCGTTAAAATCCTATGAAATTCAAAGTGAGGATCAGACTATCCTGATTTGTTATGGAAGTCCTTCTGTAAAAGGGCGGAAAATATTCGGAGATTTGGTTCCATATAATAGGTTATGGAGATTTGGAGCTAATGAGCCTACCCGTATTTACACTTCATCAGATTTAGTGATTGGGGAGGTTGTTGTTCCAAAAGGAAGGTACTCTATGTATGCCATACCTGGTGAGGAGAGTTGGGAGATATTTATATCCGAATCAACTTTTCACTGGGGGAATTGGATTAGTGAATCTGTAAGGGATCAAGAGATTGGAAGCTTTGAAGTTGTTCCGGAAACAAACTCCAATTTTGTAGAGAGTTTTACAATTAGTTCTGAAGAAGACACTCTAATAATAGAGTGGGAAAGTACACTACTAAGAATTCCAATTATATATATTGACGAAGGTTAACCCTATTTTTTATCTGGGAGTTTATTCAAAGAATAAGCCACCTCGTTCAAAGGTGGCTTTTTTGTTTCGGGGTATTGAGTAAAATAAGTATTACTAAAATACTGACATATTGTAATTATTAAATCTATTCAAAGAATCACAAAAGTTTAACATTTAACCTAATCCTGTAGCAGGTTTTTACTCTCATCACTACTACCTCAAAGGAAACCTTCTTTCTTAAACCAAGCGAAACAGACCTTCTATTTCTTCTTCGGTAGTAGTAATATTTGGTGAAACCCGAATTGTTGAATAAGCATCAAAAGGGCGGAATACATATCCGTTATTTTCGAATGCTGCTTTAGCAAACTCAGAGGGTATTCGATTCTTAAGCTCAATAACAAACAAAGAACCAGAAAGCTCCCAGTTGGCAGGCGACCTCCAAACAGTATTAGGGTTTTTCATGGCAAGTTCTTTTGAAAGTCTCCAAAGCAACTGTAGCTTTTCTTTACTTGCCCTTTGGTCGATACTCATTTGAAAATCGAGCGCGTGACCTAATGTTAATACCTGAGCAAGATTCCGGGTTCCATAATCTTCAAACTTGCGAGCAGAGTCTTTCCAGCGAGCTTGTCCCCAGGTTACGAACATAGGATTAATTTGATCCTGAATTCTTTTACTGAAGTATGCAATACTGATACTCTTAGGTGCCTGAATCCATTTATGAGCACTGGTACCAATTACATCCACATCAAGATCTTTGACATCAATTGGAATCATTCCCATTGTTTGAGCAGTATCTAAGGCGACAAATTCAACTCCTTTAGAGCGAGCAAGAGATGTAATCTCTTTCACAGGTTGTCGAATCCCAAACGTATTATCCAAATGTGGAATTACGATCAATCTGGTTTTCGAAGTAATATTTTCCTCATACAGAGCTAGAATATCCTGCTTGGTGATAGACGACAAATCATCGTGGGGAATATCAAAGGTCTTAACAGAGTAGCCTAAATTTTTGGAATGCATAAGAAACGGAATCGAAGCTCCGGCATGGCTAAAATTACAGAAAAGGACTTCATCCTCCTTGTTAAGCTCAAGTCCAAGGGCTAATACATTAAAGACTTCAGTAGTGTTGTGTGGAAACGAAACCTCATCAATTTCAGCATTGATATATTGAGCTGCTTTAGCTCTTACTTTCTCAATGGGATCATTCCATTCTCCACTCCACATATAGAACCAGGGATTAGTCTCACATAATTTGAGATAATCCTGATGAGCTTCCAGAACTATTTTTGGAATTGTACCTGTAGAACCATGATTCAGATACTTAATATTTGAGTCAAGACTATAGTCTTTTTTTGCAGGTAATTTTCTTGAAGAGAACGTTTCTTTTAAATCTTTCCGAAATAATGAATCAATAGGAGTTAGCAGGGAAAGTGCGGAAATCGATGTGCCTGCTGATATGGTCTTAAGGAAATCTTTTCTCGATGTGTTCATAACTTTTATTCAGTTAAAGCCTGAACTAAAGTAGCTAAATCTTTTGAATCATTATATACATTCGGAGAAACCCGAATGGCATCGCCTCGATAGGATACAAAGATGTTGAACGAGACTAGCTTTTGTTTGATTTCATTCATGTTGTGATGAGCTCCCAATCTGATACCAAATAGGTTTGAGGCTCTCGCCCCTTCTTTTTCTATGACAAAGCCTGCTTTTCTGAGTTTGGTAATAGGTTCCCGCACTAAGTCGTCACAATAGGTTTTTACGCTTTCAGTTCCCCACGAGTTCAGGATTTTAAGAGCTTCGAGCATCATGGGTACCAGAATAAAATTACTGTGTTCTCCAACCTCATATCTCAGAGCCTGGGGCTGATAGTCATCACTATAATTCACCAGATTAGCAAAGTCTTCACTTTTATATCGATTAATCCAGTTTTCTTCGATAGGAGTACCTGAATCAAAGGCTTCACTATAATAGGCCATCCCAATACTATAAGGACCCATCAACGATTTATATCCCGCAGCTATTAACGCATCCGGTTTTATTCTATGAACATCAAAAGGGAGGGCTCCTAATGATTGAGTTCCATCAACCACTAATAACGCTCCGACTTCCTTGGTCTTTTCCCGGATGGATACCAGATCAAATAATGCGCCATCCGCCCAGTGAATATGTGCACAGGCAACCAGTTTTGTTTTCGGAGTGATGGCATTCAAAATGTAATCGTTCCAGAGTTTAGTCCTGTTTTCTGTAGTTTGAGGTGGGGTAATGGTTATGATCCGTGCTCTGCTCTCCTCTGCAATTTTTCTCCAGGGATAGACATTGCTCGGGAATTGCTCACTGACTACCAGAATCTCATCATCTTCACTTAATTTCAGATTATTTGCCACATTCGCCAATCCATAAGAAACCGAAGGAATTATTACACAGCGATTAGGTTCCGGAGTGTTAATTAGTTTTGCGAACTCGTTTCTTAGTTCGTTCGATTCATCAAAGAAATCCTCGCCTTTAACTCCCCAGGGGTGTTGCTTTCTTTTGATACCCTTAATCCCGGCTTCCACAACAGAATCCATCAATGGAGACATATATGCACAATTCAGATAAGTAACTTCAGGATCGATAGAGAAGAGGTGTTTTTGGCAGTTCATAAGCTGTTAAAAGTTCCCTCAAGAAAGAGGAAATTGGGATGTGTGATACTTTTGATAAAGAAGATACTTTATTCTCGTCACGACGTCATCCAAAATTTTGATTTGTCATTTTGAACGGAGTGAGAAATTTACCATTTGGAAACAAAGCTGACCTTTGAGATTTCTTCTTTTTATTAAAGCGTGCTAAGAAGTCTCCCCTTGAGGGGAGTACGCCGAAGGCGGGAGGGGTGTCAGTACTGGCTATGAGTTCTGAATATCGTACGAACACCCTTCATCTTCTAATCTGTTAGAATCAAATAATCTTTATTCCATTCAACTTTGTAAGCATATACAGGATTTTCGATTTGTGAAGTATATTTAGCACAATATTCAAATACTGCAAAAAAATCATAAACATAATTTGCGGTATCAGAAAATTCTATTAAACAATCATTTCTTAGTGTGTAGTTGTAGGAGTAGTTAGCAAATTCTTTTTCTGGAACAGCATAGAATTTATCAATGATAGGAATATATGTGAGGTATTTTAGGTTATGAATTTTATAGATTATAGTAGCAGAGGAGTCACTATTAATTGATAAAAGCATGGTATTTTTTGTCTCACATCCGCTACAATCATGGAAATAACCAAAGTCAGCCTTCCAAACACCTAATAGTTTACTGTTCTGATGAGCTATTTGTTCAAAAAAAAATGGCGTATTGTAAAGTTGGAGGTTGATTTGATCAAAAGAAACAGAAAGAGTCACTACTAATGCCAGTATTAGCAAAAATAATTTCCACCTCTTTTTTTTGTGTTTTCTCATTATTCAAAGCTTTAAGTCAAAAACCGAAACAACCTGGGTTGATCGTTTACATATTCAAAACTCAGGTTTTTTGCTTTCATGCGATGGATCAGAGGTAGTAAATCTTCTTTCCGTTTAATTTCCAGTCCGATGAGAGCTGGCCCTAATTCTCTATTGGTTTTCTTCGAATACTCGAAATAGGAGATGTCATCGGTAGGTCCGAGTACTTCACTCAGAAATTCCATCAGTGCACCCGCACGTTGAGGAAAGTCTACAATAAAGTAATGCTTTAGTCCTTCGTGCATCATGTGTCGTTCTTTAATTTCCGCTGTACGTGTAATATCGTTATTACTACCGCTTACAATACAAACCACGGTTTTTCCTTTGATGTCTTCCCGTACCGAATCCAGCGCGGTGATAGACATAACTCCGGCGGGTTCTACTACAATGGCCTGTTCGTTATACATTTTCAGGATATCTCCACAGATTTTGCCTTCAGGTACAGTAATGACCCGGTCCAGCACTTCCCGGCAAATCTCAAAAGTAATAGATCCCACTTTTTTAACGGCGGCTCCATCCACGAATTTATCAATCTGATCCAGAGTAACAAGTTCTCCTTTTTCGATGGATTTCTTCATAGCCGGAGCACCTTCCGGTTCAATACCAATCAGTTTTGTGGTTGGAGATTTTTCATTGAAATAGGAACCAACCCCTGCTGAAAGTCCACCTCCGCCTACAGGTAGAAGCAGATAATCGATATCAAAGTTTGCATCATCTATTATCTCTTTTCCTACAGTTCCTTGTCCTGCTATAATTTTCGGATCATTGAAAGGAGGGATGAAAGCCGATTGTTTTTCATCACAAAAAGCTTTGGCCTTGGCAAAGGAGTCATCAAAAGTATCGCCTTCCAGCACTACGGTGATGAACTCTTTTCCAAACATCTTTACCTGCTTAACCTTTTGTTCAGGTGTCGTAACCGGCATAAAAATAGTGCCATGAATTCCTTTCTTAAAACAAGCCAGCGCTACACCCTGTGCATGATTTCCGGCGCTGGCACATACTACTCCATTTTTGAGTTCTTCATCCGGAGTATGATCAATCTTATTATATGCTCCCCGGATTTTATACGACCGCACAACCTGAAGATCTTCCCTCTTCAGCCAGATGTCTGCTTCATATTCTTCTGAAAGCTGAAGATTTTTGATAAGAGGGGTATGTGTAGCAATATTTTTAAGGGTAAGCGCAGCCTGTTCAATATCAGCAACGGTTACCAGCTTCGATTCAATGGTATCTGCCATTATTCCAAAAAAATAGTTTCGATGATTGTGAGTATTGGAATATAGCTTTCTGAAGGGAATGATGAGAGGAGTAAATTTTATTACATTCCTAGTAAAAACACACATGAACGTTCGTTCGGTCAGTCATATTGATTTAGAAAAAATCAGAGAACTTAATGAATCAGCATTACCTCACGTCAATAGCATTCCTATATCCGAATTTCAGGAGTTTATCACGATTAGTTCTTTCTTTTTGGTAGCTGAAGAAGAAGGGCAGCTCGCAGGCTTTCTGATTGTATTAGGTCCCGGACAAAGTTACGTTAGTGAAAATTACCAATATTTTTCAGAACACTATTCCAGCTTTGACTATGTAGACCGGATTGTAATAGGAGAGGCATTCAGAGGAAAAGGGTTGGGTTCACAACTTTATAAGTATTTGTTTAAAGAATCACAGGAAGCCTGCATAACCTGCGAAGTAAATATCAAACCTCCGAACCCAAAATCCATCCAATTCCATCAAATGCTTGGTTTTGAGGAAGTAGAACGGCAGTATTCAGAGGAAGGGAAAAAGTATGTTAGTTTAATGGTGAAAAAACTATGATTTGCAGATTCTTTATTTAATAAGAGTCATTTTCTTTTTCAGAATAACGTCATTCGCTTTTAACTGGTAGGTATAAATCCCACTTGATAAAGCAGAAGCATCAAAATTTACGGAGTATATACCCACGGATTGCACTTGATTATTAATCAATATTGCCACTTCTCTTCCCAATAAATCAAACACTTTTAATTCTACATTTCCCTGTTCCGATAGTTCATAGGTAATGGTGGTTGCAGGGTTGAATGGATTAGGGTAATTCTGATGAAGCGAAAACTTATTCGCATTCAGACTTTCATCTTCAGAAGACACTAATCCTTCGTAAGAGGCCCCGGCGTATCGCGCAATCTCATCATTGGCATACTGGCTCATTTTTCCTTCATCAAAACCAGGGATATTATTAATATTTCCTTTCCAGGCTCCTACCATTAGAAAATGTTCTTCAAACATCGTTGAAGAACCCGATCCGGGAGCGTTTGGATCGGTAGAAGATTCAACCGTCTGAGTATGGGCGTGGTAATGATAACCAAAACCGTCTTCGTGATCGTGTCCCCCAAAGCTATCCAGCTCAATATCAAAACCAACCATCTCTGAATGAGATGCTTCGTATTTGCCAAATAAAGCAATACCATCATGTCCCATTCCTATTACCGGAGGATGATCATGACCTTCAAAATCAGATATATTGTATAGATTGATACCGTTTCCGCTAAAAGCATGGCCATCGGCGTGGTAGTGTAACTCTAGTCCACCGCCGACATGTATCCCCGAATGGGTAACTTCTGCATCTTCTACGGCAAACCGTAAGTTATTGTTTTGCGCTGGATAAATGGTAACTCCATCAACAGCTGTTCCTACAGATGCAGTACCTGCATAATTGTATTCATTCTTTACAGTTGTAGAGCCTTGCATCATATCGAAATCAGATGCTAAATCGCCATAAGGGCTCAGATCGTTATCTAGCAAGGAATTAATAAGACCATAGTCTCTGAGGGGGACTTTCAGAATAAATTCCCCAAGTTTACCATGCCGGGTGACTGGTGTTTCAGTATACCCAACACCTTGCAAAGAACCCGGTGGGCGGTTGACATCCACAAGAAGATTAGGACGTGTAGAAGCAGCATGAGAAGCCACTACCATGAAAGGATGAGGAACTCCATCATCATCTGCCGCATTGGTGAAGAATACGTGAGGTACGGTATTATAGCCGAGTTTTGCGTTGTATACATCAGAACTGGCAAAAGTATGAGAAAGCATGTTTTCCCGAAGTGCCAGATAAAATTCTTTAGGATAACGGAGTGAATAATCGTTGCCCGATAACCGGGTTTCAATGGCATCCAGCATGTCGCTTGCAGCGGCAGCGGCATCCTCAGAAGTGCCAAATTGTGCTTCATAAATATCAGCAACCTCCAGAGCAATTTTTGACAGGATAGGGCTATCGTCTATTTCATGTACTTCAGGTAAAGCGGCAGTTGCATTGGGTTGATAGGATACATTAAGTGGATTAAAGTCTGAACCATCTTCAATGGTAAGCTCAATGAGGTCTGTGGCATCAGCAAAATAAAAAGCGGTAGCATCTCCTTCAGAACCAGTCCACGAAAGTGTTTCGCCATCAATCTTCAGCCACTTTTCTGTCCAGCCATCCGCTTCTACCACACTGTCCAGCTCAGCGCTGTATTCCCACTGGCTGACGGCTTTAATAACTGCCGATTCTGAGGAGCCGGTAAACACAACCAATACAAAACCTGTACTGCTTTGTTCTGATACGTAACGAGTACCTCCATCAGTTAGTAAAGCATTATTTTCACTGCTTGAATTAATACCATAATAACTATGAAGCATCGGATTAATAGTGAATTCACCTAATAATGGTATTTCCTGTTGATCGAGGTGTGTATTTATATCCACGATTTGGAAAATGCTTCTCATAACAGACCCATAAGTGTCCGTAATATTTTCCAGTTGGATCATCTTTAGTGAAGTAAGATCTGATTCCCCAATTCCAATGGCCGTAGTTTTAGTTTCGGCATCCAGAAGGACGACATACTTTCGGTTTTCAATATCAGAGATTGTAGCCGGTGTCCAGGATATGGCAAAATCGTTATCCAGGATTTCCCCAAAGGGCTGAGGTCCGTAGTAATCGAAAATCTGGCTATACAACGCAGAAGGAATTAAGCAGAATAGAAGTAGTGTAATCTTTTTCATGGGAATCCCATTGTGTAATTAAGTGATGTCGATGTACTCTATAAAGATGAGTAGCAAGTTGATTGTTGCACTAAATTTTTCATTTCAAATCAAAGAAACCCTTTTTGAGATAAATAAGGTAAGGGGTAGTGCAAATGTAGGGGGAAGAAAAAAAGATAAAACTAGGTAGGAGTAACCGTAAACTTAGTTGTACATGCAGGTAGGCTCCACCAATGAGTAAATTTATAGCGAATCCACATAAAATAATGTGATATAAATCAAAAGAGGATTTTTAGGTCAATGGAAAGTCAGCACAGCAAAAACTACAATGGTAATGCCGGTAATTAAAGCAATAGAGCCCAACCTCTTCACAGCCAAAAGCTGAGCAGTATCTCCCGCTTTGGCTTTTTTTAGTTTCGCAGACATCACTCCAATCAAACCTCCCAAAATCACAAATAACACCAGTTTTGATATCATTGTAGGCATGGTGTCTAAGGCTGCCCAGTAAGGTGTCATTAAATATCCACCGGATATGAACAAGAGTACCAATCCTATGTGTCCCATTTTTGTAATTATGGAAGCATTGATGATAAACCTTCCTCTTTCATCCTGTTCCATTTTCGAAGCAGCGATTCCTATAAACATCATAGCAAAACTGGTTCCTAGTCCCATCGCCAACCCAATAAAATGGATGATTAACATTACGTCGCGCATCTTTGTCCTCTTTTATTTGGTTATTAACTTTCAGGCAGAGCTTCAAACTCCTTACGTTTCTCTTCCATCCATTGCTGCATGGCTTCAGGATCTCCCATCTTAACACGCATTTGTTGCATTGCTTTTAAATGAGCTTCATCATTCTGCTCAAACATTTCCTTCCCATGTTGATGACTCAACTTTGCCACTTCATCAAAGGTATTAGCTCGAAATTCTTTATCACAGGCACCGCCCAACTGGTTGCAGGTCATTGTTTTCATAAGGGAATTATTATTTAAGATTGCCCGAATATAGAAATATAATTCTCATTATATAATACAGGGTTTACAGTAGAATTTTTTTTGTGCAATGATCTTATATCAACTATCATAATTCTGTTACTACGAAAAGCTTTATTTGAAATGAAAAAGATTATTCTACTTGCTGTGATTTTATGCTCCTGTGATATTCTATTTGCCCAGGAAGGTTCTACTTTCGTGAATATCAAAAACATTTCGGAGTCGATAATTACTGAAATCAGGTATGCATCTTCTTTTAATTTTGTTGGGGTAAAAGTTGATGGCTATAAGGCACCAAAGTGTTTACTAACTAAATCAGCCGCAGAAGCGCTGGTTAGGGTTCAGACCAAGCTTGAAAGCGAGTCATATTCTTTAAAAATATTCGACTGTTATCGACCTCAACAAGCAGTTAATCATTTTGTGAAATGGGCAAGCAGTGATAAAGCTCATTTCACTAAAGCTGTCTATTTTCCCAGAGTACCGGTCAATAAGTTGTTTGAACTTGGATATATCGCCGAACGCTCCGGGCATAGCAGAGGCTCAACAGTTGATCTTACGATAGTGCGCCTCCCTTATCAAAAACCAGAGCAATTCAATTATGCGTGTATTGATCCTGAGGGGTATAAGTTCAGAGGGAGCGAGTTAAACATGGGAACAGCTTATGATTGCTTTGATGAATTATCTCATACCATTAATAACGATGTAGAAGAAGAGGTTTTGGAAAACAGAAAAATGCTTTTAAAAGCAATGCAAGAAGAAGGATTTGTTAACTACTCTAAGGAATGGTGGCATTTTACATATAAACCCGAAGAGTTTCCGGATACTTATTTTGATCTGCCAATCGAATAGTGGTTTTCAGGCTACTAACTCAAATTCTTTTTTATCAATCTCAATTCCATTTAAGATGATTGATAATATATGTTTGCCTGGATAAAACACTTTGGTTGTGATTGGCCGGAAAGATTGTGACCTGTTAACGTGACTGGAGGATTCAGAAGAATATTCTTTCTCACTAATCTTAAACACTTTTTTTGAATGACTCCCATTCGCTCTTAAATAGTAAATACCATATTCCACCCGTACTTTTTGTGTAGCTGAACTCAGATTTTTAAGTTCAAAATTAAATTCCAATGAGTCGCCTATGGTCACTTTTGGAGTAAGTATTTCGAATCCTGTAACAGAAATGTCATCTGTTGAGCCATATCCGAACAAACTCATTACTTTCCGGTTTCCCTGCTTTAGCAAAGTCCGGCAGGCATGTTTAACTAAACGATCTGTTTCTTTTGAGGTACCTTTCCATCGTTTTGCGATTTCAATTACCAATTCCGGATGATCTTTAGAAATATCGTTAAGATTATTCGCAACACTTCTTCGAACCGATTCTGATGGATCCGTTTTTAGATTTTCAAGAATGGGTAAAATTGGTGACGGATCTTTTTTAAGTGATGGCACACCCATTGCCCAGGGGAGCCGTGGTCGGTATCCTTCTGACGATAAACGCCGAACAGCCGGATGTTTATGAGTAGACCAAATCAACATTTGCTTCCTCATCAAATCGGGATATTGAATTAGAAAGGGCCGGATCGCAAACTCACAAGTTACAAATCGGGTGATTTTCTCCATTGCATGTATTGAGATTTCGTGATCATCGGTTCCAAACAGTTGGATGAAATCTGGAAGGAAGGTGTACTCAAAGGTGTCACTTGGAGCTCCATAATCTTTCAAAGCCGGAATCAGATCAATCACTAAAGAAATACATTCCGAATAATCATCAGGCATTTGCTCTTTTAAAGTGATGGTTATGTGCCGTAAACGCTCTTTGAGTTCTTTGTTTTCCCATTCCGAATCATAAATGCTTTTCGCGAATAGGGAAGAGTCAAATTGAGGGATTACTTTTTTACAGGCCTGGGTAAGCGTATTAAAGAAAGCTTCGTTATATAGATTTTTAAGCGGTTCAGCCACAGCGAGTTTATTAGTTCTCACCAAATATCGTAATTGATACTGACAACCCTATGTCAAAGATTTTTAGACAGTCTGACTATTACTTTTATTTAATTTTCCGAGTACTTCTTTAGCCTGATTGAAATGCCTCAACTCATGGTTAACTAATTCCTCTATAAACTCATCCACCGGAAAAGTAATACCTCTGAACATAGGTGAATAAATAATAGATTTATCTTTAATATAGCCCTCCAATGAATTGACATACTCTTTCAATATTTCCTGATTTAATGAGAAACGACTAAATATCTCTTTTGGAACTTCTTTTTTGGATGGGTTCCAGGGATTCATCGTTTTCATCTTTTTCTGTCTGGAAGGTTCGGTCGCCTGACTTAGTATTTTCAAAAAGAAAGAATTCACTGATTGAAATCGAGCTGTAAATGGAACTTTTAAAGATCCAGTTTTGAGTTTATCGAAGACTTCAAAATAACTTTCATTAATCAGAATTATATGCTCAATAATCTGGCCAATACTCCATGAGTCATCAGTTGGTTTCCAGTTGAGTTCTTTATATGATAATCCTTCGAAATTTTCTTTAAAGAGTGAAGTATTTCTGTCAATTCGTTCGATCCAGTCTTCGTGCATGATTTTCTGGTGTAATTAATAGTTCCGAAATAAAGTCCGGAGTTTTAAAAAGAAAAGAGTTGGTGTAAACCAATTTTCAGATGCGAACCGAATTAATAAGTTTACTAAAGTTCGTAGCGTCTATGCGAAGGTAGGAGGCTAAATCTTTCTGAGAAACCATAGCTAACAGATGCGGGCTTCTTTTCACAAAAGACTTAAAACGACTTTCAATATCATAAGCCATTAATTCAAAATAGCGGTCAAGTAAGCCAACTAATACACGTTCATTATACTTTCGATACATAGTTTCCAGACTTCTGTGTTTCTCAACAAGTTTTTCATGAGTTGAAACTGGAATTCGAAGAAACCTACTTTCTGAAATAGTTTCCAGATAATATTTGGATGGAGAACCGGTAAGTACAGAATCAATGATTCCGCTAAATCCGGGTGCATAAGTGAAGGCAATTACATAGAATTTGTCATTATGCAGATAGTAGGATTTTTGAACTCCCTCAAGTATGTAGTATAAATACTCTTCTTTTTGACCGGGAGCTGTCATCACCGTTTTTTTGGGAAGAGAATATTCAGACCATTGAGATACATATTCATCCAAAATATCATCAGGAATATAATGCGAAGATGTAAGGAATTTTTTAAGGGCTTCAGTATCTGTCATTGTATTTTTGGATAAACTTAAAAGCAAGCAATTTTCCTAAACAGAATCGGCAGTATTCTCTATGAACAACGTTAATTCTTTCGCTGCTTTAGTAGCCATTCATACACCTCTTCATTCAGGAAAGTTGGCGTCCAGCTATCATGGTCAGTATCGGGGTATAGGGTAAGTTTTACATTGGGATTAGCAGGTTTCATTTTCTCATAAGCATTGATTGATACTTCTACAGGAACAACCGAATCCTCTTCACCGTGAAATAGCCATACTGGCATTTCGCCAATTCGATTTACATAAATCTGAGGAATCGAGGCCGCACAAACAGAAATCATTGCAGCATACTTTCCGGGGTTATTAATCGCCATTCTCCAGACACCGTATCCACCCCGACTTAAACCTGCCAGGTAAACCCGGGATGTATCAATTGGAAACTCTGAAATAATATGATCTACTATTTTATCAACGGCCCGATCATTCCAAAAACCACGGGCGTATGGATTTTGAGGGGCAATCATATAAAAAGGAAAATCCTTCCCCCCGGCGATCAGTTTTGGTATCCCATGAATCTTTACCTTTTCAATGTCGGTACCGCCTTCACCACCTCCATGAAGGAAAACAACGAGAGGCATTTTCTCACTTGTTTCTGAAGGAGTATAGAAGAGATACTGCATAGTTTGATCTTCATCAATAGCTAACTGTTCAGCAGAAAGTTGTGCAAGAAGAGGTGCATTGAAAGAAATAGAAAGTAATATCGGAAGAGTTAGTAAAAGCTTTTTCATACACATAAGAAGGCGAGTTATTAAAAGAGAAAAGTACAAATGAATTTAGAAGGAAGGAAACTTTAAGGCGGAGTACGCCGTAGTGGTCGGGGTATTTAATTACTACGAAAGGAGAATACCATGGAAAAAGGATCGGGCATCGCAATCGGAATCGCTATAGGAGTTGGAATTGGAGTAGCTACAGGGAGTCTTGGACTTTGGATAGCACTTGGAGTTGTAGTTGGAGTATTGATAGAGAACGGAGAGCTGGATGATATCATGGAAAAGTGTGGCTTTGAATCTGATGATTGATTTCCGGAGACAGCCTTTCACCAGATTGAGATTAATTAATCTCTGCCTTTTCATTAGAAGCTGAGATAGCTTTGTAAATTGCTTCAAGTATAGATGCACTTGTAACACTAAACCCTTCGATATTAGAAGATGTTACTTCATAATTCCCACCAGGGTGAGATGTAATATCAAGTTCTATTTTGTTGCTTTCGGGATGCATAGTTTTGAATAATGAAGAAACAACCATGCAACTCAAAGATTTCGTTCCTTTCTCTTATCTATTGGTACTTTTGAGCAATATGCTAAGTCTAATTATGTATGTACTTTTGCCTTGATGCAAAAGTACCAAAAGATCAAGGCTGATAATTTTTGATGGGATTCATCTGCGCTCGTTTAATAAATTCAATGGTCTTCATTCTTTCCATTCAGAGAGTCCTTCCGAGCCTGTGTGAATTTATCCCTCCTGCGGAGACACTCACTCCGATTCATCCTTTCTCATCAAAAATTATTAGGCCGATTTTCTTGCTGTGCGGAACTTAATATGGCTTCCAAAACAAGACCGGAAGAAATGCGGTAAAAACAGAGTTGGAGCCAAGCAGAAGCCAGCCCTTGGAAGTAAATCAACGGATGATTAAAGCGCCATCTTCATTTCTTACGGCGACTTTTGGGTACTTTTGGTCGCTCATAAGTACCACAGAATAGAACTATTTCAACCTTATCAACCTCCCCTTCCTTTTAGCAACGTTCTTATAATCCCATTGAATCTCCCGCGCCTTTCCCAACCACCGTTGCAAATCTGAGGTGTTAATTTCACCCACATCATTATAGAATACAGAGGCATCTTTGAATTTCCCTGTTCCTTGTTCAAGTTGATCTTCCTCAAAACTCATTCCGCTCCAGAGCATAAGCCGAATGCCTTTCTTTTGTTTACTATATCCGACTATTGGATTCCCATCTAAAAACCAGACCGGGTGTTTGTGCCAAATCTTGTTTTCCGCTTCAGGTAGTCCTCTGTCAATTTCCTCAGCCAGCAGGTTACAAATCGTCTGATCTTCTTCAGATTGGGTCTTGTTCCAGGATTGGGTTTCGGGGTTCATAGAGTGGCGGCTTTTTCGCAATTAGCAAAAAGTATAAATAAAAATCTGGATTGGGAAGAGGGTGTGATGTAGTAAAGGCAAACGTCCGCTTGTGCAGCTGTATGCTCCAGCGTGGATTTAAAATATAACAAAAAAGTATCCTCAGGATGACTTATTAAGAAGGTCATTGTGAGGAGCTTTGTACTTCTTCAAGGTTAGAAAATGATCGACGAAGCAATCTTATGGTAATGGGCACTCCCAATGAGATTGCTTCTCCCGACCTTCGTCGGGATCGCAATGACCAGTTTTTATCTAGTTGTTTTCTGGCCTCAACTTTCTAACGGTAGCCCCGGCGCGCCACATTTCGCTTTCGCGGAGTTCTTTCAACTCTTCTTCTAGTCCGGCGCGGTAGTCGGGTTTGGAGTTGGCATCAATAGATTTTTGTGCTTCGTTTCCGGCAGCTACTTCACTGTAAAGCTTTTCAAATACAGGCTTTGTAGCATCGCGGAATGGTTTCCACCAATCCAAAGCACCGCGTTGTGCAGTAGTGGAGCAGTTGGCATACATCCAATCCATTCCATTCTCTGCAACAAGCGGCATCAATGATTGAGTGAGTTCCTCTACGGTTTCGTTAAAGGCTTCGGAAGGGGAGTGACCGTTGGCACGAAGCACTTCATACTGTGCAGCAAAGATTCCCTGAATAGCGCCCATCAGTGTGCCACGCTCTCCGGTTAAATCAGAATACACTTCCTTACGGAAATCGGTTTTGAACAGATATCCTGAACCAACACCAATTCCTAATGCAACTACGCGATCAAAGGCATTACCGGTTGCATCCTGGAAAATGGCATAACTGGAATTCAACCCACGTCCTTCCAAAAACATACGTCGGAGGGATGTTCCAGAACCTTTTGGAGCTACCAGAATTACGTCTACATCTTCAGGAGGAATAATATTTGTACGCTCTTTGTAGGTGATTCCGAATCCATGAGAGAAATACAGTGCTTTTCCGGGAGTAAGATGTTTCTTAACCATTGGCCAGAGGGCGATTTGCCCGGCATCAGAAAGGAGATACTGAAGGATGGTACCTTTCTCGCAGGCTTCTTCGAGTTCGAACAGGGTCTCTCCCGGAACCCAACCATCGGCTACGGCTTTATCCCAGGTTTTGGAGCCTTTACGTTGCCCCACAATCACATTAAAGCCATTGTCTTTCAGATTCAGTGCCTGTCCCGGTCCCTGAACTCCATATCCCAGTACCGCGATGGTTTCATCTTTAAGGGTTTCACGAGCCTTCTCGAGAGGGAATTCTTCCCGTGTTACAACTTCTTCTTCGACTCCGCCAAAATTTAAAAGTGCCATTTGTTGTGTTTAGTTTTATTAAGTGTGTTTCTATTTTTAGTTTTTTTTTATTGGTTAATAGTTAATGGAAGAAACTATTAACCAATAATGATTAACTAACTCCTGCAAGGAGTTTTTCCACTTCCTTCCCAAGTCCGAATGCTTCACGTGCAACGGCAATTCGTCCCGATCGGACAAATTCATTAATTCCATACGGTTCAAGTTCATCGAATAAAGCTTTAGTTTCGCGTCGGTAGCCTGCTTTTTCAATCACCACAAAATCTTTTTCAATGGTTAAGAAACGTGCATTGTGTTCCCGAACGATACGCTCTACTTCAAGTCCGTTGGTGAGAGAATCAGTAGGGATTTTATACAAAGCCAGTTCCTGTTGTACTACTTCTTTTTTCTTATAGTATCCGGCTTTGAGAACCTCTACCTGTTTTTCAATTTGCTTCACCACTTTCTGAACCAGTTCTTCTGTTTCCGTTACAGCAATAGTAAAGCGATGAATGCCTTCTGTCTCACTTTCGGAAGTGGTAAGGCTTTCGATGTTGATTTTCCGCTTCGTGAAAATAATGGTGATCCGGTGAAGGAGACCAACGTGGTTTTCAGTGTATGCGGTAATGGTGAATTCTTGTTTTTCCATGGTTAAAATTCTTTAGTTGCGCTGGTTGCCATTTCTGACACCCCCCTCAATACCCTCTCAAGAGGGGAGGCTCTTTTGTTCTATTTAGAGCTTTATCAAAGAGTCTTCCTCTCCCTGGAGAGGAAACAAAGGTGTGGGTCAATTGAACCATGCTATCACTCCAATCTGATTTCTGCAACACCCGAGCCACTTGGTACCATCGGGAATACATTATTTTCTTTTCCAACCATAACTTCGAGGAAGTAAGCGCCATCATGGTTTACAAATTCTTCAATAGCACTTTCCAATTTATCACGTTCCGTGACTTTATTGGTTGGTATATAAAAGCCTTTAGCAATCGTCTGGAAATCAGGGTTAATCATCTCGGTGGATGAATATCGTTTATCAAAAAACAGCTGCTGCCATTGGCGAACCATCCCTAAAAATTCATTATTCAACAGAAGTACTTTTACTTTCGCTTTTGTTTGATATATAGTTGCGAGTTCTTGTAAAGTCATCTGGAACCCTCCATCACCAACTACAGTAATTACCGTTCGATCAGGTTTACCAAGAGCAGCCCCCAGCGCAGCTGGTAGGCCGAAGCCCATGGTCCCCAGCCCACCGGAGGTTATATTGCTCTTTGAGCGAGTGAATTTGGTATAGCGACACGCCACCATCTGGTGTTGACCTACATCCGTTACCAGAATATGATCTCCGCCTGTTTTGTCATTTATAATCCTGATAACTTCGCCCATACTCAGGATATCTGTCTTAGGATGAAGCTCCTCATCAATTACTTTTTCCCATTCCTGCTTATCACAATCCCTGAAACGTTGCAGCCATTCTTCATGGCTATTTGGTTTTACCAGTTTGATGAGTTCCGTAAGCGATTCTTTTGCATCTCCCAGAACTGCTACATCAGTTTTCACATTCTTATCGATTTCTGCGGGATCAATTTCCAGATGGATTACTCTGGCCTGTTTCGCATACTTTGAGAGGTTTCCGGTCACCCGATCATCGAAGCGCATTCCGATTGCGATTAACACATCACACTCATTGGTAAGCAGGTTAGGTCCGTAGTTTCCATGCATACCAAGCATTCCAACATTCAACGGATGATCGGTTTCCAGAGCAGAAAGTCCCATGATAGTCCATGCAGCTGGTATTCCAGTTTTTTCTATAAAATCTTTGAATTCTTTTTCAGCCTGAGCCAAAATAACACCCTGACCAAATAGCACATAAGGTCGTTTTGCAGTGTTGATGAGTTCAGCTGCTTCTTCAACTTTAGTAATATCCAATGCAGGTTTTTCGATGTAGCTGCGTACGAACGTGCATTTTTTGTATTCAAAGTCGAATTCCTGGAACTGAGCATCTTTGGTGATATCTATTAAAACGGGACCTGGCCGGCCGGAACGCGCAATATAAAACGCTTTAGCAAGTGCATCAGGGATTTCCTCTGCTTTAGTAACCTGATAATTCCATTTTGTAACCGGCATAGAAATGCCAATCACATCCGTTTCCTGAAAGGCATCACTTCCCAACAGAGCAGAAGGAACCTGACCTGTGATACAAACTATAGGAGTAGAATCGATTTGAGCATCGGCAAGGCCTGTAATCAAATTTGTGGCTCCGGGGCCCGAAGTAGCAAGGCAAACACCAACTTTACCGGATGCTCGTGCATAACCCTGTGCAGCATGACTGGCTCCCTGTTCATGCCTGGCTAATACATGGTGCAGCTGGTCCTGAAAATCGTACATTGCATCATAAACGGGCATGATTGCGCCTCCCGGATATCCAAAGGCAAGATCGACACCTTCTTCCAGTAAAATCCGAACGACTGCTTCTGCACCGGTTAACCGCTCAGTGTTAGATGCTTTTGATTTTGATGTTTGTTCGGGTGCTTCTACAGTTCCCATAATGTGTACAATTGAGTGTGTGATTTAAAATTCATCGGTAACACAGCCTTCTGATGCAGAAGAAACAGTGCGTGCATATTTATATAGCTGACCACGCTGCTCTTTTAGTGGAGGCTCTGTCCACTCAGATTTCCTGGCCTTCAATTCCTCATCACTAAGATCCACATGAATGGTATTATTCTCGGCATCTATACTGATAGAATCTCCGTCTTTTACCAGTGCTATATTTCCACCGGTTTGTGCTTCAGGAGTTACGTGCCCCACAACAAATCCGTGCGAACCTCCTGAAAATCTACCATCTGTTATAAGAGCCACATCTTTTCCTAAACCCGCTCCCATGATAGCCGAAGTAGGTTTTAACATCTCGGGCATTCCCGGGCCCCCTTTCGGGCCTACATACCGGATTACGATAACATCACCTTTCTGAACTTCGCCCTCGCTGATTCCTTCATTGGCTTCTTCTTCACTGTCAAAAACCCGGGCAGGCCCTGAAAAAGCCAGCCCTTCTTTTCCTGTGATTTTAGCTACTGCACCTTCTTCAGCCAGGTTACCATACAAAATCTGAATGTGTCCGCTTTCTTTGATAGGGTTGTCAATTTTGTGAATTACATCCTGATCAACCTGTAGTGGTTCTACCTGTGCTAAATTCTCAGCAATAGATTTTCCGGTGATGGTCATACAATCACCATGAAGCATACTTTCTTCCAACATATACTTCATTACAGCAGGAATTCCACCCACTTTGTGTAAATCCTCCATCACGTATTTTCCGCTTGGTTTTAAGTCTCCAAGAAAAGGAGTAGTATCGCTGATATGTTGAAAATCTTTCAGTGTAAATTCTACATCGGCTTCTTTGGCTATTGCCAGCATGTGAAGTACTGCATTAGTTGAGCCTCCCAAGACGGTAATCAATCGAAACGCATTTTCAAGGGATTTTTTGGTGAGGATATCTTTTGGCTTGATGTCATTTTCCAGCAGTTTGATCAGATGCTTCCCAACTTCTTCGCACTCAATCACTTTGGAACTTGCATTAGCAGGATTTGAAGCATTGTATGGAAGAGTCATTCCCATCGCTTCGATCGCGGATGCCATTGTATTGGCGGTGTACATTCCTCCACAGGCTCCCGGACCGGGGCATGCGTTCATCACGATATCCTTGAATTCCTGGTCATCTATGGAACCGGATACTTTTTGTCCCCACGCTTCGAAAGCAGAAACTACATCAAGTTTCTGTCCATTGTGATGCCCCGGCGCAATGGTTCCACCATAAACAAGAATAGCTGGTCGGTTAACTCTAAGCATAGCCATGAGTGCTCCCGGCATATTTTTGTCGCAACCTACAATAGCAACCATACCATCGTAGCTCATTCCTTTTACAACGGATTCCATTGAGTCAGCAATCAGATCACGAGAGGGCAGAGAGTAACGCATTCCGGGAGTTCCCATAGAAATACCATCGCTGATCCCAATCGTGTTAAAAATCAGGCTGGTCATATCAGAAGCATTTACACCACGCTTCACATGAACGGCCAAATCGTTAAGGTGCATATTACAAGGATTACCTTCGTAGCCGGTACTTGCAATACCAATCATCGGTTTTTTGAGGTCTTCATCACTTAAACCAAGTGCATGAAGCATTGCCTGAGCTGCTGGTTGCGAACCGTCCTGAGTGATTTGTTTACTGTATTTGTTTAGTTCTGACATTCGGTAGTACAAAAGTATTGTTCAAAAAAAAAGCCTTCCGTTTCAAGGGAAGGCTTTTTAGTTTCTAAATCAATCCATCAACATAAAGCTTTCCCTGGTCGGTATGTAATACCAATGACTCGAATAATGACCAAAGAAATGACTGTTGATAGCATAGTTATAATTTCTTTATGCAGGCAAAGAAAGAGCTATTACTTCCGAATATCAATAGGTGAGGAGAAAAAATATAAAGATTAATGGAATGGCCAACAAGAACTTAAGAGCTGTTTCTTGGTTTGAATTTGCTCTTAATGACCTCCTGGATGGGTTTATTATCTATTTTAGCTTCCAGCCATGATATGATGTCCAAGTACAAAAATGCTCTTCGTTGATAAGGTTTTCGCTGAATTTCGATGAGTTTATCACGAAGTGAAATGAATTCCTTTCTTAAATCTTTGGTGTTTGTGGAAGTAAGATTTCGCAGAAATCTCAGAATTTCTTCCTGCACAGAATTAAGGTCATTCATCTTTCGAATAAAACGATAGGTAGAACGGGCCTGATACTCAATCAGTGTCTGATTACCTAACTCAAAATGAGCAATCAGATTCAGAATTCTGGCAAAGCAATGAATATCTTCTCTTAACCTGGGATCGGGGTAATTGATAATCTTATTTAGATACGAAATAGCTTCTTCGAATTTCCCAGCGCCAAAGTATAAACATGCAATTTTATAATAAAAAACAAGGATTCTATGTGGGTCTATACGATGCTCGAATTTTTCAATAGCTTTATTTAGCTGAGGAATAATGTCCAGACCATCGGTAAAGTTACCGGTTATAAAATGCTGATTAATTAATGAGGTATAGTAGTACTGTAACCCCAGTGTTTCCAGATTTTCATTGGTTCGGGAAGGGGGGTTGTCCAAAAAGTCTTTAAGTCTTTGGACTTCTTCTTTGTGTTTTTCAGAATGTCCCAGTATGAAGAGTGCTTCAAGTAACACATGCATTCCTTTCAGGTACCAAATTGATTCCAGTTCCAGCATTTCCGGATTATTGCGGAAGTGTTCTACCCATTTCTGAGCGTATCGATATTGCATGAGGAAATCCTGAACAATAAGACTATACCATGCATAAGACACATTCAGATAATGTTTTTCAAAAAAACCGATGTCTCTCAAATCAATCGGTTTGAGTGCGTTTTCGAAGAATTTTTCGGTGATGTCAAAATCTCTTTCGCTACGAACATGTCCTGCTTTGATATAAATACCATATAAGCGTAAAGACAGGTTTGAAAGGGCATGATATCGGCTTACCGATAGCACAGATTCTTCCGTTTCTTCTATAAGTTGATCAGCTCTGTTCCTTAAACTTCGTGTGATATACTGCGACTCAATCAGTTTTTCAAATCCCAGAATCTCTGTTGTTAAGGTAATGCGATGGTGTTGATAGGAAAGCGCTTTAGCCTTTTCCAGAATCTTTAAACTTTGTTTGTATAAGCCTTTATCGTACAAAATCCGGGCATAGTCTATTTGTTCCCGTAGCTGAATGTCGATGTTATGATTCACATAAGTAAGCCTGAGACTGGTAAGAATCTGTTTATATAAATGAGCTTTCAGGTTAGAAAGCTGTGATTTCTTTAGACCTTTTATTTTTTTGATGATTTGATCTTCATCATACTCTTTAGCTTTATCTACTGCATCGAACAGTTGAATAAATTTAGCGTCTTCAGGACTGTTTCTTGTCGCATAAATCTTAAAGCTTCTCTTTTCAGCTTTGGAAAGTGATTTAATTAACAGGTATAAATGATCATTTGGTTGGTTGGCCATTGTAGAAAAAGAGACTATTCAGGGTATATAATATATTGATTTTATTATTTTTGAGTATTTATTGAAAGAGTTTGGCTATAGTTGGATGTTGTAATATACATCGATTCTAGTTTCGTAAGTAGATGTACTCCAAGTACTTTTGGCTACCAATTACGGATTCTGACCAAATCTGTAAATGACAAGTTGATAAGTTAGAAATCCATAGCATAATGCCAAACAAGCGAATACAGATTTTTGACACTACCTTACGTGATGGGGAACAAGTCCCCGGCTGCCAATTAAACACTGAAGAAAAAATTGAAGTAGCTCAGGCACTTGAAAGCTTGGGTGTGGATGTAATGGAAGTTGGATTTCCAATTTCCAGTCCGGGTGATTTCGAATCGGTACAAAAGATTGCATCCATCATTAAAAATTCAACCGTTTGCGCACTCTCACGCGCCGTTGAAAAGGACATCGAAGTAGCAGCTGAAGCAATTAAGGACGCAGCCCGACCTAGAATTCATACCGGCATTGGGACTTCAGACTCTCATATTTTTGATAAATTGAAATCAACCCGTGAAAAAGTATTAGAGCGGGGAGTGCATGCAGTAAAGTATGCAAAGAAGTTTGTAGAAGATGTTGAGTTCTACGCAGAGGATGCCGGGCGCACTGATAATGAATATCTAGCTACGATAATAGAAGCGGTTATAGCAGCCGGTGCCACCGTAGTTAATATTCCTGATACCACAGGATATTGCCTGCCATGGCAGTATGGAGAAAAAATCAAATTCCTTAAAGAAAATGTAAAAGGGATTGATAGTGCTACAATTTCTACACATTGCCATAATGACCTTGGATTGGCAACAGCAAACTCGATTGCCGGAGTTGCAAACGGGGCAGGGCAGATAGAGTGTACCATCAACGGAATTGGTGAACGTGCCGGAAATGCTTCACTTGAAGAAGTAGTAATGATTCTTCGCCAGCATCAGGATTTAAATTACGATACTGGTATAAACACAAAATGTCTGAAATCAATGAGCGAGCTGGTATCAACGAAAATGCGAATGCCTGTTCAGCCAAATAAAGCCATTGTTGGAGCGAATGCCTTTGCCCATTCATCTGGTATCCATCAGGATGGGGTAATAAAGAAACGAGAGACGTATGAAATCATCGATCCTCTGGAAGTAGGTGTGGATGAGTCCACCATCGTTTTAACAGCCAGAAGCGGGCGAGCTGCACTTAACTATCGAGCTAAGAAGCTCGGTTTTGATGTTCCCCGCGAAGTTATTGAAGAGCTTTACCAACAGTTCTTAGAAATTGCCGACGAAAAGAAAGTAGTACAGGATTCCGATTTAATTGTACTTTTTTCTCGAACAGCAGTGAAAACAGCCTGACAGAATTTTATGGAGAAAACACTATTCGAGAAAGTATGGGACCGACATGTAGTTGATAAGGTTCAAGGAGGATTGGAAATTTTATATATAGATCGTCACTTCATACATGAAGTAACCAGTCCGCAGGCTTTTGATGGTATACGTAACAGAGGTATCGATATCTTCAGGAAAGATCGGATTGTTGCTACAGCCGATCACAATGTCCCTACCAAAGATCAGCACCTTCCTATAAAAGATGTACTCTCAAAGTTTCAGGTTGATACTCTTACAAAAAACTGCGAAGAATTTGAGATTGATTTATTTGGATTGGGGCATAAATTCCAGGGAATTGTACATGTAATCGGACCTGAGCTAGGTATTACCAAGCCCGGAATGACGATTGTTTGTGGAGATAGCCACACATCTACACACGGGGCTTTTGGAACCATAGCTTTTGGAATCGGTACTTCACAGGTGGAGCAGGTGATGGCAACTCAGTGTCTGCTGCTTCAACGCCCAAAGACAATGCGCATTAATATTGAAGGACAGCTTGGTGAAGGCATTTATTCCAAGGACATCATCCTTTACATAATTTCGAAATTAACGACTGCCGGTGGAACGGGACACTTTGTGGAATATGCCGGATCTGCAATTCGGTCACTTTCGATGGAGGCACGAATGACCATCTGCAATATGAGTATTGAAATGGGAGCCCGGGGTGGAATGATAGCACCGGATGAAATAACCTTTGAATATGTGAAGGGACGTAACCACGCCCCAAAAGGAGAAGAATTTGACAAAGCGGTAGAATACTGGAGTACTTTGTATTCTGATGAAGATGCTGAATTTGATTCCGAGTATACCTTCAGAGCCGAAGATATCGAGCCGATGATTACCTATGGAACCAATCCGGGAATGGGGATTGGAGTAACTCAGAATATCCCTACGCTGGATGATGTAAAAAATCCATCAGGGTTACAGAAATCTTTAGACTATATGGGATTAAAACCCGGTGAGCTTCTCCTCGGAAAGAAGATCGATCACGTATTTATCGGAAGCTGTACGAATAGTCGTATCGAAGACCTTAGGATTGTAGCCGAATACGTAAAAGGAAAAAAGAAAGCTTCGCATGTTCAGGCAATGATTGTTCCAGGGTCAAAACAGGTAGAAGTTCAGGCACAGGAAGAAGGAATCCATGAAGTACTCGCGGAAGCAGGATTTGAACTAAGAGAACCTGGATGTTCTGCCTGTCTTGGCATGAATGAAGACAAAATTCCTAAAGGAGAGTATTGTGTATCTACCTCAAACAGAAATTTTGAAGGTCGTCAGGGGCCCGGAGCAAGAACCATGTTGGTGAGTCCGCTTACTGCTGCGGTTATTGCTGTGGAAGGTCGAATTGTGGATGCCAGGAATTATATTGGAGAAGGAGTATCGGCATAATGGAGAAATTTGTAAAACTTACCACTCAGATTGTTCCGCTTCCTATTGAGGATATAGATACAGACCAGATTATACCTGCACGGTTTCTGAAAGCAACTTCACGTGAAGGATTTGGTGAAAACTTGTTTAGAGACTGGCGCTTCGATCAGGAGGGAAATCCAAAGCAGGATTTTGTTCTAAATGATGAAACCTATTCAGGCATGGTGTTAGTTGCCGGAAACAATTTCGGATGTGGATCGAGCAGGGAGCACGCTGCTTGGGCATTGGCTGATTATGGTTTCAGAGCCGTAGTTTCGAGTTTTTTTGCTGATATCTTTAAAGGAAACGCACTCAACAATGGGTTACTTCCGGTACAGGTAAGCCCGGAATTCTTGCAACAGGTATTTGATAAAACAGAAGAAAATCATAATACTGAGATTGTAATTGATCTGGAAGAGCAGAAAATTTCAATACCCGGTACAGAGTTGAAGGAAAGTTTCGAAATCAATCCTTATAAAAAAATGTGCTTACTTAATGGGTACGATGATATCGACTTTTTGATTAGTAACAAGGAAAAAATAGAGGCGTTCGAAAAAGAACACGTGGAGTTTTAGAATACATGGAAAAACGCATTGCAGTATTAGCGGGGGATGGTATTGGACCGGAAGTAGTGAAGCAAGCCATCAAGGTGTTGAACGCCGTTTCTCATCGTTTCAAACATACTTTTACCTATGATTTCGCTCTGGTAGGAGCCGCAGCGATTGATGAAACCGACGATCCTCTTCCGGATGAAACCATTGAAGCATGCCGGTTGGCTGATGCGGTACTTTTTGGCGCAATTGGTGATCCTAAATATGATGATGACCCAAAAGCTAAAGTCCGCCCGGAACAAGGACTTTTGAAACTTCGAAAAAGCTTAGGATTGTATGCTAATATCAGACCCGTTCAGTTATTTGAGTCATTAATTGATCGTTCCCCATTACGGGAGGATCGTATTTCAGGAACCGATTTAGTAGTGTATCGTGAACTTACAGGAGGTATTTATTTCGGTGAGAAAGGGAGAAGTAAAGATGGGAAATCAGCCTACGATCACTGCGATTACAATACCGAAGAGATTACCCGAATCGCTAAAATGGCTTTTGAAGCAGCTGGAAAGCGAAGAAGAAAAGTTACATTGGTTGATAAAGCGAATGTATTAGAAACTTCCCGGTTGTGGAGAGAAACCGTTCAGACAATTGCTAAGCAATATCCTGAAATAGAAGTTGAATATTTATTTGTAGATAATGCCGCAATGCAGGTAATTCAGCGCCCGAATCAATTTGATGTAATTCTTACCGAGAATATGTTTGGGGATATCATTTCTGACGAAACCAGCGTGATTACCGGTTCCATTGGATTATTGCCTTCGGCTTCGGTTGGAGAGCAGACCTCGTTATTTGAGCCCATTCATGGAAGTTATCCTCAAGCGGCTGGTAAAGATCTTGCAAATCCCGTTGCAACAATTTTATCTGTGGCTATGCTACTCGATAGCTTTGATATGTTGGATGAAGCCAAACGAGTTAGAAATACAGTGAATAAAGTTATTGAGAAAGGGTTAGTTACTCCCGATCTCAATCCAGAGGATTTTATTTCTTGCTCAAAAGTAGGAGATATTATTGCTCTTCTTATCGAATCCGATTTAGATGATGATACATCCTTCGAGAATTTATTTGAAGGTAGTTTGCCGTTGATTTGATTTTTGGAACTTAACTGAATATAGATAGTTATTTTTATTAGTTTAAAAGAGAAAACTAATCAAGTCGCAATGATGAAACGATTCTATATCCAAATCCTGGTTATTCTCTTAGTCGCTTTAACCCCGTTTCTAGGTGTGCATGCACAGGATTCAACAGCTACTGATACATTGGTGGCTTATTACTCATTTAGTGGGAATGCAGAAGACTCGAGTGGATTTGAGAATCATGGTGAGGTTTTTGGGGCCACATTGACCCGGGATCGATTCGGAAATGAAAATAGTGCGTACGAGTTTGATGGGAACAATGATAAAATATATTTACCGGAAGGTTTTGATTTTCCTGAACGCACAGTATCTGTTTGGCTTAAGGCGGAAGAAATTTCGGTGCTAGAAGACAAAAACTTCCATCAGGTTTATGTAAGTGACCATCCTGATATCGAATATGGAATGACAAGTATTTGGGTTACCAACTTTGATGACAAAGACAATATTTGCTTTCATAACGGAGGAGCTGATGTAGTACTTGATAGTTGTTATGGAATTGAAAAAAAAGAGTGGTACCTGGCAACTGTCTCAGTTACACAAACAGCGGTCAAACATTATTTGAATGGAGAACTATTAGATTCGATTCCATATCCAGGGAATATTCATTCAGTGACGGATAATGGTTTTTTTAATGCTGCTATTGGAGTTGGTAGAAACACGAATCATAGATATTTTAATGGCGATATAGATGATTTACGAATCTACAACTATGTAATTCCAGATTCTGCCATTCAAAATCTCTATTCAGAAAATGGCTGGGTTTCTCCAACTGATACCACAAACCTCCCTGAGGATGTATTAGCCGGTTATTATCAACTTGATGGGAATGCAGCCGATTCAAGTGGGTTTGGTAACGATGGAAAAGTTTTTGGTGCATCTGTTACAGAAGACAGGTTTAGCAGAGCCGGGTTGGCATATATGTTTGATGGTATTGACGATTTCATAAGAATAGACAACCCGGAAAATCTGCATTCTCAGAAGAACCTTTCATTTTCATTTTGGGCAAAAGGAATCTCACAGGATTCTACATTCAGATCATTTATTTCTACTGTGAATAATAACCCATTTAATTTTGCAATTGATGACGGAGACAGGCTCTTATTCACAGTTCAAACCAGAGAAATTGCTTTAAATCTTATCGTTGAGGACTTAATAACTAATCCCGATAAATGGTATCACTATGGAGCGGTATACAGAGCTAACGAATATCTTCGGGTTTACAGAGATGGAATTGAGGTAGGGAGTTTATACGGAACTATACCAAGGGGCATAAACCTTCCCTCTGATGAAGTGTTTTTTGGAGCTAATGTGACTCGTACCGAGACCAGCGAAGATGCTTTATTCTTTGAAGGAAGTCTTGATGATATCCGTTTTTACAACCATGATCTTTCTGATGGTGAGGTTGATTCTGTTTTTGTCGAAGAATCAAAAACACCGGTTAATTCAGAAACAGAAAATTTTGTTCCAGAAGAGTTCAAGCTTTACCAAAACTACCCGAATCCTTTCAATCCAAGCACAGTCATTAGCTTTGATATCCCAGAAAATGGATTGGCTTCGTTGAAAGTGTATGACCTGACAGGTCGGCTGGTAGCAACCTTAATCGATAATAATGTAAGCGCAGGTAGGTATCAGCTTACATTTAATGCCGGAAGATTTTCTTCTGGGGTTTATTTTTACGAGCTAAAAACAAGTACATTTTCTTCTGTTAAAAAGTTTACGCTCATCAAATAAATAAGCAAAATTTGCCTTTAACCTGATTCTTTAGTGTATTAATTAGTACCCACTAATTAATGGAGGTATCATGGTAATCAGTTACAAAGCTGCTCAAAAGAAGCCCGAAAAAGTCGTTGATCAGGCAATACTTGCCAGAGATTTTATGACTAAAAAGCTTATTACGTTTAGCCCAGGTCAACCTCTCAATGAAGTCATTCAAATTTTAATTTCTAAAGGAATATCAGGTGGACCGGTACTAAACGAAAAAGGGGAATTAATCGGGGTGATTTCTGAAGGGGATTGCCTGAAAGAAGTGGTGAAAGGGAAATACAACAACAGTCCTCAAATGATGGGTGTTGTTGAGGATTATATGACGGCCGATCCGGTAACAGTTGGTCCCAATGAAAACATTTTTGAGATAGCGCAGCTTTTTCTCAAGCTAAGACTTCGCAGATTCCCGGTGCTCGATCAGGGAAAACTAGTTGGGCAGATTAGTCAACGTGATGTAATGGCAGCTATTCAGGATCTGAAAAATGAAACCTGGCATTAATTTTCTAGTTGTTCGAAGTAATAGAAGGCATCAATGATATCGAGATAGACTCCATCAAAACCTGCATCTATTATTTTTTGAAGATAGGACTCCTGATTGCCATAGATGTATGACTTCCACCCCTGTTCCCAGTACTTAACCTTATAGTTACCTTCCCAGTTTGGGTTTTCAGCAACAATCCAATCGGGATTTCCGGGCTCCCAATTTTCCTGCCAATAGTACCTGTAATCTTCAGCTTCACCAATACTCATATAGCTTATGATAAGCCGTTGAGCGCCATCAGCTTTACTTCTGATTATTGTTAAATCCTCATTTGTAAGTATAGTGCCCATATAAAAAGCATCAATAATTATTACTCCATAATTTGTTTCGGCTATAGAGTCGAGAAAGTCTTGTTTTGATCCGAATTCTTCAGGATTTAACAGATATAAAAAATTCTCAGCTTCTGTAAGAGTTGTAACCGGATCGGGATTTTCATCTTTAATTTGTTCGGGGTAATCAGGAATGGTGGTTAGTTCCCGGTCATCAGCGGCAAAAGATATATACTCTTTCTGTTCATTCATCTCATAAGAACTATCCATTTTGTTTGGAACAGAGGTGTAATCGGTAACAAGAATAGCTTTACCCGCTTCCTTTCCGATATCCAGATAGAACTGAAGGTAGTCCGTCAACTCAAGTGGAGTATCAATGTCATCTCCATAACTGCCGTAATAAAGACTTTCCTGCCCTAAACCATCAATAGCTTCCAGGTAATCTCTATCCGGTTTGCCATTCCATTTTCCATTATCAGAAACAAGTTGAACTCCATTTTGAGGAATCACAATGAAATCCGGATTCTGATTTCTTCCATACTCAGAAATTTCTTCTACAAAGTTCCTCATTTCTTCTTTGTAGTCAATACTGTCGCGAATCTGAGCACATCCCATATTGCTGAACATCAAGAGAACAGTAAATAAAGCAATCGATTTTGATCTTAGCACTTTGGTGAGTTAGTTGTTATTGATACCTTCAGGCTAAACGAAATTTAACTAAAATATTGCAATACTCTTTCGAATCAGCGCAACAGAATTTGCAAAAATATTGGGGTTTTCCTGATTTCAGAGCAGGACAGGATGAAGTAGTCAAATCTGTGTTAAATGGAAATGAAACATTGGTACTTTTTCCTACCGGGGGAGGGAAGTCATTATGCTACCAGGTTCCTGCCACTATTTTTGAAGGGATGACGCTGGTAATTTCTCCTTTAGTTGCATTGATGCAGGATCAGGTTCAGCAGCTGAAAAATCATGGGGTTTCAGCTACATTTATAAATAGTACCATTCCGAATTATGAAGTTGAACAGCGATTGGTTAATGCCAGAAACGGGATGTACAAATTGTTGTACTGCGCACCTGAACGTTTGGGCTCTCCTTTGTTTCAGGCAGAGTTAGAAAAACTGAATATTGAACTTGTTGCGATCGATGAAGCCCATTGTATCTCAGAGTGGGGACATGATTTCCGACCTTCGTACCGGGAAATAAGAACCAATCTGGAAAGTATTGCCAACAGAACGAGATGGATTGCATTAACTGCAACAGCAACTCCTGAGGTAAAGGAGGACATCATAACCACACTTGGTTTTGATGAGCCTAATGTGATCTCGAAAGGTTTTAGCCGTCCAAATCTTAAGTGGTGGGTATTTCAAACAGAGAATAAAAAGGAAAAGTTATTCAGCTCTGTAAAAAAAGCCTCCCGAAAAGGAGATGGATTGATTTATGGAGGAACCAGGAAGAATTGTGAGTTTTGGGCAGATCGGTTTTCTAAGAATGGAATTGAATCCGAAGCCTATCATGCCGGTGTTGAAAGCGAACTTAGAAAAGCGATACAAGAGCGATGGATATCAGGCGATACGCCGCTTGTAGTGGCAACAAATGCGTTTGGAATGGGAATCGATAAACCGGATTGCCGTTATGTAATTCATGAAGAAATGCCGTATTCCATTGAAGCTTATTATCAGGAAGCAGGACGTGCAGGTAGAGATGGAGAGGAAAGCTTTCCTATTCTTTTTTACAGGCATTCTGATTTTATCAAAGCCCAAAAAAGGATAGAAGAGAATTATCCTAATTGGGAACAGTTACAGAAGGCCTATACTATTTTATGTGATGTTTTGATGCTGGCCGTGGGTTCTGAAATGAGTGAAATGGCTGCTTTCGAACTTTCAAAAGTACAATCACGATCCCGTTTACCTATGGCTGTGTGTGCTTCTTCTATTCGATTAATGGAACAGTTTGGAATTTTGGTAACTCAATCTGAAATCCCACCTATGGTAAGTGTCCAGTTTACGCTAAGTCCTGAAATGATGGGCAAGTTTAAGGAACGTTGTCAGAACCCTGAAAAAGCGGAATTCATGGATAAACTGGAGCGTATGTTCGGACATCATGCTTACGCTGACATGGTTGATCTGGAGCTGGAAATGGTGATGGAAAAACTTTCAGTTTCAAAAAATGGTTTGATCAAAGCCTTGAATGTGCTTATGCAAAACGACCACGTATTGATGTTTACTGTCTATCCGGAACGTAATCTTATCAAGTTGCTGGAAGCTCGATCAAAAGAAGTTCCGGTTTCTAAACCCGAAGTAGAATCTTACAGGAAGAATCTGCTTAAAAAATTAGATTTAATGAACGGATATGCAAAAACTAAAGGCTGTAGGGAGGTTTACTTACGTACATACTTCGGGGATATCGAAGCGGAGAAATGCGGGCATTGTGATAACTGTGAAAAAATGCTTGAGGAGCGAGAAGAGGTGACAACGGAAGACATTCGAAAGACATTTAATACATTGATTGAGGATGGTAAAAGTGTGTATGAACTCAAAAAAGAAACAGGTTGGCACAAAGAACGAATTATCAGTTGCCTACAATATTTAGTGGAAGAGGGGCTGGTTGTTTCTGATCCTCAAAAAGAGGGGTATTATCTTCTTTCAGGATCGGCGTCTTCTTTTGAAGATTGATTCACCCTTTTTTGTTCTTTCTCCAAAATATTTAGTGCTGAATCAATACGGGCAGTATGATTTTCCGGATCGCTTTGATAGTAAGCATGTGATTGTTCGAACTGAGTTTCAGTAATTCCATAGTAGGTAAACATCTCCAGCATAATGGAATCGGGATTAGTTACTTCTTCACTGGTATAAATCCAGGCGTCTAATAATTGGAGTTCAGTAATTACTTTTACATACGTTTTCTCGGGGATCAGATTTTCCGGTTTTGGAACCAGTTCTTTCTTATTACAACCAGCGAAAACAACGGTTATAAGAATCAATAAAGCCGGGAACCACTTTTGCATATTACTCAGTGGGCGGTTTAGGGTTTAAAGGTCTCATGGTTATTTCATTAATCAGAAAGTTATCCGGTGTTTCAAGTACGTATTTAAGGGTTTTAGCTATATCTAACGGTCGCATCATATTAGGATGGAGTTCCACAGTATCAATTGAATCAAAGAAGTTTGTGGCAATTGAACCAGGGAAAAAACAGGTTACTTTAATGCCATCATATCGAAGCTCTTTAAACAACGACTCGCTGAATCCCCGAAGTCCAAACTTGGTGGCATTATATCCGGAAATTTGTGGGTTTCCCATCAAACCAGCAACAGAAGCAATGTTCGTAATATGGCAAACAGCTTCGTTCTCTTTCATCAATGGAACAATCAAACGGGTCAAATAAAATACTCCCGAAAGGTTTACATCCATCATTGTATGCCATTGCTCAAGACTCAATTCATCAACATCCGCAAAATAACCCAGCCCCGCATTATTGACTAAAATATCGGGTGTGTGCTTTCTATCAAAAGTTTTCTCAACCCATTGTTCGACATCTTCATATTGAGTGATATCCATCTTTACAGGAATTAATAAATCTCCCAAATGCTCTTTTAGTGATGTTAGTTTGTCAAGGCTTCTGGCAAGTCCGTATACACTAACACCGGCTTCTGTAAGTATTTTACAGAACTCCGCGCCTATCCCACTGCTGGCACCGGTTACAATCGCTATTTTTCCTTTTAAATTCATACAATGTACACTTCGAATTTTATATTTTAGTGTTCAATAATGTACTACAAAAACATGAGCAATTTCGATTCTGAAAATCAGGAATCTTTTTTATACGTGGATATTGGGAATTCATCGATTAAGATTGGATTTCAGAGTAGCGATAAGTGGACGGTTCACACCCACGAAACAGCGATGGAAGCTGCAAAAGAGATTAAAAACCACATATATCCTGTTAAACAAATCTTTGTATGTAGTGTAAGGGAAGGCATGAAAGATGCTCTTGAGGGTAAAATTGAAACTAAAAACCTGAAAGAAGTAACTATTGCTGATATTCCTTCTGATAAATTGGATTATGAAACCCCCGAAACTTTAGGGATTGATCGATACTTAGCTTGTCTCGGGGCTTATTCCGAATCAGAAAAAGGAGTAGTTGTGATTGATGCTGGTTCGGCCTGCACTATTGATTATATGGATTCAAATGGAGTGTTTTTTGGAGGGGTGATAGTGCCCGGGTTCAAATCCATAATGAATATTTTTAAAGAAAGTGCTCCCGAACTACCGGATATAAAAGTTGGAATTCCCAAAGTATTTCCCGGAAAAAGTACCACAGAATCATTGCAGTGGGGACAGGTTGGTTTTTTTGTTGACGGAGTCATTTCCATCCTGGAATCTTATGATGAGAAGTTTGAGGATTATGAGCTATACTTGACTGGTGGAGATGCTCCGGTTTTGTATGATCTATTAGGACATGTAGGAGAAGTAAACCCATGGTTGGTGTTAATGGGCCTAAAAAAGATTGCACAATAGCAGGAGCGAGATAAGAGAAAATTATCGAGAGGAGCCTTGTTTGTAATCAATTGCGGTTATTCAATTGACATGTGATCTCAGGGAGATGGCATAATAAAAAACTCAAGAACTCTGCTTTCGCTGGGATGACTGTTGTGTTTATTTCGTTATGACTCCTATTCTGTTATTCCAATGAAGACGAGGATTCTGATTTCACTTGTGAAATAGAAATTACCTAGCAATGCAAATTCAGATTCGACCTGTATATAAATGCACCTCGCTTTTAGTTATAAGAAAAGTCTGCTCTAACTAAGCTTTCGCTCGATGAGCGAAATCACCATTTCCCTTGCGACTTTATTTTTTCCGCCTCTTGGAATGATCACATCGGCATAGCGTTTACTGGGTTCTACAAACTCCAGATGCATAGGGCGAACAAAGGTCTCGTATTGTTTCATCACATTTTCTACCGAACGACCCCTGTCAGTAATGTCTCGTTTTAACCTTCGAAGTAAACGTATGTCATCATCGGTATCCACAAAGATTTTCACATCCATCAATTTGAGGAGATCGGGTTCGCTGAAGATGAGAATACCATCAACTAATATAACCTGAGTAGGCTTAGCTTTGATGGTTTCGTCTTTTCGGGTATGGGCAGCAAAATCATAGACTGGGACTTCAACTGGATAACCTTCTAGTAATGCCTTCAAGTGCCGGATTAAAAGCTCAGTTTCCAGAGAGGAGGGGTGATCAAAATTGAGTTTAACTCTCTCTTCAAATTCAAGATGGCTTAAATCACGATAATAAGAATCATGTTCAAGACGGAGTATATTTTCGGAACCAAAATGGTCACACAAATAATCAACAACGGTAGTTTTCCCTGATCCACTTCCTCCTGCTACTCCAATTACCAAAGGTTTCATAATCTCAATTTAGTTTGAAGAGGAGAATGTTTCTGTTTTCTCGTATTCAACTTTATAGTCCCTTATAGCCCGGAAAATGGCGGAAGCCATTATGGATTGGCCATAATCACTGGTGAGAAATCGTTGCTCAGATGGATTGGTTAGAAACCCTGTTTCGACAAGGATTCCCGGCATGGAAGCTTGGTAAAGTACCACTAAACCCATTTGTTTTACCCCTCTGGATTTTCGGCCGGCGCGATTTCGCAACTGATCTTCAACCATATATGCAATTCGCTCACTTGTAGAAATGATACCACTATGCGCGAGCTCATAGATTAAAAGGTCTTCCTCGGTTAAATCCTCAATTACTCCATGAGTATTAAAAACCTGATTTTCTTCTTTCATAATTTCAAGAGAGAGATCCGATCGATGTAATCCTAGAAAGAAAACAGATGATCCATATACCTTAGAAGATGTCCATCCATCTGCATGTATTGATACAAAAAGGTCAGCTTCCGACCGGTTTGCAATGCGACCTCTTTCTTCAAGTTCAACAAAAGTATCATCATCACGAGTATAAATTACATTAACATCTGGCAAATACTCATTTATATATGCACCAAGTTTTAGAGCAATAGCTAATACAACATCTTTTTCTTTAGTTCTTTTTCTATAACCAAGATTACCAGGATCGTGCCCTCCATGCCCCGCATCAATTACAATGGTATCAAACTTCAGTTTATCTCTTACTTGATTATACTCTGCATCAGGATCAACTTGGGGCAGAGGTATAGATTCGATCTTAAGGGCTTCTTCAGGATCAATCCCCAGATACCAGGTTTTTGCAAGAAACTGTTGCGTAAATACATCAACTTCATAAGGATCCGCTTTGGTAAGCGCTAATAAGATGTCCGACCCATTCTGATCAGGGTATGCTTTTGACTTCACATAGATATCAGAATCCAGATAAATATCTACCCCGTAGCTTCGCTCAAGTTTGTATAGACGAACCTCCTGAATCTTGCCTTCCTGATCAAACATCTGGATTCCGGTCGTATCGATATTGTCTGCAAATAACTCCATCTGGATTAAATCGGGAGCAGGCTGAATCACAGTAAATGAGTCTACCGGCGCGCTCAGGTGATAGCGAACTACATACCCTAGTCCGTCGCTGCGTTCGGCTTTTGAAATTCGCTCAAGATGTGGTTGAGCAAATACAGAAGTATTGATCAAAGAGAATACGAATACAAGAACCGCACAGATACGGAACAAAGAACACGTTTGTATTCTTTTTAAAGGGTTAAATTCGTAAGTCATAGCTTTTGTAGATGATATGAAAGATACGTTTTTAGCGTTTCCAATGAAAGAGAGTGTTTACATACTCAGGATTATTTTTAAATTAGTTTGTTTACTTCATTTATTAGATTTTATTGCGATCAGTTCCCACTAAATTTAAAAACCATTTCACCGCTAGAATTTTATGAAACCGGGGTACTCCGTAGAAAAGCTTATTAACGATTTTAATGAATCTGTATTCCCGGTTTTTGCAAAGGCTATTGAGCATATTCCGCAGGCACAAAAGAAAGATGTTGAAGGGAAACTCAAAGCCAGCATTTCTGAAAATGATGCTAGTTTTCCGATTGAAGCGGTTCAGAAATTAACTTCACTTAAAGAATCAAAGCTGGAAAATCTGGATGAAATCTGGGTTGAGGCAATCGAAGAAGCAACTTCAAGTCTTCCGGAAATTATTATTCTTCCTCAGAATGAGTCTCATTTTAACTCGCGGGAAGGAGATACCTTTTATATTTCGGTAGGAAAACTAGTTAAGAGAGCAAGAAGAGGAATAAGAAAAACGGGTCACTCTGTTTCCAATGCTTTCCGAAGAATGTTAAAAAAACCGGAATTAGAGTTCGAAATTGCCGTTCGTGAAGTTCATTTAAAAAATATCGTCCGGATTCTACTTTTTCGTCTCAAACCGGAAATCATTCTCTGGAAACAGGCGCAATACCGATTTATAGCAAGAGTATTTGAAGCGATTCAGATTTGGTCACATCCTGAAGAAATTCAACAAAAAGAAGGGGAACCAAAGCAGGAAAAAGAAGAAATTAAAGAGCGGAAGCCTTACGATGAATTACTCTCAGGATTGATAGAAACTTACAACGAAGAATTTAGTCTTCAGCAAAAAAAGCTTAGCAAAGCTTATACATCTGTCGAGGACAAATTAAAAAAGATCCTGGAGCTGGTGGGTACAGTTGAGCTTTCTTCTTCTAAATTTGATGATGAGGTCCTTGAGAAAGAAAAAACCGGATTTAGTTCAGACCTGAAAGCAAGTAACTCCCGTTGGCTGGAATTGAAAGATGCATTGGCTCAAAGGCTGGAACTTCTATTGAGTTTGAAAACTCTGGAAAAAGGGATAGATCAAAAAGAAGATGATCTGGAAGAACGTATTCAATCGTTTTATCTGGAGAAGATTGTTTCGGGACATAAACACCTTGCTGAGGCTGTGAAAGAAGGGATCAGGGAACTGGAAACTTCTGAAAAACTTAGTATTAATAATTTAGTAGCACATTGCGAGTCGGTGCATACTAAAGTTTCGGAACTAACGAATGCAGAGATTATAGAGCCTATTCAATCTGCACTTGAACAAAAATATTTGAGTTCGTTGCTGGATGACTATGTTGAAGAAATTACCGGGTATTCTTCAAAACAGCCCGAGCAAGGAGCAATCATTGAAGGCCTGAACATAGAAGGGGAGAAGCCTTCGTTTTCGATAAAAAAAGTAGAATGGCAGCGTTTTGTGTTGCGGATGATGAATAAGCACATTGCGGCTGAGCTCGACGCTTCATCGATCAATCCGGAAGCCTCACTTGCTCAATATATCGAGCAGTATCAGGAGGTTGTTCAGATTATCGAAACTAACCTGGATGTGATTGATGAAGTTTCTAAAAAGGAGGAAGAGGAGCCAGTTTCTATTGCTCTCAAGAGTTTAGAGAGAAGCCACACTAGCATTGAAGAAATTGAGGAAGATTTAAAAGAACAAAGAAAAGCACTTACGGAGAAAGTAATTACCCAAAATGAAATATTAATTAATAAGCTTTCCGCGCTATTGATTAAACAGGATGTAAGTGAAATCAAATGGGCAGACACCCAATTGAAGGTCACCGAATCTGCAGGCGATTTTGGAACTAAGCTAACGGTGTTTTGGGCTAATTCTGTAGATCGGGCTGATTTATCCAGAAGATTTATAACCCGAAAATACCGCCAGTATGATGATATTGTACGTGGGTTTCTCGGCCTGAAAAAGCCGGTATCTCAAAATGTGGAGAGTACAAATCTGGCTACGTTTCTATACGAGACCGATAAAAAGCTTGAAGAGCTTCCCTTTATTTACCGGAGGTTGTTTGATTTCAGAAGGGAAATAGAACCAGGCTTTTTTATCCAAAACCCATTGTATTTTGATAATTGCAGAAAGGCGTTGGAATTATGGAAAGGAGGATTTCCTGCAAGCATTAATTTGCTAGGGGAAAAAGGCAGTGGTAAAAGTACACTTACTCGTTTTCTTACTGAGGATGTATTTAAAGGCGAAAAAAGTTATAACCTCTCCTTTACAAAAACATTTTGGAAACGTGACTTAATTCTGAAAGAGGTTTCAAAAACGTTAGGATTATCTGAGTCAGACAACCCGGAAGATTTGGTAGCTGAAATCAAAAAGAAAAGAAAGGGAAGTGTAATAATTATTGAAAACCTTCAGAATTGTTACCTCAGAAATATGTCGGGATATGAAGCAATTAAAAATCTTCTCTACGTTATTTCGAGTACTAAAAGAGAGGTATTATGGGTGGTAACTTGCTCCAGATACGCATGGGATTTTCTGAACGTGGTATTTAGTGTTGGGGAGTATTTTTCTCATACCATAACTACAGATAATCTGAATGCAGATCAGATGAAATCGCTTATTTTGAAACGCCAAAAAGCAAGCGGGTATCAATTGGAGTATATACCGGATGCTTCTACTCAAAAAAGCAGAGCTTATAAAAAGTATTTAGATGATAAGGAAGCCGAGCAGGAATTTCTTCAAAACAAGTATTTTGAAAAACTGACAAACCTAGCCGAAGGAAACGCGACGGTTGCAATGATTCTCTGGATCCGGTCTATTAAAGAGATCGGGGAAGTCTTTTTCACCATAGAATCGCTTGAATTTATGAATACAACAAGCCTGGATGGTTTGGATGCTCAGGCTCAGTTTGCTCTGTCAGGTTTTATCCTGCATGACTCTTTAACAGCTTCAGAACTCGCACTGATTCTAAATCAAACGGAGTCTGATACAGAAATGATAATCTCCAGGCTGGCATCGAGAGGATTATTGGTGGCTCAAAAAAGTGGCTATTATGCACTTAATGATTTGGTATACAGACAGGTAGTAAGGATGCTTAAAAGCAGGAATATTTTACACTAATGAATAGGAAAAACTACATATCAATGGTGATTTTGAGCATATTAGTTATGCTTTTTGCAATGGAATCTCTTGTAGCTCAGGATTCACTGGCAACTGTTCAGGATTCAGTAGCAATTGCACAACCGGATTCTACTATTGGGCAGACAGTGGACACTAAGGTCAGCCAGTTCAAAGATTTCTTTTCGTTCACTAAGATTTTCATGAGCCTGGTAGTTCTGTTCGGAACATATTTTTTCACCAGGGTACTTTCCTTCCTTCTTGGGGCTCTTGCAGAGAAACGCTCCTCTTACCGCCTTATCCTAAAGCGCGTAGTTCCATTCCTGAATGTATTGATCTGGTCAACAGCTATTTTTATTGTTATAGCAGGGATTATTTCTCCGCCCATAGAAACTATTTTAACAGTTGGAGCTTCCGTGGGTATTGCTGTTGGATTTGCAGCACAAGATATCCTGAAGAATATATTTGGTGGGTTTATCATTATCATGGACCGCCCGTTTCAGGTAGGAGATAAAATTGAAGTGGATGGCTATTACGGAGAAGTAACTGAAATAGGTTTACGTTCTACTCGTATTGTTACTCCGGATGATTCTCTGGTTTCACTTCCCAATGCGGATTTAGTAAGCAACGCTGTTTCCAATACAAATTCGGGAGCGCTCGATTGTCAAGTGGTTTCTTCCATCTTCCTTCCCGCAACAGTGAATGTAGAAAAGGTGAAAGAAATAGCCAGGCGGGCAGCGGTATCATCCCGATATGTATACTTAAAAAAACCAATCGTAATAGTTTCAGAGAACAAAGTATTCGAACAGAATTATGTGATACAGCTTAAAGTAAAAGCGTATGTACTGGATATACGCTACGAGTTTTTATTAAAGAGTGAAATCACAGAGCTAATCCTTAAAGAACTCAATACTCTTGAAATGGTGCCTGAAAGTGTTCAGGTAAAAAGAGGGGTTTCCTGATCTTCATCAAATATTCATCCACATTTTGGATTCTAATTTGACATTGTTTCAGTCGAAAATTACAATGCGAATGCACATCTAAATATTAATTACTGTAGGAGGAAATCTATGAACGATGAAATATTTCTTGATGCCGCTGAAAATGGCGACCTTGAGACAGTAAAAGGGCTCCTTAACGATGGAGTTGACGTAAACACGAAAGACGAACACGATCGCACAGCACTCTTGAAAGCATCAAAACACGGACATATTGATGTAGCCAAATTGCTGATTAAACATGGAGCGGAGGTAGATCAAAGAGATAACAGAGGAACGACGGCTTTATATTGGGCCTCAACAAACGGATTTAACGAAATAGTTCAGCTATTAATCGAAAACGAAAGTGAAGTAGACGTTCACGACGATCGCGGTTGGTCGGCTTTGGATCAGGCGGTAGCACAACAACATACTTCAGTAGCCGCCACTTTAAGCGAGGCTGGGGCACACTAAGAAAGCAATCTATATCACATTTAGCATCCCGGTTTCTGAAGAAGAGACCGGGATTTTTTATTTCCCGTACAGAATAAAAATGGTCGGTCGCTTATGCAGGTCTGGCTTTGGGAGTTTTTTCCATTCTGCAATTTCCATAGAGCGGATGTCTTCTGTTGGAAGGGTGATATCTGTCGCCACACAAAATCTGGTCGAAGAGTTACAGGTTTCCAGCACCGATTTAAACATTTCATTATTCCGATAGGGAGCTTCCATAAACATCTGAGTTCGGTCATGTCGACGGGATTCCCCTTCCAGCTGAATCAGCATTTGTTTGCGCGCTTTCGCATCGATAGGTAGATACCCATGAAAGGCGAAAGACTGCCCATTGAATCCAGATGCCATCAGCGCCAAAAGAATTGAAGAAGGCCCCACTAAAGGAACTACTTTAATTCCATTCTGATGTGCCATTTTTACCAGCTTTGAACCGGGATCGGCAACAGCAGGAGCGCCAGCCTCGGACATTAAGCCAATGTTTTTTCCCACTCTGAGAGGCTTTAGAAACGAATAGATTTCCTGATCGGGAGTATTCTTGTTGAGTGGGTAGAAATCAATTTTATACTCAGGAATGGTATCACCAACCCATTGCAGAAATTTAACAGAGGTTTGGATATTCTCGACAACAAGCACTTCCAGCTTCCTGATAACGGAAAGTGTAAACTCAGGGATTGTATTATTCTCAGGAGTTTTCCCAAGCGTAGTCGGAATTAAATACAGTGTGCCTTTACTCATGCATCTACCCGTTCGATAATATAGGTATCTTCTTTGTTGGCTATTTTTTTATTTGCAAAACGAGTCATCATTATTGAAGCAAATATCAACGCAAGAAAGCCCATGAATGCAACTCCTATATTCGAAAGAGAAGTGCTTTTCTGAAGGTCATAAGTGGGGATCATCACGATATCCTGGAAATTACCTTCCAGATAACGAATGGGAATAACAGAGGTATCGATGATACGCTGCGCCATTTGGATGGATAGCGAGAGTTTACGCTCGATGGTTTCTCCATCAGGGTTAATAAAGGAGATAACTACATAGCCATTACTTTGCGCTGCAATTTGTTTGATGTCGAAATCGAGTACATTTGCGGCAATACTTTCTCCATTTTCGTAAGTGTCAATAGTTCCTTGATACACAAGCGCCTGTTGAACCATAATGAACAGGAGGTAAGCAGGTAAGAACCAGACGAGGTATAGAGTGCAGTATTTCATTTAATATAAATAGAAGTCATTACGAGAAGTGATACCGACTTGTCGGTAGAACGCCGAAGTAGTCTTATAGATCCGGGAATAATTCCGAGATTGCTTCGTCGATTAAAGGTTAAGTGATAACTCAAAATGTACTCCTCGCAATGACTGATTAATTAGAGATTTGATCGATTGTCGTTTCATAGAGCGCGGGATCCCAAATCAGGCGTTGCTGGTAATCTTCCTGCATGTGATTCGCGGAAAGATGAAGCCAGAATGCAACCGGGAGTTTATCAAAAAAGACAGCCTGAGCGGAAGCTTGTCCGTCGTAGATCCGGGTTCCAAAATCAATTCCGCTCAATATTCCCATTCGGTTATCATACAAAGCACCATAATTACTAAAGCTTCGCTTGATGGCTTCCCCCTCAAAGACCCAGCCCATCTTTTCTTTTACCCGTTGAGATATTTCCGGAGAAAGAAGATCACTCTGATAAAGTCGAGCCATTAAACTCGACATTTCTCTGGCCGTTGTGTGAGGAAAATGCTCTAAGGCATCTCTTTCTTCTATAAAGCTTAGGTTCAGACGCACATCATCAAATAGTTCTTTAGTATCAGAAACAAACTGATCATCCCGGAACATTTGTTCAGCCAGTGTAATTACATCTGCTTCGGAAATAAAAGTTGAAGTATCACTTACATCAGGATGAATGGATAGATATAATCCGGAAAAAGGAAGAGGGGTATTGGTGGATTCGAGATTTAAAGAATCCATCAATGCCCGAATATTTTGTTCACCTAACTTAAACCATAAATAATCCGAGATAGCGAGATCATTAGTTTCCACCATCACAGAAACCAGATTGTCCAGTGTAATGGGATTATCATCTGCCACACCCAGAATTTCAACGGACTTCTTGTGAGACTCTTCGCTGATATCAGGCAAAGAAAAGCGCTCTATTTGATTGAAGTCTGAAATTCTTTCATTTGGATTCAACGTGCCTTCCTCAACCTGACGCTCGTACTCCAGAATCAAAAAGAAATTAGAAAGTGTGCCAAGAGTTCTGGGTACATCAGCCTGATAGAAAATGCCGGAGTCAGGATCATTCACATTAAACGAAACCACAGACATATATTCCGGGTGATTACCAATGAATTCAGTTAAAGCTTTGAGGGAATAGGTGCTTTCGATGTACTCATAGCCATCCCGCATTCCATCGTTATTGGAATACAGTGTTTTGAAAGCAGAGAAATTCGGTATGATAACGAGTGCATAAGTCGCCGAGGCTATGACTACAAATACTGCAAGAAATAAGAGCGCTCTCTTCAAGAGTTTGGTTCGGTTTTATTCAAAATTTTCGATCTGTTAAAGATACGAAGAACAAACAACCATTATCAGCATTTGGTTCGGGGGATTTTTTATTTATGTGGAAGATAGAAAGAATTCATTTTTTGAGAGTCATCCTGAGGATACTTCCGAAGGATCCAAGCGGATAAGTACCTAAATTTTTTTGTAAGGAATACTCTGAAGCAAGGTCTAACAGGATATGGAGCAAGAATACTATGTCTATATCGTAACCAATCCGAGCAGAACTACCTTATATACTGGGATGACAAACCATTTGGAAAGAAGGCTCATCGAGCACTATCAGAATAAAGGAAATAAAAAGACATTTGCAGGGAGGTATTTTTGTTATCAATTGATTTACTATGAAGTTTTTTCTAATTCTTACGAAGCAATTAAAGCAGAGAAATATATCAAGGGTAAGAGTAGAAATAAGAAGGAAGCAATTGTTCTGGAAATGAATCCTTCCTTGGCTTTTTTGAATAAAAAGGTGCTGGGTTATTGGCCGCCTAAGTGAGGGGCGTTGATAAAGTTTTGGGTAGGTTGTTTTTTGGTGCCTGTAACCAGCTAAGATCCTTCGGAGGTGTCCTCAGGATGACTTACAGGCTAATCATAGTAACTGATATCTGAATATGATGCAGGGGTTACTTCTTCCTTTTTTGTTTTTCGGAATCCATCAACAAATGGATGGGATAAAAAACTAAAGAACCGTACAGGAATTTCGCCCTGAAGAATAACTAGTATTTCATCTTCCCTCACTTCTTCTATAGCTATTGAAAGCGTCCCTTTTCTACTTCCTTTACTAAAAGTAAATAGATTGTTATCAAATTTTGGTAAATCCTCAAACCTTACTTGTTTAAGCTCTTGAAGCTTATGCTCACAAAATTCATCAAACTCATCCTGTGTACTCATTAGATCAATCCTTCATCATTCAAAACTAAAGCATAATTCAAATAGCACTCATTATTAACGCGCATAGCCAGGCGCCGAAGGTACCCACTCCATAGCCTAATACAGCAAGTAGTACACCAACGGGAGCTAATGCAGGAGAGAAGGCCGAAGCGACGATAGGTGCAGATGCTGCACCGCCTACATTTGCCTGACTTCCAACAGCAGTAAAAAAGAAGGGAGCTTTAATCAATTTCCCTACAAGCAGTAATAAGATGACATGAATGATAATCCAGACAAAACCAATAACAAAAAAGCCAGGTACATCGGCGAAGGCTCCAAGATCCATTTTCATACCAATCGTCATCACCAGGATATAGAGGAATAAACTCCCCATTTTTGAGGCTCCTGCACCTTCCAGGTAGCGTAGGTTTGTGAATGAAAGAGCAAACCCGCCAAGTGTTGCTACCACGATAATCCAGAAGAATGAAGAATTTAAGCTAAGTCTGCTGAGTGTAACTGAATTTTCCTCGACCCAAGGTGCAATCCAGTCTCCAACCAAATGTCCAACTGCGGTGACAACAAAAGCTACTGCACCGATTTTCACGAGGTCAACTAAGGTTGGTACTTTGGCGATACTTGCCTGATAATCCGAGATGCTTTTTTTGAGTTTTTCTATTGCTGAAGAATCGGCTTTAAACCATTTGTCCACTTTATCACTAATACCTGCACCGTACAGAATAAAGCCCATCCAGATATTAGCGACAATAATATCAACCGTAATCATTGCACTGAATAATGTATCGCTCGGTTCAAATACTTCATACATCGCAGTTTGATTAGCACCACCTCCAATCCAGCTTCCTGCTACGGTAGCAAGGCCCCTCCAAACTTCCTCAGGTCCAGCTCCGGATACAATTTCAGGGTTGATACTTCCAACAATCAACAAAGCTAATGGTCCACCAATAATAATTCCGAGCGTACCAGTAAAGAACATGGCTACGGCTTTCCAACCGAGCCCCATTATAGCTTTAAGGTCAATGCTCAAGGTTAACAGAACCAAACTCGCAGGAAGAAGGAATCGCGATGCCACGTAATATAGGTTGGATTCATCCGGAGAGATAATGCCTAGTGTAGTAAATATTGAAGGGACAAAATAACAAAGAAGAAGAGACGGTATAATTCGATAGAACTTCTTCAAACCTGGTTTCTCACTATGAGAAGTAACAAAAATTACAGCCAGAATGGCCATCAGGAGTCCAAATACTACTGCGTCGTTAGTTATCAAAGGCATGAGTTGAGCGTTGGTTCAAATTTGCCTAAGAATAGGGACTGAGGCACAAAGGCACAAAGTAAAAAACTCTGTGCCTTTGTGATTCAGTTACTTTCTTCAATTCCCATAAAAATAGACCAGAATATCATCCATTTGAGCGGACCAGGCTCCCCAGGAATGCCCCTCATTTACTTCCAGGTATTCAAAAGAATAATTTTTCTCTTCGAAGATGGATTTCATTAATCGACTCTCTTCGGTATTGTCGCCAATGGTGCCAGTGCTCATATACAGTTTAGGTTGTTCTCCTTCATAATTGCGAACCAGATCATATATTTCCTCCCGAAACCAATATGCTGGAGCTTGAATGGCAGCAGCACCAAAAACGTCAGGTTCTGTAAAAGCGAAATAGGTAGCGTTTAGTCCACCTAAAGAGGTTCCCAAAATACCCCTATTGTCCTTGTCTGCTATTACTTTATAACTCCTTTCTATCTCAGGGATAAGCTCTTCTATATAAAAGGCCAGGTATTCTTCATTGTTCCCAAACTCATCCATACGACGGTTTTCATCGGGATTATCCGGATTTAACGGTTCGACAAAAACGGCAATAACAGGTTCAATTTTTTGGAGATGAATTAAGTTATCTAATACAATGGTAGTGGCACCAAGTTGTTCGTCAGAGTATTCCTGACCATCTGTTACATAAAGTACAGGCAGATTCTCGAAATTCTCATATCCTGCAGGAGTGTAGACCCGGTACCGAACTTCATAACCCAAATTATCACTTTCAATAAGTTTGTAAGCAGAAAGGCTTCCTTTGCCAGCCTCTTCCATGGTTTTCGTCAAAGGTTCCTCTTTCCAGTCCGGCATTCTGAGTTCGGAATTCGGTCCAAACCCACTCCACTGTTGATGAGGGTTGGCAGGATCAAGAATCCAGTTCTCATTTTCTATGGTTATTTTATAATCGAGTCGGGCATCAGAAGGGAAGTTCATTTTCAGAAACCAGATATCGGTTCCCATAATGTTGCTTCCTTGAGTATCCACTCTTTTATCTCCACTCCAGCTGTTGAAGTCTCCATTCCAGCTTACTGACCCAGCTTCCCCCCGGTACAAGAAAAGTGCTATACTATCCTCTGTTAATGGGATTAACTTGTTTACGGTAAGGGAATCCCAGATAGCATCTATTCGAGTTTTTCTTGTTGTTTCATCAGAAATGGAAGCAGTTTCTTGCAACTGCTGTATGAGTTGATCGGCTTTTGGGAACGAGGGGGCTCCGTTATTTGAAGAGCAGGAGATGAATACAATCCCTAAGATTAGAACAGAAAGCTTTTTCATAGATAGGTTGATTACAAATTTTTCACTTTTACAAAGACCATAAGATATAGTTTCGGATTATAATAGTTTGAGTAAATAGATTCGCGAAGGCCTGAAGACCTTCGCTTGATTATTTTATTCTGGTCAATTCCTTTATTTCTTCAGGATAACTTCTCTCCTGATGATGTTGCTCCTGATCGTAAATATATTTTCTTACCCCCAGAATACTCTGATGATCTATAGAAAAAGCACCGTAACCTTCTTGCCAATTAATTTTATATCCATTTTCTGTTAACCAAAAAGAAGATTCTCCTTTCAGCTTAGAAACAATGGCACTAATTGATTGAGTCGAGCTTATTCTGATTAGACAATGAACATGATCTTCAACCCCATTTATAATATCCAGATCTATTTTATTTCGAACAGCATATTCTTTCATGTGTCGGAATAATTTGAACCTAATAGATTTGGTCAGTCTTGGCTCTCTATTCTTTGTAGTCCAAATCACATGAACCCAAATATTTACAAAAGATTTTGGCATTAAGAAATGAACTTAATCAAAACCTTATTATCAAGCGAAGGTCTTAAGGCCTTCGGAATACTCGATTCAAAATTATTTCTTCATGCTTTTAGCACTTGAGTCATTATTTTAAGAATTCACTCACTACTCAATTTAAAATTATGATTGTCTCTAAGTTCGGAGGAACCAGTGTTGGAACCTTCGAAGCCATGCACCATAGTGCATCTATCGTTGCAGAAAATTCGGATCGAAGCTTGGTTGTGATAAGCGCAACCTCTGGTACAACAAACGATCTTGTATCGCTCGAAGATCCTTATCTGGATTCTACTTCCCGTGAAGCAATACTTCTGAATATTGAAAACAGGCATCTCGCTATTATTGACCAGTGTAAAGAAAAAGAGAAACCGGAGAGTTCTTTTCGGATTCTACTATCTCATCTAAGAAATCATCTTGAACTTCCGGGAAGAGATAAAAAATGGAAGGATACGTTGTATGCGTTCGGTGAGTTGATGTCCACCAGAATCTTTGCAGGAGTCTTAAAAGAGCAAGGTATAGATGTCGAATGGCTAGATGCCAGAGATGTACTTAAAACTGATTCAACCTTTGGAAATGCAGTCCCAAACGTTACTCTGATCAAAAAATACGTTGAAGAAAAAATAGACCCTGAAAAAAGATATTTAACACAGGGTTTTATTGGAAGGGATGAATTTGGGAACACAACCACACTTGGACGAGGAGGAAGTGATTATTCTGCTGCTTTATTTGCTGAAGCAGTGAATGCTGATTTATTAGAGATTTGGACGGATGTAGCCGGTGTTTATTCCACTGATCCCAGAATTGTAGCTGAAGCCCAGCCCATATCTGAGATAACCTTTGATGAAGCAGCTGAGTTATCTGTTTTCGGAGGAAAAGTACTCCATCCTGCGACACTTAAACCGGCAATTCGAGGAGGAGTGAAGGTCAGAGTGGCATCCAGTAAACAACCTGAACTTCCAGGTACGTTGATTGTTAATACGGCTAGCAAAGAACCTGTAGTTCGGGCAATATCCCTCAGAAAAGACCAAACTCTTCTAACCGTAAAAAGTCTGGAGATGCTTCACCAACATGGATTTTTGGCAAAATTATTCGGTCTGTTAGCCGAACATAAAATTTCAGTGGATTTGGTTACTACCAGCGAGGTAAGTGTATCCCTTACTCTAGACACTGCTCATAAAGCTTCAAATAAAGTAGAGCTCACAGAAGATATTCTCGATGAACTCAGAACCTTTTGCGAGGTGGATGTTGAAAAAAACCTTTCACTGGTTGCTTTGATAGGGAATAAAATGGATGCAACTTCAGGAATTAGCGGTACATTATTTGGGCTTCTGGAAAATCATAACATTAGGTTGGTCTGTCATGGCGCTTCTCCTAATAATGTATGTTTTCTGGTAAAAGAAGGAACCGGAGAAGAAATTGTGAAGTTGATTCATAGGAAGTTTATTGAGTAAGAAGAAATTGTAAATTATGGATTCTGAATTTTTCCTCTTTACCATTTCGAGCTCATGCAAGAAATCTGCAAGATGTATGAACGACCTCGTTAGATTTCTCAGTCGTCAAACTCCTTAGAAATGACAACTTAATTCAGAATTAAAGATCCAAAAATCGCAATGAAAATTTCAGTAATTGGAACAGGAAAAACGGGTAGCAAAGTAGTTGAGCTATTGGGTGATAGATCGCTATATGCTTTTGATGAAAGTACCCTGCCAACGATCGAAAAGTTAAAAGAATCGGATGCTGTGATTATTTTTGTTCCGGGAGAGGCAGTTTCAGATATCCTGGATTTAGTGCTCAAATCAAGAATTCCTGCTGCCTGGGGAAGCACAGGATTCGAATGGCCTCAGGATTTGGATGACCTGGTGAAAGCAGCTAAAACCAAATGGGTGTTGGCAACTAATTTTAGTCTGGGAATGAATATCATCCGTCACTCAATTAAAAAGATTTCAGAAGGCTCTAAGATTCTAGAGAATCCGAACTTTGAGATTCAGGAGATTCATCATATCCACAAAAAAGATGCTCCCAGTGGCACCGCACTTTCATGGAAAGAGTGGCTAGACAAAGATGTTGAGATTACATCCATACGGGAAGGAGATGTAAATGGAGTACATGAGCTCAGGCTTTCAACAAGTAGGGAGGAAATTGCATTAAAACATGAAGCACTTGATCGTTCTATATTCGCCGAAGGAGCTATCTGGACTGCAGAACAGTTGGTTAATAATCTGACTTTAAGCGATGGAGTTCATACTTTTGGAGAGTTATTTGATCTAGTCATGAAGGAATCTTAACGAATGATTAAACATCCACTATGGACCGCGATAGTCACCCCTCTTAAAAAAGATGGTGGGGTAGATTATAATAGCTTCGAGTTTATTTTACGTAAACAGGAAGAGGCAGGAAACGGGATTCTCGTACTCGGTAGTACAGGTGAAGGCTTAAACCTTCTGGACGAGGAAAAGCGGGAAATCGTGAAGTTTGCGAAACTTCTGAAACTAGAAGTTCCTTTAATGGCTGGTTTAGGAGGGTTTCATATCAATGGTCAGATTGATTTTATGAAATACTGTGATGAAGTCGGGGTAGATGCTTTCCTATTGGTTAATCCCATTTATGCCAAACCCGGTAAAGAAGGTCAGTTAGCTTGGTTCAGCACCTTGATGAAGGAAACTAAAACACCTTGCATGGTTTACAATGTACCATCAAGAACGGGGATTCATATGCATCCTGAGGTGCCGGCTACGCTTTCTAAAACGTTCCCAAATTATATGGGGCTTAAAGAGGCCAGTGGTAGTATTGAAAAGCTTCGGGAGTTTATTAAAGCATCGCCAAAATCACCGGTGTATTGCGGAGATGATAACCTGATTAAAGAATTCGTGGAAGAAGGAGCGGTTGGATTAGTATCAGTTGCTTCCAACGCATGGCCAAAGAAGACACACAAACAGCTTTCTCTATTTCTAGAAGGAAAACCTGAACTGACTTTCAAAGATTGGGTAGCTTGTGCGGATCTGCTTTTTGATGCACCTAGTCCGATACCTGTTAAAACTTTGATGCAACATAAAGGCTGGATTGCCAACGATCAGGTTAGACTTCCGCTTTCAGCAAATGATTTGAAACCCGAAACAGAAGAAGCGCTCCTGGAAGCGGATAAGAAAATTAATGAATGGTTCGAGCAGGAGACAAAGTAGCAAAGAAACAAAGTGACAGAGCGCTCTGTTACTTTGTAACTAAGTAACTCAAAAAATATGGCATACGAAGAAATATTAGACCAACTTGAAGAAGGAGAAGTAAGAGCTGCTAATCCTACTACAGACGGTAACTGGGAAGTCAATACCGAAGTAAAGAAAGCCATTCTGGAAGCGTTCAAAAATGGAGAAAATACTTCTTACGAAGGTATTTATGAGGGCTTTGTAGACAAACATAATATGCCTCCTAGATACTTTGATCCAGAAGACGGAGTACGCTTAGTACCGGGTGGATCATCGGTTCGTCGTGGAGCTTATGTCGCAAGTGGAGTGATCATTATGCCCCCGGCGTATATTAATGTTGGGGCTTATGTGGATTCTGGTTCCATGGTAGATAGTCACGCTTTGGTCGGCTCCTGTGCTCAGATTGGTAAGAATGTACATTTGTCTGCAGGGGTTCAAATTGGTGGTGTATTGGAGCCGGTGGGAATGAGTCCTGTTATTATTGAAGACGATTGTTTTATTGGTGCCGGAGCGGTAATTGTAGAAGGAATTTTAGTTCGAAAAAGAGCGGTAATTGCTCCCGGGGTCACCTTATCTAAATCCATTCCGGTATATGATGCTGTGAAGGAAGAAATCAGAAAACGTGGAGATGAAATACCGGAGGGAGCAGTTGTAATTCCAGGCACCCGACCTATGAGAAGTGAATGGGCTCAATCGGAAGGTTTAAGCATGGCATGCCCGATTATTGTGAAATACAGGGATGAAGGAAGTGATGCTTCCTTGGAATTGGAAGATGCGTTGCGTTAAAAAACTGTTGTTATTCAATAGACTCTGCAGTGCCATCTCTTCGTGGATCTGAATGAGCTATCCATATACCATTTTCTTTCGCTATTGCATGAACTCCACCGAAATAAGCGTTCAGACTATTTACCTCAAGGTCTTTTCTGTAAGTGCCAATTCTGAGGCCTAAATCCTGTATAAGGTTTGAGTAGTTTGTTGAATCTGTAGAGCTCTCAAAATATACTCTGTCCCTGTTTACGTGGATTCGGGGTTGATTAATAGCCTCGACTATATCCTGAGATTTCGTCCAGTTATTAATAACCTGTGTCAAAGATGAGATTATCCTTGCACTTCCCGGGCTTCCTAGAACTAAAACAGGTTCTCCATTCTTTTTCACAATCGTGGGAGTCATGGAGGAAAAAGCCATTTTATCAGGACCGATTAACCAAGGGTGATGCTCTTCACCAAAAACAAAATCATCCATGTAAGTGTTGTAGAGAAACCCAAGTTTCTCTGAAGCTGCTCTTGCTCCAAAATAGGCATTAATACTTGCAGTAACTGAAACACTAATCCCATTCCCATCAACAACAGAAAAGTGAGTAGTTTCGCCACTATCTCTGAAATTATCTGCATCAGATAACTGAGGAACAGAATCTGTATAGGCTTCTGATAATTTTTTTGAGATTATTGAATCGAAATTTTCAACATCAAGCACTGGGTTTAGGAGACGATCGTTATGAGCAGAGTAAAGAGATTCGATAACTGCTTTTATATTTTCGTTCTCGTTATCTTCAAGTAGATTGAGAGCAACAAGCAATACCCATCCACCACAGGGAGGAGCAGAAGTGTATACATCATATCCCCGGAAAGTAGTTTTTAGTGCAGTTATTTCATTAGGGTCCGGAAATTGAGCCAAATCTTCATAAGTTATCCAGCCCCCGTTTTTTTCCATATCTCTTGCAATTTCCTGTGCTATCCCTCCCGAATAAAATTCTTTAGAGCCTCCTATTGCTAGTTTTTGAATAGTCTTTGCAAGTGTTTCTTGCTTAATCACATCCTTTTCTTCAGGTACTGCTCCTTGCTCAGTCAAAACAAAATGAGAATTAAATGGGCTTTCGGTCAACCGTTCTCCATACCTGTTATATACCTTTGCCCTGAATTCACCTACCTTAAAACCTTTATTAGCTATTTCAATTGCGGGTTCTAATAACTCTTCCCATGTATAGTTTCCACTTCCGTATTTTTCCCAACTGTAATAAAGTGTTTTTACCATTGAAGGAATGGTAGAACGTTGGTGATACTCAAGCGAATTTGACTCCATAAATTCAGGAGTATTTGCAGGGGAGCGAGTACTTCCATTAATCATAAAAGGGCTTCGTTCTGGCATATCTACCAAAAGTTGTGTCCCGCCTCCAAGACCTGACATGGCAGGTTCAGTAACAGCGAGAACAAAGGAAATAGCTACCGCTGCATCAATGGCATTGCCCCCATTTTGGAGAATATCAATTCCTACAGATGTGGCTTCCGGAGTAGCAGTGCTTACAGCTCCAAGGTGTTTATTCTGATCATTGATGTTAGCACAACCCAGGTAAACAATAACAATCCAGTATAAATGTGATTTCATAAGCTCAACCATTCTTGAATTTTATCCATTGCTTCGATGATGTTGGGAGCCAATAGTGATATTTCGGGCTCCTGGTTTTTCCCCTGATGTTCTTTATACAGAGTTAATGCCTTCTCACCGTCAAAGTCTACAAAAGAAAGCCTTGTTGTAAGTTCATTTTGATGCCTTCCAAAGTCGGATCCCGGTAACAAAGCTACTCCTGTTTCACTGAGTAAATTTGAACACAACTCTTCGCTAGTGAAGATGTCTTTTTTAGCCAACATTTCGGAAAAGTTTACGAAATCCGGGAATACATAGAACCCACCTTCAGCCTGTACCACCCTCAATCCCATGTCTTTTAACCTGTGAAAGGTGTAATCACCAATAAGTTTCAGAATAGAAATTGAATTTTCGATATAACCACTCAAATGGCAAAACTGTGAGTAAGCATTTACGGCAGCATACTGGATTGGGGCACTTGCAGAGGTAAAGGTTTCACTAGCCATTTTTGCCATACTATCTGCTACCAAATTCAATTCGGAGGGGACAATGAACAGACCGAGTCTCCACCCACCTGCTCCCAGCCATTTGCTTATTCCTGTACTTATAATAGTTCCTTCGGGGTAATACTGTGCGATAGACTGGTGTTGCCCTGAAAAAGATAACTCTCCGTATATCTCATCACTTAGAATCAATACACCATGTTTACGAGCTACTTCCGAAAGTCTGATTAGTAAGTCTTCGGGGATGGTTGTACCGGTAGGATTATTGGGGTAATTAAGTAAGAGTAAAGGCTGTTCAAAAGAATTAGCAGATAATGCACGGTCAAGATCATCAGGATCAAGTACCCACTTATTTTCAAAAAAGGTTTCAACCCAAACGGTAGATTTTGAAATAATCTGTGCCTGTGGAGCATAAGAAACCCAGCTTGGAGAAGGTAAGATTAAAGATCCACTAAGAACGCTTTGTAAAATGAAAAGCAGCTCTTTAGATCCAGGACCAATCAGTATATTAGCCGCATCAATCTGGAGATTATATTTAGCGGAATAATGCCTACTGATAGCCTCTCTAAGTTGTGGTAAACCACGCACGGGCAGGTAGTTTTTTACATGAGCGTGTTCTTTCAGACCTTCAATAATTAAATCTGGCACAGGGAAAGGGGATTGCCCAAACCCAAGACGGTAAACTTTTCTGCCATCCATTTCCAGTTGAGCACACTTTTCATTTATTGCTAAAGTGGCCGAGGACTTTAAACCTGATATTCCAGGATTTAATATTGAGTAGCCCATTTATAAGAAAATATGTTGAGGGTGATCAAGATTCTGCTCAGTCTATTTTACAATAAAAAAAGATGAAATCTAACCTCAGAGTTTGATAGAGCTATTTTCAATCCAGGTACAGAAAAATACTTTTAGTAAGTGCAGGGATTAGCTTATGAAACATTACATTATGGCTCATTTAGAATTAACAGCTTTCGCGATCAGGGTTATTTCTACCGGGGCATTGGAAGGTAAAGATGAAACGCCAATGGCAGCGCGACTTCCAATACAATCAGCACCAAGTTTTTTTGTTAAAAAATCTGATGAGAAATCGGCGATTTTGGAATGAGCAGTGAAGTTCTCTTCTGTATTCAGAAAAACTTCAAGTTTGAGGATAGAAGATATTTTCTCGTTCTCATTCAGGCAGGTTTGTGCAGCAAATAAGGCATTTGATGTTGCCAACTCTATAGCATCTTTATAGAATTCGATTGGATCTTTGGATTTGATTTTACCTGAATAAAGTAGCTTGCCTGCTTTGCGGGGTGTCATTCCCGAAGTATATACGAGGTCTGAATGCCGGACAGCAGGCAGATATTTTCCTTGTGGAACAGGTTGTTCTTTTGAAGTTTTCATTTTCTGTATATCTCTACCATTTTTACGATTCGTTTTGCAGCCGAAATGGCCGCCTCAAAGTCCTGAGAAAAGTTAAGTCTGATACTGTCATTACATTCAGGAGCAAATTCAGTCCCCGGGGTAACGGTTACCTTTGCCTGATATCGGAGCAAATGTACAAATGTATGTATATCAACTTTCAATGGAGGAAGTTTTGGAAAAAGATAACTCCCTGCTTTAGGAGTCGCAGTTTCTATATGAGCAGTCCTAAACACTTTTAATAGTTCATTTCTTATCAACTCATGTTGCCGAATTCGATCTTCCATCCAACCGGAAGGTTCCCGGAGCCAGGTATTAAGTACAGCTTGATTATAACCCGCTGCACGAAGTGAAACAATTGCTTGAAGGCGCTCCATTCTGTCAATTAATTCAGACGTACCAAAAGCCACTCCAAGACGAAAACCACTTAGAGATTCAGTTTTTGAAGGCCCCATGATAGTAAGCAGATTTTCAGGTAGAATGTTACAGGAACAAAGGTGGGTGTAAACCTCTTCGCTATATAGCATCCTGGAATAAAGTTGATCTACGATTATAGTTACATCATGAGCAGCCGCGAGAGCTGAGATTTTTGTTATCTCACTCTCTGAGTATACATACCCAGTAGGGTTGTTAGGATTAGAGAGTACAAACACTTCTGTATCCTCTTTAAACGCTTTTTCAAGACTGATAAGATCCAGGCCATTTTCAGAAGTGTTGCCTAAATAATTCAACTGAATTGGTATAATTTCCCCTCCGAAAAAAGTAACCAGTTTTCGGTTAGCGAAATAATCAGGTTCTACCACAGCAACTTTTGTCCCGTTAGTGACTGTTGTGCCTAGCGCCAGGAATAATGCCCCCTGAGTACCCGGAGTAATAATTAGTTCATTGTCTGCAAGGATTGGTTTTCCGGTAAACTCAGCAAGATATTCTGCAAGGCTGTTTCGGATTTCAAGAGCTCCTCGATACTCTGTGTACGCCTGCTGACCTCCTTTATCAAAACCCTTTTTCCATACGTTATCAGAATCAGGCGTAGGCGGGAAGGCATCCACATCCCCATGAGAGAAATCAACGGGAATTCCATCCAGCATTTCTCCTGTCATTATAGTGTTAATATCTGCCAGATCTTTTCGGACTTCCTGTCCTGGAGCATTGTCTGCTTTGAGGGCTTCAAATTTTTTATCCAGTTTCATGATTAATTGATTTCGAAAGTGTTTACTCAAAAATAAATGATGCCAAACAGACATTGAAATCGATTAATTGTTTTTGGATAGAAAAAACCATTGATTCAGGGTGCTTTTTTTAAAATAAATATTGATTCGATGGTAGATGCTCTCGACTTAAAGCTACTGGAAGTTCTAAAAGAAAATTCCAGATTGTCTTTTGCGGATTTAGGAAGAAGAATAAGTTTATCGCCATCATCTGTTCGGGAAAGAGTCCAGAAGATGGAAGACTCCGGTACGATTAAAAAGTACAGTATTCAAATTGATAGCAAAAAGTTAGGCTACGAACTGGAGGCGTTCATTTTAGTGAAAGTTTTTCCCGGGCTTTTAAAAGATGTACTAAGACGGATTAAAGATTTTCCTGAAATTAAAGAAGCTCACAGGATAACGGGAAATCAAAACCTACATTTAAAAGTAATTCTTAAAAACCAAGTAGAACTCCAGGGCTTGTTAGACAAATTGATGCATTTTGGAGATACAAATACACTTTTAATCTTATCTGAGGCCTAACTTGTTGATACCTGTTCCATTTGGGTAAAAGAGAAAAGTATGGGTAGAATCAGCCCGCCAATAATTGTAACCGATCAAAGAACTGTCCAAGCATTATGGCGTTCAAGTACAAAGGAAGTAAGTAGCATTTGAAAACCGAGAAGTCTAATTGCGGTAAATCCTGGGATAAAAAGCCCAACAGCTGAAAGAATCAGAGTAGGCTTTAATAAGTCAGGTCTTCTATGTTTCAAATTTTCCTTCACCGGTTTGGCTATGAGCTTTGGCGGAATAGAAGCACCGAACTTTCGGTTATCACTTCAGCCCGCATTGCGTATAGGTATTGTTGTAGCACGTATTTTATTTTTTTAAACTGTCAGGAACAGTTTTCATTAATTGGTCAAATTGCTTTTTAAGTTCAATTATTTGCAAAGAATCTTCCTTAGTCATTGGTTGTGGCTCAGGTAATTTTATTTTGTCTTCATTAATGGTTTTCTCTTTAGAATTGGCTGCCAAAGTCAGTTTGTCTATTGATTCTGCTAGTTTCCACCACCATTGGCTAGACTTATCATTTTCAACTGTGTATTCATTTTGATTGACGTCAATCCATAACATCAAGTTTGACTTGTCGAAATAGAATTTGTCAGGCAATCTTTGCTTTGAATGGCTTATTTCTACATACAAAGGCCAACGACCAAGGAAATAATAACTTTCTGTAAATGTCGTATCTGTCCTAGTATAGGTCTTGACTAGCTTTCTTATTGATTCATTTTGTCTATAAATTTTCAAAGTTCCCTTTGAATAATGTGTACTCAAAAGTTCTTTATCAACAAGACTAAGGTCTAGTATTTCTATATCTATTTTCTCTTTTTCACGGTCTCCAATTCGAACTATTTCTGAGTTCCACGTTTTCATCAACTCATCCATACTTTGCCCAAAACTCAGTTGAGTTATAAAAACTGTCAATAATACGATAAGTGTCTTTTTCATATGTGCTACAACATAAGAATAACACGCATTGAGTTCATGTTATCCTAATAAATCAACAGGATAAGCGTAATAACGTGGGTTTTGGAGTAAATTCCTAGTTCACTATACGCTTAGGAAAAAATGAATAAATCGGATTTATTTACTCAATCCCTTCCCACCATGAAGTAAAAACTGTAGTAGAATCATTCAGGTCAATCTTGGTGCCAATTATTGGGGTAAAAAGAGAAATTGGGTTCTCATTATTTTCGTTAAGTTGTTTTACTCTGTTCAGAGGTTCGTCCCAGGGATGCATTGCCAGCACATATTTAGAAGAATGCACAGGGAAAAGTTGTTTGGCATTTAAATCATGAGCAGCCTGAAGAACCTGCTCTGGATGAAGGTGGATTTCTTTCCATGCATCATTGTATTGACCATTATCCAGAATCACTAAATCGATTTCACCAAACTGATTACCGATTTCCTTAAAGAAGGAGTCATATCCACTATCCCCTCCAACATAGATTTTCATAGATGGTGATTCAATCAGATAAGAAGCCCATAGTGTGTTTTTTCTTGTAAATCCACGTCCAGAAAAATGTCTGGCAGGAAGGGCATGAATGGTAAAGCCGGAATCAACCTCGACAGTTTCATTCCAATCTTTTTCAGTGATTTTGTCCTCAGAGTAACCCCAGTGCTGGAAATGCGAACCGACGCCAAGTCCGCAGATTACATTTTTAACCTTTGCCTCAAGAGCCTTAATGGTTTTGTAATCCAAGTGATCATAATGATCATGACTGATAATCAGGTAATCTACTTCAGGAATATCTTCAGGTGTATACCGATCGGTTCCAGGGAAGGATTTCACTGTTCCGGGAATAGGGGAGGCATTCCCGCTAAAAACAGGATCAACCAAAATTTTTATCCCATCGAGCTGAATGAAATAAGAGGAGTGACCAAACCAAACTAATACATTTTCATCTTCATCAAGAGTGAATAAGTCCGTTTTGTTAGAAGGAATACGCTCCTTGGGTTCAGTTCTTGGGTGGTTTGTAAAAAACTGATCTTTAATGATACTCCAGTAGGAGTGACCTTCACTCAAATCAGGTGTTACTGAAAGATTCTTAAACATCCCATCACTATAATTAGAGGATTGAGATATACGGTCAAGATGTTCTCCATTGGGAGTTTTGCCAAACTTGGCTTGTTTCATGTACAGAAAAGTGGCAAACACGAGTAATACGGCAAAGCCAATAAAAATAGTCATAGTAATTTTAAAGATGTATAGAAGCTTTTTCATGAATTTCGATGTTTAAATAACACAGCCTCGATTTTTTTTGTATTCTGAATATACGGACGGTTTAGATATCTAAAAGCCAGAATAGGGAATCAAAATTGAACTTTTTCTAAAATGAGAAAATTAAAGCTATTACTAATCATTTTACTTGTAGGATGTACATTGGAAAAGAAAGAAACTCAGATTTCTATACAAGATCGCCAGATAATGATTAATGATGTACCTTATTTCATAAAAGGTATCTGTTACCATCCGGTACCCAAAGGAAGTGAAAGCCGCGATTTCAGTTCTTTGACAGAAGATCTGGAAATTATGAAGGAAGCAGGGATCAACACAATCCGGGTATATGAGCCTATCACCGAAGAATGGGTATTAAATGAGATTGCTGAGGCCGGACTGAAAGTGATTATAGGCTTTGGGTATAATCAAGGGGGCAATTATGATATTCTATCAGGTACCTTTGTTGATTATATAGAGATGTTCAAGGACCATAAATCGATTTTGATGTGGGAGCTTGGAAATGAGTATAACTATCATCCTGAATGGTTCGAAGGAGATATCAAAAACTGGTACACAAGGTTGGAGGCAGCAACAAAGCTTATTCATCGAATTGATTCTAAACATCCGGTTACTACAGCACACGGAGAACTCCCTGACTCTCTGGCTTTAGCAATGGCTCCAAGTATTGATGTTTGGGGAATGAATGTTTATCGATGGGATAACCCTGAGACCATATATGAACAATGGGCTTCGGTAAGTGATAAACCCATGTATTTGTCAGAAGCTGGGGGCGACAGTTATATGACAATATCCAGAGATGGTTATGAAGAAGGAGTGAGTGAAAAGGCGCAGGAAGATGCAAACCGGAATATTCTGGAAGATGTCTTTCGAAATAAGGAGATCGGTTCCGGTGTTGCTTTATTCCAATTTACCGATGGTTGGTGGAAAGCGGGAAATCCGGAAACGCAGGATCCCGGAGGCTGGGCACCAAACAGTAGTGGTGTACCTTATGACGGTACTCCTAACGAAGAATACTGGGGAATTGTGGATATAGACCGGAATAAGAAAGCAACCTTTTCGGTAGTTAAAGAGATTTATACTCAGTACTAATTCCAGCTTAAAAAAGTGTCATTCCCACGAAGGTGGAAATCTGGAGAGCTAACAAAGTCCAGTACAACAAATATGCTCTGCCTTCGCAGGGATTACTCTGTTAGTTTAAAGCTACCTAAATAGCTGAAATTCCTATTTCAATCTTTTTGATCTCTCCGGCTCGGTTCATGAGCTTCGAACTTAACTCTTTGGTCATTGACAACTTATCGAGTTCGGTTTTATTTCCATCCATAAAGAATACTCGTATAGATTTTTCCCCGTCCAATTTATAGATGAATGGCACCTGGCAATAAGTAAAAGCTAATGTACCGGCTTCAAGCGAAAGTCTGTTCTCATTTCCGTAGATATCTATATAAGAGAAGGTATCTTTAGATGTCAGGAATTCAGATTCTTTTAATAAACCTGATCTGATTTTAAGCTGGCCTTCTTCTACATAAACCCCTAACTCACCAAATCGGGAGAGAATATCTTCTTTAACTTGACCAGTCATTCCCGGTTGCTTAGCGCCTGCATTATCTGGAGTGTGCGAATAAGGATCGGAAGGAAATGCCCCGTAGTTTTCTGGAGTTTTATGAGTTCCAAGACCTTCTCTTACCTCATAATAAAGCTCAATGAGTTCTCGAACTTGCTCATTTTCGTCTCCACTGTTAATCGCATCCCAACAGTTTTCCTCCACTGCCAGAATTAACTTAGAAACCATATGCCAATAAATAGAACCAAGACCTTCATAACCAAAGAACGTACCGGAACGACCTGTAAATGATTGATGATCAAACACCGATTCGAAAGCATTTAGAATATGTTCCTTTTCATCCTCTGCAAGATTCACATAGTTACCTTCAAGTGATGCCAGTACATCAATCAGATCTTTCACATTATTGAAGCTTCCATTAAAGTGATAGTTTCCATTCACGTCTTTCTCAACCAGTCGGTTGTCTCCATCTTCAATCATAGAAGCGAGGAGTTTTGAAGATTCTACATCCGATTTAGCAATTGTGTTTTTCTCAAAAAACCGAGGGAGCTGCCGGTTAGGATAAAGGATATAACTGTGTTGGTCTTCACGATATAATGCTGAGTTACGTAAAGCTTTAAGTACTTCAATGACTTCAGAGGAACCAAGCTTTCCTGAGCTTAACACAGCAACCTGACCTTCGAGCATTTCATAGAGATATCTGATTCCTATTCCACCATCCGGTCTCACACTCATCAAATTATAGGAGTGATATAAATTGTCATTCCTTTTGTTGGCTTCGATAGTGTGATCAACATGCTTTAAGACAATATCAAAAAATGAATCCAAATCAGTAAGGCTGATTGTATTCTGTTCTTCAGAAAAGCCTTTATAAACCCGGTTTCGGTAAGCTTCGCCAGCTTTACCAAGCTCATCAACAATATTTCTTCTTAATTCATCAGAAATCGAACCTGATAAATTTGAAGAATAATTATCTAAGGTGGTGTTTATCGAACCGAATAAACGAGCAACTTCTTCAGATACATTAAACTCTGAGCTTTCAACCTTTGAAAACAACTCTTTGCAGAAAGTAACATATCTCCTGATGTAGAAAAGAGTAACCATAGAAACCCCGTTTCCTACCAGTGCGTTATTTGCGTCATTCCATTCCGGTCGTTGCGTATTAAGCCATATTCCTGCTTCCGGGATAAAATTGGAAAGCTTGGTTAATAGCGTGACTAACAACTTCTCAGTCAGGTTTACTAAATAAACATCATTATTTTTATCCCAGATAAGCTTCCCATCAGCACCAACCTTATAAGTTCGTTCTTTTGTGAGAGCTTCCACATGATGATCAAAGTCCACGGTATCTTTAGGGTCTTTCAGTATATCTGCATATCCTTTAATTCGATACGGGACGTTCGCGTAGGCAAAGTTAGCTTGTGTGAGCATGTTGCTAAGAGCCTTGGGATGATGAGCCTGAGAAAGCTCCAGAAGCTTTAGCAAATAGATAATCTGATGATCGCCCCAGTAACCGATGTACGACCATGGATCGTCTTCCTCTATTACTTCCCAGTCGATTCCATCACGGGTAATTCTGTACGGATTGTATCCATCAGCGGTGGAGGCATTCATAAACTTGCTGATAATCCCTTCAAGATAATTCGGATAGGATAGAGCAAGTGCTTCCCAGTTTTGGAAGATATCCCTCCAGTTACCTGCGTAGTATAACTTCTTGTCACCATTCTCTTCCCTTAATTCGATGGAGAAGTGATTCCAGGGTCGACTTGGGTCTCCGTGTCGGCGGCTGAAAGTTAATGGCAAATATTCAAGAATAAGACGCTTTAGCTGAGCATCATTTTGGTTTTCTACCAATTCAAGTAAGTCTGAATAAGAAATTTCTTCAGGGAGGTTATTCAGTGCTTCATCATATTTTGCTGTAATCAGTTTATTGAATCCTTTGAGGAACGCTTTTAGATCTTTGATCTGTACCTGATAATTATTCTCAAAAATTCCACCACGCATCACATTAAACATTACATTCGCGAAGTGACGTGCATCCATCATCTTATTTCCTGATTTCTGAAAACCATCAGCATTTGCGACAATATGTGTTAATCTTTTTGTTCCGGCTTTAATATCAGATTCCAGTAGAGAAGGGATATTCGATTCTTTTTGCAGCCAATCGTTTAATTCAACCACAGCAGAAGGGCCTTGATTTAGTTCGGCAACAAAGTACCACTGCTTATTTTGCATTGATGGGAGGTGAATCTCACTTTCGAGGAAGTATGCACCACGTCGTGCTCTAACATCCACTTCTTGTTGGGTGTGTTTTCCTTTTCTAAAATCATCCAGCTGGTCAGAGCTTAGCAAATAGTTGTTTACCTCAATTCCATGCGACCAAACCGTGGTTGCTTTCAGAGACTCACTTGGTTCTGCTTTATCTACAGGGATAGCGCTTAGCAAATAAAGCCCTAATCCAGAATCTGTCTGTAGTTCATTCTTCTTGTAGGCGTCGAGTAATGTGCTGTATTCGTTTTGCATTCTACGATCAATACCATAAGGAAGCAGATTTTGTAGCCCGTCAAGCAATCGGATTTTTACATCAGATTCACTGAGGTTATTAAGCGTCGATTTTTTCACAAAACCGTACTTCCTGCTACTGTTCCAGCTATAAGTAAAGGAGAGGTTCAGATCGTGATTGATCTCTTCAAAAATGAGCTGATTCCCTGCGATACTTTTGTAAATATTTCGTTCAATACTATATACACCTTCAAATCGCTCAGCAAAAGGTTCCCACAAGTAAGTTTCGTCAGATGTGTTCACCAGCATTATGGTTTTACTTCCTGTGATATCACTTCCGTCATGAATCTTGTCATCTGTATAATATGGGAAAAGAGCGTTTTCGGGATTTTTACGTCCGGCTGAAAGTCCGCCTTTTGTGGAAATGTACAGCCAGTGGTCTGAGTCGCTGACTACACTGATAAAAAATGGAGGCATTTGATCATAATTGCTGATCTTATAAAACTCTACACCATCAATAGTTATAAAAGTTCCATCTGCATACTGATCAGTCTGATGATAATTTGTTGAACCTAAGCGAATTCTGGTTAAAGACATGATAAAAGAACGTGGTTAGATTTTTAAAATAATTAGTACAGGTAATTATTCATCCCTGGAGGTAAGAGGGGGAAGCACATCTTCTATCATTGCTTCTTCAACTCCGTTGTACGTTTTTGTAATTGAATTTCCACCCCTTGATAATCCCTTAAAAACTCCTTCATCAACTTCATCCCAAAGCAAATATTTAGCTTCGCCCTTAAGGTTGATGAGTCCAAAATGGTTTTCTGATCCCATTGGATTTAAAGGGTCTTTCCACTGCTCATCAAAAGCCTCGAAATAGAAACAGGAAATCCCTTCTGAAGTCGTCCATTTTCTCATAGAATCATAGAATAGTTTTTGTTTGTATTCATCTGCAGCCCGGGATCCTTCTTTCCCATACATCGAATTTGTGGTTGAAGCCCAGCCGGTTTCACCAATATGCACCGGCTTATCAATTCCAAGGGAAGTCATGTAGGTTTTAACAGCTTCAAACTGTGATTTAGCATAATCACGAGCTCTTTTCATAGCCAGATCAACTTTTTCCAAATCGCTCAGATTTTCTTCTTCATCGGGTACTAACCAGAAGTCAGAATTATAATGGGTATCATGAAAAGGGTAGGTGTGCACTGAAACATAATCCACGGCATTGAATAGCATAGTTAAATCTTCATTGTGATAACTTTCATCCCCACCACCCCAGGAAGCAAAATTGTCAGAAGAAGTGATCCATACATCATCGGCGAGATTTCCCTCAGCTTTTTGATCCTGAAGGTAGTTCACCCATTTTAGAATAATATCAGGTGTAACAAAATATGAGGTTGCCCAATGAACCATGGCTTCATTACCAACTGCTATAATTTTTACAATGTCTGGATACTCATTGGCAAGACGAACAGCAGCTCCAATCTCTGCGGTATTGTTCTCAAGACTTTCTACATCATGGATTACAGGCTGGTCTGTCCAAGCATTCTTTGCATCAATCCATGCACCAAGCATAACATACATCTCAAAGTTGCTGTCTTCGGCCTTAAGTTCTTTGATTGCTTTAAGCAAATTCTCGGCATGGGGAAATTGCTGAGTATTATAAGTTCGAAGCACTCGGATACCTATCGCATCAAGAATTCTCAGGTCTTCTTTTAAGTCAGATACGGTAGGGACATTATCACGAGTTTTCTCACGGAATCCGCCAAAAGAAATTGCCTGAAAATCAGGATTCCCTAAAATTTCTTCTGCAGAACGATTCCTGTCGTTCATTTCATTTGAGCTTGCGCAGCCAATAATAGATGTGAGAAAAATTCCCACAAAAACAATAAATCTTTTCATAGATTGAAGATAATAATTGTTCAATTAAAATTTTGTGTATTTTGTGAACCTCAATTTTGGATTAAATAAAATCTGAAGTCAATAGTTTGACTTGTTATATATCGGTTTAACAAAGGAATCAGAAGAAAGTAAAAGCAATAGTATGTCTTATAAAAAGGAAAAAGTATTTTCGTTATTGGGCGAAAATTTCTCGGGGAAATCAAACCAGGATCTTAAAGCTCAGTTCAATGAGGTTTTGGCAGATGGAATGCATGGGATAGGATTTAGCCCGTATGAAGAAGGGCAGGAACCCGGAGATCAGATTACGGAGGAACAAATCCGGCGTAGAATGGAAATAATCAAGCCCTATACAAAATGGGTGCGGTCCTTTTCCTGCACTGATGGAAATGAACATATTCCTGTAATTGCACATGAGCATGGTATAAAGACCTTGGTAGGGGCATGGCTTGGGACTGATGAAGAGAAAAATGAACGGGAAATAGAGTCGTTAATCGAGTTGGCAAAAGCTGGTCACGTTGATATTGCCGCTGTTGGAAATGAGGTGATGTATCGCAAAGATCTTACACAGGATGAACTACTTGGTTTTATACAAAGAGTAAAAAAAGAAATACCTGATATCCCGGTTGGTTATGTAGATGCCTATTATGAGTTTGAAAACCGGCCTGCAATCGCAGATGCCTGTGATGTAATTCTGGCAAACTGCTATCCGTATTGGGAAGGGTGTCATATTGATTATGCATTTGTGTATATGAAGGATATGTTCCATCGTGCACAAAAAGCGGGGAAAGGTAAGAAAGTAATTATCTCTGAAGCCGGGTGGCCGAATAAAGGCGAGACTTTTCATGGTGCAGAACCGTCTGAGGAAAATGCGATGAAATATTTTATCAATACACAACTTTGGTCGCAAAGTGATGATATTGAAGTCTTCTACTTTTCATCTTTTGATGAGTCTTGGAAAACAGGAGCAGAAGGGGACGTTGGTGCTTACTGGGGACTTTGGGATAAAGACGAAAACCTGAAATACTAATTGCAAATTAGCACATCTAACGAGAGTTTTTTTTGATATGAATGAAGCAAGCAAAGTGCATTTCGAATTTGGCAGAGCAATATGTTACTCTGGTTTTAGAGAAGGGCAAAGTCCCGATCTGGGTATTTTTCCGACTTATGAGGAAATCAAAGAAGACTTGATGATTCTTCATGGCCATTGGAAATATTTACGATTGTACGATTGCGACAAACACTCTGAAATTGTTCTACAGATCATCAAAGAAGAGGAATTGGATTTCAAAGTGATGCTTGGTGCGTATGTAGCTGCCGAAGTAAGTAATCCAAATTGTCCGTGGGGAGGAGAATATAATGAAAAAGACCTCCGCAGAAATAAAAAGCTGAATCAACTCAGAATTAATAAACTGATTCGATTGGCAAATGAATATCCGGATATAATTTTCTCACTATCAACGGGAAATGAAGCTACGGTGGAATGGACAGACCATTTAGTTCCCGTAGAGAGTGTAATTGATTACGTTAGGCAGGTTAAAACTCAAACCAGTCAGCCGGTTACCTTTTGTGAGAATTATCTGCCATGGTTAGATAAGATTGAGTCTTTAGTCAATGAAGTAGATTTCATATCAATTCATACTTATCCGGTTTGGGAATATAAAACCATACAGGAAGCTATGGAATACACTAAGCAAAATTATTACGCTGTTGCAAATAAATATCCTGATAAACCAGTGCTTATTACAGAAGCGGGTTGGGCTACCAATTCTAATGGAAGAGGTATTGATCCTGCAAACGTAAATGAGGAATTCCAGAAGCAATACTTTCAAGACCTTGTTGATTGGAGTGAACGGGAGAGAATTATTACTTTTGTTTTTGAAGCTTTTGATGAACCTTGGAAGGGTTCACCGGAACCGCTTGAACCAGAGAAACATTGGGGTCTGTTTAAAGTAGACAGAACCCCAAAACTTGTACTTCAGGATATGTTCTGATTAAGCAGTTGCAGGTTTAGTTGATTTTTTTGCTGCAAGCTGCGCGGAAACTTCATTCGCTTTTTCTTCGGTTAAATCGTAGCCATTCATGATTAGCATCGCCATCACGGTTCCAAAAATTGGAAGGCCAGAAAAGAAAAGTCTGAGCCCGGTCATTGGAGCACCAAAAGTAGAACCGGATTCTACATCAAAGCCGACCATAGTCATAATGGCACCGGTTAACAGTCCTGCGATCCCAAAGCCGAATTTAACCATCCACCAGTAAATAGCACCGAAAATACCCTCTCTTCGTTTGCCTGTATTTAATTCATCAAGATCACACACATCGGCTGTCATCGACATCATTATGGTGAAAAGGCTCCCAATCCCAAACGAAAAGAAGGGGAGAGCAAATAAAAACATATATGGTTTACCAGGTATAAAGAAGAACCAAAGTAATATGTAACCAATAATTGAAATTCCTTGACAAACCATAAAAGCACGCTTTTTACCTATTTTGCTGGAAATCCAGGCAGTAGCTGGGATTACAATAAAGGTAGTTCCCAATGCCCCGACGCTACCAAACAACGTAGGCCAAATCCCTGCCGCAGCTGCATCACCGCTGAAAAGGTAGTACACTACAATAAAAAAGGTGAAGCTGGCTACCGTGTTGAAAGAATTAAAAATCAGGAAAGTAGCGAAACACATTTTCCTGAACTGAACGATCTTAAATGACTCCACAAAACCATTAAAAATCTCCGTTAAACTACCACCTACATTACTCCAGGTTAAAGGTTCGAAATCATCTCTTTCAACTGTAGACTTACTCTTTATAAATAATGCTGGAACTAAAGCTAAAAGTCCACAAATAATTCCCATCCATAAACCCAAAGTTCTAGCCGCTGTATCAGCATTTGGGAACCAATCCGGATCGTACATTATTACCCAGAACCATGGAGCAATAACCCATGCCCATTGACCGATCCATTGAGCTACTGCCATAATGTTGGTTCTTTCATGAAAATCGTCGCTCATTTCATATCCCATAGCTACATAAGGAACACTAAAGACGGTGAACGAGATATAAAAAAGAAACGAACAAATCAGGAAGTAAGTAAAATTATAATCAAGTCCGTTTTCACGGTAAAGCTGCCATAAAACAGCAAATGTTAATGCTGAGAGGATTGCGCCGACAAAAACATATTGCCTTCTTCGGCCCCATCTAGATCGGGTATTATCTGAGATGAATCCCATAATAGGATCAGTAAATGCATCCATCAATCTTGGTAAAAAGAAAAGTACTCCCCACATCCAGCCTGGGAACCCTAAATCCTGAACTAGTACTACCATAAAAATGGACATGATTGCCGGGAACATTTGATTGGCTAACATTCCTAGTCCAAATGCTATTTTTTGTCCAAATGGGACGATATTTTTTACAGCGGTTTTAGTCTGATTCATATTTTGTCCTTACTCCGATTTGATTAGCTCGGTAAATAAAAGACAAAATCACCTTGGGAACAACTTTGGGAATTTTTATCAGACTAACGCCTTATTAGCCACTGCCAATCCCTTTACAAAAGCTTGTATCAAAGCTTCAATCGTATCTGGTGATGCTGCTTTGGTAGTAAAGGGATATCCTTCTTTTTCAAGAGTAAGCGTAACGATTACCAGAGAATCGGTATCGGGGCTCAGAATTTCCACCTCATGGTTTTTTACATCCAATGGTATAAATGCATCTGTTTCTGCTTTGATGGCAGTAAGCACAGCGTCCATGGGTCCAACACCTTGATCCAGAGAAATGATTTCCTCACCGTTAGGCAGCCGCAATTTTACAGCGGCACTTACTAACCCATGCATTCTCATGGTTAGTTTGTAGTCCAGCACTTCAACCGGATGTTTGAGGTCAAGATCTTCGTTATACACCAACGATTTCAACGCTTTTATTTCTTCTTCTTTGAGCGTTTTTCCCTTTTTGTTGATGCTGTTTACGTATTCATCATACATTCGGGTGTGCTCCTCATCCATAGATACATTTCCCATCATCATCTCGCGGGATTGTCCCCAACTTTTACGCTGTAAGTCAGGAAAACCAGATTCGATATATTGTTGAACCCGTTCCAACTTAGGAGAAAGCACAGGAGAGGAGAGGGAGTACTTTGAAACGATCTGCGAACTTTTCAACCCGGTTCCTGTAAGTACGAACAGACATTTTTTCCTTTTAAACTTATCCAGATTATTTTTGAAACAGGCTAATGGAATAGCACAAGCAGGCTCAGTAAATAAGCCTTCTTCCACCGTCATCTCTTTCATGGATTCTAGCAGCTCATTTTCTGTTGCTGTGAATGCAAGTCCGTCAGTTTCCTGAATGCCTTCCATCACTTTATAGAAATCAAAAGGATCACCTACCGCTACGGCATCTGCCATCGTATGAACCTGTTCGGCTATTACTTTTTCCTTTTTGAAGATGCCTTCTACCACAGGTGAACTTTGTTCTGGCTGAACAGCAACAAACGAAGGAATATGATCGACCAATCCTGCCGCTTTCAATTCCTTCAGCCCTTTAAAAATAGCTGCGAAATTGGTTCCCGCTCCCACAGGAACAAAGATATAATCGTAGTCTATCGGACCTTGTTCGTATAACTCGTAAGAAAATGATTTTTGTCCTTCCATGCGGAATACATAATCTCCAGCCAAATAGTAATTGCCGGATTTCGCGAACTCCCGGCATAAAAGCTCACATTGTTTAAAATCCCCTTTAATCTTGATGATAGTGGCATCATAAATAGTAGATTGTGCCAGCTTTACTTCCGGCGTTTTTTCCGGTACAAATACAAAGCATGGGATTTTGAAATAGCAGGCATAAGCAGCAACAGATGCTGCCATATTTCCGGTTGAAGCAAGACAAATTGCATCGGCACCCAGTTCGATTGCTTTCAACACTTCCACATAACTTCCACGATCTTTAAAGCATCCTGTCGGGTTCTCAAACTCTAGTTTAGCATGAATATCCGCACCATATATTTTTGATAGACGAGTCAATGACTTTAAAGCGGTATAATGATTTTTGAGCGGATCTGGCTGAATATTTTTCAGAGGGTACTGAATTTCCGGGCGGACTTCATTGTACTCTACGGTTAGCACACTACCACAATTAGTGCAGTAGGTGGAAGTTTTGCGCTCATCATTAACATGGCTGCACGTAATGCAACGCAGAGTATAACCGGAATTGGAACTTTTCATAGGGTAATCAGGATAAAAATTCGGGTCGAAGTTACGAAGAAATTCTCTTCAAATGATAGCGGAAAAGCGCTTTTTTGATTGATTCTGATTTTATTCGTTAGGATTATCTCCCTTTGGAGGGAGACAGATCAAACGCTTGCGGTTGATCAGAGGGAGGACGGTGATGGTAAACTAGTTCGAATCATATCCGTCCTCTCCCTGAATCGCTCAAAGTCGCGATTCTGCCCCTCTCCAAAGAGGAACATTCAAACCTTCAAATTACAAAGGAAGCAAAATAATCTCCTCAAAATCCATATCCAGTTCTTCGAGTATGGGACCGGCTATTTCCACAATTTCATCCTGAGAATAATCGTCTAAACCTTCCAGTTTAATGTACAAGGTCTCATTATGTTCGTCGACATGGTATTCTGCATCGGTAGATTCAAAACTCTCTTTCAGAGTTTGGACGAGAATGCTGAGATCTTCTTCAAAGGATTCGTATTCGATTTCTTCCGGAGCGCTCATAATATCAGGGATTGATTGCTTCGCAAAATACTCCGAGTTTGAGCCATGAACAAGCAGCTGATCAAACTTTCCGAAATAGCTCAAAAATCTTCCCGGATTATAGTAGGGTTGATGTCCGGTACTTCGCTAGACGGTCTGGATATTGCTTTGTGCGAATGTGGAAATGATTCCATAGAAGTGAAGCAGTTTAAAACTGTAGGGTACGATGCTAAGCTCAGAACCAGAATAGCGGCCATACAATCGAAAGAAACAGTAAGCCTAAAGGAAGTTACGGTTTCAAATACTGAACTGGCTCATTTATATGCTAATTGGGTATTGGAAGCTTTGAAAGAATGGGGAGTATCAAAAGAAGAAGTAGATTTGATCGCCAGTCACGGGCAGACGATCTATCACCATCCAACCGAGGAACAAACTTCTACTTTACAGATTGTTGATGGAGATCATATAGCCTATAAAACAGGAATAATTACTATTTCAGATTTTCGACAAAAGCATACGGCAGCCGGTGGACAGGGAGCACCTTTAGCTGCTTTAATGGATGAGCGTCTTTTTCGGGATGAGACCAAACATCGTGTACTGCTAAACCTCGGAGGAATTGCAAATTTCACCTGGCTGCCTTCCAAAGAAAGTGGGAAAGAAGTAGTTACTTCCGATACTGGTCCGGCAAACACGCTCATTGACGAAGCCATGCAAAAGCATTTTGATAAGTCTTTTGATGAAGGTGGAGAAACGGCTTCATCAGGAACCGTTCATTCGGAACTACTCAAATACTTATTGTTGGAACCTTACTTCCGAAAAACTTTTCCGAAAACGACAGGACAAGAAGATTTTAATCTTACACTGGTTGAAAATCTGATGGAAGGGTATCAGATAGAAATAAGCACTAAGGACTTGGTTGCTACACTTACCAAACTGACTACCAAAAGTATCGAACGGGCTTTTGATAAAGTGATTGGGGATCAATCCTACGAACTCTTTGTAAGCGGAGGAGGAGTTCATAACCAAACACTCATGAAGGGCTTAGAAGAAAATCTCTCAAATGCTGAATTCAGAAACTTTGAAGAATTGGAAATATCCGCCGACAGCAAAGAAGCCGCACTCATGGCGTTTCTTGCGAACAGTTTGGTTATTGGTGATCAGTTTTTGGTGAATGGGGAAGAGGTGGGTTTAGGAAAGGTTAGTTTCTAAGTAATTAATTATAATGTGAGTTTAAAACATTAATTAAAATTTGGAAAATGGCTGATCGAACAGATTTGGATGAGTGGGTTGTAGAGGCTTTAAAGAGTTTAAATGGTAAAGGATAAATAGTTGAAATTGCAAAGTTTATTTGGAAAAATTATGAAAGCGAACTTAGGAAATCAGGTAATTTATTTTACACTTGGCAATATGATTTTCGTTGGTCTGGAAAAAGACTAAGAGATCAAAAAATAATTAAACCCGCCGAGACTTCCCCAACTGGAATTTGGGTGTTAAATCACTAAAGAACTTAATGCATTGATTAGGCTTTCCCTAACCGGCTTACCTTTTTCGAAGATAGATTCCTGAACTTTCAGATATTCAATTCGTCCGGATTCGGTTTCGATTTTGATGGGTTCTAAGCCATGGTCGGTTAAATCGTAGGGACTTGCCATCATATCTATAGTGCGGGCTTCGCAGGCAAGTTCAAAGGCTTCCAGAATCAGATCACTGCCAATCCACGGATAGAGTTTATGCGCCCATTTGTATAAATCCATATTGGAATGAATGCAACCGGGTTGCTCGGTATTAGCAAAATCCTGTCGGCTGAGCTCAAATTTATTCATCGGAACGGCTTCGGGTGTAAAGAAGCGGTAGGCATCAAAATGAGTACATACCAGTGTACGGGATTCCACAAATTCAGCTAGTTCCTTCGGCTCCATTCGAAGCGGAACCTGGTCATGCCGGGGCTTATCGACTTTGTACACCATGGCCCACTCGTGCATCCCAAAACAACCGAACATCGGTTTTTTGTTTTGTGTGTTTTGCAGCATTTCCAGAATCCATCGAGTGGACTTAATTCGTTTCTCAGGAAATAAATCCTGATTCAGAAAAGCCACTCCATCTTCCATCACCAACTCACTAAGTTCCGGGAGTTGGTTAGGATCAGAAACTTCTAACCCAACTTCCAGTCCCGGAGACCATCGCCTTAGAGCCGAGGGACGAAAGGCATAATACTCAAACAGAAAATCCATCACAGGCTGCTTTTTATGAGCAGAACGAGCTTTCAGGTAATCGCCAATAAGTTTATCCACACGCTGTTCGTGGTTGGTTTTACGAATCTGCCATTCCTGCTCGGTAAGAACTTGTTGAAGTGTTATGTGAGATTGGGTAATCATTGCGCTAAAGATAATGATTTTTGACCTCCTCTGTCTCCTCCTTGGTAAGGAGGAGGACTTTTTAAAAAGTTTTGTATCATTTGAGCAATTCCAATCCTTTAGAAAAAGGGGGTAGGGGAAATAGAAATTATGACTCCATCTACATCACTTACTACTCAACTCTGGCACTTCTTTGTGCATCTTCGGCTGCATTATCAGTTTTTTATCCTTTCGGGGGGATATCTGCTATCATCACTTTTCCTGGAACAAGTTGAATGGACTTTATTTTCACTTCAATTTTTGAATGTGCATATATTGTTATTCGGAGGGGCAACGGCCTACAATTCCTATTGGGATAAAGACGAAGGACCAATTGGTGGATTGAAAAATCCTCCGAAGATGACCCGGTGGATGTGGGTGGTATCGATGGGAATGCAATGGGCTGGTTTGGCTTGGGCTTTATCAGTTGGAATGAGCTTTGCCATTATTTATCTGGTCAGTCTGATTTTATTCTGGTTGTATTCAACACCAGTGGCGCGCTGGAAAGGGAATCCTTTTTTAAGCTTGTTTGCTATTGGAATCAGCACCGGGACTAATTCTTTTTTGTTGGGGTTTCTTGCCGGAGGGGGTGGATCACTCTCCGTAACTGAAGGATTTATCGCATTTGGTGTGGCTTGTATCATTCTAAGTTTATATCCAGCATCACAAATTTACCAGATGAAAGAAGATAAAGCACGAGGCGACCATACTTTTGCGATGAAATTTGGATTATCAGGAGTCAGAGTGTTCTACACCATTATGTTTTTAACCGGCACATGGATTATCGCCTCTTTTCTTTACAAAACTAATCCAATTCTCGGATTAATTTTTGGTGGATTGGGAATGCTTGCTTTCTCGGGAGTCTCAATCATTTTATTCAAGCTGAAAGGAAAGCAAGAAGAATATGGGCTCGTGATGAAAATTAAATTTCTCGCTTCATTCAGTTTTGTAGCATTCATTCTATCAACACTATTGATCAAATCAATGATTTAACATGAATACAGTTTGTATATTTAATCGGCTTTCAAAATTATTATAAACTGTTATGAGTACTACTATTATTTCACCAATCACTCAGGATATCATTGATCAGGCATATTCCTACTCCACCTTTAATTCAATCGTGGAAAAGCTATTTGAAAGGGATGAAGTCACGGATCAGAATAACACGGAAAGCAACCTGAACTACACTAAACTCAATATTCAGAGATCATCACGCTGGGATAAACGCGGAATCATTCTTACTGAAGTGGAAGAAATGATCAGGAATATAAACCGATCACAAACCTGGCTGGTAATTACCGAAGGCTGGTGCGGAGATTCGGCTCAGATTCTTCCCTTTATTAACAAAATGGCAGAGTTAAATTCGCTAATTACATTAAAAGTGATTCTGAGAAATGAATATCCTGAAGTAATGGATGCCTTTCTTACTGATGGAAAAAGTCGCTCGATTCCGAAAGTTATCGTTCTGGATACAGAAACTTTGGAAGTTCTGGGGGATTGGGGGCCCAGACCTTTAGAAACACAGAAGCGGTACCTGGATGAACGGGGCAAACCTGAAATCGGAGCGAAAGAAGCCGCCAAAAATCTGCATATCTGGTATGCCAGAGATAAAGGAAAAACTTCTCAGAACGAGTTTGCATCAGTATTAATGCAAGTCTGAGATTTATTGAGTTGTTAACATTGGATGTTTTACTTTTAAAGCTGGTGTTAGCAAATTAACTAGATGACTAACTTAGACAAGTTTAAGAATAGCATAGCTCAAACAAGTGATGCACCTATGGGACTGGAAATTAGTCATGCAGAAGGTCCCTATTTGTATACGACCAATGGTAAGCGCTATGTGGATTTTATCTCGGGGATAGCCGTAAGCAGTCTTGGTCACCGACATCCAAAGGTGATCGAAGGAATAAAGGAGCAGATTAATAAACACCTCCATGTGATGGTATATGGGGAATTCGTTCAGAAGCCACAGCTGAAATTCGCCGAGTTGCTTACTAGTATTTTACCGAACAAACTGGATCAGGTCTATTTTGTTAACAGTGGAACTGAAGCAAATGAAGGAGCGCTTAAACTCGCAAAAAAACATACCGGACGTTCAAAGCTTGTAGCGTTTAAAAACAGCTACCATGGAGATACACACGGCTCATTGAGTGTAACAGGCAGGGATGTGTATCGCGATCCATATCTTCCGCTATTGCCAGATGTTCATTTTCTGGAGTTCAATTCTTTTGAAGGATTGGAGGACGTTATCGATGATAAAACCGCTGCCGTAATTCTGGAACCGATACAAGGTGAAGGAGGGATTATTCCTTCGGATGAAAAGTGGTTAAAAGAAATCAGAGAACGATGCAATGATTCCGGCGCTCTGTTGATTTACGATGAAATTCAATCTGGTTTTGGTCGAACCGGTAAGATGTTTGCATTTGAACATTACGGGATTGCCCCTGATATTTTATGTCTTGCTAAAGCAATGTCTGGTGGGATGCCGATGGGTGCCTTTGTTGCTTCAAAAGAGATTTTCGAGGCGTTTATGTATAACCCTCCACTCAATCATGTGACTACCTTTGGTGGTCATCCTGTTAGTTGTGCAGCAGCATTAGCCAACCTGAATGAGTTACTTTCAGGAGATTATCTTGAAAAAGCTAAACTGATCGAAAAAAAGTCGAAAGAGAAACTGAAAGGAAAAGGAATTCTGGAAGTTCGGGGAAAAGGAGCGATGCTGGGACTACAACTGGAGAGTAAAGAGCTTACGCAAAAAGTGGTGAAACAGTGTTTCTCGTTAGGAATATTACTTGGATGGACCCTTCATTCAGAAACACTCATCCGGCTGGCCCCGCCACTTATCATTGAAGAAGATCTGCTAAATGATGTTCTTACTGTGATTATGATGAGTATTGAGCAGCATAGTTGATAAGCAAGTTGTCATTACTGTAGATGTCAGATAACCTGTCTGGTAACAGCCTGCCAGTGGTAAGAAGGGCTGGTTCGTTGACTTAACCCTGAAAGAATTCAACGTACATAGCGCCTGAACTTATTAGGAGCTATGTATATTCAACTCAGTTAGAGTCGATGTATTGATACTACTTCGTCAACGAACTATTTGACATCCACATGGGCGATATATGAGGAAGAAGAGATAAAATGGAACAAAAACTATTGCGTAATCCTTTCTTTATATACAAAAACTAGATTCCATTTAACGATTAACAAATAATCAATCTATGAAGACTACTAATCCTGCCACCGGAGAACTTATCAAAGAATATGCGAATACTAGTTTCGAGGAGTTTGAAGGAATTGTATTCAAAGCAAATAAAGCCCAGGAACAATGGTCTAATCTAAATTATCCAATCAGAGCTCCCTATCTGAGGAAGATTGCTGATATACTCGAACAACAAAAGAATGAGTTATCAGAATTGATGGCTCAGGAAATGGGCAAACCTATTGCTCAGGGAGTTGGAGAGGTCGAAAAGTGTGCATGGGTGTGTAGATTTTATGCTGAAAAAGCTTCAAAATTTCTGGATCGAAAATTCATCAAAACGGAAGCAAACAGAAGTTATGTTTCGTTTGAGCCTCTCGGAACCGTACTTTCTATTATGCCCTGGAACTTCCCATTCTGGCAGTTATTTCGATTTGGAGCTCCGGCGCTGATGGCGGGAAATGCTGTGATTTTGAAGCACGCTGAAGTCACCACAGGTTGCGCTTTGAAGATAGAAGAAATCATTCATGATTCTGGTATTCCGAGTGATTTATTTCGAACCATTTTGATTGAAAACGACGACATGAAGCCTGTTATTCAACACGAAGGTATTGCAGCTGTTACCTTAACCGGGAGCACTAAAGCAGGTAAAATTGTTGCGAGTCAGGCTGGAGAAGCCCTCAAGAAAACGGTACTCGAATTAGGAGGAAGTGATCCTTATCTGATCCTCGAAGATGCCGATATCCAAAAAGCAGCAGAAACCTGTGCCACTTCAAGGCTTATTAATTCCGGACAGAGCTGTATCGCCGCAAAGCGATTTATAGTCACCGAAAAAGTGTACGATGAATTTTTAGAAGCTTTCAGGTTTGAATTGGAAAAGAGAACGGTTGGCGATCCTTTTGAAGAGGGAACAGATGTAGGGCCTATGGCAAGAAAAGACCTTAGAGACACTTTGCATGATCAGGTTATCAAAAGTATAGAACTTGGAGCAAAACCTTTAATTGGATGCAAAAAAACGAAGGGAGATGGAGCCTATTATCCGGTAAGTATTCTCACAGATGTAACCAAAGGCATGCCTGCTTATGACGAGGAGTTATTCGGACCTGTAGCTTCCATCATTAAAGTAAAAAACACTAAAGAAGCGATTCAGGTTGCAAACGATACTCAGTATGGATTAGGAGCGGCTGTCTTTTCCTCTCACAGAGAGAAGGCAGAACAAATTGCTGTAAACCAACTTAAAGCAGGCTGCGTATTTGTAAACGAATACGTGAAGTCAGATCCGAGACTTCCATTTGGTGGAATTAAAAACTCCGGATATGGAAGAGAATTAGGTCGCTACGGAATCCGTGAGTTTGTGAATACTAAGACGGTTTGGGTGGAGTGATCTACTTAGAAAAATATTCCTTCATAGGTTCAAAGTAATGTTGTTCCCATCCTTGCTCATAATCGGGTTGTCCCTCAGGAATTTCAGAATGGATAAGGGTTAATTCACAGCCATTGTCTGTTTTACTAAACTTCAAAGTAAGGAGCGAGTGGGAATCCGAATCGTTGAAATCAGAAGTTCTCCAGCTTTGAATTATTTCCTTCCCTTTGACTAGTTTTTGATTTATACCGGTTATATATCCGTCCCAAGCGGTAAAGGCCTCACCTTCTTTCTTGCTACAAATTGCTTTTCCGCCTGTAATGGCAGAATGTTGTTCGCTATCCAGCCAGGCTGAATAAAGTTCTTCTGAGGAGACTGGAAAAAATGCTGAAATTTCGAAAGAGACCATAAACGATAGTTAGATTGAATTAGGCTTAATCTAACTAAAAATTATAACCAAAGTGAAAACCTGGTTCTCCCAAAAAGTACTTTGGACGTTTATCATCTAATCGCTTAAATGAAGGAGGCATTTCTGTATGATAAGGGCGATGGGTAATTGCTAATGACGGCTCAATAAAAAGTTTGCCTTCAAACAGTTTTACGTGATATCCGATTCGATAGGTGTTAAATATTTGAAAACCGTTATCAATTTTATTGTTGGATTCATTTATAAATAATTGCCAGGCGTTCATTACGTGAATTGCAGAGTAGAACCCTTTCCACAGAAACCGTTGATAAGCGAAAGCAAATCCATATTCTCTGATATATCCTGGAAACTTTTCATCCGGATTTTGGAATGAAGTTAATGGTACACCTAATGACCATTCATATTTCCAGGTTTTCAATTCCAAGGATATTGCATCGTTATCAGAAACACGGTACCCCATGTTCAGTTGTGCGAATTCAGGGCTATACTTAGTATCCAGATTGCCCAATAATGCTAATGTGCTACCTATAAAGAATCCGGATTGCGGATGATCTCGTTCAGTATACTGAGCTTTTGTAATTGAGGAGAAAGTAAAGAGGAGTAAAGCTATACTCACTAATATTTTAATCTGCATGAACTATTGGTCTAATTTTAAGCGTTTGCAGAAATTTAAGGACGAAAGGTTGGTAAGAAGTTAACTTAAGTTAAGAAATGAACTAGCTGGGTTATCTTTTCTTTTGCAGTCTGGCACGTAACCGACTCAAAGACTGTGGAGTTATTCCAAGAAAACTTGCCAGTTGATGTTGAGGAACACGTTGAATCAAATCAGGTCTCTTTTCCAGAAGATTCAGATATCTTTGTTCGGGAGAAGAAGTTTTAAATGCATCAAAATCTATCTGTTGCTTAACTAACAGTTCTTCAGATAGAACCATACACATTTTTTCGAACTTGGGGAATTTCGTAAAAATTTCAACTTCCATATCCGGGTTGGCTACACTCAAAATGCAGTCTTCCACACAAGTCACATAATATTCGGATGGTTCTTTGGTAAGTACGCAATGTGGAGTAATCCCTTCCAGTTCGGTATAAAACGCCGTCGTTTTTTCCTCTCCATCAATTACATAATAAGTTCTCAGACAACCTTCCAGCACAAAGTATCCATCCGATGATTTCTGACCCTGCTCCAAAAGAACTGTTCCCTTTTTAAATGATTTAAAAATGTCGAGTTCAATAAGCGCATTTTTTTCGTCTTCGTTTAGATCAACGTATCTGGATATAAAATCAAATAGGATATTTTGCATTTAAGCAGGTTGTTTGGACTTATTGAATAAACGTGCCGAGCTAAGTTCAGTTGGTTTTACCTATTGAATTTAGTGAGGGTTGAGAAGAGTTGCTTTGCAGCTTCTGAACTTAGCCTGGCATGATGGAGAAGAAGAGCGAAGCGAATTCTTCTCCATCAAAGGAATATGAGGAATAAACTCGTTTAATTTTAAAGCACAAACATATATTTACTCCAACTCAAATCCCCTTAATCCAGCCGCCGTCTACAGGAAGCGAAATTCCGGTGATGTAGCTCGCTCTTTGGCTGCATAAAAAGGTAACAGCCGCAGCAAATTCTTTTGGTTGTGCAACCCTTCCAAGAGGGACATCCTTTGTGAAGGTATCCCAGTTTGACGTATCGCCACGTAATTGAGTTAACCGTTCGGTTTCTGTGTAGCCAGGCAACACATTATTCACAGTTATATTATATGGTCCGAGTTCATTCGAGAGTGTTTTAACTAGTCCAAGAAGAGAGGCCCGCACGGAGTTAGAAAGTATCAATCCATTCACAGGTTGTTTAATGGCTTGCGAGCTAATGGTCACAATTCGACCCCATTGCTGAGTTTTCATTCCCGGGAGTGCTCCTTTTATTATTTCTACCGTACTTTCCAGCAACAATTTATAAGCCGATTCCCACGCTTTGGCGTCATGCTCTTCAAATTTTCCTGTTGGCGGACCTCCGGAATTAGTCACAAGAATATCAACGGTTCCTAATTTGGCTTTGGCTGACTGGATGATGTTCTCTCTTCCTGATTGTTCAGTGACATTCCCGACCACATAATGAACAACTCCTCCGGTTTTCGTTTCAATCTCTGATTTTGCACTACGAAGATGCTCCTCATTACGACTGCAAATCATAATCTCAACGCCTTCATTGGCAAGCTCAGTTGCTACAGCTTTCCCAAGTCCTTTACTCGAAGCCATTATTAACGCTTTTCGGCCTGTGATTCCTAAATCCATTCTAAGCTTGTTTTAAGATTAATTTAAAGTAGTAAATTGAATCGGTCATCGCGAGGATTCCCGATAATGAACTTTGATTGTCATTTTTTCGATGTAGCGATCTCGAGTTTTGGCGCTGATGATGAGATTACTTGATAGTCTTGTTCGTCAGTTGAGGAACGGAACGACCTGTTTTGCCTATCTCTTCAGATAATCATCGGTTCCATCAATCCAGTCGGTGCGGGGAGGAGACCAGGTATCGGTTTCTTCCACATCGCCAATCATGAGTGCTTTGTGTGGAAGATTTCCAGGTATAACTATTGAGTCACCGGCATGTAAATCAACCGGATCGGAGTCTTCATCTTCAAACCAAAAGCGGATAGTTCCCTTTTGAACCTGAGTTATTTGCTCATTTTCATGCTCATGCATTGGAACTACAAATCCGTCTTTAAATTTCATTTTAGCTATCATGATCTTTTCACCCCAAATCATTTTTCGTTTCATTTTTGGGTTTACTTGCTCTTCAGGGACATCATCCCAGTTTATTTTCTCGATCATAATTCTAATTAAGAGTTAAAGATTTGGAATATCATCTTTCGTGAAATCGTATAAATTTTTGGCCTCGATCTCTTTGTACTTAGTAACCAAAGCTAATGCGTCAGGCACAACATCACTACAAATCACAATCAGACTACCTGATTTTGCATTTTTTATTGCATGTTCGATTGCTTCACTTTCCTTAGGTATGATGGTGACTTTTTTGTCAGGATCAACTTTTTTGATTCCTTCAGACAACATATCGATAAGCTCGGTGTCTTTTTTCCCACGAAGATGTTTGTCTTGTCTGATAATGATCTCGTCAAACATTTCCGCAGCGATTTCGCCAATACCAGTGTTGTCTTCTTCGCGACGATCACCAATACCAGCTATTATTCCGACTTTTGGGCTGGCGTCCATTTTCTGGAGCATATTATTTAAAGCCTTTAAACCCGCAACGTTGTGAGCATAATCGAGTAGTACAGAAAAGTTCTTAAACTCGAACATGTTTAACCGGCCGGGAGTCTGTGAAGGGGAAGGAATAAAGGATTCCAGGCCAACTTTAATGTCTTCCAGGCTTACTCCACGAACATAAGCTGCAAGTGCAGCTGGTAAAACATTTTGGATCATAAAGGATGCTTTTCCGCCAAAAGTAAGGGGTACATTTATCGCTTTAGTGATACGCATTTTCCATTCTCCGCGGCATATGGTGATAAAGCCATTTTCATAAACTGCAGAAAGTCCACCCACTTTGGCAATAGATTTAATATGGGGATTATTTTCATCCATTGAGAACAGGGCCACATTGGCGGAAACACTTTTTCTCATACCATACACTAAATCATCATCTGCATTTAGAATGGCATATCCACCGGCATGAACGGTTTCAGGAATTACCCCTTTTGCACGGGCAAGTTGTTCAATAGTATTGATCCCTTTTAGTCCAAGGTGATCAGGGGCAACGTTTGTAACAATGGCCACATCACAAGATTTAAAACCAAGACCAGCCCGAAGCAAACCACCACGGGCAGATTCTAATACAGCGAAGTCAACAGTTGGGTCTTTCAGCACAAACTCAGCGCTCGCCGGACCTGTACAGTCACCTGTCATCATCAACCTATTCTGAATATAAACCCCATCGGTTGTTGTATACCCAACCTTTTTTCCGTTCATCCTCATGATGTGAGCAACTAATCGAGTGGTAGTAGTTTTACCATTGGTTCCGGTAATTGCTACAATTGGAATTCGGGATTCAACTCCCGGTGGAAATAACATGTCTACCACATGTCCGGCTACATTTCTAGGTAAACCTTCAGAAGGAGCGAGGTGCATTCTGAATCCGGGGCCAGCATTTACTTCAAGAATAGCCCCACCTGTTTTGTGAAGAGGGGAGCTGATATCTGTAGTCATTATATCAATTCCGCATATATCCAGTCCAATAATTCTAGCAATTCGTTCTGCCATAAATACGTTGAATGGATGTACGATATCGGTTACATCGGTAGAGGTGCCACCGGTACTTAAATTGGCAGTGTCTTTAAGCGCAAGCCATTCTCCTTCATCCAGAACAGACTCGAGGGTTTTGCCTGCATCTTCGAGAATTGCCTCAGTCATCGCATCAACAGTGATCTGGGTCAATACTTTTTCATGACCATATCCACGGCGCGGATCGGCATTTACTTCATCTATCAATTCCTGAATAGTGGATTTTCCATCTCCCGTAACCCCAGCCGGAGTTCTTTTAGCCGCAGCAACCAGTTTATAATTGATTACAAGTAATCGATAGTCATCACCTTCTATAAAGCGTTCTACAATCACTGATCGTGATACTTCCTTGGCGGCGTCAAATGCTACAAGAGTGTCTTCCCAATTATTTAGATCGGCAGTAATTCCACGCCCGTGATTCCCATTGATCGGCTTGATTACTAAAGGGTATCCAATATATCGTACGGCATCTTTTAACCCGGCTTCTGTTCTTACAATGTCACCTTTGGGCACGGGAACTTCAGCTTGTTCAAGTATATATTTGGTGTCTTCTTTATCACAGGCGAGCTCAACGGCTATACTGCTGGTTTCGCTGCTTACCGTGGCCTGAATTCGTTTTTGGTTTTTACCATAGCCAAGCTGACATAATGAGTATTTGTTTAACCGAATCCAGGGGATTCCTCTTGATTCTGCTTCCTCAATGATACTTCCTGTAGAAGGACCTAGACGTTCACCTTCTCTGAGCTCCCTCATATGCTGAATATCTGCTTCCAGATCGTACTCTTCACCTGCAATGAGTGCTTCAGCGATAGCAACGGATGCCTTTGCCGCAAAACGACCAACTTTTTCTTCCATATAGGAAAAGACCACATGGTACACGCCTTTCTCACCATATCCGCGAGTTCGCCCAAAGCCGGTATCCATTCCTGCAAGCGTTTGGATTTCAAGCGCAATGTGTTCAATCACATGCCCCATCCATGTTCCCTCGTCAACACGTTCAAAGAAACCACCTGCAGTTCCAACCGAGCAACGATGCTCATACAATGTAGGTAGCATTTCTTCTAACCGTTCGCGAAATCCTGGAATTTTATTAGTGGGTTTCTCTTCCAGCTCCTCCAGATCCAATACCATTACTATTAGCTTATGTCGACGGATTGACCAATAATTTGGTCCACGCATTGCGTTAATTTCACGAATTTTCATGCAGTTGAGTTAAATTCAGGATTTATAAATTGCGTATACTTGGCTTGGAAAGTAGATAAAATTACTCTTCTAAATAATAAAAAATAGACAAAAAGAAAGTCAGCGTATGATTGCAAAAGGAGTACTGATTCCAATTGGTGGGAATGAAGATAAAGGATTGGAACATAGTGAGAATTATTCACTCGATTTTGTAGAAGAAAGCATACTCAGTCATGTTGTTAAAGAAGCAGGTGGCGTTGATTCAAAAATTGTAATTATCCCAACAGCTTCCAGCATTCCAAAAGAAGTTGCCGGGAATTATGAGAGAGCATTCGGTAAACTAGGTTGTTCTAATCTTCAGGTACTGGATATCCGAAATCGATTACAGAGTGAAACCAAAGAAACAGTTGCTGCACTCGAGACTGCAGATGCAGTTATGTTTTCGGGGGGAGATCAAAGTAAAATTGCCAAGTTTATAGGGAATACAAAAGCTCACCAAATATTATCAGATCGGTATCAGAACGAACGTTTTGTGATTGCTGGAACCAGTGCGGGAGCTATGGCTATGAGCGAGCACATGATTGCAGGAGGGAGCAGCCAGGAGTCTATGAATAAGGGAGCTGTTCATATGAGAAATGGCTTAGGATTTATAAAAGGTTTGGTTATTGATACTCATTTTATCAGAAGAGGGCGATTTGGTAGAGTTGCTGAAGCAATGGCGATTCATCCGAATTTGTTAGGACTTGGACTTGCAGAAGATACCGGGATTGTGATTGAACAACGGAATCATTTTAAGGTAATCGGTTCGGGGATGGTGCTTCTTTTTGATCCAAGTAAACTCACGCACAATAACCATAGCATTTTACCCGAAGGAACTCCGATAAGCCTCGGTAATCTGGTCGTTCATATCTTGGCGAATAATGATGAGTTCACCATTGATAACCGGAAAGTGAGTATCTCACCAATAGATGCGGAGTATATTTAAATAAACTTGTGTTTTACAAGCCCTCCACTCGAGGGGAGACTTTTAAGAACTACCTATAAATTCCAATAAATTCGGTTCCGGAACTTGTTTTCATTCCTCGGTACATGCCTTCTGTGTTAAATTCCAGGCATACATTTCCCTGAGGATCAACGGCGATTAAGCCACCGTCACCCTTTATATTAACCAGCCTTTTTTGAACTACTTCTTCACAGGCTTTAGCTAAAGAAAGCCCTTTGTATTCTATGAGACAACTGACGTCGTAAGCGACTACTCCTCGAATGAAAAACTCTCCGCTTCCGGTACAGGAAACAGCACAGGTTTTGTTGTTGGCATAGTTCCCGGCTCCCAGCATGGGACTGTCTCCAACCCGACCATATTTTTTATTGGTCATTCCACCTGTTGAAGTAGCTGCAGCCACGTTCGCAAACTGATCGCAAGCTACAGCGCCTACGGTTCCAAATTTATCTTCTTTAAGAGGGGAGTGATCTAATTGTACAACACCAGCTTTTAGCGCTTCCTGCCATTGTTGATATCGAAGTTCATCATAGAAATACTGCTCAGATTCAAAGCTGAATCCCTGCTCTTTTGCAAAGTTAGTTGCGCCCTCGCCTACTAAGAATACATGTTCGGATTCTTCCATTACTTTTCTGGCAAGGTGAATGGGATTCCTTATCCCTGATATTCCTGCAACAGCACCACCAAATAACGATTCTCCTTCCATGATCGACGCATCCATTTCATGAGTTCCTTTATTGGTAAAAACAGAGCCTTTGCCTGCATTGAAAAGAGGAGAATCTTCCAAAGTAATAGTGGCAATCTCTATAGCATCTAGTGCTGATTTACCTTGCTCTAAGGCTTCATAACCTTTGTTGAGGGCAGTGGAAAGAGCTGTTTTGTAAGCGAGTTCTTTCTCATTACTCATTTGATGTTTGTGGATGGTTCCTGCACCACCATGAATGGCAATTGAAAAGGGTGTATTCATGAGCCGAAATTACGGAATAATTGGTAGTGAAAGGAAGAGTTTTGAACGGAGTGTAGATTCTTTTGTAATGGTTTGGCTATAGCAAGTATAAAATCAGCGCCAGTGAATAGCCCGGATATTCTGTTCGGCTTGTTCTACTGTTTCGACGATCTGCTTAGCACGGGTATCTTTTCGTTTTGCACCAAATACCCACTCCAGTATTCCTTGTTTGGTAGAAGGAGGAAAAGTCTTCCAGAAATTTCAAATTAGTTAGTCTTGAAACTCTGAATTCGATATTTTGTAGGAGTTCAGAGAGAAAAAACTAAATACCGATATGCGATTTTCAAATTCTACATTTCCGAAGGTTCTTTTACTAAGTATTTGCTCGTTGTTCTTGCTTACATCATGTGGCAAAGACGATGAAACAAAACGATTTGATATGGATCTTATTGAAGCCAAGGCAGAGATGCCTGCTAAAGTACGATTGTTCTTTAAAGTTGATCTTGGTGAGGATAAGCTTTTCGAAACCCTCGAACCAGTAGATTTTGACATTTACGAAGATGGTTCGTTAATCTCCAGGCTTGAGTCTCAGGCCCAGATTCAAAGAGAAGAAGGTGAGTTTCTTTTTGCTTCCATTTTGCTGCTCGACCTTAGCGGGAGCGTATTAAACGATAGTGAGCTTCCAAACGTAAAAAGTGCTGCACACTCTTTTATTTCCTCTGTAATGCCTAACGAAGGCAATGAGCTATATGGCTCAAAAGAAATGGCTATTTATTGGTTTGATGGTGAGCAGGATGTACATCAGCTTATCGGTTTCACAGCCGACCGTGATTCTCTGGCTACTAGTATTGATTCCATTAACGAAGACATTAGTAGTGATAACTCTACAAACTTGAATGGTGCGGTTGTACAGGGTTTGTCTATTATGAACTCCAAGCTCACCGAAGCGCGGTTAAATCCAAATCTATCAGCAGCAGGATCTCTGGTTATTTTTACGGACGGAACCGATCAGGCTAGCAGGGTTTCAACCCGGGAAGCACAAAATGCTGTTCGGAATGCAGGACAGGATAACGCAGTATTCACCATTGGACTTGGGGATGAAATCGATGAAGATATCTTGAAAAGTTTTGGGCGTGATGGTTTTGAACTTGCAGAAAATTCATTCGATCTGAATTCTGTTTTTCTGGATGTAGCCCAAAAAGTAGAAAGCGAATCTAAATCATTTTACGTGCTGGAATATTGTACCCCAAAACGTTCAGGTGAACATACTATTGAGCTACGGGCGAATTACGAAAAACAATTCGGGAGCTTTAAAACGAAGTTTACCGCCGATGGATTCACCGGCGGTTGTACCATCGATTAGAATGTAGTTCATCAACTGTTAATTTCTCTCAACACTTCCCTAATTTGAAAGGTATGGCGTAATACATGACCAGAGGTAAGTAGCAATAATTGATATGCATCAGCTTCGCCAAAGGGAGAGGGACCGTAGTGATTTCTGTATGGAGCATTCCGGTTATTGATCATTGCAATAAATTGCTTATCGAGCTCCTGAAATCTCTCTAGTAAATCTTCTTTCGAAATATCTCTTTCACGTGGAGGGAGAGGTGTTGGGAAAGCTGTACCTCTGTTGGTCATTCGGGAGAGGAGATAACCATCAAGATGTGTCATGTCTTTACTGGAGTTCGCAGCCTTGTTTAAGGAGTTTTGCACTCCTCCCATTTGCGCGGGCATAGCAATAACGATATGTTCGAAACATTCCGCTACAGACCATCCTCCATCAGCAGGTCGTTTGGTCCATTGGTTATCAGGTACTTTTTTAACTTCAGAAAGTAGTTCAGTCTTGGTTACTTCCCAGTTATCGAGCAGGAATTGACGTTCGTAGTTAGTAAGTGTTCCGGTTTGAGCATTTACAAAATTTGAGCTCAAAATAAGTACAAGAAGCAGGTTTATTTTTTTCATTATGATATATTTTGTGATTAACCGTATTGATTCTTTATTGAAACAGTGCTAATTGTACATCAGAAAAAAATGTATTTATTGATTTCAACTTCTATATATATCCGAATGGTCTGTAGGATTTACCGAATGGTACAAGAGTAATAAACATCATAATCCAAAAAGAAATGAATAACCGAATCATTGACCTGAGCATATTCAACTACTCATTGAAAACTGCCGTTTTCAGATATGGAGTTATAACTGCACTTGCACTTGCTAATGCTCACATTAGAATAGGGATGTTGCCGTTTAACCCTGACTATTCTTTCCCGGTTCGATCTGTGTTCTTCGGTCTTGTGTTTGGCTTAATTGTCTGTACAAGTTCTTGGATTTTTTCAAATTACTTTAAAGAACGTTTGTTTATCAATTCAGTGATTGATTTCAGAGGGGTGCTAGGTTTCCTATTCTACAATAGCCTGGTAGCAATTGTTGTCTTTACTGTTCTTTCTATTCTGATTGTTGGCTTCCCTATCCCTATATCTTTCTATTTTCTGTACCTTTTTATCACGTTATGTGTGATTATAATCGAGAACTTACTCTTCCTTGTTTATGGAACTTTAATCAGCAACGCCCGGCTAAATGAGGAAATTGATAAAGTTGAAAAGAAAACGATTTTGGTACCAACGGGTTCCAAGTCTTATCAGATAGAAATTAAAGAAATAGCTTTTGTTGAGTTAAAGCATGGAATTGTAGTTTTCCATTTAAAAAATGAAAAGGTAATTAATACTCAGTTCGATACTCTGGAAGAATTAGAAAGAAGGTTGCCTAATAAATTATTCTACCGGGCCAACCGTCAATATATTATTCACCGCGACTCAATTCGGAATATCCAGAAAGATTTTAACCGAAAGCTAAAAGTCTTAGTAGGTTCGGATAGCCATGATAAAGAAATAATTGTGAGCAGATATAAGAGTAAAGAATTAAAAAACTGGCTTAGCGGAATTTAGAAAGAAGAAAAAGCTTCCCATTCGTTTTTCAAATATGACCATTCAGTAGTATTTAGCTTAACAAAGCTATTTAAAGTAGGTATTGTGCCGGAAATGATCGAACACTTGCTTCGGATTAAAACATGAACCTACATCTACACTTATGAAAAAAATTATTTCTGTAAGCTTAATTTTACTTTTAGCTCTAATGCTAAATAGTGAGTATGCAACAGCAAACGATGCATCACTCCCTGCATATTTACCGGAAGACCTTGAAATTGAATTGGCTTTAAGTGCCGGTCCAAAGGCAATTCGTGAAGCAGCAACGGTACTAGTACTGACTGAAACAGGATATAAAACAGCAAAAGAAGGGACAAATGGATTTCTTTGCCTGGTTGTTCGTGGAAATGCCCGTTTCCCTGATATAGTAGCACCTATTTGTTACGATGAAATAGGAGCCAAAACGATTGGTAAAGTTCATATCGATTCGCAGAATATGCGTAAACAAGGGGTTGAAGAAGCCGAAGTTCAAAGAAGGATAGCAAATGGTTTCAGAAACGGAGAATATCCTACTCCTGAAAAGGCAGGATTGATATACATGCTTTCCCCGGTTGTATATGTGCCTGATACAGAAGTGAGAGGAGAGATGATGACTTATATTCCACATTACATGATCTACGCTCCATATCTGACAGCAGAAGAAATTGGATTTGAAAGTTCTGTTACGCGGACGAAAAATCACATGTTTAGTGGACTACCCTTTATCAATGGAAACGGACCTCACAAGTTGTTAGTAATACCTATTGGAGAGAAAGAGCGTATGGAAGTAGCTAAAGATCATGAGCAGCTCATCACTAAAATGAAAGAATATCTGCCCCTTGAGATCAAATAACTTATCATAAGCGATAAGTGATGTAAATATCCCGAAAAAAGCTCCCTGAAAAGAGCTTTTTTCTTCTTTAAGACTGAACATACAGTTTACCGCCGATGGATTCACCAGCGGTTATACGATTGATTAATCTTCGGAAAGGATTTTGGAAAAAAGGTACTGGTCATAGATTATTCCATTTTAATGGAGGATTTTTCCAACTTTGCATCAAGATTGAATCCATTCTTTTCTAAAACCCTGATTGACGCTTCATTATAATCGAATACTAAAGCTTCGAGCCTTATCAATCTTAGATCATTGAAAGCGTAGTCACAAATCAATTGCAGTGCAGACGTTGCGATTCCCTTTCCCCAATAAGGTTTTCCCAGCCAAAATCCCACTTCTGCTTTAACCCGGTTTATATCAGAGAAGGGAGAAAGACCGATTACCCCGGCAATATGATCTCTATAAAATATTCCAAAAGTAAGCTGAGGCGATTCCTGACTTATAAAATCAATAAACTGATCTGCATCCTTTTTGGAATAAGGATGAGGGAATACATCGCGGAGATTCACCCAAATTTCTCGATTATTGGCAATTTGACTGAATTCCTGACGATGACTTCTTTCAAGTTTGCTTAATTTGATTTTCCCGTTGGTCAGCATTTGAATTATTTAGCTAATAACATGCGTTTTGAATGGATACCAAATTTCGTTTTTATGCTATATAAATAAACACCACTTGCAAGACCTGATGCATCAAACGTCAGGGAATGAGTACCTGCAGTAAATACATCATTAGCGAGAGTTTGTACCAAGCTACCTTTAGCATCATAAATCCTGATTTCAACTTCACTTGATGTAGGTAAATCAAAGCCAACCTGAGTGGTTGGGTTAAAGGGATTCGGATAATTCTGGTGAAGCTCAAAGCGACCCGGGGCATCAGTATTTTCTTCAGACCCGGTAGTGTTACCTTCCATTTCTTTCCACACTGTAAGCAAATCACGTAGTGCCTGAGGTTTATTCTGAGGGGCAATATTCCCCGCTTGGCTTAAATTATTGATTCCATGGCATCCCTCGCAGGTGCGAATTTCACCAGGTGCAAAAGTAACCCATTGGCGTTCGCGAACTATTCCTTCACCTTCAGGTGAAAGCGTTTGCCATGTTAGCGCACGGGTTGCAGGAACAAATGCAGCAATAGAACCGTCTTCGCGAATTGGAATAGAAGCCGGAGCTGCTTCTTCATCAAACATATTTACTTCTTCAATATCAGGATGATGTTCTCCATTTCGTAAAGGAGCGGCTAATACTCGCCTGCCGTTATGATTTTTAGAACCATAAGAACGAAGTAATTCTGCTCCAAAAATCTGAAAATGAGAGATATTGTACACCTTTCCATCTTTTGGGATGGTCGAGGTTCCACCAGACACCTGTAAGTTAAAAGGCTGCTGACTTTCGCCTGCGTCCCGCTCAGTGGCGTTTCGGATTACAATCATTGCAAGGTTTTTATCAATCATCCATTCTCTGAGTTCTGTAGCATCCACACCTTCTTCTTCAATGATTTCCTTTTCTATATCTGCAATCTCATATTTGAGACGCGCAGCAGGGCGACCCCGTTCAACTACTTCAACTATATCAACTTCATGGAGCTTTACTGTATCGCGCAAAGGCTCAACAAAATCGCCATACCATACAATTTCTTTTTCTAATCCTTCACCTGTTAAAGCCGGTCCGGCAGAGTGTTCTGTTCCAGATTCACTCACTTCTAATGAGATCATCTTTTTAATTTGAAAGTGATAGGGATTGTCCCTGTTAAATAACCCGGTTTGATCAGTATGGGAAACCAACATCGTTCCATTAGTAGACATTACAGGGTTTCGATAGTGTCCGTGATCATTTTCCTGGCCACTATCAATAATTGGATTGGTCCAGTCTACAATTTCCATGTCCTGTGGATTTGCACCAATAGGAAGAGAAAACTCAAATATACGTCCTGATGCAAACCGGCTAAATTCCCGTGCCCATGTTCCATAAAAAGTACCTTCTTTTCCGGGACGGGGGTCTTCTTTAATCTGAAAAATGCCTGCATCCGATCCTACGGTGTTTCTATATGCATTAGACGATAAGTCCCCCAGATTATATACCAAATTCGGGTCATCAAGCTTTGATGGGTTCTGGTAAACACCACCGAATTCGTGGCGACCAACATGGTTCATGGTCTGATGTCGCTCTCCATTTTCAGTGATTTCCCAAACAAGGAACTCATTAAAATCATGTAGCGGTTCATTGGGATTACGAGTGGGGTCGTTTTCAACTCTGGCTTCTGGGAATACTTCCCAGGGGACCCCATTCTCATCTGCATAAGGTTTGCCATCTTTCATAGTTGGGCCAACGATAGGTGCTGCATCTGCACGTTCACTTTCATATTGCACTGGTTGATAATCAAAAATACCCGCTCGTGTGGCATCGGTTTGCTGATCTCTTTTCAGGTGCTCCCATCTTGTTGAGATAACCCGCCCATCACTTGCCAGAAAAAGGTCAAAATCACCACTTGGAGAATGGGTAAGATGAACAACAGTACCTGTAGCCGGATTTAGCTTCCAGATTCCTGAGTTAATAGGAGTGGATTCGTATTCATCCAGTGGGGGGTAGGTATGCTCCATCCCGAATAGTGGAGCATCAGATGTATAAATAATCTGATCATCGGATCCGTAAATAGGAGAAATATTATTGTATTCAGGTTGGAAAGGTACTTTCTCAATAATTGCAGTATCTCCCTCCAGTACTTTATCCAGATTAGTGATTTCATAAATCTGCCATTTATTATTCTGGTAGCTTTGATCGAAGGCTTTAATCGGACCTCCAATAATCATTGAAAAGAGAGCCCTGGTTCCATCCCAGTGAATAGCAGGTTGCCTGACAGCAATTCCCAGTTCTGTCTGAGTTTCTCCCGATGCCAGTCCAAAGCCGGCTTCTTTAGTTAAGAGGCGGATAATCCCATATTCATCCATCAAAGCCAGATCTCCTCCTCTGGGAGCCGCTCTCATAGTGGTTATATGATTACCAAAGGTTTCCAGTTGGTGTGCATAAGATCCATTAGAGAGCACCGGCGGAGGTACTAGTGCAAAAAGGAGTGGGTTTTCCAGTACTTGTTCATCTTGTGCGTATAGGTTGGTAGAACAAGCAAAGTTCATCATCAAAAAACTTAATAAGGCAATGCTTAAAACCGTAATAATAGGTTTCATTTTCTCGTGGTTAAGATTCGTGTTTCAAAGTAAGATACTTTTCAAGACAAATCCTTACGAAGAAGATTACCGATTGTCTGGGTTTTTAGAGAGATGTTTACCCTTTGTATACCTAACTAATCAATTAAGTGTATGATTTAATGCCTTTTCCACAGAAAGTTGAATAAACCTTGAGATATTGTAATGAGGAAGAAGTGTCTCGCCACTCCATTTAAAATTTAAGCCTTCAAGACGGGAGAGATATTTTTTTTCTACACCACCTTGTGAAAGCAGGAGGGGTATTACTAAGGCATCTCCATTTTGATCTGCTTTGATAACAGCTTTTCGGAATTCTTGTCTGGCTTTTTCATGAGTGGCTTCATCAGCATCATCCCGAACAGTAAGCGAGATTATATCTTTGAACGATTCACCATTCGTTACCTGAAGTCGGTTGATCTGGTTAGCCAGACTATTACTGGTTTTAATCCACATATCATTATCACTTTCTCTGTTAGGACCATGAGCAACAAGGAGCACGGTTTCTTTTGAAGGATCTATACTCAATTTCTCAATTCGATCCAGCAGTATTTCAGCAACCAATTCATGATCATCCAGAGGGTTTGTTAGAATTATGTCTGCATTGAAATTAAGAGGTTGTAGATTCTCAGGCATTGTAACTGTCATGCGATGATTTTTCATATCATGGATCATCATTGGCATGGGAGCATCAGCAAGAGAATCACGAATCCCAAGCAGGTATTCATTTTGGCGGATGATGGGGCTGTAAGAAGAAACGAAGAGTTGAACAGCGACGATGGTCTTAACTCCCTTTTCTTCAAGTTTATCTATCGCTGGCTGCATATTTAGTGCGTTAGCCATTCCCCAGGCTACTTCAAGGTGATAGTCTTCTTTAAGAGGGGCTGCTACTTCTTCAATGGAATTATTCCAGTTCTTATCCATGCTCCCATGAGCGAGTAGTAAGACACCTATTTCAGGATTATTTGGTATTAGTTTTGTTTCCTGAGCAAAGGAGTAGCTAAAGAAGGCTAAAGACAAGGTGAGAAAAGAGGCGAGATAATTCAGAGTTTTCAAAGTTAAGAGCGTGAAATTCTTTGTTATTTTAATTTAGACTGTTTCTAAATTAAGAAGAAAATCACTTTGATGGTACTGTTAAATTACTCTTTCTTTAATAAAAAAAGCCCGACTGTAAATTAGCCAGGCTTTAAAATCAGATAGGAGGTTGATCAGCCTTTCATGGCTTCCTCAACTAAACGTTCTTGTTCCACATCATGCATCTTCTTTTGGCCTGCAGCAGGGGAAGCTGCTGCTTGTCGACCAGAGTAGCTGAGTTTTTGTCCTTTTGCTAAGATCTCGTTAAAGCGTTCGGCAACAAAGAACCAGGCCCCCATGTTTTTTGGTTCTTCCTGGCACCAGACTACTTCTTTCACATCCTTCAACGATTTCAGGTATTCCTTAATGTCATTATCCGGGAATGGATAGAACTGTTCAAGTCGGGCGATAGCTACATCATTCAAATTATTCTCCTCTCTGTATTTCAAGAGATCGTAGTATACCTTACCAGAACTGATGACCAATCTTTTTGCCTTACTTCCAATTTCATCATCGCCAATAAAAGGCATAAACTTACCTTTGGCTAGTTCATCTGTGCTTGAAGTTGCTTTTGGGTGTCTGAGAAGACTTTTAGGGCTCATCAACACCACTGGTTTTTTATGTTCCTGCAATGTCTGCTTTCGCAACATGTGGAAATATTGAGCGGGGGTAGAGAGGTTCATAACCTGCATGTTGTCTTCTGCACATTGCTGAAGAAAACGTTCCAGTCTGGCAGAAGAGTGCTCGGGTCCCTGACCTTCATATCCATGCGGGAGGTTCATTACCAACGAGGTTGTTTGTCCCCATTTTGCTTCGCTGGAGGAGATAAACTGATCGATGATAATCTGAGCACCATTTACGAAATCACCAAACTGTGCTTCCCAAATAACCAATGCATCGGGTTTCTTAGCACTGTATCCAAACTCGAAACCAAGCGCAGCATACTCACTCAGTAAACTGTTATGCACATGGAAGGTTGCCTGATTTTCTTGCAGATTATTTAAAGGAGTGAAGGTCTGATTAGTCTGAGTTCCATGAAGTACAGCATGACGATGAGAAAAGGTACCTCGTTCCACATCCTGCCCGGTTATTCGAACGGTTCTGCCTTCTTTCAGGAGGGAACCGAAAGCGAGTGCTTCCGCGAAACCCCAGTCAATTTTCTTCTCATTATTCTTAACTGTTTCTGCACGTTTGGCGAGCTGACGGAGAAGCTTTGGATTAGCATCGAAGTCTTTAGGAACCGTATTTATTTTGACCGCAATATCATTGAGTTCTTCCTCAGGATAGGTTGTATCAGGAAACTCATTTCGGTTTGATTGTTCGGTTTCGGTACGATCAATCAGATCTTTAGTAACCTCAAGATTTGGAGATTTTTTTGCATCCTCAAAAGCAGCCTGAAGTAACTCATCAAATTCATCAAAAATAGCCTGAGTTTCTTCTTCCGTAAGCTCATTATTTTTCACCAATGAATTAGTGTATAAATCCCGTACCGTTTTATGGTCGTTAATTTCTTCATACATACCAGGCTGAGTAAATGCTGGTTCATCTCCTTCATTATGGCCATGTTTACGGTATCCAATAAGGTCAATGATTACATCTTTACCGAATTCTTGTCGATACTCAAGAGCCATTTTGACAGCGTGAACGGCAGCTTCAGGGCGATCTCCATTCACATGGAAAATAGGGGCCAGAATCATTTTTGCGAGATCTGAAGCATACTCTGTTGACCGCCCATCTTTAGGAAGTGTAGTAAATCCTATCTGGTTATTAATAATGATGTGAATGGTACCACCGGTTTTGTATCCTTCAAGCTGAGACATATTTAATGTCTCTGCCACCACTCCTTGTCCCGCAAAAGCGGCGTCTCCGTGCATAAGTACCGGTAGAATCTTCTTGCCAGCTTCATCAGACTCGTGATGATCTTGAATTGCTCTGGCAGCTCCTTCTACAACCGGGCTTACTGCTTCAAGGTGGCTTGGATTTGGCATCAACTCGATTTCAACTTCCGCTCCGCTTGCAGTTTCATGTTTTCCTTTTGCTCCAAGATGATATTTCACATCTCCAGAACCCTGAATCGAATCAGGATCCACATTTCCTTCAAATTCAGCGAATACTCTGTGGTAAGGTTTGTTCATGATATTTACGAGCATATTTAGCCGGCCACGGTGAGCCATACCCATAAAAATCTTTTCAATATTTGTCTTTCCGGCATCTTCCAGCAGGAAGTGAATCATCGGGATGAGGGTATCATTACCTTCCAGTGAGAATCGCTTATGACCTATGTATTTTTTGTGGAGAAATTCCTCAAAAGCCATTGCCTGATTCAGCTTATGGAGAATCTGTTTCTTGTCATCTTTGGTCAGATCAGGTTCATTTCCTGTAGATTCCATTCGTTCGCGCAACCAGCGACGTTCTTCCAGATCAAGCAGGTGCATATAATCTGCACCAATATGTTCACAATAGGTATCACGAAGTAATTTGATGATTTCACGAAGAGAAGCTTTTTCTTTTCCACCAAGACCGCCGCAGTAAAACTCACGATCTAAGTCCCATAAAGAGAGTCCGTAATAATCCAGATCCAATTCCGGGTTATGTCCGGGTTCTTTTTCAAGAGGGTCCAGATTCGCGAGTACATGTCCGCGCATTCGATACATGTTGATAAGCCTCCAAACACCGATGGCGCGACGATCCTGAGCTAATGTATTCCCTGCACCAGCAAAGAGAGCCGAGTAGTTATCCTCTCCATAAGGAATCGGATCGTAAGGAATCTCAAGATCTGAAAAAATTTGGTGATAAAAATCAGTCTCTCCACTTAAAAGAGTACTTACTTTCTGAAGAAATGAACCAGACTCTGCTCCCTGAATGATTCGGTGATCATAGGTACAGGTCATGGTCATCACTTTGCTGATACCCAACTGATTCAACACTTCGCGGGACATGTTTTGATATTCAGCTGGATAATCTATAGCTCCAGTCGCGATAATTGCACCCTGTCCCTGCATTAATCTTGGAACTGAAGAAACGGTACCTATTGTCCCTGGGTTAGTGATACTTATGGTGGTTCCCTGGAAATCATCAATCTGAAGTTTTCCATTTCTGGCCTTATCAACAAGCTCAGCAAAGGCATACAGGAACTCCTTGAAGTTCATTTTGTCTACCCCCTTAATATTCGGTACTACCAAATTTCTGGAACCATCTTTGTTAGGCAGATCAACAGCAACTCCCAGATTCACCTGTTCAGGCACTACTCTGAAATGATCCTTACCATCAAAATGGTACGTGTGATTGATGGTTGGGAATTCTTTAATAGCCTGAATAACTGCCCAACAAATAAAATGTGTGAATGAAGCTTTAGGTTCATTCCGTTTAATCAAATGTCGATTTATGATGGTTCTGTCTTCCACCATCATCTTTACAGGAAGAACACGCAGGGAGGTAGCAGTAGGAACCTCCAGGCTTTGGTCCATGTTCTCAACAATCTTGGTAGCTACTCCTTTGATTTTTTGCAGATTAGCATTTTTGGGAGCTTGCGTTTTTTTTCTCTCTTCCTTTTCAGCTTTTTCTTTAGCAGCGGTTCCGTTGGTAGGTGTGGCGGCTTTTGGAACTTCAGTTGGTTGTTGCACTGGAGAAGTCTTCCCGGGTTCTATGCCATTAAGTTCATCAAAGTATCTTTTCCAGTGATCTGGTACTGAACCGGGGTTATCTTTGTACTGCTCGTAAAGTTCTTCTACTAATGCTGAATTCGGGCCGAAGATGGCTTCAAGTGATTTCAAGGGGTAGTTTCCTCGTACGGATTATTTAAGTCTTTGAAAGGTGTAATGCTTTTTGCTTAAAAATGGTTCGATTGATAATCAAATCTTGTTATTGAAAGCGGTTTTAAAGGTACGGAGAAGCAGATAAAAAAACGAGATTGTTTAATTTATTTGGTACTTACTTCAATAAGGTAAATTTGCGTGTCTCGATACGAGTTGAAGTAGTAATCCTGTAAAAATACACTCCACTAGATAATCCGTTCGCATTAAACTTGTAATCATAATCTCCGGAAACGAGAATATTATCTACAATAGTTCGCACATGCTTCCCGGTAATATCATACACTGAAAGAGTAACGCGATCACTTTCAGGTATCGTAAAAGAGATATTCGTGTTTGGGTTGAACGGATTGGGATAAGCATTCAGTTTAAAAGAAGCTGGGTTCTCAGTCCATTCATTGGAAGTACTTACTGAAGCCTCAACAAAAACCGGGCTCGAATTAAGTTGAATATTAGAAGCCTCCATCTGGCTTTCATTTCCCAGATAGTCGGTTACAGTAACCGAACCTTGAATTTCATTAGGAACCATTCCATTTCCCCAAAGAACATAAACAGTTTGTTCGCCAACGGTGAATTTTATCTGGGTTTCGTTAAGAGCTTCAACAGCGTCAAAAAAATCTATTTTTGAAATCAGGGTTTGAAGAGCATAATATGCTTCTCGTTTTTCTTCCTGCCAGTTTTCATAATCCAATACTTCGATTAAAGCGGCCTCAAGGAAATCGGGGGAATCAGAATCGCCATAAATGTGAGCATAAAAAATTTTATCGCCTCCGGCTTCGAATGCTTTTACATATTGTTTAATAATTTGCTCTGCAACTTCTCTCTGAGAATAGGATTGTTCTCCATTTTGAGCGATTTCAACCTCAGTAACCCAGAAATCTTCAATACCAAAATTCGAAATCAAGGTAGCCCATTGATTGGCTCGTAAATCAGTTACTTGAGGAGGAGGAGTAATGGCATGTGTGTTCGAAATATGGAAATAATCGACCCCTCCCATATTAAATACTTGCTGCCAGTATTCATCTCCAACACCGGTTGATCCACCATGCAGAATAATTGCATTCTCATCAGCCTCAATAATTGCATTGTATGTCCAGCGGAGTACATCAAAATAATCTGATTCATCCCCTTTAAAAAAGTTCAATTCTTCCCAGTCGGCAGATTCGGGTTCATTGATAGTTTCCCAGTATTTTAAGGGAAGGGTAAGTCCGGGCATGTCGTCAGTACCATCTCCATCATAGCGTTCTACCATAGCGGCAATCCAGTTTTTGTAAGCAGTGGAATCATTTGGTTTGTACCGACTTTCAGGGAGATCCTTTTCAAATCCCCCGGAAGCTTCCCAATTAGCCTGCTGTCTCCAGAATTCCTGATCCCATTCTGCATAAGGCCAGATTGTTACTAGCATGTGTACATTTGCTTCCTGAGCTGATCTGACCAGAGAATCTGTTTTATTCCAGTTGTAAGAGCCTTGCTCCGATTCTACGATTTCCCAAACAAATGGTCCAGGGTGGGGTCGGTCTAACAGTACGCCGAGATTAGTGTATTCGGTATAATAATTTGGGTTATAGGATGGATCGCCAGGTCCAAGAAATCCAAAATGAGAATCACCTACAGTTTGTGCTTGAATCAGATGAGTAGTTAATAAAAAAACGAATAAGAAGAATACCCCATAAAGTCTCATAAAAGCCATGTATTTATATTAACCCAATAAAAGTTTTTCAAACTTAAAACAAAAGTGAGAAAATCTTTAACTATTCAAAAGGAGGAGGATTGTCTCTGAGCTGCTCTAAAGTTAAGGTATGCATATTAAATGCCTGCCAGTCTTTCGTCAGAAACCGGAAACGCCCGATTGCAATATCCCCATTGGTTTTCCATTGATCCCACTCTGCATCCAAACTCTCCCAGTAATCAGCTCCTGCACTAAACATCAGCCGGGCTTTGTCTCTATCATCTGGGAGTTCGTTATCAGCAATAATCAAACGAGATTCCATAGAAGACCAAACTCCGGCTATGTCGTTTGGATCTATTTCAACTCTACCTGAAGAAGACCAAAAGTGGAAATTATAGCCTGGTTGCAGTGAAGCAGAAATGCCACCTCCGTCAGATTCCGGGCGAATATCGGCTGGAATATTTATATCATCTTGAAAATCTTCGGCATAGTTAGCGCCATCGATATCAGAGGTCAAAATCCATCGTTTCCATTCTCCGTCTGACTTGCTGAGATACCAGGTTTGCATGTTTCTGATTTGAAACCTTGCATTTGTAGCAGGATTTCCGGCACTATCTGCATAAATTTGGCCCCAGGGAATCACCGCCGTCCAATCATCCGGAGGATTATTACCATAGCTTATTCTTGGACCATGTGCCCAATCCATCGATTCAGGAAGTCCGCTGGGATATCCTTCATGCGGCAAGGTCATGTCATTCATTATGATCTCCAGAGAATTGATGACAGTTTCTGGTTCACCATCAACACTTTTCTCACAGGCTATGAAAAATATTAGAAAAAGGACGAAAGGTATTAAGGATGCTGGTTTCAAAATCATTGTGAGTTCTGGAATGCACAGTGTTTTTGGGATGTTACACAGCCATGACTATTAATTCAAATTTTGACGCTATCATCGTTGGCTCGGGTATGGGAGGAATGAGCGCAGCTGCAATGCTAGCTAAAGATGGATATAAGGTGCTTATTCTTGAAGCAGCTTTACACCCAGGAGGGTGCAGTTCTTCCTATCCAAGGAAGGGATATATCTTTGAATCCGGCGCGACTACCCTAATCGGGTTTGATGAAAATCAGCCGCTTAGGAAACTCGAAGAAGAGACCGGGATTCGAATTCCTCGTGATGAATTAAACCCGTCTATGAAGGTGTGGTTCGATGGAGGAGCTATTACCCGTTATAAAGATCGGTTTGAATGGATCGAAGAAGCAGTCCGGGTGTTTGGGAATAGAAAAGGACAAAAAAAGTTCTGGAATCTGGCGTTTAATTTGTCTGAAATAGTTTGGAAGGTTTCTCTCAAAAACCCCACTTTTCCACCTTTGAATACCCAGGATTGGTTTCGACTTGCAACATCAAACTCTCCTAAAGATGTATGGGTTTTAAAATACGCTTTCAAATCAGTAAAGGAAGTCGCCCAAAAATGTGGAGTGGACTCGGAACAATTTTTGCGTTTTCTGGATGAGCAACTAATGATTACTGCTCAGGCTAAATCAAAGGATACTCCTTTTTTGTTTGGAGCGCCCGGACTAACCTATACCAATTACTCAAATTTTTACGTCCCCGGTGGATTGATAGAGATGATAAACACCATTAAAAAATATGTGGAAGCAAAGGGAGGAGCGCTTCAAACAAAAGAAGCCGTAACTGGAATTGTTCAGGAAAGTGGAGAGTTTGTAATCAAAACAAAAAAAGATCGCGTTTATAAAGCTCCTATAGTTATTTCCAATATCCCGATTTGGAATATGCCGGATATCACCCTGGGAAAGATTAAATCCTATTTCGAAAAAGAAGCTGCTGGCTTCGATGAAGCCTGGGGCGCTATTACCATGGGTATTGCGACCACTGATACTTATCCAGATAATCTCGGAATTCACCATCAAATTCATCTGGGAGGAAAGAAAGTCCCACACACTAACTCAGAATCAATCTTTGTATCCATGTCAAAGCGTGGAGATTCAGAACGAGCTCCTGAAGGGGAACGAACATTGAATGTTTCATGCCACTCAAGCCCTGAAGTTTGGTTTGGTATGGATGATGAATATGAAGCCAGCAAAAAAGAGGTTCATCAGTTTATCCTTGCACAACTCAAAGAGAAACTTCCCGGATTTGCTAAATCAGAAATTAAAATAGCAGATACAGCTACCCCATTAAGCTGGGAAAACTGGGTGTACCGAAAAAAAGGCAGGGTAGGAGGAATCCCCCAAAGCATGGCACGAAGCTTGCTAAATTGGTCTCCGAATAAAACTCCATTTAAAGGGTTATACCTTGTAGGCGATACCACCTATCCCGGACAAGGAATTCCGGGCGTAACTTTAAGTGGGATAAACGTATATTATCGCGTTTTAAAAAATCACAAAAAACCTGTTTCCGTTTGAATCAATTTCAGCCAAATACCCAATTCTCGATATTTCCACCTGCTATCAAATACCTGCTCATAGCTAACGGTATTATCTTTCTTATCACTAAAAGTATGTTTACGGGTGGCTGGACTCCGATTGGTGAAATATTTGCTCAATATTTTGCATTATGGTCTTTAGGAGGAGGAAGTTCTTTACCCTCGTTTATGCCCTGGCAATTGGTTACTTACATGTTTCTGCACGCAGACTTAAGCCATATCTTCTTTAACCTGTTTGCCCTTTGGATCTTTGGGCAAGCTATAGAGAACCTCTGGGGAACCCGTCGTTTTGTAGTCTATTATTTCCTTACAGGAATTGGAGCTGCGATTATCCACATGTTAGTAGGTGGATATTTTACTTACACCATTGGTGCATCGGGAGCAGTATTTGGAATTCTACTGGCTTTTGGGATGATGTTTCCAAATCAATACATCATTCTTCTGTTCCCGCCTATTCCCATCAAAGCAAAATATTTTGTGGGAATTTACGGCGCTTTTGAATTGTTTTCCGGGCTGTCACGATCAGACAGCGGGGTAGCTCATTTTGCTCACCTGGGTGGTTTGGTTGTAGGGTTTATACTGATCAAACTCTGGAAGATTAAAAAACCTCACGGTAATTAAGTAGAAGATGGCAACTAATTCGTTTGGATACTCGGTGAAGAGAGGATTCGCGGCAATGCCGGATGCATTACGTGCAATTATTTTGCTCAATACGGCTACATTCGTTGCACAGTTTGTTTTCTTTGCATTCTTCGGAATAGACCTCTCAACGTATCTCGGTCTCAATACAAATATAGTAATTACTATAACCCAGCCATGGAGGATTGTTACGTACATGTTTCTCCATTCTATGGGAAACCTGTTCCACTTTATATTCAACATGCTTTGGTTATGGTGGATGGGACGCCCGGTAGAAGAACGACTTGGCCCGCGTAGTTTTCTAACGATTTATTTTGGAGCTGGTTTAGCAGGAGCTTTGGTAGATGTAGCGCTGAGTTTTGCCGCGGGAACTACCTTAGTAATTGGAGCTTCTGGTGCAGTATTTGGTGTGATGGTAGCTTTTGCGATGCTTTTTCCAAGAACCCCGATTATGCTGTTTTTGCTTCCTCCTATTGAAGCCAGGTACGTGGTAGGTGGATTGATAGCTTTAGACATTATATTCCTCAATAGTGGTGGGCAAGTAGCTCGATTAGTTCACTTAGGTGGAGCACTTGGCGGTTTTTTATTGATGCGTGCTCACAAAAACGGTTTCGACTTGAGTCTGATCCCTCGCTACTTTGAATACCTCTACAGAAAATTTAAACCTTCAGGGGCTCCAAAGACTAAAAAGCGGAACAAAAAGATGAGCATAGTAAGTGATGCCGATGTGATTGAGGAAGTTGATCAAAGTGAATTAGATGAGATTCTGGAGAAAATTTCTAAGAAGGGTTATGACGCTCTTTCAAAAGAAGAGAAAAAGAAATTGTTTGAATTAAGTAAAAAAGATTAGGGCAAAGATGGCGGTAATTAAACGAAGAGACTCAATCCGGGTAATGGTGGGAGATGTCCCAGTTGGTGGAAAAGCACCTATAGTGGTGCAGTCTATGACCAATACCGATACGGCTGATATTGATGAAACTGTGGATCAGATCGATCATCTCCATCTTGCCGGCTCTGAAATTGTTCGTATTACTGTTAATAATGATCAGGCGGCAAAAGCAGTGCCTTATATTAAGGAGAAGCTGCTTAATCGTGGAGTGAATGTGCCCATTGTTGGTGATTTTCATTATAATGGGCATGTTCTGCTTACCAAGTACCCCGATATGGCTGAGTCACTGGCAAAACTAAGAATTAATCCGGGCAATACCGGCACCAAAGCCAGGGATAAGAATTTTACCACTATTGTAGAGCAGGCTATTAAATACGACAAACCCGTCAGAATTGGGGTTAACTGGGGCTCATTGGATCAGCAGCTTTTAGCGCAAAAGATGGATGCGAACAATGAGCTTTCATCTCCAAAGTCGGCAAAAGAAGTGATGCTCGATACCATGGTTGAAAGTGCAAAGCGCTCATCAGCTTTAGCTGAAGAAGTTGGGCTTGGATCCGATAAAATTATCATAAGTTGTAAAATGTCGGGTGTACAGGATGTAATTGAAGTATATACACGAATCGCAGAAGTAGTCCCGTATCCACTGCATGTAGGTTTAACGGAAGCAGGAATGGGAATGAAAGGAATAGTAGCGAGTTCAACTGCTCTTTCCGTAATCCTGCAACGCGGAATAGGGGATACCATCAGGGTTTCACTGACTCCACAGCCCGGTGCCGATAGAGCTTTAGAAGTACAAGTTGCACAACAGGTTCTCCAATCGCTGGGAATCAGAAGTTTCCTGCCTCAGGTAACATCTTGCCCTGGTTGTGGAAGAACCAAGAGTACCTATTTTCAGGAATTAGCGGAAGAGATTCAGGATTATATTTCTGATTCGATGCCTGTATGGCGGGAAGTATATCCGGGAGTCGAGGAGATGGATGTAGCTGTGATGGGCTGTGTGGTAAATGGACCCGGAGAATCAAGGGCTGCAAATATTGGGATATCTCTGCCAGGCACATTCGAAGAACCTAAAGCTCCGGTTTATATTGATGGAGAGCATGCTACTACATTAAAGGGAGATCATATCGGGAAAGAATTCAGAAAAATTCTGAACGATTATATAATCGAAAACTACAGCAAGAAGAACTAGCCTCTTCACTGAGAAGTATTAGTGTTTCAATTTCTTTTCATGCTCAAATTCTGCTCATTTACACATTAAAATGTAACCTCTTACATTTAATAAATTTTTTTGATTTTTTCTCAAAAAACACTCAAAACGAGTCAATAAAAGTATGTGTAAAGTATAATAATTTGAAAAAAAACATGTTACCCCTATTCTGCTGAAAATAAATAGAAGATTAAGTGTAGATATTTCTCAAAAAAAAGCCCTTTTTTGGTTGAAAAAATGTAAGCGCTTTCATTATTTTATTTGAGCTCTTAAAACCTCCTGGATGCCAACTATTAAAAAAACATTGTTAGCGGCAATTAGCTCTCTTGGGCTTTTGTTCTTCGTAATAATATTTGCTCAATGCTCTTCTGTACAGGAAAAAAATGATGAGTTAGTACTCGCCAGCATAAAAGGCATGTCCGTAACAACTAATCAATTTGAAAATGCTTTCAAAGAATACTACTACCGAACTGGACAAGTTTTAAATCAGGACTTCGATACAAAAAAGGCGATTCTGGATACTGAATTTAATACTTATGTATTAGCTGCTTTTGCTCAGGATCTTGGAATCGATAAAACTGAAGAAGCAATTCAAAAAAAAGAAGCCATAAAAAGAAGGGTTATCAATGAAGAGTATTTAAATCAGATAATTTTATCAGAGGTAGAAGTTTCAGAACAAGAGTTACAGGAATACTTTTTGAGGTTTAATACACAACTTAGGGCTTCGCATATTTTCGCCAGAACGGAGCAGCAGATCGAGGAATATAGAAATCGTCTTGCCGGAGGCGAAAGTTTTGAAGATTTGGCTAAAGAAGTTTTTAAAAATTCATATATGGCAGAGAATGGGGGAGATATAGGAAGATTTACTACCGATGATTTGGATATTGCTTTCGAAAACGCTGCATTTTCGCTCAGATTAAATGAGATTTCTGAACCGGTAAAGACTGCTCAAGGATATAGTATTGTTAAACTTACTGAGCGTGTAACTAAACCTATTCTAACTGAATATGATTTTGCTCAAAAAAGAAGTCAGCTCAAGTCTTATGTTCTGAAAAAAAAGAAAGAATTAGCCACCAGAAATCATATAGAGAAATTTTCTGAGAATATTTCTATAGAGCAAAACTCGCTGGAGAACTTATGGGAATCTATTGATCAAAATTATGAAGGGATGCTAAGCAAGGATCCCGAATTCCTATCATCGATTAGTTCTGATAACCAGACTTTGGCCAGGTACAAAGATTTTAGTTTCAATGTGAGTGATTTTGCTAGTGAATATCTTATAAGTAGTATGCCAATGCTTAACACGATTCAGAATAAGTATAGTTTAAGAGAGTTTGTAATAGGCGTTGCTTACCGTTCTTTTTTACTCCAGGAGGCTAAGGCTATAGGAATTGATCAGCAGTCTTTAGTTCAGGAATCGATAGAGGAGACTTATTATCACTTTCTTGCTGATGAAACCAATAATTACCTATCAAAGAAAATCGTAAATACACCTGCTGAACTCTACAACGAGTTTTCGAACAATCCAGATAACTTTTCAAAACCACTTGAAATAAATTTATCAAGAATAGTTCTTAATTCAGAAAATGAAGCAAAAAGGGTTCTCGCAGAATTGGAGAAAGGAACCTCATTTGATGACTTAGTTCATAAATACACTGTTAATAATGAAGATCGCTTTGTTAATGGGGAACTTGGGTTAAGGAGTATTAAGGATTTTGGATTTAGTGCTAATCAATTAGCAAAACTTCAGGTTAATGAAGTAAGTGGGGTCATTCAATATCAACAGAATGAGTTCCATATCTACAAATGTTTAAACAGGGTAGAGGCTCGTGCAATGGTTTTTTCTGAAGCCCGGGATATGGTCGATAGTTTTCTGACAAAAAAGAAATTGAATGAGTTGCGTGCTTCTACAATAGATCAAGTGAAAGAAAAGCATGATGCCGAAATTAATCTTCAAAAACTTCAAGAACTTACCGTTCAAATTTGATATCAGTCTATGAAAAAGGTTAATCATATATATTTAGTGCTGTTATTTTTATTAATAATGCCAGCCTTGGTTTTTGGCCAATCAGGTAAAATCCAGGGAATATTACTGGATGCGGAAACTAATGAGCCATTAATTGGCGCTACCGTTGGTATTCAGGGAACAACGAAAGGTGCCATCACAGATATTGACGGCAATTATTTGATGCTTAATGTTGCACCTGGTACTTATACTTTAGTTGCGCGTTACATTGGGTATGCCACAGTAGTAGTTCAAGAAGTAATTGTTCGTACTGATCTAACTACTACTCAGGACTTTGAATTAGCTCCAGAATCTTTTGAAGGAGAAGAGCTGGTAGTTGTTGCTGAAAGGCAAACGGTGATTAAAGATATTACGAGTTCAGAAGCCAGAGTAAGTAGTGATGAAATTGAAAAACTTCCGGTTCAGGAAATAACAGATGTTATTCAACTTCAAGCAGGTGTAAATGTTGGAAATGATGGAGGGATTCATATTCGGGGAGGACGTACATCGGAGGTTTCTTATGTAGTAGATGGAATCCGGGTAACAGATGATTATGATGGTAGTAATGGTATACGCCTTGAAAATGAATCTATTCAGGAACTTCAGGTAATTTCGGGGTCATTTAATGCAGAACATGGTCAGGCTTTATCAGGAATAGTAAATGTAGTGACTAAATCTGGAGGAAATCAATTTGACGCTTCGGTTAGAGCTTGGAGTGGAAGTTATCTGGCTACCAATAAAACGGAATTATATGATGGGATTGGAACCAGTTTTCAGTCCCTTAATCCAACTCGGATGTATAATTTCAATGGATCTGTTTCAGGACCTATTATTAAAGATAAACTCACATTTTTTACCACTGCAAGAAGGTTTGTAAATAATGGGTACTTAACGGGTAGAAACCTGTACTCTCCGCACGGTAAATATGTAGACAGAGTACCGCTAGGCACAGACCTTTCGAGTTATCGGACTCTTTACAATGAACAGGTGGATTTAAACCTTCCTTGGTATTCTATAGATACTGTAACTGTATCAGGTACAGACTTTCTTGAAATCAGAGATGATGGTACCAGAGATAGCTCTCTTATTGATATGAATCGTTTTGAGACTCTGAGTTTTCAAGGAAATTTAGAATGGAGATTTTCCAATTTTCTGAAGTTTAACCTCATAGGATCAATAGCTACCGAAGAAAGTGGTGGTTATGGATTCAATAGTCGGTTTGTACCAGGCGGTCAGAATAGCAATTTCCGGGATAATTACTCATTAAACCTGAAAACGACAATTACGCCATCTGCTCAAACATTTTTAACCATAAATGTTGCCAGTCGTTATAACGAGTTCCAAAGCTATTTGTACGAAGACCCCTGGGATCCACGCTATTTTAATTACGATAATCTTTCTGATCCTTTGTTTGGTACTCCTAATGTTCTTTATGGAAACCAGATTCCAAATGCCGGAGAATTTGCAACTTATGGAACTAACAACAGCAGGTTTTTCAGGTCTACAAACAGTTATATTGTTAAGGCAGACGTTTCCAGTCAGGTATCTGAAAATCATTTCATAAAAGCAGGTTTAAGTGCTCAGTTTGATGAGATCAGGTTCGAGAGCCTAGGCCTTACTCCACTTGTTGATGAAGGGGTTGACTTCCCTGAAGGAACTCCTGATGAACTTAGAGTGGTATGTGCGGAAGTAAATTATCAGTACCCGTGTCTTGAGCTTGGGATTCCGGAAGAAAACACACCTGGGTTTCAGAAATATTCAGAAAACCCAATTAATTTAAGTGCGTTTATTCAGGATAAAATCGAATACGATAATTTGATCATAAATGTGGGCTTGAGATTCGACTACTTTGATCCTAATACCCAGGTTCCTTCAGATCCTGAAGATCCTGACATTTTCTTCCCAACTAAAACCGAGAATCAATACAATGATTTAAACGGGAATGGTCAGCAGGATTCTAATGAACCTTCATTAACAGTTGAAGACAGGGCTGCTTATTGGTGGAAAGATGCTTCTGTTAAATATCAAATAAGTCCAAGAATCGGAGTTGCCTATCCAATTAATGATGGTGGGGTGATCTATTTCTCGTATGGATATTTCTTCCAAATGCCTTCTTACGAAAGACTATATACAAATAGTCAGATTTTGCTATCACAAGGAGGTGGAGAACAAGGACTTTTTGGTAATCCTGATCTGAAACCTGAACGAAGTGTGCAGTATGAATTAGGTCTTAAACAAGAGATTTTCGAAGGTACTGCTATTGAGCTTACCGGATACTACAAGGATACAAGGGATTATGTGTCAAGTCGCCCACAGGTTACTGGTTTAGGATCTATCAACTATGGGATCTACTTTAATCGCGATTATTCAAAATCATTAGGAATGACTTTTGCGTTTAACCAATTCGTAAGTAGACAATTCAATTTTGGTATAGATTATACCTTTGGTGTTGTTGAAGGGAGTAATTCAGATCCAAGCGCTGAGTATTTCAATATTAAAGGGCAGGGTGGGTCAATTGATTCAACTTCTCAGGAAATTGCGCTGACTAAACTGGTACAACCTTTAGATTGGGATAGGACTCATATTCTTAACGGATCAATGTTTTATACCGGGAATGATTGGGGTGCGAATCTTTTAGCCCGGTTTAGTTCTGGTACTCCTTATACACCTGCCAGAAATATTCCAGGAGTTACTGTTGGCGAGGTAGCTTCCAATAAAAACCTCAGAAATACAGCAAGACTTCCTTCCAGATTTACAGTAGACATCAATGCATATAAGAATTTCGATGTTGGAGGAAATGACTTACAGGTATTTCTAAATGTCTACAATATTCTTGATACCAAAATTGTGAATTCAGTCTATTCAGATTCAGGGCTGCCAACAAGACCACTTCCTGCAAGTGTAATTGATGGAGCTCATCCCGATTTTTATAACGACCCAACTTTTTATGCTGAACCAAGAAGAGTACAACTTGGAGTGCAAATATCTTTTTAAGCTATGAATAATCAATACATGAAAACCTTACTAGCCTGTTTTTTCATTATTCTTTTAGGCGCATTCCCTGTTCAATCCCAGGAGCATGAACCTAGCGAGGAAAGATCTTCTTTCGAAAGAAGAAAGACCTCAACAATGGACGGGAACTTACTTAGAGCAACATATCATAATACCGGTCATGCAGGACGAAGAAATAGTAGTAGTTTAGATGAACTTATTTTTGAGTACCCAAGAAATACGAATCGGGAATACATGTACTTTATGAGTGTAATGTTTGGTACCGAAGTTCCTGACAACAGTACACCCGAAGACGATGTTTTTCCAATCGTTGATGTAGCTTCTTATAAAACGAGCAGAGATGGAAGAACTAATTGGTCTTTAAATCCAATTGTTGGTTATGTACGAGACGATTCTGATGAAATGGCAAGGAGCGACAGGGGTCCCACATCACCACTCGGAAACACTTGGCCTGATACTTGGCCCGATAAATTTGAGAATGGAGGAGATGGATGGGCTGGTTCATGGAATGGTTTTTTTGGGAGAGATCAATTTAATGCTGATGTAGAGTTTTATTACAAAGCCGGAGACGATACCTATATAAGGTACGTAAGTCGTTTTCAACCGGATGAGACAGACCCTTCACGAGGAGGATTAGGAATAATCCTGGATACAAGAATTCTTGCCTGGTCTCAAACATTAGTTAATGCAACTCATTTTAACTTATTCGAAATTACTAATGATGGTAGCTATGATTATCCAAGAATGGCTTTTGGATTATGGATTGCCGATTTCGTTGGTGGCGGAGGGCCAACCGATGAGCCTGTTTTCGATAACATTCGTTCGATTGCATATTTAACAGACACCGACAGACAAAGTGGTGGAAGTGCATTTGATGGAGGACTTATTGGAGAGATGGGGCTTAAATTCCTTGAAACGCCAGGAAACGCAATAGATGGGATTGATAATGATGGAGATAGTGATACCTACAACCCTCTGCCAGTTCCAGCTGAGCCAATTCGCCAGGCAAGATATGAAGTAGATAACAAGGACTTATTTACCCCCCTTACCTCTAATGGTGGAGGATTCTATGCTTATGAAACTTTAAGAGATACTGTAATTAAACCTTTTGTTGCAGAAGATTTCGAAGAAAGGACCATTAATCAGGGTGATAAAATTGTATTAATTCAGAATGACAATAGTCGCATAATTGCTACGTACGACGGTAGCCCCTTTATTAGCCAGGGAGTTACTTATGATTTTGAAGGCGCAGCAAGTTTTTCCGCTTTTGAAGATATACTGCCACAAACAGATGAAGATTTTGGTATTCATATTGATGGGATTGATAATGACTTTGATGGCTTAATTGACGAAAACCAACCTAATCATTTAACAAAATCCACCTTTATAAATGGAGTGGCACAAGTTCTTTCGGTACGTTTTATCAATTATTTGAATTTTGAGCCCGGTGATACATTACAAAGTGGGCTTATTGTATCGAATCAGGAAATCAGAGATAGGATGAATAACGATCCTTCGTTCGAAGAACTCGTAAACGTAGCTCATAACGGACGCTTTAAGAATCACTTTACAAGTGCTCCCATGATCGACGAAGCAAGAGATGACTTTTTTGATAACGATGATGACTGGAATGTGCTTATTGATGATGTGGGAATCGAAGGTGATCCGGAAACTCCGAGTCAGGGACAGAATGATGGATTCCCTACTTCAGGGGCAGGAACTTCTTTCCCGGGAGAATCCAGTATAGATAAAACTGATGTAAGTGAGACCGATTTGATAGGGGTTTCCAGAGTTCGGATTTTTGATGCGGGGGCACTTCAAGTAGATCAGGATGCCAACATCTGGCTAACCTACCTTATTCCGGGAACTTTTGTAGAAGAAGTAGGAACCGATTCAGACATTTTTGTCTCATCCGGACTGTTCCCTCTTGCAAAAGGAGCATCTGAGCGATTTGCAGTTGCTATCACTGCCGCTCAGGAAAATGGTACTCCTACTGCAGACCGGCAAAAAATAAATGAAAGATTAGACGATGCTACTACAGCTTATGAGGCAGATTATCAATTTGCAGTTGCGCCAACGCCTCCAATTTTATCAGCAGTACCATCCAATGGAAAAGTTACATTGTATTGGGATGCGAGTTCCGAAGAATCATTCGACCGATATATCAATCTTCAAACTGGAGATGGCTTCGATTTTGAAGGATATAAAATTTATAGAACTACAGATGTTTCATTTCAGGATATTTTCGACATTACTGATGCTACAGGTTCCCCATTATACTTGCGCCCAATAGCAATTATAGATAAAGATAATGGTATATCAGGCTTCCATCCTGTTGCAACCAATGGAACTCAGTTTAACTTAGGTAATGATACCGGATTAAAGAGATTTTTTGAAGATACAGACGTAATAAATGGGCGGAAATATTACTACGCGGTAACCGCTTACGATAGAGGGTTCGAAGCCGGAGGTATTAGTCCTTCCGAATCTCCGGTTCAAATCTCACTAAACCCTGATGGTACAGTAACCTTTGGACAGAATGTCATAGAAGTACGACCATCGAAAGATATTGCGGGCTACATTAGTCCCGAAAATCCTATGGCAAGCCTCGCTTCGGGAGCTCCGGGAGGAACCGTTCAAGTGGAGATTTTAGATCCATCAGTGTTAAAGCCGGAAAATATTTATGATGTTGTTTTTGAGGATACATTAGTAAGTGGCGGAGCTGATCCTGATACTATTAAAACTCAAAGTTTTACGCTTCGAAATGTGACCGGAGGGGTACTTGATACACTTATTTCAAGGTCTTCTAACTTTAACGGCGAGAATAATCCAAACACAGAAGGATTTACCATTACTTTAAATAATGTGAATGAGTTTGGATTGAATGAAACCTTGTCAGGTTGGAAATTCGACCATGAGTTAACACCACATCAGTTTGTATTTGTGACACAGAGTGCTCCAAAAGTTGCCGATTATGATATTGTCATAGGTGATAATGTAGGTTTTGGGCAATCCACCGAGAAAGAAATTGAAGTATCTCCGGGTTCTTTCCAGGTATTGCCATCTGTTGAAACTAATTTTAAAGTATTTAATACATTAGAAGGGAACGAGATTAAATATGCTTTCTTTGATTTAAATAATCCTTCCTCTGCACAACAGAGATGTAATCCAACATTCTTTCCTCCAGATAATTACGAGAATCCTGCACCAGGACAGCTTTCAGCTGTTTCCGGATTTAGTGGAAGATGTTCGGATATAATCTATTTCATTGAGGATTACAGAGGTGTAGAAGATACAACTACATTCAGAGTAAGTTTTTCAGCTCAAAATGTGGATGGAGCACTAGTATCGTCTCATCCTCAATCAGGAGATACCCTTCAGATTTTTACAAACAAACCATTTACCGAAAATGATCGGTTTGTATTTATGTTTGATGAAAATAACATTCCAAGAATAGATGCTGATACAGCCAGGTCGGAGCTGGATGATATTCTTGTTATTCCAAACCCGTATAAAGTTTCAAATATCTTTGAGGGTGCTACAACAAATACAAACCTTCAACAGAATCGGGAACTACATTTTACAGGAATACCTGCACCGTCCACATTAAGGATATTTACTGTATCGGGTGTACTTGTTAGAGAAATTGATATTCAGCCTAACGATTTAACCAGTGAGTACGGAGGTTCATATATCTGGAATATGCTTACAAAGGATAATCTGGAGATATCCTATGGTATTTACCTCTACCATATAGAAGCGCCCGGAATTGGTGAGAAAGTTGGCAAATTTGCAGTGATCAAATGATTAAGAATATGAAGAAAATAATATTATCTCTTTTAGTTATCGGAATAGTATTCAGTACAGAGAGAGCAGAAGCACAGTTATCTAAGGTTGGAACTACAGCGGCGGAGTTTCTTCGAATCCCCGTAGGAGCGCGTTCCTCTGCTATGAGTGCCTATGCAGCCACAGTAAATGATCCCTCTGCTATGATTTTGAATCCTGCGGGATTGGCTGATCTCGAACAAAACGAGTTACTTGTAGAAGTAACTGATTGGTATCTGGATATTACACACACATATATGGGTGTCGCCGTACCAACTAAAAAAGGAGTGGCGGGTGTACATGTATTAGCACTAAACTATGGAGAGTTTGAAGAAACCACTGCCGAAGCTCAAGGTTTAACAGGTAGAACTTTTGACGCCTACTCCATCACGTTTGGAATTTCCTATGCTCAATATCTAATTCCTCAATTTACTATAGGAGGTACAGCAAAAGTAGTGTATGAGACAATTGCTAAAAGTTCAGCCTCGACAGTAGCTTTTGATATTGGGACTATGTATGACACTCCATTTTATGGAGTTAGATTTGGAGTAAGTGTTACTAATTTTGGGTCCAAATTACAGATGCAGGGTAATGACTTAATTATTAGTTCTGACCCCGACAGATCAAACGAAGGAAACTATGAGCCGGATGCGAATCTGGCAACAGATGCATTCGATTTACCGCTAATGCTTAAAGTTGGATTAGCCTGGGATGCAGTTGAGTCAGAAAATGTACGGGCAACTCTATCTGTGGATGGGAATAATCCTACTAATAATGTTCAAAGCATTAGTATAGGTGGAGAAGTAGGATTATTAAACGAACAAATTCAAATTCGTGCCGGTGTTCCTTACATTGGACAGGAAGACTCAATCGAGAAATTTAATGCAGGACTTGGAGTGAAATACCAAATCAGTGATGCATTAAAAATAGGGTTCAATTATACATATCATGGGTATAAATACCTGGGAGATGTTAACAAATTGAGCATTCAAATTTACTTTTAACTTAAACACTAACCCAAAACTATGGGGTTCTATATGAACAAAGCTACAAAAATCTTGATGTCATGTTTAGTGCTGACTTTCGTGTTGGCAACTACTGCATGGTCTCAAGTAACCAAAGTACGCGATGCCAGAACATTAGCGGGCGTGGATACTACTGTTACCATTGAGGTAATTATGACTACGCCTGATTATGGTTTTAATGACGGTCAGTTCTATGTACAGGATTCGACTGCAGGTATTAACGTATTTTATAATGACGTTGGAGGTGCTAATAATCAGGACAGCTCTGCATTTAAGGGATGGACTCCTGGCGATACTCTAAGTATTACCGGATCTATTACTGAATTCAGTGGTACTGTACAAATTGCACCAGATGGAATTGATATCCTTGGAGCAGGAAACACACGTCCGGCACCAATTTGGATTACTCAGGAAGATCTTTCTACAGATTCAAAATATCAGGGAATGATTGTAAAATTGGCAGACGTAAGTCTTGCTGATGGAGAAACCTGGCCTGAAGATGCTCAGGTAAGTTCAGGTGTAAATGTTGATGTAGTATCAGGTGATAGTGCATTTGTACTTAGAATAGATCGTGATGAATCATACTTTGATGGCGCCCCGGCTCCAACCGAGCGATTCAATCTTTTGGGAGTTCTTGGAAGATTTAACAGCGATGTTCAAATTTTACCTTTCGATTCTACTGATGTTGCGAATATTGTACAAGTTACTTTCAATGTTAACACAGCTACTATGCCAGATACATTAATGGAAGATCATTACATTGGTGTATTCGGTGGTGTATACAGTCCTACTGGTGGGTCAACAAATCCATACTTAGGTCAAACTATTGACTGGAATAGCAGCACAGATTTAGTTGCTGAGAACCAAGGTGGAGATTACTGGACGTTATCTTTTGATATGGCTGCTGGTGATGGAATTAACTACAAATTCTGGGCTGGTACTGATGCAAATACTCCGCTTACTAATGGTGGCGAGCAAGGCTGGGAAAGTGGAGGTAATAACAACTTCGAACTTCCTTGGAATGCCAATTCTGATTCTACTGCACCACTTCAATGGTACGAAACCCGAGAAGCGCCTTTTGACTCACACGAAGATAGTGTAACTGTTTACTTCCGAGTTAATGTTGGTGGACAGGTTCAGGTAGGAGACTTTGATCCGGAAACAGGAAAAGTTGGTGTACGTGGTAACCCTGCTTTCTTCGATAATCCTGGTGACTGGAGTTCAACCGCATTTTTCTTAGATCAAACCTCTGTACAGGGAGATAACTACTTCTATGGTGGTTCTGCTAAAATGCATAAAGACTCTGTTGCTAACATCGAAGGTGAAGTTGGCTACAAGTTTGTACTCGAAGCTGCAGATGGTGCAGTTACCTGGGAATCAACTCCGGATGAGTTCACTGCTATCCCTGATCAGGATACTACAGTATTCTGGAAGTACTTCTCTGGTACCCCTCCAACAGACGCAGTTGTTATTAATACAGCGCTAAATTTTGAAGTTAGTGTTGGTATTCTTGAAGGTCTAGGCTATTTCAATGCTACTTTTGATACCGTATTTGTTACCGGAACTTTCAATAGCTGGAATAATTCAAAGGATCAAATGACTTTCAGTGATGTTTCAGGTAACTATGAAAAACTAAATCTCCCATTCACATCTACTGTTGATGCTGAAGTGCTTTATAAATACTATATCAAATGGAGTGAAGAGCGCGATAACGAAGAAAGCGACCTTTATCTACCAGGCATTACCCACGATGGATCGGGGTGGGAAGAACCTGGTGTGACAGGTGGAGCTGATAGAAGTTTTATAATCACTGACAATGAATCTCAGGAATTAAGAAAGGAATCTTATAATGGCGTTCCTTTTCAGGCACTTATGACATCAGCAAATGTAGATGGTGGTTCAATCACTGTTACATTTAGTGTAGACATGGCGCCGGCTGTAGAAAACATTGCACAGCCATTTAAGCCAGAATCTGATTCCGTTTTCTTATTTGTTGACACACCATTCTTCGCGCTAACGAATGATATAACTGTTCCAGGAGATAACGGAGAAAACTTTATCACTGCTAGTGCTGAAGAAAGAGAGCGTTTACGCTTTACAGATGATGATGAAGATATGGTTTACGAGTTGGAACTTGAGCTTATGTTGCCAACGCTGAACCATATTGGATTTAGAATTGCCTATGGAGAGCCTACTTCAGAAACAGGTTCATTATTCGCAAATGGTGGTGGATTTGCTGCCGGAAGAAGACATTATCAATATGTACAACCTATTGTTGTAGAAGATGGTGATGATTTAGATGATTTGCCGGATGTTTCATGGCCTTCTACCTTTACTATGCCTCAGTTAACCTGGAAAGCAGATAATCTTCCTTGGGATTTACCCCCAGATTATACAATGATTTCTACTTCTAATGAGACTGAAGAGCAAGTGAATGCGTATAAACTGGATCAAAACTATCCTAACCCATTCAACCCGGCAACAAATATCAGTTTCACGCTTCCGAATGCTGCTGATGTAAACCTTGCTGTATATAATATGTTAGGTCAAAAGGTTGCCACTCTAATTAGTGGTAAAACGATGACTCAGGGAGTTCATTCAGTTTCTTTTGATGCAAGCTCTCTTGCTTCAGGTATCTACATTTACCGACTTGAAGCAGGTAGTTTTGTAAGCAATAAGAGAATGACTCTTATTAAATAAGATTACTTAATAATTCTTTTCTCGCAGGTACCTTGATCGGTACCTGCGTATTTAAAAAAAACAATTAGCCAGTGGCTTCTACTATTTACGACATAGCAAAGCAGGCGGGGGTAAGTATTGCTACCGTGTCAAGGGTATTTAATCAAAGCAATAGTGTTTCTGATCGTACCCGTAAGAAAGTATTGGATGTAGCTGAAGCAGTAGGCTACCATCCACAAGCGTACGCTCAAGGTCTTGCAAGCAAAAAAAGTAATACTATTATGGTTGTTGTACCTGTAATCTCGAACTACTTTTTTATGGAAGTACTTGGAGGCGTTCAGGATAAGCTACAACAACTGGGTTATGAACTTAGTATTTTTAATGTAACAGCTGACGATAATCTCTTTGGGCAAGTAGAGCATGTTATAAAGCGTCGTTGGGCACAAGGATATCTTTTCATCTCTATTCATCTTAAAGAAGAACAATGGAAACAGCTTAAACGATATGATGTCCCGATTACACTCGTTGATGAGCACTATGAAGGTTTTGATTCCGTGAGTGTGGACAATATTCAGGGTGCGTACACGGCTACGAAAAGTTTACTCGACAAAGGATTTCGAAGAGTGGCAATGCTTGCTGCATTAAAATCCTCAAAACCTATTCGCGACCGCTTAATTGGGTACAAAAAAGCCTTGGCCGAAAAGGGAATCCCTTTTTGTGAATCCTTGATTATTTCCGGAGAGTCTCAATATAGAGACGGTTTTACAGAGAGAGGTGGTTATGAAGGAATGATTAAGATGTTAAATATGGAAGAAATTCCCGATGCCTGTTTTTGTGCTTCAGATATTCAAGCCGTTGGCGCCCTAAAGGCAATGAAAGATATCGGAAAACATATGCCAATTATTGGATATGACGACATCGAACTTTCAGAATATATTGGCTTGTCTACTATCAGGCAGCCTATGCGAGATATGGGGTTTTATGCGACTCAAAGTTTAGTTGAACGCATGAGAAATCAAGAGAAAGCTATTTCCCAAACAATCTATTCGCCAGAGTTAATTCATCGGTCCTCCACAGACTGATACTACTTACTATTTATGAAAAAAAAAGTCTTCTTATCAACTTTTCTATTTGCTAATCTATTCCTGTTAAGTACTATTACCGTAGCTCAGGATTCTTTAAACGTTACATTCAGATATTATCCAAATGATAATGCAGTGAGGGGGTTTGTTCCCGGAGAGTTTAACGGATGGGGACCAAACAACGCCGGTGAAATTGCAACAACCGCGCCATCACTAATGACAGAAAATGCCGAGGCCGGATTTTGGTACAAAACCATTCGGTTACGTGTAGGAGGTGGAACAACTACCAGAGAAAGCGAAACAGGGTATGCATATAAGTTTCATGAGCATTATAACGGAGCCGGGACAAGCTGGGAATGGTTTTCAGATCCACGAAATCCATTAACTGTAGGACCTAATAGTGACTCATTTCTGAAGATAGTTCACCCCTTAGTATTTCAGATGCAACCTGGAAATAGTGACCTTATCACAGAAGATGAATTAGAGTTTTGGGTTAATGTTTCTGCTAAATCATCAGACCCAGTAGATGAGACTTTATCTGAAGTTTATATTAATGATACACTTCTTGGTACCTTTGAGAATAAGTATGATTCAGTATCAAGTCTTCTGAACTTTGATGCAGTTAGTGCCCCTGCTGTTCTTGATTTGCTCGTTAATGGTGAAAACGAGTTTAAAATAAAGACAATAACCGATGCTGGGATTATACAACTTGATTCAACATTATTTCAGTATATCGGCGAACTTGTTACGGTGGATGAAGCCCGCCCTGCAGGTCTGAAAGATGGAATCACCTATTCAGAAGCAGATCCTACAAAAGTTACACTGTCTTTATTTGCTCCGGAGAAAAAGAACGTTTTTGTAATAGGAGACTTTAACGACTGGGGGATTGATTTTGATTACCAGATGAAAAGGGATTCACTTAATGCCGATAGTGTATGGTTTTGGCTAGAAATTGAGGGACTTACTCCGGGGCTACAATATGGGTATCAATATTATGTTGACCAGGAAAGGGTTATTGCAGATCCATATTCCGGGTTATTATTACACCCAAGTGAGGATCAGGGAATTTCATCTTCTGTATTTCCAAATTTGAAAGAGTACCCAACTGGTAAAACCTCTGGCTATGTGAGTATTCTGGAACCTGGAAAATCGGAATATCAATGGGAGGTAACAGATTTTGAAAAGCCAGATAAAGAATCATTAGTTATATACGAATTGTTGATTCGGGACTTCCTCTCAGATCACAGTTTTAATTCACTTATCGATTCTCTGGATTATTTAGAACGTTTGGGAGTTAATGCTATCGAACTAATGCCTGTAAGTGAGTTTGATGGAAACGAAAGTTGGGGGTATAACCCCGGCTCACATATCGCTCTTGATAAATATTATGGGACACCTGAAGCCTTCAAGCAATTTGTTGACGAAGCTCATAAAAGAGGTATTGCGGTCATTTTAGATGTGGTGATGAACCATGCAACGGGCAGACATCCATTATATCAATTATACGATTTTGGAGAGAATCCGTATTTCAATACTTCACCAAAACATGAATTCAATGTATTTAATGACTTTAATCATCAATATTCTGGTACCCAATACTATAACAAAAGAATGATCGAGCATTGGATAAATGAGTATAAGGTCGATGGATTCAGATGGGATTTGACTAAAGGATTTACCCAAAACTGTACACCGGAACCAAATGGTTGCACCAGTTCTTATCAACAAGATCGGGTAGATCTCCTCAAAAAATATGCTGATTACCAATGGGCTGTTGATCCTGATTTTTATGTGATTTTTGAACACCTGGGAACAGATCAGGAAGAAAGTCAGTGGGCAAATTATCGCATAGATGAAGGAAAAGGAATTATGCTTTGGGGGAATATGAATGGTGCGTATAACGAAGCCACCATGGGATATACTTCTAACCTTTTTGGGGTATTGGCTGCTTCCAGAAGTTTTGAGAAGCAACATTTAGTAGGGTATATGGAAAGTCATGACGAGCAATGGTTGATGTTTAAAAACCGAAGCTTCGGAGCTTGTGAGAGCTTTCCGAGTGGTGGAAATGGTTGTGAAACTGATCCCGGTTCTTATAATGTTAGAGATTTGAATACTGCATTGGGCAGACAAAAACTAGCCGGTGCATTCTTTTTTACTTTACCCGGCCCCAAAATGATTTGGCAATTTGGTGAATTAGGCTATGGATATGGAAATAATGGAGAACAATGTTTAAAGCCGGGGGGTGATAGCAATGGTGATTGTGCCCCAAGCGTAGCTGATAGAGTTGGTAATAAGCCGATTCGCTGGGATTATTGGAATAACCCAGATACAGAAGAACGAATCAATCTTTATAAAACTTGGTCGGCATTATTAAAATTAAGGAAGAGTAGCCCTGCTTTTACGAATCCGGAAACTGCATTATATGCTTTAAGTAATGTTGTAAAACGTATTACTTTAACACACGAAGACACGGATGTTGTTATAATTGGGAATTTTAAAGTTACTTCATCCAATGTCTCGGTTGATTATACCAAAACAGGAACATGGTATGATTACTTTACAGGAGAAGAAGTTGAGGTTTCAGATGTTGAAGAGAAAGTATTCCTGAACCCTGGTGAATTCAAAATATTTACTACGAAAGAATTTGAAACTCCTGAAGAAGGTATTTCAGTTTCAAACGAAGGTAATTATCAGGAAGATCAGCCAACTTCATTTAAGCTCTATCAAAACTATCCGAACCCATTCAACCCCGCAACAAACATAACTTTTGACATAGCAAGATCGGGTCAGATCACTCTGGAAGTGTATGATATTGTTGGTAGAAAAGTTGCAGAGCTGGTAAATGAAGTTAAACCAGCAGGAACTCATACTATTACTTTTGATGCTTCTTCATTAAGCAGCGGAATGTATCTTGTAAGACTTCGGGCAGGGCAGATTATTCAAACTCAAAAAATGACATTGCTAAAATAAGTATATGAAAAAGCTCCGGATTCTGATTGTACTGCCCATTCTTATTCTTGCTTGTCAGAAGCCAGTAGAATACAAAGGTTCGCAGATCATTGGGTTGGCAAGTCCAATAAATTTGGGTTTTGAAACTACAGAGATTGTTCTCGAAGACTTTTTTATAGATGCTGATATGATTAGTACTATAGATGCACCGGAAGGAATAACGGTCTCAAAATCTGAAAAAGGCATTTTAACTCTTCAGGGTTCAATTTCTACACCAGTTGATGCTCTTACTATTACAGCTTTGGGTGAAGAGTACGCTATCCTGCTAAAAAAATCAGCTAAAGAAGAAATCGAATTAGTTTTTGATGCTAAGGGTAACGATTACCAGACCGTACAGCTTAAAGGAGAGATGAACAACTGGAATCCAGGATCAACTGAGTTAGAAAAGGAAGGCGATGTCTGGAAAACATCTATGTTGATCAACAAAGGGATGTACCAGTATCTCTTTGTTGTTGATGGGGTGGAAACTATTGATCCGTCTAATCCAACTAGCGTTTCTAATGGGATGGGGGGAAGAAACTCTCTATTGGTTGTTGGTGAATCTGAGGCTGCCAAACCAACGCTATATACCAGTTCTTTCGAAGGGAATAAAGTAACTTTTAACCATGAAGATGCATCAGGATTGATTGTTTTCTGGCAAAATAAAATGCTTGAAGTCACAGAAACGGACGGTGGGCTACAGGTAACAATACCTTTAGAAGCTGGAAGTTTAGATCGCTCATACATCAGGGCTTGGGCATATAATGATTCAGAGATTTCAAATGATGTTCTGATTCCCTTACAAAATGGAAACGTTGTAGAGAATACAAATCAGCTTACGCGTCACGATTTCCATACATGGAATATGTATTTCGTTTTGATTGATCGTTTTAAGGATGGGAATGAAGCTAACACCCGCTTAGTTGATGATCCTGATATTCATCCCAAAGCAAATTATTATGGCGGTGATTTTTCCGGTATCACACAAACTATCAAAAGCGGTTATTTTGAAAAGATTGGAGTAAATACTCTCTGGCTTTCTCCAATCACACAAAATCCGGAAACTGCCTATGGACTTTGGGATCAGGGTGGACCGGTAACTAAGTTTTCTGGTTATCACGGTTACTGGCCTATTTCATCTTCAAAAACTGATAACCGATATGGAACAGAAGAGGAATTCAGGGAATTACTCGATGTAGCACACGAAAACGGGATGAATGTGATTTTAGATTATGTGGCTAATCACGTACACGAACTCCATCCTGTATATCAGAATAACCCTGACTGGGCAACAGATTTGTACCTACCAGATGGAACGATGAATACCCAACTTTGGGATGAACAACGTCTAACCACTTGGTTCGATACCTTCATGCCCAGCCTTGATTTCTCAAATCCTGAAGTGATTGAGACAATGACGGATTCAGCTCTTTATTGGGTAAAAGAGTTCGACCTAGATGGATTCCGTCACGATGCAACCAAACATATACAGCTTGAATTCTGGAGAACACTCACCCGTAAAATTAAAGAAGAAGTTACGCTCGAAACCGGTAAGCAGGTATATCAGGTAGGGGAGACTTACGGAAGCCGGGAGTTGATTTCAAGCTATATCAATTCCGGGATGTTAGATTCTCAGTTTGATTTTGGGATGTATGATGCCGCTGTAAATGCCTTTGGCCAGAATACCTCATTCACAGGATTAAGAGATCAGCTACAGGAGAGTTTCAATTACTACGGCTATCATAACCTGATGGGCTACATTTCTGGCAATCACGATAAAGCCCGGTTCATCACCTACACAAGTGGCGAAGTAGTGTGGGGAGAAGATGCAAAACTTGCTGGTTGGACCCGCGAAATCGGAGACCCACAGGAATTTGCTTATGATAAACTCAGTATGCTCCATGCCTGGAACCTAACCATACCCGGTATCCCTGTCACTTATCAGGGAGACGAATACGGTCAGCCAGGAGCTAACGATCCGGATAACCGACGTTGGATGGAATTTGAAGAAGATGAACTGAATGCATTTGAGCTGAGAAACAGAACCATCTATGGTATTCTTACCGATCTTAGAAATTCCTCACTACCACTTTTGTATGGAGACTTTAAGTTTCACTTAACAGAAGATGATATCCTTTCTTATTCGCGGGCTTATTTCAACCACCAGGTTGTGGTAGTCTTTAATAAGTCAGGGCGTACACAAAATGTCTCAGTAGGTTTACGGGATGACTTTGATTACTCAGCTCTGGAAGCCACTTTTGGAAACGAGTTTGAAGTGAATGGCACAGAGTTAAGCATTCAACTACCGGCAAATTCATTCGAAATTTTAACATTAGAATAGATCACTCATGAATTCTTATTCAAAAAAAATAGCGTTAGTTACTCTCTTAATAGGAGTTGTATTTGCAAGCTGTGGAACCCCTGAAAAAAAATCAGAAGCTCCCCGGTTAAGTACCGTTGAACATCCTGAATGGAGCAAAAACGCAAATATTTACGAGGTAAATATTCGGCAATATTCCCCGGAAGGAACCTTTAATGCTTTTCGTGAAGACCTTCCCCGTTTAAAAGAGATGGGGGTTAAAATCTTGTGGCTCATGCCTGTTCAGCCTATCGGCGAATTAAACCGTAAAGGTACACTTGGGAGCTATTATTCTATTAAAGATTATGAAGGGATTAACCCCGAATTTGGGACCAAAGAAGATTTCAAGGCACTGGTTGATGAAGCGCATGAAATGGGTTTTAAGGTGATTCTGGATTGGGTAGCGAATCATTCGGCATGGGATAATCCATGGACGGCAAACAAAGATTGGTACACCTTAGACGAAGACGGAAACTTCCAGCCACCAGTAGCAGACTGGAGCGATGTGATTGATCTGAATTATGAAAACGAGGACATGCGTGCAGCTATGCTTGACGCCTTAGTTTACTGGGTGGATGAGTTTGGAATCGATGGATATCGTTGCGATGTAGCAGGGATGGTCCCGGTTGATTTCTGGATTACTGCACATGAAGAATTAGATAAAATAAAAGATGTATTCATGTTGGCAGAGGATGGTGAACCTGAATTGCTGTTTGAAGCGTTTGATATGAATTACGCTTGGGAGTATGCTCATGTAATTCGGGAGATTGCAAAAGGAGAGCAATCATTTGCGGATTTAGATTCTCTGTTTGAACGAGATGCAAAACGATTCCCAAAAAACTCGTACCGAATGTACTTCACCTCAAATCATGACGAAAACTCATGGAATGGTACCGATCCGGGCATGTATGGAGACAACTTCGAAAACTTCGCAGTGCTTTCAGCTACGGTTCAGGGCATGCCTCTGATTTATAACGGACAAGAGTCGGTTCTTGATAAACAACTCGAGTTTTTTGAAAAAGATGAAATTCCCTGGAAAAGTTATTCCTATCAGAATTTTTATACGTTACTGCTAGATCTTAATACAAGTAATCAGGCTCTCTGGAATGGAGCCTATGGAGGGGACTTCAAACGTATTTCATCCCCGGAAGAAACGTATGCTTTCTCACGCAAAAAAGGGACTGATGAGGTTATTGTTGCAATCAATAATTCTGATGAACCAAAACAGATTTCTGTGCCATTGTGGTCGTCAAGTACATATGCAAAATATGGGGTGACAGAAGGTGAGATAAACGCTGAAAATGGTAATACATACGATTTCGAATTACCTCCACACCGTTGGTTTATATTAGCTACTAAATAATTTAAGGCGCAAAAACATGTCTAACACACCGCAAAGAAAACCAAGACTTAACTTTATTCAACTCTGGAATATGAGTTTCGGGTTTTTAGGTATTCAAATGGGATTCGCATTACAGAATGCTAATACCAGTCGAATTTTTGAGACTCTTGGTGCAGATACATCGAGCCTTGCGATTTATTGGCTTGCAGCACCTGTTACCGGGCTAATTGTACAACCAATTATTGGTTACTATTCAGACAGAACCTGGCTTCCCAAATGGGGCAGAAGAAGACCTTATTTTGCTCTTGGAGCAATAACAGGGGCTATAGCACTGGTTGCAATGCCTAACTCTGCAGCACTTTGGATTGCGGTTGGTGTACTTTGGATTATGGATGCTTCCATCAATATTACCATGGAACCTTTCAGAGCTTTTGTAGGTGATTTACTGCCTGAAGATCAACGAACATCCGGCTTTGCGATGCAGAGTTTCTTTATTGGGATTGGAGCGCTGGTTGCTTCCTTCCTTCCTTGGATTTTTGCGAACTGGCTAGACATACCAAATACAGCACCTGAGGGTGTGATTCCTCCATCTGTTAAATACTCATTCTATATTGGTGCGGCAATGTATTTTATAACGGTGATGTGGACGGTATTTACTACTAAGGAGTATCCTCCTGAAGGAGACGAAGAACATGACGAGCCGGCAATGCCAAGCGAAAATGAGTCAATGTTTGCCAATAAGTTTAGCCGAATTGGATTGATGTATTTACTTGCCGGTGCAGTTTTTTCCGGTTTTGTAGCTCTCACAGGAATCGATCAACAACTTCACGTTTTAGGCGGGGGCTTAATCCTCTTTGGATTGGTTCATCTTATTGGCTCTTCATTAACGAAAAGCGGAAAAACCAGATCCGCACTGGTACATATCGTAAAGGATTTCAATACAATGCCAAAAACGATGGTACAGTTAGCAGTAGTACAGTTCTTTACCTGGTTCGCTCTTTTTTCAATGTGGATTTATACAACCTCTGCGGTAACCTCTCATATTTATGGAACAACAGACACTACCTCTTTGCTATACAATCAGGGAGCTGATATGGTGAGTAATTTATTCGGTGGGTACAACGGGATCGCGGCTCTGGCCGCCATAATGCTTCCTTGGGTAGCAAGAAAAACCAGCAGAAAAGTCACACACATGATGGCTTTGGTAATAGGAGGTATTGGACTGATCTCAATCTACTTTATAAGTAATCCAAGTATGCTTTGGCTAAGTATGGTAGGTGTTGGGATTGCGTGGGCAAGTATTTTATCAATGCCATATGCTATTTTATCAGGATCAATTCCTGCTGATAAGATGGGATATTATATGGGAGTATTTAATTTCTTTATTGTGATTCCCCAGATTTTAGCAGCATCCGTTTTAGGTTTTATGCTGACCTCACTCTTTGGGGGACAAACGATCCTTATTCTTGTATTAGGAGGAGTTTCAATGATACTATCTGGAATTCTATGTTTGAGAGTAGACGATCAGGGACAATCTGAAGGTGCAACAGCTGTCTAACAAAATTTCCTAGCATTATGAAAAGAAATTTCTTTAAAGCACTGGTGAATACATTGGTGCTTTTTTTATTCCCGACTGTATTTTTTGGCAGTAAGATTCTTGCTCAGAGTTCTGAACCTGTTCAGGTAGCCTTCATTATCGGGCAAAAGGAAATAAAAACAATCAATGTGTTAACTAAAGGTTCAGTTCCTGTAATAATTGAAGAGAACAGTAAGGAAATAACGATCGAATCAATGAAAGGAGGAGATGGTTTATTTACTCTTTACACCAAAGAAAATCTGGACTTCACGAAGACCTATTCCGTCAAAACAAAAGGATCCGAAACCGTAGCTCGTCCTCATTGGAAAACCATTGATGAGCTTTATACTTATGATGGAGAACTTGGAATACTTTTCTACGAAGATGAAATTGAATTCAAGCTTTGGGCTCCTCTTGCTTCTGAGGTAATCCTTAATATTTATGAAGACGGACAAGATGACTCGCCTTCTGATACAATTTCATTGTATAAAGGAGAGAAAGGAGTTTGGTCCGTTAAACTATTAGAAGAGATCTATGGAAAGTTCTATACCTATTCTGTTACCAATTATGGAGAAACTAAAGAAGCCTTAGATCCCTACGCTAAATCCTTAGCAGTTACAACCAGAGAGAATTTCTTTAATCCAAAAGGTGCCATTGTTAATCCCTCTGCAATTGGTCCAGATCTTGATTTTGCAAGCATTGAGGGTTTTGAGAAACGAGAGGACGCTATTATTTGGGAAGTTCATGTTTCAGATTTTACTTCTGATCCGAATATTAAAACAGAAGCTCCATTCGGAACATATAATGCGTTTACTGAGAGACTCGAGTACATCAAAAATCTTGGCGTTACACACATTCAACTTTTGCCGGTTCTTAGTTATACGTATTCAGATGAATTATATCGAAATCCGGATCGAACGGAATACAAACTAGGAGCGAATTATAACTGGGGGTACGGTCCGGATAACTATTTTTCACCAGATGGAATATATTCTATTGATCCAACTGATCCGGAACTCAGAATCAAAGAATTAAAAGAGCTCGTTAATGCAATTCATAAGGCAGGGATGGGTGTTACGCTTGACGTAGTTTATAATCATACAGCAAAATTGACATTTCTGGAAGACATAGTGCCGGGCTATTATCATTTTATGGATGCTGAAGGAACTCCAAAAGAAAGTTATGGTGGAGGAAGACCCGGTTCTACCCATGCCATGACTCGTAAATTAATCATCGACTCCATCAAATTCTGGACCAGTGAGTATAAAGTAGATGGTTTTCGTTACGATTTGATGGGAGATCTTGATGGGGAAACTATTCAAATGACTTTCGATGAAGCTCAAAAAATTAATCCTGATGTTCATATGGTAGGTGAATGCTGGAGAACGTATGCCGGGGATGATGGTGACCAGGTAGTATCGGCCGATCAGGACTGGATGAATCAGACAAATAGTGTTTCCTGTTTTTCAGATGAAATCAGAGATGAATTGAAATCAGGTCACGGAATTGAAGGCGAGCCTCGATTTTTAACGGGAGGAGCCAGGTCTGTTGAAACGATTTTCAATAGTATTATTGCTAAGCCGGAAAACATGACGGAAGATGATCCGGGTGATGTGCTCCAATATGTTGCAGTTCACGACGGATTAACACTCCATGACATGATCGCACTTTCAATTAAAAAAGATCCAAAAAATCACCAGCTGGAAATCCACAAAAGAATCAGATTAGCTAATACAATGGTGTTAACCAGTCAGGGAGTGGCTTTTCTCCATGCGGGACAGGAATATGGCAGGACAAAGCAATGGTTTTCTTCAATCCCGCCGGAAAGAGAGTTCATCAAAGGTGAAGGATTTGAATATCCTTATCTGATTCGGAATTCCTACGATGCATCTGAAGCAGTAAATAAGTTTAACTGGGATAAAGTGACAAACGAGGGAATCCACAAACGTACAATGGAATATACCCGGGGTCTCATTGCGTTACGAAAATCAACGGATGCCTTCAGATTAGGGACTGAGGAACTTATTCAACAGAATGTATCTCTGGTAGAAAGCCCGGAAATAGGTGAAGAGGATTTGGCAATCATTTACAAAACCGAATCTACAACAGGTGAGACATATTTTGTAATTATCAATGCAGATTCGAGCGAACGCTCATTTAGTATGGCGTATGACCTGACCAATGCTGTAGTTTTGGTTGATTCAGACGAGGCAGGAATAAGTAAAGTAACAGAACTAAGTGGGATAAGAATTGAATCGGGTAAAGTTATAGTCGACCCTTTGACTGCGGTTGTAATTAAATCTGAATAGAATTCCTTTATTTTCCCCATTTATCCCGACGATAAGTTTCTTAATTTATCCGCATGAGACTTGATCAGAAATATTTTGTGCCGTTTATCTTGGTATGCGCAGCTTTTACCATGCTTTTTATAGTGATTTCCTCCTTCAATTTTACAGAACGGAGACAAGAACGCTTTACAGATTACACCAGGCAATACAACGAGCTACTTACCAAAAATCATCCCTACATCAACAAAAGCGATAGCTTGCGACTTGGAGACCTAAAAGGAAATCAGGTATTAGTTTTGTTTTGGGCATCATGGTCTGATAAATCTGCGGAAATCATGAAGGTCTTAGATGAGGTAAAGTCCCAACAAGAGAACTTCAAAGTTGTGGCTGCATTGGTAAAAGATGCAACGGAAAGCATTGATGAAGAAACCCTTACTCATGATTTTGAATACATTGATGGTACCATTCTGTTTAATGAGTTGAGAGCACCGGGTATTCCAAGCTTCATCCTTCTGGATGAAAGCGGAGAGCTGAAGTTTACCCATGTGGGCTATAAAGAAGGCAAAGTAAGTGAGCTGCTTATGGCTTCATCAGAATGAGTAACTTTGTAGTCTATAACGGCCAACTTGTACATGAAGAAGAGGTGTTGATTTCTCCTATAAACAGAGGAATGATGTATGGTGATGGCTGCTTTGATACATTCCGTTCCTATAAAGCAAAATTTTTAAGCCTTGAGGCACACTTCGAACGAACAAAAGCCGCAGCAGAATATTTGGGGATTGATGTTGTGTTTGATTTTGAAGGTTTCAAAGTTAAAATCCTCGAACTACTCGAAGCCAACGAACTTTTGAATAAGGATGCAATGGTTCGTGTTCAATGTTGGAGAGGAGGAAGTCGTGGATATAGAACCAATTCATCACAAGGAAACTGGATTACGCACTGTACTCCTTATTCGCCTGTAGAAGCGCCCATAAGCTTGGCTTCTGTAAACACTCGCGCGATTCCATCTGAAGCCTTAGACCGAAGATTTAAGCTCTCTAATGGAATCAATTATATCATTGCATCCAGGGAAGCTTTTAAAAAGGGAGCAGATGATGCATTAATGCTCACTACGAATGGAAAAGTAAGCGAAACAACCATTGCTAATCTTTTCTGGATAAAGGAAAACACCTGCTTTACTCCGTCTTTAGAGTGTGATTTATTTCCCGGGGTGACTAGAAGTATTCTGATAAAAGAGCTTACAGAACATAATGGAGTAAATGTGATTGAAGGTCAGTTTACCCTTGAAGAAATTAAAAAGGCGGAAGCTGTTTTTGCAACGAATTCTTTGAGAGAAGTTGTGCTGGTTAGTTCAATTGACGAAGTAAGATTTGATTCCACTCACGATTCCATTGAAATCGTTAGAAGGGTATACGAGCGTTTCAAAAAAAGGAATCTCAAGTAGATGCCTGCCGTCAAAACCATCCATGATGTTTGGGAGTATCTGAATTCCATTCCTATGTTTTCAAAAGTGGGAGATAAAGCCGGTAATTTTGAACTGAAAAACATCACCGATTTTTGTGACCTGATCGGAAACCCACAACATACATTCAAAAGCATCCATGTTGCTGGAACTAACGGGAAAGGCACGGTCTGTTACCTGCTTGAAGCTGTGTACAAAAAAGCAGGATTTAAAACCGGTATGTTTACTTCGCCTCACCTGTTGAAGTATAACGAAAGGTTTCGGGTTTCAGGGGAGGAAGTAGCAGATGATTTAATTCTTGAGTTCTTTCAAATGTCTTCTAATGCGTTAGAAAAAGTCTCATTAACTTATTTCGAAATCAGCACAGCGATAGCTTTCTGGGTATTTTCAAAAAAGAAGGTTGATATTGCAATCATCGAAACAGGTTTAGGTGGGCGACTTGATGCTACAAATATTATTACTCCTGAACTCTCAATAATTACGAGTATTGGGATGGATCATGAGAAAATACTTGGGAATACACTTGCATCCATCGCAAAAGAGAAGGCCGGGATTATCAAATCAGGAAAGCCGATAGTGATTGGAGATCTACCGGGTGAAGTAGTGCAGGTGATTGAATCAAAAGCATTATCTAAAAAAGCGAACCTAAGCTATACCGAGGATTTGCTTCCTTCATTTAATAAAGGGAAAATAGTCTTTAAGAAAACAGGAGAGGAATTCAGAACTCAGTTTATCGAGCCGGTTAATTCATGGAATGTTGCCATCTGTTATGTTACGGTAAACGAGTTGAGGAATAATTTCGAAGTTACAGAAACACAGTTTAAGGAAGCATTGGAATCGTTTCCGGGAGTTCCCGCACGTTTTGAAAAACTTCATCCCAAAAAGGAATGGTATTTTTCCGGATCACATAACGAACAAGCCATTGATGCCATGCTGGTTGCCGTTCAGAAAATGGAAGCTTCAAAAAAAATCCTGATTCTTTCGATGATGAAAGACAAAGCCAAACCTGAAATTTTAAATAAGTTCAGGGTGTTCCGGAGCATTTACTATTATGAACAGGAAGGTGAGCGGGCTGCAAAATTTAGTGATATAGAGCCCGTTCTGCCCATTGTTAGAATTAATGAAAACAACTATACAACGATTTTAAAGGAATTGAATACAGAGTTAGTAATTTGTGCAGGAAGTTTTTACTTTTACCCCACAATAAAGCGGTGGCTAAATAAACAGAGTACGAAATCTTAACCACCAACTCTTTTTCATCCTTACCTGATTGAGTGCTTTAATACATTATCCAATATTAGATAATTCAGCATTCACCCCAAATTCAGTAAGTATAATTTTTGCAATAGCACACATATTTTATGTCAGATAATACGACAGGCAGGCTTTCATCAGAAGAGCTGGAATCTCTATCATCAAAGAAATTACCCGAACTACAAGTAATTGCTAAATCGGTTGGCGTTAAAAGAGTTACCGGAGTTAAAAAAAGTGATCTGATTGATCGGATTAAAGAACAAGCCGGGAATAATACTTCTTCAGTAAATGGTGATGCACCAAAGAGAAAGCGAAAAAGAATCGCAAGAAAAGAACGTATCGAAGTCCCGGCGGAAGAAGAAATAAATGATGAACCTGAAGAGAAACAGGAAGAGCCTAAAAGAACCAGCCAAAAAGAAGAAGAAATGACTACCTATGGTGGTTCATCTCACATTGTTTCTTACAAAAAAGATAATCAGGAAGAGGAAGACGAAAAAGAAAAAAAGAGGAGACAGCAACAAAGGCAAAGAGATCAAAATCGAAATAATAACAGGAACAACAACCGAAGACACGAACACGACCAGCTTCCTACTTCGGATGCACCCACACTTCAGGAACGGTTGGATGAGATTTCAGATCAACTTGGCCCGTATTTGATTAATGAAGGTACACTTGAAATTTTACCAGATGGCTATGGGTTCCTTCGCTCTTTAAACTATAATTATAAAGCAAGCCCTGACGATATTTATGTATCGCCTTCTCAGATTAAACGATTCAGATTACGGCAAGGAGATTGCGTGATAGGGATTATTCGTCCGCCTAAAGTGGGCGAACGGTATTTTGCACTTCTAAGAGTAGAAGGAGTAAATGGACGCATTCCAACCGATATGGATAACCGCGGAGTGTTTGATGATTTACTTCCAATTCACCCGGACAAACGGTATAAACTTGAATATAATCCAAGAGAGTATACAACTCGATTTATCGATATGTTTGCTCCAGTTGGTAAAGGTCAGCGTCAGTTGATTGTTGCACAACCAAAAACCGGTAAAACCACGATTCTGAGAAATATTGCGAATGCTGTTTCACATAATCATCCCGAAGCAAAAATTCTGATTTTACTGATTGATGAACGTCCCGAGGAAGTAACCGAGATGGAACGTACAGTTGAAGGTGCAGAAGTAGTGGCTTCAACGTTCGATGAAAAACCTGAAAACCATATCGGACTTTCAGAAATAGTATTCGAAAAAGCAAAGCGTTTGGTTGAAAGCGGCCACGATGTACTGCTTCTTCTTGATTCTATTACACGTTTGGCACGAGCCTATAATGTTGGAGCAGGAAATAAAGGCCGAACTATGACTGGTGGTATAGATTCTGAGGCACTTAAAGTACCGCGACAGTTATTCAGTTCAGCACGTAATATAGAAGGTGGAGGCTCGCTTACCATTATCGCTACTGCGCTGGTCGAAACCGGTTCCCGAATGGACGATGTGATTTTTGAGGAATTCAAAGGAACGGGTAACTCAGAGATTGTACTTGATCGTCGTATTTCGGATCGTCGAATCTATCCTGCCATTGATGTTTTCAGAAGTGGAACCCGACGTGAAGAGCTCCTGGTAAGTGATGCAGAGAGAGAAAAAGTAGTGTTACTTCGTCGTTATATGACGAACATGAACTCCTTTGAAGCTGCAGAATTCCTTCTGGATAAGATAAAGGGCACCAAGAACAACGAGGAATTCCTCATTTCGATGAATAAATAAAAAAAATAAATTTTCCGGGAACTCTCGGGATTTTCTTTGAGTTTTCGAAAGCGATGAAACTCGAAACAAATATCGTATCTGCAATATTGCTCGGACTCTGCTCTGTCTTAGCAGTCGATTTGGCTTCACATGCAATTATTGGATTGCAAGGTAGCACAATCGAACATTCTCATGTTACAGGAACTGATAATTCATCAATTCCTGAAATACAAGAAGAGAATCTTATGCAGGAATACATTGCTCCTAAAGATATTTTTGATGGGTATAATTTATCTGATACAATCATAAAAAATCATTTAGAAATTCAAAAGAGTGTCTTTGAACAAAATATAATTGTTCCTCCCCCGGACCTCTTCTCATAATTCACCTCTAGCTCAGTAGATAGATATATCTATCTACCTATTTATCTATCTAAATACAGATGAACTTCATCTATGATTTGAAGCGAAATACCATTCGTCTGTACTAAAACTATACCAACAATATTTTTTCTAAATCAAAATAACTCAATAACTATAAAACTATACTAAAATGAAAAATAGTAGAATTAACATTTTCGGTTTTTTATTTCTAACCATTGCTTTAATCGGATGTACTCAAAAGGATGCGATTTCGCAAGATGCTCCTGTAAAAGAAGTACTAACTAAAGAAAAACAAGATGCTTTAACACCTCAAGCAGTATTAGATGGGCTTAAAGCAGGTAATGAGCGTTTCGTTAACAATAATCTAACTCCGCGCGACTGGCAGGCTCAAGTAGCTGCTACTGCTGGCGGACAATTTCCTGAAGCAGTAATCATTTCCTGCCTGGATAGCCGTGTACCTGTGGAGCAGGTATTTGACAAAGGCGTAGGGGATGTATTTGTAGGCCGTATTGCTGGTAACAATGTAAATACCGATATGCTTGGAAGTATTGAATTTGGAACTGCAGTTGCTGGTTCAAAAGTTGTAATTATCATGGGACATGAATCTTGTGGAGCTGTTAAGTCTGCAATTGATGATGTACAAGTAGGCAATATTACCGCGCTACTTTCAAACATTAAACCAGCTATTGAAATGTCTGACGACTTTGATGGCGAGCAATCAAATGCTAATAGTGATTATGTAACTCACGTTGTTGAAAACAATGTTCGGTTCACTATCGAAGAAATGAGAAAAAACAGTCCAATGATTGCTGAATTGGAAAAAAATGGCGACATCCTGATTGCCGGTGCTTTTTATGATCTCGACACTGGTAAAGTCACTTTTCTTGATTAATTAATGTTGATCTCCTTAGACCAAAGTCCTGCTGAGTAATTGGCAGGACTTTTTTGATTCTGATCCTGGTTATCTAATTCAATGCAGGTGAGTGAATCAGGCTGTTCCTATATGGGCTGTTTTTTAATACATAATGCATTCGTTGGATCTGTCCTTTTGTGAATACATTCATGTCTCTATCTTTAGAATAATTCATATAATTTTCTATCAAAGCGGTATTTCCACATGTTGGGTTGTAGGCTTTATCAACAGCAGGAGTGTCTTCTACAAAATCGTTAGTCTCGCACACCCCGGTACCCCAGGGATGGAGCAAACCAAGATAATGTCCCATTTCATGAGTCAATGTTCTTCCCAGATTATATTCGGATTCTATATTCGACTCGCCGAAATGAGCGTAATTAACAAGAATGCCTTCTCTGTATTCCGGCTCTCCTTTTTGAAAAAGATTACGGCCCAATAAATCAGTTTCAGGACCGGTTGCAAAACCTAATGCTAACCCTAATAATTTAGTCGGGTAAGGTTCAGTCCAAACATTAATGTAGGATTCCGGATCCCAATAACTTAACGATGCGTAGTAATCAAACCGGGCAAATCGTATCGTATCTTCTTCACTTACATCTATCCTTACAATTCCTTCAGTTGGATTGCCGTCAGGATTTTTTGTAGCAAGGGTAAACTCAATCATGGCATCTCCACCATCAGGATCAATATTGAATCCTCTTGTACCTTCTTTTCTTCTGAAATCCTCATTCAGAACTCTAATCTGAGACTCAATTTGTTCTACAGAAAGATTAGTGCCAACGCCTATAGGTTCTCCCAGATGGACAATATGAACTACAATTGGTAGTATAATTATTTCCGGCGTTGGATCAGGAACATCTGGCTGAATAGGGTTATTAGCATTACAGGAAATAAAAAGAATGCAGATACATAATGTATAGCAAGTTTTAACGCTCTTGATCATTTTTCTAACTTTTATGATGAATAAGAATACGCCATCAAGTTAGAAATAGTTTATTGAATCATCCTGTATACAACAGGTGAACATCACTCTTTAATTTTCTTTAGGCTCTTTCAGGATGGCTTTCTCTGAGAATAGGATTGATGTGGATAATTTTTACTCGGTAAACAATTGATTCTTAGCGATGTTGCTATCCAATGGATTCCTATAACAAAAAAGATAGTTCAGGATTTTAAAAATGCGTTTGCGAAAACAAAATGCCCTAAAGTTATTTAACCTCCAATAATGCATATCTCTTTTCTTCATCCTGTACCAACACTCCGTTTTTAACATGGATAGAGTGATAGAAGAATAGCGCGGCTTTCTCTTTTACGGCTTGTCTCAAAATCAATGTTTTAGCTTTCTTGGATTGTATCGGGTCGACATCCATGTTCTTCATCGAATAGTGATTCAGGTGATTTTCGCTCGGGACCAAATCTCCCAAATAATAAGCGGTTTCACCACCATCCTGAATTTTCACAATCTGGTGCCCGGGAGTATGGCCACCCGTTTTAATGAGTGTTATTCCGGGAAGTAATTCGAAATAGGTATCAGTAATCATTACCAGTTTTTCCTCAGCATGGAGCTTGTAGAGTTCATCTAGGTCATAATCGGCTCCTTTTACCGGGTTTTGTTCTCCAACCCGCTGAACTGCATAATGCCATTCCAGCTTTTGCACAAAATAATTGGCATAAGGCATGGTTGGTTGGGTGGTTGCCGAATTATCAACAAACGTGGAACCTGCAGCATGATCGAAGTGAAGGTGGGAAAGTACTACATGAGTAACATCAGCTGGCGTAAGCCCAAAAATATCGAGGTTAGTTTTCAGATTGGAGGTATCGGTATAGCTACTTTTTGCATCAAGACCCCAACCAAGCCCGGTGTCGAGTAGAATTACATGTTTACCATCTCTGATAAGAATCGGATCTATTCCAATGGGAGTAGAACTTCTGGGTACATCGGTAGCTTCCTTTTTTGCGGTGATTTCATCGGCACCAATCTTCTGAAAAGTACCGTCATCAAAAACATCAAAAATCCCTTCACTGAGTTGTTCTACTTCAAAGCGGCCTATTTTCATAAACTATCACCGTAAAGTCATCCTGATTCCACATAAAACGGGACGAAGAATCCACAGAACTAATCTTATAAAAACTTGATTATGCAGCTTCATCGCTTCGCCCGCCTTCCACAGTCTCGTACAGCGGACAGGCATTGAATGACATCGTTAGTATTTTAGTTCTCAAGCTGGTAAACAACTTAATAAATCTTCGCTTTCAATCAATTCCTTTTATCTTTCTTCTTATGGATTCTTACGACGCAATTATTATAGGCTCAGGGCACAATGGGCTTACCACAGGTTGTTATCTGGCAAAAAATGGCTATAAAGTTTTAGTACTTGAGCGCAGAGATACCATTGGTGGAGCGGTGTGCACAGAACGGATGTTCGAGTCTCAAGAGAACCCGAATGGGTTTTTGATGGACGTTGGTTCTTCAGTACATATTATGATTCATCAAACGGGAATTATTGAAGAGTTAGAGCTTACCAAGTATGGTTTGGAGTACATCGATATGGATCCCATTATGTCGTATCCGGTGCCAACGGGAAAAGGGGTAATTCATTTCTGGAAGGATGTAGAACAGACTTTGGAATCAATCTCTAAAGTGGCTCCTGAGGATGTTAAGAACTACAAGGAATTCATAAAGTTTTGGGGTAAGATCAACAAAGGCGTGTTGAAAGCATTTATGACAACTCCCACAACAGGTGGAATTGTGGCTGAGATGGTTAAGGCTCAGATTAAAGATGGCGCTATGTTTAAGAAAGGGGAGCAGGCTGCCGGACTCCAAAAAATACTTTCCAGCTATGGGAAAGTTGTGGATGATGCATTCGAAAGTCCTCACATGAAAGCTGCGCTGCTTTGGTTTGCGGCACAATCGGGACCACTACCCGATCATTCAGCGACCGGTGATTTTGCTGGCTGGCAATCTATGTTGCACGAAAGTGGTGCTAAGCATCCGAAAGGTGGGAGCGGTATGCTTACTCAGGCAATGAAGAACCTGATAGAAGCACACGGAGGAGAAGTAAAAACGAATCATCCCGTAAAAAAGATATTGATAGAAAATGGAAGAGCGATCGGTGTACAAACCGAAAGCGGTGAAGAATTCCGAGCTCCGATTATTATTTCCAATGCTCATGTTCAAACTACTATGATGAAAATGGTAGGGCGTGAACATCTTGAAGATTCGATGTTTACGAAGGTTAAGAACATCAATGTGGGTAACGGATTCGGAATGGTGATTCGCTGTGCGGTTGAAGAACTTCCTGAATATACTGCTGCACCAGGCGACCCTCATATTCACAACGGAATTCAGTTGATGGCTCCTTCCGTGCAATACATGAATAATGCGATAGGTGATTACATGCAAAAACGTCCGCCTGAGAAGCCAGCAGTTCTTGCTATGACGTTTTCAAAAATTGATCCCGAAGTTGCCAAAGACGGAAAGCATACCATGTTTGTGTGGGCGCAATGGCATCCTTACGAGCTGGCAAATGGATTGCATTGGGATGACATCCGGGAACAGGAAGCTCAAAAAATCTATGATGTAGTTGTGGATTACGCTCCAAATATGAAAGGAAAACTTATCGACTGGTACATTCAATCTCCACTGGATATAGAGCGAAAGCATGGTTTATTAAAAGGGAATGTAATGCATGTAGAAATGAGCTTTGATCAAATGTTTATGTTTCGCCCGATTCCGGAAATGAGTTGTTACGAAACTCCTGTCAAAAATCTATATCTTTCGAGTGCTTCCTGCCATCCTGGTGGTGGGGTTTTTGGTGCAGCTGGGCATAATGCGGCTCAGGTAATTCTAAAGAAATCGAAAAAGAAAAAGTGGTTTAGTTGAATACTAAGGCAATCATACATTTATCAAAACTCGATCATAACCTTAATGCCATTGATCGGAGATTGAAACCCGGGGTAAGGCGAATGGCAGTAGTAAAAGATGATGCCTACGGACATGGATTAATTCCTTTATCAAAACATATTCAACAAAGAGTAGAATGGCTTTGTGTAGCACATGCTCTTGAAGGAAAACAACTAAGGGAAGCAGGGATTACAATCCCTATTTTGGTTTTCGAAGCTCCTTTAGAAGAAACTGCTTCTTTGTATACAGACTTTAACCTCACAGCGACCCTTAATGAAATAGATACGTTGAAGGTGCTTTTACCCGGTTCCGAATATCAAATTAATATTGATACGGGAATGCATCGACTTGGAGTTTTGCCGGGAGCAGTTTCGAAATTGGTTGAAGAGATTCCAAAGTATGAAAATCTAACTTGCACAGGAATTTATACTCATTATTTCAAAGCTGATGATCCGGGTAATCCGGAAGTGAAACAACAGCTTGAACTATTCAAAGCTGCCAGGGCTCAATTTCCTTCAGAATGGATGACCCACACAGCAAATACCGGAGGAATTTTTCATTATGGAAATCTTGACCTCCAGTTCGATGCGGTACGCCCCGGAGTGTGTTTGTATGGATTTGGGGCAGGTGAAGTGGACGTTCCGGATTTAGAACCTATCATGGACATAAAATCCTTTTTGATGCAGGTTAAACCGGTAAGAAAAGGAGAACCCGTAAGCTATGGTGGAAAATGGATCGCTTCAGAAGATGGTTTTATAGGAATAATCCCGACCGGCTATAGTGATGGAATCCCAAGAATTCTAACTAATTCCATCAAATTGAAGATCGGAGAAAAATTGTACGATCAGGTCGGGGTAATCAGCATGGACTACACCATCGTTTTTTTAGGATCTGACCAATATCCAATCGGTACAGAGGTTTACCTTTTGAAGGGAAAAGAGCTGACGGCTACTGATTGGGCCAAAGTAGCTCACACCATCCCGTATGAAATTACAACCAGCATCAGAGAGCGGGTCAAGAAAATCTATCTTTAATACTCGATAGTTTCGAGTTCAATATCGTAAACAATTATTGATGACTCTGTTGTGTTCAAATTGGAGGGAATAACCAAAACACGGCGTTCACCTTCAAGCATTCCAAGTATGCCCTCTACAAATCCTTCACCTTTAGAGTTAGTCCCTCTGCCATTCGCATAAGAACCTATATCGTTAAAGCGGTCTGGTGTGGTGCTACCATTTCCGTACGAACTTTCAAAGATATCACCATCCTGTGTTCTTCCTGTATAATAAATCTGTATATCATCTCTGATTACAACTTCAAAAGATTCAGGATTCCCTTCTGTGATCACGTAGTAAATAAGTCCTGACTCAGTAGTTACTTTAGTTACATTTTGAGCAGTGGTATCAGGAAGAGGAGGTACATCTGAATAATCAATTCGGAAAGGATTACTGTCATCATCACATGCAGAGAGAATAATTCCGGTAAGAAGAATAAGTGAGAAGAATTTCAAATTTTTGAAAGAGTTCATCAATAAAATTTATGAGTTTAGAACATCGGGTATACAACCCGGATTTGAACAGTTTATTATGCAATTTCGAAGCATTAAAGATACTATTTCAGCAGGAGAAAAACTGTATTCGATTTTACGATTCTGTTTCTCCAAATGCTTCCTGTAACTCCTTTTCTCTTCGTTTACCTGCAACATGACTAACCCAAATCGAGAATTCGTATAGTACAGCCAATGGCATTGCAATAAGAATCTGCGAGATTGGATCTGGTGGGGTAAGTAAAGCCGCCATCACCAGGCAAACAATAAGTGCATGTCTTCGGTACTGGCGAAGAAAGGCAGGAGTAAGAATTCCGATTTTGGATAGTGCATAACTTACAATCGGTATCTGGAAGATGATCCCACAGGAAACCACCCACATTGCCAGTGAGCTAAAATATTCGTTGATATCAAAATCATTGCGAACAATGCCAGAATCAGAAATATTGAAAGAGGCAAAAAACTGTAGTGCGAATGGAACCAGAATCAGGTAACCGAATGCTACTCCAATCAAAAAGAAAAGGGTAATGAAGAAAGCACTTACAATAGTTTTCCACTTTTCTTTGGTTTCAAGTGCAGGCTCGATAAATGCCCACATCTGAAAGATAAAAATAGGAGACCCTATCAGGAACCCGGATACGAACAGCATTCCCCAGAAAGTAAAAAACTGTCCGGGTAGTTTTCTGCTTTGCAGGGTAAGGTCAATAGCATCTACTTTGATAATATCATACATAAAGAAAGAAGCCTTTGTGGGGCCCAGTAAGACAGCATCGATCACGAAATCAGAGAAAATAAAAGCCACAATTACCCCAACAACAATTCCAATCATCCCTTTGATGATTCTCCATCGTAGCTCTTCCAGATGTTCCAGAAAAGACATCTGGTCGGTTCTGTCTGCTGGTTTTACAACTTTGGGGGGGTCTTGACCCATTATTTGGCGTTCTCCGGTATTCAAATCTTTAAATTATGCAGTTACGAAATCATACAAAGGAAAACGGTCACAAAGCTCGTTCACTTCAGATTTTACGTTGGCAAGAATGTCCTCATTTCCAGGATCCTGAATTACTTTATCAATCAAAACCGCGATGTGCTCAAATTCTGTTTCTTTAAGTCCTCGTGTTGTCATAGCAGGAGAACCAATTCTGATACCGGAAGTTACAAACGGGCTTTCTGTATCAAAAGGAACCATATTTTTATTTACGGTGATGGCGGCTTTTTCCAATGCGTTTTCAGCTATTTTTCCTGTTACCCCTTTATTCCGAAGGTCCATCAGGATCAGGTGATTATCAGTTCCTCCACTTACAATGTCATAACCAAGATCAACAAATTTAGCTCCTAAAGCTTTGGCATTTTTCTGTACCTGGATTTGATAGTCTTTGAACGAGGGCTCTAATGCTTCACCATAAGCAACTGCTTTAGCAGCAATCACATGCATAAGCGGACCACCCTGCGTTCCCGGGAATACCGCAGAATCCAAAACCTCACTCCAGTTTTTTGTCCGGCCTGATTTTGGAGCTACCACTCCCAAAGTATTCTCAGCATCTTTGCCGACAAGAATCATTCCACCACGAGGACCTCGTAACGTCTTGTGAGTTGTAGTTGTTACAACATGAGCATGGGGGAGAGGATCATTTAACAGCTTAGTTGCAATCAGCCCGGCAGTATGTGCCATATCCATCCAAAGAAGTGCACCCACTTCATCTGCGATAGAACGGAATGCCTCATAATCATAATCACGCGAATAGGCCGAAGCTCCAATAGAAATCATTTTTGGATTAACCGCCTTGGCTTTCTCCCGGATTTTACTGTAATCCAGTCTTCCTGTTTCTCTGTCGACCCCGTAAAATTCGGGTTTAAAATAAATTCCTGAGAAATTTACCGGAGAACCATGTGTAAGATGTCCACCATGAGATAAATCAAATCCAAGTAAGGTATCGCCGGGCTTCATCAGGGCCAGATAAACAGCTGCATTTGCGGTTGCCCCGGAATGTGGCTGCACATTTACCCAGTCGGCCCCAAAAAGCTCTTTAGCGCGATCCCGGGCAATATCTTCTACCACATCTGCATATTCACAACCACCATAATATCTTTTTCCCGGATATCCTTCCGCATATTTATTGGTAAGATTACTTCCATTAGCCTGAAGTACTGCACGGCTCACAAAATTCTCGGAAGCAATAAGCTCCAGGTTTGTGTTTTGCCGATCGGTTTCTTTTTCAAGAAGTTCAAAAATCTTTGGGTCCTGCTCCTGAATAGATTTCATTAACTAGGGTCCTTTTGAGTTAGTGATTCAATTTTTTTAATACGTCGTTCATGGCGACCTCCTTCAAATTCTGTTCCAAACCATGCGGTTAAAATGGCTTCCAGTTCCTCTTCATTGTCCTCAAGTTCTCTGCCCGGGATGCACAGTATATTAGCATCATTATGAAGCCTGGTCATCTCAGAAACCTTTTGGTTGTACACTAAGGCTGCACGCACTTTCGGGTACTTATTAGCAGTCATACATACGCCCTGACCACTCCCACATAAAATAATCCCCTGATCATATTCACCTGAGTTAACCCGCTCGGATACCTGAATTGCAAAGTCCGGATAATCCACAGAGTCGGAAGAATGGGTTCCAAAGTCGATCGGGGTGTGACCGTGTTTCTCCAAAAAATCTTTTACAATAGTTTTGGCTTTGAATCCGGCGTGATCGCTCGCAATGGGGATGATCATTAGGCTTTATTTGGAATGAATGATTAGGGCGTAAATATCTTCAAAAAATCCTTTAGTTTAAAGGATTCAATTGATCAATTTTAAGATCCAATCACATCCGACGTAAGTTTACTCCGGAGTACGGATTGTCTTTCCTAAAGCTAGCTGAAGAACCTTGCAAACAAATAAAGCTGCTTTATTAACCTCGGACATACTTTTAGATAAGTGGTATAGTGTCCCTCTTTGGGGGAGGGACAGAGTCAAAACTTGTTTTGGTCCAGGGAGAGGACGGGGATGGCTCGTTCTTGTTCTGCCCTACCGTCGTTTCTCTTGCCGAAGGCGTTCTTTCTGAAGATCCCGAATCTGTATATGAACTGGTTACGAATTAACTCATAGGTTATCTTGTCGCTCCTCTTATTTTTGGCTTGACCCAAAAGTAACAAAAAGTCAAGGCTACGAATTATTGGCAGGCTCGTGATGATCTCGCTGAATAAATCCAATGGTCTTCGGTCTTACCATACCTATTTTTCTACTGATCCAGTGTGGATTTATTCATCCTGCGGATTCGCTTCAATCATCAACTCACTATTTCCGCCAATAATTCTAAGGCCGAATTTTTTAACCCTCGTCAATATGATCTGTCAGCTGGCTGAGAAAGATCCTACGATTCTATTTCTGCTTTCACTTAAAATATCTCAACTGGATAAAGTCTCCCCTTGAGGGGAGATGAAAGGCTGAACAGGTTCTTCAGCCTTTCCGAGGGGTGTTGTGAAGTACGGAAACTACGAAACCTCACAAGACCTTCCGTTCCTTAGGAAGATCCGGGATCTTAAATGGTACTCTCGATTTTCGGATTAACGGAAACTCTTCCTGAGTAATAATTTGAGTTGGCGAAAATCATACTCCTGCTCAGAATAGGTATTCAAAATGTGTACCTTTTGAATTACTTTAACCCATAGAAACCATGTACCAAAGAGAACTGGAAACCGCACGGAAAGCAGCTGCGGAAGCTGCAAAAATCATCAGAGAATTTGCCAGTAATCAGTCTTTTGAAATAGATTTAAAACGAAAGAACGATCTGGTAACCGATGCCGACCTCGCTTCCGAAAAGAAAATTATTGAGACAATCAGGGCAGCGTTTCCCGAAGATCAGTTCCTGGCGGAAGAGTCAAATACACACTCACAGCTACCAGATGGAAGGGTATGGATCATTGACCCCATTGATGGCACCACCAACTTCTCTCACGGCTTTCCACCGTACTGTGTATCCATCGCTTTCTGGGAAGATGGAGAAGCTAAAGTAGGTCTTGTACTTGAAGTCGCCCACGATGAATGGTTCTGGGCGGTACAGGGAGAAGGGGCGTGGCTTGGGGATCAACGGATCTCAATTTCTGAAATCACAGACCCTTCAAGAGCGTTGATTGGAACAGGTTTCCCATACAGTCAGTTTGAGCTGGTTGATCCCTATTTGCAGGTACTCAAAAACATGATGCAAAAAACACATGGAGTTCGCCGGGCAGGAGCAGCTTCCTATGATTTATGTTGCGTAGCTTCTGGCAGGTTAGACGGATTTTACGAATATGGATTAAATCCGTGGGATATTGCAGCGGGAATGCTCATCATTAAAGAAGCAGGAGGAATATCCACCGACTGGAAAGGAAAACCCAATCAACTCTTTGGAAAGCGAATCATCACCGGGAATCCATCTATCTGCACATTCCTTGAAGGGGAGATTAAAGCCTGTTTTGAGGAAGAAAACCTTTCGATTTAATCTTCCCCCACCTCAAAATCCAGCGTCATCCTGAACTTGTTTCAGGATCTTACGAATCTGCTCCTCTATAAATACTGAGCGTCACAGCCCAAGTAAAATCTTCACTTGAGGGGAGATGAAAGGCTGAATAGGTTCTTCAGCCTTTCCGAGGGGTGTTGTGAAGTACGGGAATTATGAAACCTCACAACACCCTCCGTCTCGTTTCACTTGCGTTCAACGATCCACCTCCCTCAAGGGAGGACTTTTTTACCTGTATTAACTTTTCGCCATTATTCTGAGGATACCTCCGAAGGATCTAATCAGGTAAGAAGCAGAAACAACTCTCATTCATAATCGGAGAAGTAACCTCCTAATCTTGAAATGATGTCATATTGTAATCTTATAACAGTTTCTAATTCCGTTAGCCAATCAAAATAGAAGCATCGTAAAGCTTTTGAACTCTCCCGGCTCTAAAAAAAATCAGAGATTATGAGCGTAAGAGTACGCATAAATATGTGGTTCAATTCTCTGAATAAGAGATTATTTAATAGCTATTAACCGCTATTAAAATTACATAAATGAAAAAATATATAGGTTTTATTCTTCTGATAATCTGGTCTGTTCAGGTAATGGCACAAGAAATTACAAGAAAAATAGATTTAGCTATACCCGCTGGGGACACAATAACCGTTTCGGTGAGCGCCGAGAGTAAATTAAAGATTGAGTTATTGAATAGGATTCCCGGTAAAACATACTCTGTTTTTACGAGAAAGGAGATAACTACGTACGATGCGTTTGAAAATCCACTAGATTTATCAGGCTTAGGAATTAAAGTTAATGAAATAATGCAGAACAAAGCGCTTCAATGGGAGGCCTTCTTTCCAGAAAAAATCGATGATTGCAGCACACTTGCAATAGCGACAAATGTGCTCTATGACTCTCAATCAGAGTTTGAATTAACCGCCTATAAATCTGCTCTTCTTAAACTTATCAAAGAATATGAATATAGGGGTGGATGTGCTGAGGAAAGAAAACAGGCAGAAGATATAATCGCGTCCACATCTTTGAAGCTAAATCATTTTGAGATTAAGCCAAATGAAATACACTATGTAACAATTTACCGGGGTGATTCTGATAGTACTAAAAAAGAATGGACATATATTTTTAAAGCACCAAGGAGAGGTAATTGGGGAATTCAGTATGGGTTAAGTTTTGCAGCTAACATCTCCAAAGACGATGCCTATTTTACTCATGTACAGGATAGTACCTATACGATAACTAAATCAAAATCGAATAAGATAGTTGATTTAATTCCTACGATTTACTTTGTGTGGACTCCTCAAAAAGCGTTATATAAAAACTGGTCGTTGTCTTTAACAGCAGGGGTAGGCGTGGAAAATGATTCCCCATCTTTGCTACTTGGAGGGTTGCTGCGCTACAATCAAAATTTGGGTATTGGTTTTGGATTAGCGGGGCATACCCAACAGCGGTTGCTTAGTAAATATAGCGCGGGGCAATTGGTGGGAGAAGTATTAAGCGAAGATCAGCTGCATGAGTCAGTATATCGTTTTAATCCATTTCTTTCACTTGTTTTCAGACTAGATTCTAATCCTTTTAAAAGTGATGAGTGAGTAAAACTGTCAGCTTCACAAAAGCCTAACCAGCCTCAGGTTATGCTCTTGTGAAGGCTTTATTGTGATAAAATCTCTTTGGTAAGAGTGAGCAATTCTTCTATTTTTCGAGACTTCACAAAAGAAAAATTGTTTACTAAACCTATCCTATGTTCGAACAGACGTTTAAGAATATTGACGATGTACTTTTTAAAGATGCAGGCTGCGATAGCGAACTTGATTACATCGAACAAACATCCTGGGTGCTCTTTCTAAAATACTTGCACGATTTGGAGCAAGTAAAGTCAGATGAAGCTGCATTACAAGGGAAAGAGTACGAATACATCATTGAAAAAGAATACCAGTGGGATGTATGGGCGGCTCCTAAAGATGCCGAAGGTAAACTCGATCACAGCAAAACGGTAACAGGAGACGACCTCGTAGATTTTGTAAATGAGAAGCTGTTTAGATACCTCAGAGGCTTTAAACAACTACATATAGAGAACCCGCAAACCATTGAATATAAGATCGGGGAAATCTTTTCGGAGCTGAAGAACAAAATCCAAAGTGGATACATCATGCGGGATGTAATTGACCATGTGGATGAGCTGGAGTTTTTGGCTTCGGAAGACAAACATGAGCTAAGTCACCTCTACGAGACCAAGATTAAGAATATGGGCAACGCCGGGCGAAATGGGGGACAGTATTATACGCCCCGACCGCTTATACGTGCGATGATTGAAGTAACCAGCCCGAAGATTGGGGAAACAGTATACGATGGTGCCGTTGGTTCGGCCGGGTTTTTATGCGAGGCATTCGATTACATGTACAAACGAATGGACAAAAGAACAGATAGCTTAAAAATCTTGCAGGAGGGGACCTTTTACGGTAAAGAGAAAAAAAGTCTTGCCTACATTATCGGGATTATGAATATGATTCTGCATGGTATTGAGGCTCCAAATATTGTTCATACCAATACCCTTGCCGAAGATGTGCGCCAGATACAGGAGAAAGACCGTTACCATGTAATTCTAGCCAATCCTCCCTTTGGTGGGAAAGAGCGACCCGAGGTACAACAGAACTTTGATATTAAAACCAGTGAGACCGCCTTTCTCTTTCTCCAGCACTTTATAAAGTCGTTGAAAGCAGGTGGGCGTGCAGCCATTGTTATTAAGAATACCTTTTTGAGTAATACCGATAACGCCTCGGTAAGTTTGCGTAAGTACCTGTTGGAAAGCTGTAACCTGCATACCGTGTTAGATATGCCGGGTGGTACCTTTTTAGGGGCAGGAGTTAAAACCGTGGTGCTCTTTTTTGATAAAGGGCAGCCAACCAAAAACATCTGGTATTATGCTTTTGATCCTGGTAGAAACATGGGTAAAACCAATCCTTTGAATAATGAAGATTTGAAGGAATTTGTAACCCTCCAAAAAGACCAGCCTGAAACGGAAAAGTCCTGGGTGTTGAGTGTGGCGGATATTCCTGAAGATACTTACGATCTAAGCGTTAAAAACCCGAATGCCCCCGAAGAAGCACCGCTCCGTTCTCCGGAAGAAATCCTTACAGAAATGGAAGCCTTGGATGAAGAAACGAACGCTCTACTACAATCAATTAAGGAGTTGGTGTGATTGAGAATTGGATTTCAGATAAACTAAAAAACTGCTTTAAGCTTAAGAGTGGAGATGGTTTAACATCTAAAAGTATGATTCCTGGTCCATACCCAGTGTACGGTGGTAATGGTATAGCAGGGTATCATTCTGATTTCAATCTTTCTGATGAAAGTGTAATTGTTGGTAGAGTTGGCGCACTATGCGGAAATGCAAGGTTCATTAACGAAAGAATTTGGCTAACTGATAATGCATTTAAAATCATAGAGTGCAAATATGAATTTGACCCTGTTTTCTTACAATACCTTTTGAATTATCATGATTTAAGAAGTTATGCACGACAAACAGCTCAACCAGTTATTTCAAATTCTTCTCTGAAAGATATTATACTGACATTTCCTAAATCACTCCCCGAACAAAAGCGGATTGTTGAAATTCTGGATGAAGCCTTTGAAGCGATCGATCAAGCCAAGGCTAACATTGAACAAAACATCCAAAATGCAGAGGAGCTTTTTCAGAGTAAGTTAAATGCCATTTTCTCCCAGAAAGGAGAAGGTTGGGAGGAGAAGAGGTTAAAAGACATAACTTCAAAAATTGGAAGTGGTGCAACTCCAAGAGGAGGTAAGGATTCTTATAAGGATTCTGGTATTTCTCTAATTAGAAGTATGAATGTATATGATGACGGTTTTGTCGAAAATAAATTAGCTTTTATTGACAATGAACAAGCAGATAAATTAAGCAACGTTACTATTGAAGAAGGTGATGTGCTACTTAACATTACTGGCGCGTCTGTAGCTCGATGTTGTGTCGTCCCTACTGAGTTTTTGCCCGCAAGAGTTAATCAGCACGTTTCAATAATCCGACTTGTAGAAGGAATATTCTATCCTTCTTTCCTTCATTATTCATTAATTTCGAGAATAAACAAAGATAGATTGCTTGGGATTGGTGAACAAGGAGCTACACGTCAAGCTATTACCAAAGCTCAAATTGAAGACTTTATGGTTAGCTATCCTAAAACTAAAGCCGAACAAAAGGCAATCATCAATGAATTAGATATTTATAAATCAAACTCTGAGCTTTTAGTCCAAGCTTATCAAGCTAAAATCTATGGATTAGAAGAACTCAAAAAATCCATCCTCCAAAAAGCGTTTGGTGGGGAGTTAACGGGCAAGGTTGGGGAGTAAGGGTGAACCAGGATTGGCTGGATTGGAGGATGAACAGGATGCGTTGGGAAGCACGTAATCCTGAACATCCTGTAATCCAGTACATCCTGATGCAGACAATAAAAGGGTGTGAACCAGGATTGGCTGGATTTGAGGATCAGCAGGATGGGTATATTGGTAAAGCCGCAGAACCCGAAGTTGTGTATGAGATTGGTAAAAAATGATGGTAATTCTGAACATCCTGTAATCCAGTACATCCCGATGCAAATAACGAGGAAAGAATTTAATGATGCAGACAACTAGGTGATAAATAATTGGAAATATTAATCATGAAAATCCTATAATCCCGTAAATCGGGATTAAACAAGTAGGAAATGAATCTGGAAGACATCACCTATAAAATTATTGGATGTTCTATGAACGTGCATAACCAATTAGGAAATGGTTTTCAGGAAGTCATATATCAGCGGTGTTTGGCGATGGAAATGGAGGCAGAGGGATTGGCTTTTGGAAGAGAGATAGAACAGGAAATTTACTACAATGGTGTAGTGGTTGGTACACGTAGAGCAGATTTTGTTGTGGAAAATAAAGTTATTGTAGAACTTAAAGCTGTAATCCAACTCGAAGACGTGCATTTGGCACAAGCAAAAAACTATGTGGTCGCCTACGATTATTCGGTTGGACTATTAATAAATTTTGGCGGTACAAGTCTGGATTTCAAAAAAATATTCAACCCGGCGTACAATACAACCCATTCATGAACGAGGCACAAACCAGACTGGAGTTAATTGATCCTTTGCTACGAGCTTCAGGTTGGGGTGAAGTAGAAGGGAGCCGTATTCTGGTAGAGTTTCCTATCGATAAAGGCCGGTTACTTGGTCAGGGGCGCAGATCAAAAGTTCTGAGCGCCGATTATGTGTTGGTGTATAGAAATCGCCGGATTGGAGTTATAGAAGCTAAGGCCAGAGACAAGGATTATACCGAGGGCGTGGCTCAAGCCAAAGATTATGCAGAGCGCTTACACATTCGTTTCACCTATTCTACCAATGGGCAACGTATCTACGGCATCGACATGCAGGAAGCTACCGAAGGAGAAATAGAAGGATTCCCCACTCCCGATGAGTTATGGGATATGACCTATCCTCCAAAAGTTCGGGAAGAAGAGCCCGAGCAATGGGATTGGAAACAGAAATTTCAGGAAATACCTTATCAACCATATTTGGGTAAATATCTTCCTTATTATTATCAAAATAATGCCATTGTAAAGGTGCTGGATGCCATCGGTGAAGGTCAGGATCGCTTACTACTTACTATGGCTACGGGAACGGGTAAAACGGCCACTACTTTCCATATCTGTTGGAAGCTGTTTAAAGCCAAATGGAACTTGCGCAGAGATGGGGAACGAACACCTCGTATTTTGTTTCTTGCAGATCGTAATATTTTAGCTGATCAAGCTTTTAATGCGTTCAATGCTTTTGATGAAGATGCACTTATTCGAATTCGCCCTGATGAAATAAAAAAGAAGGGTCGGGTTCCAACCAATGGAAGTGTATTCTTTACCATCTTCCAAACCTTTATGAGTGGTCCTGATAATTCACCTTATTTTGGAGATTATCCTGAGGATTTTTTCGACTTTATTGTTATTGATGAATGCCATCGTGGTGGAGCGAATGATGAAAGCTCCTGGCGGGCGATTATGGAGTATTTTAGTCCTGCTGTACAACTCGGGCTTACCGCTACCCCAAAGCGGGATGTAAACGTGGATACCTACGAATACTTTGGCGAGCCTGTGTATACCTATTCTTTAAAAGCTGGAATTAATGATGGATTTCTTACCCCGTTCCGTGTAAAAGAAGTTTCAACTACGGGAGACGAGTATCAGTTTACGCCTGGTGATGAAGTTCTTGAAGGAGGTATTGACGAAGAGAAAGTCTATTCGAAAGAAGAACAGAATCGTATTATTGAACTCATGGATATTGAGAAGTATCGGGTTCAGGTACTTCTGCAGCAGATCAACCAAAATCAAAAGACGTTGGTGTTCTGTGCTACTCAACTTCATGCTTTTGCTATTCGTAACCTAATCAATCAGCTTTCTGATTCTAAGAATCCGAACTACTGCCATCGGGTAACTGCCGATGATGGAAAGCTTGGAGAGCAACATTTGCGGGACTTTCAGAATAATGAGAAAATCATCCCAACCATTCTCACTACCTCAGAAAAACTAAGTACGGGTGTGGATGCCCCGGAGATTCGGAATATCGTACTGCTTCGCAAAGTAAACACCATGGTTGAGTTCAAACAGATTGTAGGACGTGGAACCAGGCTGTTTGATGGAAAAGACTATTTCACCATCTATGATTTTTATGGGAATGCACATAGCAAATTTAACGACCCGGATTGGGATGGCGAACCTATAGCACCTATTGAGGTAAGTCCAGGGCCAACCCCTACTCCCTGCGGCCATTGTGGAGAGTCTCCATGCGTGTGTATAAAAGAGCCGCAACCCTGCGAAGTTTGTGGGAATCTCCCTTGTGTATGTGACTCTCCACCTAGAGTGATGACCCGGGTTAAGTTGTCGGATCAAAAGGTACGCGAACTCGATTCAATGATTAAAACCTCATTTTGGAGCCCAGAAGGAAAGCCTATTTCTTCAGAACAGTTTATAACCAACCTTTTTGGCGATATCCCCACTTTCTTTTCCAACGAAGATGAACTGCGAAAAATCTGGAGATTACCAGATACACGTAAGCGGCTTTTGGAAGAATTAAGTGAAAAGGGATACACTGCTGAACAACTTAATGACCTAAAGAGACTTGTTCACGGAGAAAAAAGCGATCTTTTTGATGTACTTTCATATATAGCTTTTCACTCAAAAATTATCCAACGACTCGAGCGAGCAAGCTATGCTAAACTTCATCTCGGGTCTTACAATCAAAAACAGCAGGATTTTATCAATTTTGTTTTAGATCAGTATATCAGAGATGGAATATCGGAACTTGATGATGAAAAACTTCCAGAACTTTTGGAGTTGAAGTATAAAGCACTGGCTAATGCAAAACGTGAATTAGGAAGTATTTCAGATATTCGAAATACATTTATTAGTTTTCAGGAATGGCTCTATGATGCAAGAGTTGGATGAGTATGTTTTTGGGTTATAAAATAACTACGTATCTATTTAACTCTCCCTGATTTCTCCCTACCTTTCTTCGAATCAAAAAAGAAATAGATGCCAGAAAGAACCGTACAGGTTGGAATGATCCAGATGAGCTGCTCATCGGACCCCGAAGAAAATCTCTCAAAAACGATTCAAAAGATAGAAGAAGCCGCTGCAAAAGGAGCTCAGATTATCTGTCTGCAGGAGCTGTTTCGTTCGTTGTATTTCTGTGATGTGGAAGACTATGATAATTTTAAGCTGGCGGAACAGGTACCGGGACCAACTACAGAAGTACTTTCTAACGTAGCCAAAGAATTAGGCGTTGTGATTATTGCTTCGTTATTCGAAAAAAGGGCAGAGGGTTTATACCACAATACCACGGCGGTACTTGATGCGGATGGAAGTTATTTAGGGAAATATCGAAAAATGCATATTCCGGATGATCCCGGCTATTTCGAGAAATTCTATTTTACTCCCGGTGATCTGGGCTATAAAGTCTTTGAGACTAAGTTTGCCAAAATTGGTGTACTCATTTGCTGGGATCAATGGTATCCCGAAGCTGCGCGAATCACGGCACTAAAAGGGGCTGAGATGCTCTTTTATCCAACGGCGATTGGCTGGCATAGAGATCAGGATAATCCCACCAATGACGAGCAATATCAGGCCTGGCAGACCATTCAGCGTTCGCATTCGGTGGCAAACGGAATTCCGGTTGTTTCAGTAAATCGGGTTGGTACGGAAGGAGATATGAATTTCTGGGGTGGTTCTTTTATCACCAATTCATTCGGTAGGGTTCTGCATCAGGCTTCTCATGCAGATGAAGAGATACATGTCGAATCGCTCTCAATGGATTCATCCAATGAATACCGAACGCATTGGCCATTTTTGAGAGACCGGCGCATCGATTCCTATCTGCCTATTACCAAGCGTTTTCTTGATGAAGATGAATCTGATTGAGGCTCCATCTAACTGGAAGGAGGTACAAGCTTTTGAAGGAGTTCCTGCAAAAGAGGGCTTTCACTTTCCGGCAGAATGGGAAGAACACGAAGCCACCTGGTTGAGCTGGCCACACAATCCTGATACCTGGCCGGGTAAAATCAACACCATTTATAAACCATATTGCGAGTTTATCAAACTGATAGCCGAAGGAGAGAAGGTAAAGATCAACGTTCGTGGTGAGGCTATGGCTAAGGAAGCTTTCACCAGAATTCAGAAAGCCGGCGCGGATATGTCCCGGATTTTCTTCTACCTGAATGCAACCAATGATGCCTGGTGCCGAGATCATGGTCCGGCTTTTCTGGTAAATAAAGACCGAAGCAAAAAAATCATTGTCGATTGGGGCTATAATGCCTGGGGAGGGAAATATCCTCCTTTTGATCTGGATGACGAGATCCCAAAAAGGATTGCGGGTCAACTTAGATTACCTGTGACTAAACCCGGAATCATTATGGAAGGTGGTTCGGTGGATTTCAATGGGAAAGGAACGGTGCTTACTACAACTTCCTGTTTATTGAATAAGAACCGAAATCCGCATATCACTAAAGAAGAAATCGAAGAATATCTCAAAAACTATTACGGAGTCACTCAAATCCTTTGGCTGGGAGATGGAATTGTTGGCGACGACACCGACGGACATATTGATGATATCACCCGATTTGTAAATGAGAATACAGTTGTCACTGTTATAGAGGGGAATGAGTCTGACGAGAATTACAAACCGTTAATGGCTAATCAAGAACTGTTAATGGGATTGACTGATAACCAGTCACCATTAACCGTGATAGATTTGCCCATGCCTTCTCCGGTGTACTATCAAGGCCAACGACTTCCAGCCTCCTACGCCAACTTCTACATTGCCAATAAGTATGTAATTGTTCCTGTCTTCAATGATCCCAATGATGAGAAAGCTTTGGAAATATTACAGGATTGTTTTTCTGATCGAGTAGTTATTGGAATTAATTCTCTGGATCTGATTTGGGGATTGGGGAGTTTTCACTGCCTCAGTCAGCAGGAGCCAAAAATCAGATAAAAAATCACCTTAACATTATCCAAACCCCATGGTTTTCAGAAGGGGGTAACCATTCTTTAGGTAAGATGTCGGCACGTTTAAATTGAATACCCATAATTCCGGAATCCTCAGAGGTCGTTTCATCTATAATGAAATCATAACCATTCAGGCTGTAAACCGGGTTCTCTTTGGTGTCTGGTGTTTTGAGTTTACCTCCGGATGAAGCGCCTAAAGAAGTTAACAACTTAGTAAACAGAGGAGAAGCCTTAATCCAAACTGATTCTATTCCAACAACATTATTTGAATGAGTTAATATTGAATCCGGATCGGAAAAAGATCTCGAGTAATTGATGAAAAAGACATTACCTAGTTCTTCGTTTTCAAAAGTTAAATATGAAAAAGGATCTCCAAAGCTTACCTGATAGTGTAACCCAAGTTCGTCAGCTTTTTCCATTACAAGCTCAAAAGGAGCTTTTAAGGCTATATAAATTCCACCCTCCTTAGTATCCAGGAAATCCTGATACGCCTTAGCCATTTTGTCACCCGGTTCTCCAATTACAGTCATTAGTTCAAGAGAACTACCGTCTTTAAGTTTGATGTGATTATTTGATAATCCGTTTTGATGAAGACGTCCGGGTTTGATGGTAAAACCAAGCTTTGAATAAGTTTCGGTAGCTTTTTCCAGATCAGGAACTGCTACAATAACGTGATCGATACCAAAATCAGATTCTAAAGACTGTGCAAAGTTTGAACCACAAATAAGCAGACAAAAGAATAAGCTAAAGAAGGAGCGTTTTATCATAACTGAACATAAAGTGGTTTTAATCAATAAAGAATCCGCAATTATTCGGCTGATTTCAACTACATAAATAACAACATTTCATTTCAAAATCCGGCTAAAAAACGCTAATATTATATCCACTCATCGATGGTTGTTCGTAATTCTAACATGGCAAAATATATCAATGGCTCATTTCGAATTAAACGAAGTTACCAGTAAGCTTCCTAAGCATTTACACAAATTTGTTGTCCGCCAACCTTATGAGGAATATACCCCTCAGAATCAGGCGGTTTGGCGATATGTAATGCGGATGAATGTAGATTATCTAAGCAAGGTTGCACATGGTTCGTATGTAGATGGTTTAGCTGCAACCGGAATTACGGTCGATGACATCCCCCGGATGGCTGGAATGAATCGTATTCTGAAAGATATAGGCTGGGCAGCGGTTTCTGTGGATGGCTTTATTCCACCAAATGCGTTCATGGAGTTTCAGGCTTATAATGTATTGGTTATTGCATCTGACATGAGAACCATTGACCATATCGAATACACCCCTGCTCCGGATATTATCCATGAAGCGGCTGGACATGCACCGATTATAGCTAATCCTGAGTATGCAGAATACCTGAGAAGATTTGGTGAAATTGGAAGTAAAGCGATTTCTTCATCTGAAGATTATGAAATGTACGAAGCCATTCGATTGCTTTCGATTCTTAAAGAAGATCCGAATTCTTCAGAAGAAGAGGTTGAAGCTGCCCAGAAGCAGGTTGAAGATTTGCAAAATAATATGGGCGAGCTTTCTGAAATGGCAAAAATTCGGAATTTGCATTGGTGGACGGTTGAATATGGATTAGTTGGAGATGTCGATAATCCAAAAATTTATGGAGCAGGATTGCTCTCATCTATTGGAGAAAGTAAAGCTTGTTTGCAATCTTCTGTTAAGAAAATCCCGTATTCAATGGAAGCAGCAACCCAAAATTTTGATATCACCACCCAGCAGCCTCAGCTTTTCGTGACTCCCAATTTTGCATACCTGAGTCAGGTACTTGAAGAGTTTGCGAATACAATGGCTCTCAGAACAGGAGGGCTTGAAGGCGTAAAAAAACTAATTGATTCCAAAGGGTTGGGAACCATTGAGCTGAGCACCGGAATTCAAATTTCAGGAAACTTCAGCGATGTTATCGAAGATCAGAAAGGAAGAGTAGCCTACCTTCAAACGAAAGGGCCAACAGCTCTGGCGAACCGGGATAAAGAACTTATTAGTCATGGCACACTAAATCACCCTGATGGGTATGGAAGTCCGATTGGAGAACTGAGAGGAATTAACCTCCCGATCGAAGATATGGCTCCACGTGATCTTGATGCTTATGGTATTTACGAGGGAAAAACGAAACGTTTTGAGTTTGAAAGTGGAGTAGTGGTTGAAGGTAAAATAATAACGGGAACCCGCGACCTTCGGGGCAAGATTCTCATAATTACGCTGGAAGATTGTACCGTTACTTATGGCGACAAAGTTCTCTTTAAGCCGGAATGGGGTATTTATGATATGGCTATCGGGAAGAAAGTAGTTTCCGCTTATGCCGGTCCGGCAGATATACAGTCATTTGGTGATGTAGGCAAAGTATCAGAGACTAAAACTCATAAAATTAAATATTCAGACCGGGAAAGAGCGCTATATAAACTATATGACCAGGTTCGAAAAGTAAGGGAAGAAAAGTCTGCTGATACCCAATTCATCTCTACAGTTTTTGGAAAACTTAAAGCCGAATTTCATACAGATTGGCTGTTACCGCTAGAGTTGTATGAACTGGCTGTAACTAATGAACTCGATATTCAGGATGAGCTGCTTTCTCATTTGAACGATTTACAGAAAAAAGAATCAATCAAAAAACTGATTGAGAATGGATTAGAGCTTATCAAAAAGGACCGGTTGGAGAACGTCTGATGATCGTTGTCAGTCGAAGAAATCATCAAAAGAAGTCAGTCCCAAAGGACCATTTACAACTTTGAAAGGCTCTCCGAATTCAAAGCCTGCTAAATGACCAAAGTACCTTGCCCGGGCTTCCAGTTGTTTGAAATACTTATTTGACGAAATATAAGTTTCAGGTTCATCACCGGGGTTTTCAACATTGAATTGGGTAGAAAACGCCTGGACGGCCTTTTTTTTGGTCTCCCAATGATCAGAAATATCGTAAATGAAATCAGGCTCGAAAGGCCGATCCTGCATGTAATTGAAGATGTGTTTTGGTCTCCACGGCTCAGATTGTTCTGTTTCAATTTTTCTGAGTCCGGAATAAAAAAGTGCATCCATACATAATTGTGTTGCTTTACCATGATCGGGGTGTCGGTCATAGGGAGCACCGAGTAAGCAAATTTCGGATCTGCATTTGCGTACTTCGTCTATCACTTTAAGCTGATTCTCTCTCGTATTTTCAATAAAAGAATCACTTAAATCGAGATTTTTCCGGTAGGTGATTCCCAGAATTTCAGAAGCTTTAGATACTTCCCCGGCTCTGCTTTTGGGAGTGCCTCTGGTTCCCATTTCTCCTTTTGTTAAATCGATAATCCCAACAGATTTCCCCTGAGCGACTAAAGCAGCGATTGTGCCACCACAATTCAGTTCAGCATCATCGGGATGAGCAGCAAAAACTAAGACATCAACTTGCATATTTTTCTTTTTAAGGTACTAACTTTTAACGGTGTTCAGAAAACCTCAAACAAATGATCATGTAAAAAAGATTATTTTCACAGAAAGTGAAACGAAATCAGCAACAATGCGTAATCGTTCGCCTAACTCTTTTCCCACTTTGCTATGAGATTTTTAAACAGCTTAATTGAAGGACTAAAAGTTGCTCTTCGTGCGCTTGCCATTAATAAAACCCGCTCTGTACTAACGGCTCTTTGTATTATTATCGGAATCACCATGGTAACTGTTGTTGATTCTGTGACTACAGGAATGGATGAAAGCTTTGACAACAGTATGGCAATGCTGGGTACCAATGTTATATATGTTGAAAAATGGCCATGGGAGGGGAATGAAGACTGGTGGGTATATGCCGGAAGGAAAGAAATGGAACTGGAATATGTGGCTTTTCTTGAAGAGAAAAGTAAACTTGCAAGCGATGTAGCAGCTTCTGCTAATCGTAATGTTTCTATTCGCTATGAAGAGAAAAATGCTGATAATGTTGGAATAAACGGTGCTACTTCAAATTACCTGAATATTCAGGGTTTGAATATTGAAAGAGGTAGAATGTTTACTGAAGAAGAGGCTCGTTCGGCTGTAAAAGTAGCTGTGATCGGTCAATCACTCCAGGAGGCATTGTTTGAAGAAGAAGACCCGCTGGGCAAGCAGATCAGGCTTGGGGGGCAGAAATTTACAGTTATTGGAATACTGGAAAAACAGGGTAGTTTTTTAGGTTTAGGAGATTCAGATAATCGTATAATTGTTCCGATTAAGTCTTTTGGACAGATATATGGTTTAAGGTGGGGAATTCAAATTGGAGTAAAATTCCCAAGTGAACAGGCAGCGTTAGATGGTGAGTATGAAATAGAAGGGTTGATGCGGCAAGTTCGAGGGATTGATGCGGCCGAGGATAATGATTTTGCCATCAATAAACCACAAGCATTTGAAGAGCAGTTATCCGCATTTAAAAATGGCTTATATATGGGGGGCTTTGTTTTAGTTGGCTTGTCGTTGCTGATTGGGGGCATTGGAATTATGAACATCATGTTTGTTTCTGTGCGTGAGCGTACCAAAGAAATAGGAATACGAAAAGCAGTGGGAGCAAAATCATGGGAAATTTTAACCCAGTTTTTAATCGAAGCAATCATGATATGTATGCTGGGAGGATTGGTAGGAGTTGCTTTAGCTGGTGTTTTTACCGTTATGATTGATCAAATATTCACTGCAACAATGAACTTAAGTGTTGTATTTGTAGCATTTATGATCTGTACTTTAGTAGGAGTTTTCTTCGGATTTATTCCTGCTTATAAAGCAGCGAAATCAGATCCTATCGAATCGTTGAGGTTTGAATAATGCAGATTTTTGAAACTGTTAGTCAGGCAACCGATTCTTTAAAAGCGAATAAACTTCGTTCTTTTTTAACTTTGCTGGCGTTAGTCATTGGCGTTTTCTCGGTAATCGTTTCTACTACTGCAGTCGCGGTATTGGATAACTTCTTTACAAACACCATGAGCATTTTAGGCAGTGATGTAATTACTGTACAAAAAAATCCGGCTGTTCAAATGGGACCTCGAGACGCGAGCTTGAGAAATCGAAAGAATATAAAGTTTGAAGATGCTGAAGACCTTCAGGAAAGAGCGAGAGTTGCAGAAGGAACTTCGCCAGTTACCACATTCAGTTTTACAAAAATAACTTACGAAGATCTTGAAACCGATCCTGATGTTCGTGTACGTGGGAGTAATAGTGAATATATTGAAAACAATGCATTTACTTTAGGGGATGGAAGAAATATTACTCCGGAAGATGTTCAATATAAACGAAATGTGGTTGTATTGGGTAAAGATGTTCAAGTAGAACTTTTCCCAAATGAGTATCCACTTGGCAAGACAGTTCGTATTGATGGTAACCCGTATCAGGTGGTTGGGCTTTTAGAAAAAAAAGGGCAGATTTTTGGAAACTCCTTCGATAACATTGCTATCATTCCATACACTACAGGGATTAATAATTACGGAGGAGCAAACAGAGGAATAGGAATTCAGCTCAGGGCACCAGAGATTTCAAAGATTGAGGATACAATAGAAGAAGTAACGGGTATTATGAGAGTTATTAGAGCAGTAAACCCTGCTGATGAAAATGATTTTGAACTTATTACAAACGATTCTCTTTCCGGAACATTCGACGCATTTACAGGAGTATTGTACGCAGCTGGGTTTTTTATTGGTTTGATTACTCTTCTTGGAGCTGGTATTGGGGTTATGAACATTATGCTTGTTTCCGTAACAGAACGCACGAAAGAAATTGGGGTTCGAAAAGCAGTTGGTGCAACCCGAAAAGCAATAGTTAGTCAATTTTTGATGGAAGCCATTTTTGTATGTCAAATAGGAGGTCTTATAGGTCTCTTACTGGGTGTAGGTGCAGGAAACTATGTCGCTATATTAATTGATACAGAGCCGGTTATTCCTCTATGGTCTGTTTTAGGAAGCTTTTTTGGAATGACGTTAATAGGCCTGGTTTTTGGTGTTTTTCCAGCTTTTAAAGCATCCAGATTAGACCCCATTGAAAGTTTGCGGTACGAATAAGAAATTGGTGCGGAACGAATTACCGTTTCTTGTATATTATAGCGTATAAGAATAACATCAACAGGGCAAACCATGAACGAAGAGATCATTCAAAACCTCAATGAACGTCTGGACAGGGCTATCGATAAAGGTCGGGATATTATAGAAGACGAACAGTTTCAACAACGGGTTGAAGAGGTTAAAGTTCAGGCGGAACATACCATACGTGAACATCCGCTTTTGAGTGTAGCTGCAGGTGTGGCAGTAGGTTTTATACTTGCCCGACTTTTTAGTTCGGATGAATAAGTGATGGATCAATTAAGCTCAAGATTAAAACAAATAACTTCTGAACTAAAAGAATATCTGGAAACCAGAATTGATCTTTTAGTTCTCAATGTTGGCGATCAAATTTCCGCCTGGGTTGGGTTGTCTACACAAAAGATTATCGGGTATCTGATTCTTAGTTTTGGACTTCTTTTTGCTTCTATAGCTTTGGCTATTTATCTGGGGGATCTTCTCCAGAACGAAGCATTAGGCTATTTGATCGTATCCATCCCTCTTTTGATACTCGGATTGATTTTTGCCTTTGCCAAACCATTTGGCATTGCCAATTCGGTTCAAAAGCAATTGATGTCCGGCATTCTTAAAGCTATAGAAGAAGAGAAACCAGGTTCAAAGAAATTAAAATTACCAGAGCATAAAGAGCAGGAGAAGTTAGATTAATATGTCCAGGTCCTTAAATAAAATTGAAAAGAAGAAAGAAGAGCTTAAAGCCAATCTGAGTCGTATCCAGAACGATTTAGATAACTCTTTAGTGGAAGTGAAAGAGGACGTAACTCAGTCTTTATCTCCTAAAGAAATTATAAAAAAATATCCGCTTCAAATACTTGGTGCTTCAATAGCAATTGGATTCCTACTGGGATCAAAGGGGTCGAAATCAGCTCCTAAGTCATCATCTTCAAATAATACACTCGTAGAATCTGTAGGGCGATCCATCAAAAAAAGACTAGCCCGGAAAGCCATTGATACGGCTTTAGATTTCTTTGAAGGCAAACTTTCTCAAAGAGAAGAAGACTAGCCTCAATCCAGATTATTAGTCTGAAAAGTAAAAGGATTTAAAAATAGTATATCGGAGAAATCTCTGTAACTATTTTACAAGTTCATCGTGGAAGTACACCGTCAACAAAAAAGAAAAGGAAACATGAAAAAAATCATCTCGCTCGCACTTCTGGCGATTTTAACCTACAGCGGAACAACATTAGGGCAAACCGTTCAAAGAATTACACTTCAGGACGCTATTCAGATCGCTCTAGAGAATAATTATTTGCTTAAACAGGCGGAAAATAACCTTGAGTTAGCCGAAGAAAACATAAAAAGTGAATATGCCGACTTTCTACCAAATATTACTGGGAATTTGAGTGGATCAAGAACCACTGGTCAACAGTTTATTGCAGATCGTTTTAGTGAAGGTCTGGATCCATTTGTGAATGTAACTTCACAATCTATAAGTGGAAACATACGCGCGGGTATAACCATTTTTGATGGGTTTAATAATATAAATACATTACGAGCGAGTTCAGAAACACAGATTTCCAGAGAAGAAAGTCTTCTGCGAGCAAAAGAAAATGTAATATTTAATGCAGCTATCAGGTTTCTTCAGGTTTTATTAGATAAAGAACTCCTTGATATAGCAAGAGAAAACCTGGAGACTTCACGAACTCAACTTGAACAAGTTGTTGCTCAGGTAGAAGTTGGATCAAGACCAGCCGTTGATCAATATAATCAAGAGGCTCAGGTAGCAACTGATGAGTTAACCTTAACTCAAAGGGAAAACAGCCTAAGCTTAAACCGGCTTCTCCTTATTCGCCAACTTCAAATAGACCCGCTTGGTAACTACGAATTTATAGTTCCGGAGATTGATGAAAATAGAACATTCAATTCTGTGGGTAATTATGTTCTCAAAGATCTTATTGATGAAGCATTACTTGGCAGGTCAGATATTCGTAGTGAAGAAGCAAGTATTAATGCTTTAAAATATCAGTTGAAAATTGCCCAGGGTGGTTTATTCCCGACTCTTACTGCAAGTGCAAGTATTTCTTCCAGATATAGTGATCAGTATTCTCTTGGAGGCGAAAAAGTAACATTTTCAGATCAGTTTTTTGACCAGCAGGTTAACAGAGGAATTGGTATTAATATGTCTATTCCATTATTCCAGAACTGGAACCGTATGTATAGCATTCAATCCTCTAAGGTTCAGTTAAAAAACGCGCAACTATCTCTGGATAACAGCAAACTGCAGGTTGTGCAAGAGGTAACTCAGGCTTTTAACGATTATTCTTCCTATACAAAGCAGCGTGAAGCTTCGCAGAAATCACTTATAGCATCCGAAAAAGCTTTTGAAACTCAGCAAGAGAGATATAATGTGGGTGCAAGCACATTAATTGAATTGAGTCAGGCTCAGTCAACCTATGTGGAAGCCCAATCAAACTATACACAGGCTATTTATAACCTGATTTTCCAGGAAAAGCTTCTCGATTTCTATTTAGGTAAACTGAGTGGCGAGGACGTAGAATTTTAATTTCAATTTTTCAAGGGTAAGTACATGGCAAAGCAAAAATCTTCCTCAAAGAAGACACTTTTCTGGATAGGAGGGATCATTGTATTTCTTTTAGCCGTAGGAATCGGGTTAAAAACAACCGGAGTAATTGGAGGAGAACCTGCAGGTACTAGTGTTGAGACTGCACAGGCAAAACTAAAAACAATTACCCAGGTAGTATCTGCTTCGGGTAAAATTCAGCCTGAGGTTGAGGTAATCATACGACCGGATGTTTCCGGAGAAATCATCAATCTTGCAGTTAAAGAAGGTGATTTCGTTCGCAAAGGTGATTTGCTTGTCCGCATCAAACCGGATATCTATCAGGCTCAGATTGATAATCTTAATGCGGCATTACTTACTCAAAAAGCGAGATTAGAGCAAACAAGAGCCACCTTGATTCAGGCCGAAGCTGCCCATACCAGAGATAAGGAACTTTTTGAGAAAAAAGTAATCTCTGAGATGGATTACATTCAAACAAAGTCGAACTGGGACTCTCAAAAAGCAAGCCTGAAGGCCGCTGAATACCAGATTCAAAGTGCCGAAGCACAATTGCGACAGGCTCAGGAAGAATTGGAACAAACGGTTATTCGTGCTCCTCAGGATGGAACCGTTACCGGTCTTGCAATAGAAGAAGGGGAAAGAGTGTTGGGTAACTCCCAAATGGCAGGAACCGAAATGATGCGTGTTTCACTTCTGGATCGAATGGAAGTTCTTGTTGAGGTAAATGAAAACGATATTGTAAATGTATCATTAACCGATACCACACGAATTGAAGTAGATGCTTATCCTGAGCGTCGGTTTAATGGGATTGTTACAGAGATTGCGAACTCTGCCCAGATAACAGGAGCTGGATCAAATGAACAGGTAACAAATTATCAGGTTAAGGTGAGAATTGTTACTCCACATAACCCCGGATTATCCGGAGGAGAACTTGTTCAGCAGGAAGCACCCGAAAACCCGGGAGATGCATTTATTCCCAACTTTAAGCCAGGGATGTCTGCTACCGTAGATATAGAGACACATACTGCGGTTAATGTAGTTTCTGTTCCTATTCAGGCAGTAACTGTAAGAGATTTTGCACAGGATAAACCGAAAGAAGCTGATGAATCGTCTAATGAAAGTGATGATGAGGCTCAGGTTGAAATGGCTTCTGCACAAGACACTGATGATGACCTAGTAATTAAGCGTGAAGATTTTAGAAAAGTTGTATTCAAAGTTGTGGATGGTGAAGCTGTTAGAATACCAGTAGAAACCGGAATTAGTGATAATACACACATACAGATTACTAGTGGATTAGAAGCAGGTGACGAAATAGTGATTGGTAGTTATCGGACTCTTTCCAGAAATTTGAATAATGGCGACAAAGTAACCGTTTCAAATAACGACGAAAATACCAGCGAATAACATACAGGGCATAATAATGAGCGATAAAAAAGCTGTAATTCAGATCACTGATCTGACTCGTACCTATCAAATGGGGGAGACTCTTGTAAGAGCATTAGCAGGGGTTTCATTTAACGTGGATGAAAACGAGTATATCGCTATTATGGGGCCTTCAGGCTCGGGTAAATCAACCTTGATGAATATGATTGGCTGTCTCGATACCCCGAGTTCCGGAGAGTATATTCTCAATGGAAACCGGGTTAGCCAGATGGATGATGCAGAACTGGCCGAAGTTAGAAATCGTGAAATCGGATTCGTTTTCCAGACCTTTAATCTGCTTCCCAGAACCAGTTGTCTGGCAAATGTAGAGCTTCCTTTAATTTATGCGGGAATGAAATCTTCTGAACGAAAAGAAAGAGCAGCAGAAGTATTAGAAAAGGTTGGTTTGGGTGACCGAATGGACCATAAACCCAACGAGCTTTCCGGTGGACAACGTCAGCGTGTTGCCATTGCCCGCGCATTAGTAAATAACCCATCCATTTTACTCGCAGATGAGCCTACCGGTAACCTTGATACAAAAACCGGTGACGAGATTATGCTTCTTTTTGAAGAACTGTATCGGCAAGGAAACACCATCATTCTTGTTACTCACGAGAACGAAATCTCAGAATATTCGAGAAGGGTAGTCAGGCTTCGGGATGGATTAATAGAATCTGATACTCCTGTAAGCAACCCAACTCTTGCAGATAAAGAAATGGTATAAAAAAGGCGCTCGGTTGAGCGCCTTTTTTTGAACAAAATTTTCTAGAAGCTGAATTAATTTCTAAAACCGATACCAATACCAGCATTCACTGTTGCGTATTCAGCTAAAGTAGCCTCAGCATAAATTCGCAGAATGGCGATTTTAAATTGGATACCTGCTAATGCATGAATACCAGCGTCACTATCCTGAGTATAAGAAACAGGATCACTAATTGTAGTGGTGGCAGGACCAGTTCCGATCACATAATCTCCAAGCATATTTAATTCAAAACTTCCGGTCTGATAACCGACTCCTGCATAAGCTGAAATGAAAGGAAGTGTTTTTCCAACAAGAGCATTCAAAACGAAAGTATCAGTCGCAGTTTCTACAACTTGATCCGTAGCTCCGGGATTAAATTCTAAATCAGCGTTCATATCAATTTGGGAGAAGGCCGCCATAACAGAGATATCTACTGGCAAAAGCTTTCCTCCCGGGATCCACTGGTTCAATCCGTGTTTAACAGCAGCACCAATAACTGATACATTTCCATAATCACCTAAAGAGGTTTCAGGGATATAGCGAAGTGTTACATCGGTGCCTTTAATCAAGCCAAGATTGGCCTGAATCATAGCTGTTGGTACGTATTCAAATCCGGTACCACCGGGTAGAGTAAATGAGAAAGAATTATTAGGGTCGGTTGAGGAGATTGTTTGTCCCTGTTGGTTGCTACCAGAAATAGTACTAGTTGACGTTCCGGTTACCAATACATTTTCCAATCCGATTTGAGAGGCGTCAAATGATTGACCACTGGTAGGAACTGCCGCAATTGCTGCTCTTACCTGAATACTAAATCCCAAGGTTTTTGTAGTTGCTGCTTTAGTAGTCCACCCGGAATTCAGCGTGGTGCTAAGTCCTGTAGGTAATGGGCTCAAATAAGCTTTTGTTAAAGCGGTAGCATTATCTGCTCCGGATTCGAGAAACGCTTCGATCTCTTCTAGCTGAGCTTGCGCAGGGTTTGAAATAAACAGAGCTGTCAAGAAAACGGCTCCACATAAAATTTTTCTTGATAAGGGGTAGTACATATTAACCTCCAGGTTATCGGTTTTTGATATTTCCCCAATATTAGCAATAAAATTCCGAAATCTAATACCCAATTTGAGGTATTTAACAGATTGGGTTACAACGATTCCAACATTTTTATATAAGAATCATATCGACTTGCGTCAATCTTACCTTGTTCAAAGGCTTCCATCACCCCGCACTGTGGTTCGTGAAGGTGGGTGCAGGTATTAAATTTGCAGTGTTGCCGGGGTTCCAGCATCTCCGGAAAATAAAGGGATAACTCCCACGGATCAATATTAAAAAGACCAAATTCACGGATTCCGGGTGTGTCAGCCAAATATCCTCCATTAGAAAGCTTAATTAATTTGGCAAAGGTAGTAGTATGTTTCCCTTTATTAGAATAAGAGGAAACTTCTGCGGTCTTTTCTGAATAATTAGCATCTATTGAATTAAGTAAACTGGTTTTTCCTACACCCGAAGGCCCGATAAATACAGAGGTTTTCCCGGCTAGTTCTTCTTTTAAAGAAATAAGACAGTTTTCATCATGAGCAATGGTAGTAAAAACTTTGTAGCCCAATTCTTCATATAAATCCTGAAGGTCTTCAATTAATCCATCATCTCCCTTCTTCGATAAATCCAGTTTGTTGATGACAATTCCCGCAGGTACCTCATAGGCTTCACAAGTCACCAGAAACCGATCAATAAACCCTTCTTTCAATTTTGGTTGTTGGATGGATTGTACTACAAAAGCAATATCGAGATTGGAAACAAGAATATGCTCGCCTCTTCGACCATGGGTTGCCTGGCGGGTGATGTAATTTTCACGATCATGAATTTCTTCGATAGTTCCGGAACCATCATCATTTATAGTAATATCCACCCAATCCCCCACAGCTATAGGATTGGTAACTTCTTTGCCTTCAAGGCGAAAGCGACCGGGAAGTCGGCTTTGGATAATTTCCTCTCCAAGATCAACTTTGTACCAGCTTCCGGTAGATTGTACGACTCTTCCTTTTTGCATGCCCGAAAATACGGAAGAGCAGGGGATAGACAAGCAATTAATTCACTAATTAGTTTTTAATAATTGAAAGAGTATTTTTCGACATCTAATAATCAATATCGAAACAATACAATGAAAAGTGTTCTCTTATTTACAATTCTTCTTTTCTCTATACAGGTGCAAAGTCAAACCAATGAAATAGACGCTTTTTGGGATGAAGTTTCCCGAACAGTTGCTGAAGGAGATTTCGAAGGTTATTCCGCTACTTATCATCCCGATGCAATCCTCGTAAATGGAATGTCAGAAACGAGTTACCCTATTTCACAGGCACTTGCAGGCTGGAAGCAGGGTTTTGATGATACCAAAGCAGGCACTATGAAGGCAGGAGTTGAATTCCGGTTTGATCAACGGCTACACGGAGAGACTACCGCTCATGATTCGGGAATCTTCCGATATTGGTCTCAGAACGAAGGTGAAGAGTTACAGGTTTTTATAGCAAAATTTGAAGGGTTACTTGTAAAGAAATCAGGTGAATGGAAAATGATGATGGAATATCAGATTTCACAAGCCACCGAAGAAGAGTGGGATTCATTGAAATAAACCCTTAAAGAAGCCTATATTACAGCGATTTATAAATTACTTCGTTAACTGATGGAGCTCAGGCTCAGTTTGAAATTTTTAAAGTAACATTCAGATTTAGCTAAATGGATTGACTCTTTTCACGATCCTTTTGTCCGTATAAAAAATACTCTTCGAATGTAATCGCTCCCATATATAACAGTAGTCTGAGAGGGAGTCTTACTATCACTTGGTTAGAAAAATTTGTTACTGAGTAACCTAAAAGTGGTATATATGAATACATATTTGTAGGTATTTATAGTTAAATGGAAAAAACATAATGTAGAATCACAATTGGGTACTTACACAATTGTGAAGTGTAATTAATAACTAAATATTAAGCATTATGTCTACATGGAATAGCCTATTATTGAGAGATGTTTTATCTGATGATGGTACCGTCCCACCTCCTAACTATAATTATTGTTTCTCACCAGATATAATACCTCATACCCAAGTAGCAGATCCTCAGACCTTTTTTAAAAATAACTATGGATCAGAAGTTGGTCAGTCCTTAAACGCTGGTCAATTTAACTATCTATACACGAGGGTAAAAAATTTAAATACAGATTCAAATGTAGGTGGCTACACAAATTTATTTTACATGCCTTCAAGTATCTTTATAAATGTCACACAATGGTTAAATAACAAAATCCCTGTTTTATCATCAGGAGGGGCGGTAAATTATAACGCATCCTGTCCAAGTGTGGGGCCAGGAGAAATATCAATTCCTGAGACACCATTTTATTGGGATACACCATCAGACCATCAACATTATTGTATAGTAGGCGTTTGTTTCCCAGATAACATGCAATTTCAACTTCCGACCTCTGATTTCACCACTGTAAATGATTTTGTTCGTTGGTGTACACATAATCCCAACGTCAGTTATAGAAATCTGCAAATTCTGTATAGTAATATTCCTAGTTACGCCCGGTTAGATACGTTTGACAACACATTTTCTTCCCAAAAAACATTCTTTTTTGAGATCAAGATTACCGGAGGTCAATTGCCTGATAATACGGTACTGAATTTAAAATGCGATGCAATTAACGTGAATAAGTCTTTTACCGTAAATAATGCGACACCAGTTCCATTTACGGACTCTGCATTTGTGCCTGCCGGATTTACGGGGGCTATGCAAACATCCGTTACATTGCCACCCGGTGGCACATGGCCAATAGGAGTAAAGGTTGAGACTATATCTTATGTGACCGAGCTTATGGCCAATATGGATGAAGAACTAATGGTACATGCGTATAACCCGGAAGCCTTACGGTTAGATAATCAAATTAAAGATACGCATCAGTTGTACAGAATAGGAAGCGTAGGGGTAGAAAGAAAAAGTTAAATAAAGGGTACATGTCATGTCAGAAAATAATCTAATTCCATCAACAAGTTTTTATGAGTTAAGCCTAAAAGAACACGCCGATGTAAAAACGGCGAGCAACTTAGGGGTTGCACTTAATGGTAGTGCCAGTTTTACCATTACTTCCTGGGTAAAATTTACTGGTCTAAGTGCTGAAAATATGATTCTGACAAATGGGAATGATTTTCTGTTTGGGGTAAATGAGACAGAGATTTTCTTCATGATGGCCAACTATCCTTATATCACGAGTGATAGTAAAATAAGCCAGGTTAGTACTTCAGAATGGCATTATGTTGCAATAACTTATAATCAAACATCGGTTTCTATTTATATTGATGGGGAATTAAACAGTCAACAAATTATCAATGGTACACCGAAAACATCCAGTGATGCTTTTCTGATAGGTAAAAGCTTACAAGCCCGGATGAGGAATTTGACGATTTATAATGTTGAGCTAAACTCTGATCAAGTTTCGGAGGCGATGTTCTCTGAAACACCGCCATCGGGTATTGTTGCCAACTTTGATTTCACACAGAAAACCCCAAAGGATATCGGTCCAAGTAATTATCCGGTAACTTTGGAGAATGGTGCTTCAATGGAATTGAAAACACCGGTTCTACAAATTAATGGAGCTTCGTATGCTCAACCTATAAATGATGTAACGGTTAACCCTGGAGGCGAAGGCCCGTTTGAGCCATACTCTGTACAGGCGTGGGTAAAGTTGGACGGAACGGGGTTAAATAATACAATTTTCTGTAATGGTGATATTTCGCTGAATTCAGGGATGTCATTATACATGACTTACAATTCCTCAACTAAAGATTATTCTGTTTATGCTGCACATGGTGATTCGAATAATCCCACTAATGTTCTTAAGTCCACAAGCACGGTAAGCACAGATAAGTGGTACAACATTGGATGTACTTTTGATGGTGCGGGAACGCTAAAACTTTATATAAACGGCAACCTGGATGCCAGCCTGGCGAATGTTGAAAATACACTTCGAAAATATACAGGTACTCCTTTAATCGGTTCGAGTAAACTTGGTGGGGTTCCGACCGGAATCAATGCTTTTCAAGGAGTTATTTCGGTAATTGATGTATGGGACATTGAACTTGATCAAACCCAGATTCAAACGAACATGGGGCAAATCACAGAGGGAAGCGATGGGCAGGTTGCTCATTATAATTTTCTTGTGGAACCCTTGCATAATACCATATCGGGAGCACCTGTTGGATTGACCGGTACGGCATCTGTGGAAGCTGAAACGAATGATGCCACGGGCTTCGCAGATTTTGTTGAATCAAAGCCAGAGCAGATGGTGGCGATACCTGTTTTAATGGATGCAACAATTAGCAAATTCAGGAGTCAGGCTCAACAATCGACGGAAGCATTTTTAAGCAAGAACCCGAATTATTTTGAAGAAGCATTACAAGCTGACCTAAACCCGGCCTTATTATCATTTGCTATTCCCGAAGATCAATGGGAGGATTACAAAAAAAGAATGACGGAGAGTTGGCAGGCTGCCAAAAGTAAAACCCAGTCTGGCGAATTCGTTATGAAAAGCTTCATGATGGTTCATGAGCATGAGGATAGGCATTATTTAATGCTTCATGGCCAGGAGAGTTCTCGGTGTTTATGCGAACTGGATATCGAAACAACTACCAGTTGTGTTCTATGGAAGGTCAATGTTATCCTGATTGTGGTTTCCGGTATTCTTGCCATATTTGGAATAGAAGCTTTGGTCAATCGAGCTGCAGGTATCACGTACATACAGAATTTTGTGCTTCGCAATAGAAACTTTATGATACAGGCTGCTGCAATTTTGAATGCGGGCATTAAAGCTGCTAGCATTTTTCGATTAATCTCAATTTTCTACAATGAAGGTCTTTTGTGGCCATTAATAAAAATATTTTTGGCTTCGCTTGGTTGGTGGGCATTGGCAAGGGTACTCGTAAAAATATTTGCGTGGCTTTTCCCTGCTGCAGGCGCTGCTATGACGGTAGCATCTTTAGTAGAAACGGCTGTTCACCTAGCCATTGCTTTCCATAATGTACCTGTCGGATGTGGCTTCTTCTTAGCAACTCCTCCTCAAAATAAAGACTGGATGAAAACCCTGTCCCCGACAACAACCATAGATAATATTAATTTGCCGGGCACACATGATACAGCGGCAATAAATGGTAATTTCAGAACGCCGTATGCTTGTCACTTTTATTCAACCACTGACCAGCTAAATGGTGGCATTCGATTGTTGGACATCCGTTTAAAAGTTAAGAAGACAATAGGTGGTAGTTACTACTTTAACACCTGTCATAGTGATCATGGCCTGTATTTGAATATTAATGAATACCAATCATTTACAAGTTTAATGGATGAGTGCAAAGATTTCTTAACTGCGAATTCGTCGGAAGCCATTGTAATGTCTCTGAAGTTTGATGACTGGAACGGATATGGTTCCGATTCAACGGCCGTGCTTAATGCACTGAAGTCTGTGTTAGCTAACTATCCGGTATATACACAAGCTGCTACATCTGGGTTACCAACACTATCTACTGTAAAAGGGAAAATTGTCTTAATAAATCGCATTAATACTGACAATGATCTTGGTATTCCAATAAGTGTCCCGGATAATACAGTGGGTACTCTTTCAAGCATAGGTGCGAGCGGGGCCTCTTTATATATTCAAGATAAATACAATGAGTTAACATCAGCTAATACTAATCAGTACAAACTCGGATTAGTTACAAATGCCTTTAACCAAAAAGTAGCGAATAGAGTGGTGTTTAACTTTGCATCAGCTGTACATGGTGGAATAAATGGGGTCTATATAATGGGTGATCTACTGGGCTACTTTGGTAAAGATGCCGCAGCCCAAAGGCCTTCGAAATTTGGATGGGTGCTGTTTGATTATCAATTCACATCATATTCCACCAGCAAATATGGGAACTTGAACATTGTGCAAATGATTATTAACTCAAATTTTGGATATAATGTGTATCCCGATGCCTTTACAGTTCAAACATAGCATCAGGCATGCCATATTATTGGTACCAAAGATAAAGGAGAATAGGAGAAGCACTAAGCCAATATGGAAAGCGCATATAATGTGCTCTTCTTAATTTACTTTAACTTCTTCAGCCTTCCCATTCTTTCCTGAAACCGCAGACTTATGGGCATCGCTTACCTTGAAATAATCCGAGGGTTCGTTTACTGAATCCTTTTCAAGAATGATATCCAATAGTGATTCCATGCGCTCCAGGTATTGAACTTCCAGATCGCCGATTACATCTTCTTCGATATCAGCGACATCTTTTTCATTCTTTTTTGGAAGTAGTACTTTTTTGATTCCGGCTCGTTTTGCAGCAAGCACTTTTTCTTTAATTCCTCCTACAGGAAGAACCATTCCCCGAAGGGTAATCTCACCAGTTAATGCGACGGTTCCTTTCACTTTTCGTTGTGTGAAAATGGATGCAATGGCACTCATTAAAGACACACCAGCAGAAGGTCCGTCTTTTGGAACAGCTCCGGCTGGTACATGAATGTGTAAATCCCAGTATTTGAAAGCTTCTTCGGGAATTCCAATGTTCTCAGCATGTGCTTTTAAATAGGAAATTGCGAGCATAGCTGACTCTTTCATCACATCCCCAAGTTGACCGGTAATATTGAGCTTACCTGACCCTTTAGAAACACTTGCCTCAATAAAAAGGATGTCTCCACCAAACGGAGTCCATGCAAGTCCGGTTGCGACACCGGGAACGGTAGTACGTTCAGCTACATCACTAAAGAATTTTTGTTTTCCAAGGAAGTCCTCTACATCAGATTTACTGACTTTAAACTCCTCCAGTTCACCGGAAGCCACTTTTGCAGCAACTCCACGGCATATAGCTCCAACCTGACGATCCAGGTTTCTTACCCCAGACTCACGGGTATATTCATCTATGACACGCTCGATGGCAGCATCTTCGATTTCAATCTGACCTGCTTTCAATCCGTTTTCTTTTACCTGCTTTGGAATGAGGTACTTCTTCGCGATTTCTGTTTTCTCTTCAAGAGTATACCCACTGATGTTGATGATCTCCATTCGATCTCTGAGCGGCGCAGGAATGGTCTCCAATGAATTTGCTGTAGCAATGAAGAGCACCTTTGAGAGGTCGTATTCCAGTTCAAGGTAGTTATCGCTGAAGGTATCGTTTTGTTCAGGATCAAGAACTTCTAGCAGGGCAGAGGTTGGGTCTCCACGATAGTCGGCACCCACCTTATCAATCTCATCAAGCATAATAACCGGATTTCCTTTGCCGGCTTTTTTCATTGAGCGGATAATTCGTCCCGGAAGTGCACCAATATAAGTTCTTCGATGACCTCTTATCTCAGCTTCATCCCTGATTCCACCTAAACTGAAGCGCTCAAATTCTCGATTTAACGCTCTGGCGATGGATTTTCCAAGTGATGTCTTGCCAACTCCCGGAGGGCCGTAGAAACAAAGAATAGGGGCTTTCATGTCCTTTTTAAGTTTGAGGACGGCCAGATATTCAACTATTCTCTTTTTAACCTTCTCCAGACCGTAGTGATCTTCATCAAGTACCTTTCTTGCGAACTCGAGATCCAGTTTATCTTCTGAAAATTCTTCCCATGGAAGATCCAGAATCCATTCCACATAACTGTGAATGATTCCATAGTTCGGGGAAGCGTTTGGAGTCATCTCCAGGCGTTGAAGTTCTTTTTCAGCAACTTCTTTAGCATGTTCGGGAAGGAGTTTCTCTTCTAATTTTTTTCTTAGCTTTTCAACATCCTGTTGTTCAGCACCTTCACCCAACTCTTCCTGAATAGCTTTCATTTGCTGGCGGAGATAAAACTCACGCTGTTGATCATCGATATCCGATTTAACTTTTGTTCGGATTTTCTCACTCATATCCAGTACCTGAAGTTCTTGTTCCAAAAACTCCATTATCTTCTCCAGATTCTCTGAAAACTTCTGAGTTTCCAGCAAACCCTGCTTATCATCTAAATCCACATTTAAGTTGGAAGCGATGAAATTCAGTAAAAATGTTGGACTGTTGATATTGTTTACTGCAACGGCCGCTTCGGAAGGGATATTTGGCGATTTATTGATGATGTCAACGGCCGTCTCTTTAACATTTCGTACAGAGGCATCTAGTTCCAGCCCCTGAATATCCATCTCTTTTGGGAAAGTGGTGACTTTCGCTTTAAAGTAAGGCTGATCCTGAGTGAATTCCTGAACTTCAAAAACAGATTTTCCCTGGATTACAATGCTTCGGCTGCCATCAGGCATTTTTATCAACTTCAGGATTTGAGCAACGGTGCCCCTTCTATGAAGGTCGTCGTATTCAGGTTCCTCTACATCCATATCCTTTTGGGTAACTACCCCGATGGTTTTATCCCCGGCATAAGCTTCTTTAACTAAAGCCAGAGAACGATCTCTCCCCACAGTTATAGGCACAACAACTCCCGGGAAAAGAACAGTATTTTTAAGTGGTAGTATTGGGAGACTATCAGGAACAAGCGCTTCAGTTAACGCCTTTTCCTCCTCTTCAGACATCAGAGGAATGGCTTGTTCAAAATCTTCAAACTCATCATCCGATTGCCCTAATTCGTTAAATAAATCCAAACGTGTCTTCATTAAATCCTTATGCTTTATATTTGATGTTTACAACGCAAATACGAAGCCACTCGTTTGCCATCCCACAAAGAGTCAGAAAAAAAAGCTCCTGTCAGGAATGTAAGGCAAAGTGGCAGTCCTTAGAAATGAAACTGAAGCACTGCTACCGTAACCCCGGTGATGGTAGGGTTCTCATTAAACGATCTTGATACAAACTGAGTGGCAATAGAAAGGTCCCATAGTTTGGTCTCAATGGCAGTTCCAAAGCTAAAATAACTCGGGAGTTCTGTAGCGAGCTGCGTTCCGGCTCTGAGGGGTAGAAATTTCAAAGGCCGAAGCTCAACGCCTACAGAGGCAACTAATTTAGTTGAGTTGAAAGCATTATTAGTTAAACCGATGCTTAAATCTCCCATCACTTTTAACCGATTAATCTCAAAAAGAGCTCCGGCATGAATTGCTGTAGGAAGCAGAACCGAAAAATTTTCTTCCTGAGATGGGTTTAAGACAAATGGATTAGTTGTCCCATACTGTTCTGTGAAATCCAGAAATTGTCCCGGAGCTCCTACAAAGGCATCGTCGGCGAGGTTACTTGGGTATCCAGAAACCCCGGCTGTATCTAAAGTCGAATTAATGGAGATTCCGTCATCATAATAGTTTACAAAGCCGATATCTGTTATAGCAAAGGACAGCCTTAGTGACTTATTGGTTTGTTGCTCATTTTCATTGATGGTAGAAAGATCGCTTCCGATGGTAATCAGGTAGGTAAATCCGATGTCAAGTCCTGCCCCAATTCCATAGGGACTGAATAGCTCATCATTGATATTATTCTGCAATGCAGTTTGAGCGGGAGTTCCGTTGAGGTATTGTTGTGTAGCGGCTCCGAAACTGCCAGATGCCCGATATTCGAACTCACTCACATTAGAAATTTGCCCGTTACCATTATCCAGATACAGGTTATCCCATTTCGCATCCTGAAATGCGCCTCCAATAACTAATTTGGGTGCAATTCCGAAATTGAATTCATCCAATCTGGGAGTCATATCCGAGAAAAACCGAAAAGATTCTGCAAAGCCGAAGGAGATTTCATACAGTGATTGGTAGCGATGGGTAAGTGATCGGTTTATTCCAATATCATTTTTTATTTTCTGTACTTCAGAGGAGTACCAGCCTTTACCGGTTTCGAAACTTGAAGAAATCCGATTTCGAAATGCAATAGAATAGGCTCGCTGATCATTTCTCCACTTAAAGCCAAGAAGAGTAACATCCAGCCTTGTTTGGTGAAGGGAAGTACTTCGATCTCTTATATAATTATCTTCCGCAATTTCTGTTCGCTCTAGTGGAGTTATTGCATATGAACCGGCATCAAAAGCGGTAATATAGCTTTCTAAATTGGTACTCTGCTGGTTCAGATTACTAAAATTCTGTACCGCATTGAAGTATGTGCCGGTAATGAAAAGCCCAATGTCAATGTCCCGCTGACGGTCCTGAATCATCAGGTTTGCCGGGTTATAGAAGTTAGCGTTGTAATCGGTTATATAAGTACTTCCGCCACCACCAAGCGCAACATTACGCGGTGTTAACACTGGTTGGGCATACGAATATAATCCGCATAACAAAACCCACGTTATGACTAAAAGTGTCCTTCTCACAATCTGAATGTTAATAAACCGTCTATTCGATGATTTGAAGCGGCGCGGCACGCAGCATCAGTTTTTTCTGTCCTCTTTGCTTGAAAAATACGACAACTTTGGCATCCATTCCTAATCCACTGCGACTTATGATCTTCCCGGGGCCGAATTTGGCATGCAGAACCTGAGTTCCAACCTGGAATGGATCTTCGCCGTCTTCATATTCATATTGGATTGTAGAAGTGGCTGACGATCTGGTTTTTTTTGTGATCGGCTTTTCCCAATCATACTCGATATGCGTAGAGTTGTCTCTTTTTCTTTTTGAAGATGAATTGTCTAGAGTGAAACGATCATTCTTTTGACTAATTGTTGCTCCCGATTCTGTTCGGACTACGCCAGGATCAACCTCATCGAGGAAACGGGAGCGAAGCTGCTGCTGTTCTTCGCCAAATTTGAAACGAGTTGTGCAGTAGCTGAAATAGAGCCGCTTTTCAGCCCGAGTGATTGCCACATAGAAAAGGCGTCGCTCTTCTTCAATATCTGCTTCGAAACCCTCACGGCCGCCAACAGGAAAAAGGTTTTCTTCCAAGCCAACCACAAACACGACCGGAAATTCCAGTCCTTTGGATCCATGAACCGTCATAAGAGTAACTGCTGGCTTATTTTCATCAAATTTATCGCCGTCTGTAATCAGACTGATTTCCTGCAGGAAAGCACTTAGCGAAGGTTTCGAAGTTCCTTTTTCATAGTAGGAAATTGCATTCTGGAATTCGATGATGTTTTCCCTGCGCATCATCGAATCATGGGAGTTCTCCTCAACCAATGCTTTCATATAACCGGATTGCTCCAATACCGAACGGGTTACTTCAGATAAACTCCGACCTTGTTCTAAATCCTGGCTAAGTTGGTTGATCATATTCACAAATTCGCGAATCCGAACTTTGGCAGGTTTGTATACATCCGTTTGCTCAACTTGTTCGATCATACTCCAGATCGACATTCCCTGTTCTCGTGCCTGATTTCTTAAATCATTGATCGACTTATTTCCAATTCCGCGTGAAGGCTCGTTGATAATACGAATCAGGTTGGTTTCATCGTGCTTATTAACCAGTAATGTGAGATAAGCCAACACATCTTTAATCTCTTTTCTTTGATAGAAAGAGAGTCCTCCAATCAATTGATAGGCAATGTCATGTCTTCTTAGTGCTTCTTCAAAAACCCTTGATTGGTAGTTTGTTCGGTAAAGGATGGCGAACTCATTGTTCTTATACCCATGCCTCATTTTAAGTTCAACTATGTATTGAGCGATTCGGTTGGCTTCATCACGCTCGTCATAATTTTTTAGAAGAATGACCGGTTCTCCAAGTCCTTGCTCAGTCCAGAGCGTTTTATCGAGCTGCTTTTTGTTTTTTTTGATGATGGAATCGGCACATTGCAAGATAGATTTACTGGAACGATAATTCTGCTCCAAAGGCACCTGTTTCGCGGTTTCATAATCTTCCTGGAAGCTCAGTATATTGGTGATGTCAGCTCCTCGGAAAGAGTAAATACTTTGAGCGTCATCGCCCACCACGCAAATATTTTTATACTTTTCCGCCAACATTTTGGTCACTTTATACTGAGCGTGATTAGTATCCTGATACTCATCAATCAAAATATACTTGAACCGATCCTGATATTTATCGAGTAGCTCTGGATTGTTCTCAAACAACTCAACAGGCTTGATGAGTAGATCATCGAAATCCATTGCATTACTTTGCTTGAGCCTCTTTACGTAAATTGAGTAAACCCGGGCTGTGATATCGTCTAGGGTAGAGCTTACAAAGCGGCTCTGAAACGAATCCGGATCAATGAGTTGGTTTTTCGCGTCACTGATTTTATTCCGGATGGTTTTAGGTTTGATCTCTTTGGGATCAAAATTCAGTTCCTGAAGAATTTGCTTGATAACTGTTTCGGAATCGCTGGTATCATAAATGGTGAAGTCTTTTCCGTAGCCAAGTTTCTCAGCTTCAAACCGCAGGATTTTGGAGAAAATTGAGTGAAAGGTACCCATCCATAGTTTCTGAGCTTTGTCACCAATCAGGTTTTTGATGCGCTCTTTCATTTCCCGGGCTGCTTTATTGGTAAAAGTCAGTGCGAGAATCTCATTTGGAGCGGCTTTAAACTGTTGGAGGAGATAAGCGATGCGATAAGTAAGCACTCTTGTTTTTCCCGAACCCGCACCGGCAACAATCAAAAGCGGACCATTGGTATGGGTAACGGCTTCATATTGCTGTTTGTTCAGCCCGGTTAAAAAATCAGGACCTTTACGTGGTTCTTCAGGTTGAAGAGAGAATGTTTTCATATACACAAATCGTGAGAGGGTTAAAACCACCTCGCTTGATTACCAGATAAGTTATCAAGCGAAGGCTTCAGACCTTCGCCCATCTTAATTACTCAAAATCTTTTAACTGCTCACGGAGTTTAGCCAGGTTTGCTTCTCCATCACGCTTTTTATTTCGTTCGTTCTGAACTACGGCTTCAGGAGCATTATTCACGAAATTCTCATTAATGAGCTTTCCGTTTATACCTTTCAACCAACCTTCAATTCGATTGATTTCACTAGTAATTCGTTCAATTTCTTTATCAACATCAATCAAGCCTTCCAGAGGTACATAGATTTCGTTTCCATTCACAATGGCTGAAGAACAAGCTCCGGGCTTTTCAATAGCCTCAGAAATTTTAAATGACTTTGTGGACTGCAGTTTGGTCAAAATCCACTGATTCGAAGAAAAAGCCTTGGTAATCTCAGAAGAGGTCGTTTTGACAAAAACATCCAGTTCTTCTTTTGGAGAAACTCCCATCTCAGCACGGATATTTCTTAATGCTGATACCACTTCCTGAATAGTTGAGAACAAATTTATATCAGAAGGATTATCGAAGCTTGAATCATATTCGGGCCAGTCAGAAATGGTTAGTGCTTCTTCAGGTTTACGATCGCTAATGTATTGCCAGATTTCTTCGGAAATGAATGGCATGAATGGATGAAGAAGTTTCATTAACTGCTCGAACATACCCAGTGCAATGTTCATTTTCTGAGTATCAAACTTGTCTCCATAATTATCCGGTTTGGCCAGTTCGATGTACCAGTCACAGAAATCATCCCAAATCAGAGAATACACTTTTTTTAATGCATCATTCAGTTTGTATTTCCTGAAGTCCTCATCAACTTCCTTAATTGTTTGATGTATTCGAGCCATCATCCAGCGATCGACCAGATTTTCAGAATCAATTTCTGTGGTTGGTTTGTATTCCACTCCTTCTTCCATATTCATAGTAAGGAAGCGGAAAGCATTCCAGATTTTATTAGAAAACTTTTTTCCCTGATCACAAATGGATGGATCAAAAGGAAGATCGTTTCCGGCCGGAGTCGAGAAGAGCATGCCCATTCTAACTCCATCGGCTCCATACTCGGCAATCAATTCAAGAGGGTCCGGGGAATTACCAAGCGATTTACTCATCTTGCGGCCGAGTTTATCTCTTACAATCCCGGTGTAGTACACATTCTTAAAGGGAAGCTCTTCCCGATATTCATACCCGGCAATAATCATTCTCGCTACCCAGAAGAACATGATTTCCGGAGCAGTAACGAGATCATTAGTAGGGTAGTAGTAATCCACTTCTTCTTCAGAGTAAAATCCATCAAACACAGAAATCGGCCATAACCAACTCGAGAACCAGGTATCAAGCACATCCTCATCTTGCTTAAGATCAGATTGTGTTAGCGAAGAGTTTCCTGATTTTTTCTGAGCCAGTTCAATGGCTTCTTCAATGGTTTTTGCCACTACAAAATCTTCGTCGCCATCGCCATAATAGTAAGCCGGGATTCGATGTCCCCACCAAAGCTGACGACTAATGCACCAGTCTTTCACATTCTCCATCCAGTGGCGATAGGTATTCTTGAACTTCGCCGGATGAAACTGAATGTTATCGTTCATCACGTTTTCAAGAGCAGGTTGAGCAAGTTCTTTCATACTCACCCACCATTGAAGGGAGAGACGAGGTTCGATCACTACATCGGTACGCTCAGAGTATCCGACTTTGTTTTGATAATCTTCAGTTTTGACCAGATTACCTGCTTCATCTAAATCTTTGGTAATCTGTTTTCGAACCTCAAAGCGATCCATTCCTATATATAACTCGCCTTCTTCACTAACCGTACCATTCGCATTCATCATGTTGATGGTTTCGAGGCTGTGCTTTTGTCCGAGTTCGTAATCATTTACATCGTGGGCTGGAGTCACTTTCAGGCATCCGGTTCCAAATTCCATATCCACATAATCATCGAGGATAATCGGAACTTCACGGTTTATCAGTGGAACAATGACTTTTTTTCCATGAAGATGTGTGTAGCGCTCATCATTCGGGTTGATACAAACCGCGGTATCTCCGAGAATGGTTTCCGGTCGGGTAGTAGCAATAGTTACGAAATCATCCGAATCAACAATTTGGTAGCGAATGTGGTAGAGTTTGGAATTTACTTCTTTGTGAATTACTTCTTCATCACTTAAAGCCGTAAGCGCAGCTGGATCCCAGTTGATCATTCGCTCACCACGATAAATCTTACCTTTTGAATAGAGATCAATAAAGGTATCGATTACGCTTTCAGAATACTTCTCATCCATTGTAAAAGAAGTACGATCCCAGTCACAACTGGCACCTAATTTCTTTAGTTGCTCAAGAATGATTCCACCATGTTTATGGGTCCATTCCCAGGCATGACCAAGAAACTCATCCCTACTTAAATCACTTTTCTTGATACCCTCTTCACGAAGTTTCCGAACAACTTTTGCTTCAGTAGCAATAGAGGCATGATCTGTCCCAGGAACCCAGCAGGCGTTGTAACCCTGCATTCTGGCACGGCGGGTCAGCACATCCTGAATGGTGTTATTGAGCATGTGCCCCATGTGTAAAACTCCCGTTACATTGGGAGGAGGAATCACAATGGTAAATGGTTCTTTATCATGATCTACTTCTGAATGGAAATAATTGTGTTCCATCCAGTAGGAATACCATTTGTCTTCAACCTTAGAAGGATCGTATTGGGAGGGAATATTTTGTGATACTTTACTCAAAACTTTTCAGGGATCTAAATCTTTGCTTTTAACTTAAATCAGAGAAGGCACAGAGAGAGACAAAGGCGCAAAGATCAGACTCTGTGCCTCAGTTCCTTAGTCCTTACTTTACTCTTTTTAAAAGTACCCCAAAGTGTCCATCACAGCCGTGTACATGAGGGAATGTTTGGTATGCTTTTCCATCTTCAGCAAGTACTTCTTCTGGAACATAGTCTTCCAATGATTCCAACTCGAAGTTGTCATCCATTTTCTCAATCAGTTTGTTTACTTGCTCCATATTTTCTTCCGGCTCGATAGAGCAAGTACTGTAAACTAATCGGCCACCAAGTTTTACCATATTAGCAGCCTCTTCCAGGAGTTCTTCCTGAAGTTTAACGGCATTTTTAAGACCTTCTTCATCCCGTCTCCAGCGCAAGTCGGCTCTTTTACTTAATACCCCGGTTCCCGTGCATGGTGCATCCAGGAGAACAGCATCAGCCAGTGGGAGGGACAACTCAAGCACATCTCCACGACGTATTTTGATATTTTCTGCATTAAAACTAAGTGCGCTTTCTGCTAGTTTTTCTAGTCGGTCTGCGGAAATATCAACAGCAAGAATATCTGCTTTGCCTTCGGTGAGGTCTGAGATCATAATAGATTTTGTGCCCGGAGCTGCACAAAGATCATAAATTTTTTCACCCGGCTGAGGATCAAGAACAAATGGAGCTAGTCCCGCTGCTATGTCTTGTACCTGGCAAACTCCTTTAGCAAGTAGCCCTTTTTCAATAAAAGGTTGAACAGAGTTTACTTTGTAGAAATTTGGAAGCCAGTCACTTTCTTCAAACTCAACGCCCATTTTATCCATGCGTTTTACGAAATTCTCAGGCTTAGTACGTAGTGTGTTTACCCGAACATAATAATTTGGACGGCTGTTATTAGCCTGCATCAATTTAAAAGCTTCACGCTCTCCGAAACGCTTACTCCATCGGGCAACCATCCATTCAGGGTGAGAAAAAGTAGCAGCAACCAGCTTGGTTCTGTCTTTATAAGCTGGTTTAGGAAGATTCTCAATATCCCTCTGAAGATTGCGCATAATCGCATTAACCAAATCACCGGTTTTAGAACCTAATTTGAACTTAGCAATCTCAACTGCTTCATTAATTGCTGCATAATCCGGGGTACTGTCCATAAACAGCATGTCATAAATACCAAGACGAAGAATATTCTTCAGCTCTGCCTTCATCTCGTCTACTCCAATACTGGAATAATGATCAATCAGGAAGTCGAGGTAGCTTCTTCTTCGGAAGATATTCTGGACATATTCACGAACCTGTGCTTTCTCACGGGTTTCCAGTTCGTCTGCGATGGAGAAATCTAGGTTTTGATTGAGATCAAATTCAATGAGTATATCAATACTGGCTGAGCGTTCTGAGAATTCAGTTTCCAATGGAGTCAGGATTTTAAATTTCTGGGTTATAACTACAAAAAAAGGTGACTTTGATCACCTTTGGCTTCGTTCGGTTCAACAAAACAAGCCGATGGGGTAGATCGGCTCGCGAACCATTAAGATAAAATTTTAGTAGGGGATTTGCTAGTTAATGCTTGCGAAAAAAAGCCTTATTTACGTTCTATTATATAGGTAAAATTACTAATCATGGATATTCGATCTGAAAAGTTGAGAGAGTTACTACTTGAATAAGTAAAATCAGTTTGTTCTGGAAGTAACTCAAACAAATTCAGAAGATAGCGGGTTTTAATGGCATAGGTTACATTTTCGGCCCCGGCATGTTTAGCTGAAACAATACCCACAATATTCCCGGAATTGTCAATCATTGGCCCTCCGCTATTCCCCGGCTGGGTAGGAGCAGAAACCTGGTACAGGGTTACATCACCCTGATAACCTGTTCTTGAGCTTATCAATCCGCTTGTGAGTTTTATCTCGTCTCCCATAGTCGCTCTGAGAGGATACCCTAATACAAAAACATCTTCTCCAACATTAGATAAGTCGTTATTTAAAGAATAGGGGATGTCCTGAAGTTGATTGCTTAGGTCTTCGATTTTTATAATTGCCAAATCATTTTTTTCATCAGTAATAATAACTCTGGCCTCATATTCTTTGGTGAAGTCACCATCAATACCTTTCACAACTACTGTATTGGCACCTTCAACTACATGGTTATTGGTAGCGATGTAGCCTTCTTTACTAATCGCAAAACCGGTGCCAGAGCTTGTCGTTAGTGTGTTTTCTGTGGGGTAGGTTTTAATGAAAGATTGACTGATTTTCCCATCTTTATGTATAATATTCATAAAACCACCCTGAAATAATATCAGGTAATCTTCATCAAAGGAGCGTTTATCGTCGTACCAGATGGCTTTAAAGTTGTTTGGGGAACCTGTGGCTGTTAGTTCCGCTTTTAAGCTTCCTTCATTCCATAATTCAGAATAAACTCCCGAAGCTCCCTTCAGATAGTGTATAGAGTACCCCGCTTGTTCATTTTTGCGTACCCCAAGTGTTAAATTTCGCATCATCGGTCCAGTACTTTCATAGATGCCTTCAAGAGGATCGAATCTATTTTGCCACTCTTCCTTTAAAACTGATTCGCTAAAAAGTACAGAATCCTTAAAGAAATCGAGGTAAACGATATCACTTTCAAAGCTATAACAAACGTCCCGAATATTTGAATTATAATTCAAGTCTACTTCTTTCAGAATTAAGGCATTTCCACCATGTTTCCGTGCAATATTAGCAGATTCATTTCTGAATTTAATCATATTACAGCTGTACGAACTCTTTGTGTTTACTTTTAAAGATCCAAGTACATCATAGGAGCCATAGATGTTATCTCCGGCAGAAAAGTTGTAGACCTTAACAGAGTCGGGGAGAGGTTGACGTTCTTCAACTATAATGGTTCTGTACGTTTTAGAACATGAAAAGAGTACGAGGAAACTACATAGTAGAAGAAGGGTGGAAGTTCTGAATTTCTTGATAAACATAACGCATCAGCTTAGTTGATGCGTTATGTTAATTAAAAAAAATATTTTTTGCTTCATTTCATGAATAAGAAGCTACCATTTTTTCATTCAGGCTATACCAGTCAATTTTTCTTGAAAAGTACATTACAAGCCCTAAAATTAAGAAAAGACCGAGGCTTCCGGTTAATAAGGCAAGGTCTTCCAGTTGAATTACCACAAAAATAAAGCCATAAAGCATAGCCAGTACACCAGAAAGTAAGAGGGTAAAGTGTGTGTTTTTTAAGATTGCGCGTGTATACCCTCCAACCAAAGCCAAGGTCATTCCCGCCGAAAGGATATAGGCAAAATTAAATGAACTATGCTCTGAAATAGAAAGCAATAAGGTGTAAAAAAGGCAAAGAGCAAGCCCAACTAAAATATATTGCAAAGGATGAACGGCTCTTTTATTCATAATTTCAACGAAGAAGAAAACAAGGAAAGTAAGCCCTATGAAAAGGATTGCATATTTAATACTTCGTTCACTTCTCTGGTAGTTATCAGCCGGGATGAAAAGGTTAACGCCAAAGGCTGAAGCCTTGATGTTTTGCTTTTGATTAGTCCATGCCTGGGGGAAATCACGGTTCAGGTCAATAATATTCCATGAGGCTTTGAATCCATCATCATTAATTATCTTTCCTTCTGTTTCAGGGAGATATTCACCAGAAAAGCTTGGTGAAGTCCAGGAGGAAGCCATTTGAATATGTGTTGTTTTACCAACAGGAGTGAAGTAAACATGATCGCTTCCTTTCAATTCAAGATTGAGCAGAAATTTAGACGTGTTCATGGTGTTTCCATCCATAGAAACAACAACAGGAGCATGAATGCCGGAGCCAAGAAGCTCCCGGTTGCTAATTTCTGTGCCGGATTGGAAAGAAATACTTTTTTCATCCCAGGCGATCTGAACCTGTTTCTGAATACCACGCATATCAGAAACGCCAATGCTTAGGAAGGCTTTGTCAAGCAGTAGGTTTTCAGGATTAATATCAAGAGTTAATGGATCGAAATTTGCAAAATTGCCTTCAAACGTAGTTTGGCTGTCATATACAGCTACTTCAAAGATTCCGCGATGAAGCCGTTGAGGGATTATTTTACTATTCACAAAAAGTGATTCCGGAAGTATATGGAGCTGTTTTACCCGTTCTATGATTTCAACATGTTCAGTATCAGAGTTTTTGAGAACTAAATGATCTTTGTAGGGAATGGTTAACACCGGACCAGTAATGATTTGTTCTTTTCCCCATTTTTCACCGATTTCGGCTACTGCTTCAGATTTGGTTTGTTTTCTCTCTGTGATCAATCCTTTAATCATCGCCGAGGGGATCAACAAGATTAAAGTGATGGCTGAAATAAACGATAATTTAATGAATAGAGCATGTTTTTGACCAAAAGGTGTTTTGGGTAGCTCTTCTTGATTTGACATAGGGCTTAGGGTTTAGTTAAGGGTAAGAGAAATGAGTCTAACCCTAAGCCTTTGTTGAGGTTCCCGCTAGAATGTGAATATTAGTAAACGATTCTCCTGCCTTTTGGGTACTCAAGTTCAAAGCCAAAACGAACTCGTTTTGTCTCACCCGGGTTAATCGTCAAGTTCCACGAAATGATGCCTGTTTCATCGTTCAGCTTTCCATCGGATAATTCTTTTACTGAAACTTTAATTTCTTCGTTGGTCGAAATTGGAATCTGATCTTCTACTTTTATAGTGATTGGCTGCGATTTCGAATTCCGCACACTAATTTCAAATTGAATATTTTCGCGTGTTCTGTTACGAAAGAAATTTTTAGATGAGAACTCTTTCAACTGTTCTCTTTGTACAACAATCTGTTCGTCCTTACCCAACGAAATATCAAGTGTATCGCTTGAAGAAACCGGATTCAGAAAGGTAGTGCCAATAAAACGGTTTTCGAAGTAAATATTAGCTTCGCCTTCTATTAGATTTAAGTCATTCCAATCCGGGAGACTTCCAACCAGGTAAGCAAATTCGGAAAGCTTTGGGGCTGTACTGTAGGTATAATCAGACTCCGGACTTTCTTTTTTGATGTCAACCGTATGGTACTTTCCATCAGAAGGAACAGAGTAGGGTATGGCAATCTCGTAACTGAAACTGGTTTGGTTAGAGACTTCCTGGTTTTGGATGATTTGTGGTTCGAATTCTTTAGGTGCTGGTAAAGATCTGTCTCCACGCATTTTAATTGAATTAACAACCCCGGAAAGTTGTCCTTCAGCAACTACCACAACTTCATCAAGATTCGCAACATCTTGTTCTAAAGGTATTTCCAGATATCGTCCATTATTCGAAATTTGCACAGGGATTCTGACTGGTGCATAACCAATCGAGCTTACCCTTAAACTATGATTCCCATTTCTCACTTGAGGAATTTGGAAAAATCCTTCAAGATCGGTTGCAGTTCCGCTACCAAGTCCTTCTACAAAAACGGTTACACCAGGAAGGGCTTCACCTGTTTGATCATCTTTGATTATACCCCGAATAATTCCGACCTCACTAGTTCTTCTGGAAGTAACATTCGAAGGCATAATTGCAGAACGGGCGTTTCTGCTGGGAGAATAGAATCCTACATAATTAGTTTGAAGCTCTGGCTTGGTAGCATTTGAAGTTGGATCTCCTGAATTAATCGTGAACTTTATATTATTCCAATCAACGCCGGTATTTTGGAAAATTTTAGCTTTATAAGTGATAGATAGAGGCGAGTTGATGTCTTCGGACCGTACATCATAGGAAGGAATCCATCCAGCTTCAGAGACCTGGTATTCTAAAGTGAACTCCATTTCAGCAGGGCTATCAAGCTGTACTTCCGCAACTACTTCTTTAAAACGATCACGTTCTACTCGTCCAAGGTCATTGATTTGTTGATACACTTTTTCAAGATCAGCTCTCAGATAAGTAAGTTCCTGATTTTGAGAAATCCTTTTTTGGTAAAGCTCTGAAAGCTTGGTACGATAAAGAGTGAGAAGACTATTTATTTCCTCAGTAGAGAGCTTGTTGTTCCTGATAATATCCTGAGTAGAACCAAGCATGCTTATCTCGTTTTGAATTACTTCCAGCTCTGCCTGTTCTAGGGAAATCTGTGTAAGCAGTTCCATTTGTTGAGCTTTAAGCCTCTCCAGTTCAGGTTGAGAAACTGCTTGCTCAGTAAAATCAAATCTCGTAGTGAGCGAGAGTAGAGTAAAGGGAGCGTTACCTTTAAGCTGAAGACTTCGGTCTAACAAAGTTTCTGATAACCCGGTAAATACAATAACCGTTGTTCCTGATTGGAATGAAGATTCGATTTTCCTTTGAATCTGTGCTTGGTTCTGAAAAACTGTAACGGATTCAATTTCTGAAGGAAGTTCAGTTGTATCTTTATCAGCGAGTTGAAAGTTAAAAAGTAGTGAAAAACAGATTAGAAGAGCGAACATAACAGCCTGGATTTGTTTTTAGTTTAAGCTTTAACATCAACATAAAACAAATCCTTAAAACCCGCACGAGGATGTTATAACGTCACAGTTTTAGCAACCTGATTTTCATGCACCGAAAGAGATTGATCATTCTTAATCACCATATATCCCCAGAAGATTAAGAGAATTCCAAGCAGCTCTGTAACATAGAGTACGTAGGTATAGCCCATCTTGGTTGCTGTGCCTCCAATCCCCGGGAGAATTCCACCGACTGCAATTAACACATTCCCCCATAAACGACCTTTGAATTCCACCGTTTTGTAGTATTTAAATGCGGAGTATAAGGCTCCACCTACTAAGAAAATAACTGCGTAGATGTTAATGAAGGGGGTAATATATCGAATGAACGTCCACTCAAGTACATTTCCATTTAATTTCTCTGAAACAAGGGATTTATCGAGCGGAGAAAGAATTACAAGAATGCTTGAAATGATCAGTACTACAATCAATACACTAGTCATGGTATTAGCCGTTTTCTTCTTCATCAAAAGGTAAATAGTTCCTTGCGCCAAAGGAACCCCTCCCAGAAATGCCCCGGCTATATACCAGGCTTTGAATATTAAAGGGCTCCATCCGTATATAGTGTGGATACTTTCAACCAGGGTGCCAATCCCATAAAACACTACGCCGAGCGTCCACCAGAGAAGGTAGAGAGCGTCTGGTTTTTGTCGCCAGTGACTGTAAATCACATAGAAAAAATAAATACAAAAAAGGGTGGTAGAAATTGGGATATAAGCGACAAACGGCATTATTGCGAATAGTATTCAGTCGAAATTTCAAAAACCGCGAAGAAAACAAGATTATGTGAAGATTATGTGAAGAGCTGTTCTCGTATCGTTAGAACTCTCGATGAGTAATCAAAGAGTGATTAAACCAAAATTCGAAAACAGTATCCTCAAAAGTGAAGAAGAGCCCAATTTTTGTAATGTCTTTTTTGTAGCGAAGGTAAATTTGACCAGAGGTATAGTATTCAGCGAAAAGGGTGGTTTTTCTTAATGACTGATTTTCCCAATATGCTTTTTGCTCGAACGTATTAAGTGATTGGTAATCGATCTCGGCTACTTCGTAGTTGTAAATATCAACAGAATTCGGATATTCGTCTGGTTCACTGTTATTGGTTATATCATCTATAAGTTCGAGTGACCCGAAAATTAATAACTGATTAAGTTCTCTCTTTCTTTGTGCATCAAGTTTGGAAATCTTTATTTGTTGTTCGAGTATTTTGTTCTCCGGATTTATTGCAGTAACAGTTTGTAGTGTATCTCCCTTTTCAGAAACAGGGAGATAGTAAAATTGGGTAGGATCCACAGTTATTGCCCTGTCTTTCATGTTGGTAATAGTTACATCGTAAATAAAAAGTTCTTCCTGTTTATCGTAATACGATAGTTCAACAGAGATACTGTCTTTAAATTGAGTGAGTACCTCACGCCCGTTAGTCCAAAAGAACTGGGTTTCTTCACTTGGAGTAACCTGAGAAATAGGAGCGGGAACTACACATGAAATGGAAAGAATAGGGAAAAGTAAAAGTAAGCGATACATGGTTTTTCTTTTCAGAATAGTGATTCATTCAGTCTTCGATAATCACATAAAAATGTGAAGCCAAAATATTGAATTCCGAATTGCCTCTCTTCACACATCTCCCTATCTTTATCAGCCTTTGCAGGAGTGCAAATTTCTCAAAACGTTTTGACACAAAATTTTAAATAAATCGCAGTTCGCACATGAATAAAGGAACAGTTGCCCAGGTAATCGGACCTGTTGTTGATGTTGATTTTTCCGAAGGAACAACCCCATCTATTCTTAACGCCCTAACTATTAAAAACCCAACCGATGGGTCTAATCTTTATCTTGAAGTCGCCCAACACCTTGGGGAAGATAGGGTAAGAACTATTGCAATGGATTCTACCGATGGATTAGTTCGCGGTATGGAAGTAGTTGATACCGGACAAGCGATTGCAATGCCGGTTGGTGAGGATATCCGTGGACGACTATTCAATGTGGTAGGCGAAGCGATTGACGGTATTAATGCACCGGAAGGGAAAAGAAGTTATCCTATTCACCGTGAAGCACCTGCATTTGATCAGCTTGCCACTTCAACAGAAATGTTGGAAACAGGTATCAAGGTAGTTGATCTTCTTTGCCCATACGCTAAGGGTGGTAAAATCGGTCTTTTCGGTGGTGCCGGAGTAGGTAAGACTGTATTGATTCAGGAATTAATTAACAACATTGCGAAGCAACATGGTGGACTTTCTGTATTTGCTGGTGTTGGTGAACGAACTCGAGAAGGAAATGACCTTCTACGTGAGTTTATTGAATCCGGTGTAATCAACTACGGTGACGAGTTTAAAGAGTCGATGGAAAACGGAGAGTGGGATCTTTCTAAAGTTGACGAGTCTAAATTGAAAGAGTCTCAGGCGACCCTGGTATTCGGTCAGATGAATGAGCCTCCGGGAGCCCGGGCGCGTGTAGCACTTTCAGGATTGACGGTTGCGGAATATTTCCGTGATGAAGTATCCCGCGATATTCTATTGTTTATAGATAACATTTTCCGATTTACTCAGGCTGGTTCTGAGGTATCTGCACTTCTTGGGCGTATGCCTTCAGCGGTAGGATATCAGCCAACATTGGCAACGGAGATGGGTGCTATGCAAGAGCGTATTACTTCTACTCAGAAAGGATCTATCACATCAGTACAGGCTGTTTATGTACCTGCTGATGACTTGACAGATCCTGCTCCGGCAACAACGTTTACTCACCTTGATGCAACTACTGTACTTTCACGAGCATTAACTCAGATTGGTATTTATCCTGCAGTAGATCCATTGGATTCTTCTTCAAGAATCCTTGATCCAAAAGTAGTGGGAGAGGAACATTACAATACTGCGAGTCGTGCCACTGTTCTTCTACAGAATTATAAAGATCTTCAGGATATCATTGCGATTCTTGGTATGGATGAACTCTCGGATGAAGATAAATTGGTGGTAAGCCGTGCACGCCGTGTGCAGCGTTTCTTCTCTCAGCCATTCTTTGTGGCAGAGCAGTTTACCGGCGCTTCTGGTAAATACGTGAAGATTGATGATACCGTAAAAGGCGTGAAGATGATTCTTGATGGCGAGTTAGATCACCTTCCGGAAAATTCATTCTATATGGTTGGAAGCATTGATGAAGCCATCGAAAAAGGCGAGAAGATGCTTGCTGAAGCTGAAGAAGAGGCATAATGAGTACATTTCAAGCTCAAATATTAACTCCAAACGGTTCTCTTTTTGAGGGAGAAGTATCCGGTGTTCAAATGCCCGGAGCGATGGGAAGCTTTGAAGTGAAAGCCAATCACGCACCAATTGTCTCTGCCCTAGATGAAGGAACTGTGTTAGTTCGCAAAGCCGATGGAGATGTGAATTATAATATCTCAGGTGGTTTTGTAGAAGTGGCTAAGAACAAGCTCACCCTTTTAGCAGAGTCTGTTGTAGAAGAGTAATTTGTACTTTCTTAGCGATTAGAAATTGAAAAGCCGATGTGAAAGCATCGGCTTTTTTTGTTTTAAGCAGTTTTTACTACTTCACATAGGTATCAAACCAATCTAAGTATCGCTCATATCGATCTTTCTGGAAAGAAGGTCTGCGAATTCCATGATGCTCACCAGGATAAACTACAAGTTGGGTTGTCCTGCCTAAGCGCTTCATGGCTTGATACATTTGTTCGGAATTGATGATAGGTACGTTCCAGTCATCAGCACCACCAATCCATAGTGTTGGGGTCGTGATTTCAGCTACATCATTAAATGGAGAGATGCGTTCCCAGGCCTCAGCATTTTCCCATGGTAAACCCAGCTCTAGTTCCCAGGTTAGTTGGTAATGGTCATGACCGTAGTTAGATCGGTAAAGGGCTTCGCTTGCTCCTGAAATGGCTCCTTTAAAGCGATCTGATTTTGTGATTACATAATTAGTCAGAATGCCACCGTACGACCACCCGCCAACTCCAAGTCTCTCAGGATCTGACCAGCCTTGTTCGATCGAGTAATCTACTCCTGCCATCACATCTTCAAAATCTTTATTTCCCCAATCAGCAAAAAGAATTTCTGAGAATGCCTGACCATAACCTGATGAACCTCTTGGATTAATCAATAAGGTTACATACCCATTTGCAGCGAAAAGTTGAGAAGGGGAGTGGAAAGAGTATTCATACTGACTAACCGGCCCACCATGCGCCCACAATATCGTAGGGTATGTTTTTGATGGATCAAAGTCGAGGGGTTTTACTACAAAGCCTTCTATTTCTGTACCATCGGCACTATTAAAAGTGATTTTCTCCATGTCAGGTTTTTTCAACTGTGAAAGATGCTCATCATTCACTGAAGTGAGCTTTGTTAAGTTATTTTGTTGAAACGTGAAAATCTCCCGGGGTTGATTCACTTTTTCCATCAACAGTGCAAAACCAGAATTGATAATTTCGAAACTCGATATGCTGTGTTCTCCCGGGACGGCCCGTTCAAAATTCCGTCCATTTGGTGATATGGAAGCAAGAATAGTAGTCCCACTTTCCTCAAGTAAGAAGTAGATAGAATTTCCATTTTCATAAAACGTTGGGCTACTCATATTACGGTCAATATTTTCAGTCAATAGCGTCGCATTTCCACCACCAGAAGGAACAATAGCAAGGTGATTGGTCGCATACCAAATTGCTCCAAGATCAACGGTTGAGATATGAGCAATATGTTTCCCATCAGGACTCCAGGCCGGAGATCGGTCTGGTCCCTGATTGGTTGTAACCTGAATCAAGTTTTTCCCTTTATTGGTATTATCTGCGGATACGATCCAAATATCGGAATTAGTATTTCCATCGGGTTCATCTGTGCGGTTACTTACAAATGCAATTTGTTTGCCATCCGGGCTCCATACCGGACTTGAATCGTCGAAGTCACCCGAGGTTATTTGAACAGCTGCAGAATCTCCGGGAGTATAAACGTATAAATGGGTTCGGTACCTGTCCAGATATCCTGCGTAGTCTCTTTTAAACTGAAGGCGGTCAATTACATAAGGCTTGGGTTTATCATCGTCTTCTTTAGTCTTCGTTAGTTCTTCGGGCTTAGCATCAGTGATGGAGAGGAGTAAGCGGCTTCCATCAGGCGACCAAAGATGACTGTTCACTCCCTGAATAATATCTGTCAATTGAATCGCTTCACCTCCTAATCGGTTTAACGTCCAAACCTGAGATGTTCCGCCTTTTGATGAGATAAAGGAAAGGTATTTGTTATCAGGACTCCATTGAGGCTGACTCGCAGAATATCCTTTTCCGGTCATAGGAATTGCATCTCCACCTTTTGAAGGAATCATCCAGATTCGTGTTTCTGATTTATCTTTATTTAAATCAGTTTCTGAAACAGTATAAGCTATCCATTGGCCATCGGGACTTGCGACGGGAGAACCAACTCTTTTTATGTTCAGTAAATCCTCAATTTGAATAGTCCGGGGATTTTCCTGAGCGTTTACCTGTGTAACTAGAAAAAGAGAGGCGAGAAGAAAGGAAAGAGGAAGTTTTATGGCATACATTTAAAAAATAATTTAGTGCAGTTGTCATAAAAACCAATGTCATGAAAACTTATCTGATATCAAATAGTGAATATTATGCTTGGTGATAATAATTTCAGACAAAGTTATTCACCTTCCAATTGATTCATTTCTTCGGCAAGTGTTAGAAACTAAAAAACCGATGTGATATACATCGGTTTTTTATACAACGAAGAGCAATGTTTCTAGATAATCCCATCTAACCAGTGGATTATATTTAAAAGAAGTTGGTAATTTTCAGGTGCAACTTCATTATTCATTCCTACTTTTCTTTGTTGGGCTCCCGAAAGTTGTGCAGTAAACATAGCTGCTTCACCAAATACTACAACTCTTCCTTTGCCGTGCTCTTTATAGGCCCCCTGATACATGCCGTCAACATCTTCTCTAGGTGTTTGATCATTAAATACCCAGGCAGTGTCTGGTAAAAGGTTTACAAAGTTTTCACCAAAGGTAAGAATAGGGGTGGCATCCTCCGGTATATCGAAAGCCTGACCAGTAAAGGTGGCAATCTGAGAGACTTTTTCTTGAGGATTTCGTCCATTAGTAATGATGTTTTCAAAAAGTGTACCGTCTTCAATGTTAAAGTAACCAGTTCCCTGGGTTTCATAATTGATTACAAATCCATTTGTGAATTTGAAGCCGAACCTGCTTGCCAGATCTTCTGCAGCACCAGCCATAGGCATGTGATCAGCGATAAGGAAGAGATTGCCTCCTTTGTTTACCCATTGTTCGAGCGTCTCAATTTCTGTCTCAGTAAATGCTGAGGGGTTGGGCAAAAACCAATCGGTTACATTCAGTTCATTAAGTGCATTAGAAATAACAAGGATTTCTCCCAAAGCTAATCTATCAGGCTCAAATTCACCCGTATACGATGTTACATTATATCCATCCCTTTCTAAAAGAGTTGAGAATGCTTTGTATCTACCTTCCTTGGTATGAAAATTAAAATGTCCTTCATCAATAAAAATTACCGGACCTTGCCCAGCCTCGTAAGCAGGATTCGGAATCGAAGGGTTAAAGCTGGGGTCGGCTACTTGTTGAGCTAAAGCAACTGCCGGACATAAAATGATCACAAAGAATAAAAATTTAGACATATCAGGAATTTTTTTTGATTCATAAAATTAATTCGCAGTCCTGACTAGCCGACCGCCATAGGCTTTACCACGATCAACACCATGCCATGCACCATAAGGTCTGTAAGCAATAGGGCTGAATGGATTATACTCATGATATTCTCGTGTGTATCCGTAAAATCCTCCTCCCCTGAATCCAACGCCGCCTGCATCAATCTCACCTGAGGGCCAATCTTTGTTGGTGGCTTCTCCCTTTTCAGAAAGCAGTCCGTCTCCATGAGTACCAATAAAAGTACGACCATTTGGATGCCCAACAGTTACCATTCTTTCCCATAAGCTACCGGATAGATCCATAACCCAATAGTAAGAAGCTCCAAATAGGGAGAGCGTATTTTGTGAAAGCATATCTTCTGTCCAGCTATTATTCATGTGCAGCTCTCCGGTAGTATCTGGTAGTCTTTGAACTCCATATTTATTGCTGTTTCCCCAGGGAAGCTCTCCGGAGATAGGTTTCCGGTTACCCCGCGCTGCTTTTGTGAACTCAAACTCAGTCATTGGCCGAAGAGCAGCCCAATCGGCAAAGCCCATCATATCCTTCCAGCTTAATAAAATTGCAGGTTTATTTGGGTGTTTGGTACTATATCTACCTTCCTCAAGAGTAATAGAGCCGCCGTCATAATTATAATATTCAGTATTAATTATATCCCTGGAAGACAACATTTCTCCTTTAAGTGAATTTAAAAAAGAGACGTATTGGCTTTCAGTTATCTCATATTTCATAACGTAAAACGAAGAAACCCCTTTAGGGAAATCAGCGGGGATTATTCCTGTTTGATCTCCCTCGTAGCCTTCATGATTTTGATAATAAAAACTTCCATTTTCACGTACTTCCAGAACTGTTTTTTCCTCAGAAAGTTCGGGAAGCGAGGAAGAAGTGGGATTATAAAAACTTCCGAATTGACGGGCATCTTCACCTGGTTCTCCAAGTACGAAACTCCCTTTTGGAATATTTACCATCTCAATGCCAAAAACTCTAAATGAAGAAGCACGATTGCGAATAGAGTAAAACTGATCTCTTTCTAATGAGATTTTTAAAGTAGCACTTATATTACCTCGAAATTCTTCTGAAGGATAAATAAAAAGCCCGGTTGAGTCTTCGGTTACATCAAAACTAAGTTTAGTATTACGATCCGAAAACGTTGTGATCTCAATATGTGAATCAGGTAAAATGGAAATATGATGAGCTTGTCCCTCTCTTGGTATAGATTTAAAAAAGAGCCAAACAGCATCATAATTTTTATCATTATGCCATGCATTTTTCCAACTAACATTGAAAACAGCAAAAGCCGAATCTCCTTCCAGATAAAGTATTGGTGTAGAAAGCTTTAAGTCCGAACTTTTGGCATTAAATGCTAATCCAATAGTAAATAAAAGTAGGAAAATAAGTTTTAATAAAGGTGATTTATTATAGGTCATAAAAGGATCATTTTTGTTTAACCTATAACAAACAACTTTTCGAAAAGAGGACAAAGGGTCACATTGTAAAATAAACTAAAGGTACTATTTGAATACTTTTTAAGTTTCCCAACAAATTTAGCATCAGTGTAAAAGGTATAATTGGTCTGAGTTTTAAGTTTTCTTTTTTTCTGATACGAATTGCTTTCTAAACTGTAAAGGAGTTTTCAGGTTTACTTTTTTAAAGCCTGAATAAAATGCAGAAAGCGTATTGAATCCACTTTCATAAGCAATAGCTTCTATGGTATAATGATTCTTATTCCGGTCGGATAAAAGTTGTTCAGCTCTTTTGATTCTTAGTTCATTTAACACTTCAGGAAAGCTTTTTTTGTAGTATTGATTAATAGCTCTGGAAACAAGATATGATCGGGTATTTAAGTGCCTGGCAAGCTTAGAAACGGTTAACTGAGGATCAGCAAACAAAGCATCTGTTTCTAATGCCTCCTCAATCTTTTCTCCAAGTTCTTTTACGTTCTTTTTGGAGTAGATTTTTTTCTTTGGCTCATGCATAAATAGTCTGACATATTTAACTGACCAAATAGATAAGGCATAGCTTATAAATGCTGACCCTACTACAACAAGTATGTAAGCATGAGGGTCTAAAAAGAAAAGCTGACTTATAAAGATTATTGATAAGACAACAATTCCCAAGTTAAAATATAAAGCCCATTTTCTTTTGTGATTTTCTGGTTGAACAGTTTTGCTGGAAACGAAGAATTTTTTAATTCCCAGTACCACATAGATAGTCATTACTATTAATGAAATGATGTAGAGAACTAACGCTAAGTTAATATGCACGAAATAGAACAGTCCTAAAGTAAATACAGAAGGAATAAAGTGGTAGTAATCTCTGGCGGTTGGTTTGTATGATGAATTCCACAAACTTGTTTGGTATAGGTAGAATAAAGGGCCTATCGCACTCATTGTAATTGCTCCAAAATATGCACTGAGAAACTCAAGGCTGGGGTATAGCAACCCACCAATACACGTTCCTATTCGAATACTCAGAAGGAATAGAAGAAATACTAACAAGAGGTTGGCCAGTTTTTTACTTAACCGAAGCAGTACAAAACATAAAAAAATGGAATGACTTACTGCAAGTATCCCTATTAGTAAAATTATTTCATAAGAAGTCATACGCTATTCGAGATCCTCAGACCTTCTTTTAGTGAATATCAAAAAACCGAAATTAATATGAATCATAAGTACTGATTCGCGAATTAATAGTTATAAAAACATGAATAAATCTACTCAAAAACAGGTGTTAATCATCCGCCCAACTAGATTTATAAATTTTTGATTTATAATGAGTCGTTTTTTACTCCCGAACAAAAGGTGTAAAATAGTTCTACTGATTTATGAATCACTACAATACGGTTTAAGAATTTCTTTACGATTGATATACACGATTTAACAACCAAATCAATCGATAATGGAAAATAAAACTAAGCTCGCAATCAGATATTTTTTTGCAGTACCAATATTAATTCTAATTTCTGTTTTCGCATTGTTTATTGTTTTCGAGTTCACTCTGGTGGCCGATATTCGTGAAAAACTCCAGACCGTTGATGAACACAACCCAATAGCCTTTGGAGAGATGTTATTCGAAACAAGAGGTTGTATTGGATGTCATTCGCTGGAAGAAGGGAAAGAAAGCATAGGCCCTAATTTGTTTGATATAGCAAATCGGGAATCTCAGGAATATTTAAAGAACTCTATCCAATACCCTGATCAGACTATTGCCGATGGATTTCGCGAGGGGATAATGCCTGATTATGGAAAAATATTGGACAAAGATCAGATAGATGCGTTGGTTAAATATTTATCAGGAGTAACACAGAAGTAATAATTTTGAGACAGATTAACTGTATTTCTGATAATTGCATCTAGATTATAAATGTAGAGGTTTCTTTGTATTGTGATCAGTAAACAAATTTGATATTCCTTTCATAATCTCTATAATCCTTATTGATTGAAGTCTAAAATTCTGAAGAAAAATTGAGCTTGCTTCAGGGTTTGCTTTGTAATTTAATTCTTAAAAATCAATATCTCTATCAAGTCAATTCTGTTCTTAATGTTAGCTGGGGCCTTAATTTCATGTAAGAAGTCACAAGACCTTCTGGCTCATATAATAAAGTCTGATCCGGATTTAAACTCGGTAGCCGCAAATCCTGACCATGAAGTTCAGATTCTTTACACTCAAATTGATAGAGACAGTTTAAACCAGCCTACTTTTACAACGTTCAGCTACAAATTAGATGAAGAAGAATATTTCTACCCTGCGAGTACTGTAAAATTCCCTGCGGTTTTACTTGCACTGGAAAAAATGAATGAACTTGATATTCCCGCGGATGCAAGGATGGAAATAGATAGTTCATATTCCAGACAATCAGAAGTTAAAGTTGATTCAACTGCTCCCAATCTGGAACCTTCTGTAGCTCATTATTCAAAGAAAATAATGTTGGTCTCTGATAATGATGCCTTTAACCGATTGTATGAATTTATAGGTCAGGATGAGCTAAACGCAAATCTTCAGGAAAAAGGATACACCGACACAAGGCTTCTTCATCGACTGAGTATAGCTCTTTCAAAAGAAGAAAACGCCCATACAAACCCAATCAGATTGTATGAAGCAGATCAGCTTTTGTACGAGCAGGATATGAAAGTCGGTACAGGGAATTATGAAAGTCCAACACCTATTAAAAAGGGGGTAGGGTACAATTCCGGGGGAGAGCTGATTAACGAATCTTTCGATTTTACTGCCAAGAATTTTTTTCCGTTAGATGAACAACACGAAATGATAAAGGCGTTTATTTTTCCGGAGAAGTTTCCTGCCAAGGCTTTTGACTTAAGACCAGAAGATCGAAAATTAGTACTTAAATACAGTTCCATCCTGCCAAGAGAATCAGAAATAGAAGTCTATCAGGATACGGCACAATACTGGGATTCTTACGCAAAATTTGTGATCTACGGCTCAGAGCCCGGAGTTAGAATGCCGGGTAATATTCGGATCTTCAACAAAATCGGTTTAGCCTATGGTTATACTATAGACAATGCCTACATCATGGATGAAGAAAAAGGCATAGAGTTCTTTTTAAGTGTAGTTATTCATACCAATGCCAATCAGATTTTTAATGACAATAACTACGAATATGATGAAATTGCCTTTCCCTTTATGGCAAAACTAGGGCAAGCTATCTATAAGCTTGAACTGAAGCGCCCAAAAACGCACCCCCCAAGTTTTGATGATATTTTGACTTATTAATTTACGGTCCAACCACATATATCCGCTATGCATCTTGCATTCAACTACCCTCATACAAAATAGATTGATCTGTATGGAAGCTTAGATTTTAAAGAAGATATAGTTGTTCAGGGATTTGTTTTGGAGGAAGGGGGAGTGAAGCCGAAAAGTGGTGCCGGATTGGGGGGGGTACTTTTAGTTAGGGAATAGAAATACCCTCTCGGTTATTAACAGTAACCGGTTATTGTTTTATAAATTTATGGGTTATGACTTCAGCATTGTCAAAAGCTATTCTTATAAAGTAACTACCGGTTGTCAAATTAGAAACGTCAACATAATTAGCATTGATTTGATTTTGTCGCAAAACTACCTGCCCTAAAACATTGTATATTACGATTTCATTAAATGTAACTGGCTCTCTTAGTTTGAAAAATAATATATCCTCAGTTGGATTAGGAAAAACACGTATAATTTTCCCCTCTTGATCGCTTGTTGCCGAAGGGCTATTAATTTGAACCGTGAAATTTTCTGTCCAACTTCCTTCATTTGATGTTAATTCTAGTGTGAAAATAACGTCTTTTTCTGGAGTAGTATTTGAAACCTTAAAATCGAAATCAGAAGCCCATTCGTAAAACCCAACGTTAATATCTCCCCAGCTTTGAAAGTTGTCGGTAATGGTTATGTCAGGATCTGTACTAGATAATGTTCCTACTACATTACTAGCATCGCCAGTTCCACTATTATGAAGTTCAACTTCCAATTCAATTTCTTCGCCAGGCTCAACTAAACCATTGTCATTTCCAATGAGGCTTCCTTGGCCGTCTTTTATGAGTTGGTCACTATATTCTAAATTTGCTTGTGCGCTACTAACATTAGAAATACATAAAAGTGCTTGATGCGCATTAATTCTTCCAGAGCCTCCTCTCCAATTGATAGGATCAGCGGAATTTAAAAGACAATTGACCACCGTACCTCTATCTATTGTAGGATCAACAGACCACATGAGCCCTAGTAAACCTGCTACCATAGGACTTGAAAATGAAGTTCCATTTGAATTACCGTACTCATCATTTAATCTGGTTGTAAAGATACCATGTCCCGGGGCTGCTATATCCACCCAAAAACCAAAATTAGAGCCATCTCCACTTCCCCAATCGTTTTCATCAGGTCTTGTGTCATCTTCTTTCGTTGCAGCTACTGCTATCACATTGTTATAAGCGGCAGGATATTGCTCTTCACTTGTGTTGTCATTGCCAGCAGCTGCAACAATAATAACATTATAATTTTCATGTACGGCATTTATTAAATTTTGGCGGGCTTGGCTATATGAAGCTCCGCCCCAGCTTAAATTGATAATTTCTGCCCCATTTTCAGCAGCCCATAAAATCCCATCATATCCATGAGTTATTTCCCCATCAGTAGTATGCTTAACCAGGATTAAGTCTATGTTTCTCCCAATACTTGCCATGCCAATCCCATTATCAGTTTTTGCTCCACTTACTCCGGCAACACGAGTTCCATGAGTATCTTCATTAACATCGGGACCTACATCTCCATCATCGTTTGCAATATCCCACATGTCTTCAATTTGACCTGAAAAATCTTCATGCCAAATATCAAAAGCGTCATCAACAATTGCGATATCTATATTGTCTGAACCTGTTTCAATGTCCCAGGCATCAAATGCCCCAATTACATTTAATGACCATTGCTCACTCAGATTTTCATCATTTGGAACATCAAATTTATAGTCAACTGCAACTCTTTCTGCGAATTCAATTCTATCATTATTTAGCAATTCCTGAATTAATTCATCAGTTTCGTTGAAATTTTCGAACACAATTTTAAAAGTCCTGTCTAAAGTAGGAATCTCTTTTTCCGTAAAAGAAAATGGAGTTAAAACTTCGATGATTCCATATTTATCTTTAATCGTATTTAGAAAGCTAAACTGATTAATCGATTGATGTTTATTTCTCTTCCATTTTATTTCCACGTTGTCTTTAAATTTAAAATAAACTTCTCCATCTCTATAATTCGGATCTGAAACTCCTTTGTTTTGAGAGAAAATGAAATATGAAATCAAAAATGAAATTAGGATAAAAAAAAATTTCATGAGCTAAAGGTTTAATACTCCCTCAATAGTTTGATTAGGCGAAGTGTATTTCCAAAAGTACGTACTTTTACATCTTGTACAAACGGTATCAAAAGCTTTGTTTCGAGTTTTTTAATCTTGGTCAAAAAAGTGACAGAGGAACTTTAAATTATTCTTATACAAAATTTATTGATCTCGATGGCAGTCTAGACTAATATGGGACGCATTAAAAGTCAGTTTTATAAATGAAGCAGAAGCAATGACACTAAAAAGGAGTGGTTGGCTTAGGGCTATCTTGTGAAATTACCTCTTGCGCCTAGAACTTCTTCATGGATTTTATTAGTTGTTTTTACAGTTTCGATGAACATTTCTAACTTCTCTATCTCAACCTTCCAGCTGTATATTGCCCGAATAATATAATCGTCGTTAAATATTACCACCCAATCCTTCCACGATTGTTGTCTCTAAGTAACTCATTTTGAGTTTCCTCAGGATCTTCAGGCATGACAAAGCCAGGAGGAGGAGTGAATGCATCATATCCCCAGTATGCTTCGGGATCATCAGTAACGTAATTAATAAATTGACCTACTATTGGTAATGCTAATCGCGCACCCTGACCTATGTAAGTATTTTCCGGAAAACGAATTTTCCGATCAGAACCACCAACCCAGGCACCCATCACAATATGGGGAGTCATCGCCATAAACCAGTTATCAGCGGCATCCTGAGTAGTTCCTGTTTTACCTGCTATATCTTGTCGAACCCCGTATACGTTTCTTAATCGAACTCCGGTTCCATGATACCCATCACCTCCACGAATAACTCCTCGCATCATATCGGTCATTATATAAGCTGTTTCAGGGCTTATTACTTCCTGCTGGTACTCAGGATAATATTCAACAAGTACATTCCCTTCTTTGTCTTCGATCCGGGTAATTGCAATCGGGTCAATATGAACTCCTGCATTAGCAAACGTGGTGTATGCACTGGTAATCTCAAGTAAACTTACCTCCGGGGTACCTAAGGCAATAGAAGGATAAGCAGGAGTATTACTCATATCTATTCCAAGATTAGAAGCCATTTGTTTAATCTTTCTGGCAGCAGGGTCTAACTCCCAAAGCTTATTGGTTCCCGGATAACCAGCTATTTCGGGAAGCAGTCGAACAGTTACATTATTTAAACTTCTTGCCAGCGCTTGTCTTAAAGGAACCATAATCGGCCCACTTGGAACAGTCTCATCTTTAGGAGCCCAAACATTACCAACGCGGTCATAATACTTGGTAGGGTATTTGGAAAATTTATGGTAAGGTTTAAATCCGTTATCAATAGCCACCGAATAAACAAAGGGCTTAAAGGTAGAGCCGGCTTGCTTTCTGGACTGATACACATGATCGAACTGGACATTTCCGTAGTTAGATCCACCAACCCATGCGAGTACGTTACCATTTGAAGGGTCTATAGCAACAAAGCCCGATTCGAGCCTCGTTTTAGATTTCAAAACAGAGTCAACAAACAATGAATCCATTTTCAGGCTGTCAAGAACCACTTTTCGTATGGTTGTATTATAGTTTTGAAAGCCATTTTTATATTCGTCAGTTTCTTCTAAAAAACTGTCTTTGAAAGAGGGGAATTCTTCCCAAAGCTTATCCATATAAATCCCACTTCCGGTAGTAGTCCACTCGTTCACATAAATTTTTTGGAGAGAATCTAGTTTAGTTTTTACGGCATGCTCAGCATGCTTCTGAAGTCTGGAATCGATAGTGGTATAAATCACTAGTCCATCTGTAAACAGATCATAGCCGTTTTCTTCTGCCCAACCGGAAACTCGTTGCCTCACATACTCTCCAAAATAACGGCTAACACGCCCTGCTTTAGATGGAGGTTGATAATCCAACTGAATGGGTTCAGCTTGGAGATTTGCAGTTGTCTGTGTGTCAATAAATCCTCTACGATTCATCAATAAGAGAACAATATCCCGTCGCTGTTTGGATCTTTCAGGCCTTATTCTTGGATTATAGGCGTAAATCGCATTGAGAGACCCAACCAATGTAGCTGCTTCAGAAACATTTAATTCTGCAGCAGATTTGTTGAAGTGAGTTCTAGCTGCAGCTTCAATTCCGAAAGCACTATTAGGATACTCAACGGTATTCAAATACATCTCAATGATTTCCCGCTTAGTGTAATTTCGTTCAATCTGAACAGCAGTAATCATTTCTTTAAACTTTCTAGAGATAGAAAATGCCAGACCAATCTCTTTGTATAAGTTCCTGGCCAATTGTTGACTCAAGGTTGATCCACCTTGAGGATTTCCTCTTAATATATGATAGGGGATAGCGAGCGTTCTAACCATATCCATTCCCCAGTGATCGAAAAATCTATGGTCTTCGGTTGCAACCAAAGCATCAACAGCATGTTGTGAAATCTGATCGAATCGGACCCAGGTTCGGTTTTCAGTATAGTATTTGTCAAGAACAGCTCCATCACGACTTCTAACTTCAGTAGCTATTGCGGTCTCAGGATTTTCAAGTTGTTCTATGGAAGGTAACCCCTGGAATAAAAAATAAACATAAACCGAAATTCCAAGCGTGATGACTAGTAAGCAAACTCCAATTCCTGCTACAATTCGTTTACCCATATTTCCATCTTTGTTCTTTTTCTTTGATGGAGGTTTTCGCTCCTTCTCAGAGCCTTCTCTTTCTGCGAGAATCTTTTTCCTGTATTCCGGGTCGTTGAAATACTTGTGATGATCGATTGGTTCTTTGGAATCACTCATGCTTGAGAATTATTTGAGCTGTAAGGTACAAATTCTTTAGTATCTGCGCGCCATGTAACGAGCCGGAACTCGCTATTAATATATCGGACTATTGTATTGTCATTAAAAAATGCACCAAGATTTATATACCTGCCGCCTGAAAAAGTTTCCACTCGGGGAAGATGATCGTGGCCACAAAGCACCACGTCTACCTTGTTAGAGGTTAAAATGCTCTTAGCATGGTTGTTTAACGGATCCGGGTTGCTATGATTTTTTTTCCGGGTAATATTCGAGAAGCTCTTCATAATACCGACTCCGATTTCAGGGGGGAATATCTTTTGGTAGTACTGAGTGAAAGAAGGATTTCTTAGAAGCTTATGAAATGCGGGGCGCAGGAAGTCGTTTCGGTCACCAACCTGACCATCACCGTGCATTATGAGTGTTTGATACTTTCCTACAGGGATAATTCTGTATTTAGGTTCCACATCGAATCCCCGGTCAATAAAGTGCCCGAAAGTCCAGTTATCGTGATTTCCCGTTACGTAAATGGCAGGCTGTACGGATCTATTATACTCTTCGAACTTATCGAGAACTGACTTCCCTAAATCGGGTACAAACTTGGAATCAGGGTATTCCATCCAATAGTCAAATAAATCCCCAAGTATATAAAGTCCTGCGTTCTGTTTGATGGCATAATCAATAAGTGCGATTAATTTGTCTGCAACTTCGGTCTCTTTTTCCGAAGAAAACGCACCCAGATGAACATCGGAAATGAACAGGTGTTCTTGCTCGCTCATCAATTACTTTTTTCTGGTGATGATGAAATGAATTAAATCTACAAAATCCTGAATATGAGAGGAGTAAGGTATTTTTTCTAATCCGGAAATTGCTTCATTAGCATAATCGTACATTACATTTCTGGCATAATCCATTCCGCCATTATTGTGTACAAAACTCACAATCTCTTCTACATTCTTGTTTGATTTCTTACGCTTCTTCATCAATGACCGTATATGTGAAGCTTCTTTTTTGGAAGAATGCTGCATGGCTTTTATAAGTGGAAGGGTAACTTTGCGTTCCTGAATATCATTGCGTGTGGGCTTTCCGATATCATATACCCCATAATCGAATAAATCATCCCGGATCTGGAAGGCTATCCCGATGCACATCCCTATGTCGCGAAGCAGCTTGTGCATCTTTGGGTCATCAGTAGCAGATACAGCACCACACTCGCAACAGGTAGAAATCAGACTGGCCGTTTTTTCGGAAATAATTTGGAAATAACGCTCCTCGGTCATGTTGAACAGCCCGGCAGTTTTAAGTTGCCGTAACTCGCCTTCACTCATTTTCTGTACTGCCCGTGATTGTACTTTAAGTAAATGGTGTTCTTCGTTTTCCAACGCAATCAGCAATCCCTTCGAAAGCAGATAATCACCCAGCAAAACACCCGCTTTATTTTTCCATATTTTATTAATACTAACGAATCCACGTCGGGAATTTGCATCATCAACCACGTCATCATGTATGAGTGTTGCCGTATGCAGAAGTTCAATCATTGTAGCAGCAATATGACTTCGATCGGTTATTCCTCCGAACAAATTGGCGCTCATAAAAACCAAAGTAGGGCGCAATTCTTTCCCTTTTTGTTTCAACAAATAAGAAATGATTTGGTCTAAGAGGAACACATCAGATTTAATGGTATCCTTAAAAAAGCTTCTAAATTCCTTTAAATCAGAGGATACAGGCGCAGTAATCTCTTTCAGAGTTTTCCGGGTAACCGACTCTGTATTAATTCTTTGTAGTTCTGCGCTATCAATCATCAAAAGTGTTCAAATTTTCTTAAACTTGGCTGCCCTTTAAATTAGTTAATATCATAACAATATTTAAGGGTATTTCTCACTCAACTCACAGTACTTACTCACATGATTGAACCAGTGTCTGAAATTAAGACAATTGCAGTATTAACAAGCGGAGGAGATTCTCCGGGAATGAACGCGGCTGTTCGGGCCGTGGTACGCTCGGCCTGGGCGTATAACATAGAAGTGTATGCCGTTTACCACGGCTATCAGGGATTGATTGAAGGAGAGTTCGAAAAAATGGACTCTAACTCAGTTTCAAATATAATCCAACGTGGCGGAACTATTTTAAAATCTGCCCGATCAAAGGAATTCCGAACTAAAGAAGGCCGAGCTAAGGCAGCAAAACAACTCAAAGAAAGAAATATCAACGCTCTTGTTGTGATTGGTGGAGACGGTACCTTCACCGGTTCTCATTATTTAAGCAGTGAACATGGTATTAATGTAGTGGGCATACCGGGCACTATTGATAATGACATTATCGGAACTGATGAAACTATTGGGTACGATACTGCATTAAATACTGCGCTCGATGCTATTGATAAGATCCGCGATACCGCGGATGCTCATGAACGAATGTTTCTTGTAGAAGTAATGGGAAGAGATACCGGTTTTATTGCACTCGAAACAGCTATTGCATGCGGTGCCGAGTTGGCACTTTTACCTGAAGAACTTACTAATGTAGATGATATAAAATCTCAGCTCAAAAACATGCTTAAAGAACAAAAGCGTAGCAGTTTGGTGGTAGTAGCGGAGGGAGATGAAACCGGTGGGGCGCTAAAGCTTGCAGAGAAGATTAAAGATGACTTTAAGCAGTATGATTTGAAGGTTTGTATACTTGGTCATATTCAACGTGGTGGTGCACCATCTGCACACGACAGAGTTTTAGCAAGTAGGTTAGGTGCTTCTGCAGTAAAGGTGTTGTTGGAAGGTCATAGTGAAGTGATGGTTGGAATCGTAAATAACGCTCTCAAAATCACCCCAATGAGAGTAGCGGTATCTAAGAAAAAGACCCTCGATTACGCGCTCATCGAATTAGCAAAATTACTACGTTAAAAATAACATGATAAAAAGTGATATAAGAATCGCACGTTCGTTTTTGAACGACGAAGTATACATCAAATCAAGAACCAAAGCTGATATAGGTCTCGAGCAGCTGAAAACTAAAACAGGCCCTGGTTCAGAATGGCTGGGCTGGAGAGATATTCTTGCGAAGCCCAACGATGCAGAGTTAGAAGAAATAGCTCAACTGGCAGCCCAGATTCGAAAAGAGGCTGATATTTTTATCGTATGCGGAATTGGCGGATCTTATCTCGGAGCAAAAGCTGTTATTGATGCGCTAAGCCCTCATTTCAAATCCAATGGTCCGGAAATTCTGTATGCCGGTCATCACATGAGTGGGAAATATCTTGAGGAGCTAACCGATTATCTGAAAACCCCTAAAGCAGATGGATCACAGAAAAGTGTCTACATCAATGTTATATCAAAATCGGGGTCAACTTTAGAAACGGCACTTTCATTCAGGGCTATTAGGGAAGTGATGGAAGAGATGTATTCAGGTGATGTAGTGAAACGTATCATCTGTACCACCAGCAAAGAAGGGGGAATACTCAACCCTCAAATCGAGACTAAAAAGTATAAAAAATTCATTATTCCGGATGATGTTGGTGGACGTTTTTCTGTGCTCACACCTGTAGGACTTCTGCCCATTGCTGTTGCCGGAATTGATATCAAAACCTTGTTTTACGGTGCAGTTTCAGCATATAACAGATACGAGGGAGATGCGGAAGAGATTTTGGAATATGCCGCATTACGAAATGCACTACATGAAGAAGGCTACACTATTGATGTGTTTTCTTGTTTTGAGCCGGAGCTTAAATCTTTGGGTGCATGGATTCAGCAATTACTTGGAGAAAGCGAAGGTAAAGAAGGAAAAGGAATTTTTCCTGCAGTCGCTGCATACTCAACCGACCTGCACAGTTTGGGGCAATTTATTCAGCAGGGGCAGCGTAGCGTGATCGAAACTTTTATCATAGTTGAGAAGCCTTTCTCGAAACTCAGAGTTTCAGAAATTGAGGGGAATGGTGATAAACTCAATTACCTGGCAGGTAAATCTTTCCATGAAATAAATACCAGTGCAAGGCTTGGCACAACAGAAGCTCATCAGGAAGGTGATGTTCCGATTATAAACATAACTATTGATGCGCTGAATGCAGAAAATATTGGGGAATTGATTTACTTCTTTGAATTATTGACCGGAGTTTTTGTATATAGTCTGGGTGTTAATCCATTTAACCAACCTGGAGTTGAAGATTATAAAAAGGCGATGTATCGTCTGTTAGGAAAAGAAGGATAGCCTATATTTTGAATAATCAAAGTAAATCTAAATACATTGCAGTAGCGGGTAATATCGGGGCGGGAAAGTCGTCTCTTACCGGACTTCTGTCTAAGCATTTTAACTGGGAAGCGTTTTACGAATCTGTAGAGGACAATCCATACCTCGCCGATTTTTATGAAGATATGCTCCGCTGGAGTTTCAATCTCCAGATATATTTTCTTTCGAGTAGGTTCCGTCATCAGAAAGAAATGTTGAAGCAGGAAATCAGCTTAATTCAGGATAGAACAATTTATGAAGATGTGGAGATTTTTGCGAAGAACCTTCATGAAATGAATCTGATGAGCGACAGAGACTTTGCTAACTATGAAGCGCTCTTTCATGAAATGAGTCACTATCTTCGACCACCGGATTTATTGATCTATCTTCGCGCTCAGGTACCTACTTTAGTTAAGCAAATACAGCAAAGGGGAAGAGATTATGAGAACACGATCCGCATTGATTATCTCGAACGCCTGAATCGTTTGTATGAAGATTGGATAGATCGTTATCCCCACGAAAAGCTTATTATTGATACCGATGACCTGGATTTTGTAAACGATCCGGAGGATTTAGGAAAAGTTATTGAATTAATTGAACAGCGTCTTTACGGCTTGTTTAATTGATTGTACTACAAGCGTATTATCCTTATCTTTGTTGGCTGTAACGGAGACGTGATATGTTTAAGTTTAAGATCTTTGAAATTCCTGAAGGGAAAAGTGAGAGAACACTTCAGCTAACAGCTGAAGATCTTGATTTGGGAGAGGTTTCTTTACAATCGGGAACCATCGACATCGAGTTCAATCGTTCACTTCATTTTATCCTTGCCAAGCTCAAGTTTAATATAATTGTTGAACTTGTATGCGACCGATCTCTGGATAATTTTGATTATGAAGTACATCAGAATTATGAAATTCTTTTCAAAGAAGAAAAGATTGAAGAATCGGCCGACGAAAATGGCTCTATCAGGAATATTGATTTTGCATCTAAACAAATAGACATAGAACAAGATGTACTGGATACAATTCTTGTTAGTTTGCCGGCAAAGAAATTACATCCCCGTTTTTTGGATGAAAATGGTAACCCTACAGAGTTTCTCAATGAACAATTTGGAGAAGCTGATGATGAAGAAGAGGGTGATAACATTGATCCAAGATGGGAAGCATTGAAAGATTTAAAGAAATAATACACAGGATTACTAATGGCACATCCAAAACGAAAAACTTCAAAAGCCAGAAGAGATAAAAGAAGGTCACATCACGCAATTTCTGATGTTACTCTCGCAAAATGCTCGAACTGCGGATCGCTTCATAAATATCACCACGCATGCCCGGATTGCGGGTATTACAGAGGAAGACAGGTAGTTAACGTAGCTAACTAAACCTGACTTTATGATAGTTGCAGTAGATGCGGCCGGTGGCGATTATTATCCAATAAATCCAATTGAGGGGTCTATTTTAGCTCTTAATGAGGACGCATCACTCCAAATTATTCTTGTGGGACCGGAAGAACTTTTGGAGAAAGAACTGACGAATCATACTTACGATAAAAGCAGGATGCAGATTGTTCATGCTCCGGAAATTATCGAAATGCATGATTCGCCCTCAGCTGCAGTAAAGAACAAGCGAAACTCTTCCATTACCATCGGAATAAATTTACATAAAGAAGGAAAGTGCGATGCCTTTGTAAGTGCAGGAAATACCGGCGCTTTACTAGCTGCTTCCACTTTCATTCTCGGTAAGTTGAAAGGTGTATCACGCCCAACCATCGCTTCTTACTATCCAACACTAAAAGGATTTAGATTGTTGGTTGACGCAGGAGCAAATCTGGAGTTAAAACCCGAACATGCATACCAATTTGCTAAAATGGGTCAGGTATTTTGCGCTCAGGTAATGGGCATTGAAAACCCAAAAGTCGGAATGTTGAATGTGGGTGAAGAGGAAGGAAAGGGCACAGATGAGATGAAAGAAATCTATGAGCATCTCACGCAATTGGAAGGTTTTATTGGCAATGTGGAAGGTAGGGACATTTTTCCAGCCAAGGCTGATGTATTTGTAACCGATGGAGTTGTCGGAAATATCCTCCTCAAATTTGGGGAATCTATACCTTCAGCGCTAAAACAAATGGTTAAAGCTTCGGCAAAGAAAGGTATTGTTTCAAAATTATATCTTTTTGCAGCGCAAAAGGTGCTTAGAACTTCATTAAGTCCATTCAACTATGAAAATGTTGGAGGAATTCCTTTCCTTGGGGTAAACGGAGTAAGTATAGTTGGACATGGAGGAAGCAGCGCGCTCGCAATCAAAAATATGATTAAAAGTGCTATTAATTGTGTACAGAATGATGTTAATGGCAAAATTGTCGCATCTCTAAATTGATTTAAATCTCAAATGGAAGTACAAAAAGCAAAAATTTCTGCAATAGGACATTTTCTGCCTGAAGATCGAATGACAAACTTTGATCTTGAAAAACTGGTAGAAACCAATGACGAATGGATCAGAACCCGAACAGGTATTTCTGAACGCAGGATTCTGAAAGACCCGGATAAAGCGACTTCATACATGGCCACAAAGGCTGCGGAAGAAGCATTGCAATCAGCTGGGGTATCTGCAGAAGAAATTGATGTAATTATTGTGGCTACTGTTACTCCCGATTATATTTTCCCTGCAACAGCATGTTTAGTGCAGGAAAAATTGGGGGCTAAAAACGCTTTTGCTTTTGATATTTCGGCTGCATGCTCAGGGTTTATTTATGCTCTTACAACCGGAGCTTCTTTTATACAGGGAAGAACTGCTAAAAAAGTATTAGTCATCGGTGCGGATAAAATGTCATCCATTCTTGATTATACAGACAGAACAACCTGTATACTTTTTGGTGATGGAGCTGGGGCGGTCGTGCTCGAAGCTTCAGATGATGAAACGGGAATTATTGACAGCATCCATCACACCGAAGGTGATATAAATTGCGGGCTTTATCAACCAGCGGGCGGAAGTTTGCGCCCTGCATCCCATGAAACGGTTGATGCAAAAATGCATTCTATTCGTCAGGATGGGCGTGCTGTTTTCAAAAAGGCGACTATGGGAATGGCAGATGTTTCTTTGGAGATTATGAAGAAGAACGATCTTGCTCCTGAAGATGTAGCCTGGCTAGTGCCGCATCAGGCGAACCTGAGAATTATTGATGCCACCGCGAACCGAATGGGGATTTCTTCAGACAAAGTGATGATCAACATTGACCGTTACGGGAATACAACAGCTGCTACCATCCCTTTATGTTTGTATGATTGGAAAGACCAATTATCTAAAGGCGATAACCTTGTTCTTGCAGCTTTTGGTGGTGGATTTACCTGGGGAGCAGTTTACGTAAAATGGAGTTTATAAAATGAGCACAGCCTATCTTTTTCCCGGACAAGGATCTCAATTTATAGGAATGGGAAAGGATCATTATGATTCAAATTCCGAGTTTACTAAGTATGTAGATCAAGCAAATGAGATTTTAGGAATTGACCTGAAATCGATCATGTTTGATGGACCTGAGGATAAACTGAAACAAACAGAGTTTACACAACCTGCAATTTTTCTTCATTCAGTAGCTTTATTTAAAACGCTGGGTGCAAATCCGGATATGGTAGCAGGTCATAGTTTAGGAGAATTTTCAGCACTTGTTGCATGCGGTGCAGTAAGCTTTGAAGATGCTCTGAGAATTGTTCGGAGAAGGGGAGAGTTGATGCAACAGGCAGGGGCTCAAAACCCGGGAACAATGGCCGCTATTATTGGAATGGCAGATGAGGCAGTAGAAAAAGTATGCGAGGAAGCTACCCAGGCAACAGGTAAAGAGGTAATTGCAGCAAACTATAACTGTCCGGGACAATTAGTTATTTCCGGGTACATAGAAGCTGTGGAAAAAGCCGTTGAGTTAGCCAAAGAAGAAGGGGCAAGAATGGCAATGATGCTCCCGGTAAGCGGGGCCTTTCATTCATCATTAATGCAGCCAGCCTTAGACGGGCTACGGGAGCAGCTAGAGAATTTAGAGATCAGCACCCCGGATTGCCCCATTTACAGCAACTATACCGCAAAACCAACTACTGATCCTGAAGAAATCAGATCAAACCTTTTGGATCAATTATTAAACCCTGTTCGCTGGACTCAAACGCTTCTTAATATGCTGGAAGATGGAGCTACTTCTTTTGTTGAAGTAGGTCCCGGAAAAGTATTACAAGGATTGGTAAAACGAACAGACCGTAAAGCAGAAACTTCAGGACATCAATAAAAGAACTATGGGATTATCACTCGAAGGAAAAACATGTTTGGTTACCGGAGGTAGCCGTGGAATAGGAAGAGCAATAGCTATCAAATTGGCTGAATTAGGTGCAGATGTAGCCATTACATACGCACGCTCTGCCGAAGCAGCTAATGAAGTAAAAGCCGAAATTGAAGCAAAAGGAAGAAAGGCAAAGGCGATTCAAGCCGATGCTGTAGATTTTGGAGAAGCTGAAAAAGTGATTAATGAAATCGTTACAGATTGGGATAAAATTGATGTGCTCGTGAATAACGCAGGGATCGCTAAAGACAATCTGATTCTGAGAATGAGCGAAGAACAGTGGGATGATGTAATCACCACAAACCTTAAAAGTATTTTTAACTATTCGAAGGCTTCTGCTCGCCCGATGATGAAAAATCGGGGTGGATCAATTATCAATATCAGCTCTGTAGTAGGTATTTCCGGGAACGCAGGACAAAGTAACTATTCTGCATCAAAGGCGGGAATTATTGGGTTTACCAAATCGTATGCGAAGGAACTTGCTTCCAGAAACATCCGGGCGAATGTAATTGCTCCGGGCTATATTACTACCGATATGACGGGTTCTTTGGACGAAAAAGTGCTCGAAGGTATCAAAGAAGCCACTCCGCTAGGTCGTGCAGGTAATCCAGATGAGATAGCAAATGCTGTTGCATTTCTGGCTTCAGATATGAGTAGTTACATCACCGGAGAGACCATTCGCGTTGATGGCGGTATGGCCATGTAGCTATTGCGGATACCTAAATGAATTTTTAAGTTAAACAAGTTTAAATTTAATCTAACTACCATTAAAATAATTAGGACTAATTATGTCACAAGATGTTGAATCAAAAGTAAAAGCCATTATAGTTGATAAGCTAGGCGTTGACGAATCTGAAGTAACTGGAGATGCTAATTTCACTAACGATCTTGGCGCTGATTCTTTAGATACTGTTGAATTGATCATGGAATTCGAAAAAGAATTTGATTTAAGCATTCCTGATGAAGATGCAGAAAACATTGCTACTGTTGGTGATGCTGTAACTTATCTTTCAGGTAAACTATCTTAATATCTACTCTTTCCACTTATGAGTGAACGCAGAGTCGTTATTACGGGTATTGGCGCTCTTACCCCGATAGGTGAGAGCGCTCCTGCTTTTTGGAACGGACTTTTGTCTGGTAAGAGCGGAGCCCGTACGGTTGATCATTTCGATACAACCAATTTCGCAACACAATTTGCTGCCCAGCTTGTCGATTACAATCCCAAAGATCACTTTGAGCACAAAGATGCCCGGAGGCTGGATCTTGTTGCCCAGTATGCACTGGTGGCAACCAAAGAAGCGGTTGAAGATTCTGGAATGGATCTTGAGAAAATCGATAAAGATCGGGTAGCAGTTATTGTTGGAACAGGTATAGGAGGGATGGAAACCTTTTACGAACAATCTGTTTCATTTCATGAGCGAGGCCCGAGAGGAGTTTCTCCTTTCTTCATTCCGATGTTGATTCCCGACTTAGTAGCCGGACAGATTTCAATTCGGTATGGATTCAGGGGCCCAAATTTTTGTGCAGTTTCAGCATGTGCAACAGGCTCTCATAACATTGGTATTGCTTATGATATGATTCGCTACGGACAGTCGGATATGGCTGTAACCGGTGGATCGGAAGCTCCGGTTACCAGAATTGGTATTTCAGGCTTCAACGCTATGAAAGCAATGTCTACACGAAACGATGCTCCTGAAGCCGCATCCCGACCGTTTGATATGGATCGAGACGGCTTTGTTCTTGGTGAAGGCTCCGGGATATTTATTCTGGAGGAGCTGGAATCAGCCAAGAAACGAGGGGCTCGTATTTATGGTGAATTGGCTGGATATGGCTATTCGGCGGATGCATACCACATTACCGCACCTGATCCAGATGGAGGAGGTGTAATGCTTGCTATGAATAATGCTCTTAAAGCAGCTGGGATTAACAAAGAGGATGTTGATCATATTAACATGCATGGCACTTCAACACCTTTAGGAGATGTTGCTGAAACAAACTCGATTAAGAAAGTTTTTGGTGATCATGCCAAGAAAATGAATTTAAATTCAACCAAGTCTATGCATGGGCATACTCTTGGTGCTGCTGGCGCAATTGAATCTGTAGCCGCACTATTGGCTATTTATCATGGTACTATCCCGCCTACTATCAATCTCGAGAATCAGGATCCTGAGTGTGATTTAGACTACACTGCTAACGAGCCTGTTGTGAAAAATGTAAAATACGCACTTAATAATGCGTTTGGCTTTGGCGGCCATAATTCCACCTTAGTCTTTAAGAAATTCGAAGATTAAATGGGATTTTCAATCAGGTCTTTGTTTGCTAGAAAAAGCAAGGATACTGTTCCCAGTGATGATCGAATCATTCAGCTCGAGAAAATAATTGGGCTCAAAATTGAGGACACTTCATTATATCAAAGAGCCCTGAGACATCGTTCTATGCTCACACAGGAACAATATGCCAAGTATGATTCTTATGAACGTCTCGAATTTCTTGGTGATGCTGTATTAGACTTAATTGCTGCAGAGATTTTGTTCCATAAATATTCGAAGAAAGATGAGGGCTTTCTTACTAAAATCAGGGCTAAACTTGTAAAAGGGGAGACACTGGCAGGTTTTTCTAATGAACTCGGCTTAAACGAGTTGATGGAAATGGGTGAGCGCCCGGGAAATACCAAAATTTCGAATAGTATTCTGGCAGATGTATTTGAATCTATTATTGCAGCAATTTATATCACTAAAGGATATTCAAGTGCATTTCAATTTGTTGAGTATGTATTCGATAAGTTTGTAAACTTTGAAGAGCTTATTCATACCGTAGATAATTACAAAAGCGCACTTCTGGAATACACTCAGGCTCAACGGTTACCACTTCCCAGTTACAAAACCATTAATGAGTCAGGACCCGGGCACAACCGTACTTTTGAGGTAACTGTTCTTATTGGTGAAGATGAATTGGGCACAGGTATTGGTAAAAGTAAAAAGAAAGCGGAACAACTAGCTGCCGAGGCTGCACTTCAGGCATTAAATTTGGCTTAAACTTCTGAAGGGTACACTTGTTTTTTGAGTGATTAACCCCGATTCTTAGCCCGTCGTTGTAGTATTGTCTCTTCATCAAATAAGGTCTTATAAAAATGCTTGTTCAGCTCATTAAACCGGAATTTCAGGAACTTATCGAGGCCAAAGACTGGGTTGGATTAAAAGAAGTTCTCTCGGATGTGCCTGCTGCTGATATTGCAGAACTTTTGGTAGAGCTCGACGGAAGTGTAGCCGTTGTTGTTTTTCGACTTCTAAAAAAGCCAGTAGCGGCTGATGTTTTTGCAGAACTTCCATCAGCAAAAGGGGTGGAATTGCTGGAACTTTTCAACAAGCAGCAACTCTCTGATGTTATGAGCAATCTGGAGCCGGATGAACAGGTTGCACTTATGGAGGAACTACCAGGTCATCTCACTCAAAGTGTGATGAATTCCATGAAACCGGAAGATCAGAAACAGATCAAGAAATTACTCGGTTATCCAGAAGATAGTGTTGGTCGTTTGATGACTCCGCGCTATGTGCGGGTAAAGTCTGATTGGTCAATCGACAGAAGCATGGAGCATATTCGGAAATATGCCGAGGTTGCTGAGACCCTTAATGTTATTTATGTGGTAGATGATAAAGAGCACCTCATCGATGACCTCAGGATTACTCAAATTATTGTAGCCGAGCCTAAAGATACGATCTCAAGTATCATGGATGATTCATTTAATGCTTTAAGTGCTTTTGATGACCAGGAAGAAGCGGTTAAAATGTTCGCCAAATACGATCGTGTGGCTCTTCCAGTAGTAGATTCGGACGGAATTTTAGTTGGAATAGTGACGGTAGATGATGTAATTGATGTAGCTGAGGAAGAGACTACAGAGGATATGCAGAAGATGGCAGCTATGGACGCTCTGGACGACTACTATTCTCAGACCTCCATTTTTTCTATGGTAAAGAAAAGACTTGGCTGGCTAATTGTTCTCTTTGTAGGGCAGATTCTGACAGCACTTACAATGGGACAATATGAAGAGCTGCTCAGCAAAGTTGTATTCCTCTCTTTCTTTGTTCCTTTGATAATTTCCAGTGGTGGAAACTCAGGAGCTCAGGCTGCAACTCTCGTGATTCGCGCACTGGCCACCGATGACATCAAGGCAGAAGATTGGAAAAAAGTTTTTTCCAGAGAGTTTATTTCTGGATTGGCATTGGGAAGTCTTATAGGATTACTGGGATTTGTGACACTAATTGCTTGGGAACTAATTGCTGGTAATCCCTTTGGATACCAAATGGTTATGACGGCTTTGGTGGTAGCACTAAGTTTATTAACCATTGTTTTATTTGGAAATTTTATTGGAGCTATGCTTCCATTCATTCTTTCAAAGCTGGGTCTGGATCCTGCTGTTTCTTCGGCTCCTTTTGTTGCAACAATAGTGGATGTAAGCGGAATCATTATTTATTTTTCGATAGCAATCTTATTACTAGGTAACATATTACTCTAATCTCTCAAATCACTTATGAAAGCATATCACGATCTTGTAAAAAACGTTCTTGAACATGGGGTAAGAAAAGAAAATCGAACAGGCACAGACACCATTTCAAATTTCGCTGAATATTACAAGGTTGATCTTGCAGAAGGCTTTCCTCTTCTCACCACAAAAAAAGTATTCTTCAGATCAGTTGTATTAGAGTTACTTTGGTATTTGCGAGGAGAAGATCATATTCGCTGGCTAAGGGATGAAAATGATTGTCATATATGGGATGCCTGGGCAGATGAAGAAGGACATGTTGGCCCGATATATCCTGTTCTTTGGAGAAGGTTTCCTTATCTCAAAAAAGAAGTTGTAGAGTTAGAGGGACAGGCAGGTAAGATTGAAAAAGAAATGTGGGTCAGAAAAGAGTTCGATCAGGTACAACGTGCTATCGATATGCTGAAGACAAACCCCAATAGCAGAAGGATTGTAGTGAGTACCTGGCATCCCGGTTTGCTGGGAGAAATGGCTTTACCACCGTGTCATCTAATGTACATTTTCAATGTGCAGAACGGACGACTGAATTGTCACCTTACCCAACGTTCAGGAGATATCGCGCTTGGGATACCATTCAATTTAGCGTGTTACTCTGCTTTAACAATGGCAATTGCTCAGGAAGTTGGATTAGAACCGGGTGTTTTTGCGCATACCATAGTTGATGCGCATATCTATGAAAACCACGTAGACGGATTGAAAGAGCAACTTAAAAGAAAGCCAAAACCACTTCCCACACTTAAAATCGCAAACAAGCCGGTTGACGAATTAACCTTTGATGACTTTGTACTCGAAAATTACGATCCCGACCCGGTAATTCGTTTCGAGGTTGCGGTATGACCCTTACCTTAGTTGCAGCCCATGACCCGAATCTGGTAATTGGAAATAATGGCGGATTACCGTGGCGCTATTCTGAGGACCTGAAACATTTCAAAAATGTGACTTTGGGTAATACCATTATTATGGGAAGAGGGGTTTTTGAGGAATTGAATGAAGTTCCTCTTCCGGGAAGAAAAAACATCGTGCTTTCCACTACAAAAAAATATGATAACGTAGATACATACAAAAGCTTAGAATCTGCGCTGAAAGCAATTGATGAGGAAGAAGTTTTCATTATTGGAGGGGGAGTTTTATATCGCCAAACTCTGGATATGGCAGACAGATTGATAATCACTGAAATTAAAGAAGAATATGAAGGTGATACTTTTTTTCCTGAGTACAGAAATGATATCGGAAAAAAATGGAACGAGATTTCAAGAGATGAAAGAGAAGAACTGGCTTTTGTAGACTATTTGTCGACCATGTAGATGCTTTCTAATTAGGAAAGATTAATCTAAATCGTTTTGTTATGTACTTATAATACTTTGTTAATAGAGTATGCAAGTAGACGGGACTAATATCATATCATCCTTCGATTTAACACCAGAAAACCTCATCATCTTAGGTCTGGTAATTGTAATTACTTTTTTTGCTACTTATCTGATTTTTCTCAGAAGAGCTAACAAAAAGATGAATTCATTTTTATTGAATTCATTAGTGCATGAACAGGATCAGTACATTGTATTTTTCGATTTTGAATCAAAAATAATCTTCGCGAACAAAAAATTTGAAGACTTAATTGGTCTCCCTGCAAGGAAATACAGAGGAAAGAAATTAAACGATTTACCTGTTGAGCAAAGCCTGAAAGATGCCTTTCTAAAGCATAATGATGATATTTCTGAAAGAAGGTCTTCTTCCATTGTTTATAAAAACACTTTCTTGCGAGATGGAAAAGAAGAATGGTTTCAGTTTCAAAAAAGAACACTTTCGTTACAGAAGTCTGATGTTACTTATATACTCACCGAAGCTTCAGATGTATCAGATAAAAAGATGGTGGAAGATCGCCTTTCCGATACACAGAGCGAGTATAAACAACTTGTAGAATCTGCAAACGATATTATTTTTAAAACGGATTTAAAAGGTAATTTCAATTTTGTGAATTCTATCGTAAAAGAGACTCTTGGGTATTCAGAGCCGGAATTTTTATCGTTGAATTTCAGAGATCTGGTCATCGAAGAAGATTATCCGAAGGTAGTCGAGTTTTACGAGGACCAACTTAAAAGAAAGAAATCCAATACTTATTTAGAATTTCGGGTAAAAACTAAATCCGGAGAAGAGAAATGGTTAGGGCAATCCGTTAGTTTTATTAAGTATAATGAAGAAATTAAAGGCTTTCAGTCGGTAACCAGAGATATTACAAGTGCGAAAGAGACAGAGGATCATCTAAAAAGAGCCAAAGAGATTGCTGAAGCCACCAGTAAAACAAAGACGGGATTTATTGCAAGTATGTCGCACGAGTTTAGGACTCCTTTAAATGCAATTCTTGGTTATACTCAAATCTTAGGACAAAGTGATGCTCTTAAAGGAATTGAAAAAGAACATATTAAAACTATCTCTTCAGCAGGAGAACAATTGTTGGGGATGGTTACCGATATTCTTGAATTATCAACCTTAGAATCTGACCGTTCAAAATTGGACGAAGAATTAGTGGCACTTGCTCCATTTATGAAAGAGCTGTCAGACAAATTTGCTAAGAAAGCCAAATCCCAGGCATTGAACTTTCATTTTAAAGTAGATGGTGATGCTCCAGATATCATTGAGGTTGATTTAGATAAAATCACATCAATAATTAAAAATTTACTTACGAATGCAATTAAGTTTACAAAAGAAGGGACAGTGGGCTTATCGTATGGAGTACAGAAAAAGGGTGATCAGTATTTTTTACAGATTGAGGTTAAGGATACGGGGATAGGTATTTCTAAAGAAACCCTTGAACAAGTATTTGAGCCTTTCTGGCAGCTTGATAGTATGAAAAATGATGGTACAGGGCTTGGGCTTACACTTTGTCAACGGTTGGTTGAGTTTTTAGGAGGTGAGATCAGCATTAAAAGTAAAATGGGTAAAGGAACCATTGTTAGTGTCTCAGTACCTGTGCAAATATCTGAGCAAAAAACTTCGATTGTTAAGGAAGGTTTAGAAATTGACTCCATAAATGTAGATTCAACTAAAGAAGGTCGAATTAAAGTGCTTATTGTGGATGACCTTGAGCCAAATCGAACAATTACCAGGCTTATTTTAAAAGAAAACGGTTTCGAGTTTAAAGAGGTCGAAAATGGTCAGGAAGCATTAGATGTGCTTGAAAATTTTAATCCTGATTGCATTCTTATGGACATAAATATGCCCGTAATGGATGGTCTTGAAGCAATGCTTACCATTCGTGCATCAGGAGGGCGATTCGCTGATATTCCTATTATTGCTGTTACAGCAGGGGGGTTTAAAGGTGATCGGAATGAACTTATGGAACAAGGGTTTTCAGAATATATTCTAAAGCCATTTAAGACTGATCATCTTATTTCGACAATTAACAATTTTGTAGGAAAAGTGGAAACAACAGAATCTTCGTCAGAAAAAACTACTGCAAATTCATCGAATCAATCAGGACCAGAGAGTGTAGCTCTTTTTATTGCGTCCATGGATGATCACTGTAGGGAGAAGATTGTATCGACTCTCGAAATGCAGGATTTAGATAGTATTTCAAAGCTTCCTGATGTCGAAGAGTGTGCTCAGTATAAAGCTAATCCTGATTTTGACTTCTTGGTAAACGCTGCTAAGGATTACGACTATCTCTTTGTAACAAAAGTTGTAAAGCTTCTACAGGATTCAGATAAAATTAAGGCGTGATCTCTTTAAGGTGAACACAGAAGTACTTAACTACAGGTTCTGCGAGCGCCATAATATTCTTTGTATCTGCAGCCTTTGAAAACTCGACGGCTTCCTCATCATCCAAAATCCAGATACTTTCGTTCTTATACTTATATGCCTCAGTCAAATTCCGTTCGAAACTCAGGTAATATTCTGCATCATGCTCGTCAGCTTTTATCCCTTTTTTCTTTAGTGCTTTTATAGTCTTTTTTACAAGATCATTTCTGAATTTTTCATCGGGAGCTTTATCCAGGAATGTAGTTCTGAACAATGAACGGTTAAGAAAACGGTGGCTTAAGTCGGCTAATATTTTATCATTACTTACCTGCCACTTTTTGATATTTTGATACACATCGTAATCATCCATCGAAGCATACAAATCAATCGTTTTCTTGGTGATTTGTTTCTTTGCTGATGGCTGCTTATTGAAGAAATAAGCAAGATTTTCTGATGCAAATTCCAGCTCTTTTCCTGCTCCAATAAGAAAGGATACCCGCTTGAATATTCTTCTGATTAAAGCATCCGCACTTAGTACCGTTTTATGCAAATATACTTGCATATACATCAATCTGCGGGCAATAATGTAGTTTTCGATAGCATAAATGCCTTTTTTCTCAATCACAATATTTCCTTTAAAAACCCGCATTGTTTTCAAAATGCGATTAATTCCTACAGTTCCTTCAGAAACGCCGGTGAAAAAACTATCACGGCGAAGATAATCAAGGCGGTCTAAATCCAATTGAGAGGAAACAAGTTGGTGTAGAAATTTTTTGGAATATTGATCTGTGAAAATTTCAATAGCGGTATCAAGTGCTCCTTCAAATTGCTTATTGAGCTCTTTCATTATCGAAAGGCTCATCATCTCATGGTTGAAGTTTTTGATGAGAGAATGTTCTAAAGTATGGGAGAGAGGGCCATGTCCCACATCATGCAGCAATAATGCAATCAAAGTACCTTCATATTCTTTCTGACTGATGGTTGTATCTTTTTCTCTCAGGTTGTTAAGCACTCTTTGCCCAAGCTCAAGAGCTCCAATAGCATGAGAAAAACGGGAATGTTCAGCTGCCGGAAAAACTAGGTATCCAAGACCAAGTTGACGTATTCGGCGAAGCCGCTGTACATAAGGATGGTCAATCAGGCGCAGAATGATTCCCTTAGGTACTGTGATAAAGCCATGAATAGGATCATTAAATATTTTGTAGCGGGTGCTTTTATCCATTATTCATTGATGTTAATAAGTATTTTATCAAGGTTCTTCACTTCCGGGACTCGGGTTGGTTTTCGGGTTTTAGAGTCATACCACACACCCTTTACCTGAGCAACGCTATGGAGTTGTTTTGTTTTGGAATCAAAGATTGCCTGAGTAGCAATCACACTGGTATTACCCAGTTCTGAAATCCCTGAGCCAATCAAAAGCTCGGACGGGTAAGTGATAGGTTTTAAATATTCAATAGTTGATTTCACTAGTACAAACGCAAAGCCGTTATTCAAAGACTCTACCAGTTCAGGAATACTGTAAGTGAAACCGATGCGTGCCTCTTCAAAATAAGTGTTAAAAACGGCATTATTAGCATGATTGAGAGGATCTAAATCCCGGAAACGGGTGTGTACTTTATGCCAGTGATAGAAAAGGTCAGGGTCGTAAGAAGGTCGGAACATGCGGATGTTTTTCGAAGAAAATGCGAAGCTATGAGGCAAAATCAAAGTTTAATATGATGAAGAACGAATGCCAAAGACAATAGATTCTTAGGTCGTTCGTCTGTCGTCTTTTCTCTATATTCCACACGAAATTTAAACCCAGTTCTATTTACATGAACAACGACAAGTCAGCACTATTTTTAGAGGAATTATTAACAACTCCAAGCCCAACCGGGTATGAAAAAGCCGGGGTTCAGGTTTGGAAGAATTATATGGAAGGATTTGCTGATGAAGTGGTTACCGACGCTTATGGTTCTTGTGCTGCCAAAATCAATACAAGCGGTGATGTCGCTACTGTGTTATTAGAAGCACATTGTGATGAAATCGGAATGGTGGTTCAGCACATAACCGATCAGGGATTTGTGTATGTGAATAAATTAGGAGGAAGTGATTCAACCATTGCCCGCGCCAAGAAAGTGTATATTCATAATAAAAATGGGCGTGTAGTTGGGGTAACCGGAAACACTGCAATCCATCTTCAAACCACCAAAAACGGGGGAGGTAAAGAACCCGCCTGGAAAGACATCTATGTGGATATTGGAGTAAATAGTAAAGAAGAAGCGCTAAAGTTAGTTCAAGTTGGAGATCCGATTACTTATGCTTCAGACTCAGAATTCCTGAACGATGATATTTTGACGGGTCGGGCTCTTGATAATCGGATTGGAGGTTACATAATTGCAGAGGCGATGAAGAGGCTGTCAAAGAAAAAGAAAAATCTTAAAGTGAATGTGATTGCTTTGAATTCCATTCAGGAAGAAGTGGGGGGATTCGGAGCCAGAATGATGAGCTATCGTTTTATGCCCGATGTTGCACTGGTTACAGATGTAACACACGCCACTGATACTCCGGGAATCGATCAGAAGCAACATGGAACGGTTACTCTGGGAGATGGGCCCACTCTACAGCACGGAGGAGCGAATCATCCAAAAGTAGTTGAGTTTTTGGAAGAAGTTTGTGAGAAAGCAAAGATAGAAGTGCAGCATGAGGCAACCAGTGTAAGAACCGGAACTGATACCGATTCCATCTTTTACCAACAAACAGGAATCCCAAGTGCGTTGATTTCACTCCCGCTACGTTATATGCATTCACCGGTAGAAATCTGCTCCATGAAAGATGTCGAGAAACTCATCACAATTATGGTGGAAGCTGTACTGGCAATGAGACCGGATCAAGCTTTTGGTGTATTTGGAGATTGACCTAATTTTCGAAATATACTTTAAACCATCATTTAGGCTCTAATGTCATTACATAATCATAACTTTCATCTAGATATACCGACAGATCATCCAGGTCTGTAAGCATATTTTCAGGAATTAATACGTAACCATGCATTATTGAATTGTAGGATTTGAATAAAGTTGTATCCCATTCTTCCATATATTTTTCCTGAGCTTCTTTAGAGAATCTTATCCCTACTTCACCTGCTTTGTTAAGAAGGGAAAACATGTATCCATTTGCAGAAGTGTATGGCATGGTTTTCCCCTTTCTCTCAAATCTTGAGCATTTGGAAATCAATTCATCATAAAGTTTTAGTCGTTCTTCCCACATAGCGTTATTGTTTTTCAACGAATTCTTTAAACTGGCGCAACCATTTTTCACCTTGCCTTCTGTACATACCCGGAATCAGGAAGCTCATTAATTTTGGAATAAAGCTCATTCGTACATATTCGAACTCATATTCGTATCGGGTTTTATTAATCCCCAAATATACAAACTTACATTTCCAGATATTATCCATGTGTTTATGGTGGTAAAAAGCTTCAAAAGAGTCAGGGAGATTATTTGACACAACGGTTTCTGTCAAAATCATATCATGTTTACCATACTTGTAATACATCTTAGAAACAGCGCCATTCTCGCCTTCTTTTCCTTTTACCAATTCTTTCCTAATGAACCCATCCTGGTATTCATGCAATAAATTGGGGTCAGCAAAAAGCTGGCTCACTAGTTCTTTTGGCTTATTAATTTCAATTGAACCACTATATTTCATTGTACTTGGAATTAATTCTTGTTGAAAATTTATCCAAGGATAATAATTCTGAATCACTAAGCGGTTACAGAACGTTTATGTAACCTATAACCGTGATATTTTATAAATCTTTGATTTTCTCAAAATAGGCTGATGGTGAAAGTCCTTCATATTCCTTAAATGCACGGTAAAAGGATACTTTATTACTAAAGCCAGAATCGTACGCTATATCAATAAGCTTAATATTCGTGTTTTTATTTTGATCCATTACTTTTTTTGCTTCCTTAACCCTGTATTTAGCTATCATTTTTTTGAATGAACAACCGAATTTTTGATTAATGATTTCTGAAACCTCAGTAGGGGATAGCTTGATAAGCCTGGCAAAAGAATCAAGATTTAATGATTCGTCCAGGTGCACTTTATCCGTTTCAAGTTTTTGAGCAATTAATTGTTCAATCTCTAAACGTCTTTCAAGATTGCTTATATCAGGAGGTGTCTTACTGAGGATGGATGATTTGCTGATAAGCTTATAAGCAATGGATTGAATGATGAAGCTCATGCTTAGTAAACTAATTTGATTTATAAACCCAAATCCTACCTCTAAGAGTGGCTGTAGAATAAAAAAGATGAGATGTAAGAATAGAAATCCTGAATACAAAACAAGAATGGTGAAAAACCAATTGGAAAGGCTGTTGTTCCTTACAAATTTTTTGAACTTCTGAAGTAGCCTCACACTTATCAAAATATAAGTACCAATGTATGCAAACATTGCCAGGCTAAAGTAGAAATTAAAGTCCGTGTAGCTTGGAATGTATTTCATAAAGGCCTGTACAGATAATAATTTTTCAGTAGCCTCCAGAGAATAAAAAGGAATGTTAAAAGTAAGTATGATTAAGAAAGGTATAAAATGTAGATACGATGTTTTTGTAAATTGGAATTTACTATCGGTAACACTTAGGGTAATGAAATAGATAAGCGGAGGCTTTAAGAAACTTAGGGAGTAGCTAATTCCCAATAGATGAGGTACAAAACTAATCAGATCGGTTTCTACTAAAAAGCGTTCCAGTAATTCAAATCCTTCTATAATCAGAAAAAATGCAAAAAACTTTCTGAATCTACTTTTTTTGTTTGTACTAAGAACAATAAAAGAAAGGAATAGGGCCTGTAAAGCTCCGAAAGCTATTAAGAAATTAAGTATTGACAATTCCATAGAAAGCGGTTTCTGTAGAGCAACTTAAAGCATAAAGTGCAGAAAAAAATCCGATTATGGAATTCCGGCAGAATGAATCAGCAATTAATTAGAAGAGCTGAATGTTGTACTTCGAAAAAATCGTCCGGAATAGCAAGAATATTAGCTAACCATATAGGTTGAATACAGCCAAAGCAGGAAAATTATTAATGCAAAAGGATAGATGATTGAAAAGAAAACCAGCGTTCTTCGTTTTTTTCTTCGGTCAACCAAATTCAATCCAAAATTCATATTTTTCGGATTTATAGAAGTAGGTAGTTTTTTATACCTGGAATTCTCAGCGATAGTTTTGAAAAGAGTTTTACCTCTTAGCATAGAATTATTGAACATCAGTGTTTTTGCAGATTCAGCCCAAATTCCCATAACACCTCCTTATTTAAACTCTCAGTCTGTACAGGGAAAAGAGAGAGAAGGTTTCGTTTTAGAAAGGTTCGAAGCTTCAGCTTTTAGTTCCGAAGGAGAACCTTCAGAGCTAGGTGAAATGCCAATGAGCGTGAAAATCACAAAAGAGTTTTATTATTTCGGTGCTCATAGTATTACAACTGCTAACTTAGGAATGATTTAAAACTCTCATTTTAGTTGAGTAAGTAATAGAACAAATTAGCATGAAGTCTTCGAGCTCAAAGTTTGAGAGCTTCTTTTCCGGGATAAGCTTTTGTGAATATCCAACCGGCTATCATCGAAAGAAGAAAGGAAGGAGCAAGCACATCTAATTTTTCAAAATAGATTCCAATACTATCTATTCCCTGTACAATGAATTTGAATATCGGCACACACGCAAAGCCGGTAATCATAGAGGCAATGGCTCCTTTTTCGGAATATTGATCCCAGAAAAGAGAAAGAATGATTGCCGGGCAAAAGGTGGCAGCAATGCCCGACCATCCAAATATAACGAACCAAAAAATAGTCCGGTCGGGAGAAAGCACAGCTACTGAAAACGAAATCCCTAACGCTAGCAAAGCCATTACAAGGGTTACGATTCGTGAAAGTCCGGTTAGTTCGACGTCTTTTATTTCGGGGTGAAATATTTTTTGGTAAAAATCCCTTGTGATGGCACTGGAAGCTACAATTAGTAAAGAATCAATGGTGGACATTATTGCAGAAAGTACAATGGCTATATAAATGCCTACTACAGTAAGTGGTAACAGGTTTTCAACCAACACAATCAATACTTCTTCTCCGCCAACGCCAAGTACCGCTTCAGGGCTTTGTCCGGTTTGAGTGAACAGATATCTTCCAAGAAGTCCAATGGTAACAGCGGCAGCATCTGTGAGCAAAGTAAATCCAATAGCTACCCACGTTCCTTTGTTGATTTCGGCTTCATTTTTTATGGCGATGAAGCGGACATAAATTTGTGGGGAGCCCAGAAATCCCAATCCAATCATGGCAAAGCCTAAAATGGTGAAAAAATTGATCCAGGGGTCGGCGCTTGTACCCCAAATGCTAAGAAGTGCAGGATCGATAGCACTAAGCCCTTGAATTACCCCGTTGCCTTTATCCATCATAAACCAGGCAATTAAAGGAAGGAAAACAAGACCTGAGAACATCATAATTCCTTGAAAAAAATCTGACCACACAGAGGCCAGAAACCCTCCAAAAAAGATATATGCCACTACAATGAAGAAGCCGAACAAAGCTCCTACAAAATAATTCATATCGAGCAGTGACTCAAAAGCTTTGCCTGTAGTATCTATTTGTGCACTTACATAAATAACCACAAAAACAGATAATGCTGTAGCTGATACGATTCTCAATAAATGAGTACCTGGTTTGAAACGACTTTCAAAAAAATCCGGGATGGTTACAGAGTTGTAAGAATCTGTTAGTCTTTTAAACGGTTTAGCCATGAATAACCATGAAATTGCTACCCCAAGCACTTCTCCTAAAACCACCCAATAAGCAGAAACCCCGGCAATTGCTCCCATCCCTGTCAAGCCCAATAGTAGCCAGCCGGATTCGCCCGTAGCCCGTGCTGAAAAAGCTGCTGCCCAAAACCCTACATTTTTCCCTCCTATATAATAATCGCTGAGGCTTTTAACTTTCCTGGAAGCAACTACTCCTATTAAAACAAGCACTGAAGCATAAATTGCAAGAATAAATAGTTTGGTAAACATTAATGCAGGAATCTATTATTTGTGATTTTGACCATTAAGCCTGGTTCTTAACTATTTAAGATCTCATGAATAAAAGGAATAATAGAAACAGAACAAATTCCGATTAATGGAGCGCTTTTTGAATCCTATTCAAAAGTACAGGTGCTATATGGGAATTCAGGTCATCAAATATTTCAATTACTACAGAACCAAACCCCTCAACATCAGCCTGCCTGAATCGATCGTACAACTCAGCAGCTAGTCTGTTAAGGTCTCCATTATAGTTGATGATATTTGAAGCTTGCTCTGAATTTGAAATCAGTAAATATAAACAGAAGGGATCATTGGGTTGTTCGTCTTCTTTCAACCAACGAACGTCTGCATTGGGTTTGTAATGCGAGTATTTTTGTCCGGGACTACGCGGTTTTTCAGTATGATGGAAAAAACTTTCTTCAACAAAAGTACCTAAAACCTCTTCAATTTGTTTTCTACTGATGCTACCGGGTCTCAGGATAGAGGGGATGACTTGTGACAGATCAATTACGGTAGATTCCAGTCCGATTTTAGTAGCTTCGCCATCAATTACCGGAAAATATTCTCCAAAATCTTGTTTCACATGTTCTGCTTTAGTGGGACTGGGTTTCCCTGATGTATTTGCACTTGGCGCAACCAGAGGTCCGGTTTTAAAAATAAACTCAAGAGCTAAAGGGTGACTCGGCATCCGAATAGCTACTGTATCTAATCCAGCGGTAACAGCATCAAGCACTTCGGGCTTCTTCTTTAGAATTAAAGAAAGCGGCCCAGGCCAGAAAGCATCCATAAGCTTCTGGGTAGACTCTGGAATGTCCAAAGCAAAATTCTCTATTTGCTGTAAATCAGAAATATGAACAATCAAGGGATTGTCAGAAGGGCGGCCTTTCACCTTAAATATTTTTTGGATAGCTGATGGATTCCAGGCATCTGCTCCCAATCCATATACCGTTTCGGTAGGAAATGCGACCACTTCTCCGGCTTTGATGAGTTCGATGTATTTAGAGAGATTCATGATTAAAAGTAAGGAATTGAGGTAAGATATTTCCTCGTAGTTGTCATGCTGAATTTATTTCTGCATCTGTGAAGATAACGGCGTTGTTTTTGGAGGATATTGCACCCAAGTATTATTTCCCACAGATCCCGGATCTTCCAAAGGAATGCCTTTGGCAAAGTCCGGGATGGCAAATTGAAATATACTATTCAGAGCGAAAAAGAAGAACCTTGCTGGGTATCCGTTGATATCCTTTGGAGGTATCCTCAAGGTGATTTCCAACAGGGTGTTTAGTTTGTTAAACAAGCAAGGGTTTCAATCCTTCGCATTAACGAAAGAAACAGAGTTCAACTCGCCAGGGTTTTCAAAAAGAGATAGGCTGTTTTGTAATCCGGGATTTCCTGAATTACAAATCGGAGGACTTCCTTTTTCTGGACAACTTGAAATAATTCAGGTTTTAGCTTTTCAAGTCTATCGAGTGTTTTCTGAAATCGGTTTGATTCGAAATATTGATTCCCGAGTTCGCTTCCTGTTTTAGGACACATGCACCACATTCTTCCGGCTCTGATTGTAACTTTTGTAAAGAAATTCTGGGAAGCATAAAGTTTGATTTTACTTGCTAAGATCAGCATTTCAGCCTCTTTCGGAGCAGGGCCAAAGCGGTCTTCGATCTCTTCTTTCCAGGCATCTATTTCAGCTTCATCTTTAGCCTGGGAAAGCTTACGATATAAATTCAGTCGCTCAACATTATCCTGAACGTAATTATTTGGTAGCAGAGCAGAGGTATCAAATTCAACGGTTGTTTCGGGTAACTCGAGTTCAGCTTCAACTCCTTCGAACATGTCCGAAAATTCGGTTTCTTTGAGTTCCCGTACCGCGTCGTTCAGGATCTTCGTATAAAGATCAAAGCCAATATCATTGATGAACCCACTTTGTTCTCCTCCCAAAATGTCTCCTGCTCCACGAATATCAAGGTCGCGCATGGCGATGCTGAATCCCGATCCCAAATCAGAAAATTCTTCCAGAGCTAGTAATCGTTTCCGGGCTTCAGGAGTTAACGTTTCAATGGGAGGAGTAATGAGATAACAGAATGCCTTTCGGTTTGAACGACCTACACGTCCACGAAGCTGATGCAGTTCTGCTAACCCAAAATTGTTCGCATTATTGATGATGATCGTATTGGCATTAGCAATATCAATCCCGTTTTCAACAATATTAGTGGAAACAAGAACATCAAATTTATGCTGGTAGAAATCTCCTATGATCTTTTCAAGCTGAGAACCCGACATTTGTCCATGTCCAAACCTTACCCTGACATCAGGAACAAGCCTTCGAATCATATCGGCGGTTTCTTCGATGTTTTTCACTCGGTTATGAATGAAGAACACCTGCCCACCCCGACTCATTTCCTGAAGGATCGCATCCCGAATCAGTTCTTCATTGAAACTGTGAATTTCGGTGTAAACTGGTTGCCGGTTGGGAGGAGGAGTGTTGATCACACTTAAATCCCGGGCTCCCATCAACGAAAACTGTAGCGTTCTTGGAATAGGGGTGGCGGTTAGAGTGAGTACATCTACCGATGCTCGAAATTCCTTGAGTTTTTCTTTAGCGGCTACCCCGAAGCGCTGCTCTTCATCCACTACGATTAAACCAAGATCTTTAAACTTCACATCCTTCGAAAGTAGTCTGTGAGTTCCGATTACGATGTCAACCTCACCATCATTTAATGCTTTAATTACTTTTGTTTGTTCGGCTTTAGTACGGAAGCGGGAGAGAGCTTCTATTCGAACAGGAAATTCCTTCATGCGCTTCAAAAAGGTCTTGGCATGTTGTTCTGCAAGAATGGTTGTAGGAACTAAAACGCCTACCTGTTTGTGATCCATTACCGCTTTAAAAGCCGCTCTAACGGCTACTTCAGTCTTTCCAAAACCGACATCCCCACAAACCAATCGATCCATAGGTTGGGGGATTTCCATGTCATTTTTTACGGCTTTGATAGCCTGATCCTGATCAGGTGTTTCCTCGTATTCGAAACGAGCTTCTAACTCCGTTTGCCAGCTCTGATCGGGAGAGAAGGCATAGGCTTTTTGCATTTTCCTTTTAGCGTAAAGCCGGATCAACTCTCTGGCAATGTCTTTTACTTTTTTCCTGGTCTGGGCCTTTTTTCGTGCCCATTCACCAGAGCCAAGTCTCGTTATCCGTGGTGCAGTTCCTTCTTTCCCTGAATACTTCTGTAGCTTATGAAGGCTCGAAACATTCACATAAAGAAGAGAATCTTCCTGATAACGGAGTACCACCACCTCTTGTTCGTTTTCCTTTACCTGGATTTTCTTAAACCCGGCAAATTTCCCGATCCCATAATCCACATGGACTACAAAATCACCAATACTTAAATCCCGAAGCTCTTTGAAGGAAATCCCACCCGAATATCTTCTTTTACGTACTTTTGGGCGATGATACCTATTGAAAATCTGATGATCGGTGTAAAGTGCGAGCTTTGCTTCCTGGAAAATAAAACCTTCATGCAAAGATTCTACCACCAGTCGGTAGTTTAAATCAGGTTGAGGTTCTCCAAGAAGTTCTTCAAACCGAGTTTTTTGACCATCATTATCACAGAGGATGACCGTTTCAATACCTTTTTCGGAATGATTGGTAATGTTTTCTCTGAGTAGTTTGAAGTTGCCATGAAAATCAGGTTGAGGTTTTAGGTCCACTTCAAAAGTATTAACAGAAGCTGCTTTTGAGGTTGCCGCTCCGGAAAAGAGTTTGCATTCAAATTTCTCAATCTCAGAATGAAACGCATTTTGAGAAATAAATAATTGATCGGGTTCTTTTAGTTCCGGGCTATCTTCTATCTGATACTTTTCGGAAGCTTGATCGAAGAGCTTTTCCAGACGCGAACTAATCAACACCTCATCTTTCAGCACCAGCAGAGTTGATTCATCAAAGTAGGAGAGAAGGGAATCTTTCCCGGAGTCCGGCAGGTTGGATAAATCAGGAACAATACGGGCTTGATTTAGAAATGAAATTGAACGCTGAGAATCGGCATCAAATTCACGAATCGAATCAATTTCATTCCCAAAAAACTCAAGTCGGATAGGGTATTCTCCCGAATAAGGAAATACATCCAGAATACCTCCTCGTATGGCAAATTCTCCGGGTTGATCTACAAAGCGAACCGGATTATAACCTTGATCAACCAATTGCTCCCTTAATTTCTCAGGATCAATATCATCTCCTTTAGTAATGATGATACTTACATTATCTAAAACAGAAGGAGGGGCTACTTTTTCAAATATGGCTTCTGCCGATGTAACTACAATCTTCGATTTGGAAGCCTGAATTCGCTGAAGAGCTTCAGATCGCTGAACCAATAAGCCCGAATCCACAATTTGCTCAGTATCATACGCTTTATGATTAGAAGAAGGAAAATGGATAATTTCTGATTTTGAGATCAGACTCAAATCAGACTTGACAAAGCGTTCGTTTTCATCTGTATCAGTAATGATGAGGATGTCTTGGAACTCTTTTCGTAGTCCTTCGATGGTAAATCCCAGGAATGAACCAATACTTCCTCTTAAGAAAACAGAGTTCTCTTTTTTGATGGATGTACATAAATCCTGAAGAGATGGGGTCGCTAAAATTTTTGCTTTACTAGCAGGTATAGACATAAGAAAAAGGAAGAAGCACAATCATTAATTTGTAGTCAAAGATACGACTACAAGTACTTCAAAAAAGCTAATTTCAATGATTAATATTGGGTAAGTCCTTTTAACCAAATTCGGTCGATTACAAATCCCAAGAACAGAAAGCAAATCGAAAATCCAAGGTAGAAGGGGTATTGGTCCTCATAATCGGTATAGATGATCTCTTCAACTTTTGATTTTTCAAGTTCATCGATTTCCTCGTAGATCTCGATAAGTTGGTCGGTATCAGTGGCACGATAATACCGTCCGCCTGTTAGATCGGCAACACGGGTAAGCATTTCTTCATCAATATTTACCTGGATATTTTGGTAGCGCCGACCGAAGATCGGGTCCTGTACCGGATAGGGAGCTGTCCCTCTTGTTCCTGCTCCAATTGTATAGATTTTGATGCCGTATGTTACTGCCAAGTCTGCCGCTGTAACCGGATCGATTTCTCCGGCGTTGTTTTGACCATCGGTTAATAGGATAATAATTTTGCTCTGGGTTTCACTGTCTTTAAGTCGATTGATTGCTGTTGCAATGCCCATCCCGATGGCTGTTCCGTCTTCAATCACACCCATTTCTACTTCGTCAATTAATTGCTTCAAAAGCCGGTAATCCAATGTAGGTGGTACTACAGTAAAGCTTTTCATGGCAAAAGTTACAAGCCCGATTCGATCTGACAGTCGTTTATCTACAAAGTCTTTGGCTACTTCCCGAGCGGCTTCAAAGCGATTTGGTTTCAAATCTTCTGCCCGCATTGAGGATGACATATCCAGCACCATCACAATATCAATTCCTTCTGCATTTCGCTCAATAGTAGTCAATTTAAGTTGCGGTCGGGCAAGTGCTAAAATCAGTAAGGTCAATCCTCCCAAAAGTAATAAAAGAGTTAGCCAGTGCAAGTGAGCTTTCCAGTTTCCAGATAATCCTTCAAAGTATTTAACAGAGGAAAAGGTAAGAGATGAGCGCTTTTGGGTAAAAAAGCGGTAAAGATATAATACCAGTAATATTGGCAAAATTCCCAGTGCCCAAAGCCATTCCGGATTAGCCCATTCCATTATTCGGTCTCCTTTTGGGTTTCTTCGGTTTCATCTGAACCCGTCTCATCGTTTTTGAACTGAGCTTCGTAGTTTGACTTTTTACGTGATATTCGTGAGGCATCTACCAGGCGTGCACGGTCAAGGAAATCTATGGCGTATTGATAACAAGTCCAGGCATCGTCTAATGTTGGAGTGTATTTAGCAAATTTAACCATGTCAGAGCGGTTAAGAACCAGGCGTGTGCTTTTAATCATTTCATGGTCAACCCCGAATGCATCAAGGAATCGGAATAACTCTCTGGAAGTAGATTCCAATGCAGGGATATTGTATAGCTCTTCAAAATAAGCTCTGATGGAATCACTCAATGAGGTGTAGAAGTATTTATAGTCTTTAGTAGCAGCGAGATCATATTCTTGTTTCAGATAAGTAAGAGTAGTTTCCAGTTCGGTAAGTGGACTTACAAAAGGTTCAAATGTAACCTCTTCCTGAACGGGCTCTTTATCTGCTTTCTTTCTCCATGTGTAATATGCAAGTGCTGCCGCCAAAAGAAGAGCTAATAAAATAATTGCTAACGCCCACGGGAAACCGGAAATATCAAAAATGGGTTTGAGTGGCTTCAGGTCTGCATCTTCTGACGGAAGAACCGTTTTGAAATACAGAGCAATCGGATTCGTGAAAACAGCGTTGGTATCACGAGCATTGATTAGCAGGATGCGGAATGGGGGAAGAGTGATATCCGTGTTTCCAAAAAACTGAAGGCGATATAAAACGCTATCTGCAAAATCGGTAACTCGGAATTGTTGAGTGTTTAGTAATTCTAAAATGGGAGGAAAAGCGGATGAATCAGGGAATACTATTTTATCATAGGGTTGATCCAACTGGAGTTTAAGAGAGATGGTAAATATTTCTCCAACCGTTAAAGAATCACTTGAAGCGGAGGCTGAACTATTTTGTGCGAATGAGTTTTGAAGTAAAACTCCATTTATGCCCAATAGAATTAAGAACCAAAAAAAATTAGATCGGATGTTGCTCAACCTCATTAATAAATATGCGTCTGCTTTGAAAATTCGTGAATTCCTAAAATAGGACTAATCATACTAAATATGAGAACATTTTTGGGCCCAAATTTTGTAAAAATTGGTTCCTATGAAAAGCAGAGATTAATTCGTATCCTTTTCCCGATAAAATATCTACAGAAAATGTATACAAATCGGGTTAAAGAAATACTCCAAAGCATTGGCATTCTTACGCTTTTTGCTTCCTGTTCATTATTTCAATCGAATGATTTGGAAGGGGTATATGTAGACTCTGTGAGTCTTGAATCACTTATCGAAATTAAAGAACAACCGGTACTGGATGAGTATGGGTTCCACCAAAAAGGTGATATTATTACTGAGAATAAGGTAAAGCGCAATGAGAGTTTGTATATAATTCTCAGGTCTTTGGATGTTTCTCCACAAACTATTTATGAACTCGAAAAAGAATCGGAAGGTAAATTTCAATCGAACCGAATCCGTCCCGGACAGCGTTATCTCACCTACCTGGATTCTGAAACCAATGCAGTTAACCGATTAATCTTACACAACGACCTTCTCAACTATGTGGTTATCGACTTAGAAGATCAGGTTAAAGTTGAGAGAGGCAGAAAGGAGATTACTTCTAAAATAACGGAAACTTCTGGTGTAATTACTTCATCTTTGTATGAGTCGTTATTGGAAAATAATATAGATCCACTTCTTGGGAATAAACTCAGCGAAATTTTTGGATGGCAGATAGATTTTTTCAGGATTTATGAGAATGATTCTTATAAAGTCATTTATGAACAGCAATATGTAGGTGACGAGCCTTACGGTGTGGGGAAGATTCTAGCAGCCGAATTCACCCATAAAAACGAAGTGTTTGATGCCTTTTTTTACGAAACTAATGATCGGGCTGGATACTTTGACAGTGAAGGAAAAGGTGTACAAAAAGCATTGCTGAAAGCTCCTTTTACTTATTCACAACGGGTCAGCTCAAATTTCTCTCACAGCCGTTTTCATCCTGTTTTAAAAACCAGGAGGCCGCATTATGGCGTAGATTATGCAGCGCCTTTAGGAACTCCTGTTATCGCTGTAGGAGACGGAACGGTAACTGAATCCAGGTACAGGGGAGCAAACGGAAATATCGTTAAGATTCAGCATAATAGTACTTACACAACTGCCTATCTGCACCTGAACGGCTTTGCAAGAGGAATTAAGAGAGGAGCAAAAGTTAAGCAAGGGCAGGTAATTGGTTATGTTGGAAGAACAGGCCGTGTTACCGGTGTTCATTTGGATTACAGAATCTATAAAAACGATCAACCTGTAAATCCTCTTACTGTTGATCTTCCGCCGAGTAAGGCAATTACTGAAACCGAAATGAAAAAATTTCAATTCGTGGTAGATAAGTTCAGGTTCCAATTGAGCCAGATTGGAGAAGGATTGATTGCCTCAGCCTATTATACTTATTAGACTCAGTATCGGCTCATCCGACGTTGGAAGAAATTCATTAATGGACGTACATACGACTTATTGGTACTTACATTTACAGCGTCTACTTTCATTTTAAGGAAAGTATCGTCCAGCTTTTTTTGGCGTACTTTTTTTCTCTTTCTGTACTCTTGTCTAATGCTTTTATTTGATGTGTCAATAAGTATTTCTTTTCCTGATTCCGCGTCTTGAAATGGGACTAAACCGATGTTCGGCAGCTCATCTTCAAAAGGGTCGCTAATTACAATACTTACCAAATCATGTTTTTGATTAGTGATGCGAAGTTGCTTCTCGAAATTTTCATCCTGAAAATCAGAGGCCAAAATGACGATAGCTCGTCGGTCTAAAAGGCGGTTAACATAGCCAAGAGCATCTGCTATTTTCGTACCCACGCCTTTTGGCTCGGTAGTATAAAGCTCTCTAATCAAACGGAGCACATGAGTTCTTCCCTTTTTGGGTGGAACAACTTTTTCGATGACATCGCTGAACAAAACAAGACCTACTTTATCCCCATTTTTTATTGCACTAAAAGCTAGAACGGCAGAGATTTCTATGGCAATATCCATCTTTCTTTGAAGGTGACTTCCAAACACCCCGCTTGCTGAAATATCGACACAAAGCATAAGTGTTTGCTCTCGTTCTTCTTCAAAAATTTTGATGTAAGGATCACCGGTTCGGGCAGTTACATTCCAGTCAATCTGCCGGATGTCATCCCCGTAATTATATGCCCGTACTTCAGAAAATGCCATTCCCCGACCTTTAAAAGCCGATTGATACTCGCCACCAAAGAGAGTATTCACCAGCCCCTTTGTCTGGATTTCAAGCTTTCGGATTTTCTTTAAAACTTCTTTCGAGATCATAGTGCTTTTGATGTTGAATATAAGATGCTGAGTAATTTATGAGAAGTAAAAAAGTGTATTTAGTAAAGCGCTTACATTTATGTAATTTAATGTATAATAATAAATATAATTAATTATAAGATTATTAAAGTTTATTTAACTCATAATAAAAAATCGAATAGAAATAAATATTAAATAAAATCAATCTTTATGGGTCTTTAGAGACCACTTTTGTTAGAGGGCTCTAATCATTTTCCCTCCTTTTTTTAAGCTAAAGTTAATCCTATCTAACATCGGTTTTTTTGGTACTTCGGTATTTTTAATACATGCAAAAATGTATACAACAATCACTAAACCAAGTAGCATGAAAAACAAGAGTACGTTTCTAACGATAATCTTTCTGGGTTTGGCTGTGCAAGCATTCGCACAGCAAGGCAATGGGATTTCATCAGTTCTTGAAGTCTACCGAATCACCACAAATGAAGCGGGTGAAGAAATTGCAACTGAAACTACAGAAGTAACACCGGGCGATCTGATCGAGTACCGGCTTACTTACACAAACACTTTGGACAATGGTATTTCGGATTTGAGACCAATACTTCCCATTCCTGTTGGGATGGAGTATGTGCTCAACTCCGCGAGTCCAAACGCAGAGGGTGCCAGCCTCTCCAATACTGGCAATGCTTTCCAAAGACTCCCCTTAACTCGTCAAGTGCGACAACCTGACGGAACCACAGCAGAAGAAATGGTTCCGGGCCGTGAATATCGAAGGCTACGCTGGTTGGTTCCGTCACTAGAAGCGGGGGAACAAGTCATTCTTGTCGCCAGAGTTAGGGTGATAAACAACTAGTCTTATGGAAAATTCAGAAAACAAAAAATCAATAATTCTAAACCTAAACAGGATAGAAACCATGAATAAAAACAAAACACAAAACACATATAGCAAAGTTTCTCGCTTTGCGTGGTTGTTTTTGGTTTTTGGTGTTTTACTCAGCATTACATCGGTAGATGTATTTGCTCAGGTTCCACCTGCCAATACACCAATTGGTAACCAAGCCAGTGCAACCTATGTTGACAACGGAGGAAACCCACAATCGGTTACTTCTAACACGGTAGAAACAATCGTGCAGCAAGTAGCTGGTGTTACAATAACAGCCGGAATTAACCTAACGGTTAGCCCTGGTGGTCAGGTAACATTTCCACATACCATTACCAACACCGGTAACGGGGTTGACAGTTTTGATCTTACCACCCTTGAAGGAAGTGGTGATTTCAACTTTGACAACATCGTGATCTATGCCGATGAGGATGGAAACGGGGTTCCGGATAACTTCACGGAAATCTTTACAACTCCGAATATTTCCTTTCCTGGTAATACAGGAGGTAATCCAAATACCTACGGGATCGTAATTGTTGCAGATATTCCTGTAACTGCTAATGATGGAGATGTTGAAACCATTCAGGTTACTGCGACCAGTGATCATGATGATGGAGAAACCGCATCTACAACAAACACTACTACTGTTGACGAAAACGCCGTAGTTAACGTACAGAAGAACCGTAGTGTGCAGAATGTAGCTGTTGGTGATACTGTTACCTACACCTTTTCGTATGCGGAAAGTGGCGGTAACTCTAATGCAACCAATCTTGTAATTAAAGATCCATTGCCAGCCGGAGTATCTTACGTTGCCGGTTCCGGAGTTTGGTCTGGTGCATCAGGTATTCCATTAACTGATGTTAATACAGGTGAAACAGCATCAGGAATTACTTACGAATTTGATAATTCGGGTGCAGCGGATTCTGTAATTATTCAGATCGCAAGTATAAACGCGGGTGCTTCTGGTACCATTAGCTTTAAAGTTACAGTTAATGAGGGCACAGAAGGAAATACCATTCTGAATACAGGTACCTATTCCCACGATGATGCTCCTACACCAACAAGTACAAACCCTGCAGATATCATTGTTGATGAAAACTATGATATCGAGTCTGTGGGTGCCGATACTGTTTCTATTTCAGAAGTAGATCAGGGTGCAATTGTTAACTTTGTAAACAAATTTGTAAACGTTGGTACAGCTACAGATACCTATACCATTACAACTTCGAATGATAGTTACCCGTCCGGTTCTACATTCACTTTTTATCAAGCGGATGCCAATGACCAACCAACTTCACCATTTACTCAGGGTGGTGGCGGTCAATACATTACCGGACCTGTTGCTGTAGGAGATACCATTACGGTAATTCTTCAAGTAAACCTGCCTTCCGGTGAAAGTGGTGGACCATACTCGGTAGTTAAAACGCTTACCTCGGTAAACGATCCTTCAGAGAGTGATTTCCATGTGGATGCACTGGAAGGAATTAAAGAACCTACCGTAGATATTACCAATAATGGTGCAATCGGAACTGGAACTGGTGTTGGGCAAGGTCCTGAAACCAATCCTGTAAGTACAATCACAACAAACCCGAATAATACGGTTTCGTTTAGCTTGTGGATTACTAACACCAGTGCGCAAAGCGATAAGTATGCGTTAGCATTTGGAACGGATACTACCGGAGCTGGAGACATCACTGGATCATTACCGGCAGGATGGACTGCAAACTTTACTGATCCAAATAATGGTAATTCAGTAGTGACTTCAATGCCTCCGAATGGTCAGGGCAACCTTGCCGCAGGTGATTCTATTGAAGTTGATTTCAATGTTACTATTCCTGCAGGTTTCTCACCTGGAGATTTTGAACTCTATGTTAGAGCACTTTCTCAAACAACAGGTGCGGTGGATGTTAAGCACGAACGTGTGTCAGTTAACACTGTTCGAAACTTAGCTCTTACTGCAAACCAAACCGGTCAGGTTTCTCCGGGTGGTTCTGTAAACTACATTCACACTCTTACGATAAACAGTAACGTAACAGAGAACAATGGAACAGATACTGACTTCTATCTCGAACTCACCAACTCCGTTCCAACTGGTTGGACTGCAGTTGTTTATTGGGATACTGATGAAGATGGTGCGGTTACTTCTGCAGATTCACTGTTAACAAGTGCTGCAAGCCCGGGTTCAGTCGATCTTCCGCCTTCAGTAGGTTCGCTAGTCTTCGGTGATCAGTTAAGATTTATTGTAAACGTAAATGCCAGTACCGGTTTATCTGATGGTGCGAGTGTAACGACTACAATTACTGTATCTGACGAAGGTACTGTGGGTCTTGCTGATGTATCCAACAACGATCAGACTGAAGTACAAGCTGGTGTGATTTCTATAGATAAGTTCCAGGCCCCTGATGTCTCAGGTTCTGCCGGTACATACACTAAGAACCAGTTCAATGTATTCCCTGGTGATACCGTATGGTACAAAATCGTTGTTGTTAACGATGGTTCTGAGCCGGTTACAAACGTAATCGTTCAGGATAATGTGCCTTCTTACACTTCTATTGCTGTTGAAGCAACAGTAACTGAAGACATCGGTACCATTGCCGGCTTGGCTCTTGATGGAAATAATCCAATTGCAGGCAACACGGGTACAGTAAAAGTGAGTGCTACGTCACTTCAACCAACGCATCAATTCACCATCATTTTTGCGGTGAAAGTGGATGAATAATACAAATTCTTAACCCAGACATGGAGATAGGGTGGATAACCCTTTCTCCCTTTTAAAATAATTAGTGAATAAATTTTTCCCACATATCATACTATTGATGCTTGCCATTTTCGGCGGGATGGGAAAAGTTTATGCACAAGATGCGCCTCCTTCAGGTCAGCCTATTATTAACCAGGTAACCGGAACTTATGTTGATAATTCTGGTGCATCAGAAAATGTATTTTCTAATGAAGTACAGGTAGTTGTTGAAGGCGTTACCGAATTCGACTTCTGGCCAAATAACTCGGTAATAGAGTTCAGAGGAAGAAGCATAGAATTCAGTCATTATGTAAGAAATACAGGAAATGCTACCGCTACCATAGACATCATAGGTTATAATACCGATGGTGATGATTTTGATATGCAGGATCTTGCCTGGACCAGTTCTGGTCTAACAGAGAATAGTGCTGCAGTTGCAAACGGCGATACCATTACTACTTCGGTTATACTCGAACCTGGACAAGAGTTTGGCGTTTCATACATTGGATGGATCAGTTCGCTCGAAGAACGTGAGCGGCTTTCGTCTATCATGGTGTTCGAAGCTACATCACGGGAAACCGGGTTAACAGTAGTTAATGCAGATACTATATCCATTCAACTTGGAGCTATTGTTGACATCCAAAAAGATCAAATTGGTGTAACTGACGACCTCCGCCCGGGCGACAACTTCAGCTACAGAATACAGGGAGAAAACACAGGAGACCTCACAGCACTACCTCGAAATATTACGTTAGATGGAAACCCAATTGAAAAAGTAATCCTAACCGATTCAATTCCTGCAAACCTTACATTTGTATCCTTTGGGGAAGTAAACAAAGGAATCCCTTACTATCACGTTAATGATGGAGGAGTGCTGGAATTCACAACCACACCTCCCGAGGACTTATCTCTGGTAGATATTATAGGAGTTGGATTCGATTCCCTGGAAGTTGGTGAAACCTTTGATATGCGTTTCGAAGTGCAAGTGAATGAGAACGCAACTGGCTCTCTGATTAATATTGCTGAAGTATCTTTTGTAGATCCAGAAGGAGAAGTGACTACAGCGGCTGCTTCCAATGAAGTAGTAGCAGAGCTCCCTGAAGTAGCAGCTGCAATAGATTACTTTACCAGTGAAGACTTTGAAGAAGAAACCGGAACTTCAGGAATAGGGGAGCCACTTCATATTCAGGCTTCTGCTTCTGCATGTAATGAAAGAAGATCACAAATTGAAGAAGCAATTATCCAGATCAGTTCCACACTTACTGGTGATGAGGAAACTTTTACTGCAATAGAAACCGGTCCAAATACAGGGGTATTCCGAATTCAAGAAGAAGTACCTACCAGAGATGGAAACGACTTCCCGGTTGTGAAGGATAACAAAATCCTTGAAACGGTTGAGGATGACGTAATTGTTGCTGAACTGGAGTGTAACGGGTTAACACAGGGAGGAGGAGGAACATCTGCTACTATAGAAGCGGAAGTGCTAGTTGATCCATTTGGTATTGTCTTCGATAGTGAGACTAATCAGGTTGTTCCGGGAGCTGAAGTTCGTATTTATGACGTAACAGGTGCAAATAACGGGGGAAATCCTGGAGGACTTGCAACAGTATATACTGCAAATGGAAGGGAAGAAGCTAATAACACCTATACCAGTGAAACTCAAGGTAAATACAAGTTCCCGTTCCTACGCCCTGGAACATATAGAATGGAAGTAATCCCACCTAAGGGATACACATTTAGTTCCATCGTACCGGTAGACTCTCTTCCTGAAGGTCGAATCATTGATAGTGATGCATCTTATGGACTTGAATTTGATATTACCGGACAAGCAACCGGAATGGATTTTGATATACCGCTAGATCCACAGGCTTTAGGAGTTCTCCTGGCAGAGAAAACAGTAGATCGGTCGGTTGCCGAAATCGGAGACTTTGTTAATTACACCATTACGCTAAAGAGTCAGGCCGTAAACACGGTAGAAGATCTTACTGTGTACGATAAGCTCCCATTCGGATTTGAATACCAGCCAGGTTCAGCGAGATTAGATGGCGCAGCCTTAGAAGATTCAACAACAGGAGTAGGTCCGGATTTAGAATTTTTAATTGGAGATATCGATCCGGGGCAGACTAAAGTTCTTACCTACAGGGTGTATTTAGGACCGGGATCTGAGCGAAGTGATGGTATAAATGTCGCAGTGATTGAAAGTGATGAATTGGTTGTAAAAACCAGTAATGAAGCCAAAGTTAAGATCGAAGTAAGAGGTGGTGTATTTGACGATGAAGCGCTCATTATTGGTAAGGTATTTCTCGATTGTGATGAGAATAATATGCAAAACGGAGCTGAGCTAGGAATCCCGGGAGTCCGTTTATATCTGGAAAATGGTAATTATGTAATTACAGATAGCAATGGGATGTATTCATTCTATGCTATCAAAGCTAATAAACATGTTCTTAAACTGGATAATTATTCGCTTCCAGCTGGAGCCAAAATGAAAGTGCTGGATAACAGACATGCCTTTGATCCTTCCAGCCGTTTTGTAGATGTTAAAAAAGGAGAAATGCACAGAGCTGATTTTGCAGTTTGTGAATGTGATCCGGGTATCATAAACGAAATTAAAGAGCGTGCAGATCTTATTAACGGAGTGGTAAAAGACGACCTGTCTTCTTCCCTCAAGCAAAGTTTTTCATTAAATGATCAACAAAGAGGGGCCGGTAATTCCAGTATTGCCAGTGGCACCATTGGAAATGTGAAGGCACCTACCATTGCTGCTTCTACTCCGGGTGAAGTGGTTGAAGGCACTGTAGCTGTTGATTCCAAGGAAGACTCTGTGATTACACAGTCAATTGAGGAAATGATTCAGAACACAGATCAGGAACTTGATTTCCTTAACATTGCCAATGGTGACACCATCAGAAGTGAGAAAGTAACCATCTGGGCGAAAGGTAAACAAGGTGCATTGTTCGACTTATTTGTGAATGGTGAGATCATTGGTGCTCATAGAATAGGTCAACGCTCGGTGCTGGCATCAGAGGGGATTCAGGTTTGGGAATATGTGAGTATTGATTTACAACCGGGCGAAAATGAAGTTGAACTCGTTGAGGGGGATCCTTTTGGCAATATAAGGGCATCAAAGAAAGTAACACTGGTAACTCCAGGGGCGTTGGATAAGCTTATTATTACCGTTCCTAGAAATAATGTATCAGCAGATGGTGTGTCTACTGCTTTGGTGCAAGTAAAATTAGTAGATAAGGATGGAGTGCTAATCGGTTCCAGAATGCCGGTTACTCTTGATGTTTCAAGAGGGATTTGGAAAGTAGCGGACCTGGATGCACAAGAGCCTGGAACTCAGGTATTTATTGAGGGTGGTGAAGCTACCTACGAATTACAGTCAACGATTGAACCACAAACGGCAAAAGTTCGAGCTTCGGTAGGCGTAGTTGAAGGAGAAGCAAAAGTAGAGTTCTTGCCCGACCTACGACCAATGATTGCAGCTGGTATTCTGGAAGGTACACTCCGATTACGCGAACCATTAAACATTAACAGCAATGTAGATAACGATGGCTTTGAGCTTGAACTAAAACAGCTTTCGTACGATATGAATGCTTTTACCTCTGATGGCAGATTTGCATTCTTCCTTAAAGGAAAGGTATCGGGTAAGACACTGTTAACAGCTGGATTTGATTCCGAAAAAGATAAAGAAGAGCGTCTCTTCCGTGATATCCGCCCTGAGGAATTCTACCCTGTATATGGAGAGTCTTCAATAAAAGGATTTGATGCTCAGTCATCAGGTCGTCTATATATACGTCTGGATCGTGGCAAAACTTATGCGCTGTACGGTGATTTCGTCACTCAGAAAAACGACCCTGATGTTCAATTAAGTGGATATAGTCGATCTCAGAATGGAGTGAAGACCTATTTTGAGCAAGGTGCTGTATCTTTAGAGGCGTTCGGAGTGAATTCAATTTCTGCGCGCAGAATAAGAGAATTCAGAGGGCTTGGAATTTCCCGTTACGAATTACCTGACAGAGATCTTGTTAGTAACAGCGAAATTATTGAGTTGGTAACGTACGATCGTGAGCAAACCGAGGTGATTCTGAATGTTGAACGACTTACCCGCTTCGTCGACTATGTAATCGATCCTTTCTCCGGTATAATTACATTCAAGGACCCGGTTTCCAGTGTAGACTCCGACTTCAATCCGGTGTTTATCCGGGCTACTTACGAAGTGGAAAATGATACAGAGCGCTATTTAATAGGAGGAATTCGTGGGGACCTTGAAGTAGTTGATGGTTTAAAAGTAGGTGCAGGAGTGGTTCAGGACAACAACCCAACTGGTGAGTTTACAATGGCAAGCAGTAACCTGAGCTTCGAATTGGGACAGTCTACAAAAATTATAGCAGAGGCAGCTCATACTATAACCGACGAAAATGGATCAGGAAACGCGGGAAGAGTGGAAATTCGCCATAAAGGAAACCGCTACGAATTTAATGGGCAAGTTGGCAGATCCGACGCAAGTTTCGATAACCAGGGTGCTTCATTAGGACAATCCAGAACGGAAGCAAGAGCAAGAGGACGATTTAATATTACTACATCCACCGACTTAAATGCAGAGTTCAGACTCTCCAGAAATGATACTACCGGAGATCAGACGTTAGGAACATTGGTTGGATTAAAGCATTCTTTCGAATCTGGTATAAATGCAGAACTTGGAGTTCGTCATTCTGAGCAAACCAACTCTACTTCTGATGATGTGACCAATACGAATTTACGAAGCAAAATTACCTCCCGACTTCCATTTGTAAAAGGAGCTACCGCTTTTGGTGAGTACGAACAAGATCTTAATGCGGCAGACAGGAAAACGATTGCAGTTGGTGGTAACTACAAAATCAGAAATATTGCTAAAGCCTACGCGAAGCATGAATTCATTTCAAGTGCAGGTGGAAGGTATACCCTTCAAAGTAATGCACAACGTAATAATACAGTCTTCGGAATAGATGCCAACTACATGAAAAACGGTAAAGTGTTTAGCGAATACCGAATGAATGATGCACTCGATGGCAGAACAGGACAGGCATCACTTGGATTAAGAAATCGGTTTACATTGAGAGAAGGCCTGGGATTAAACGCAGGTTTTGAGCGCATCTTTACGGTACAAGGTCCAAGTACTAATGACGGTACAGCAATATCAACTTCTATTGAATATACAGGAAACGCAAACTGGAAAGGAAGTGCCAGGGCTGAAGCCAGATTCGGAGCAAATTCAGATACTTACTTAAATAGCTTGGGTTACGGACTGAAGATCAACAGAGACTGGACCTTCCTTGGAAGGAATATCATGGCGGTTACTACTAACCCGGCTACTTCCGGAATCCGAAAACTCCAGGAACGCTTACAGCTGGGCGCAGCTTACAGAAGCAGCGATACCAATCAGTTCGACGCTCTTTTCAGATACGAGTTTAAATACGAGAAAGATCAAAACGTAGCTCCTGATTTCTTCAGAACGGCTCATGTACTTTCCAGTCACGCGAACTACCACCCTAATTCTGATCTTGTACTTTCAGGTAGAGTGGCTGCAAAATATTCGCTTGAAAGTGATGACCAACTTCGTTCAGAATCCTTCCTTGAATTAGTTTCAGGGCGGGCTATTTATGATTTAAATGAGCGTTGGGACGCAGGAATTAATGCAAGCATTCTTGCAAATAGCGACTTTACAACCAAAGATTACGGACTGGGTGTGGAACTTGGATATATTGTGGCTACCAACCTTCGCCTTGCAACCGGCTTTAATTTCTTTGGATATGAAGATGAAGACCTTGCTGTAAACAACTATACACAGGCTGGCGCTTATCTTGGTTTCAGCTATAAGTTTGATGAGCAGATATTTAAGAGTCTTGCACCGGAGCGAAGCAAGAATTTCATCAACGATGAAATGTATCTTACTTGTGTACCGTGTGAGAAGCCAATGGATATTCAAACCATGCCGGTGGATATGCCTGAATATTCACTTGATCCGGTTACCATTGCAGCAGCTGATTTCGAATTTGAGCCACTTAAAACATACATATTGCTTCCACGCCAGATTCACTTCGATAACGATAAGTCATACATCAACCAGTCTACAGCACAAATGCTCGACAAGGTGGCGAAATTCCTTATGTCTGAAGATGATTACGCGATCAACCTCTCAGGATTTACCGATGCTAAATCTTCGAATGATTACAATATGGCGCTTTCTGATCGTCGATCAAAAGCAGCTCGCGCATATTTAATAGCAGCCGGTGTAGAAGATCGAAAACTCTTTATAGATGCATTAGGTGAAAGCACTGCCAAAGCTGATAATATTGTAGAAATGGCCCTGGAACGTAAAGTACAACTCGACTTGAACGAGCTAAACAGCAGAGTGACTTTCGTAGATCAGGTTGAAGATCTTCAGGTTCAGCAAAAAGCAGCCAGAATCGGGGCCTGGGATTACATCTTTAAATCAGAGCATAACGCGGTTCCAACTAATATGAATCTAAGCTCCGGAGCTACGAGTCTGAGCTATCTGAACAAGTATATTCTTCAGCGCATAGCGATGACTATGAAGCAGTATCCATCAGTAGTAGTAACAATAGGATTGCCAAATGATCAACGCTTCAATACGCTTCAAAATGTAATTCTTGAGGAGTTAAGTAATCATGGCGCAGACATTATGCGATTCATGTTTACCAGAGGTGCTTCGGGTGATGCTAACACCGTTCGCTTCGATTATAGAAATGCTGAGAACTTAATCTTTATTAATCAGCGGGATGATGTGAAGTTTGCTAACAACAGCGAAGTACCTGTGCTGTTGGAAAGCTTGCTCAGAATATTGAATTCACGTAACGACTACGAATTAATCCATGACTTATCGCAAAGTTATGTAGTTCCGGATCGGGTAAATTTCGTTCCAGGATCATCTCAGCTTGATAACGAAACACAGGCTGTACTGTCCAGAATCGGTTCTTACCTGAGAAATAACGAGTCAGTTTATCTGGAGCTGATTGGTGACGGTAGTGCGATAGAAGCAAGAAGAATGAAAGCAATGCTTGATTATCTGGTGAATTGGGGAATTCAGCCTAACAGAATCAATACAAGTAGAAGCACGATTAATACACAAGGGAAATCAATCCGTATCGAATACCGAAATGCGGATTCCATCAACCTTAGAAATATTGAGTTTCTGAACAGAGACCGGGGGCAAAACTGATGGAAAAGGTAAAAAGAACATTACTGGGTAAAAAAATGATCAACGTTAATTATCGAATAGCGGCTATGCTTATGCTGTTCCTGTTCATAGTTTTTGGGAAAAGCTATGCTCAACCAGCTGGATATGATTTTTATAAACCTGTCACGATTAATGCTTCACAAGTAAATGGAACTCATACCGATTTTCCAGTACTTATAAGTATTACAGATAGCGATCTGGTTAATAATGCGAGATCAGACGGGTTTGATATCGTATTTACGAGCACGTCTACAAGCACAACCATTTTAAACCATCAGCTCGAAAGTTATAATTCATCCACCGGAGAATTGCTGGCCTGGGTAAAAGTGCCATCAATAAGTGGTTCAGCAAATACGACGATTTATATGTTTTATGGGAACTCAAGTGCGAACGCAGATCAATCTGTAACCAGCACATGGTCAAATCAATTCAGAAGCGTTTACCATTTGGGTAGTACATTTACTGATGCGGGACCAAACGGAAATGACGGAATAAATAGTGGTACTTCGAATTCGACTGGAATTATTGGAGATGCAAAGAATTTTGATGGAGTTGATAATTATATAGCTCTCAATGATAGCTATACTACAACAACAAATAGCGCAATTACAGTTTCCGCATGGGTCAAAACTTCAAATGCCGGAGATCAAATCATAGGCTCTTTTGACAGGAATGAATATTGGAGACTAGAGATAAATGGAAATGGTGGAGGAAGTGGGCAGGTTGGCTGGGATTTACTAACAAGTGGTGGTCAGATTGATTTTGGTTCTTCAACAAGAGTAGATGACGGAAACTGGAGATTTGTTACCGGAGTTTATGATAATGGTTCTGTAAGTATTTATATCGACGGTGTGCTCGATAACAGTACTACTCAGGGAACTACCTTTGGAACAGGAAATACAAGATTTGGTTTTATTGGAGTAGGATCAGAAGCATCCGCTTTTGATGGAAATCAAGGCCCATCCAATAACTTTGACGGTGATATCGATGAATTTAGAATATCCGATGCAGCCAGATCTTCAGCTTGGATTGCCACCGAATTTAATAATCAATCTTCGCCTGCCACATTTACTACTATTGGAGCAGAGGTGGAAGTAAACCCTTCTTCCAGTGCAGTTCCAACTCCCCCTGGAAACGTTATTGCAACTGCCGTAGCCGGTGGTGATATCGAACTTACCTTTGATGACGTGAATTCCCCGGCTGGAATTGACAGCTATTCTATCAAACGCTCAACAACCGAAGGAGGCCCTTATGCCCAGGTAGGTACCGTAACAGATAATGAAAGTGCAACTTACACTTTTACTGATAACACAGTTACAAATGGGGTCACATATTATTACGTAGTTTCTTCTATAGATGACAATACTCAGGAAAGTGTAAACTCGGATGAAGTTTCGGCTACCTCAGATAACGTAAATCCTGTACTTCAGGTTGCTTCTGTAAACGGGGAATACCTGACTCTTGATTATAACGAAGCAATGGATCTGGGTTCTGTACCTGTTGCAGGTGATTTTAATGTTCAGGTAAACGCAAGTTCCAGAACCATAACAAATGTCGTTATTAATGGTCCCAGAGTAGTTCTCACTCTCGATCCTGAAGTTCAAAGTGCAGACAATGTAGAGATTAGTTATGTGTACGGTACAAACAGATTACAGGACGAGGCTGGGAATGATGCTTCTGTATTCTCAAACCAAAGCGTTACTAATTACACATACAATCCAACCTCCTATGGACCTGAACCTTGTCCAATCGTAAATGGTCAGGATGTAGCTTGGGCATGTTTTTCAGGAACATATGGCGGAACTTCGATGGCAGCAGCAGTTGGCGGACTGGAAATTGCGACCGTTACTGCGGTAGGTTCAACTACTACTTTTGCACCAAACGCTCTTCAACAATGGGCTAGTGGGGCATTTTCGGGAGATCAGTTTAATGGACCACAAGCAAATCCAAGTGGTGCAAGTGGTAATGCTACTTCTTTTGATATTAACATTCCGTCGTTTATTTCTTCTGATGCACTTGTTCTCTCGTTAAACAGGCTGCGTCCTAATGGAGGTGGAACTTCATACACTCTCGAAGCTTTTGATGGAACTAATACCAAGGTGACTGTAGACGACTGGATTACCGGGCAGGGTACAGATGGCGGGGTTTGTACGAATAGCGTAATTCTGAATTATACCAATGGAAATACTACTATTGAGTTCCAGCCATCCATATCAGGAAACCCATCCTGTGCATCATCCTCAACTCCTGTTTGGTTCCGAATTACCGATTCGAATGTAGAACGTATTGAGATAAGAAAAATATCTTCATCTCCGGATAATATTCATGTTGGCCTCGCAGTAGTAGCAGATTTTGGAGATGCTCCTGCAACTTTCGGAACTCAATATAGTGGTTCAGGAAATCCACCTGCGTTTCACCTATTAAATAATGGTAGCACTAATACAGTATTTTTTGGTGCCGGGGTAGATGGAGACGGAAACGGCGCTTCCGGCGGGCAATCAAATGGAGATGATACCGAATCCTCTGGTTTAGGCAATGGGGATGATGAAGATGGAATTTCTCAACTTGCAGATTTTAACACCGCCCAAAACAGCTACAGTACAACCCTTGTCTGTACAAATGGAGGTAATGTGGGAGGTTGGGTCGACTTCGATCTCTCTGATACCTTTGATCCCGATGAATTCTCCTCAGCAGTTTGTTCTTCGGGTAGTGCAACTCTAACCTGGACCGGGTTAAGTGGCTTAGTTACCGGAACTACCTACGCACGATTCAGAATTGCCAGTGCAATAAGTGAAATTATTAATCCAACAGGGTACGCTCTGGATGGAGAAGTTGAAGATTATCTAGTTAGTATTACTGATCCTCCTACGCCGGATCTGGAAATTGCAAAAACAGTAGATACGCCAAATGCGGTAGAAGGTGACCAGGTTACTTTTACTCTTACGTTGACAAACCCTGGAGAATATATCGCCTCAGGAATCAAGGTGACCGATCAGTTACCAACTGGGTTAACGTTTGTATCGGCTACTGCCAGTCAAGGCACATACAATTCTTTCTCCGGAATCTGGAATATTGGAACCATCAACGATGGAGATACTACAAGCGTAACACTTGATATTACGGCTTCTATTGATACAGGAACGCTAGGAAGTACAGTTACAAACACAGCGAGTATTACTTCTTTAAACGAAACCGATCCCGAGCTGGGCAATAACTCGGCTTCGGCTGGGGTAACGGTAGTGCCAGAATCAGCAGATGTTGAATTGGGAATTTCGGTAGATGATAATACAGCGCTGGAAGGTCAGTTGCTTACATTCACAATAACCGCAACCAACAATGGGCCAAAAGCAGCAAGTGGCTTAACTGTTATTGATCAGATTCCATCAGGTCTTACTTATGTAACTTCGTCGGCTTCTTCCGGAAGTTATTCTAACAGTACCGGAATCTGGACTATTGGAAACCTCAATAATGGTCAGTCAGAGACCCTGACTATTACAGTAAGTGTGGATGCTGGTACCGAAGGGAATCAAATTACCAATTCTGTGGATGTTAATTCGGTAAACGAAACCGATCCCGTTTCTTCGAATAATACAGTTTCTCAATTAATTGATGTAGTAAGCCCGGGCTTCCCAACAAACTGTTCAGAAGTGCCAAGTTTGTCGTTCACAGGGTCTACCTTGCAAAGTGGTTCAGCAGGGCAGGTTGGCGCTGTTTATCGTTTCAACTCTATCACAACAGGCGTTTATGCTGAGTTTGAAATAATCACTGTTAATAATGCCATACTAGTAAACTTCGATCAGATTGCTTCAGGTGGAGTTGATGGCTGGTTCCAACCTCAGATCGAAGCTGATAATAAAAACCTGAGTGAAGGATTCATCGATTTTGAAGTTTCATTCTACGACTCAGCCACCGGAAATCCCAGATATCTAACCTTTGCTGCCTCTGCTGTTGATGTGGATGGTGATCCTAATGGTGCCCGTGAATTTGCAGGATTCCAAAGGCTTACTTCTTTTACAGTAGAAACCAATACCGATCTTATCCAGGATACAGAAGGGATTTTCACCACATTTGAATCGGCTCAACCGGTGGTAGTAAACGGGATAGATCCTCAAAATACCGATAATTTAGCCTATACGACCTACACTAACGAACCTAAATTCAGAATCAGAGCAGGTATTAAAGATCCAACAGAAAATGGGTTTCTACAGCGACTTTTCGCGTTCAATTTTGAACCGTGTGTAATCAATAACTTTAGTAGTCCTACCTCATCTGATATTGTTGATATCTCGGTAACTAAAGCAGTAGACTTTGTAACCCCTTCGGTAGGAGATACCGTCACTTATACTATCACGGCTAAGAATGAGCAGGGAAATTCGGTAGGTAATATTGAGATTACAGATCAGATTCCAACTGGTTTAACACTAGATAATGCTTCTGTTTCTGCAACTATTGGTAGCTATAATACTTCAACAGAAGTTTGGGACTTAGGAACCCTATCAGGTCAGCAATCTGCTGTTCTTACATTAAAAGCGATAGTAAATAGCGGGCAGCAAGGGAATACAATAACGAATACGGCGTCGCTTACCAACAATTCAGGTACAGATGGGAATCAGGCGAACAACTCGGGAAGTGTTGATATAATAGTTTTTGATCCGGGTTCAGGCTTGTCTTGTAATGAACCACCGTTATTCTCTTTTCAGAACCCTAGTCTTGAACAAGGGGTGCCTCTTCAGGTAAATGCCTTGTATCGATTTACTAATGTTACTTCAGGGGTAGATGCCTTAGTTAAGGTAATCGCAATTAATAATGCGACTCTGGATGATATTGATGATGACGGACTTGCAAATTCGCCGGCAAACTTCAGTCCGTTCTTTACTGCAAATGCAGGTGGAGGCTATATCGACTATAAAATTACCTTAGTTCAAACGGGTACCAATATTCCTGTAAAACGAGACTTCGCACTTACAGGGTTGGATATTGACGGAAGCAATCAGGGAGGGGGGCAAACCATTCGTGATTATTTGGGCTTTGCACAGAATCAATCAAATACCGTTGAGTTTGCAACAAATCTGGGTGTTTCAACTGCCGGGGCTTTCCAACTATTTGAATCAAGTGTGACAACTGATGGGAATGGGACTTTTGATACCGATCACATGGCATACATTGTGTATAACTATACTTCTACTTTCGATTTAAGAACGGGATCGTACACCACAGGTGGATATTCAGATGATCGTTTAGTCGATATTGATTTTACACAATGTAGAAATCAAGATTTTGACACTCCTTTTACTACTACCCGTGATGCTGATATTTCTGTTTCGAAATCTGTAGATCAGGCAAATCCGTTAGCCAATGAGACCGTTAATTTTACTATTACGGTTACAAATAATGGCCCTGAACCAGCTACAGAACTTGATATCAATGAAACTCTGCCAGCAGGATTAACACTTGTTCAAGCTACTCCAAGTCAGGGTACATACAATCAGATCACTAAAATCTGGGCGGTTGGATCACTCAATAATACTAGTTCGGCTACCCTTATGTTAGAGACAACAGTAAACTCAGGGATTGCTCAGGACTCACTTATTAATAAAGCATTTATTCAAGGATTGAACCAAAGTGATCCTGTGGTTGCCAATGATACCTCAGCGGTTACTATATATATAAGTATACCAATTAGCGGAACTGTGTTTGAGGATAAAACCGGAAACGGCTTTAGCGATGATGCGAATTTTGGTGACGCCAGCGGAGACCAACAAGCACTTGAAAATGTAGAAGTTCACTTGTTTAAAGATGGTGGCGATGGGGTGGCCGATGGAAATGATGATACCTACGAAACCACTACGACTACTAATAATCTTGGGAAATATACTTTCCAGATTGGTGATGATGGGGATTACTGGATTGCAGTAGATTCTAAAACCGGAGAACTTACTGATGGGACAAGCTGGGCGGAACAAACATACGCACCTATTGGTGGTCTTTGTGAAGATGGAACTGGAGCGTTTAACATAAAAACAACTGCCGGACATTGTTTTGGAGGTCGAAGAGGAGCTCAATCCGATAATATTTCAACCACCCCTGTTCCTTCCGATTTAGCAAATGCAGAGCATGTAGCCAAAGTTACAGTAACTGGTTCAGAAATCACCTCCATCGACTTTGGATTCAGTTTCAATGTAGTTACTCAGGTTTCTGATACCGATCAGGACGGAAGTGCAGCAAGAGTATCACAAGGGTCTCTCAGACAGTTTATTCTGAATGCTAACGCCATTTCCGGTGCAAATACCATGCGGTTTATTCCCGCGGTTCCAACAAATAATTCAGGCGGAGGAGGAAATTGGTGGAGATATAGTCTGGGAAGTGAACTACCTGCTATCGTCGATCCACTAACAACCATTAACGGTACAGCTTATCAATTAAACGCGCCTACATCTACGAGAGATGATAATGCAGGAACGGTTGGTACGGGTGGCTCAGTAGGTATTGATAATATTTCCCTGAACACTGTTACCCGAAAAGAATTTGAAATCGACCTTGGAGATGCAGGACTAAATGCATTGCTGGTAAATACTACAGGGGCGTTTGCAATCCGACATGTTGCGATTTTTAATGGCGATGCTGGAATCAGGGTTCAAAGTGCATCCGGAGGTATCATCGAGAAAAACCTGATTGGAGCGAGAGCAAATGGAGCTGATCCTTCCGGCGCTCAAAGAGCGGGCACAGGTGTAGAATTTAATGGCAGCGGTTCAGGGTCAACATTGATTCAGGAGAACTATATCGGGTATTTAACTGGCTCGGGAATTAACTCGTCTAATGGTTCTGCATCAATCACTGTCCATAAAAACGAATTAGCTCAAATGGCTTTAAGTGAATCCGATGCGGATGGAATTGAAGGACCGGGTACCTGGACGATCACCCAAAACCTGATTCAGGGAGCTGGTAATTCGGGAAGTGCGTCAGTAAATGGAGGAAGTGGAATCGAGATTGGGGCAAATTCGGGGCTTAGTTCCGGGAACACCATTCGAAACAACACGATTCGAAATCATGCTGTTGCTGGAATCACCATACTAAATAATGTTACAAGCTCACTGATTGAGAAAAATATAATTCATGGAAACGGAACTAATTTCAGTTCTGCTTCCCAAAAAGAAGGAGCAGGTATTAAGCTTACGTCTCCCAACTCAATAACTCAGCAGGGAATCAGAATAACCCGGAATAGTATTTACAGCAACCATGGTATTTCAATTGATGTAGTATATGGTGGTTCCGGTATTGCGGATGGAGTTTCTCCAAATGATGGCGTGCTTCAAAGTTCATCAACTACACCAAACCGAGGAATAGATTACCCAGTATTTACATTATCAACTCTTGAAAACAACGTGCTTCATGTGGAAGGATATATAGGTACTACATCCACCAAACTTCAGGGAGTGTATACAATAGAAGTATTCAAGGCGGATAATGATGGAGATAATGCCGGGCTTGTTGAGGTAGGAGGCACTCAAAATCAACCACATGGCGAAGGCCGCTATTATATTGGAACCATAACTACAAATTCCAGCGGAACTTTCAGTGTGGATATACCGGTTTCAGGCTCCGTTTCATTGGCTTTCAATGATCGAATCACAGCCACGGCGATAAGCTCGGCTAATAACACTTCAGAATTCAGTGCTAATTCACGTGTTGTTCCAACCGGTGTTGGAATCAGCGGGGTTGTCTATCACGATCTTAACCATAATATGATTCAGGATGCCTCAGAGCCTGGACTCGAAAACGTAACCATGGTGCTTTATGATGTGGCTCAGAATAACTGTAAGAGTGTGCTTACAAATTCTCAGGGTCAATATCAGTTTACGAATGTATTAAACGGATCATATAATTTGATTGAATCATTCGGGCAAAGTATCCCAACCCCTGATATCTGTACTCCTGCTGAAGTTGATCCTGATGGATTTATTTCAACCACTCCAAACCTGCGTTCAGTTACGGTAAACAATCTTCCTGTATTCCAGAATTTCGGAGACTACGAAGGAATAAAGATTTCTGGTAAAGTATTCAATGATAATGGAATAGCTGATGGAACAGCTAACGATGGAATACAAAACGGAGGAGAAATCGGTTTTGAATCTCAAACCGTGAAAGTGGTTACTTCCACAAATATCTTGATCGAACAGGTTGTAACTGCAGCTAATGGAACCTATTCGCTATTCGTACCGGCTTCTACTGTTGGAGAAGGAGGTACTGTTAAAGTAGTGGAAACAAACGGAACGGAGAAGATTTCAACAGGAGGTTCAGCGGGAACAACAGGAGGTAGCTATAGTATTTCAACCGATGAAACAACCTTCAGCATTTCATTAGGTACCGTATACACAGGAGTTGATTTCGCAGATGTTTCTGTGAGCAGGCTTCTTACCGATGGAGAACGAACTGTATTGCCGGGTGCAGTTGTAGTATTCCAGCATGTTTTTGATGCAAATACAGCAGGGGATGTTACTTTTACAACTGGTTCAGTGAATAGCCCAAGTAATCCGTCATGGCCGGTAGTTCTATATCAAGATTTGAATTGCAGTGGGGAAATTGATTCCGGAGAACCAATTCTATTATCAACTGCTGCAGTTTCGGTTACAGCCGGTCAGGATGTTTGTTTGTTATTAAAGGTTACCGCACCCAACGGATTGAATGATGGAGCCTCGAATTTAACTACCATAACAGCTACTTTTGATTTTGCTAATACATCTCCAACTATTCAAGAGATACTTGCGAGAACTGATCTAACAACCGTTGGTTCAGAAGAAGCAGGACTTGTAATACTCAAATCAGTAGACAAAACGCAAGCTCTTCCTGGCGCGAATCTTGTTTATTCAATCAATTACGAAAACCTGGGTGATGAGCCTATCTCACAGGTAGAAATCATTGATGTAATACCAAACTATACCACTTATGTATCAAGCAGTTGTGGAACTTTGCCTACCGGCATTACAAACTGCACTATTACCGCTCCAAGTGTAGGAGCCTCCGGTTCCCTGAAATGGACATTCAGCGGAACTTTGGATCCCGGAAAAACGGGTACTGTAACGTTCACAGTAAAAATTGACAATTAAGGAGAGAACGATGAAAATGAATAAAAAGCCACTTGTATTTGTAGTTGAAGACAACAACGCTTACGGAATGTTAATTAGAAGAATTCTTCAGAATCATGGATTCATGGTGATGTTATTCGAACATGGAAGAAAAGCGGCCGATATGTTAAGGTACGTTCGTCCTGCGCTCATTATTTCTGATATTGAAATGCCCTTTATGGATGGTTTTGAATTTAACGAATACGTAAAGAAGAACTTTTCTGAATATTCAATACCGTTTATTTATATCTCTTCAACTTCGAGTGAACGAATGAAGAATAAGGCTACAGAGTTAGGAGCTACCAATATGCTTGATAAACCGGTTTCTGTCGAAAAACTTAGAAACGCGGTAAACTATGTGTTGGAAACCAAGAAATAATCGGTAATACGCTTTCTTTTAAATAATATGAAGAATATGTTGAGAGATGATCACTCAAACTCAGGTAATTATTCTTCGCTCGGTCGACTATCAGGAATCAAGTAAAATACTTACAGTTCTTAGCAAAGAGCACGGTAAAATTGCGCTAATAGCCCGAGGAGCAAAAAGGCCAAAGAGTAAGCTCTCCGGACTCATTGAAATTGGCAACATCTTGGACGTAGTTTATTACTACAAATCAACCCGAGGAGTTCAAAGTCTTACCGAAGCCTCCATTTCTTATTCAACTCCAAATTTCCGGATTCATTTTGATAGAGCAGCGATCATGTATGCTACTTTGGAGTTGGCTTCCCAGCTAGTTCATGAAAATGAAGTCAACACACCTGTATATAATTTTTTGGCAAGATTCATCCCTTGGCTGGGAGAAGAGGAAGAGGTTCAACCCTCTGTATTTTGCTATAATCAGTTGCGCTGTGCAGAGTTATGTGGCTTCGATTTAGATGACAGAAATACCATTCTAACTAAAGATGTGTACTTAAATATTGCCGAAGGAACAATTTCGAATGCAATTGATTCGGAACTTTCGTATAAATTAACCGTCTTACAGGCACGTTTTTTGAAAGAATCGATTGCATCTAAAAACCGGGCAGTTCTCTCGCTTGGCTTATATGGAGGGGAACTAAAGCAATTAATTCGCCATTTGGATGTATACTTTAAGTACCACATTGAAGGTTATAAAGAGCGGCGATCAGACTCAATTTTTGAACAGATGTTGCAGGAAAGCAAATGAAGAAAAGAGATATTTATTTAACAGGCATCCTACTACTTTTAGTAGGTGTTTCAATCGGAACTATCTTTGCCTTATATACCATAAACCCCGATTTAGCTCCACTTTCGGATGTGAAAATTACGGAAGTAAAGAAAAGTGAAACCCCTCTGTTTACCGAAGAGGACCTTGGGAAAATTGATACCCGCTTTGTATTCAAAAAGATTGCGGAAGAAGTTACTCCAACCGTTGTCTACATCGAAACTATTATCCCGGTTGATGCTCCCGATGACGAAAACCACGATTTCAGCGAAAGCCTATGGGATAGAATTGTTCCACGCAGAGCACGTACCGTAGGTTCAGGAGTGGTCATTACTTCAGATGGTTATATTCTCACAAATTACCATGTGATTGAAGGCGCGGTTCGAAACGGATTAAAAGTTGTATTGAATGACAAACGGGAATACGATGCCAGACTTGTTGGGCAAGATCCCAGTACCGATTTGGCCGTTATCAAAATTGAGGCGGAAAATATTGAAGCTGTAACAGTAGGAAATTCAGATAGTGTGGATGTTGGTGAATGGGTGCTCGCCATTGGGAATCCATTTCGACTTCGATCAACTGTAACAGCCGGAATTGTTAGTGCATTGAGCAGAGACGTTCAGATTATTAACGACCGAATGCGAATCGAAAGTTTCATTCAAACCGATGCTGCTATTAACAAAGGTAACAGTGGTGGAGCTTTAGTAAATACAAGTGGTCAATTAGTTGGAGTTAATACTGCTATAGCCTCACAGAGTGGTGCCTATCAGGGATATGGATTTGCTGTACCCAGTAATCTCGCCATTAAAGTTGCCACAGATTTAATTCAGTATGGAGAAGTAAGAAGAGCGTTACTCGGAGTAAGTATTGGAGCTGTCGATTTTGATCGGGCTACCGATATTGGTCTCGATGAAGTGAAAGGCGTGGAAATTCTTTCCGTGAGTAACGATGGAGCTGCGGCTCTTTCAGGTATTCGGGCAGGGGACGTTGTGCTTGAAGTAAACGGGCAGCCTGTAAACGAGTCAAATGAACTACAAGAGAAGGTGGCCGTGCTAAGACCCGGAGATACCGTAGATTTGAGGATTTGGAGAGATGGAAACGAACTGAATAAAATGGTTTTACTTAAAATGTTAGAACCTGCACCGGAAGAACAACTGGCTTTTGAAGACGAATCTATTGTTCCTGATGAAATTCCTGAAGGCGAGAATACAGGCGTAGAAGTACATGAATTTGATTTAGGTTTTCGTGTGATGGCTTTAGTTAAGCCTGAAAATGAAGAGGAATATGATCTGATTATCACTCATGTATATAAATACTCAGAAGCGTGGAATAGAGGATTAAGAGAGAATCAAAAAATTATCACGATTGATGAAGAAAAGGTTGAAGATATCGATCGTTTAAAAGAACTTATAAATAAGAAACTAACTACCAATAAATCGGTGATGTTTGAAGTGCTAAACGAAGAAGATGCACGGGGATACATCGAATTAGAACGAAACTAAATGAAGCTTTTTAAATTTGGGGCGCTCTCAGTAATCATAATTACCGTAATAGGAGCATGTGCTTCTTCCTCAGGCTCTGTAGAATCGTCTGACACCACAGCAACAGATTCTATTTTTCCATCCTGGTATCCATCGAGCGAGTTTGGAATAGATAGTCTAAGCTACTCTGGTTTTGCTACTGCAATAGCGGCTGATTCAACCATCGCGCTTCAGAGAGCTGAAAAGCAAGCACGCCTGAATCTGGAAAAGAATGTCGCATTGCTTACGGAAGAGATCAGAACCGATATGGTAAAAGCTGGTTCGACTGATGCCGATAATGCAGATTTCATTATCATTCTTCGTACTGCCCATGCTGCATTGGAAGAGGCAGCATCCTTGAATCAATCAATTGCAAAGGCAACAGAGGGTTATTACCGGGGGTTTGCCTCGGTTGAAATCACCCGTTCGCAAATCAGAGAAGTACTAGGAAAAGGCTTCACCGGACACCCAAGGTATTGGGGAGGATATTCATCTTCACCCGGATTTGCTGAACATTTCTAATTAGAATTAGTCATTTTATAAATCCACTCTTTTTTTAGACTCTTTTTAGCTGTTTCTTCATTCTACTTTAACCTTGAAAAAAACAGCTTATATGAAACGTAAATTTCGAGTATTGGCTGCGCTGGTCATCTTGGTTTCTTCGGGTCAACTACTTTCAGCTCAGGAAACTCCGGCGCAAGCAATTTCAAACATCACTATCCATAATACCGATGGTTCTGTAACAGAATCCGCTACTATTGTCTGGCGGGATGGAATCATCGAAGCCATTGGTACTAATGTTACTGTTCCATTCGATGCCTATGTAACCGATGCAAATAACGAAATGCATCTTTATCCTGGCTTTATCGATGGATTTACAACATGGGGAAGTCCTTCGCAACCAAGGGATCCTGAAGATCCTTCGAGTCCGGGAGAAGCCCCTTACAATTTGGCTGGAGTTCAGCCGGAAAGAATACCTTCTCAACACCTCGAAGCAGATAAAAACTTTGAAGCCGCAATGAAGGCAGGATTTACAACCGCTGCATTAGGTTTGGAAGGTTATATGGTTTCAGGACAAGTTGAGGTGTTCACATTATCACCCGATCAAGTAAAGGAAGGCTTATTTACTAACTCAATAGGTATTCATGGGAGTTATCAAAGAGCAAGAGGACGAGTTTACCCATCTACTCAAATGGGAATTATGGCGAAATTTCGGCAGGTTATGTACGATGCAGAAGCCTTGCAAACGCATATTCAATATCAGTCCGGTAATCCTGAAATGCCCGCTCCGGAAAGGAATGAAGTACTGGAAGCGATGTTTCCACTGTTAAACAAATCTCAGCCATTGTTCTTCACCGTTGATGATAAAGAAGATATCGAGCGGTTATTTTTATATCAGGATGAATTTGGCTTTGATATCGTCATTGTTTCAGGAAAGGAAGCCTACGCCAAAGCTGATGAATTAAAAGAGCGAAATATTCCTGTACTTGCGAGTATTGATATTTCGGAAGCCCCGGAATGGTATGCGGCTAAAAATGACACTTCCAAGAAAGAAGACATGGAAGAAGTTACCGAAGAGGAGCAACTATTCAGGGATCGTCAACTGGAAGCATGGATGGCAGAAGCTAAAAACATCAAAATGTTGCTGGATGCAGGAGTAATGGTCGGATATTCATCTCATGGGATGGAACTTAAAGACGCCTCAAAAGCAATCAAGGCATTGCTTGATGAAGGAGGGCTTACCGAAGAAGATCTGGTTAAGTTGATGACGACCAATACTGCCCGGATTTTAGGGATTCAACAAAGTTTTGGAAGTCTGGAGACAGGAAAAAATGCCAGCTTCACAGTATTTGATAAGCCTTTTACAGAAGAAAAAGCTAAGGCTGTGTACAGTGTAAGCAACGGAACCACTTACGAATTTTAACAGGAGAACTAACTCATGAAAAAACTACTAACATTACTTCTCCTTCTTTTATTGGTTGGATACACTCAGGCTCAGGAAACTGGTTCGGTGCTAATCAAAAATGGAACATTGGTTACCATTACAAATGGAGAACTTGAAAACACAGATATCCTGATCAGGGATGGGAAAATTGCCCGAATCGGAGAAAATTTATCAGCTCCGCGCGGTGTAATGACGATTGATGCAACCGGCAAATTTATATCACCGGGTATCATTGATGCTCACTCACATCTGAATACTGTGAGTACGAACGAATCGAGAAACCCGGTTACCTCAGAAGTAACAATGGAAGAGTCTGTTAATCCAACAGACATTTCTATCTATCGGGCAATTGCGGGTGGAACAACATCTATTCACTTAATGCACGGCTCTGCAAACGTAATTGGAGGTCAGGGTGAGACGCTCAAACTCCGATATGGTGCCGGGCAGGAAGGAATGAGAATGGACGGAGCTCCAAGAACGATTAAGTTCGCTTTAGGTGAAAACCCTACCCGTGTTCATGGTCAGGGAAGCGGGATTCATCCCCGAACACGAATGGCGGTAGAACAAGTAATCCGCGAGCATTTTGATGCAGCAATAGACTATAAACGTAACCGGGAAGAGTATTTGACAGCTAAAGCCAATTTCGACCGCAGAGGACGAGGAACACCCCCGGTTCCTGTTGCTAAAAATCTTAGACTGGAAGTTTTGAGCGATATTATTGATGGAGAAATCCTTGTTCATTGTCATTCCTACCGTGCTGATGAAATCCTGATGCTGATGCGTGTATTCAACGACTACGGGGTTAAAAACTATACGTTCCAGCATGCAAATGAAGCATTTAAGGTAGCGCCTGAATTAGCCAAAAATGGCGCACATACTTCGATCTTTGCAGACTGGTGGGCCTATAAGTTTGAGGTATATTACTCAACAGCTTACAATGCTACTATTTTGAACGAAAATGGAGTAACAAACAGCATTAACAGCGATAGCGATGAACTTATTCGCCACCTCAATCACGAAACCGGGAAAACGATCCGCTATGGACAGACTTCTGTGGAAGATGCCTTAAAGATGATTACCATCAACCCTGCCATTCAATTGGGAATTGAAGACCGGGTTGGCAGTCTTGAAGAAGGGAAAGATGGGGATCTAGTAATCTGGAGTGGTCATCCGATCAGTATCTACAGCAAAGTAGAACAGACGTACATTGACGGTATGAAATACTTTGATCTTGAGGAAGATCAGGCAGATATGAGGATTTCAGTGAATCCGAATGAAAGCTTTGAAGATGGCGCAGCATTTGGAGAAATCATCTCTGGAAGAAAAGCCGACGCATGCATGGAAGGCGCTTTCAACCTGCTTGAAGAAACAACACAACGATAAAGGAGAGTAAAAAATGAAGAAATACATGAAAACTATATTGTTTGTGTTGGTAACGCTCAGTCTTAACTTTGCTCAGGCACAAATCACAGAAAAACCGGAATTTGGCAAAATTGCAATTACTGGAGGAACCGTCTACACAATCACCAATGGAACGCTTGAAAATGCCACGGTGCTTATCGAAGGCGAAAAAATAACCGCAGTAGGTAGGAACATTCAAATACCGGAAGGTTACACTGTAATTGATGCTTCCGGAAAAGAAGTTTATCCGGGCTTTATGGATTCAGGTTCGCAATTAGGTCTTGTTGAAGTAAATGCCGTTGCAGTTACCGTAGATAGTCGCGAAGTGGGGGATTATAATCCAAATGTGCTGGCATTTACAGCATTCAACCCACACAGTGCCGCTATACCTGTTACCAGGGTAACTGGTATAACACATGTTGTAACTGCACCCTCTAACGGATTGATCGCTGGTCAGGCTTCCATTATGGATCTTTGGGGTTATTCTCCCGATTCTATGGCTATTGATGCTACCGGAGCTATGGTGGTAGAATGGCCTTCATCAATGCGAAGAGGTTTCTTTGATAACCGAAGTGATAAAGAAATCAAGGAAGCATTTGAAGAAGAGCTGAAGACACTTAATGATAAGCTTGATAAAGCCCGTTTTTATGATGCGATGATGTCCGAATTCGAATCTAATCCGAATGGTAAAACTCAACCTGACAAAGATATCCGCTTAGAAGCAATGCGGGCAACTGTTCGGGGAGAAACTCCTGTTTTGGTTGATGTTTCTCGCGAGAAAGACATTTTGAAGGCACTGGAATGGGCGACAGATGAAAAGAATGCCGAACTCAATGTCATTTTTATTAACGTTCAGGAAGGCTGGCGTGTAGCGGATGAAATAGCAGAGGCAGGAATCCCCTGCCTGGTTAAATCTTTGTATCTGCCGGTTCGGGATTACGATCATGTACATCGGCCTTATGAAAATGCCGGGGCTCTTCACAAAGCAGGGGTAAAAGTAGCTATCATTTCCGATGAGATTGAAAACGTTCGAAATCTTTCCTTTGAAGCTGGTTATGCAGCTGCTTACGGATTAGGTAGGGAAGAGGCGTTAAAAGCCGTAACCATAAATCCGGCAGAAATCTTCGGTATTGCTGATTTAGTTGGTTCTATCGAAGTTGGAAAGCAAGCCAATTTATTTATCGCTGATGGAGATCCTTTTGAGCCTGTAACTCAAATTGAGCAGGTATTCATAAAAGGATATAAAATTCCAATGGTAAGCAGACACTCACAGTTATATGATGAGTTTTTAGATCGAGATGCTGTGAATGAATAAGATCAGGATATAAGAAATAAAAAAGGCGAGTCAAATTGACTCGCCTTTTTTTTTGTTTAAAGATTTCTACAATCAATAGATTATAGGTTACTTATTTGATCAGCATTAGCTTTTTGGTTTGTACAAAGCTTCCAGCAACAATTCTGTAGATGTACATTCCACTTGCAAGCTGGGAAGCATCAAACACTGCCTGATAGGTACCGGCTGATTTCTTCTCATTTACAAGAGTAGCTACTTCTCTTCCAAGCATATTAAATACTTTAATCGTCACTTCACTCGCTTCTGGTATACCATACTGGATGGTAGTAGAAGGATTGAATGGGTTCGGATAGTTTTGATCAAGATGAAAGTTTTCAGGAACTACTCCATCGCTTTCGGTTGAAGTAGCTAAAGGATTGATTCCTACAGTAAAGGAGACGGCATTAGATTGATTTCCGGCCATATCATACACGCCGTTTCCATCGTATTGTGAAATATCGAATTCATCGGAACGACATAATATTTCACACTCCTCATAATCATCTTCATCAAATACGTAACTACCGTCATGAACGATAAATTCATAACCAGTTACTTGAAGCACTTGATTGAACACAATGTCAAAAGCTATTGACAGAGAGTCCATAGTACTTCCTTCACCTACAATAAAGTCTCCAATACTGTATCGTTTGAAGTATCTTTTAAAGATGTCTTGTTCAGTAATCAAGGTTCCTGCTGAGTCTATGTATACAACAGTTTGAGAAGGCTCAACCAGATATACATCAACAAATATGTCGTCTAGTCCAACACCGCTGCCTGGTTCGCCACCAGCCATACGATCCTGAATTATAAAACTGAGTGTATTCTTAGTACCTGCTTCAATCTTGTTTACAAATTGAGCATTCTGAGAGATAACTGGTACTTTCTTATCGACGATGAAGTCGTAAGAAACATCCAGTCGGTTACCATTGTTATTGATTATTACCCAACGTACGGTATGTCTTCCTTCAGACAGTTCTAATCCATTGATATTATCACTAGCCTCTAATTTAAGACCATTTTCGAGTCCATCCGGATCTTCCGTGCCATACTCGACAAGAGAACCATCGATAAGCATAAAGTAATTTTCAAAACTGAATACTTTATCATCAGAGACTGTAATAGACAGATAATGGTCTCCACTTACGTAGATTTTATCCTCAGGAAGTGATGTATTTCTAACTGTAATCGATCCTGGATTATTTACTACGGCTCCTTCTAGCACCAGAGCTATTCGTCGGGCATTAAAATAGGGGAGATAAGTCATAGTAAACCGCACCACATTGTTTTCAGTATCTATTTCTTTTTCGAGTATATCTTCAAAAAGAATTTCTGTGCCTGAAACACTGGTATGACCTACACAAAGAGCTTCGATCTCATCTATATTAGAGCCGCTTTCATTCAAATCAGGAATGCTTGCCGGATCGAAAGCGATTTCAAAATTAACTCTTCTTCCGTTTCTGACAGCTCCGTTAGTAAATGAATTAAGATAATAGGCAGTACCTATTTGCCCGTATTCTGCTTCACTATTGTGAGTAAAGAACAATCGGGAAGGATCCTGCTCAATAAATACATTAGCATTCTTTTCAAGTGTATTCTCCTCAACATTCAGCGTGAAGTTGCCATCTGGTGAGCTTACAGATCCACCGTTCGCAGCAGCTATACGGTTTACTTCGATTCGCTCACGAGTCATAATGGTTTCTCCTGATGGGAGGACAGTAGTAGCATAAGCGTAAAACACTCCACCACTCAGAATATTAACATTATTGTTTAGTTCAATAGAATAGCTATCCGATTTGAATCCAAGTACATTTCCATCAATGGCTTCAAGTGGATTAGCTACTCCAAACCATTCTGAATAATTATACCATCCCCAGCGAGGGAAGAATCCATACTCAAGGCTATTAAGTGTTGAGAAAGTATTCTCATCAGCTAATAAAAATAAAGTGAGATTATCGTTGGTATTTACCGGTGTTATCTCAACCCTGATGTCATCGATTTCTCCTTTTTCTCTATACAGAGTCAGGTCAATATCTGAGCTGGTAGCAGGGGTAAAGATTCCCTGATTTTGAGTTACCTCTGGGCCACTTTTTGCTCTTACATCGCTAGACTCGGAGTGATTTATGAGAATAGTTGTTGAATTTCTGATCTCAGATTCATCCCATTCATCGTGTTCACCTGCAGTAAGCCTGAAAGTAAGATCACCTAATGGAAGTTGCAGATCTTCAAGATTCAGCATTCCATGCTTATATCCATCATAAGAACCTACAGTTATATAACTGAAATCATCATTATCTAACCAGGATACCTGTTCAAAGGTAGTACCATCAGTGGAGACTTCAAGAACAACGCTCTGGGTATGAGGAGAGGCTTGGAAGAATAGTTCTCCATGTTCGTCACTTAATCCTGTTACATGAGCTCTAGGGCCAACAGGAGTGAAGTAAAGATTTCCTGCCTCATAACGGTTACCAAAGTCATCAAAGATATACATAACCAGTTTGTATACAGCTCCGGCGTCTAAATCACTCATATCCAGATCGAACTCGCCGTTAACATCTGAAAGAGTTGCAAGAGTTTGATCTTGTGATGACCTGAATGTAGCAAGTTGTCCAGGTTCACGGGCTGCATATCTTCTGATTTCAAAAACCGTTCTGTTATAGTCGTTTTCTTCCTCGAAAAGATGAGTACCAATCGATACGGTTCCATCCCAAACGTTGAAATTATCAAAGTTCTGAGCGCCCCATGAATTGATATTTACCCCTGAATTCGACTCATTTGAACTACCACCTTCGTATTCAGTAAGAATACCGTTAATAGTAAATGTACCGTTAGGAGAGATATCATCATATTCTACCATGATTGTTGCAACCGTTCCCTCATCATCTCTGTTACCGGAAATGTCTTGCCAGATTCCAGCGGAGTCAAGACCAACAGCACGGAAGGTGAATATGCCTTCGACATTAGCTATGTTGAAGAAAGCTTCGAGATCATCTTCATCCATAGTCATTCTGAAAACCCCTTCATCCCATTCTGTTACTACAGAGTCAAGAGTAACCCAGGACGTATCCAGGGCTTCTTCTTCCATAGGATTCGTATGAACGAATTTACCCTGGAATAGTGCTCCGTAAGCATCACCGTCATGGGTTGCAAGAAGCTCGAGATCTTCGCTTCCATGTAGGGTGTTATCAGCTTGTTCCAGAATAGTTACAAACTCATCGAAAGTATTATCTATTCTAAAATCGATAATATCATCCAGATCGCTTTCTATCTCAACCATATCACCATCAAAACGGTCTGTCTCGTACCCATAGGTGATAGTCCTTAATACATACCAGCCATCTGCAAAATCTACAGTCGGCATTACGAAGGTGCTGTATTCATCTAAACTATCAGCAGAAAGCGTAGTTATAGTTGTGAATGCAGTAGTATCTTCACCATCAACAGTAGCATATTGTATAGCAGCACTATCAAGTAATTCAAAATTATCCCAATCGAGGTCTAACCATAATGTATCTCTTACAAGTTCACCCATTGGATCTTCATCAAAATACACATAAGGAGTGCTGTTATTGTAGATTTTTAGATGCCCAACATTAGGTGTACCGATGTAGTTACCATCACCATTACCAAATACATCTGTAAAGGTAACGCTTAACTCATCATCGTTTGGTGTCAGGTCAACATTGTCGTAATCGGTATCACTATCAGGAAGGTAGAATTCAACCGTTAGCACACTGTCAGTATTATCTGCGATCCAACCTTCGACAGTAAATGGACCATAGTCTAATTCAAATTCCGCATCACCAAAATCGTCAGCAAAGTACTTGAACTTCATTTCAAGTGTATCGCCCGCAAATACTGGTGGATGCAGAGCTTCGTCATATTCTGAAGCAATCACGTCTATGCCATTAATTTCAGATACAATATAATCCGGGGTCTCATTGTCAACATTTACAGGGAAGTAAATAGGAGGGGAAGTGTTTCCTGTATTATCTGTTGTAATAACCCGGAAAACAACCGTTCCATCAAATAACTCCTCAGGTAAATCACCATCATAGTTTCTGGAGTTAAAGTCAAAACGGAAAGGATAATGAGACAAAGTTACGAGACCAAAAAAGCGTGACGTAGAATCCTGAAGAATTCTCTGAACACTTACATCCATGCTAAAGATATCCGGATCATCAGTGTTAAATTGAATCGGGCTCGTACCTACAAGATACTCAGTTCCCATAAACTCCTGAGGTTCCAAAAGGTCTATGGTGATTGAAGGAGCGGTAGTATCATAAAAAACAATATTTGTTCTTGTAATTTCCTCTCCGCCTTCATCAAGATCGAGAGTAGCACGTACGTAATACATTCCTTCTACCAAATCTTCAGGTACATCATGGTTCACCAAATCAAATACAGAACCATCATCAAAGGTGTAGCTGGTATCTATAACAGAGAAATCAGAAGTTGAAGAAACTTCTACTAAAGCTCCTGTTACATTTGCTTCGTTTCCGGGCTCCAGATCTATATTAAGTCCCAGATCCTGATTGAAAGAAGTATGAGGATAAGGTTGCATTAAGAAGTATGAATCCGTTACGAAATCAACAATATTAACAAAGTTATTATCCACACCAGTATTCCCTGCAGCATCGGTAACATCAAGATTAACACTAGTAATAGCTTGGGAATAAGGCTTAACATTTACTGTAAAAATAAATGATGTATCACCTACAACGGTTAGCATTCCTTCACTTTCAAGTTCAGAAATCGTACCTGTAAAGTTTTCAGTGTCAACTTGCAGGTCCAGATTGTAAAGAGTGTCTAATACTGATGAACTCAAATAGGTATCCCGGACATCGAATACAAAAGTATTATACCCTGAAATCGAATTAGGAATTACATCATTTGCAGGATTGGCACCGTCAATAGAGAGTAAATCTACAGTAGGGGCGGTGTTGTCATTGATAGTTACATTTTGTGTATCACTTCCAGTATTGTCTGCTCCATCTGTTACGTTCAACTCAATTATCTCATTTGTTGATGAGTTTGGTACCAGTGAAGTAAGGTCGACTACAAAAATGAAATCGTAGTCAAGAGAGTCGTTCATAACTGTATCAACCAGAGCACCATCGGTAAATAGATCACTGATAGAACCAGAGACACTCAAGAGTGTATCAAGATTGGTGGCCTGATCATATACATTTAATTCTAACTCAAAATCATTATTCGAAAATGATAAAAAGTCATCCGTAACATTAAATGATACTGTATCCCCAGCAATATTGGGTTCGTTGGCTACTGAATAATTGATCATTCCATTCGAAGAAACTGTAGGAGCATCATTGTCTACATAGACGTCAACATATACTTCTCCGTTCAGAGTTACAGCTCCTCCTCCTACTCCGTCATCATCCGTGTAAGCTTGTGCTCTAATTGTATAGAAATTACCTGGATCAGCACCACCTAAAGCAGTTTCTATTCCAAGTCCATTTGCTGTAAACGCTTGATTAGTTGCAAGTTCATTTAATGTACCTGGTGTACCAAGTGTTGTAAGTATTACTGCTGATAATGTATCTCCCTGTGGAAATACATGAATATCTATATAATCCAGACTATCGGTTAAGGCTGCATTATCTATTGCTAATTCAAAGGTTGTATTAGCGTTGCTTACTATAGCTCCAGAATCTGGAGTTACGAAGCTACTGGTGAAAACACCATCTTGGGCGAGAACAGAGTTTGAACCCAAGACAGATAGAAATAGGAATAGCATCCCATATAATGGTAAGCGTTTCGATTCCATAGTTACTCCTCTTTATTTTATTGTACCCACCTCTTACAACCCGAGATTTATTTTTTAACCCTTTAGAAGAAGTGAGATATGTTACATGTAGAACAAATTGTAGTTAGTTTATAATGTATACCCATACACTACATAAACATGTAGTTTGACCTACAAATTTCTGCCAATATAGTAATTGAGTTTTTATAATCAATTTTTTTTGCCGATGCATAGGTCTTATTTACAATTACTTAATGCATAAAAATATGTAGCATGTACGTATTTTTATGTAGAGCGGTTGAGTCTGTTTGTAGCCGGAATGAGAATGGAAGCGGATTAGGTTTTCTTACTTTCATATTTCACCTCCACGCAAATTATCCCGATATTAGAAGTCTAACCAATCAGAAAGAGAAGGTACTTAGTGAAGGAATTTATACGCATAGCATCAGGACAAGGCTTTTGGGGAGATCTCCCAATAGCACCGGTAAATCAGGCAAAAAACGGACCTATTGATTATTTAGTAATGGACTATCTCGCAGAGGTGACCATGTCCATTATGCAGAAGCAGAAAATGCGCAACCCTAATTGGGGTTATGCAAGAGATTTCGTTGGAGTGATAGATCAGATTCTGCCTGAAATAACAGAAAAAGGAGTCACGGTAATAAGCAATGCAGGAGGTGTAAATCCACAAGCTTGTAAAGATGAAATTCTCAAGATCGCTAAAGAAAAAGGCTATACGGGACTAAAAGTTGCAGTTGTAGACGGCGATAACATTCTGAATGATATAGATACTTTAATAGCCGATGGCCATGAACTTAAAAACATGGAAACCGGAGAACCGATATCTACTGTAAAAGGTCAACTTTTAAGTGCAAATATCTATTTCGGTTGTACCGCGATAGTTGAGGCGCTAAAACTTGGTGCAGACGTAATCATTACAGGAAGGGTGACCGATACAGGACTCACGCTTGCTCCAATGATCCACGAGTTTGGATGGGACTATGACGATTTTGATAAGATGTCGGTTGGCACTATTGCTGGTCATATTCTTGAATGTGGAGCACAAGCTTCAGGCGGAAACTTTACTGACTGGGAAAAAGTGGAAGACTTCACTAACATCGGATTTCCGATTGTTGAAGCTTATCCCAATGGAGAGTTCTTTGTAACCAAACATGAAGGCACAGGAGGACTTGTTAGTTCACAAACGGTGAAAGAGCAATTGCTTTACGAGATCGGCGACCCTAAGGATTATATCACTCCGGATGTTGTGGCCGACTTCACTTCTATACATGTAGAAGATGTTGGGCGAAACAAAGTGAAGGTTCATGGAATTACAGGCACTCCAGACACTGAATTCTATAAAGTATCAGCGAGTTATAACGACGGCTACAAACTATCAGCGACTTTGGTGTACTCCTGGCCTGATGCACTTAAGAAAGCCGTTAAGGGCGCAGAGATTCTTGAAGCCCGTGCAAAAGATTTGGGTCTCAAAATTGATGAATTCAATAAAGAGTTTGTTGGATTCAACGGAACCACCGAAAAAATGGTTACTCAGGAAGACATGAATACAGATCATGATGAGATACAAATGCGGATTTCAATTTGTGGACCTGACAAGAAAGACATTGATCGTTTTGGCATGGAAGTAGCCCCGTTAATTCTTACCGGACCAAGCGGAGTAACCGGATTTGCAGGTGGTAGACCTAAAGCGAGTGAAGTAGTTGCTTACTGGCCGGCATTGCTAAGTAAAAAAGCTGTAAAACCACGGGTAAATGTCTTCGAAATCAATTAAACTCTGCATATAAAAAAGATTAGCCTGTTATTGGTATCAAAACTATTCAAGGAAGAGTAAGTGGGGGCACTTAAAGACCTAAATAAATATCTAAAAAAGTATAAAGTCGCTGTTATACTAGGGGCATTGTTTCTTACAGCTGCGAATTTCTTTTTGGTCTGGATTCCTGTTTTAATCCGCCGAACCATAGACCGTGTTGAGAACCTTTCTGATCAGGATTACAACGTTCCTGATGATTTGATTACAACTCTTTTTTCAAGTGAAGCAGGACACATTCTAGGGTTGAACTCTCTCTATCTGGTCGGAACTGTAGCTTTATACGGGATTTTTCTCTTCCTAACACGTCAGACACTCATCGTTTCTTCCCGCAAAGTTGAGTTTGATATGCGTAATCAGATTGTCGAAAAACTGATGGCACTTCCTCAACGATTTTATGAAAAGTACTCACAAGGTGAAGTATATGTACGAGCCACGGAAGATGTGAATAAAGTCCGTGAATATTACGGTCCGGTTATCATGTACAGTATCAATACGGTTACTCGTGCAGGTTTTGTGATAACGATGATGTATCTGGTAAACAAAGAATTAATGGTTTGGGCACTTATCCCGTTACCATTGCTTTCCATTTTTGCATATTGGATTACCGGATACATCCATAAGCACTCTATCATAATCCAGGAACAGTATTCAAGGCTTGCAGGTCAGGCTAAAGAAAGTTTTTCAAGTATCCGTTTGATCAAAGCTTATAACCGGCTTGATTACGAACAAACCAAATTCAACGATCTCAGTGAAGATTATAGGAAGAAAAAACTCCGCCTCGACTTAATCGAATCGTTGTTCCACCCGGGGCTTAATTTCCTCATTGGAATTTCACTCATTATAGTGATCTGGCAGGGCGGGAATATGATTATCGAAGGCACACTCACCGTTGGGAACATCGCTGAATTTTTGATTTATGTTGCTTATTTAATCTGGCCGGTTGCTGCTTTGGGGTATACAACCAATCGTTTTCAGAAGTCATTGGCCTCATGGTACAGAATCAAAGAGATTTTAGACTACCCGATTGAGATATCAGATAAAGAAGATGCCATCACTCAGGAAATAAAAGGAGAGATCGAATTCAGGAATGTTTCCTTCAAATATCCTGATTCCGATGAATTTGTCATCAAAGATCTGAATCTGAAAATTGAGGCGGGACAAAATATTGCAATAGTTGGAAGAACGGGGTCCGGAAAAACGAGTCTGATTAACCTGATTCCCCGGTTGTTCGATCCTACCGTAGGTGCTATTTTGTTGGATGGAATTGATTTGAGAAAGCATTCTGTAGAAAACATTCGGAAGGCTATTGGCTTTGTTCCTCAGGATACCTTTTTATTTTCTGACACTATCGGTGAGAATATTGCGTTTGGAGTAGAAGATGCTAACGATGAACAGATAGAATCCGCAGCCGAAAAAGCTCAGGTAAAAGAGAATATTTTGGATTTTGAGAAAAAATTTAAGACTATGCTCGGCGAGCGGGGTATCACGTTATCAGGAGGACAAAAACAAAGGACAGCCATCGCAAGAGCTCTGATAAAAAATCCCGGGATTTTAATATTTGACGATTCGCTTAGTGCGATTGATACAAAAACAGAAGACGCGATTTTAAAACAGTTACAAGAAGAGCTGGGTGGGCGGACAACCATCATGATTAGTCACAGAATATCCACTATTAAGGATGCCGATATCATCTATTACTTGGAAGATGGAAAGATTTCTGAATACGGAACTCACGAAGAACTTTTATCAAAAGACGGCCACTATAAGGCCATGTACACCAAACAATTACTAGAACAAGAATTAGCAGAAATATAAGTTAAAATCGATCGGGCATATTGTTTGACAGGCAACAGCCCTCGAAAAACGGGAGAATAACAATGATTGTAGTACCATTAGGAATAGCCTCAGCAACACCAACCGCAGTTCGGCATTTGCCAGCAGTAGCCCTTTGGAGAGAAGGAAGTGTATTCCTCTTCGATTGCGGCGAAAATGCTCAGATGAGTATGCTTCAGGCTGGGTTAAAACGTTCAAAAATTGATGCGATATTTATCTCTCATTTTGATGTGGATCACTATTCAGGATTGATGGGTTTGCTTTCTACTCTGCAACTCCAACGCAGAGACAAGGAACTTACTATCGCAGGACCAAAAGGAATCAAAGAATTTGTCGAATGGAACCTTAACTTCTCTGGAGTTCAGCTTGGGTTCGATATCAACTACAGTGAAGTTGATGAAAAAGAAGAAGTAACCCGGGTAGTTGATGCTGACGACTATTATGTTGAAGCACGACCGTTGAAGCACCGAAGATTTTGCCTCGGATTCCGCTTTCAGGAAAAAGATAAACCAGGTAAAGTGGATGCTGAAAAAGCAGAGAAACTAGGTATTACAGACGATCAGCAGTTTAAAGATCTGAAAGCCGGAAATAATATCAAGCTGGATGACGGTACCGAAATTGAAGCTTATGAAATAGTTGGGCATGCTCGTCCGGGGGATAGCTTTGCTTATGTATCCGATACTGAGTATTGCCCGAATGCAGTTAAGCTCGCAATGAACACTAACATCCTTTACCATGAAGCTACTTTTGGTAATCAGTTAGCAGATAAGGCGAAGGAGACAGGTCACTCGACTGCGGGGGATGCCGCACGAGTAGCAACAGAAGCCCAAACTAAGTTATTGGTAATTGGTCACTTCTCAGCCAGATACACCAATTTGCACGTATTGCTTAAAGAAGCACGTGATGGATTTTATCCAACCTGGCTTGCGAATGAGCTTCGTCCAATCTTCACAGACCCGACTCATGAACGTGGTATAATTAAACCAAAAGTAGAGATTAAAGATCTTACTAAGAACTCCTCTTCAGGTGGATATTCTTCTCATTCTTCGGGAAGAAGAGACAACCGGGGGCAAAGCAGAGGAGGAAAGAATTTCCGATCCAGAAGAGGAAGCGGCGGTGGAAACTATAACAGGGACAATCGAGGTGGAGGAAATTATAATCGAGATAACCGTGGTGGAGGTGGTTACAGAAGTAATAACCGCTATAATTCAGGGAGTGGAGACCGAAACCGGGATGACCGATACAATCGTGGTAGTGGAGAACGGCGTTCTTATGGAAGCAGTTCTTACAATCGTGATCGTGGTCGCAGTGAGGACAACGATTCACAGCCAAAGAAAACGATTACACCGAGAACATCTTATGATGATTTCGATAGATTCTAAATAAATTTGTGTGAGTACATCGAAAGATAAAAAAGCCGTTGACAGAAAACTGATTCGACGGCTTTACTTTTTTGTTAAACCCTACCGTTGGTATGTAATACTGGCTGTCCTGCTTACGCTTAGTGCGTCTTTTCTGGGTACCGTTCGTCCAAAACTAACTCAACTAGCGGTGGATGATTATATCGCGGAAGGTGATTATGAGGGATTAACTTATATCATTATGCTCCTTTTTGGAGCTCTGTTGGGAGAGTTTGTCCTGCAAATGATAAACACCTATTTGACACGATGGTTTGGCCAGGGAACTTTGTATTCACTACGGAACACGATCTTCGAGAAAATACAATCTCTGAATGTTCAGTTCTTTGATAAGAATCCAATCGGTCGGCTAATTACCAGAACTACCAGTGATGTTGAAGCATTAAGTAATCTGCTTTCTGACGGAGTCGTTGCTATTATCGGAGACCTTTTCCGGATTGTATTCATACTTTATTTCATGTTTAGCATGAACTGGGAGTTGAGCCTTGTTACAATAGCTATTCTTCCCATCCTATTTTACGCTACTTTTTGGTTCAAGGAAAAAGTGCGCGTTTCTTTTCTTAAAGTGAGAGATCAGATTTCTAACCTGAATTCATTTGTACAGGAACATATTAATGGAATGGATGTAGTTCAGCTTTTTAACAGAGAGAAGAAGCAACATGATAAATTCAAGGATATAAACGCTGATCACCGGGAAGCACATATTGAAACTATTTTCTACTTCTCCATTTTCTGGCCTATTGTAGAAGTATTCTCAAGTTTTGCTATGGCTTTGATTGTCTGGTATGGTGGGGGAAGGGCTTTAATGGGAGGAGTAACTTTCGGAGTATTACTTGCATTTATTCAGTACTCAAGACAGTTTTTCATGCCTATCCGTGGACTATCTGAAAAGTTTAATACACTGCAATCAGCTTTAGCTTCTTCAGAACGGATTTTTAACGTGTTAGATACAGAGACCAAAGTTGTAGATAATATATCCCCGAAAACGATTGAAAATCCCAAAGGTGAAATCGAGTTTGAGAATGTGTGGTTCAAGTACAATGAAGGAGAGGATTATGTGCTCAAAGATGTGTCTTTCAAGGCTAGTGCGGGCGAATCAGTAGCGATAGTAGGGGCAACAGGTGCCGGAAAAACCACGATCATCAACCTTCTTCTTCGATTTTATGATATCGAAAAAGGAACTATTCGAATGGATGGGATAGACATCAGAGAGTTATCTCTGGAAAACCTTCGTAAATACTTCTCACTGGTACTTCAGGATAATGCATTATTCACGGGTTCAGTTATAGATAACATTACCCTTGGTGAGAAATCCATCAAGAGAGAAAAAGTGATAGAAGCAGCGCACCAGGTAGAAGCGCACCGGTTTATTGAAAAACTTCCCAAAACCTATGATTTCAAACTCAAGAAGCAGGGAAGTTCACTTTCGATGGGACAACGCCAGCTTATTTGTTTTGTACGGGCGATGGTATTCGACCCCAAAATTTTAATCTTGGATGAGGCAACCTCCAGTATCGATTCCGAAACAGAAGCACTCGTAAATGAAGCCAGTCTAAAAATGATGAAAGGTCGAACCTCTATCGTAATAGCTCACCGATTATCTACCATTCAACATGCCGATAAAATTCTGGTAATGCATAAAGGAGAAATCAGAGAGGAAGGAGCTCACGCTGATCTAATTCAACAGGAAGGTGGAATCTATAAAAAGCTGTACGAGCTTCAGTATAAAGATCAGTTAGTTCCAGCAACGAACGACAAGTGACAACCAAGGACATTCTTAGTGTATCTTCAGCAATATTTGTCGCGCTCCGTTGTTCTCTGGCTGGCTAATTAAGCTTAACAACCAAATGAGGCTTTCCAAGTTCGTTAGCAGAATCTAAAGCCTAATCTGTGCCTTTATCCCTCTTCGAAAAATATCAACTCCCTTTAATAAGAGATTGATCAACACCCCTCGATGAGACAGAAGACGTTAATCTGAAAAGAGCCTCGGGGATGTTTTCTATGTTCATTTCAGTCCCCGGAATGAATCCCGGAGCTATGTATAATAAACCCTTTCAGGGTTATGGCAGGTTATCTGTTATCTTTAGGAATGACATTTCTTTAGTTTTCCCGAGAAAAATAGAATAGCTATACAAGCCAAAATAGGCTTTTCTTGTACTCTTAATTTCAACTTCAAAAGCTTCATCTAATAGCTTAAATAAGTTTGGTTCAAAAGAAACATGATTTTTCTTCATCCATTTTGAAAACAATGTGAAAAGGGTGGAGTCAAAATCTACAACCAATACCAATCCATTTGGTTTAAGGTGCTTCTGTATATCTTCAAAGGTAGATTTGAGATCATCCACCATAGTTAGCGAGTAGGAACATAGAATTAGATCAAACTCATTGTCTTTGAAAGAGTTTTCAGAATAGAGTTCATTTTTCAGCTTTATCGAAGCAACGTTTTTGTGATTAACGAAGCTGAGCATATCTCCTGATAAATCAATTCCGGTAATATCCGCGTTGGGGTATTTTTTCTGAAGCTGTACCAGATGTTTTCCTGTACCACATCCAACATCTAAAATTTTTGGGTTATCAGGAAGTTCAGGGAAGTACTTTTTGAGGGCATCCCTTCCAAACAGAAAAACCCAACGTGTAGCATCATAGAATTTGGAGTGGAGGCGGTAGTAGCTTTTAATATCCGTTGGAATCATAGGACTTTTCCCACCCAGGTTCCGGTATACGTTCCAACCCGATCATTCTGATTAATCCAATTTGGATCAATCTGCTCAAGATTCATCTTCTCCAAAGTGAATTCAGGAAGAAAATCCGCATTAGCATAAGCTGTTCTGAAAAGGATGTTTGGCCCGGTATTAGTTTGACTTAGAATCCTCTTCCAGTCTTTTTTTAACTGAGATTCATTATGCCCAACCAACCAATCCATATAGTCCAGAAGTACAACATGAGTAAAATTATGAGTCGAAGTTTCGAGAAATTCATGTATCCCTCCGGTTGAAATATGAAGCTTTTCAATGTTAGATTTAAGCAGTGCGAAATTCTTCTCTTTCAGGTAATCCGGGCAGCAATTCTGTGTGAATTTTCCTTTAAGATACACCCTCCAGAAATAGTTGTTGTTCGGTTTCTGAGCAACAAAAATATGATATAAAACCTCTTTCATAAATTCGTTGATATCTCCAATAGCCTCACGTTGACTTTTTGGGACCCCTGCAAGGCTTAAAATGAAGGAAGATTTCCAGAGATTCTGTTCTGGTCCAGACCATAATTTCTCTTTTATCTCTTCGAGGAGTTCTTTTCTTTGGTCTTTTGAGTCTTCACATAAAATTTGGTTAACCAATTTTCTGATCCCCTTTTTATCAATAGCCCGATTCAAAAATCGGGCAAATAAGCCGCTTCCCCCATGATAGAACAAACCTTTTCCATTCGGACGAAAGTAGTGAATGTGTTTATCCCAAAAAGATTTAGAAACGGGAGAGAGAGAGTCCCTTACCTGCTGATATCCACTATTGAATTGTTCCGTTTTTCCATCCCCGAAAAAAGAAAAGAACAGCTCATAATTGCCATGCTTGATAAGAGCAACTTTCAAATCTAAGAGTGCTGTTTGCTTTGGATTGATATCCACACAATGCACAGATTTTGGGTTATCGAGTAGGTAATTTAGTACATTACATCCGGCACTGGTGATGGTAAGGAGAGAAGTGTCAGCATTGATTTGCAATAAATGCCGGTCTACGTCCGAATCCTCCCAGCAGATATTATAGACCAGAAAATTCGAGTGGATAAAATTAAACCAGAGTTTGGAGAGAAAGCCGGTCATTAATATTAGAAACTGAAACTAAATTAGGTTTAAAAGCCTTTAACTTACAAACAATTAGATTTAATTTTAGCTCTCAAAACCTTAAAGGATTAAAACAATGGCAAAAGCAGAAAAATTAGAACAAGCTCAAAAGAAAATCGGGAAAACAGTGAATGAAGCATCAGAAGTACTTCAGGAAAGAGTAGAAAAGACCTATGATGATGTCATCGATAAGCTCAAAGACGAGCGCGATTGGTTAGAAACAGAATTAAAACACGAATACAGAAATGCACGCAGGTATGTGCGCGCCAACCCTGAACAAGGTGTTGGGATAGCTCTTGCTGCCGGTTTCTTTGTGGGTGTATTGATCGGAAGAGCGATCAGATAGAAAGAGATTTCAAAAATTTAAAGAAAAGAAAGTCATTTCAGGCGAAAGCTTCGCTCTGTGTGACTTTCTTTTTATTTTATGCCCCACTCAAAAAATGAAGAATTAGTTAATGGCTATTAATAAAGATCATTTACAGGAAAACTACGAGCGATTAGACGCGCTCAGGGGGTACCTTTGACTACGATAAACGCAAAGTCCGCATTATTGAGCTAACTGAAAAAACACAGGATCCCGAGTTCTGGAACGACCCGGCTAAGGCACAGGTCACCATGAAAGAACTTGATAATGAAAAAAGCCTGATAGAAGCATGGGATAAACTGAACGAGCTTAGAGAAAGCATTAACGTATTTTTAGAATTTCTAGAGATGGGAGAGGATGTAGAATCTGAACTCAAGGAAGAATACACTAAATTGCTCAAGGGCTTAGAAAGCCTCGAACTCCGCAATATGTTGAAAGGGACAGATGATCACCGGGATGCAGTAGTTACATTTAATCCGGGAGCAGGTGGAACGGAGAGCCAGGATTGGGGAGAGATGTTATATCGAATGTATACCCGATGGGCAGAACGAAGTGGATTTAAAGTCTCTGTTATCGATTATCAGGATGGTGATGTGGCAGGGTTGAAGAGTGCGACTATCGAAGTACAGGGAACCAACGCTTATGGATTCCTGAAAGCAGAAAGCGGGGTGCATCGTTTGGTTCGGGTTTCTCCGTTTGATAGTAATGCTCGCCGACATACTTCATTTTGCTCTGTATTCGTTTCTCCGCTCATTGATGATACGATCGAGTTAAATCTGAATGACAGTGATATTGAACTTCAGCGATTCCATTCCAGCGGTGCTGGTGGGCAGAATGTGAATAAGGTAGAGACCGGTGTTCGGTTAATCTGGACCGGGACACTTTCAGATGGATCAGAAGAAAAAGTAGTTGCTGAATGCCAACAGGAACGATCTCAATTACAGAATCGTGAGAAAGCAATGGTCTTGTTGAAATCCAGGATTTATGAGTTAGAGAAAGAAATTCAGGAAGCTGAAAAAGCTAAATTGGAAGGCTCGAAAGGAAAAAATGAGTGGGGTTCTCAAATCAGAAGTTACGTGTTTGATGATCAGCGCGTTAAAGACCACAGAACCAATCACGAAACATCCAATGTAAGTGCAGTTATGGATGGCGATCTGGATGATTTCATCAAGGCATATTTACTGATGATTTCCACTGAACAACAAGAATAGTGAGATGATCAAAGTCGGAGTTACGGGAGGAATTGGATCAGGCAAAACCACTTTTTGCAAGAAAATGGAAGAGTTGGGAGCTTACGTACTCTATGCCGATGATTTCGCTAAAGAATTAATGACTTCAGATTCTGAGTTAAAAGCATCAATCAAGCAGGCTTTTGGGGATGGTGCGTATTTCGGGGATGGGAGCTTGAACAGGGAATATCTTGCTGAGGAAGCATTTGCAAAAGGAAGAGTTGAAGAATTGAATTCGATCGTTCATCCGATTTTATGGGAAAGAACGGAAGCACTTGCAAACGCAAAAGAAAAAGAGGGAGTAAAAGTCTTTGTAAAAGAAGCTGCAATTCTATTGAATAACGGAAGACCCAAAGGATTAAAGTACGTTATTTTGCTTCTCACAGGTGAAGAAGAAAGAATTGAACGAACATTGAAAAGGGATGATTCATCCATCGAAAAAGTGAAAGATCGAATTTCTAAACAGCCTGACTTTACCAGAAAAACTGACCTGGCTGATTTTGTGGTAGAAAATGATGGAAGCCTTGATGATCTGGAAAGAGAAGCAGAAAGAGTTTTCGGTTTACTCAAATAAATTGGTCAATTAGAATTTAATTAGTCTTTTATTATCTGGTTTTAACATTCGTATATTTGTCAGAAAAGCGCTTCCAAATACAAATTTATTGATATGGATTTAAAACAGAATGATCGGTTAGTAACCCTAGAAGAATTCATCATTCAATCACAAAACCGATTCCCGGGTGCAACAGGGGAGCTCTCACAATTGCTTAGGGATATTGGGCTGGCTGCAAAGATTATATCACGTGAAGTTAATAAGGCCGGGATTACAAATATTCTGGGAAACGATGGAACAACCAACGTACACGGCGAGTCGGTGAAGAAGCTGGATACTTTTGCAGACCAGCAACTGATCTCTGCACTCGAACGATCTGCCATTACCTGTATGGTAATTTCCGAAGAAAATGATGGTATCGTCAGATTAAGGAGTCAGGGCGGTAAATACATTGTTTATCTCGACCCACTGGATGGTTCTTCAAATATAGATGTGAATGTCTCCATAGGTTCCATTTTTTCTATTTATATGCGGGAGCCAAGGTTTGATCCTTCCGTGAAAGAGGAGGATGCTTTACAGCCAGGGACCCGACAGGTAGCCGCAGGTTATGTGTTGTACGGATCAAGTACTACGCTCACTTATACAACAGGACTTGGAGTTTCGATCTTCACTCTGGATCCAAGTATTGGCGAATTCATTTTAACAGATCGTAAGATTCAGATGCCTGATCATGGAGCCATTTACAGTATCAACGAAGGGAGTTATAATTCCTGGGATTTAGGGTTGAAGAAGTACATCAAATATTGTCAGGAGGAAGACCCAGAGACAGGGCGACCTTATTCTGCACGCTATATTGGCTCAATGGTAGCAGACATCCATCGAACCCTGATAAAGGGTGGAATCTTTATCTACCCACATAGTAAAAGATATCCCGAAGGGAAGCTACGTTTGATGTATGAATGCAATCCGTTGAGCTTTATTATTGAACAGGCAGGAGGAATGGCTACAAATGGACAAAAAAGGATCATGGAAATTGAGCCTAACTTAATCCATCAACGTACTCCCGTTTATATTGGCTCTAAACGAAATGTTGAGAAAGTAATGGATTTTCTGTTCGAATATGCAGAAGAGGAAACAGTTTAACTACTTCATCAACAGCATTTTACGGGTTTGTACTCTTTCTCCGTCTACTTTTAGTGAGTATAAATAGACCCCGGAATTCATATTAGCAGCATTGAAGGTTACTTCATGCTGTTGAGCGGTCATTTGCCGATTTACTAAAGAGGTTACTTTTTGTCCGATCGCATTATACACCTCCAATTCAACAAAACCCGCTGCCGGTAATACAAATTGGATTTGAGTAGTTGGGTTAAACGGATTCGGATAGTTTTGATACAGCTTGAATTGGCTCGCTAAATCACCGCGTTCTTCCGTGCTTGTACCTGCTGCAGGAAGTGTAACAGCATACATTTGTACGGTGTTATTAGTATTTAACCAACTATTATTTTTATGCTCGACCAGGTAAACGGTGTTGCCTACAATTTCAGCATCAATGGGATTAAGAAACCCTCTTACCAGGCTTGTTGCAGAGATTTGGTAATTATCCTCTGTTTTGGTGAAGTCCATGTGAATCAAATCTTCCCCATGATAATCCATTCTTGTAAGAAGAAAAGCATCTCCCGGAGTTCCTCCAGAAAACCCAAGCACGAAACCATCACCGGTATAGTTGCCCCCTAAATTAGACTCAACATCAAAAACGAGGCCAAGCGGAGAGAGATGAGAAGAGAAAGTAGTTATAGTTGTTCCTTCATCACTGGCATCTTTGATCTGTCCGTCTTCGGCATCCCGATAGGTGTCAGCATCTGGGCCGATATTTGTAACTGCATCAGTAAAGGTAACCCCTGCAGGTCGATCAGGGTAGTTCGGGTCGTTATAGAAAGTGCCCAGATTTGCAGCGGTAGAGTTTTGAGGGATAAAAGGATCATTTTCCGGGTCAAAGCCTTCATATTGCATAGGAGTATCATTTCCTCCCATTACCCAGGGGAAACCATAATGATGCCCTTCTCTTAACCAATTTAACTCTTCTGAATCATCGCGATCACCGGAATTTTCAGTTCCAAAGAGATTTCCCTCTCCGTCAAAAGCCAGGCTAAAACTGTTACGTGTTCCTTCAGCGAAAACAAAACCTTTACTTTTTAACATATCCAAATCGTTTTCCAGAAGTGCGTTTGTAGTATCTGCCGGGATACGAAGAATTTTTGCCGTAAGAGGAGCTTCTCGAAGATTAGGATATTGACCATTAACATCGTGAATCTCCCCGTGATCTGTTCTGGAACCACTATTAACATACAATGTAGAATCGTCCGGGCTTACAACAATTCCATTCGCAATATGATCAAAAGCGGTGTTGCTCAAAGGGTAAGGCTCTGTTTCAGCGACTGTTTCCCAGATCCAGTTAACACCATCTTTGGTTCCTCTCTTGACAACAGCTACGTTGGTTGAATTGGCATTATTTCGCAGGTTTCCAACTATATAAAAAGTACCATCAGTGGAGATATCAAGTCCTTGTGTGTCTTCCAGTTCATGATCATCATCATCTTGAAGTTTGGTTGTGAATCCTATGCTCAAATCTACTCTGTATAATCCGCCATTTTGAGTAAGCAGATACAACGTGCTGTCAGCTTTATTAAAACTGATGCGTACGGTTCCATCAGGAATCGAAGTGACAGCAGATGAAATTTCAATACCATCTACTAAAACCTCCGGCGAAGAGGGGCCACTATTTTGAAACCATGCTGAAGCGGAAGAAGAAAAGCAAAATGAAAGAATGATTAGAAACGAGATTGAAGAGCAGAGTTTTTGCATGAGAGAGAACTGGTTAAAGTGAGTTTAGATAAAAGAAAAAGTTTTTTCCCAGGAAGAGCAAAAGGGAGAATTTTGCTCAGAACCGAATCTTCATCCCTTCGGTGATACCATGTGTGAGCGAAAAACCTCCGTTCGTTTCAACAACGAACTGAGCAGGTGCTTCCGAAGGTAAGCTGGTCTCAGAAAAGGGAGTCGTATTTTGATAGATTCGAACTATCACACTATCGCTATTCACATACATGATATCGAGGGGGAGAGGAGTATTTGCCATCCAGAAACTTCGGGGTGCTTCTCCATCAAAGATAAAAAGCATCCCTACATCCTGAGGCATAGTTCGTACATCCATCAAACCCTGATTTCGCTCATCCGGTAAATCGGCTATTGAAATACTAAGGTTAGTGATTTCCTGCCCTGATTTGTTGAGGAAGGTTAACTCACTTTCCGGAGTTACTATCCTTCCTTTAGGCTGGTTGTTATTGGCGGGTTCGGTTTTTTCTGAACTGCAGTTAGTTATAAAAAAACCAGATACTATGATTAGTAAAACTTTATTTAATCTCGAATTTAACCTCATGGGATGTACGTCTTGTCTTAAATGATAGTGTATATGTTCCTTTTTGTAAGAATTCAAAACCGTCTTCATTTTCTGAGGTTATTAAATTCCAGGTAAAGGTATTGAATCCATGGGAACCTTGTGTTTCTAAAGTTGAAACAGTTGTTCCATGCTCATCCTTAACTTCTATTTCCACATTCTGTTCCATCCCATCTCTACCTAAGAAATAGATGAGCTCAACGTCGGGCATAAATGCATCATCCCATTCAGCTCGTTTATTTCCCCAACGATTTGAGTGACGAACTGACTCAGGTTTTATGGCCGTAATGGCTTCATCTAATCGTTCTGCTACTTGATGAAGCGGCACTACATCCATCACCCACATACTGCGACCGTGAGTTGCAACTACTAACTCCAAATCCCGTGGGTGGACAATCATATCATAAGAAGCCACATTGGGCATGTTAACCAGATAGTGCCATTCGTCACCGTCATCAAAACTTACATAGCTGCCAAAATCTAACCCCGCATAAAGAATAGAAGGATTCACCGGGTCCTGAATAATCACATTAGTAACTTCATCAGGAAGGTTCCCTTTTATTGATGTCCAGCTTTGTCCGTAGTCAGTAGTTTTATAAAGATGAGTCTCGAAATTATCCCATCGGTACCCATTTAAAGAAACATAAGCTGTTCTCTCATCATACTTAGAAGCATGGATTTCACTTACCCATAGTCGTTGAGGAAGATTATCCGAGACTTTATTCCATGAATTTCCTGCATCGGTAGTCACATGGATATTGCCATCATCCGATCCCACCCAGATTACATCAAAAGAAATGGGTGATTCTGCAATGGTTGTTAGTGTAGAGTAGGGGACGTCACCATTTGGTAAATCATCGGTCAAATCAGGACTGATGGCTTTCCAGTCTTTACCCTCATTAAAAGATCGATTCAGTTTCTGAGAACCGAAGTAGATAATTTCCGGATTATGATAACTCATATTCACCGGGGTATTCCAATTATAGCGGTAGCGGGCTTCCCCAAGGTCATGAACGGGAGTGATGCGAACCGTTCCTCCATTCTCTAAATCCCGGCGGACATAGTTTCCATACTGAAAACCAGTATACACGATATTGGGATTTTCCGGGTTTGGAGCCACATGCATACCATCTCCGCCGCCAATTCTTGTCCATGGCCGATTTCGATCTCCGGTTGACGTAGAAGGTCCCATGAAGGTTCCGTTATCCTGCAAGCCGCCGTATATGTTGTAAGGCTCTTCCATGTCTACATTTACTGTATAAAACTGGCCAACAGCCATTACATTATGATGGATGAAGTTTTCGCCTCCATCATGACTTTCGTACAAACCACCGTCATTTCCAAGCAGGATGTGCTCTGAATCGTCCGGGTTAATCCACATAGCATGATGATCGACATGAACAGGCTGGTTGTCTGCTTTTTGCTCCCAGGTTTTTCCACCATCGGTGGATTTAAGCAGCGGAACTCCCCATGTGTAAATCGTCTCAGGGTCGTTGGGATCCACTCTGATTTCTCCGAAGTAATATCCATACGTAAATACCACGCCTTCAAGTGGGTAAGAATTCACAAGTTCCCAACTTTCACCGCCATCGTTCGAGCGATAAACCTCAAGTCCTTTGATACTGGTATTGAATAGTGCCGCGTTAGCATCACCAAGATAATCAGCCAAAGCTCTGGGTTCGTATTTGTCCGATTCGACATCTGCTTTTACACTTGCAGCGGTGTACTCGGTTGGGAATCGGTTAGATCTGAGATACTCGTTTAGTTCTTTATCTTCCAGATGAAGGAAGTTTCGTTTACTCATATCTACAAAATCAGCAGAAGTTAATCCTTCAGATTCTTCGACCTCCGTTTTTGTCTCAAACTGATTATCTACCGAGGCATACAGAATATTCGGATTCGACTGGCTAATATCTAGCCCAATTCGACCAACATGAGCTCCATCAGGAAGCCCACTGGTGATTTTCGTCCAATTTTCTCCACCGTCTGTTGATTTATAAATCCCCGATCCTGCACCGCTTTCTTTAAAATTCCAGGTCTTTCGGTCTTTTTCCCAGGCTGATGCCCACAGGATATCGGGGTTAGTCGGATGAATAACTAAATCCACAACTCCGGTGCTGTCATTTATAAATAAAGTACGGTCCCATGTTTCGCCGCCATCAGTAGTTTTGTATACACCACGGACAGAGTTTGAACTGTACAAAGCTCCAAGACTTGCAACCCAAACCGTGTTTTCATCTGTGGGGTGACTCACAATCCGACCTATATGCTGCGATCCTCTTAATCCACTAAATGTCCATGTTTCACCAGCATCCATGCTTTTGTAAATACCGGTTCCGGCATACGTAGAACGACTGCTGTTATTCTCTCCGGTTCCAACCCATAGGATATCCGGATTAGCTCTCGATAATTCCATATCTCCAACTCCTAATGCCCCATCCTGATGATCAAAAATCGGCTCCATGGTATTACCACTGTTTGTAGTTTTAAAAACACCTCCTGATCCGAATCCGATATAAAACACCCGTGGGTTATCCGGGTGTACAGCCAAATCTGTAACACGTCCGCTCATTACAACAGGTCCTACCGAACGTATTGGGAAATCTTTGAATATTGAACTAGCTCTTAATTCAGCTCTTTGTTTAATAGAAGCTTCCATCTCTGCAACAGAAGAAGGAACTACGGGTTGAGCTAGAAGAGAAGAGGAGCATAGAATGAAAACAGCAGAAAATAGAAAACGCATGGTAGTTAGTTTTGTGAATTAGATCAGTGATGATATTAAATGCAGTTCAAAAAAAAAGAAAAAGATTATATTGATTGAGAAGCATCGAAAAAGAGGTATCAAACCTCATTCAACAATAGAGCAATGGAACCAGAGAAAAAAATATGAACACTAAAGCAAAGATAGCCCTTACTAACTAGGTATCTGTTTCAGGTATATTGCTAGCAGTCTATTTATTTGGAATAATAAGTGAGCTGTTAAAAGTGAATGCAGATCTTGATTTGTCAAAAGCGCTTTGGACTGGTTTTATAGGAGGGGTGATTGGGCTTGTACTTTATGGCTCAATCTTCTTTTTAACTTTAATTATTAGCATCACTGCTCTTGATTTAATGTTAATTGGAAAGGAAGAAAAAAAGCCTGAGAATTAAGCTTTTGATTGAATGGTTTATTTTAAGCAGCCCTTTCTTTTATTGGGCTTTAAAATATTCACAATGGGTATTTCTTGTAGCGATTCTTGCGTTTCTGGTAACACAAATGATAAGAGAAAAGCTCATATTAAAGTTGTTATCACAGAACTCTGATTAAAATTCTTGTTAAAATGTTTGAAATAGCAGGTCATTTCTTTAGGATAGGTTTTATAATAATTTTTATAGCCAGTTTATATACTCTTTTAAAGGTTTCAAAAAAAATAGGGCTGCCTGTTTGGAAAGAATATTTATCGAAGAGAGATATTTCTATTTTGAAGGAAAAAGTATCCTCGGATAAAATTCAATCCCAATTTAAATATGTTAAAACTGTTGCTTACGTAGGATATTTCAGTTTCTTTTTAGGAATATTAATATTCCTTTATGCTAAAATAAACTCGCCCAACTAGCGCAAGCGTCCGTTTGTGCCGGAAAAGTAAATAATTAATGAAAGCCCAATTCTGCGGAGTTGGGCTTTTTTGCTTTGTAAGGAAAAGGCAAGTGGGAAGAGTCTAACTGCTAGCATATCATTTAGAAGCTCCTCATGATCACTCCCTATTACCCAGAAATCTTTTCGAGGAGTATCTTGCTTTTTAATTAAGGCAGGTCCAAATTCTACGAAGCAATCTCATAAAATAGGTCTGGTATCACTGATAAGGAGATCATGTCGTCGATTTATATTGAAATCATAGTTCAGTTTATATGCTCCTCGTGATGACCATTCCTGTTTCCCTTGTTTTGAATGCTATCTCTGAAGCTCCTGCTTCTACTTTATACACATGGAAGCAAGAGCTTTCCGAGTGCATTTCCAAGGCGGAGCTTGCGGACGAGGAAAATTGTATATCGAGAATTAAATAGACTTTAAAACCAGAACCTGCCATGCTAAATCTCCCAAAACAAAACATTCTCAATTCATTGAAATTTAGACTGAATACAGCTATCTTCAAGGCTCGGTGAGCGTCGAAAGGCACTCACTTTTTTTGTTTTCGAAATTTGCTGTATGAATCCAGACGTAACCTCAACAATTAAAGAACTTGCATTGCCGCTGGCTGAAGAAAAAGGCCTGTTTCTGGTAGATGTGGAACTTAAAACCGGTGGTGGCACCGAGATATGGGTATATCTGGATGGCGAAGAACGTGGTGTAAATCTGGATGAATGTGCGGATATCAGCCGTGAGCTGGGATTTCTTATTGACGCACATGAGTTGTTTGATAATAAGTACAGGTTGAACGTTTCTTCACCGGGATTAAGTCGTCCGCTTACAGATATCAGACAATACAAAAAAAATAAAGAGCGCACGGTAAAAGTGCGTTACTGGAAAACAGACGAAGACGTTGAAAAACTCCAGGGAATCATAGTCGAAGTTACAGAAGCAGCTGTTGTGGTTGCTAACAATGAAAAAGAACAGACTGAGATTCCTTTTGAGTCCATTATTGAAGCAAAAATTATCCCCGTAATATAATAGGCAAGCCCTGATGCAAAACGATTTATCAAAACAGATTATTTCCTCATTTGCTGAGATCGCGAAAGAAAAAGGCATTGATCGTGACCTGTTACTTTCCATCTTGGAAGATGTATTCAGAACTATGATTCGTAAGAAGTACGAAACAGACGACGCGTTCGAGGTGATCTTGAATGCCGACCGGGGAGAGATTCAGATTCTTCATGTACAGGAAGTAGTTCCGAAAGAAGAGCTTTCTGATCCTGTTGCAGAAATTGTACTGGAAGAAGCGCAAAAAGTAGACCCTGATATTGAATTGTATGACGAGCTTGCTCAGGAAGTGCAGATTTTGGACTTCGGACGTCGTGCCGTAATGATGGCACGTCAGCAGCTTGCACAACGTATTCGTGAGATAGAAAAAGACAACATCTACGAAGATTATACAGATCGTGTAGGTGAAATCATTCTTGGAGATGTATACCAGGTTCGCCACAACAAAGATATTTTAGTAAATCACAACGGTGTGGAATTGCTCCTTCCAAAGAATGAGCAGATTTACAAAGACCGTTACCGCAAAGGGGATACCATCCGCGCGGTAGTGATTGGTGTTCACATGAAGAATGGTAACCCTACAGTTATTATTTCAAGAACGTCAGAATTGTTCTTAGAACGATTATTTGAAAATGAAATTCCTGAAGTATTTGATGGGATTATTGAGCTAGTAAAAATTGCCCGTGCACCGGGAGATCGTTCTAAAGTAGCTGTTCTTTCTCATGACGAGCGCGTTGATCCTGTTGGAGCTTGTGTTGGGATGAAAGGTATCCGTATTCATGCCATCGTACGAGAGCTTCAAAACGAGAATATTGATGTGATCAATTATTCAGCAGATAAGATCGAGTTTATCAAAAGAGCTCTTCAGCCGGCAGAAGTTCTTAAAGTGGAACTGGATGAAGAAGGTGCAAAGGCAAATGTACTCGTTCCTGCAGATGAAGTATCCAAAGCAATTGGTAAAGGTGGAGTGAATATTCGCCTGGCTTCAAAATTAGCAGAATGCGAAATTGATGTCTACCGTGAAGTGGAAGAAGAAGACGATATCGATCTGGCCGAGTTTGAGGAAGATTTTGGTGCCGAAAACATCAAAAAACTACACGAGATCGGTTGCGATACCGCCCGTGCCGTACTTGATCTGGATGCAGATGAAATCGTAAGCCGTACCAATGGCGAGATTGATGCAGAGCTTGCAGCTAAAATCATCAAAGTAATTGCGTATGAATTTGACGAGGAAGCAGGCTAAGCAATTACTCATATTTTTATTTAGTTTTAGAGCACAATTTAAAAGCAGAACATGCCCATAAACAGACCAAAACCTTTATTTAAAGTAGCTTCAGAATTTAATGTTTCTACACAGTCTATCGTTGATACGCTGGAAGAAAATGATTTTTCTGCGGCTAATCGTCCTAATTTCAAGATAACACCAGAAATGTATGAAGTGTTGGATGGAGTTTATGGGGAAGACAAGGCGAAAAGCCAGGACCACGAGCGAGCCAAAGAAGAATACGAAAGTCGCCGTAGTCATATGATGAATCAGCGTAACGATAGCGTTACACTAGATAACATTTTGGAACCTATAGATGCTCTTGAACCAATCGACGAAGAGGAAACTCCGGATGTTGAAGAGGACTTAGTCGCTGACTTAGAACCCATCGAAGAGGAAGAAAAAGTTGAGCCTGAAGTAGCTGAAGAAGAACCGGAGGAGGAGCCTGAGCCTGAAGTTGCTCAAAAAGAAGAAGAGCCTGAAGCTGAACCCGAACCTGAAGTAGAAGAAGTAGTTGCTGAAGAAGAGACCGAGGAAGAACAGGTTACCGAGGAAGATACAGAAGACTCTGAAGAAGAAGCTTCTGATTCTGATAAAGATGAGGAAGAGACTGAGGATGAAGAAGAAGAAAGTGACGATGACGAGTCTGAGGACGACGAAGATGTATCCGAAGAAGAGAAGCAGAAAATCATCCGTGGACGTGCTAAGCAATTAAAAGGAACTAAAGTACTTGGAAAAACAGCCTTTACCAATGACCTGACATCAGATTCAAAAGTACGAAAGAAGAGAAAACGAAAGAAAGATCGTCCGGGATTTGATTCTAAATCGAAGGATGAGAAATCAGCAACAAAAGAACGTAAAAGAAAACCATCTCCTAAAAAAGACAGCAAAGGAAAAGCTAAGTCTAAGACTGAAGTCGATGAGGTGGATGTTGATCGTATGATGCGCGAAACCCTGAAAAAAATGCAGGGGAATAGTACCGTTGGTACAAAACGAGGTAAACGTCGCCGTCAACGAAAAGAAGAAAGAGAAGAGGAGTTGCAACAACAGCAGGAAATGGAAGAAATGGAATCAGGTACCATCGAGGTAACTGAGTTCATTACAGCTAACGATCTTGCTGAAGAGTTAGAAGTTGGCGTAAACGATATTATTTCTGCATGTATGAGTATTGGTTTGATGATTACCATCAATCAACGGCTTGATGCAGGTACCATTGAATTGGTAGCCAGTGAATTCGGGAAGGATGTTAAGTTCATCGACGCGGAAGAGCTTGTAGAAGAACTGGTTATTGAAGAAGATGCTGAGGAAGACCTTAAACCTCGTGCTCCGATTATTACGGTAATGGGGCACGTTGATCACGGTAAAACATCTTTACTTGATTATATTCGAGAAGCAAAAGTAGCTGAAGGCGAGGCGGGTGGTATTACTCAGCACGTTGGTGCTTATGAAGTGAACCATCAAGGCAAAAAAGTGACATTTCTGGATACTCCTGGTCACGAGGCCTTTACTGCAATGCGTTCCCGTGGTGCTCAGGCAACCGATATTGTAATTCTGGTTGTCGCTGCTGATGACTCTGTGATGCCCCAAACTATTGAGGCGATTAATCACGCGAAAGCAGCAGGGGTGCCTATTGTAGTTGCTATCAACAAGATTGATAAAGACGGTTCTACTCCTGATAAGATTAAACAACAGCTTTCTGATCATGATGTGATTGTTGAGGAATGGGGTGGAACAACTCAGTTCGCACTTGTTTCAGCGAAAACCGGTGTTGGAATTGATGACCTGCTCGAGAAAGTGTTGATTGAAGCTGAACTTCTTGATCTTAAAGCAAATCCGGATCGACGTGCAGATGGTGTGGTACTCGAAGCCCGTCTTGATAAAGGAAAAGGTATTGTTGCCAATATTCTGATACAAAATGGTACGATGAATGTTGGAGATGCATTTGTAGCAGGTCCATGTTTCGGTCGCGTTCGTGCGATGGAAGATGATCATGGCCAACGAATTAAAGCGGCTGGTCCGGCAACTCCGGTTCAGTTGACAGGTTTTGACGAAATGCCTCAGGCAGGAGACAAACTTGTTGTTGCTGAAGATGAGAAAACAGCTAAAGAAGTTGCAAATCAACGTCAACAGATCCGTCGTGAGCAAGCAATGCGTAAAACTAAGCACATGACGCTGGATGATCTGTCTCGCCGACTTGCTCTTGGTGAAGTTTCTGAATTGAATATCATAATTAAAGCGGATGTGGATGGTTCCATTGAGGCACTTTCGGGATCGTTACAGAAAATAAGTACCGATGAAGTTGCCGTGAATATCATTCATACCGGAGCTGGTGCAATCTCTGAATCAGATGTATTGCTTGCATCCGCTTCTGATGCGATTATAATTGGTTTCCAGGTTCGTCCTACTGCCCAGGCACGTAAATTGGCCGAGTCAGAAGAAATCGATATCCGACTCTTCAGTGTTATTTACGATGCCGTTGATGAAGTAAGAGATGCTCTTGAAGGGCTTCTATCTCCGGAATTGAAAGAACAGATGATGGGAATCGTTGAGGTTCGTGAAATCTTCAAAGTTTCTAAAGTTGGAACCATTGCCGGTTGCTACGTTACAGAAGGTAAGATTGATCGAAACAATCCGGTTCGAATTATCCGTGAAGGCGTTGTAATCTATGATGGCGCTATTGGAGCACTGAAACGTTTCAAGGATGATGTGAAAGAAGTTGCCTCTGGTTACGAGTGTGGTATCAGCATTCAGAACTACAACGACATCAAGGTTGGCGACTCCTTCGAGAGCTATAAGATTACTGAAGAGAAACGTACCCTCGAAGACGCAAATTAATCACCCGAAATCTCATCTATGAGTTTACGTGTAGAACGCTTAGGCGCACTTCTGAAGAAAGATTTGGCTGAAATTATTCATAGAGAATATCAGCCGGAAGGCACTTTTGTTACGGTGACAAATGTCCGGGTAACTCCCGATCTGTCCATTGCAAAAGTGTATCTGAGCGTGTTCTCTCCCGGAAGAGATGAACAGGTTGTTTACGAATTTATCGATGAACATGTACCTGCAATCCGACATACTTTAGCTGGAAAAATAAGGAATCAGGTTCGGAAAATTCCTGAACTCCATTTCTATGCCGACGACACAGCCGAATATGTAAACAAAATGGAAACGCTCTTCAAAAAAGTAGACGAGCAGCCTAAAGCACCACGCGACGAAGAAGAATAATGGCCAAGCCGCTTCCTTTAGAAACCATTCCGGTTTTCTCTAAGGAGAATCCACCTTCTCCCGATTTTGATTACAGTACAGGAGCTATTCTTCTGGTCAACAAAGAAAAGGACTGGACCAGCTTTGATGCGGTAAAGTATATCCGGGGGAGAGTTAAAACGAAGAAAGTAGGTCATGCAGGAACCCTGGACCCCATGGCAACCGGATTGCTGATTATATGTACGGGGAGAGCCACGAAGTCTATCTCTCAGCTGCAGGACATGTCCAAAACCTATATTGGGGAAGTTACTTTTGGCGGATCAACTCCAAGTTATGATGCGGAATCTGATGTAGATGAAACCGCTCCTTTTGATCATATTACAAAAGAAAAAATCCGGGAAATTTTGAACGAGCAATTTAATGGTGAAATCCAGCAAGTGCCCCCAATGTATTCGGCATTGAAAAGGGATGGAAAGAAATTGTATGAGCTTGCCCGAAGAGGAAAAACAGTTGAACTGGAAGCGCGTCCGGTTACGATTCATGATGTTCAAATTATACAATATGAAGCTCCCAAATTGGTTTTTAGTGTAAGTTGCAGCAAGGGAACGTACATTCGATCCATTGCTCATGATCTTGGAATAACTTTAGAATCCAGAGGACATTTAAGTGCGTTGGAACGAACACAAATCGGAAGCTATTCTTCTGCTAATGCATATACGCCACACGAAATTGATAAACTCCTGAGACCCGATGGCTAAACTGGTTCATCTGAAAGATATCAAACCTCAACCTAATACCGTGGTTACGGTAGGCACGTTCGATGGAGTACATGAAGGTCATCGTGCATTAATGGAAACAGTAGTTGCCAAAGCAAAGAAAAGGGGAGCCCGAAGCGTGGTGGTTACTTTTGATCCGCACCCCAGAACCATCATCAACCCAAAGGGAAGTTCAATACGTTTACTTACTTCACTTAAAGAGCGTGCCGAGATTCTGGAAGATATTGGAGTTGATGAGTTATGTGTGATTCCTTTCACGAGGGATTTTTCGTTACTCAGTTCTGAGGAATTCGTACGGGATGTGATTCACTCTAAAATTGGGATTAGCGAGTTTGTGATTGGTTATGATCATCACTTTGGGAAAGATCGTTCAGGAACTATTGAAACTTTGGAAAATCTAGGACCTGAATTAGGTTTTGATGTGTATGTGGTATCCAAGAGAGAGAAAGAAGAAATTACCATAAGCAGTACAGTGATTCGCAAGGCTATTCAGGAAGAAGGGGATATGACCCAGGCTTCAAAATTATTAGGCCGACCGTATATGCTAAACGGGCTTGTAATTCATGGAGATGAACGTGGCCGAAAAATCGGGTTTCCGACGGCGAACCTTCAGGCTGAACATCCTGATAAAGTAATACCCAAGAACGGGATTTATGCAGTAAAAGTAAGAGTGGACGGTGTTTGGTATAATGGTATGATGAATATTGGAGTTCGCCCAACTTTTGATGGTGAAACCAAAACTCTTGAGGTCAACATCTTTGATTTTGATCAATCTATCTATGGGAAAACGGTACAAATCCGATTTTTTGATCGTATTCGTGACGAACAAAAATTTAATGGGATACAGGAGTTGAAGGACCAGTTGGGGGGGGATAAGAAGAAATCCATTCAAGTGCTTTCCTAGTTACAACTCATGAAATAAGTATAGGTTAATTTAATAAACCAAAATTTATTCTTTTAATATCTGTATATCTCCTTAAATTTGTTACTCCCTTCAAAACTAATGCACTCAAAAACAACAGTAATTTCATTTCCATAAGATGGAGGTGTAGGCGGTGTCCCGCCTATCCATTCAATACTCCCATTAGTAGGCCATACAATACCATATGGTGTTCCAGTTGAATTATTTTTGTAGTTAATTGTAACTTGATCACCAAATCTTGCTCCTTTCAATGACTTAATTGTTAAGTATGTATTATAATTATTGATTTTATAGAACTTAATAGTAGTAAAATCTAAATCCAAAATACGCCAAACATAGTTTGTATTAACTCGCATAATCTCTGGAGAGTTATTTAAAACTGTACTATTTAAATGTCGCGATTCTGAGTTTGGGATATATATTAGTTTAGAAAGATCCGCAGTATCAGTTGGCTGCATCAAGGTTCTGTTGCTAACTAGATTTCCTTCAATTCTAACATAGTCTGAAAAAGAAGAAACTGTAATTTGACCTCCAATTTGGGTATTGGGAGGGGTATCTGTTGGATTAGAGATGAACCCATTATCTATTGAAACGTTGTTACTAACAATTACATTTGTTGTTCCTTCATTTCTTCTACTTGATAATCTAATTCCATCATTATAATTAACAATGGTTCCTGAGGAATCTGTTTCCTTCCAAACTTTACCATTACTAATTACTTGGTTATTTGAAATGATTCCATTTTCGCTATCAAAAACCATAATTCCAGCTGCACCCGAACTGTCTACGATATTCCCTTCAATAATAAACTGCTGAACATCATCTAATTGAATTCCAACATCTATTTCTGAAGAAGTCCTATTATCAATGATTTGAATATTTGTTGTTGGACGGTCTTCATTTGATTCTACCCAAATTGGGACTTGATATGTTTTAATAGTATTACCTGAGATTAAAATATCTTTCTTTAAAGTGGAATCACCTACAATCATTATTCCAGTATCATCAATATTTTTAAACTCATTATTAACAATTTTATAGTTATTTAAAGTGCTTCCAAAATGCGAATTTGAGCCAATATTAATTCCTGTTGAGCCATGGCCACCAGTAGTAGAGTCGCGACCATTATTAAAAAATTTAGAGTCTCTAATTATTAAGTTCCCTCCAAAATTATTTCCTTCTACTCTGTCCCAAACTCCATAATAGAATTTTTCGAAATCACAATTTAGGATATAATTTGTGTATTCATTTGTACTATTTTTATCAAATGAATCAAATCTGAGTAAAGCCATTTTGGGAAAGGCTACCAGTGAATCAGCATTAGGATCTACGAACTCTCTACCTTCTGCGAATTTAAATGATATTCTCTCGAATGTTAGATTATAACTGTCTCTAAATTTAACAAGAGAATATTGATGCCTAGGTATTCCAAAAATACCTAGATCTTTAAAAGTGACATTGTTAACAGAATTAGATATTCCACTACCAGAAATTTGCTCTATTAAATATTCATTCAGAGTGTCTTTACGTTGAATTATAGACGCGTTCTTACCATCTCCATAAATTAGTTGATTAGACTTAAGTTTATTTTTTAGTGCATTAGTGTAGTATACTCCAGAAGGGAAATAGACGACGTTATATTCTGCTAAAACAGCACTAATACTATCGGCATTATCTACTGTTGAGTCATTTGGAATTACACCATGATCTAAAACATTTGCTTTCTTAATCTCTTGGTGTAAATAACTTGATACATCGTTACTATTCTTTTTATATAAACCAAAAAGAGTTATTAGAAAGAATATGCTTATAGATAGATATTTAATAAGAAACATTATGTATGTAAATAAATAGATATTAATTCAATTAGGTAAAAAAAAAGTTAATAAGCAAAAGTATTAATGAAATTTTCAATTTGTTATAAACCCGCCTTCGAAATGCAACTAGGCAAGAGTTTTCTGATAGTACTCCCAAGCAGAATTTTGAGAATGAGTATAAAAGTCTTGAATTGACGATCTAATTAGTTAATCTCTTAACTTCCAGCCTCTTAATTTTTTACAGTTCTTATTATTTCAAAAGCGTTAATTGGTTTAATTCTACATACTATTAAACAATTACACGATCATGAAAAAACACATACTATTTACATTGCTTATTGCCTGCATTTCAACTACAGCTTTTTCACAATCAAATATATTAGACCAGTTGATTGTTGATATGGAAAGAAACAAGGCTATGTCGCTTTCTTATGTTGAAGCCATGCCGGCAGATAAGTTTGACTATAAACCAAGTGATGACGTAAGAAGTTTTGCGGCACAGTTTTTACATATTTCTCAGGGTATGATCGGCTTATCGTCGAATGGAACTGGTGCAACCCCTATATTTCAGGGAGAAAATCTGGAAGCCACAGAAGCCTATCATACGAAAGAAGAAGTAACGAGGATACTAACTGAAAGCTATGATTTTGCTATACAAAGCATGAAGGAAATGGATACTTCAAAGTTAGATGAAGTAGTAGTTCGGGGTCAGTTTGAAGTCACACGTTTGGGATGGATAAGTAAAGCGATAGAACATAATACGCATCACAAAGGGCAATCTGCTATGTATCTAAGAATGAACGGTATTACTCCGCCTCAGTATCAGTTGTTTTAAGTTATTTATCCTTAACGACCATTGTTGCTTAAACTAGTTCCGAAGGTCTGCCTTTGGAATTCAGTCTCGAAGCTCCAGCTTCATGAATCTATTCCCAACGTGGATGGTAGAAATGAGATTAAAAGATCAGCAAAGGGTTAAAATTTTTGGTTACTTCATTTATGTAATCTGTACCAGAAGTAAGCATGAATTTTCTCTTCAATTTTAAGTTGACACTTAGGTCTTTAATTAGAAATAAGCAGTATGTATCAATTAATTTGATAAGTTTTGCTATTGGATTAATGTGCTGCATATTCATTTTTCAATATGTAAGATTTGAACTAAGCTACGATACTTTTCATCATAACTCAGAACAGATATACCGTCTTGAAACTACTATATATGGGGAAGGGGTAGAAACCAGATACGCTAATCTTGCAAGTGCTAAGCATATTGTTGATGCAATTGAAAAATTACCAGAGGTTGAAAATCAAAGCTTATTTGCAAAGTATGGAGCCGTTAATATAGAAGTTGAAGAAGAATTATTCGCAGAATTTAATGGTATTGCAGCAGATGCTGCTTTTCTAGAGATCTTCTCATTTGAGTTACTTAATGGAGACTCTGAACAATTGCTGGCAAAACCCAATAGCTTGGTAATTACTAACTCCACTGCTCAAAAGTATTTTGGAAGTACTGATGCTATTGGTCAGTCTTTGATATTCAACTTTCAAGACAAAAAAGAAGTCTTAACCGTAGTAGGAGTTCTTAAGGATATTCCTCAAAACTCGCACTTTTATTTTGATTTCGTTACTTCAGAAGATGTTTTTCAAAAAATGTATGAGTATGAGATTAATGAAGTTTCACTCGCCTATTTTTATATGAAGCTTTCAAGTAACGTGCTTCCAAATAAGACCGAAGAAAAAATTCAGCATAGTTACCTGGAAGGCCCAAGTGGAGAGTTTGGAAACAAAATGTTTCATTTGAGACCTATCCTTGATATTCATTTAAATTCTTCATCAAGAGGAGAACTTTCCGTGAATAACAAGAGCTTTTTTGTGTATATATTTGTTTTGGTAGCTTTTATAATTTTAGGGTTAGGATGTTTCAACTTTGTTACCCTCGCTACTGCAAAATCAATACAAAGGGCTAAAGAAATTGGTATCCGAAAAGCTCTCGGAGCTGGTAGGCTTACATTGGCTAGTTCATTTTTAGTTGAGTCAATTTTATTAACCGTTGCAGGTTTAGCCGTTGGCTATTTATTGGTATGGTACGGGATTCCATATTTCAATGAGATTTCCAATAAACAATTTGGTTTCTCAGAGTTTGTTCACCCCAATTCTATGTTACTAATGCTTGGGGCGGTGTTATTAATGGGTCTGATTTCTGGGATATATCCTGCTTTGGTATTATCACACCACAAAATTACTTTGTTGTTGAAGAATGTAAGTAAAGGGGATAGTTCGGGAAGTTTACTTTGGAGAAGTATGGTAATAACTCAATTTTCAATTACACTTATCCTTTTTTCTATCACATCAGTAGTTCAAAATCAGATTAATTATATATATGAAAAAGACTTAGGCTTTAATAAAGAGCAGGTTATCACAATCCAAAATTACTTAAAAGGAGATAAGCTTCAAGAATTTAAAGAATTACTAACCAAAAATTCAGCAATAAGTACAGTTTCATCATCATCATATGTTCCTGGAGTTTCAAATACAAGTGGGGTGGCTCAAGTACAAATTGAAGGGAGTGATTCTAAGTATTCCTTTAGCTGGGTGGCAATTGATCCTAACTACTTCAGTCTCTATGGTATAGAAGTGAAAAGTGGACGAAATATAACTAGCGAGTTTTCTTCAGACTCTCTGAACTCATTTTTAATTAATAAAACCGCCGTTGACGTTTTAGGATGGGATGAGCCAATTGGGAAACAACTAAACTCGTTTGGAAAAGATGGGTACGTGGTGGGCGTTGTAGATGATTTCAATTTCCTTTCGCTTTATCATGATATTCCTCCCATGATTTTTGTCGTAGAGCCTGAGTTGAATTTTCAAACTTCTATTAAAATTGGAACTTCTGAAGATATCAATATTAGCCTTTCTTATATCGAAAATGTCTGGAAGGAGTTTATACCCGGAACCGCATTTACTTATCAATTTGTTGACGATCAATATGAAAGTCTTTATAAATCTGAGAGAAAAGCCAAAACGTTATTTTCAGTTTTCTCCATGTTAGCAGTATTTATTTCAATTTTAGGGTTGGTAGGATTTACTTCTTATATAGTGCAGAAAAAGAGAAAAGAAATTGGGATAAGGAAAGTTTTAGGAGCTAGTATTAAAGACGTACTTCTTCTTTTTTATTCAGGCTATGCTAAACTTTTTTTAGTATCGCTTATAATTTCTTTGCCACTGATTTACATTAGTGTTAAAGAGTGGATAAAATCATTTTCATTTCATCTCGAAATAAGTCCATTCTTATTTTTTATCCCTACAGTTATTGTAAGTATAGTGTTCTTGGTCACGATTACAATGTTTGTAGTTAAAAATGCTTCTGAAAACCCAGTTAATGCGATTAAGAATAACTTATAGAAATTGACTTTATCTAGAGAAACTTAGAGCATACGTTGTCTATGAAAAAGTATTATGAACATCGGAGTCCGACCAACCTTTGATGGCGAAACCAAAACTCTGGAAGTGAATATCTTCGATTTTAATCAATTTTTCTATGAAAAACGTTACAATTCGCTTCTTCGATTGCATTCGGGGTGAAAAGAAATTCAATGGGATAGAGGAGTTGAAGGAGCAGTTGGAGAGGGATAGAGAGAGGTCGTTAGAAGTTATTGGTGCTAGCTAAAAACTAAAGATCAGTCATCCTGAATACTGAATCAAGTTCAGCACAAGCTTGATTCAGGATCAGTAAGGAGTGATTCTTTGCCTAGGCAAAAAAAGCTTGAATGTAGCCTTTAAGGCTCCAGCTTTATCTTTGTAATCCATAGCTTCCCGACAGCATTCTCAAGCAGGAACTTGGGAACGAGAGAAGGTCCCAACAAAAAAATAAAAAGTTGGGACCCTAAACAGCTTACGCAATATAATATAATAAAGATGTTGCTCCATCAGAGCTTGCAAAGTCCCAACCAAACTCGTCCATGCAAACGCATTTCATATTTGGTGTTGTACCTCTGGAATTCAACTTGGGATTGAATTGGTACCCTGATTGAGAAGATCCCCATTCTAATGGTGTTCCATCCGATCTAATTGCAGCCAATGTTTGCTCTCCTCCAGCATCAACAGTTAATAAATTATAAGATGTATAAGGGTCATCTGGTTTAGAAATTGGTGGCGGTTTTTTAAATTCTAGCCAGATATTCCATGACCAAGATCTAATCGCAGTATATTGTCCAGTGCCCCAGAGTTTTCCATTATTATCTACTGCCCAAATAAGTCCATTTGACCAATGATCCCAAACTCTAGGTCTATCTGCAACAGAAATACACCGGAGTTCTGAAGGCATTTCTGTTGAAGGAGGAATAAATATTTCTTCCCAACTACCAATATATGGCTTAGTTATATCGGTGTATTTCCATTGATATATACTTGACTGACCATCAGCACTACAAAGAATAAAGATACCAAATGTATTTGAGCAGGAAATATCAACGATTGTAGAATTAGAAGGAAAAGTATTCTCTGGATATGATAAATTAATCCAGTTATCTCCGTTACCTTGTGCATTAGCTGGCCAGTATTTAATCGTTTGACCTTCAAAACCCCATGCCTGTGGTGCATGAACGCCATTTTCTAATGCAAATCTGACATCTAGTTTTGTAACGCTACCTCCGGGATTTGAATAACTTAATTTCCTGTTAGAGTTATAGTCCCATCGCCATATTTTATTTCCAGAATCTAGCTTTTCAACTGCCCAAATTGTTTTTGGAAAATTATTAAAGTTGCTACTTGCAAGGCTAATTATGTTCCCAGTGAAGGCTGGTTGCTTTTGACCATCATTAAAGCAAATGAAATTGGTCCAATTTTTATTACTCATTTATATTCTCCAAAGTTTTGATTTAAAAAATATTTATAACTAATATAAAAGTGATTTGCAAATTAGGCTTATAAGTAAATATTTAGTTTTAATTGTCCAAATTCTGCTTTTAGATTCTCATATTAAGCTCTAACAAAATCTAATACATAAAAACGGAATTCAAAGCTTCCTTACTTCATTCTCAAATAATAGTTTTGTCATTAGACTCACTAAAAGATTAAATAATAATTTTAGGTTCAAATTTTTGTCTCTCTACATCATTGTTGCTTACCCATAAAACCCTTATCTTTGCAAACTATTAAATCGATTTAAAGTTATAACTGAATATTGCAATGAGCATAACTGCAGAAGAAAAAAAAGAAATTTTCAAAAAGTTTGGTGGAGAAGAAGCCAATACAGGCACTACTGAAGGTCAGATCGCACTTTTTACCCACAGAATCAATCATCTAACTGAGCATTTAAAAGAGAACCAGAAAGACCACGCTTCTCGTCGAGGATTATTGAAATTAGTTGGTAAAAGACGCCGTCTTCTCAACTACTTGATGAAAACCGATATCGCAAAATACCGTGAGCTTATCAAAGAGCTTGGTATTCGTAAATAATTTAAAGGCTCCAACTCTTGGAGCCTTTTTCAATTCTTCCCGCCTCATTTTAGCTTATCAATCAACCTGATTTAACGGCGGGAATAAAGCAATAAAACAAACAGACAAAAAATAAATGAAAGAAGATTTTAAAAGTATAGAATTCGCACCGGGTAAGGTGCTATCCGTAGAAACAGGCCGTATCGCTAAACAAGCTGATGGCTCTGTTGTTGTAAAAATGGGGGACACCATGGTGCTTTGTACTGCGGTAAGCGCCAAAGAACCAAAACCGGGACAGAGTTTTTTCCCGTTAACTGTAGATCATAAAGAAAGTTTTTCTGCTGCGGGACGTTTCCCCGGTGGATTTATGAAAAGAGAAGGTCGTTCAAACGAAAAGGAAGTTCTTTCCAGCCGTTTAATTGACCGTGTACTTCGTCCGCTTTTCCCAAAAGGATATGTATGTGATACCCAGGTGATTTCAAGTGTGATTTCATCCGATGATGAAAATGATGGAGATGTATTAGGTGGGACAGGAGCTTCGCTAGCTATTCACCTTTCTGATATTCCATTTGATGGACCGATGGCAGAAGTCAGAGTTGGACGAGTAAATGGTGAATTCATTATCAACCCAACTGTGACGGAGCTAAAAGATAGCGACATCGATATGGTAGTAGGCGGTACTGAAGACAGTATCCTTATGATTGAGGGTGAAATGGAAGAGATTTCAGAAGCTGAGATGCTGAAAGCAATCAAAGCTGCTCATGAAGCCATCAAAAAGCTATGTGATTTCCAGAATGAGCTTCGCAAAGAACTTGGAAAAGAAAAAAGAGAATTTATTCCTCCGGCAGTTGATGAAGATCTGGAATCTAAAGTTAAAGGTCTTGCAGAAGCAGCTATCGTTGATATTGTAAACATTGGCCTCAATAAAGAGGATTACAATGGTAAAATTAAAGAAGCGAAAGAAGAAGCAATCGCAAAACTCGAAGAAGAGTTTGCTGATGATGAAGATGCTTCTGAGAAGCTTTCTGAAGCAAACAAGATTCTTGGAAGTATTGAAAAGAATGCTCTCCGTAATATGATTCTTGAAAAAGGACGTCGTATCGACGGTCGTTCAACTACCGACATCCGGGATATCTGGACTCAGGTAGGATATATCGCTCGTGCACACGGTTCTTCGATTTTCACTCGTGGTGAAACTCAGGCTTTGGTTTCTGCAACCTTAGGAACCCGTCGTGATGAGCAAAGTGTAGACACTTTATTTGATCAGGAAGCAAAGCAGTTTTATCTGCATTATAACTTCCCTCCATATTCTGTAGGAGAAGCCGGCTTCATGAGAGGTCCTGGTCGACGTGAAATTGGTCACGGACATCTTGCAGAACGTTCTTTAAGAATGATGATGCCAACATTTGAAGAATTCGGATACGTTGTTCGTGTAATTTCAGACATTACAGAATCAAACGGTTCTTCTTCAATGGCTTCTGTTTGTGGGGGATCGATGGCATTGATGGATGCTGGTGTTCCAATCAAAAAGCCAGTTGCAGGTATTGCAATGGGTATGATTGTGGGCGAAAATAACACAGCCATCCTTTCTGATATTCGTGGTGAAGAAGATTTCATGGGAGACATGGATTTCAAAACTGCCGGTACTTCAGATGGAATTACGGCTTGCCAGATGGATATGAAAGTGCAGGGAATCAGCTTCGAAACTATTGAAGAAGCTCTTGCTCAGGCACATACAGGCCGTATACACATACTTGGTGAAATGGCGAAAACTATTTCATCACCCAGGGAAAGCATCTCTCAGTATGCTCCTCAATTCCTCCGAATGGAAATCGACGGTAGCGACATTGGTGCGGTAATCGGACCTGGTGGAAAAGTGATTCAGACGCTTCAGAAAGAAACCGGAACTGAAATCATTATTGAAGAAGACAGTAACGGAAAAGGTCAGATCACAATTTCTGCTAACGACTTAAGTAAAGCGGAAGAAGCAAAAAATCGTATCAAAATGATTGTAGGTCACCTGGAAGAAGGTGCGACTTACAAAGGTGTGGTTAAATCCATCAAAGACTTTGGAGCTTTCGTTGAAATCGCTCCTGGAAAAGACGGATTACTTCACATCTCCGAGATTGATCATAAACGAGTGGAAAAAGTTTCCGATTATCTTCAGCTTGGAGACGAGCTGGATGTTAAACTGCTGAAAGTAGAGCATGGCGGAAAACTTCGACTTTCCAGAAAAGCATTGATCGAAAGAGAATGATAGATCGTTCTCTATGCTAATTTAAGGCGCTGCTCTAACCGGGTAGCGCCTTTTTTATGTATATACCTTTTTTAAGTTACCCCAACCCTACCCTTGGTAAGGGGAGGGAGCTTTCTTTCAAAATCTGAACTTTACTAAATAGTTCTTCCCTTATCAAAGGGGAAGACAGATGGGGTCGAAAAAATTCCTCCCTCTGAATTCAAAACAAGTTTGAATTCTGTCTCCCTCCAAAGGGAGACAGCTGTTTGTCCCTCCTTGGGGAGGGACTGATCCATACGCTTGCGTATGGATCAGGGAGAGGACAAGCATGAGATATTTCACAAACCATTACTGATTCTCGGCCTCAATAATAGTATATTTGCACCCATCAAAAATAAGAGACGCACAACAGAATATTCTGCATGGAAAACCTGAAAGAAATTGATTTTATTCGCAAAACTACCTTGAATAACGGACTCAGAATTGTAACTGAGCATATCGAAAGTGTTAAAAGTATTTCGGTAGGAATTTGGGTTAAAACAGGTTCCAGAAATGAAACGGAAAAGCAGGGTGGAGTAACCCATTTTCTTGAGCACATGCTCTTCAAAGGAACCGACAAAAGAACAGCATACGAAATCGCGCAAAGTATGGAATCGGTAGGGGGATATTTGAATGCATTTACTTCTTCAGAATACACCTGTTATTACGCCCGTTGTGTAGAAGATCAGCTCGATCGTGCTTTGGATGTACTTTCTGATATGGTACTCCACCCTTCATTTCCGGAAGAGGAAGTGGAGAAAGAAAAGAAAGTGGTAATCGAAGAGATGAAGATGTACCGCGATTCTCCGGATGATTATCTCTTCGAAGAATTCAGCTCAAAAATGTTTGAAGGACATGCTCTTGGTCGCCCGATTCTTGGAACTGAAGAGACCGTATCTGCTTTCAGTCGTGAGGATTTGTACAACTATATGGCAGATCGTTATAAGCCTTCGAATTTGCTGGTTTCAGTCGCAGGTTATGTGGATCATGATAAAGTGGTGGAGGTGGTGAAGAGCTATTTTGATCATCTCGAATATGATCCGGTTGTAAATGGAAAACAGCCTATTGAAGAGTTAAACCCAGAGAAGCTGGAACTCACCAAAGCTATTGAACAAACGCATTACATCCTGGGGAGAAGAGGACTAAATTTTGACCACGAAAATAAGTATCTGCTTCTGTTAGCAAATACTATTCTGGGAGGAGGAATGAGTTCTCGTTTGCATCAAAATGTGCGTGAGAAATATGGATATTGCTACTCTATCCAGGCCTTTAATCAATCCTATTCAGATACCGGAATATGGGGAGTATATGTGGGAACTGATAAAGAATATGTGGAGCATGTGCATGAATTGGTGGTTGCGGAACTGGATAAAATCCGAAACGAAGTTGTTCCTGCAAAAGAATTGGAAGAAGCGAAGTCTCAATTGAAAGGAAAACTGTTACTTTCACAGGAAAATACCAGTAATCGAATGATGCGATTGGCAAAGAGTGAACTCTATTTCGATCGCTTTGTTACGCTGGATGAACTTGAAGAGAATATTGTGGATGTGACCGCAGAACAAATCCAGGAATTTGCCAAAGACTTCTTTGACCAGAAATACTATATGGAAGCCGTGCTCTCTCCGGAGGAGTGAGCAATTATCAATGATCAATTAAGAATGTAAGAAGTCATTCTTAATTGAATAATTTTTAATTCTTAATTGAAAAAATGATCTACATCAATCAACTCGCAAACCATGTTGATAACACCATAACGTTGAAAGGTTGGGTGTATAACTACCGCAGCAGCGGAAGCTTGGTATTTATTGAAATGAGGGACGGAACAGGTCTTACACAATGCGTGGTAGCCAAAGACGATGTTTCAGAAGAAGCCTGGGATGCAGCAACTTCATTGAAGCAGGAAAGTTCACTGGAAATCACCGGTACGGTTAAAGCTGACGAAAGAAGTATTGGTGGACATGAAATCCATGTTTCGGGTGTAAACGTAATTCAAGTTGCAGAAGATTACCCAATCACTCCCAAAGAGCATGGAGTTGAGTTTTTGATGAATAACCGTCATCTCTGGTTGAGAAGTCAGCGCCAGTGGGCAGCGATGCGTGTTCGTAACGAAATTATTTTCGCCATTCATACTTTCTTTCAGGATCGTAATTTCGTGCAGATGGATTCTCCGATTTTTACCGGAAATGCCGCCGAAGGAAGTACAACATTATTTGAAACCGAGTTCTTCGAAGAGCCTGCATACTTAGCTCAAACCGGTCAGTTGTACGGCGAAGCGATGGCAATGGCTCATGGCTTGATTTATACTTTTGGGCCAACATTCCGAGCAGAAAAATCCAAAACCCGTCGACATCTATCTGAGTTCTGGATGATAGAGCCGGAAATGGCTTATTATGATTTGAAAATGAACATGGATCTTGCAGAAGACATGATCCGGTTTATTGTGAAAACGGTGCTGGATAAACGAAAGGCTGAATTGGATATTCTGGAAAGGGATACTTCAAAACTGGAAGCTTTGGTGGATAATCCGTTCATCCGAATGACTTATACCGAAGCAGTGGAAACTCTAACCAGTGATGCAACAGCGAAAATGCTGGATGATATGCTTGAAGCTCGCAAGCAGGAAGAAAAGGATGTCAAGCAGGAGAGAGAAGAGATTAAGAAAGAGCATGGTTCTGCTAAGAAATGGAGAAAGAACCAGATAGACGCCCGCATTAAAGAAATTGGTTCTCGCTTGGATCAGATTGAGGAAGACTATCGCAATATTCCACAGTGGAAAGAATCAGCTCAGAATTTTGAGTGGGGCAATGACTTCGGTGGAAGTGATGAAACCGTACTAACCATGCAATACGAAGTTCCGGTTATGGTGACTCATTGGCCGGCGGAAATAAAAGCCTTTTATATGAAACGGGATGAATCCGGTAAACACGCTCTGGGTGTCGATGTACTCGCTCCTGAGGGCTATGGTGAGATAATTGGTGGAAGTCAACGTGAGGATGATCTCGAACTGATGCACGAACGCATTGAAGAGGAAGGACTCGATAAAGAAGTTTTTGAATGGTACCTCGATTTACGCCGCTATGGAACCGTTCCGCATGCAGGCTTTGGTCTTGGCTTGGAACGCACAGTAGCATGGCTCTGTGGACTTTCTCACGTCCGTGAGACCATTCCTTTCCCAAGGATGATGGGAAGGCTTAAACCGTAGATTTAACAATGGACTTAATAGAAAGTCCATTGTTAATCATTCTAACGCGGTTAAGCGCATACTGCATCAGCACCATTTTTTAATAATTTTGCTATGTACGCTATGATAAACGGAAGTAATACAGGAGCTATTCCTCCTCCACCCAATACAGGAATTAGTCCTAAAAGCACTGCTTTTATAATATCTTTAATACCACCATCTACTTGTACTTTAACTACATCACAAAAAACCTTTTTAATAGCACTTTTGAGTTTACGTAACTTAGGAAGTCTAATTCTGAATCTTGGAGTAATCAAAAGTGTTTCTGCAAAAGAGAAATTTAATTCTCCTGTTTCTTCTTCAAAATTTGCAAGGAATTTTGCAGATTTTTCACTTTCAAGAAAGTCTATAAAGAGAGGATTTTCAAGCTCTCGGTTCATATATCTATCTATATATTCCTCACTATTTTCAGCGAGCGCGGCTCCTTCAAGAGCTAAGTAGTTTATCCATTCTTCAGTAATTTGATCTTCGGAGTTAAAGAGAGTTTCCATCTTCTATAAGATTAGTTAAGGGTTCCCCTAGAATTCAAAACTTTCATTATTAAATAACTACATAATCATGCTGTTTTTATGGATTAAAGATTATCTGTATCAATAAAAAAACAAGCGGACCTTGAGATAGGTAGGAACGTAATCTTTGTCATTTCGAAGGAGCGAAGCGACTGAGAAATCTAAAGAGTTATTTGAAACTCATTCTTTAGATTTCTCGCTCCGCTCGGAATGACAAAGACTAGATGTACATTTTTAAGCGAAGATTTCTTAGAAGCTATTTTGTAACTCATTTAAACGTTGAATCTCTTACCTTCAAAAATAAGGAACCCTCTATGAACCTGTTCGCTCGCATTGCTTTTACTCTTGTATTTTTAACCGGCCAGCAAGTATCTGTATTTGCTTTCCAGAATGGTGATTTATCCGATGATTTTGAAACAGCTGGAGAACTCACCGGATTCGTTACCAACAATCCCAATTCATTACCGGATGTGGTAAAAGTGGATGGTCGGTACCGGGCGAATGTGATCAATAATGACAATAACATCACACTTCATTTTAATGAGTTTCAGGGTCGATTGGATGCTAAACTTTTAGCTTTTCCTTTTGAGTTTATCGCCAGGAACATAGGGATTGGAACTCAGGGAGATTCCCAAACAGCTCCGGCTTCATCCGGTGATCCTTATATCTTTTCAGGTGTTCAGGTTCATGTTCCTGAGTTGGAATCGAGAAATTCTTCACATGTAGTGGTAGGTCACCGCGGACCAACAGAATTTACTATTGAAGGCAAGAATACCCTTAATGGAGTTTCGAGTGTTAATGATGCCGGGGAAGGAATAGTACCTGATGGAAGAGCAGATATCAGAATTGTCGGAAATGAGGACAGAACTATTACAGTGTACTGGCAGCTACCGGAACAAGCAGAAGATAACTGGACTTTATACAACGATACTGGAACTCTGCCCGGAACGGCTCCAACATACGGTGATAGTGTGTATGTTGGTTTGATTACGTATGTCTTTGAACAGAACGGTCTTCCTTTTGTAGGAACTTGTGATGGAATTGAAGTCACTCAGTTAACAGCTACGTCTAATGAGATAACAGAAGAGCCGGTTAAGTTTTCGCTGGAGCAGAATTATCCTAACCCATTCAATCCAACTACAAAGATTACTTTTACTTTAGATAAACCCGGGTTTACAAGTTTGATTATCTATGATGCATCTGGCAGGAAAATTTCAACTTTAGCGGGGAAACAGTTTGCTGCGGGGCTTCACACTGTAGATTTTAATTCCAATTCTCTGGGTAGTGGTACTTATTTTTACACCCTTACGGTAGAGGGGAAGAGCCTGACCAGAATGATGAGCATTATAAAATAATCCTAGTTCAGATAGTCTTTGATTTTGGTGATCCTGAGATTTCGATCTATCGAATAGATGCGATCGTCTAACTCAATAAATTCATACAGTGTTAAACTTTGGGTAAGTAATTCCACGCTTCGAGTATGTTTTTCCGGAAGTTCAAAACCATCTTCTCCCAACTCATATAAGATATCAGCAAGGATACTAAGATGTTCATTCGTAAATCCTTTTTCTTTCTTCAGGTGAGAAATGTTGTTGTCTTTTTCAAGGATATCTGAAAGCTCATCCAGATCAAAACCAAGTTTCTTTTCAAACATCTCATTGGTATAGGCAACTATATCTGAATCCTGACCTTGTTCTTTGACCTTTAAAACCTGAGTAAGAACAGTATTCAATACCTGAATCAGTTGCTGAATTTGACGCATTATATAATCCTGACTAAACATGTCTAAGAATAGCCATTAGTGAATATCATACCAAACTTAGAAAGCTTACTTCAAATTAAAAAAGAGTTCATAGATGGGAATTGGGATAGGGAGTACATCTTACTAACTTTAGATAAAAGTTATAAAAAGATTGAGTAAAGACGGTTTAATAATATTACTTATTTCTCTGGGTGTTTTAGCTGGAATCGAAGTAGCTATGCAGTTTGCGTACTATTTTGGTATGAAGAAGAACCCAGGACAGTATGAACAACCTGAATTGGCTTTTCAGTTTAATGAGGATTACCTGGTAGAGTTAGTGCCCACGATTAAGAAAACATATATACGAAGTGAGGAGAATGGAGGAGATTCTATCCATTGGAAAGTAAACAGAGATGGCTTCAGAGGATCAGAGTTAAAAAACGATTCTGAAGTCAAAGTAATGGTTTACGGCGATTCTAATATTCAGGCAAGGTTCTCTGTAGAAGAATCAACCTATGTGTATAAATTAGGTAAGTTTTTGAAAGAAAGTACGGGGAAAGGAATAGAAGTTATTAACGCCGGAGTAGTTGGGTTTGGACCGGATCAGGCTATGCTAAAGTTCGAGAGGGAAGTGGATATCTATAAACCTGATGTAGTGATTTTAAATATTTTTGCCGGAAATGATTTTGGGGACATCATTAGGAATCGATTGTTTGAGCTGAATGAGAAAAATGGATTAGTAAAAACTCCTTTTAAAACTGAGCCTGATCAGGAATTTAAAAAAGAGGAAGGTTTTAAATTTCGATTGTTAGAATGGACGAAGTCAGTTCGGGAAGGAATGGATGAACGAAGAAATGAAAAGAGAGCAGTAGAAGCCCCTGAAGCATATGAACGAGGAGTATTTGATTATTTTGATAAGGCAAATCAAGAGGCTTATGAGATTTACAAAAAAGGGGAGCAACGGTATTTCTCTAACTTTCAGGATTCGTATGAGACTGATATCGCTACGGCTCCTGAATCTGAGGCATCTCAAGAAAAAAAATTATTAATGAAATCAGTTATTGCCAGAATGAACGAATTAGCAATAGAAAAAGAAGTTCAGTTTGCGGTTCAGATTCTGCCTTCTTCTACTGATTTAACCCCTTCAAACTATGTGCTCGGGAATGAGTTTCTGAAGAAAAATTATCCCGATTATAACCAGGGTCGGCTTACAAATATTCTTTCAGAGTTTACAAGAGAGTTGGAAATTCCGTCAATAAATTTGTACCAGATGTTCCTTCAAAATAATCCTGAGACCCTGTTTTTCAGAGGAGAAAACAATCATTGGAATGATTTCGGACAGGATTTAGCGGCAAAGGTAGCTGCCTCCTTCATTGCTGATTCTGTTTTGAACTAGCTACTGCTAGTACTTCTTCTTAGCAATTCTATTGTTGGTGATAGGATTCTGAGCAGGGGAGACGAATCGGTTTACTTCTTCGCTTCTTTTCATTCGATGTTTAGTATTTCTCCCGGAAACTCGTTTTCTCCAGCGCTCCCAGCTTTTGCGTTTGAGATTACGACGCATGAAGTCAATTACTTCATCTTCTGAAAGACCGAATTGAGTTTCTATAGCATCAAATGGAGTTCGGTCTTCCCATGCCATACCAATGATCCGGTCTACTTGGTGAGGTCGGAGGTTGTATTTTTTGATATAGTTTGTGCTCATATTCATCGATATGAACACTTTTACACTACAAGCGTTCAGTCTACATTTACTTTATTAGCAAGCGTATCATGATGATGGAGTAGAAGAGACCGTAAATAACTTCCTATGTAGTTTACACCATCAAACCCCGCCTTTTTAGCTGCTTCATCTTCTTCTTCAAAAGTTGTGCTTCCATCACCAGCAAAATCCTGAATATTATAGTATGCCCCGATTGTCAGGATATCCCAGGAAGGACCAAATACTCTGGTAAAGATGAAGTTTCCTTTATGGTTGATATGGCTGTAGAACTCATTTTCCATCTTGCGTTGTTTGAGAAGTTCAGCCTGTTTCCCGGCTAGTGCAGTAAAAATTTCGATGTGGAAATAGCTGTATTCTTCAAACCATTCGTTAAATAGTTCTTTATCAGGACCTTCCACAATAGCCTCCTCCTGAAAGCTTACCAGATCGAAAAAAGAGGAGCCGTACGATTTTTCAAGGGACGAGGAAGCAGTTCTGTTTATCATTTGTTCTTCGGAGAAATACGAACTCAGATTTTCAATAGGGTAGACGAGCATTAAATCCCATTGATCGCCCTGACTATGCCTTAACAAATAAGGTTTATCAATACCTAAAGATTCATGTTCTGAAATATCTTCTTTAATCACTTCGATCAGTTCCAGCAAATCTCCGGGATTGGCTCGCAGTAAGGTGAGTTTATATTGCTGTTCCTGAGCAAATAGCGGAATTGAAATGAGTACGAGTAAAACTAGCGAGACGGTTTTTTCCATTGAACTGTAAACTGATTAAACTTGTCGATCAGTTTACAGTTATGATGTGATTAAGACAAGCGGGTCTTTAACCATATAATCTTTCTTCGTACTCTGCTTCCAATGGCATGTGGACACTCCAGAAGCCACCGGGTTTTCTACCTTCAAGTACATTACGCAGAATATTGAGATGCGTATGCCATCCTGCACTTACCCCAACTTTGAAGTCCTTGGAATCAGGAACTTTGGTATGAATCAGGATCAGTTTAACCATTTCATTTTCAACTTCAGAAAGCTTGAAAATTACTTCGGATGAATTTCCATCACCTTCTTCCCATGTATAGCTGAGCAGGGAATAAGGCTCCCAGGCAAGTACTTCTCCGTACATAGTTACTTGTTCAGGCATGTCACTGTATTTTTCTGGGGTTGGTTCATGTTCCTCACTAAATGTCTGATTATCGAAATGATGAGTAACCTTACCCCCAACTTCCGGTTCAATGTCTCCACCTGAGAGCCACTTTCCTTTATGATCAGATTCTGTTAAACAAGCCCAGACTTGTTCGATAGATCCGGGAAGAATTCGTTCAAGGGTTAAGGTGTCTTCTTCTATAAAAGTCGCGTAATCGTTTTTCATGGTATTTAGATTAAGAGGTTACAGTTTCGAGATAATCATCCAGTTGCTTAAACATTCCGCCCATGCCTTGTTCTACCATACCGTGACTGTTTCTGTAGGTATCAATTTCTTCCTCTGAAGCTTTGATTGGGACACTGGTAACTATCAGTTTGCTCTTATTTCCGAGGGCTTCAAAAACAAGAGTATTGTGAACCTCTAATGGCCAGGTATCGGACATTGGATGCCGGATTATATTCCGGTTCTCATCTGCAAAAGAATTGATATAAATCATTTTTGAAGGCTGTTGAATTTCGGTGTATTTCACTAATCCAAACATCTTACCCTGTTCATTTCCAATGGAGTAGAATAGAGAACCTCCAGGTCTGAAATCCATATCCAGCACATTAGTATACATTTCAGCAGGACCAAACCATCGTTCAATATGTTCCGGTTTTGAATGGACTTCCCAAAGCAGTTCTACCGGAGCTTCGAATTCCCGTGTAATTATTAATTGATTCGTATTAGTCATTTTTTTCATTCTTAGTTTGAAGTTCATTCAAATAGTTTTCGAGGCGATCCAGCCTTGAATCCCAAAGTTTTCGGTTTTTCTCAACCCAATCTGAGACCGGTTCAAGCTCTTCAGGTTTTAATTCGCAAATGCGTTCTCTGCCTTCTTGCTGAATATCAATAAGATTACACTCTTCCAGGATTTTTATATGTTTTGATATAGCAGGGCGGGAGATATCAAATTGATCTGCAATACTGTTTAAATTCATAGCGTCACCTGAAGCAAGAAGGGTTATGATATCTCTTCGTGTAGGATCCGCAATAGCTTGAAAAACATCTCTTCTCATAATTCGAGCTGATTAAGTAACCGATTGGTTACTAATATATATGTAACCATTTAGTTACGCAAATAAATTTTATTTTAATTTTTAGTGAAGGGTATAGTTCGTTAATTCGACGGATGAAAAAGCAGACTCCAAGTCATATTCTTCCTGTTATAGTAATTGCTCAGTTCACAGGAACCTCGCTTTGGTTTGCAGGAAATGCAGTAGTGGAAGACTTAATTATTGAACTGGGCCTACTGGAGATGTTTGTTGGGTTTATCACTATGGCCGTTCAAGCTGGATTTATTGTGGGAACACTGGTTTTTGCTTTTTTAAACATTGCCGATCGTTTTTCTCCTGTCAAAGTGTTCCTGTTTTGTGCTCTTGCAGGATCAGCGTTTAATCTATCTACTATATCGGCATCAGATTTCACCCAAGTGATGTTAGCCCGATTGTTAACCGGGTTTTTTCTGGCGGGTATTTATCCTGTTGGGATGAAGATTGCCTCGGATTGGCACAAAGAAGGGCTTGGTAAAGCACTTGGCTATTTAGTGGGGGCGCTAGTTTTGGGTACAGCTTTTCCTCATTTCCTGAATTTTCTAGCCAGGGATATTTCCTGGACTTATGTACTCATCGGAACTTCAGTGTTTGCTGGTTTAGGTGGATTCTTACTTTTCTTCACCGTTAAAGACGGACCAAATCGTACGCCTTCAAAAGGGTTGGTATTTGAGTATGATGCGATTGTAAAGTTATTCAAAGTGTCAAACTTCAGATCGGCCGCTTTTGGGTATTTTGGCCACATGTGGGAGCTCTATACCTTCTGGGCTTTTATTCCTTTGATGCTTACCATCTATAAATCTCAGAATCCCGAATCTGATTTTGATAGCTCTTTTCTTTCTTTTCTAATAATTGGCATAGGTGGAATCAGTTGTGCGGTAGGAGGTCATATTTCATTAACAAAGGGAAGCAAGCGCGTTGCAATGGCTTCGTTAATAGGTTCCGGATTTAGTTGTTTATTACTCCCATTAAGTTTCGGTGTTCCTGCACTGGCTTTCTTTTTCCTGCTTTTTTTATGGGGAGTATTCGTTATTCCTGATTCACCTCAATTTTCAACGATGGTAGCGAAATCATGTGATTCGAAGTATATCGCAACAGGACTGACTATAGTAAACAGCCTGGGATTTGCACTAACAATAGTCAGTATTCAACTGGTAAATCTAATCTACAGTACAACAGGTTCAGTCTTTGTATTCTGGATTATGTTGGCAGGACCTGTTTTTGGGTTGTATGCGATTAGCAAATACAAGGTTAGCCCATAGTTAATTAACTGGTCTGATCTCTTTCCTTAATACTTTCAAAAAACGAAGAATCCTCTATGATTTGGAACAGGTTATTTGATATTTTAATTCGATGGCAGCCCGAAAGCAAAACAGTTCAGACATATTTCATCAGGTTAAGAAGGAAGTCAGTTCAGGAGATCTGAAACCGATCTATTATCTATATGGAGATGAAGAATTTTATCTAGATCAGTTGCTCGAACAATTTTCGAATTTACTTCCTCCTCACGAAAAAGACTTCAATTTTGATTTATTGTACGGGCAGGATGTATCTCCGGCTCAGGTTCTTGGGATTGCACGAAGTTTTCCTATGATGGCTGAACGTCGAGTGTTGATTGTCAGAAATTTTCTTCAAACAGGAAAGGGAGCAGCAGGGGAAGGAGAGATGAATGATTTTATTTCGTATTTCGAGAATCCTAATCCAAGCTGTTTGGTTGCTCTATTTGATACCGGAAAACCTGCCGGGAATACCAAAATCGGAAAAGCTATAGCGAAGAATTCGAATGTAGGATTTCATCAGTTTGAAAGCATGCCCGATTACTTGATTCCTGAATGGGTAATCAGCTGGGTAGAATCCCATCACAAAAAGAACATTAACCCTGCAGCGGCACAGCTATTGGGTCAGTTTGTAGGTAATAATTTACAGCTATTGTCTACCGAAATAGACAAAGTGTGCACTTTTGTAGACACTTCTGAAACGGTTTCAGAGGCCGATGTAAAAAAAATAATCGGCTCATACAGAGAATATACGGCGATTGAGCTCAAAGAAGCCGTAATCAAGAGAGACCTGGACAAAGCCATGTATATCTCGGAACAGATGTTGCAACACAGTAAAACAGACACGGGAGAAATAATTCGACTCGTGGGGTTCTTTTACAGTGTGTTTGTAAATATCTGGCAGATAAGAAGATTGGCCGACCGAGGTAATGCTAAACAACAGGTTCAAGCCGAACTGGGGATTAACAACTCCTGGTACTTCAATAAGCTTTGGGACGATGCTTCCAATTTCAGATACAGCGACATGCCGAGAGTATTTGAAGCATTGCTCGACGCTGATAAATCCATCAAAGGATTTTCCACACTAGACTCCACTTCCATTTTATTTCTCCTTGTTAAGCGGATGATTGGTTAATACCAGAATTCGCGGTTGAACAAGAACTGCAATAAAATTAGTGGAGATAAAAAATGGAAGCATTCAAGTATGCTCAGGTAGCCAATTACAGCGACGAAGATTTAATGGAATATTTTCAAGAGGGAAGAGAACCTGCTTTTAATGAGCTGGTAAAGCGCTATACCGATCGTCTCCATAATTTTTTGTACCGATATACTCATAACCATCAGGATTGTGAAGACCTGGTTCAGGAGACCTTCTTAAGAGTGCACAAAAGCAAGCATTCGTATGAGCGCATAGCCAAATTCAGTACTTGGATGTATACAATCGCACTCAATCTTGCCAAGAGCTTATATAAGAAGAAAAAGCGTATGCAGAAGGTATCTATTCATAAAGATGAAAGCGATCCAAAGGATTATGAAATGAATATTGAGGATACTAACATTCTGCAAGATGAAGAGCTTCACCAAAAGTTAAGTCTTGAGAAGCTTGAAAAAGCACTTATGAGTCTCGCACCCGAATTTCGGGAAGTAGTTGTTTACCGTGATTTGCAAGAATTAAGCTATGACGAAATCGCTGAAATCACCGGTATTGCAATGGGTACAGTTAAGTCCCGAATTAACAGAGGACGTGCTCAGATTAAAGCAATGATCGACAGTTATGTGGAATTAGAAACGGCGTTTTAAAATCCGGGAACATTTTTTTCACAGTGCAATTAAAGGTAGTGAACGTTGACTAGCATTACCTTTTTATGAAAAATTTTACTGATAAAGAATACCACCCGGTAATAGAAGAATATATTATTGACTATACCGACGATACCCTTGAAACTGGCGAGAGAGACGCCTTCGAGGAGGTGCTGGTTCATGATGATGATCTCCGTGAATTGGCATTCTCCGCGAAGGAGGGTAAAAAGCTACTTCAGCAGCTTGGATTTATGAAAGCGAGCGACAAGTTTCGGGCTAATCTTATTTCAAGATTACAAGAGCAACGCTCCTGAATTAGTATTCAAAGAATTGGATTCGGTTACCATCCGGATCCAGAACAACAACCATTTTCTTTCCAGAAATTGGATCGTTAACTACATCTCCTCTAAAAGAGACCTGCTTTTCTCTAAGATATTTTACCCATGAATCAAAGTTTTGAATTTTAAATCCCACCTTAAAAATCCCTTCTATTCTTACACCTGGAGATGCTTAGTTCTGTGAAAGGGTTCCACTCAACTGAATAAGTTCAATTAAACTTTCACCACGTCTCAAATTGGACTGATAAAACCCTCGCTCTTTATTTTCTGTTATGGTGATGAGCTCAAATCCAAGGATATCCTGATACCAAGATGCTGAAGAGTCAATATTGCTGACAATGAATGCACTAAAATAGGGTTGGGGATCAGATAGGAATGTTTTCTGACAGAACAAATCCTCTATTGGGATAAGAAAAATGAAAGTCAAGCAAAAGTATCTCATATTGTAAAAATAGTGATGTAGCTAGGAACTAAAATCTTTTTTTAAGAACGATAAATGTTTACGTACTTGCATAATTATTGCCTCACCCGCAGAAAGTATATTTCCCATCAGTTGATCTTGAATATTGCTTTCATTGAATTCCATTCCCCATATATTTGAATCTGATATTATTTCACCTTCATAGTTTCCAGATTTAACTTTTGACCCAAAAAGTTTTAGAAATGAATCTTCTTTAAATATAGCACAAGTCATATGTTCGCCTTGCAGGCTTAGAGGATCTAAACCAAACCCCAGGTAATATATTTTTAAATCCCCTTTATTAATGGCTTCGAAATACTTCTTAAAAAGCGGGTTGGTTTCATAGTCGTACCTTTGATTCTCTTTTCCTGTTATTTCTTCTATTCCTTCAATCTCTTCTGCATATTCTCTCAAAATATTGTAAAGGATGTTGCTATCTGTTTCAAAGTTATTCCCTTCGTTAATTGGTTGAAATTCTCCAGCAGGCACAACATGACGAGTACTCTCAGCATATCCTTGATCATCAGATCTCAAGTGCATCAGGAATCTAAAATTACCTTCTTTAGTTTGGATTAAAGTGAGTGTGCTTACACCTCCAAGAATTACTGTATTAGAAAAGTCTTTGTTTTGCTTAAAAGTATTAAGTAACTGGACTCTGTATTTCTGAGAAGATTTGGAAGGAAGTTTTTGAAGGTTCCCCGGCAAGCCTGAAGACTCAAGCTTATTCTTTGTTTTAATAGCATCGGTAAACTCAAGTTCAGCAGTTTTTCCGTAATCAATTTTGTTGAAATAGGAGTTAGGTTCTTTAGAAATATCAAATTTTGCAGACTTTTCATCCATTGATATATCCATGAGTCGGTAATGCCTATTATTATAAAAAACAGGTGGCTTAATCAACTCTTCAATCACTGCATGATATTCAGAAAATCTCTTAGTTTTGCTTGAATAAGGAAGTATATCAGTCCTTGGTTTAATTTTAGGTACCACCTCTTCAACAAGTTCAGATTTTACTGATTGAATAGGGATAGGATGATCGGGTATCCATTCTTTTTTTGCGAGAAGAGGGAGATAGTCTCGGTTTTGAATGAATGCATCATCTTTCAGGATGATATGATTAAACTCAAAGGCTTTTTGAGAAATGAGTTTTCTTCCCTTGCTTATCCATTTTTTATTCAAATCAATAAAATTTCTTTGGGAATCAATTACAAGCGTATCAGAAATCTCTTTCTTCTTCATGATACCTCGCAAACTGATAATAACTGTTGCTAAAACAGTCCCAATAATGGTAGTAAGTAAAGGAGAGTTTTCAATAAATTGTATTACATCTTGCATCATATCTCTTTTATTATAGCTACAAAAGCAATAGCAGCAAGAATTGAAATTAAGTTACCAACGAGGAAATAATCATTACTCACTTTGTTCTTGTCGTCTTTAATACGAGTACCAATTTTGAGAGCACCAAATGCAATAATGGTTTGGGGATATCCAGCCATTAAACCTGCGATTAGCACAAACCGCTCCAACATTCCTTTAAGTACATCTTTCTGGTTTAATGCTGAATTGAGATCTTCATTAACTGCTAGTAGCATTTTTTGGTTTAGTGTAAAAAAGATGACATGTACTACAACCTCCATCAGTACGTAAAAGAGTATAAGTCTTGGATCCATTATAGCTATCGGATGTAAGTGAAAATGACTTCTTTAAGGAGATTATATTCTTTAATCATCAGTGTACTTCTTCTTTTCCAGATTTGATCCCGATTCTTATTGTACTTATCGCCTACTTCACTATTATTCTCATTATTAATCATATCCAGAATGAGGCTATAATCTTCTTTTTTCCAGTTCATAATAATACTGTCAAGTACTTCAAACAAGCGATTTAATTGCTCTGAATCGGTTTTTGACTGAATATCAATTTTGAATCGTTTACGATCTCTTTTTTTGATGTTTAGCATTTTCCGAGCGGTGGTCAATCCTTCGCCAAGCATTTCATACGCAATATCCGGGTTTATCTCAGTATCAATAGTTCCGGTGTGAAGTACATAATGAAGCTTGAAGTCTAACTCATGTAATAAGCATTCTTCTTCAATACAGAAGATGATATCAATTCCGGTTTGAACAGAATTCAACACTGTCTGAAAGTCATCTCCCAGGGTAATAGTAAGAGGTGAGAGGATGCTTTTTTGGAATTTTTGATTCACGGAATCGACCAATTCTTTTAGCTCAGTTCCAAGTTTTTTTGCCTCATAGCTGGAACTTGAAACAACATCTCCCATTAAAATCGGATAAATGAGTTTTTTCTTAGACATGATCTATTGTATCAAAAATAATGATACAACGCAAAGTGTTTCAATATTAATGAAGCACTAGTATTTATTTCAAAGAGTTGGAAGTACTTTCATTAAGTCATTCCCGTGTATGCAGAACCTCGAAATGAGTATTATCAACAGCAATTATTTACAAAGTCAGTTTTGAATAGAATAAAGGATTGAGTTATTTCAGCAGATCAAAATAAAATAACAGGGATACTATGACTCGCATTTCAAGAACGGCAATGCTTTTTTTAACAGGAATTCTGATCTCATTCACGGTAAACGCCCAGAGTGTTTTAACATTCGAAGATGTGATGAAGTTTGAAGATATAAATTCACCTTCAATATCGAGCCAGGGAAACTGGATTGCTTACGGAGTATGGCCGGATCGGGGAGATGGAAAAACGGTGGTTCAGCACACTTCTAATGGAACAGAATATGAAATAGAGCTGGGAAGTAATCCGGTTATATCTTTCAATGAAAACTGGGTGGTAGCTTATAAAAGTGTTCCTTTGGCTACTCAACTTAAAGAAAAGAAAAATGCTCCAAAAAGAGGTCTGGCACTAATGGACCTTTCGAACGGCTCAATTCAGGAATTTGAAAATGTATCTGGTTATCAGCTTTCGAATGACGGGAGGTGGCTTGCAATAAAGAACTATCAAAGCAAAGCAATTGAAGAGTTGAAGCATAAGAATAAGAAACTGGGTACTGAAGTTACTCTTTGGGATTTAGACAATAACGAAAGTACCAGTCTGGATTTTATATCTGAAATGGGTTTTGACAGCCTTTCAAATTACTTTTCCTATTCGGTAGTGGACACATCAGGTTCAGGAAATGGACTTTATGTGTATGAGTTGGAGAATCTCGAAAAAGGGACCATTAGTTCTTCAGAAAATGGATACTATTCTAATTTAACATGGGATTCCAAAAGACCAAGAATAGCCTTCACTAAAGCAAATTTTGATACTTCTTATAAAGAAAGCGATGCATCACTACTTCTCTGGACAGCAAGGAATGGGAACCTTGAAACCCTAGTAAAACCCAATGATGCCAACGAAGATTGGGCGCTTAGATCCAATAATGAACTGACCTTTACCCATGATGGCGATCGATTATTCTTTGGTTTTATGGCTCAGGATATGGTTGATCTGGACAACAAGCCGAAAAATGATGATGAAGAAATTGATATCTACGATGTAGAAAGTATAGTAGCGGATCGGGGAATGGACCTATGGCATGGAGACGACCCCAGAATCAAAACCCGAGAGAAAGTCACTTTTAATAACAGAAAAAACAGAGTCTATACCGCAGTATATCATCTGGATAAAAAGCGTTGGGTGCGTCTTGCAGACAAAGAAATGCCATTCATTCAAATAACCCATAACAAAGATAGAGTGATGGGAAATACGGACGTTCCATATTTACGAGCTGTTGCTTATGAAGGTGGATTCCGGGATTGGTATGTTGTGGATTTAGAAACAGGAAGCCGGGTTAAGGTTGCCGAAAGAACGTCAAACGGTCCTGCCCGAATTTCACCGGATAGTAAATCAGTGGTCTATTATCATGATAAAAACTGGCACCATTATGATGTAGAATCAGGAACAACCAAGAACCTTACTTCTAACCTTGAGGTACCGTTCTCTAATGAAGATCACGATTATCCATCTCAGGCTCCGGGATATGGATTGGAAGGCTGGGTTGAAGGAGGTAAATCTGTACTCATAAACGATAAGTACGATATCTGGCAAATTTCTTTGGAAAGGGGTGATGCAATAAAGATTACAGGAGGAGAGGGGCGAGAAGCTAAGCGAATTTTCAGGATTGAAAACCTGGGCGATGATAATAATTTTGGCAGAAATGAAGAACTCCTGCTTACCTCTTATCATGATTTGAAGAAGAATTTTGGGTTCTATTCAGCCAGAGTTGGAAGATCAGGAGTTCAACGATTGCTAGAGGAGGACAAGAAATTTACTTTTGTAGCAAAAGCAGACGATTCAGATCAGATTCTGTATAAGAGAGAAGCTTATGATGAGTTTCCGAACTTATGGGTGGCAAATAACTGGAAATTCAATTCGACCGATCAGATTTCTGAACTGCACATGGATTTACATGAGAAGTGGAATTGGGGAAAGGCAGAATTAGTGGACTGGCTAAGCCTGGATGGAACATATATTCAAGGCGTGGTGATCAAACCGGATAATTATGATCCGAATAAACGCTATCCGATCATGACCTACTATTATCGGTTCTATTCCAATCGCTTGTATGATTTCAATGAGCCCAGAACCAATCACCGACCGGTATTTGCTCAGTATGTGAGCGATGACTACGTGGTGTTTCTTCCGGATATCCGTTTTGAAATCGGTCGGCCGGGATTCGCGGCCACCAAAAGTTTAGTTCCCGGAATTCAAAAATTGATTGAGATGGGTATAGCTGACGAAGACAAACTGGGATTACACGGGCATTCCTGGAGTGGCTATCAAACCGCCTTTATTCTAACCCAGACAGATATTTTTGATGCAGCGGTAGCGGGCGCTCCGGTTGGAAATATGACGAGTGCCTATAGTGGAATTCGTTGGGCATCAGGAATGTCCAGACAGTTCCAGTATGAACAAACTCAAAGTAGAATAGGAGCAAGCCTCATTGAAGCTCCCGAGAAGTATATCGAGAACTCTCCGGTATTCTTTGCGGATAAAATCACAACTCCAATGATGATCCAACACGGAGATGCCGATGGAGCAGTTCCCTGGTATCAAAGTATAGAGTTGTACCTAGCCATGCGCAGATATGACAAAGATGTTGTATTCCTTCAGTATTTTGATGAACCTCACCATCTTCAAAAATTCCCAAATAAACTGGACTACGCTATCCGTATGAAAGAATACTTCGATTACTACCTGAAAGGAGTGGGCGAACCCGAATGGATTCTGGAAGGAGAAGTGTATTTGGGGGAGTAGTTTCCCTAGATTGCTTTTAAGGCTCGTTCCGAAGCTCAGCTTCGGAATGCCTGTCTGAGACTCTGCCCCAGTGGAAGCAGAACTCCCTGCCGACATCACACAGCAGAACTACGTGACGATAAAAAAAGAAGTCGGGCTTCAATAACAAGAGCATTATTACTGAATTTCAGTGAATATTTCATTCACTTCCTGAATTGCCTCATTAGTACCAACAAAAACCACATTATCATTTGCCTGGATATCTGTTTTACCTCTGGGTACAACGAATTTTTTATCACGAATTAGTGCTGCTACCACACACTCCTTAGGTATATTAATATCCTCAATTGCTTGCCCAACTACCTTTGCTTTAGCCGGGACTTTCATATCTATCAGACTTGCTACTCCGTTTTCAATTTCAAAGAGATCCGCTACACCTGGCCGGTCAAGGTAATTTTCAACCATTGATGCTGTTGCACGGGGAGCGCTGATGCAGACAATACCATTATCTTCCAGCAAGGAGATATAAGATGGATCACGTGCTATAGCGATAACCCGTTTAATACCCAACCGTTTGGCTTGGAGTGCCATGATCGAATTACGTTCATCATCATTCGTGGCTGCGATAGCTACATCCATTTTTTTAGGTTCTACCTGTTCCAGTAATTCCTGTTTGGTACCATCACCATTAAATACAGGAACATTATATCGTTTGCCAAGTCGCTCACTTTGTTCTTTATCCTTTTCTATAAAGGTGATCTGGTATTCCGAGGACCGAAAAACCATGCGGAATTCATCTTGTTTCATAAGACGATCTGCAATATTTCCTCCTAAATTGCCGCCTCCAATAATTAATACGTTCATACGTGGCCTCCAGTAAGTTTGAATTTTAATTTTTATCTGTTTTAAATACTCCGGTACACGTTCAAAAACCTTGCGATTACTTGGCTGCAGAATATATAATACCCCTCCAACCAGAGTGAGTCCAATTCCTAAAACTAAACTCTCCGGATCGAGCATGGGTACGAAGAACCAACAGGAAACGATACCCAATACAGGGATGAACGGGTAAAAGATGATCTTATAGGGTCGTCTGAGGTTAGGCATATGTCTGTGAAGAGCAATTACCGTGTAGTTTACAATACCGATGGCAATTAAATATCCAAAACTACTTGCAGAAGCCAACACACGAACCACCCCCGATGCACCCAGAATAGCAACCAGTGCAGCACACATGAATAGTGCGATATGCGGAGTTTTGAATTTTTTATGAAGACGTGCAAAGGTCTCGGGGAAATGACCATCACGGCCCAAAGCGAAGAGTACACGGGAGCTGGCACCAAGAGTTACACTAAAAGCGGATAAACTGGCCATGATCGTAGCAATAATGCCTGCCCATCGTCCCCATTGTCCAAATAATAAATCAGCAATATAAATGAATGGAGTACTGGTTTTAGCCAGCTCAGTATAGTTAACAACTCCCATCATCACCCACAACAAGAGTACATAAATAACAATACCTACACCCAAAGTGATAAGAATTGCGCGGGGTATATTTTTGGCGGGTTCAACAATTTCTTCTGCGGCAACGGTGATAAGATCAAAGCCAACATAGGAGATATAAATGAGTCCCATTGTTGGGATTAGTGGCCCCCAACCTAAGGGTGCAATTGGGTCGAGATTAGCAGGTTCAACATAAAAAGCGCCCAGTATTCCCACTCCAATTAGTACCACTAGTTCGATAATATTCATGATGGTGATAACAAAAAGAGCTTCGGCCTGACCTCTTAAATTTGTAAGAGTAAAGAAGAGTGTAGTAATCAGAACAATGACTAAAACGCTTATTTCGGGAAAGAAATAGTTCTTAATAGTGAAAGCGAAAATCACCACATATAGCGAACAAGCCAGGGTATTACCAATCCAGAAAAACCAACCGGTTAAGAAAGCAACAGGGCGGGGCAAGGTACGACTGGTAAAGGAATATCCACCTCCGGCAATCGGGAGAGCAGCACCAAGCTCGCTGTAGCTCAAGGCTGTAAAGAGGGTAAGTAATCCCATTGCCAGATATGCTATAATCCCCAACGGACCGGCAGATTCAGCGACAATACTGGGCAGTGCAAAAATACCAGGTCCCATCATAGCACCGATGCCTATCATCACTGCCATGAATAGCCCAATATTTCGTTTGAAACCCGATTGTTCTGCCATTTTCTTAATCTGCCATTTCTTTATCTATGAAAATGTCCTTTGGTTAACGTACGTGTAAAATCCGGAGTTGAATTTCGTTTGTTTGTTGAAGTAACGGATTAATATTCTTGCCTTCAAGTGAATTGGTTCTCTGCTGGTTCAAGCATTCGCTTGGACCAAGAAGAAAGCACAAGTGGAAGCATGCGCGAGATATGATTTACCCATTTTGATAGCTTTTTAAAAATCGTTCCGAACGTCTTGTTCGGAATGCCTGTCTGAGGCTCTACCTCAATGGAAGCAGAGCTTCCTGCCGTACATCACGCAGCAGAGCTACGTGTCGAGGAAAAACGTGGAAAACCAGAAGTTCTGTTTGAAAATAAATGTTTAGTAATCTGAAGCTAGAATAAACCTAAATAGCCCTGTTAATTATCCATTGAAAGTTGATTTAGTTCCTTTTTGAGAAGATTAAGTTCGCTCAGAGCTTTATTGCTGGCGTCTCCAATCTGGTTCTTCAACTCCATAAAAAGCTGCTCATAATAAGCTATTCCACCCGAAAGGTTAGATAGAAACCGATCTATATACTTAGCTTGCTTCTCCGATTGTTCTGTATAGTTTTCTTCAATTTTTTCTTTGACATAGCTCACATAGAGCTGCAATTCCTTGATAAACATATTGGGTCTGTCTTTGAAAGAGATGATATTAATACGACCATAAATATGATCAACCATATCTTTTAAAGAAACAATACTAGAGAAGTAAGCGGTGTTAGGCCCAGGGCAGATAGCTACTCCCTGAGTTCCTTTTGCAAGAGACTCTCCCTTCTCAATTAAACTTCCGTTACCCAACCCAACACAGAGGCATGTTTTTTCAATAATTTTACTAAAGCTTTTTTTGAATTCAGTTTCATTCAAATTCATTGTAAAAAGCTCGTCTATCTTTTTTTTCTGAAATTTTGATGAAGCAGTACAAATAGGTTCTTCACCAAACTCAGTATTAAAAGCCAAATGCTTTTTTATGCATGGTGCTCCGGGCTTGCCCTCGCCGATCCGACGAAGTTTTTCTATATCAGCAGAGTTTCCCTTTACGGTATTAAAACGAACCCCCAATGGGGAAGCATTACTGAGGTAGTAATCCTTTTCTCCTGTTTTAGCTAGCAGATTCAGGGATTCCGCATCAATGGAAACAGCTTCAGGAACCAGAAGGAAAGGGGAGCCCCATCCAATAGAATCGGCATGTTCATGTTCTAACAAGAATCTGTGCTCATCACTAGTCCCAACTCCACCTTGAACAGTAACCGCAATTTCTGGGGCAGATTCGATGGTTGATTTTCCCTGATTCTCTAAAGCATCAGAATATAATTTAAAAAGAGTCTCTTTAAGCTGTGTTCGGTTTTCGTTGAATTCTCTTAAGATGGGGCCCATTAAGTAACCATCGGTAGCAAAAGCATGTCCGCCACAGTTTAAGCCAGACTCAATTCTGAACTCCGATACCCAGATTCCTTTTTTTGCTAGAAATTTTCCTTGTATAAGCGATGATCTGTAATCACTTACTTTAAGAATCACTTTTTTCTTGATCAACCCAGACGAATTAGGGTAGAAGTCACCAAAATTCGAAATATAGCTATATAGGCGAGGGTTTAGACCAGCTGAAAAAACTACGGAGGATGAGAGATTGCTTTCAGCATATCCGCGTAATGCGGCATGAGCGTCATTAAACTCTGAAGATTCAGCTTCTTCATCTCTTTGATTGGCACCGTCTATCTTGGTCATGATATTTACATCGATGGAACCGGGGCGAATTAATGACCTGAGATGCTCCTGAGCTGTTACCTTTTCCTCCGAATTAAGATGTAGCATCTCCTTATATTTTCGTTTAAAGGGAGAGGTATCACTCAGCATTTCAAAATATTTAGTGATTTCTGAACCCTCTTCGAATGCAGAAGCTTTTAGCTGATCAAATTTTAACAGTACTATACGTTGAACAAGGTTCAGATAAGCAGTAATGCGTCTTGCCCGGCTGTCTGGTTCAGGTTCCTTTATAAGTTCATATTCAAAATTATACAGCTTACTATAATACTTACGCATTTGTTCGGTAAGCCGATGATCAATAATTGAAATGACAGAAGAAATGCCGTAATGAGCCACTCGTATAGGAGTGTCGATGGTGTACCCTGTGCCCATTACCGGGATATGGAAAGAGTGGGGGCGTGAAAGTTCATTCATTATATATACCTCTATTGTTCTTTAACGCATTTTAGGACAAGGTATTAGCCAATTATGTAGTTTTGATGAAGAGAAGCTTGAAACAGCCCAGATCCATTAAGTTGTCATTCCGGGCTTGATACTGAATCGAGTTCAGCATGACAATTTCTTAGTTAAGTAGAAGCGTGGACCTCAGTCTATGGAAAAATCAACTACTTAATACCCCAACAACTTCTCCAGTTGGATGTTCAATTGTTCAAGGTTCAAATATCCATCCTCCAATCCCTTATTAAAAGGGATCGGCATATCGAGGGGGGCGCAGCGAAGAACGGGAGCATCAAGGTGTTCGAAACAATATTCGTTAATATAAGCGCTGACTTCACTCATTGGTCCCATGATCATAGAAGGTTCCTGAAGAAGTAGCACACGGCTTGTTTTCTGAACGGTAGCTTTAATGGCATCATAATCGAGGGGAGCGAGGCAGCGTAAATCCAGCACTTCTATGGAAATGTCCTTCTCCGCAAATTTTTCGGAAGCTTCTAATGCCCACTGAACACCCATTCCGTAGGTGATAATTGTGGCATCAATTCCTTCTCTCTGGACTTTAGCGGTACCAAGTGGCTCGTAGTTCGCATTATCTGGTGTAGTGGCTCTCTGGCTTCGGTAAAGCTTCTTATGCTCAAAGAAAAGCACAGGATTGGGGTCGTAGAGTGAACTATACAATAGATTCTGGGCATCTTCTACGGTTCCGGGAACCACAATCTTTAATCCTGCATGGGGCATAAACCAGCCCTCTGGAGATTGTGAGTGAAACGGGCCAGCGCCAACACCACCACCATGAGGCATTCGAATGGTAATATTAAGTGGGGGAGACCAGCGATAATGTGATTTTGCGATGTTCTGAATAATCTGATTCATCCCACAGCTCACAAAGTCAGAGAACTGCATTTCAACTACAGGTTTAAATCCTTCCAGGGCTAATCCAACAGCAGCACCAAGCACCCCGGATTCAATGATAGGAGTATTTCGGATTCGGTCTTTCCCGAATTGCTCCAGAAATCCTTCGGTGATTTTAAATACACCGCCATACTCGGCCACATCCTGACCCATGATCATGAAGGAGTCATCTTCTTCAAATGCCTGCTTCAACGAAGATTGAATGACATCTACAAAACGTTTTTCTGAACTGGATCCATTACTGGAGGCATTGATTTCAGGAACTTCCTGCGAAAGAACTGCGCCAAGCTCGGTTTCTTTATCAAAAACAGGCTCAGGGGCTTTCAGGGCTTTATCCAGGTCTTTTTTGAAGGAGGCATCCACCTCTTTACGGATGGCTTCAAAATCTTCTTGTGTATGCATATGGTGTGATTCCATATACTGCTCAAACCGGAGAATCGGATCTTTCTTAGCCCAGTCAGTGAACATATCATCGGGTACATAAGCAGTTCCGGAGGCTTCCTCATGTCCACGCATGCGGAACGTCTGAGCTTCTATCAAAACAGGTTCTCCTTTTAAAGCCAGTTTCCGTGCTTCAGTTACTGCATTCATCACTTCAAGTATATTATTGCCATCAATATGCATTCCATGGATTCCATAGCCTTTAGCCCGGTCTACCAGTCGTTCACAGGCATATTGTTCCGCAGTGGGTGTGGAAAGTCCATATCCGTTATTCTCGATAATAAAAACCACAGGGAGCTTCCAGACAGCAGCAAGATTTAATGCTTCATGGAAGTCCCCTTCACTGGTGGCTCCATCCCCGCAAAAAGAGAAAGCGACGGCATCTTCATTCTTTAATTTCTTGGCAAGGGCAAGTCCGTCTGCAACAGGCATCATAGCTGCAAGATGGGATATCATTCCTACAATCCGGTGCTCCATAATTCCGAAATGGAAAGAGCGTTCACGACCTTTGCTGAATCCATCTGCTTTCCCAAAGAGCTGACAGAACAAGGGATAGAAAGGAACTTCACGAGTTGTAAAAACTCCCAGGTTGCGATGCATTGGAAGTATGTAATCTTCTTTTTTACTGGATAGCGTAACTCCCACGCCTACAGCCTCTTGCCCTATCCCAGAAAACCATTTACTGATTTTATTCTGGCGAAGTAGTTTGAGCATTCGTTCTTCAATTCTTCGGGGTAGAAGAAGCGCTTTGTAGATTTCAAGTGCTTTGGTTTTCTGGAGCTTTTGTTTGGTTTTGATCACTTAGATATTCTTCTAAAGTCATTCTGAGAGAAAGCGAAGAACCTTGCTGGATATTCACTTAGATCCTTCGGAGGTATCCTCAGGGTGACTATTCTTTTTATAATTAAATTTCTGGTCAATTGAACAACAGATCATTGAAAACTTACCACCCTAATAGGTACGCAAAAATAAGCGGAGCAACAATAGTGGCGTCTGATTCTATAATGAATTTTGGAGTGTCTATTCCAAGTTTTCCCCAGGTAATTTTTTCATTCGGTACAGCACCTGAGTACGAGCCGTAGCTGGTTGTAGAATCACTAATCTGACAGAAGTAGCTCCATAAAGGTGCTTCAACTCCTAAATCCTGATCCAGCATGGGAACTACGCAGATCGGAAAATCTCCGGCAATTCCGCCTCCAATCTGAAAGAACCCAATTCCATTTTCTGAATTCTTCTGATACCAATCTGCAAGATACATCATGTATTCAATACCAGATTTCATCGCACTTGGCTTTGTTCGGCCTTCAATACAGTGAGAAGCGAAGAAGTTTCCGCATGTAGAATCTTCCCAGCCTGGTACAATAATAGGAATGTTTTTCTCAGCTGCGGCTAATAACCAGGAATCTTTAGGATCAATCTGATAGTTTTCTTTCAGGTCGCCAGAGAGGAGGATATCATAGAAATACTCATGAGGGAAGAACCGATTATCGGTTTCTGAAGCATCCACCCAGCGTTTAACTAAATGCTCTTCAATAGCTCTCATAGCTTCTTCTTCAGGGATGCAGGTGTCCGTAACCCGATTGAAGTGACCGTCTAACAGTTCTTGCTCGTCTTCCGGGCTCAAATCACGGTAATTTGGAATACGCTTATAGTGATTGTGAGCAACTAAATTGAATACATCTTCCTCCAGATTTGCTCCTGTACAGGTGATGATATGTACTTTATCCTGGCGGATCATTTCAGCTAAAGAAATTCCTAATTCTGCGGTACTCATTGCACCCGCCAGTGTAACCATCATCTTTGCTTCAGAATTTAACTGATCTTCGTAAGCCTTTGCTGCATCAACTAATGAAGCTGCATTAAAATGGCGATAATGGTGTAGGATAAAGTTTGAAACTGGTCCTTTATTAGTCATTATATCCTAATATAGTTAGCATATTTTCTACGTTTTGTTCTTCACGGTATACATGGTCAATCAGGTTACCTTCGTCATCTAAATCTACCACAACTTGTTTAGGAGAGGGGATGAGGCAGTGTTTGATTCCTCCATACCCACTTATAGCATCTTGATAAGCACCGGTATGGAAGAAACCAATATACAGCGGTTCTTCACCGGAATCTGAATACCCGGGCAGTAAAATTTGTTGGTTTAACTGTTCGGAGTTGTAATAATCTGAATGATCGCAACTGATACCTCCAATATTGACTCTTTTATATCCATTTTCCCACTTGTTGAGTGGCAGAAGGATAAACTTCTCGTTAATCGACCATGCATCAGGAATAGTATTCATCAGGCTGTTATTGATGATATACCATAATTCTGTATCGTTTTGCTGCTTTTGTTCGAGCACTTCAAAAATAACAGCGCCGCTTTCTCCAACCGTAAACTTACCAAACTCAGTATATAAATCAGGTTCTTCAATGCCTGAGTCATTACAGGTTTCCTTTACATTTCGTACGATTTCATTGACTATATACTGATAATCATAATTAAAACTAAGCGTGTTCTGGATCGGAAATCCTCCTCCAATATTGAGAGCATTCAGAGATGGAACCAGCTTTTTGATTTGAGTGTAGAGTGAAAGTGCCTTCTGAAACTCTCCCCAATAGTAAAGTGTATCGTTGATGCCCGAATCCACAAAAAAGTGAACCATGACCAGGTCAAACTTTGGATTATCCACAACTCTTTTCTTAACCAATTCCAGGATTTCCCGCTTATTAATCCCCAACCTAGAAGTATAGTAGGCCGCACCCGGATCTTCTTCAATCGAGATTCTGAGCCCAATTTTAATTGGTTCGCCTACATCCAAGGCTTCCAGTTTTTCCAGTTCTTTGGGGTTGTCTAGTATAGTGATGGAGTTCCTGAAACCGGTTTTAAGAAGTTTGCCGATTTTTTGAATGTAATTATCTGTTTTATATCCATTGTGCACCAAAATTTTATCTTTATCGATGCGCCCATTTTCATGTAAGCGGTCAATCAAATCAATATCAAAAGAAGAAGAGGTTTCCAGGGAAACATCTTCTTTTAGCGCTGTTCTGATTACGTGACTAAAGTGACAGCATTTGGTGCAATAGCAAAATTCGTACTTCCCTTTATAATTAAACTCCTTGATTGCATTGGTAAAATATGACCGGGCTTCTTGTATCTGTTCCCTGATTTTTGGCAGATAAGTAAGTCTAAAAGGAGTTCCATATTTATTGATAAGCGATTTTAAATCCACTCCGTTAAAGGATAGATATCCTTTATGGAGTTCAAATCCGTTTTGAGGGAAATAATAAGTTTGCTCAATAAGTTCTTTGTAGGTGTTTCTCATTCAGGTTGATTGGGAGCGAAAATAAAGTCCAAATTTATTCAGTTTATTGATCAATAAAAATGAATGCTTTGTTTATTATAGGAAGATGACTCGAGCCTCTGTAAACAAAAAAACTAAAGCTGTTTTCAGTATAATTATAGTTATTATATTGATATCTTTACCTATTGCAGCTCAGGAATTTACAATCATTGAAAATGATGGTATTGAGATTGATATTCCGAGCCTGATAGCTTTATCATTAGCTGAAGAGGATGCAGATACACTTTCTATTCTTGCAACCTTTTATTCGTCTAGCGGGTACTTCAATCCTTTTATAACTAAGGTTGCATCAAAACACTACCGCATAGAAAAAGGATGCCGCTTTGTTTTGAGTAAAATCATATCTAACGAAGAGCAGCTGGCACCCGGTTCAGAAATTGAAGAGCGATTTTACACGGATCAGTTTTTAGAGGATTATATTGATGAGTTATTAACCGGGTTAGAGCAAGAAGGTTATCTTTTTTCAAAAATTGAAATCCAGTCTATTCAGCCAAATTTAGATAATTGCAAAGTTTCGGTTTCTCTTGATGTAAACAAAGGGAAAAGATGGCTGACCTCAGATATTCTATTTCCAGGAGCTTCCCTCAATAACTCTGATTACCTGCGTAAGATTTCGGGGTTTAGAGATTCGGTTTTGATTAATCAAAACGTGTTAGAACAGCTTTATGTGAATCTGGAGCAGAGTGAACTCTTTGAAGAGATTTCTTTCCCTGAAGTATTCCTTGAAGAAGAGAAAGCGGTGATTGTAATTGCCGTTCAGGAGCGTGTGCTAAATCAATTTGATGGTCTTCTAGGCTATGTACCCGATCAAAATGGAGATGGTCAGATTGTAGGAGACTTCGAACTTTCTCTGTGGAATGTATTAAATCAGGGGAATGGAATCGATTTAGAATATCAGCGTCTGAGACCTGAGACAACGAGACTGAATATTGGGGTATCGCAGGATTGGTTCGGTTCAATTCCTGTAGGTTTGGGTTTTAATTTCAATCTCTATCAAAATGATACAACATACCAAACACGTAACCTAAGGTTGAATGGATATTACCGCATTTCTCCGGGATTACGATTAACCGGAGAGCTGGGCAGAGTCTCATCTACTTCATCGAATTCGGCTCCAGTAGTTTTAGAACCCGATGGAAAAAAGCAATATGGAAAATTAGGTTTTCGCTATTCAACCCTTAACAATGCAGATGTACCAACTCAAGGTGTGAGCTTAAATATTCAATTTGGGATCGCCGACAAAAGTGTGGAAATCGATTCTTTAAAATCATTCTCACAACGCTTCATTGAATCACAAGCATCTTATTTTATTCCGCTTTCGTCAAAAAGTGTATTAGCATTCTCTACAGAAGCTTTTTTACTGAATACAGCCCGCGCAACAGAAAACGACTTGATCTTTTTTGGAGGAGCTAATTCTTTCCGCGGATATTCTGAGGAACAATTCAGAGCTTCAAGGCTCTTTTGGGGTGATATCGAATATCGCTTTCTGGTTGATCGTTTTTCCTATCTATTTACATTTATATCTGCAGGAGGGTATCACCGACCCAAACTGCTAACAGAACCTGATAAAACATTCAGAACCTCTGATTTTCTGTATTCAACTGGATTTGGAATCAGTTATAAAACCAGAATCGGAAGGTTGAAATTTGCTTATGCGATATCACCGGAGGAAAGTCTGGGGAATGGTAAAGTACATATTGGGATTGTTACTGAAATATGATCACAAGCTATAATGTGTTATAAACAATAGCGGATTGTTAAAAGCTATAACCCCAATCTTTTTAGTAACATTTTATATAAATAACACTCATGTAATCTATACAGATATCGTTGGTTTATAAATATTTAAAAAATGAAGATTATGTTAAGCATTATCACGCTTATCAGTCTTCTATGGGTAGAGAGTTTTTCGGCAGTTTCATTTACCTCGGAAGATCCATTAGATTTACTTAGTTCTTATCTAATTCAAGTTCAATCTGAACCAGACACATCAAGAGTAGATGCTCTAATAGGTAAAATACGAAAGTATCGATTTTCGGAACCTGACCGAGCTAAAATTATTGCAGATTCTGCACTTATTATCGCCCGCATCTCTGATTTCAAAACGAGAGAGGCTGAGATATTAAACCAAATGGGAATTATCGCGAGCGTTCAAGGTGATTCTCCAAAAGCTCTGGAACATTTTTTAGAAGTTTTGAGGGTTAGGGAAGAGATAGGTGATTTATCTGGAATAGCACGAATCCAGAATAATCTGGGAGTACTTTATAAGAACTTAGGGGACTTTGATCGTTCATTAGAATTCCATAGTGCATCATTGAATTCAAAACGTAAGCTTGGAGACTCTCTGGGTATTTCCCGAAGCCTGAATAATATCGGAGAGATTTATCAGCAAAAAGAACAAACAGATACTTCGAAAGAATACTTTGAGGAAGCTCTCGGATTAATGCTACGGCTTGACTTTAAAGAAGGTCTGGCTGCTGTTTATAATAATTTGGGTGAGGTTTACAAACTTCAGGGAGATATAAGGACTGCGATAAACTACCATAGCCAATCTCTCGAAATTGAAAAGGAATTAGGTAATACTCCTGGTATTGGTATAAGCTACTTAAATATTGCTTCTTTATTTCTTCTGGTGAATCAGCCTCAGATCGCCATAAGTAACTATAAAGAAGCAGTGGGCTATTTTAAAGTGGTAAATGACCTTCCTGGCTTGGAGAAAGCATATAAAGATTTGGCAACTACTTATTCTGAGATCGGAAATTTTGAAGAATCGCTTTATTACTTTCAGCTTCAGTCAGATTTAAAAGACAGTCTTTCATCCATTGAAACAAACAGACAGCTTGCCGAGCTACAAACGAAGTATGAATCTGAAAAACAAACTCAGGAGATTGCTTTACTTAGCGAGAGATCGAATAATCAGGAAAATCAAATCGCTCAACAATCTAAAACAAGAAACCTGCTTATTATCATAACGGTTCTGCTTTTTGTAATTGTATTTATATTATTTAGGAGTAACAGACTTAGAAAAAAAACCAATGAATTATTAGTCCAAAAAAATAAGGAAATTGAAAAAGCTGCTGAACTTAAGGAGCAGTTTTTATCCGTAATGAGTCATGAAATACGAACCCCAATGAACGCGGTTGTTGGAATGACGAATTTGTTACTTAGTGAAAGTCCTAGAGACGATCAAAAAGAATACCTCGAAACGTTAAAATTTTCTTCGAATAGTTTATTAAGGATAGTAAATGACGTTTTGGATTATAATAAAGCGGGATCTGGAAAGATTGAACTGGAGTCTATTGGTTTCAGACCACTCTTTTTATTTTCAAGCGTTTATCAGTCTTTTTATCATCAGGCGATTGAAAAGGGAATTCATTTAACAGTGAATCCGGATGAGAAAATCCCCGAGTTTTTAAAAGGTGATCCAACCCGCCTTACTCAGATTTTAAACAATTTGATTTCTAATGCGCTTAAGTTTACTGACGAGGGTTCTGTTACAGTTGATGTTTCTTTAATTGACCAGACAGAACAAGAGGCTGTTCTTAATTTCAGAGTATCAGATACTGGAATTGGAATTGAAGAGAGTAAAAGAGAAGTTATTTTTGAGAGTTTTATTCAGGCAAGTAAAGAAACACATCGTAAATATGGAGGATCAGGTCTTGGTCTTGCAATTACAAAAAAATTGGTAGAACTCTATGGGGGGGAGTTAAAGGTTGTAAGTACAATTGGCAAGGGAACTTCATTTTCATTTTCTATTTCATTTCCGAAAGCAAAAGCTTCCCAAATGCTAAACGAAAAACGTAAAGATTTAAATGCTCTTGAAAGTTTAAAGGGCATTAGAGTATTACTTGTTGAAGATAATCCCGTAAATATTCAAGTGATCCGCCAATTTCTTAAGAAATGGGATATAAATTTGGAAATCTGCGTGAATGGTGAGTATGCCATTGATGCAGTTAAACAGAATAGATTTGATTTGATCCTGATGGATTTACATATGCCAATTATGGATGGTTATCAGGCAACTCAAATAATAAGGTCAATGGAAAAAAAGGCTATAAAAGAAATACCAATTGTTGCGCTTACAGCTTCAAATATTTTCGAAGAACATGAGCAGGCATACGAGGCAGGCGTTAATGAAATTGTCCCCAAACCCTTTGACCCTTCTTTGCTTCACGATACTATACTCAAGTACTCGAATAGGAATTGAGACTCAGGTAGATTACTCAGCACAATTTGCGGAGATAAGTTCTATGATGTTATCGGTTTCGGGATCAAGTTCCTGAACGAGTTTAAAATCTGTACACGCTTTTCCTGATTCATTTATTTTGAGGTAGGCTTCACCTCTTTCTTTTAAAATCTGGGCATCATTTGGGTATAATTGCAAAGAGGAAGTAAAGTCATCTATAGCTCCTTCGAAGTCTTCCAGTGCATATTTCGTGCGTCCTCTGTAATCGAAAACCTCTGCATTTGTCTTTTCTTCATTTAAAACAAAAGAGAAATCTGAAAGAGCAGACTTAAAGTTTCCAGCTTCATATTCCGAAATTGCTCTTCGATAATAAAGGTTTAGATCTTCCGGACTTTTAGAAACAGCTTTATCAAAATAAAACTTTGCTAATTCATATTGTTCAAGGTACTGATACATTAACCCTACATTGGAGATATAATCAGTATTAGTACTATCAATCACTGTAGCTTTTTTGAAATCACTAAGAGCTGAATTATAATCTTCCATGTTATTATAATTTATACCCCTTCGGTTTAGTACTTCAGCTTTGCTACTGTCAATTTCAAAAGCATCAGTATAAAAATTAACGGCCTGATCAAATATCTCCATATTTTCATAGGCGAAAGCCAGATTGTAGTTAGAGATGAAGTCTAAAGAATCGATTTCCAATGCTTTTTTGTATTCCACGACTGATTTCTCAAACTCTCCGTTTTGTATGTAGTTATACCCTAGGTTTTTTTGTGCAGTAAGGTAATTTGGGTTAATACGCAATGATTCTTGAAGATATTCACTGGCTTCGTCAAACTCATTAAGATAGGTATAGGATAAGCCAAGATTGTTGTAGGCAGTAAAATTTGCAGAATCCAATTCAATAGCTTTTTCAAAATCAGGGATCGCGCTTCTAAAGTCTCCAATATTCATTTTAACAAACCCCAGGTTTTGAAAAGCATTACTAAAAGTAGTATCCATTTCTATTGCAATATTGAAATCATTTATTGCAGAATAGTAATCACCAAGATATGTTTTTGCTAATCCTCTTTGATTATAAGCATCTTTATCATCAACAAGTGCGAGAGCTTCATTAAAGGATTCCAGTGCTTTTTTATAGTTTTGATTCTCCATTTGTGCAACTCCTTCCGAATAGTAGCTTTTGGCGGAGTTAAAATTCTCATTTTCTTCCTCTGAAGCAGCTTGAATCATAAGTTGAATAAGATTTGGGCACTGAACTACAACCTCATTAACAAAAACGGGCATTAATTCTTTTTCGAAGTATTCATTGTTTTCTTCTTCAGTAAGGGTTGAATCATAATACATTGAGGCAAATTCAAGAGAGTCAATACCGGTTTTTTCCTTAAAACACTCTTCCATTTTATCCTCATCAAACGATAACGAATCAGGATTTGAAGTATCAGTATAATCGTTTACACAGTCGCAAAGTACGCCTACTGTTTCTTTTATATCGTCTTTTGTTTGAGCAAAAATAATTAACGGAGAAATGGAAAAAAGGACTAATCCCAAATAATATCGTTTCATATAAGAATTAAAAAATAAGTAGTTAGATGATAGTTAAATATATTAAAAGACAATATTAAAGACTCTTTGATACAGAAAAAGATTAGTACTATCTTAGATTAATTATTTTAATGCTTATTAAGAAAGACTGAGGGAATGGGCCCGATGAAGTCTTGGCAACCGATCCACCAAAAGGAGGAGAAAGGTGCCAAATCCCACTCGGTGATGTGCCGGGAAAAATAAGTGAGCTTTTCCGTCACTCTTTGTTAATAAGCCAATCATTTACAGAACAGAGTGGATATCAAAAAACACTTACAGGAACGAATATTAGTGCTTGATGGTGCGATGGGTACAATGATCCAGCGTTATGAACTAACGGAAGAAGATTTTCGGGGAGAGCGTTTCAAGAACTCAAACACAGACTTAAAAGGGAACAATGACCTGCTTTCAGTAACCCAGCCCCAAATCATTAAAGAAATTCATGAAAAGTATCTTGAAGCTGGTGCAGATATTGTTGAGACAAATACCTTTAGCGGCACCACGATCGCTCAGGCTGATTATGAACTGGAAGAGGCGGTCTATGATATTAATTTCGAATCTGCTCGTTTAGCAAAAGAAGCCTGTGTCGCATTCTCCAATGAAAACCCTGATAAACCCAGATTCGTTGCTGGTGCAATGGGACCAACTAACAAAACAGCATCTATGTCTCCTGATGTGTCGCGACCGGAATATCGTGCTGTTTCTTTTGATGGACTTGCATCTGCTTATAAGCTACAAGCTAAAGGGTTAATGGATGGTGGAGCCGACCTGTTACTCATCGAAACTGTATTTGATACACTGAATGCTAAAGCTGCTATTTTTGGAGTATTGGAGTTATATGAAGAAACCGGAAAAGAACTCCCAATTATGATTTCCGGTACTATAACCGATGCAAGTGGGAGAACATTATCTGGGCAAACTGTAGAAGCATTCCTGATTTCACTTTCGCATGCCCCATTATTAAGTATTGGATTGAATTGTGCATTAGGTGCAGAACAGCTGAAGCCATATCTCAAAACGCTTTCTAAATATTCCCCTTATTTCATAAGCGCGTATCCAAATGCCGGGCTCCCGAACGAGTTTGGTGAATACGATCAGGGACCAATAGAAATGGCAGATCAGGTACGTTCATTTTTAGATGATAAGTTGGTAAACATATTGGGCGGTTGTTGTGGTACTACTCCCAATCATATTAAAAAAATGGCTGAACTTGCTGCCGGGTATTCACCTCGAACATTAATGGATGAGGCTGCAGCCTGATGAAACCAAATCCACTTAAATTAAGCGGACTGGAACCGTTAATCGTTACCCCTGATTCAAACTTCATAAATGTTGGGGAACGAACTAATGTGACAGGTTCTAAACGATTTCTAAATCTCATTAAGGCTCAGGATTATACCACGGCTCTAGAAGTGGCTTTAGATCAGGTTAGGGGAGGTGCTCAGATTCTTGACGTCAACATGGATGAAGGGATGCTCGACAGCGCCAGTGAGATGACTACTTTTCTGAATTTGATTGCTTCCGAACCTGAGATTGCCCGCATCCCAATTATGATTGATTCCTCTAAATGGGAAGTGATTCTGGCTGGATTGAAATGCATTCAGGGAAAAGGGGTGGTTAATTCCATCAGTTTAAAAGATGGAGAAGAAGAATTCCTCCACAGAGCAAAAATCATTAAAAGGTTTGGTGCAGCTGTAATAGCTATGGCTTTTGATGAAGACGGTCAGGCCGATAATCTGGAACGCAGAAAAGAAATCTGTGGAAGGTCTTATAAACTTCTTTCAGAACGGGTGGGCTTCAACTCCTCCGACATCATTCTAGACCCAAATATCTTTCCGGTTGCTACCGGGATGGAAGAGCATCGGCGAAATGCACTCGATTTCTTTCTGGCCACAAAATGGATTCGGGGGAACCTACCTGGTGCACATATTATCGGGGGAGTCAGTAACGTATCATTTTCATTTCGGGGAAATAATCCGGTTAGAGAAGCGATGCATTCAGCATTCCTGTATCATGCCATTCAGCATGGGATGGATATGGGGATTGTTAACCCAACTCAACTTGAGGTGTATGATGAAATCCCCAAAGAACTTCTGGAACGAGTTGAAGACGTACTTCTGGATCGAAGGGATGATGCAACTGAGCGGTTGCTTGAGATAGCTGAGAAGTACAAAGGAACGGGGGCTGTCAAAGAGAAAGAAACTGAAGAATGGCGCTCAGAATCGGTTGAGAAAAGATTGAGCCACGCTTTAATCAAAGGAATCACAGACTTTATCGAAGAAGACACCGAGGAAGCACGGCTGAAAATTGGAAGTCCTCTGGAAGTGATAGAAGGTCCTCTCATGGACGGGATGAACGTAGTTGGTGATCTTTTCGGATCTGGTAAGATGTTTCTGCCTCAGGTAGTTAAAAGTGCCCGGGTAATGAAACAAGCAGTGGCTTATCTGACCCCGTTTTTGGAAGAAGAGAAAAAGAAAAATAAGGACACGAGTCAACGTGCAAAGGTGTTGCTGGCAACTGTAAAAGGGGATGTGCATGACATTGGAAAGAATATTGTTGGAGTAGTTCTGGCTTGCAATAATTTCGATATCGTTGATTTGGGAGTGATGGTTCCAACCGAGAAAATTTTGGAAGAAGCTGAGAAAGAAAAGGCAGATATCATTGGTTTGAGTGGATTAATTACTCCCTCGCTTGACGAGATGGTTGGTGTAGCAAAGGAAATGCAGAAACGGGATATGAAAACGCCGCTTTTGATTGGGGGAGCTACTACTTCGCGTATTCATACAGCAGTAAAGATTGATCCGAATTATGAATCGCCCGTTATTCATGTACTGGATGCTTCTCGCTCAGTTACGGTGTGCAGCGATTTACTGAATGAAGTAAACAGTGCCCGTGTTGCTTCCTCAATAAAAACCGAATATTCGAAAATGAGGGAGGAGCATGAACGGCGAACGGCCTCCAAAAAATTACTGTCTTTCGAGCAAGCTCAAAAGAACAGGACTGAGATAGATTGGAAGAAGAGTGAATGCTATAAACCTAAGTTTACCGGGACAAAAGTTTTTGAGGATGTAGACCTGTCAGAACTAAGAAATTTTATTGATTGGTCTCCTTTCTTTAGAACCTGGATGCTAACCGGTAAATACCCTGCAATACTGGATGATGAAACCGTAGGAGAACAGGCGACAGAACTTTTCGGAGATGCCCAAAGAATGCTCGACGAAATAATAGAAGGTAAATTTCTTCGGGCCAAATCTGTTATTGGATTCTATCCTGCAAATTCTTTTGGAGAAGACGTAGTCGTTTTTGGGGATGAAGACAGAACGCATCAAAAAGCTAAATTCCATTTCCTTCGTCAGCAGGGAGAGAAGCGAACAGGCCAGCCCAATTCATCATTAGCAGATTATATAGCTCCCTGGGATACCGGGAAAGAAGATTACATTGGGATGTTCGCTGTCACTTCAGGTATAGGAATTGAAAAATTGATCGATAAATATGAAACAGCAAAAGATGACTATAACTCGATTTTAGTGAAGGCTTTGGCCGATCGACTTGCAGAAGCTCATGCCGAATGGATGCATTATAAAATCAGAACGGAATTCTGGGGTTATGCACAACAAGAGAGCTTAAATAACGAAGAACTAATCACGGAAGAATATCAAGGTATTCGTCCTGCTCCTGGGTACCCTGCTTGTCCCGATCATACCGAAAAACAGATTTTATGGGATGTAATGGATGTAGAGAAAAATACCGGGATTTCCCTTACAGAATCTTTTGCCATGTATCCGGCAAGCTCAGTTAGCGGATTTTATTTCTCTCATCCACAATCAAGGTATTTCGGAGTTGGTAAAATCTCTAAAGATCAGATAATTGATTATGCAGAGCGAAAAGGGAAATCAGTAAAAGAAATTGAAAAATGGCTAGCCCCTAATTTGGGGTACAGAACTAATGATTAATGACAATAGACTAAAAGTATCATTAACGATAACGGTATTCGATTAACGAATTAAGAATGAAAGTAACAGACTATTTTAATCAGGCAGAAGGCGAGACACTATTTACATTCGAGGTGTTGCCACCGCTCAAAGGTCAGAATATACGAACGCTCTTCGATCACATTGATCCTTTGATGGAGTTTAATCCTCCGTTCATAGATGTAACCTATCATCGGGAGGAGTATGTGTACAAAAAAAGAACAGATGGACTTTTAGAGCGGAAATCAGTTAGAAAACGCCCTGGAACAGTAGGGATGTGTGCAGCCATTCAGAATCATTATAAAGTGGATGCTATACCTCATATCATTTGTGGGGGATTCAGCAAAGAAGAAACCGAGAATGCATTAATCGATTTGAATTTCCTTGGTATTGATAACGTACTGGTTCTTCAGGGAGATGTACGGAAACCGGATCGTGAGTTTGTTCCCGAACCAGATGGACACAGATATGCTTCGGAGCTATTGGGCCAGGTCGTAGATTTGAATAACGGGATATTTCTGGACGATGAAATTGAAAATGCAGCATCTTCAGAGTTTTGCATTGGAGTAGCGGGTTATCCGGAAAAACATACCACTGCTCCGAACATGGAAACCGATTTAAGATATCTTAAACAAAAAGTGGAGGGGGGAGCTGATTACATCGTAACTCAGATGTTCTTCGATAACCAAAAATACTTCGACTTTGTGAAGAGTTGCAGGGATTTGGGAATTGAAGTGCCAATCGTTCCCGGTATAAAACCTGTTACTACTAAACGGCAACTCACTTTATTACCCGACCTGTTTCATATTGATATCCCTGAAGCACTTTCGGTAGAGCTTGAGCAATGTAAAGATAACAACGCAGCCCGGCAGATCGGAATTGAATGGGCGATTCAGCAATCCAAAGAATTAATCGAATTCGGAGTGCCAACACTACACTATTACTCAATGGGGAAATCGCTATCAGTATACGAAGTGGCTAAAGAGGTTTTTTAGTATTGGAAGAAGTTTATTCTTCTCCACGGTCTCGGCTAAGCGTAATGAGGGATTTCAAGGCGCTTCACTATCTGTTTACTGTAAAGCTTTTTAATGTAATTACTTTTATATCAACATTTTCGCCTGCACTACGCATAGCCAAAATTGTAAGCTGGCCTTTATTTCAAGTAATCATTTCGTATTCAGGGCAATCCACTCGGATTTCAGATTCGGCAAGCTTTGTTTTCAGTAAATCGCAATAATGTATTCCGTTCTCGGCATTGTAAAATGAGCAAGTAAAACACATTCTCTGAATGGTGATGATACCTGATTTGTTTAAGTCATAAATCAATTTCAACAGACCGTTAAGCATTATCGTTTTTTGTTCTTCGGTCAGTTTTTCAATGGGTTGTTCGATTGAAGAAGCAAAAAAGGATGCTTTTTTTGCTATTTTTTTCCCTTTATCAGTAAGTAAAAGAGAAAAGCTTCTTGTGTCAATAGGGTCGGTTTTTTTTGTAACTAATTCTTTGGCAAGCAAAACCCTTATGCTATCACTAATTGTGGCTTTTGTCATATTGAACTCATCTGCCAAATATCCCACTTTGCATTTTTCCAACGAATGGAAGTGAATGAAAATTAAGATTTGGATTTGAATTGGACTTAATGAGTTTTCTTTACTTTCATTCCAGAGTAACACTCTGAACGCTTCTGAAATTCGCTCCAAAGCCACCACAATTCGGCTTTCAGTTTTTAAATTTTGTTCATTAAGGTTAAAAGATGAATGCTTCATACGGTTTGAATCTTGTGAAACATTAATCGGGCAATATTTCCAGCTCTTTGCTTTGCTTCGTTGGCTTTTTCCCCTTTAAAAAGCTCATCTACAGTTTCCGTGAACAGGAGAAGCCATTCCGAAAATTCCTTCTCTTTCATTTCGGTTAGTTTGCTCAACGCTATGTGTTTTTGCATTGGATTGCCCGAAAAACTGTGTTCACCCAATAAGATACTTGCCCAAAAGGAATACATTCTCGGAAGATGATTATCCCAATTTATTTTGGCCACATCCTGAAAAATATAGCCTAATGTAGAATTGCTTCTTACTTTTTGATAGAAGGTATTTACCAATAACTCTATATCCTTTCGTTTTGTGATGTCTGACTTCATTGGCAATTTTCCATTTCAATAATAAAATATCCTTTTTGTTTGATTTCAGCTTCCCAATGAGGACTAACAGTTTCAATATGGCAAAACCTACATTCATTTGATGTTAAAGGTTGTCTGTCTTGTCCTTTGGTTTTTAGATAATCTCTACCATAACTGTAAATTACAGTAGTGTCTTTCATTTCTTCCGGTACGATAATGTCAAAGTGCATCACATTGCCGTCCTTTTTTGTTACATAGGTGTCCCACACCGCTACTTTCATTTTTGTTTCTTTTTGAGTGAAAAATAGCCCTATAAAGATAGGAATCCTAACCTTATAGGGCGGACTTCTTAGCCTTTTACGTCAGCCATAGAAGCGCCAAAGTTGATGTGCAATACATTCCCCTTTGGCGTTAACAAAGCTGGAACAGATTTTACTCCTGCCTTTTCAGCTTCAGCGATACGAGATTTGTCACTACCGAAGTGAACTACTTCTACTTTGTCTTTGCCTAAAAGATTGATAATGTCGTGTTCTGCGCTGACGCATACTGGACATCCTGCGTGATAAAAAATTGATTTTGACATTTTCTTAATGTTTAAAATTATGGTTTGGCATTATTGCCGGCATGAATATAGTAAGGATTCCTAACTAAATAAAATATTCGAAAATTTATTCCTAGGATAACTGAAAGTCGCTGTATTCAGTTAAAAGAAAGTTGGAATAGGGAATTATTCCGTTTGATTCAGTACATGCTTTTAGACTTGCTTATAACAACAGAATAAGATGAATCGCAAAATATTTGGCTATAGAGAATATCCATCTCTATACTCTCTGCTCAACATTGAATTAGCATATTGATCATTCACAAATCGCTCGGTTTCAGGATTCCATGTTAAGGGTCGACGAATGTCGTAGGCAATATTAGCTATATTACATACTGAAGCTGTACGGTGCCCCACTTCAAAATCGGAGACCGTACTCCCTCTGGATTTTATAGCATCAATCCAGTCTTTGTAATGATTGTCGCTACGGTAAAGCTTGGTTTCGCTGCCGCTTAAGTCATGTTCTACCAAACTCATGTCCGAAGGTTCAAAGAATCCACGGCTAATATCCAGGCTTCCATCTGTTCCGATAAACCGAACCGCATTTCCACGACCAAAATCTTCATGGATTACGGTAATTCCATTTTCGTATTTAAAAACCAGTCCACGTTGTGCTCCTTTTTGAGTAGGAGGGATGAATTCGACCGGACCAGAATTATCCATTCCAAGTGCCCATTGAATGATATCAAACATGTGAGCGCCCCAATCTGTCACACCACCTCCGCCAAATTCTTTATAACTACGCCACATCGGGTAATTATCCCATGGATAGGGAGGAGCGAGTGTCTCATTGTATTCTACAAAGTATGATGGTCCAATCCATCGGTTCCAGTCCAGGCTTGCCCGGAGTGGTTGTCTTGGTAAATCGTAGGATACCGGAGGTCCACCCACATTTACTTTTATTTCGGTGATCTCACCCAAATATCCATTTCTAACCAATTCACAAGCTTTTCTGAAATTACCCCACGAACGTTGCATGCTTCCGGTTTGAGTAACACGATTATTTCTTTTTGCAGCATTCACCATTGCCCGGCCTTCTTCTACAGTGAGCGAAAGGGGCTTCTCACAATACACATCCTTTCCTGCATTCAAAGCTTTGATTACAGGAATCGCATGCCAGTGATCGGGTGTACAGACAATCACCGCATCAATGTCATCTCGCTCCAGAATGTCTTCATAATCAGCATAAGCACGGCATCCGTAATAAGTAGAGTGATTGGAAGCTTCCGCATATTTCCTGTTAGCCCATTCCATAAACTTAGTTTGTTTCACGGAATCAACGTCGGAACAGGCAATGATCTGAGTATCATTCAACCCAATAAAAGGATTGGCAAGAATGGTTCCCTGCTTTCCATTTCCAATAAATCCGATAGTAATTTTATCGCTTGGGGCTGTATAACCTTTTCCTCCTAACACAAATCTTGGCACAATAGAAATTGATGCCAGTCCAAGTGCGGTTTTTTTCAGGAATTCTTTTCGGTTAGTTTTATTCGATTTCTTTTGATTCATCACATCCTTTAATTTTTAGCTAGAAGAAAGTGAGGAAAAGAGACGGAATTTCAAAGATTGAAATAGAGATCAGTTTTCAGAAAGGAGCCTGATAAGAGTTGAGTTAAAATCTCTTTCTAAAACGGGTTCAAACCCAGACCCTGTCAACATCTCATACAACTCCGAGTATCGTTCAAAAACCTTCAAGCGAAATTCGTCGGGTAAATCCGGAAGAGTTTGGCCCTCTAATCCCTGGAAGTTCTGGCTTATCAGCCATTCTCTGAGGAATTCTTTCGATAATTGTTTCTGAGGCTCTGCATTTGCCTGGCGCTCTTCGTACCCATCCAAATAGAAGTAGCGGGAGGAATCGGTAGTGTGGACTTCATCAATTAATGTTAACTCTCCCTTAAATAACCCAAATTCATACTTGGTATCAACGAGAATCAATCCTTGTTCTGCGGCTATTTCAGTTCCACGTTCAAATAATTTGAAGGCAACATCTCTGATCTGGTTCCAGAGTTTTTCATTAACAATCCCTCGTTTCAAAATATCCACCTCCGCAATATCCTCATCATGACCTTCAGTAGCTTTGGTTGCAGGAGTAAGAATTGGGTTGGGGAACCTTTGGTGTTCCACCATCCCGTCAGGAAGTTGAACTCCACATAAAGTTCTAAGCCCCGATTTATATGTTCGCCATGCGTGACCTGTAAGATAGCCCCGAATCACAACTTCAATTGGAACCGGGTCGCATTTTTTTGCAATGGTAACATTCGGATGAGGTACATCGATAATATGCGTGGGAACAATATCCTTCACTTTTTCAAAAGAGAATGCAGCCAGTTGATTCAGGATTTGCCCTTTAAATGGAATAGCCTGTCGCATAATGTAATCAAAAGCCGAAATGCGGTCGGTAACAACAATCCCCAGTCTTCCGGAATTTAATTCATACACTTCACGAACTTTACCTTTGTATCTCGATAAGCCAGGAACGCTTGTTTCGGTAATACAATGGTCAAGCGCTTCCTGTTTATTAAATATATTACTCACGGTGGTCAGACCTTATCAGTTGATCCTCGTTCTACAAGAATTGGGTTAATTGAAGTTTGAAACAATTTTTCATCCGGATTTTTGATGATCGCAGCAAGTCTTGCAGTTGCCTGAGTTCCAATAGTATGCATCTGCTGATCGATGGTAGTTAGATCCATATACTTGGTTAATTTGATATTGTCATAGCCCATAATCGCGATGTCATCCGGAACTTTTAGTCCTAACTTGGCAAGGGCGTGTAACGCTCCCAAAGCCTGAGTATCGTTTGCACAAAAAACAGCGTCAGGATATTTCCCCATCTTATCAAACTTATAAATGGCCTCAAATCCAGTCTCTTCAGTAAATCCGGCATGTTTGGTTGTATCCCCGGCAATAAAGAGATCTTTGTCGATTTTCATTTTGAAATTTCTGAGTCCGTCCTTAAACCCACGTTCTCTTTCATCAGAGGCTCGGGTTTTAACGGGAGTCGTAATCATTCCAATGCTTTGAAACCCTTTTTTGACCAGATGTTCAGCCGCCATATAACCCCCTTTGTAATCATTCACCATAAAATAATTATAGGACGTGTGTGAAGCGTTAACGAGAACAACAGGTACCTGAGTAGATTGCAGATGCTTATGGATAGTTTCACTTACATCAATTGAGATAAGGATTAATGCATCAGCCGTTCCTCGATCAAAAAATCCAATAACGGCTTCCTCCGGGTCTTTAGAGCCTGTGTTATATAAGATGATATCCAGATCCATTTTTTTGATTTCATCTTTTACTCCTTTCAACACTTCATTAAAGAAAGGAGTTGTAAAAGATGGAACAGCAACGGCTAGTAATTGAGGTTCTTTGCTTGCTAGTTTTCGGGCGCTCACCTGAGGTCTGAAGTTCAGATCATCAATGGCCTTTTGAACCTTTGTTTTGGTCTCCTCAGAAACGTTAGGAGAATCATTTAATACTCTCGAAACCGTTGAAATTGCCACGCCTGCGTTTTTGGCTACTTCATAAATAGTTACTTTTTTATTCATAGAACATAGATAGAATGCTTGATTTTATTAAAAAATCGTGGATATAACTGTATTTGAGCTAATGAATTTAGTCCATGGAGTATAATCAACTTATAAAGAAGATGTTATCGCTTTGAAAAAATTATTTATTACTTAACCTAGGAACTTTTGGCAGGCTAATTCGCATTATGAATGCATGTCTGCTTTACTTCGCATACCATATTCAATGCTTCGGCCAATCTACGAAAGAACATCATTTCACAGATCGGTAATTGAAGAGATTAACGATACGGATTTGAGACCTGCATATTCTCATTGCCGTGCTATCACTCGTTATTATGCGAAGACTTTTTATATGGCCACACGATTTCTTCCCAATGAAAAGCAACGAAGTATTTTTGCAATCTATGGATTGTGCAGATACCTGGATAACCTGGTTGATGAGTACGAAGATCTCACAGAAAACCAATCTATTGATATCAACGAGATTGATCTTAGGCTGAATGAATTTAAAGAAAATCTTATAGCTATATATAACGGGCAAAGATCTGGAGATCCAATTCTTGCGGCTTTTGGAGATACGCTCAAAAGATACCATATACCCATTGATCTTCCTTTTCTATTGATCGATGGAGTCCGGTCTGACCTCGAAAAGAATCGATATAATAACTTTCAGGAACTATATAACTATTCTTACCGGGTAGCTTCGGTAGTTGGTTTGATGACTAGTCGGGTGTTTGGGTACGAGGATGAAGCAGCGCTCGAGTACGCTATAGACCTTGGAATAGCAATGCAGCTTACAAATATTCTAAGAGATGTTGGAGAAGATATCGGACGGAATAGAATTTACCTTCCTGCTGATGAGCTTTTAAAGTTCGGAGTTTCAGAAAAAGATTTATTCAATGGCGAAATTACTGAGAATTTTACACACCTTATGAAATTTCAGGTTAGGAGAGCCCGAAAATATTATGAAAAAGCAGATCAGGGTATTGCCATGCTTACTAAAGATAGTCGGCTACCTGTGTATCTAGCTCACTACAACTACAGCCGTATTCTCGATAAAATTGAAGCGAATGAGTACGATGTATTTAGCGAAAGAGCATACTTAAACAGGTTTGAAAAATTTACAATTCTCCCCCGGATTTTTGTAAAAATGAGAACAGCCAGTTAGAATTAACCGGTAGAGAAAGAAGCCATTAATTTTTACTTTTAGAGAAAAGGATCAATATGGCTCAAATTAAAAAAATCCTCATCGCTAACAGGGGAGAGATTGCTGTTCGGGTAATACATACCTGCAGAGAACTCAATATAAAAAGTGTCGCAGTTTATTCCAGACCTGATGAATTCGCACCTCATGTTCAACTTGCCGACGAATCTGTATTTATTGGTGAAGCAGCTTCCTCAGAGAGTTATCTCGTAATGGATAAAATCATAAACGCTGCTAAGGAGACAGGCGCAGATGCAGTGCATCCTGGATACGGGTTCTTAAGTGAAAATGCGGAATTTGCTGAGCGTTGCAAAGAAGAGGGGATTATATTTATTGGCCCGGAACCAAAAGCTATACGCCTGATGGGTGATAAAACCTCTGCAAGAGAATTAGTTACTGAATTTGGAATACCCACTCCCCCAGGCCTAAAAAGCACGTTAGAAAGTATTGAAGAAGCAAGAGAAGTAGCCAAAGATGTAGGTTTTCCAATTCTGATAAAAGCATCTGCAGGAGGAGGAGGAAAAGGGATGCGGATTGTATATGAAGAATCTGAGTTTGATTCGAGTATTAAGGCCGCTAAATCTGAAGCAAAAAATGCCTTTGGAGATGACAGAGTTTATATCGAGAAATATTTGGAAGAACCCCGGCATATTGAGTTTCAAATCATGGCGGATACCCATGGAAATGTGGTACATGTATTTGACCGCGAATGCTCAATCCAACGGCGACATCAAAAAGTAATTGAAGAAGCACCAAGTACTTTACTTACGGATGAGCTTCGTGCTGAAATGGCTAAGGCTGCAATAAAAGCCGCAAAATCCTGTGATTACGTGGGTGCAGGTACTATCGAGTTTTTGGTTGATAAACACATGAATTTTTACTTTCTGGAGATGAATACCCGTCTTCAGGTTGAGCATCCTGTAACAGAAATGATTTCAGGGTTAGACCTAGTTGCAGCACAGATTGCTGTGGCTGAGGGCAAAGAGCTTCCTTTTAAGCAAGAAGACATCACCAAAACAGGGCATTCGATTGAGTGCAGGATTTATGCTGAAGATCCAGAAAATAATTTTCTACCCAGTACCGGTTTTTTGAAAAAACATCGTATTCCATCGGGAACAGGTGTACGTGTAGACGCAGGGGTTGAAGAAGGTCAGGAGGTTACTATCAATTACGATCCGATGATATCCAAATTGACAGTTTACGGTTATGATCGGGAGGATTCCAGGAAAAAGATGCTGAGGGCCCTACAGGAATATGAAATCGCAGGTTGTAAAACTACCATCCCATTTTGTGAATATACACTTACGCATGATGCTTTTATTACAGGGAAATACGATACCCACTTTGTAAAGGATCATTTCGATACAAAAAAGTTGAAGCAAGGGGCTCCTGATGAAATTATTGCATTAACTGCTGCTTTGTTGAAAGAGAACGAACAGGCTGATTATCAAGCTATTGAAGCTGCCGAAATGCAGGAATCAGCGTGGTGGAGTAACCGGCGCTAATATGGCATCACAAAAGAAAGAGCTTTTCGAAGCACTAAATAAGCTGGATACCGAGCAAAGAAATCCTTTATCGAGCGAAATTGATCTTTCAGACCCGTTAGAAATCGCTACCTTGATGAATCAGGAAGATCAAAAAGTAGCTCTTCGGGTACAGGCAAAACTAAATGAGATTTCCGAAGCCATTGAGCTGGTTAGTGAACGTATAGCGTTGGGAGGGAGGCTTCTCTACTTTGGAGCGGGAACCAGTGGCAGACTGGGTGTTTTAGATGCTGCAGAATGCCCTCCAACTTTTGGAACTGAACCGGAGCAAGTTCAAGGGTTCATTGCCGGAGGTAAAGAAGCAATGTTTGTCGCACAGGAAGGGGCCGAAGATTCAGAGCAAATTGGAGCTAATGATTTAATCCAGGTAAAAGCTTCAAGCATTGATGTTGTATGTGGGTTGGCTGCAAGTGGAAGAACCCCTTATGTGCTGGGCGCTTTAAAAAAAGCACAGGAATTAGGAATAAAAACAATATTTATTACAACAGTACCTGAAGCTCAACTATCAATTACAGCGGATGTTGTAATTGACGTACCGGTTGGGCCTGAAGTAATCATGGGAAGCACACGGTTAAAAAGTGGAACCGCTCAAAAAATGGTTTTAAACATGATTACAACAGGGGCTTTCATAAGGCAAGGAAAGGTTCTTGAAAACGTGATGGTAGATTTGAAACTATCCAACAAAAAACTGGAAGAACGTGCTAAACGGATAATCATGAGTTTTGGAGATGTTTCTTATGATCATTCTGAAAAACTACTTTCAGAATCAAACGGTCACGTAAAAACAGCCTTGGTTATGTCATTGCTAAGTGTATCTAAAGAAGAAGCATCCCAATTACTAAAAGAGAACAAAGGATTTATCAGAAAGGCCCTTCAGCAAGCAGAGAAATGAGTAAAATTTTATTTAGTATTTATATCTGGACATGCTACGTCGTGTTATTTTTAGTCTTTTTTGTACTTATAGCTTTAGTTTTTCTGTTCACATTCCCATTTGATAAATACCGTCGAATTCCTAATAAAGTATTGGGAATAATGGCAGGTTTAATGGTCCGTTTAAGCCCGGGGTGGAAGATTGATGTGACCGGATATGAGAAATACGATCGGTCTAAACCGACTATCTTTATTGCGAATCATGAAAGTTTTATTGACATACCACTGCTCTATGAGTTACCATGGAGAATGAAATGGGTTGTTAAGCATAGTATGACTTATATCCCTGTAATGGGGTGGATGGTTAAGTTAACCGGGCAGTTAACCATTAACCGATCCAGTAAATCAGCCTTAAAGAAGTTGTCTAACTTGGTTCAGCCATTAAAGGACTTAGTACCCGTAATGATTTTCCCGGAAGGCACTCGCTCATTGGATGGTAAAATTCAATCGTTCAAAAATGGTGCCTTTTTATTGGCTATGGAACATGGATTCAACTTACAACCTGTTGTGGTTGATGGTCCTTTTCGCATTTTAAAATCCGGATCAAAACTGCTTTCTCCAATAGGGAATTTGAAAATATCTGTATTAGATCCTATAGACGTTTCTCTGTTTGACAATATGAGTGATTTGAAAACGTATGCAAGAGATAAGATTATTGAAGAGCAACAGCGACTTAGAAATTCTTGAGAAAAAATATACTAGATACCATACTCTCATCGCCTCACTATTATCACAGGATTATGGCATCTATTATTGTAGCTCAGCTGATTCTTATTTCTGTATTTAAATTCTGGCCAGAAATAGAATATGAGCGGCCAGTATTCGACAGATTCGAAGAAGAAGCAATTATTGTAGAAGAGATGATCATTACAAGGCAAGCAAATGCCCCGGCATCGCCTCCCAAACCCCAGGTTCCTATCCCGGTTCCAAATGATAATATTATTGAAGAGGAAATCCTTGAATTTCCAGAAATGGACGACTTATTAAATACCGATCCTTTAAGCGAATCGATTACAACCGGGCAGAGAGGGAACGAAGAACGAATTTCCGGTAATCCGGATCGTCCTCCAAGAGTAGTAAAAATTGTGGAACCTGTTATTCCTGACGAAGCCAAACGAGCTGATATCAAAGCTATAGTGGCTGTAAATTTCACTGTGTTTTCAGATGGGACTGTAAAGGAAGCATATATTGCAGAAATCCGACTTTATGAAAAAAATGGAGAAGACTATAAAATTGTAAGTGATATCGGATATGGGCTTTTGGAGGCCACATTAGAGGCTGCTTATCAATGGAGGTTCCGGCCTGCAACAGACGAAGGGGGAAATGTTGGAGCCTACACACAAGATGTATTCACTTTTGGGTTTTAAACTTTGCTAAGAGATAGGAATAGTTCTATCTTTGCCGCCTTATTGAATTTCAACGGAGAGGTGCCGGAGCGGTCGAACGGGCTCGCCTGGAAAGCGTGTGTGCCTCACAAGGGTACCGAGGGTTCGAATCCCTCCCTCTCCGCTCTTTTTTCTTTTCTTCCTATCTAAAACTTAATGCAAAAAAATTACTGACTTTAAGTTTTATTTGATAATTTAAGCGATCAATAAATCAAGATGGCTTAGTTTTTTTTTCGTGGTACAACTATTACTGCAATTTAATTTTGTTTCAGGCCTTCCTTTCTTAGGTTTTCATGCAACATATAACTGAATGCCGATTTTTAACCTATAAACTCAAATTTATAACAGATGCGTAATTTTAAGCTGTTAACAATCTGGGGTTTGGCTCTCGTCCTGATTACAGGATGTGAAGTTCCTAAAAAACCAGATTTTACAACTTCACATACATTGGAAGCACCCATACTGATCAACAAAGAGTTTCAGTTTCTGGGCGGGGGTGGATCAGTAGAAGTACTGATTGATACCACAAAAAGTGAATTCGATTCACTTTTCACCTTAGATCCTACTAATAGTCTTATTAGTATATCAAAGGAAGAAGATTTTGATTTCGGGGATTTGAACGATGCAATTCCGGAGATTAGTACTGACGAAACAAGTTTCAACTCACAAGTAGGAGAACTAGAACTAGGGAGTTTTTCATCTAGCGAAGGAAATCTTGGTGAAGCAAACTTTGAAGCCCTGACAGGAATTGGAGCAGGTACTGTATCTGCTGGAGATCCGGTGCCTCCACAAGTTATATCCCCAAGTGTGACTATAGATTTAGATACAGACTTCTTCGAAAGTGCCACTTTCAAGAGTGGTTCTCTCGATATTGTGCTTGAGAACAATTTGGGTTACAACCTTGATAATATATCCATTACTCTTATTTCAGATCCTGACCCAAATGTAGGCGGAGATGAAATTGATTTAGTAAATGATGGAACAGGAGCGTTAGCTGATGATAATCAGGCTACAGTAAGCCTACCATTTAGCAATGGAGATCAACTTGCCAACCCTCAGGTAAGGGTATCGATCGCATGGACTTCTTCAGTTAATCCGGCTAGTCCAGACTATCAGGAATTCCAAAGGTCTCCCGTTTCGTTGGTAGTGGTATCAGCAGAAGGAAATAATCTGATTGCCTCTCAGGTAACGGCTGCTCTTGAAGGGCAAGATTTCTCAACCAGCAATACTACCTCTTTTGATGCAACAGAGTTTGTATTCTCTGATCCTTCACACTATGTAGAACTAGAGTCTGGCATCATAAATATCGACCCTATTGTAAATGGACTTGACCTTACGATTGACTCTCTTATCATTTCATTCCCTAATATCAGAAGAGGACCGAATTTTTTACCTGGAGATTCTTTAAGAATTCGATATATCCCTGGATTCGATCAGATTTTAAGGAGCTCTACTTCACCTGCAAAAGAAAGAGATCTTGCAGGATTTAGGCTGTATGCGCTTAACAATGAAATTGAGTACAATATATATGCCGTAACCGAAAACACACAAGATGCAGCTCCCGGGGATCAAACGAGGGTTATCAATGAAAATGATGAAATAAGCTCTTCTGTTTCTATCGAGAACCTGAGGATTGCGGAAGCTTTTGGAGAGATTGTTGCGCAGAATGTGATTCTAGGTGATGATGACCCTTCTAACGGAACCGACGTTCTTGACTTATTTAATGAAACAGAAGCAGAAATAATTGAGATCGATGGTTTGGAAGATTTATCCTCGCAGATTAGCGGGCTGGAATTTACTCAGGCTTCTTTAAGTATTAATTATGAATCAAACATTGGGGTGCCAACTACCATATACGGTGCTTTTCTGGGTGTAAACGGAGATGGTGAAGAAGTTTATTTAAGTGGAAAAGAAGGCGGAAATGCTGAAGTACTTCCAGGTGATCCTATTGGAGGTCTAAATGTAAATGGAGCACAAATACCTGCCGATTCCCTAATTAAGTTTGAACTGGAAACCAGTAATTCAGGTCTCCAAATGTTTTCGCTGGTATTCGATTCTACGAATTCTACAGTGAATGAGTTTTTGAACAACTTGCCGAGTGAAATAAGATTCATTGGTAAGGCTGTTGTAAATGAAGACGGTACCGAAGCAACGATTTCAACTCCGCTTGATTTCGATCCGGCTTTTAGTATCGATCTTCCTCTGGCATTCAGAACTACAGAAGAAACGATATTTACAGATACTACTGAAACGACCGATCTTCAGGATCTACCAACTCCTGAAGATGAAGCAAATTTCAGTGAAGGGTTACTTGTACTAAGCTATGAAAATGGGTTGCCATTAGGCTTTAGTTTAAGCCTTACATTTCTGGATGAAAACGGTGCAGTTGTTACAACTCTGCCTCAAGACGCTCCAACAGGAGGTCAATATGATCTTACAGGAGCTATTGTTAATGAAATAACACGATTTGCAGAGACTCCTTCATCTGGCAGTATTCAGATTGCTCTGACTGATGGGCAACTAAGCGAACTTTATCGAACGGCTTCAATAATTATTGAATCTAATCTTAGAACCTCTCAAAATGAAGAGGTTAAGTTCAAAGCTACTGACTCTATAAAATTGAGTGTAAGCGCGAAAATCAGCATTCAAAATACAGTAAACTAAAGGAAGCAGAATAATGAAAAATTTAAGACTCATTTTTACGATTTGTTTTACACTTTCGGCTGCTTCACTGGTAGCTCAAAGCAGGCACTATAGTTCAGCCACGCTTGGTATGGGTGGAGGAGGAACAGCATTTGTTGATGGATATCATGCAAATTTCCTTAACCCCGCAAACCTGATGATTGATAACACCGGTAGAAAACCGAAACGCAGTATTGGGTTAATTGGTGGCATTGGGTTTAGAGCAGGAGGGACATTACTTAATCTGGATGTGTACGACCGTTATCTAACACAGGGATTAACCATTGAAGGACAAACCCGAGTTGACATGTTAAACGATTGGTTCGGAGCCGATCAAAATAACACACGTGATCTTGCTGCTACTTTTTCAGTGGTACCACTTGGTTTTTCTAATCGTGGTAAAAATATGGCGTTTAGTTTTGCAACCAGAGTACGCACTACTCAAGACATAACCGTGAATAAAGGCCTGATGGAGCTTGCTTTTTATGGCTTTGACTCTGATCAATTTGGTGGTTCCGGAGTTCCGGTGAATTTTAATTCCAGAACACTATCTTATGCAGCTTTTTCTGTAGGATACGCGATGGAAATACCATTACCGTTAACAGGTTTGATAGAAAAAATTCCTTTTATAAATGGAATAAAACTCTACGCAGGAGCCGCCCCTAAATACCTTGTAGGAGTTCAATCTACGGAACTTGATTTTACTTCTACTTTAACGGTTAATCCTGTATCAGGTTCAAGTGAGGGTGGGATATCTCATGATTTCGAGTATTCTCTGTTCACATACGGAGATCTGTCCGCACAATTATCAGATTATGCCGCCGCCCGGGAATTAGATCCTGATGCCAAACTGGATGACTTTTTGGACTATGATGGATCTGATGCCGGAACTTTGGGTTCGGGTTTTGGGCTCGATCTTGGTGTTACAGCTGAGTTAGATGTTTCGCTTCCTGCACTTGGAATTCTTGGTAAGAAGCAAGTTTTAAGACTTGCGATGTCTATTACCGATATGGGTAGCATTAGTTATGATGAAAACCCTTCTCGTGTTACCGCTGCAGGTATAGCCAACATAGATGGGGATGTAGGTGATAAAACTCCAAGTGAATATTTTGAAGACTTAGCTGATAGTCTTCAGAATGATGTGTATGGAGGATTTACCTCTGAATCGACAGGAGCTCAAAAATACAGTTTACCTGGTATGTATAACTTTGGAGCCGCTCTTACTCTGGGTAAATTAACTACTACATTAGATTATGGCTTTGGCTTCAATGATATAGGAACAAATAGCGAGCGTAGTGTACTTACCTTAGGTGCTGAGTACAGATTCCTGAACTTTATTCCGATACGAGTTGGAACAAGATTAGGAGGGTATTCTTCTACGGCCTACTCTTTTGGAGCCGGGATCGACTTTAGATTCTTTGAATTTACCGTAGCGGCTTCTACAGTAGCAAATTCAGCTGAAAATGGAAGCTCTGCCACCGTAGCCTGGAGTGGATTGGTATTCCGTTTCTAGATACGAACAACTAGTATTTAAGCCTCATGTAGTTTCTGCATGAGGTTTTTTTATGTAATGAAATCGAGCCGATTAATACTTACTTCTTTTGCTACATCTATGTTTTTTAGCAAAAGATCTTTCATACATTCAGCAAGATAAGCCGAATAAAGCGTTCCCTTAGATCCTAGACCTGCAAAAACAGACATAGTTTGGTGGGAGGGATGCTTGCCTAAAATTGGCATTCGGTTTGGAGTAGAAGCTCGTATACCCGCCCACTGATGAACGACCTTAGAGTTATCATGTAGATCAGGAAGAACCTTTCGAAATCGGTCGAGAAGATAATCTAGTCCTTGTTGATCAGTATGTTCAGTTTCAAAAGAATGTTCGTAGGTACTACCAACAGCAAATTGAGTTGAATGTAATGAAGCGATATATCCACGTGCTGAAATAGCATGTCCAAAATTTAAGGGCGATTCAGGCTCCAAAACAGCCAATTGACCTTTGACAGGATGGATCGGTAACCCTCTCCAAAATTCAGATTGTATAGTGGATGCTCCGGTTGCAAAGACTACATGCTTTGCCTTGATGGAGTTTATACTAGTAAATTTAAGCTCCCAGAAGTCGGTTCTCTTTTCTAATGAATAACTTTTGTCATACACTTGATGAATGCTTTGCATAGAAAGATAGTGGGCAAAAGATTTTAAATAGGTAGTTATATCTACGGTCAACCCGATGGGAAGCCAGACACCACCATCTACACAATTTATTCCGGGGTGAAATGATGTTAATTTGTATTCATCTTTCCATTCAATCCAGCCTTCAGGCCAATCCTGTAAGCGAAAATTTTCGTGCATTCTGGACGCAATTTTCTTATCCATAGCAGGGCGGAGAACCCCGGTTTGTTTATAAAATTGAACTGGAGAGGTATCTTGGATTAATTCCAGATTCGCAAGAATTTTAGCATAACAGAGTTCAGCTTCCCATGATTTAGATGCGAATCTACCGGTAGCCGGATTAACCAACCCAAGAGGTGTTCCCGATGCTCCTGCTGCAACACCAGCAGGGTCTACCAGACAAACTGAGACATCTTCTTTCGAAAGTTCATACGCTAGTGAAATACCGGCCAGGCCAGCTCCCAGAATACAAAAGTCGAAGTAGCTACTCATCGCTTAGTTCTTGTTTGACAAAGTCCGATGAGATAAATTTTACTCCCGCATCTTTCATCTCCTTAATAGCAGCGGCTTCAGAACCATTTAAATCTATCGCTTTAACTGCGTCATCAATCAAATAAACTTCGTAGCCTAGTTTTAGGGCGTCCAAGGCCGACCACTTTACACAAAAGTCAGTAGCTAATCCGCAAAGAAAAAGCTTTTTAATTCCAAACGAGGAAAGGAAGCCATCAAGTCCGGTTTTGGTTTGGTGATCATTTTCAAAAAAGACTGAGTAAGAATCGATTTCTTGCCGGAATCCTTTCCTCACTATCATTCGGGTATCATTCGTTTTTAAATCAGGGTGAAATTCTGCACCCCGAGTTCCCTGTACACAATGATCCGGCCATAAAACCTGTTCGCCATAATCCATCGAAACAGTTTCATATTCAGATTTTCCGGATTGGTTAGAAGCAAAAGAAGAATGATCCTGAGGGTGCCAGTCTTGAGTTTGAATCACTTGGTCAAAATAGGGTAGGAGAGAGTTTATGGTCGTCACAATTTCATCACCTTTCGGAACAGCAAGCTTTCCTCCCGGGCAAAAATCATTTTGCAGGTCAATAATTATCAGCGCTTCCATTAATTATTCTCCCTTATTAGTTGATCCCTTAGCTCTCCTAGTTTCTTACTAATGCCAACTTTGTATACATGTGGATTATCAAAACGCCGGTGTTCGGGGCTTAGTTTTTTTAAACGCGATTTAGCGTAAGCAGCGCTTTCCTGAGCTGAAGGTAGTGAAATCCGTAATCTACCATTATCTACAACTGTATGTAGCAACTCAGTAGCTTCAAAACCTTTTGTGGAAGTTGTTTTTGAAGGGAAATGAGGGTGCTGAATTGATTCAGAAGATTCCTCATCTGATAAAAAGATTCCATCACAATAGAAAGTTCCATCATTGTTTAAGTAACGGATTACTTGTTTCGATGAGGGAAGGGTAATCTTTTCAACATTCTCTGAAATCTTTAATGTGGGCTTATCTGCAACGGAACTCAGTTTATAAACCCCATCCAAAGCAGGATTGTCATAAGCTGTGATCAATTTTGTTCCAACACCAAATAGGTCTATGGGTGCTTTCTGCTCATTCAGGCTTTTGATCAGATATTCATCAAGCTGATTGGAAGCAGCAATTTTCACATATTTGAGACCAGCTTTATCAAGCTTTTTCCGAGCATTTTTTGATAAATAGGCCAAATCACCACTGTCTAAACGAATCGCTTTCAGTTGATGCCCATCAGTTTCTAATTCCTTAGCCACTTTAATCGCATTTGGAAGCCCGCTCTTGAGCGTGTCGTAAGTATCAACCAGCAATACGGTAGAATCGGGATAGTACTTTGCATACGTTCTGAAGGCGGTCAATTCATTTTCAAAAGATTGAATCCAGGAATGAGCCATTGTGCCACTTACATCCAATCCAAAAAGAAGTCCGGAATAGACGTTTGAAGTTCCATTCAATCCGCCAATAATAGAAGCTTTACTGCCGTGAATACCTCCCAATCCCTGAGCCCTTCGTAATCCAAAATCCAATACGATTTTATCACCGGCAACTTCCCTTATTCTTGCTGCTTTTGTAGCGATCAGCGATTGATAGTTTAGGATATTAAGTAAAAGCGTTTCTATAATTTGGGCTTCCAGAATGTTTCCTTCAACTCTGAGTATAGGTTCATTCGGGAAAATGATTTCTCCTTCTTTTGCTGAATAAATACTTCCTTTGAACTCAAAATTTGACAGAAAGTTCAAAAATGAGTCTTTGAACCCCTGTTTTTTAAGAAAGGCAATTTCTTTTTCAGCGAAACGAAAATCATTAAGCAGGTTGAGAAAGTCAGACAAACCTGCAAATACTACATAACCTCCATCGAAAGGACATTTTCTGAAGAAATAATCAAAAGTAACTTCCTGAGCATGCTTACCGGATAGAAAATATCCCTGGGCCATGGTGAGCTCATAGAAGTCGGTATAGATGGCTGGGTATTTTGGGTACATAAAATCTTAGTGAAAATAAAAAAAGGCTTCCTGAAAATCAGAAAGCCTTTTAGTCATAAAAAGTTCAATCGATTAACCGCGATAGTTTCTGCGTTCGATTAATTTCTTAATCTTCTTATTACCAATCCAAACTTTTTGGTTGGTTTCCACATTTATGAGTTCAAGGTTTACCGTATAGAACACAGCCAGGGTACGGTTGTCTACGGCTTCATCTACAATAGAATTGATATTTCCAATCATCATAAAGTCGGCTCCGAGCTCCTGTGCCATCTTTTTAGTGGTTTCGTATGAAGCATTGGTTTGCTGATCGGCTCGTTCATCACGCACTTGTTGACGTTCCTGAGAGTTGGCTACCATTGATACAGATCCGGAATTCACAAAAGCACGTTCCATTTCTTTGGTAAATACCTCGGTATCGATATGTTCCATACTTTCATTTCGGACTTTGCCCAGAATGAGAACAGGGGGTTGCTGATTGTTTCTACTGAATTGATTAAGCCAGGGCTTTGTGAGAGCGTCGCTGATCATTTCTTCTGCCACGAGACGGGCATCAGTGTCATTCCATCTTCCGGAAAGGTCAGTGGTTGAGCCCGGGTCGATCCGGGTAACTTCGTTCGAAGGTCGGCAAGCGGTTATTAGCATTGCCAACATAATGATGCTTAAAAAAGAATATTTCATAGCGGTGATTTGTTGGTTTTGAGTATTAATGTTCATTTTGAATAAATCGATTCTATAAGTTCCAGCTGGGTATTCTCAGTAATATCAACTTCATAATCTTCAGAGTAGAGTACTCTTCCTGTATTTGAAAGATATTCGAGCGTTACCTTATTTGTGCCTGGCGGTAATTTTACAACATTCATCCAGGCTTGTCCCGGCAAGGTTTGCCACCCTCTTAAATCTGCTTTCTCACTTGCTTCCTTAAAGATGAAGCTGGCAATACTTGCTAACAAACCGAGATTTTCGTTTTCATCTTCTATAGCTTTTGTGATGAATTTTGATCCGCCTGCTTTAATCAGAGATCGTAACAGTGCTCTTGTATATATAATGGGTTGCTTAGCCCTGTAAACATCTTTAGAGACTAAGTCCATTTCCTCGATCAGGTGAAGGTTGATATCATCTTCTCCATTAATGTTTACGCGAACCCCGGAAACCTGGGTGGGGTATAATTCAACAGAAGGAAAGGAAAATTTTAAATAGTAATCATCGTCCCAAAGCCTGATATCTTCCTGAAATTTAATGGGCGACTGTCCCGTAAAGCTTGTTAGCAACACGTTGTAAGACTCAGGTTCTCGGATTTGAGCAAGATTAGAAACGTCAAAAGGCTCATAATCCCCAAGCTCAGCTTGCTCCCTAAGAGCGATTCCCAGCTTCTCAAATTCAATCCGGGCATTATCAGGTCTCCTTGTTTTCGCATACAAAACTGCAGATAAATAATGACTGAAAGCGCTGTTCTGGATATTTACCCTTCCTGAAGACCACTCTGCTCTACCAGTTGTGTCTGCTTTTGATAAAGCGTCTGCAAGACCTTTAATTTTAATATCCAGTTGCTCCATTTTGAATGACATTCTACGGGTTTCAACCAATGCGCCTTCCCAGTCTTTTTGATGAACAAAATTTAATGCTTTAAATGCATTCAGGTAGATGTTTTCGTAGGGTTCGCCATCGTAAGCGAGTTTGTTATCGTTGCTTAAAAAAGATGCGAATCCACGGCTTATACTTTTGGTATAGTTATTTTCGATTTCAATCTCAGCACGGTTTAGAAAGGCAGTACTCGAATCGTATTGACCCGAGAAATGATAAATTATTCCATTTTCGAGGTTCCAAAGAACCTTGTCTTTCGATTTGTAAAGGTTTTTCTCCTCAAATTTATTGAGGAGCGATTGGGATCGCTCGTAATTTCCATCAGTAAAGGAGTCCCGAAGCTCGTACTGGGCATCATCCAGCATATAAGAATGGCATCCAACAGATAAAAAGATAACACCTAACAAGAGCAGCTTTGATATAAAGCGATGGATATGAATTTTGCTTGATCCCATTTTAAATTTCTAAGCTTCTCCTATAAGTTATAAATCCCGTTTGTATATTTGTCTGATGATTGAGCCCGAACAAATGTACGTTAAAAAAAATCCGTTGTTATATCACATTTTAGTGCTAGTAGTTGCTCTAGTGTTTTTGTCCTGCGCAACGCCTTCGTCACCTTCGGGTGGACCCAGCGACCAGGCAGGCCCTGAAATTTTGGAAACCAAACCAGCATCGGGTACCACAAACTTTAAAGGAAATAAGTTTGAGTTTCAGTTTTCTGAATTTGTAAACCGTTCTTCCATACCGAATAATATTACCGTAGAGCCTGATTTGGGTCTTGAATATAAAATCAAATGGAAACGCAAAAGGTTGTCCATTGAGTTTCAAGATCGTTTACCGGATTCAACAACAGTTATTTTGACACTAGGTGCAGATATTACAGATACAAAACAAAATAAAATCGGAGCACCAATTACACTTGCAGTGTCTACCGGAGACGAAATAGATCAGGGAAGGCTGACCGGCAGGCTAAGAATTGCAGATACGGGTGAGGGGGCTGAGGGAGCTAAAGTTCTTTTGTATCGATCGCCCATTGACCTGAGTGAAAAAGCAATCTATCAGGCGCAGGCAGATACAGGAGGAATATTCAACTTTTCTTATTTGAGGGAAGGGAATTATCAGGCTTTATACGTGGATGACCGGAATCGGAACAAAATTTGGGACCAAGGTAGCGAGGCAGCTCAACCCTTCAGTAGGCAAATTATTGAGTTAGAAAAAGCCGGTTCCGATACCTTAGATGTGTTATATATCGTACAGCAGGATTCTTTGGCTCCAAAGCTACAGGGTGTTGGGCTTTTCTCTTCCAAAAGAATGCGTTTACGATTTAATGAAAATATTGAGCTTCAAGATAATGCTACACTAACCGTATTGGATTCGTTAGGTAACACGTACTCTGAAGCATATCCACTCTATATCTCACAAAAAGACCCGTTTGTACTTTTTGCTCAAAGTGAAAAAGATTTAGGCGAAAATGACAAGTATTCCTTGTCTCTCGAAGGCATTACCGATGAGTTTGGCAATACATCTATTACAGATGGAATAGCATTCGAAGGGAGCACTCAGGTAGACACTACTTTGCAACGAGTTATTGAACATAGAACCGGGAATGGCATATTTCCTTCTCAGAGAGTTGAAGTGATGTATGCTGCTCCAATTAACGATCCAATGCTTATTGATTCAATTGTAGTTGTTGAAGGAAATGTGTCTTTTAGTGATTGGCCAGCCATATACACAGAACGTAATTTTCTATTCATTGAGCCGCAGGAAGAAACTTGGATTGAAGGGGTCGATTATCAATTCTTGATATGGAACCCGGCAACTCAAAGAAGACAGCTTTTGGAACCAGAAATATGGGACTCCCCGGAACTGGGGGAATTAGCCCTTTCAATTACGGGTGAAGATTCTATAAGCACTATTTCATTCTCGTTAATCAATGAAAATATTGATTTTAAAATCGATTCTTCTTTTACTACTTCCATCATTCTACAAAATCTTGCTCCAATCAATTATCAACTTATCGTTTTTAAAGATGAGAATGGAAATAATCGATGGGATAGTGGAAGTGTTATTCCTTTTCAAGCTCCTGAGCCGTATTATTTGCAACGAAATATTAATGTACGAAGTGGCTTTACATCAGAAATCTTTATTGAGTTTTAAATGGACGAATTAATTATAGATTACATACCTCAAATCTGGCATCTGCCGATCAAAATAGGGGTAATTTTACTTGCTACTACTATCATTGCTGCAGTTACTGCACGTTTATTTAACTCCGCCATTCGAAAAACCGAACAAGGCGAAGGCGAATCACACGATCTTACTAATCTCAAATTCCTCAAACGTGGGGTTTCGGTTCTTATTTATCTGACGGGGATAAGTTTTGCTATTTATATGGTTCCGTCACTTCGTGTTATTGCAACTTCATTACTTGCCGGTGCGGGATTGTTTGCTGTTGCTGTAGGTTTTGCATCGCAGCAGGCGCTGTCGAACATCATTGGTGGAATCTTTATTGTAATATTTAAGCCTTATAAAATTAATGATCGATTACAGATAAGAACAGACCTTAGTGGAGTGGTGGAAGATATCAACCTTAGACACACCGTAATCCGTAATTTTGAAAATAAACGCATCATTATTCCAAACTCTGTAATCAGTGATGAAGTGCTGATAAACTCAAATTACGGAGATGATAAAATCATAAAATGGATTGATGTTGGAATAAGCTATGACTCTGATATCGATCTGGCTCGGAAAATTATGCAGGAAGAGGTGGAAGCCCATCCTAATTTCATTGATAACAGAAATGAAGATCAGCTCGCAAATGGAGATCCTAAAGTTCCGGTCAGGCTTTTAACGTTAGGGGATTTCTCAGTTAACCTGCGAGCCTGGGCTACTGCAGCCGATCCTCCATCTGCTTTCGTAATGGGAACGGACTTACTTGAAAGCATCAAAAAAAGATTCGATAAAGAAGGAATTGAGATTCCGTTTCCTTACCGAACTATTGTATATAAGAAAGATTTAGAAAATCTTGGTCAAAACTTACCAACAGATCATTCTGAAAAAGAATAATTTAATCGATGTAAATAGTCTGTTTTAAGCCTTGTTAAATCCCTATCTTTGGAAACGCTTCCACGAATAGAAAACATCGCAGATGGCAACAAAAACAAAGAAAAGCATTGAATCAGAGAGTAAAGGGAATTCTAACGGATCTCCTAATAAACCCTATTCATCAGAACATAAAATTCGATTTGTAACCGCCGCTAGTTTATTTGATGGACATGATGCCAGCATAAATATTATGCGACGTATTTTGCAAGGTAGCGGTGCAGAAGTAATTCATTTGGGGCATAACCGCTCTGTACACGAAATTGTGAATTGTGCTATTCAGGAAGATGTGCAGGGAATTGCTATCAGTTCATATCAGGGAGGCCATGTAGAGTATTTCAAATACATGATCGAATTACTACGAGAGAATGGAGCCGATCATATTAAAGTATTTGGAGGCGGGGGAGGTGTCATTGTTCAGGATGAGATTGATGACCTCCATGCTTCAGGTGTGACTCGCATCTTTTCTGTGGAAGATGGAAGTAAAATGGGACTTCAAGGCATGATTAATTTCATGCTTAAAGAATGTGATTTTGATCCGGTGTTGGTAGGTGATTTTGACTCCGATAAGATTAAACAAAGAGAGCCTAAAGTACTAGCGAAAGGGATTAGTGCTTTGGAGAACAACCGTTCCGAGTTACTGTCTTTCGATAATGGTAAACTACTGAATAGCAATGGAAAGATTCTTTCAACTGATTCAAAAAGGGATATCCCCTTATTAGGAATAACGGGTACTGGAGGAGCTGGAAAAAGTTCGCTTACTGATGAAATAGTTCGCCGTTTTTTAACTGAATTCGAAAACCTGACGATTGGAATTATTTCAGTAGACCCATCCCGGCTAAAAACCGGGGGTGCACTTCTTGGAGATCGCATCCGAATGAACAGCATTGATACAGAACGGGTGTTTATGCGAAGCCTTGCTACACGAGCATCTAACCGATCGACCAGTGCGGCTTTGGAAGCAGTAATTGAATTATACAAAGTAGCCGGTTTTGATTTGATCATTGTGGAAACAAGTGGAATTGGTCAAAGTGGAACAGAGATTGTGGACTTGACTGACATCCCAATGTATGTAATGACCAGCGAATATGGAGCATCAACACAGCTGGAGAAAATCAATATGTTGGATCTGGCAGATTTAGTGGTACTCAATAAATTTGAAAAGAAAGGCTCCCAGGATGCATTAAGGGATATTCGTAAGCAAATGTTGCGAAATGCTGGACAATGGCACGCCAAGCCGGAAGAAATGCCTGTGTATCCAACCATCGCAGCTCAATTTAATGATGAAGGCGTAAATCGCTTATTTAAAGCAATCGTCGACAAGATTAATGACAAGTACAGTTTAAGCTGGGAAACCTCTATATACACAAACTCTGAGCCATCAGAGGATATACAGGCTCAGGCAATCATCCCCGGAAAACGGGTTCGGTACTTGTCTGAGATTTCAGAAACCATAAGAAATTATCACCAGTGGGTTGATCAACAAGTAGAAATAGCTTCTAAGTGGGATGAAATCGAGGGTGCAATTGCTCAATTAAAGGATACCGGGAATGCAAACGGAGAGGTCATAAAATCACTTGAGCCTCTTCAAAAGCGTTGGGAAGATGAATTAGATCGAACACCCAAGGCTATTCTGGAAGGCTGGGATGAGCTTACAGAGCGGTATCAGGGGGAAAGTTTTGATATCAAAATCAGAGATAAAGTAATTAAGAACGAGTTGTACAGGGAGTCTCTCAGTGGATTGAAGATCCCAAGAGTTGCTGTTCCAAAGGTTAAGCATTCCGGGGAAAGACTTCGGTTTGCCCTTAAAGAAAATCTGCCCGGATATTTCCCCTACACAGCAGGTGTATTCCCTTTTAAGCGCGAAGGTGAAGATCCAACCCGGATGTTTGCTGGAGAAGGAACCCCGGAGCGTACGAACAAGCGATTTCATTTTGTAAGTGAAGGACTACCCGCAGCGCGACTTTCTACTGCTTTTGATTCGGTTACTCTATACGGTGAAGATCCGGGTTTTCGACCGGATATTTATGGGAAAATTGGAAACTCAGGAGTAAGCATTTGCTCTCTTGATGATATGAAAAAGCTCTACTCGGGGTTTGAATTAACTGCTCCGACTACTTCTGTTTCTATGACAATCAACGGACCTGCACCTATGATTCTGGCTATGTTCATGAATACTGTGATCGATCAGGAAGTGGAGCGCTATCTAAAAGCGGAAGGAAAATGGGAAGAGGCTCAAAAGAAAATCGAAGCTTACTTCAAAGAAAGGGGAGTACCGGTTCCTCAATACTCTAATGAGATTCCAAAAGGAAATGATGGATTTGGATTAGGACTTCTTGGTATCACTGGCGATCAACTCGTAGATGCAGAAGTATATCAGAAGATAAAGGCGAATGCCCTTGCTGTAGCTCGTGGAACTGTTCAGGCAGATATTCTCAAAGAAGACCAGGCACAAAATACCTGTATTTTTTCCACAGAGTTTGCGCTTAAAATGATGGGAGACATGCAGGAGTATTTCACTCAGCATAAAGTCCGTAATTATTACTCGGTATCTATTTCAGGATATCATATCGCGGAAGCAGGAGCTAACCCGATTACCCAGGCCGCATTTACGTTGGCAAATGGGTTTACTTACGTGGAGTACTATCTCGCCAGAGGATTGAGTATCGATGACTTCGCACATAATCTCTCTTTCTTTTTTAGTAATGGATTAGATCCGGAATATGCAGTCATCGGCCGTGTTGCACGTAGGATTTGGGCAATTTCCATGAAGAATAAATATGATGCTAATGATCGCTCCCAGAAGCTGAAATATCATATTCAAACCAGCGGTCGTTCGTTACATGCACAGGAAATTCAGTTCAACGATATCCGGACTACTTTACAAGCATTATTAGCCATTTATGATAATTGTAACTCTCTGCACACCAATGCTTATGACGAAGCAATTACCACGCCAACTGAAGAGTCCGTACGTCGGGCTTTAGCCATTCAAATGATCATCAATAAAGAGCTGGGAACTGCAAAGAATGAGAATATCAATCAGGGATCTTTCTTTGTGGATGAACTCACTGATTTAGTGGAAGAAGCCATTCTGACTGAATTCGATCGCATCACAGAACGGGGTGGTGTTTTAGGAGCTATGGAAAGCATGTACCAACGTGGGAAAATCCAGGGTGAAAGCCTGTACTACGAGAGCCAGAAACATTCCGGCGAACTCCCGATTATAGGCGTAAATACTTTTTTTGGGAAAGAAAGTGAAGAAGAGAACAAACCTATTGAGCTTATTCGATCTACTGAAGAAGAGAAAAAGCAACAAATCACTAATCTGGAGGCCTTCTGGAAACGAAATGAATCAGATAGGGAAGAAGCCATTGATCGGTTAAAAACCGTTGCCAGAGAAAACGGAAATCTTTTCGAAGAACTCATGGAAACAGTGAAAGTTGCTAGCCTGGGACAGATTTCACACGCTCTTTACGAAGTCGGCGGGCAGTATCGTAGGAACATGTGATTTATGTTGACTGTGCCTCCTCGCGGAGGGACAGAGTCAAAACTTGTTTTGGCTGAGGGAGAGGAAGGTGGAGCACAAACTTTACTTAACGTCCTCCCTCTTGCCGAAGGCATCCCTGCGGGAGGCAGGCTCCAAAGGGAGATAGTTTTGGCTTACATCACAAATGAAGAGCGTCATTGCGAGGAATATGGTTTTTCCTACGGGCTCCGAAAACTAATCGACGAATCAATCTCAGAATGGTAAGTTAACTTCCAGACTTTCAGGTATTTAAACGAGATTCCCACCTTTATCAAAAATTCACATCCACTCCTCATATTAGCTTAGTAAAAATAATAAGGCTAATGGAGGTATTGTCATGACTGACAGCATAAAACTGGCGCAGCAAGCGCCTATGAAACACATGCGCCATTTTATGTCGCTACTGGAGTTGGACGAAGAAAATTTTGAATTCTATGGTAAATACACGGGGAAAATCAGGCTGAATGTGCTGGATAAATTCAAAGAGAGACCTGACGGGAAGCTTATTCTTGTAACCGCGATTACTCCAACACCAACCGGAGAAGGAAAAACGCTTACTTCTATTGGATTGAGTCAGGGGATGAATAAGATCGGAAAGAAAGTGATTGTGACACTTCGGGAGCCTTCTCTTGGTCCTGTTTTTGGTATCAAAGGGGGTGCAGCCGGCGGAGGGTATTCCCAGGTGATTCCCATGGAGCGGATCAACCTGCATTTTAATGGAGATATTCACGCGATTGGCACCGCCCACAATTTACTGGCAGCCATGCTCGATAATCACATTTTCAAAGGAAATGAACTGGATATCGATGTGACCAGTCCGCTTTGGAACCGTGCTATGGATATGAACGACCGTGCTCTTCGTCAGATTGTGGTAGGACTAGGAGGCAGAGTAAACGGTATTCCCAGGGAGTCTGGCTTTCTTATTACTGCTGCTTCCGAAATAATGGCGATTTTAGCTTTGTCATCTTCCAGAGCAGATTTGAAGGAAAGACTCGGACAGATTGTGGTTGGTTATAACCGCAAAGGAGAAGCTGTAAAAGCCAGGGATCTGGGCGCGCACGAAGCAATGGCGGTTGTTCTTAACGAAGCGATTATGCCTAATCTGGTGCAGACGATGGAACATGTACCTGCATTAATCCACGGAGGTCCTTTCGCAAATATTGCGCATGGAACAAGCAGTATTATTGCCAACCGGATCGGTCTTAAATTAGCAGATTATGTAATTACTGAGGCAGGTTTTGGTGCAGACTTGGGAGCCGAGAAGTTCTTTGATATTGTAAGTCCTGTTTCGGGAATATGGCCTTCGGCTGTAGTATTGGTAACAACCGTCAAAGCCCTGAAATATCATGGAGGTTTATCGGTAGAGGACGCTTCCGGAGGAGCGCCAAACCATGATGCGCTCAGAGAAGGATTAAAAAACCTCGAAGCACACGTTAATCACTTGAAATTATTTAATGTACCCGTGGTGGTAGCGGTTAATCGTTTTGAAACTGATCATCCCGATGAGCTTTCTTATATAGAAAACTATTGCATCTCGCTAGACGTGCCTTGTGCTACTCACAATGCCTTCACCAAAGGGGGAGAAGGGGTTACCAGTCTCGCAAAAGTGGTTACAAAGGCAGTAGCTCGGAATCCATCTCCCGATACCAGAACGATGTATGAGAAAACGGATTCGATTGAAGATAAAATCAAAGCAGTAGCCCGAAAGGTATATGGCGCGGCGGTGGTTTATTTTGAAAAGAAAGCCCTGCAAAATCTGAAACGCTTTAAAGAACTTGGTTATGGCGAGCTTCCCATATGTATTGCCAAAACGCAGTCTTCTATTTCTGATAACCCAGCGCTGCGAGGGGCTCCGAAAGGATTCACGTTTACCGTTTCTGATGTTCAGCTCTCCGCCGGAGCCGGGTTTCTGGTCATTATTTCCGGAAATATGATGCTGATGCCCGGCCTGCCTAAAGTTCCGGCCGCCGTTAATATGACCGTAGATGAAGACGGGGTGATATCGGGGTTGTTTTAGTTCTCAGATTAATAGCTACCACAAAAGCGCGAAAACACTAAGAAAAGAAAATCTTTTTTTTAAGAAGTGCCCAGTACTTCAGGAATATAAAGCTTGAATTAACTGTCCCTCTTTGGAGAGGGACAGAGTCAAAACTTGTTTTGGATCAGGGAGAGGATTGGAATAGCTCGATCTTTCTTCATTCTCACAGTCCTCCCTCTGAAATTCACAAGTGAATTTCTATCTCCCTCCAAAGGGAGATAGACCAAACATCAGTAAGTACTTGGTATATCAGTTGTAATTCAGCACAAGCGGATACTGAATCAAGCCTGCCTGTCGGCAGACAGGTTCAGCACAGGCTGCTTGCGATAAATGGTGCGGGAAAGAATTCTTCTTCAACGTTTGGGCTAAAATGTCGTGCACGGTTAGGTTGGTTGGCCATGCATTTAGCCATTGTTGTGCGTTTGTGCTTTTTATTTTATTTCTTCAAATATCACTTGAAGGATCAATTTCATTGGGGTTTTTCCACCATCATCATCTTGTTCCCAATAATAAAAGTCATATCGTTTACTCTCATTTTTATCTCCAAATTCAATTAAGTCTTTTAGTCCAAATGAAAGTTTGCCCCAAAATTCATTTGTCTCCGTAATTCTCAATTTTCGTTTTTTCTCGTCTCTTACAAACAAGACGAATTTGCAATTAATGCAAGGCGTATCGTCCCCATGTCTGACGGTCAAAGTATCATCTTCTTTTATTTTGGATCGGTCTATTTCAATTTTCAAATCTTGGGAATCAGAGTTGAATTTGGCTATTACAGAATCATTGTAGTAAACATGCCAATAGTTCAAAGTGTCGCAAAACCCAATTACAGGTATTACTAAAAGTCCGAGAGTGATTAATATTCTATTCATTTTCGTTTTCGCATGACGTACAACAACAGAGTAAAATGAACTGAGTTCATTTTATCCCTTTTTCAAGTTTAAGTTCTACTCATTATATCCTTTGAAATTAAAAGGATATAATGAATAAAGGCATTAGTATAGAGAAAGCAAACGTACTTTTGTTCCTTTTGCTATTTTTACAAAAAAATCTTTATGTACAACACCATCATTATAGGTCTCGGCTCTATGGGTTCTTCGGCTTTGTATCAACTTGCAAAGAGGGGAATAAAGGCATTGGGACTGGAGCAGTTCGGGATTGGTCATACGAAGGGTTCGCATTCGGGGCAGACCCGAATTGTTCGCAAAGCCTATTTCGAGCACCCGGATTATGTTCCGTTGCTTGAGGAGGCCTATAAAGGCTGGGATTCCATTCAGAGAGAAACGGGAAAACAGTTGTTTCATAAAAATGGACTGGTGTATTTCGGGGAGCCGGGACATAAGGTGATGGAAGGGGTGGAATTTTCTGCCAATACATTTAATATCCGGTTAGCTCGAATGATAAATGAACAATTAAAAATGTTTGAAATCCCTTCTCATTTTCAAGCATTAATAGAGCCGGAAGCGGGGTTTGCGGTAGCGGAGGAGACGATCAGAAGCTTTATCGGACAGGCGGAGAAGTTGGGCGCTGAGGTACAAACAAGAGAGACGGTGATGGGCTGGAGGCTCAAAGACAACTACGTGGAGGTGCATACCGATAAGATGGAGTATCATACTGAAAAACTAATTCTGACAGCAGGAGCTTATACCAATCAGCTTATTCACGGATTTTCAAATCAGCTAACAGTGACCCGCCAGCTTATTTTCTGGATCAAACCGGAACATCCAGATCAGTTTGCACCGGAGCGTTTTCCTTGCTGGGTAGTAGCCGAACCGGAATATCCGGGTATTTTTTATGGCTTCCCGATTTTGAGTGCCGAACAGGGCGGTAATGGTTTACTTAAGATCGCGCATCATGCCCCCGGGGAATTTATCCATCCAAAAGACCTGAACAAGCTTAATCCCGAAAAGGAGAAAGAGAAACTTCGTTCGTTTCTGAAAAAATACCTACCGGAAATCGGTGGAGACATTGTGGAAGTAACCGCCTGTTTGTACACCTATTCCCCGGATGAACATTTCATAATCGATTTCTTGCCTGATACAAACTCGAGAGTAGTGCTGGCAGCTGGGTTCAGCGGTCACGGGTTTAAGTTTGTTCCAGTCGTAGGGGAAATCCTGGCTGATCTTGCTTTGCAAGGAAAAACTGAATTGCCTATCGACTTTTTGAGATTGAATAGGTTTTAACTGTTTCAACTTCAGTTTGAAGATTTTTATTAACTATATGAAACCGATATGGAATATCGAAGGAATGAAAGCAAGAATTTGTACTATTAAGCACCTTTGTAATAAACAAGAGGATTGCTTGCAACGTTTTCTCCTCGTGCATGGTACAGCTTGTGATTCGGAGCAGATTCCTGATTGAATTTCATATCTAACGAGAAGTATCTCATTGTGTATCCGCACCTGCGTGTTGAGGAGGTATTTGCATTCGCTCCATGTATGATTCTGGCATCATGCATAGAGTACTGTCCTTTCTTAAGCTCAAACCAAACAACATCATCTAAGTCAAAAGTGCCTTTTTTAATCTCGGTTGTGAATGTGCTGTTCTCTTTGTCTTGAACCCCTTCGTATTCTGAAAATCCATTGTTATGTGTACCTGGAACTACGCCCATACAACCATTTTCTTTGGTTGAGTTATCTATTGCCAACCAAATAGTTACAATCTTATCGAGCTCATCAAACTTACCTTCCCAGTAGGCACTGTCTTCGTGCCAGGGAGTTCTTCGACCTTTTCCAGGTTCTTTGGAAATAAAATGGCTGCTGAATAACCCGATATTTGGTCCGATGATATCTTCAACTGCATCCAGAACTTCAGGGGCTAGCAGAATATCAAGTAACCTCTGATCACTGAAATGAGGAGTGTCAAGCTCATCTGACTTTTTTCCACCTCTATTCGCCAGATGTTCTTCAAATAGTTCAGTTAACAGCGTTTGTTTATCATCAGATAATAGATTTTTAACAGGAAGGAGATACCCATTTTCTTTATACGATTTAATCTCTGATTCTGTAAATATATGTAGGTCTGAAGTTGTCATTTGCTCTATTGATGTTCATTACTTATTCAAACATCTGGAAATATTACGTAGATAAATATCACTGAGAAATTGATATTTTATGTTTTAATGAAATTCATGCATTGTTTTATTTCAAAAATTTCTTCAAAACGTATAATCAATGAAAATTTTCCAGGAACATGTTGGCTTATCCCAATCCTGTCCTTTTCTTATCCGGGTTTTTAACCAGGTAGATTTAAGCTATCCATTTCATGCTCATAAAGAAGCCTTTGAGTTAACCATTACTGAAGGAATAGAAGGAACCCGAATGGTTGGAGATAGTACCGAGCGTTTTTCTGAAAAAGATATAGTGCTAATCTCGCCGGGATTGCCTCATTGCTGGCAAGACTATGGGATCAAACCTAAAGGGAGTCATAAAGTGATTGTGATACACTTTTTGGAAGAACTCTTTACTATTCAACAGGCTTCTGCACCTCACTTAACTAAAATCTTTGATGGGTTAAAGAATTCGAAATTCGGATTAAAGCTAAATAAAAAAGGTTTAGAAGAAGCGTGGGAGATTGTTAATGAGCTAAAAGAAGAGAATAATCTTTCAAATTATATGAGACTCCTAAGGCTTTTGCACTTATTCGGAGAGTCAGCAAATACTGAAAAACTTTGTACAGAAGGGTATAGTCATAAAGAGTTCAAAAACGAAGAAATCAGACTAACAAAAGCACTTCAATTTATACAGGAAAATTATACAAGGAAATTGATGATTAAGGAAGTCTCTGATCATGTACATATATCGCCTTCAGCATTTAGCCATTATTTTAAAAGCAGAACACTTAAGAGTTTTTCAGAATATATTCTTGAGCTTCGTCTGGGAAGAGCGGCGCAATTATTGCAGAATTCAGATCTTCAGATTTCGATGATTGGCTTTGAAAGCGGCTTTCATAATTCTTCATACTTTAATAGTGCGTTTAAGAAAAAATATGATACCACACCTATGAAATTCAGAAAAAAGAGGAGGGTGATTTGAATCTGTTATCAGTATACTGTAGCTCTGTTTTGAAACCAAAAACCAGCTCATTCGTGTAGTTATCGAGTTTAAATAATCGCAGGGCAATATGAGTTCACGAAAAGACCGCTACAAAAAAGGCATTCCCAACGACCTGAATGACAACGATCCTGATTTTGATCTGGATGATTATATCCATGAGAATTCCATAGAAGATGAGGAAGATTTAGGACCCGGAGTAACCTATCGGGTTAAAAAGAAAAGTACCAGGAAAAGAGATCGGGTAGTAATTGCCGCCGTACTTGCGATTATTTTTCTTTGGTATTTCGATTGGAATCCCATGAATGCGATTAGCCAGACTGCTCAAGGGATTGGAGGATGGTTTGATAATGATGATAATGTTGCGGTGGTTCAATCTCAGGGAAGCGGTACCTCAGGTTTTTCCAGTTCTTATCTGGATTATATAAGTGCTGTACGAGCTGTGGATTTCAGAGAAACACCTTCTGAATCGCAAATTCAAGCTATGTTTAATAATAGGGTTCCGGTTAGCTATATGGAGAAACTGGAAGAACTGAACTATCTTGGAAGTCTGAACTACTCAGGAATTATTGGTCTTTGGGCAAATGGAGTGAGCGAAGAATACCTGCAAACACTTCATGATTTAGATTATCTGGATGGAACAAGCTATTCCGGTATCATAGGTTTGTATGCGAATGGAGTAACCATCGACTATCTGGAAACACTGGAACAGTTAGATTATTTAGATGAGGTGAATTATTCGGGTATTATAGGCTTATATGCTAACGGAGTAACCGAAGACTACCTGATCGGGTTAGACAGACTGGACTATCTGGATGAAGTCTCGTACTCGGGGATTATAGGTCTTTATGCGAATGGTGTAACTATAGATTATATACAAACGCTTGAGCAAGTTGATTATCTGGACGAGGTTTCCTACTCGGGCATTATTGGTTTGTACGCTAACGGAGTTACAGAAGAATTTCTTCGGGAACTGAATCAACGGGATTTACTTGATGATATGAGTTATTCGGATATTATCAGGGTGTATCAGAATAATTAATTTGATGGTGCTTTTGAAGCAAGCCAAGTAATTAACAAAAAGGATTCATACAGTTTCATTTCGTATAATCCCAAATGCCTGGACAATCAAATATCCTCATTATAGGGAAAGTATGGCCGGAACCTACCTCTTCAGCCGCCGGTTCAAGAATAATGCAATTAATTGAACTCTTTCAGTTTCAGGATTGGGAGATAACTTTTGCCACAGCTGCCGGAGAAAGTGAATTTGCTGAAGATCTGGAATCCATGGGAATCAGAACGGAACACATTTTCATTAATGATTCTTCCTTCGATGAGTTTATAAGTGGATTAAGCCCCGATATAGTTTTTTTTGACCGGTTTATGACAGAAGAACAGTTTGGTTGGAGAGTTTCAGAATACTGTCCTGATGCGCTACGAATATTAGATACACAAGATTTGCACTCACTCAGGAATGGACGGCATCAGGCATTAAAGGAGGGAAGAGCTTTTACTGAAGAGGATTTATACTCAGATTATGCCAAAAGAGAAATAGCAAGCATTTATCGTTGCGATCTTTCACTGATCATTTCAGAGTTTGAGATGAACCTATTGAGGGATGTTTTTGGTGTACAGGAAAACCTTATTCACTATGTCCCATTTATACTCCCAAAAGCGTACGACTCTTCCTGGACGGGCTTTGAGGAACGTGAGGGTTTCATTTCTATCGGGAATTTTTTGCACGAACCAAACTGGGATGCTGTTCTATATCTGAAGAACTCGATTTGGTCTATGATAAAAAGTAAACTTCCAAATGCTGAATTATATGTCTATGGCGCTTACGCTTCACAAAAAGTAATTCAATTAAACAATCCTGAAGAAGGATTTTTGGTGAAGGGAAGGGCGAACGAAGTTTCTCAAGTTATGAGTGAAACCAGAGTTTGTCTGGCGCCGCTTCGGTTTGGAGCAGGTTTAAAGGGGAAATTAATCGATGCGATGCAATGTGGTACTCCATCTGTTACTACATCGGTAGGTGCGGAAGGGATGCATGGAGACTTCTCATGGCCAGGGATGATTGAAGATACTCCTGAAGAATTCGCTAAAGCAGCGGTGAGGCTATACAGTGAAAAACCAGATTGGGGAAGAGCACAAAAGAAGTGTGTTCAGATTATAAATCAGAGGTTTTCAAGGAAGGAAATAAAGGAGGGGCTTGTTCTGAGGATTCTAGAGGTTAAAGATCAGTTAAAGAGACATCGAAGAAAGAACTTTATCGGTGCAATGCTTATGCATCATACAAATGCGAGTACAAAGTATATGGCCAAGTGGATTGAAGCTAAGAATAAGTAATCACTTAGGCTCCAGGGTTAAAACATGTTGATAACTCATGGCCAGATATTCACCAATTAAAGCCGGATCTGCCAGCATTTCCTCAGGAATTAAGACATAGCCTTTCAGTGTAGCACCATAGGATTTGAACGGTTTTGAATCCGGAAATTTTGAAAAGAATTTTTGCATCTCTACTTCAGAAAGACGAATTCCGATTTCTCCATCTTTATTTAACTGTGAAAACATGCGTCCATTTACAGAGGTGTAAGGCATAGTTTTGCCTTTTAGCTCTATTCCTTCAACATGGTCAATAATAGATCTATAAAGTTCAATATATGCCTTTTGTGCCGACGTCATTTAACTAACATTGATTATTCAATTTCGGATTGCTTCAAAAGAAAATAAACGGCTGTGGAAATTGCTGCTAAAGCACCACAAATTATTGCTATGATGGCTCCTATATGCATTTAACCTATTATTCAATTTTTGTACAAGAAATTTTCCATGTCGGGAAACTAAAAGACTCGCTGGTATCTGTCCACTCTCCCAGCCATTCAAAACCTTCATTGCTAATATCAAAGAAGGTGATTTTATAATATCCATCAAGACCGTTGGGAGCTTTTTGCTCACGATACAGAATAATATCTCCATCATCGTTCTTTCCACCTCCCCAGGAAGGTAGTGCTGGCGGAGCACCGCCCGTTGAGTAATAATGTACGTACCATGAGGAACTGTCTGCATTAAATTGACGAATACTCCCGGAATGAGCTCCATCTTCTTTAAGAGTCTGATCTTGAACTGCCATTCCATTCATGATATATTTAAATCTCCATATCATATTAACCTCAGGATTCCATGTTTGGTCTGGCGCCCGGCTTACCGAAGTACAGATGGATTCTCCGATTAATGGCTCATAATCGGCCAGTTGTTGAGGAGCATGAGGATGAATCCTTCCGAAGGGATAAGCTTCAGAAGGTTCATACTCATATTGCGCTTTCAGAGAAGTAGATGACCACGCAACGGCAAAAAAAAGTATAAATATTTTCATTGGAATTTTTTTTGAATCCAATAAAAGCAATTAAACAGTACTGAGTTTGATGAATGCAGTTAATAGAACGGGTAATGCAGTAAACTATACTGATTTTGTCTGCAGGATTTCTTTAAGAAGGGAAGCACCTGATTTTGATATGGGTATCTCCAAGGTATTTTGAAGCTTCACTGTATAAGAATGAAAATCTATGTGATCCAGATAATCGAGGTTAAGCAAGGCGCTGCGATGTATTCGTACAAAGTTTAGTGTAGCGAGTTCTTTTTGAAGAGATTTGAGGCTCTTCCTCATGGTGTATGATTTTTCTGACGTATGCACTTTTACACAATAATCATCTGCTTCAAACCAGTGGACATCGCTAATTGGTATTACTTTTAGTTTATTCCCGATTTTGATGTTTAACGTTGGTTTATCTTCATCTGTAGTAGCCGCGGGTTGTTTTTTCAGATTCTTGATTTCGACCCACTGAGCATCAATCACTAAACTATTTGCCCGGTTATAAATGAGTAGTACAAGCAGACAGGAGGTGAAAGCAAAACCGAGCCCTTTTTGATAAAACATAAATATGAACAGCTCAATGAATGAAGACATACTTAATTCAGATCCGTTCTGAAAAATATTAGCTAAACAAATCAGAATCAGGGAAACGAAGTTGGCTCCGAAAACTAAAGCAGCGATCTTACCCCATGACTTAACGCCTGTAGAATAGTCGTTCTCAGTAAACTTCTTCCATGCATAAGCAACGTAAGAAATACTTAATATGCTCCATATTAACCATCTTGTTAGATGGGTTCCAAGAATATCCAGGAAAGTAATTGTATTGGGAGGATAAAGATTAAATGCATCGATATAGAATTTTTGCTGGAATGCATCAAAAAAAATGATGGCAAAGATGCATAAGACAATCAGGGAGGAAGCTTTTCCATTTAAAAACATAAGAGTATATCTATGAAGAAGTGATTGCATAGATAATATTCAATAAGATCACCGTATTCAATAAAAAAGGCTCCAAATTGGAGCCTTGAAAAAGAGATTAGCTGGCTACTGCAATACGTCCCTGAAGTTTCTGAGCGTTTGCCAGTTCAGAGCTTGTAGGGTATTCTTCTATTATTTGTTCTGATAATTCCTGAGCACGTTCGAAATTACCAGCGTTGAAATATGCTTCAGCAGCTTCGTATAAGTTGTATGGAGTGGTAGTATCATTAAGATCCCAATTAGCGGCTTTAATAAAAGTCTCAGCAGCTTTTTCTGTACTTCCATTGGCCAGAAGAAGTTTTGCATTAAATGATACGGGTCCAACACCTAAAATTCCTTTGGGGGCATCATATCTGGAAAGATAATCCAGTGCTTCTTCAATATTACCTAACTTAAAACTTGATACAGCAGCATAATAAACAGCAAGGTTACCGGCTTCGGTTCCAGAATAATCATTGGCTATGGCAAGGAACCCGTACGTTAATTCAAAACTATCACCATTTATAGCTTTGTCGTAATCTCCTTCAGTATAATATCCTTCCGCAATTGCGAGAAGTTGCTGCGCTTCCTGTTCCTGATTTGCAGAGTAGTAATTATATCCAACTAAAGACCCAACAACAACGATAACGCTAATAAGGACTGCTATGATTGTAGTTCTGTTCTCGTTGAAAAAGTTAGCCGCTTTGTTATAGTTTTCAATAAGCGGGTCAGATTGCAGTTCTTCTTTTGAAAGGTGTTTCGACATGATTCAGGTAGACGTTATCAATTTAAATTCAGACTCCAAAAATACGGCTGTTTTATCTTATAGTAAAACTTAAAGTGAACTCAATTCACCGTTTTTTATTTCGAGGACGATGTCAGAGCGTTGAGCAATTGCTTTTTCGTGTGTGATGAGCAATACCGTAACATCATCTTGTTTTCGCAGTTCAAATAGCATATCAAGAATAGTGGATGTGTTAGAATCATCGAGATTACCGGTAGGTTCATCGGCGAGTATAATAGACGGTTTGTTCATTAACGCCCTGGCCATAGAAACCCGTTGTTGTTCTCCACCGGAAAGCTGGGTGGGGCGGTGGTTCCTTCGATCGGCCACGCCAAACCGCTCGAGAAGCTGTAAAGCTCGCTTAGAGGAATCTTCAATGGACATCCCACTAATTAAAGCGGGCATACTCACATTTTCTAAGGCCGTAAATTCGGGTAGAAGATGATGGAATTGAAATACAAAGCCAATATTCTCATTTCTGAAATCAGCAAGCTGGTCTGAATTCATAGAAGAAATAAGTTGATCTCCCCAATAAACTGCACCACTATCTGGTTTATCTAATCCTCCAAGAATATGAAGAAGTGTACTTTTTCCACTACCGCTCGAGCCTACAATAGCTGTGATACTTCCTTTCTTTATTTCAAGGGATACGTTTTTAAGAACCTCCAGTCGGGCTTCACCTTGCTCGCTTTTATAGCTCTTATTAATTCCTTCCCCTTTTAAAACAAATTCATTATCGGCCATTTTATTCTGTTGAAGAATTAAATTCCGGGTAAATAACAGATTCAATATGAACACATTTTCCGGTTTTGGTATCAACTTTGGCAAAAGCACCACATACATGATTATCACCATTCGCGGGCTGATACTTTTGATGGACCCCGGTTACAAATCGTTTTATAGCTACTTTTTTATCCATTCCTAACGATGAATTATAAGAGCCTGTCATTCCTGCATCTGTAAGATATCCCAATCCTTGTGGGAATATACGCGCATCACCCGTTGGAATGTGAGTATGGGTTCCAACTAAAACCGAAGCACGACCATCAATATGCCAACCCATCGAAATTTTCTCAGCAGTAGCTTCAGCGTGCATATCTACAAACACGATATCAGTTTGTTCTTTAATTTTTGAAAGTGCCCAGTCTGCAGCTGAGAAGGGGTCATCTATGGGTTTCATAAAAGTTCGTCCCTGTAAATTTAATACACCGATTTTATGCGAAGTCCCGGGAATTTCATATACCCCAAAGCCTAGCCCGGCGTTTCCTCTTGGATAATTCAAAGGACGGAGGATGTGATCATGCTCCCTCATATAATTGAATACCTTCCACTTGTCAAAAGAATGGTCACCACCAGTAACTACATGCACCCCAAGAGAAAGCAAGTTTTTGATAATCGCTTCATTGATCCCGTGCCCTTCATGGGAATTCTCGCCGTTAGCGATCACGAAATCAGCTTCATACTTCTTTATGAGACTGGGAAGGAAAGTTTCCGTAATTGAAATTCCGGGACTACCAACAATATCCCCGATAAATAAAATGCTGACGGTTTCAGCCAAAATGCTTCTCTTTATGAATTATAAATTTGGAGTAGTGTGTATCAGGCTCTCATATCTTCAAGTAAACGTTCCATGCTCGCATTTACCCGTTGCATCATAACTTCTTCATTTTTTTCCATGTCAGAAGAGTTTTGACGTGCCTCAAATAGTTCTTCTGCAATACTTAAAGCTGCCAATACCATTACCGTAGATTCCGGTTGTTTAACGAGTTGATTTCGATAGGTTTGAAAACGCTCATCAACATATTTGCAGATTCTGACCATGGTCTCTTCTTCATGATCTTCCACTTTTAAAGGATACTGCTTCCCTAGAATAGAAACTTTAATCGATTTCATGCCTGATTGTTTAGATGATTATCGATTTTTGTGATTAACCCCTGGACATGCTGACGAAGAGCAAGGCGTTCCGACTCACTGATAGCAGAAAAAATATCAGTCTGCTTTCCCCTTAAATCTTCAATCTTAGAAACCAGTTTTGTGTTTTCTTTTTTCAGGTCTCTGATTTCCTGTTTTAAAGAATTTACCTCCTCATATACATCACCAAGCAGTTCTTTAAAACGCTCAGTTTGCTGAGATATCTGATTCATATAGCGTCACCTATTATCCTCTGAGTTTCGCGGAGTACTGTTTCTCCAGCGTTTTAACAATACGGTTAATAATAGGTTCTACTTCTTTGATATTCAAGGTTTTGTTAGGATCAAGGAAATGTAGTCTGAAGGCGATACTTTTATTTCCCTCTCCAATAGATTGACCTTCAAAAACATCAAAAATTTCAATGCTTTGCAAGGTTTTTCCTGCCTTAGACTTGATAGAATTCATCAACTCGCCAGCTGTGATTGTGCTTTCAACAATTACTGCAAAATCGAATTCGAATGCAGGGAATTTGGGTATGGATTGGAATTCTTTCTCTGGTATCTTCTCCAGCGCTGACTGTAAGGCATTTACTGAGAGTTCTGCAACAAAGGTGCCTGCTTCTAAATCGTAAGCTTTCATCAGCTTTTTTGAAACAGGCATCAAAGTACCAAGCTTCATATTGCTATGCGAATACGTGAGAGTATCCTGATCAATTGTTGCAGAGATGCCCTCAAGCAATCCTAGTTTTGTAAAAAAACCATTAAGCAACGATTTAAGATCAAAAGCAGAATATGATACCGGCTTGGTAGTCCAGTGCTCGGTTGACTTTAATCCAGATAGCCCAAAGAGAACATGGGTTTGCTCTTTAATGCCATCATGATAAGTGAAATCATCACTTTGATTAAACACATTACCTATTTCGAAGAACCGAACTCCTGAAGCCTGACGATTGAAATTATAAGCCGAGGCCTTCAAAAACCCGTGAAGAAGGGAGGGGCGAAGGGTGGTCATGTCCTTTGTGAGTGGATTGAGTGTACCAATCATATCATCAAGAGAACCAAATTGCCCTGCTTCTTTTTCTGATATTAACGAATTAGAGTAGATTTCTCTGAACCCAAGCTCAACAGATGCTTTTTTTATCTTTGAAATAAGAATTTCCCAGTCCGAGAATTTTTCTGTGGAAACAAAGATACCGTGATTCGGTGCTTCAATTTTGTTGTAATCGTACAAACGACCTACTTCTTCAATCAAATCAACTTCGCGGGTTAAATCCGGTCGGAAAGTTGGAATTTTAAAGGTAGCTTTTTCTTCGTCTGATGAAAGCACTTCAAACTCCAGACCATCCAAAATAGCTAGGACTTCATTAATGGAGAGATCGGTACCTAAAAGTCTGTTTAGATACGCCTTTGTAAGTGTTAGCTCAATAGGTTCTGTCTTTACAGGATGAACATCAATGATCTCATCAGAAAGTTTGCCACCAGAAACTTCTGCAATTAAAGCAGCTGCCCGTTCTGCTGCAATAGCTTGTATATTAGGATCAATCCCTCTTTCAAAACGATAAGAGGCATCGGTTTGTAAAGTTTGTGCTTTGGCGGTTTTCCGGATTGTTCCCGGATCGAAATAAGCACTTTCGAGTAGAATATTTGTTGTGGAGTCACTTACTTCAGAGTGAAGTCCGCCCATCACACCGGCAATTGCGGTTGGTCCGCTTCCATCACAAATAAAGAGCGTACCTGGTGCACATTTTCTTTTAACATGATCCAGAGTCTCAAACTCAATTTCTTTTTCGAAATCCTTTACAATGATTTTCTTTCCTTTGATTTCATCATAATCGAAGGCATGCAGGGGCTGACCCAGTTCATGCATCACATAATTAGTAACATCTACAACGTTATTTACCGGACGCATACCTAATGCTAATAATCGGTTTTTAAGCCAATCAGGAGATTCTTTGATCTCCACATTCCTGATCATTTTGCCTACATACCGATGGCATTTTTCGGGGTTTTGTATTTCAATAATGATATCATCAGTATTAACCTCTGAATAGTTCCCCTCTTTCAGAGGGGATGAATCCGATGCGTCTAGCATTGGATTCAGGGGTGTCCCATACTCTTCCACGATTCTCGCTTCAAGCCACTTAAGAGCATCAGACAAATTGTTTTTTACATCTTCTGTAGTTATTCGGTGTACAACCAAACCCAACTCTTCCAGATAAGCTTGACGCTCAGCATCATATTCTTGTTTATCATCGTGACTTGAACCGTCTATTTCAATTACCATCCCTAGAGATTTCACATAGAAATCAACAATGTAATTGCCAATTACTCTTTGCCTGTCGAAGTCTATTCCATGGAATTTCTTCGATTTTACTTCATTCCAGAACAGTACTTCAGGAAGATTCCCAGCTTTTCTTAGATCTCGTGCTCTTTCTTTTAGATCAGAGTTGTAAGGAAGGTTTTTCACATAATTTTTGTAAATGGGCTTGTCATCTATTTTAGCGACTACCCCGTCAGCGCCTTTGCGCTGCCACCCCTTCACGCCTGAAGGGGAACTAATAGCCCCCTCTGCCGGAGGAGATGACTCAGTCGGGTTCATCGACTGAATCCGGAGTGTCTGATATGGTTTCTTCAATTCCAGATTCAGAGCTGCTGCTAAATCCCGGGCTACACCAAGATGACATGTAGCATCAGGTCGGTTTGGAGTAATAGCAATATCGATGATGGTATCAGTATTTAAATCAAAAACCTGATTAATTGGAGTTCCCACTTCAAGAGTGCTATCCAATACCATAATTCCATCATGATCTGTGCCAATTCCTAGCTCATCTTCAGCACAAATCATTCCGTTAGATACTTCACCACGAAGCTTTGCTTTTCTTAAAGTGAGCAAACTTCCGTCATCCAATTTTATCGGGAGAGTGGTTCCAACAGTAGCGACAGGAACTTTTTGTCCGGCTGAAACATTTTTAGCTCCGCAAACGATTTGTACGGTTTCTTTACCCAGATTAACCTGGCACAGCTGAAGCCGATCTGCATTGGGATGTTGAGTTACTTCTACAACTTCTCCAACAATTACTCCATCCAGATTACTTCCATATTCGAAAGTTTCTTCCTCTTCCAGCCCGATCAATGTCATCTTCTCAGCAGCATCTGCGGGAGAGAGTGGAAGGTCTATAAATTCTTTAAGCCAGTTGTACGATACTTTCATATTCGGGCGAAAAAATCTTAATTAAATTGTTCTAAAAAGCGGATGTCGTTTTCGTAGAAAGTGCGGATATCATCAATTCCGTACTTCAAAATGGCGATACGTTCCACACCCATTCCCCAGGCAAAGCCGGTGTATTTTTTAGAGTCTATTCCTGAAGCATCAAACACATTAGGGTCTACCATCCCGGAACCAAGAATTTCGAGCCATTTGCCGTCTTTTTCAGATCCCCACCAAATATCCATTTCTAAACTAGGTTCTGTAAAAGGAAAGAAACCGGGACGGAGGCGATATTTTACATCGCTGCCGTACATCAATTTTACGAATGTGATCAGCGTTTCTTTTAAATCGGCTACACTCACGTTTTCATCAACATATAATGCTTCTACCTGATGGAACAGAAAGTATGATTTTGGGGATACTGCTTCATTTCGGTACACTCGTCCGGGCATAATAGAACGGATCGGAGGTTTAGTATTTTCCATTAAACGAATCTGAACCGGAGAAGTATGGGTGCGAAGTACTAAATCCATCATTTCAGCATCATCACTCTTTCTAACAAAAAAAGTATCCTGTTCGTCTCTTGCAGGATGATTAGGAGGGAAGTTGAGCGCTGTAAAATTATGGAAATCGTCTTCTACTTCAGGGCCATCTGAAATTGTGAATCCCAGACGGTAAAAAATCTGCTTCATCTCATCCATTGTTTTGGTGAGAGGATGAAGAGATCCTATAGGCGTTTGTGGGGCAGTAAGTGTAAGATCATCGAGTACGCTCTTCGCAACCAAAGTAGATTTTTCCAGCTCGGTTTTAGCTTCTTCAAACCTTTTGTTGGCGAGCTGTTTAACCTCGTTCATGCCCTTACCTACAGCAGCTCTGTCTTCTTTAGGAACCGATCCGAGGTTTTTAAACATCGATTGTACCCGTCCGTTTCTGGAAAGGAATTCCAGTCGGAATGCTTCAAGTTGTTCCTGATTGGTAACCGTATAGGTGGCGATTTCTTTCTTTAAGTCAGATATATCGTCAAGCATGTAAGTAGAAAATTCACATCAAAGGTTAGGTGCAAAAATAAAAAAACCGGTAAACCTTACATATCGAAGATTTACCGGCTTGGTAAATAGCAAGTTCGCTGTTAAGCGTGGGCTTCCTTCACAATGGCAGCAAACGTTTCCGCATCATGAACTGCTAGCTCGGCCAATACCTTACGGTTAATCTCCATATTCTTTTGGCTCATTGCATGAATGAGCTTAGAATAGGTAGTTCCGTTCAGGCGCGCTGCCGCGTTTATTCTAACAATCCATAGTCGACGGAAAACACGTTTACGATTTTTGCGATCACGGTATTGGTACTGAAGACCTTTTTCTACCGCGTTTTTCGCAATCGTATAAACATTTTTTCGCTTGCCCCAGTAACCTTTCGCTTGATTCAGAATCTTTTTGCGACGGCGACGGGAAGCCACTAAATTTAGTGATCGTGGCATTTTGTCTTAGATTAAATGATTAAAATTTGTTTGGGATAAGTGCTTTCACTTTTGCTACATCAGCATCAGCTACAAGCGTACTTTTACCCAATTGTCGTTTAGTTTTGCTGCTCTTTTTAGTAAGAATGTGGCGCTTGAAAGCTTTCTTACGTTTAATTTTACCTGAACCGGTAACTTTAAAACGCTTTTTAGCTCCACTATTACTTTTCATTTTTGGCATTTCAAATCCACTTGCTTTGTGAAAAATTAAAGACTCCAAAGATAGGGATTAAAGTACGCCTAAGCAATGCAGAGAATTATTTATTAGGCGTTAACATCATAATCATCCGGCGGCCTTCCATATTGGGTTTAGACTCTACCTTTGATACATCTTCCAGGCTTTTTGCAAGCTTAAGAAGTAGTAATTCCCCTTTTTCAGTGTATAACATATCCCGGCCCCTGAACTGTACAGTTGCCTTCACTTTATCTCCGCCTTCCAAAAACTCTCGGGCGTGGCGCGTTTTAAACTCAAGATCGTGGTCATCGGTATTAGGTCGGAAACGAAGCTCTTTTACAGTAACAGTATGTTGCTTTTTCTTAGCTTCTTTCTCTTTCTTTTTCTTTTCATAGAGATATTTTCCGTAGTCGATGACTTTGCAAACCGGTGGATTAGCATCCGGTGCAATCTCCACTAAATCCAGGCCAAATTGTTCCGCTATTTGAAGTGCACGATCAGAGTTGGTTATTTCATGGCCACCATCGGGTTTAATTACTCGTACTTGTGCGGCTCTGATTTCATCATTTAATCTCGGCCTGTCTTCTTTAACAGGTCCTCGAAAGTTATTTCTTGCGATAGTTATCCTCGTTGTTTAGTTAATTTTCTGGTAACTGCTTTTCAGCAATTTCTGTGTTTAGTTGTGAAAGAAAATCAGAAAATTTGAAAGTTCCAATATCTCCCTTTTTATGTCTGCGAACTGAAACAGTTCCAGCTTCTAATTCCTTTGCTCCTATTATTAACATATATGGAGTCTTACTCGTTTCAGCATCCCGGATTTTCCCACCAATCTGTTCACTACGTTCATCTACTTCAACCCGGACGCCGATATTCCTTAATTCCTGAGCGCAATTTTGGGCGTATTCATTCTGGTCATCAGAAATTGGAAGAATTCTTACCTGCTCCGGAGAAAGCCATACCGGGAAGTCTCCGGCAAAGTGTTCAATTAAAATACTTGTGAAGCGTTCCATTGACCCAAACGGTGCTCTGTGAATAATGACAGGACGGTGTTTTTCATTATCAGAACCTACATAGGTAAGATCAAATCGTTCCGGCATAACATAATCAACCTGAACGGTTCCAAGTTGCCATTTTCTACCAATTGCATCACGAATAATAAAATCAATTTTAGGTCCATAAAAGCTTGCTTCGCCGGGAGCAATCGTATAATCGAGCTCCATTTCATCGGCCACTTCCTTGATTTCAGCCTGAGCACGTTCCCAGTATTCCATATTACCGCCATACTTCTCATCGTTATCATCACGGAATGAGAGCCGGATATCTACAGGCATCCCAAACGTATTGAATACAAATTGTGTGAGTTCAATGGTATGCTTGATCTCGTCTTTCAATTGATCGTGTGTACAATAAATATGAGCATCATCTTGTGTAAAGCCACGAACACGGGAAAGACCGCTTAGTTCACCGGATTGCTCATAGCGATATACTGTTCCAAACTCAGCGAGGCGAAAAGGGAGGTCTCTGTAACTTCTTAAATCAGATGAATAGATTCTGTGGTGATGAGGACAGTTCATCGGCTTGAGCATATATTCTTCATCATCCACCTGAATAGGATCATACTGAGAATCCTGATAGTATGGATAGTGCCCTGAAGTTTTATATAATTCAAGATTTCCAATGTGCGGTGTGATCACTTCTTTATATCCGCGTTTAACCTGTTCATCTCTTAAAAATGATTCGAGTGTTCTTCTCAGAACGGTTCCGTTTGGCAACCAGAGAGGAAGTCCGCTTCCAACCATGCTGTCGATCATGTAAATGCCAAGTTCTTTGCCGAGCTTTCTGTGATCTCTTCGCTTAGCTTCTTCAATACGATGGAGATACTCTTCAAGTAGTTTTTGTTTCGGGAAGGTGATCCCATAAATACGCGTTAACTGCTTACTGTTTACATCACCACGCCAATAAGCCCCGGCAAGGTTGGTTAGTTTGATTGCCTTTACAACTCCCGAATTAGGAATATGAGGACCACGGCATAAATCTGTAAAATTACCCTGGGTATAAAAGGTAATGTCGCCATCTTCGAGTCCTTCGATCAGATCAACTTTGTACTCATTGCCTCGGTTTTCGTAGAATTCCAGTGCATCTTTTTTTGAGATTTCTTTACGCTCAAAAGATGATTTATTTCGGGCAACTTCCAGAAACTTCTTCTCAATCTGAGCGAGGTTTTCTTGTGTAATTTGTTTCTCACCGAAATCAATATCGTAATAAAAACCATTTTCAATGGGAGGTCCGATTCCAAACTTTGCATCCGGATAGAGTTCCTGAACTGCTTCAGCAAGTAAGTGAGCAGATGAATGCCAGAAGGTATATTGGCCATCTTCGGTATCCCAGGTATTTATTGAAATTGTAGCATCCTTATTAATAGGGCGGTTTAAGTCCCAAATATCTCCATTAACGGTAATACTAAGTGCTACTCTTGCGAGTCCTGATGAGATTGATTCTGCTATTTGCAGCCCTGTTGTTCCTGCTGCGTATTTCCTGGATGATCCGTCTGGCAGGGTAATCGTAATTTTCTGGTCTGACATTCAGTTAGTTTAAAAAACGTTCTTTTGAGCCTACAAAGATAACAAAAAACAAAAACACGCACAGAGTTTTCCAACCAGATTATTCACCTATATTTTTATTGGTATAAAAGACGAGAAAGTGGATATTTGGGCGGCAATCATAAACCCGGTTTCGAGTCCACAGATGCTTAAAAGTGAAGAGACTTTTTTTGGTTCGCAGTTAATGTTTATATGCGACCAAATTTCCCTCAGGATTTTAGATATAAATGAAAATGTTGTCAGAAGATTTGGACTTTCAAGAGAGGAAATAATAGGGAAACGTCTTGATGATTTTGGCACCAGGATCACCTCCCATCATCCTAAAATTTCAAATGCGCAAACCGTATCGAACCAGGTTTGGGAATTCGAGATCGCTGATAAAGAGCATCAGTTAGTACAATTTTCATCTCATTTAATTAATTATAAGGGAAGACCATCAAAGCTAGTTGTAGCCCATGATATCGCTCAAACTTTGTTCAACGTAAATAGCGAATACCAGCTATCAAGCCCGGTGGAATTCATAGATTTTCCTATGGGAGAAATTGAATGGAACAGTGAACACAAAGTTTTAAGATGGTCACCCAAAGCAGAAGAATTATTTGGGTGGACACAGGATGAGGCTATCAAACATCCTGATATGCTTAACAAATTTGTGCATCCGGAAGATATTGAATTGGTTAAAGAAGAATTTAAAGAGACTGTAAAGCATCGGATTAAAAGTAAATCGATCCTAAATCGAAATATTACTAAATCAGGAGATACCATTTATTGTGAATGGTACAACTCTTATTTGTTTGATGATGCCGGCAGGCTTGTTTCAACCTATTCGTTGGTATTGGATATCACCCAAAGGATAGAAGCGATGAATCGCTCACACAGAAGTATGCAAAGTTACCGTGATTTGTTTGATTCGATCAGCGATGCAATTTATCTGGTGAATGATGAGGGGATAATACTTGGCGCCAATATGGGTACTAAATATACTTTTGGATACTCAGTACAGGAGTTGGTTGGAGAACATTACAAGAAATTAAGTGCTCCGGGAAAATTCCTACCTGATCGGTTAATGGAGATAAAAAAAGCAGATCAAAATAGTTCTGTGAAACTGGATGGTTGGGGGCGAAAATCTAACGGGGAAGTATTCCCGACTGAATTACTGGTAAATACCGGTACTTATTTTGATGAAGAAGTTCTGATTATTATTGAGCGTGATATCTCAGAGCGCAAACTAGCCGAAGAAGAGCTCAAAAAAAGACAGCATTTACTAAGTGATTTGTTTAATACCTCGCCACTTGGAATCGCCTTATTAAATAGCCATAACGAAGTAATTGAAGTAAATAAAGGTTTCGAAAGGCTGTTTGGGTACGAGGAAATGGAAATTGCCGGATTGGAATTAGACCGGGTAATTGTACCAGACACCGAAATAGATTATGCCCGCCGACTAACAGAAACTCCTTATGTAGAAGAAGTTGCCACCAGAAGAAAAACAAAGTCCGGCGAACTTATTGATGTAATTATATATGCTGTTCCAATTATTATCGATGAAAAGATGATGTACAAATATGGGATTTATGTCGATATCACAGACCGTAAAAAAGCGGAAGAAAAAGTTCGGGATTCATTAAAAGAAAAGGAAGTGCTCTTGGCGGAAATTCATCACCGGGTAAAAAATAATCTGGCTGTAATTACCGGACTACTTGAGTTGCAATCGTACACTGCAAATGATGAAAATGCGCGAAAAATTTTGCGTGATAGCCAAATGCGTATTCACTCCATTGCATTGGTTCACGAGAAGTTATACGACAATGAAAATTTCTCTGAGATAAAGGTACAAGATTATATAAAAGAACTAAGTAAAACCATTGAGCAAACAATGGGGACTGGCTCCATTACTGTTGAAATGACCTTTGATCTGGATGACATCATTCTTCCAATTACACAAGCCATACCGTGTGGGCTCTTATTGAATGAAGTACTTACTAATTCATTCAAACATGCCTTTAAAGGAAGAGAAAAGGGGAATGTTGTGATTTCGTTTAGCCAGCAAGATGGTCACCATCTTTTTAGGATTAAAGACGATGGTGTAGGAATTGACAAAGACTTACCACCTAAAAAAGGAAGTTCTTTGGGCATGAAACTCATTAAGACTCTTACCAAGCAACTAAATGCAGAAATGGAAGTGTCAAACGAAGAAGGAGCAGTCTTTGAATTTCGTTTTTGAAAGAGATTAGAGTGCGTCCGACTGGATTCAATTTAATGAAATTTGCTACTTTTTACTACCTCTGAAATTTCCATAAATACAGTAAAAACAATTATATTTGTAGTTGACTGTAATTTCTAAAAGTTGTAGACTCGGTAAAATGTTTGTACCAATGTTTGTACCAATTAATTTTATGATCCATGAGTATTACTATAAATTTTGTTCAACTAGAGAGAAAGAAAAGGAAGAATGGAGACATTCCTATATACATTAGATTAACTGAAAATCGAAGATCAAAATACCTAAGTACTGGCATAACTATTAACCCTAAGTACTGGCATAACTATTAACCCTAAATACTGGAATGAAAAAGGGCAGGTTGTTAGGAAGTCACACCCACTTTATCGGAAATTTAATGAAGAACTGTTAAGCCTAAAACTAAAGGCTGAAGGAAAGAAATCTGACTTAAGAAAGGAGGGAGAATTAGACGCTGATTCTTTAAAAGATAAAATAAGTGCTAATCGAGTTGAGACACTTAAAACTTTTGGAGAAAAGTACACGGACAAGCTAAAGAGTCAAGATAGATACTGGGAATACAAACATGTTCGGGTAGCCTTAAATGATATCGAAAGAATGGGCTTAATACATATTCCAATTTCAAGAGTAGATCAAAAATTTCTTAATGAGATGCAAGAGTATATGACTCATGAATTAGGTAATAAACCAAATACAGTAAGAAACAAACTTCAACGTTTTAGAGGATTAGTAAACGAAGCTTTTAAACAAGGTTTGATTAGCAAAGATCCTTACTACCAGTTTGAAAGAGTTAAAAGAGAAAAAGTAAGTAGAGCCAAGTTGGGCGAAAAAGAAATCAATAGAATTGTAAACCTAGAATTAGAGAAGGGTTCTGAACTTTGGCATGTAAGGAATTACTTTATTTTTAGTTTCTATATGGCGGGAATACGATTTTCTGATATATGTACTCTTACTCCTGAAAACTTAGTTGATGGTCGGCTTAAGTATGAAATGAAAAAAACAGGAAGTACCAAAAATATTAAACTGCTAGAACCTGCTATCGAAATTTTAAAAGGGTACAATACTGACAAGAAAGGGTATATATTCCCAATCCTAAATGAAGTGTATAAAGATGAATTTGTGCTTAGAAAAAAGATTTCAAGTAAGAACGTAATCGTAAATAGACATTTGAAAGAGTTGGCTAAACAAGCAAAGATAGATGAGAATATTTCTTTTCATGTTTCAAGGCATTCATTTGCAAACTACGCTTTACAGAAAGGGATGGGGGTTTATTCAATCTCGAAAGCACTTGCACATAGTAATTTGAAAACTACAGAAGTCTATCTAAAGTCATTCGATGAAGAATTATTAGATAATGAAATGGAAAATATTTTTAAATAATAGTTATAGTGGAAGAGAAACAATTACCATTTGTACAAGAAATCAAAAAAAAGTATGAAATCATCGGAAATGACTACCGGAGGACATATAATAAGATAGCAAAAAAACAGTCACCTCATTTTGGATTTTCACTTATAGTTCAGATAAAAAATGGGGTTGATGAAACTTATTATAAACTTGAAGAAACGGTTAACCATTTTAAAAGAGTCTTGAAGCGAGCACTTGATAATATAAATGACTCACAAACCAAAGATGAACTAATTAACTGTATTGATAATAGTATAGTAACTGACTTTGATCTAATTGAATATTATATCGGTAAAATCAAGAAAGATAATCCGGAACTTGATGAAGTAGGGCTGAAATTTAATTTCAATAAAGCTAAAATCGCATATTCAAAAAGGTTAAAGTTTTTTAAACATAAATATGTTCTAGATGATTTAATCGAAAGTGTAGTTTTAGATAATTACCCTAAAAAAGTAAAACTAAAAACAGAGTTTGAATACCAAGAACAAATAAAAGAGGAAAAAATCTATCACAGACCTTTAGATAAAACAGCACCACAAGAAGAAATTCATCCGTTTGTAGTTGACTTAATTAAAAAAGCAGAAAAAGGTGAAAAAGGATATAAAAAGTTTATCCACTCTTCAGGTGATTATGAAGGACAACCCAATAAGAATCAAATCAGAAAAGCTTTAATTGAAAATGATCTAGCAGGAGAGCTTTCGGAACGGTCAATTGATAGAAGAATTGATAGAGTATTGAATGATATGTAATAAGTACTTCCGTCATGTCATAAGCCCCCTTATGTCTTAATAACAGCATTTTAGATGCATTAGGTTTGCGCGAAATCATAACAAAATCGCGTACTAATGAATGCTTATATCACAACAAAAGACGAACTAGCTCAAGTCGTCAACGAGGCTGTTAAACAGCTTTTAGAACAAGAACTACCTCACCTTATAAGAAAAGCCAAAAGGAAACCTTGGCTAACTACTGAAGAGTTAATGGAACTCACGGGTTGGAGTCGCCGAACCTGCCAATATCTACGAGACGAACGTAGAATCCCGTTTTCTCAAGAAGGAAGAAAGATACTTTACCCAACTGATGGTATAGAAGAGTACCTAGAGCAGAATCGTCTTAACCCTCTACAAAGCCAAGGGGGTTAAGATGAATTCTGCTCCAGTAGGTTTATCGTTTGAGGAATTCGAAGAGCAATTAGAAGAGGTTTATGAGCAACAGAGAACAGATTTATTTAGATCAGTAGAAACTAAAAAGCATTATTCGAGACTTCTAGAATGGGAGGTTACTTTATTTGGTAATAGCTGTCAGATAAATGAGAAAACTCCCGATCTCCATATGTTCTCTGACCTTATGAACAAAGTCTTAACTAAACCTGCTTTGGTTAATGAAAAATCAGAAGTATATGCCCAAAGAATGTATAAGGAGACTGGTTGGGCATTTTTTAAAAAGGTAAAACAAACAGAATTAAATCCACCTGAAAGAAAAGAAGGAGATATCACGTCCTTTTCTAAGAAATCTCGGCTTAATATGCTTAAGAAACTCAATAAGGTAGATTTTCAAAGTGGAAAGAAACCTTTGTTTGTTACCCTTACTTATCCAGGTATTTACCCAACTAAGAGAGAACGATATAAACGAGATTTAGATGTATTTCTAAAACGAATGAAAAGAGAATTTGGAGAGGTCGCTTATATGTGGAGACTGGAATCTCAAAAGAGAGGAGCACCTCATTATCACTTAATTGTATATACCACGAAAAATAAAATGGTAGAATACACAAAGAAATGGATTTCCTTTGCATGGTATGAAATAGTTCAAACTGGGTGGGAAGTTAAAATGGAAGAACATTTAAGGGTAGGAACGAATGTTCAAGTGCTAAAAAGTATGAGAATGGCTACCGTGTATGTTTCTAAGTATATGTCTAAAGAACAGGAAGATAAACTCATTGATCAAGGTAGATACTGGGCAACCTCAAGAAACTGGGGTGATTTAATTATCGAGAACTTTGAGCTAACAGGAAATCAGGCAATCGCCTTCAGAAGGTTGTTAAGTAATTATCTAGGGCACAAAAGCGAAAGAATGGCAAGGTTAGTTAAGAGACCACAAAATATAGAAGTCTGGGGTAGCTATGTCTTTATGCTAAATGCCTTGAAATGGGTAGTGATTAACTACTAAAGCTCATCTAACTTATTAACTATTACTCAACCAATGGAAGGGGTGTATCTATGATGCACTCCTTTTTTTATTTATGGAAGAAAGTCTAAAATACCCTCTGTTGCTATTGTAGATAGTAAATGCAGTAGAGTACGAGAAGAAAAAAGGTAACAATATGCGAGAATAGCTTAAAAATTTGAAACGCTTAAAACTGAAAGAAAAAATGGGACTATCCCTCTGGGCTTGTCTATAGTCCCAAAACTCACCATTGATAATTAATGTTTAAAAACATATATAAACATAATATTCATAAGAGTTTAAATTCTTACGAGACAAATTAAAACGCAAAAGCTATGAAAGAAAGAATAAGAAAAAAGAGAATAGCATTTATCTCAATAGTAGTGATGTTAATCACATTTTCTTTAGGGGGTTTACTATTAGGGCAAGAGGTCACAAAGGAAACTTTATCAATCGAGCTCAAAGAACTTAAACTAGATCAAGGAAAACTGATTGATAGTCTTGCAATAATTGAATCAAGAATGAAGAGAATTAACTTTTTACTTGATAGCTTGGAAGTAGTAAGCTTTGGGGGAGAATATGAAGACTTAAAGATAGAGCCTAATTCACCAGTAAGAGATAAGGCAGGTTATCCTGCTACAACTCTTTACACTACCAAAGCAGGAGACAAAGGTATTATTATTGATATTTACGAAAACAATTACGTAAAAGTAAGAATTAACGGTATTGAAGGGTATGTGCATTATTTAAACTTTATAGATTTCAAAAGTATTCAAGAACAAATACAAAAAAAGAAAAGAATCAGTGAAAAAATTAAAGAAGATGAGCGAAAGGTAAGAGAGGAAAGATTAGATTTGATAAAGAACCGAATAGCTATAATTGAGAAAAAACCAGTATGGGTAAAATCAGATGCTGCAAATTTAAGGTCGAGTCCTTCAACCTCAGGTGAAGTAATTCAAGTAATAGAAAGAGGAGATAAATTATATGAAATAGCTAGAGAAGGTGAATGGGTAAATTTATTAATAAGAGACTATGATAAAATAGATTTATTTTCCTTTGATATAGATTCTGAAAAAGATAATTATATCGAGGGTTGGATGCATTCAAGTATAGTTTCGGAAGAGTTAATTCGACCTTACTCTATTACAGAACAAATAAGAAGAAATACAGAAAAAAGAAGAAGAGACTTTGTTACTCAAAATGAAAGTTCATTAACTGAGCAAAATAAAAGTGATATACTAAATGGGTCAATAAGAATTGGTATGACAAAAGAGATGGTTATAGCAAGTTGGGGAGAACCTGATGATGTTAATAGAACAGTTACTCAATTTACGGTCCGAGAACAATTGATATATGGTACAATTTCGAATCGAACATACTTATATATTGTAGATGGAATTTTAACTTCTTTTCAAGATTAGCTTTTGATAAATAAGGGTAAGTATTTCGAAGAGATTGTTGAACTGATTGAGAAATCAATAGACAGTGATACTGTAATAGAACGTGATGTTAAGTTACCTCTACTCAATACTGGAGGTAAATTTTATACTCAATGTGACCTTGTAATTAAGAAGGGAGAAGCACCAAGAGAAAGTATTACTATTGTTGAAATACAAAATAGAAAGAGTAAACCTAGTTCAAATGATTTTAGGGGTTGGGTAGAAAAACTTAATAATGTAGGTGCACAACATCTTCTATGTGTATCAAAGGCAGGTTTTACAAAAAGTACTAAAGAGATTGCTCGAAATCAGGGTAATAGGATTATGCTAGTGGAACTTAGGGAAATACCTAATGAGCAAATTCCAGTAAATTTTTTCAAATTTGAATCAAATTATCAAGAGTTTAGTATTGAGAATTTTGAAAGTATGGAGTTCAATTTCTCCCCGATTGATCTAGATGTTTATTTCTTAGACGAAAATGAGTTTGATTTAAGGGGGATAAAGTACTCCGATAAGATTTTTTCATATTCTAAAAAAGAAAAAGTATCTCTTTTAGATATATGCGCTGATAGTGTGCCTTATGTGAAAGAGGATTCTACTGGGAAAAAAACTCTTCAAATAGATATTAATACACCGTTCTATTTTTATTGGGAAAAAGTTTTCATTGGACTATCTCTTAAAATGACTTTTAATTGGAAGAAAGTAGTCTATCAAATTCCAATTGATTTACTAAGTTATGAGCAGGATGAGCATGGAACGCTAATTTGGTTATTTCATGGTTCTCTAGAAACTTCAAATGGTCAGATAGACTTTACACTTCCTGTAAAAGAACTTGACGGTGCCTATTGGGTTTCTAACTACATGGCGACTATTCCAGATGGGGTGAAATTAGATTTTAAGCCCTATAAATAAATTATAATTGTAAGACTTTATTTCACTTGCGCTTTAACATTAACTTATTATTTTAAGTATAAACTTTAATCAATAAATATAGTTATGGCAGATAAATGGGAGATATATCAAGATAATGCTGGAGAGTGGAGATGGAGAAGAATAGCATCTAATGGACGTATAGTAGGTGCTTCATCTGAAGGCTACAGTTCAAGAGCTAATTGTGTTGCAAATGCTCAAAGAAACGGATATACAGGTTCATAGCTAATTGAATTATGGGTGTAGAAATAATTGATGCCTTTTTAAACGGAGGAATTGTAGGGGTATGTCTTTCAGTAATAGCCTTAACGATTTATTGGTTGATTGGTAAGTCCGAACTAAAATCAAAACACTACTTTCTTCTGATAGCTCTTTGTATTGTTATATCTGGTTTTATAAGTGCTGGTGCAGTAGGAATAAATCTACTATTTGAAAACCTTATTGAAGGGGAAAGAATTACTACAAATACAAAGTTAAATGATAACATTCTAGGAATAGAATTTAATAGAGAAAGCACAAATTCAGATTCTCTAGATTCAGATTCGCAACTTAAAGGCGTTGAGATGCAATTAAACTGGATTAATTTATCAATCTATTTATCAAATCAAGGAGGGATGATGAGGCTAGATTCACTTTCCTCAAGATTGGAAAAAGGATTAAATAAGCCTTCCAAAGAAATAGAACTACAAATTGATCAAATAGTACGGACAACTAATAAATATAAAACTGGGGGGGTATACATTACTAAGATTGATAGTCTAGGTGTTGAATACCTTAAGGTCAAAAGTCCAAATATGAATTAACAATGATGTTTGTACCAATCTTTGTACTACGAAATAAAAAAACCTATATAAATTAATAACTTATATAGGATTTTAGTGCGTCCGACTGGATTCGAACCAGTGACCCCCACAATGTCAATGTGATACTCTAACCAACTGAGCTACGGACGCAATGCTCGAATATACAACATTCAATATTTAACAAGGAAGTAAAAATGAGTGTTGATTAATGAATATTGTGTGTTGAATATTGTTTATCTTTGGCGCGTTAAATTTCTTAGTTTTATCACATGATTAATCGTCGCCTCGTTCGCGAAACCGTTCTTCAATCTATTTACGCACATCAACAAAGCGGGGATACTGTTCAGTACATCACCGATACTATTATCAAAGAGAAGGTAGGCAAGGAAAAAGAGGCTCGTCGGTTTGCTGAAAAACTGTTTTTTAGAACCCTGGATAATGAAAGCCAGTTTAACGAGATCATTGAATCACACATAAAAAACTGGGATATCAATCGCCTTGCCATGATTGACCTAATTGTACTTAAAATGGCGTTGTGCGAGTTTATTTACTTCGAAGAGATACCCACTAAAGTAACGATCAACGAAGCGATTGAGATCGTAAAAAAATATTCTACAGCAAAATCCGGTAAATTCGTGAACGGAATTCTTGATGCTTCGCTTTTAGAACTCAGTAAGCAAGGAAAAATTAACAAAAAAGGAAGAGGATTGATCGAGAGATCGACCGGAAAATGAGTTCCGAACATCAAGATGTGATAGCCATTGGTGATATTCATGGCTGTTCAAAAACGTTACAAGCATTACTTAATCGCCTGGATGAAGGATATGGTACTACCCGTACGTATGTATTTTTAGGGGACTATGTAGACCGGGGACCTGACTCTAAGGGAGTTGTGGATATCCTGATAGAGTTCTCAAATTCGCATAACTGCGTATTCCTGAGAGGAAATCACGATGCAATGCTGTTAATGGCTTATCCGAGTAAGCACATGCTGGATTGGTTTGACAATGGGGGAGATGCGACTATGGAATCGTATCAAAAAGGGGATTCGAGCTTAGAAATTCCACAGAATCACCTTAGGTTTTTCACAAATACAAAACTGTATCATGATGCTTCTAGATGGTTTTTCGTGCACGGAGGAATTCCTCCCAATATCACCATTAAAGAAGCCGTCGCAACCCGGAGGCTTTGGAACAGTTTTTTATGGAGAAGAGATCACATAGAAGCAGAAGATAATGTTTGGGAAAAAACCGTAGTTTTCGGTCACACTCCGGTCCGGTCTCCAATTACTGGAAAAAATATGGTTGGTATCGACACTGGTTGTGTATACGAACATCTTGGCAAACTAACAGCGGTATTGCTTCCGGAAATGGATTTTGTTCAACAAACTAGAATAGATTTTTAAAAATAATCAGATAATTAATGAGTCTTAAATGCGGAATTGTTGGGTTGCCCAACGTAGGTAAATCCACACTTTTTAACGCACTGAGTAATGGCGGTGCTGAATCAGCTAACTTTCCTTTTTGTACCATCGACCCTAATGTTGGTCAGGTTTCTATACCGGATGAGCGTTTATTGAATCTTGCTGAGATCGCAGGGTCTGCAAATGTGATCCCGACAGCCATAGAATTTGTTGATATAGCCGGGTTAGTAGCCGGGGCTGCAGAAGGAAAAGGGAAGGGGAATGCATTCCTATCCAATATCCGGGAAACAGACCTCATTATCCATGTGGTTCGGTGTTTTGTGGATGATGATATTATTCATGTTGAAGGAGATGTAGACCCCGAACGAGACATTGCAATTATAGAATCTGAATTAATTTTAAAAGATTTAGAAAGTGTTGAAAAGCGGGTAGATACATTAAGGAAACAATCTAAAAGCGGAGATAAAGTATTCAAAGCTCAACTTGATATAGTTGATCGGCTTAGAGCACATCTTGAGAATGGAAACACTGCCCGAACTTTTGAAGCTTCCAATGACGATAAAGAAGCTTATAGTGATCTCTTTCTTCTTTCAGCAAAGCCCGTTTTATATGCCTGCAACGTTGGGGAAGAAGATTTAGAAACAGGTAACAACCTGGTAGAAGCGGTGAAGAGTGTTGCAGCTGGTTTCGGGGATGAGGTTGTTATGTTCTGCGCTAAAATCGAAGCAGAAATAGCTGAGCTGGATGAAGAAGAGAAAGAGATGTTTTTGGAAGAACTCGGGGTTAGTAGTGGCGGGCTGGATCGCCTGATAAAGGGAGCATATTCCGAACTTGGATTAATCACTTATTTCACAGCCGGACCAAAAGAAGCCCGGGCCTGGACAATCAAGAAAGGAACTAAAGCGCCACAAGCAGCTGGAGTTATTCATACCGATTTCGAAAAGGGATTTATTCGCGCTGAGACAATCGCTTACCAGGACTATGTAGATTTAAAAGGGGAGAAAGGGGCTAAAGAAGCAGGAAAAATGCGCCAGGAAGGGAAAGAGTATATCGTTGCCGATGGCGATGTGATGCTCTTCAGGTTTAATGTTTAGTTTGGTGAGAGGTGAGAGGTGAGAGGTGAGAGGTCTTATAAATAAGTCATCCTCTAAAGTATTATATTTATTTTACCTAATGTTTCTTTCATCGCCTGAGCCAGTAGCAAAATGAATTCGGTATAGACCTGCTATTCTAAGCTCTTCTGTCAAGCTATACACAAATTTCATTGGTGTGTCCTTTTCAATAATTAGTAAAGCTATTATTCTTGGTTCCTCATTTAATCGATTTCTTAGCAGCCTTAATCTTTCAAGTCTGTTTGAAGGCATATTTTCTCCTTCGCTCATAAGACTTCCATCATTGTATTGCACAATAGGATAGATAAGGCGTTGCTCTTCAATTGGTTCAACAACTTCGATTGAAGCACCAGGTATAATTAAAGGTTTCGTCCAAAGTTCTATCTCAAAAGAAAATTGACTTACTCCATAAAAGAAAATGCCAATAACCGAGCCCAGTCTAACCGCGAAGTCAATCATGTGGAGGTTGAATACCAAGTTTAAAAACTTGCGATTTTTCTTTAGAAGAGAACTTCTTTTGGCATGGAGATTTAAATTAATACCGTCTTTGGTTCTGAAAAGTCCAGATTTAGCCCTTGTGTTATTAAAGAAAAACAATCTCATATGAGATTATAATCAAAAGAGAAGACTAGTTAAGAAGGTTCTTTCAGTTTTTTCTTATTGAAATAAAGAAAACCAGCCCAAACTAAGCTTAGGCCTCCAAAAATACCGATGAAAGTGAAGATTGCAGGAGAGGGATCATCGATGGTGCTTACAGAGCCTGAATAAGCGGCAATGATTGAATATGGAATGGTTCCAATTGAATAGAAAAGGATGTATTTCCAAAAGGGCATTTTTGTAACCCCGGCCAGACAGGATGTAACTTCCGGCAACATAGGTGCTGCACGACATAGCATCAAAGAAAAAGGTCCGAATTGAGTAAATAATCTTCTCATTTCTTCAATCTGATCCTGATCTTTGCTTACAAACTTCAAAAGCTTTTCTCCATGAAAGCGGCTTATTACATAGCCCATAGTTCCTGCTCCTAACATCCCCAAAGTAGAATAAAATACTCCGAGCTCCATCCCCAGAAAAAAACCTGAAAGTATGGTAAGCGAAAGGGTAGGAATTGCAATAAACAGATCAATCAACATCAGTGCCACAATAATCAACCCTACAATCCACGGAGAAACAGTCATTGCCTGCTCCAGCCAGTAGCGGATGTCTTCAACAGAAAGGATGCCAAGCACCTTAAAAAGCAAAAGTGTAAAGGTGAAGAAAGCGCCCAGAAGGATTACAAATTTGATTAATGCTTTCATGAATTAAGAATCGGTATAGGACCCCGGAAACGGTGTGAAATCTGCTTTAATATCTACAAACGAAGCACCGGCCACATTTGCTGCTGAAAGACCTAATGCGGCATCTAAAGCACCTTTTAAGGTGACAAAATGAGCAACTTCAACAGGGAAAATTTCACCCATTCTGAGTTTAGCATTAGTTCCCTGAAGCTGAGCCACCGATTGTTGAAAATAAGCATCTGCAGCTTCCAGCTCTAATGTCATTGCAAGATGAATTATATCAGCCTCGCTGGGATCACTACCAAGATCTCCGGCTCTTTCATCCGGTCCGGCATCGGATAGGTTTATCGGACTTCCATCCAATGTCTGGATTAATGTATTAAAAGTGGTGAGATGCTCCTCGTGATGTGACTTATACAGATTAGCAATATCAATATAAGCCTGAGTGGAAAGAAGCCCTGCAGCAGCATTATATGTTTGAATTGCTTGTGCTTCAACCTCTGCTGCCTCCAGAAGAATAGTTAAATCATCGCTACCGCCTGAATCGTCTGTTCCAGTACCTGTACTACATCCTGTGAGTACAAGACCGGTTCCAACTCCCAGTAGGGGAACTTTTCTTAAAAAACTTTTTCTGTCCATCCTTATTTGAATTATTTAAAAGAATGCAGTTAGGAAAAACCTGAATGCATAAAGTGACTGATCAAATGGAGTCTGTTCGCTAACTGCTATTTTTGTCTCAACGTTTCGGGCAAGTTTATATCCGAAAACTGCTGTCAATCGGGAAGTGTCTGTGTCCCAATCAGAAGATAAGGTAGAAGAATCAGTTTCCGCTGTTAAAAAATTCAAATGATCGGCACGAAAGGCGATATAGGAACCGGGAAGAGAAGGCGGCTCAAAACGAAGATCAATGTTGGTTCCAATATTTGATGTACGATATTCAGCAAGTTCATTTCCGTATAATTGAAACTGACCGTTGGTATAGCATGGGGAAGTCCAGTAAGAAAAAATAGTTTCCGTCTGAATTTCCAAAAAGCCGAAGGCATAGCGTATGTCTAAACCAACAAGGCTTTGACGATATTGCTCTAAGGGATTATTGGGACGATGGATTCGGTTAACCGGAGTTAGTTGCATATAACTTCCATGACTGGCTGAAAGTCCGAACTGCCAAAAGATATTTGGGTTGAAGGTAAGGTGCGTTAGTACCGCTCCGTTTGCGAGGTTTGTGTAATTCTGATCGGATGCCGGAGCTACCATTGAAAAAGAGGTTTCCAACCTTAGTTTTTCTTCAATAAGCATCCAATCCAGTAAAATACCGGTAGTATAGCCGCCCAAATAAATAGTAGACAGCCCCACATCGCCGGTAGTATAGTTTGCGTTGTTACCCGCAGCAGGCCAGAATCCACGTTCGTCAGAAATATTGGTGAAGTAGCTGTAGTTGAGAGGTAAATCGACAAACGTGCGATCAATGCTTAAAGCTTTTTTTGAGTAAATCCCTATAGGTGACAGGAAACGGCCGAAACTAAGCGAGAAATTTTTATCCGGATGGGCCCATGTTAAATTTGCAAGGGTAAAACGTGGAGTACTAAGTTGACCTGTTCCCCAGGTATCAGATTGAAGTCTTGCTTCTACAAAAAACTGATCGTTAATCGGGCTAAATAGAAGAAGGTTGATTTGCGGGATTGATAGGTGTAGGTATCTGAAGTCTTCGTTTATTCCATTTGTGATAAATTTTGAATCGCTGCCACCCGAAGAAAATTCAATATCGATAGTTCCATTTATCTGAACCTGAGCAACTATATCAGCTTGAAAAGCCAAAAGCAGTAAGAGTACCCCGGTAATTTTCTTTTTATTCATAGACTACCTCTACAATTTCAATTTCCTGCTCAAACCCTTTCAGATTTTTTTTCATCACTGTTTTAAAGCTGAAGGTTTGTTCAAGGCCAAAGTATTGAACCTTATTTCTTGGGAGTAATACCTGGCCTGGTTGAGCTTCTGAACATAAACGTGCTGCCAAGTTAACTTCCGGTCCGATCACAGTATAATCCAGTCGTTCTTTAGCTCCCATATTACCAAGTACCATAGGTCCAAAGTTTATTCCAACTCCCAATCCATCAAAAAAATCGGAAACTTCTGTATCACTCTGATAAGATTTCTGAATATTAATTCCACACTTAATGGCTCTTTCCAATGCGTCATGTCCTGTAAAGAGTGCGATTAAAGAATCGCCTACAAACTTGTCAATGGATCCGTCCTGTTCTAAAACTGCATCAGCCTGCGCACTTAGGGTTCTATTTAAATAAGAGATAAAGATCTCGGGTTCGGAATTAGCAATCTTTTCTGTAGACCCTCTGATATCGGTAAACAAGATAGCCAATTGTTGTCTTGTACCTCCGAGGTCAGGCTCCGTTTCTGAATTCTTCTCAATCATTTCCAAAGTATGATCACCTACATATTTCGACAAGGCAAAACGTTCACGTAATCCAATAATCATCTCATTGAACGTTTTTGTTAAAATGCCGATCTCATCATTAGTCTTGGGCTTAAGGGATACATTCAAATCTCCTTCCCGAACTTTAAGCATTGCTTCGGTAAGGGTTTTAATTGGGCCTGAGAAAGCACGGGCAAGGAAAATAGCCAAAGGTATAACTACAAATATACTTACCAAGGCAATCAGTATAATATTACGCTGAAGTGTGGAGAGAATTTCAAATTGTTTTGCAGTAGGTACATAGGCATAGTAATAAGCTCTCTCGCCTCTTCCTAATGGACTTATAAAAGTAAGTACTTCGGTATTTCCTAGTGTAGTTCGGAAGGGTTCGCTAACTACAAGATTAGAAGTGAGACTATCGATTAATGAACTTTTTTCTAATGCTTCAGTTCTGAAATTATCCTCATTTAAAGAGGTATCAGAAAAGGCAATGGTTTTATCTTTCAAAAACATAGCCACTTCAAGCGAAGTATTTTCTTTAAGTGTTATCGCTTCTATGTCTTTGTAAGTAGTTCCTAAAGTAATTGTACCTCCGATTGTATTTCCCAGATAGATTGGAATTGTTACAATTTGATACAGTACATCGTCTACTTCCCAAAGCTGTGGCCATTCAATTTCTACAGGAGGTTCTTCACCCCTCAATGCCATTTCTACACTTTTTCTTGTGGTTAAGTTAACACTAGTTGAATCGGGTCTTCCAAGCCAGGAAAGTACATTCCCATCAGTATCGGTAACGAGAAAAAGATCAGATTTTGTGAAGTAGGAAAACTCCCTTAGGCTTTGCTCTACCGAAGGAGGGTCGTTTAACCTGACATTCGCTTTAAATAAAGAGTTTTCACTAATTAAATAAGCTGATTCTGCTAAACGGTCATACTGTAAGCTCTGTTGAACTTTGAAGAATCCACGTAGCTGAGCGAAATCCAGTACAACATTTTCGTTGATAGTCCTTGAAAAAACATTATTAATTGCGCTGATTACAACAATTAATACAACAAGGGTGAGCCCCAGAAGAAGTGCGATAAGTTTAGTACTAATCGTGAATCTCATACTTAATTTACCAGATTTAGATTGAGCTGATGTTGCTCATTTTCATCAATGGAGATTCGTTGCGTATAAAGTTCAGTATTTCGATTGTACCCGCGCAGCTCATAGGTACCTTCTGGTAAATTATTTAAGGTATATGTTCCATCTTCGTTAACACGAGTGAAGTAGGGGGTGTCCAGACTTAAAATAATGGCATTCATTTGGGAGTGAATATCACAGAATAAATCAATGGGGCCGAGTCCGGATACTTTCCATTCAAGCGCTGGAACTTCTTTAGAATACACGTCTCCGGTTTTTCTTCTTCCTATGTTAAAGCGAGCTCCGGGCGTAAGGCTAAACACATTATGATAAAAGGAATCACTATTTACGAATTGAACAGTACTTCCAATAGTTACCGGGGTTACCTGGGGTATGAACACGGCATTTTTCTGTATGATTTGTACCGAATCGGAAGTAGGTAGATTATCTATAGAAAAAGAAACAGGGTGTGCGCTTACAATGGTATTTATATACGGGTTAGAATCAGAGCTGTTTTGAGAGGAAGCAGAAGAATTACCTCGGTTTCTATAGGCAGCTCCTCTGAACTGTCTTGAACTGGACGATGAGGAAGTAGGTAAGGTCACTGTGCCTGAAATACTTGCACTTTCCAGACTAGCCTCTTGAGCTATTGCTTCTCTATTCTCTGTCTGAAGAGGTAAAAGAAAAAATAATATTATTCCGCATATCAATGATAACAACTTCATACAGTGCCTTTAGTTTGAGCTAATATAGTAATACTTATATATGGGTACGAACAAAAAGAAGTAACAGATGTGTAACAGAACTTACTTTGTATAAATATCCGTAGTGTCAGCTGGGATTTTCCAGGGATCAATACGATCGTAGACTACCCAGGCGTCTCGAAATCTTCTTTTCAGTATGTTTGAGAAATATATGGCACGATTGCGCTCATGAAAATCGCCTACGTGTACCCGGTAATACGGCGACTTGAAGAAGGTATACGTATCTGCCTGATAACCTACAATCGTTGTATCAGACCAGGCTCGGAAAATTGATGCAATAGTATCTGCCATAGCCACATTTTGCCCCGAGTAAATTTGTACTCTGTATCCTTCAAACATATCAGTTTCATCTTCAGACTCATCAACCACTTTTATTTCCTGATAGGCAAGTGGGATTTCATTGCTCTTCGCAGAGTATGTATCAGAAAGGGAGCTTCTGTATCTAGTGTATATGTTTTCGGAAGAAGAAGATTTTTCATTTTCATTTTCCGTTTGTTGGGTATTTGAAGTTTCTGCTGTAGAAGATTGATCCGGGCAGCATTCTTCGATATTTGGTTTTGAACTTGAGCAGTTCAGGAATAATCCGCTAAAAAAGAGGATGAGAATTACATATTTCATGTTAAAAGCCAACCGGATGCCACGTTGTTTTAGTTTCCTGAAAATCAGTAATGAAATAAGGACTTTGAGTGTCATCTTCATACCAATCATTCACGAGTTTTTTTACTATTCGCTTTACGGAAGTTGAAGCATTCTCGTCTATCATTTTTTTCATTTCATTAGAAAGATTATCAGTATAGATCATAGCGTTTACATCTTTATGAGCACTAAAATGTTCCGCTAATTCTTCTTTTTTTCCGGTAAGAATGTTTACAACTCCTCCGGGAACATCCGATGAGTTTAAAACCTCAGCAAAAATGATGGCAGGAAGAGGATATGCTTCAGAAGCCAATGCCACACAGGTGTTTCCTCCTGCAATCACTGGTGCAACCAAAGATACTAATCCCAACAATGGGCTGGCTTCCGGTGCGAAAATTCCGACAACCCCGGTTGGGTCCAACAAGCTAAAGTTAAAATGTGCGCTTGCAACAGGGTTCACAGAACCAAATATCTGCTGATATTTATCGGTCCAGCCAGCATAATAGATTAATCGGTCGATAGAGGCATTTACATCAGCAGTAGCTTCTGCAGAAGTGAAGCCAATTTTTGAGAGCTGTGATTCAAACTCGGCACGTCTGCTTTCCATCATTTCTGCGATGCGATAGAGTATTTGGCCACGGTTATATGCACTGCGTGATTTCCATCCACCAAAAGCTCCACGAGCTATTTTTACGGCATCACGGACATCCTTTCGGCTGCAAAGGCAGGCATTCGCCAACAACTCTTTCTCGGAATCATATACTTTATAAAACCGACCCGATTCTGTGCGAGGAAAATTTCCCCCGATGTAAATCTTATATGTTTTTAAAACTTCTAAGTGTTCCATAATTAAGACTATTGACTACAAACTACTGATGAAAGATATTTTAATGATTCATCTTTCGTCGGCAATCGTTTTTATTTCAATTTCACGTAAGCTGAAAGCCCATGCAGTCCGCCTTCACGGCCAACTCCACTTTCTTTGTATCCACCGAATGGAGACGTAGGATCAAATTTGTTATAGGTGTTAGCCCATACCACACCAGACCTAAGCCCAGCTCCAACTTTAAAGATTTTAGATCCTTTGTCGGTCCAGACTCCGCCAGCTAATCCAAACGGTGTATTATTTGCCTTATCGATGGCTTCATCTGCTGTTCTGAAGGTTTGAACCGTTAAAACAGGACCGAAAATTTCTTCCTGAACCACTCGGTTACTTTGGGCAACGTTAGCGAGCAGGGTAGGACGGATGAAGTATCCATTCTCAGGAATTGAACACTTGCTTTGGTATACATCAGCGCCTTCATCTACTCCAATTTCAAGATAAGAATTGATGGTTTCAAACTGCTGGCTTGAATTGATAGCACCGATATCGGTATTCTTATCAAGCGGGTCACCCACAATCAATGTTTCCATTCGGTCTTTTAGTTTTTGGGTGACCAAGTCAGCAACACCTTCCTGAACCAAAAGTCTTGAACCGGCACAGCAAACATGACCCTGGTTAAAGAAAATAGCATTGATTATTCCTTCTACAGCTTGATCGATAGGAGCGTCCTCAAACACAATGAGTGCTCCTTTACCGCCCAATTCAAGGGTAAATTTCTTATCAGTTCCGGCCAATGATTTTTGAATCAGCTTACCTACGCCGGTTGAACCTGTAAACGCAATTTTGTCGATATCTTTGTGATTTACAATCTCAGCACCCGTTTGTCCTGCACCGGTTACGATGTTAATTACACCGGCAGGTACGCCTGCATCTTTTACTAACTCAGCGAACTTTAGAGCGGTGAGAGAAGTGGTTTCAGCTGGTTTCAAAACTACGGTATTTCCGCAGGCCAGAGCGGGCGCTATTTTCCAGGCGAGCATCAACAAAGGAAAATTCCACGGGATAATCTGACCACAAACGCCAAGCGGCTCAGGCGTTTTTCCGGGGAATGCATAGTCTAGTTTATCGGCCCAACCCGCATAATAAAAAAAGTGAGCTGCAGCGAGTGGAACATCCACATCCCTCGATTCACGAATTGGTTTTCCTCCATCCATACTCTCCAGTACAGAAAATTCACGTGAACGTTCCTGAAGCATTCTTGCAATCCGATAGAGGTATTTTCCACGGGTTTTTGGAGCAAGAGATGACCATTCGCCCTTAAATGCTTTCCGTGCTGCTTTTACGGCTTTATCAACATCATTTTGGGTTGCTTCTGCAAATTCAGTAATAACTTCTGTTGTAGCAGGATTAGTGCTTTTGAAATAACGCCCTTTAGATGGTTTAACGAATTTACCATCAATGAACAGTTGATACTGGTCTTTGATTTCAACATGATCACTACTTTCCGGGGCTGGCGCATATTCCCATACAGAAGCAAAATCCAATTTCGAATTCGGAGAGGTAGGTTTGTATGGGGTTTCTTTGGTTTCTGTTGTTTGAGACATAATCTAATCCTGAATTTCTTAATCCACTGAAAAATAATCGGCTGACTGATATTGGCCGGTTTGTTGTTTTACAATTTGCATGAGCACATCATTAGCTAACGAGCTGGCTCCAAATCTGAAATACTCGTTATTGAGCCAGGCTGCTCCCAGGGTTTCTTTTACTAACACTAAATATTGAAGTGCTTGTTTCGCGGTTCTAATACCTCCGGCTGGTTTCATTCCAACCATTTTTCCTGTTTTATAATAATAATCACGAATAGCTTCGAGCATTACTAACGTAACAGGTTGGGTTGCCGCCGGACTAATCTTACCAGTTGATGTTTTGATAAAATCACCACCAGCTTCCATTGCTAAATCACTGGCTTTTCGAACATTTTCATACGTGTGAAGTTCACCTGTTTCTAAAATCACTTTAAGGTGAGCTTTTCCACAGGCTTCTTTGATCGCAGCAATTTCATCAAAAACCTGATTGTACTCTCCTGATAGAAATGCCCCGCGGCTTATCACCATATCTACTTCATCTGCACCTTCATCTACTGCAAATTTGGTATCATCAATTCTAACAGAGAGGGGAGCCATTCCACTAGGGAATGCGGTTGCCACACTGGCTACATTAATGCCTGAGCCTTTTACCTGATCTTTTGCAGTTCTAACCATGGTAGGGTACACACATACAGCAGCCACCGTTGGAAGATCGGGCATGGGTGCGTAAGGGAGCTTAGCTTTCTGGCACAACTGGATTACTTTTCCTTCAGAATCCTTTCCTTCCAGTGTGGTTAAATCCATCATACTTAACGCCATTTTAAGCGCCTGGATCTTAGAATCTTTTTTGATGCTGCGTTTATTCAGTCGGGCTACACGCTCTTCAACAGCAACATGGTCTATTGGAGTTGTAACTGAAAAATCGGTTGTACTCATTTTCTAATGTAAGGAGTTAGGCTTTGATCGGTCTTTACTAGAAACCGTAACAAAGGTACGAAAACTATGGCAAAAGCATTTTCTGTCGCGTCATGGAATGTTGAACATTTCGGCGACTCAAAAAACATACATAAAATTAATGATTGCGTACAATTTATGGCGGACCAAAATCCTGATATTTTTGCAGTCTATGAAGTTAAAAGCAGTCGTGTCTTCCGCCCATTCATGGAAGCTATGCCTGATCATCAGTTTTTTATAACTGAAGGCGCTCAGACTCAAGAAATCATGGTTGGCGTTAAGAAGTCGATGCAAGCGTACATCACACAAAAAGTGCAGTTTAAATCAGGTCAGGCTGCACTCAGGCCAGGTGTTTTGGTTACTGTTTCTGTAGATGGGGAATATTACCCACTTTTGTTTCTTCATCTTAAGAGTATGAACGATCCGAAGGGCTTTGGGCTGAGAAATGATATGATTACCAGGGCTTTTGATTTCAGGGTGGTATTAAATAAAGCGGCGAAAGCCACTGCAAATGCAACCGGAACTACTCCTAAACCGGTTAATTACATTTTTATGGGAGACTTAAATACGATGGGTCTTAATTACTATCCGAGAGATGTTTATGATATTTCAAGCGAAGGGGAAATTGCTGAATTACATCGTAAATGTCGATACAGGGATATGCGGGTCTTAACCAAAAACCACCCTTTTTCTTACAATAATGGAAGCGGTTCAAGTATTCCGAAAAGCAATCTCGATCATGTTGTTGCTGCTGATCATCTTCAGTTCAAGCAGTTTTCAGGAGCGGATGTGGATATGCGTGGTTGGAATAAAGAAACTGGCATTCAGGCTCAGGATGATTGGGTTGGTAAATTCTCTGATCATGGGCTACTTTATTTTGAAGTTCAAAAAAGCAATTGAGGATATCATGACGTTAGAAGAAAGAACTAATCTTTATCTGAATGATTCCAGAATTAAGCGATATGTAGCAGAAGCTATTTCTTTAAAAGAATCAGGAAAAGAATTTTCTGATATCGTTGATGATAGAGGGAATCAATATGTTGACTTGGTTCAGGAAGGAGGAGGAGTGTTAGGAATAGCTTTGGTAGGGTACACGTATATCATGGAAAAAGCAGGTATCCGTTTCTTTTCCTTAGCCGGAACTTCAGCCGGGGCGATTAATACCATGTTGTTGGCTGCAACAGGTTCAATCGACAGTCCTAAATCTGAGAGGATCCTTGAAATTCTTGAAGATCAGAATCTTATCGAATTTGTAGATGGGAGAAAGTCTACCCGGAAGTTCATCCAGGCTTATATTGATAAAAAAGGGAAACTGGTTTTCTATTCCCGCGCATTATTAGCTACAGTAGGTATTATCATAGACCTAATGTCGAAGCTTGGATTAAATCCGGGAAATAAGTTCGAGCATTGGATTTCAGAAATACTATCTGATAATGGTATTCAAAGTATTGATGACCTGTTACATCGGAGAAGGGAAATTCCTGATTCTTTGAGAAGAAGAGCAGAAGAATCAAATGCAGTTTGGAAACGACCTGATGAGGCCGGCTTAGTGTTTATCGCTTCAGATATTACTACTCAAACAAAAGCAAAGTTTCCTGAAATGACTAATTTGTATTGGGAAAAGCCTTCTGGAGTAAATCCTTCGAAGTTGGTTAGGGCTTCAATGTCTATTCCATTCTTTTTTACTCCCATGAAGGTTTCCAATATCCCAAACAAAGGATCCGAAACAGAGATAATCTGGAATGAGACGGTAGGTTATGACGGAGACATACCGGAAGAAGTAAAATTTGTGGACGGAGGGTTACTATCAAATTTTCCAATTAATGTTTTTCATATTAGTGAAGGCGTCCCGTCTCGTCCAACCTTTGGTGCAAAACTTAGCGCTTTAAGGAAGAAACAAAATAAAACTGAAAAACTATTCCAATTTAGTGGTTCAATGCTGGGAACAGTCAGACATTTATCCGACTATGATTTCATTTTCAAAAACCCTGATTACCGTCATTTAATTACATCTATTGATCCAAATGAAGAAATATTTAACTGGTTGGATTTTAACATGCCTCTTCAAAAGAAAGTTGATCTATTCGAAGTAGGAGCAAATAAAGCACTCAAATTTTTGAAAGACTTTGAATGGGATGATTACAAAAAAGAAAGAGCCGGATTAGTGAATAATAACTCTGATTGAAGTAGTGCTCTTTTTTTAGTTAATTCATTGGCGCTCAGTTAATAGCTGAGCCTGGTCGGATTATCATTAACTAATTAATTTTGGAGTATAATATGGAAGCTGAAATCAATTATTTAGCAGTTCTGGTAGCCTCATTAATCGGGTTTGTTGTAGGCTTTTTGTGGTATGGACCACTTTTCGGTAAAGCCTGGATGGCAGAAGTTGGAATGACCGAGGAAAAACAGCAATCGGGGAATATGGCGAAGATTTTCGGAACAACTTTTGTTTTGCAAGTTATTATGACCTATTGCCTGGCTATGTTTTTAGCTGACGACTCAATCGATCTTGCTATGGGAGCCTTTTATGGGTTTTTAACAGGTGCAGGTTGGATTTTACCAACGATGATTATTAATAACTTGTATGAACAGCGCTCTTTTAAACTTTCTTTCATTCAGGGAGGCTATTGGGTAGTTGTATTTACTTTGATGGGCTTGGTACTAGGAGCCTGGAGATAGTTTCTTTACAGTTTAAGAAGCGGGCTCAATTAAGCCCGCTTTTTTCTAACTCTTTGCTCAAATCCACATATTCGGTTTCCCTTCTGTACAATAGCGGCCAAATCAGGCAAAGAAGTAAAAACAAAACTCCGAATGCAAAAATTATCCAGGCTACTTCCATATTCTTGTCTACCATATAGAAATGACTAAGCATATTAGCATAATCATGTCCGGCTTTAGATTCATCATTTCCAATTAACGGCAGGATTTTGTGGTAAGCATCAGCACAATACACAGCCGACACAAAAGTGCTGTAACCCATTTGAAAAAGACATGCCTGAGCCAGGATTTTCTGCTTCTTATTCCAAGCTGTCAAAAATAGAAGAAAAGGAATCAATACAGCCATTAAGCTTCCCCCCAGAATGGCTAAGAATCTCCATCCAAAGAAACCGAAAATAGTATGTCCGCCTTCGTGAAGAATCAAGTCCAGGTTATCAATCACCAAGAAAAAAAAGCCTAATAAGGGAGGGTAGGGGTAGTTAACGGCTACCATTATATTTTCTGTTAATGCCAAAACTACCCGTTCAATGGTTATCCATATAGGAACGATGAGAATGAATGAAAACCACCATTTTTTAATAAAGGGAATTACCCCGTCTATGTATTTCTCAATATTCATATTTAGAAAAGCTCAGGATACTTTCGTTTTCCTCTGATAAAATACTGCCAAACCAGAGAAAAAGGTTGCAAAGCGTTTGTGTCCGGATTCCTGGTAATCAGTTTTCTTTTTCGATGAACTTTAGCTAATCCAAAAATAAAATGTAGGTGTGCTTTAATGATGGTTAAGAATTCATTTGGCCTCCCCGAAACCAGTGAGCGAAGTGCGGCAATTTGATCTAAGACTAAGCGAGTAACAATTTTATACCAAAGCTGTGATGATGGGAGATTCTTCCAAAGCATAAACAGGTTATTTCTGAAATTGTAGTATACTTTTCTGGAACTTCCCATCGGAAGTGAACCCCCACCTAGATGATAGACAATACTTTGTGGTGTGAACTTAACAGTATGACCACGATTAATTACTCGCCAGCACAAATCAATTTCTTCCATGTGAAATTCAAAGTCTTCATCAAAACCCTCCAGTTCATCGAAAATTTTCTTTTTGATTGCAAGAGCGGCCCCTGAAGCCCAGGTTATATCAACTACTGAGTCATATTGACCTTCATCTTTTTCATAAGTATCGAGTAAACGTCCTCTACAAAAAGGATATCCCAGATTATCTAGAAATCCACCTGCAGCACCCGCATATTCAAAATAGTCAGGCTGCTTATAAGACAAAATTTTAGGCTGCGCCGCAGCGATTTGAGTGTCGGTTTCGAAAAGAGTATTCAATCCCTTGAGCCATTCAGGAACAACTTTTACATCATTGTTGAGAAATAAGAGAATTTCCTTAGTTGCGAAAGGAACTGCACGATTGTTACCCCCGGTATAGCCATAGTTATCATCGAAAGAAGCAATTTTAACAGTTGGAAAGTGCTGCTTAACCCATTCAATCGATCCGTCGGTGGAGGCATTATCAGCAAGAATGATTTCAAAATTTTCATAATCAGTTTCAACCACGGAAGGGAGGAAAGTTTTCAGGTGATTTAACCCGTTCCATGTTACTATGATTATACTAAAGCCTTTCAACGAATGAATTAGAAATTATGAATGTTGTGCTTTGCTATAGGAGAAAATTAGAAAATGTCGTTTCTTTGTTGGCTATACAACCGGCAAGGATGATAGCAAAATTGTATGATCAAAATCGGCCTTATTTCGGACACTCACAATTATCTTGATCCTCAGGTTTTTGATTATTTCAAAGACTGTGATGAGATTTGGCATGCCGGTGATTTCGGGACTATCCAGATAGCCGATAAGCTTAAAGAAATAGCTCCGGTTCTAGGGGTGTATGGCAATATTGATGGACAGGATATCCGTAAAGAATATCCACTTCATCAGCGTTTTGAAAGGGATGGTATTGACTTCTGGATGACTCATATTGGAGGAATTCCCGGGCGGTATTGCATTCCAATTCGTGAAGAAATGGAGAACAATACTCCGGATGTTTTTATTTGTGGACATTCCCACATTTTAAAAGTAGCCCGTGATCAAGAGCAAAATAAGATGTTGTATATCAACCCTGGAGCTGCAGGAAAGCAGGGATTTCAGGAATACAGAACGGTAATTCGATTTGAAATTGATAGCGGGAAAATTCAGAATGTCGAAGTTATCAATTTAGGAAAAGCAGGCGTTGCTCAGCCCTCATAACGATCTATTAGTTCCACTACATTAAAGGCGGATTGTATAACCAGCGGAATTCCTCCACCAGGATGTGTCGATCCTCCCGCAAAATAAAGCCCGTCAATTTCTCTGGATTTGTTTCTTGGTCGCACAAAGGCTGCAAACTTGTTATTGGAGGAAGTCCCATAAATACTTCCTTTATTAGATAAGTATTTTATATAAAAATCCTTGGGAGTGATGATGCTCTGGAAAGTTATGTGGCTAGATAAATCTGAAAGCCCTCGTTCTTCCAAAGATTTGATTACTTTGCTTCCATAGCTAGCCGATTCTTTATCCCAGTCATAGCTTTCTGACAGATATGGCGCATTTACCAACACGAACAGATTTGAACCACCTTCCGGGGCGTGAGAAGGATTTGAAAAGGAAGTGTTTGCAATATAGATGGTAGGATCACCCGGCATCACTTTTTGTTCAAATATCTGTTGGAATTCTTGCTCATAATTTTGACTGAAGAAAATATTATGATGAACGAGTTGCTCGTATTGAGTGTCTATACCGAGTAGCAGCACAAATCCTGAACAGGAAGGTTCAATAGCAGCCGCTTTTTCTTTTTTCTTTATTGGGATGTCTACTTCAGATAGCAGATGTACAACTGTTTCGGTGGCATCACTATTTGCAACCACTAAATCAGAGCTATGAAACGCTCCATTTACATAGATACCATCTATTTTTTTATTTGAAACGTTGATTTCAGAAACTTCAGCATTGAATACAAAATCGACTCCTAGGGAACCAGCTAACCAGAATAGTGTTTCGGCTATTTTGTACATACCACCATCCACATAAAAACCACCCTGATTGAGTTCTACGTGAGGAATCACGTTCAGGGTGGCGGGAGCAAGATAGGGAGAGGAACCGTTATAGGTTGTAAATCGCTTAAAGAACTTCCGCAGATATTCAGATTCGAAATAAGCATCAATTTTCCCACTTACTTTCGAAAAGGCATCAATCCCAAAAAAAGAAAACAAATCCAGGTTTCGGAAATCTGAGAAATCATATAAAGGATTGTAGATAAATGCATCCGCTGTTTTGTTATAAATGGATTCCGCGTAATCAAGAAACTGGGAATATGATTGGGAATCTTCGGGAGCGATTCGATCGATTTCTGACTGCGTTTTAAGCCGGTCATCAAAACAGTCGAAAACCGTACCATCCTGATAATTGTAACGACAAATAGGAGAAATGGGCAGGAGTTTTAGGTGATCTTCGAGTCTTTGTTCACATTCGTTGAAAAGCTTTTCTAACAGATGAGGCATTGTTAACAAACTTGGACCGGTATCAAATCTAAATCCTTCAGCCTCAACAAGGTTCATCTTTCCACCAACTCGACTATTCTTCTCATATACGGTGACTTTATGCCCTCTTGAAGCCAACAGGCAAGCTGATGCCAGACCTCCGATTCCCGCGCCGATTACAGATATTTTCACAAACAGGTTTTTAAGATTTCAGGAAAAAGTATCTTACGAAATGATTTCGAAAATCAATAACCCTGAAGTTATCCGATTCATTCAGGAGCATGCAAATAATGATCCGGCTACTATTGCTCTGCAAGCCAGGAAGTATCCTGAACTTCCTATTCGGGAAATTGCCATTCAGATTGCTTCAAGACAAAAGAGCGAATCTAAACTTCCTGAGTGGTGGGGTAATCCGCAGGTGATTTTTCCGCCAAAAGAAAACCTGGAGCAGGCTTCCTCTGAGATTACTGCAAAATTTAAATCCCGCTGGATTGAGGGGAACTCGATTCTGGATTTAACAGGGGGGAGCGGAGTTGATTTATTCTATATGAGTAGTGGATTTGAACGTGTCGTTTACGTTGAGCCAAATAAAGAGTTGGCAGCTATTACGGAATTCAATTTTAAGCTTTTTGGGAGGCAGCTTGAAGCACATATTGCCAAAGCAGGTGATATTCTATCCAAAATTGATAGTCACTTTGATGTGATTTATCTCGATCCATCCCGTCGGGATTTTAACAAGAAGCGAGTATTTGGTCTTGAGGAATATCAACCCAACGTGGTGGAGTTATATGAGCTCTTGATAGAGAAAGGAAACGAAGTAGTTATTAAAACTTCACCAATGATTGATATCAAAAGTACTTTGGAATTACTCCCTGATACTTTTAAAGCGCAGGTTTTGGCGGTGGATAACGAAGTGAAAGAGGTGCTTTTTTACCTGAAAAAAGATACTGACGTTACACCTCAGATCGAGGCATGGAATATTTCAGAACTTAAACCAGATCAGAAATTTGCTTTTACCTTGGAGGAGGAGAACGAAGCAGCCTCAGAGTACTCTAATCCTATGAAATATATCTACGAACCCAATTCAGCCATCAGAAAAGCAGGGGCGTTTAACTTAACAGGAACAAAATTTGGGCTAAGGAAGCTTCATCCCAATACTCACCTTTACACCTCAGAGATAATTATAGAAAACTTTCCGGGACGAGTTTTTGAAGTCCTTGAACTCATCAAGCCCAATAAAAAAGAAATTAAGAAAGTCTATCCAAAAGGTATTGTTAATGTGATTTCGAAGAATTTCCCGATGGGAGCGAATAAGATCAAAAAAAAATTCAGGCTTAAAGATGGTAGGGAGGAATTTTTGGTTTTTTGTACAATTTCAAAAGAAAAAAAAATAGCTTTACAGACTCGAATTACCCATTCATAGAGAGAGCTTCAAATTAGAACCAGAAACATTTTAGGTTCGTCATAGCTAAAAGAGAGTAGTTAACAATTATGTGAATGGACGAGTACTTTTTAAAACATAACAGAAAGAAGTTTTCAGTTAAAAAAGGGTTGAAGATTTTTTCCGGCTTAGCGATTGGTTACACCTTCTGGTTTCTGTTGATTGTATTGTCTCTAAGATGGATTAATCCCGGATTCACTTCTTTTACTCTTCAGGAGGATTGGAAGACATTAAATGCTGAAAGGTATAGTTTGCGATCATATTGGATTGACTATGATCAACTCCCTGAAAATATTAAGTGGGCAGTGGTTGCATCAGAAGATCAACGTTTCTGGAGTCACCCAGGATTGGATTTTGATGCCATTAAAAATGCACTTGAAGAAATGGAAAATGGAGAGCGAGTAAGGGGAGCGAGTACAATATCACAACAAGTGAGCAAGAATTTATTTTTATCGAGTAGAAAGTCCTATTTGAGGAAGGGTATCGAAGCAGGGATTACTTTTACAATTGAAGCTTTGTGGACTAAAGAACGGATTCTGGAAGTTTATTTAAACATAGTTGAATTTGGTCCTGGAGTTTATGGAATTGGAAAGGCTTCAGAACATTTCTTTTCTAAACCAGCTATAGAGTTAACCAATGATGAAGCAGCACGTATGGCTGCAGTTCTTCCTAATCCCAAAAGAATGAAAGTAGAACCTCCAACGCCTTATGTTGCAGAGCGAAAAGACTGGATACTAAGAAACATGATGCAATTGAGTGGTATTGCTTATCTGAAAGAAAAAAAATCATCAGAAGAGAATGTAGCTTCAAGTTTTAGTCTATCAAGGTCTAATGAGATCAGTTATGAAACTCTTAAACCCAAAATGTGGGTGCCGGTAGAGGATACAGCTTTTTTTAAATCTCGTTTAAAATTAGACTAACCTTTATGCGCCCTTATTTTTGTTATTCCGCTCATCACTAGGTTCAAAAATTCGTCCATTTCATTCTCAGAAATAGATATCATTGTTAGATAACTAGTTTGGTTGGATCCATCCCTCATTTAAGAAGGGTTCTACTACTGGCTTTGAATGTACTTATGGCAGCTTCAATGGTAACATCCGGTCTTGACTCGTAGATAATCAGAATTATGCCAAAAGGAACCATTCAATCTTCTTTACATCCACTGTGAGACGGTAGAGAAGGGTATGTCGAGATTATCAACGTTTTCCAGATCCTAATTGATGTATGAGACAATTTCGTTTTGATGTTCTGAGACTAACTCCGAAAGTACAACCAAGCAGTATTCTTATTTCGGTGGTAAGTTTTATGAATGAATTGAATGTTCCCGAAAGTAAACTTTTTCTGCTATTAATTTCTTGAATCAGTCAAAACTAAGATCATAAACTGCTTTTCTAAAATCTTTGTGCAGACTCATATCAAATGGGAACTTCTGGACAAAGAAAACCACAGTTAATTCATTAGCCGGATCAACCCAAAAGAGGGTGGTAGCGGCACCATCCCAAAAAAATTCCCCAACTACTCCCTGGTTTTCATTTTCGTCTGCCGGAGGGGCTGTTCGAACCGCAAAATCAATCCCAAAACCAACCTGACCTTTTCCGGGAAGCCAAAGTCGTTCAGTGACGTCATCTGCAAGATGATTCGTTGCCATTAATTGAACGGTTTCAGGTTTCAGAATTTGAACTCCGTTTAGAGTGCCCTCATTAACCAGCATTCGCGCAAATGTCTGGTAATCATCCAGGGTAGAGGTAAGTCCCCATCCACCATGTCGCAGAGGATATTCATTGATATTCAGATTGTGAGCTTGTTGATCAGGAAACTGAATAAGCGCTCCATTTTCATCTCCACCGTAAACAGAAGACATGCGCTCCCTGTCTTTTTCGGGAACCAGGTAGCGAGTTTCATTCATCTCCAAAGGTCCTAGAATGTGTTCATTCAGGTATTCTTCGAAAGGCTGCCCGGAAAGAACTTCAACTAAACGGGCCTGTACATCAACAGAAGGACCGTAGTACCATTCTTCTCCAGGATGGAACACTAATGGGAGTTTGCTCAATCCTAATACCGTTTGCTCAAGAGTATTCTCAAAATTAAACAGATTTGCTTCCTGAAGGAGTTCTCCTACATAAGGCGCGTTTCCGTCATTTGCGAAACCTGCCGTATGCCGGGTAATATCCCGTACTGTAATTGGTCGTTTCGGTTTTACAAGAATAGGGTTTCCTGAATCATCCATACCTTCGAATACCTGTACATCTTCAAATTCAGGAAGGTAATCAGCAAGGGGATCATCCAGCTGGAATTTGTCTTGTTCGTATTGCTGCATTAAGGCAGTACCTGTAATGGGTTTGGTCATGGAATAAATCTGGACAATGGTATTCCGATTCATTTTCGTACCAGCTTCCCGGTCTGCATCCCCAAATGCACCGAAGTAGACTTCTTTACCTTTCTCAAAAATCAGAGCAGAAGATCCTGCAACCCGACCGGAATCTACGAAGGCTTTTAGAGTAGAACTGAGTCTTTCTTTGGCGTTGCTATCTATTACAACAGAATTTTGGTTATCACATCCCAGAGTAAAAAGTATCACAACTGATAAAACGAGAGCGGTGTAGCACATAATGAATTGAGGTTGATTAGGTATTGGACTACAAAGGATTAGGATATTGATTGTAGAGGAATAAGCCAACTTAAAGTTGACTTTACATAGAGTTTTTGGAAAATAACTAGCCAAGAAATCTACCGCTAAATCACATCTTTATGCTATGTGAAAATGGTAATAAACTACGGTACTATCCATCAGTTTGTAACTAACTTATGAAAATGGTCAACTTCTTTTTTAAAAACCCCCGGGCATCGCATCCACTCAATTTTATACTCAGTTCATTTTTCCTCATTTCCATTGTTTTTTCAGGCTGTGAAGATAAGCGTGTACAAACTGTTTCCTGGATAGAATATGAGCCTGTTTATCTTTCTGAAGCAGAGTTTACTGCCTCAGTACAACTTCAGTCTCCCCAGGATTTAGAAGAACCGGGAAAGATCTATTTTTACGATGGTTATCTATTCGTAAATGAAGTAAATAAAGGTGTGCATATTATTGATAACTCCGACCCTGCTAATCCCGAAAATGTAGGCTTTCTTAATATCCCTGCTAACAAAGATATTGCTGTAAATGGTGCGTTATTGTATGCTGATTCTAATTCTGATTTATTAGTGTTTGATATTCAGGACATAGAGAACCCTCAACTTATAAGCCGGTCAGAAGATGTATTTTCAAATTGGTCAGAAATATATTTGGGATTTCCATATCAGGAAATCGAAGCATCCAAAGGGATAGTAGTTGATTGGAAAGAAGTGAAAATTACCGAGGTTTGTGAAAGTGATGATTGTTATATCTACAATCCAAGGTTTGGAATTTGGGGTGAATTGGATTTAGCTTCCGGAAGTGTTGCATTCGAAGGTTCAGGTAACAGGTCTCCTTCTGTAAACGGAACAGGGAAGGGAGGCTCAATGGCAAGGTTTGCAGTGTCAGGTGACTATCTGTACGCCGTTGATGATCGTAGTCTTATCACTGTAGATATTAGTTCTCCAACGCCGTTAATCGGTAATAAGGATAATATTGGATGGAGAATCGAGACTATTTTTCCGTATCAGAATCATTTGTTTATTGGTTCTCAAAGCGCGATGTATATTTATTCTATCGAAACTCCGTCATCACCGGCAGAAATTTCAGTGTATAGCCATTTAACAGCTTGCGATCCGGTTGTAGTTCAAGGTGAATACGCTTTTGTAACGTTAAGAGAAGGTGATATTTGTCCGAGAGGAGAAAATCGCTTAGAAGTAATTGATATTGGAAACATCGGTAACCCTCAGGAAGTAGCTTCTTATACTATGAAAAGTCCTTATGGACTGGGAATTGACGGAGATCATCTATTTGTGAGTGAAGGTGAATCAGGTCTGAAAGTAATGGATGCTTCTGATCCATTGGACATAAAAATGATAAGAAGCATTACCGATATTAAAACCTTTGATGTGATCCCTTTCAATAATGTATTGATGGTAACAGGTAATTCCGGAATCGTACAATACGACTATTCAGATATTAATAACATTGTCCGTTTGAGCACTATACCGGTAATCCAATCTACTGAATGAGTTATGAAAAATTATACTTTTACTAAACCAATGAAACTATTCCCGGTGTTGCTTTTAGGATTGTTTGCCTACCCTCAGTTTGTGAATGCGCAATCTTATTTAGAAGATGTAGTTTATCTGAAAGACGGAAGTATACTCAGAGGTTCAATCCTGGAATTTGAACAAAATACTTCTCTGAGAATCGAAATAGAGGGGGGAAGTCAGTTTTTTATCTTATTCGAAGAGGTAGAAGAGATTAAAAAGGAGCCTCGTTTCGCAGAAAGTTTTTATAAGGTAAAAGGATATGTAAATCAAACTGGATTTGACCGGCTTCCGGGGAAATCAGGGAATTCGTTGAGATTTCAGATGACGCACGGGTACCAGTTTAATCCTCATTTTTCAGCGGGTTTGGGCATTGCTTATGTTAGTTATGATGATCCACTAAATACAATTCCTGTATTTGCAGACTTTAAAGTGAATTTTTTAAAGGCTAATACCACACCATTTACTTTTTTGAAATTGGGGTATAGTTTTACTTCCGAAGGCGAAAATGAAACGGGAGTCCCTATTGAAAATCATAAAGGTGGATTGATGTTTAATGTTGGAGGAGGACTGATCTTTGAAACAAGGGCAGGTTATGGTTGGTATATCAATCTTGGCTATAATTTTGAGAAGTTAAGCTTTGAAGAGGAAAACTTATGGTGGAATCAACAAAGTATAGAGAACGAACTTACCTATCGGAGAGTTAACTTTGGATTTGGTCTTACTTTTTAATCCTCTACCCCCCTTTTTTGAAGCTCATTTCGATATCGAGAATTTCCTGACTCCTTTAACCTTCATTTGCAGTGTGTATAGTGATTTACTGGCGGTAATGAATAAAATATCCTGTTCAAATCCCCCAAAAGTGACATTTGCAGTCCAATTCTCCGGGACATCAATATGTTCGATTTGTTCTCCCTCAGGATTAAAAACCGTTACTCCGTTTCCAGTCAGATAAAGATTACCCTGATCGTCCAAAGTCATTCCATCTGAACCCAGTTCTGCAAAAAGAGTTTGATCGGAAAGTGTACCATCTTCGTTGATCGTGTAAGAGTAGGTTTTGTTATCTCCGATATCTGCAACAAAAAGCATAGTTCCATCAGCACTTCCAATTATTCCATTGGGTTTTACTACATCGTCTGCAACTATTACCAGTTCGCTATCAGGGGAGAGATAATACACCCGTTCGTCTAGTTCCGGTTCGGTATGGTCCCACCATGGGCGTTGGTAATATGGATCGGTGAAGTATATGCCCCCTTTGGCATCTACCCAGATATCATTAGGGCCGTTTAGTCGTTTATCCTCAAAGCTATCAATCAAAATGGTAATTGATTTATCAGGTGCAATCCGGATCAATTGATTCTTCTCATCTGCTGCTGCGAGTAAATTACCTTCGTTGTCAAAATACAAGCCATTAGCCCGAAAGCTCTCACCCATATAAAGATTCAACCCGTTGTGAGTAGACCATTTTAGAATGCGGTTATTAGGTTGGTCGGTAAAGTATACATTCCCATAAGGATCAACGGCTGGTCCTTCAGTAAATGAAAATTCATCAGAGATAAGTTTTAGTTCAGCTCCATCTGCAATTATGCTGCTATTCTGCGCAAGAGATTGGATTGTAAACAAAAGAACGATTACAAGAGTGAGGAACCTGTTCATATTAACTGATAGATATTTTTAAGCATTCTTTTTTAGTCTCAACTTTGCAACCGCTTCCACATGATAGGTTTGAGGGAACATGTCTACAGGTTGTATTTCGAGGATGTCATACACCTCAGAAAGAATTTTGAGATCTCTGGCCATTGTACTACTTTCACAGCTTACATAGACCATTCTTGGGACTTTCAGCTCACATAATCGGGCAACAACATCCGGGTGCATTCCGGCACGGGGCGGATCGGTAATCAGTACATCGGGTGCTCCAAATTCTTCTACTATTTCTGGTGTAAAGACGTCTTTCATATCACCCTTAATGAATGAGACATTTTCAACACTATTTTCAATAGCATTAAATTTTGCATTTTCAACAGCCACTTCTACTAATTCAATGCCAACTACTTTACTGGCTTTCTGACTCATAAAAAGACTCAATGTGCCTACTCCGCAATACAAATCATATACCACATCGCCATCTTCCAGTTCTGCATAATCTCTGGCTATTTTATAGAGTTTCTCAGCCTGAGCGGTATTAGTTTGAAAGAATGCATTGGGATGAATTTTGAATTCAAAGTCACCAATTTTATCTCTGATAAATCCCGGACCATAAACAACGTGCTCAAAACGGCCGACAGATGTTGGCGAAATTTGATCATTCACGTTATTTAAAATTGTTGTGATGATTGGAAATGCTTCTAAAAGGGCATTAGAAAGTTTTTTGATGGTTTCCGGCTCATCTTTAAATGTGACCAGATTTACCATGAAATCTTCGGTGTGGTGAACAGTTCTGATCATGACATGTCGGAGATAACCGGTTTTATCAAAGGTATTAAAAGGCTCGATATCATGTTCAAGACAGTAGGTTCTTACGAAATCCAGAATTTGAAAAGACTCGGTTCTCTGTAAATGGCATTCGTTCAGGTTAAGGATCTTATCAAATCTTCCAGGAGCATGAAGCCCGGCGGCGAATCCTGAATCGTCTACAAACTCTTCGCTTTTAATTTCTTCTTCAGTAAGCCATCTTCGACTGCTTACGCTGTACTCCATTTTATTTCTGTAGTAAAGTTCGCTTTCGGAACCTAAAGCGTTTAACACAGGTGTATCCAAGCCTCCAATCCTTCTGATGTGATCTGTTACCTGTTGGGTTTTATACTCCAATTGTTTTTCATAAGGAACGTGTTGCCAGCTACAACCGCCGCAAACATTAGCATGTTGACACACCGGTTTTATTCGATCAGGGCTTGGAGATACGATTTCCAGGAGTTTTCCTTCCCTGAAGTTCTTTTTCCGTTTGATAATTCGGGTACGAACTTCATCACCGGGCATGGTACCAGAAACGAAAACAGCCATTCCATCAACTTTTCCAATTCCTTTTCCTTTGAAAGCCGCACCTTCAATTTTTAAGGTGACTTCATGACCCTTCTTTAAACTCATTAGTTGAGTTCTCCGGAATCTGATTGTTCGTAATAGGCTTCGAATTCGATTTTAATGGCTGTATAAGGATCTGATAATTCTTCGATTTTATTAGTAGCACGCTCCAGTTGACGGAGCGCTATGTTAGAAAGTGTTTGAAGAAACTTAACAGCGATTTGGGGATGCCGCTCCATAAGCAACTCGAAATCAGGTTTAAAGAACCCAAGTAGGGTAGAGTCGGTTACACAGCGTGCGGAAGATCTTCTTCTGAGGTTATATCCAATAGAAAGCGCACCGAAGCTATCTGAAGTTTCCAAAAGAAAGCCTTCAGAATCTTGTTGATCATCTGATTCCTCTCCAATATTAAAAGTGAGTTCTACTGTTCCATCTTCAATAAAATACATTCCTGTACCCGGATCATTCCGGTAAAAAACATATTCACCTTCCTTATATGTTCTGCGGTGGCAAAGTTGTAGAAATTCAAAGCGTTCCGCCGCAGAAAGGTTTTTGATAAACCGGGAATTGAATACAATCTGGGCTTGATTTCGAAGACGTTTTAGTTTTTTACTCATATCAGTATATCGTATTTAGAATGAATGCCCGATTCCGAAGCTAAAATATAGTTTTGGGTTATTAAACCAACCTTCCTGAAGGTCGTGAGCACGGAAGGCAAAATCAAAGCGAACTACAACATATTCCCAATCCAGTCTGAGTCCTAATCCGGATCCTACGGCAATCTGTTTATAAAAGGAGTCGAGTTTGAAACGGCCTCGTTCTAATTCATCTTCTAAAGATGCCTCACTATTTGTTCCGTCATTAGTTGCGGTAGCAGAATTAAAGTCGTTACGTGGTCCGTACCAGATATTACCGGCATCAACAAACCAGGCAGCATGCCAGTTAGCACCAATTAAATCTCTTAGAAAGATCTGGCGGGCTTCGGTAAATGCAGCGAGCTTGATTTCCCCACCGTTAATCGTTACTTCGTCAGAAGCAATGTCTCCAGGTCCTAGTTGAAATGGAGCCCAACCTCTTATATCATTACTTCCACCAGCGAAAAATCGACGGTTTAGAGGAATAGTTTCATTTTTGCCATAAGGATGTGCAATTCCTCCAAATAACCTCCATCCAAACACTCCGCTGTTTGAGATGGGATAGTACTTTCTGTAATCAGCGGTTAGTTTTACATATCTACTGTAAGTAAGCTCGTTGTTGCTTAATCCAAATAGAGGAGGTAACGTGCTTTCTAAAGTATCAGGAGTTATTATAAACCGATCAATAGCATAAGGTATATTGCCACCAGCCGAAATCGAGTATTCACTGAAATATCCGTAATTTCTTTTAATCAAATCTGTATTCTGGCTTCGGAATGTATACCTGATTACGGAGGAAATCTGGGGCTCAAAATCTTGTAAGATTCGAATGTATTCCAGAGAATTTTCTCCAAATTCTGCTCTCAGTGAATCATTAAACCTATCTGTCGGGCTCGTATCTACAATATCCAATTCTATAAGATCTAAAAATGAAGAAAACTGATCATTATGTTGGACTTCATACTGATAATTAAATCGAACATCTGAATTGATATCAAAAAGTAATTGATCAGAACGGCTGTAAGAGAGAGAATATCTGGTTAAAGCACTGGTGAAATATCTGGTATTATCAAGAAAAGAAAATGGGAAAGCAATTCTGGGAACTGAATATTCACCTCTGACTTCATAGCTTCTGAATAACGAAGATTGCACAGTATCCTCAGGAGCAATTTCTTCCAGTGTGCTTGAAGAAACATACTCAAAGCTGGCATTTGCACCAATACTTAGACGTTCTGCTTTTCCGAATACGTTATTGTTAGAGTAATCTACTCCCAAACCAGTACCAAAACCATAGCGCTTCATTCCAAAAAGTTCTGTGCCAATACTATGTTTCGTGATAGTTTCCAGATCAAAATAAACCGGTATTTCCTCTTTGGAGAAGTCCGGACGCACTCCATTTCTATTCTGACCGAATCTTCGGATATAAAGCATTCCCAGGTTTTGAAATTCCTTCACTGTTTGCAGATATAATTCCTCGTTGTAGGTTTCTCCCGGTTTAAAAAGAATCTGATCACTCATGAGCGAAAACTTGGTATCAGTTTCTGGTTCTTTTGCCAGGAAAATTTTGTTTGTATCTGCCGTAAATGGTTCCCCGGAAAGAGTATCCAGTTCACTATAATTATCTGGCGGAGTTCCATCAGCTAGTTTCACTTCCAGATCGCCGAATTTGTAAATTGATCCCGGCTCAATACTAAAAAGTACGTCAAGGAATAAGGCATCTGCTGAGTCTTGCTTAACAAATGCAGTTACCGAATCCCGATCAACAGATGCATACCCATTATTTTTCAGAAAGCTGAGAATTCGTAATTGTTCATTTTTCAGTTCCTGAGAATTGTATTGCTGGTTAACGTGATAGGTGGAGTCGTTTAACGCTCTACCGGTAAGCGGACTCTGAATAAAGAAGCGGCGCTTGATTTCAGGATTTGGGAAGTCCGGAAAACCTGTATAGGAGAGTGATTGCATTCGTGAGGCTTCTCCTTCATTGATAATAAATGAGACCTCAATTTTGTCCGCCCGAAATTCTACAATGGTAGTATCTACCTTAACATTCAGAAAACCTAGTGATTCGTAGTAAAGAGCAATTCGCTCCATATCATTTTCTACAATTTGGCGATCCAGGTAAGAAGGGTCTTCTCCAAACCGGCCATTACTTGCTTTCCAGATGAAATACCAGGGAGTGAATCGGGGAATACCCAAAAACTCACGATTTGTTCGTGTTCGGATCAGGTTTTCCAAGGTACGGTCTTTTACAAAATCGTTCCCAGAGAAGCGTACCCTACGCACAACGTCTTCAACATTGGTTGAATCTGAATTTGTAGTCTGAGCCCATAATGGGGATATAGAGCCGGACTGTAGCAAAAAGATACATGCTACACCAAGTGCCAGCTTGTAAATGGGGAGTAGGGTTTTCAAGTAAATTAAGAAACAAAGACCGCGCATGGCACAGTCTTTTGGTTCATTCTAAAATGTTAAATCGTAGCTATACGTCGTCGTAGTCGAAGCCTTCATCATCTTCGTTATGAAAAAAGTCCTCTTTTCGGATATAATCAGGCCAAATATCTTCCATACTCTCGTAAATAGTGTTTTCACCTTCATCAATCTCTTCTAACTCTTCGAGATTTACAATTATCTGAGTGGGGAGGCCATTTCGCTCTGCCCATTCAATTAGCTCGTCTCTATTAGCCGGAAAAGGAGCTTCGTCCAACGCAGCAGCTAATTCAACTGTCCAAATCATAGTTTTACCTTTGGTTTAAAATTTTTGTCTAATATATCTGGTACATTAAACATGTGAGCCTGATAAAATTCAAGTATTCATTAAATTTTTTTTGAGCTCAAATCGTGCCGAAAATATTGTTATCTTGGCACAAATACATCAACTAAATCCAACCAGGATTATTTTATGTTTAATGGAATAGGAACAACCGAAATTATCATCATCGCGATCTTTGTTCTCGTATTTTTCGGAGCAAAGAGAATTCCTGAATTAGCCAAAGGATTAGGGCAGGGAATTAAAGAGTTCAGACAAGCCTCAAAAGACATCAAAAAGGAAATCGAAGAGAGTTCCAAAGACATTGATGACGCCGTAAATCACGAAGAAAACAAAACTTCAAAGTAATAGAGGGCGGTTTGACCATACAGACGATTGCTGAAGCCAAAAAAAAAGTACTGGCAGGAGACGTTACATTAAGGGAACTTGTAGAAGGGTATAAATCCCAAATTGAAGCTGAAAATGAGGAGGTAAACGCATACGTTTATCTCAATTTTGACTCGGCTTTTGAGCAAGCTGATGCCATCCAAAAAAAGGTGGAAAAAGGTGAGGCCGGGGCTCTTGTTGGAGCAATTATGGGTATCAAAGATGTGATTTGTGAGCGCGGAAAGCCTGTAACTTGTGCGTCGAATATCTTAGATGGCTTCGAAAGCGTTTACGATGCTACAGTTATTGAGCGACTGCATGCTGAAGATGCTATTCTGATTGGCCGCTTAAACATGGATGAATTTGCAATGGGTTCAACCAATGAATATAGTCGATATGGCGCAGCAAAGAATCCCCATGATACTACTAAAGTTACCGGGGGGTCATCCGGAGGAAGTGCTGCTGCAGTAGCAGCAGGAATGGCAAATGCTACTTTGGGATCAGATACCGGAGGCTCAATCCGTCAACCTGCGTCTTATTGTGGAGTAGTGGGATTGAAACCTACCTATGGACGGGTTTCTCGTTATGGTTTAGTTGCATTTGCTTCATCTTTCGATTCCATTGGTCCTTTTGGGCATTCTGTAGAGGATGTTGCTACAGTTTTACAAACCATAGCCGGTTTTGATGAGCGGGATAATACCTGCTCTTCCGTTGAGAAAGATGATTATGTGGTTGCGGCTCAAAGTCCCAAAAAGAATATAAAGATTGGTGTTCCCGAAGCACTTTTCGGAGAAGGACTGGATGTTGAGATCAATACCGGTATAAAAGAGATTTTGAATAAGCTGGAAGCTGATGGTGCAGAGTTAGTCCCGATTGAGCTCCCTCACTCAAAGTATGCGCTGGCTACTTATTATATTTTGGCTACTGCTGAGGCGTCTAGCAATCTGGCTCGTTTTGATGGAATAAGGTATGGACATCGGGCAGATAAAGATCAAATGCTGGATGAGTTAAAAGCGGAAGAAGAAGCGCTCAAGCAGGCTGTAAAAAGCGCAGAAGGCGATGATTTAGTTTCTTTGCAACAAGAACTCACTAAGTTAGATGCCCCTCTGACACGTTTATATAAAAAATCCCGCACAGAGGGCTTCGGTGTAGAAGTAAAGCGGCGTATCATGTTGGGCACGTATGTACTTAGTGCGGGTTACTACGATGCTTATTACGGTAAAGCTCAACGAGTTCGCAGACTTATTAAAGAAGATTTTACCAACGCATTCAAAAATGTGGATGTAATCGTTACCCCTACGGCTCCAACTACTGCTTTTGGAATAGGAGAGAAGCAGAATGACCCTGTACAAATGTATTTAAATGACATTTATACTATTTCTGCGAACCTGGCGGGAATCTGTGGTATCAGTTTGCCTGCGGGTACTCACTCAAACGGACTTCCTTATGGAATCCAATTTATGGCGGATTCTTTTCAGGAGTCTAAACTGTTGAATGCGGCCCGTTTAGTGGAACTTCTTGGCTAATTTGCTATAATACACGGGTTCGAATTGTAACAAAAACTACTTCATCATGAACCGCCTGAATGGAAAAACGGTACTTATTACGGGAGCTACCTCGGGTATTGGAAAAAGCACAGCTGAATTGCTTGCAGAGCAAGGTTGTAACCTGATTCTAACCGGGAGAAGAAAAGAACGACTAGAAGATTTCAGCAAGTACCTGACCTCGACCTATGTGGTAAATGTAACTTTTGAAGTGTTTGATATTCGTGAACTGGAAGCCTGCAAAGAGTTTGTAAATAATCTTGCATTGGAAGTAGATATCCTCATCAATAACGCTGGTCTTGCTGTAGGAGTTGATCCGGTTCAATCCGGTGATTTTGATGACTGGGATACGATGATTGACACCAATGTGAAAGGATTGTTAGCAATGATCCGATTGATCACTCCCAAAATGATTAAACGAAATTCCGGGCATGTGATAAATATAGGTTCTATTGCCGGGTATGAAGCTTATCCCGGTGGAGTTGTCTATTCTGCTACAAAACATGCTGTGAAAGCAATAACCGAAGCAACAAAAAAAGATCTGCATGGGACTAAAATTCGGGTAAGCATGATATCGCCTGGATTAGTAGAAACTGAGTTTAGTAATGTTAGATTTAAAGGGGATAACGAACGTGCTGATTCAGTTTATAGAGGTATGGAAGCTCTTACTGCCCAGGATATTGCAGAGATCATCGTATTTATGGCTAACCGACCTGATCATGTGAATATTCTGGATTCTATTGTGATGCCGGTCTATCAATCTTCAGCACAAATGGTACATCGGGATGAATAGAGTTTCTTACGTTTTAATACTTTTTGTGTTACTGATTTCATGTACTCAGGAAGATGATTCGGGACTTCAGTTTTCGTCTAAAGGACGAACAGTTCCTGCTTTCTCGGCGGATTCTGCCTATTCGTTTATTCAAAAACAGGTAGACTTCGGGCCGCGTGTGCCCAACACTTATGGTCATACTGAAACGAGGAAGTATCTCGAAAACAAATTGAGAAGTTACGCTGGTAGTAACAGTGTATTCTCTCAGGAATTTACATCAATCGGTTATTCGGGCGGCCGATTGAATATGGCGAATATTATTGCGGCATTTAATCCTACGGAAGCCGACCGGATTATGCTCTGTGCCCATTGGGATACTCGTCCCAGGGCAGATGAAGATACCGCCAGAACTGCTGATTACATCCCAGGGGCTGATGATGGCGGAAGTGGAGTAGGTGTACTTTTAGAGCTAGCCAGAATTTTCGCTGATAACCCGCCTCCGCTCGGAGTAGATATTGTATTATTTGATGGGGAGGATTATGGAACTCAGGGTGATCTGGATAATTACTTTTTAGGATCAAGATTCTGGTCTAAGAACCCTCCTGTACCAGGTTACTCTCCACGATTTGGTATTCTTCTTGATATGGTAGGAGCCGAAAATGCTCAGTTTCCAAAAGAAAGCTACTCAATGACTTACGCTCCTAACCTCGTAGATGAATTGTGGGAAATTGCAGCGGGTAAAGGCTATCAAGATTACTTTTTGAATGAACGAGGAGTGGCCATTCAGGATGATCATAAAATTGTAAGTGAAAATACGGATATCCCTGTGATTGATATTATCCATCATTATAATTCTAGTGAGGGTGGTAGCAGCGTTTTTCCAAAACATTGGCACACCCATCAGGATGATATGCCCATTATAGGGAAAGAAACCTTACAAGCTGTAGGCGATGTGATGCTTGAACTCATTTACAATCGCATTTGATGGACTACATTCAGCTCTTTATAGCACTAAAAGATGACTTCCATGAGTTGCTTATTGCAGAGCTGTTCGATATGGATTTCGAAGGTTTTGAAGAAGAAGAGGATATACTGATAGCCTCTATTCCGGCAAATCGGTTTGACGATTTTAGACGAGAAGAAATTGAGCGAATATTACTCAATTTCGAGGGAGCTTCGATTTTGAAAGAAGAGTTGGTTTCACCTCAAAACTGGAACGAGACCTGGGAGCAATCCATCAAACCGCAGAATATCGGGAAGTTTTATGTCCGCCCAACATGGGCTCCTGAAAATAAAGATCCCAATTCTATTGAGTTGCTCATTGACCCTAAAATGGCATTTGGAACAGGTTATCATGCTACCACACGACTAATTCTTGAATGGATTCCTGAGATTATTACCGAAGGAGATACCGTGTTAGATGCTGGTACAGGAACAGGAATTCTGGGCATTGCCACTTTAAAATCAGGCGCAAGTTCCGCTTTTGGTTTTGATATTGATGAATGGAGTAAGGACAACGCTGAGGAAAATATGGAACTGAATCAGGTGTTAGATTTTGAAGTAGAATTGGGATCTACTGAAGTAATCCCGGATGGATCAGCCTATGATGTGATTCTGGCGAATATCAATCGCAATGCACTTATTCACCTGATTCCTGAGTTGCTGGGTTTTCTAAAACCGGGAGGGAAACTACTTTTATCTGGTTTGCTGGAAGAAGATGAGAACATCATGCTTTCTCAAGAAAGTTTACAGGGATTAACGCATATTGATACCCGCCAGCAAAAGGAATGGATCGCCATTTTATTTAACGCATGAAAGCAGCCATCGACATAGGAACAAACACCGTATTACTCCTGATTGCAGAAGTAAATGATGGGAATATTAATGTGATTCGTGAAGAGCAACGGATCCCTCGCTTAGGGAAGGGAGTGGATAATACTAAGCTCTTACATAGAGATAGTATGGAACGTGTTCTCCAAAGCCTGAGAGACTTCAAAGAAATTATTGAGTCAGAGTATCCTGAGGTAGAGGAAGTAATCGTGACGGCGACAAGTGCAGTACGGGATGCGGAAAACCGGGATACTTTCATCAAAAAAGTAAAAGATGAGACGGGGTACGAAGTCCGGTTATTGAGTGGTGATGAAGAAGCACAATACACTTTTCTGGGTGCGCTTTCTGTTTTAGAATTGGATGCTAACCATAATGCATTTGTGTTGGATATTGGAGGAGGGAGCACAGAACTTGCATTGGGAAATGTTGAAGGGCTTGAACAGTACCATTCTTTTGACATGGGGTCCGTTCGATTTAAAGAACGGTTCCTGTTGCACAATCCGCCATATCAGGAGGAGATTTTTGAGTGTAACGATGAAATAAAATATCTCTTTGGAAAAACGAAGTTCAAACCTGCAAAGAATGTCACAGCAATCGGTGTTGCGGGAACAGCTACTTCGCTCGCAGCAATAGATATTCAGCTAGATGAGTATGAAAATGAACGTTTAAACGGGCATATCATTGATCGTGAAAAGTTATCAAAGAGCATCGAAATCTTTAGCCTGCATACCTATGATCAACTTCTGGAATTGAGCCCGAAGCTATTGAAAGGGAGGGAAGACATCTTTCTGACAGGCCTTTTGATTTTAGAAGGATTTATGAAATTTTATGATATCCCGGAAATAAAAGTCTCTACCGGTGGGATCAGACATGGGGCCATGTTGTTAGCTGAAAAAGATTGAAATTAAGAATTTTCATTTACACTAAGCTTTGTATTTTAAGCCACAAATTTTTGATTGTTAATGGCAGATAGTAGTAATAACGTAACAAATACATCACCACGCGAGAATGCCTCGGCGAGTAGCATAGAAGACGATAAGTTCGTTGCTGATGCTCTTACAGGTAATGAGGATTCTTATAAGAAGCTGGTAGATAAGTATGACCGACCGATTTACTTCCACATCCGCAAAATGATCAAAGAGACGGAGATGGTGGAAGACCTGGTTCAGGAAGTCTTTATTAAAGCGTTCAAAAACCTGCAAACCTATAGCAATGAGTATGCTTTTTCTACCTGGTTGTACAGAATTGCTACGAACCATACCATTGATTATCTCCGAAAGAAAAAACTACAAACGTTTTCTATTAACGATCCCATTAAGACCAAAGATGGGGAGATGGAGGTTCAGTTACCGGATGAAAGCTTTTCAACCGATGAACCCATCATTAAAAAAGAGAGAAAGGCTATAGTACAGGATGCCATTGCGAATCTTCCTGAAAAGTACAAAGCAGTGATTCAATTACGTCACATGGAAGAACTCAGCTACGATGAAATTGCAGATGAACTCGATCTTCCGCTCGGCACCGTAAAAGCCCACATCTTCCGCGCCCGCGAACTCCTCTACAAAGCCCTGATTGATAAAAAGGATCGGTTTTAAAGAGCTAGGTTTTTTAGCAGTAGCAAGCTCAAAAGAAGGTAAAAACCTTACTTTTTGTTATTCATTTTTTTGAAAGAAAAACTTTAGCAACTGAATACATTTTACCTCGCAGTTCCCCAGCGTTGTTAGGGTTTGTATTAGTAGCCATTGCTATAGAAAGTTTTTGATCAGGAAACATTAGTAAGAAAGTCATACTTCCAGCACTATTTCCTCCATGATGAACAGTTTTAAATTCTGTTCTCAAATCATTAACAGTCAAAATTACTGGGTCAATTCGCCATCCAATACCATAATTCTGCTCGTTTGATTCTCCATTTTTTAGAGGGTATGGGGTAAAAATAATATCTAGTTGAGCTTTAGAAAACAGTTCGTAGTTGAGAAGTGAATTTGAAAATCTGATAAGGTCTGAAGGGGTTGATAAAAACCCACCGCTAGCCCATTTATTACTATTGTTTACATCAGGTGCCTCAATATAACGATCGAATGGTAAGGGTAAATAGAATGTAGCTAAATTGGAATGAGATAGGTTTGGATAATTCTCTAAGGAAGTAGAATGCATATCTGATTTGGTTAAAATCTCTTCAGATATAAAAATTAAATATTCTGAATTTGAGACCTCTTCAATTATTCTTGCAAGAATATTATAACCATTACTGCTGTAATAAAAATCAGTCCCTGGAGGGAATAGTAAAGGTCTATCTTTAAACTCATTCAAAGACTCCTCAACACTTTCATACTGCTTTTTTTTAATTATTTCATTGTAGAAAAAAGAAATCCCTTCTTCATAATGTTTTATCCCGGAAGTATGAGTGGCAAGTTGTAAAAGAGTTATTGGTTTAGAATGCGAGTAAAGTGTTGGAAGTATGTTCTGTACAGTATCAGAAAATGATATACTATCTCTCTCCTCCAAAATAGCTAGTGCAGTAGCGGTTATTGGCTTAGAAATACTTCCAATTCTGTATTTAGTATTTAAAGAAGCTGGTATTGAAGAATCAATTTCACTATAACCCGATATTCCAGAGAACACAAGTTGGTTATTAAAACCAACAGCAATTGAAAGGGAGGGAAGATTCCATTCGTCTCTAATTTCAGAAATTAACTCAATTATTTTATCGGCTTCTTTGGAATAAGTAGAATCAATTATTTCAAATGAAACGGGTATAATTTCCTCTGAAGATACTATCTCAGATCTTATGGTTAAAAAGATCATTACGAGAATTAAGCCTAATAAAAGTATCCCAAAAAAATATTTTAAAAATAGAAATAGCTTTTTCTTCATAATACTTTAATCTGATTCTTAAATGGGTGGGATATCTCAAACAATTAATAAGCCTCTATTCAGGGGCTAATTTCCAGGTTCCAGGACCGGCTCCTTTGGTTTTGAACTGAATTGCGTATGGATGTTCTTCGCTTACCCATATCGTTTTCTCTCGAATCCCTTTAGACAGAACTTTCCAGGTATCATACGCTATGCCATCGATAGTAATTTCTTCTTTTCCAAGTACCTCGATATTACTCCAGAACATCTCTGATCCATTATTAAGATCAAACACGGGTATGGAAGCTTTGTATCCTTCTTTTAAAGGGAGCGCAGTAATGAAATAATTAATTACAGCGGGTTCAAAAGCATTATGCGGATATTCTTTGTTATAAATGACAGGAGTATAATCGGAGCCTTCAGTGGGTGTAAGATTACCTTGAAAAATACCTTCATTAAATTCTACGTCTATGTGGTATGCATCAAACCTTAATACTCTGCCAGCATAGCCTAGAGTTTCTTTATCAATAAAAATACGGTCAGGAGTACGGGTCTCATCTGCACCAAAGTATATATCAAGCTCAAAAATCTTGATACCGTTCTTCTCAATTTCTTCCATTACATACAGCATAGAAGCTCCGGGTTTCGTGTATGTTACCCTATGAGTTTTAATTCTTTCGGTTACTAAGGATTCATCTCCGGGAATTACCCGCTGGAACGAAGGTTCGGTTGGAGGTGGACTTTGTTTACTAGTACAAGCAACGAATAATATGAAAGAGAACAGAATTAATAGGCTTTTCATGTGAAATATGATTTTGTGAATAGAATTAAAAGGAAAAACTGCCGGAAGGAGGAGGGGTGATACCCTGAGCTCGTAAATACATCATAGTTTTACCATGTTCTCTCTGTAGGTGGCTCATAACGATTAGTATTGCTTTCAATCTGCTAATTTGAGTTTGATTGCCGAGCCTTCCCCATGGAACTGTTGATTCAAGATCGTCTTGGGTTAGACTTTCGAGTCCACAGCGGTAATATTTAAATGAGTTTTCCAGAAAGGAAATAACTTCTTCTTTTTTCTGAGGTGGATTCGAACGATCCGGAATTTCAAATTCTGGTATTCCCGCATTTACAGATGCTCCAAATCCTACATTAGAAGCAGCAGTATGGTTTATTTGATTAGCGAAATTCCTTAATTCATCATTTGGGGTGAAAGAGTATCCCTCTGCAGGCATCAGTTTAGCAGATTCTAGTACCATTTCAGTCATAAGATCCCAGGCAGCAAGTATGTCATTTGGGGTTAAAGCCTGAGCATTTACTTTTGGAACCCAAAGAAATGAGAATACAATCAATGTAGAGTAAAAAAGTTTAGTGTAAGAATTCATCAATAAGTAGTTGTTATGGTTTACTTATTGAAAACTATCACTGGTTCTTTTATTCTGATATCAAAAAATCACGATGAGGCTTTTTTTGTTAATCAAAAGGACTTATTTGAGCATTTATAAGTTGGCACCGGTTTAGTTATAAAAAAGGCCGTTTTGAGAATGAGAAAGAGCGGTATACTTCAATCAGTTATTAGAAACAAACAAACGTCTTTATTTTCGGAAAATATTTTTAATGAGTTTACTAAAGACATATTTATCAATCTCCTTAAAACAATGGGTTTTCCTTTTTTGTTTCTGGACCTTCTTTGCTGTGATTATCAGTAGTCAGCTTTATTCGAACAGCCTAAAGAATGGTAATGATCCCAATTGGGTAAACCTTTTCGTTGCCCAGTTACCAATATGGTATTTATGGATGGTCGCAAGTCCATTAATGTTGTATATGGTAAATAAGTATCCATTCAGCCAGGAAGATTGGCTTAAAGTGATTATTAGATACTTCATTTTAGGGGTAGTACTTGTAATGCTGTTAAGTAATATTACACTCTTCTATATGTTTGCTGTATATGGATATCTGGATTTGAGCACGGCTTCTTTTTCCGAGTACGCTCCCTATCTTTTCTCAAGATTTACCAACGATTTTTTGATTTTTGTACTTGTTCAAATGGTGTTGGTGGTTGTCCATGCTTATTCAATACAGAAGAATAATCAATTAAATCTTGCACTGGAAAAATTAAAAAATAACCAGTTGAAATCTCAACTAACACAGGCACAGCTTCAAGCATTAAAATTACAGCTAAATCCTCATTTTTTATTCAACACGTTAAATACAATCTCTTCATTAACGCTTGTTGGAGAACATAACACCTCAATTAATATTACTACCAAGCTCGGGGGGTTTCTTCGTCGTACTTTGGATTTTGAAGAACATCAGTTAGTGAGTTTAGAGAAAGAACTTGAGTTTTTTGATTTATACATGGATATAGAATCAACACGATTTAAAGGTCGGATTGAACTAAAGAAAAAAATCGATACTGATTGTTTACCTTTTAAAGTTCCGAACCTCATTCTCCAGCCTTTAATTGAGAATGCTATTAAATACGGAATAGCAAAAAGCGCTAAAGCAAAGACCATAGAGCTTAAGATTTTTCAAAAAAATAAGCGGCTTCATATTTTCCTATTTAATGAAGGACCATTTCTAAAGGAAGAAGTTATTCAAGAAGGTATCGGCATCCGTAATGTAAAGAGCAGATTGAAAAAACTATATAGGGAAGATTTTTTATTTCGAATTCAAAATCATTCAAAATTAGAAGGGGTGGTTACTGAATTAGAAATTCCCTTTTCAAGATCATCGGAAATAATCAGTGAATAACAAAAAACAAATAACCGTAATAATTGCCGACGACGAAAAACCAGCCCGGGATGTTATCCGTGTGTATCTGGAGAAGGATAAACGATTCTTTTTGATCTCTGAATGTAGCAATGGAAAAGAAGCCTTGGAAATGATTAAAGCAAGGAGTCCTGGTTTACTACTTCTGGATATAGAAATGCCTGAACTAAACGGAATTGATCTTGTAAGTCAATTAGAAAATAACAGTTCACACATAGTTTTTATTACAGCTTATAAAGAATATGCGATAGAAGCATTTGAAGAGAACGCTATTGATTACATCTTAAAACCATTTAGTGAAGATCGATTTAACAAAATGCTCGATAGGGTTGCAGATGAAAATAAAAGCGGGAATGAAATTTCTCTGCAAGCAATACAGAAAGTCGTTGATATACTTCAGGTAAGAGAAAAAAGAAGCTTTTTAAAAAAAATATCTGTCAAGAAAAAAGGGAAGATATCATTCATATCTGTCGACCAAATTATGTGGATGGAAAGCGAAGGGGCATATTTAAAGCTACATTTGAAGGATAAAAGCTGGGAGCTTGTTAATTATTCAATGAAAGAAATCGAAAGTGAATTAGATCCTGAACGGTACATTCGAATTCATAAATCATATATCGTGAATATCGAGGAAATAGAATCAATGGAATCTTATTTCCATGGCGAATACATCGTTACAATGAACGATGGAAATGAGTTGAAGTTAAGTCGCACATACAAAGAAAAACTGAATCTGATTCTTAAACAGTACGACAGTTGAATAATCATTTCCGCTAAGTACAGCGTTAAGTCAAAACCGATTCCTGAAGACAACTATTACTAAGAGAGATTCCCCTTCACAATCTCCAGATTCCGGGAAAACCCTTCAAACCTCGTTCTCCGGACGGCACTTCCTTCAAACAATGAATCGAACTCAGATTCAGTCAGTCCTTCAAAATTAGCGTTCAGAACTCTTTCTTTTGGATGAAGATCAAATAATTGGGCTAACTTCGCTTTGCTGTTCCAGGGGCACACATCCTGACAGATATCGCAGCCAAATACCCAGTTCTGGATATCGGTATGATATTGCTCGTCTATAGCGCCTTTGTGCTCTATGGTGAGGTAGGAGATGCATTTGGTTGCATCGACTTTATACGGCTCATAGATGGCATTTGTAGGGCAGGCATCTAAACAAGCGGTACACGTTCCGCAATGATCGGTGGTTGGAGAATCATATTCTGTTTCCAGATCAATAACCATCTCCGCAATAAAAAACCAGGAACCAATATTTCTGTTCAGGATATTGGAGTTTTTACCAACCCAGCCGAGCCCGGCTTTTACTGCCCAGGCTTTATCAAGAACAGGGGCAGAATCGGTAAAAAACCGTCCTTCAATTCCACCGACTAAATCAGAAGTAAAATTGAAAAGCTCTTTTAGTTTCTTTTTCAGCACTTTGTGATAATCCCGTCCCTGAGCATATTTGGCAATCAGTGGTTGATCAGTTATTCCAACTTGGGTGTTATGTTTTGGGTGATGATAACTGGCAAGAAGAGAAACTACCGTTTTTGAATCTGGAACCAATAGGGTAGGATCTACTCTTTTTTCAAAGTTATTTGCCATCCAGTCCATAGTTCCATGCCGATCTTCATCCAACCATTTGGCCAGTCTTTCGGCTTCGGTATCTAACCGTTCCGCTTTGGCAAAACCGCAGGCATCAAAGCCCAGTTCGAGGGCGCGGTTTCGGATTAAAGAAGTGTATTTCTGTTTGTTCATCATAAAGATGAATCAAAATACCTAAACCGGTTCTTTTTTCAATGGAACCAACTTATCGCCTTTCCATGCAAGATCCTGAACTTTCCCATCAATAAGTCGCACCGTTCTGTAAGGGTATTTCTTCACAACGGCGTAGTCATGGGTAACTAAAAGAACTGCTGTGCCCCGGTTATTTATCAATTTCAGGATATTCATAATATCCTGAGTGGCTTTAGGGTCTAGATTTCCGGTTGGTTCATCGGCAAGAAGAATACGCGGTTCATTAGCCAGAGCGCGAGCAATTACTACTCGCTGTTGTTCTCCACCAGAAAGGTCACTGGGCATGTTTTTTCTTCTGTGGCTCAATCCTACCATCCCTAAAACCTCTAATACCCGCTGTTTGATGAATTTTGGTTTTTCACCAGTTACCTGTAGCGCAAAAGCTACATTATCGTATACATCACGATCCTGAAGAAGCTGAAAATCCTGAAAAACGATTCCCATTCTTCGGCGAAGTATAGGCACCTGCTTCATACTAATTTTATTAACAGGGAAATCAGTTACCCGAACACTTCCTTCGTCAGGCACTACATCCCGATAAAGCAATTTCAGAAAAGAACTTTTTCCAATTCCGGTTGGGCCAATCAAGTAGCAAAATTCTCCATTGTTGAGCTTGAAATTCACATTCTTGAGAACAGGTCTGTGCTCGTAGCTAAGGGAAACATTTCTAAGTTCTATTACTGCTGTGTCTGACATTTTAGTACCATGGTTACGCGTGCACTGTTTTCATCGGCGTCAATCAAATCAAAGCCATCATATTTAGCAACCTGATGATAGGGGGTTTGTTCCACAATTAACAGCATTTCGTTGAGAGAATATGCCCGTTGTGTATGAACTTCCCGAAAAGTATTAATCACTTTTCCGGTTTGTTCATCAAGCTCATCAATTTCAAATTCATTATAGTGGATTTTCTCTTTGGCATCATAACGACTGCTTCTTAGGTATCGAAACCTTCCAGCATCGCCTTCTTCATTATTTAGGTAGTCTACCGATTGGAGTGAGTTTTTTGGGGTAGAAAAATCAAAAATCAATAATCCCCCGGGTTTCAGGATTTTGTAAGAATTTTCCAGAAATAGTTTTACCTCAGATTTCTTCTTCAGATAGTTCACGCTATCGAAAACCGTGTAGATACAATCGAATTTTTTTTGAAGATTAATGTTCAGATAATTCATAGGAAAGAAATTAACATCGGATTCAAACTCCGCGGCTTTTCCCCGTGCCACGTCCACCATTGAGGGAGAAAGATCGGTGGCAGTAATGGTATAGCATTCGAGTTCCGCTAAAGAAAGTGCAAGCGAACCAGTACCACACGCCAGCTCCAGAATCTCAATAGGATCGAAATGATGAGTTTGCATGATCTCATCAATGAAATCTGCCCATGATTCATAATCCACATCTCCCATTAAAGTGTCGTAAAGAGGAGCAAGGGAGGTATATATTTCTTTTCGCTCAGGGTTCATATCTTTTCTTAGCAAGTTGAACGGCTAACTCATAGGCCTGAATGAAAGAAGAGGGATTGGCCGATCCTTTTCCTGCAATATTGAAGGCTGTACCGTGATCGGGTGAAGTTCTGATGATGGGAAGCCCAGCCGTGAAATTTACTCCTTTCCCAAAAGATAGGAGTTTGAAAGGAACCAGTCCCTGATCGTGGTACATAGCAAGGATAGCATCAAATTCTTTATCCAGGCGTTGACCAAAGAATCCATCGGCTGGGAAAGGTCCTTCTGCATTTATGCCGGAAGACTGAGCTTTTTTCAGTGTGGGTATGATTACTTCGATTTCTTCTTTACCAATTACTCCACCATCGCCTGCATGAGGATTCAATCCAAAGACGGCTATTTTTGGGGAAGGGATTCCAAAATCCTTCTTCAGGCTTTGATCCAGAATCCCAAGTTTTCTGAGAATTAATTCTTTCGAAATAGTTTTTGAAACTGCTGAGATTGGGATGTGAGCGGTAACCAATGCAACTCGAAGTGCTTCGCTTACCAACATCATTAAGACCTCATCGGTATCCGTTTTTTGGGCAAGGAATTCGGTATGGCCGGGGATTTTATAGCCAGCAAGGTTTACCGCCTCTTTAGAGATCGGGGCCGTCACTAATGCCTGAGTCACTTCAATGGATGCCAATTCAATTCCAAGTTCGATAGATTGCATGGCAATTTCACCACTTTGGGTACTCTTATTTCCAGGAACAATTTTGAGGTCTTCTACCGGCATATCCAACAGATTAATAAAACCAGGATCAATCTGATCAATAAATTCACAACGGTTGATATGAATTCTCAGCTTGAGTTGCTTGGCATGGTAATCCAGTACTTGTTTTGGAGCAATAATGAGGGGAGAGGATGCTTCCAGATCAATCTTCCCAATAGCTTTGAGGATTATCTCAGGTCCAACTCCGTTGATGTCGCCAATACTTATCCCGATGACAGGTTTCATGCACTTCTTTTTTTCTAGCGCTAAAGTAAGGGCAATCAGCTCGAAATAATAGTCCTAATCTGTAGCCTTTAATACAAAATCTCCAAACCCTGTTGTTTTTTGGAATACAAAAGTACGATTAGGGTAAGTCCAGACTTCAACTACTTCTCCATTGGTAGGGAAACGTCGATCTTTCTTCGTAGGAGGGCCATATTTTATATACACTTCACCCTGATCTGTTTCGTGCCCATTAAGGTTTCCTGGATTTCTATACTCTTTGAAAGCGAAATCAACCCGACGAAAATACTCTGCCATTAATTCGTTATAGACTGTATTTGGGGTTGGATCTTTACTCTCCCAGAAGGCTCGGAATTTTTGCTCTTTTTCCTTCCCGTCACCAGATTTCAATCGCTTTAACTCAGCTTCAGAAACAATGAACTTCATATTATCGATTGCTACATCCAGGTTTAAAAGACTGGCAGGCATATCCCTCCAGTAGGATTTGAAGAAACTTTTTGCAACGGGTTTGTCCTGATCCGGAGAAGTCACTTCCACAATATAAGCTGCGTTTTCGAAGCCGGAGTTTGGAATAGATACTAATATATAGTCATACCCATTCTCGGAATTCTTATAGGTTATCGCAGGCTCTTTTCCATTTGTGAGTTGAGGAATGATTCCCTTCATCACTTCTTGATTGGCTAACTCAGCACTATATACAGTTTCTGCCTTTGTAGTATCACGGCGACCGGTTCGCGCTTTGGAGATCGTTATATTGTAATCGTTTTCGTTAGAATAGTTAGGGATTCTGACCAGCATCATAAAATCTTTCCCAAAGAGCACGTTATCGTCCATATTCATTAAGACCAGCTTATCATCTTTAGTCTTTTCTTTGATAAGATAAATCTCTCCAAATGGTTTTTTATCCCAATCCCAAATATGAATATTTTGACGGTTTGAGTTTCTTTCTTCAGTGCTCTCCATCAGACTAAGCTGAAGTACATAGTTATAAAGTCCTGGATTAAGGGTGTTTGTTAAGGAGCCAGAAGCGTACAAACTTTTCGATTCAGTCTCATCAAAGGTTTTCGTATAGAGTGTATCAATCCAAAAATCTCGTGTAGCAGTTTCCAGATTTGAAGATCTTCGTCCGGCTTTGCCTTTATATATTTCAGAGTTAAGCCTCGCTATAGTATAATATTGCATACCCTCTGGAGCGGTAATATCGTCACTAACAGAGATCTTCTTATAGGGAAGGAAGTCGTTGTCAAAACGAAATATAAGCGATAGATTTGCTTTCCCGTCTTCAGTGGGTAGTAAAATATCATCGATGAATATTTGCGGAGCGTTTGCACGATTAATAAGGTTCACGTAACTGACCCGGTTAGAACGCTGAGCCAGAAGTAGAGGGGCCGAAATCACTAAAAAACCGATGATTAAAAAGAGTCTTTTTTGCATTGTAAGAAAGATTGAGTTCGAAGATCGATGAGGAATTAAGTAATCGATCTCTAAAATTTCTATTTTCAACGAAATATAGTTGAACGCTAGTATACAAAAACATTGAATTCTTACCTATGGACACAAAACCAAAGAATTGGTTAAATGAATTAATTAAAGAATTAAATAATCAGGAAGAGCAGATTAAGTTGGGGGGAGGTACTTCCAGAATCGAAAAAGAACATAGTAAAGGAAAACTTACTGCCCGGGAAAGAATCAAAAAATTGGTTGATAAGGATTCAGATTTTTATGAACTAGGGCTCTGGGCCGGATATGAAATGTACGAGGAAGTTGGAGGATGTCCCGGCGGTGGAGTAGTTACCGGGATAGGAGAAGTAAGCGGAAGAACCTGTATGATTGTAGCCAATGATGCTACCGTAAAAGCAGGAGCGTGGTTCCCCATCACAGCAAAAAAGAATCTGAGAGCACAGGAAATTGCCATCGAAAACCATATTCCACTGATTTACCTGGTAGACTCAGCGGGAGTTTTTCTTCCAATGCAAGATGAGATATTTCCAGATAAAGAACACTTTGGAAGAATGTTTCGAAACAACGCAGTAATCTCTGCAAAAGGAATCCCCCAAATTGCGGCTATCATGGGGAGTTGTGTAGCCGGGGGCGCATATTTGCCCATTATGAGCGATGAGGCTTTAATCGTAGATGGAACTGGCAGTGTTTTCCTTGCAGGAAGTTATTTGGTGAAAGCTGCAATCGGGGAATCAGTAGACAATGAAACCTTAGGTGGCGCTACCACCCATACCGAAATTAGCGGCGTTACGGACTACAAGATGAAAGACGATGAAGAATGTCTTGACACCATCCGGGATTTAGTTGATAAACTGGGACCGTTTGACAAAGCAGGTTTTAACCGGTCTGAACCTAAAGATCCGGCAAGACCTGCATCAGATGTCTACGATATTCTGCCTGAATCAAGAACATCTCCTTATGATATGAATGAGATTCTGGAATGCATTATTGATGAAGATAGTTTTACAGAATTCAAAAAGGGATATGGTCAGTCTTTGATAACCGGCTATGCCCGGATAGATGGCTGGAGTGTTGGGATTGTAGCCAATCAACGTACTATCAACAAAACTAAACAAGGAGAGATGCAGATTGGTGGAGTAATTTATTCCGATAGTGCGGACAAAGCAGCTCGTTTTATCATGAACTGTAACCAGAAGAAGATACCCTTGGTTTTTTTACAGGATGTGACTGGTTTTATGATAGGAAAAAGAAGCGAGCATGGAGGCATCATCAAAGATGGGGCAAAAATGGTGAATGCGATGGCAAACTCTACTGTCCCAAAAATTACTATAGTGATTGGAAACAGCTATGGAGCCGGGAATTACGCAATGTGTGGTCGTGCGTATGATCCGCGATTTATGTATGCTTGGCCAACAGCGAATATTGCGGTAATGAGTGGGGCATCAGCTGCAAAAACTTTGCTTCAGATTAAAATTGCTTCCATGAAAAAGAAAGGAGAGGAAGTGAGTGAAGAAAAACAAGCTGAATTGATGAAAGAGATTACCGATAGCTACAATAAACAAACGAATGTTCGTTATGCTGCATCCAGACTTTGGGTAGATGGAATTATTCACCCTTTGGAAACCAGAAATCGAATTTCGAATGCATTAAAGTGTGCCAATCTTAATCCTGAAATAGAAGATTTTAAAACCGGAGTGATTCAGGTATAGAGTTTCTATATTCTTAGATGCGCTATAAACTTCAAAAAAACCCTCCAATCATTTCAGTAAGTGTGGAAGCCAGTTTTACCTTACTGGATTTTATGGCATTATTCGCTTGTTTATTGCTTGGGGTTTTCTTCGCTTTATTTCTCTGGATATTTGCCGTAGCCATTCTGATTAAAGTATTCACAAGAAACGACTACGAGTTTAGTTCTGATACTTATTCATTAACTCAGTATCTGCGTATTTTTAGCTATCTCAGAATTAAAAGAAGGAATATCTCTTTTGATGAAATTGATCGGTTTTTGTTTTCTAATTTTGATTCAGGTCAGGCGTTAGTTGAAAGGGGATTAATTAACAAAGAATGGTTTACTCTGGAAATTATAACGAAAGACAAACAAAGAATAGAGCTGGTAAAAGCCCAACCGGATGAACTTGAAGAAATGGATCGTTTGTATTTTGAGCTCAAAGATTATTTGGGTGAGTGGTTCGATTTTGAAGTGGAATACGAAGAACTAAATAATCCATGAAATTCGATATCACTGAATGAAACTTGGATAATTATCATCATTAGTAGAAAAACGGAAGTATGATCAAATCAAAGAGTGTTGTTTACTTTTTCATATTAACTGTGTGTTTTTTCTCCTGTAAGGATTCAGGCACAGGAAATGGGGGAGAAGAAATGCTGGAACAAAGTTTAAGGAACTCTCCAACTTTTCCGGTTGGATATGCAATTCAACGCGTTCATCTGAATAACCGATCCTACATTGATTTGCTGAGGGAGGAATCGAGCAGTATATCTGCGGAGTATGAGATGAAGATGAGTCCAATGTACAATAACCCGAATTCGATTAACTATGAAGTGGTTGATGCTATCGTTGATTTTGCAAATGCATCAGATATCCGGGTTCATGGACATGCTTTGTTGTGGCATAGTGCTTATCCGAATTGGATGAATAGTTTTGATGGTACAGATACGGAGTTCGAGGCACTGATTGAGAATTATGTAAAAGATGTAGTTGGGCGATACAAAGGTAAAGTAGCCAGCTGGGATGTAGTAAACGAAGCATTCGAAGATGGATCAGGAAATCCGATGAGAAATAGTGTGTTCAGGCAAAGAATGGGGGATGACTACATTGAAAAAGTATTCAGATGGGCAAGAGAAGCTGATCCCGACGCCCTGTTATTTTACAACGATTATAATATGGCCGCCAATGGCTCAAAACTTGATGCGGTTCTCGAACTAACTGATGATTTCCTTGAACGTGGTGTACCTATTGATGGGATTGGGTTTCAGATGCATATAAGCTACAACTGGCCTTCTGAATCGAATATCAGTGCGGCTACAAATAAAGTGGTTTCAAGGGGATTGAAAATTCACTATTCAGAATTGGATATCAGAGTCAATCCGGATGCTTCTGAAACTTCATATACTTCAGAACTGGATCAGAGATTTACTGACAGGGCTCAATTTATATTTAGCTTCTACAAAAGTCTTCCTGAAGAATCACAGTTTGGAATTACCTGGTGGGGAGTGAAAGATGATGACACATGGCTGAGAGATTTCTGGGACAACCAGAATGAGTGGCCGTTATTATTTGAAGAAGATTTTGATCCTAAGCCCGCTGCTCGTGTTATTATTGATATGTTCGAATAACGCTTGTTATTGGTTGATACTCAAAGGAGTATCTTGTTCACCTATATAGAAGGCAATTAATACTGTTGGTACTTCTCCTGTATTTTTCCCAGCATGCCATGTGTTCATTACTTCCACAATAGGGTCGCCAGCTTTAAAGACTTTCGATTCTCCGTTTTCTTTGGTAACTGTTAATTCACCTTCAAGAATCATTCCTCCTAGTGGAGTTGTATGTTTGTGAACCGGTAGTTCAAAACCAACCGGCATTGTAATTCTGGAGATGGTAATTTCAGGTTTTCCGGAAGGGTAGGCTTCAATTTCTGCTCCATCCCAGCTGGAAGAAGTTTTAGAAAGTACTTCAACTTTAACAGTTTCTTCCTGTGCAAATAATCCTACTGGGAGGATTATTATCAATAAAACCAGTTTAATTATTCGATAAGTATACATAATAGGAGAGTCTAATTGGTTGCAAGTATAGCAGCTGATCTGCCTGGTAAGCGAATCGATATAATACTTTCAGTTTCAATCTTTTGAAAGTCATTTAAGAGATTAGAGTATTCAGTTTTGAATTTTTTTGGAATCTCGATTTCCTGTTCATCATTTCCGGTATTGAAGACTGCTATCACTTCACTATGTTCATTATATCGGCTGTATGTAAGAATTTCATTTATATCATCTGTAATCAGATATTCAAAATCACCTGTTGAAAGAACAGGATGTTCTTTTCTGATACTTATGAGCTGCTTATACAAACTAAACCATTCATCATTGAGTTTAACTTCGTTAGTTGGTCTTGATAACCCATTTGGGTGTGTAGTTTCATCCTCAAACTTATAATCTTTCCAGATTAACGGTTTTCGGGTAGAAGGATCGTCAGCTCCCCACATAGCCATTTCGTCTCCGGCCCAAATCTGTGGTGCGCCTATATATGTAAACTGTTGTACTAAAATCAGCTTCATAGTTGTGTAGGTTTCTTCATCCGGTTTATCAATTTTGTAATCCGCATTATCGTCCGGCTTGGCCTGGTACTTGTACTTATTCTTATTGTAGATGGAAGTGCCGAAGCGGGGGACATCATGACTCGCCGTTAAGTTCATCATAGCGTAATTACTTTGTGGACGCAGGTTTTCTTTGAAGGACTCAAGACTATCTACATATTCACTAACTGCGATTTTATCCGGGGATTGATTGAAAAAGTGTCTGGTCGCGCGATACCATCGGTAGTTCATTGGAGCATCAAAAATATCGCCTCGAACGACTGGTTCAGGATCAAGTAAATGATCAGGGAATTGTCGCCACCATATTTCCCCCAGAAAATAGGTGTCGGGATTAATGTCACGAACCATTTTTCTGAATTGGCGCCAGAATCCCAATGGAGTTTCTGCGGCTACATCAAGCCTGAAGCCATCTACGCCGTCAGAAGGATCACCATCACCATTTGGATCGAGCCACCGACGTGTTACATCAAAAATATGTTGCTTTACCTCATCGCTATAAATATCGCCTTCAAACACTTCCACGGATACACTGTGATCTTGTCGAACAGTTTCTTTAATCTCCGGAAGAGACCGAACTCCAGCCCAGCCGGTATACTCAAATTCATTTTCTTCGGTAGCAGGATCATCGAACTCATCTATCCAATACCAATCCGCATATTCTGAATTCTCTCCTTTTTCCAGAACATCCTTCCATGCCCAGAACTCGATACCTGTATGATTCCACGAGAAATCCATAATTACTTTGATGTCTCTTTTATGAAATTCTTCAATCACCTTCAGAAAGAGTTTGTCAGCTCCTGTCCATGTCCAGGTATTCGGATCAATGGGATCTTCCGAAGCAATTAACTCCTCATCTTTTTCCGGGGTAGGGCCAAAATTCCGATCGATATGGTGCCAGTTACGAGCATCGTATTTGTGAAGGGAAGGGGCATCATTCAATGGATTGAAGTACACCGCTGTAATCCCTAAATCCTCGAGATAATCCATTTTGTCAAGTACTCCCTGTAAGTCACCTCCGTATCTCCGAAGTTGTGCCTTTTGCCCAAAATAATTCAGCTCATTGCCAAAGAAATCCCGGATATCAGAAAGATTAGCGAAGTACGGATCATCTTTATACCAGTCGTGAGTCCATGGAGTTGTTTGCCAACCTTCAGGTACCATTCCGGGGTAAGCACCTTGAATATCGTGTACAGTTGGATCATTGGATGAATCACCGTTTCTGAAGCGTTCTACAAAAATCTGATACCAAATGGCTTCTTTAGCCCAATCGGGGGGATTTTCGAAAGCAGTAGGGGGTTCAGGATTTGATTGACTACAGCTTTGTGAAAAGCCAAAGACAAGAATTCCAAAGAAAAGTAAGAGTGAAGTCCTTCTTAGAAAAGACATAAATGAGGAGTTAGTTAAACAAAACCGAAGCTACTAAAGGGACGGGAGGGATGCTATTGTGAAATTAAGGCATTGATTAGACGATGATTAATGTCCTTTCTTTTGAAATTCTTTAGCAGGTCCTATTTCTTTGGCAGGATTTCCTGCGACCAAAACCTCGGGAGGAACTGATTTCGTAACTATGCTTCCTGCTGCAACAGCAGAGCCTTTACCAATAGTAATGTTGCCTAGTATAGAAGTGTTTGAGCCTAAAAGAACATCATCTTCAATGGTAGGGTGACGATCACCACCAATGGTTCCATTACTTCCAAGTGTTACATTGTGGTACATAAAAACGTTATTTCCTATACGTGCTGTCTCACCTATTACAACTCCAATTCCATGATCTATTACGGTACCCAAGCCAACCGGGACAGCAGGATGAATATCCATTGAACAACAGCTTATCATTCTATCATGAATCAATGAAGAAGTCGCATAGATTCCATTCTTAAAGAAATAGTTGGCCAACCGTTGAAGTTGTAACCCATGAAAACCATTATAGTGTAGGAGAGGGTCAGATATACGAGTACATGCAAAATCTCTATCTAAGATTGCCTGAAGATCTTGTTCTAATGAAGTTCTTAAATAGTCGGAATTGTTGTAAGCCTTATTGAATAACTGAATCCAATCTTGAACAATCAAAAGGTGAGTAGAAATCTTATTAGAAAGGACAAAAGCTACCGATTCATACAAAGAATCTGCATTGAAAATGCAGTTGTTAATGAATGTGTTTTCAATTGGATTTTTAGCTTCCCAATTTGAAAAATCAGCTTTGATTCGATCCCACATTAAGCAGCTAATCTAGATAAGAATCATGAAATACAGCTCGCTTCCATAAACCATCTTCAAGAACCCATACATGAGTAAATCGAACTTTGGTTTCAAATGGTTCGCCTTTATCTGTTCCGGAAGCATAGTTAACACCGCTTGCAACAACTGTATACTGATTTTTTATTCTGATATTCAACTCAGAAGTCTCATACGCACTAATGACCAACTCGCCTGATTCAATAGCTCTTGCTCTCGAAATATTCCAGTTTAACCAATTTTCACGCGTAACTATATTTCCAGATGGATTTGTATGCAGGTAATCAAATGAGATCATCTCATCCAATTTCTCTACATCTCCGGTTTTGTACGCTGTGTCAAACTCCTGTATTCGTTGCGCTATTAATTGTTGATCAGGCTGTTTAATACATGAAAGTATTAGAAATAGACTCAAGAAAAGAACAATTTTCCGTTCCATTATCAAACCCCATCTAAAATTCTATTTAACGTTTCACTAGGCCTCATTGCTACATCAACTTTGTTACGGTCTACGCGGTAGTAACCGTCGATATCGACAGGAGAACCTTGAACGCTAATCAGCTCTTCATTAATTGTTGACTCATTCTCAGCCAGTGACTTATAGACAGGAGCAAAAAGATTTTTTAGATCTTCATCTTCATCCTGATTGGCCAGTGCTTCTGCCCAATACATCGCTAAATAGAAATGAGAGCCACGGTTATCAATTTGTCCGAGTCGGCGAGCAGGGGACTTATCGTTCTGCAAGAATTTGGAAGTCGCATCATCCAATGTTTCTCCAAGCACTTTCGCTTTTGGATTGTCGAAGGTTTTAGAAAGATGCTCTAAGGAAACCGCCAGTGCAAGGAACTCACCCAGAGAATCCCAGCGAAGATAATTTTCAGCTACAAACTGCTGAACGTGTTTAGGAGCAGATCCCCCGGCACCGGTTTCAAACAATCCGCCACCATTCATTAAAGGAACAATGGAAAGCATTTTGGCACTGGTTCCAAGCTCCAGAATAGGGAAGAGGTCAGTGAGGTAATCACGCAGCACGTTTCCGGTTACAGAAATAGTATCTTTTCCTTCTTTGATTCTGTCTAAGGAGAACTGGGTCGCGTCAACCGGGTTCATAATATGAATTTCGAGTCCGTTGGTATCATGATCTTCAAGATAAGTATTTACTTTTTTGATCAGTTCGGCATCATGGGCTCGTGTTTTGTCTAACCAGAATACTGCAGGTGATCCAGTATCCTTAGCGCGGTTTACGGCCAGTTTAACCCAATCCTGAACGGGAGCATCTTTAACCTGACAAGCTCTCCAGATGTCGCCAGTTTGAACTTCATGATCCATTAACGTGTCACCTGAGTCGGTTACAATACGAACCGTTCCCGGAGCTGAGATTTCGAAGGTTTTGTCATGTGAGCCATATTCTTCCGCCTTTTGGGCCATCAATCCAACATTTGGAACACTTCCCATAGTAGTTGGATCAAAGGCGCCATTTTTCTTGCAGAAGTCAATCGTAGTTTGGTAAACACCTGCATAGCTGCTGTCCGGGATTACGGCTTTGGTATCCTGGGTTTTGCCTTCTGCATTCCACATGCAACCGGAAGTTCGGATCATCGCTGGCATGGAAGCGTCGATAATCACATCACTAGGAACGTGTAGGTTGGTGATTCCTTTGTCCGAGTTCACCATTGCCAGGTCAGGACCATTTTCGTATGCCGATTTAATATCCGCTTCGATTTCAGATTTTTTATCGGCAGGTAGTTCATCTAATTTTGAAAGTAAATCACCAAATCCATTGGTTACATCAGCACCTAACTCATCAAAGGTATCGCCGTGCTTTTCAAAAAGTTCAGAGAAATACGCTTTTACTCCATGGCCAAAAATAATCGGGTCGGACACCTTCATCATAGTAGCCTTCATATGGAGTGAAAATAACACACCTGATTGCTTTGCATCTTCAACCTGCTCATTCAGAAACTTAACGAGAGCATCTTTGCTCATAAAGGTTCCATCAATAATTTCACCGGCTTGCAGAGGTACACGTTCTTTTAAAACGGTTACGTTTCCGCCTTCATCGACATGTTCGATTCGGGCAGTAGTAGCCCTTTCAACGGTCACAGATTTTTCATTCGAACGGAAATCACCAGAATTCATAGTAGAAACATGTGATTTGGAATCAGAACTCCAATCGCCCATAGAATGTGGGTTCTTTCGGGCGTATTCTTTTACCGCTTTAGGAGCTCTTCGATCTGAATTTCCTTCTCTAAGAACCGGATTTACTGCACTTCCTTTTACCTTATCGTACCGAGACTTAATTTCTCTTTCAGTGTCATCTTTCGGCTCCTCAGGATAATCAGGTAATGCATACCCTTTGGCTTGCAATTCCTTGATGGTAGCTGTTAGCTGAGGTACAGAAGCACTGATATTCGGCAATTTAATAATGTTCGCTTCCGGAGTTTTGGCTAAATCACCCAACTCAGCCAGAGCATCTGCTTCTTTTTGTTCTTCGGTCAGATAATCCGGGAAGTTCGCGATTACACGTCCGGCCAACGAAATATCACGGGTTTCGACTTTAACTCCTGCTGCTTTTGAAAAGGCTTCAATCACAGGTAAAAAAGAGTGGGTAGCAAGGGCAGGGGCTTCGTCGGTGTAGGTGTAAATAATCTTCGCTTTATCGTCGGACATGTGTACTCTGAATGAATGTTAGTTTGTTAAATTTCAGGCTTGGAAACTACGAAAAAAGAGAGGGAATTAGGAATGTTTCAATTAAGAATTATCAATTAGGAATAAAAGATTAAGGAATTCAGAAAAGCTCGCCCAATTCCTAATTCTTTTATTCCTAATTCTTATATTGATGTACGATTGGCGGAAAAGCTCCGTTGGTTTCTATAACGGTTAACAAACCCCGGATACCATGCTTAGACCCATGTTCGGCTATAGGCCCAAAATCAGGAAATTTGACTTACCATTTCGGTACCACGATCCCGAGAAAGAAGAGCGGGAAGACAACCGCAGAAAAAGGCGGATTAAGTTTCAAACGCACAATCGGGTTCAACCAAAACAAAATATCAGAGTGTTGGGACTAGCACTTCTGCTGGCTTTGGTTGTTTATATCATATCACTTTAAAATTGGATTTATTCGTTGAGCGAGACGCAAGAGCGCACCTCAGTCATACATCAGTTACCCCCTGAAATCAGCAACAAAATTGCAGCTGGTGAAGTGATCCAACGTCCGGCTTCTGTGGTTAAAGAACTGTTGGACAACGCGATTGATGCCGGAGCAGATCACATCAAAATAGTGATTGAAAATGCCGGAAGAACGCTCATACAGGTAATAGACAATGGATGTGGAATGAGCGCAGATGACCTTCCACTTTGCTTTGAGCGCCATGCTACTTCCAAGATTAATTCGATTGATGATCTTTTCAAAATAAAGACCATGGGTTTCAGGGGAGAGGCAATGGCTTCTATTGCATCGGTTTCTCAGGTGATGGTGAAGTCGAAACGAGCCGAAGATGATAACGGCTGGGAATTTGAAGTGTGGGGTGGTGAAGAGCGGGATATCAAACCTGCAGCAACAGATAACGGGACTTCGATTTCGGTTCGAAATTTATTCTTTAATGTTCCCGCCCGCCGACAGTTTTTGAAAACAGATGTCACTGAACTCCGACATATTTTGCGTTCCGTTCAATACGCTGCTCTGGCTAACACCGGTATTGGATTTGAAGTGATAGCCGACGGAGAAACGATTTATAATTTCCCGATCCAGTCTTTGAAAGACAGAATAACTCAGATTTTTGGAGCTCCATACAAAGCCAGTTTGATTGAATTTGAGGAAGAAACGAGCTATGTGAAGATTAATGGCTTTGCTTCTGATCCAAAGCTGGCAAAGAAAAGCAGAGGAGAGCAGTTCCTATTTGTGAATGGAAGACCTTTTCAGCATCGGTATTTGACTCATGTGATTTTGAGTTTGTATGATGCATGGACCCGCAATAACGAGTATCCATTTTATGCGCTCTTCTTTGACATCGATCCTGCTAAAATTGATGTTAATGTGCATCCCGCAAAAATGGAGATCAAATTTGAGGATGAGCGGAGCATTATTCAGCTGGCTCGATCGGTAGTTAACCGAGCCCTGAACAATCATTTTCAGGTACCGAATATTCCACGGGAAGAGGATTCTTTTTTAAGTGATGAATCTACCAAAGGATTTGATTCCGGTTTTTCATTTAATACTCCTGCCGCAAAGCCAAGAAGTAGCAGGGATTTTGAATACCATATTCCATCCCGGATCAATATCAATCCGGCAAAAGGCAGAGGGGATGAGTTTTCCGAAAAGTTATATGGGAGATCAGCTTCACCGGAAGCCCCTGATTCTTTCAGGAATGATTTTGGGAATCAATCTGAAGAAGTTCCGGTAGATAAAACTTTCTGGCAGCTTCATAATACCTACATCATTACGCAGACCCGAACCGGTTTATGTATGATAGATCAGCATCTGGCTCACAAACGAATCATTTTTGAAAAAGCATTAAGTGCTACGAATTCAGCTCTGCCAAGTACTCAACAGTTATTGTTCGCCCAAACGCTGGAGTTATCTGCCTCTGATTATACTCTACTAAAAGAACTTCATCCGATTATCCAACAAATGGGTTTCTCAGTGCAGATGTTGAGCGGAAATACGGCCATGATCAATGGAGTTCCTGCTGATATTGAGATCGGAAACGAGCAGGAAGTGCTGGTTTCGATGCTGCATCAGTATCAGGAATTGGGTCAGAAACTGAATCTGGAAGCCCGGGACCGACTCGCAATCGCTTTCGCTGCTAAAGCTGCGATCCCAAGGGGAAAGAAAATGACGGAGCTGGAAATGGAGAGTTTGGTCGACCAATTATTCGCCTGTGAACAGCCATATCTTGATCCTTTAAAAAAACCAACAATCGTGTATCTTTCTCTGGACGAAATTCAATCACGGTTTCGTTGAGTTGGTTATTTGTTATTGGTTAATAGTTTTCCAATAACAAATAACCATTAACCATTAACTACAAACACTAACAACGGATGGCTTTTTTATAAAGGAATAAGTTTTAATGATGGTTTCCTTCCAAATATGAACATACTCGCCATTGAACCATTTTACAGCGGCTCGCATAAAGCTTTTTTGCAGGGCTTAGAAAAGCACTCTAGTCACAATATCATTCCCATAAAGTTGAATTATAAGGGATGGAAGTGGCGAATGCATGGCGATTCCGTGACCCTGGCACAACTTACCAGCGAGGTCAAAGAAGACATCGATCTTTTGCTAACCAGTAGCATGACCAATCTCCCTGCTTTCTTAGCACTGAATAATCCAAGGTTTGCTCATACACCGAAGATCATGTATATGCATGACAACCAGTTCACTCGTCCGATACCAGAAGGGGAAACCCGTGATATGACCTACTGCTATATCAACTATCTGAGTATGTTAACCGCAGACAAACTATTGTTTCCGTCTCAGTTTCATCTGGATGATCTGCTGGAAGCACTTCCGGATTTCCTCGATAATTTTCCCGATGACAAGCATTACAATACCGTTGATCAGATACGCCAGAAAAGCATTGTGATGCATCCGGGGTTAGATTTAAAACATTTTGATGAACAACCGGATACTCGTAAGAAAAATGACCGCCCGGTGATTGTTTGGAATCAGCGCTGGCAATTCGATCGCAATCCTGCCATGTTTTTTCGGGTATTAAACCGGTTGAACGATATTGATCTAACCTTCGATTTAATTCTGGCAGGGGATACCAAACATGAAAAACCGGAAGAATTTCAAAAAGCCTGGAAACGGTTTGGTCAGCAGATTACCCACTTTGGTTATGTGGATAATAAAGAAGCGTACAGCAAACTTCTTCATTCCGGAGATATTGTAGTTTCTACGGCTACCTATGAGTTTTTCTGTGTGTCGATTATGGAGGCTATTTATTGTGGATGTCACCCTCTCGTACCCAAGAGTTTGCATTATCCTGAATTGATTCCTGAGTCACTCCACGACCCTTTACTTCACGCTCCTGTTTTATACGAAAACGAAGATGAGCTCTTCAAATTCATGAAAGATTTGTTGATGGGAGTAACCAAGCCATTACCAAAAGCTTCCCTTCAGAATATCAATAAGCATCTGGAGTGGAGTCGGCAGTACCGGAAGTTTGATAAGCTTTTCGAGGAGATGGTTGTCCAAGCGGACGCTTGAACTAGGAGAAGCAAAAGAAGGATATTTAGTTTGAAATAGTTACTTGTTTTTATTTCATTTAATTTTTATCAGAAAATAAATTGATCATGGCTGAATATTCTGAACAGGATTATGAGTACGCTCAAAATGTCATAAATAGAATTTTTGAAGAAGGAAGTATTTATCAAGAGTATGATGAAATCACGCTTTTCGATATTGAGGAAAACTCTGATGCTTTTAAGGCAGATATTCTTTTTTTAGAGCGTATTAATGAAAGCTGCCCCACAATAGAAGTAAATGGAAATCTTATTCCTGTATCTCTTTCATACTTTCTTGGATGGGATTTTAATGCTTTTATAAGTAACCTGAGTAAGAATCGAATATATATATGGGATGAGTTATACTTTCATTATTTAAGTTTTTTCAAATCTATTTCACCATCAATTAATTTAAGATTTGTTCGTCGAGATAATGCTGTTCAACTTTTCAAAGAAGGTGCTTCTAAGTTTTTGGCCACAAGAGTTAATTTTTTTCGAAATCAAAACGGTGATAACTCAGGAGGGCCGGGAAACAAAACATTAAGAATCCCACCTACTAAAGGTCGTCCTCCAAAAGCCACACCGGGTTGTAATTTTAAAGTAATAACAAAAACATCTGGGTTAAGAGTTTTTTGGTCTGGAGCGTATAGATTATCAAGAAACTATTTTGGGTCTCCTACAACACCTATTTCAAGTGTTTTGCAATCGGGTACTTACATATTTGGTGTAGATGGAGGAGCATATGGAAGTACAATTCAATGGGATAATAACGCAGTTATAAGTTTACCTGGAAAAAACTCAATACAATTAAATTTTTAGAAGATATGGATATTCAACAGTATGGGTTTCTTGCTAATACAGTTGCAATAGCAGGTTTTTTAGTAGCGACATTTGGAGTACTTGTTGTAAAGATATTCGGAAGATTCAAAAAATGGACTTGGATGGTAGAAAGAACACCTCCTTTTTTGGTTACAGCATCGGGTAGAATTGTTTGTGTTGCACTTATGGGGATTACATATTTATTTATTACAGAAGAGAATTATCTAAATTTTGCCTATTTGGCAGGTTTTGCAAGTTTTGTCTGTTTTATTTTAATAGCGATTTTTGATAGTCAGAGAAGGAAGTATACGATTGAGATTGAAATTACTGGAGAAAATGGGCTTAAAAGTGGATCTATAACAAAGGTAATTGGTACTGAAGATGATATGGATATGCAGGCAAAGAAAGATTTTAAACGCCAAAAAAAACAAGGTGGAATTTCACTTAAATCTTGGCTCAGTGGTTATGGAACCGACTCTCTATATGACACTAATGCTGTATGGAGTAATATTACATTGGCTAAATATAGTAATCGATTAACTTTGCTACTTATGGGAATCTTATTGTCAGCTGTTATAGCTTTATTTTGGGTTGCTTTTGCTATCGATTTCTCAATGAGTCTACAAAACTAAGTGAATTATTTAACCTGTTTGGAAATAATTTTTGTTTTAAAATTACCTCTCATTAAACCCTTTGCCGGCATAGATTTTATCCTCACAGCGTTCAATTCTTGCAGCTCGGGTAGAGGATTGCTTTGCACCTGAGAAATGGAGGAGATAGCCGCGTTGTCGACCGGGAGTTAAGGCATAAAAAGCTTTTTTGTAGTTGGGATCTTCTTCGAACTTGTTCAGTAATTCCTGAGGGACTTTATATTCCGAAGTATCCTTGAAATCAACTTTAAGGCCTTTTTTCTCTACTTCGATTGCACTATTAATTATAGCTTTAATCTGCGCTTCCTGTTCGAGTATCTGAGATACATCGGTAAACCGAATTTGTCGACCGGCTTGCATGTTTTCGGTAGGTTGAACTAAAATTCCTGTTGGATCGTCCAGCAATGCACCCTTAAAAAAGCTGAGTGCATAATACTTTTTAAAGCAGCTGAGGATAACCACATTATTTCCATTAAACGTGTAGCAGGGCTGATACCATTTTACTTCTTCAGTCAACCCACATTCTAGAACAATTCTTCGTGACTCAATGAGTTCATCTTTCCAGAGCCTGGCTTTTTCTATAAAGGTGTCTACTTCTGGTATCATGGGATAATCAAAGGTTAGAAATGAATTCAACCATCAATGTAAAATAATCCTTGAACTCAGTAAAGGGGAGGGTTTCGTAGCGGTCGTAGACATCGTGGTAGGCTCTTATTCCACCTAAGGTATAAATATAGAAGCCTGGTACACCGACTTCATCAAAGGCACAATGATCGCTGTTGCAAGCTGCTCCGCGGATTTTAACCTGAGGTAATAATTCCTGTTCTTCGTTGATTTTAGAAAGCTGATCAAATTGGTCTCTGTACACCGAACCATTCACTACTTGAATACCCTCATCTCCGGTCCCGGCGAGATCAAAATTAAGTAAGAATTTCACCCTGGAGAGATCAAAGAGTGGATTTTCAACAAAATATTTTGATCCCAATAACCCGATTTCTTCTCCTCCAAAGGCAATAAAAGCCATATTGAAGGGAGGCTTGATTTCCGAGAAATGTCTCGCCAAACTCATCAGCATTGCGGTACCGCTGGCATTATCATTAGCTCCCGGGAAAAGGGCACCGCCCATTTTGCCAAAATGATCATAATGAGCCATGATTACGATTAGTGAATCCTGGTTCTCGCCTTCAATGTATCCGACTACATTCTGGGTTTCGTATTTCTTTTCAAGCTTAGGTTTAAGGTCGACTTTAATTTTAGTGATCGGAATATCCACACTATCCGCGAATACAGTAAAAGAGGGTTTTGGATATTGTTGCTGAGCTCCGTGCCAGGTTAGTTTTTCAGATGTGAGCTCAATGGTGCCTGCTGCCGGATTATTCGGATGATATTTCAGAAAACCGATCACTCCCTGAATACGCTCCAGCTGTTCTTTGTCAAAATCTTCTTTGTTATAGCTATCAGTAACAATGAATTTCCCGGCAGATGATCTAAGCTTCGCTCCAAGTAGCTGGTCGCTCATTATTTCCTCAATGGAAAGAGGAACAACATCAAAAGTTCCTTTAACTGATGGAGATTCGGGACTAACCAGATAATCATATCCGGCATTCAATTTTTGTCCGTTTATTTCCAGCTTAATCTCTTTTGGAAAGGTATTTACTGAGATATCGAACTTCTGGAAGTAGTCTTTAGTGTAGGAGAGAAGTCCCAGCCGTTTATATTCATCCCGTATAAATTCGGCTGCGATTTTATCTCCCTTTTCTACATATCCACGTCCTATGAAGTCTTCAGAGCTTAATTTTTGAACTACTTCTTTGGCATAGGGGAGAACCTGAGCTTTGACTTCGATCAGGAAGAAAAAGCTAAACAGCAAAACCAGGCTAAAACGGAGCGTCTTCGTCATCAGGAGCTGGATTATGAGGCATGGTCGGTGAGTCTTGCTGCGGAGTGAAGTTCGCTTCAACCAAATCATTGGAAGCACCTCCAAGCTGAGGATTCGCTCCTTCAGCAGAAGTCAGATTTTCAAAACGTGCGTAATCTTTAACGAAGTAATGCATTTTACTTCCAACCGGGCCATTACGTTGCTTCCCGATAATTACTTCGGCAAGTCCGGCCGTAGACTGACCTTCGGCAGTTGTGGTGATTCCATAGTATTCAGGTCGGTAAAGGAACATCACAATATCCGCATCTTGCTCAATGGAACCGGATTCGCGCAGATCACTCAACTGTGGACGTTTATCTCCGCCACGCTGCTCCACAGCACGACTCAACTGAGATAAAGCAATCACAGGAACATCGAGTTCTTTTGCAAGTGATTTCAGGCCACGGGAGATCGAGGCAATTTCCTGCTCGCGATTTCCGGAATCTTTAGAAGAACCCTGCATCAGTTGAAGATAATCGACTACTATTAATCCAATGTTATGATCGCTTTTTAACCTTCGACACTTTGTTCTGAGTTCCATCAACGTAATCGCAGGCGTATCATCAATAAATAGATCTGCGGTAAAAAGTCGACCTGCTGCCTCTATTAATTCCTTAAAACTATCATCATTCAAAGTTCCTTTTCGGGCTTCATCAGCACGAACCCGGGCTTCCATGGTAAGAAGTCTTTGCACCAACGACTGATTTGACATTTCCAGTGAAAATATAGCAACCGGAGTTCGAAGATTTTCATCAGGATGCATTGCGGCATTCCGGGCAGCGGTTAAAACAAAAGCAGTTTTACCCATAGAAGGCCTTGCAGCAATAATGACTAGGTCGCCATTTTGCCAGCCTGCAGTCATTTGATCAACGGCAAGTCCAGATGGGACACCTGTTAAGCCATATTTTTTTCCTCGCATATCTTCCAGATAGGCAAGGGTATCCTTTAATATCTCAGAAACAGGAATGGAACTGTTTTTAGTTTTCTGATTTGCCAGTTCAAATATCAAATGCTCGGCTTCATTTAATACATCATAAGCATCAGAACTAGAATCATAGGATTCCTTTATAATCCCATTACATCTAAGAATTAGGCTTCTTTTAATTGCTTGTTCTACTACAATTTGAGAGTGGTACTCAATATTTGCTGAACTGCTAACTTTTCTTGTTAAGTCGGAAAGATATGAAGTACCTCCAACCTGATCTAAAAGACCTTGTCCTCTTAGCTCATGCTCAACAGTAAGTAAATCTAAAGGATTATCTCTCTCATAAAGATTCGATAGTGTTTCAAAAATTATGCGATTTGCTTTATGATAAAAGTCATCGACCTTAAGCATTTGAAGTGCAATATTAGCTGCGGCATTTTCAATAAGCATAGCACCTAAGATAGATTCTTCAACTTCAACTGCTTGAGGTGGAATTCTACCTTCTTGTTGAAGAATTCTTTCCTGATCAGAATAAGCTAGTTTTTTTATGTTTGAAGAGTCTTTTGGAGACATATAAATTTATAAAAAGAGACAGATAGATTTGCCAAAAACTAACATATTATTCGTTCAATTGTCGCAAAACTTATTAACAAGGAAATGTTGAGAACCCACAATTTTTGAAATATTGTCCACAAGTTATCCACATCCTAAGGCTTACCACCAAGCGCGTTATAACGGTCGCGAAGCATTTGAACATCTTCCCAGGTTGGACGTTTCCACTTTTCGTTTCGAAGAAGAGCCGCAGGGTGATAGGTAGCCATTAATTCGCGCTCGAGAAACGGATGAAATTTCTTACGTAAGTTTTTTAAAGAATCATCTTTGCCCAGTAGAGTGGTAGCAGAAACTCTTCCAACGCATAGTATAAGTTTAGGATTAACCAATTCAATTTGACGAAGAAGGTATGGGAGGCTTCGTTCACGTTCTTCCGGTTTTGGATCTCTATTATTCGGCGGACGGTGCTTTAAAATATTAGCGATATAGATATCTGATCGGTCGAAGTCTATGGCTTTCATAATCTTATCGAGCAATTGGCCGGCCTGGCCAACAAAGGGTTCTCCCTGTACATCTTCATTCATTCCGGGAGCTTCGCCAATGATCATGAGGTCCGCACTCGGGTTACCAACTCCAAATACCAGATTCGTATTTTCAAGATCGGTTCTGAGTTCCTCTGCTTGTTCACAGAGTGCTCTTAGCTCTTCCAGAGTAGAACTTTGGGAAATCAGTTCAAGTTTACTCTTAGGTTTTGCTTCTTCATCAGGTTGATAAATTTCAGGGTCTTCATTGACTTCAGGTTTATTACTCATCGGGTTAACCTGAACATTAACAGAAGCTGGTGATTTTTCTGAATCAGGAGTAGTTGACACAATATCCACATTGAAAGGGCCAAATAAATCACTTTGCTGTTTCAGCAATTTTTGGGCTCTTTCGATTAAATTTTGTGGATTAGTTTCAGACATCATTTTTTATTGTTGTCATTTCGACCAAAGGGAGAAATCTAGCAATTTATTTTTAGCGAAATTTTTAGATTTCTTATCCGCAAGGGATTCGAAATGACAGTCGTTAAATCAATAGCTCTTCAATAGCCCGTTCCTGTTCTACTATTTCACCATCTAATTTCCCATGATGAAAACCATCCTGCGAATATTCACCAATCTCAATCTGTTGAATAGTATTCGTTAGTCGGTGATTGAAAGGAATTGCAATCCGGACATAGTTATCCGTCCAGCCAAACATAAGTCCTTCTTTGTTTTCTTCTTCAAACAAAGCGGGTCTTGTTTGACCAACAAATTGCTGGTCAAAAGCAAAACGTTTCTTTTTTGAAAGTCTGCGAAGCTTATACGTTCGCTTCTTACGTTCCTGCTTGTGAATTACAGGTTTCAATGTGAGTGCATGCGTGTTCGGTCGCTCGGAATAGGTAAACACATGCAGATAAGAAATATTCATTGAATCAATAAAATCAAAGGATTTCTGAAATAACTCTTCCGTTTCTCCTGGGTGACCGGTAATCACATCCACACCGATACAGGCATCGGGCATTAATTCTCTGATCAACTCAACGCGACCACGATATAAATCAGATCGGTAGCGGCGCTTCATAATCTTTAGCATTTCATCAGAACCACTTTGAAGCGGAATATGAAAATGTGGTTGTAGCTTGGTTGAAGTTGCAGCAAAGCGAATAATATCTTCATGTAATAGATTCGGTTCGATAGAGGAGACCCTTAGTCGCTCGAGTCCGTCTACATGTTCAAGGGCCTGCAGAAGCTGATAAAAATCTTCATCGGTTCCATAACCGAAGTCGCCGGAATTAACCCCGGTAATAATTACTTCTTTGAATCCTTCTTCAACCAGTAGTTCAGCATTTCTAACCACCGTAGAAATCTTTGGACTTCTACTTTCACCACGAGCAAGGGGAATGGTACAGAAGGAGCATTTATAATTACATCCATCCTGCACTTTCAGAAACGCGCGTGTACGGTCATCTGAGGAAAAAGCATGGTGAAAATCGACGGCTTCATTTACATCTGAAGTGTGAATGATGGTTTTTTCCTGCTTTACAAATTCATCAAACAGATCCAGCAGCTTAAATTTATCTTTTGCACCCAGAACCACATCCACACCATCAATCTGAGCGATTTCTTCCGGTTCTAACTGAGCATAACATCCAACCACTGCAACAAAAGCATCCGGATTTCGGCGAAGCGCCTGACGTACAGTCTTTCGGCAAGCACTATTCGCATCCATCGTGACCGAACAGGTATTAATCACATACACATCTGCCTCTTCATTGAACTCACCGAGTTCAAATCCTTCATTCTCAAAATCTCTCCGCATAGAGGAAGTCTCTGAGAAATTGAGCTTACAGCCGAGGGTTTCAAATGCCACTTTTTTCATGGCAGTAAAGATAAGGAGATAGTGATCTTCATGCGAATTATGAAGCTTTAAAAATCTTTATAGATAACTAAGTAAAAGTGATAGTACTTTTTACTTATCATTATTCAGTTTGAAATCTTTTGAGCACATAGCAAATATCTCCGGAGACATCATGTTCTTTTGTTCTCTTAAAGGTGAATTTACGTTTGTAAATCACTTTATGGAGCGCTTATTGGGATTAGAATCTGATCAGATCATAGGAAGACATTTCACTGATTTTGTAAGTGAAAGCAAACAAAAAGACACACGCAATCACTTTAAAGAAGTTCTTAGTAACCAGAGGTTATCAGATTATTTTGAATTTCCTATTAAAACGAGCTCTGGTAATGAAGTATGGGTAGGCCAGACTACGAATTTATATAAAGATGAAGGGGGCAATCCGAAAGGCTTTTTTGGAGTAGCAAGACCAGTTACTAAATTACGCTCTGTAGAACATCTATTATCAGAAAGCGAAACCAAACTTCAGTCTGTTATTGATTCTGCGCTAGACGCAGTTATAGTAATTAATGAAAAAGGGATCATAACAGAATGGAATAAACAAGCAGAGATTACTTTTGGATGGAGTAAGCAACGGGCATTAGGCAAACGTCTTTCCGAAACCATCATCCCACAAAAATACCGGGAAGCTCATGAACGAGGGATGAAGCACTTTTTAAATACAGGAGAAGGTCCGGTATTAAACCAACGTATTGAAATTACCGCCATTAATGCTACCGGGATTGAATTTCCTGTCGAATTAACCATCATCCCAAATAAAATTGATGGAGTCTATTTCTTCAGTTCGTTTGTGAGAGATATCACGGAGAAAAAAAAATCGGAGCGGTTACTAAAAGCCGTTAATGATTTAGCAATTAACCTTTTAGGTAAAACTACTCTTGAAGAAGTTGCATGGGAAATTGCTAAGAATACCATTGAAAAACTCGGTTTTGAGGATTGTATAGTGTATATCCTGGATGAAGAAACCCAATTATTGCATCAGCTTGCTGCTTATGGACCCAAAAAAGCAGAGGAGGACGAAATATTGGATCCTATTTCCATTCCAATAGGAAAAGGGGTTGTAGGCCGTGTTGCTAAAATCGGAGCTCCTGTAATAGTAGATGATACTTCTAATGATCCGGAATATATTGTAGATGATAATGTGAGATATTCCGAATTATGCGTTCCAATTATTGAAGGCAATAAAGTAATAGGGGTGATTGATTCCGAACATCCGGAAAAGAATTTTTATACCCAGGAACACCTAGAGACTTTAACAACTATTGCTAATATGGTTTCAACTCAGCTTAGTAATGCAATTGTAAATAAACAAAAAGAAGAAGCTGAAAGATTACTACGAAATAGTGAAGAACGTTGGCATAAGTTGGTAGATAATCAGCCCGAAGCTATCCAGATTACAGAAAAGGGAAGAATCGTTTATCTCAATCCTGCTGGATTAGAATTATATGAAGCTGAGACATTAGATCAAATACTAGGGAAAGATCTGATAGATTTGTCTACCCGAGAATTGAAACCTGAATTTGAGAATCGGTTAAGATTACTACAAGAGGGTAAGAAGGTTCCATCCATTGAATTTGAGATTATTACATTTAAAAACAATCGTAAAATAATTGAGGTGACCTCCAGTCCTGTTATCTATAACAACAAGAAAGCGATTCAAACGATAGCAAGAGATATCACAGAAAAGAAAAAGGAGGAAGAAAAGAGAGAAAGGCTCTTGAACGAACTTAAAGTTGTTAACGATCAGCTTCAGGAATTCGCTCATGTTGTTTCTCATGATTTAAAAGCTCCACTCCGAGCCATAAGTTCGTTAAGTGAATGGGTGATTGAAGATTATGGTGATAAACTTGATGAAGAAGGCGAAAAGACGCTTAATCTGATTATCGATAATGTCGAGAAAATGGATGAACTGATTGAAGGTATTCTCACCTACTCAACTACCTCTGGTCAACAGGAACTGGATGAAAAAATAGACTGTAATGAATTGGTACAAACCTGCATTAATAATCTGGATGTTCCGGAACACATTAGTATAAAGACTCAGGAAAAGTTACCTACTGTTCTATTTAACAGGATTCAATTAACTCAGGTTTTCCAAAACCTGATTTCAAATGCGATTAGATTTATGGATAGCGAGTCGGGATTGATAGAAATTAATTGTCACCCGGAAAAAGGAAAATGGCATTTCAGCATTTCAGACAATGGGCAGGGTATTTCTGAAGAAATTGGAGAGAATGTGTTTGATCTGTTTGCAAAAGCCAATAACAAAAATGAAGATTCTACCGGTATTGGCTTATCTATTGTGAAAAAAATTATTGAGAATAATGGACAGAAAATTTGGTTCAAAAATAATACAGAAAAAGGAGTGACTTTTTTCTTTACCCTTCCAAAAAATGAAACATATGAAAAATCAGAGATCAGTTTTACTTCTTGAAGACAGTGCGCTGGAAATAAAAAAAGTAGAAAGGGCCTTCCAAAAGCTTGGGTTTGAAAATACTTTGGTTTCGAAAATAAACGGAAAGGAAGGACTAGCCTGGCTAATGGAAAATCAGGATAATTTACCTGGTCTTATATTACTTGATTTGAATATGCCGATTATGGATGGGTTCGAGTTTTTAGAAAAAGTAAAGGAAGACAAAGTTCTTAAAATGATTCCGGTTGTTATAATGACTACCTCAAAACATCCTTCTGATAAATTAAAAGGGTTTGAAAGGCAAGCAGCAGGGTACATGGTTAAGCCGGTTAGATACAGCGACTTTCTGGAGATGCTTTCTACCATGAAACATTATTGGGATATCAGTGAGCTGGCAACCTAGTATGGAGATTATTTATATAGACGATAGTGAATTTGACCGGCTAGCCTTTAAAAGGCTAATAAAAAAAATGGGCCTCTCTAGTGTTACTATTATGGAATCGCTGGATGAACTGGATTCACTGAACATATCAGGCGATTCCATATTGATAAGAGACTGTTACGTACCTGGAAAAGAACCAGATTACTCAGGGTTTATAGAAGTATACTATGTGAGCGGAAGCAAATTATCTCCATCTTTACAATCAAAATTGAAAATTGATACCGATCACTTTTATCTGAAACCTATCAAAGAAGATGATCTTGAAAGCATGATTAAAGGAACATCGGTAAAAGAAAACGATTCTTCACTTGATCTTAGTTATCTGGATGAACTTTCGGATGGAGATGAAGATTTTAAGAGAGAAATGGTAAAGGTGTTTCTTAAAGAAGTCCCTGACCAAATTGATGTTTTACTTGACGCTGTTAAGAATCAAGATTTTAAAAAAATAGCTGAAACGATTCATGCTTTAAGGACTAAAATCCGAACATTTGGAATTTTATCTATTGATGAATTGTCTGAAAACCTTGAATATACAGCTAAAACTAAATCTTTTGATAGTTGGACTAAATTTGAAAGTGAAGTTGGATATCTAACTTCAGAATTGAAAAAATCAGCAACTGAGCTGGAGAATATGATATGAATTGCATAATCATTGATGATGAACAAACCGCAAGAATGGCGCTTAAAAAACTCTGTGAAAAAACGGGCTCTGTTAAGGTACTAAGTGAGTTTGAAAACCCTGCTGACGCATTGTCTTTTATTCAAAATACTGATCTGGATTTTATTTTTTTGGACATCCATATGCCCGAATTAACAGGAGCCGAGTTTGTAAAATCGGTTTCTGAGCTACCTGATGTAATTATGACTACGACAGATACCAGTTTCGCTCTTGAGGCTTTTGAATACAATGTGATTGACTATTTAGTTAAGCCCATAACAATGCCTCGTTTTCTTAAGGCTTTGGATAAACTGAAAACTAAAAAATCAAACTCTGCTGAAGAGGTTAAGGCAGATTCGATCTTTGTAAATATCAACTCCAGGCTGGTTAAGCTAAACTTTGATGATATTCAGGTTATCGAGGCTAAGGGCGATTATGTACAAATTAAAACAGAAGACAAAAAGCATACGGTTCATATCACTTTAAAGAAGATAGAAGAGAAACTACCCGGGTCTGTTTTTTTGAAAGTCCATCGTTCTTATATCATCAACTTAAACAAGATTGTAGATATTGAGGATAACAGTATCCTGATTGCTGAGGAGATCATCCCAATTAGTCGCGGGAACAAAGAGACCTTACTGAGTAAACTGAATATGCTCTAAGGTTAATCGGTCTTGAAATTCCTTTCACCGACAGCATTCTGCATTTCATCGAAGAATCTCATGTAGCATCTTATTCCGGTTTATGTTTGAATAAAAACATACATCATGAACCGGATTATTATAACCATTTTATTCTCTGCTCTGATTCAGACTGAAATATCAGGACAAGAATTAATAAGAGAAATACTCGACTTCGGAGCTTCAGAAAAAAGTCAGTTAATAGTCAATGAATATAACGTTGAGTCCGAAATCTATCGAAATGATTATGGCTTATCCTTTAATGCATCAGCACAGCATCGATTTGGGGAAGGATTTATAGAAGCTGATTTAACAGAGAACAATGCTCAGACTTTTTATAAGGCAGGTTTGAGCTGGAACTTGTTGAAAGGAGGTTGGTATCAAAATCAATCGAAAGCGGATCAACTAGATCTAATAGCCAGATTAGAAGCGATCAACTCTGAAAAAGAATCAAAGGCCAGAGCATATTATGCTCAGTATTCATTAACAGCATATCTCTACGACAACCTACTGTTAGATGTGTATCTATCAAGGGAAGAATTACTCAAAACAAAACAGAGGTTGTTCAGTTCGCTCAGAAAAGAAGGTTATTTCACCAATCAGGAGGTGCTGGAACTTGAAAAACGGCGAAATGAAGTTTCTTTCCAGACGAAGAATATTTCTCAATCGAATCAGGCTTTCATCTCCATATTCGGAAATCCTTTGATTTTTTCGGGGGATGAAGAAATCGAAATTCCTTCTATTTCCATTGCTGAAATCCTTAATGATATCGATCAAAGTCAGTTTTTAGAATCGAGTATAGATGCGCAAAAAAGAATTAACAAGGAGCCAGTTTTTTGGGCAGAAGAAGTAATCATTAAAGCTTCTCTGAATTATAATCATCAGGTTAGCTTTGTGGAATCCAGAAGAGATTTTGTGTCTGCAGGAGTAAGTATTTCAGTACCTGTTCACAGAACTACGGGTTTAAAGAAGCAGAAATACCAACTGGCCAATAAGAAAATTGAGGAAGAACATCTCTATTTAGTCGCTAATCTGAAAAAGGAATTACTGGTGCTGTATCAGGAATACGTGTACAAAGAGAAACAGCTAACTAATATCATTTCTACTACTAAAATTTTAGAGGAAAAATTCAGAGTTCAACAGATTCATAAACAGAGTATGAATTCTGAATTACCAGCTACTGATGCATCACTACTTCAGGACGACTTACTATCGCTGAAGATTGAAGAAATATCACTTAGTAAACAAATGATGCAGATACTTGTGAAAATGAATGTACTGCTTCCCGATAACGAAATAACACATTATCTGGAATATACATCGCCAGTGATGTTGAGTGCCTTTGAGGAGGTTGAATAATGGAACAATTCAGCTTTAAACAAGGAAATGCAACGATTCGTCACCTCAAAGAGCCTGAAAAAAAGAAAAAGAAGCTCAATACAGACCGGGTATTATTTATCCTTCTGCTTGTGATTATAGCATTATACGGGAGCTTTAAGTTGTACAAAGGGATCGCGGTTATTGAGATTGATGGAATGGTTACGATGGATAAACTTGAAGTTCATTTCACTGATGATATTCGCCTGAATGGATTACAAATTGAAGAAGGAGCAAGTATTCAAAAAGGAGATACTCTGTTTTCATACACCAATCAGTATTTTGAGAATGACGGAGCTACTTATGCAAATATAATTGCTAACCGGGAACGAGTTAATCGGGAGATATTTGGGCTTACCCGCCAATTAAATGAAAAGAGAACAGAGCGTTCAATTCTGGAAGAAAGACTGGAAACTCAACGGTTCGAACTCGAAAAGATCAGAGAGCTGATTACTCTTGCTGCCATAACAAGAAACTCCTTTGATGATCAACAGCGGGCAATTGGGACAACTGAAGATGATCTTGAATTAGTAAAAGAAGAAATCAGGTTTCTGATTCGCCATATAGATCAACTTTCACAATTAAAAAAAGACTACAGTAGTTCTGCCTGGACCGGTGGTGGAGGGAGTCAAAGGAAGCTGTATGTAGCACCAACTGATGGGTTAATAGGGAGAATTAGCGTTAAAGAAAATGAAGTTTGTTATAAAGGGGATGAAGTAATGACTATACACCAACCTCAGGACCTACGTATTCAAGCTTATTTCAATCAAAAAGAAGCAGATAAGGTAGAGATAGGAAGAATTGTGAGTATCGAATTCCCTGATGGCACTAAGCAAAAAGGTGTTATAAAAAAATACTATGTATCTACTTATGAACTTCCGGATGAATTTCAAAAGAAATATGAACCCACTGAGCGATCGATTTTAGTAGACATCAGTCCGCTTAATGAAGACGATTTGGAAGGATGGAAGCAGTTCTACAAGATGTCGGTAAAAGTAAGTATAGGAAGATTTTACTGAGACAGTATCAAAAATATAATGATGTATATAAAACCGGTTCATGGATAATGAGCCGGTTTTTTTTATGAAACCATTCATCGAAGGATTCATGCAGTTCATCGAAAATTATCCTGTTATCGCTTAATAAACAGGATTTTTTAGCCTTGAACTATAACAAATAAGACTAAAATGAAAACAAAACTAATATTTCTGTTGGTTGGATCAGGTTTGATTACTGCTTGTAGCCCGACATTTGATTCTGAAGAATCCACAGAAGACAAAATAGTTCTTGAGCATAATCAGGAAATTCTGAACTCAAGGATTAATTACATCAATAAACCTTTGGTCGTAAACAATTCAGGAAAAGCTGAAATCTTCGATCCCGAAGCAAAGGAAAAAACAGCTCAATCCGTAAGTCAAACATCAACTATTGAGAATAGTGAAGTGTTAGATCATAACTGGTATTTCGTAGCAGAGGTAGAATCTCCGGTATTTAAGGGGTCTAAACTAAGTGCTACTCATGTTCAGGTAGTTGATGATAAAGCTTATGTGTCTTACAATAAACAGGGAGATATCCACCTGGGCGGACTTGAAGTCTTTGATCTTACGAACAGAGCCTATCCAAAACTTGTTAGTCAGGCTCTTTTTGATAATGCAGATGTAAACGCTATCACAACGGATTACCAGGGAGATGAGTTTTATCGGAAAATCTGGCTGGCTTTATCACATAAGAATAAAGGGGCTGTAGTTCGTCAGATTAGTCTTAGAGATGGATTGATTTCCAATCAGGTAAAAGATATTTCGTTATCAAAATTTACTGAAGGTGGGGTAAGTGCTTCAGCGAATGGGGTAGTAAGATCAGGAAACGATTTATACATTACTGCTGGAAAAACTCATGGTGGAACCTTTACTCTGAACGTAAATGACCTCAGTTTTAAGAATTCCGAAGAATATTCTGACGCAAAATATGTAGCTACGAATGGAAGTATTCCATTTGCATCGTCAGTTGTAACGTTGGTTACAGGAGACAGTGCAGAACTAAAAGTAAAACCTGTAGGAAGCGAGTCCTTATCAAGATCGATCCCAATTGGTACCGCAGTTCATCAGAATGTGGAACTAAATTATCGGGGAAAATCCACTCTCCATTTTGCTCAACGTCACCCGGAAACTGTATTTGTGACTATGGGATTGGAAGGTCTGAAAGGATTCGATATTTATACTGAGGAAGAAGTATTCCGTACTCCTGATAATATTTTAACTAAAGGAAATATTAATGGAGTAACCAGCGATTTCGATTATCTCTACACCGCTAACGGTGCTGACGGAATATCTGTGTTTAATATGCCGGAGAATCCGGGAGAATTACAGTCTGTATTTGAATGGGATATGAATGAAGTACCGGGATCTGCAAATTATATGACTACCGATGGGGAGTGGATATTTGTAGCAAAAGGAGGAGAAGGGCTCAAAATTCTACGAAAAGGTAAATTAGGTGAACATCAGACCTTATACGGTTTCGATTCTAAGGGTGTGCCTCACGGTATGGAGCCCAAAAATGTTGAAGTGTGTAGTGAGTTGCTCCCAAACCTGTTCCGTAACGTACTTCCTGAACGAAGCAATGTGACCGTTAGGAATCCAGAATACTTTGACAATCCAAACCGGGAAATCGAGCTTCTGAAAGATGACAAGGTTTATGTGACGTTTATCAGTGAGGGAGCAGGGTACCGAAATACTTTGGGATATTATTACTACCACAAAGACAACCCTCCATCACAAATAAGTGACTTAAATAAAGTCGTAATTTTCCCGAACGCTTCGGCTAAATACTCAGGTGGTGATCTGATTCAGGGTAACACCATGAAGCTTCTTGGAGATTTCGAAGAAGGAACAGTAATTGGATTCTTCGTTATATCTAACGGATGGAATGGAAACAAAATAACTGATGGAATTTACACTCAATATACGATCCCTGAATTCAATGTAAGTGAGCGCCAGCAAAGTATTGTCTTCTATGATGAAGGCTGCACAAGTATTGTATTGGCTTTCGAGGACATCGCTTTACCGCAGGGAGATAAAGATTTTAATGATGCCATTTTTATGATTTCGTCTGAAGATCCGGAATCTATAAGTACGTCAGATTTTATTAGAAAATAACTGACACTCATAAACAACAGGGCCGGCTTGATGATATCAGGTCGGCCTTTTTCTATTCTAAAACAAAGAATCTCTCCAATTAAACCATTCACCGACAGATTCTTTCCGTTCATCGATAATATCCCAAAAAGGCTGAATTACTGGCTAAGTTTGTCTCAGAATTTAAAAACAAAAATAAATCAATAAGACAATGAACAACACAGCAAAAAAACTAGATGTAATTCAATCCTCAGCACCTGCTTTAAGGTTGATCAAACATGACAACAGCATGTACTCAAGATTGGCTCTTGGAGAAGCAAAAATGGCAATGGTAGGCCTTGGATATGTAGGCTTACCAATCGCCTTAGAATTCGCAAACAACTTCGATGTTATCGGCTTTGATATAAACGACGAACGCGTGGACATGATGAAAGAAGGAATTGATCCTTCCAAAGAATTATCCAGTGAAGCATTTGAAAACAAAAACATCAGGTTCACTTCTAAAATAAATCAAATTGCAGAAGCCGAATTTTATGTAGTTGCAGTTCCAACTCCCATTGATGAACGCAGAGAGCCAAACTTAACTCCCTTGAAAAAAGCGACTGCAAGTGTAGCCGAAGTATTGAAGAAAGGAGATTATGTAGTTTTCGAATCTACGGTATATCCCGGATGTACGGAAGAAGTTTGTGTTCCGATTTTGGAAAGAATTTCAGGATTAACATTTAATGAAGACTTCAAAGTAGGGTATTCACCAGAACGAATTAATCCGGGTGATAAAGTTCACACGGTAACAAATATCACTAAAGTGGTTTCCGGAAGCGATGAAGAATCACTTGAGCAAATAGCGAAGGTGTACGAGAGCATTATTACTGCGGGAATTCATAAAGCAGCCAGTATGAAAGTTGCTGAAGCTTCTAAGATCATAGAGAATACACAACGTGACGTTAATATCGCTCTTATGAATGAACTTTCTTTGATCTTCGACAAACTTGATATTGATACTAATGCCGTACTTGAAGCAGCTGGTACAAAATGGAACTTCCTGAAATTCTTCCCCGGATTAGTAGGGGGGCACTGTATTGGAGTGGATCCTTATTACCTGGCGTATAAAGCAAAGCAAGTAAAAGTTGATCCAAGAGTCATTTCAAGTTCAAGATTCATCAATGATGGAATGCCTTATAATATCGCATTCAAAATACAGAGAGAATTAACCGAGCTTGGAAAAGATCCTAAAGCATGTACGGTTCTGGTAAAAGGAATCACGTTTAAAGAGAACGTTAGCGATATCCGAAATTCTAAAGTAGCTGATGTAGTAAAAAAACTTGAGTTATTTGGTATCAAAAGCAAGGTTGAAGATCCACATGCTGATGGCCAAGAAGTATATAATGAGTATGGAATCGATTGCAAAAAGGAGCAGGAAGGTAAGTTTGATGTAGTAATCATGGCAGTTGCTCATGATGAGTACGACGAGCTTGATGAAGCATACTTCAATTCTATTTCTTACTCAGATACCATTTTCTTCGATGTACGTGGCATCATTAAAGACAAAGTTTCTCACGGAACCTACCTTAGCCTCTAAGGCCTGAAGCTTTAGCCCAAGGGTGAATATCATGTTTGAACTCATACAACATCCAAACTCCTCATCAAAAACTCTTACTTTTGATAACGAAAGCCTGAATGTGCTGGTTATTAACAGAGTTGGGGAGCTGGATGTTGATTCACTTCAGAATATTGATGGAATTCTGGTTCAGACAAATACCAGTCAGGAAGCTAAAGAACTTATCAGAATAATCAGATCAAACAGAAACCGGTTACATGCTCTTGTACCGGTCTTCATCAGTTCAACGGTATCAAAGCTCCATACCATTAAGTATCAGTTTGATGGAGTTTTCTCGGACGATACCAAGCCTGTAATTCTGCAACAGCTAAAATCCATCAAAGCAAAGTTAAGGGAGATGAACTACGAAATTCATCAACTGGATTACACTCAGTCCTTAATACAATCGGCTCTTCAGTTTTCATATTCAAGAGAGCAGATTTTTGAGCCAGCCAGATCGAGAACTTCAAAAATAGGATATGCGTATCCATTTCTGAGCGTTGTATTAAAAGATGAAGAAGCACCCCGGGTTATCGAAATATTGAATAAATCGTATGAAGAAGGGTACACCGTAAAACAAACGAAAGATAAAACACATACCTGCCGAACATGCTCCGGAGGGTATCTGAATTACAGAGAGTGTTGTCCAAAATGTGGATCAGCAGATTTAAAAACGGAAGATTTAATCCATCATTTTTTATGTGCTCACATTGCGCCCGAACAGGATTATAAAAAAGAAGATGCGCTCGAATGTCCGAAGTGTGATAAGGAGTTGCGTCATATTGGGATCGATTATGATAAGCCTTCCAGTATGCACACCTGCAACGATTGTAGTCATCAGTTCCAACAAGCGGAGGTCAAGGCGTTGTGTATCGACTGTGGAAAGGATAATGAACTATCACAACTCGGTAACATTGAAATAGCTTCTTACGAATTAACTCCACTGGGAGAACAAGCAGCTAAATACGGAATTCATATACAGACGGGGGCAACTGAACAACCCAGGAAAGTTAATGCCGTTTCCGAACAAATTCTGGAACTGTTTAAAAAGCAGGAAATCTCAAGAGAAGGGTTGTCTGAGAAATTAAGCTGGGAAGGTTCGGTTCGAATTCATCCAGAGATCATGTCCGGTTTTCATGTAGATCAACAGGAAATCATTCAAAAAGAGATGTGCGCAATTATAACCAATTATCTGGGAAAGGCAGATGTACTTTCGAGTCCCAGCACCATTTGGTATCGATTCTTAGTCTATGATCAGACTCCCGAGAGTATTGAAAAAATCGGAAAGCTGATTCAAAACAATATCTCAAAACTGATTTCTGATGGAATCGGAACATTTGATAATCCAGTAGAAGTACTGATTTCTAAACTGACTAACGGATAGGAAGATGTTTGAGCAGCTGGCACCCGAATATGTTGAATACTGGTTTGCTGTTGGGTTCAAGAAGTTCCTGAGAGTGTTCTGGTACTTTTGTTTATTTGAGTTTACCCGATACATCATCATCGATTACATCATCGTTTTTTTTAAATGGCTAACCCGGAAAAGCGACAATGAACAATTCGAGCAAGCACGAAGAGCTTTCTTTCTGGAAAATCCTTTGGTTTCCATCATTATTCCGGGGAAAAACGAAGGTGCTCATCTTTTTAAGCTTACTAAATCACTAGCCGAGCAGACCTATCAGAATTTTGAACTCATCATTGTGGATGACGGCTCAGATGATGAAACACCGATCATAGGCAAAAACCTGCAACGACTCGGCTTAATCGATATGTTCATAAGGAACGAGATACGAGGAGGGAAGGCTTCTGCGGCTAATCTTGCACTCCGTTATGCAAAGGGGAAATTCATTGTTCACTTAGATGCCGACTGTTCCTTCGACAGAGACGCTATTGAAAAAGTAGTTATTCCTTTTTACTACGATGATAAGATTGGTGCTGTAGGAGGGAACGTGAAAGTGAGGAATTATAATGACAGTCTCTGTGCGAGTCTTCAGGCGATTGAATATTTAAAAACTGTTTCTGTGGGTCGGATAATCACTTCTTATCTTGGAATTTATAAGATCGTATCCGGAGCTTTTGGTGCATTCCGCCCTGAAATTTTAGACAAGATCGGAGGTTGGGATATTGGCCCGGGACTGGATGGAGATATCACGGTAAAAATCAGAAAGTGCGGATATAAAATTCATTTTGAACCGGAAGCTATTTGTTTAACCAATGCTCCGTCGAAATTTAAAGTACTAACCAAACAGCGGTTAAGATGGGACAAATCCATTATCCGATTCAGAGTACGCAAACACCGGGATGTGTATATGCCTCATGCCAACTTCAACTGGTCGAACTTTTTCGCATTGTTTGAAAATGTGTTCTATAACGTAATCCTCGATTTGATGTGGATTGTGTATATGATTGATATCATCTTCAATTACAGCTCCTCGTTGCAGTTTATCATCCCGATGAATTTTACACTGTATGTGGTAATGAGCTATGTTCAGATGGGAAGTATTTTACTATTTACAGAACGGAAAAAAGAGGAGATGAAGCTGATTAAATTTATTCCTTTAATGACCATCTATACCGGAATTTATCTTCGGCTTGTACGAACTACAGCCTACTACCAGGAATTCTTCTTCAAACGTTCTTATGAAGATGTCTGGAATCCATCCAAGTCATCAACTATGGCAAAGAGGTATGGGTTGTAGGGGGGAGGTTAAGTTTGAAAATTTTAAACTCGGTTTTCAATCCAATTCTGAGGCTTGCTTAGCTTTAAACTTTTAAGTCTCAGACTTAAAAGATCAAGGGACTGTTATAGCCTGTACACTTTTATTCAATTTCTTACTTTATTAGTCAATAGCCAGTTGGCAATTGCCATCTTTGATATTTGCAGTATTTCTATTCGAGTTACTAGTTCTGTCTGTTTTTCATCTTCTGGCACATCAGCGAAAAGCTTCTCTGTCTTTAGTTGTTTACCAGTATGAACAATCTTAGATCTAATTGAGTAGTAGTTGTTAAACTTTTTCTTATTGCCCTGACTATCCCCGATATATTTTAAGAGGTATTCTCTGAATTTTCTTGATACGCTGAATTTAAGTTGACCACATGTATCACATTGTTCTGGTTTATCATCTTTATATTCAAGGTTAACCATGGTTTCCATGGCTGTAAAAGAGGATAGAAGTGAAAGCGTTTTTTTGCTGTAATGAAGTTCAATGGCAGAAACAATGTAGGAACAAGCGACATCAATATAGGATGCCGCTTCCTGTTCAATTGAATAGTAAGAATCAAACAACAAATCTATGGTCTCAGGAAATAATATGTCACTTTCAATATCTGAATCCAGGTTTGGTTTGTAGGTATAAAAGAGTTGGTGATTAACCCTTTTAATACTTTTAATCTTTTGTTCGGAAAACTGAGTAATCTTCATTTGTCTTGGAAGATCAGGGAAATGATACATGTTGTAGCACCATTTTGAAGACCATGTGTTGGCTTCTTTTCCGGGGTTATCCTTCAAAAGTGGAATTCCCCAATTCCCTCCTAAATCTGTGTATCTAAAGAATATGTTATTTGTGAATGCAGTTAATAGGGCAAGGATATTATCTTGTTTGGTTAACGTTCTGGCGGTCAAATCAAAAAGTTCTTCTAATCCTTCAAATTCTATTGGACTCTTAATTTTTTCATCTTTACTAGTCCAGAATTCAAGAATGTTCGGAAAGTGTCGTTGAGCCTCAGTTACAGGCCTGTTCTCTAAATCGCAGGGAAATATCTGGAAATAGTCTTTGTATTTATAGTATCCACCAAGTGGAGCTTTTGTGAAAAATATTGCTCTATGATATTCTCTCATATCTTGGGGAGTATAGGCTATAACAATAGAGTAAAGTGAACCGAGTTCACTTTATCTTTTAAGGATTATTCATTTTTTCTAATTGAACATGGGGATAAAATGAGTAAATGCTAATTAATATAAAAGAATCGAACGGCATTTATTCTTACATCGAAAGTAGCTCCAACTAAAGAGCTAGACTGTACCTAAAACTCTTCTTCAAACTCTATCGGCGGCTTTTCTTCTCTGAATACTTCTGCTGCATCGGCAAAGCGGGAAGCTAATCCAACCATGACCAATCGATCTCCCGCTTTCAATTGAAATGCTCCGTCCGGGTTTCCTGTATTTTTATCTCCTCGTTGTACGGTTAACACGGTAATCTCAAATTCATTTCTGAGCTTCAGTTCGGCCAGCGTTTTATCGGCCGCAAAACTTCCTTCGCGGACTACAACCGCTCTGGTATGTAATCCTTCTTCATCAAGCCCTTGTAGTACCATTAAATGAGCTTCCTGAATACTTCCCCGCATGATTTGGTAATCTTCCGCTCTTAACTCCCGAATATGTTGTTCAATCTCTTCATCCGGTATCATATATGCTTTTAATACCGTAGAGAATAAGCGAACAGTGGTTTCCATTTCTTCCGGGACTACCGTATCCGCTCCGGCTTGCTCCATCGCTTCTGCCTGGGATAAATAACGGGTTCTTACAATGATCTGAAGAGTAGGATTAAGATATCTCGCCACCTTAATGATTCTGGGGTTTGCATCAAGGTCGTTAATGGCTATCACACAAAGTTTGGCATTTTGTATTTGAGCATGCTCCAGAATTGGGGCTCTGGTTGCATCCCCATAAATCGTATTAATCCCATTTTCTTTCATTTCATTTACTGATCGCGGATTCATTTCAATAACGATGAATGGGATGTTGACCTCTTTAAATATGCCGGCAAGATTTCTTCCAGCGGGGCCATAACCAACAAGAATTACATGATCTTCCAGTTCTACTTTAGCTTTTGAGTCGGAATCAGTTTTTCTCTTTTCGCCAATTCGTTTCAATGGAGTTTTAGAAAGCAGCTCTCCAACTTTGGGGCTTATTGATAAAAAGAGAGGGGTGAGTAACATCAGAATCACAGAAACCGCAATGAACATTTGAGATCCTAATTCACCAAAGCCACCGGGATCAAGTCCGGCATTGCGCCCGGCACGTTCCAGTACAAAAGAGAATTCCCCAATCTGAGCTAATACAATTCCCGATGCCGCCGCCACCCGAATGGGATAACCTAATACTAACAGACTTACCGAACTTAGAATGAACTTCAACACCAATACACCGGATGCAATCCCAAGCAGGAGCAGAGGATACTCAAGTACAAAGGTCACGTCCAGCAACATCCCTACAGAAACAAAGAACACCGCATTGAATATGGTTTTAAGAGGAAGAATTTCGCTAAGTGCGTGATCGCTGTAATGACTTTCACTCACCACCAAGCCGGCAAGAAATGCACCTAGAGCAAGGCTTACATCCGCAAGATTAGTCAGCGCTGCGGTTCCAAAACAGATCGCCATTACAGTAAGGAGAAAGAGTTCCTGTCGCCTGGTCTGTGCTACTTTATCTAAAATCCAAGGGACAACCTTTCTTGCCAGAAGAATAATCCCGATAATCAATAAGACTGCTTTACCGAGTACGATGAGAATATCTACGGTAGAGCCGCTTTCACCAGACAATAACGGTACAAGTAACACCATAGCAATAATGGCAAAATCCTGGAAAATCAGCACCGCAAGAGAGAGCCGACCAACCGGAGTATCGGTTTTGTTTTGCTCGCTTAGTAACCCGAGTATGATTGCTGTAGAGCTTAGAGCAACCAGAAAGCCCGTATAAATTCCAATCTTCCAGTTGATGTTGAGGAGTATAAATATTCCAAGAACGGATGCAACGGTAAGCAGCACCTGAAGTCCGCCGCCGATGAAGATCGCATTCTTTATACGCGCCAGTTTTTCAAGGCTGAATTCTATCCCAATGGTAAACAGAAGTAGGATAATCCCGATTTCAGCAAGCATATCCACCAGTTCCTGATCCTGAACCAATCCAAGGGCGTTCGGCCCGATAATAACCCCGGCAATCAAAAACCCGACGATGGGGACAAGTTTAATCTTGTAGCAAAGAAAAGCTATAACAACGCTTACCAGGAAAAGAGCGACGATTTCATTTAAAAAAGGCAAGCTTACAGCTAGGAACATAAATTTTTTTTGAAGGCTTGGATGAGTAGAGGAATATAAACTTGTTATGATTAAGTCTCTTCAATAAAAAACGCCTGATACTTAAAAACTATGAAATTGAATGTATAAGGAAACGCTTCCATTAGAATTGGTAACAAAAAGATAACTTTATATTTCATTTCTGATCAAAAAAGCCCAATTTCGCCTGACCTAAATAATTTAAGTTACAGCCTCTAACCATACACAATGAGTACTAAAGATCAGGTACATGAGGATGTCACCATTCGCTTTGCAGGTGACTCCGGAGATGGAATGCAGCTAACCGGCTCACTATTCACTAATACAACGGCTCTTCTCGGTAACGATTTAAGAACACTTCCGGAATTTCCTGCAGAGATACGAGCACCTCAGGGAACAGTACCCGGTGTGTCTTCTTTTCAGCTTCAATTCGGTAGCCGTAAAATTTTAACTCCCGGGGATGAATGTGATGCATTAGTTGTGATGAATTCCGCAGCACTGAAGGCAAATCTTTCTTTGCTGAAGAAAGGAGGGACCATCATCGCCAATACTGCTGGTTTTGATAAGAAGAATCTGAATCTGGCTAAATATCCTGAGGGCGTAAATCCACTCGAAGATGGTTCATTGGATGATTATGAGCTTATCGAGATTGATGTGAACAAGATGGTGAAAGAAGCCATCGGTGATATGGGGCTTGGGTACAAAGATGAAGACCGAACTAAGAATATGTTTGTACTCGGGCTTCTCTACTGGATGTATAGTCGTCCATTGGATTCTACGATCGATTTTTTAAATCTGAAATTCGGGAAGAAAAAACCGGAAATCGCCGATGCTAATATCCGAGTGTTAAAAGCAGGTTATTATTACGGTGAAACGGCTGAGATTTTTAGTTCCAGATCACAGATTACGGTTGAGCAAGCTGATCTGGAGCCGGGCACCTATCGAAATATTACTGGAAATGAAGCTTTAGTACTTGGTTTGGTTGCTGCCGCCAGAAAGGCAAATATGCCGATGTTCCTGGGCACCTACCCAATTACCCCTGCATCTGACGTACTTCACGGACTTGCACAACATAAGAAATTCGGAATTACAACTTTTCAGGCAGAAGATGAAATTGCAGCTTGTTCTTCAGCTATTGGTGCTTCTTTTGGTGGGAGTATTGGGGTAACGAGTTCATCAGGGCCGGGGATTGCATTAAAAGGCGAGGCGATTGGTCTTGCAGTAATGCTCGAACTTCCGTTAGTAGTATTGAACATCCAGCGTGCAGGGCCTTCAACCGGAATGCCGACCAAAACAGAGCAGGCGGATCTAATGCAGGCGGTTTATGGAAGAAATGGGGAAAGTCCTTTATTGATAGTAGCTCCAAGCTCTCCGGCAGATTGCTTTGAAATGGCATTTGAGGCCGTTCGGATTTCCCTGGAGCACATGACTCCGGTGATCTTTTTGTCGGATGGATACATCGCGAATGGTTCTGAGCCATGGAAATTCCCAAAAGAAAGTGAGCTCGCTAATATTAATGTAGAGTTTGAAAAACCTCGTCATGCCGAGGAAGATGAGCCGTTTATGCCATATCGGAGAGATGATCGTCTGGTAAGAAAATGGGCGATTCCTGGTACTGAAGGTATCGAACACCGTGTAGGTGGACTGGAAAAAGAAGATGTGACCGGAAACGTTTCTTATGATCCGGATAATCACCAGAAAATGACAAATATCCGTCGTGATAAGCGGGACCTTGTTGCCAATAATATTCCAGAACAGAATATCGATCAGGGTAACGAAACAGGTGATGTACTGATATTAGGGTGGGGCGGTACGTATGGTTCCATTAAAACAGTGGTTCACCAATTAAGAAGAGAAGGGATGGATATTTCTCACGCACATCTCCGGTATATCAATCCATTTCCAAAGAATCTGGAGAAATTACTGAAAGGATTTAATCAGGTAATTGTTCCGGAAATAAATGATGGACAATTGGTTAGGTTGATCAGGTCAGAATTCTTAATACCTGCAATGCCTATCAACAAAGTGAAAGGACGCCCATTCGGAGTGTCTGAATTAAAACAGGAAATCCTCGATCTGGTTGGGGAAGAAACAGCTACAAAATCTTAATCGAATCATTATGTCTGTACAAACACTTATTGATAATTTTGTAAAAGAAAACGAAGCGGATTTAACAGCACTCCCGGATTACTCCGGTAAGGATTTTTCCTCTGATCAGGATGTGCGCTGGTGTCCGGGTTGCGGTGACTATACCATCCTTAAGCAAGTTCAAAACGCAATGCCGGAATTGGGTATCGCCAAAAAGGATATTGTATTTATTTCAGGCATTGGCTGTTCATCCCGTTTCCCATATTACATGGATACTTTTGGAATGCATTCTATTCATGGTCGTGCACCAGCCATTGCAACCGGACTCAAAACCTCACGCCCGGACCTTACTGTTTGGATTATTACCGGTGATGGTGATTCTCTTTCGATTGGGGCCAATCATTTCGCCCAGTTACTTAGAAGAAATGTAAATGTGAATCTCTTGCTCTTTAATAACGAAATATATGGTCTTACCAAAGGGCAATATTCACCAGCTTCTCCAAAGGGAATGGTGACTAAATCCACACCGTATGGCTCCATTGATAACCCATTCAATCCCTTAGCACTGAGTTTAGGGGCGGACGGAAGTTTTGTTGCCCGTGCAATGGACCGCGACCCTAAGCATCTAAAAGAAATGATTCTCCGAAGCCATAAGCATCAAGGGACTTCGATGTTGGAAATCTACCAGAACTGTATTGTTTTTAATGATGGAGCTTTCGAGTTGTTTACGGACAAGAAAACTCGTCCACAGGAAGCGATCTATCTGGAACATGGAGAGCCATTAGTATTTGGTAAGGAAAAGGATAGAGGGGTTCGCCTGGACGGCTTAAAACCTGAAGTAGTAACTCTTGGAGATGATTTTTCGAAAGATGACCTTTGGGTTCACGATGAGCAGGATTCAACCAAGGCTCATTTACTTTCAAAATTCTTCGAACATCCAGCCAATGGGGAAGGAGTTCAGTTTCCACGTCCGTTTGGTGTGTTATACGCTATCGATCGCCCTTGCTATGATGAAGGCGTGGTAGCTCAGGTACAACATGCTAAAGAAACTCAAGGCGAAGCGAATCTTGATGCATTAATCCAGGGAAATGAAACCTGGGTGGTTAAGTAATTGAATTAAGAATTATTCAATTAGCAATTAAAAATACTTGGTCATCCTGAGGATACCTCCGAAGGATCTTTTCGGATAATAATAATAAGGATGAGGAGATAAGAAGGGTAGAAATTGATACCCGATGAGTTCCTTCGCTTTCGCTCAGGATGACGTAGGATTTGTTATTTCGAACCTGTCTGACGGTAGGCAGGCGGAGTGAGAAATCTAATGAGTGATTTGAAGGAGGGATTTCTAAATGCACAAGCGGAGGCTTGCGCTAGAGTGGTGGTTAAGTAATTGAATTAAGAATTATTCAATTAGAATAAGATTCTTGGTCACCCTGAATACTGAATCTAGTTCATCACGAGGTTCAGGACAACAAAGCTATGTAGCTAGTACAGATAATTCAGACGCAACATGAAGAGAAACATTAATTGTTGTTCCAACTCCACGTTCAGAATTAATTTCAAGAGTTCCATTAAGGGATTGGATAAGTCGCTTTGCAAGTTGAAAGCCAAACCCAAATCCCCGTTCCTTATTGGTGCCAATTGATGAAATAGCGTCTTCTTTTTTCACAAGATTGGAAACTTGCTCTTCAAGCATTCCTATACCGGTATCCTGAATACTAATTTTAAGCTGAGCCCCAAATTCATTGGTCTCAATATCAAGATTAACTTTCACCGTTCCTTCTTCCGGAGTGAATTTAACTGCGTTAGTAATAAGGTTTCCAATGATCTGGAGGAGGTGCTGCTTTGAAAATTTCAGATCTCGGTGTTCTAATCCACATCGAACTTCAAATTTCAAATTCTTTGATTCAGCCTGTGGGTCAAAAAGTGTCTGAAGCTTATTCTGAAGATCTTTTAATGTGATGTATTTAAGGATCGGATTGGCATTAATATCCTGTTTATGTGTACCCAGGATTTCTTCTGCCAGGTCAATCAGGGAAGAGCTGCTTTTATGAATCATTTCATTAATACTAGCTATATCTTCAAAATTACCCTCTTTAATTTGCTCATCAGCTATTCGTGCAAGTCCAATAATTCCATTGATAGGTCCTCTGATATCATGAGTGAGTTTTTTTGAGCTTTCTTCCATTTCTTCGATTTCCTGTTTAAGCTCTTTCATTGACTTAATCTGATCGAGAATTGTGAGGACATTATTTCCAATAATAGAAAGCATTTCGATTTTCTCAGATGGAAATTTATTCAGCTTATTATCCATGACACATATGCTTCCAATATTGTGACCGTCTTTGGTGGTAATAGGAACACCAAAATAATATTTCAGTTGCAAATCACCTTTAACGTAATCTCTATTCTTAAAACGCTGATCAGAGTCTAACCCGTTCGCTTCGAAGAATTCAGTTTCGAGGATTGTGAATTGACAAATCGATTCATTTCTGGGCATCTGCTGAATATCAATCCCAAAACTCGAAAGCGTCCATTGGGTATTCGGACCAAGCAGATTTATCTGCGAAATAGGCATACCAGCTACATGGGCTGCGAGTTTAGATAAGTCATTGAGGATAGGATGATCGGTTGAATAATCGATATCGTATTCCGCAAGTTTAAGTACCCGTTCAAACTCCTGCTTAGGATCAATTTCTGAAGTCATTAAAGTCCCGTACCCTTTATTTTTCTGTAACCAGGGCAAATATAGCAGAATTCCTGAACTTCTCAGGAAGGCTTAATAATTCTTAACTATTAGGGAATTGATTTTGAACAAGGAAACTGTCCCTCTTTGGAGAGGGGACAGACTTGCGAATATTGAGCAAGTCAGGGAGAGGACAGTGAGGGCTAGTTTGTCATATCCTAGACTGTCCTCCCTCTGAAATCCCGCAAGCGTGATTTCTGTCTCCCTCTAAAGGGAGACAGGTAAACTTGGTAGTCATCCCGGACTTGATCCGGGATCTGATAGGAGTATTTTGTTGATCAAATAGATAATTAAGTTAAGAGCTAGTGTTTCTATAAATCGTGATCAAATTAATAACACCGAAAACCTAAAATCCGTCCATTTTCCAGAGTACCAGTAGCGGGACAACATTAAAAAGAATGATCATTAGTTTATAGAATGCCAGTCCAAAGTAATGGAGCTTATTAAAGTCTTCCCTCGACATTTCAAACCATCTGGAATGCATATTGTATACAAAATCACCACCAGTCATTAGCCAGACTGACCACCATGCTAGTACAATAATATTGAATACAGTATTCCAAAGTAAAAAATCAAACAACGTTTCATAAGTCATTGGGACCTCCTGAGTTGTTAGAGATTACTTCTACTTACAAAAGATGTATGAAGGATGAATGAAGAGAGCTATTAAAAATTTGTTTGTATTCGAAAGCAGACAACTAAGCCTGTCCCCTTTTTGGAGAGGGATAGATCAGTACACTTTTGTGCTGATTAGGGAGAAGATGGAGGCGAATAGGTTATTCTTTGCCGTTACTGTCCTCCCTCTGAGCCCAAAACAAGTTTGGACTCGGTCTCCCTCCAAAGGGAGACAGTTCAAAATGGTTGTCATGCTGAATTTATTTCAGCATCTGTAGGGATTGGTACTTTGGTCTGAGGTAAATGATAAAATACGGTTACTCCACAGATCCTGAAACGAGCCTGTGCTGAACTCGATTCAGTATTCAGGATGACGAGGAGATTGACATTTCGAAGGAAGTGAGAATCTGAAGAGTGGTTTAAATGAAAAGTTCTTTGTGTGCACAAGTGGATGCTTGCACCAGAGATGGGTTTAGAGCGCACGACTCATAATCGTGAGGTTGGTGGTTCGTATTTAAATGGAGGTGTTAAATGATTGAGTAGTATTTAATTAGATAGTTCTTTTCTCAGAGGTGGTAGGACACTGAAATTGATAGAAAGTGGAAATATCAAGAAGAATACTTATCTCGCTTCTTTTCATATTTTGGAAAAGTTTTGGGATATAAGTTTTCAAACTGAATATCAAAATATTCACCTTTCGATTTAATATTTTCAAGTAGAGAAAACTTATCAATTAGGTTGTGAAACTTATCAATTCCAAAATCACTAATTCCATTATAGAAAAGAATATGAAGTTCTGAATCAGTTAAAAAAGCTTGAACAAAAGAGCTGTACTTCTCCTTATTAGAAATCTCAGATTCTTCAACAAATTTGAGTATGTGGTAAAGTGATCGAAAATAATGTCCCAAAATTGATTCTTTTCCTTTATAAAAGGATTTGTAAATGCTATTTACTTCATCTTGTAGATGCTGCTGCAAATCCTTTTTTTGAAATTTACCACTAATTATTTGTCTTCTAGAGTTATCACTAATATGATTAGTGCTAAAAAATTGATTTAATTGCTCACTTAGATAATCTATGTAAATAAGTCCTTTCCTATTGATTCGTTCTTGAGGGTCTTTATATTCGATCTTTTCTATTAAATTTCGGTTTAAACGTAACATTTCAAAAAAAGAACTTTCAAACTGAGACTGTTTAAAAGATTCATTCTGTTTTTTAAAAGTAACAACTAGGAGTAGGATCGTAAGAAAAGAAAATAAAGCACCTGCTACACCACCAACAAAGCTTCCAAAATTTCCCCAATCTTCGTTTTGCGAAGTGATCTCAAAATTGTGGAAATAAAGTATATAAAATCCTATTACGACTAAAAGAATAGTAATTGATAAAGTCAGAAAAACTGCGACTAGGTTTTTATCAAAGTAATTACTTATCAAACCACCTCTGGTACATGCTCCGGCTTGGCGTTTTTGTAGGCAGGGCGGGCTTTAAGTCCGAATAGCTCAAACATGTGCATGTCTTCATCTAAAGCATTGTTGTCGGTTGTGAGAAGCTTCTCGCCGGTAAAGATAGAGTTAGCTCCGGCCATAAAGCAAAGTGCTTGTTCTTCAAAGTTCATGCGTACTCGCCCGGCTGAAAGACGAACCATTGATTCCGGCATAAGGATTCTTGCGGTAGCAATCATACGAGCCATTTCCCAGCTTGGCACTTTGGGCTGTCCTTCCATTGGAGTTCCTTCAACTGCAATTAATGCATTTACAGGTACGGATTCCGGGTGTGGATCTAAATTGGAAAGGGTATAGAGGAGGCCGATTCTATCTTCGTGAGTTTCGCCCATTCCGATAATACCACCGGAACAAACAGAAATGTTGTTATCCTGAACTTTTTTGATGGTATCTAAGCGATCATCATAAGTACGAGTAGTGATAATCTTTTTATAAAAATCTTCGCTGCTGTCCAAGTTGTGATTGTAGGCGTACAGTCCGGCTTCTTTTAACTTGGCTGCCTGATCGTCGTTAAGCATACCTAACGTGGCACAGACTTCCAGTCCTAAATCAGCTACACCTGAGACTACATCCAGTACTTCATCAAAATCTTTATTTTGGCGAGCGCTTCTCCAAGCGGCTCCCATACAAAAACGAGTACTTCCGGCTTCTTTGGCTCGTTCAGCTGCAGCCAGAATCATCTCCTTAGGCATCAACTTCTCGTTATTTACGCCTGTATTATATCGAGCCGACTGAGGGCAGTAGGAGCAATCCTCAGAGCATCCTCCGGTTTTAATGGAAAGGAGAGTGCAAACCTGAACTTCTCCTGTTTCATGAAACTCTCTGTGTACGGTTTGAGCTTTGTATATCAACTCCATCAAGGGAGTGTTGTAGATTTCTGTGATTTCTTCTTCGGTCCAGGTATGCTTAACAACGCTCATGTATTCGAAATTAGATTAATTACTTTAATCAGAAAGTAAGAGGATTCACTTCAAAACCCAATCACGGAATTTATGTTTTCGGCAACTTTGGCTAGAATTATTATATTCGTCCCGCTATTTAGAACTACAACTCATCTGTACTTTAAATGAAATTATTGAGCGTTTCGCCCAGCCTCATTTTTTTAATAGGAATATTAATTGTAACAACTGGATGTTCGGAACAAAAACCATCACCCGCAGAAAATGAAAAACAGATTGGAGTGCAGGTGTATTCAGTTCGCAATGAACTTTCTCAAAACTTTGATTCCACACTTGCTGAACTAGCCAAAATTGGTTTTGATCAGATTGAAGCTTATGGTCTGCGTACGGATGGCACACTTTATGGAATGGAACCTTCAGCATATAAACGTGCTGTTGAGAAATATGGAATGGAGTTGGTAACCACTCATAGTGATTATTTTACAGCGGAAGACGCACCTCAGATGATCGAAGCTGCACGAGAAGCAGGGGTGGAATACGTGATCATTCCATACATACCGAACGAATTGAGAGGAGATTATGATGCAATAGCACAAAACCTGAATGAGATTGGGGTTTTATTTAAAGAAGCAGGAATTGGGTTTGGCTATCATAACCATGATTTCGAATTTTTTCCCACAGAAGACGGAAGGATTCCAATGGAGATTTTGATTGAAGGGACAGATCCTGATATGGTAAGTTTTCAATTAGATTTATATTGGGTAGTTAAAGCAGGGAATGATCCAATGGAGATTATCAATAAATACCCTGGAAGATTTATCTCATTTCATGTGAAAGATTCGGACCGGGAATTAAATCAAACTACAGTTGGAACAGGGATTGTTGATATTAAAACTGTTTTGGGGAATCAGGAAAGAGCAGGTTATAAATTTTACTTTGTAGAAGATGAACGGGTGGATGCTCCTTTAATGAATCTAAAGGCCGGACACGATTATTTGAGGAACTTAGATTTTTAATTTCTATTATTGCCCAGAATAATCAATCAACAGGATTTCTAACGTTTATTGGTTTTTTCTAACAAATCTATTGATTGGAAGCCAATAAATGCGTACGATTAGTTCAACTCACTTAGTATGTTTTAGGATTTAGCGAATGAATATTTTAGTTGTAGAAGACGATCCCTCTGTAAGAACGCTGGTTAAAGCTGTTTTAGAGCACAACGGAAATTCCGTACATGCTGAAGATACTGCTACATCTGGCGAAAAAGCAGCTACTGAGGGAGAATTTGACATGATAATTCTTGACTTAGGGCTGCCTGATGGTGATGGGTATGAAGTTTGTAAAAGTATCCGGGACAAGAATATAACCACTCCTGTTTTAATTCTTTCCGGAGAACAGGAAACGGATGTGAAGGTTAAATGCCTTAAAGTAGGGGCTGATGATTATCTCACAAAACCCTTCAATACAGAAGAACTTATCGCTCGGATGGAAGCCATTCAGCGAAGAACCGAATCAGCAACAGATCAACTTCTTACCTGTGGAGAGCTTAAAGTGGATCTCCTTAAAAGAGAATTTTCGATCAATAATGAAAAGGTTCAGCTTACTAATAATGAGTTCAATTTGTTAGTGTATTTCCTGAAGAATAAGAACAAGATTATTACCCAGGAAGAACTCGCTGAAAAGGTTTGGGATATTCACTTTGACACACAAACAAATTATATAAACGTCTATATCAGTTATTTAAGAAAGAAAATACGCGAATACTCTGATGTAGATTACATTGAAACAATCCGAAAGAAAGGATTTACTTTCAGATGTGAGTAATCAGCGATAATTTATTTAAAGGCTGTCTCTTGTGGGACAGCCTTTTTTATGCAATATGGATTCTGCCACCCAAAGCCAACTCATTGAATATCTGAGAGACTTTACTACCGAGTCGCGCTGGGAGACTATCCAAGAAGTGCTATCTAATCGGACAAACTATATTACGGTTGTTCTGGAAGACCTTCACAAGCCACATAATGCAAATGCTGTACTTAGAAGTTGTGACGGCTTTGGGATTCAGGATGTACATATTATAGAAAATCGGAATGCATTTGATGCGGCAAGCACGGTTTCGATTGGAGCGCATCAATGGCTCACTCTAAGCAAATACAATCAACCGGGAGAAGAAAATATTTCCAGCTGTTTTGATTCGCTGAGGGAAAAGGGCTACAAAGTGTTTGCAACCACTCCTCACGAACAAGATCAAAACTTAAATGAGTTGCCTATTAATCAGAAAACAGCACTAGTCTTTGGTACAGAAAGGGAAGGATTGAGTAACACCGCAATGGAACAGGCCGATGGATATGTTAAAATCCCTATGTCCGGATTTAGTGAGAGCTTCAATATCTCTGTAAGTGCAGCAGTTTGCCTGTACGATCTTACAACTCGACTCAGAAATTCAGATTTAAACTGGCAGCTGGACGAAGAATATCAAAGGGAATTATCTTTGCTGTGGCTCAAAAAAACGATTAAAGCTTCTGATAAACTTGTTGAGAAATTCCTGACTGACAGAACTAATTAGCGTGGAAGTCTGATATTTAAATCTGCTACTCCGTACGCGAAAGCAGCCATGGTGGCAACGCATTCATTAAAATCATCAATATTCAACTTATCAATAGTATCTGCATCGGTATGATGAAACCAGAAATACTTATCGCCATTCACTCTTAATCCCATCCCCGGGACTCCACCGCGCATTAAAGGGCCAATATCTGCACCTCCACCTCCTTTACTTATCTCGCCAGATTCAATTGATTCAAGGTGAGCTCCAATTTCGGTAAGAATATCAAATGCCTCATCGCTTCCCGTAAATCCGAATCCAATTGGATCAAAAACTCCCGCATCTGATTCCATTGCAAGTACATGGTTGTTTAATGATTGCTCATCTTCTTCAACCCAGCGACGATACTCATTAGCACCTGCTAAACCATTCTCTTCGTTTGTCCATAAAACAACGCGAATGGTTCTTTTAGGGGTGAGCCCAAGTTTTTTAATCAATCGAAGAGCTTCCCAGGCTGCAACGCAACCTCCGCCGTCATCCATCATTCCGGTACCAACGTCCCAGGAATCTATATGACCTCCAAGAACTATAATTTCATCCGGGAACTCAGATCCTTTTATCTCGGCAATTACATTTCGAGAGTCAGCATCAGGCAAGGTTTGCGCTTCCATTTTTAATGTCACCTCGAGTTTCTCGCCACGGTCTGCAAGTCTTTGCATGAGTAGGGCATCTTCTACAGTGATGGCTGCGTGAGGAATTTTTTTAACTCCATCAGCATAACGCATAACGCCAGTATGAGGTGTTTGAATAGAATACGATGCCACTGATGCGATTAGACTTGCGATAGCCCCGTGTTTAGCGGCTTCTGAAGCCCCGTTAACCCGATAGCCAACGGTTTGACCATAAGAAGTAAATTCAGCGTTGAAGAGAACAATTTTACCTTCGGCTTCTTCGCTACGTTCTTCCAGTTCTTCAAAACTTTGTACTACCAGCACTTCTCCGGTAATTCCTTTCGATGGGGTACCTACACTTCCTCCCAATCCAAGCATTGGCAGTTTTCTTTTGATAGGCACATTCAATATTGCTGATTCTTCTCCTCGTACCCAATGTGGTACTTTTACAGGCTGAGTCCATACCCGATCAAATCCATCCGATTTCATTTCTTCCACAATCCAGTCAATGGAGTTTTCCAGATTCTCAGAGCCACTGAATCTTGGACCAAAGGTGTCTCCCATATAGGTGAGTCGTTCAAAAGCAAAATCGCTGTTAATGGCTGCATCTATAATAGACTGTACGTCGTTTTCGAAGGAGGAAGGGATAGCTTCCTGGGCAGAGCCAGATACACTGATTAACAGGATCAAGAGTAATAGAGAGACCTTTTTCATGACATAGTAATTAAGTTATGAATGAAAGAAAGTGAAAAGGTAGGCTGTAAGTTGAAAATAATTGCAATAAAAAACCCCAAAAAAGTTGGGGTTATAAATTAATCGAGGGAATTGGAATTGGTTTCAGAGATTTGTCTGAACATCATGTATTCCTCAGGGGAGGTATCTGCAAATAAATAGAAGAGTGGATCGACAGCCCGGTTATTAAGATGAACTTCGTAATGAAGGTGAGGACCTTCAACCAAACCTGTATTACCAGACTTAGCTATTTCCTGCCCTCTAAGAACTTTAGTACCGGATTTAATATCAGAACTAAAAGCAGATAAGTGAGCATAAAGTGTCTCAAAGCCAAAGCCATGATCAATAACTACAATTTTACCAAGGTTTCCTTTTCTACCGGCATATTTAACAACACCATCACCTGTTGCATAGACCGGGGAGCCAATTTCAGCCCGGAAATCTACTCCATTATGAGGGCGGCTGTATTGAAGAATAGGGTGGTAGCGTAAACCAAAACCACTTAAGAGAATTCCACTACCGGGCTTAATAGCGGGGATATGGGTAAGCTTCTCTTTATTGTTGTTGTATTGATTTTTAATTTCCTCAAAACTCAGGTTCTGAATCCCGATTTTACGTTCCAGATTATCAATTTTGGAAGCGGTCCACTTCAAAAGATCGGCGGTCGATTCCTCGTATATGTCAAACTCTTCATACGGATCGGTTCCACCAATACCTGCCTGCCTTTCTTCCAGACTTATTTCATCGAGTCCTAAAATAGAACGATATACTTCATTATCTCGGGAAGCAATGTCCTCAAGTTGAAGATCAAGATTAGAAATTGCCTGTTTGGTCTCTTCAAGTTGTGTATAGAGAGCTTCATTTTCAGCTTTTAAAGCCAGTTCAGCAGGAGATCCTACCTTAGTGGAAAGCAGGATAATTCCAATCCCTGCGAAAACAACTCCAGTCAAAATCCAGATTGCTAAGTTGTAGATAACCTGTTCTTTACGATTATAAGTTATCGGTATAAATTCACAAGACGACTCGTCGTAATAGTAGTGATTTTTTAAAGACATAGATTGATTATTTCAAACTCGCATAAGTTAGCAACTCCCCGGAGTTCTTCAAAGAGTAACTCTAAACTCTAATGTTACTCAATATCTCCTTCAAAATACTCGATCGCTCGCTGCATTGTGTTGCCTTTACCCTTAGTTTTTTCAGCAATGCTTGATTGAATACGATCCTGGAAAGCTTTTGCGGGATCATAGCCATAATGTTTCAATAAATGATTCATAGCAATCACTTCTGCAATTACGGTAATGTTTTTTCCCGGTGTAATGGGAAGGGTGATGTAGGGCATTTCCAGATTCATGATATTTACCGTGTCGTGATCTAGTCCGGTTCGGTTTACTTCACTGGTATCATCCCATAAAGTTAGTTCCACAACTACTTCCAATCGCTTTTGATAGCGAACAGACCGAATTCCAAACATCGACATTACATCCACGATCCCTAAGCCACGGATTTCCATGAAATGTTTGCTCATTTGTGTAGCAGATGCCATCAAAACACTGCTTTTTTTAGTGAGCATTACCACATCATCTGCAACAAGGCGATGCCCACGCTCTACCAAATCGAGTGCTACTTCGCTTTTTCCAATCCCTGATTTACCGGCAATAAGAATTCCAATTCCGTACACATCAACCATGGCACCGTGTACCATAGTTTGAAGAGCAAATTGATCTTCTAGGAAATCCCTTAAAAGAAACATGAAGCGAGTAGTTTCATAGGGAGTGGCGTAGATTGGAATTCCAACCTCTTCTGCTAAGTCGAGCAGATATTGAGGAAGCTGATTTCCATCCGTAAGAAATATAACCGGAATTTGGTATTGAGTCAGGTTAGCAAAAGCTTCTTTCTGTTTATCCTCAGGGAGGTGTTCAATGTATTGCGTTTCGGTATTTCCGATTACCTGAATTCGCTGATATGTAAACAATTCCAGATAACCAGCAAGGGCCAGCCCCGGACGAGTTAGATCAGCTTCAGTCACATATCGGTGATCTCCACAATCCCCTGCTGCACAAGCAACTAAATCAATATGCACTCGTTCTTTTAATCGTTGTACAAGATAGCTTACAGATATCTTATCCTTAATAGGGATTGCGGGCTGTGGCGTAAATGGCATACGTGATTAATGAGTGGTGAACTTTTTTTCTTTGTATCTCTTTAGTTGTCTGGAAAGGTTGTCAACTGCTGCTAAAACCGCTTGTTCATACTTTGGTGCAGTTTCAGTTGCAGTAAGAACCTTGTTCGGGATTTTAACAATAATTTCTGCTTGTTGTGGATTTTGATTATCTGCGTGAGGTTCCAACACAATACTACAGCTTACTATCCGATCGTAAAACTGTTCAAGCTTGGTTACAGCGTCCTCACTGTAATTCTTTAGGCTTGTACTTGCATCGAAGTGGCGTGCTGTAAATCTGATATTCATAGTTTTTATTCCTTTTCCTTTTTTTGATTTTTATGATTTTGCTCTTGGATGTGCTTGTTCGTACACATTCTTTAGCCGTTCCACACTTGTGTGAGTATAAACCTGGGTGGCTGCTAGATTAGCATGACCTAAAAACTCTTTGATTAATCGGATGTCGGCTCCATTGTTTAGCATGTGAGTAGCAAAGCTGTGCCTCAATACATGCGGGCTTTTTTGGGTTACTTCACTTTCCCGTGATAAATACTTTTCAACCATATAACGAATAGAGCGTACGTAGGCACGCTGTCCACTTGCAGCTAAAAACAAAGCTCTTCTGGCATCAGAATCTGTTCTTGAGCCATATAACTCAGTTCTCTTCTTCGTAAAATCTTTCAAAATATCTCTGGCGGTATCGCCTAAAGGCACAATTCGCTCTTTATTTCCTTTACCCTGCACGGTGATTTGTCCTGCCCTTAAATCTAAATCTGTTAGATTTAATCCAACCAATTCACTTACACGAATTCCGGTTCCATAAAAAACTTCTAAAATAGCCCTGTCCTGTAGTCCCCGGGTAGTTTCTATATCCACATTCTCCAACATCCTGTTCAGATCCTCCGGTGTAACCGTTTTTGGGAGCGATTTATCTTTCTTTGGAACTACTAACAAATGTGCTGGATTTTTGGTGATGTATCCCCGCTTAAAGCTGTATTTAAAAAATGAACGAAGTGCTGCAACCTTTCTGGCTATGGAACTCTTTGAAAGTCCTTCATCTGATAACTCTCCAAGCCACAATCGGATAATTAATCGTGTAATCTGTTGCACATCAACATGTTCAGGATCGCATTCAAATTGAGAAGCACAAAAATTAAGAAAAGACGTCAGGTCGTTTTTGTACGAAGTAATGGTATGTGGGGAGGAATTTCGTTCAACCTGAAGGTATTTCAGATATTTCTCAATCAGTTTTTTCATCTGCTGTAATATGTTTAACTGTCGAACAAAATGAAACCGAACTATATGGAAATTTTATGGATTTCAGACTTCTCTTCCTTTCCAGGATGTTTTAATCCCGAGAGCTTTATTTAGTATTGAAATAAGCCCCAGAATTTGAAACCAGAATACGGAAATAGGGTGGAGGAAGGAGTAGAATATATTCCATCTGAAGAGTATTGAGAGCGTTATTCTTTGTAGCAGAATAAGTGATATTGCAATGGTTGATAGGGTAATTATTAAAGGCTCGTTTTCAAAGACTCCTATCGCAACTGTAAAAAAAGGAAGTATAAATATGATAAGATGCAGAATGCCCATTAAAATGAATTCGAAAAGGTTTCCAAAGCCTGCCAAAAAGTTCTTTTTAAATCCATCCCAGATTTCAGAATGAGAACTGTACATCCGGCAATACACGGCATCTACACCGTGCACCATTTGCAGCAAAAACCCTGAGGATTTTAGATTCCTTGCCAATTCCATATCCTCAACTACGTTATTTTTTACTGCTTCATGCCCTCCGATCTGATCATAGGTTGATCTTCGGAAAGCTAAAAACTGTCCACAAGCGGCTGCAAATTTTTCATCAAATCTTGAGCTTATAAATGACGGCATCCATCCTGGTGAGCGTTCTACATAAATTGCCGGTAGGAGTGTATAAAGTGCGAACAGAATCATTGGAATAATCATATTCTCCCAGAAACTTTTTAGTTGTTGCTGAGGCCATACCGTAATAGCGTCTTTATGTCGTAGTCTGGCTACGGTTTTGGAAAGTACATCTGGATCTAACCAAACATCAGCATCAATAAATACCATTATTTGACCTTTGGCTGCCTTAGATAGTTGGTGGCATGCCCACGGTTTGCCTAGCCAATCTTCAGGTTTAGGAGTTCCTTTCAAATGTTTAAGATTGGTAATTATCCCGGATAATTGTCTCAGGATTTCCGAGGTTTCGTCTGTTGAATTGTCGTCTAGTACCAAAACCTCGAAGGTAGGGTAATCTTGTTTAAGAGCGCTTGTTACACACCGCTCTATTACGGCTTCTTCATTGCGCGCAGGGATGCAAATACTCACAAATGGAGCATCTTCCTCAGGTATCGGCGAGATACTTTTCAGGGCACGGAATTCAAAAAGGTTTCTGAGTAGCACTACAGAGGTGATGAGTAAAAAGATGATAGAAAAATAAAGTAGGAAAATCATTTGAACGAAAGGTAGTAAACCAACAGTTGACGGACACAATAAGTAACCGTTTATTTGTATATGAACATTTCAACTAAACTCGAAGAAGAGCATTTTGATCCCGACAAACCATCTCAAGGTTACGAGTGGTGGTATTTTGATACGATTAGTTTGGATAAGACCTGGAGCTTAGTAGTTATTTTTTTCCAGGGGAACCCGTTTTCGCCGGAATATATAAAAGCTGGCCCCGAAGCAAACCCGGACCAATACCCGGCAATCAGTATTTCAATCTATAAAAATGGGAAACCTGAGTATTATAGTTTTCTTGAATATCAGGAGGGGAGATTTCACTGGGATGAAGAGGATGGTTCTTGTTCGATAGGGAGTAATTTTTTTAAGCGAAGTATTCGGGATGGAAAAGTAGAGTATGAGTTATTGCTAGCCCAAACGCTGGATTCAAACCACTCGATCAATGCTAAGCTTAAATTTACATCGTCGATTTTGGCAGACGACTTGATTGATCACGAATCAGAGGATGAAAAACACTTCTGGAATTTGATTCAGCCTCATTCCCAGGTGAATGGATCAATCTCTATTAAGGGAAAAAGCAATGACTTTAACATCTTGTTCATCGGAACGGGTTATCACGATCATAATACCGGATATGAACCTATGAAGGATAGTTTCAAAGATTGGTACTGGGGACGTTTCCACTTCAGTGAATCTACATTGATTTATTATGTGATGAACAGTCTTGATGGCAGTGAACAATATAAGGCGTGGCTTATTTCGAGAGAAGGGGATAAAGTATTAACCTCGTTTGATGAAGTGAAGCTCAATTACTTTACGAAGAATAGATTAGGATTGAGTTCAGCAAGAAAGCTGGAATTAAAGTCCCGGGAAGTAGAGGCGACCATTCAATTGAATTCTATAATGGATAACGGTCCGTTTTACCAACGTTTTTTAAGCGAAGCTGTGATGCAATATAAAGGCAATACAATGGTCGCGAAAGGAATATCAGAATATATCAAACCAGATCAGATTTATGAAGAAAAGTATTGGTGGATGGTTCGAATGAGGCTGCGATTTCTAAATCAGAAACCACATTGGGTACAGCGATCGAAGATGTTTTATGAGTGGACGTGGTGACCTCGTTATTGATTAATGGTTATTCGTTGAATTATTCAACTTTAATTTGATTTGAACCAGTAGATTATGAACTGATTCTTCAAACAGAGAATTTATATCAGGCTTTTCCATTAACGAATAACCATTAACCTTTTCTCCAATAGAGATATATAAATCAGGCTTGTTTGCCTTAGAATGATCGATATAGAAGGCAACAGGTACAAAGTCTACACCTTCCATTTTTTTATAGAGCCAGGAAAGACCTTCTTTGAATTTTGGTTTAGAATCTGAAACAGGCATTAGTTTTCCTTCCGGATAGATGAACAGGCATGAGTTATTACGTTTCATAGACTCCACTGCATATCTAAGAGATTGAATAGAAGAACGAGGATTTTCCAGATTGACAGAAAAAGCTCCAATCCTCGAAAAGAAAGGATATTGGCGCATTTGTTTGTCTTCCATCAACGCACGAGCATGTTGTTTAAATAGTTTTCGGTTCAAATAGAGAGGAAGAAGTCCGTCCCACCAATAATTGTGATTTATGAAATAAACCGTTTTTGAATCTTTTTTTGGGAAATATTCCTGGTTGATAATCACTCTTCTAAACCTTCTCCATATAAGAAAACGGGTATACCAGTCGAAAAACCAGATGATGAGCTTAGATTCTTTTGCAGGGATGAATTCCACTGATACTTTTTTTGGTGATGATAGGGGTTGTGGTCTTATCTTCCAATCATGAAAAAGCACAGAAATAAACCAGCCGTTCCAATAACCGATCCGAAAATAAGTGAATACTCAGAGAAGCACACTTCACCCGAGTCTGTAGAAATTACCAAGGTAATTGAATCGAGCGATTCTCAACTTCAATACATCGACATGTTGAGTGGAAGAGTTGTTGGACAATTTCTGAAAATGCTTATCAAAATATCGGGAGCTAAACGTGTGCTGGAGATAGGTACGTTTACTGGATACTCGGCAATTACCATGGCAGAGGCATTGCCAGAAGATGGGGAAGTAATTACACTGGAAATGAATCTGAAATATCAGAAAATCGCTCAAACTCATTTTAAAGATTCCGGAGTGGGGCATAAAATCAAAATGATCAAAGGGAATGCTAAGAAAACAATAGATGCACTTGAAGGCGAGTTTGATCTGGCTTATTTAGATGGTGACAAACTGAGATACCTGTTCTATTTCGAAAAGATTCTCGAAATACTAAAACCTGGTGGATTGATCATAGCTGACAATGTCTTGTGGGATGGTACTGTTCTGAATCCTGAAGATCCCAAAGCTAAAGCTATTGCCGAATTTAACAAGTTTGTTGCGGCAGACGAGAGGGTAGAGCAAGTACTATTACCCATTCGTGATGGCGTTAATGTGATAAGGAAGATTTAATAAATATCTGTAATTTTTTCACTCAGAGTGAAAACGAAGAATCTGCAAGCGTAGCTAATTTTGCAGATTCTTCGGAAGTGTCCTCAGGATGACGAACAGGTTAAAGAAGAAACAGAGAATCAATCCGTAGCTTCTTCAGTCTTACAAGTACTTAGTCCAAAAGGCATGTAAAGCGGACAAGTACTTACCAGGCTGGTAAGGAGGAAAACAGCTCCGAGCACAAGTAAAACAATAGCCACGGTACCTGAAATAATTTCCATGAAGTAAAGAGTAGCAATTATAAGCGCTATCAAAACTCGGATAATGCGATCTGCGGAGCCCATATTCTTTTTCATAATAACCTCTATTTGTTAAGTGAAATATTGAACAACTAAAACAATACCGGTAATTAGTCCTGCACATAAAATGCAGACTCCAATAAGCCGGATTATTTTTTGTTTCGTAGTCATTGCTAATGGTAACTAACAAATATGAATATTTCATAAATGTTATGACATGTGGATTAGAACCTCCAGCTTATTCCTCCACCAGCGCCAAAGCGGTTGTCATAACTTCCAATGAAAGCAAAATTCTTGCTCAACAGGTATTCTAATCCAGCATTAAAAGTAATTTCAAATTCAATGTCTTCTGAATGAGGTTCTTCTATAATTCCAAAATTAGTCTTTCCTTCAAAATGACCGTTTAATATAAGTCGTTGCGTAAGAGGAATATGAGTATCTAGCTCAATCTCCGGTCTTAGTTTATGATCGACACTAAACTGGGTATCCATGATGTACCAAAGTAAATATCTAAAACCTGTTCTTACTACCAGATCATGTTCATCGAAGGTGTTTTTAGATTCATTTTCTGATTTAAGTCCACCGAAGACCCGGAGATATTCACCGGTAAATCGTTCATAATCCAAAGTGAATTCATAATTTTCATTCCAGCCATACTCTGCCATCAGATTTAACTGATTGTTTGTGTTAGAATGTGTTAAAGACAAACTTCCGTATTGACTAGCTCCCTCAAAAGTGCCCCAGGTGTACCATTTTTTGTCCATCATATTAATCATAGCATAAGGGTAAGGGGCAAGCCTTTGGTCACGTTCACTATCTTCATAGCTAATTACTCTTGCCATACCGGTTTTCATGTGATAAAGTACGTGACAGTGAAAAAACCAATCTTTTTCCTCATTAGCTTCAAACTCGATGGTTATACGACTCATTGGAGGCACATCAACAGTATGTTTGATTGGAGAATATTCTCCCTGACCATTCAATACCCGAAAGAAATGCCCATGCAAATGCATAGGATGATGCATCATCGTAGCATTATTCAAAGTAATCCGAACCACTTCACCTTTCTTTATTTTGATTTTATCTGATGCAGAAAGTTCTTTACCGTTAATACTCCAGGTATACCTCCACATATTTCCAGTGAGGTTAAAGGTGAGACTTCTAAGCGAATCTCCCGAATGAATGGTGGTTTTCTCCTTCGCCTTTAACACCGAATTGCTATATCCGGTATTCCACATATCCATTGGAGCAGTTGGATCAGCATTCATGGAATGGCCTTCATGGTCCATAGCTTCTGCGGTTTGATTCATTGAGCTCATATCATGCCCAGAATGGTTTTCAGATTTCACCCCTTCCTCGTGATTCATTTTACTATGATCCATCTCTTCCATCTGCATAGCTGAGTGATCTAGTTTAGTCATAATACCAGTTTCATTGGCTTCCAGAGACATATCATGTCCGTCATCACTGTGCATTTCGGCCATTTGAGCACCCATTTGTTGGTAATCTGGAAAAGGAATATCCTCAGCATAAACTTTATCACCTCTGCCTAAGAAGGCTGAAGCTGATCCGGTTACATCCTGTGCCGTTGCACGGAATTCAAAACTCTTACCTTTTTCAATCTCAACAATGAAATCATAGGTTTCGGCGAGTCCAATGAGAACTTTTGGAGCGTGAACGGGTTGCACATCAATCCCATCTGCAGAAACTATGTTAAAGTGACCTCCACCAATATTTAACCAAAAATAGGTAGAAGCTCCTGCGTTAATTACCCTTACACGCACTTTTTCACCTGGTTTGAAGTGATTATAAATTTGTTCTTCAGCTCCGTTTATCAAAAAGGCATCATAAGGAATGTCAGAGATATGCATTCCGGGCATTTTCATACTCCAGAGCTTAAACTGTGATCTGAGGGTTCTTTCCTGAATAGATTTCAGAAGGGAGGGGGCACTTCCGATTTTAACTGAATACCAATCATTATGGCGCTTTAGATTCTTCATCACATGATTTGGGTTGTCATCGGTCCAATCAGATAAGAGCAAGACTAGATCGTGATCATACTCCAGATTCTGCTCTTTAGGCTCAATAACAATGCTGCCATAAATACCTCTTTGTTCTTGTAGACCTGTATGGGAATGATACCAATACGTTCCGGAGTGAATAAGAGGAAAGTCATAAATAAGAGTTTTTCCAGGGCGAATTGGAGGAGTGGTTAAATAAGCAACGCCATCCATATAGTTTGGGAGAAGAAGTCCGTGCCAATGCACCGAGGTTTCCACATCCATTTTATTAGTGACTTTGATAACGGCATGTTTGCCTTCCTGAAACCAAAGAGTAGGTCCGGGTATACCATTATTAATGGTCATTGCCTGAACATCTTTGCCAGTAAAATTGACAGTTTGGTAGTCAATAGTAAGGTGGTAAATAATACTGTCACCTTTGATTACGGGAACTAATTCCTGTGCATTTAAAGAAAGAGAAATCAAAAATGATGAGAGAAATAAATAAACAAATTTCATAATAGAAGTAATGATTTAGAATACGTAGTTGGCTGGTATACAGTCTTTTACAGAGATCACCGATAAATCTGGTGATGTTTTTCTAAATCAAAAGAGATTCGTTAGCAAGGAATAAAAGAGGAGGTGAATATGAATTGGAAAAGTAGATAGGTACTGGTGAAGGATCGGGATGGTCTTCTAATAAGTCGGTTTCAAAGAAAGAAGTGGAAAGGATAGGAACTTTCAGTTGTTGCAGTACAAGAGCTTTTTTGTGAACGGCTTGGTAAGTAAGGTCGCAATCACAATCAATAGACATTTCACAATGAGTTAATACAGAACGCTCCTCTTTATTGGTTTGATCCTGATCCATCAGCTCAGCAGTCATGCTACAATCTTCTTCTGTATTCATATCCATGATCGGATTTATCTCCATAGAAGAGTGCGACATTGAATCATGTCCGTGCATTGAAGATTCGGTAGCATCAGAAATCTCCATCATGGTTTCACAATGAGCAAGCATTGAGGCTTGTAAAACAACAGGGGATATCGCTCCAAAGAAAAGCGTAGCTGAAATTAATCGAGCTAAGACACGATATGTTTTGCTGATTTTCACGACTGATTATACAAAAAAGTATTTCCTCGATCGAAACGATTCCATAATTTTACACATTTTTGTTATGATCCTATACATCAAGTTTATTTTTTACAATTGTAAAAGTTTCAATTTAATGCAGAGGATACTTTAGCCATCTTCCGTAATTATTCTGGTTTCTTTTTGATCAACAGCAATTTATATCTTGCTGGATAGGGGGGCAAGCAACATCTCCATAAGAGCAAAAGACACAACAGTCTCCCTGTTTAGGTTTAGTTACGGAATTACAATTTGGACACTCCCAAAAAAATTGGCAAGAATCAGTTGGCATTTTTTCCTTGGATTCATATCCACATTTGGGGCATGTAAGCGTTGATTCTGTAAGTATTGTCATACTCATTATTTAGAGATTTCTTCTTTAACAGTAAAGCCTGTCTTATTGATCGCTTGTTTAATTTGTTCTGGTTGAACCTTGGATTTATCAAAAGAGATGGTTGCCGTTTGGGTCTCGTAGGATGCTTTTACTTCCAGTACGCCTTCAACTTGTTGAGCGGCGTTGTTAACCGTTGCCTCACAGCCCGTACAGGTCATGCCTACGATATCATAGATAATCGTTTGGACATTTGATTCCTGAACATAAACGATCTGAGCATTGTCATTAGAAAAAAAAGCATCGGAATAATAAGGAAATGCCATAAGCATAGTAGCCAATAGAGTGATCAAACCCAAAAAGCCTTTCGATTGAAAAAAGGACGGATCGTCTTCACATGCACAATCAATCTCTTCTTGTGATTTCGGTTTCAGCTTTTGAAACCAGGCAAAGCCTAAAATCAAAATGGTAAGGCCTATGAGATATGGCCGTACTGGCTCCATCCAGGAAAAAGTGGAAGCAATGCCACCGATTCCAGCTAAAGATGCTGTCACTGGGGTGATACAACAAAGAGAAGCAATAAATGCAGCGGCTATTCCAGTGCCCATCAGAGTTTTGTCGTTATTTAAGTTTGGTTCTTTCATGCGGCAGTGACTTTTAGAATGTTGTTGTTTTCAAGTTGATCGAAGCAGGGTTTCAATACAGAAATGAATTGTTGGTTGATCGAATAAAAGATCACCTTTCCGTCCCTTTGGGTTTCCACGAGACCTCCATCTTTTAGTTTTCTTAAGTGCTGAGAAACAGCAGGAACACTCATATCCAATATATCCCCTAAATCACATGGGCAGAGATGATGTTCTTGGTTGAGGAGGTAGAGAATTTTAAGCCGAACATCATTACCGGCTAATTTTAGAATATCGGAGAGCTTTTCAGTTGAGGCAGTAATGTTGGACAGTGAATTCCTACATCTTGTTATTTGAGCTAAATCCGCAATATCCCGAATACAATTTTGTTTATTCATATTATTTGCTCGTTATTTTTTTACCGAACAAACTTATCTTAATTTTATTATTTAAGCAAATGATTAAATGTTAAGTTAACAAATACGATAATCTCTAATTTGACTCAATTTCAAATCAATGATTATCAAGAAGTATTCGAAATAACCAAATCATGTTACTAAATTTTAGTTGCTTTCAATCTCAACGAATTCCCAATAACAGATACCGAACTGAAGCTCATTGCGAGAGCCGCAATCATAGGAGAAAGCAGAATTCCAAATATCGGGAATAATACTCCGGCAGCAACTGGAATACCTACTGTATTGTAGATCAATGCGAAGAACAGATTTTGTTTGATGTTTTTGAGCACTTCTTCACTCAAATGATAGGCTTTCACAATTCCGTTCAAATCCCCTTTTACCAATGTGATAGAGGCACTTTCAATAGCAACGTCAGTTCCGGTTCCCATTGCAATTCCTATATCGGCTTGAGCGAGGGCAGGGGCATCATTGGTTCCATCTCCGGCCATAGCCACCTTTTTGCCTTCATCCTGAAGTCGTTTTACCTCGTTGATTTTATCCTCAGGCATACACTCGGCTTTGAAAGAGTCCAGTCCTACTTCCTCAGCCACTGCTTTAGCGGTTTGGGGGTTATCACCAGTAAGCATGGTTACTTCAATACCTTTATCCTGAAGTTCTTGAATTGCCTTTTTACTGCTTTCTTTGATGGAATCAGCAATCACTACAAATCCGGTAACTTTGTCATCTATGGAAAGCCACGAAACCGTTTTACCTGATTCCAGATAATCATCTGCAGAGCCATCTTTGACATCAATCATCTTTTGATTTCCAAGTTTGATTTCTTTTCCATCAACAGATCCGCGTATTCCTTTCCCTGTAATAGATTCAAAATTGGTGACGTTCTTCAGATCGACCTCTTTTTCTATGGCGTGATTGGTGATTGCTTTTGCTAAAGGATGTTCACTTTCATTGTTAAGAGATGCTGCCAGCTGTAGGATATCATCCGAATCAAGCTGATCATTCACGGAGATTATTTCTTCTACGGAAGGCTTTCCTTCGGTGATGGTTCCCGTTTTGTCTATAATCAGGGCATCAATTTTGTTGAGGCTCTCTAAAGACTCAGCATTTTTGATCAATACACCGTTCTGAGCTCCTTTCCCAACCCCAACCATTACCGACATAGGTGTAGCAAGCCCAAGGGCACACGGACAGGCTATGATCAAAACCGCAATGGCATTTACTAACGCATAAACCTGGGCTGGTTCAGGTCCCCACAGCGCCCACACTGCAAACGTAGTGACAGCAATCACAACTACAGCAGGAACAAAGTAGCTCGATATTTTGTCGGCAAGATTTTGGATTGGAGCACGACTTCGGCTTGCCTTGTTCACCATGTCTACAATTTGAGAAAGTAAGGTCTCATCACCGACTTTCTCGGCTTTCATCACAAAACTACTGTTTCCATTAATAGTTCCTGAGCTCACAGAGTCCTCAGAAGATTTCTCCACGGGCACCGGCTCTCCGGTAATCATAGACTCATCGATCGTACTGATACCGTTAACAATCACTCCGTCAACCGGAATTTTCTCTCCGGGTTTTACTTTCAGGTGATCTCCTTTTTGGATTTCATCAATATGAATTTCCTCTTCAGAACCATCCTCATTTACCCGAATAGCAGTATTTGGAGCCAGTTTCATCAACTCTTTAACTGCACTATTTGTTTGGGAATGAGCTTTAGCTTCGAGAACTTGCCCCAGCAAAACTAAGGTGAGAATTACTGTGGCTGACTCAAAATACAAATGTACCGTTCCGGCATTCGTTTTAAACTGGTCGGGGAAGAAATCAGGAAATAGGAGTGCAAATACACTAAATAACCAGGCAATACCTGCACCGATCCCGATGAGCGTAAACATATTCAGGTTCCAGGTTTTAATAGATCGCCATGCACGTTCAAAGAACATCCAGGTGGCATAGAAAACGACCGGAAGGGAGAGCCCGAATTGAATCCAGTTCCAGATTTTTATATTCATTATCTGATACAATGGATTCTCAGGAATCATCTCGCTCATTGCGATAATGAATATAGGTAAGGTAAAAGCGACTGCTATCCAGAATTTCTTTAATAGTCCTCTGTATTTCTTTTCCTCGGCTGACTCATCTGCTTCTTTAGGAACCAGATCCATTCCGCACTTCGGGCATGAGCCGGGTTCATCCTTGATCACCTCGGGATGCATAGGACATGTATACTGAGCAGAACTTACCGAAGAATTCATGCTTACTTCCTCTACTAAATCCATCCCGCAAACCGGACAATCACCCGGCTCGTCATACATTTTATCGCCTTCACATTGCATGGGGCAGTAAAATTTACCGGTTCCATTCCCGTCCTTTTTGGGTTGATTCTGGTTGTGATTGGAATGGTTTGGTGTTGACTGTTCGTCAGCTTTTCGAATAGAGTATTGACCTCCAGTTTCTTTCAACGCATCCTGTAGCATAGAAATACTCAAATCGAAGTTCATTTTGATTTCAGCAGTTCCTTTTTCTAAATCTACTTGAACTTCATTTACTCCGATTACTTTACTGAGGGCCTGTTCTACATGATCTTTGCAGCCGCTGCAACTCATTCCCTGGATACTATAGTTGTGTTTCATAGTCTTTAAATTCTTTTAAAGAATATCAGGAATCCAGATGCCGTTCTCCTTACAGAATTACAGAAAAGATGTGTAGGATTTTACGTTAAAGACCAATGAACTATTTAATTGTCTTCCTGAGCGAAAGCGAAGGATCTAAGCGGATACCCAGCAAGATCCTTCGGAAGTATCCTCAGGATGACCAGGAAAAGGAGAACGAAATCCTAAACCTCATCCAGTGACTTGCGGGAATTTCTCATCATATTCCTGAACTGAGAAGGAGAGAGTCCGGTTTCTGACTTAAACTGATTAGATAAATACTGTGCACTGCTGTACCCAAGTTCCCATGCAATTTCACTGATCGTTTTCTCTCCATATACCAATAATTCTTTAACCCGTTCAATACGTTGTTGAATTGCATATTTCTCAATAGTTCGACCTTCAACTTCAGAGAATAAACTACTTAATGAGGAGTAGCTTTTCTTTAATTCTTTCTCAAGGTAGGTCGAAAGGTTTTGATTTTTATCTGCCTGTTTTTTTTGATGAATAAGTTCAATAATTTTTGTTTTGATAGTACTTATGGTCTTTGAACTTTGATCATCAATTAATTCAAACCCTTCTTTTTCTAATGCTGAGGCTATTTTATCAATATCAACTTCAACCTCTTTAGACAGTTGCACTTTGCCCAGTTCAATTTCTTTTATGGGATATCCTAATTGCTCGAGCTCTTCTCTGACTACTTTTATACAGCGGTCGCAAACCATGTTTTTGATGTAGATATACTGAGTTTTCAAAATTTAATTTTTAAATCATTATTTATCTAAATAATGGTTTAAAGCTTCATTAAGATCTGAATCTTCTGGGTATAATTTCACAAATGTCAAACGTTTAACTAAAAATAAAAACAACTTGTTTTTCATCCATTTATGGATGCCAAAATAATCTTTAAACATAAGAGTGAATAATCTTGCAGATGCGATAACAATAAACAATATAAGTGTCGATTTTATATCGCTAGAAATGGAAATATAGACCAATGATACAATTGAAAGAATAATTAATTCGAATAAATAAGCAATTAATTTTGATGTTTTATAAAGAGATTCAAATTTTGACAATGCAATTGATCTTTGTTTCGAATATTTATCCAAAAATTGTCTTGATTCTGCTAGCTCTTTAGTAACCCTATCTTCCGTAAACTCTTTAAATGTTTTAATCTTTGAAGGACCTATTAATTTATTACCCTTCATTTTAAACTTATAATTAGCATATGCTTTTAAATTTCCAACTATCATATCCGGATTAGAGTCAATTCCTCTAACTTGATCTATAAAGTCGAATATTTCTTGTCCAGGCAATTTAAATTCTGTTCTTCTTATTTTAATGAACTTTATAAAATTATTATAGTCTTCATTAGTGGTATCTTTGTGAAATGAGTTATGAATTAAGAATAATTGAGAAGGTAGAATTGTTTCAGAAGCAACTGAAGGTGTAATAGATGACATAATTTCATTCAGGGTAGAATCAGTTGTTAAATAAAAAGATTTTATATCCTTATAGTTATGATCATTTCCTGCTCTAATATTTCTAACATGTAGAATGTTTTTAGCATCCACAATTGCAGCTCCTTTAGAATAACCAAATACTTTAAACTCATCTTTTTTTGATCTATAAAGTTTATTCTGGAGTTTATTGATTGATATTCCAGAAATATTTTTAATTTTTTCAACTTCAATTGAATATTTAGAAATGAATTCTTGTAGTTTTTGTTCTAGTGTTAATAAGTATTTACCAGGTGAAGTAACAGTTCCATTTTTCCGATTAAATATATAATCAGTTTCAAAAGAATTATTCACAGGAAGTTCATCGCGAGTACTTAATAATATTTTTTCTGCTTCAGGTGATGTTTTCTCAACTATATCATTTGCACGCTTACTTATTGTAGAACTCAATTCATCATAAGTTGCTTGAGCAAATTTAAATTTTATTCCATCATGGTAGCATGAATCTAAAACGGAAATAATACTCTCTTTTCTGTGTATACCATCTACACCTAATGCTCTAATTACAACATTTGTGTCTAAATAATAAGTTTTACCTTCAAATAAATCTTTTGAGATTGCAGTAACACCTCTGCCGGAAGTGAGTAAAGCAAATTCTATCGATTTCGAGAATAATGAGTAGATAGCTTTATTTTTTTCAAGATCATTCCAATCTAAAAAAGAATTAAAGTATTCAATTTCATCAGCTGAAAACTCTCTCCTTATCGAATCTGAGATAAGTGTTTTTAAATCAGAAACCACAAATGAATTAATATTTGTATAAAGGCTTTTGTTTAAAATATCTCGTATTGAAATCGCTACTTTATTATCTAGATTTTCTCTTTCACAATATTTAATTATGAGATGATCAATTGAATTCCGATCAAGTCGTTCTCTATATTTATTTAGCGAATCTTCTTTAAGTTTGATGAGTAAATCATCATCAATGGGATCTAATTCTAAGTCATCAGAAGAATCTAATATTTCTACAAATTTCTGATATTGAATTTTAAGACCTAACGTTTTTGAGATGTAGATGAAAATATCACTTCTGGATTGTTCATTATTATTGTTAGATAACAGAATCTCAAAAACTGTAACTAGAATACTCGACCTATAATCATAATCTTCTAAGTCTTCTAACCAGCAGTTAATTCTAAAAATGTCAAAATCATTCATGCGAAAAATTTTATATGTATTATTAAACTCTAAATAATTAACAAAATAAAGTCATAAATAATTGAAGAAATTAACACAAAATAATTGGCTTAATATATTGCTTATGCTTTTTACTACAAGTAATATTCTTTTTGCTCAGCATATATCTTACCCACCCGAATTCTCAGAGCCATTTCCTTTATTTGAAAAGGCGTTGGGTGATTTTGAACGTCCTATTTCATCAGAAAGCGAAACGGCTCAGGCTTATTTTAATCAGGGTTTCCAGATGATGTATGCCTTCACTAAAGAAGATGCAGCAAGATCTTTTAAAGAAGCTCAAAAAGCTGACCCAAATTGTGCAATATGTTACTGGGGCGAGGCCTGGTCATGGGGATCATACTTAAATGGCAGCATGAGAGCTTCTGAAGCACCAAGGGCTTATGCAGCTATTCAAAAGGCTGTAGAACTTGCTGAAGAAGGACATTCATCTGAGAAAGAGAAAGACTTTATTGAGGCGATGTCAGTTCGTTATGTTGAGGAGTATGATTCTGATACCCAGGCAGCCCGTGATACTGCTTATGCGATGGCAATGAAAGAAGTGGCTGAAAAATATCCGGATGACTTGGATGCCGGGACTTTTTATGCAGAAGCTTTATTCCTTTTAGAACCCAGAAGGGGATATAGAGACATTAATGACCCGGATGTACAGAAACTCCATGCAGAACTGGAACGAGTTTTAGAAATAGATATCAAGCATCCTGGAGCTTGTCATTTGTACATTCATGCCACCGAATCTACAACTGATCCGGGAAAAGCAGAAGCCTGTGCTGAATTTATTGGGACATCCATTCCGGGAGCGAGTCATATAAATCATATGCCGTCGCATACCTGGAATGAAATTGGTCGTTGGGGAGATGCGGTTCGAGCTAATATTATGGCTTGGCATTCCGATCAGAAAGAGGCAATAGGAGAGGGTTTCGCTATTTACCCGAGCCACAATTTGCACATGCTTGCTTTTGCTGCCTCAATGGATGGGCAGAGTGGTGTTGCTACTCAGGCAGGAAGAGATTATACCAAGTTAACCGGAAATAATATGTACGAACTGCTGACTCTAATACGATTTGGTCGTTTTGATGAAGTACTGCGTGTTACAGAGCGTCCGGCCCATGAAGTACACGGCGGAATGTGGGATTTTTCTATGGGATATTCCCGTTTAAAAGAAGGTGATATTTCTATGGCAGAGAATTATTTAGAGAAAGTACTTGAAGCAGCTGAGGTCTCCAATGCCCGCTTCCGATTTCATTCCGCAGATCGTTTGCTAGGAACCGTTGGAGGTATTCTGGAAGGAGAGATTCATCTTACAAAAGGGGACACTTTATCCGCGATTACTTCCTTTGAACGAGCTGTGATGTGGGACGACTCACTGGACTATGATGAACCGGAGCCTATTCCTTTTGCTGCCAGACACTGGCTCGGTGCAGCCTTATTAGAATATGGCGAGTTTGAAGAAGCTGAAGAAGTATTCAGAGCTGAGTTGTTAGATCACCCGAACAACGGATGGAGTTATTTTGGGTTATTGCGAGCACTTGAAGGTCAGGGAAAAGAAGACAAAGAATTAGAAGCGGCTTTCGAAGAAAGCTGGGCCAGATCGGATACCTGGATTAGAGGCTCGAAGTTTTAATCTAATTAAAAAGTGTCTCCCGAAAGGACGCCTGCGGCAAGAGGAAGGATGGATGAAGGCTGAGAAAGAACGAACCGCTACCATCCGCTCCCAGAGCCAAAACAAACTTTGATGCTTTCCCTCTCCAAAGAGGGACACGTTACCATTGACTAAGAACTAATCTGAAAATTCCCTAAAGCTTCCTAAACCATTGAATCATTGGGAATGGAAAGGGTGCCAACTCACCATCAAAAGCTACGCCGGCGAACCCAAGCTGAAAAGCCTTTCGCTCTTCCGTTTGAAAACGAAGACCGGGAATTATCAACGCTAAGGTCCCATAATCGTCTCTGAGCGGAAGAAAGTATGAATCGAATACAAAGCTGAGTTTATCATTTATCGGAGTCATTCCCGCAACAGAAAAAAGCAGACTACCTTCAGAATAAGAAGGTTCAGAAATGAATCCATATCCGGCTGAGAGCGTAAAGTTTTTATTTGTATCTCCTGTGGTAATAGAAACGAATGGAAGTCCAATAAAAGCTTCTAAATTTGTCCATGAACCGGTTCCTAAGAGTGTTCCGAATCCTAAATGAGCTTTATCAGATAATGAATAACTGTATTTTACAGAACCGAGTATTGGTGTTCCAAACCATGTGGTAACAATTCCTAAAGAAACATTGTCGGAAACTCCGAATTGAGCGTCAGGACCAAAAAGATTCCAGATGATGTAATTTTCTCCTTTATCTATTCCCAATCCGTTAGTTGATAAAAAGTAACGGGTTGCAAAAGTCTGGGAGTTTCTCATCGAACCGTCTTCATTTACCTCATTATCTTCCAACTCCCGTATCTCTCTGATTTCATGCTTAGGGATTGCTATTTCACCAAGATTACTGGTTAATAAAGTCACTTCTCTGGCATCTTCGGAAATAATCTTTCCGGTATACCTTGAACCATCATTTTTAATAATCAGGTAAGTTTTTGAAGCATCTCTTTGCGTTTGGGCATGAATGTCTGATCCATAAAAATTAATACATATTCCAAGCATCAAAATGCTAACTACATATCTGATTGTTTTCATGAGCTCAAAGAGTTAATTAGGATTGGTGTTTATACGCTGTCTTACGATTAATAGTATTACAGGTATGGATAAAATGAAATATAATTATTGCAAGAGTAAACATACGGAAGGGATATCATAAATACGCCAATTGAACTCAATACAACTCATACTCCAACAAACGGCACTCAATCGTGGAGTTATAGAATTCGATACGTTGGTTAGAGCGTAGACCTACTTTCTTGGCGAGCGCGAAATTCCCGGTGAAGACGTAGCCCCACTTACCACTGCAATCCTGCTTAAAGAAATCACCAATGGCGCGGTAGAGTCCGGGAAGATTTTTGTCTTCTCCTAAACGCTCGCCATAGGGAGGGTTAAAAATCACGACTCCATCACCATAAGGAATTTCGGTATCGTAGAATTCACATTCGTGGAACTCAATCAAATGATCCACTCCCGCAGTTTTGGCATTCTTTTTTGCAGCTTCAATAGCTTTAGGGTCATTATCTGTAGCCAAGATTCGGCTATGATTCGGGAAATCTTTGAGGGATTCCTGTTTTAGCTCATTGCGTAATTCGGTCCATTTCTCCTCATCAAAGCCCAGAATATGTTTGATACCATAGTTAGGTCGCAGCTGTCCGGCTGGGCGATTCAGCGCCATCATAGCTGCTTCAATAGCTATGGTTCCACTACCGCACATAGGATTAATGAGATGCTGCCCCGGCTTCCATTTACTGGCTAGTATCACCGCCGCGGCAAGGGTTTCCTGCATAGAAGCTGTGTGATTATCCACTTTGTAATTTCTTCGTGAAATAGATTCCCCTGAAGTATCCAGATAAACAGAGGCCTCATCACCTTTCCAGAAAAGAAAAACCACTGTTTTGGTGAGATCAGCACCGGAATCAGGTCGTGCTCCGCGAGTCATTCGAATCCGATCTACAATAGCGTCTTTAACCGTAAGATTCGCAAATTGGTTGTTATTAATGGTGGGATTCTTGATAAAGGAGGTAATACTTACATAGCCATGCTTATCGATGAAGTTTTCCCAGGCAATCTTTTTTAATCCTACTGTAAGATCATCGGCATTTTCTGCTTTAAAGAAATCCATCAAAAAATGAACCCGGTGCGCGGTTCTCAGAACCAGGTTCAACTTCATACAATCGTATAGTGAACCCTCTGTTTCAATTCCGGCGGGTCGAACTTTCTTGATTGGAAATCCAAGTTCCTCCAATTCTTTTTTTAAATAAGGAGTGATGCCCTTAGGACAGGTAATAGAAATGGTGGAAGTGAGAGAGAAGTTGGCCAAGGTGTATGTGAAAGGGTGATAAGTATAGGATGGGAAAAGGTAAACAGGGAATAAGGAGGGGTTAACCTATTTCCTTATTCCCTTTTAAATTATCCGATTTCAACAACTTCGATGTCGAAGGTGAGATCTTTTCCAGCTAAAGGGTGGTTTGCATCGATGGTAATTTCTTCGCCTTCAATTTTAGTAATCTGGCAAGGTACCGGCTGACCGTTTTCCTGGTTCAATTGAAGCTGCATTCCGATAGCCGGTTCTAAATCTTCTGGAAGTTGAGTTTTTGCTACGGTTACTTCCATTTGTGGATTATGCTCTCCGTAGGCTTCAGCACTTGGGATTTCTGTTTTGGTGGAGTCACCTACTTTAAGTCCCATTACTGCTTTTTCGAATCCCGGGATTAACTGTCCTGCACCCAAAGTAAATTGAAGTGGGTCGCGTCCTTCAGAAGAGTCAAAAACTTCTCCGTTCTCTAGGGTTCCTGTGTAATGTACTTTTACGGTGTCTCCGTTTTTTATAGTCGACAAAATGATCCTTACTTTTTAGGAATTATAAATTGATTAGTGGTTTAAAGATAAGGAACTTAACAAATAGATATAAGCTTCCATTTGAATGAATACAATGACTCCAAATCCTCAGGATATCCTCAGAAAAGCCAAAACTGTAGCGGTGATAGGATGTTCTCCCGATCCTTATCGGACCAGTAATTATGCAGCGAAATATTTACTAAAGAAAGGGTATACGATGATCCCGGTAAATCCCAATGAAAAAGAGATTTTGGGTGAGAGATGCTACCCCGATTTGAACTCAATCCCAGAGGAAATACAAGTCGATGTAGTTAATGTTTTTCGTAGATCTGTTCACACAGAAGGAGTTGTTAAGGAAGTAGAGCAGTGGAAACAAAAAACCGGGCAAAATCCGGTTATATGGACCCAATTGGATGTTTCATCGCCTCAGGCAGAGCTAAAAGCTGAAGAAGCAGAACTGCCGTATGTTAGAAACCTGTGTATTATGGTAGAGATGGACAGAATGTAAGTTTTATTTAGGAATGGCTTTTATGTCGGTCCACATTGCTCGCCATATCTTCCATGAATCATCGTTCTGTTTTCTATAAACGATTGTCGAGATTCCATTTTGTATTCTCCCGAACTCAGTTTCACCATTGATGTAGTCCCAATCTAACACCGAAGTGTGTGTAGTAATTGCCAATGAATCCATTATCTGTGTATCTATAATCTCAATTTCGTATCTGTTGATTATAGTTTGTGAGCCATCATCGGGAAACCAGAAATTCTTAAGGTTTTCTTTTCCTTCTATTGGGTTAAGTGAGTTTGGAGATATCCGGGCACCATCTTCAAATACTGAAAGTACCTGTTCTTCATCCATGTTTCTCCAACCTTCTACATAACTTTGAACAACTTCCCGAACCTGGAGTTCTTCAGAAGTGGGTTGATTTTCTACAGGTGTACAAAAGAGAAATAAAGCGGGAAGAGCAATTAATGTGAGTAACTTCATAATTTGAACAGGATTAAATGATTATTAATTACCCACTATTTGAAATTAACAAATTGAAGCGGAATTCCCATGTCCTTTGACTTCAATTCCTTGATGGCCGCCTGAAGATCGTCAATCTTTTTACCGGTAACACGAACCTGGTTATCCTGAATCTGAGGCTGAACTTTCATTTTCATGGTTTTGATTTCTTTCACAATCTTCTTAGCAGTTTCTCTATCAATTCCTTCCTTCAGGGCTACATCCATTTTCAGATGCCCTTGAGAAGTACCTTCCTCATCTCCAAACTCCAGTACCTTTGAGTCGATTCCCCGCTTCACAAAGTTTTTGATAAGCATTTCCTTGATTGCTTTCATTTTCATGCTTTCCGCGGCTACAAGGTGAATGCGGTTTTCATTTTTGTGATAGGTTACTTCGGTATGAAGCCCCCGGAAATCGTATCGTGTGTTAATTTCTTTAAGAGTATTATTTACTGCATTATCAACTTCCTGTGCGTTGATTTCATTTACAATATCAAAAGAGGCCATAGTTCAATTAAAAATGATTAAATGTTCAATTTGCAATGTAAGAATTCTTAATTGAATCATTTTTAATTCTTAATTGTCTTTCTCAAGCTTCTCTCTCATTTTTTTGGAAAGTAAGCGCTCTATTTCAAGTTGATCGTTGGGAGAAATGAGTGTTTTAAAACTTCGGATCGCTTCATCCTGAGTATATTCAACCTCAAGAATTTCTACGGTATACCATTCATAACTGAGTAAATCATCCCACTTTATTACGGAATCTAAAAGAACGATTCCTTTAGCACGAAATTCAGGTACTAATCGAAGTGTGATCCCCCAAACACCAATTCCCAACAGTGAAAGTCCCGAACTAACCCGAATTGGAGTAATAGCCAGATCTGAGAAGATTGCAGATCGATGGACTCCAAGCAAGATTAAAATTATGGCAACGATTACGGGAATATATTCCGAAATGAACGTTCGATGGCAATAAAGTACACTACCAGAATCAACTCTGGTTTTATATTGATTGATGGATGACCCGGCAAAAAATCCAAATACAGAAGCGTATACGTTTGCGATAACGGCTCCTGCGAAAGCCTCAGTTAACACTTCAATCTTAAAAAGAAGAAGAAGCAAAGAATAAAGTGATAAAGCAATCAATACAGACCATAGTAATTTTCTAAGTGATATCTGATATAGAAAGAACAATCTGCGGTACCCAAGCCAAAGGCTTACTCCTGCTATTACAATATTGGAAATATATATCCAGAGCATTTCTTAATTTTAATTGTTGAATAACCAAAGGTAAAAATTCATGGAACCATCAACCACCCCGACAGGAATAGAAGTTAGCAATGAAGATCAAGTATTGGAGATTTCCTGGGAAGATGGACATTCATCTATATTTCCGCTATTTGGACTTCGCAAAAACTGTCCATGCGTAGCCTGCAGGGGAGGTCACGACAGGATGAATACCTTTGAACCTGAAGCTTTTCATATTGAAAACCCTCCGTTGATGAATATCACTAACATCAAACAAATTGGAAATCATGCTATTCAGATTACCTGGGTTGATGGGCATAATGCCGGAATGTATGGCTGGGAGACGTTGAGAAAGCTGGATCCAGGGAACTCGGAATTGTAGATGTCATGTAATTCCTCACAACTATACTTTAATTCCAAACTCATTCTTAAGTGCAGACTTTGCTGCGTGATACCCACTCATGCCGTGTACACCACCTCCGGGAGGAGTGGAAGATGAGCAAATGTACATTCCTTTAGCTGGAAGTTTATAAGGATCCCATTGGGGTACTGGCCTTCCTAGTAATTGCTTAATTGTTTGAGCGCCTCCATTAATATCTCCGCCGATATAATTTTCATTATAGGATTCAAACTCAGTAGCATTCATGGTATGGGTTGAGATAATCGTATCTCTGAATCCGGGTGCATATCGTTCAATCTGATTGATGATTTCTTCCGAACAATCTTTATCAGAGCCATTTGGAACATGGCAGTAAGCCCAAAGGGTGTGTTTACCTTCCGGAGCTCGTGTGTCATCAAATAAGCTGGGTTGGGAGAGAAGTACATAAGGTTTTTCGGGGTGATTACCTTTCCAGGTTTCTCTCTCGGAATAAGCGATTTCTTCAAAAGAACCTCCAAGATGAAGTGTTCCAGCTCCGGCACAATCCGGGTTTGACCAGGGTACAGGTTCAGAAAGAGCGAAATCCATCTTGAAAACCCCAGGGCCATATTTGAACTTTAGAAATTTTTTCCTGAATGAATCCGGTAATTCTTTTTCTGCTATCCGAACAATTTGGTGAGGAGTTAAATCAAATAAAACTGTTTTTGCTGAAGGAAGCTCTGAAGTTCTTGAAATCTGGTTTCCGGTTTCTATTTCACCACCCAGAGATTTAAAATATTGAGCCAGGGCATTAGAGATATTATTGGAGCCACCTTTTGCTACAGGCCAGCCTACAGCGTGAACAGTAGTTGCGAAAACAAGCCCGAATGAACCTGTAAATGATTTCTCTAAAGGCACAATACTGTGTGCTGCCAATCCTGCGAAGTACGCTTTTACCTTCTCGGTATCAAACATCGAATTGGCAAGAAGCTTGGCTGAGAGTATTCCAAACCAGCCAAAACGGGCAAGTGAAAGCGGGTTATTAGGGATTCGGATCGGTCCTAAAAAATCATGAGAAAGATAGTCCCAACCATCCACAAAACTCTTAACCAGGTTACGGTAGTTTTTACCATCTCTTCCCATTCGTACCAGTGTTTCTTCCAAGGATTTGGAAACAATCATTGCATCTCCATTCTCCAGTGGATGAGCTACTGGGTATTTGGGGTGAATCCATTCCAGACCATGTTTATGCAATGGCAGGGTTCGGAAGAATGGAGAACCGAGTCCCGTAGGGTGTACGGCTGAGCAGACATCATGAAAAAAGCCCGGTTCAGTAAGTTCTTTGGTTCTTGTTCCACCACCAATGGTTTCTTCGGCTTCAATCACCTTTATAGAAAGCCCGTTTTGAGCTAACAAAACTGCAGCAGCAAGGCCGTTCGGGCCAGAGCCTACAATTACCGCATCATATTCCGGGTTTATGACTTCAGACAAAGTTATTGACCATTTACGATTTCTTCTGCCCGTTTCAGAGCTTCATAAGCATTTACTATTCCGCCGGAAACAGACAAAGATGAAAAAGGGACCAGAGATTCAGATCCGGGGCGATTAACCATTATGTTTGGTTTTGTGGATGTTTCCATCAAAATATTTTTTACCTGAACAGCTGTTAGCTCAGGATAGTACGCTATAATTAAAGCTGCTACTCCAGCTACTACAGGGGAAGCCATGCTTGTTCCATCTTCGGCTTTATATTCATTATCTGGATAGGTAGAGTAGACCTCTACACCTGGTGCAAAGATATCAACGTTCTCTTTTCCGTAATTACTAAATGTAGCAGTTAGTTCTTCACCTTCTTTCCATGAGGAAGCTCCTACTGTTAAGAAACCTTCTGCCTTACCACCTGATTTGTAGTATTTATTCGGAAAAGATTCAGTACTGTCCACATTAGTGGCATCATTTCCTGCTCCGCTCACTAACAAAACTCCGAGGCTATCTGCGAATTTAACTGCTGCATCAACATATTCTTTTTCCGGCGAGTATCCTTTCCCAAAGCTCATGTTCATCACTTTAGCACCATTTGCAGCGGCGTAGCGGATTGCATTAGCAACGTCTTTATCTCTCTCATCGCCGTTTGGAGTAGTCCTGAGAATCATAAGCTTCACATTTACAATTCCATCAATTCCTAGATCATTATTGCGAACAGCTCCAACAATTCCTGCTACATGAGTTCCGTGATCATTTCGAATGGCTTTAACATCATTATTACCATAAAAGCGATAAGTTAAATCAGTATAGTCATCTCCAACTATAGGTCTTGGGTTAAAATCAGGGTTTAACCCGTAATCGGACAAACTTTGGAATTGCTCCAGAGCTTCCTCAATATCTGTTTCTGTTAATTCATTTTCATCCAGAAATTGAACGAGTGCTTTAGCTTGCTGAAGATAAGGACCATCGGTAGGCCTAGGTTTTTTTTGCTCTGCTGTGAGAGAATCTAAGCTGGTAACCCCTAGTATTTGCTTGGCCCCGAATATCGCCTGATTAATATTTTTGATGTTGGTCAGGATTTGATCGTTTTCATCTTTTTTCGCCTCAAACTCCGTCTTTATTTCCTGGAAGTAGTCATAGTCTTCTAATTGATCTTCGGGAATTTCTTCTCTTTTTAGTCCGAGATAATCATCTCTTAATGAGGCATAAATCCGTGTTAATTCGTAGGTATCATCTCTTACATGAGTTCCATCAGGTCCCCCAATAAAGTTCCACCCATGCATGTCATCGATATAGCCATTCCCATCATCATCAATTCCATTTCCGGCTATTTCATCTTCATTTACCCAAACATTATCTTTAAGATCTTCATGTTCGATATCTGTACCGGAATCAATGATTGCTACGATGACTTCTTGCTTTGGGTCTTTATTGGCTAGTAATTCCTTGTAAGCCATTTCAACTCCGGTTCCAATATAGGGATCAAACTCAGGAGTAGTTAGATGCCAGTCTTTGGTTGCTGTGAGATCTTCAGGAAGAGAAGAGGTTTCAATATTGGTCTCAACTCCTGAAGAAAGTTCTTTCGAAGAAGAACATCCTAATAAAATAAGAATGAAGAGTAGAGAAGTTAGTTTCAGACGAATAGTCATTGCCTCAAAGAATTAATTAAAACTTAACAAGAAGCAAAATAACGAATAAAAACTAAGATGTTTTCATTTTCACTAAAAGGGAGTCTAATCCAAGAGTTATCAGGATAATGAAACCCAATACCGCTAAACTGGCCAGAGGCTGCCAGATAACAAACCCTCCCAGGGTTCCTAAAACCGCACCTAAATACTGGATATATCGTAATTGATCATTACTGGCATTCTTAATCATTATCTCTAATCGTTTTTCATCATATTGTCTGAGATTATCTTCAACCAGAGAATGGACATCTAATTGATTAATGAGTTTATATAGCAGAGAAGTAACTATATCCTCAATAGTGCTACTATGTTTATCAATGCGATTGGGCAAATCATCAAGAAAGGTATCCATTTTATCCAATCCTTTTTCGACACCTCCGGGAACTTTGTTTAACGCTTCTTCTACTAAATCCTGCATTTCCTGACCTTTTAGAAAACTATAGGCTTTTAGCGCAACACGCTCGAAAGAGTTTTGCTCAATAGCACCTTCAATCTGTTCTATCACAGTTTTTGCAAGTGTTCCACGGATCTCCGGGTCTGCGACCATTTCATCAACATAACTTACTACGAGTTTTTTTAGCTCTAATCTAAACTCCGGATCATCAATAATCGCCTTGATATAATCGGTAGCTTTTTCCCTGTATTTCGTAATGGCTTGAGATTCATGGATTTTCTTTTTAATAATTTCGGGATTAATTAAATCTTCAGAAACGGCTACAGCAAGTCTGTATGCAATTCGTTCTTTTTGAGCGGGAATAAGCCCCTGGCCGAGTATAGGTCTTTTCTTAGTTGGGCGGAAAAGCATTTTTATAGCCAACCAATTGGTCAGGAATCCAATCATTCCGCTTATACTAAGAATTCTGAGCAACCCTTCGAAACTGATGGTTAATCCCAAAACAGAGGCAGATAGTCCGTTAAAATCCCAAAAAAAAGATAAAGTAAAACCGATTAGAAGAAATAGTGGAAAAATGAAGAGCAAGTTAATCAGCCATTTATACTTCGCTTCACTTCTTGGTGGGGCAGGACGAGTATTTGTGGGTTGTAAGTCTGCGGTCTGTTTCTCAATCTGAGTGGTAATCAACCCCCAAAGCTGAGAAGCGTAGCGTTTGCTGTTTTCTGTGATGATGTTCTTTTCTTCAATTTCCTTCATAGTCCGCAAATACGTTATCTCAATATTAAAGTTTAGAGGATAGAAAAAAAGTTCAATTTCATTGGTTATTCCGTTTGTTTAACTCAGAATAGCAGAAAGAAGATTTTCTGTGATCTGAATATTATGAATCAAGGTGCATCTTCAGGTAGTGGTTCTCTAACCGGGTCATCTCAGCTTTCTCTTCCGGGGTTTGATCGTCATATCCAATCAAATGGATCAAGCCATGTACAATTATGCGAAGAAATTCCTGTTTCTCTGAATCACAGTATTCTTTAGCCTGTTCCTGTATCCGCGAAGTGCAGCAATAAAGCGTTCCTTCGATTTCCATATTGGTGGTATCCTCATCATATCGAAAAGAAATAATATCAGTGACGTAATCACGTCCTAAAAATTCTTTATTAATACGAACAATTTCTTTTTCGTCCACAAAAACCACTTCAACAAAAGAATAATTACAGGATTGATGTTCGCGAATAACATCCAATAAAAAAGCGGCTTCAGATTCCTTAAAAGGGAGTTCTAAGCCGCTTGTATTAAATAGTTGAAGGGGATGATCCGGAGTTTCCATCACAGCTTAAAAGCTGAAATCGTCGTCCATAGATTCAGTAAGGGAAAGGGCAATTCCGCACATCATCAAATCTTCAGGAAGCGCGGTAAAATCGCCGGAGATAATAGCTTCGTCTACATTCGCATACAAACTACAACCTGCGGTTTGTTCCACGATTAATCCTGAGGTTTTAGTGCCGGATTTCCCGAAGAAAGTAACCTGCTGAAGGATGTCACTTGCAACAAAAGCTGTGCAGTTATGCAGTTGAAGAAAAGTATTATATGAATACACTGAAACCATATTCATTTGCTCGTCATTTACGTCTAATCCCAAATGGATTTCAAGCGCCAGATGACGATTTTCTTCTTCGTTTTTAACTTCTATTCTAAAAACATCATCGCCAAGTGGCTTTGGAGTTGATCCGAGCACTTTTCCGATGGTATCAATATTCTCTTTTGTGAACTGATGTATCATATCAAAAATCTTTGCTGTGAATATACAACACAGCAGGTTAACTAAAAACAAGCTTAATCAAGGCCGTACCTCTGCATTTCGATCAGACTCTCTGCTTCATTTGTTGGTAGTTGAGGGAAGGGTGTCCCTTCAAACAAAGGATTAATCTCAGAAACTATTCGTTCAGCTTCGGCATCATTACTTGATTTAAATAACGCATACACTGTAATTGAAAGATACTGTCTGATACGCATTAGGTTATCACCTAAATTCTGAGTTCGTTCATAAACAGAATTAATCTGAGGTCTCAAACTACGTTGTTTAGTAACATCACCGCTTCGGCGAGCCGCTTCAAATTCTAAACGCATTTCTTCAGCCTGAGCCTGAGTGGAAATAAAACTGTCATATGTATTAGTAAACTCGGTTAAAATTCCATCTTTGATATCCATCGCAAGTCTGCCACCGGAAATGGAATCATCCAGGCTGATGTATTTCGCTGCAAAAAGGGCCTGTAGATTATAATTCTCCTCATCAGGTCGGAATGGAATTTTTTCCTCAGCCATTCTTAAGTAATGAGCAGCGCTGTCAGGTTGATTCTGCCCTTCAAAGGTTTCCGCCAATTGAAGGAAGCTATATCGATAATTGCCAAGCATTCGACGAATGTTTTCATCGAAATAAGCATCCGGATTATTCCATTCTGTAAAGCTAAAGTCACGAATTCTACGTGAATGGATTTCGGGTTCGATCCAACCAGTATATCGGGAAGGAGTCTTCTTTGGTACTACACGATAGGCTTTACCTTCAGCGCGTAGATAGTCGTTATCATCAAGACCAAGCATACTTTGCTGAGAAACTGTATTCGCGAAATAAACAGGTCGCAACCAGTCATTGGATTGCAGAATTTCCAGGATCATCAAATCCTGAACCTGCATATAGTTTACGCTGTTCCCTTGAGCGTCTTGTCCAAATACTCGGCCATTTACTCTCCAGGAGACTTCATTATCCAACGAGTCTACCGGGATTTCAAAATCGGTTCCGGTATATAAAATCTGAAGGGAGGTGTCCGGAGTTACTCCAATAGCTTCTTTGTATTGAGCGTCCTCAGAGAATGCTTGCTTAAGCAATTCTTTATCAACCGGAATATTGATGTTTCTCGGTTGCCAGCGATCAATACGTGCAGTTATCCGATCTACATCTTCATCAGTAAGCTTTATAGGAAGTGGCGCAGATTCATGTGACCATTGATTTTTTAATTGTTTGATGTACCAGTCTGTATTTAAAAGGCTCAAACAAACAATACGAACATCGGTTCTTATACCTTCAACTTCCTGAGCGTACCAAAGAGGGAAGGTATCATTATCTCCATTGGTAAAGACGATAGCATTAGGTGCCAGAGAATTCAACAGATTTTTGGCATAATCAGGAGCTACATAACGATCACTCCGGTCGTGATCATCCCAGTTTTGAGATCCCATCATAACCGGCGAACCGATAAGGCAGAGCCCAACCACTGCATAACTTACTGCAGCATTATCTTTTAAATATCCTTTTAGTAATTCTATGATGCCTGTAACCCCAAGTCCAACCCAAATCGAGAAGGCAAAGAACGAACCTACATACGCGTAATCACGCTCCCTGGGTTGATAGGGATCCTGATTCAGGAATATGATAATAGCTAACCCTGTTACAATGAACAGCGTTAGAACTGCAAAAGCCCGCCTCCAGTCGGAAGTAAAGTGGAAGATTAATCCAAATACTCCTAAGAGGAATGGAATGAAGAAATAGGCGTTATTAGCTCTATTGTTGGGGTACTTAGCCTCCTCAAATCCAGAACGCCAACCGGTATCCTGGATGTCCGCTTCACGACCTATAAAGTTCCAGTTAAAATACCGGACATACATGTGGTTGATTTGATAATCCCAGAAGAAACCCCAATCGCTATCATAGCGAGCATAGAATTGTAAATCTCTTGGATCCTGCGAATGTCTGCGTGGGAAATAAGCATCGGCATCCGGATTTATTCTGCCTGTAGCATTATCGAAATTACGACCCTGGAAGATTGGGGTATCTCCATATTGCTCTCGTTTAAGGTATTTCACGAAAGCTTCTACAGTTTCCGGGTCGTTTTCATCTACCGGAGGATCGGCAATCGAACGTATCATAATCACAGAATAGGAAGAATACCCAATCATAATCATTGCATAACTGATCAGACAGATATTTGCTAATCGATATTTATTCTTCTGGGTATAATAGATTCCCCACGCGAGGGAAAGTAAAATGATAAGAACGAAGGTTAAAGGGCCGATTAGTCCATACGTAACGTCACCTATTTTATCAGCCCAATCCGGTAGTGTTTGAATAGTAAAAGGATAGACCACAAGAAACGAAGCAACAGCGGCGGCTCCCATTATAGAGAATGAGACCAATGTGAAATCTTTCTTTTTGAAGTACACGATCAACGCCACAAAGAACAAGGCCAGAAGATTCAATAAGTGAACTCCAATGGCTAAACCAAACATATAGGCGATTAATACCAGCCAGCGTTCGTTGTACTCTTTATCATGATTCTCAGACCATTTTAGTGCGAGCCAAACTACAATCGCGGTAAAGAACATTGACATAGCATAAACCTCGGCTTCAACCGCGTTAAACCAAAATGTATCAGTAACAGCAAAGGTCAGTGAGCCCACTAAAGCTCCTCCATACATTCCGATTTTGTCCACTAAAGACATCTCATTCGGGTCACCTCGAAATTCTCTAACCAATCGGATAGTAATAAGGTAAAGGAACATGACTGTGAATGCGGAAGACAGAGCACTTATAAAGTTGATGCTCACTGCTACATACTCAGTTGGCATAAACATAGAGGCCAGGCGTCCAATAATGGAATATAAAGGTGCTCCAGGGGGGTGATTTACCTGAAGGCCATGCGCCACAGCGATGAACTCGCCTGCATCCCAAAAACTAGCGGTTGGCGCTAATGTGAGCGTGTAAATAATAAGAGAAACTAGAAACGTAAAAAGGGCTAAATATTTATTCGTCGTTTTATGATCTGAAAACATGTGTGTATTATCCGGCTGAAAAGTTTTGGATAGTCAATTTTTACCTTTATGATTAGCTTGCAATTATAGGCATAGCCTGATTCTATTCAAAATAGAACGGCGTAAATTTACAAACCATTCGGGCTTTAAAACGACTCTCTTTTCAAGCTATTTTCTAATTAACATTTATTTGCATGGCAGAACAATCTTCGGAACGGTTTTCATCTAAACTTGGGCTTATTCTCAGTGTTCTGGGTATTGCTATTGGAACGGGTAATATCTGGAGGTTTCCACGTATTGCGGCTCAAAATGGAGGCGAAGAGGGAGCTGGTGCATTTCTGGTTGCCTGGCTTTGCTTTTTATTCTTGTGGTCTATCCCGCTAATTATAGCTGAATACGGAATTGGAAGAAATGGACGCAAAGGGATCATCGGTTCATTTTCTAAACTGATTGGAGAAAAGAAAGGATGGATGGGTGGCTTCATTGGCTTTGTTGCTACCGCGATTATGTTTTATTACAGCGTGGTTGCCGGATGGTGTTTGTACTATCTATTTCAATCAATAGGAGGAGGCCTTCCGGATACCTATGAAGTGTCTCTTCAGGTTTGGGATTCATTCCATGCCAATGGGTTACCGGTATTATTTCATGGTGTAATCATGTTTTTTGGGGCCATTGTTGTGATCAAAGGGATATCATCTATCGAGAGGGTTAATAAAGTATTGATTCCATCTTTGTTGGTGGTCTTGATAGTTTCCTTAGCTAAAGCATTGAGCCTTGAGGGAAGTGGCGCCGGAATTTCCTACTTGTTTACTCCGGACTGGAGTACACTTTCAAATCCGAAGATCTGGCTTGAGGCGCTTACACAAAATGCATGGGATACAGGAGCAGCTTGGGGACTTATCCTTACTTATGGCGCTTATATGAGAAAATCAGATGATATCACTGTCAGTGCTTTTCAGACGGGTATTGGTAATAATATGATCTCACTTCTGGCTGCTGTTATTATTTTTTCTACCGTCTTTGGTACGCTTGGTTCATCGCTGAGTAATTCGGAGATCCTGGATGTAATGAAAACTTCAGGCCCTGCCAGTACAGGGTTGACGTTTATTTGGATGCCGCAGTTATTTGCTTCAATGACTGGTGGAGGATTGTTTTCTATCTTATTCTTCCTGGGTTTAACCTTTGCGGCATTTAGTTCTCTTATTTCTATGATAGAGCTGGCCGTTAAGGTATTTGTAGATACAGGAATGAGTCGGAAAAAAGCTACACTGTTTATATCGGGAGCCGGATTTGCATTCGGAATTCCATCTGCATTGAATCTTACATTCTTTGCGAATCAGGATTTTGTATGGGGGGTGGGTCTGATGGTATCAGGAGCATTTATCTCTTATGCAGTGATTAGTTATGGAGCTGATAAATTCAGGCTAAATCTGGTTAATTCAGAAGAAAGTAAAACAAAACTGGGCTATTGGTGGGCTGTCATTATCCGCTATATTGTACCAGTAGAAGTAATTACACTACTTTTTTGGTGGATGTACCTCAGCGCGACTGAATATGCTCCTGATACCTGGTACAATCCATTTGATCCTTTCTCTGTGGCAACAGTGGTTGGACAATGGGCAATTGCTTTAGGGATTGTGTATTTCTTCAACAAAAAACTGATTTCTAAAAAGGCAGCATCATGAAGAAAGTGATATTCATTTGTTCATTTATGATTTTCAGTGGGGTAGTACTAGCTCAAGACAATCCATCTACCAGAGAAATGAATTTACTTAACTGGATGGAATTCGCTGAGTTCGTTCCTGATAAAATTGAAACCGTTTTGCTTCCAGTTGGTACTTTAGAACCTCATGGAGTGATTCCAAATGGGGCAGACAATATTGCCCCGGAACGGATGGCTAAGGTATTTGCAGAGCCTTTAAATGCTTTGATTGCGCCAACTTTGAATTATGGAGTTACCGGATCACTTAAAGCCTATCCGGGTGCTTTTGCAATTTCGGAAGAATCATACCGAGGGTTTGTTGGAGATATTATAACCGGACTGGCAGAAAATCGGTTTAAAAATGTCATTGTGCTTAATGGGCATGGCGGTCCACAAACCGCGATCTTGCAATCTATTGCGAATGAATTATCACAAGAGCTAAAGGTTCGGATTCTTGTCATCAACTGGTGGAGCGTAGTTTCTGAAGATACCTTTGCGGTTTTTGGCGAAAATGGAGGACACAGTGGAAATAATGAGACCGCTTATATTCAGGCTATAGTTCCTGAACACATCCATAAAGAAAGATACTCCGGAAAAGAAATGACTACTCCTTATCCTTCAGGATCAACCTGGTCCGCTTATCCATTTCCATCATCTATAGGGTTGTATGAAGCTGGGCAGGGCTACCCGACCTTTGATGAAGATCAGGCGCAAGAATACTACGAAAGGGTGAACAAAAGAGTGTTAGCTTTAATAGAGGATATAATCACTAAATGGGATTTAGCGAAACTCTATAAGTAAAGCTTGTTAAGCCTCAATTTTTGATTCAATTCGTAGAAGGGAATCTCTGATATCTTTAAGTACGTTAACTACCGATTCAGATTCATCTGAACTCGAAGAAGTGTTGTCGGTTACTTTATCTCGTTGATCGAAGACCATTTGTCGAAAATCATGGGCATCAATAATTCCAATCAAGCTTAAATCAGCACCACCAGAGGCAGAATTTCCGGCAGTTTCTATTTTGAGAATACTAAGTCCAAGCTTTTTAAGGAGTGGGCCTTCTTTAAATGTTAAATCCTGAATTTTATCTAACGGGATGGTTTTCTCAGTTTGAACGATAAACCCTTTTTTGAAGCGCAGGGAACGGGAGGTAAGTTCACATTCAAGCCGTTCGTAGTATTTATTAATAAAGATAGGTGCAATAATTAACCAAATGGGGATAAACGGAATGGTGAAAATCATAATAAGCATCATGAAAACCCCATAGAGGTTTAAATAGGTTTTCAATCTTGGATTGAATTCAGCTTTTTTAAGGACAATAGCTTTTTGGCTCATCTCGAAATTTGGTTAAATAAAAAAGGCGCAATGATTGCGCCTTAGATACTGCTTTTTGTAATAAAAAGGAACTTAGTTTTGAGCCACCTCTGGAAGTTTATCACGATCTACGAGCTTCATTGCTGCAGAGTTCATACAATAACGCAAGTTAGTGGGCTGGGGGCCGTCATCGAATACGTGCCCAAGATGTCCGCCACAATTAGAGCAAACAATTTCTGTGCGTGTCATGAAAAGACTTTTGTCTTCTAGTTCTACTACCAACGAGTCATCAATCGGTTTCCAAAAGCTCGGCCAGCCGGTGCCGCTTTTATACTTATGCTTGGAATCGTACAGTTTTTGTCCACAACCCGCACAAACATAAATGCCGTCTTTCTTAGAATCGAAATATTCGTTTACATAAGGAAACTCAGTCCCTTTTTTTCTAAGTATTCTGTATTGAGAAGAGGTAAGAATTTCTTTCCATTCCGCCTCTGTTTTTTGATAGGGAAACTCGGGTACTGTATCCATGACCATTTCGTAATTAGCTAACGTATGTGAATGACTACCTGATAGCTCTTCTGTATGAACAGAAGTATTATTTAAAGTTAAGATGACCAGTACCGCACTTAAGCTCACCGATGATATAAGAAATAGTTTCATAATAAAAGTTTTATTTTTATAACAGCTCGAAAGTATTTAATCATTCCGGCTGCTAACATCCTCACAAAACTATAACATATTTAATTGCCGGATATTACCAATCTCTTCCCCAGCCCCAATCATTATCGAAATCATCACTAATAAGTGGTAAATCTTTTTGATGCAGAAGACGAATACCAACCGTTAAACCAACCCAGAAACGGTATTGCCGACCTTTTCTTTCAGGAGACCATAAGCTGTACCAGGTATAATCGTTCGATTCATCAACCCGGGTTACCTGCATATTTATAGAAGGGCCAGCATAAATAGATAGCCCATTTCCAAAGCGATTTCCCAGCAAATATTTATACGAATAAATTCTATTCTTTCTTTTTGACCAATCTCCTTCGAAATGATGATACATGCTGAATTCCTGGTTCACGAACAACGTAGTACTTTCTATATTTTCAAAAGAATCCTGTATGTTTTTTTCTAACCCGATAGCTAATCCTAAGCGATAAACATCTCGGTCAAGTAGGGTGTTATAGCCAAGTAGGAAAGAGTTATATACCCGATAAGTTCCAGTAGTGATTCCCAATTCAGTAAAACCTCCATCAGAAAAACGAACATCAAAGTTTTTACGACCATTACCATAGATACTTAACAACCCAACCGGAGCTCCCTGAAATTCTTTGGCAATATTTATGATCCCAACTTGTAATCCAACGGCTTCTTCAGCAATGTTTACCGCTGCAAACTGAACCCCTTGCATAGATCTTCCAAAGTTACCGATTCCAGCTGCAGCAAGCCCCTCAATATTTTCGCTAACATTGAAACCTCCGGAGGCAAGTAATCCACTTGCATTGCCCTTAGAATAATTAATTATACCCGAAGCCAATAAACCCTCGATATATCCTCCGGAAATATTAGCAATCCCGGCGGCTTGTAAGCCTGATATTCCATCTTCTGCATAGTTGAATCCAGCTGCGGCCTGTAATCCTTCGACATTATCTCCAGCAAAATTAAAAAGACCCGCTGCTTGTAAGCCGGAAATATCGTATTTGGTATAGTTAAAAAGACCACTAGCCTGAAGACCTTCTATGTCACGACCACTAATATTAGCGATTCCTGCAGCTTGCAAACCCGATGAACCTCTTTCAGAATAGTTGATACCACCGGTTACATTAATTCCTTCAAGTGCATCGTTCGAATAATTGACAATCCCTGAAACCTGAACTCCAGACATATCATCTTTTGAGTAATTTGCCAAACCAGCTAAGTTGACACCGGCCATATCACCTCCAGTTGCGTTCACTAAGCCTGCTAACTGAAAGCCATAAGAGTAGAACTTGGTGTAGTTGAATAAAGCTCCTATTTCATATCCATCTAAGGCTCCATGATAACCCCCTAACAAATTGATGGAGTATTTAGCCGAAAAATTTTGTGTATGTGCTCCATTTGTACTTATGGGAGGGACAAGGGTAACTCTCCATTTTCGGTATTCGAGATTATTTTCAGAATTTTGTGCAAATACAGCAAATGAAAACAGTACAGAAAACCCTAAGAGCAGAGTAAATTTTTTTCGCATAGTGAAGAAGTAATTGGTCGCAAATATGTTCGACACTACTACGATACTTATACTAAAAGTTTCAGTAAGAAAAAGACTTATCCATCATTGAGATTAGGGAAGCGTTCGTTTAAGGTTTCGTTCCAGAATTCAACCTCATTAATGCTTTCAAGAAGCTCATCATAGGAGCCTTCAATCTTCACGGACTCAATTTTATCGCCTTGAACAATTTGATTAACAACTTCTTGATCTTTTTCTGAATCAACTTCTCCAAAAACTGAATGTCTTCCATCTAACCATTGGGTAGGAACGTGAGTAATAAAAAACTGACTTCCATTTGTTCCGGGACCAGCATTAGCCATCGAAAGTTTACCGGGTTGGTCGTGAATTAATTCGGGATGAAACTCATCTTCAAAAACATAACCGGGACCTCCACGCCCGTCTCCATTTGGACAACCGCCCTGTACCATGAAATCATTTATAACTCTATGAAAACCTAAACCATCATAATATCCTCTGGTCGCCAGGTTTACAAAGTTAGCTACTGTTTTGGGAGTCTTATCATCAAAAAGAGTGATATTAATAGTTCCTTTAGATGTATTAAATATAGCTTTAAGCGGCATAGTTATAAGGTTAGTTGAGTTGAAAAAAAAATAAAGTTAGAATCGATACCAGGGTTTTCGCTTCCGGTTTGTGCATTCGAAATATGATGAAATTTATATCCCAATAAAAAGAAAAGTGTTTGATTAGTTTGGAATATGAGACCCGGGCTTAGTGAAAAGGTATAATTCATCCGTCTTCCTTTATCTGTTGGGAACGTTTTATCGATAAGTATAAAACCTCCGGATGTGTTTAGTACCAGTCCAATCTTATTGTTCAATTTCTTTTGGATTTCAAATCCTAAGGGAGAAAATCCAAGTCCTATAACAACATCCCTTTTAGAACCTTCATCTCGTTTTGGATAATTGTAATTAATATATGGAGTGAAGTTTACTAAATAGGAGATAGGGGTAGATTTCAGGTAAAGTTTTGATCTCCATCCATAATTAAACTGAAGCGCAAAAGTTTGGCTATCTGGAGTTTTACCCAAAAAGATAATTGATTTTGGAGAGTAGGCTGAAGTCACTCGAAAAAATGAATTGCCTTTTACATATGAATTTTCCTGTGCGGAAGATAAAAAGGGGGACAATAAAAATAATAGTAGTACAAGACAGCTTTTCGAGATCACAATTTAGAATCTATACTGGGTAGAGTATTAGTTTAAGATTTTGAGACTGATTTTTTTCTTTTGTTTGGATTTTGAATCGCAGAAAGTATCCAAACTAATACCCATGCTCCTGTTAAATAATAGCTTTTGGAATAGAAGAGAACTCCAATAGCAAGCGCGTATATACTATGGTAAAACCAATCCGGAACGGATGTTTTTTTTGCTTTGAACTGGAGAAAGTCAACGAAAAAGACAAGGATTTTACTTATGAGCAAAAATCCAGTATAAACCCAGATTACCACGTATAATGTATCAAGTGCGGTGAAAGCAAAAACAAGAATAACAATTAGCGAAAGTATATCTAAGAGTGCTTCTTTAACCCAATTCATATAGGCTAAAAAAGGTCAGAGTCTTCTTCATTATTATCCACAAGGGATACATCCCTGGCCAAAAGTCCTTTTTCTCCGTTATCAAGAATAAACTCAACTTTTTCGCCCCGTTTTAATTTCTTAAAGCCTTCCGAGTTTATTTCTGAATAATGAACGAATATCTCTTCTTCCTGATCAGAACTAATAAAACCATAACCTTTGATGTTATGGAACCACTTCACTGTACCTGTATGTTTTGATTTTGACGACATGATTTAATCCTTGATTACTGACCCGATTAAGCATCTTAAATAAAACGCTATTTCTACATGTATTCAAGTAAAAAAATAAATTTCAAGAACTAATACTAATGGACATATAAATCAGTAATCCAAACAATAGTATTATTCAGATGCTCGCCTTTTCCTTTTTTGAGTTCAGATTTCCAAGGGTAATTATTTTCGAATTCTACATCCACAATAAAACCTTCCAGCTTAACTATATTCCCTTTTCGTAAACCCTTAATTTTTTTATCGATACTTTCATTTGAGGCCATTAAGTGCCAAAGGTTGATTTGGTTGAATATTTCATTCAATGGAAGAGGAGGTTTAGAATATCCCAGATCAAAGTATCGATCGTCCAAGTTAAACCTTAAATGCTCTATGTTTCGCTCGTCAGACATTTCATGCCACCCAACTAGTACATCAATCGGGGAATGTTGAGCTTTAGCGTCAAAGAAATAGCGTTTTTTTTCAAGGATGCGAACCTCTCCCGATATTTTTCTAAGAGGGATTACCTCTGCAGACTTGTATGCAAATGGCTTCTCCCATCCAATGCGCTCAATGTCAGGTCTATTTGGAGCTACTTCACCCGGACCGTGATTTACAGGGAAAACAGACCATAAATAAAAACCTGAAAATGCTACTATACTTAGCAGTATAAACCTCAGCATCGCCTTCTCCTTTTTTTATAAAAGGAGTATGAATGAATATGTAATGTTACAAGATTGGAGAAAGAATACTAAGATTTTAAATTCTCAGTAAGCGTAAAAATAAAAGCTTCAAGATCTTCTACATAAAAATTATTAATAGCTTTTGTGCCGCTATAAGAATAGATGTCTTCGAAACCAATGCTGGATTTATTCTTGTACTGGAAATTAAGTTTTCCATTTTTAAACTCAATATTCTTGATGTCGTCGAAATTATATTCGAGCCGGTTAGATTCAAGATATGAAGCTGTTCCTACAATAAAATTACCCTCAGAGTCTTCAAAGTTTTGAGAGTCAACTTCGTACCTATTTTGGAAGGATTTATTAGCTATTAAACGTACATTTTCGCTAAAAGTCATGTAAATGGTATTATTAGTAATGCCTAATCTGACTTCATTAAATTTGTCAGCTATTTCGAGGATGGGTTTATCAGTCCCAGGAGCATTATCTTCAAAATTAGAAGCCAAAAGCATGTTAGATGTAAGAAATAACACCATAAGGAAAGAATACTTAGCTGCTAATACGTTCATGATAAATACATTTTTTTACTAAAAATCTTAAAACTATCTTAGGTTTGACGTTTTTAATATCAATTTAGTTTCAAGGTAAGTAAAGATTCTATAGATTATTAAAAAAAGCTTAAGGTGTTTTAAAATTATTTAAATGCAATTCCAGATAAATCCATCTGAATTTTTAATTCTTATTGTTGATGATACAGAGGCTAATATAAGACTATTGTCTCATGTCCTCCGTGATGCCGGATTTTCGCCAATAGTAGCATTTAACGGTACAGATGCCATCGAACTCATTAGATCTCGTCGCCCCGATTTAGTTTTACTGGATATCATGATGCCAGACATGACTGGATATGATGTTTGTAAGATCATTAATGATGATGAAGAACTCAGATCAACTCCAATTATTTTCTTAAGCGCTTTGTCAGAAACAAGTGACAAAGTGGAGGGTTTTGAGGTTGGAGGAGTTGACTATATTACCAAACCGTACCAGAAAGATGAGGTTCTTGCCCGAATTAAAACTCATTTGTCATTAAATAAATTACAAAAAGAAAGAGATGAACGAATAGAAATACTTCGAAGCAGAGAAATTGAATTAAGAGAACTGAATTCAAAGAAGGATCAATTAGTTCGGATAGTTAGTCACGACATTAAAAATCCATTAACGGGTATTGTAGGGCTCGCAAATTTAATGAGAGAAAACCCGGATCTTCCTCAGTCGGAAATTAATAACATGCTTAATGTTATGGAGAAGAGCGGTAAGAAGTTGATGGATATGGTAGCGAAAGTACTTGACGAGGAAGGGGACTCAAAACATAACGAGTCTCTTAAACTTAGTGAAGAGTTTCTTAGGGATTTGGCCGAGAAAGTAATATCAGTAAATAAACCTAAAGCCATATTAAAAAATATTTCTCTTGAACTTGTTGAGGATATCCAGAAAAGAAAAGTTCTTTTAGATCACACTAAGATTGAGATTGCTTTGAATAATCTTGTTTCAAACGCATTAAAATTCACTCTTAAAGATGGCTTGGTACAATTAGTTGTCAAATCTGATGAGAAAGGAATCACTTTCATGGTAAAAGACAACGGTATTGGAATATCAGAGAATATAGTACCTTTGCTATTCGATTCTGAAGCTGGAAAAAAAACTATTTCGAAATTGGGAACCGAGGGTGAAATTGGAACGGGTTTAGGTTTAGACGTTGTTAAAAAATATGTTAATATGCATAACGGTAAAGTTTGGGTAGAATCAGAAGAAAAAGTTGGGACAACATTCTTTATTAAACTACCCTTAAAATCATAGAACATATATAGCAATGAAGTACACTGTTCTTGTCATAGATGATGACGAACCAATACATTTTATGACCAAGAATTTGCTGGGAAGCGAATTCAATTTAGTGCATGCAAAAAATGCCCAGGAAGCAATAGATATATTATCTAATACCAAGATAAATCTCATTCTTTCAGATATTCACATGCCCGGTTTAACAGGACTTGAATTATTGGAGTCTCTTCGCCAGGATGATGAAAAGAAGAAGATTCCAGTGCTGGTTATGACGAATTTACCAACCGTCGAAAAGGAAAAAAAAGCTCTGGATTTAGGAGCTGCTGATTTTATCAAAAAAGAACTCTTCACTTCCAATAAAGAACGCATCCTTGAGCTTGTTCGGATGAAGTTGGTTACTGACATAGACGTAACCGATCTGGAAGAAGATTTGGCAGACAACAAGAACAAGTTGGTGATGAGGTTAATGGAAAGTGCGCTCAGTGGCTCTTTTAATGATACTGTTGATGTGCTTTGTTCTGAATTACTTGCTATTCTCGACTCAAATTTCCTCGGTTTCTGGATTGTAAATAGAGAAAGTTCTGAACTAATTCATTTTTATGGAGAAGACAAACCCGATGACAGTTCATTAGCAGCTTTTAACGAAGAACAATCATTTAAGCAGCTTCAGAGTACGCAAGAACCTTATTTGTGTAATCACATCTATAATGATGAGTTAGGGTTCTTTACGGATTTTTCAAAAGAGCATAAATTATCAGCTGAAATTGCAGTTCCTTTGTTCTCAATCAACGAGAAAAATCTGTTGATGAACAGCCTCAAAGTTCCCGAGAAGTCATCTATGTTTGGAGTAATCGTGATTAAACGATCTGTTCTTTTCTCATCGAACGAATTCATGCTTATTTCAAGACTTATAACACAAACGGGTTCCATTTTATGGCGCTTGTATAAAAAGACCGTAAGTTAAGCAGGAGGAGGCTTGAACGTATTACTTGTCATTGAAGGTACTTACCCTTGGTATCGGGGTGGGGTAAGTGAATGGGTATATCAGTATATAAAGAATTGTCCACAATTTAGCTTTTCCATTCTTCAAATAGCCACTGATACATTTATATCACTTGAGCCTGAAAAAGCTTTATACCCAATTCCCGATAACGTAAAATCATTTCAAAGAATTACCCCACCCGTAATGATTAAGGATTGGGATCAATCCCTGGAAGCATGGTATTTGGATCAATTAATAAACTTTTCAAGTATCAGTAAAAACGATGTAATTCATGTAACAAATACAGGTTTTGCAGGATGGCTTGGCGCAAAAATTTCACAAGACCATAATTTGCCTTTAGTTTTAACCGAGCATGCCATTTACTGGCTGGAGGTAGAAAAGGGGGCAGTTGCATTAGAATGTGGGTATAAAATCCCAGATTCAGGTGCTCAGAAAAAAGAAATTGTTTATCTGTTTAAAAAGATTGCAAACTTAGTTTATGAACAAGCTAATGAAACCATCACCGTTTCAGAATGTAATATTCCTTTACAGCAAAAATTAGGGGCATCAGGTATACAGTATATTCCAAATGGGATTCCAGCTTCCTGGATCAACCCTGAAGCTACTATTTGTGATAATCCAGTATTTGGGTGGGTCGGAAGGTGTGCGGAAATGAAAAACCCATTACAATTTTTTGATCTGGTCGATGAATTTCAGAGAAAAAAATTTAACTGTTCATTTCTTATGCTTTTAAGTGATGCCGGTGAGAAAGATTTGGAAGAAATTGTGAGATCCCGTTCTGATAAGTATGATTCTGTATCCATAGTTTGGAATAAATCGGCTGAAGATTATTATCTAAAAATGGATATGCTTCTAATTACCAGCCATAACGAATCTCAGCCCTTAGTTATGTTTGAAGCTTTATCAAAGAAGGTGCTTCCCATAGGCAGAGAAGTAGGTGACTTAACCAGTAAATATGGATTAACTTTTTCTCCTGAAATCTCTAATTCTGAATTGTGTGATAAGGTAATTCAATTCTGGGGAGACAAAATAAATAGAGATGAATTCATTCAAAATCGTTTTGAAAGAGTTAGTAAAACACACACATGGGAAACTATTTTTTCTGATTACCAATTCTTATTGAATGAAACCGTTGAGAAAACCGGAGTTGTTTTGTGAATAAGAAAACGCCCATTGTTTTATTTGAAACAGAAGGTTCTTATCCATACAGTGGAGGAGGGGTTTCAACATGGGCGCATATTTTATGTTCTGAGCTTCAGGATAAAATCGACTTCTATATCCTTGCAATTACAGGGAATCCCTTTGTTGAAAGCAGGTATAAATTAACGGAGAACGTTAAAAAGATTATTCATATACCTCTTTGGGGTGTTGAAGAACCAGTTCAGTATTATGATGAGGGGGTTCCTTTCTCTAAGCAAATTGAAAAAAAAGCAAGGACAACCAGGGCAGTAGTTAAATCTCAGTTTATGCCCATATTCAGGGATTTTGTGAAATGCCTGTTTAACCCTTATAGAGACCCAAAGGAAATAAGTGAAATTATTTATGGGCTGTGGAAGTACTTCCAGATGTACGACTATAAATTGACTATGAAAGAGACTTCTCTTTGGATTGACTTTAAGAGCAGACTAGTACAAGATTTTAAAGATGAAGAAGATTTTATCGATGAGCCAAGGGTTTTCGATGTTACTTTTGGAATGCGGTGGCTATATCATTTTTTAATGCCCCTTGCTACTAAAATGCCTAAAGAGGTTGATGTAACTCATGCTACAATTGCAGGTTTTCCGGCTTTACTATCGATAGTGGCGAAGTATGAATATGGAACGCCAAGTATGGTAACTGATCATGGGGTCTATATTCGTGAAAGGCTGATTAACCTTGGACAGGCAGATATGCCTTTTTTCTCTAAGAAACTTCTTTTGAATTTATCCATTCTGGTTACAAGAGCGGTGTATTTCACCGCAGATCAGATTTCACCTGTTACTACTGCCAACCAAAAATGGGAGGTTAAATTTGAAGCGGATGAATCTAAAATACTTCCTATTTATAATGGTGTGGACACTAATATTTTTAAGCCAACACTAAAGCCTTCTCATACAGCAGATCAACCGACAGTGGTAGCTGTAGCTCATATATTCCCGTTGAAGGATATAGAAACAATGATAAAAACCTGCGATTTGGTTCGAAAAGAAATCCCGAACGTGCAGTTCATTGTATACGGTAGTTTAGACGTGGATAAGGACTATGTAGAAAAGTGCGAACTATTAATAAAAGAGTTGGGAGTAGGCGATAACTTCCGTTTTGGAGGTTTTCATGATAAACCGAGTATGGTTTTTAATGAAGGTGATATTTCGATACTTACCTCCATCTCTGAGGGATTTCCTTATACCGTCATTGAGTCTATGAGTTGTAGTCGCCCGGTAGTAGCAACTGATGTAGGTGGGATTAAAGATGCTCTTGAAGGATGTGGCATCCTGTGTAAACCCAGAGATCCTCAAGCTCTTGCCAATGGAGTAATCAAACTTTTGAATGATACCGAACTAAGACTCGAATTGGGGAAGAAATCACGCGAAAAGGTTTTGGTCAATTTCACCACAAAGAAAAGTGTGGATTCGTATTACGAGAGTTATGTTAAACTCATGAACCAACCCAAAAAACCACTTTCAACTACAATTACTCAGAAATCTGTTGTTAACTTTTTAAAACAAAAAGAAGAGGTTAGTGAGCCAGCAATCTGACATATTAAACTCAGCCGAAAGTGTTGATGAGCGCAGAACCGAACTAGTAAAAACCGTCAGGGAAGTTGTAGATATCCCTATGAGTAACTGGGCCGTGGCTGCTACTATCGAATCGCTGGGTATCAGGGATATTGACGCTGAGTCTGATTTTGAGTTTAAAAATGTATTTGAGCTAGCTGATTTTGTTTTTGAGAAAATCCAACAGCAAATTAAGGAAGAGAGCAAGAAAAAGGAGAATGAGGAATACAAAGATAATTTCTTTAAAACCATTCAACTTTTTGCAAAGCATTATAGCGGCGGTTTGGTTCTGTCTATGCCCATGCTTTTCCAGATTATTGCAATTCTTGTGTTTGAATATGCACTTTGGGCCTGGTTACGATTTAATGAAGCGCAAGCAACGGTAATAGCATTTGGTACTATTGCTGCTTTTGTGCTAACAGGAGGTTTTATCCAGGTTATTGGGAGGTTGGTTTCGAAATATAAAGGGGAAGAGAACTATTACCTTGCTGAAAAATCTATTATCAAAGTAATGCGGTTCGCAATTCCATTTGTGCTTATCAGTGCATTTGTTATGGTGGCAATTAATGCAGCATTTCCATTTTACCCTGTTGGTATGATGTTATTATCTGTAGCATATATGATTCTTATCTCTCTATTGCTCCTTGCGGCAGCAGTATTATTTGCCTCAGAATTACGGTTTATGATTTTATTTTCAATTACAGTTGGTACTGTAATAGTAATTTTGATAATGGAGGCAGAACTTTTTGGAGTTTATTTCGCTCAATGGATTGGAATTGTTATCGCAACCCTAATGATGGGAGTTTATTCGTTTCTCTATTACCGAATTAAAATTCGATCTCTTCGTCAGGAGTTAACAAAACAATCGCTCCCAAATCAGGAAGTAAGCTATTATAATAATTATCGCTATTTCATTTATGGATTAAGCTACTTTCTGTTTCTATTTGTTGATCGTTTGTTAGCCTGGTCTGCTGGTCCACCGCCGCCGCCTTATCTAATCTGGTTCAATACCCCTTATGAACTAGGTATGGACTGGGCTTTAATTAGTTTTGTAATTACCATAGCTACGTTAGAATTCAGTATTCATACGTTTTCCAGATACCTGATACCTGCACAAAAAAATATCACCTTAAATAATTTTTCTGAATTTAATAAACACTTTAAACGCTTCTACTTAAAACAAATAATTGTACTTTTATTTATCAGCACCATTTCTATTCTGTTGACCTATTATGGAATTCTAAGTTTGAGGGCATTTGAGAATGACGTTCCGGAAATCAGAGACTTTTTTGCAAATCCTATCACGTTTAAAGTTTTCTGGATGGGTAGTATCGGCTATGTATTTCTGGTATTCGGGCTCCTAAACTCATTGTTCTTTTTTACTCTCAACCGGGCTCCTTTCGCTCTTTATTCAATCTTCGGGGCACTGGTAGTAAATTTTGCAATAGGTTTCCTTTGCAGCAGGTTATTTGGTTTTGAGTACGCAACTATTGGTATGTTGGCTGGAGCATTTGTATTTGCATTAGTTACAGGTCTGCGAGCATTGCACTTTTTTAAGCATTTGGATTATTATTATTACTCCGCATATTGAGGACTAAGAAATGAAAGACGTAAAATCATATTTCAATCTTGTAGGGAACCGCTTAGGCAAAGCGTTTTCTATTCGTGAGTTTGATACAGAAGACGAGCTCGAATTTTGGTCACTGTCAGCTGAACACATGTCACGGGCTAAGCCTCCATCTTTTCAGGATATTGTTCAATGGATGGATATTCTGTATAAGGCGCCCGTCCACGTTGTTTATAAAAAGGAAGTAGATGAACTGGTACTTTTTAAACGTTTTATTAATGTTCAGAACCTAATTGGAAAAGATAAGTCCTCAAACTATACGGACGTCGAAAAAGAAGCGATTAACAACTTTGAGCAACAAGTCCAGAATCTTCAGCAAAAAATCCAATGGTACCCTGATCTGAATGAGCATGGTATATCCTCAACTTCAATAGGAAACTGCGAGCATATTCCGTTATTCGATGAAAACAGAGAAGTTTGGGGTTTGTATATCGTTGGTCCTGATTCGAAATGCCCGGAAGTTATTGTTCCCCGCCTTTCCATTGTTGGCAGGTTGCTTTCTATTTGGCTTATTAATATTGAAAAAGAAGAAATAGGGCAGCGAAATAAATATCGCAACAAAATGGAGGAAATAGTTTCAGAACTTGGTTCCGGGGCTTTAAATACTGAAGGGTTGGCTCGTTTTTTCTTGCGATTTTTGCTGAATGGCTTTGGCTGTTCGACGGGAGCAGTAATCGAGTATAAAAATGAAAACCCAATGGTGGTTTTTAATGAAGGAATTGAAGAAGAGAAACTCGCATTAATTGCAGGCGAACTAGCTAAAAGTACACCTAAGGATAATAGTGTTCTCGACATTAACGGAGTGGGTAAAACTGGCTTGATTCCTTTTAAGGGTGATCTTTCTAAAGGTTGGATTGTCACTTTAAACGAAGGCGGTTCCTCAAAATTGGATATGGAATCGATAGGCCTGGCTGTTTCCAATCAAGTTGCAAAACTACTTGATTTCAGAGATGAAAACGATTCTTTTACGAAATTGTTGATTGATACCTATTACCAAATGCTTAGGGCTATTGAGCGTTCCCGGGATAAAACAGAGTACCATACACCAAGGATGATTGCTTTTGTTGAACGTTTCGCTATGATATTTGGACTTGATGAGAATGAAACAAACATTATAAAAACAACCGCTAAATTACATGATATTGGTTATGTAGGCTCGGTAAGCGTTGAAAAAGATATTTCTATTGGTTCAGAGCTATCACACCCATTAACGGGGTATAAACTCATCGATCAGCTTCCGATTCATGAGGATATTAAACAAGGAGTGTTAACTCATCAGGAGTGGGTAAGCGGTGATGGAAGTCCCCGTGGATTAAGTGCAGAGGAAATCTCTTGGACCGGAAAAGTGATCGGTATTTTTGAATACATCGTCGAATTTATTGAGTCTAATAAAAATGATAACTCGAAATCGGCAGATGAATGGATTGATCAGCTAACACAAAGTATTATAGAACGTGCAGATCAACAATTTGATATGGTGTTAGTACCAACTGTAATCGAGCTAATCAAAATGATGGGTTGGGAGCTTTGTTGTCAACTTGGTACTGATGATTAAAGATGAGATTTACTCCGGCAGCTTTTTTAATCAGTTTACTTATAATGTGCATAGCCTGTAATACATATTCAGGGATTGGTGATTATTCTATTCTTGATAAAACCCCATTTGGAGTTTGTTATTCTAAGGTAAGTCCTGAGCAGGTGCAAGGGTATAAGTTAGTAATCATTGAACCTGACTTCTATACAAAAGCTGAGATTCAGGCGTTAAAAGCTACGGGTACTTCAATTATTGCATACACTACTTTGGGTGAAGTTGATTCAAATCGATGGTACTTCCCACTTTTAGAACAACAAGGATTTTTAGGTGTGAATAAAAATTGGGGGAGTTCCTACATCGACATTTCCAAAAAAGAGGTGCAATCTATTTTATTAGATCGAGTGATTCCCGAAATAATGGGAAAGGGAGTAGACGGCTTGTTCCTTGATACTATTGATGCCGTAGCGCCTTATGGAGAACGAAGGGATTTAGCTCCTTATATGGTAGAACTAATTACGAAAATTAGAACTCTTTATCCAACTGCCACCGTTATTCAAAACGCAGGATTATTTTTGCTTGAAGAAACCAGATCATCACTTGATGCAGTATTGCTTGAAGACGTAGCTTCGGGTTATAGTTTTGAGAATGAAATGTACTATGTGAAAAATTTGAGTGACTTTCATGAACGATATGAACTGGTAACTTCTACATCAAAGAAATATGATATACCTGTTTTTATTATTGATTTTGCTGAATCCAACTCAGGTATTTCTGAGATTAAATCGAGGTTGGATACAACAGGTACTCCTTACTTTATAAGCAATATTCAACTTTCCCAATTACCACGAGTGCCTGGAAAAGTGGCAAACACGATAAGGAGGGAATAGTTTGTATCTCTTTCAAGGTTTGTTTGCGGTTTTTAGGATTATATTGTGTTTCTATCTTCTTTTTGGGGTACTTGCGCCACTATTTCTTCCTTCTATAAAAAAAGAAAACAGCATCGACAAGCTGATGTATTCATGGATTGGCCTTGGAGGTCTGATTATTGTTGATGTAATGATTCTCACTGTACTCGGACTATATGACTTTATTAGTCTTCTGGTTACGCTTCTTTTAATCCCATTCCTTGTTCACGTTTACAGAGAGCGTAAAACCGGACTTACGACTTCAGAGGCTCTCACTAAAATAGAAACCAATATCATAGCCCAGCACGTCCGGTGGATTGAGAATACGGTTTCTGTTTGGAATCTTTTTAAGGGGGGGATGCACGAAAAGGCAAGGGAGATTAAAGAAAAAAACCTAAAGGATACTTCTCCCCGAATTATTGCTTTTCTACTCGCAGCTGTGGCTGCTATAATCAGAATAATACCTGCGGTACAAAATTCAGCACCTTTTAGCCGTACCTGGTATTTCGAGCTTACAAATGTGAAGATGCTTTCTTTACAAAACTACTTTGGAGCTATACCAGAACCAAAAGGAATTCATGTAATTGTTCACGTGTTCAGTACGCTTACCCAAGTTACTCCCGAGTTAATTCTTCACATATTAGGAGCGTTAACCAGTTTTTTTCTGGCACTTATTATTTATTGGGTTATAAATGTAATAACGGATAATAAAAACCCAGTTGCAGCGCTATTCGGGATGGCGATATATGCGATTACTCCCATGTATTTGACGCCTATAATTCTCGATATGGAAGTTGAAGCGAATTCAATTTCATTGGCACTAACGTTCGCCATCCCAACCTGCGTTTTTTTCCTGAGGCAAATCCGGTTAGACAAAAAAGCTTTTTGGTTTTATATAGTCATGGGAGTATTTGCCACTGCCCTGATAAATCTCTTTGTCTTCTTAATCGTCTTATTGCCTACTCTTTTCCTGGGATTATTTACGTTGCCATTAAAGTTATATGCATCAAGGCTTTCAAAAGCCCTGATTTACCTTATTCTAAGTGCCTCAGTAGCTGTAAGTCCTTACATCATTGCCTGTATGGTTAATGGCATTTCACTACGTGATTTTTTCCAACAAGAGTTATTTGATACATTGGTATTCAGTTACTTCCCAAACCTGATTACTTTTCTGGATGAATTGAGCATGTACTACCTGATGGGGGCAGGAGTATTGATCATCATTAATATTATTCTGTTGGCATTAAAGGTGATAGATCAAAAGAAGGAGTTGGTTTTCTTAGTTCTATTTGCGCTCATTGCCTACGTTTATACTCCATACTTTCCATTTTCATATATACTTATCGATCCGGATCAGCTCAATTTATTTTATGCAGTAACTATTGCTGTATTTTTAGGAATAGTTTTTCTGAACATATCCCGTTTATTTGGCTACTTGGTAAAACGATCAAAGAACACTTACAATATTATCAATATTAGTTCTGCAGCTGGGTTACTTGGGCTCATAATTTTTTTGCAACAGGGTATACTTATCAGCCGGGCATTACCTGAAACTTTACCAAACGGCTTCTTTGAAGCTTATTATGAAATAGTAGGGGAGAGAGTACCCTATACTTATGCAACGGTAGGGCCAGAGCTTGACAGGCAGCTGGCATTAAATCGCCATTTTTTTATGAATTATGAGTTCTTTCTTGATAATTACGGTGTGATTGACTCCCTATACCAACAGTATTTAGAGCTTCCAAAAGCGATGAGGGCAGGAGAGGAAATCCCACCGGCAAGTATCTTTCTTTTTCTCGAAAAACCTCCATATTCAGGTATTCAGCAAGGTATCTTATATAATTCACAAAGTACTATGAGTGATATGCAGCAATGGATTCAAGTTTTCGAAACATTGGAAGACCGTATTATCGAAGTTTATTATGAAAGTGAAGATGCCATTATTTACGAAATCGTGAATAGGGAGAAAGAGTCTAAGATAAATGCTGTACTAATGAATATTTTTCCGGAAAATGAGGAAGGGACTGATGCGATTCAGCAGTAATATCCTCGCAGGTTTACTCTTAGTTCTTTTCGTTGTAACCAGCTGTGATTTCGATAACAGGATTAGAATAGATGCGTCCGGGCTTATTGATCAGGACCCGATTGTACTGGTAGTAAAGCACCGTCAGGATAGCAATAGTACTGTTTTGACGGATCATACCACCATCGCCATGCAATATGCTAAACTCCCGGTTGAAACTATAGATTTAGGATTGGTATCTGAGGGTGTGGATATTAAATCATCAGTTAGAACCATAGTAGTCACTACAGAATTGATTGCGGAACTTTCTCCTTCAGTTGTAGAGCGGTTAACTCAATTCGTAGCAAATGGGAATAATATTGTTTTCCTTGGTGCTGTCTATTACGATGATTTTGCTTTTCTGCAAGGCGTGTTACCATTTACTGACTATAGCATTGATTCAACTGCGAAGGGGGTTCATCTGCACAGGGATATTTTTCCGGGGCATGCTGGTAAAACCTACTATGCTCCGGCCGAACTTCCTCATGAGGGACTTGCTTCGAATCAGTTTAAAAATGATGTGGTTATAGCTGCCGGTGCCGGGAATGATCCTGAATATCCCTTAGTAGTTGTTAATCAGGTAGGTCTCGGGGAGGTAATTACCATTAATACTAGTCTATTGTACAATAAGCTTTACCGAGGGCTCATTTTCTCTTCCATTCTAAAAGGACTTGATGGAATTCCATATAGTGTGGCCAATGTAGCAACAATTTTTCTGGATGATTTCCCCGCTCCGTTATATAATGAAAAGTTACCTCCTATAGATGAGGAATATGATGTCACACATGCTGAATTTGTAGCAAATATCTGGTGGCCAGACATGAAGGCTTTTGCTGACACGTTCAACATTTCATACTCTGCGATGACTGCGTTCAATTATAATGCTAACGTAACACCTCCTTTTGATTTTGACGAATGGACAGCAGGAAAGACGATTGAAAATGGGAGAGAAGTAGATGCAAGTGCATCCGTTGCACGTGACATACTGGAAACCCGACATGAGCTTGCCTTTCATGGGTACAATCATTTCTCACTTTGGTTAGAAGATTGGGATAATGTGAACTTTATGGCTAGCTCAGTGTACGCAGCCCGAAAACGTTGGCGGATTGATCGTATGGGAGATTTGCCTGTCACCTATGTTCCGCCTACCAATTACATAGATTCAACAGGTATTTCCGCTATTATGAAAGGAATGCCTTCAATCCGTTACATGTCTTCTCTATATCTGGGAGATATAGAACTGGGAACAGGAAGGGAGTTTGGTTATGAACCTTATGCACCGGATGACCGTTTGTTTGACTATCCCAGAATTTCAAGTGGGTTCACTATGAGAGAAAACTCCCTGTTCGAACAACAAGGGATGCAGTTGCTTACCGGAATCTGGACTCATTTCATTCATCCTGATGATGTTTTTCAGGTAAGTCAACGAGACGAGGATCAATTTGCGAGCAGGAATCCTTTGAAGCTCGGATGGAAATCACATCCTGTACATGGGTATGGATTATATCATGTTTTCAGAGACCGGGTTTTATTTACCAACGAAAGATATCCTACATTAAGGTATTACGCCGCAGATAAGGCAGGAGCTATCACCGAAGACTGGCAGAATAGTTTTGTACTACATAAAGAGAATCAATACCATAGAACATTAATCCCGTTATTAAATCCGGGATATGAGTCAAGATCAAATCAAGAAAAGGATTATTGGTTTGCGTATGTAAGTGAGCTAAATGCTGAAGAATTTGAAGAAGAACTTGCACATAATGATATAGACTTTAGTATGTCTGAACTATGGGATGGAGCCCTTTATCAGTTCAGCACCAATCTGGATTCTTTGAAAGTGCCTAATTTTGATCCTAAATACCGATATGATGATCAATTTAGGACTGCCCAGTTAAACGATGTGATTCAAAAAAGCAGCCAATACCAAACTGAGTTCACGGATGAGTTTGGAAATTTAATCACTAATCCTGAGCTGATTCAGGCAGACTGGATTGATACACGGCTTGAAGATGCAATTCGAGCTTACAACAACAATCCTGATGATATTAAAGTACAAGAGGCGTTAATAAGCCTTAGCATCGAATTTAGCGAAATACGAAGAGCTATATTGATTCTGGAGAGACGATTGCTCAGTTCTCCTAAATGGGTTCAAAACGATCTTGAAAGACTTTTCACCTATTATGGATGGGAAGGTCTCACTAATCAGGCTCAGAATTTTCTGGAGAGACTTTGGCTTAGATATCGTAGCCCTGAAGTGATAGATGTGAAAAATTTTGCTACTCAAAAACTCGATCTATTTACTGAAGAATTCAATCTGAGGTGGGCACTTAGAGAAAAAGAGTTGAATCCTAATAGCGAAACTATTGTCCTCCGATATAATCGATTGATTGAGAATCAGGAAAACTGGTCTGTCATCAAACCAGAACTTCTTCGTCTTATTCAGCTTAATCCGGATTCGGATTCACTATATGCATATACCATGCAGCGCTCTTTCTTTTATGATTCCTCAAAAACAAGTATTGAACTTCTTGAAGGTTTCCCACTATCCGCTCATCCTCAACTCGATCAATTTGCTACTAATTTCGCTCTTATTTATGCATTCGAATTGAATAAATACCCGAGTGCACTTTTTTGGGCAAACAGAGCAGAGGGTTTCGATGAAGCCGTCAAGTTAAGTTGGTTAGGGCAACTCAATTTATATTCTGAGTACCAACAAAAGGCAAATCAACTATTAAAGGAAAGTCCTGATGATGATAGCCTCCGAGTGCAAATTGGAACAGAGCTCTATTATCAAGGGTTTATCGAGGAAGGAAGAGAAATTCTTTACCCGCTCTTTTTGAAAGACCCCAAAGGAAGTAGCCCTGGTCATCAACTGATTAATAACGAAATGCAATTTTTCAGTTATGAACAAAGAAAAGATCTTTATAAAGAATACCCTGCTTTTTTTAGTGATAAGGAAACAGAACGGTTGAAAGATGAAATGAGATGGACAGAAGGTATTCGTTTATCCGCTTTTGGGGAATATAGAGATGACAATTTTGATAATCGTTTCGCCCGATTTGGCTTATCCTTTCAATTTGGAAATCGTAAGAATCAAACTCATTTATTTAAACTTGAGGACTTATTCTTTGAAAACTCAGGGAGCACAACCTTGAGTAACTATGCAGGGTTGGGCTATGAATTTTCAAACAGGTATTCTGAGCAGGCTAATGAATTTAAAGTGGGGGGAGGTCTGTTTGGTGGCTCCGGAGATCTTCTTTCGGAAGTTTTTACATCACTTTCGCGATCAGGCCCCAGTTCGTTTACATCAGGCAGGTTGTCATATGGCCCTGAGCTAACAAACCAGTCTGTGATTAACAACTACTATAAATTACGTTTCGAAAGCTATAGAGAAGATACTTGGTCTCCAAAATGGGTTACTTCCTTATCAGCGGCAGGAATGTACTACACAAATTCAGTAACGGAATATGAAGCCACAGGCAGGTTATACTATCAGATATTATCAAACCGATTCAGAGCTCGGCCTATTCTATCTTTAAGCTGGGCTGATGCATCTGAAAACTTTACTTCAGGAGTTCCGTACTTCACCCCGAATCAATACTTTGAACAAGGGCTGGGAGTAGATTTCAGGTTCAGAAACCCGGATACCTTCGATTTCTTCACCAAACTGGAATTGGAACTAATGGCAAAGCATGAGTTTTCGGAAGGGATATTTGGATCGGGAAGGCTCCAACTGGATCATAAATTCAAAAAATACTGGGAACTAAGGCTGGGAACAGAGATTTCTACAAGTAAAATTTATAGTTCGAACCGTATATTCTTCACAGTGTCTCATTATTTTAGAAAGAAATTGCCCAAACCGACTCGATAAATATGAAGTTTATAAACAGGCATAGCGAATGGGTGGTGTTTTTGATTGGCTTGATGTTAATGGCCACTATGAATCCTTATGTTGAGGGTGTTTCTTTATGTTTACTTGAGGCATTAGGTTTTACATTTTGTCCGGGAGAAGGGCTTGGGCATTCTATCGCTTTTTTATTCAGAGGAGAATTTTCGGAATCTTTAGAAGCGAATCTTATGGGACCGGTTGTCGTAATCGGGCTTAGCGCCAGAATCTTCACAATTTGGAAGAACTTGATACAAAAACAAACAATGGATTTACAGGAGGATTGTCATGTCTAAAGTTATGGATTATGTACCCGAAGCACAGGGGGATGAAGCTTTATATCTCGGGAAGTTATTCAGCGAAATGAGTGATGAACAGATGAAAAAGTTTTCAAACGTATATCGGGCAAGAAGAAAAGACCCGCAAACTATAATGATTTTATGTATTCTTGGGTTTTTGGGATTAGCAGGTGTTCACCGCTTTGTTCTAAATCAAATTGGGATGGGAATTCTGTACTTCTTTACTGCCGGGTTATGTTTCATTGGGGTGATTGTAGATTTAGTTAATTACAAAGACCTCACATTTCAGTACAACAGGGGAGTAGCCCAGGAAATCAAATCTATGCTCTGATTTCCTGAGTATTTATTTTTTACCTAAGCTGAAAATTCGGTTTACATTAAAACCAAGTCTGAAATCTCCAGCGAAGAAATCATTTGTATTTCTGGCTAACAGATGCTGTTCGGTAAACCATTGTCCGGCCATAAAGAACATTTGAAATACGTGTCCGCCAGTTTCAATTTCGTATCCTAAAGCGAAGTGGTTTTTAGTTCCTTCGGTCCGTTCTCCCAAAACAGGAAGGTATTCGAAAGTGAGTGAGTTCCTGACTCCAAGTTTGATTCTACCTGCAAAGCCAACTCCAAAATGAGTATGCTCTGGCTCAGGTTGACCTACAACATCAATTACAACAGTGTTAAAGTGAGAAACCATTGGAGCAACTTGCAGGGTAAACTTCCCGTTAAACTGACGGGCAATCATCACAGAACCAAAGTAATTAAGCCGCTCTGAGAAAGTAAAATCCTCAAATCCACGGTTATTCTTTTGTGTAGTAACACCGATGTCTCCTTTTACTGCAACTTCTACTGGCACTTTATCAGATTTAAGCTGTCTGAGAACCGTGTACTTGAACCGTAAGTCCACATTATCTTCCACACTGGTTCTGCCTATTCCAATAGAAAGTTTATCAGTTACACCATAGTCGATTCCAAGACGGACAGCAGCACCCTGATCTAAGCCATAAAAGTCTTCGAGACCTCCACTAACCAATCCAAAATTATGCATAATCAGGCTATTCATATTGTTTGCCTCCAGATTGGTAACTGTACTCATTCCAGCTACTGAACCAATTAAGAATAACTCATCGACCGGCCCATCCTGAACGGCACGTGTTCGCTGCATTTGTGCCGAAAGAGATTCAAGCCCAAAAAATAGAATAAAAGCGGAAAGTAAAATAGACTTCATTATCCTTCCTCCACAGGTTTAAGTAAGACTTCAATCTCTATAGCCTGCTCTTCATCAACTTTAACGATCAGGAGTCTTGGGGGTTCAATATCATAGTCTTCGAGATTTAAAATCCAATCCGCCTTCACTAAAAGGCCTCCTTCTGTTTTGGTGATGGTTCCATCAATTTCTACTTCTTTTGTTCCCCCGTGTATCGTGAAATCACCTTTAACGGTAACGGGCTGCTCGGAAGAGCTTTCCGGATCAAAATCAGAGGTTATTTCCCCAAAAAATTCTGCAAAGGGGTGCTTATCAGTCTCAAGTGTGATTAACATATCCTTGTCTCGTTTAGCATTACCTGTATCCAACGTTTCCAGATCGATATAAAAATCGACCGACATATCATCCAGTTTAATCATCCCGACTAAACTCTCAGATGTACCAGTAAAATTGTGAAGAGGTACACTTGAAGTAAATTTTGCAGTTCCGGTCTCTGAATAAAACGACTGTGCCGAAAGTGGAAACGAAACTACAAGCATTGTTAAAAAAGTAAATAGTTTTTTCATAGTCTTAGTTATTTAAAGCGCCTTCATTTATCCAGGCGCGGATTTTCTCGATATCATTTCCTGATAATGAAGAGCCCTGAGGCATAGGATTATTATTTTGTGGGTTAGGTTCTAATACATCAACCAGTCCGCTTGCAGCAGCATCTCCCGGAACAACTAGATTAGTCCCATAAAAGTTACCAGTACTATTCATTAAAGCTTGATATGAGCTTAAATTAACACCTCCGTTATTTCCATGGCAGACAGTACAACGTGCATTGAAAATGGGTTGGATATCAGACGCGTAGCTAATCGGTTCACTTGGAATCTCTCCGGTATTATCTTCAACATTCGTTAGACAGTTTGCTGAAAATAAGCTGAACACAATAAGCGCGGGAAGTAATATTTTTTTCATAGTTTAAAATACGAACGTTATGTTCTATTGGATTGAAATTGAGAGCGAATAATACCATTCTCAGTTCGATTAATAATATATATACAAAGACGCTTAATAATTAATAAATAAGGAGACTGGAATACAAGCATTATGATAACAAGGGAAAGAAGTTCCAAGCTTTTAAACACTTATGTAGAAGGAGAAAGCTTAAATCAACATTGCAGAATGGTTGCACAGGCAATGGAGGCATATGCTAAACACTTGGGTAAAGATGAAGAAGAAATTAATGAGTGGTGGACTGCGGGACTACTTCACGATTTAGATTGGGAAAAATATCCTGATGAACATCCCGGTAAAGCAGTAAATGAGATTTTACCCAAGCAAGGATATTCTGAGTCAGTCTTAAATGCAATTAAAGCTCATGCTCCTGAAAGAACCGGTAAAGAACCCGAAACAGAAATTGAGTGCTATCTTTTTGCATGTGATGAACTTTCGGGCTTCATGAATGCAGTCTCACTGATGAGACCAACTGGTTTTGATGGGATGAAAGTGAAATCGGTTACAAAGAAACTTAAAGCAGTAAATTTTGCTGCAAATGTTCCCAGAGAAGATATTATGAAAGGTACAAAGTTGATTAAAAAAGAATTAAATGAGCATATTCAATTTTTAATTGGTGTATTTTCTTAATGGATTGAAATTGTAACTTTTATACCATTTTTCAGTCAAACCATTATCTGAATTTTATCGTCTCATTTTAAAAAAAGCAGAATTCTTTAAGTGATTTTCAGGGCTAAATACTTCGTTTTATTTTTGGGTATGCTTCTTCATGCTTTGTTTGGGGGGCATATTTTTGCTCAGACAACGGTTGAGTTAACACCCTCTAAGCTTATCAATGCCAATGAGGTTATCCTGGATGAAGGCTGGAGGGCCAACTCCGGAGATAATTTCAGGTGGATTGAAGGCGATTATAATTTTGAGGATTGGCAGCAAGTAAACCCATTGTTAGACTCTACCTCTCTAAGTACCCTTAATTGGGAAGGTTTTGGGTGGTTCAAGCTCAATATAAAAGTGGATTCCTCGCTAGTGAATCAACCTCTTTTATTTCAATTCAAAGTACATAACGGTGCATCTCAGTTTTTTTTGAATGATGAACTACAATTTAGAACAGGAACATTTTCTATTCTTGAAGGAGATCATATTTCTTCAAAGGGTGCTAATCCAAACATTGTTCAGTTTCAGGATACCACCACTCATGTAATTAGCTTGAGATTCAGTAATCATAAAGTACTCGACTTTTTTAAATATGGATTATCCCCGGGATTTGTACTAGCTGTTTCTTCTCAGGATGGATTGGAATCAGATTCAGATGCTTCACTCACTGATTTTGCTGTTATACTTCTTTTAGGATTACTTGGTGCTTTAACACTTGTTCACTTTATGTTTTTGGTTTTCTATCCGGCCGGAGAGAAGAATCTGTACTTTGTTCTTTTTGCAGGTGGGATTACACTTTTTGTTTTGTTCTCAAATATTCATGTGTTTAGCGATTCTCCCGATTTGGTAATAGCAGTACAGAAATGGGGATACGTATCATGGCTTGCAGCTTTAATTGGGCTATTGAAATTCAGTTACTCATTTTTAAAGAACTCGACCCCAATTCAGCTAAGCCTCTTTTTGATAATTGGAATAGTAATTTTAATCTTGTGGTTTGGTGGGTGGCTTATGCTCAACCAACTATTTGCGCTATTTAGCCTTCTTACATTGATAGAGGTTGCCCGCATTTATGTTCTTCTTCAATTCAAATTAAAAGAGCATGTTGGAATTTTAATATGGGGCTTTGCTATTTATATCGTTTGGATAATTTATTCTACTGAAACTTTCGCTGACTTTTATTCAGAAAAGTTTGCTTTGTTTGATAACCTTTGGGCTACCTCATTTTTCGTGTTTTCTGTTTCTGCTTACCTACTCAAAGATTTTGCGAAAGCTCAAACCAAGCTTGAATATAAATATCTGGAAGTAAAGCACCTTTCTGAACGATCAATTGAACAGGAGAGGAGAAGTAAGGTGAAAGAAATCGAACAGAAAATTCTGGAAAGAGAGAATCAGCGAAAAACAGCCGAGTTGGAAGAAGCCCGGGCACTTCAGATTTCGATGCTTCCAGCTAAAATTCCTGATACAGATTATTGGGATATCGCAGCTTTTATGGAGCCTTCTCAGGAAGTAGGTGGGGACTATTATGATTTTAGCCTTTCTAAAACCGGAGAACTTACTGTTGCTCTCGGCGACGCTACCGGACATGGAATGAAAGCAGGCATTGTCGTTGCCACCGCTAAGAGTTACTTCCATTCATTGGTTAACGATCACGACAATGTGGATGTAATTAAAAAAATGTCTTCCGGTATTAAAAACATGAATATCAAAATGATGTACATGGGATTAATGCTTTTGAAGTGTAAAGAAAATCATATTAAGTTTAGTTCTGCCGGTATGCCACCATCATTGATTTACCGTGCCTCATCTAACACCGTTGAAGAAGTACTTCAAAAAGCCATGCCCCTCGGAAGCAGTCCTCATTTTCCATATCAGGAAACCAAGCATGAGTTACAATCCGGGGATATTTTCCTTTTGTTTAGTGATGGACTTATGGAGCTATTTAACGAGAATAGAGAGCAGTTAGGAGTGGAAAAAGTAGGCGAAAAATTAAAGGTCATTTCCGGTAAATCGGCCAGCGAAATTCTGGATGAACTTAAATTATTTCGGGATGAATGGCTTGGTAAGGCTCGCCAGGAAGATGATGTTACTATTGTAGTAATGAAGGCTAAATAAAGCACTCAAAAAAAGATTGTAACCTTAGTATTTTTTTTGAGTGTAAGAGTTGATAAACCTTTCGGCTTTGAGTCTATTAACTATGCACTTAAATACTATTGTTATGAAAGTAAAATACACCCTTCCTTTATTTCTGTCACTTTCAATTATTTGTGTGCTCCCTGCACAAGAAACTAGTCAGGAAAAAGAAGATATGAAGTTGATTTATTCCAGCAGGTGGAGTGATTGGGACTGGCATTGCAATTGCAGGGTAGAAGAAAAAATCGAAAGTAAGTCTTATCATAAGGAAAGAGGTTATTACAAGTACAGAAGCAATTACAAGAATGATGGAATTGATAACGAATTCGATTTCTTTTCTCATATAGGTCCAAATCCTGCCATCTATAGTTTCTCACCCTCAGTTCAGGCAATTCATTTTAACCGGGTAAATGGATTGTTTCTTGGCATTGACACTGAGTTCGAAGATTTGATACATGATTTTACTCACATATATGGATTTGAAGTTCAGGCACTTGGTGGATACTCTTTTGGTCAGGATGAATGGCAATACCAGTTAGGAATTGAAAAGCCGATCGGCAGAAAATTGAGGGTAGGGGGAGATATTCACAGTATAACGAATACGGAAGATGTGTGGAGAAGCGGACTTTCAGAAAACAGTATCTCAAGCGTTGTTGCAGGTTATGATTTTCACGATTATTTCAAAGCAGAGGGGTTTAGTCTTTACGGATCGCTCCGGCTTCTTAGAAACACCTACTTGGGAGCCAGTTATAATAGCGACTTATTTAGTTCGCTGGACGCAGTTACTGAGTATAACATTTACGGTGAAGGAAATATATATCGGGTTAACCCGTCTATAGATTCCGATTTCGATGAGATCAACCACCAAAGCATAGGTTTTAGTGTAAACCTAAACCCCAAAATGTATAACCAGACCCGGAACTTTGCCACGAGCCTGACTTTACGTGGAGAAATAGGAAACCTTCCGGAAAGTTCGAATCAGTTTTTATTTAATAAGTACATCATTCAATCTAAGTCTGTTATGAGGATTGATCGCACTACATCACTAAAATGGAGAGTAATGGGAGGAGCTATCACTGGAAATGCTCCCGACTTCAAACAATTTGCTTTGGGTGGAATTGGAACTATGAGGGCGACCAATTACAAGAGCTTACAAGGCAATGCAATGGTTTTAAGTAACGCTGAATTAATTTTTGGAAGAAACTCTGACTTTGATTTAGGGTTTATAAATTTTGATGGGTTCTATTTTAGTGTATTTATGGACTCAGGCTGGTCTGAGTTTAATAATGAACTTTTGAATAACACAGATCCAGTTCTTGCGCTACAGAGCTTTAGTGTTAATAAGCTAAATCATAATGCCGGAGTAGGTTTTGGGAGTGATTCCTTTAGAATTGAATTTGCCAAGCCCATCTCAAATAGTGGGGGCTTCTCCGCTTTTTGGATTAGGTTGAACCCTACCTTTTAAATGAGCATTTTTTTTCTAATAAAAAGAAACCCGAACCGGTCAAAGTTCGGGTTTTTTCTTTAGGGCATTTGGTGCTTTGCAGCATCCAAAAGCTCGTTTGCTCTTCGGTGGCTGATTACGCCATAGAAAAGCTAATGTTTCGGATATTGTTTTCTTTTTTTAGAAGAATGGTATCTTATACTTATGAATTTGAGCAGTTCTCTATCAATCAATAAAAGTGAGCTCCTTACCGGAGTACTTACGTTCCTTTTTCTATTTCTGGCTACCTTTGGGTCGAGGCAGTTCAGGTTATCATCAGGAAGTGCAATTACAGTCGATAAGGAATCAAGATTAATCATCCCTGAAAGAGCCAATCTGAATGACCTTTCTTTTTACTTAGATTCTCTTGGAGTGGACTTTAGTAAGAAAGAATTAGAATGGTCTTCCAGAATGTTGGGTTGGAGAACCTTTAAAAAAGGAAGCTACAATTTAGCGGGAGAATATTCGTATGAAGTATTCTTAGCTAAACTTGCACGGGGGATCCAAGACCCGGTACCAGTCGTAATATTACCGGGGATTAATCAGTCTCGTTTTGCCGAGTCGATTAGCAATCAGATAGATGTATCAAAAGAAGAGATGCTTGATATTTTTACTGATAGTCTATTTCTGGATGAGTTAAGACTTTCATCAGAAGATTTATTTGGGAGGATGCTCCCGGAAACTTATCTGATGTACTGGACAAGTTCTCCAAAAGATGTTGTACGCCGTGTACTCAGAGAGTTCAACGCACAGGTAGTCGATCGCTTTAGTGAAGAAGTGAATCAACAAGACTTAACCATCGATGATGTGTTGACTATGGCTTCCATTGTGGAATGGGAAGCAAATATTGAAGAAGAAAAACCTATCATAAGCGGGTTGTATTGGAACCGATTTAATCGAGGAATGAGACTTCAGGCAGATCCCACGATTAATTTTGCATTGGGAGAACGACGCAGGCTTTTATTTGAAGATTATCAATTTGATCACCCTTATAATACCTATTTAAAAAAGGGATTGCCTCCGGGGCCAATTACAAATCCAAGCCTTTCAACAATTGAGGCATCGGTGTTCCCTCAGCAGCATGATTATATTTATATGGTTGCAAATCCTGAGGGAGGACACGTTTTCACCCGAACATTTGAGGAGCATCAGATTGAAAGTGAAAAGTGGAGGAAATGGCTTCGACAACAATACCGTATTAAGCGACAACGTGAGGCTGAGGAAGCTTTGAATCAATAATTCAACTACCGCTCAATCGAGTCTTCTGTTATTTCTTCCAGCAGATCTGAATCACGAGGCATTCGCTTTATCTTAATTTCATGGTTCACATGAGCACCTCTGAAACTAACCCGTGTACTCATTCCTTCATAATTGTTTAAATCTTTGAGTGCATCTCTGAGATACGCCGGATTTTTTACCCGTTTTAAGGTTTCAAGAACAATTTTAGCTGCATCATAACCTATGTAGGCAAACTGGTTTGGCTGAGTGCTAAACCTCAATCTGAAAGAAGAGGCAAAAGTATTAGCTTTCACTGTACTTGTATCCACATTAAACGATTCTGTGTAATACAACTCCGTTTCGTCAAGCCTTCGGTCTTCCAAATTCACATTCATCCATTCTTCGGAGCCAAGAATTGCAACAGTACTTCTCATGGCTTCCAGATCAGTTAACATAGATTCGACTAAAGTTGCTGCTACTGTACCAGTGAAAGGAGCGTACACCGCCTCAACCATGTCTACACTGTCCAGGGTATCCGAAGTAAAGAATTGAGTGTAGTCTCTGATATCGTACCCATACTCTTCAAGGTTTTCTACAAAATAGTACTCTACCAAAGCACCATTTCTTTCAGCTTCATGTACAAATGAACGGGCGGCAGGGTCACCTAAAGAACCTTTCTCTGCAATCACCCCAAGTGTGTCATAGCCTAAAGTATTTACCGCGTAATTAGCCATCACTTTTCCTTGCGTTGCGAATGATGGATTAAGTTGGAACACATAGTCATTATATAAATCAAGACTGTCAGCATTTGCCAGGGGGAGAAGCAAGGGGACTTCATATTCTTCAGCAAGATTCGAAAACTCTTTAGCAACACCTGAGAAAAGTGGACCTAGAATAAAATCTACATCTTCATTCCAAACAAGGTCATTTACAATTCCTTCCGCACTATTTAAAGCATCGTTAGTATTTCTATAAGTTATAAATGCTTTTTGATCAGCATTCTCACTATTAAATTCTTCTACAGCCAGTTGTATACCAAAGTAAAGATGCTGAGGGATCTCATATTCAGGAGCCTCGTATTCGAATTCAGGAAGTACCACGCCAATGTTGTAAGAAATTCCTTTAGGAGCTTGAACCACACGATTAGGATTATATCGCTGCATGTAAGAAACAGAATCATTAAGCATTGTTTCAATTCTGTTTAAACGGAGTGGGGATGAAGAGGGAACTGAACGTTTATAAAGATTCAGGAGTGAAATGGCGGAACTGTAGCTCACCAAACCAATGGAAGATTCAAGTACATCAAGTCTAACCTCATCATAAACGGATTCTCTGAAAACTTCTCTGCGCTGTTTTAATGTAAGATATCCAAGAATCTGATCGTAGTAAGTCAATGCAGCTCTTGTGGTTGAGCCAGAGGGTTGAGCCTTTGAAAGCGTTTTAAGAATGTCCAGGGATTTAGCGAAGTCGTCTAATTGAAAATGTGTCAAAGCAGCAGTGAACTGTGCCTCTTGTTTAATTTCAGTAGCAGAATTTTCAGGAATAGTATTCAAGTAATATAACGCCAACAGGTAATTATTCAGTGAGAAATAACTTTTTCCTGTAAAAAGAATAGCCTCAGGCTCATCAGATTGCTGTAGGATTCGTGCTGCTCGTTCGTAATCTCCTTGTTGGTAGAGGTCGAGTCCGCTTTCAAAAGTCTGACCAAAGACAGTGGACATGGATGTAAGAACGAAAAATATAAGTAGTAACGCTTTTTTCATGGACTAAATGTAGGGTTTCTCTCTATAACTTTGGTACTCAAAAAAAGTTCGCTGGTTTATTCCCACTCGATGGTAGCTGGTGGTTTAGAGCTGATATCGTATACCACACGGTTAATACCTTTAATTTCATTGATAATTCGATTAGAAACATGAGCTAAGAAATCGTAGGGAAGGTGTGCCCAGTCAGCGGTCATACCATCCAGACTTGTTACCGCACGGATTGCAGCCGTAAATTCGTAGGTTCGCTCATCTCCCATAACTCCAACGCTTTGAACTGGTAGAAGAACCACTAAAGCCTGCCAAACCTCATTATATAAGTGATTGGCTTTCAACTCATCAATAAAGATTTTATCTGCGTCACGAAGCAGATCGAGTTTTTCTTTACTCAGCTCACCAATCACTCTAATTCCTAAACCAGGCCCTGGAAATGGATGTCTGGAAATAAAATGCTCCGGAATACCCAGTTCTCGTCCAACCACACGAACTTCGTCTTTAAACAACTCCCGAACTGGTTCGATGAGATCCAGCTTCATCTTTTCGGGAAGCCCACCCACATTATGGTGAGACTTAATGGTAGCAGAAGGACCTTTAAAGGAGACACTTTCAATTACATCAGGATAAAGGGTACCCTGAGCCAGGTATTTAAACTCAGACTGATCCCCAATTTCTTCATCAAAAACATCAATAAAGGCGTTCCCAATAATTTTCCTCTTTTTTTCCGGATCAGAAACTCCGGTAAGCCGATCTAAGAATAGTTTTGAAGCATCAACACCTTTTACGGGAAGATGAAGGTCTCGGGTATAAAGATGGAGGACATCTTCAAACTCATCTTTTCTTAAAAGCCCATTATCAACAAATACGCATTCCAGTTGGTCACCTATGGCTTTGTAGATGAGTGTAGCCACAACCGTTGAATCCACACCTCCTGAAAGTGCACAAAGGACTTTATCTGAACCCACTTTAGCCCTGATTGCTTCAATTTGCTCATCAATAAACGAAGCTGCTGTCCAATCACCTGAAAGCCCACAAATATCAATAGCAAAATTCTTCAGAATCTGTTTTCCGCACTCCGTATGGGCTACTTCAGGATGAAACTGGACTCCGTAAATATGATTATCAAGATGGCGAACTGCTGCGACATCAGCATTGGCAGTATGCCCAATAATCTCATAAGAGTGTGGAAGTTCATGAATATGATCACCATGACTCATCCAGACTACGGAACCGTCTTCAATTCCTTTTAATAAATCGGCAGAATTGTCAATAATTAGATGAGCACGTCCATATTCTCTTTTTTCAGCCTTTTCAACGCTGCCCGGAATCTCAGTATGAGCCAGAAGCTGGAGTCCATAACAAACGCCAAGAACAGGCACATCCCAATCGAAAATTTCTGTTTGAAGATGTGGAGCATCTTCATCATTTACACTCATGGGACCACCAGAAAGAATCACTCCTTTTGGTTTTGGGGTAGAAACCGAATCCAAAGAGACGTTGAATGGATGAATTTCGCAGTAAATGTTGAACTCGCGGAGTCGACGAGCAATTAATTGGGTGAACTGAGAACCGTAATCAAGGATTAAAATCCATTCGCTATGTCGACTCATTAAGTTTTGACCGAAAATTTAAGAAGTTAGCTCGTTGTATTCGTCTGCGCTGAGGAGGGAGTCCAGCTGAGAAGCATCACTTAATTTAATCTTAATCATCCATCCATCACCATAAGGATCATCGTTAACCAATTCAGGATTATCCTCTAGCTCTTCATTCAGTTCAACTACTTCACCATCAACAGGCGCAAAAAGTTCTGACACCGTTTTTACAGCTTCAACAGTACCGAAAACGTCATCCTGAGAAAAATCAAAACCAGGTTCTTCGAGCTCTACAAAAACGATATCTCCTAATTCGCCCTGTGCAAATTCAGTAATGCCTATTGTTGCAGTTCCGTCACCATTATCTTTAACCCATTCATGTTCTTTGGTGTACTTAAGATCTGATGGTGTGCTCATTATTTTGCCTCCGGTTTAAATTCGAATGATGTTTCTAAGTATTTAGTGGAAACTGATCCTTTGTTAAAATTTGGATCGTCCATTAGTTGAATGTGATAGGGAATCGTAGTTTTAATTCCTTCGATGATAAACTCTTCTAAAGCTCGCTTCATTTTCCGGATTGCAAGTTCGCGGGTAGGCGCAGTCACAATTAATTTTGCGATCATAGAATCATAAAAAGGAGGTATGCGATAACCTGAATAGGCATGGGTATCCAAACGTACCCCGTGTCCACCCGGCGGGTGGAAGACTGTAATTTCACCAGCCGAAGGTCGGAATCCATGTTCCGGATCTTCTGCATTGATTCTACACTCAATAGAATGACCTTCAATTTCAACTTTATAATCTTTTATGCTTTCTCCATAAGCAATTTTGAGCTGCTCTTCGATAAGATCGTAACCGGTAACCTCTTCGGTAACGGGGTGTTCTACCTGAATTCGGGTATTCATCTCCATGAAGTAGAAGTTCAAATCATCATCAACTAAAAACTCCACGGTTCCAGCGCCTTCATAATTCACAGAAAGCGCAGCATTAACCGCAGCTTCACCCATCTTAGCGCGGAGTTCGGGGGTAACTAAAGGAGATGGGGCTTCTTCCAGAATCTTTTGGTGCCTGCGTTGTAATGAGCAATCCCGCTCTCCCAGGTGCATTGCATTTCCATGTTGGTCTGCTAATACCTGAATTTCAACGTGATGAGGGTTCTGTACAAAACGCTCGATATAAACTTCCGGGTTATTGAATGCAGACTCAGCTTCATTACGACACATTTCGTAATTCTTTTTAAGCTCTGATTCCTCCAGAACCACACGCATACCACGGCCACCACCACCGGCAGAAGCTTTAATGATTACCGGGAAGCCGATTTCCTCACATACTTTTTTGGCATCTTCGTAACTTTCAACTACGCCATCACTACCGGGAACAACCGGTACTTTATTTTTTATCATAGTTGCCTTTGCTACCGCTTTATCTCCCATTGAGTTAATAGCGTGAGGTGAAGGCCCGATAAACTTAATATCATGTTCACCACATATCCGTGAGAATTCTGCGTTTTCTGCTAAAAATCCATACCCGGGGTGAATGGCTTCAGCAGCAGTTATTTCTGCAGCAGCTAAAATACTCTGAATTTTAAGGTAGCTTTCTTTACCGGAGGGAGGTCCAATGCAAACAGCTTCATCTGCAAATTTTACGTGAAGGCTATCTGCATCGGCAGTAGAGTATACAGCAACAGTTTTAATACCTAATTCTCTACAGGTACGAATAATTCGTAATGCTATTTCGCCTCGGTTGGCAATCAGTACTTTTTTAAACATGAAAGCCGCTTAGTCTTTTTTAATGGTAAATAGAGGTTGGTCAAATTCAACCGGGGTGGCATCAGAAACAAGAATTTCCTGAACTGTTCCACTGAACTCAGCTTCAATTTCGTTCATAATCTTCATTGCTTCGATAATGCAAAGTGTATCACCTTTGCTTACTTTATCCCCAACTTTTACAAAAGGATCAGAGTCCGGTGATGAAGCTTCATAAAAGGTGCCCACAATTGGAGACTTCACAGTGTCTCCGGTAGCAGCTGGTTTTGCCGATTCACTGCTTTCCTGAGCAGCAGGGGCTGGCGCTGTTGGTTGTGGAGCAGCAGCGGGTGCGGCATGTACCATTGGCTGAGTATAAGTAACCTGCTCTACAGTTCCAGTTTTCTTCACCTTAATTTTGAAATCGCCTTCCTCAATGGAAACCTCATCAACTTCACTTTCAGCAATTAAGTCTAGAATCTTTTTAATCTGTTTTAAATCCATAATTCAATTATTTAGCTCGTTCAATATAGGTTCCGGTTCGGGTATCAACTTTAATTTGTTCGCCTTCAGAAATGAATAAAGGCACATTTACCACAGCTCCTGAATCAAGAGTAGCAGGTTTTGATCCGCCTTGTGCAGTGTCACCTTTAACTCCAGGGTCGGTTTGGGCTACAGTAAGAATTAGGTGATCTGGTGGCTCGGCATAAAGTACCTGCTCGTCATCTGCGTTAAATAAAACGTTACATGTCTGTCCTTCAATAAGGAAATCCTGACGTTCTACCTGATGCGGAGCAATAGGTATTTGCTCGTAGGTGCTGTTATTCATGAAATAGTACATCGTGCCATCATTATATAAATATTGATAATCACGATTTTCAACACGAACGGCTTCAGAGTTTTCACCTGATCTCCAGGTTTTGTCAATGTTTTTACCATTAATAATGCCTTTTAGTTTGGTTCGGACAAATGCTGGCCCTTTTCCAGGCTTAACATGTTGAAACTCTGTAATTGAGTATAATTCGCCATCCATATTCAGAACCATTCCATTTCTGAAATCTGATGTAGATACTTTAGCCATTAAGAATAATCTCCGTTTTTAGTTGCGCAAAAATACAGCGCCCCGCTTTCGATAACAAGTTAATTACAGGAAATTGCTTATGATGTTGTAAGCAATGGCTGCAGGACAAATTATCCATATAAATACCGGCCAGACTTTTGCAAAAAGCGTCTGTTTGATCCCTTCGAACCCATGTTCCATTTCTGAAAGCGCTGAGTCTGTTTTCCACACAAAACCGACGAAAATACACATCAGTAATCCACCGATAGGTAGCCCGAGATTATTAAAAATACTATCAAAGGTTCCAATCAGAGCGGGGTTAAAAGAAATGATGATGGAAATCACTAAAATACCTAATCCAACTCCATAGGCCGCTTTTTTTCGAGGGACAGAATATTCATCAATCACAAATGCAACAGGTACCTCTAGCAGGGAAATAGTGGAGGTAAGTGCAGCGATACTTAGAAGGAGAAAGAAAACAACTCCAAGAATCAGCCCAACTGCTCCGCCAATGGTGTGAAACAATGCAGGTAAAATCTGAAAAACAAGATCTGTACTTGAAGCGAGCTGATCTCCAACGAAGATTTCAATTCCAGCTGCCTGAGCAACATACATTGCGGGTATAATCATTAAACCTGCAAGGAAAGCGATCCCAACATCTGCAAGAGTTACGAATGCCGCAGCCTGAGGAATATTTTCTTTTTTACTGAGATAAGATCCGTAAGTGATTAAAGCTCCCATCCCCAAAGAAAGTGAAAAGAAGGCCTGACCCATTGCTGAGAATATCAACCCTGCGTTAATGCGACTGAAGTCAGGGAGTAAGTATTCTTTTACTCCTTCGGATGCACCCGGCTGTGTGAGTACATACCCGATCATTATTACGATAATACCAATTAACATTGGCATCATGGTTTTGGTAGCTTTTTCAATTCCATTACTTACGCCACCTGTTATAATTTTGATGGTTCCCAACATAAAAACAGATGCAATAAGTGCATTTTTGGGACCATTTCCTGTATCGGTTAACCATGCTGCCGCCGCATCCCATCCTAAATAATAGAAAATCTCTTCGAAAGCATATCCAAATGCCCAACCTGCAATAACGGTGTAGAAAGAAAGGATCATGACTCCGCAAATTACTCCCCAAAGACCTACAAGCGGAAAAAATTTGTTAGAGGAAAGTGCTTTGAAAGCACCAACCGGGTTTTTACCGGACTTACGACCAATAGAAAGTTCTGCAACCATAACCGGGAAACCGATTAAAAAGGTGCAAAGCAAATAAATAACCAGATAAGCCCCGCCACCCTCGGTAGCAACTTTAGTGGGGAACCCCCAAATATTTCCAAGCCCAACCGCTGAACCTGCTGCGGCTAAAATGAAACCTAGTTTTGAGTTCCAGGATCCGCGTTCTGAAGATGATGTTACAGCCAAGAGATTTCCTCCATTAATTGATTTTATATCGGGGTAAAATATTTTAAGACGGGCTCACACGCAACTTTCTTAATACAACACTTGACGAAGCTGCTACATTGTATACTTTTTGTATACGATTTATACCAGAACTGTCTACCTGTTTGCCGTCAGCGACGACTTCCCAACTTCCTTTTGGGAGATCAATTTCGTGATCCGATTTAGTATTTGCATTCAAAGAGATGAAATAATCATAGGAATCGCCACTCGATATTCCTTCAACTGAGAACGTAATATGCAGTGGATCTTTGTATACTTTAAAAACGATTTCTTCTGGCTTTGCCTTACGAAGGGCAGGACTTGATTTACGTAACTCAATTAATCCAAGGTAATAATCAAACAATTCCTGGTTGAGTTTGATCTCATTAAAATTGAGCCAGTTGGTCCCATTATCTTTGTTATAGCTATCATGATCCAATTTCCCGGCGTTTGGATCTTTACCTGTGTGATCAGTTATTACTTTTGCACGAGCCCATTCCTGGCCGGCATGAATCATGGTAATGCCTTGGCTCACAAATAAACTCAAAGCACCCAGTTTTGCGACTTTCAGTTCCTTTTTTGTGAGCTTGGTTGATACTGATTTCTTTTTGAATACTTTTTCTTTCTTTGCGGGATTTAGCGCTATTCGGATAAAATCGCCAAGAGTATAGCCATCATGACTTTCAATATAATTGACCGAATCTTTAGAACTATTAAACAATCCATGTTCAGCGCTTTCAAGTGTTCCGCGGATAAAATTTTCTAAAGCAAAACGGGTAGTGCCGTGACTCCATTCTCCTAAAATGAAGCCCTTATTGAAAACAGGGTCGTATCCCTTTAACCCATTTCTAATTCTGTCATTCCAGGAAGCCCAGCCATGATCAGAAAAGCCCGCTGGTTTATATTCACCGCCCCAAGGCTCAGCAATTAATATCACATTTGGATTTATTTTCTGAGCTTCTTTCTTAATCAGATCAACAGTCTCCCAATCAAGAATACCGGCAAGATCGAATCTGAATCCATCAATATGATATTCAGTCATCCAATATTTTATTGACTCTACAATTAGTTTTCTGGAGTACTCGGTTTGAGTTTCTATATCGTTGCCTGTCCAACTATCGTTTAAGTATTGGCCCAACTCATTAGTTCTGAAGTAGTGTCCCTTATCCGTGTACTTTAGAGGATTAAGGTCGTATTGAGAAGCATGATTATATACCACATCCATAATCACGGTTATTTCTTCTTTATGAAGTGCTTTAACCAATTCCTTCAATTCAGCAGAGGCAGCGTCAGTTCGCCCGATGATTTCTTTTTCTTCTAAAGTAGCATCAGACGCATAAATTGTTTCCGGAGCAAAGAAGAAGGATGTCATATAGCCCCAATAATTCCTTGCATAAAGATTCCATGTGTTGGTTAATCCACCTTCTATTTTTTCATTGAAGGGAGGCTCGTAGTATGCAAACTTCTGGAGCGGAAGAAATTCAACCGCGTTAACCCCAAGGGTCTTAAGGTAATTGATGCCCCCGACTTCAGCTTCGCGGAAATCATTATAAATCCCCTGAACATACGTTTTAGCAGAAGGATGGGCGACCATATCTTTAATATGTGTCTCATAAATCACCAAATCTCTGGGATCTTTTGGTGCTAAAAAATCATCGCCTTCCCAGTCGAATGCTTTCTCCTCTATAATCTTTGTCTTGGCAAACCCGAGATAGTGATTTCTTGAAGTTACATGTTTACTCCAAGGATCGGCAATTAGATACTCAGTTTGTTCAAAAAATAACGATTCTTCGTTTTTGTGAAGAGAATAGCCATACCATTTACCGAGCATCCTACCTGTAGTGTGATGGTAATTCCAGATTCCCTTTTCATCCTTGGTCATCTTAAATCGGGATCCTGAAGTTTGTTCATAATGATCAAATACTTCGAGAATTACTTCATCAGCCTGTGGAGCAAAAAGACGGAATACAATTCCCTTATCAAGAATAGTATACCCAAGTTGATAATTATCAAACTGAAGTTCTTTTACAGTAGCAGAAGGAGAGGTTAAAGGCATATCAGGTGATGGTGCTACCCGCTTCGGCAGTTGTTTCAGCAAATTTTAAATTTCCTTCCGCATCCTCGGCCATTAGAATCATACCCTGACTTTCAACACCCATCAATTTTTTAGGTGCGAGGTTAGCCACAACGCATACTTTTTGCCCTTTCAAGGAGTCTATGTCAACATGCTTGGCGATACCTGAAACGATGGTTCTTTTTTCCAGTCCTAAATCGACTTGAAGTTTAAGGAGCTTGTCTGATTTCTTGATTTTCTCTGCTGATAAGATTTGACCAGCTCGTAAATCAAGTTTCATGAAATCTTCAAAGCCAATATTCTCCTTTAATTTTGGGAATTTGGATACCGGATCGTTTGTTTCTGCTCGTTCTTCCAATTTCTGTATTTGTTTTTCGATGTCTGAGTCTTCTACTTTATTAAATAATACTTCACCAACTTCAACATCAGTACCTGAAGTTAGCATAAAGTCGTTTATTTCATCCCAACTAAGTCCTTCAGCTACTTTCAGCTGATTCCTTAATTTCTTCATTGAAGCAGGAAGTACAGGCTCCATCAGCATAGATAACGCCGCACAAATCTGGAGGCTTACATATAACGTATTATTACATGCCTGTGGGTTTTCATTCCGGGTTTTCCAGGGTTCAGTTTCAGTGAAGTACTTGTTTCCGGCTCTGGCCAGATTAATACTTTCTGAAATTGCTTCTTTAAAACGGAATGCTTCAAAAGCTGCCGTTACTTTCTTTTTTTGCTTAACAATGGATCCCAGTGCTTCAGAATCTGTTTCGGTTGGGTCAACTAGTTCAGGGACTTTTCCATCAGCAAATTTATCAGTAAAAGTAAGTGAGCGGTTAACAAAGTTCCCCAATACGGCAGCGAGCTCATTATTTACACGGGCTTGAAAATCCTTCCAGGAAAAATCTGAATCTTTGCTTTCGGGAAGGGTAGAGCCTAGCGCGTAACGCAATAAATCAGGCTCGAAATCTTCGAGATACTCATGTAACCAAACCGCCCAACCGCGTGAAGTAGATAGTTTCTTTCCTTCAAGATTGAGAAACTCGTTCGCTGGTACATTCTTCGGAAGTACATAGTCTCCATGCTCCATCAAAACGATAGGAAACATGATGCAATGGAATACAATATTATCCTTTCCTATAAAGTGATATAATTCAGTTTCCTGATCCTGCCAATACTTCTTCCAGGCATCAGGATTCCCTTGCTTCTGAGCCCATTCTTTGGTTGCGGAGATATACCCGATCGGAGCATCAAACCAGACATAAAGTACTTTTCCCTGAGCTTCATCTAATGGTACAGGTACTCCCCAGCTTAGGTCACGAGTGGCTGCACGGTCTGAAAGTCCATCCTTAAGCCAGCTTTTAACCTGACCCATCACATTTGGCTTCCAGCCCTCGCGTGTTTCCAGCCATTTTTCGAACTTAGGCTGAACATCGCCCAAAGGCATATACCAATGCTCGGTTTCTTTGAGCTCAGGAACTTCACCGGAAAGCGCACTGATTGGATTGATCAATTCAGTAGGCGAGAGTGATGTACCACAGTTCTCACATTGATCTCCATAAGCCTCTGGAAAACTACAATTAGGGCATGTTCCTTTCACATATCGATCTGGGAGGAACATATCTGATTTAGCGTCATAAAGCTGCTGCTCGGTTTTTTTCCGAAAGAAGCCTTTTTCATTCAGATGAGTAAAAATTTCCTGTGACGTCTGGTGATGAACTTTCGAACTGGTACGGCCATAGTAGTCGAAGGAAATTCCAAAATCTTCAAACACCTTCTTATTCATCTCATGATATCGATCTACAATATCCTGTGGAGAAACACCTTCTTTTTCTGCTGCGATAGTTATTGGAACTCCGTGTTCGTCTGATCCGCATATATACACGACATCATCTCCAACAAGACGTTTGTAGCGAACATATAAATCTGCGGTTAAATACGCTCCGGCTAAATGTCCTAAATGGAGTGGACCATTTGCATAGGGAAGTGCCGAAGTAACTAAAATTCTCTTTTTGTCTGCCATCTATAATCTAAAATCCTTTTATAAGACCCGAAGATAAACAAAGGTGAAGAGAATTATGAATGCTGAATTATTGAATTTTGAATTAGTTTCACCATTCACGAGCGTAGCGAAGTGATCTCAGGTTTTGCAAATCGGAATTTCTCGCACTGCCCAATAAGATCACTTCTCGGCCACCCAATGGATCGTAAATGGATTAAGGGTAGAAATAACTTGCCTCAAAGCTTAATGGAATTCCAATCCACCAGTAAATGAGCAGGAAGATCGTCCAGGTTATTCCAAAAATAATGGAATAAGGGAGCATCATAGATATCAGTGTTCCAATTCCCGTGTTCTTCACATATCGCTGGCAGAATACGACCACAAGCGGGAAGTATGGCAGAAGAGGAGTTATGATATTCGAAACGGAATCGCCGACCCGGTACGCTGCCTGAGTTAAATCAGGAGAGATTCCAAGCTGCATCAACATTGGTACAAAGATCGGGGCTATCAAGGCCCATTTAGCGGAAGCAGAGCCAACTAAGAGGTTTACTGAACCACTGAGTATGATAATTCCTACAATAGTTATTTGAGCCGGAAGATCAAGTGACTGAAGGAAATTAGCTCCTTTTAAGGCAACCAGTAATCCGATATTTGAACTTGAGAATGCATCAATAAAAAGCGCACAGAAAAAAGCCATCACAATATAGTATCCCATGCTTTGCATCGATTTGGTCATATTATCGATCATATCTTTAGAGGTACTGTACTTTCCTGAAGCAATCCCGTAAACTACGCCCGGAATCAACAGGAATACAAAAATCAAAGGAACAATTGCTTGCATTAATGGAGCATTGAAAGAAGTCAATGAACTAACCTCTGGATCTATCATATCAGGTCCGCGAAGAGCAGAACTTTCCGGGATTGCCCAGATGATTAATCCTACTAAACCAATCAGCATAGCTCCAAGACCTAGCCAGAATGCTTTGCTTTCTTTGTCTGAAACCTTCTCCATTTTTGGCATTTCCTCCTCATCCCCATCTACTACAGAAGAAGCCAATCTTGGCTCAACGATTTTATCCGTAACAAACCACCCAACCGATACAATCAAAAGAGAAGAGAGTCCTGTAAAGTAAATATTATTCAATGGATTCAAGGCAATTTCAGGATCAAGAATACGAGCTGCTTCAAGGGTAAAACTCATGATTAACGGATCGATAGCAGAAGGAATAAAATTGGCAGCAAACCCACCACTTACACCCGCAAAAGCAGCAGCAATACCCGCTAATGGATGGCGACCTGCAGCGTAAAAAATAACTCCGCCCAGAGGGATAACAAGAATATAACCCGCATCAGCTGCTGTGTGACTAACAATCGCTATGAGAACAAGCATAGGAGTTAGCAGGAATTTTGGAGTAACATTTAATAGTTTTTTAAGCCCAGCATCAATCCATCCCGAGTTTTCGGCTACTCCAACACCAAGCATGGCTACTAGAACAATCCCGAGCGGTGCAAAACCGGTAAAGGTGGTTGTCATGGTAGCAAAGAAATTTGCTAATGCTGTTCCAGTAAGTAAGTTGTTTACCGAAAGTTCAGCTCCTGTAAGTGGATGAACTTCTCCAAAATCAATGGGAGCGAGTATGGCGGAGAGTATCCAAACAAAAACCATAAGATAAAAGAACAAAATAGCAGGATCAGGAAGCTTGTTTCCTGCTTTTTCTATTTTGTTCAGAAATGTATTGAAGATTGAATTCGAAGATTGCCCTGATGTCATAATATCCTTTTTTTAAGTTCCGGCTTAAAATACTCTGATTCTGACTTTTGGCAATAGTCTTTTTAAAGAAAGGAATACTGTTTTAAAATTTTCACCACAGCTTTTCGAGCAAAGCATAGAGCATTACTCCTGCAGCCACTGAAACATTAAGTGAATGTTTTTGACCAAACTGGGGAATAGAAATAAACTCATCAATAAAGGGCAGTATGTCATCATCAATACCTGTAACCTCATTCCCCATAATTAAACAGAGTTTGGGGTAAGCTTTTGCATCAAAATCGGGGAGCTGGATACTATTTGTGGTTTGCTCTAACCCAACTAATGTATATCCTTCTTTTTTAAAGGATGAACACATTTCTGAGACATCATCCCAATTACTCCATTTCACAAATTCTTCTGCTCCAATCGCAGTCTTGTTAATCTCTGGTCTGGGTGGGCGTGGGGTATATCCCGATAATATAAGCTCGGAAACGCCGAATGCATCACATGACCGGAAGGTAGAACCCACATTATGAAGGCTTCTTATGTTGTGGAGAATCACCTTCACCTCGCTTAATCCTGATGGAGGAGATTGAGCAAGATTTTCCTCCAGTATTTCTTTGGTAGTTAGTTTTCGGTGCATTTTATGATTGACTTTGACAGTAAAGTACGCACCCTTGAATCCCCTCTCAAGAGAAGATTTTTATTGTCCCTCCAAAGGGAGGCAGAAATAAGAGCCAACAAAGTCCTTTCAATCCCATCTAAATACTCCTATCATAGCGCTCCAAGAAATTTCTTATGCAGAAAGAACCCCGCAAAGCCGCGCTCGCCTTTATATTTATTACCGTTCTGATTGATGTTACCGGGCTGGGAATCATCATCCCGGTAATCCCTGCACTTATTATGGAATTAACAGGAGAGGGAATCAGTAAAGCTGCTTTATACGGTGGTTGGCTTATGTTTTGCTATGCGTTCATGCAGTTCATGTTTGCACCTGTTATTGGCGGATTGAGTGATCGGTTCGGACGCCGACCAGTTTTACTTTTATCACTCGCAGGATTTGGAATAGACTATATCGTTACTGGTTTTGCTCCGAGTATCTATTGGTTGTTTGGAGCTCGTATTGTTGCAGGAATAACGGGCGCAAGTATAACTACTGCGAGTGCCTATGTTGCAGATATTTCGACACCAGAGAAACGATCGCAGAACTTTGGATTGATCGGAGCCGCTTTTGGTTTAGGTTTTATTATTGGTCCGGTGATAGGAGGCCTGCTTGGAGAATTAGGTTCCCGAGTACCTTTTTTTGCTGCGGCAGGACTAACCTTTATTAACTGTTTATATGGATACTTTGTACTACCGGAGTCACTGCCAAAAGAAAAAAGAAGACCTTTTGACTGGAAACGAGCCAATCCAATCGGCTCCCTTAAACAGATTCGAAAATTCCCAACGATCTCAGGTTTAGTGGCAGTATTTTTCCTTTTATATCTATCTCACCACGCTACTCAAAGTACGTGGACTTACTACACTATGGATAAATTTGATTGGGATGAAGCAATGGTCGGGATATCTCTTGGAATAGTTGGTTTTTGTGTAGCGATAGTACAGGGAGGATTAACTCGGATAGTGATTCCAAAAATAGGAGAGGTTAAATCGGTTTATCTGGGATTGGTTTTTAGTACACTCGGATTCATTGGTTTTGCCTTTTCTCCAACAGGGGCCATTTTACTCGCGATCATTTTCCCTTTTGCTTTAGGAGGATTTTCGGGGCCTGCACTCCAGGGTATTATTGCCAATGAGGTTGATGATAATCAACAAGGAGAATTGCAGGGCGCATTAACCAGCTTGATTAGTTTTACTGCGATATTCGGACCACCTCTAATGACCGGACTATTTGGGTATTTCACTTCAGATTCAGCACCTTTTATATTCCCCGGAGTTCCATTTTTTACCGGAGCAATACTAACCTTCTCCGCATTGATATTTGCTGTAAGAATTCTTGGATTTAAACCACCTGAACGGGCATCTGCAGGCTGAGCTTTTTTTGGGTTATCAAAAAATTAGACAAACAATCATTATAACCGTATTTTCTTTCGATCAGATAAAGCATCCCACATTAGCGGAATGCTTTTTTTATTTAAAGAACTTGAAGAAACAAAGAGTACGATGAGTAACATCCAATATTTATCACAAGAAGGCTACGACAAGCTGGATGCAGAATTAAAGGATTTAAAAACCCGTGGACGAAGAGAAATTGCTGCAGATATTGCTGAAGCACGGGCAAAAGGGGATTTGAGTGAAAATGCAGAATATGATGCAGCAAAAGAAGCTCAGGGACACATGGAGGATCGCATCACAAAGCTGGAAGATATTCTGGCGAATGCACGCATCCTTGACGCCAAAGACTTAGATTTGAGCCAGGTTAGAGTGCTTACAAAGGTTACCATTCTGAATAAGAAAATGGGTAAAGAAATGGCTTATACGCTTGTTTCTCCAAATGAGGCAGACTTTGCTAAAGGCAAAATCTCTGTTGATTCGCCCATAGGAAAAGGCCTGTTGGGAAAGAAAATTGGGGATGTTGCTGAGATTCAGGTTCCGGCAGGCAAGTTAGAGCTGGAAATCAAAAAGATTGAAATCTAAGACTACTCCAAGGCTTTCATGAAAAAGCTCATTGATGTGTATGCATATCGAATGAAAGGAGGGATACCTGAGTTTCTTCTGTTTCTCCGTTCAGCAAAAAAAATATACGCGCATCAATGGAGGATGATTGGAGGGAAAGTAGAAGAGGGAGAGAAATATTGGGAAGCTGCGCTTAGAGAGTTGAGGGAAGAAACCGGTCTTCAGCCTCACGAATTCTGGACGATCCCATCCGTTAATACCTTCTACGAAGCCAAAACAGATAAAATACACCATATCCCGGCCTTTGCCGTTTCGCTTGATGATGAGGTAATCCCTGAACTGGATGACGAACACACTGAATATCGTTGGATTTCTATTGATGAGCTCGATTCGTACCTTTCATGGCCGGAACAAAAACGGCTCATCCGGCTTACATACAATCTGCTTGTAAACGATCAAATTTTACCTGAGTGGCGCATTTCCATCCCTTAAAAACATGTTTATTTTTTTTCTTATTGGGGATGAGTACCCTTGATTTATTTGCACAGGATGATCCTTATCGATTTACTTTTGCCCCGGATCTCTGGTACAATGATGTAGATGGAATCCGTGTGGGAGTTCGGACATTAGGAGAAGTGGAAGGGACTTTTAAAGATGGTCCACACAGATTAGATGCGGGTATATGGATTGGCACCTGGCTTCCTGAGCTTCCGGTTTCCTACTTTCTTTCCTTTACAGAACCTATCAAAGCTTTTTCGGATTATGGAAATGAAGGGAGCATCCAACTAATAAGTAGTATTAGAACAGGGTATTCACAACATCGAATCCAGTTTAATAAGCGTTGGCAGTCTGGCTTTTACGAATATAATTACAGAGAACTGAGTGTATTCTTCTCAAAAGAAAAGATGTTTGACTCTGAATACCGACCTTATAAAATACTCTGGCAGGGTGAATGGAAGTCATTAGTTGGAGCTGAGTTTAAATGGAGCGCTACTCCAGAAATAGGTCAGTTTTTTGCGAGAGCTTCAATCAATCAAGATATAGATAACCAGACTGAAAATTTTACAGTTGGAACTTTAGAACTACTACAGAAAATTGAACTGAATGATAAATTTAAATTAAGGCTTCGAATTTTTGGTGGGCTTGCAAGCGAAAAAACTGCACCTGAATACTTGTTTTTGACAAGTATGAGCTCGCCTCAGGACTGGCTAAATAAAGGAGTTTCGAGGGCAAAAGGAACTGTTCCAACGCCTTTGCTGGAAGCCGGAAGTTTTCAGGTTGGAGGAGGTGCAAACCTCAGGGGATATCTGAATAGAGATATTAACATGCTTAATTCTGTAAAAAATTCTGATGTAAGAGTTCTATTTCCTCTTTATAAGTCGATGTTGGCATTTAATACTGAGATTGAGTTTCCTAATCCAATAAATCAGGCCATTAAAAATGTTGCAATCGTTGGAGATTTAGCTGAGTTAAGGACATATTTATTTGCTGATGCAGGAATAGGTAATGATTTCACCGTAATCCAGGATCCCGACCAGGCTGCTTTTCCAGATATACTGCCTCCTGTAGTATCTGATATTCCAGAAGGAACTCTTTTATTGGATGCCGGAATAGGTTTCCAACTTTCTGTAAACATTCCGGATTATTTAGGTAAGGATCGGGGGTTTTTTATTCGTTATGATGTCCCGTTCTGGTTATCGGATCCGTCCGGTTCTGAATCAAATTTTGCATTTCGTCAGTTAATTGGGCTGGGAGCCATAATTTCTTTTTAAGTCATGAAGATTCTTGTAATAAATTGCGGTAGTTCATCCATCAAATATCAACTCATTGATTCTGACAAGAAAAAAACACTTTGTAAAGGTTTAGTGGAAAGAATTGGTGCTGTAACTTCCATCATTAAGCAGGAGTTCAAAGGCGAAAAAGCAGTTAAGAAATCCATGGCTATAGACAACCATGCAGTAGCACTTAAAGTGATCATGGAGTTGTTGCTTGAAGCCGACAACGGCTATTTGCATTCATTGGATGAAATCGAGGCCGTTGGTCACCGGGTAGTACATGGAGGAGAGACCTTCAAAGACTCTGTTCTAATTGATGAAGATGTAGAAGAAGCTATAGAACACGCTTTTGATATTGCACCTCTCCACAATCCACCGAATTTACAAGGAATAAGAGCTGCTAAGAAGCATTTACCAAATGTACCTCATGTTGCTGTTTTTGATACAGCGTTTCACCATTCTATTCCTCAACATGCTTATCTATATGGAATCCCGAACCGACTTTATAGAAGATATAAGATCAGGAAATATGGTTTTCATGGGACTTCCCACTATTATGTAAGTCGGCAGTATTACAAGCTTTCCGGAAAGCCTAAGGAAGGTTCTAAGATTATCACTTGTCATTTGGGAAATGGTGGTTCAATTACAGCTATTAAAGATGGTGATTCTTACGATACGAGCATGGGTTTTACACCACTTGAAGGATTAGTAATGGGAACACGAAGTGGGGATATTGATCCTTCTATCTTATTCTACCTCATCGAGAAAGAAGAATTATCTTTGGCTAATGTTCACGCACTCTTAAACAAACATAGCGGATTACTTGGGTTAAGTGGTTACGCTGCTGATATGCGTGATTTACTTGAGGAAGCAGAGGACGGAGACCGTCGCTGTAAAGAAGCAATTGATGTATTCTGTTACCGGGCGAAGAAGTATATCGGATCTTATATCGCCGCTTTAAATGGAGTAGATGCCATTATCTTTACAGGAGGAATAGGGGAGAATGCTCCAAAAATCAGGGAACAAATTCTTTCCGAAATGGAGGGTTTGGGTGTGAAAGTTGATTCGATAAGGAATTATAATCTTCCTGATGACCAAAAAATTCATTCCGAAGACTCAAATACCGAAGTCTACGTTATCCCAACGAACGAAGAATTAGTAATAGCTATTGACGCTGCAAAAATTGCTATCGCATCAAAACAAACTCCCTGGGCTTAATGAAATTATTCGTTACTAAATCCTTGATATTATTTCTGCTACTCATCAGCTCGGCATGTTCAAGTTCGAAATGGGTAGTTGAAAATCAATATGAAACAGATTTGAACGATTTTGAATTACTGAGTTCAGAAAGATTTCTTGAACGAGTTGGAACCACAAATCCTAACTCACCGATTGTAACTTATCAACTCAAAGCTGAAAACACCTTCGAGTACGCCCAACGAGTAAAAACAGATCGTTATATTCAACAGTACCGACCAACTTGGAAATCGGTTTTATTAGGATTAGCAGGCGCGGGTATAGCTACTACCTCTGCACTAACGGTTACCGATAACAACATTAGTCAGAATATTCTTTTTGGTACAGCTGGCTTTATTACCCTTAGTTCTTTCCTGAATATGAAACCAATTGGAGAAGCTACTCCCACTGGGGAGAGCAGGCTACTCCGTAAAACCGGTAGTATAGAGGAGACAGAAATTATTACCGTTTCACCTGAATCGGATTCCAGAGCAACTTATTCCATATTCCACAAAGGTGATATCATTATTGGTGAAAAAGAAATACAACCGGAAAATTCTACCTATTCCATCAACTTGATTGAAGATTTAAACCCGGAAGTTTTTGAATACGATAGTAGCGACGCCATTGAGCTGGAGGTGAATTTCAACAATAAAACGTATACAGAGATAATTCTGTTAAAGAATATCTTTGAAAGTTTTGCAGTGGTTTCTACTCAGGTAACAGCGCTTAGGGATGAACCTGAATTGAACTCACGAAACATTCTTACCGATCTGGCCTTTGGTAGCCAAATGAAACTGGTTGAAGAAGACAGTCTTTGGTATAAGGTGCTTTACGGTATTTCTGAAACCTGGATTTCTAAAACGGATGCGTATCCAATCTGGAGACCCTCAGAATTTGCTTCTCAGCTTTCTATTATTGCGATTCCCAATATCCCATTTGGTAATGTAGATGTTGAAAACAATATCCCTGCACTTCGAACAAATAACGACAGCACTTTTGTTTTCATGCTATCGAACGGGCAGTATCAGGGCGGTTACTCAGAGAGAACGTATGCGGAACGGGATCTCCGATTGATGGAAGAGTACTTTCAAAATGCTTTAGGAATTCCGCAAGAGAATATTGATAAAGCGATAAATATCGATTCTCAGCAAAGATTAAGTCTGGCATACGGCCGCTTTGCAAATAAACTCCGCCGCCCACAAAAACGATTAATTGTATATGTCTCAGGATATGCCGTGGGAAATGAAAGGGGAGATACAGAGGTTATTTCAACTGAGCCAAACCGCTACCAAAATATAAATCTCAATTCTTTACTAAGGGGATTATCAGGATTACCCGTTGAAGAAATTGTAGTGATAAACGACCTGGATTACATTAACTCAGAAAATGAGCGCAGCGGACTCAATGAATCATTAGCGAAGGTTGTAACAGATAATAACAGCGACTCAATAATCATTTTTGGAGCTACCGAAAATCAACGTTCCAGAGACTTTTCGGTGGCTAACGGAGATCAGAAACGACACAGCATTTTCACCTACTACATTGCAGATGCGATTAAAAACCGTGAAGGAACAGTTTCCGGTATTATTAACCACCTGCAACGCAATGTTGATTACACCTCCCGAAGGCTTCATAACCGTCCTCAGAATGTCATTTATTTCGGGTATACAGGTATTAGTCTAATCGACTGATGGGTATACTTTATATTTCTCTTAGCGTAGGGTGTTCGCTTACTATCGCACATTTCCTCAAAGTAGCAGAACAGTCAAAGAGCAGGGTTTTAAATGTTCTTTGTATCAATTATTTAGTTGCAGCCTGTATTAGTTTTTTTATTACTGATGATCCTCTTGTAAACGTACCTGAACTTCCACCTCAGGTTTTAATACTGGCCATTTTTTTGGGAGTTGTATTCATAGCAAACCTTTTCCTTTACAGTGCTTCATTAAATAAAATAGGGATGGGAATCAGTATCGCTGCCATGCGAATGTCGCTGGTAATCCCAATTGCCGTCAGCATATTCATATATGGAGAATCAATTGCAGGGATTAAATACTTCGGGATAGTACTTGTCTTTATATCATTGTATCTCCTGCTCCCTAAATTGAAAGTGAATCAATCAAAGGTATCGGTCGATTTTATCTTTCCGATACTTCTTTTCGTAATGACAGGTATAGCCGATACTTCACTTAAAGTTTTTGAAAGTGAATTTGCAGGAATCCTTTCTGAATACACTTTTCTGGGGATGATATTCTTTTCTTCTTTTGTTTTAGGAATGATGGTACTTGCTTATAAAAAAGAGCTAAGTTTTTCGCGAAAAGAAATTCTTAACGGAATAATTATTGGAGTGGCTAACCTTTACTCTTCCTTTTTCTTAATTTTAGCCTTGCACGAAATATTCGGCTCACTTGTTTTTTCTATAACAAATGTGGCAAATGTTATACTAGGGGCTTTGATTGGCTTCGTGGTTTGGAAAGATAAACTTTCAACTAAACAAAAAGCAGGCTTGATCCTTGCATTAACCTCGATTTTGATACTGATTTAAATACATGAAAATAATTGAAGAGATACGAGAAAAAGCGGCATCACTTAAAAAGACAATCGTACTTCCAAGATCATCAGACGAACGGGTTATTAAAGCAGCTGAGTTTCTATCGAAAGAAAATATCTGCAGGGTAGTGCTCATTAAAAATGAGAAGGCACCAGAGGTCAATAAAGAAATTGAGATTATTGATTCAACCTCTAACAAGAAACTCGAAAAGTATGCTGCTTCTTTTTTCGAGAAAAGAAAACATAAAGGAATTACCCAAGAACAGGCAATGACCATAGTGCAGGATCCTCTGTTTTATTCCGCCTCTATGGTTAGTGAAGGAGATGCAGATGGTTGTGTAGCCGGCTCAGTTTCTACTACTGGGGATGTTCTCAGGGCAGCTATTCAAACTATTGGGTTAAAGCCTGGCTCGAATGTAGTATCCAGCATCTTTTTGATGAGTTTTGAAGACGGTCGAGCATTCTCTTATGGTGATTGTGCGGTAGTTCCGTATCCAACGGCTGAACAACTGGCAATAATTGCAGTTGACTCAGCAGCTTCACATAAAGCTTTAACCGCAGAAGAACCTAAAGTAGCGATGCTTTCTTTTTCGACAAGGGGAAGCGCGCGGCACGAGCGTGTTGATCTGGTTGAAGAAGCCTTGGAATTGGCAAAAAAACAAGACCCGCTTCTCAAAATTGATGGTACACTTCAGTTTGATGCAGCTATGATCGATTCTATTGGTAAACGAAAAGCTCCTGGTTCAGAAGTTGCAGGAAATGCGAATGTGTTTATCTTCCCGAACCTGGACGCCGGAAACATCGGGTACAAAATCACTGAACGGCTTGCGGGAGCAACAGCAACCGGCCCGGTAATTCAAGGTCTTGTAAAACCAATGATGGATTTATCCCGGGGATGCAGCTGGGAAGACATTGTAAACACAAGCTGTGTAGCGGCTTTACTAGCATAGAAAATAAAAATGATGCCAACTGTCATCCTGAGGATACTTTCGAAGAATCTTCATAGCTTAATAATTGTGCAGATTCTTCGCTTTCGCTCAGAATGACCTTACAAAAAAAGAAATGAACTTATACCCATTTAAATTCATACCTATCCTCAAAGACAAAATCTGGGGTGGGGAAAAACTCGGTACCGTACTCGATAAACCGGTTGGAGAATCTAAGACGTGTGGTGAGAGCTGGGAGATTTCGGGAGTAGAAGGAGATATCTCTGTAGTAGCTGAAGGAGAATTAGCCGGGAAGAACCTGGTAGAACTGATCGATCAGTTTAAAGGCGAACTGGTTGGGGATAACGTCTATCAAAAATTCGGAAAAAAATTCCCATTGCTCATAAAATTTATAGATGCCAATGATGACCTATCCATTCAGGTGCATCCTGATGATGAGCTGGGGATGAAGCGGCACAATTCCTTTGGGAAAACTGAAATGTGGTATGTGGTGGATGCCGAAGAAGGAGCGACGCTGATTTCCGGCTTCAATAAACAAACCAGTAAAGAAGAATATCTGGAAGTATTTGAATCAGGGAGACTCATGAATATTCTCAATAGAGAAAATGTATACAATGATGATGTATTCTTCTTACCAGCAGGAAGAGTCCATACCATTGGAAAAGGATTGTTAATCGCCGAAATTCAACAAACCTCCGATATCACCTACCGGATCTATGATTTTGATAGGGTAGACGCGAACGGAATTGGAAGAGAGCTACACGTAGAAGAGGCGGTAGATGCTATCGACTACAATTATTATGATGAATATAAAACTCAGTATGATCAAACAGCTAAAGAAGCTGAAATTGGTGAGAGTCAGTATTTTATAACTAATCGGTTATTGATTGAAGAATCCATCAAAAGAAACTATTCTACATTCGATTCCTGTATAATTCTCATGGTTCTGGAAGGAGAAGGTAGCTTGAAATTTGATGGAGGGTCGGTTTCTTACAAACTTGGGGATTCTATTTTGGTACCCAATTCTATAAGCTCCGTTTTAATTAACGCTGAATTTCCATCAAAGCTTCTTGAGGTAAGAATTCCCTGATTATTTGATTCCTTAATTATGATTTACGGATGGAAGTAACAAAACAAAAAGCCTGCATTACATGTGGCTACAATCACAAAGAAAAATTTTGTCCTAATTGTGGGGAAGTAGGGGGATTACGTAAAATTTCTTTTAAAACAGTGCTTGAAGAAGCTTTATCCACATTCATAAATATGGATAAAGGATATTTATACAACTTAAGAGCACTAACATTCCACCCTCAGGTATTCATACAGGATTATTTATCAGGAAAGAGAAAAGGGATATTCAATCCAATTTCCTATTTAATAGTTTCAATATCTTTGTATTTATTGTTCGAAAATTTCTTTCCCGTTGAAAAGCCACCGATTTCTTCCGAACCTATTCAGGACACTATTTTTTTTAAAGTGGGATACGAAGCGGGAACAATTATCACAAATTACTTTAAGTTTTTTTGGTTTATTTCAATATTCATTCTGGCTTTTCCCTCTACTTTAATATTCAGTACAAAAAACTATGCTGAACATGTTACAATTTCTTCCTTTATAATAGGTCATGCTACACTTTTAGCAGCATTTTTGACTCCTCTAATCCATGTACCACTTATTTTCAATTATGTTCTATACTCTTTTATTCTGATCCTTTACTATAGGTTTTATAGTACTCCAGGTGATAAATTTGGCTCCATTATCATCAGTTTTCTTGTAGTCGTTATATTTTTTATCGAGCTATTTTTGCTTACAATTTTTCTTGGCATCATCTCTTATTTTCTGTTCTAATAATTCTCTATTGTTCAGTTTTTTTGGCAACAAGAAATAAATCTGGTTAATAGAAATTCTCAATAACTCTTCATTTAGTTCTGAGAGAGAGATTTCGTATCTTTGGACTTGTTCTAAATAAGCATGTAAACCGTTGAACGAAGCGGAATTAAAGACGGTTTACTACTAAGAATCTAAAGCACAAATAAACAGACGTTAATGAGCGAAGAATTAAGCGATGAAGTAAAAGCTCTGGAATCGATGATCGGTGAAGAATATAAGTATGGATTCACCACCGATGTTGAGTACGAAGAGTTTCCAAAAGGTATTAGCGAAGAAATAGTTCGTGAGCTTTCCAGAGTCAAAGAAGAACCGGAATGGATGACTGATTTCCGTGTGAAAGCATATCATTCTTGGAAAGAAATGGAAGAACCAACCTGGTTTAATGCTACGTACAAAAAGCCTGATTTTGAAAACATGCTTTACTATTCAGCTCCTAAGAAGAAGCCTCAGCTGGACAGCATGGATGATGTAGATCCTAATATACGTGAGACATACGAAAAACTGGGGATTCCACTAGAAGAGCAAAAGATGCTTGCTGGTGTAGCTGTTGATGCAGTCTTTGATAGTGTCTCTATCTTCACCTCATTCAAAGAGAAGTTAGCCGAAGCAGGTGTAATTTTTTGCTCGATGTCAGAAGCGATTAAAGAACATCCTGAATTGGTTAAGAAGTACATGGCTTCCGTAGTTCCTGTTCGTGATAATTTTTATTCTGCTTTGAATTCAGCGGTGTTTTCAGATGGATCTTTCTGCTTTATTCCAAAAGGGGTGAAATGCCCGATGGAGCTTTCTACTTATTTCCGTATCAATAATATGGATTCCGGTCAGTTTGAAAGAACACTGATAGTAGCCGAAGAAGGTGCAAGCGTTAGTTATCTTGAAGGTTGTACAGCTCCTATGTATGACGAAAATCAGTTGCATGCCGCCGTTGTTGAATTAGTTGCTTTAGATGATGCTGATATCAAGTATTCTACCATTCAGAACTGGTATTCCGGTGATGAAAATGGGAAAGGTGGCATCTACAATTTTGTAACCAAGCGTGGTATCTGTAAAGGAAGAAATTCTAAAATCTCCTGGACTCAACTTGAAACTGGATCTGCAGTAACGCTGAAATACCCAAGTGTTATTCTTCAGGGAGATAACTCTATTGGAGAATTTTACTCAGTGGCTGTTACCACCAAAAGGCAGCAGGCTGATACCGGAACAAAAATGATTCACCTAGGAAAGAATACCAAGAGTACTATCATCTCAAAGGGTATTTCTGCTGGTAAGTCAAACAATAGTTATCGTGGAGAAGTTAAAATCGGTAAGAAGGCACATGGCTCGAAAAATTATTCAGTGTGTGATTCTATGTTAATTGGACAGGAATGCGGAGCACATACATTTCCGTATATCTCTTCAGAGAATCCAACCAGTAGTGTGGAGCATGAAGCTACTACATCCAGAGTTGGTGAAGAGCAGATTTTCTACCTGATGCAGCGTGGGATCAGCGAGCAGGATGCAATATCAATGATTATCAACGGATTTGTGAAAGACGTGTTAAAAGAATTGCCGCTTGAGTTTGCTGTAGAAGCCAATAAGCTTCTTGATGTGAAACTGGAAGGTAGTGTTGGGTAGAGGAATAATCATCTGGTGTTGTCATTCCGGGCATGATCCGGAATCTGTGAGGAATCGACATCAGTACCACTACAGATCCTGAATCAAGTTCAGGATGGCGATAAAAAAAGAAATTAAATATCAAAAAAGACAAAAGAAGAAGACGTGTTAGAAATCAAAAATTTACATGCCTCGGTTGAAGGCGAAGACATTGAAATCTTAAAGGGTGTAAACCTTAAAGTAAACGCCGGTGAAATCCATGCGATCATGGGACCAAATGGAAGTGGTAAAAGTACTCTTTCAAAAGTGGTTTCCGGTCACCCGGAATATGAAGTAACTGAAGGCGAAATCCTTTTTGAAGGTGAAGACATTACCGAAATGGATGCTGATGAACGAGCACATCTAGGTTTGTTCCTTGCTTTTCAGTACCCGGTTGAAGTTCCTGGAATTACAAACAAAACTCTTCTTCGCGAAGCATACAATACCATTGCACGGGCAAATGAGCGTGAAGAATTAGACCCGCTTGAGTTCGAAGATTATATAGAAAGCAAATTGGATGTAATTGAAATGAAGGATGAGTTTCTAAGCCGTTCTATAAACACTGGATTTTCTGGAGGAGAAAAGAAGAAGAACGAAATTTTCCAGATGGCAGTACTCGATCCAAAGCTTTCTTTCCTCGATGAAACCGATTCCGGTTTAGATATTGATGCTCTTAAAATTGTATCTGATGGTGTAAATAAAATTGCCAGCCCGGAAAAAGCAATGGTACTGATTACGCACTATCAGCGACTATTGAACTACATCAAACCGGATTATGTGCATATCATGATGGGTGGAAAGATTATCAAAACCGGAGACTTCTCTCTTGCTGAACAGCTTGAAGCGCACGGCTATGATGAACTACAAAAAGAATTCGCATTAAATGGGGCTCAGTAATGAGTGAAGTATTACAAAAGGAAACCTTGTTATCGTATATCGGAGGAGAAGTAGAGCCTAAAGGCACATCTATTTCAATCCGTGCGATTAATGAACGTGGGAGGGAAGAACTCCATAACACTGCATTTCCAACCCGGAAAGACGAAGACTGGAGATTTATTGATCTGAAGTCGATCACTAAAAACACGTTTGTTTCGGTTGATGAAGCAGATACAAAAGAAGTAGGTGATATTTCAAATCACTTTCTCCCGGAGGCAATGAATACCCGTTTGGTATTTGTGAATGGTGAATTCAATGAAGAGTTATCATCAATCTCTGATTTACCAAATGGAGTCATTGTTGGGAACCTTGCAAATTACGCTGATCATGATTCGGTAAAGTCCTATTTAGGGACCATCACTAATTATGAAAACGATGTGTTTGCTCCTTTCAATGATGCTGCTTTCTCTGATGGAACTTTTATTCATATTCCGGAAGAAACCGTAGTTAAAGCTCCTATTCATATTCTGAATGTATTTACCGATGCTGATAAGGCATTCTATGCAACTCCACGTCTTTTGTATGTAGGAGAGATGTTCTCCAAGTCTACGATCATTGAAGAGCACATTGGACTAGCTGATAATGTGTATCTGAACGTTCCGGTAACGGAGTTCAAGATGTTTACCGGGTCCAATGTGCATCATGCCAGAATTCAAAGAGATTCAAAGCAGGCATCTCATGTATCGCGACCGATTGCTATGCTGGACAAGAACGCAGAATATCATTCATACACGATCTGTCTGGGAGCAAAGCTCTTCAGAAATGAACCCCGTGTGATTCAGAATGATCAGGAAGTAGATTTTACGGTAGATGGTTTAGTACTTATTGATGGCGATCAGATTGCAGATACGCATTCCATTATGGATCACCGACATGCGCATGGGAAAAGTCACCAGTTGCACAAGTGTGTTGTGAATGATAGCGCTCATTCTATTTTCAACGGAAAGATTTTTGTTGCAAAAGATGCTCAGAAAATTGACTCTTTTCAGGAAAACAGAAATTTGTTGTTATCAGAAGACGGTAAAGTTAATACCAAGCCTCAGCTTGAAATTTTTGCGGATGATGTACTTTGTTCACATGGTGCAACCATTGGACAGCTACAGGATGAAGAAGTGTTTTATCTTCAAAGTCGCGGCTTAACCGAGCAGAAATCCCGTGAGTTACTCGTATATGCTTTTGCCTTAGAAAGCGTTGAAAGCATGGAAGTGGAATCGGTGGAAAAATTACTTCTCAATGAAGTAATTCAATACACGAATCGAGATGAAAAGTAATTGAAATTTTGAAACCCTGTCTCCCTTTGGAGGGAGACAGATTATCCGCTTGCGGGTGATCAGAGGGAGGACGCAATGGTAGTAACTGCCTTTAATTGTCCTCTTCCTGAGCCAAAACAAGTTTTGACTCTGTTCCTCCCCGGAGAGGGACATCGAAAAAATGAACCATACCAAAACAGACATACCAAGCACTATCAACTGGAACGAAATTCGGTCTCAGTTTCCCGTTCTTAATCAGGAAGTGAACGGCAAAAGATTGGTATATCTGGATAATGGGGCGAGTAGTCAGATGCCTCAGATAGTAGTGGATCGTATTAATGCCTATCATTCGCATGAGCACGCCAACGTGCATCGAGGAATTCATTCTTTGAGTCAGCACGCCACAGATGCTTTCGAATCAACCCGTGAAAAGGTTCAGAAACTCATTAATGCTCGATATCTGGAAGAGGTTATTTATACGACCGGGACTACAGATTCTATCAATTTGGTAGCCAGCAGTTATGGGCGGACTTATTTCAAAGAAGGTGATGAGATTCTTGTAACGGAGATGGAACATCACGCTAACATTGTTCCATGGCAGATTATTGGTGAACAAACCGGAGCAAAGCTCAAAGTCATACCGATGGATGAAAACGGTGAGTTAATCATGGAGAAGTTCTATGAACTCCTTTCCGCGAAAACAAAGTTTGTATCTGTAATTCATGTTTCGAATGCTCTCGGAACCATCAACCCGGTAAAAGAAATTATTGATGCTGCTCATGATCGGAATATTCCCGTTTTAGTTGATGGTGCTCAGGCAGTACCTCATTCAACAGTAGATGTTCAGGAATTAGATGCTGATTTCTACGCATTTTCTGCACATAAAATGTGTGGACCAACCGGATTCGGAATCCTATATGGCAAGAAAGAATTGCTGGATGCCATGCCTCCATATCGTGGAGGAGGAGATATGATCGATAAGGTTACCTTCGAGAAAACGACTTGGAATGATCTTCCTCATAAGTTTGAAGCCGGAACGCCACCAATAGCAGCAGGGGTCGGACTTGGAACCGCAATTGATTATCTGAATTCCATCGGAATGGATAATATTGCAGGTCGTGAAGCTGAGTTGATTACATACGCCACCGGGAAACTAAGCAAAATTGATGGACTTCGAATTGTTGGAACTGCTCATAAAAAAGCATCCGTAATATCGTTTTTGCTGGATGGAGTTCATCCAACAGATGCCGGAACCATTTTGGATAAAGAAGGAATTGCGGTTCGGACCGGACACCATTGTGCACAACCGGTGATGGATCACTTTAACATCCCGGGCACCTTACGCGCTTCCATTTCATTTTATAATAATGAAGACGATATTGATCGTTTAGTGGAAGGCATTGAATACACCAAAGAATTTTTCGAATAAAAAGAGACTACAATGGCTAAAATTAAAGAAATAGAACGCACTCCAAATCCTGATGCCATGCGCTTTGTATTGGCTGAACCCTTGACAAATGGAACTACCCGATCGTTCGAAAATGCACAGGAGGCGGAAGGTGATAACCTGGCTTCGGCATTATTCGCGATTGACAGCGTCATTAATGTGTATTATGTAGATAAATATATCACTGTTACTCAGGATGGAAGTGCTGTATGGTCAGAATTACTTCGTAAACTTGCTCCTCCAATCCGTGAAGCAGAGCCTCAGGTTTTTGATGAAGATGATTCTGAAGTCCATGTTAGCAAAGAAGCGATGGAATCAGACGATCCTCGTCTTCAGGAAATTAACCGAATGCTGGATGAGCAGGTAAGACCTTATTTGCTTGCTGATGGTGGTGGATTGAAAGTACTCGGACTAGAAAGCAACCGCTTGAAAGTGCACTACCAGGGAGCTTGCGGAACTTGCCCAACAGCTTCTACAGGAACGTTGTATGCTATCGAAAGCATGGTTAAACGCATTGATCCTGAAATTCAGGTAATCTCAGTATAGAGTTAATTATGGGAGAGATCACGATCAGCGACAGAGCCGTTCGGCGAATTGATGAAATTCGTTCTGAAAAAGGCATTTCCAGCGACACTTTTCTAAAAGTAGGCGTTGAGAGTGGCGGATGTTCCGGTCTGACCTATAATCTTGATTTCGCTTCTGATGAACAACCCGGAGAACAAGATCAGATATTCGAGAAAGACGGTTTAAAGATCTGGATTGATATGCGAAGCTTTCTGTATCTCGCCGGGACCGAACTCGACTACACCGATGGACTGGACGGCCAGGGATTTCATTTCCATAATCCCAACGCCAGCCGAACCTGCTCGTGCGGGGAATCATTTTCCATTTAATTTTTATTGACTAGCAAACTGTCTCCCTTAGGAGGGAGACCGATTTCGCACTTGTGTGAAATCAGAGGGAGGACCCATGGTTGCGATGTAGAATGAAGCATCACCGTCCTCTCCCTGAGCCAAAACAAGTTTTGACTCTGTCCCTCCCCAAGGAGGGACAAAATGTAGACACTGACATGCCCAAAGAAATCCTAAACAAAGTAAAAGCAAACACAAAGTTGGTCACCATCGACCTCGCGAAGTTGTTTCATGATGTCACTCCGATAGCAGAGCTGGACATCAAGGACTTTTTGCACATGGGATTATTGCTGAAAGAAGCTGACTTCCGGGAGCATTTAAAGAACTACGACTGGTCACAATACGAAGGCCAGCACTTATCTGTTTTCTGTTCCACCGATGCCATCATTGCTCCCTGGGCCTGGATGTTGATTACCTCTCATGCCAACGAATACACCAAAGAAGTTTTCCGTTTAACAAAAAAAGAAGTCATCCATGAATTGTACCGAAGAAGGGTAGAAGCCTTCGACTGGAGTGAGTATCAGGATAAGTTTGTACTCCTGAAAGGCTGTGGAGATATTCACGTTCCCGATTCTATTTACCTATTGGCTACCAATAAATTACTGGGAACAGCAAAAAAAATCATGTACGGCGAAGCGTGTAGCTTTGTACCTGTTAGTTCTCGTTAATTATTGAATCGTTATTCGTTGATTTTGTAACCCCTGCTTTCCTTTTCTGGGTCATCCCGGACTTGATCCGGGATCTGTGAGGATAGAAGCCTTGACCTAATCCGTTACATAATCAAAATATTTACTCCCTACAGATGCTGAAATAAATTCAGTGTGACGCCTATTTTTAGATAAGAATAGTTCAACAATAATTAATGGGATATTTTTCTAACCAACTTGAAAACTCTTCAAAGATTATAAAATCGATATTTTCTTTTGTGGCTTCTTGATGATAAAACTGAATTCCATTTTCTTCTAAATCAATTTTCGCGTGATATAATTCATAGAATTCAGAAAGCTCGTATTCATAATCAAGAAAAAGATATAACTCTTTGATTAATGATAAAGCTTTAATAAAAGTAATTTTATTTTCGAAAGCTTGATGCATTAAATAAGAAGCGTAGTCTAATAAAGCTTTCTTACAATCATTAAATTTTAGTGATAGTTCATTCAATATCTTATCAGCTAGCCACTTCAATTCGAATTGATTTAGAGGTTTTTCCAAGATAATAATCTGAGCTAAATGTTCTGTCTCAAATCCAGCCTGTAACATTTCGATAGCCCAATTCGACCAGTTTTCGTCAATACTTTTATCCATGCATCTCCAGGCAAGGATTTCATAAGTTGAAGAGATATATTTCATAGAAGAAAATTTATAGAATTCTAGTAATTATATGAAAACACTCCTCACAGGCTCTTCCCGTGGAATAGGCAAAGCAATTAGTGAATTGTTATTGGTTAATGGTTTTACTGTGATCGGAACATCTAGAAAAACCATTAACAATTATACCAATAACCAATACACCCACATCGCTTGTGATCTTTCAAAACCGGAAGAGGTCGAACAACTCAAAGAAGTATTCAATGCAGAGCAAATCCCCGAGGTATTAATTAATAATGCAGGAATCTTCGAAGATGCTGATTTCTCCATATCAGATGAAGAATGGTTGGAAAATTGGGATAGAACGATGCAGGTGAATCTTAGATCAGTTGGGTTGCTTTGTAAATGGGCGGTAAATGCCTGGAAAGAACGGGGAATAGAAGGAAGAATCATCAACATATCGAGTAGAGCAGGTCAGCGAGGAGATACCCAGGAATATGCTTCCTACGCAGCCAGCAAAGGAGGGATGATTGCTCTGACCAAAAGTATTGCCCGTAGTTTTGGGAAGGATGGGATCACGGCTTATACCATCTGTCCGGGGTTTGTGGATACCGATATGGCCAGAGATTCTATTGAGGTGTATGGAGCCGAGTATCTCACTCAGGGATTGTTCCTTGATTCCATTGCGCCGCCTGAAGAATTTGCCAATCTTGTATTGCTTCTTGCAGAAGGAAAGCTCAAACACTCCACCGGGCAGACTTTTCATATGAATAGTGGGAGCTATTTGCCTTAAAAGGTAACCTGTCTCCCTTTGGAGGGAGACCGATTTCATACTTGTGTGAAATCAGAGAGAGGACGGTAAAGGTTATATAACACGAACCCACTTTCCTCTCCCTGAACCAAAACAAGTTTTGGCTCTGTCCCTCCCCAAGGAAGGACAGTCTTTCAGCATCAACAGAAAAACGCATTTTGTGTTTTCGAGTTTTAGTGGCAATTTCCCTTATGACAGACATCAGACAACGAAAAAAAGATCACGTTGAACTAACCATTACAGAAGGTACTCAGTATTCTTTATCCTCGGGATTTGATGGATATTATTTCAATCATAATGCACTTCCGGAAGTAGATATTGACGAAGTTTCTATTGAAGCTACTCTTTTAGGGAGAACCTTTTCCTTTCCATTGTTTATTTCATCCATGACGGGTGGTTATGCTGATTCCGGTCCCGTAAATGCGATAATCGCGGAGTTTTGTGAAGCGAATAACCTACCATTTGGGGTTGGAAGTCAGCGCGCAATGCTGGAGGATAAAAGCCTGACAAAAACCTTTTCAGTAGTTCGGGAAAAAGCCCCGAACGCCTTTATCTGTTCCAATATTGGAGGGGTTCAACTGATCGATGGTTTTTCCAAAGATAAAATCAAGGTGCTCATAAACAGTATTGAAGCTAATGCTGTTATCGTGCACTTAAATCCATTGCAAGAACTGATGCAGCCCGAAGGTGACCGTAATTTCAAAGGAGTATTGAATGGTATCGAGCAGTTGGTGAAAGACTCCGATATTCCGGTGATTGTTAAAGAAACCGGAGCCGGAATATCAAAATATGTGGCTAAAAGATTATTGAATGCAGGAGTTGAAGTGCTTGATGTTGCCGGAGCAGGAGGGACCAGCTGGGCTAAGGTGGAGAACTACCGGTCATCAAATAAAAACCCGAATCATAGCTTTAACGATTGGGGAATCTCTACGGTAGAATGCCTGAGACAAATAAGTTCGTTGCAATGGGAAAGAAGTTTTGGGTTGATTGCTTCTGGAGGAATTCGGTCTGCTCATGATATTGCCAAAGCCCTGTGCCTTGGAGCAAATTTCACCGCCTGCGCTCAACCTGTTATAAAAGCTATTTCAGAATCGGGGCTGGAAGGTGTTCAACACTTTTTCGATCAATGGAGTAACGATTTAAAAATCATTCTCACCTTACTGGGTTGTTCTTCTGTTTCAGAATTGAACAGCTCTCATCTTTTAGAGAAAACAGCCTGATAAAGCTCTTTAGATTGCCTATATTTGGCACTTAAATTCTACGGACAGATTTGAACACTACGGACTTACAAAAGCAGCTTTATATACAGATTGAGACCGCATTAAAAGAACTTGATCTTCCTTCCAAACCGGAAACTCTATATCAGCCATACCGCTACGCTCTCGATGGAGGAGGGAAGAGGATTCGGCCGATTCTAACCATGCTTTCTTGCGGGATATGTGAGGGCGATCCAAAAAATGCTTTGCCCTCTGCTTTAGCTATTGAAATTCTTCATAACTTCACGCTGGTTCATGATGATATTATGGATTCCGCTGATACAAGAAGGGGTAAGCCAAGCGTGTTCAAAAAATGGGATGAGAACATCGCAATTCTCTCCGGAGATGTTATGTTTGCAGGAGCAATGCAACAACTTTCATTTTATGGAGAGGATGAGTCTTTCTCTAAAAATGAGTTTGCAGCCCTCTATGATATATTTTTGAAAGCAACTGTGACAGTATGTGAAGGTCAGGCTTTAGACATGGAGTTTGTAGACCGTCAGGATGTTCAACTGAGCGAATACATTGAAATGATTTCCGGTAAAACAGCGGCATTGTTATCGGGATCACTTGAAATGGGAGCCATTGCGGCTCACGCTTCAGACATCCAAAGAAAAGAAATGCATGACCTTGGAATGGAACTGGGCATCGCTTTTCAAATTCAGGATGATTTATTAGATGCTATTGCTGATCCAGAAAAGTTCGGGAAACGCCCGGGGGGAGATATTTTTGAAGGAAAGAAAACATATCTCACTATACTTGCGTTAGAACGAGCGAATGAAGAACAGAAAACACACATTCAGAAAACCTTGCTTGATGAAAGCCCTACTGAGGAATCAGTGGAAAAGGTCTTGGATATTATAGACTCATTGAATGTGATTGAAGACGTTGCAGCAGAACTAAACAAACGATACGAAAAGGCTAAAGAATTACTTGCACATTTCCCAGACTCAGAATACAAACAAGAACTTGAAAATCTCCTTATCTTCTTACAAAATCGTGATCACTAAAGAATTGAAAACATCTACAATGAGAACACTTACCATCGCTTTATGCTCGGTAATACTTTTACTTACTGCGTGCAAGAATAATGAGCTTGTTCGACGCGGAGACCCTGTAAACGTAGCATTTGATAAATCCATGGCTCTTTTTGAAAAAGAGAAATATGGAGATGCTGCTTATGGATTTGATTTAGTTACAAGACTGGGCAGGGGAACGAGTTACTCTCAGGATGCTCAGTTTTATCTTGCAGAAAGTTATTACCTGGATGGTCAATATATCTTAGCCGCATCAGAATACGAGCGCTTTATCAGCTATTATCCTCAGAATGAGAAGAGGCAGGAAGTAGAATATAAAAGAGCGTTATGCTATTACGAACAAAGTCCCCGATACCGGCTTGATCAAAGTGCTACCGGGCGGGCGATAGAACTATTCCAGCTGTTTAATAATAGATATCCAAATTCGGAATACGTGCTCGAATCTGCTGCAAAGATTGATGAACTACGAAATAAACTGGCCCGCAAGAGTTTTGAATCAGCAGAGTTTTATCTACGAATTGAAAGCTTTCTGGCTGCTACTATTTATTTTGACCAGACCATCGATCAATATCCGGAATCGGTTTGGGCAGAAAGGGCTCTTGTTAAATTGATTGAGACCTATATTGTTTATGCAGATCGAAGTATTCCCTCTAAACAAGCTGAGCGGTACAATTCAGCTGTAGCAACTTATGAAAAATTCCTGCAGTTGTTCCCTCAAAGCGCGAACAGAGAAAGAGCTGAAGAAATGTATGTTGAAGCTACCCGAAAGCTTGCTCAGGTTGATGTTCCTGCCTCAGGCGATACAATAGGTAGCAATTAATAGCCATGAGGATTGGGTTATTTGGAGGGACCTTTGACCCGGTTCATAACGGACATCTATCCATTGCGGATTCTTTTCTGAAATCCGGAAAAATAGACCAACTTTGGGTATTGCTCACGCCTTTTCCTCCGCATAAAGCAGAAGATAACCAGGCTTCCTATAGTACCAGGTTACACATGCTTCAAAAAGCCTTTGAAGGAAAAGAGAACGTCAATATTCTTACCATTGAGAACGAGCTACCAAAGCCTTCCTTTTCCTTTAATACCATCAGGCACCTTAAACAGATCAATGACCCGGACTTTCAATTCTATTTCTGTATAGGAGAAGATAATCTCGCAAAATTTCATACCTGGAAGTTCCATGAAAAAATATTGGATGAAGCTGATTTATTGGTCGCTAAGCGCCCCGGAGCAGATCACTCCCAGGTAAAGAACTATATACTTGAAAGCACTACCTTTGTTAACCATGAACCTCTTGAAGTTTCTTCATCTAAAATAAAAGAACTGTTAGGCGTGGGTGAGCTAGAAAACATGCTTCCCGAAAAAGTATTGGACATTATCAGAAAGGAAGCGTTATATACATCCAAAAATTGATCACTATGGGAATTTCACGTAAAAATTTTGTTCGTCTTACCGGTCTGGGGGCAGCTTCAGGATTGCTGAAAGGAGCTTATTCCGTTTCAAAAAAAACAGGCCCGGAACTTCTGAAACCTCAAAGATTAAAAGAAGGAGCAACTCTTGGACTAATTGCTCCGGGTAGTCCTATTTATGATTCTTCAGATTTTGATGAAATGCTCAACACTCTTAAAGAACTGGGGTATTCTTTAAAACTGGGCGATCATGTTCGTGATAAATACGGATACCTCGCAGGGAAGGATGAAGACCGGGCAAGTGACTTAATGGCTATGTTTCAGGATGATGATGTAGAAGCTGTTCTTTGCATTCGAGGAGGGTGGGGATGTAACCGAATTCTTCCTTTACTTGATTATAAAGTGATTCAAGCCAATCCAAAGCCATTAATCGGGTTTAGTGACATAACCTCTCTACATTTGGCTATTCAGCATAAAACTGGTTTGGTCACCTTTCATGGTCCGGTTGGGAAATCTGAATGGAATGACTTTACATTGAATTCCTGGGATGAGGTACTGCTAAAAGGAAAAAAAGCCATGTATTCAATTCCGGAAGATGAAACAGATACTTTCGTTGTGAATACCGGAAAGGCAAAAGGTCGATTACTTGGGGGAAATTTATCCGTACTTACAGCTATGATTGGTTCTGAATATGTGCCTGATTTTGAAGGAGCTATTCTATTTCTGGAAGATGTGGGCGAAAGTGTGTACCGTGTTGACAGAATGCTGACGCAATTGAAACTGGCGGGTATTTTGGACCAGATAAACGGCTTTGTTTTTGGGAAATGCACAAATTGTGATGTAGGTACAAACAGCCTTTCGATGAAAGAAGTATTTGCTCATCATATTGGTTTGTTGGATATTCCTGCGTTCTATGGCGCAATGATAAGCCACGAGGACAAAAATGTTACGCTTCCGGTGGGTGTTGAAGCTGAAATTGATGCTGAAAACAAATCCATTCGCTTACTTGAGCCCGGGGTGATTTGATTACTGAATTAAAACTCAGTAGAACTTCTAATTAAATCATAAAGACTATTTTTCAGGAGAAATTCAGTTTCCTCAGGGAATCGTATTACCGGGTGCAGATACTATTTTTAGTATGTTTCATCTTCTTAAGTTCGAATATAGTTTTAGCTCAAAAAGGAGAGTTGAAAGGGACTATCTATGAAGCGGGCACTGGAGAAACTATTCCTTATGCTAATATTGTCAAAGAAGGGACGCTAACCGGTACTTACACTAGTGATGATGGTTTCTATTCACTTCAGCTTACTCCGGGTACCTTTGAAATCAAGTTTAGCAGCCTTTCTTTTCTGGATACACTTATTACAGTTACTATCAAAAGAAATCAGGTGACTGAACTCGATGTTTTTTTAAGACCTGATTTACTTCTAATGGACGAAATCGTAGTAAGTGCAGACAGAGTAACCCGAAAAGTTCAGGAGCTTGCAGTTCGCAGAGAGCGACTAAATGCAGGATTGAAATCCTATCAGGCGGAAATTTATAAATTGGCTATTCTTGGTTCTAACGAAGCACAAAAAGATTCAGCAAATCGATTTAGAGCCACTGCCTTTTCCGAGCGTGTTACAAAGGTGAAGCATATCATCCGTCCCGAGCGGTTTACCGAGGAAATTATCGCGAACAGAGCAAGTAAAAACTTTTTCAGTGAATACGATTTCTTTTCTACAGGAGGACCGCCACTAAACCTCAATCAGGATTTGGTGCCGTTAAGTATTCTCTCTGAAGATATAACGGTAGTTGGCCCAATTTCTAAACGTGCGGGGCGCTTTTATGAGCTCACAGACAATCCGGCTGGCTCGAATTGGCCGGAGGGAACCGTACGTATTGATGTAGAACCTAAACTTACCAATCGCCCGCTTTTTATTGGGTCTATCTGGTACGATGAGCTTTCTTCAACTATTCTTGGTATTGATGTAAAGCTGAATGAGTATGCATCTACCAGTAATGGATTATTTAGCATTTCAGACCTTCGATACATCCAGAGCTATAAACAAATTAATGAGTTCTGGCTTCCTGATGAAACACAACTCTCTGCTAAACTGAGCTTCTTTGGGGCTTCCAATGCAATTCTCTATAAAGACGAATGGACCTGGGCAGGCCATACAATTAATCCAACTAATTTAAGAGCTGATGATCTCGACCTGAATACTTCGGTTATTCTTCCCGGAGCACATCGTAAAAGAAAAGTATACTGGGATTCTTTATCGGTTAATAACGAGAACAGTAATACCGCCTATCTTTCTGAAGCCCAGTCATATACTGAAAAGAACCGTACTCTGCGATTAGGAATGTCGATGATGAGTAATTTTTTTCGGCTTCCCTACCAATTAGAACGGTTTTATTTAACTAATCTGAGCGATATTTACCATTTCAATAGGGTGGAAGGTCATTATTTGGGATTAGGATTAAGAACTCCTGTTCATTCCGAATATGACTATCGGTTAATCGGTGGATACGGTTTTGCAAGCAAAGAATTCAATTATAGAATCAAAGCTCATCATTTTATTCCAGGGACCGCATTTGCGCCTGATCTCACTATTCAAAAACAAACAAGTCTTCAGTATCAGGATTACGAATACAATCGAACACCGCTAGACTTCTTTGATTTCAGGCAATCTGCCAGCTCAGTACTCTTTGGAAACGTTTCAAATAATTATTTTTTAAGAGAAGGTGTGCAGGCAGGTTTTCGCTACAGATTTGATATCGAGTCTTTTATCAGAGTTCTCTATTTGAACGAGACACATTCCATGTTGTCGAGCAAAACTGACTTTTCGTTATTCGGGGAGATTGACCCTGTGCTCTTTCCAAACAATGATGTTCTTTTCCCTTCTGAAAACGGCGATTTGAAAGGAGTTTCCATTCACTTTCATCACGATACGAGAAAGTATATCCGAACTCAATTCCTCAGGGACTACAATATCCGGGATTTCGGTTGGTTGGTTGATGCTAAGCTGGAAAAAGGGGTTTCATCCTGGGGCAGCGATTTTGATTACAATCGATATCGTGTTGGAATAACTACGAACCTCCCGGTTTTCAGCTCTCATTTCATCCAAAGTGAACTAATCTTTGCTGCTTCAGATCAGGGAACGCCTAATCAACGTTTGTTTGGATATAATGGTTTTGTGTTAGATGACTATGTTCGGGTAAGACCATTCAACACTGTGAGTTTTAAAGAACCTATAGGTTATCGTTCGTCTGTATTAAAAGTGAAATATAAGTTTGGGAGCTCCATAACCAGGAAAGCACCTATTCGATTTATTCAAAAAAGTGGTATTCATTTAGCTACTTTTTTTACTGTTGGTGTGATAGATCAAACCCCGTCTTTAGAACCCTTGCTTCCTTATTCAAATGCAGAAACCCAAGCTGAATTAGGTATAGCTGCATTTAAAATTTTTGGCTTCATGTATGTAGAATTTAGCCGAAGACTGGTTGGTAATTACGGCAACTCTCTGGGGCTTAGCATCCTTTTCTGATTTTAGCGGGTTAAAAAAAGTAATTGCCAAAGACTGCTTTTCGTCCCAGAACTTATTTGTGTACATTCTCATCTGATTATTAAAATTAATTATTTTGAGGTAGACAATGATAAAGCTTAAAAAGGGGGTATTTTTCCTCTTATTAATAATACTGTGTTCTGTACAAGTTCAGGCTCAGGAGGAAGAATCTGAATCCGAAAGCGATTCGGTTAAAATTGAAAAGAAAAGTAAAGATCTTCCCATGACTCCGGGCAGATTGATTGAGATTGAAAGTAATGAAGGTACATGGATGTCGGTAGATGTAAGCCCGGACGGTTCCAAAATAGCCTTCGATTTTATGGGGGACATTTATGAAATCCCAAGTGTTGGAGGAGATGCGGTTCAGTTAACCGATGGAATGGCCTTTGATTCGAAACCGCGATACAGTCCCGATGGGCAATATATCGCATATATCTCGGATGCACACGGTGCAGATAATATCTATTACATCAATCTCGAAGATACATCCGAAGTAACTCAGGTTACTAAAGGTAAATCGAACGGTTTTTTTGCAGCAGAATGGACTCCTGATGGCGATTATCTGATTGGCGCAAAAGGAAAAGGAACAGCCAAACTTTGGATGTATCATAAAGACGGTGGCCGGGGTACTGCACTGATTTCATCTCCAAGCGGACTAAAAACTACCGATCCTGCGGTTGGTGCAAATGGGCGTTATATCTATTTCTCTCAACGAAATGGATCGTGGAACTACAATGCACAATTCCCACAATACAGATTGGGGCGCTATGATCGGGAAACCGGTGACCGAACAACTATAATATCCAGATATGGATCAGCTTTCACACCTGTTACTTCTAACAATGGGAAGTGGTTAGTATATGGCTCCAGATATGAAGACAAAACAGGTTTGGTTCTACATGATTTAGAAACCGGAGACGAACGATGGCTAGCCTATCCCGTACAAAGAGATGATATGGAATCTCAGGCTACTCTGGGCGTGCTTCCAGGGATGTCATTCACTCCAGATAACCAACATTTAATTGCTTTTTATGGTGGTAAATTAAACAGAATCCCTATTGACGGTGGTGACGCTTCTGAGATACCATTTACAGTTAAAACCGAACTAGAAGTTGGCCCGGAAGTTCTTTTCAAATATCCAATCAGTGATGACAAAGAAGTTATTGCAACCCAAATACGGGATGCAGTTCCTTCACCCGATGGAAACTGGCTCGCTTTTACTGTACTTAATGATTTATACGTTCAAGAGCTCCCTGACGGTGAGCCAAAAAGATTAACGGAAACTAATAGTATTGAAGCGATGCCTACATGGTCTCCTGATGGAAAAACGTTAGTCTATGTAACCTGGGATGAAGAAGAGGGGGGAGCTATTTATTCATTAGAGCCAAATGCTCGTCGTATTCGCTCAACTAAACTTACTAATGAACGAGGTATTTACACGTTACCTGTATTCAATACAAACGGTAACCGAATTGTTGCTTATAAAGATGCCGAGCAAAGCTACAAGGACTCTTTTGGGCCTGGCTCTCCCAGCTTTGGTTCAGATATAATCTGGATTGATTCGGATGGAGGAAATACTAATTTCATTGCCCGATCTGAGGGGAGATCAAACCCACATTTTGTAAATGGAGATGACAGAATTTACCTAAGCAGAGGAGGTACATTATCTTCAATCCGATGGGATGGAACGGATGAAAAGTCGCATGTTAAAGTGACTGGAATTACAACCTACTCACCTTTCGCTTTCGGCGATCTGGAAACTCATATCAAAGAGAGCCCGAATTATCTTACCCCAATGGATATTCTGCATCCTGAGGATGAATTCGCAAAAGAAAGTAATCCGCCTTCAAATGCTTCGGTTGTAACTATGGCACCAGAAGGTGATCAGGCACTAGCTTTGATTAACAATGACATCTATGTGGTTACGGTACCTATAATAGGTGGATCAACACCAACCATCTCTGTAGCAAATACTGCCAGCTCGCAATTTCCTTCCCGAAAACTAACAGAGATTGGTGGCCAGTTTCCAGCCTGGAGCTGGGATGCTTCTAAAGTACACTGGTCTATCGGGAACGGTCACTTTATCTATGATCTGAATGCAGCTGAAGCGTTTGAAGACAGCGTAAAAGAAGCTAAGAAGCTGGAAGAAGAGAAAAAGAAAGAGGAAGAAAAGAAGAAGGAAGAAGCTGACGAAGATGATGCTGAAGACAGTGACGAGGATTCAGATCAAGAAGAAAGTGAAGAAGAATCGCCCGAAGAAAAGAAAGAAGAGGAAAAGAAGAACGATAAATACATGCCGGTAGAACTTTCTATCGACGTGATGTTTGAACGTGATATTCCCGAAGGTACTATTTTACTTACCAATGCCAGGATCATCACCGCCAATGGCAATGAAGTAATCGAAAGGGGAGACATCCTCATTGAGAACAATCGTATTTTTCAAGTAGGTACAAACATTACCGCTCCTTCTGGTGCAGAAGTAATGGATATGTCTGGGAAAACAATCACTCCTGGTTTTGTAGATACGCATGCCCACATGTGGCCAAATTGGGGTATTCATAAGCAACAAATCTACAATTATGCTGCAAACTTAGCTTATGGAGTTACCACAACCCGTGACCCTCAAACAGCATCAACCGATGTATTAACCTACTCAGATATGGTTGACGCAGGTATGATGCCTGGACCACGGGTGTACTCAACAGGACCAGGATTAGGATTCTGGGCGTATAATATTCAGAGCCTGGAGCATGCACAGGAAGTAATGAAGCAGTACAGTAAGTACTACGACACTAAAACCATCAAAATGTACCTTGCTGGTAACAGAGAACAGCGTCAATGGATTTTGATGGCCGCAAAAGAGCAAAGCATTATGCCTACAACTGAAGGTGCTTTGGACTGGAAACTGAACATGACTCAGCTTATTGATGGATATCCGGGACACGAGCATTCGTTACCAATTTATCCGATTTATGGTGATGTAGTTCAAACTATAGCCGAAACTAAAATGGCTGTTACTCCAACTTTGTTAGTTTCTTATGGTGGTCCTTGGGCAGAAAATTATTTCTATTCCCGTGAGAATCCCTATGAAGACGAAAAACTAAGTAAGTATACTCCGTACTCAGTATTAGCAAACAAAACCCGTCGTCGTCCGGGGTGGTTCCGTGATGACGAACATGTATTCCAGAAGCATGGTGAAACTATGACTAAATTGGTTGAAGCTGGAGCTTTAGCAGGAGTTGGGAGTCATGGACAGCTGGAAGGACTGGGCTACCACTGGGAATTATGGGCTGTTGCATCAGGCAATATGGATAACCTGGATGCCATTCGGGTTGCAACTATTATTGGTGCAGAAGCAATAGGTTTGGATGGAGACCTTGGATCGATTGAAGTAGGTAAACTAGCTGACTTAGTAATTCTGGATGAAAATCCGTTGGATGACCTAAGAAACACCAACACCGTTTCTCTTGTGATGAAGAATGGTAGATTGTATGATGCAAGTTCGCTTGATCAGATATACCCACAGCAGGTTACTGCAGGCACATTTATCTGGGAAAGTTCAGGGCCGGATATGATGTCCTTACCTGGCAGCAACAAATAAAATTAAAGGCTCCTTCGGGAGCCTTTTCTTGTTACATGATTTTCTTTTCGCAAAGATGATCGATTTTTTCTCCAGAAAGAGCTTGGTATTTACCCATTACATCTGCAGTTAAACAAGAATGGATAGGAATGACTGGAATCAAATCACCAACTTTAACTTCTTGAAGATATTCCGGAGTACAACTCACAATTCCGTGCTCCTGAGAAACTGACTTCAGCACTACACCGTCAACAACATTTCCCCAACCAGATTCTTTTTTTTCTGAAATTACTCCGAAATAAGGTGTTCCAGCTTCATCATTAAATGAATCCTTAGAAAAATGTACTGCACCTCCATGAATAACCAACTCGTTCCGTTTGGGGTATTTTGCTACAACAGGGCAGTACATAGCGATTGCAATCTCATCAAACTCACAGGATTGAATGTTAAATTGAGTCCAATCAAAGAATACAAAATTGCCCGGACTGATTTGATCTACAACGCCAAAATCATCTAATACAGAGCAGGAGGGAGTATCCCCAAAACAAATTGGTGCGTTAATCTGTGACTTCAGCTTAGCAAGATCTTCTATGATAGGCGTCGCTAACTTTCGAATCTCTTCTTTAGATCTGCAACGGTAGGTATGACCGGTATGGGCATAGAATCCTTCAAACCTAAGATTATCTGCATTTTCTATAAATGACTTCACATTTACAATCCTATCAAATTCAGAAATCGGGATGCCACTTCTTTGGTAGTTTGGGTCTAGTTCTATATAGATACCGATCTCATTCGATATCTCTCTATTTATTTGCTCAAGCACTTTAATCTCGGTAGCTAAAACTCTCAGCTCTATAGAAGAAGCTAATTCATCTAAGCGGTTTACTTCCAAAATATTAACAGGAAAAGCTATAGTGATACTTTGCCACCCATCATCAGCAAAGTATTCGGCCATTTTGATTGAAGAAACAGTTATGCCTTTAACACCTTCGTCTCTGAACCAGCTCCCGATTTCATGTGACTGATGTGTCTTGAAATGAGGTCTTAATTCAAGATTCAGGTCTCTGGCTTTAGTTGCCATTTTCCTGATATTATTCTTTGCTTTTTCTACATCAAGCATCAGTGTTGTATCTGTAATCATTTATTTTTGTTTTGAAATGAAATTCCGATTGAAGTCCCAAACCAAGGAACAAACCCATTTTTACTATACGAAGGTGTGAACATTCCTCTAATGCTCAAACCCCTGTGTTTTTTGGTTACGAAACGATAACCAATGTTAACAACTAAAGCAGGCACAGCAGGGTAGGTGTCATTTCTAGGGGTAATTGATTCCCCAAAAACTGCTCCAATCCCTGTTTCAAATTTGTGAGCACCTACATTGTGCAATTTAAATGCTCCAATCAAGCCAACAAAATCATAGTTGTAATCCGATTCTGAATTATCATCTTCAACTTCGGCAAAAAATAATCCCGGGGAAGCTCCTATTCTAATTCCATAGTTATTATTTAATGTGAGATCATAATTAAAAGAAGCAAATGTCGCATTCCCTCCAACTTCAAAGTAAAAGGTACTTATCGTTTGATCAGACGAATACTCCGGCGGTCCACCTAAAGGTTGAGCAAATCCAGTTATGGGAATAAGTATCAATAAAAAATGCAAAATCCATACTTTCATAGTATATCAAATGTATAAATATCCTCACTTATTAAAACATGATATAATCAGTTCAATTGTATGGAGGTAAGCATAATTAGTGATACTTTAAAAATTCAATGAGAAAACGAAAACTTCATACCATTGGGCGCATTGAGCTCGTCGAACTTCCAGAGTGGGATATTCAAAGCATCGAAGCCAAAATAGATACCGGTGCTTATACATCCAGCCTTCATTGTCATCATATTGAAGAATTTGAGCAAGATGGAAAAGCTTTTGTCCGGTTCAATTTACTAGATCCCGAACACCCCGCATATAACGATCAACTAATAGAATTTCCTATTCTCGACAGGAGGGAAGTAAAAAGTTCGAACGGGGTAAGTGAATACCGGTTTTTCATTCAAACCGTAATCAAATTTTTTAATGAAGAATTTAACATAGAGCTTTCTCTAACCGATCGCTCTGAGATGAAATACCCTATTTTAATTGGAAGAAAGTTTTTAAAGAATAAGTTCGTTGTTGACGTCTCAAAGAAAAATTTATCACACAAAACATAAGAGAGGTATTCTTGAATTTAAAAATTGGAATTTTATCCCGAAACGCTGAACTCTATTCTACTCGCAGGCTTGTGGAAGCCATAAAAGCAAAAGGGCACGAAGCAAAAGTTATTGACCACCTGAAATGCGATATTATCATTGAGCAGGACAAGCCCGATATTTACTACAAAGGGGAAAGCCTGAGTGATATTGATGCTGTTATACCACGTATTGGTGCATCGGTTACTTTTTATGGCACAACGGTTGTACGACAGTTTGAAATGATGAAAAAATTTACTGCTGTTCAGTCTCAGGCTTTAGTTAGATCGCGAGATAAACTAAGGAGTCTTCAAATTCTTGCTAGTGCAGGTGTAGGACTACCAAAAACAGTATTTACCAACTATTCCAGAGAAGTTGACAAGCTAATTGATTCGGTAGGTGGTGCACCTTTGATAGTTAAGCTTCTGGAAGGAACGCAAGGTTATGGTGTTGTGCTTGCGCCTACAAAAAAGGCTGCTCAGTCTATTATTGAAGCATTTCATAGTATGAAAGCCAGAGTGATAGTTCAGGAGTTCATTTCGGAATCAAAAGGAGCCGATATCCGCGCTTTTATTGTCAATGGAAAAGTTGTTGGTGCAATGAAACGTCAGGGAAAAGAAGGAGAGTTTCGCTCGAATCTACATCAGGGTGGAAGTGGTACTTTGGTTAAACTTTCAAAAGCAGAGCGAGAAGCTGCTTTAACAGCTGCTCAAGCAATGGGATTACCAATTGCAGGAGTTGACTTACTTCAATCAGAAAGAGGACCATTAATTCTTGAGGTTAATTCTTCTCCAGGGCTAGAGGGGATTGAAAAATCTACAGGAAAGGATGTTGCAGGTGCAATAGCTAAATATGTAATTGAGGGAGTAATAGACTCGAAATCTAAGACATCTAAAAGAAGAAAGATTAAGAGTGATGCCTGATATTATTACAATTAAAGATCAAGCAATTGGTCTTGATGAACATAAAATTGTTAATATTGGCATAGCAAAACTACCTAGTTATACTAATATAGACCTTCAGGTAAATGTTTACAGAGGTAAAAAAGATGGACCGGTTTTACTGGTTACAGGTGGTTTACATGGCGATGAAATTAATGGCATTGAGATTATTAGAGAGTTAATCAACTCGAAGAAAATACACCCGGAAGTTGGTACAGTGATTGCGATCCCAATTGTGAATGTTTATGGTTTCATTCTTAACGAAAGAGGATTACCCGATGGAAAAGATATTAATAGAAGTTTTCCCGGGGTAAAAGGAGGCTCATTAGCAAGATTGATTGCATACACCCTGATGAATGAAATTCTTCCTAAAGTAGATTATGGTATAGATTTGCACACTGGTGGAGCCAGCAGATCAAATTATCCTCAGATTCGATGTTCTTTCGATATTCCTGAAGCACTTGAATTAGCAAAGGCTTTTTCTGCTCCAATAACCCTTCATTCAAAACTAATCGATAAATCTTTTCGAAGTGCTGCTCATAAAAAAGGAAAAGAAATTATTGTGTATGAAACAGGAGAATCTCTAAGACTTGACAAGAATGGGATTCAAATTGGAATTGAAGGAACATTGAGGTTAATGCAGCACCTTGGTATGATTAATCAAGTTTCAAAAGCACAAGAAACCGAGATATTTAAAAAATCATCTTGGATACGAGCAAAAAACTCAGGTCTATTTAATCCGGAATTTAAGCTAGGAGCCAGGGTCGGAAAGAAAAGTATATTAGGATATATAAATGATCCTTATGGTGGACTTAAAACAAAAGTAGTATTTTCAGGAGAAGGCGTCATCATTGGCCAAAACAATAAACCAATTGTTCACAAAGGGGACGCACTCATTCACATTGCATATAATTAAAATACCTTGGAATACGATCTTTTATTTACTCTGATTACAAAGCCTGAATGGAAAATATATTCTTCCTCAGGAAGTTTTGAACCTAATTCGTTAGCCGAGAAAGGCTACATCCAGTGTTACAGTGGGTCTCAGGTTGAGTATGCTGCTAATAATTTTTTCTCTGAAGATGATGAACTGTTTTTGATTGTAATTGATCCTCTTCGGGTACAGGTACCTATCAAAAATGAGAAAACTGATGATGAAATATACCCAAATCTATATGGTGCGTTTTCTATCGATGCTATTATTGATCGAATCTTAGTTAAAAGAGGGAAAAAAGGAAGTTTCTCAATCAGGGTAAAACACTTCGATTAAATTTTGAGGCCTTCCAGAAGCTTTTGTTTGATTGTAAATAAAGCTTCCAATTCAGGAAGGGCACTAAAAGAAATACAGTCCCATTGGGCTCAAATTCTGGAAAAACTTGTTGAGGTTACTCTTTTTGAAGTAGAACCTCAGGATTCCATAGAGAAAGTTGTTGCTTTAAAAAGTGAACATTTTGATGTTATAGTTGCTTGTGGAGGTGATGGAACTGCTCGTAAAGTGGCTATTGGTTTAAAAGACTCGGAAGCGTTATTCGGTGTTCTTCCTATTGGAACAGGTAATGACTTTGCAAAAATGCTCGGCTTAACCTCTTCCTTTTCAGAGAACCTGGACACTCTGGCTTCATTAAAAACGAAAAAACTGGATCTTATCCAATTTAATGATTCGTATTTCATAAATACACTTGGCCTTGGGTTTGATGGAAGAACTAACTTGTATGCTTCAAAACTTACTTTTTTAAAGGGCACTGCTAAATACGTTGTTGCAGGATTACAATCTCTGATTACCAGTAAATCATTTACCTCCACAATTCAAATAAACGACGAAACTTATTCCTTCAATACCGTAATGACTTTGATTGCAAATGGGAAATGGGAGGGAGGACGCTATTTTATTTCACCCGAATCAGTGCTTAATGATGGGTTTTTTGAAATCATAATCATTAATGACATTTCCAAATTCCGGTTGGCCATTGAATTTATCCGGTTGTCCTTTGGCCATAGTTTATCCGATGAAATTCAATCTACTTTTAAAGCTAATAAAGTAACTATAAGAACTTCAAAGCCGGTTTTAGTGCACGCAGATGGAGAGGTTGAATCTCAAGAAACCAAATTCGAAATTGGAGTAGAAGCAAAACAGCTAAAGGTGATCTGCAAAAACCTTTAACATTTCTTCATATTTAGAACGTAACAATTTTATTTGCTTTTCGGATAACGTGCCCGGTTTAAAAAATCATCACACAAGGAGCACAAATGAGAGAACCAACCAAAAGAATGAAAAGAATCAAAGATCACAGGAAGAATTATAGTCTTCATTTGCAAATAGGGCTTATTTCAAGTTTAGCCATTTTTTTAATCGCTTTTAAAATCACTCTGGAGTCTGAACCACCGGAAATAATCCCGATTGAAATTCAGGAAGAAGTTGTAATGGAAGAAGTGATTCAAACTAAACAAGTTGAAACACCACCACCTCCACCAAGACCGCCTGTACCAGTAGAAGTTCCAAATGATGAAGTAATCGAGGATGAAATTCTCGATCTGGATGCGGAATTAGATTTAGACGGACCACTTGATCTTCCCCCGCCACCACCGCCATCTGACGATGTAGAGGATGAAATCTTTGTTGTCGTAGAAAACCCACCGGAATTAATTGGAGGAATTGCGGGAGTCCAGAAAAGAATTAAATATCCTGAAATGGCCCGAAAAGCTGGTATAGAAGGCAGAGTCACTATTAAATTTGTAGTTGATAAAGAAGGTAATATCATCAATCCACAAGTTATAAGAGGTATTGGTGGAGGTTGTGATGAAGCTGCTCTGGAAGCTTTAAAAGAAGCTAAATTTAAGCCTGGAAGACAACGCGGTGTTCCTGTAAATGTTAGTTATAGTATCCCAATTACGTTCAGTCTAAAATCTTAGTAATTTATTATTTCTGATAATTTAAATAGCCTCTGATTGAGGCTATTGTTTTGAACACGGTTTCATAAATCCTTCATAATTGGAAAGTACTTTTGGGTGAACAAAGTTAATAGGAGGTATATCATGAAAGTTCCAATTAAAATCACCCGCCAGACTCTCCAAAAAAGCTATCGTATTACTATGGAACTCGGGCTAATTCTTTCATTAACAATTAGCCTGTTAATTGTTCGATTGGATTTCAATCCTGCACCTGAAAAAGAAATAGCCAGGGTAGAGACCCAGGAAGAAATCTTTATTGAAGAAATAGTTCAGACAAAGCAAGAACTAAAAGCTCCGGCACCGCCACGACCAGTAGTTCCAATTGAAGTACCTAACAACGAAATCATAGAAGATGAGATTATTGATATAGATGCCGAGTTAGATTTCGGTGAAGTATTGGATGTGCCACCACCACCAAAACCAACAAATGATGAAGATGAATTTGAATCCGAAATCTTTGTAGTAGTAGAACAACCACCGATTCTAATTGGAGGTATTAGTGCTGTTCAAAAAACTATTGTTTATCCTGAAATGGCAATGAAAGCCGGTATCGAAGGTAAAGTAATTGTACAGTTCGTTATTGATAAAAATGGAAATGTAACTAATCCATTTATAGTACGAGGGATTGGAGGTGGCTGTGATGAAGAAGCTCTTAGAGCGGTAAAAGAAGCTAAATTCAAACCAGGAATGCAAAGAGGACGAGCAGTTCAGGTACGATATACATTGCCAATTACATTCAGGTTAAAAAACCCTATCCAAGGTTAATTAAAAAGTTATTCGACCTTTTCAATCGTTTCTTTGAGAAGGTCGAAACTTATCGGTTTAACGAGGTAGTCGATATAATTTGTTTGTTTTGCTCTTTCCCGATTATAAGTATCTGAATTACCGGTAATAAAAATAACCGGAACATCAATACTTTCTCTTCGAAGCGCCAACATTGCGTCAATTCCATCAATATCATCTTCGAGCATAATATCCATCAAAATTAGATCGGGAGAAAGGGTTTTAGCTTTGGAAATTGCATCCTGACCTTTAACGCAAGTTCCTATAACATTAGCCCCGATTTTATCCACCATTTTAGAAAGAAGCAGCGATAAAACTTTATCGTCTTCAACAATTAAAACATTCATTAATGAGCCGTTCGGATTTTTTATGAAGGTAAAAAAATAATAGCCTATATAGAACTCTTATTTAATTAATAGCTAGTTATAAATAATGAGCATTAAATCAAGTCGGATAGTATGAAGGTAAGTCATCTGACCTAAAAATTAAGTTACGTTTTTCCTTCATTCGAAGAGTTAGGTTCATTTGCTTACAAAGGGTATAACAGTTTCTAAATCAATACATCAATTCTCATAAACAGAGTTAATCGGTTGTTATAGGTATTATTTATTTCCTATAATTTATATTATGTAAAGTAGTATATATTCCTGCACTAGGCTTTCTCAATATTTCAACTACAGTATCTCTCCTTTGTGGCTAATCTCTAAATTAATTTAGCTCAGAAAGTGTTAGTTGGATAGCTTCGAAATCAGGAATATCTGATGAGTCTTCTAGTATCTCGGCGTATCTAATGACACCACTTTTATCAATTACAAAAGCAGATCGTTTAGCTACACCTTTCATTCCAAAAAAATCTTCGTAAAGAACGCCATAACTTTTGGCAGCTTCTTTATTAAAGTCACTTAATAATTGAAAATTAAGGTTCTGAGAATCTTTAAATGCTTTCTGTACAAAGAAACTGTCTATGCTTATTCCAATAACCTCAGCGTCAAAAGCCTCATATATCTTTAGGTTATCTCTTATAGAGCACAGTTCTGTAGTACAAACTCCTGAAAAGGCTAGCGGATAAAAAAGTAAAACTACATTCCTATCCCCTTCATAGTCTGAAAGTTTAACAAATTCTCTTTTTGTGTTCTGTAGATTGAAGTCCGGGGCTTTATCGTTTTCTGATATTGGCATAGGTTTATTAATTAAATGATTCAGAGGCTTTCTTAAATCCAATAGATGCAATAATAATTCCTATTGAGAAAACTATTTTAGCAACATCTTTGCCAGGGAATGATTCAAAGTCTCCAAAAAACCAAAAAGAAATGTAAGCTAGCAAAAAGATGATTGTTGCAGTAAGAAGGTATTCCCTCTTTTTATGAAGAAACTGATTTATTGATATCACTAAAACCGCTACAAGAATAGCACCACCTTGATATATCAATTGAAGAAGGTTTTTGATTACCACAGAATCGATAACTAAAGGATAAAATAGAACTGATAAAAAAGGCAGTAGGGTTAAATAGATAGGGAATCTTGCAAAAACCGGCTTTGATTCTCTTATTTCAATAAACAACCCACATAGAGCCGTAGTAATAGCAATAAGATCTCCCCACTCTCTCGCCAGGCTTAAGTCATCTCCAAAACCATAATCTAATAGTACTCCGCACAAAAAGGTTGTCAGTGAGGTCCCAAAGGCTAAAACAGGTAACGATTTATCCTTTCTGGCTATAATAAACAGATTTATTGAAGCCGGGACTCCCACAGAAAGATATAAAATATAAATCCAGTTCAGGTTTTCCATAAACTACTAAGAACTTCCTTTACTTTTGCCTGAATACCATGGTTATAGGTACACCAGTAAACTGATATTGATCCCTGATTTTATTTTCGATGTATCTCCGGTAATTAGGTGGCATATCCTGCGGATTATTCATAAAGAATTTAAATACAGGCGGATCATTCTTTACCTGGGTCATATATTGGATTTTCAATTGCCTCCCTCTTTTCATTGGTAAAGGTCGATCTCTAAGTATACTTTCAAGGAAATTATTTAACTCTGAAGTACTTATCTGCTTGCTTCGTTCTTCTATAACTTTATCTGACAGTTCAATTACCTTGTGAATTCGCTTCTTGTTGAGTGCTGATATTGTAAGAATGGGCACATAATCAAGCTGAGGTACACTTTCTTTAATATAGTTTTCGAACTCTTTAACTGTATTTGTGTCTTTATCTTCTATTAAGTCCCATTTGTTCAATACAATGATAAGTCCCTTATTAAATTTTTCAGCTTCCCGAAGAACTCTTTTATCCTGATCTTCAAAGCCTCTGACAGCATCCAGAATAAGCACAGCAACATCACATTCACGGATTGCTCTTTCAGTTCTTACTGTACTGTAAAACTCAATGTTTTCTTTTACTTTAACTCGTTTCCTCAAACCAGCTGTATCTACCAAAATGTAGTCTTTTCCGTTAAAGCTGAATTTACTATTGATGGTATCTCTGGTTGTCCCGGCTATATCGGTTACGATTGATCTTTCATCGTTTAACAGGGCGTTAAGAAGACTACTTTTACCCACATTTGGACGGCCTACAAACGCTAATTTTGGTGCGGGATCATCTTCTTCAGGAGTTGTTTCGGGTAACAGCTCCACTACTCTGTCCAACAATTCTCCGGTTCCGGTACCACTAATGGCAGATATTGGGAAAAGATCTTCAAATCCCAACTCATAAAACTCTGTAGAATTGAATCTTCGTGCATCATTATCCGCTTTGTTTGAGACTACGAGAACAGGTTTTTCCTGCTGTCTCAAAAGGTTTGCAACTGACTTATCCAGGGTATTCATGCCCGTATCCGCATCAACCACAAAAAGTACTACATCTGATTCTTCAAGGGCGATATGTACTTGCTCCCGAATTCCAACTACCATTACATCCATTTCATCAGGAAGATAACCCCCTGTATCAATAACAGTAAAGTCCCTCCCATTCCAATAAGATTCTCCATAATGTCGATCACGGGTTACTCCATACTCATCATGAACAATAGCTTTTCTCTCTCCGATTAACCGATTAAAAATGGTCGACTTTCCAACATTTGGTCGACCAACAATAGAAACAACAGGAAGCATTTTATAAATTGAATTAGTAGTTTAAACAGAGATTAAAGTTACGGAAATTTTATCACTTAAAGACCGCCCATGCTTAAAAGCTTTTATGAACATATCGGGTTCTTTGGATCGCTGTTTCTATCATTATTTCTGTTCCTTTTTTTTGTTTTTTGGATTGCAGGATTAGCGGGAATAACCTTACCTGTTGATGGTGGAAAAGCCAAGTTCAATAAATGGCAAGTTTTAATAGCCATTCTTATTCCGCTTTATCCAGTATTTTGGTTAATAACAGATATTGTTGCACAGCATAGATTTATGAAGAATAACTAATCAATCTAATAGCTTATCTCCCCCTTCTTCTAACTGAGTCTGACCTTCCTCTATAAGCTGCCATGTTTCCAAATATTTATTTTCAAGTGATTCAAGAAAACGGCTTGGTTGGGTAAAATAATCCCCGTAAACAGATTGCGCCAAAGCAGGATAACTATAGTAAAGCATTTGTTTTGCGCGCGTAGTAGCAACATACAAAAGCCTTAACTCTTCGTCCAGCTGTTCGTGATCATCAACAGAATAAGCAGATGGCAATATTCCATCGAGGCATTGAATGATAAATACATGTTCCCACTCCAGTCCTTTTGCAGAATGGATGGTACTCAGAACCAAAGGCGGCTCATCTTTTTGATTTTCCTCGGTATCTACAGCAGTAGCAGTGATAGGATCCAGGGCTAATTCTTCGAGCATTTTACCCAGAGAAATAAACCCTGCAGATATGTTTACAAACGCTTCTAAATCTTTAAGCCTCTTTGGGTAATCATCGTATCTCTTTTCACAAAAAGCCCGGTAATATTCTACAATAAGCTCAACAGTTTCAGAAACAGATAGCTCTGATTCTTTAGCTTGAAGCAACAGCTTACTTAAACTCTTAACCTGAGTTAAATACGATTTACTTACAGAATCAGACATATCCAACTGATATGGGTTATTCGCTAATCTGATCCACTCAAACAGATCTTGTGCAGTTTTTGGACCAATACCTTCAATCAGCATGAGCACTCTGTTCCAGGCAATGGTATCCATAGGGTTTACCAATACGCGTACATGAGCGAGTACATCTTTTATATGGGCAGCTTCGGTAAACTTTTGTCCGCCATACTTTACAAATGGTATGTTCTTACGATTGAGCTCTACCTCCAGATCAAAGGAGTCCCTCCCATTTCTAAACAATACTGCCATTTCATTAAGTGGGATTTCCTGCTCTCTAAGCTGAATAACTGCCTGAGCTACAAAACGACTTTGATCGTGTTCTGATGCTGCTTTAACCAAGGCCGGCTTATCTCCTTCCGGCTTTTTAGAGTAGAGACGTTTATCAAACTTAAAACTCGCTTGTGCTAGTAATTCATTGGCTGCATTTAATATTTCGGGAGTAGAACGATAATTTTCTTCTAGCTTAATCACTTTAGTATGCTCAAAAAGATTAGGGAATTCCATAATGTTTTGATGATCGGCTCCACGAAATGAATAAATACTCTGAGCATCATCCCCAACCCCCATCACATTACCATATACACTTGAAAATAAGGAAGTAAGTTTAGCCTGTAACTTGTTGGTATCCTGGTATTCATCTACCATAACAAATCGATGAGAACCTGCAACTTTAATCCGAATATCATCATGTTGTTCAAGTAGTTCCGCTGTTTTTATAAGTAAGTCATCGAAGTCCATTACAAAGTTTCCGGATTTATACTCTTCATAGCTCTTGGCCACTTCTTCGATCTTTTCCTGATAATTAAGAAACTGAGGATAAGACTCCATCAAAGCTACTCTGAGATCAAGGTGTTTATTCTTGCAGGTACTTATTATCGAGTACAAGGTATTTTTATTCGGAAAGCGTTTATTCTTTTTGTGAAGGTTCAGTTGTGTTCTTACCAATTGAATGATTTCCAGAGCATCAGGAGTATCGATAATAGTGAAGTTATTAGGGAAGCTAATATACTCGGCGTAACGATGAAGAATCTGACTGCAATAGAAATGAAATGTTCCTCCCTTCACTCTCCTGCAACGCTCATCAAGAATGAAGCTCGCTCGATTTAACATCTCTTTTGCAGCCCTTCTTGTAAATGTGAGGAGCAGGATTCCAGCCGGATCTACCCCGCTCTCTACCAACCTGGCTACACGGTGTACTAGCGTTCGGGTCTTCCCTGTTCCTGCACCAGCAACTACAAGGGCAGGACCTTGATCGTGAAAAACAGCTTCTAACTGCCGTTTATTCAATAAATCAGCATAACGAATGGAATAATCTTCGGGCCTTAGCCTGGCTTCTTCTCTTTTTAAAACGAATTTTTTCATCTACAAAAAGTACTAAAAACTTACTGTATGTAAAAATTATGTGCGCACTAATGATTTATTTAATTCTTTCTTTTCATTTCGTTGATACCCCAATATATTCCATGCTTACTTTTTGGCTCAATGTTTAGACTAAGAATTAATGATCAACGAACCCTCGTTAGCACCTAAAGATTTTGGATGGATTGAAGTTATCTGCGGAGGTATGTTCAGTGGAAAAACGGAAGAACTTATTCGCAGAGCCCGAAGAGCTCACATTGCTGGTCAGGATGTAGTAGTAGTTAAACCTGCAATAGATAAAAGATACAGTGATACTGAAGTAGTTTCCCATAATGAAACTGCATTACCAAGTATTCTTGTGGATACAGCTGATCAGATTATTTTGCTCACAGGAAACGCCAAAGTTGTATGTATTGATGAAGCTCAATTCTTTGACGATCGGATTATTGATGTAGCAAACACACTTGCCAACGATAAAAAAAGAGTAATTGTAGCCGGGCTTGACATGGATTTCAATGGAAAACCATTTGGCCCTATGCCCTACCTGCTGGCAATTGCAGAATTTGTAACCAAACTTCATGCCATCTGTTCTGAAAGCGGTGTCCTAGCAAATTTTTCACAACGGGTGGTCGATAATCAAAATACCGTACTTGTAGGCGAATATGATGCCTATGAGCCTCGGGCTAGACATTGCTTCAGGCCGAGCGTAGATATGCGTCGGGGAAAACCTATACGCCCATTCAAAGCTCCAAAAAATCAACCGGAAGAAGAAACCACAAACGAATAGTATAACTAATGGAAAATATTCTACGAGGCCTGTTGGGGATGGCCGTAATAATTGCCGGAACCTATCTTTTAAGTAAGGATCGGAAAAACATCAATTGGAGACTCGTAGCAACAGGGCTTGGAATCCAATTCATTTTAGCTATTTTTATTCTTAAAGCAGATGTTTTAGCTGATTTCTGGAGCCCTCTAGGTTGGCCTATGCTGCTTTTTGAAGTAGTTGCCAGCTTCTTTGTTGTAGTACTGAAATACACAACTGCCGGGGCCGAATTTCTTTTCGGGTTCCTTGGGCATGGACCTGAATACGAAGATAGTATGGGAGTTATTTTTGCTTTCCAGGTGCTTCCTACGATCATCTTTTTCGCTTCTCTTACTGCGATTTTGTACCACTATGGTGTCTTACAGTTTGTCGTGAAAATTATGTCTAAAGGTATGCAGAAGCTTTTAGGGACTTCAGGAGCGGAAACTCTTTCAGTGATCTCTAATATTTTTGTAGGGCAAACCGAAGCTCCTCTAGTTATTAAACCGTTTATAGAGAAAATGACGAAATCTGAGCTGTTAGCAGTAATGACAGGTGGAATGGCAACAATTGCAGGTGGTGTAATGGCAGCTTATGTGGCTATGTTAGGTATCTCTTTTGCAGCTGCAAACGGTTTAGAAATCCAAGTTGCGCAACAGTTATTTGCAGAACGTTTACTCGGTGCCAGTTTGATGGCAGCACCAGCAGCACTGGTAATCGCAAAGATTCTATATCCTGAAACAGAAGAATCTGTCACTGCAGGTGATATTCAAATGGTGGTCGAAAAAACCGATGCAAACGGAATTGATGCTGCAGCAACTGGTGCAGGAGTTGGATTAAAATTAGCGGCAAATGTCGGCGCTATGTTATTGGCGTTCATTGCATTACTTGCAATGTTCAACGGTTTTTTTGGGTGGGCTAGTAATGCTACCGGGCTTACTGGCGTGATAGGTGCTCCTCTTACTATAGAAATGGTCTTGGGTTGGGTTCTTGCCCCTTTAGTTTGGTTGATTGGGATTCCTTGGGCAGATGCTACCTCAATGGGTTCATTACTGGGCACTAAAATCGTTTTAAATGAGTTTGTAGCCTATTTAATGTTAGCTGAAGAAGTAGCAGCTACCGCTTTATCACCAAAAACAGTAGCAATGGCAACATTTGCTTTGTGTGGTTTTGCTAACTTCTCTTCTATAGCCATACAAATTGGAGGTATAGGAGGTTTAGCACCGAGCAGGAAATCAGAATTGGCCAAATTTGGATTAAAGGCTGTTTTTGCCGGGACTTTAGCTAATTTAATGACTGCTACAATAGCAGGAATGCTTTTTTAATAAACAATAAATCGAACAACGATAAAATTATTCATCAACTATGGAAAACTTTGGATTTATGAGAATAGTATGCGTTTTAAGTAGTATTGTTCTTGTTTCCTGTGCAGGAAGTAGTACAACGACAACTAGCCCTTCTGGTACTCCTCCTTATCAAATTGTTGGAGAAGTCGGCTCTCAGCAAGTTTCTTATAAAGAATTAACCGAAAACTTTGCGAATGGTAGCTTAGAAAATGAATTAAATCTTGACGAATTGCGGGATTTTCTTCCTATCTATTTAGACTATAAAGCAAAATTGATGGCTGCTAAAGAAGATGGTTATTACGAGGATGAGCGAATACTTAGCGAATTTGAAGTGTATGCCAAACAAGCTGCTTACTCTTACTGGTTGGAAAACAAGATTCGCCCTACCCTATTTGAAGAATTTAAATCCCGTTATATTTATGAGTTGAAATCTTCTCATGTGCTGATGTCCATGGCTGACAGAACCGATGCTGCTGATACTATGGATGTCTACACAAAAATGATTGAAGCCCGGGATAAATACCTGGCAGGCACATCAACTATGGCTGAATTAAATGAAGAATACTCATCTACTACTCAGGGTCGTAAAATGGGCGGAGAGCTTCCCTGGTTTGGAATTGGAACAACCGTAAAGCCGTTTGAAGATGTATTGTACAGTCTTGAAATTGGTGAAATCTCAATGCCTTTCCGTACACAGTTTGGATATCATATTGTGCTTTTAGAAGATAAACGCGAAAAGCAGCCAGGAAGAGAGGTATCTCACATTTTCATTCGTAGAGATAGCAGTCCTGCAGCACTCGATTCTGCCTTTAAAGAACTTGAACATGGGGCTTTGTGGAGTGAAGTAGTGAAAGAGTATACTGAAGATACTCCATCCGCTTCCAACGGTGGAAAAATTGGCTGGGTGAATTATGGAGCAAGATATGACGGAGCTTTTATTGACTCTGTAATGAACCTCAATCCTGAAATTAAGTACTCAAAACCATTTAGTTCAGTTTATGGCTACCATATCGTAAAACTGGATTCCATACAAACGTTTGAAGATGAAAAGGCCCGGGATGAGTTTATTATGAGTGAACTTGAAAAATCCAGAAGCTTCAGAAAAAGCAATTCATTTATTGTAGACTGGCTTTCAGATAACTATAGAGAAACCGAACATCAATCCACCCTAACTGAAATAATACGCTTTTTGGAAGATACCGATTCTGTAGCACTTACAGATATTGATATGTCTGCTGATCTAGCATCAAAGCCAATCTACTCATTTAATGGTGATGATTATTCTTCACAAGAGTATTACGACTATTTAGTAAGCTCCGGCAAACTCCCACTAACCAATGGCTACAGCACCACCTGGTATAATGACTTCAAAGAATTTATTATAGATTCCCGTCTTACAGATATGGCAGTTGAAGAATTCCCTGATTTTTCCAGTCAACTTGAGAATTACAAAAATGGTTTGGCTGTGTATCAAATCAATGAAGATTATATCTGGAGCGCAGCTACTGTTGATACTTCAAGACTAATGGAAATGTATTCCGAGAATCCTGATGAATATTCTTATGACACAAGGTATTACTACCACTTAATTACTTCCAGCAGAGACACTTCACTACAAAAGGCTATAGATTTTATTAATTCCGGTAACCATCCCGATAGTCTCCGCTCCTTCAATATCAATGTTGGAGTTGTGTCTGATTCCACGGGTGCTTTCCGAGGAGATCCATTTACAAAATTGGAATCAATGGAAGAGCAATCGCTTTCAGAAGTATTCGATTATAATAACCGGAAAGCATTTTTCTACCTGAATGAGATTTTTGAGCCACGAAAAATGACCTTTGAAGAATCCTTCAATAAGTTACTTGCAGATTTCCAGCCTGTGCGGGAGCAGGAATGGCTTAATGATCTTCGTTCTACATATAACGTTAAGCTCTATACCGAGAATCTGAAAAAAGCATTCGAAGAAGAACAGAGTCCTGAATGAGAAACCATTTCATTCCATTATTTATCGTGCTACTGCTGGTTAGTTGTACTCGAAAATCTCAAAATACAGAGCCTGCTCTTGCACGAGTTGGCTCTGCTGTTTTAACCGTTTCTGAGGCCAGGAATGCAATACCCAGACACATTTTTAATGAAGATAGTGTTAAGGCTTACACTAACTACAGAGATGACTGGATTGAGCAACAGATTATCCTTCAGGATGCATACCGATTACGGATACACAGGCAGCAGGAAGTCCAGAATCGTCTGGATAAAATTCAGGATGATTTTCTTGCAAAAGCTGCTCAGGAATACATTTTAGGAGAATTAGAAATGGAAATTCAGGTAACTGATGAAGAAGCCCGAGCCTATTATCAAGAGAATAAAGCAAGTTTTGTACTTGAAGAACGCTACATAAGGTACAGACATCTTATTGCCTCATCGTTAAGTGATGCACAGAATGCCAGACAGGATTTATTACGAGGAATAGATTGGATAACCGTAGCCAATGAATATTCTACTAATCCTGAAGTAGCACTAAGGGAATCCGACAGATTCTGGCCGGAATCTATCGCTGCAAATGATGTAAACATCCTGAATCGTTACTTACAGGTTATAGGCCTTTCTGAAATTACTGTGATTGAACGTGTTGGCACCCGATATCACTTTGTTCAGCTTATGGAAGAACGAGCAAAAGGAGATCACCCTGACCTTGAATGGCTAATTGATCAAATAAAAGAATGGTTAATCCTTGAAAAAAGACGCCGAGCCTTCAATACCTATGTAAAGAATCTTTATCTTCAGGCACAGGCGAATAATGAAATTGAAACTTTCAACGTTCTACAAGAAAATTAAATACAGAAAAATACTTACCCACGAAAGATTACTAATGAAGAAAATTTATTTCTTGCCCCTCCTAATTGTATTAGGACTTATATCGTCAAATTTAAAAGCACAAAGCCCTCAACCGGCAGACCAAATTATTGCTCTCGTAAATAACCATGTAATTCTAAAGTCTGATATTGACGCTGATGTAGCGAATTATATCCGCCAAAGCCAGAGCTATGGTCAGCCTGTCTCCTTTAGTACTGAACTATGGTATCAGTTTTTGGAAGCATCAATTGAAAATTACATTCTTATTGAAAAGGCCAGAGTTGATTCCATTGTAGTTCCTGAAGAGCGAATTACACGACAAATGGATCAGCGTGTTAGTCAATTGATACAACAAGCGGGTAGCGAACGCGCATTGGAACAGGCTTTCGGGAAGTCAATCATCCAGCTTAAAGATGAGTTCAGAGATGATTTCAGAGAGCAAATGCTTACAGAGATGGTTCGTCAGAATAAATTTCAAACCATAAAAATTACACGACCTGAAGTTCGTGAGTTTTTTAATTCTATCCCTGTAGATTCTCTCCCAACTATTCCTGAGCAGGTTGCACTCTCGCAAATCGTAATATTACCTCCGGCTAAAGAAGATGCCCGGGAATCTGCACGAGAACTTGCTGAATCATTACGGGATTCAGCGCTTAATCATGGTAAAAGTATAGAAGAACTAGCCCGGAGACATAGTGACGGTCCATCCGGCCCCAGAGGCGGGTTACTCCCTATGATGGCGTTGGGTGATTTAGTATCCGAATATTCAGCGGCTGCATCTGCCCTTCAACCAGGACAAATTTCAAATGTAGTTGAGACAGAATTTGGTTTTCATGTGATTCAGTTAATTCGACGAGTTGGTGATCAGATTGAAACCCGTCATATCTTGATCTCTGTAGACGCGTCGGAGCTAGACGATGATTTTGCTATTGAACGATTGGAAGGAATTAAAGACAGCCTCGAAAGTAACCCTGAACTAAGTTTCTCTGCTTTTGCACAACGTGTGAGCGAAGATCCTGCAACAAAAATTTCGGGAGGAAAAATCCAAGATCCGCAAACCGGTGAACGCCTGATTCCTTTGAATAGGTTAGATCCGGCATTGTATCGTATAGTATTAGTAATGGATGAAGTTGGTGCTATTTCTGATCCAAGACCTTTCAACCCAAATAATGCCAATGCAGGAAAAGCATTTCGTATTGTTCGCCTGGATCGCCAGATCCCTGAACACGTAGCCAATTTCGATCAGGATTACGAACGATTAAAATCAATTGCCCTACAACAGAAACAATTTAAGGTATATTCGGAGTGGATTGAAAAACTAAAAGATGATTTTTACATAGAGTATAGAATCCCGGTTCCAAATATGGAGGTTAACTAATGGAAGGCGAGGTTAAGGATCCGGTTCAATTAGCGGGAGATTTCGAACAAGCATTCAAAGATATTAAAAACGAAATCCATAAAGCAGTAATTGGTCAGGAAGATATTATTGATTTACTCTTGATTAGCTTGTTCTCAAAAGGACATTGTGTTCTTGTTGGAGTACCAGGACTTGCTAAAACTCTACTCATTCGCACCCTTGCTGATACTCTGGGGCTCTCTTTTAACCGAATTCAGTTTACTCCGGATTTAATGCCCGGAGATATAACTGGTACTGAGGTAATTGAAGAAAACAAAGACAAAGGCACTAAAGAGTTTAAGTTTATCAAAGGTCCCATTTTTGCAAACATTGTATTGGCTGATGAAATCAACCGTACTCCTCCAAAAACACAGGCTGCGCTTCTTGAGGGCATGCAGGAATATCACGTAACAGCTTCCGGTACTACTTACAATCTTGATACCCCTTTTTTCGTGTTGGCTACTCAAAACCCCATTGAGCAGGAAGGAACCTACCCCCTCCCTGAAGCACAACTGGATCGATTCATGTTTAATATCTGGGTAGATTACCCAAGTTTTGAGGAAGAGAAAGAAATAGTAAGCAAAACCACTGCGAAACAAAATTACAAGCTTAACTCGATTCTCGAAAAATCCAAAATTAAGGAACTTCAATCGTTGGTTCGGGAAGTACCTGTTCCTGAAAGCGTGTTAGAATACACCGTTAAATTAGTGGGGATGACCCGCCCCGATTCAGAGATGGCTCCTGATTATATCAAGAAATATATGAGCTGGGGTGCAGGACCCAGAGCATCTCAATACCTTATTTTGGGTGGAAAAGCACGTGCGCTTTCACAAGGTCGTTATAATGTTACTGAAGATGATATCAGGACGTTGGCCATCCCTGTTTTAAGGCACAGAATCGTAAACAATTACGCTGCTGAAGCTGAGGGATTTACAACCGTTAAACTCATCGAAAGATTACTCGATGATGTTCATTAGAACAAAAGAAACGGATTGATGTGGAGTTTCAGGGATTTCAAAATAGCATTCCAACCTTTGTAATAATTCTGATAGCAGCCATGTTAGTGGCTGTAGCAGTTTTTTCTTATCGAAATTTAAAGAGCATTCCACTCCTTCCCCGAACCGGACTCATAAGCTTACGCTCGTTAGCTTTTCTCACAATCCTTCTCCTCTTTCTTAATCCATATTTTTTTTCCTCGGAAACCATATTAAAAAATCCCAGAATATTAGTTCTCCTTGATGACTCTGAAAGTATGCGTATTCAGAAAGGAACGTATAATGGGTTAGAGTCTTATTCCGAGGTAATTAATCAACTCGACTTTGAAAATAAGGAAACCATAGACTTTGAGTTTTTTACTATTGGCTCATCATCAAAGCAAATACCCTCTCCCGACTCGTTACAATTCAACGAAAGCGAAAGCAATTTTTCGAATGCTATTTCTCAGATTCAGGAATTAGAGGATGATTTCGACGCCTCAATTATACTTAGTGACGGGATTATTACTTTCGGCAGAAACCCATCCATACAAGCAGCTAACCTGTCTATTCCTTTATACAGCATAGCTTTAGGTGATACTTCTAAAGTAAGAGATATTACTATCAGTAATATTGTTTCGAATCCAAATGGTTTTACCGATACTCGTCACTTGGTAGAAGTTGAGGTAATTCAAAATGGCTTTTTAGGAGAATCCGTTACTCTTGAATTAAGAAACTCCTCCGGAGAGTTGATCGATTCGAATGAGATTCAATTTAATTCCTCTGAATCCATACAGAGTACAACTTTTGAGATTGATTTAACGGAGCCTGGTTTAAAGCAGTTTACTATTGAAATAAGCGAAACAGAAGGTGAATGGAGTACAGAAAATAACACAGGAACTATTTCTATTGATGTTTCCGAAAGTAAAACTAAAATTCTGCATCTTGCTTTTGAAATCCACCCCGATGTAAAAATGCTTCGGTCTCTATTATCTGAAGACCAGAATATTGAACTTTTAACCCTAACCTGGCTTGGTGGTTCTCGTTTTGTAGAAGATGATTTACCTGAATTGGAAGAACAAGACCTTTTAATTTTTCATGGACTCCCCCGCCCAGGTTTTGATACTGATTTACTTGATGATTTCAATCTTATTCCTACTTTATACTTTCAGTTACCAAAGACAAGGGCTTTGCGTACAGGACCTTTATCGGAACTAAATCTGATACACAATACAGGAAACCAACTATTCGAATTAACCTTATTTCCAGCTACTGAAAGCACCGATCATCCAGTTATGGAGTTGCCTGAAATTGGTTTTCAGAACGTTTCGCCAATAATAAGCTCACTCAGGTCTGTCTCCACCATTCCTGATGGAATCGAACTATTCAAGAGTGGTTTTCAGGGAATTGAAACTCCCAACACCATTATCAATGTAAACGAAAGAGGTTCAATGCGGAGAGCTACAGTTTCCGCATGGGGTTGGTATCGAATGTATCAGTCACCCATCGAAAATGAGAGAGCTTTTGTTACTCAATTATTTTCAAATCTGACTACCTGGACAGCTAATGATCCGGATGAGCGACGATTAAGAGTCACTCCTTCAAAGCCGGTTTTCAATATTTCTGAACAGGTCATCATCAATGGAAATCTGAATAATGAAAGTGGCGAACCTGAGGCTGAGGCCACTATTGAATTCACTCTGATTCCCGAGAATGGTGAAGAAAGAACATCGAACATGAGTAATGAAGGGAATGGTAACTACAAATTTGAAAGCCAATCCCTTAGCTCTGGCCTGTATTCATTTACAGCAACCGCCCGAAAAGGCGGAAGAGAAATTGATTCTCAAACGGGAGAGTTCCTGGTTCAGGATTCTAATTCAGAACTTGTCAACACTCTTAGAAATGATGAGCTTCTTCTAACCATAGCAAACGGAACCGGGGGTAGTTTCTTTGAATACACCAGGTTGGAAGATTTTTGGACTACTCTTAATTCAGATGATATACTTGGGCAAAAAGAAGACGTTATTGAAGCGTACACCTTTCCTGTGCGATCGCTTTTCTGGTTTGTGTTGGTAATCTTTTTACTAGGAACGGAATGGATTGGACGTAAGTATTACTCTTTACCTTGATCAAAAAAGTTTCACTTCCACTTCTGCAGACCCTATTTCACTCGTATTCACGATAAATAGTTCTCCATATTCCGTTGGTTCAGTAATTCGCTCTTCTCCTAAAATAAGATTGATGAAAAAAGGGGTTGAATCAAAATGACCAACGATTAATGCGGATTCTCCTTTGTGTCTTTGGATCATTGAATTAACAAATGTTTCAGGATCTTCCTGATCATATAACTCAATAGTTAAATTTAGTGAGTCTGCAGTAGGTTGTCCTGTCATTCTGGTTCTCAGCCAATCTGTGCTGTACACAGCAGAAATTTTGTATCCGTTATCTCTTAAAACATGGTACAAGTTAACTGCACGGTCAATACCCTGCTGACTTATCGGAGGATCATTAGTTCCGTCATCAGCGCGTTCGGTATGACGAACAAATATCAAGGTTGCTTCATCCTCACTTTTATCACAAGAAATAAATGAAAATTGTAGGAATAACAGAACAAATACTATCAATCTAGACATATTTTTTAGATAGCTTAAAATTTGGCAGGAATTAATTACAATTTCAAAATAAACCAATTTTACTCAAAGACATCAAGAAATGATTTTACCAAAATTTCATCTACCCCACCACATTTACCATCTCAAAGATCGGAAGATAGAGTGCTACGATTATCACTCCCAGGATCAGTCCAATAAAGACAATCAAAATTGGTTCGATAACTGAAGTTAATCCTTCTACCATAAGATCTACTTCATCTTCATAGAGCGTTGCAACCTGATTCAACATTTCATCGAGGCTGGCAGTTTCTTCTCCGACACTGATCATTTGAATTACCATAATTGGGAATATTTTACTTTTTGAAAGCGAGCGGTTGAGGCTTCTTCCTTTTTTTATTGATGAAAGCATTTTACTGATTTCATTTTCCAGAATAACATTGTTAGATGAGTTCTTTAAAACTCCCAGTGACTCAGATAAAATTACCCCGCTGTTAAGGAGCGTTGATAATGTGCTGGTAAACTGACTCACTAATCCTTTGGAGTACATCTCGCCAAAGTATGGGATTTTTAATTTTAGAGTATCAACCACCTCTCTTCCTTTTTTGGTTTGAATGGAAAATCTTATCCCAAAGAAAAGCAGAAGTAATATTCCAAGAATAAATAGGATGTTTGAAGTAAGGAATTCACTAATACTTAGAATTACTAACGTTGGACCCGGAAGATCTGCTTCGAAATCCTGATACATATCCACAAATGTTGGAACTACAAATATGAGCAAGAAACTTACTGCGGCTATAGCCACAGTGATGATAATGGACGGATACACCAAGGCCATTTTTACTTTTTGCTTCAGCTTAAATGCCTTCTCCTTATACATGGAAAGTCGCAATAACACTTCATCTAATACTCCTGAAACTTCTCCAACTTCGGTCAATTGAACATAAATAGTATCAAAAATATCCGGAAAAGCAGCCAGAGCTTTAGAAAGGCTTTTCCCTTTTCTTACATCCTTGCGAATTTGAGTTACTATTTCTTTGAGTCGTTTATGAGTAATTTGCTCAATGCTGGTATCAAGAGCTTTTACTAAGGGAAGTTTAGCCTTCAGCATCACAGCTAGGTTTCGGGTGAACTCAATAGCCTGCTTTTCAGGTACTTCCGGGAGAAATGGTATCTTTATTTCTTTGGATAGTAAACTTCCATTGCTTTTAGAAGAGGCTTGTTTTTTCGCTATGGTTGGAGGTAAGCCAGCCATTAATTTCCTCCCGAATTAATTGACCTGATAGGCTCCCATAGTATCGGCTTTCTAAGATGAAGTACGAAGTCCTGTTCAAAAATTTTGGTGGCATTTTTTTGCCTTATTGACCATTGATACATCTCTTGCTTAAGAGGATCATTATTTAATTTTAAGGACAAACTATCTACTTCTGAAATTGCTAATTCTGCATCATTTAATCGGATTACTTTTCCGTTCCAGCTATAAATCTTAGTCCCTTTTAGATCATTAATTGCTAGCGAAGTGTCAGAAATCATAATTGATTCTGCTGCAAGCAAATCGTTGTACATTTTATTCTGAACTACTTCGTAATTATTGTAGAAACTCATATTTGAATCCCAGGCATTCATTTGTCTATTTACAAACAGGAAGACAGAACTCACTATCGCCAATACGATGGAAACTATCGTCAAAGCCATTAAAAGCTCGGCTAAGGTAAATCCATCCTCTTTTTTTAATTCTCTGAGTACCATAACCGTGCAGTTTGTAGGGTAATCATCGGGTCTGAAAGGGTATCATTTTTAAAAACTTCGACTTTAATTTCTCGCAAGTTCCTTTCTTTTACTACGCTTTGCTTCACCCACCAATTTGAATCTATCTGTTTTGTTAATGTTGAGTCATTTTGGGTTGCAAGTATATATTCCATCTGATTTCGGGCATGATTAAAACTGGTAATCTTATCTTTTGCCAGCACATTATTACCAATGTAGGTGAGAAACATGGTTGATGGCACCAGAACAGTAAGCAAAATAGCCATTGCTACTAATGACTCTACCAAGCTATAACCTTCTTCGTTTCTAACGATGTCACTTATCCATTTCATACCAATCCAATAGCTCATATCTGGTTGAATCTGAAAAACCTATCGGAAGCACAAAGTTTTCCGGTCGTTGCTTAACATCAACAGTTATATCCTTCAACCAGTTAATATAGCTGGTTCCATCATAATAAAAATAAAACTGATGAGTATTCACACTTCCTAAAACGGTTCCTAACAATTCTGTTTGGCCCTGAGTATAAATACTACCTCTCACCGTAGCATTGGTATCAATTTTAACCCGAAATAAATCCCGGGTAAAGCTATTCGTTTGAATAGGATAAATTACTGTACCGTCTACTACCGATTGGTCTTTGATATTGATGACCTGTTCCGTGCCTCCTTCATAAAACTCTTTGGAAGAATAAACAAGGCTAGGATATTGAAGATAGGCTTCATCCCGAATAATGATATTTCCTTCAGACATTAGCTGAGCACTTAAAGAAGCCCCACCTCCGATCTGAAGAGATTTCCCTGCATACATTAGTATATTCTTTCCAGAGACTGTTCCCCCTACTAGCAATGTATCACGTACGATAAGCTTTGAAAACGGACTAAATTGATAATCACCGTTTATCGTGAAATTACCGTTTACAATTATGTATAAGTCTGTAGGAAATTGAACCCTTTGATTGGTAACCCACTCGGTATTTCCATCAAAGTATAAGGTATCTCCTTGCATAGCCTGATCATTATTCCTACCGTTATACTCACTCGAGAACTTTCTTAAGCGTTGGTCTTCAACTAACAACCTAAAGTGATCTTGCTGAAGTTCGAATAGAGATAGATCAAAAGCAGGAAAAGCTATTTCTTTATTAAAATAATGCCGGTCTCCAGTTAGATTACCACTGAAAAGAATCCCTCTGAAACTCTCTGTTTGGATTCCTCGACCATACGTTATAATGGAACCTTCAATGGTAGTAGTGCCCGTAACTTTTAATGCAGAAGTACTATCTCCCAATGCAATGGCTTGTTCCGATAGACTTAGATTTTGGCTTCCTGCCAATACACGAATCGTTCTGGATTGACCTGACACCGTGGCTTTAGACTGAATATCTATAAAACCGCCAAATGGAGAGGCTGCTATATCGACTTCTGTTCCATTTGATACAATGACTTTCTGGTTATTTTGAAAGTTCTCTGTGAAAGAATATTTATTAAGAAATCGATACACTCCTTCCTCGGCAGCATATAAGGCATTAAAGCTATTCACTTCTCTCTGAATAAACCGGGACTGAAGAAGTATCCCTGATAAAATTGAACTAATAAATAATGAAATAATCACAGAAATTATTAACACTGTTGCCAATGCCGAACCTTCTTCTTTCTGGAGTATATCTTTGAACCATTTCACACTCTATGATACTACAATTCATAGAGTTATTGAAGGGATGATGACTGTTTATTTTGTAATTAGAAGCTGGAGCTTCAAGTACTTCATTCCGAAGGTGGACCTTCGGAACGAGGTTAAATTTTAATCTGGTTCCGTAGCTCTGCTGCGGAATCCGACGTTGAGGCTCTGCCTCAACCAATTAAAGTTAGTTCATACTTTATCTTGTAAAAAGTTTTACTGCGTCCGCTTTCCTTCTAGTTCCGTAGCTTTGCAGTGGAACCTAGTGCAAAGGCTCGTCCTGTATTTTATCCTCTCTTTCTTAGTTGTGGCAGAGCCTCAGGTTGGCATTCCATAGCCAAGCTATGGAACGAGGTTAAGTTGATTAAGAGCTACTTCAGAAGAACCATCAAGGCCATCGCATCAACTCCTTTTACAACGGTAGATGTTGCATCTGCAGCCGTGCCCACAGCCAACGCATACCCAGTAACGGTAAGGGAACTACCACCCGTAAATGGGGCGGTCACAATACCGCCTGCTGCAATGATCGTAGAAGCATCGGAAACATCATCCGCCAGTTCAAAATCTGCCCCATTTGAATTCATTAAATACAATTCAAATCCTACATCTGTAAACCCAGGATCGACCAACACTAATACTTTGCTTGAATCGGGGCTTAATTGAGGAAGAGAAAAAAAGATTGAATCTTTATGAGTAACCGTTCTGTTGGCACCACGAAAATCAATAGTATAAAGTTGAACTGATGGTCTTGAAAAGACCTCGATGAGGGCCAAACTCGCTCTGATAAGACCATTACTATTCGAATTCGGAGTACATTTATCTCTTCCATTTTTACTACTCAACAAATCACACCCCATCAAAAAAAGGATGCTATAATAATAAATAGTGTAGCATATCTTTTATGTTTTTTCATAAGAAAAAGTATTAGATAATTTATACTTAGGTGTAAATTAATATTTATATATTTTAGATTCTTTAACACAATTAATTCATACACTACTGATTAAACCCAAATTTAACCACAGGACATTATCTAATTATTAGCCCAAAAAAGTATATTATCAAACCACTTCCAATTAAAAGAAATACACTTTTTTTCAAGTTTCTTAGCCATCGCTCCTGCTTTCCTTGCTTTAATTTCAGCTTATATTCTTCCAGTTCTTCTTTAGTAAGACCTAGACCTCTTGTAATAGTAATTATATTCCAAAGGATTAAATTTATTACACCTAGTCCAAATAAATACCCTGTATAATAAATTATTTTATCTGCATTCTGCTGTATATAGTCCATATGAGTCCTTGCAGGATGTGTTTAAATTTCGACGAAGAAGCGGGCCATGATTCAGATCTTTATCGGCTTTAGTTTGACCCTTTTGCAACAAACCAATTATTTCGTCAGCTTACTTAAAGAATAACTGCAAGTACTAGTTAAGATCCAAAAAATCTAAGGGCTAACAAATACTATTGGTTTAACCCTAATAGATTATAAATAAGTGCAAAAACACCCATAATAAGAGCAAAGATATATCCAACAACTACTGCTCTAAAAGAATTAATATCTTCCTCCTTATTGACAACCTCCATTCCATATATTGCAAATATTTTCCCATCCCTATATGCACTATAAAGATTTATAATTATCAAAATTAAAATTAGACTAAAAATTATTCTCATTGCCTACTCCCGTCATATTCACCCCACCAAGTATTCGATGAGTAGCTATTCCTTCCACCTATTATTAAAACTTCTTACCATTGTTACTACTCTCCATACTTTAATTTTAGTCTATATTCTACTGAATCTTTTTATAAAGTAGATCTATTATAATAGAAATTATTCCAAAATCGCTGAAAATAAATAAAAAAATACTGCTAGTAATAGAGCTGTATAACCTAAAATTTTTATCTTTTTTAAATATGGTTTATAACTCCCATCATTGATCTTATTCTTAAGTTCTAGTGCTTCTTTTTTTTCAAGACCGACCAAATTATACATAAGATTAAATGACCAAATACCGAGTAATACCATTCCTATTACGAATAGTACAGGCGTTAAATCTATTAACTTAATTACAACTAGCAGTGTATAATCCATCACTATCCTTACATCCATTATTTACATTTCTTTGAAGGTTATGATACCAATTATTTCGCCTTTCAGCTCGATTTGCTTCATTTTGAATAAATTTTAATTGTTCAACAAAAGCATTTGCTTCTTCTTCTTCAAACCCGTAGATATCTTTCAACCTTTTAATAAATTCATCCCAACCCTTTGCTACGTTTCCTTCGAAAAGAAAACCAGTGTATGATATTTCAACTGTAGAACCAGCTCCCAAAGCTGCTGTTGATGGTATTCCATATAGACTAATTGATCCTCCAGCTTGATCCCAATCTGGCGATCCAAAGCCTCCTGATCCATTCCACCAGCCAAATGTGGTATTAAACTCTATTCCAATACCTCCATAAATTCCAGCATATGCAGCAAAGGAAACTCCACCACCCTTCAGTTCATCAATGGTATCCATCCCAGGGAATAGGGTACCTTCAATTCCAGCGGAAACTCCTGCTCCTAATCCTCCACCTCCACCTACTGTATAAAAAAGTGCAACGTTATAATCATCATCTAGAGCTATACCAATTGTTCCTGATAAACTCCCAAAAAACTGACCTCTCACCTGATACTGTATTGTAATAACCCAAAGCCCATTTGGATCAAAGTTCGAAATTGGGTTATTTAATGTATAATTATAAGGTGAAACTGAATGATAAAGATATTCATTAGGGTCTACTTGATGATTTAAAGGATCTATTCCTGTCCATTTCCCAAGAATTGAATCATAATTTCTTGCACCAGCATAATCCAGACCTAAACTCCCCTCGTCATCTCTTTCATGCCCGGTATATTTATAATTATCGGTAGGATTGGAAGAATTAGAAGAACGGCCCGGCATTACTTGCCCAAATGGGTAGTAGTCATCATAGCCGTCAATATTACCGCTTTGGTCTACGGTAGCCCGAACCGTACCTAAGTGATCTTTTAAGAAGTATCTTCTCTCACTTCCATCGTACGTACCAAGGATTTCGCCACTCGGATTTATCAGGTTTACAAATTTTCTGGAACCATTTTCGTAAATAGCCAGAGTTTCTCCGTTTGCCCCTCTTATATAGTTTGTTTTAACTCCTCCAACCACTTCTTTCATGGTTCTGTTCCCATCCATATCGTACCCAAAGCGAATCGTAGTTCCACCTTTTGTTACTTTTGTCATCAGGTTACGCCAATCGAATACTGCATTGGTGTATCGGTTATTTTTCATATTTCCATTGGCATCATAAACTACGGAATAGCTAACCGGGGAAGTAGGTCCATTTTGTACGCTATATGTACTTAATCGGTTACTCGACCCGCTTATGGTACTTGAAGTCAAACTTTGCTGCGGATAGGAATAATAGCCCGCGCTTTTTCTAACAGCGGTTAACATATTGCCATTGTCATCATAAGTATAAGTTACGTCGTACCCGTTATTATCATCATCTGTTGCTGCTCCATAGGTATTGGTATAATTTGCAGCTGTAAGACGGTTTGCCGAATCGTAGGTATACGCATATTGAACTATCTTAGAAGCATCTTTACCTGCTTGCGCCCATTTCTGAAGAGAGATATTACCATTCAACTCATAATCAAGGTTGAGTCCAAACTTATCTGTTGAATATAAAATGTATTCTGAGTTTATAGTATTAATCCATCCTTGGATGGTATAGGTATTATCAATAGTCTGTACATTTGAATTCCCTAGCTTGGTCTGCACAACATTTCCATCAGCGAGATAACTACTGTATTCTGCTTCTTTAATTCGACCAGAAGGATTAGAGTCCGTATCTGAATAAACGTATCTTAATCTTCCGAAACCATCATACTCATACCAATAATAATGATCATCTGTTGAATTGGTCACATTGTATCCCATCTGGGTGAGTCTCCCTAGTTCATCGTAGGTGTAGGTGATTTTTATATCATTAGAAAGCCCGGGAATATCCTGAACTACCCATTCCACTAATCCTAATTCATTGTACGAGTAATAGGTATATCCATATGTTGTTGAGACGTAATACTCATCGTACTCATTATACCTTACCTTAGTAAGTTTTGCTGTCAGGTTTCTGGCTCCTGAATACGCCCCATCTCCATCATAAAAGTATTCTGCACGAACTTTTATTGAAGAGTTTGGTTCATTCTGATCATTTAAGAAAGTTGAAGAATTGCATGCCCAATTAAAAGAGGTTTCAGTTGGATTAGAAGTGTTAAAACCTTGTTGTTGTCCAACTTCTATTACTCTTCCAAAATCATCATATTTATAATAAATATAGTCGTAGTGATTTTCGTAGTATAAGAATGGATCTGCCGTATCATTTGGATCTAGATGAAACCTTAACCTTCCCATATCATCATAGCAATATTTATTTGAGTACTCCTGATCCGGAAGCTTTTTTTCGACTAACTGGCCAAGAGTGTTATATGTATACGTAGTTGCAAGATCTCTTGGGTCTTCTGTTCTTATCAGGTTCCCCCGAAGATCATACTCAAACTCAGTAACCAGATCATCATCAGATCGTTTTAATCTGCCATCCGAATTGATATCTGTTCCTGATGCGATTACTCTTCCTAAATAATCTACATATTCTACTTTCTTTTTCTCACTTGGATCGGTAGTAACCTTACGTGTAAGTTTTCCAGAAGACCATGACATATTTTGAGTTGCAATACCTTCATAAGAAGAATTGAAATCATATAAATACTCTATTTCATTTCCTTGACCATGCCTCCAGTTGTAACCAGGTAGTGTTGTTTTTATAGGCCTTGACAAATTGTCGTAACTAGAGAAAGAGTATCCATAGTTTGCGTCATTTGTCGTTATGCCGCTTTGGCTGTCCCAGTAGTCCTGGACTGCTGAATTCGAGTACAACTGTCCAGGAGCTGAAAAAGTACCTGTTCCTTCAAGAAGATTTGTTTTATATGTATTCTGACTAGATAATTCAATTGGTCTTGAGGTTACCTCTAATTCGCCTTTTTCATTGTATCGGTTTTCGGTTATTATGGTTTTATTTCCACCAACTACATGCGATTGTATATCACGTCCTACTCCATCATAAAATAGTTTGTTAATTAAATCACCACCTGAATAATGAGATGTAGTTATAATGCTATTTGGATTTGAACTAGAGAACCCAGATTGGGACTTTGTATAGTTATAATCGAAAGAATTAGTTTTATAATCGTTCGCATTATGTATTTCTGAGGGTCTGTTAAAACCATCGTAATCATATCTAGTAGTTATACCAGCAACATTTTTAATTGCTACAGCTTTTAATGCTGATTTATCTACTTCCTGAGTTTGAGCCTGAGCGTATTCAGGATAAAACCGAACATTATCTATATACCATGAATCTGATAATGTAGTATGACCAAAATTAGCAAACATTAATTCTTGTATACCTGAAGAAGAGTACTTGGCGTAAATTATATCATCTCCTACAAGCTCCCCATCAATATAATAATCAACTCTGTCAGTCGAAGAGTTCATAACTATTTTAAAGCTATACGTTTTTCCAATCTCCAGATTACTTTTCGCCTCTACATATTGGCTCAGGTTTCGGTCGTAATAGAGAAAATCTTCATCCTTAATTGCTGCCCAAACCGCAGCTTCAGTACCTCCGGCGGACCAATCATTCCAACTACTCCCCCCGCTCCCAAAAAGTAATCCCCAGTTATCTGAGTTAGCAATCTGGACATCAAATTCCCAGACTACCGTTCCTGATATCTCAGATGGGTGCTTATATACTACTCTGTCTCTTTCCCCATTTACCGCACCATCGTCAGAAATGCGTAATTTACCATCCGTAACATCAATAATTGTTCCACCTGGATCTAACCGATTTTTAAATACCCAATCCCCTAAACCATCATAAGCAAAGCTATGCGCATAGATTTTTTCCTTTTGTGCATTTTGGAAAATACCAGTTGATTGTACCCCATCTTCGGTCCAGTCATAGCTTGTATAAATTCCAGCGGCGTTCTTTACTTCAAGAGGATGCCCAAAACCGTCGTAATGTTCATAAGTAAGAGTTTCTAATGCATTACTAGTTGTTGGCAATGTTAAGCTCCCTGATGTAGTTCTCGACAAATTTGGAGATTCATAATTCCAAACTGATCGGGGTCTCAAAAAACCATCTCCATTTGTATTCCATTTTGTGTAGGTGCCTCCTTCTATCTTTAAATTAAGCGTAGAAAAATTTGATTTTAACAAAGGATATGTATCATTAATCATAGATGTGTTTATCGAATTATAAACTGCATCAGCATTATTAGAAGCATCTATTAAGCTCAAACTCCCGTTTGAATAGTTTATCATATTTATTGAAAGGCCTCTAGCAGTAGAGTTATTGAAAAGCAAGTATTGGTTTTCAGTAATGATAGGATGTGTATTCCCATTATAAAAACTAACAATATACTTAGGTCCTGTTACGAAACCATAATCTTCCGAAAACTCCGGACGACAATAAGAAGATTCTGTTTCACACAAACCCTCATTTGTATAATCCACATAATAGGTTTCTAAAATCTTATCATTACTGTAAGCAGGGTCCCACTCTGTTTTCTCTTTACTTTTGTACACAAAAAAAGAACTGGTCCTGGTAAAGACATCACTGCTTACTGTCATAGGGAAACTATAATCAGATGGTAGGAGCTCCCAATCTGTTTCAATTGTAATATAATTTTGGAATAATTGACCTTGATGAGCTAACCCTTTTTCAATTTTATAAATCCTTCCATAAGCTTTTGAGTAGGGTTCGTACAAAACCTGACCAGGATTTGTGAGATTTGAATGTACGCCCGAATAAACTGAGAATGCTTCTTTTTCATCTACACTGTTACAAGCCGTAACTCCAGCTGGACAGGGCACATCACCCGGTAATGATAAACTATTTGTGAAATAGCTAACAGTAATATTATCAGATATAAGTTCTGATACCCACCGATGTCCTATTGACCCTATAAGTATATCAGAACCATTTACTACTCCACCATTTCTAATTAGAGCCCTTGCATTTGGTTCTGTTCGGATCCCTTCTCCATAATCATAATATTTATATATCGAAGGGTTATTCGCACCTTCATCAATGACTATCGAAGAAATTCTAGTACCAGCTAAATATGCGTCCCCGGAATTAGAAGTACTTGAGGAAACATAATTTTGCTTAGCAAAATTATTTGAACCATTATAACCTATACTTAGATAATATTGATATCTACGTTCTTCATAATTATAAGTAACAGTTCCGCCTGTAGGAGGATTTATAGTTTTTAATAAGTTATTAGTCCCTATGTACCCAAACCAATCCACAGGTTCATTTGCATTATTAGAATAATAGGTAAAATCGTAATCAAGTGTATTTGAAGAATTTTCAACATCAATGATTTCGATTTTGGAAAGTAATGTAACCTCTCTAGAATCTCCTAAACCATTCCCATCATGTATGGAATCTAGGTAAGATAATTTTACTTTTTTCACTACTTCATTTGTCCCCTTCTTTTTTAAGATAATGTATTGAAGTAGCTTAGACTTAATCCCGTCATCCCCAATGTTATTAATGTCATCAATAAATACTAAGTCAACTGTATGAGACTCGGTCTCAATATAATCGAGATATGATTTGTCATAGTATAAATAAGAGTTTAATCCTCCATAACTAGATGATGATGAATTAGGAATATATGTACTTGTACTTCTACCATAAGGTTGACCACCTAAAGAAATCATATCATGTAGATATGAGAATTGAATAGGTGTATTTCCCTCTTCACCATGAGCATAGTCATTGTAATGAAATGTTATTTCATTATTTGAATTTGGGCTCTCAATCTTGGTCATCTTCCAGCTAATAGGATATTTATAAAAGGCATCCGTATTCGCTCTACTTATTCCACCATTTTTATATTCCTGAATTTTTAAAAAGTATGGCTTATCAAATGTGAATGTCTTCCCGGTTCCATCTTTGATTCCAAAACTTTTGATGAAATTTTTAACGTATTGATCATGATCAAACTCATCATCTGTACCATTAAATTGCTGATAACTAACAATCCAGTTTTTAAAGGGTTTTTCCATAAAGTATTCTAAACTTGAACCCAGCTGCCCATTATCCTCAATTGGAACAATGCTCGATGTTCCATAAGGGGTAGAAACCACATAGCTATCCCATTCATCAGCATCTACTGCACCATCATGAATAACTCCCCCTTTGAAGGCTCCATCTCGAGTTGAGTAGTGCGACCAATTACTTGTCTGCCCGCCTAAATAGAATTCGTTTGTACTTGGTTGACCAAACCAAGCATCGTCTTGTTCATCCACAACTCCATTTACCGACCGGGTAACTTCATTCATAATGTTAATATTCCATCCGAATCCAACACTTCCGGATCTCAGATTCTCTTTTATAGAACCGCTACTATAACTCAGTACGATTGGAAAATCTAAATCTCCCCCTGCGGGGACAAGCATAAGATTAACCTGGTAATTTGCATCCCCAGTAAAACTTGTTCCTCCTATTCCGCTTAGGAAATTCATTATTCCATCAGCTTCATTCCCTCCATTTATTTTCGCTTCATAGACCTGAGCTATAGCAGAATGACTTAGCACTGCTATTATTACTAGCAAAATCGATCTCTTTTTCATCATCTCTTGTATTTAAGTTTAGGTATACCTGAACATTAAAAAACCTTAATAAACCTGCAACCTCTTAACAGAAAATTCTTAATGTATAGATAGTTAGAGGTAAAAAAGACTACCTATAATCTCTAAATGCAAGATCAGCATCCCAAAAAAAAGAAAAACAACAAATGGAATCTTCGAGTTTCGGGAGATTTTTTTTGCGAGTACCCCAATTATTGAGAGTAAACCTCCAAGAACTAAAGCGATATAAACAACCCATACAATTTCCCATCCTACGCTTAGGGAGAGAACACCAATTAATTTTACATCACCCCACCCAAAAAGTAGTTTACCAAAGTATTTGTTAGCTAATAAATTGAGGGCAATTAGGAGTACAGTAATCAAACCAAATGCTACTATCCTTTCTGCATCAAAGTGAAAGTATAATTGAATAGCTGATAGAATTAACAAAAGAAAAACTAACTTATTTGGAATAATCTTACTGTATAAATCAGTTACTGAAATGAAATAGAGTACTAAGAAGAAGCTAACCTCTAGCCATTTGTTGTGATTTTCAGATGCTACAAGAAAGAGAAATGAAATGGAACAGATAAGAGAGAAAACGGTAGCAATCCATTTCAGCTTTGTAGATTGAAGCTCGACTATATTTCCTGATAGCAAAGCAGGATTAAAAAAGCAGAAGTAGCTCCCAATGGCTCCGGTAATAATTGCTATGCTTAGTTCGAAGAGCAAAGTACTAATCAGGAATCACCTGCTCTACCGTTCCTTCTTCGTCTACCTGCCATTTGTTAAATACCCCATCATTGTCAAAGTCTATGATGGAAGTGGCAGAAGCTACATACCCAGCAGGACCAGCACTTTCGATTTCAATGGTATACCGGGCTCTCCCTCCTTCCGTAATCATTTTTTCATGCTCAAAGCCTATTGCAGTAAAGTCAGCAGCGTATGTATCATGTTCCAGGTGGTACACTCTCTGAAGCGTATGTAGAAAAGCTAATTGTGTTTTTGCCTCTGTTGTTTTAGCCCTCGTGGTTACGTTTTGATACAACGGAACTGCAATCATAATCAATATTCCTATGATTGCGAGTACAATCAATAACTCGGTTAAGGAAAACCCATCTTCGGATTTAATGATTTGCTTTAATTGTTTCTTCATCGCTTTTCTCAGTTTAATTTGAGTATAAGATTTCTTTGTTTGTATTCAAGAATTACTGAGTCCTGAACAATTTTTTTAACAAGGATTCCATCTTTAAATATTTCTCCGTCTTCCACAAAAAAAGATTGTCCAAAATTATCAGATATCACCGCCATTCCGTCAAAAATGCCCGCCAATACTAATTCAGGCTCTACATAGTTAGGAGGTACCGGTTCTTGTCTGGATATATCTTCTGTCTCGGGTTGAACTGTACTACTTCTGAATGGATCTCTGGCTGTTGAGGAATAGGAATAGCTTACTTTATCGGGAATAGTTAGTGCATCCATATCGATATCCTGCACCTGCTGAATCGATTGGGTGTCGGAGTTTCCAGACATTTCAGAAAAATTGAATACATTGACTCCCCATATCACAGCCACTACTACTCCGAGTATGATCTTACCTAAAGTTGTTTCCAGAAAATCTTTCATCTAACTCCTCAACATCGTTATTTCAAGATTTATAACGCCATCAAGAATATTCCCCTGGCCCTTTTTTTCAATGTCCAGATTCCTGACCTCAATCATAAACCCATTCTGTTCTACCCTATTTACAAAACGGGCAATGCTGTGATATGAGCCAGAAACTTCTACAGAAATTTCTCTGGATTGATATTCGCCATTAATATCACCACTTCCGGGTTGGATTCTTTTGATGCTAACAAAACTTGTTCTGGCTTCAGAGAACAGCTGCTCTACAATTCTTGAAAATTCATCTTCTTCAACCAACTCTACAACCATTTTCGAGAGCCTGTCTTCCAAAATCTTCTGCTTATCTTCCAATTCAGAAAGTTGAGTTTTCCAATTACCCATCAGCTCAATCTGTTCGTTTTGAAAACTGAGAACTTTCTGCTTTTCATACACATCAACTACAAAGGGTAATAAACCAAATACCAGCATACCGATAAATAACAGGAATAAAAACCCGCTTATAATCTTCCAACTATATACGTGAGTTGTTTTCATGGATTGGAAAAACGAATCAAGAGTTCAAATCGTGTCGCTCCTATCAGGCCCGCACTTAGCGGAGACCTGTTTGATGAAGCTTCTACTTTCTCAGATAGAATGAGTGACGCTTGCTGAACACCATCACTTTCTTCCAGGCGATTTAAAAATAAAGAAATTGAATTCTCATTTCCTGAGTAGCCTGAAACCCGTACTTGTTGGTACTGGGCTTCAGAAGGATTAGCTACTGACAGGTTCATCAACCACATGTCTTCTGGTATATGTGTCCCGATTTGCTCAAAAATAAAAGCAATCGGTTCTTTGGCTTCCAGGACGGAACGGGCTTCCACAAAACGATCTCTGGTCTCGACAAGTAGTTCTCTTTTCTCCGTGACTTCTTCAATCTTATCTCCTATCTGTTCCATTACCTGGTTACTTTCAACCAGCCTGTAATCCACTATTTTATTTAATGCATAAGTGAATAAAGCAAAGATTATGAGAGGAGCAAAAAGCATAACTCCGAGCCGCATGGTTTCTTTTTTATCATGAACCAAAATTCCTGTGTCAATCTCAGAGGGTTCAGCATAATTGAAAGCATCTAATCCAGGAAAGAACAATCGTACAATAGTACCGATACTTAGCAGATACTCACCCGGAGTTTCTTCCAACCCTTTTTTTCCTTTAAAAGGAATTGCTTTCTGAAGTTGCCTTTTAAGGGTTCCGTTCTCAGGATTTATATCTGCTTCATAAACAGCAAATTGTATTGAAATAGAATTTAAAGCCAGATCTGTTGATGCTTCCTCGGTTTGGAGATAGGAATGAGCTTCATTAAGAATGAAATCTGTATCTGTTTTACTGGCTGATCCAATCTCATATACATTCTTAACTAATCCTTTTTCAAATACAGTCAAGTATCCATTTTTATTCAGATATTGAACTACTGAAGAGATCTCTTTTAAAAAATCCGGATTATAGATCTGAGAATACCCACTCTCCAATAATCCAGTTCCCACATATAACGGAAATAGATCCATCTCCGATAGTAAAGTCTTGTACCTGCCGATTAAATCACCATCCACAATTTGAAATATACATCGTTTGTTGTCTTCATCTAACTGAACAAGATGGTGCAGTATAAGCTGCCCTTCTCCCTTATGACCTTCCAGAAGCTCTTTCTCCTTTTGAGTGATCCATTGCCCGGTCTCACTTTCTTCTTCTGAATAAGGAACTTCTTCCACATAAACATCAAGTAAAGCCTCCGGTACAGTTATTCCCAGATGGTATGCATCAGATTCAATTTGCTCTTTAAACTTTTCGATTGCCCCAAGGAAAGAAGCATCGCTATTGTTATGAACAATCTCTCCAGATGACTTCAAACTCAATCTTTGTCCAAACCGATTGATTTCTACCCAGCGTATTACTTCATCGGTAATCTCTAAACCTATTCCCGTATGCTCAATGAAAGGGATTTTTAGCATACTTTTTAGTTATCTATGTTTAACTCTTCTCTTAAACTATTCCATCTGGCATTGTCGTTACCATCTCCATAAAACACATGGGGAGTAATAAAAATCACTAACTCCGATTTCATCAAGCTTGTGCTTTTGTTTCTAAACAATCTCCCTAGCAGTGGAATATTCCCGAGTATTGGGACTTTATTGATATTCTCGCTTTCGCTTTCCTGAATGAGACCTCCAAGAATGATCGTTTCTCCATCTTTTAATCGTACGGTAGAGTCGAGTACTCTACTATTTATGGTAGGCGGAATATCTGCATTAAAGCTTCCCACAGGGGTATTAAACTCAGGATGCACCTCCACTGTTACATCTCCAGATGCACTTACCCATGGAGTGATCTCCAATAATACGTTTGCCTCAATCGATTCAAAGCGTTGTGATTCCTGAGTTACAATCTGGTTTGGAGACTGAAGCGGAGTAGTAGAAGTAAGTAAAAAGTACTGTGTCGTTCCAATCTCAATGCTGGCGGTATGTCCATTTAGCGTAGAGATCTGTGGACGTGATCGTACGCTAACCAATCCCTCCTGATCCAGCGCCTGAATTCTGAAAAAGAAATCCTGCGGCATTCTCCCTAAATTCTGAACACCAAATAGGTTCCCCCCACTTAAAAATGCATTATTAACATCCTGACCGGAACCTTGCACAGAGAGTCCTCCCTGCTGATCTGCTCCCTGACCAAATAGAATACTAAAGGGATTAAAAAAACTGCTATCGGGAGCACCACCTTGTGCTAAGGATAACCCTAACTGATACATATCGGATGTATTTACATCCACCACTAATGCCTCGATCATAATTTGAGGAGTCGGGAAATCGATTTGCTCAATGAAGTTTTCTAGTTCTACAATTACATCATTAGTACCGATCACCATAAGTCCGTTCTGTTCTTTGATAACCTGCACACTGGCGTTCTGGATAATGCTTTCAGGAATTAATTCAACTATAACGTCTGAACGAATATGCTTTAGCCGGATTAATTTATTGGATGCAATTCCACTTGTGTTCTTATCACCAAGGATGTACATCTCCCCTTCTTTTCTGTACGTAAACTCGGTTCCCCGAAAAATATACGTAAGTGCCTGATCAATGGTTAAATCATTAGCCTTCGCGGTAATACTAGTATTGGGTAAGCCATACGTAATCATATTAACATCGCTCTGATAGCCAATTTCCCTGATCACATCGGTTACCGGAGCATTAACTACGTCCAAATTTATCATTCCATTTTCCATGGACACCCAGAAATTAGAACCAGATCCTTCCTCTCCTCCTGTAAACCCAAGGCGGTCTATGATATAGATGCCATCTTTCTCTCTTAAAGAATACCCATTATTTGAAAGAAGAATATTCAAGCCATTTTCAAACTGTACGTTGTTCAGGTACCCGGAAAGTGTTCCTCTTACCCCATTTCGGATAATTATATTTTGCCCGGTTGCCTGGGTTAGTTCACGGGTAAAAACTGAGAGCTCTACTTCCTCAAGATCTACAGAAAGAAATTCGTTCTCATAATTTATAATCGGTTCTGCAATAATAGGGTCCGGTTCGGGCTCATTGTATTCCCGAACCCGAAATACTTGTCCTGTTTGAGTAAGTAAGAGGTTGTACTCCTGACAAACAAAGATAAGCACTTCAATCACAGATACATCAGAAAGTCGAAGTGTTACTTGCCGGTTTATGGCATTATCTACAATTAAGTTGAGATCGTATTGCCGACCAAGTGCCCGAAGGAAGTCTCTGGAGTCTATATTACTCACATTGAGGTTTTCAACCTTTTGATATAGGTTTTCTGGTATGCTCTCCGGATTTAGCTGAACCTTATTTGAATCAATGATGGATTTGAGATAGCTAATGTACTCTTGGCGTCCTGTTATTTCTGTTGAATCCCCAGAAACCTGTGCGTAGCCACTTAGGCTATTTAAACTAATTAATAAGGCTACAACTATTTTTATACTAACTCTCATTAGACAGGTCTCTTTATTTTATACCTGTAGAGAATAGAAAATTTTTATTGAACTTACACTTATGATTTCAAAGTACCGTTTCCCGATAAATCTCTTCAACCGTTGTTAACCCTTCTTTTACCTTTTGAACACCAACCTCTCTGAGTGAGACCATCCCTTTTTTAAGTGCAAGTGTCTTGACTTCTCCTGCGTTGGAATTTAATTGAATCTTATCAGATAGGTCTGAATCCATTTCCAGTAATTCAATAAGAGCAACTCGCCCTTTATATCCGGTTTGGTTGCATACCTCACAACCTTTCCCTTTAAAAAAGGTGGTCTTCTTCAAGTCAAGCCCTAATTCTTTAACCAGAGAAGATTCCGGGAGATCTGTTTCTTTACAATTCTGACATATCTTTCGTACCAATCGTTGAGCCATAACCAATCGAACTGAAGAAGTAACAAGAAAAGGTTCTATACCCATATCTGTAAGCCTTGAAACTGCGGAAGCTGCATCATTGGTATGTAATGTTGAAAAGACCAGGTGACCAGTTAACGATGATCTTATTGCAATTTCTGCCGTTTCTTTATCACGGATTTCGCCAACCATAATAATATTTGGGTCCTGTCTGAGTATCGAGCGCAATATGTTTGCAAACGTCAGATCTATTTCTTCGTGAACCTGAGTCTGGTTGATTCCTTCAAGGTTGTACTCAATAGGGTCTTCAATAGTCGTGATATTCACTTCCTGAGTATTTAACTCATTTAAGGCTGCATACAGAGAAGTTGTTTTTCCACTACCTGTTGGCCCAGTGACCAGTATCATTCCATAAGGATTATGAATTCCTTTTCTGAACTTTGAAAGGACACCTCCTTCAAACCCTAAGGATTCAAGCTCCAGATTAAGATGGCTCTTATCCAGGATTCTCATTACCACTTTTTCGCCGTATTGAGTAGGTAAAGTTGAAACCCTCAGATCGATATCGATTCCTTTTTTCGATCGCACTTTAATCCTTCCGTCCTGTGGCCTTCGTTTTTCTGCGATATCCAGATTGGACATTATTTTAACACGTGAAACCAACGCCTCTTTTTGATTCACTTGAAGTTGAGCTATTTCCTGAAGGACACCATCTAACCTATACCTTAATCGGTAACTTTTTTCGAAGGGTTCTATATGGATATCACTGACTTCGTATTCAATCGCATATTGAATGATGCTCTCGACTTGTTTTATGATGGAGCCAGTTAGATGTAGATGCATTTTTTCTTTAAGATAGACCTCACAAAATAACTAAAAAAATATAATTGACTAAAACTCAACCGAAAGGGTATTAAAACTCAGCTAATCTTATACTTCCCGAACCCATTTCTGAAGTCTTAACAATAAACATATCTCCATATTCTGTTTCTTCTAACTGCTCAAATTTATCCTCTCCTAATACCATATTAGTAAGAGTAGGTGTGGTATTTGAGTGACCAACAATTAGTACTGTATATCCTGCATGTTCAGCTATTAACCCACTAAGAAACCCAGTGATGTCATCAAAACCATATTCCTGGATTTCAAGACCAAGTGAATCAGCTGTAGGCGTAGCCGTCATTCTGGTACGCTTGTAAGGAGTACTGTAAATAGCTTTCACTTCAAACTCTGAAAGCGCATCAAACAGGTTTACTGCTCTCTGTTTTCCTTCGTCACTAATTGGGGGATTTCGTGTTCCGTCTTCAGCACGTTCTGCATGTCGAACAAAGATCAACGTAGTTGGCTCCGTCTGAAAAGCAAAGGAGAAACTTGGGGTGATTACGAATATTGCAAATATTGCTATACAGACTTTAAGTTTTTTTCTCATGGTTTCCTTTTAATTAATTAAAAGGAGTATATAAAAAAAGCCACACTTAAGAGCGCGGCTTTTAATCATTTTTTGCAATCTCAGGCTTTCTTCGTTTTGAACATCGCCAATGAAAAACCAATCAAAGAAACGGCCGATAATACCAGTAACACAATCAAGAAAGGGTGAATCGGGCGGGACTCGTACTCCCAACCACTTAATTGATCATCAATAGAAGAAATCTGGGCTACAGTAAGTACATCAGCATCCTGAATTAAATTACTCCATTCGTTTTTGATTTTATCAGACCAAAAGTCCTGGAATCTCAGGTAATCCTGGTAACTTTCAGAAGAAATGATTTCGTCTTCACTCTTTTTCTTTGCCTCTCTTACAAAATTATCCAATGCTACAAAAAAGCTATAATTATTGTCAAAGGCTCCGAGATTTACTTCAGAGAACTCAAGATATTGATCCATAGAATTCCACATTTTCTGAGAAGTAGTCATTCGCCAGTCTCTCATTTTTTCATTGATACGGGTATTCCATTCAGACCTTTTATCACCAGCATAGGCAGTAATTAATCTATGCCCAATCTTACTCCAGGTATCTTCAAAATGATTTTGAACGGCATACATTCTGAGATGATCTTCCACGGATAAAGCACGATTTGCTGATGCGGCATACTCAGTGTTCTCTTCTATAATATTCTCAATCATTTCGAGAGGATTATCGCTTGTTGAAATTCGGCCGGATTCGACGTTCCCGGCAATTTCTTCTACTTTCGCCATACTCATTCCGCTGTATGTAACCATTAATGAGTCAACTACATCCATAATTATTTCATCTCTGCGTTCGAGATTCTGGCGGTAACGCTTCACAAGCGTTGCAAGGCGCTCTTCACTTTCCATAGAAAGCGCAATGGCTTTACGAAGAGAATCAGCACGGGAATTCAGAAATGAAATTTCAGACTTATAAACCGCTACTTCCCTGCTTAACTCAGCCAAACGTTCACTTTGGTTTTCAATGATCAATAATCGTTGTTCTGCAGAATTTACTTCTTGAATTATCGCATTGATCTCATGTTCAAACGATTGGGGATATAACGCAACATCAAGAAGCTTACGGTGAGATTCAAATTGTATAATAAGAGAATCGATCTCAGCCTTCAAGCTATCCACCTCGTTTACACTAGAAGCGGTATTCAGGCTTTCCTCGAGAGAGGTGTATTTAGTTTCGAAATCTGTTTTTATTTGATGATCACTTTCCTGTGCAAAAACACTTGATGTGAGTGCAAAAAATAGTGTGCAAATGTATATGATGGTTCTGTTTTGCTTTTTCATGATGTTACCTCCTCAACATAAATTCCCTTTTCATTTAATAGTATTACCACGTTGTTTGTGTTGTCAATTAATTGAACAACGGGTTCTCTCCAGTTAAAGGCCGGCGATAATAACCCTTCTTCGTCAACCAGGATCTTTCGTTCGAGCTTCAATTCTCCTCGTTTAGGAGCCATCACATACACATGTTTAAATTTATCTGCTGTGATAAAATAGTAGCCCTGGTGATTTCTGATCATTCGTACTTCAGATACTTTTACGGTAGTTGAGTCATTAAACTCTTCGTACTGAAAGGGAAGAATAGAGTAACTCAGTCCGTGTCGGACATCGGTTACATTTCCATCTGCATCCGGAATTAAAACGGATTCGATTTGCTGGGCATAGTTAACATTTTTTACGACCAGCGACTTAGTGCAAGCCTGTAAAAAAAAAGTGGTTAATAAAACAAAAGCCAGCGTGGATTTTTTTTGAATAGTCATCTGGTCCTCCTTGATTAAATAATGGTTCAATCAATTATAGACCTATAACCCGATTTTGTTTCTGGCTTACAGAATAATTATAGATTCGACCGGTGCTGTTTTACTTAATGCCTCTCTCCCATTCAAAAAACTCAACTCCAGGATAAAGGAATAGCCGATTACTTCCCCCCCGAGCCGCTCCACTAACCGAGTTGCTGCCCCGGCGGATCCTCCGGTTGCAATCAGGTCGTCGTGGATAATTACTTTAGCTCCTTTATTGAAAGCATCGCTGTGAAGCTCAAGTGAGTCTTCTCCGTATTCCAGCGCGTAAGTTTCAGAAATAGTATGGTGAGGGAGTTTACCGGGCTTTCTTACCGGGATGAAACCAGCATTCAAGTCTTGTGCCATATTGGTTCCAAATAGAAACCCACGCGATTCCAGACCGACCACATAATCAACTTCCTGATCCCTGAAAGGCTCACATAGCAAGATAGAGGTGAGCTGGAGAGCTTTTTTATCTGCAAGCAATGTGGTGATGTCTTTGAATTGGATTCCGGGTTTTGGAAAATCCGGGATAGTTCGGATGTTTTCGAGCAGATACTCTTTTATACTTTCTTCTACTTTTTGCATGGGAATTGAATTAATTTGCACGAAGGTAGGCAAAACCGAACTCTTCAATCAAGTTAAATGGATAATTTAAACAAACCTTTGTGGCAAGCTCATCAACAATTTATGGCAAAAGCAGTAATGTTAGCTGAACAGGCGTTTGAAGAAGGCGAAGTTCCTGTGGGAGCGATCGTGGTTCATAAGAATACTATAATAGGGAAAGGATATAATCAGGTCGAGCGACTTGGTGATCCAACTGCTCATGCAGAGATGCTCGCCATATCAGCCGCATGTGATACACTGGGTGAGAAATACCTGAGCGAATGCACTTTGTATGTAACCCTTGAGCCCTGTCCAATGTGTGCTGGAGCTTTGGTTTGGTCAAAAATCGGGACTATTGTGTTCGGAGCTTCTGATGTAAAGTCCGGTGCTTCCGGCAGTGTGTTTAATATCACCCAAAATGATGCTCTTAATCATAAAGCAGAAATCATCCAGGGCATTCTTGAGCAGGATTGTGAATATCTGATAAAAGCGTTCTTTGCATCCAAACGTATGAAATACTAGCGAAGCAAAGAAAGCAAATGAGAAACAGAAGGTGCTTTCAGATTCGGGTTTAGAGTTTTAAGCTGACTTCCAATCTCGTAGCATATTTTCCATTGCTTCATCAAAGTTTTTGCAGCGAAAAAGAAGGAATGTTTCGGATCGTAGACATTCGTTGATTCCGAAGTTACCCCATTCACTTCAATCACTTTGATCTTCTCACCTCTTCTTAAATAATCTTCTGAGGGCACTTTTATATCATATCGCCCGAAATAAAAACCGTCAAAACTCCGACTGATTCGATTTATTTCTTTTGTTAATTCCGAAGTAATCAAATCATTTCCATCATAAAAAACTGCACCAAGAGCATGTGTTCCTAGCTCAACAAGTTTAATTCGCTCACCTTCTTCTGGGATTTTGTACAGGTCATTAATATGCTGATCGAAATGAAATTCAGCCATACACACCGCTCTGGAATCTTTTAGAATAAGTTCTTCCAGAGTATGAGTGCCATCTCCTTTAAGATGCAGATATACTTTCTTTGTGATAGAAAAAATAGTCCCTTTCTCTGCATCTGGGAATCGATAATAAAAGATGCCGTACTCTTCCCCATCAATAAACTCCTGAATGATGTAATCACGATTCAACTCGCAAAGAACGTTTTCAAGCTCTTCCTCATTTTTCAGAATGCGAACACCTCTTCCACGTTCCCCTACATCTGGTTTTAAAACAATGGGGTAAGAAAGTTGATGACTAGCTAAAAAAAACTCTAACTGCTCTTTTTTCGACGCAGATGAATCATCCTTATTGATAAGTTCATAACACGCAACCGATTCTTTAGCTCCAATCCCATCCAGAATACCTTTTTTTGATTCTTTTATGAATCCTCCTTCAGGAATAGCTGGATTTGCAAGTGTGAAAATGGTAATGCTCTTATGTTTAATCCAAAGTGTGAATACATACACCAAAACAAAACCATAGATGATATAGGGAGGCCAGAATTCCCAGTTCATAATTCGTTTCCACTTACCAATCAGAACCCTTCGCCCTCTGAAAGTGAGCATTGGAATCAGGATTTTAAACAGGATGTATGCTGCAATTAAGAAACCGCCAAGAACCCATAAAGCGTAATCCTGGTATATGTTGAAATATCCGATCATTTCATTTCCAACAAGTACTGCCATACCAACCAGTATGGGTGTCCATATAAGAGAAGCTATTCCAAAGTAAAGAATAAACATCCAGAAACTTGCCCCAATCGCTCCGGCTGAAAAATAAGTTGGTAACCGAGTCCCGGGAATAAATCTACTGGCAATAATTATTGCAGGACCTTTCGCCTGAAACCAGTGATAAGATTGTTCGACATCCTTTTTGCTTATAAACCATTTCAGAGGTGCCTTGTGTAATGTACTGGAAGCCAGCCATCTACCAGTCAGATAAAGAAGAATATCACCAATGAAAATCCCAAATAAACACGCAAATACACCTGGGAAAAAACCAATTAAGCCACGTGCAATCATTAACCCGGTACCAATACAAGTTAAATCTTCAGAGATGAGGGTAGAAAGTATGATTATGATCATCAGGATTATTAAAGCCTTTCCTTCGGCTTGTATTCCATTCGAAGGATCAAAGGGTAATAATGACTGAACTTCTCTTAATGTTGAAATCTCAGTGATGTAAGGTTGAGCATCCACCTGTTCCAAAAAACTAAGTAAATTTTCCTGGGCATCACTTTTGTTATTCTTATAAATCAATAAAGTACTTTGCGGGATTAACCTGGAATGTTCTCTCGATACTTCTTCAGGAATCCTCGAATTAGTAAAATGTTGAATTAGTACAGGAATTTCTATTGATCTTAATTCTGTTCTGACAAAACGCCGATCAGATTGGTACTGAATATTAGCTCTTTGAATACGATCGCCAATCTGTTTAAATAAGCCAAAATGAGGAACTGTGTATTTCAGAAGTACGAAAAAGGAATATTTAGCCCCGTATACAGCTCTGTTTAAGTGATACCCTCTCATTAGCTCAAGCTCTACAACTCCATTTGCTCCTAATAAAGATAAAGATTCTGCTTTACCCGGAAACTCACTTACAAACCTAAGGGCACTCCTTCCTCCTATTCCCTCTCCCAGTACATGAACTGAATTGATTTGTAGTGAATCTAGAAATTTATTCGCTTGAAAGGCCTGAGTTATTGCAGAAGATGGGGTTGTTGTTGAAGAATAATTCCATTCAATAACTTGATAGGAATAACGAATTTCATCATTTACCACATTATGATCAAAAACAGGATCAGGAAAATATAGAAGAACGGGCTTATCAGGTATTTCCTGTGGTTGAATAATATCTACTGAATCTGGCGTTAGTAGAATTTTAGCATTTGAAATAAGAAGCAGTAAAAGATAAGCAACAATAAAAAGCTTCCATATATGCTTCTTTGAAGCTTCCCGGAGACTCATATTCCTGATTAACTAAGAGGCTTCAACGCCGGCTCTGAATTCCTGCTCGTACTTTAATGTAGAGGGGGCAATTCCAAATTCAGGTGAAGGTTCAAATCCCATAGTTTTCAGGATTAACCCAATCAATGCATAATGATGAACAGTGTGACTAATCAAAAATTGAAGTTCCCTCCTTATAGTAGATTCGCTTAACGGAGCATTCTCCTCTCCAATCCCTTCGTTACTTCTCACTTTGATTCTTCTTTCCAAATCATCAGAATTGAGATTGCGCAAAGATTCTGAGACTTTTTCCATGCTTTGAATCATGAATTCCCGATCATTTTCTAATCTTAAATCTCTTTCCCTTGCATCGTAATCTACAAATCCATTCTGTTCGGCAAGAAGGCTGTAGTAATGCTCAACGATATGCCTGAAATGCCTTCCAATTCCACTTTTATTGTACTTACCATTGTTCGATGAGTACTGCTCATCTGAAACAGCAGACAATAATTCCACACCCTGCTTTAAAAAAAAGATATTTGATTTAACTGCCAAGAGTTGTTTTTGCATACGTTTCAGAATCTATTACAGGATCAAATGAGCGTTCAATAATTTTGTGTGCTGATTGAGCCAGTATCTTTCGATTAGAATTAACAATGGTTTCTTCACTGAAAGTAACAGTTGCAGAGCACTCTTTCATAACGAAAAGGTAAAATATATGCTTAAAAAATGGAGTATCATCCCACCAACATACTGTTTTATGAGCTGACGGCGCGTCTTGGGGAGCTGAATAAGAGATAGAAACACAATGAACAGGGAGTTCTTCTACAGCTGGATATTGAAACAAAGATGATTTAAAAGCCAATACTTCTGCTCCCATACTTGTAGTGCCTTCCGGGAAAAGAACAACTCCCTGACTATCTGTTAAGTGATTTGAAATTTCATCATTTACCCGTGTCACATCCCTCCTGCGTTCGCGGTCTACAAATAACATCCCTGAGGTAGCAAGAACAAACCCAATAACCGGCCATTCTCTCACTTCACTTTTAGCAATAAATGTGCAATTCAACTGGGAAAAAAGTACCCATACATCCACATAGCTTAAATGATTTGAAACAAGGAAAAAAGGCGGTTTTGGGGGCTCTCCCACTACTTTCGTTTTTATTCCTAAAATTTTAAGTGTTGCTACTCCCCATTTCTTACGAAATTTAGCCGACCATCCTAATTTATCTATTCCGAAAAAAACGAGAAGCTTTCCTGAGACTATTAAAGAATAGTAGAAAAGAGTTGTTAATAAGAAAAGTGAGATTTTTAATACTGCTATAACTTTCCGCATTGCAGAAATTAACCAATTCTACTTAAAAAAAAGTGTCTTAGATTGCTCTGAAAGTGTTTCTATATCCAAGAGAATAAGATAGTCGATTGTCTTAAAAGTAGAATCTAATGCAGGTTTACTACACACTTTAACACCAATATCCATGTACAGTCGAAAAAGTTGAGGAAGTTTCACTTCTTCATCGTAGTTATAGTTTTTTGCAAATTTGAGACATTCAAAAGCATCTTGAACTGGAATCGAATAGTCTGTACTTAAATAGTCTTGATCTTGTAAATATTGATAAACGGCCTCTCCCTCAGCAGGGTTTTGACTTGTGATTGAACAACATCCAAATAGATATCTTTTTTGGGATAGCATGAGATATTTTGCCAATCCTCTCCATAATAAGTAAAGCACTCTCCCACTTCTGTGATCCAGGTGAATACAAGCACGCCCTAACTCTACAACGTTTTCTACTACTTGGTCAGGAAATTTAGACACATCAAATTCTGATTGGGTATAAAACCCATTTCCTGAATCGGCCATAGCATTATCCTGCATTCGGTAAGTCCCAATTACACGATCTGATGCATTTTCTACTACAATTAAATGATGGCATTGAGCATCATACTCATCCTCATCCATTTTATTTTTAAAAGATGAATCTAATCCTTCCCCAAGCTCAATGTTAAATACATCAAAACGTAATCTAAGAGCTTCTTCGATCTTTTCTCTCGTCTGGGCTATTCTAACGGAATATTTATGCCCCGGAATCGATAAACTGTTTACATTTGTTGAAGTTGTAACTGGATTCGTCGTACTCATTTTAAACTATTTTCCTTTGACCTAGTATACTCACACATTGTTATCTTTGTATCACGAATATATAAATTCATTATTTTCTAAAAATCAACTCAAGACCTTATAAATGCTATACTATAAAACTTATAACCACTCATCCAGCAAAGAATGGGTTGTATTTGTGCATGGGGCAGGAGGAAGTTCCTCTATATGGTTTCAGCAACTTAAGGCATTTAGAAAAGTTTTTAATGTGCTTCTTATTGATTTGAGAGGTCACGGGAAGTCGAAAGATGCACTACAAAAGTACTATGACCGAGAATATACTTTTGATGATATCAGCAAGGATATATTTGAAGTTTTGGATCACCTGGAAATAGCAAGGGCGCATTTCATTGGAGTGTCTCTGGGTACAATCATTATCAGAAACTTAAATGAGCTTCAACCAGATCGGGTAAAGTCTGCTATTCTTTGCGGAGCCATTACCCGACTTAATGTTAGATCCAGGTTTCTTGTTTTTTTAGGGAATGCATTTAAGAGAGTTATTCCATACATGTGGCTTTATAAGCTTTTTGCGTGGATCATCATGCCAAGAAAAAGGCATGCAAAAGCAAGAAATCTATTTATTAGGGAAGCTAAAAAACTGTATCAAAAAGAATTCCTGCGCTGGTTTAAGCTTACCCATTCTGTAAATCCTCTATTGAAATATTTTAAAGAAAAAGAAACAGAGACTCCTATGCTGTATGTAATGGGAGAAGAGGATTATATGTTTTTACCTCCTGTAGAACAAATTGTGAAAGAGCACAAACAGGCTTTTCTTCAGGTAATAGAACAATGTGGACACGTATGTAATGTAGAAAAGCCAACCGAGTTCAACAATGTCTCAATTGGCTTTCTAAAAAAACAATCTGATATGATCTAATATTATTCTGGTTTAGTAAACAACCAAGCTTCTGAATTTAGATCTGCTCGAACAGATCTAAGATACTCTACCGCATCATCAAATTTTGAAAACCCTTGATAAGCTACAAAGTTGAATCTTGATTCGGGATGAAATAAAACCCGGGTATCAAATCCTTCATCAATTAATCCCTGATGGAAACGGTCTGCATTACTTTGTACAATAAATGAGCCTCCAATAATGAAATATTTTAGATCAGAAGATTCTACTTCTTCAATCTCTTGCCCATTTTCTTTTTGAGTTAAATATTCATCTAAACTGAATGCTTTTGGAACAACTACCATTAATTCCGGATTATCTACAGGCAGACTTAGTTCCTCAGCTAATCGACGTTGTTCATCAGTTAACTCTTCGGGTTGATCCTCAGCTTCTTCCTCCATGCCCATATCTTCTGTAAGGACTTCATCCTTTGATTCGTCGGGAGTTTCATTTTCTGTTGTGCTGGTTGTATCTACAGGAGTTGTTTCTGGTTGCTGATCTTCTTCAATTTCTTCAACTGGAGGAGAAGCAAATTCATTGTTAAATACCTGATCTAGGGATGTTCTGAAATTATCCTGGGTGTTTTCCAGTACCTGGCGCTGAGAGTCGAAAGTGCGTCTTGTCAGCCTGTCTCCTAATGACTCCTCTAATTTAGCCTGTACAATAATGATTAACTCACTTTCAATATAATCATCAGAGTTGTAACCAAAGAGGTATCTAAGTCCAAAAAACCAAGGCGGAAGATCCTTGAGAATTGGAATTCCTCTTCTAACTTTATTCTCTTCTGTCCTGTAAAGTCCTGCGATAGAAGTAGCCTCGCCGTCAAGTAAAAAAGCTTGCGTAGTAGCTTCTTGTTTGTTGATGATGGTGCTAACAGCATCAGGCTGGGCAGTTGATCGTTCAACTGCAAGATCTAAGTGAATAAATGTAGTATCGTTATCTGCTATTACCTGAGGTGTAACCGTAAGAATTGTTCCTGTACTGAAAAACTGATCGGTCACGTTTCCGGCGATATCTCTCTGTTTTATTGAGAAATCCTGGCCAACCTGAATCCGCCCTTCTTCTCCATCTACAACTTTAATGGAAGGAGTGGCAATAACTTCACCAAGGTTATCGGCTTCAAAAGCACTGAATAAAGTTTGAACCCGAATCCCCGGGCCAATTTCTCCAAGATTAATAAGTGCATTAAATACATTCTGAGACACTCCTGAAGCATTGAATGAATTTACAGACACAAACTGATCATTAAAGTCAGTTCCCTGTGGAACTCCTAAATCAGGATCGATTCCTTCACCGGTAACAATATCATTTATATTTGCAGGCACATCATTTGTTAGTGTAGACCAGTCGATACCAATTTCTTGTAACGCTCGCTTATTACCTTCAAAGAAGGTTGCGTTAATGCGAACTTCCCGTGTATCTAAATTAAACTCACTTGAACTAGCTTGTTCTGCGGGGTTACCCGAGCCCCCGCTTGATTGTGTAGCACTTTGCTCTGCTTCCAGCTGCGACAAGGGAACTATTTCTACATAGTCTTCATAATCTTTGACTCCCAGAGACTTAATTCTCAGAATAAATTCGAGTGCGTCCTGCCAGTGCATTGCTGGCAAGTTAACCCCAATTTCTCCTCCTGCACCCGATTGATCAATAATAAATTTATTTTGGTACTGCTGTAGAAATTGGTTTATGACCTCCATTGCCTCTACATAGGGTGTCGTTTTATCGAAGGCGATAATTTCATCAGGATTAGTATACTCTCGTGGATATTCATCCTGAGCATAAACCTGGCTATTCTGGAAAGGGGTTCCCATCCAGAGCATAATTAATAAGGAATAAACTAGTAGTTGATATTTTTTCATTATTGGTTTTTTCATCGAACCACCTCCAGGGTAATAACTTCTTGAATGCCGCCAAGGTTTAATTCAAATGTAGCCGTCTTATTCTCTAAATCAATAGAAGAAAGATAACCCAGATAAACTCGGTCACCAACTTTAAGTGAAACTACTCTACCACCCTGACTCAAAAATACTCTGTTTGCTGTAATTCCTACGATTCTTGCAGACTGTACTGAGACTAATCCTTCTTCGTTAGGTGGGAGTGAGCTTTGAATTAGTGGATATAAAGGATTAAAAGAAGACAGGTTTTGATTTTCAACTATTCTAACACCAAGACTTGTAGAATCAAAGAGCTGAGTTTTTTCGTAGTAGCTTTCCATTCCAAACGAGAAAGTTACACTGTTCTCACCGTCATCCTGGCGTCCGGGAGAAATAGTTACATCGTTGATTTTATTTAGTAATTGACTGTTTTCAATCTTATTGATAAAACTCATTAGTGCGTCATATTCTCCAAAGCCGGATATAGAAGAGTTTATTATTCCATATTGATTATCTGGTATTGAATCAGAGTATATAAAATCAAAAAATATTTGATTTCCACCATCTTCATTAATCGTGTTTAGAAAATCATATACATCATCCGGCTTATTAGATAAATAAAGTGCTTTATCGTAATTTTCAATAACTTGCAAAGCCGTTTGATACCGCTCATTTAACTCAGTAAACTCATTGTTAATGTTTTGCTTTGAGTTTAAATCTTGCTGTTTACGGTTCACTTCTTCTTGTAAAGATGTAATCTCACCTTCCAGATAAAACTTTGTATACCCCAATCCCGAACCAGCAATTAGAAAAAGGGTAACTAACAGAATGATGGTATTTCGTACAGCGTATGACATTAATTCCCGGTGAGATCTCCCAATCCTTTTAAGTTGTCCGGAGTATACACAGCCTCATCCGCAACAATTTTTTCGACAGAATAGCTGAATGTATACACCTCTTCTCCTCTAATCTCCGCTGCGGATACATTTAATAATGTGGCTTCGGCAAACAACTCTGCAACAAGAGGTATTCTGTTTCTATATCGAGCAATTCCTTGCAGTTGTAAAGTATTTAGCTCATCTCCTACCGAAAACGAAGTTAACCAAACACCGCCAATCTCATCTATTCCACGATTAATCAAATCCAAATTAGTCGTCCATGTAATTGAGTTTTCTGAAAGCGTGTTCATTAATTCAAGCTTATCCTGAATTTGAGCTAACTCGTTGCTGATTCTATTGTAGTTATTTACTGTTTGAGAAAATGAGTTGATTTGAGTGTCTAGTAAAGAAATTTCATTCTCTAAAGAATCAATCTGTGCACTTGCATTTTGCCGTAATGTGTCAATAATTGGAAAAGAAATCATAATAAAAAACAGAAGAAGAAACCCATGCCATTCGAGCTTAAATATTTTTTGACGATCTACTACATATTTTGGGACAAAAGAAATACCTGGCAAATGTTTCTTTTCAAAACCAGAAGTTGACCATGCTGTACCAATGGCAGTAGTAAATGGTGCTAAAGAATCATTTGTGTATTCTCCTGGGTCAAGAAACTCATCCGAAAATGTAAAATCACTAACTTCAACATCTGGAAATCGCTCCTGAAAAAAGGATGTCGCTTCTTCTCCCAGGGAGTTATTACAAATAACAAGACGATCTAGATTTGGTACTTCACCTGTATCAAGTTGAAAAAGAATTTTACTAAAAACAGTATTCAGAAACTTTCTGGATCGGGTACCTTCTGTAATTATAGGAGAAACTAACCAAAGATTTGTACCCTTTAAAAAGAGTACCCGACAGTTCAAGTCAGAAAACTGAAGTATACAGGTAATTCCGCCATCTTCCAGTTCGTAATTAGCTCTGATTAGTCCAAGTAGTAATGTTTCATCAGGCAGAACTTCTTTTACGGTAAGCTTACCCCTATATAAGGGTAATGTGGTATTAACAAGCTGAATAAGTTGTGGTTCTTCATCAATTGAGCATAATAAAAGAGCACCATCATCTCTTACTCCATATGAGTAATAATCATCTCCTTTTGGAGAGCCATGAAGCGACTCTAAACGATCATCGATAATAATTTGAAGGTCTTTCTTTTTTACTTCATTAAAATCAACGTCTTTCAGGATTTGATAGATAGCTACTCCGGCAGAGATATTGAGACCTAAATTAGCTTTTTTAGAATCGATTGAAGTAAGGATATTATAAAGCAACATCTCGTTACTTGCGGGAGCTGAGGCCTCATCGACCATATCAACGTCAACTAAGTCCTCCTCTCCCTGTTCTAAATCCTCCAATTCCAGATCTATATCATCTCCAAGATCTCCCAGAATTTCTTCGTCAAGTTTAAGATCTTCAAGTTCTTCGTTTATAGCATCTTCTTCAAGCGAAGCTTCTAAATCTAAATCGAATACTGAATCATCTGCCAAAGAATCTTCAAGTTCTCCAAAAATGTCCTCGTTCTGTTTTCCAACCTCAGTGTCTCTTTCAATTGGCTTGATTAACGTATATTTATCAAGTCTTTGCAGAACAATTTTTTTGTTATGCACACCTATTACAGCAACTTTCAAAGAGTCGTTGTCTAAGGCAATACCGATATGATGCTTTCCAGATGCCATTCAGTAACTAATAGGTAACCTCACTAAAAAGCTGAAGCATTTTTGTTTTATTGTTCGCATAATTTAAGGCAGATTCTTTAGAAATCTTACCCTCATCGTATAATCTTTTTAAATCCTGTTCCATAGTATTCATGCCCCTGTCCCGGCCTTCCATCAACATTTGATAAATTTCACCAATATTATTGTTTCGGATTGCAGCCCTTACAGAGGAATTAGCCAATAATACTTCTTTTGCTAATACACGTTTGCCATCCAGACTTGGCACCAGTTTCTGACTTATAACACATGTCAAAACATCAGCCAATCTTGCACGCACCCTGTTTTGTTCTTCAGACGGCATTTCTCCAAGAATCCTTTCAATACTTTCCATAGCTGACGATGTATGAAGTGTGCCGAAAGTTTTATGACCCGAATCTGTAATTTCCAGAGCTGTCATTATTGTTTCAGGATCTCTGAGCTCTCCAATTACAATGATATCAGGATCTTGACGTAACGCTTGAATTGCTCCATCTTTAAAGGAAAGCACATCCGTTCCTACTTCTCTATGGCGTACAACAGACCGAATTGGTTCATGAATTAATTCAACCGGAGAAGCAATAATTACAATATGGGAGTCTACAGTTCTATTATTTGCATCAATAATAGTATCTAATGTGGATGATTTACCCGAACCAGTAATTCCTGTAACAAGTGTTAATCCATATTTATAATATTTAAGACTTACTGCTTTAGCGGCTTCTGCATGTACTCCTAATGATTTAAATGGCCGTATTGTATTATCAATCTTCCGCATATTAAGTCCGAGATGATCCAGATCGAAGTACATATCGGCTCGAAAACGCTGTGTTTTATCTGCAGATAGATTCACTGAGTAAGAAAAATCCAGATTTTTTTCATTCAATAAAACATCCCTTTGAGTACTTAGAAGTATATTATGCAACAAAATATCGGTTTCAATAACAGGTAATTTCTTAGGCATTTTAAGAGGGCTTTTATCCCCAAACACCCTATACCATACTCTTCCGGCACAACCTGGTCCACCAAGGTCAATATCCGAAGCGTTGATTTTAATCATATTGAGCAGGAATGCGTCCAGAATTTCTTTTAAATCCACCCTTAAACTTATATCTGCTTCTTCAATTAAATCGCCGATTCTTTTGTGCAGATCAATTCCACGCGCAGTTTTAGGTATGCGCTGTATTAAAGGCTGAGTTAGCCCCGAAATTTTATCTAGATCTATTGCCGCCATGTAGTATCCACCTATTAGATGGACATAATAGATTAAAAAGGAAGTATTTTGTTACGAAAAATTATTAAAAAAGAATAAATCTAATCAGTCGATTTTACCAATTAGAGTCGTTGAGTAATCTCTTTTTAAGATTTAACAACTGTACATTCATGTTACTAATTTTTCTTTGCTGTATTTCGATGATATTTTTAGTAAAAATATTAAACAATTTTTCGGGCTTTTTTCTGAAAAAATTCAAAGCTTCATACCGCTCATATCTTAAAAGCACACAATTTCCTTCAGCTGTTACTTTAGCCATTCTATTGTTCTTACTAAATAAGAACGCTTCTCCCAAAAAATTCCCGTCCGAAAGCGTAGCTAGTTGAATATTATCTTTCCAGATGGCTACTTTTCCTTCGGCCACTAAATAAGCTGAATTAACATATTCTGATTCGTTTAAAATAATATCATCAGATTGAAAACGCTCTTCAATTCCTAATTCTAAAAACTCCAATACATCCTCATAATGGAAATTTTTTAGAAGAAGTGGCGGTTCCTTCAAAAACTTTTTTATGTGATCTGACATTAGATCACCCGAAGAATCATTATCTGTACTCATATACAACCTCTGTATTTCCTAAAGCGCTTAAATATGGTTTAAAATCATGGTTAAAAACAACTTTTATGAAGATTCTAATCTTCAATTGTAGCTGCGATTATTTCTTCAATGGTCGAAATCCCTTCTTTTATTCGTTCACGTCCCGACCCTCTTAACGTTAACATACCTTGTTTCATAGCAAGTTCTTTTATTGCACCTTCATCAATATCATCCCCGGCATCAAGAATCAACTGTTTCATTTCTTTTGAAAAATACAAAGCTTCATGTATTGCTGATCTTCCCTTAAAACCAGTATCTCCACATACCTCACAACCAACTGCTTTGAAAAAAGTAGTTGTTTCAATCTCTTCTTCAGTAAAACCAATTCCTCGGGCTACTTCCGGGTGTGGAGTAAATTCTTCTTTACATTCTTTGCAAAGCCTTCTGATTAAACGTTGAGCCATTACAAGGTTTACAGCGTTTGCGATAAGGAACGGCTCTATTCCCATTTTAAACAGACGGGAAACCGCACTAGGAGCATCATTAGTGTGAAGAGTTGAAAAGGTAAGGTGACCAGTATTCGCGAGCTTAATCGCTACACTAGCTGTTTTCAAATCACGCATCTCTCCCACAAGAACAATATCTGGATCATGCCTAAGAATCCCTCTGATACTTTGGTCGAAGGTCATTGTATGACTTATTTTAAGCTGTCTGGCTCCTTCAATGATATACTCAACAGGTTCTTCAATAGTAAGTACATTCTTTGTGGGGTCTATTACAGAATATAATGCAGCTACAAGAGTAGTTGACTTACCACTACCTGTTGGTCCGGTAATAATTACAATTCCCGATGGCTGTGTAATGGACTTTACAAAACTGTCTTTCGCATTTTTTTGGAGACCTAGTAAGTCTAAATCACGGATTACTTTTCTATCATCCAGGATTCGAATTACAATCGACTCAAACTTGCGATCGTATTGATTACCAACAATTGGCATGATTGACACCCTGTATCGGATATTATACCCATCGATCTGCCGCTGAATAAATCCATCCTGAGATGAGTCGCGCTCGAAACGATCCACATTTCTGGTTTTATCTTTTATGACCGCAGAAATAGCTTCTGGCTTAACATTCTTTTGCTGATACCATAATTGAAGCTTACCATCAATCCTGAAACGGATATCGGTAGTTGCAGGTCCACTGGGTATGATATGTAAATCACTAACCCCTTGCCGCACAGACTCAACAAGCATTCCTTCAACCAAAGAGTTAAGCATACTTTGGTTAATCTCAGCATCAATCTCTTCTTCATTTATTTCCTCTTCTCCCTGCTCAATCTGAGGCTCTTCGTAATCGATTTCTTCTAGGAGATCCAGAAACTCATTTTTCTGTTCGTAAACCTTAGACAAAATCTGGTCTACGAGTTCGTAATTGCAGTAAACTAGTTCAGTTTGCTTAAAGGTAAGCCTGTTAATTATGGTCTGGATATTAGGATCTGAAGGATCAGCAGCCGCAATAGTAAGAGATCCATTAGTTCTTTGGTAGGGAATTGCTTTGTGATGAACAAGATCATCAATTACTTCTTCAGGTAATTCCTCTACATTCTTTTTTATATGATCTATGATATCATCGGGGACCACTTCTGTTTCTGGTAAAACTTCACGGAAGGCATAAATCTGAGAAATCTCTCGCATTATTAAATGCCTGTTCAACCCAATCTCCTGATATAAAATCTGCCCTAATCTTCTTGAACTGTTTTGGGGTTCTTCCTCTAAGATTGTTAACGCATTTTGTAACTGTTCATCAGTAACAACACCCTTGCTAACAAGGATATCCCCAATATGTCTCCTGATGTTAATTTTTCCCATTTAGTTACTACTGCGCGCTACCAGGATTTATTGTTGCTGATTCAGATGAAACAACTGTTATTGCGATTAAAGATACCATGATAAATAAATTAATAAACAAATTTATCATATCTATAACTGATCCCATTTTATAGGTAGTTTGAATTTCATAGTACTCTGCCAATTGTTTTGCATTTTCGCGCAAAGCTCCCGACTCAGCTCCTAATTTGAATCTGCTTATCGCTGTATGAGGAAAAACACCTGTTGCTTCCATAGACTCTATCAAACCAGCACCATCCTTCAACATCTTCTTAATGGCCACTTCTTTGATCTGCTTTTCGATATATTTATTTCTGCAAGCCTCTGAAGCAACCTTTATTACTTCGATATTTTGACCAGAACCACTATAAAGTGTATAAAATACTCGTGAGAAAATCTCAATACTGGTTTTATGGAGTAAATCTCCCATTACAGGAATGTGAATAATGTATTTATCAATAAAAAGCTTTCCTTTCGCCGTTTTTGCAAAGACCACAAAACTCAAAATTGGAATAAGAAAGCCAAGTAATACATATATCCAGTTATCTTCCAACCAATAACTTAAATCCAATGTTGCTGCAGTCATTGGAGGAAGAGCGATATTCATTTCTACGAAAAGCTCGGCTGTTGAAGGAAATATATATCCCACATAAAAAAGTATCACCCCAATTACTGCTAATACAGTAACTGCTGGCATCATAAGTGATTTACGAAGGTTCTTTTTAAACTCCGCATCTCTTTCTAAAAACTTTGCTGTGCTGTCGAATACCAGAGACATATTACCGGAGGTAGATGCTACACTTAACATATAAGCGGCGAATTTCCCAAATATCGGTTCGTGTTTACTATATACCTGTGTACCTTCTTTACCATCCTTAAGATCCTTCTGAATTTCTTTAATAACCTCTTTCATTCTCTTGTTACTCGAATCCTCAATAAGTAGATTCAATATCTCATCATAGGTAAGCTGCTGTCGTAAGAGGTCCGCCGACATCCTAATGAATGAAACAACTTCATCCATTGGAACTCCACCTTTAAAATTGAACCACTTTTTGTTAATGCTAACAACCTGGTATCCAAGTTTAACAAGTGCACGCTCTAATTCTTCTTTATTATATGCTTCTTGCTCCCCATTTACCGGTTTCTTTCCGGGTCTTTTTACTTTATAAGCGTATAAAGATTTTTGATCGAGGGATTGAATGTTCAGTCCATTTGTTTTAGAGAGGCGATCTACTTTAACTTGTGCTTCCTTTTTATTTTCTGCCTCAAACTCTGTTTGAACTGTTTTACCAGTTTTTGATATTGCTTTTAAACGAAAATGAGCCATTTTAAAGGGTATTAATTATAAAAGTGTTATTCCCATTCAACTCTATCACTATAAACAACTATCGTAAAATCATCAAGACCGCTAAGCGGATCTGCTGTGATTTTGAAGTAAGTCTGAGAAGTTTCAGTAATTTCAAATCTTGAAATAGTAGTTAAAGTATCAAGCGCGATTATCCCCATGTTTATACCTGAGAAATCTTTACTACCCCCACCCAACACAGATGGCCTGTTGTAGTACGCCTGACCATAATTTGCAGCTTCCATCATTTCCTGCCTGATAATATCATTTAAAGATTCATCCCGGAAATTCTCAAAGAGAACTAAGCCTAGTATAGTTGCAAGCCCGATTATTATCGAGACCAGCACCATCATAAGTAATTGTTGCTGCCCCATACTTATAGACTTTTAGTTTAGATAAAAAAAAAGCTTTCCTATATGGAAAGCTTTTTTCGAAATTTTTACAGGTCTTACTGGTTGTCAGTAAAGTTAGTATTTCCTTCAGTTATAACTGCGGTAAGTGAAGTTGCACCTTCAGTTGCAGTAGAACTTAAAGTAGGTGTACCTGTAATTCTACTAGCTGGGTGTGCAGTAACAGTAAACTGAGTTGAGTTACCGCCGCTAATCACATAAACTCCGTTAGAGTTAAGAGCAGTTAGTCCATCTGAGTTGTCGATAGAATCAGCTGCAAATGCAATGTTATTGAAAGAAATGTTAGTAAAATCATTTCCACCACCACCAAGCATAGCTGGCTTAATGAAGTATCCCTGTGCAGCAGCAGCAATAGAAGCAACGTCGTTTCGAACGGCGTCTACGTTAGCTGAATCCGCAGAATCAGAAAATGTGTTGATTGCAACTACAGTTGCGATACCAACGATGATTGTTACTAAGATTACGAGAAGTAATTGTTGTTGACCCATGATGATCTCCTAGGTTTTGTTTTTTGTTTTTGATTTACTCAAAGTTCTTAAATCGTAGTTAGAAAGAAAATTAGAATCTTCTTAGCCGTTTATTTACATATTAAGAGTTTGTAATGTAGATGATGTTACAATCTAATAAATATGTGAAAAAAAAAGTCAATTATTTATTTGTACTCATCAAATAATAGTATACTCTTCTTTACAAATGCATAGAATTGATTTGAATAGATGGCTTCTCCGGGAAAAGTTAATCCCTACTATATAATATTTTCACTATGGCTTCTGGTTTTCGCGGCCAGCAGTCAGGTAATGATTATATCTCCTATTCTCCCAAAAATCGGAGCAGAACTTAATACTTCTGAAAGTTTACTTGGATATCTGGTTACAGTTTATGCAACAATGATTGGTGTATTCGCCATTATTATGGGGCCTTTATCTGATAAAATTGGCAGGCGTAAGATTTTACTCATCGGAAGTGCCGGAATGACTCTTGCTTTACTTTTACACAGCATGGCTGATAGTTTTACTTCTTTGTTATTATTGAGAGCTTTTGCAGGAATGGCTGGAGGAGTTCTTAGTGGATCCGCCGTTTCTTATGTTGGAGATTACTTCCCTTATGAAAAAAGAGGATGGGCCAATGGCTGGATTATGAGCGGAATTGCGATGGGTCAGATTCTGGGAATACCTTTGGGAACATTCCTGGCAGAGTTCTACGGTTTTAAATTTCCATTTATCCTTTTTGGAATAATAATGGGCCTAACTACGATTCTTATCTTCTTTAAACTTCCACAACCCAATGTAGAACTACAGGTTTCAAAAATTACTTTTAAAACAACTTTCAAAAAATATTTGGAACTACTAAAACAACGTGATATAAAAGCAGTGGCTTTTTCTTACCTGTTAATGTTTCTTAGCCTGTCCATCTTTTTGATTTATTTACCTGCATGGTTAACCAAGGAGTTTGGTGTAAGTCTTTCTGAAATAGGTTGGTTGTTTTTTGCCGGGGGAATAGTAAATGCCATAACAGGCCCTAACGCAGGTAAGCTTTCCGATAAAATTGGCAGAAAGAATATGATTATAGCTTCCTGTATTGGATTAGCCATTATTATGGCACTCACCACATTTATTGTCACTTCATTCTGGGTAAGTTTTATTCTGTTCCCGGTTGCTATGCTTTTAATTGCAATGCGAATCAGTCCTTTTCAAGCTCTCTCTACGGAATTAGTAAAATCGAATAACAGAGGTACTTTGATGAGTCTTTTGGTAGCCATTGGTAATGTTGGATCCGGGTTGGCGGGTTCTATATCTGGTCCTTTATTCGATTATTATGGATACCTGAGTAATACTATTTTTGGAGCTTCAACTATCATAATTACAGCATTTGTGGTTTGGAAATTTGTACCTGAACCGGAATTAAGAATTTCAAATATTGAAGATTCTTTGGAAGTAGCAGAATAAAAACTCTATTTTCAGCTAATATCACTACACATTTGTATGTAACGTTATGAGTTCAGTCACCTCTCTTAAAAGAAAAAAAATGAAACGAGTATATTCTTTACTTTTTCTTGCACTTTTATTCCTTGTTAATTGCCAACCTTCCGATGAAGACTCTGTTACTATACAAGGGCAGGTTACTGACGAACGGACCGGAGTTGGTCTTCCAGGGGCTGCAGTCATAATCACTTCTCCTGATGAACTTGGATCCAATTTTGCAAGTACAGACTCCTCGGGGAATTATTCTTTTGGTGGTATCACAATAACACAAGCTACCGATGTCACTTTCAGAGCTTCCCAGACCGGATATGTTTCTGCTACAAGGTCTATAACCATTGTACCTGGCCAAGCTTTTACTTTAGATTTTGAACTAGAAGAAGAAGGCTCGGATAGTGGTGGCGATACTGGAGGTGGAGACGAACCGGTAGTTGGGGGCGAACCTGGGGTTCCAGCCGCAATCGTTTTAACTGATGTCAGCGAAACGGCAATCAACATCCGCCAAACGGGTGGTACTGTTAATACTACTTTCAGTTTTATTGTCCAGGATTCTTCCGGTCGAAATATGAACGAAGATACTCCCGTTGAGGTAAATTTCAGAATCATAAAAGGACCCGGTGGCGGTGAAGCTGTTGTTCCTGAACGTGTTGAAACTAATGATGAAGGTGCTGTTGTATCTAATCTATTTAGTGGCGATTCGGCCGGTGTTGTACGTTTAGAAGCGTTTATAGAAAGGAATGATGGAGTACGTATCGCTTCTACCCCTATTTTAATTGCAATTAATGGTGGCTTCCCTGCTGCCGACAGATTTTTCGTTGCTCCAATAAATTATAACGTCGAGGGGTATGGATATTTAGATCCTGGTATAAGCTATGCAATAACAGCTAGTGTTGGAGATCGATATGGAAACCCGGTAAAAGTTGGGACTGCCGTTGACTTTAGAACTGAAGCTGGAAGAATTGACGGATCAGCAATAACAGATGAGCGCGGGTTTGCCTCAGTTCAATTAAGTCCTGATGGAAGCTCTCCAGGTTCCGGCACAGCAGATGTTGGATTCTTTAATATTACAGCAAAAACCGTTGACGAAGATAATGAGTACATCGAAAAAGATATCAGAATGCTTTTTACAACCAGAGAAGCGATCATCACCTTCACCAGTGGCGCTTTTGATATTCCTGCTAACGGTTCAGACAATATTTCATTTACTGTAACCGACTTAAATGGGCGACCAATGGCTGCAGGATCAACTATCTCAGTTTCCTCTCAGGGTGATATTGAAATAACAGGAGATTCGAATATTAAACTTGGCGACTTTTTTACAGGGGGTCCCGGTCGAACAACATTTACTGTAACAGCTCAGGATGTAGATGATCTTAACAATACTGCTCAAGGCGCTTCAGTAACAGTAACAGTATCAACACCTTCGGGTAATACAACCAGTGCTACTATTACAGGAACTCGTAGAAAAGTAATTGGTAATTAAAATATAGAGACTGCTTAATGCAGTCATTATTGTTCACTTAAAGTTCACCGATTAATTCAGAAAAAAGTCCTTATCATTTAGGCCTGAATTACAAAAACAATACATGCAGGCGGAACAAGCTCCCTCCTCGCTTTGGAGCGATATAAAAGCTTCCATTTCGGGTACTGAACAAGATTTTACAGAAGGCAAAATAGGAAGAGCCATTCTTCTTCTATCCATCCCAATGGTATTGGAAATGGGCATGGAATCGATATTTGCAGTAGTAGATATTTTCTTTGTAAACAAGCTGGGAGCAGATGCTGTTGCTACTGTTGGTATAACAGAATCTTTGGTTACACTTGTATATGCCATTGCCATTGGCCTTTCCATGTCTACAACAGCTATTGTTTCTAGAAGGATTGGTGAAAAAGATAGAGATGGAGCTGCTCGATCAGCGGTACAAGCAATTATTGTCGCCATTGCCTTTTCTATTCCTATTTCGCTTACAGGTATATTTTTTGCTCCTGAGTTGCTCTCCTTAATGGGGGCTGAGCAGAACATAATTGAAAATATGTCAGGATATACTGCGGTACTTATTGGTGGCAACTTTGTAATTATGCTTCTGTTTGTGATTAATGCCATTTTCAGGGGAGCCGGGGATGCTGCCATTTCTATGAAAGTTCTCACACTTGCTAATGGAATAAATATCATACTTGATCCGATTTTAATCTTTGGCTGGTGGATCTTTCCTGAATTAGGAGTTACAGGAGCAGCTGTAGCAACCACGATTGGACGCGGAATTGGAGTTATATACCAGTTTTATTTACTCCGGGGAAAAACAAGTCGAATTCGAATTATAAAAGAACACCTTACTCTCCAGTTCGACATTATGCTCAGGCTAATCAGGATTTCCATTGGAGGCATCTTTCAGTGGCTTATCGCCACATCAAGCTGGGTCATTTTAGTTTGGATTATGGCAAAATTCGGGAGTGTTGTGGTGGCCGGTTATACTATCGCCATTCGAATTCTTGTATTTTCAATTCTGCCCTCATGGGGGATGAGTAATGCTGCTGCAACACTTGTGGGGCAAAACCTCGGTGCAGGCAAACCAGATCGTGCAGAGAAATCTACATGGATTACCGCTTTTATAAATATGGCTTTTCTAGGAACCATAGGAATCATATTTATCAATTTTTCCGAATTTTTTGTGGGCTTACTAGCTGATGATCCAGAGATTATTAAAATTGGTGGGAACTGCTTACGAATTATCTCTTACGGATATCTTGCTTATGCTTTCGGAATGATCATTATTCAGGCATTTAATGGAGCCGGAGACACCTTCACTCCTACTGTTATTAACTTCGTTTGCTTTTGGTTGGTTGAAATTCCTTTAGCATACTTTCTGGCAATTAATTTAGGTTGGGCTGAAGAAGGTGTATTTTATACTATTGTGATTGCCGAAACTTTATTAGGAATTATTGGCATCATACTATTCAAAAGAGGCAAGTGGAAATTAAAAAAGGTATAGCATGAAAGTTACTGTTACGCTCGAAACCGGTGGAAGGCGTGGAAAACAAGTATCGGTAATCCGTGGAATAACACATAATCCACAGGTAATTGAAAAACTGGAGAAGAAATTAAAATCTCAGCTAGGAACCGGTGGTACAGTAAAAGGAAAAGTAATCGAGATCCAGGGTAATCACCTCCCCAAGATAAAAAAAATACTATCTCAGGAAGGTTACGAAGTCAAATAAGCCTTAAAGGGATACTTTACTTTCCTGCTTCGGGTCTAAATCATATAACGAAGAGGCAGTAGCCTGAATGGTTTTGTACCACTCGTTCCCAAACTTATCGTTGATGGAGTAGAAATCAGAAAAGTCAGGCTTCCTCAGGTTCATTTTCCATTCCTGAGTTTTAGATTTAAAAGTTGGATCAATATGAAGCAGCTCATGATAAATCATCATCTCTTTGGTTTTTGAATCTAACATATCCCAAAGCTCTCCGGAAACTTCAATCAAATAATCATTTCCTGAGTAGTACTTCACTTCCCGTGTCGCCTTCATACACTTGGCAGCTTTCTGCTTAGAGATATGAGGGTAAATCAGGAAATACCCGATTTCAGCAGGACCAAATTCAAGTTTATATTCTTCAATTACTTTTTTTGCAATCGCCTCTAATTCGGGCGACTCCATAAGTTGCTTGTCTGTTGATGTTACTTCGGTCGGACTTAAAAAATCGTTTTCCTGCATGAATTATTTTTCTTGATGAATTACTTCGATTTCGGAACTACCACACTAGTAGCTACAATAGAATACTCTTTTTGTTCTCCTTTGATTTCACTCGCGTCCTTACCTGCATCTTCGGCGTAATGCTTAGCCTTCTCCTCAGATAATGTTTCTACACTGAAATCGCCCACCAGAATTACTTCTTTGCCCTGAGAGTCTGTAGGTATGAAAAAGCCATAATCTTTAAACGTGATCCGGGCAGTAAAGTCTCCATCCTGTGCAATAAAAAAACAACCTTTTTTGGCACAGACTTCAGAAACAGATGTTACCAAGGTAATTTTTTCAGCTTCTTCTCCATTAATTATCTCAGCTAATGAAATTGGCTCCAGAGACTCGACATCAAGTTCTGCCCCAAATACTTCATAAGACTCGGTTGCCTGAACAGGCTCAGAAAGCCTGATTACTTCTGAATTAGATTGAGCGGAAACCGCTGTAGAAATCAGGATGATTAAAAGAGTAAATAACAAGTTCTTCATTGTATCATTTTTTTAATTGAACCTAAAGGTATGGACTTCCTACACTTTATTCAGCTTGATATTTAAAAATCTTTTGTTTGAGTTTTTTACTTCCTACACTTGGTGATGAAAAGTTTTTTAACGGTATTCGGTTCATTCCTCTTTAGTGTATTTGTAGAAGGGTTTATTCGTGTAATTATCATTTTTTACCACAAAGGGGAATTCTCTATTTTTGGGATATCCAGTCTTCCGGGAGTCAGTTGGGCAATTATAATTTTAGTATCTATTCTAATAGTAAGCTGGCTCTCGGGAATGTTGACGATAACTATAACAGGCTTTGCACCTGTAAAACATCTTCTATCTTTAGCAGTTCTGTTTATGCTTTGGAGAGCAACCGAAATCATAAATATATATAGTTCAGATCCTCTTTGGTATCTTATACTAAGTGTTATCGTTTCTTCAGGTGGATTATATCTGGCCTATTTAACTCAAAAATCGAATGTCAAAGCTTCTTAAACTATTCTTTATACTCTTCGTTCTTAACTCCTGTACCAAATCAAAAAGCATTCAGCGTCTGGAAAATCCGACATCTGAAAACAGTTCTTTGCCAAGATTATTTACAGACAATACCGGAACTGTATTTATGAGCTGGGTTGAACAAAGAAATGAATTAGCCACACTCAAATATTCAAAGTTCGTCGATAACAAATGGCTCGAACCAGTAGTGATATCAGAATCTAAAGAATGGTTTGTAAATTGGGCAGATTTCCCCTCAGTAATTGCTCAGAATGGTGGCCCTGTTGCCGCCCATTGGTTAAAAAAGATTCCGGGGAATGCCTACTCTTATAATGTTGAAATCACTGCCCATTCAGAAGGAAGTTTTATCGACCCAATAGTTCCTCATACGGATAATACAGCTACTGAACATGGTTTTGTGAGCATGAATCCAGTCTCAGATTCTTCTTTTTATGCTATTTGGCTGGATGGAAGAAATACCTCAGGCGGTCATGGTGAACATGGGGATCTAAGCTCAGCAATGACCCTGAGAGGTGCTGAAATATCCAGATCAGGAACGGTTATGGATGAGCAAGAAATAGACCCTGCTATTTGTGATTGCTGTAATACATCAATCACAAATTCACCGGGAGGATTGCTTGCCGTTTACAGAGACCGAACCGAAGAGGAGATTAGAGATGTGTATATCACTAAAATGGAAAATGGTACATGGAATAAACCTAAAGCCGTTTTTAATGATCATTGGGAAATAGCAGCATGCCCCGTTAATGGGCCCTCCATCGATAGTTTTAATTCTACCGTGGCTGTTGCTTGGTATACTGGCGCAAATAACAACCCTGCAGTAAAGCTTGCTTTTTCAGCAGATGAAGGAAATTCGTTTTTTGCTCCTATCCTTATTGATACTAAATCTTCTCTTGGCCGGGTTGACGTTCTTATGAATGATGAACATTCTGCCTGGATTAGCTGGATGAGCCGAACTGAGGAATCCGCTCAACTAAACCTTCAGCTGGTATCTCAAAATGGAGAGATAAAGAAATCACACATAGTCTCAGCCATGAGTCCGTCGCGCAGTAGCGGCTTCCCTCAAATCACCAGAACTAAAGATGGTGTGTTAATTGCATGGACTGATCATTCTGAATCCGAAATGAAAGTAAATACGGCTATTCTTCGATAATCTGCGGAAGTGTCCCTACACCAAAAAGCTCAGCTACTTTAATCCCTACTTCGGTATTCTCTTGCCACCCTGTAAATTTGATCGCATGAGGACCATAAGCCATTAAAGGAACCGGAACTCCAGTATGTCCTGTAGTTGTCCAGGCTATCTCAACTTCATCTCTCCTATCGTAATGAGAATTTATTGCCATTCCGCCTGTTTCATGATCAGCTGTAAGAACTACTAAGGTTTCTCCGTCTTCTACTGCAAAATCGAGTACTCTTTTAATCGCTGCGTCGAAATCTTTTACTTCTCGTAAAACATATTCGGTGTCATTTCCATGTCCACCCCAATCAATTTGAGAACCTTCAATCATAAGAAAGAAGCCATCTTCGTTTTGTGAAAGAACTTCAATTGCTTTGGACGACATTTCAGCCAAAGTAGGAGTGCGGTCTTCACTTGGCATTCCTCCCGGCGAGAATAATCCCAATAGTTTATCGCTTTCGGATGATTCAAGTGCCATCTTTGAATCCACGTATTCATAACCCTTTTCTTCAAACTCGTTGATCAAGTTACGGTTATCTTCCCGCTCACTTCCTTCCTCTCCTGATGGAATAAAAAACTCCCATCCTCCTCCAAGAATCACTTCCATATCTGCTTCCAGATAATCAACAGCTATTTCTTCCTCCATGCCTCTGGCTCTTACGTGAGCAGCATAACTAGCTGGAGTAGCATGAGTTACTCCTGATGTTGAAACAATTCCCGTACTTAACCCTTTCTCTTCTGCAAGCTCAAGAATGGTTTTACATTCTCTTTCATCAGGGAGTTGAGCTATTTTTCCATTATCGGTTTTAACGCCACATGAGTAGGCTGTAGCACCTGCAGCAGAATCGGTAATCAGTCCATTAGAGGAATAAGTTTTGACAATTCCCGTAACCGGCATGGTTTGGAGGTGAAGCAAGCCTTCTGCCCCTACCAACTTATACTGCCCTGAAGTTAATTGAACAAGTCCGGTTCCATCACCGATTATGAAAATCACATTTTTAATGGGGCGATCTTCTACCAGAGGTAGTCGCTCGTTAACTACTTCTGGTTTAACAGCTACCTGGATAGTGTTAGACTCTTGGGCTGTGCAATTAACGCTTAGAATTAATAAAAGGATAGTTCCGTAAATCGATCTTTTCATGTTAGCTTGTTTTATAAAGTAAGTCTGGGTTATCACTTTAATGTTAAGACATAATTAATTAAAAATAGTTACTACTTAGGGAAAAAACTTTTGATCAATCCCCAAAGCCCCTTTGCAGGCTTTCTTGAGTTTTTATTCCTTTCTGAAGCCTTTTCTATAGTTTTAATTTCAACCTTTGGTTTGCGGGGTGTTCTAGCCTCCTTCTTGTTTTGCCTTGGGCTCTTCTTAGTTTCTTTAGCTTGCTTAGGCTGCTTCTTTGTATTCTTTGAAGAAACCTTCTTTTCCTGTTTCTTTGGAGCTTCAGCTCTCTTCTCTACGGTTTTACCTACAAATTCTATGCTGATATTGCCTTCTTTATCCTGGGTAAAAGCAACCGTTTTAGCTTTTGAAAAATCAGGCACAATCTCTCTTTTTGGCTCCGGCTTACTACTTTTCTTTTGATCTGGCTTAGGCTTGTTTTCAGCCGGATTGTTTTCTGCTTTCTTAGATGCGCCTTTTAATGAATCGGACCCTTTGAAAATCTGGAGATCCTTCCCAGCCTTTTCTTTTATGGCATTGAAGAATTTGGTGTCCTGCTTACTTACCAAAGTAATTGCAACTCCGGTTTTATCATATCTTCCGGTTCGCCCGATACGGTGAATGTAATCCTCCACTGCTCTTGGAACATCATAGTTGATAATCAGTGAAACGTCTGCAATATCGATTCCGCGTGCCAGAACGTCCGTAGCGACTATAATTGGCACCTTACCGTTTTTGAAGTCGTTCAACGCCTTTGTACGCTCATTCTGATCCCGGTCTCCATGAATACTAGCAACTTTAATTCCTTTTTTAGAAAGTAAGCGTTCTAACTGATCGGTTCCACGCTTTGTAGCTGTAAAAATGATACAGGAACTCCACTCCATATCATCAAGCAATGCTTGAGCCAGTTTCAGTTTTTCTCTTCCATCAATTAAATAGGCACGTTGTTCTACACTTTCGGCAGGCTTGGATAGTTCAATTTCAATTAACTCGGGATTAATCATAATATCCTGAGCTAATTTCTGAATTTGTTTAGGCATGGTTGCCGAGAATAATAACGTTTGCCTCTTTTTTGGCAGCTTATCAATAATATGAGTCACATCGGGCATGAAACCCATATCCAGCATCCTATCGGCTTCATCTAAGATCAGGTACTTTATATGCTCGAAATCAACATCAAGTACTTTAGTTTGATCAATTAATCTGCCAGGGGTGGCCACGATGATATCCACACCTGCTCGAATTGCATTGGCTTGTCGGGAGAAATCTTCTCCACCAATAATCGTAGCTGACGAAATCCCACAATGATATCCGAGTGCGAAAATCTGTTCATCAATTTGTTGAGCAAGTTCTCTGGTTGGGGAAAGAATTAAAGCCTTTGTCCCTTCCGAAGGGTTTTCCAGAATTTGTTGTATGATCGGGATTACAAAAGCGCCTGTTTTTCCCGTTCCTGTTTGCGCTGCCCCTAATACGTCCTTTTTCTCTAATATCACCGGAATACTTAATTCCTGAATTGGGGTAGGCTCAGTATAGCCAATGTCTCCTAGGCCCATTTGCAGGCTTTCATGGAGGTTTAAATCTTTAAATTTCAAAGTTCGTTTTTATAGTCTGTTAAATGTCCTGCTAAATATACACAGAAGCTGAGTAAAGTGTTTTGCTTGCCTTTTTTCTCTATCTTTAAGGCTGTTTAAACTAAAAAGTAAATATCACTATAAATAATGAATTTTAAAGAACTATTCTTCATTCCCCTAACACTCTCGCTTTTGCTTTTCTCTTGCTCAAACTCAGAGCCTGATCTTTCTCCAGAACCCAGTTTTAACTCAATGCCCGACAGCGTGAGTTATGTGATTGGCTTTCAAAACGGAAGCCGAATTTCAAATCAGGGTTTTGCTGATATTGATCTTGAGAATTTCCTGGCGGGGTTGAATGATGGCCTTACTAAAGAAGAATCTGAGCTGGCTGATGCCAACCTTCAGGACTTATTCAACCGTTTTGGTGCCTATCTTACAGATAAAATTTTGCTTGAAAACGAAGAAGAAGCCAAAGCTTTTTTTGCCGAAAACAGTACTAAAGAAGGAGTGATGGAAACAGCATCCGGATTACAATATGAGATAATTGAAGAAGGAACAGGTGCTCAACCTACTGCTCAGGATACCGTTGTTGTACATTATGAGGGAAGTCTTATTGATGGAACTGTATTTGATTCCAGTTTTGATGGCGAACCTGCACAGTTTCTTTTAGGAGCAGTAATTCCTGGCTGGACTGAAGGTGTATCATTAATGAAAGAAGGGGCTACATATATGCTTTATATTCCTTCTGAGTTAGGCTACGGTAAGAACCCTCGCCCAGGTGGAGCTATTCAACCAAATGACGCACTTATTTTTAAAGTTGAATTGATCGAAGTAAAATAATTTCAAATAAAAAACCCCACATATTCTGTGGGGTTTTGTTTCAGTGCGTTATTAAGCTTATGACGCAGTGTTAATCAGAATCATTAATTCTGTAACTGCTTCCAACTCCGCTTCTGAACCGGAGATATTTGACTCTACGGTAGATTCAATTGAGCTATAAAAGCTGTTGTAAATATTCATTACAAGATCAGCGCTTATAGTTGCTGCAATTGAGCTATCAAAAGACGATTTAGCACCAGAGTTTGAATTAATCTCGCTATCCACAGTAACTATTGCAGAAGCTGAGAAATTTGAATCATTTTCAAGTGCTGTTCTCACTTCATCGTGATAAGTTTCGAATGCAGCTCTTATTTCACTCATTACACCAGCAGAGGCATTAATTTCTGATTTTAGGGTAACGCCCGCTTGTACTACTGCATCTCTTGAAGACTGTTCTGTACCAGCTGCTTCCATTTCTGCTTTCACAGCAGTATCAATAATTGTAGCTGTAAGAATTGAAACCTGAGTATTCATTTCGCTCTTAACTTCTGCCGAAGCACTTGAGGTACTGTTAATAAATACTCTTCCCCACATTTCTACAATTTTCGCGGCAGTAGAAGCTTCCATCTCTGCATTAAGGTATGCGTTAGTAAAGGATGCTCTAAACGTTGCATACGCTTCCTGGCGTGCTTCTACTGAATTGGAGTTATTTAATTGAGCTTCAAGTTGTGTTTGAGCATCAATCATTGCATTCGTTACCGCTTCCATTTTTGCTTCAGATTCGCCTTCAAATTCACTTTCAAAATATTCAGCTCTTACACGTGCAGAATTTGAAAGTGCGGCGGCGATTCTTGAAGATTCAGAAGCATTCGCATTTATTGCGGCAGCAGAATTTGAAGTTACTACAGCTTCGATCTCTGATTTATTTACCATTTTGGCATTACCGGAAGCTACCAATTCAGCAAATACTTTGGTCTCCGCGCTGGACTCAGCATTAATAGGTTTAATGGTATATGAACTTCCATTTTCCACCTTAGCAGCAACATAACCCATATTTGTTTCGGCTTCTGATTTAGCCTGAACAACTATGTTTTGGTATGCATCTGCATTTACTGCTACATCAAACCGGCCTGAAGCTTCTGTATCTGCTTCGGTACCATCAATTGTTTGTATAGAACCGTTGGAAGTAATACGAGCTGCTGAAACTACGGTGCCATCAGCTGCTGCTACTTTTTGATTTCCATTTTCAACTTTACCGGAAATAGTTGCTGATTCGGAATTATTATCAGAATCGGAACAACTAAATCCCAGCATAGCTAATCCGAGTATTAATGTAGTCGATTTAAGTTTTCGTGTAAAAGTCATCATTTTTTGTTTTAGTTATGATTCGTATTCACACGTTTATAGGAAGTGTATAGGCTGGTGTTCCAAATTATAAGAAAAGGGCCTATTAAGAATCTCTAACCCCGATTAATAAGTTTTAAGCCTAACTGTCCGGGAAATAATTCATATTGCTCTCAGTCAAATAGAGAAGGACGGCTATCAACCGTCCCTCAATGAATACGTTGGCTTTTTTCGGGGTACAGAAATAGGCTGTAATGTTAGCGCATTACAGCTTTTTTTGTGATAAAATTCTGTGGAAAAAGGTACTATTCTCCCCAAATCCTATTTCTTAAGCCACTTCTTCTAACAATGCTTTGCTGTACCGTAGAAGAAATAACTGAGGTACTACCTACTACAAGAACACTTTTACGGGCTCTTGTTACAGAAGTATATAAAAGTTGCCTGGAAAGCACCCTGTTTGAAGTATTCGAAAGCACAATAGCTACATGGTCGTACTCTGAACCCTGACTCTTATGAACCGTAGTTGCATAAGCTGGTTCGTAATGTTCAAGTCTTGATACCTGTACAGGATCTTCTCTCCCTTCAAATTCTATTTTTGGACCTTCCTCCGTTTCAATACAAATTCCTGTTTCCCCATTTTTAAGTTTTAAAGACCTACTGTTTTTTGTCATTATAATAGCACGACCACCATACCAATATTGTGAATTTGGAATTGAATGACTTCTTTTGATTTCTTTTTCTGCTTTAGAATTTATCACATTCACACCATAAGGCCCTTTTCTTAAAGCGCACAACAGTTGAAACTCGTTGAAGGCAGCAAATTTATCTTCTTTAGATTGATCAGAGTTAAATGGTTTGGTCACATATTTAGCTATCAAACTTTCAACTACTTCATTTGTCGGTTCTTCCATCATTAACTCCGGGTATTCATCGGAAGTAAGTAAATTGATTACCTCATTATCATCTCCCCGATTAATTGCCTCTGCTAATAACTGAATTCCACTTCCTCTACTAAACCGGTAATTCTTTTTCAGCAAAACAATTGAATCATTAAAAGCTGACGCTGATTCAACCGAAGAAGAAAGCTCCTGTAGCTGACTACCAATTTCATCAGAAAAATGATTTTCAGCATAAAGACAAATATCTCCAAGGATTGATCCAGCTTCTACTGAAGCCAGCTGATTTTTATCTCCCAAAACAACCAATTTTGATTCTTCAGGGATAGCGCGAATTAACCTAATCCATAGGGTGATATCGAGCATTGAGGCTTCATCAACAATAACCGCGTTGAACGGAAGCGGGTTCTTCTCATTATACTGAAATTGACCACTCTCCCCTTTGGCCCCCAGTAGTTTATGAATAGTGACCGGGTTTTCGACATGATCATACTTTTCAAGAATTAAACTCTCTGTAAGCCTTTGAGCAGCTTTTCCTGTTGGAGCAGCCAATGCAATAGAATATCCGTCTGGGTTTGCAAATGAAAGAGCATCAATAATTTTCTGGATGGTAAACGTTTTACCTGTTCCCGGACCTCCTGAAATAATTACCAGATCTTTAACGATTGAGATTAAAACAGCAATTTTTTGCCAGTCAGTTCCTGCTTCAGAATGATCGAAAAGACTTTGTACAAATTTCTCGGTTTCATTAGAAATCGTATTAGTTTTTTGAGACTTTAGATTCAACCAATCAGCGAGTTCCTGTTCAAATTTCCAAAATTTGTGAAGGTAAACCCGGTTTTCATCCATCACCAAAGGAGTAAGTGTGCTTCCATCTCCTACCAACTTTGAGCCAGCCACAGAATTATAAATCGTATCCTTATCAACGCTTTTTAAGATACTTCCGTACACTGGGTGGTTGATCGCTTCATCTATATCAATACAAATATGCCCATTCAGATGCGCAGAAAAACATGAAGCACCAATTAATACATGGATGTGATCTCCGGCGTCAAACTCGTGCAGGAATCGGGCAAACTCCATTTCCTGAATGGAGATTTGCTCTTTTTTACGCCAAATTTTAAGCTGAGAAAGAAGATCTATCATTAAGAAGCTCCCATCTTTGAATTCAGTTCTTCAATCACTTTTAAATCTGGTTTATCAAAAAAGACACCACTGCCCTTCTTATCTGTGTTCACGCCGCGGAGAAACAAATAGATCACGCCTCCAAAATGCTTCTCATAACTATAATCTTCAACATTTTGCCCCAAAAACCGATGCAATGCCAAGGTGTAAATATGATATTGCAAGTCATAATTCGAATGTTCAATCTCCTGTTTTAACCGTTCGGGAGCATAATCTTCTTGGGTATCTCCCAGATAATTGGATTTGTAATCCAGAATGAAATATTTATCTCTATGGTTAAATATTAAATCAATGAAGCCTTTCATGTATCCGCAAACGGAGGAATGACTACCTATAGCTACTTGATTACGAATTGAATCCAACAACGATTGACCCGAAGTATTTTTCACTGGAAAGTGAAATTCCATCTCTACCAGATAGTCTTTAAAGTTTAATCCTGACAATTGAAAATCATCTATCAAATTATGAGTTACAGTATCTTCAATTAATTTTTCTACAGTTTGTTGCCACCTGGCTTCAAATCCTAAACGCTGAAGTTGTTGTTCTACCACAGGCGAGAAACTTTCTGGGTTATCAAATTCGACCTCTTCGAAAATAGTATGTAGTAATGTGCCTGTGTGTGCCCCTTTTGGTAGGGTAAATCTTGAAAGCACCTCCACAGATTTTGAAGTTATTTCTGATTCATTGATTTCATCGTAATCAAATGCATACTCATCTAAGGTAGACTCACTTTCTGTAAGCTTTCCGGAAAGAGCCGAAAAACTGGTGATAACCGGGAATTTACTCAGATCTTTCCTGCTAAAAATTTGTACCGGTGGTATTGGCTGATCCTTTTTTTTGAACAACTCGACTCTGCCTGTTTTGATTCGACCATCTCTGATACTAATTACATCCTTATTATACAGAGAGTTTATGCTTTCGTTGAGCCTGAAGCTTTCTTTGGGATGAAGCTTTTTATATATCCCCGGGGTGTTAAAGAGCTTATCTTTTAGTCTTTGCTGTACAAGTTTTTCACCTTCAGCAAGGGCTGAAAGAGAGGAAAACTCACTCCCTGATCCATTTACGAAATGCACAAAACATGCAGATTTTGAGCGGGTAAGTGCCACATAGCTAAGCCGTATTTCTTCAGCAAGATCATCTTTTATTTTTTTAAACCGATGTTCTTTTCTTTTCGCTTCTTCTGTACCAAGATCCAGGTAGGTTACCCCAGAATCATAAAAAGAGAATGGTTTTTCGTCGGTAGTTTTGATGCCTTTCCACAAAAAAGGACAGAATACAATCGGATACTCAAGCCCCTTACTTGCATGTATGGTTGCAATCTGAACTAAGTCATCATCACTTTCAAGCCGGACTAATTCTTCATCGTTTTCACTTGAAGAGTCGGATTGTTTGTTTCTGAAATATCTTAACAGTGCAGAAGGTGCAAATTGATATTCAGCATCAGCTTTTCTGAGTAATTCAATTATATGCTGAACATTTGTGATTCTTCGTTCCGCATTTTCGTAAGCAGCCAAATTCTTTTCTACACTAAAAACATGCCTCAATTCTTCAATCATTACTGAGAATCCTTTGGATCGCCAAAGCTTATTCAGCTTTTGAAAATGAGCATATATACCACTCCATTTAGATTCATCTTCCAGAACTCTTAGAATTTCTCCAGCAGTAAAGCCTATTGCTTCAGTAGATAATGCTGCACGAATATGATCCTCGAACGTTAACTCGGCTATTGCACTCAGAATTAAATAAAGCTCTTTGGATTCATTCGATTTGTAAACCGAATTTCTAGATCTGAGAATACTTTTAACTCCGGCATCAAGAAGGCTGCGTTGCATTTCTGTAGCCTCTGAGTGGTTATCAACCAAAATAGCTATGTCACTGGAATTAACTCGTTCTCCATCAATCTGATAATTGCCAGACAGCAATTCTGCCACCTCCGCTGCTACTGATTCGGAAACAGCTTCCCTGATATCCTGAACCAGATTCGATTCAGGTGATAAACTCAGAAACTGAAGCGGAGGAATGTTTTCAGAATCCTTAAAGAGAAAAGCTTTTACAGGGTCTCTTGAACCAGGAAAGTTAACCGGATTGAATTCTATTTCTTCCATCTGGAAAATATTCTTTTCCTTAGAGAAGAGTTTATTTACAGCTTGAATCATATCAGGATTCGATCGGTAATTATCCTCTAGAAGGTAGACCTGATCAGAATGAGCATCTTCCTTTGCTCTGATGTAGGTGTGAATATCTGCCCCTCTGAAGCTGTAGATAGCCTGTTTTGGATCTCCAATCATGAACAATGCGGTAGATTCCGATTTAGAATAAACCGATTTAAAAATAGAATACTGAATAGGATCTGTATCCTGGAATTCATCAATCAAAGCGACTGGATATTTTGCTCTTAGGATTCCACGAACATCCGAATCCTGATCAAGTACAAGCTCGGCGACTTTCTGTAAAAGATCATCATAAGTAAGCACTCCTAAGCGGGCTTTTTCCAACTCATAATTTTTAATCACAGACTGAATTGCCGATCTGATAACCGAAGTACTTAGTTGCTTAAATGGTTCTACAGTTTCAAGATACTCGTTGACTAGTTCCACAAAATCAAAATTAGGGGCTGTATTTCCTTTATTCACCCATTCTTTGGAAGAACCGCTAAACAAATGAATTTTATCAAAAGGTTTGAGAGGAACAATTTCGGAAGACAGCCATTGGGAAAAGTCTTTGATATAATCAGGAAAGGTAGCCCGATACTTATTGCCATTCATCGTTCCACTTTTATACAACGAATTTAGGTGAGCCTTTTCAGAATCAAATACCTTTTTTATCCTCATAAATGCCTCCCTGACTTCCTCAAAATGAATTTCTAGCTCATCTGTTTCTATAGCTTCGGGGATCAGAACAGAATAATTCTTTTTGATTTTGGCCTGAATGTAATCCCTGAACTTATCCGGTGTCAGGCCCTCATCAGCTACAAAAAGCTGAATTGATTTTCTAAATTCAGAATCAGATGGATGGAAAAAATCCCGCCAGAATTTATCTATCTCGTCTTGCAGTAAGGTGGAATCATCAGACAACACCTCGAACTGGGGCGAGATATTAAACGTAAGCGCATTCTCGCGAATCAGCTGCTGGCAAAAACCATGTATGGTTGAAATTTCAGCCTCATCAAACTCATAGAGTGCTTTTTTTAAGATTGGGATCGAAGAACTATCGAAACGACTGGTAAGTTCTGAAAGAAATCCATCGTCACTATTACCCGATTGAAAAGCTTCAATAGAATCTTTAATCCGTTGCCGTAGTCTTGATTTTAGTTCGGCTGTTGCTGCATTCGTAAAAGTGAGTACCAGGATATTGGCTGGCATCAGTCTTTTCTCAAGAATCACTCGAATATATAGTGAAGCAATATTGTAGGTCTTACCCGTACCCGCACCTGCTTCTACTAAACTAATCCCGGCAAGAGGGGCTTCAAATATGTTTAGTTTCTTCGCCACTATTTGCTTTCTGTTACGTGTTCCAGAACAGGTTTCCAAAACATCAGCGCCTGTTTTTTAAAAACTGCTGATTGAATTGGTTCTTCTCCTTTCCAGATCAAATTGATATAAAAATCATTGTCTTCCCCATTTGACCTTTCGGTACTTGTCCATTCTTTTTGAGCTGACTTTAGTGCTTCATCTTCACCCTTTCCCTCAATTATTTTCTGACTATATGCAAAGGATGAATTCACAAAAAAAGCCAATGAATCTTTTCCATCTTTGAATTTTCTGAACCAGTTTATTACATCGGTCAATAAACTATAAGGGTTCTCAGGGTACTCAAATCTTAATCTTTGAATGGTTCCTTTTTCGTTTGTGATAAACAATGTTTCTTTAAAATCGATGCTTTGGTTGGCAAGAAGTAAATGTTCAATCCATAGCCGGGCTAAATCTGTAGCACGGCTTCTTCCCATCCTCCAGATCACCCTACGCCCATTTACAACTCCTCCAATGTTTCCAATTAGTTCTACATCTTCTACGAAAGTAGAGCATTGTATAATTTCAGGTTCTGAACTTCTGTAATCCTCTAATTGATCTAAAAACTCTTTCACTTCCAACGACTGGATTTTGAAAACCTTTTCTCCGGGGATTCCCCCTGGAAGTGCCGCAGTTTTAGCCAAGTATTCAAACGCTTTGGTGTCCTCTAATCCATGCTCGTAAACTTCCAGAAGTTTGTTGTTAACAAGCCAGGTAGAGAGTCCATCCATAGTAAATAATTCCCGATCTGATACTTCAGCTTCCCTGTACCCATCTGAAATCGAAAGTATTTGTTGTATCAAGTATTTATTCGGGTGAATACAGAAATCGATCAAGTCGTTAATATGAATTGTACTTGTCTCTTTCTTTCTTTCAAAATCATCCAGATCAAAGAAAACCGGTTCGGATTTTGTATTTGAGTAAACCTGAAGAGCTATTTTTTGCATCTGTGTGGAGTAACTTTCTCCATGTTCGAAATACAAGGCATTGAAGCCATGTAATTTTTCTTTTTGAACAGATAGCTCGTTTCCGGATTCTGCTACTACATCCATCAACTTTTGAAGTAACACTGAAGGTAGTTTCTCATTTTCTGAATACAAATCCTGACCTATAAAACTCAAATAAAGGTGTCCGGTTGTGGAATTTAAAATCTCTAAAAAAAGCAATGCATCATCTTCTTTAGTAATTCGATCACCTGGTTTCGGATCAAGATGTATCAAATCAAACACAGGGCGGTCTGGGTTTCTCGGGAATACAGACTCATTCATCCCTAAAATGGCAACTTCTTTGAAGGGAATTCCCCGATACGGGATATAAGAACTAACAACTACTCCATGCCCGAACCCACTTGAAGTAGCCTGAATCTCGTTTAATTGACCAAGAATCCATTGGTAAATCAATGAGAAACCTACCTTTTTGGATATGGCACTCACAAAACAGGCATCCTTTAGCTTATCCAGTGTTGATGTCAAAAACGAAGCATCAGGATTTATCAGACTAAGAGTTGTTTCCCTAAAATAATCGATCCAAATCTCAGGGGTTCTCGATGTACTCAGGTTTTCTCTAAAATCAATCAACTGATTAATTAGTGAAGCTAATTTCGCGGTGAGTTCAAACTGATCTGATGTAGATATTGCATCAAAAGGAACAAAATCTTCAAACGAATCATATCCCTCTGGCTCGGTTACATAACCACTGATTAATGCTTTTAAAAGCTTCTTTAAAGAAAATGAAGAGTCTTTTTCATTAAGCCCCCAAAAGGTGTTATTCCTGTAAATCCAGCTCCTTATAATTCCAAGATCGTCTTCTGTTAAAGAATAACGTTCTCTTATTGCTTCAAGCTCAATGAAATCAATAAAATCATTCGCTTTTATCACATTATTAATTAATTCTAAGAGCTTCGAAAATGCAAGCAAATCCGGTTTGGTATATAAACCCGGAACGTAAACCGGAATCCCGGACTCCTCATCTTCAGGATGAAACACACTTTGGATTAATGAAGCGTATTCCTTCATATCCGGTACCATAATCAGTATATCCTGTGGGTTCAGTTCAGGGTCTGAATCTAACCTTTTTAGCAATCGGTCTTTTATTACCTCAACTTCTCTCCTCGGGCTATGGCAAGAACTGATCTTGATCGAAAGGTCGTCTCCTTCTTCATTCTGAATCTTTGAGTAAATATTTTCAGTGGCTCCTTTTTCATCCGAGATAACTTTGATTTCACCATTCTCAAGAAGCTCTGAAATCATTTTCTCCGAGTTAAACCTTGGTTCTCCCCAGTCCTCCGCTAACGATTTCCATCTTGCAGAAAAAAGATCGTTGGATTCAGGTTTAAGTTTTGTGTTATAGTAGTTGATATCAATCTTTCGGGATAATTCAGAAATCAGTTTGGCAAATGGATATGAAAATTGAGACAAACCGAAGCAATAAATTTCGTTGGGCAGATTCTCATCATTAACAGGAGCCCTTTTTATCTCGTTCAAAAGATGACCAAATACAAACCCACGATCAGTGACCTTTCCTTTTCTAATAACCTTGTTCTGAATTTCCCTCCAAATCCACAGCTGCCAATATTCCTGAACATTTTTTGTACTTAGTGAACCTATCTTCCAGGCTTCTGTCATTTCCGGTCGATATACTTGGTAAAGATCAAACACATCAGCTAATTGTTCGGATAGCCTGAACGCCTGCATATCATCATTTATCAATGGAAAGCCCTTAATTTTTTGAAAAACCTCTGGATCGGTATCAGTCAAAAACTCGAAAATGATCCATTGCAGGGGGATTCGATCTCCTGAGAGAATTTTAGGCGTTTCAGGGTAGAATGTTCTGTACACCTTCCATATTAGTTCGGAAGGAAGAATAAATTCAAAATTAGCTGCGACTCCCAAATTATTCGCAACCTGCAAAGTAAGCCACTGTTGAGTCTCTTTATTTTGAACAACTACCCATTTCTTACGAAACGGATGCTCAGATTTCCTTGCGGAAATATGTGTAGAAAAGGTTCTTGAAAGTTGTAGTAAAGAATTAGATCGATACTGAAAAAACATGCGGTTCCGGCATTAGAAATTGGAGGAGTATACTAAAATGCCTCTGCGAAATCTGTATTAATTCGCGATGGGTTTATTTATTAATCGCTTCTTTTAGAATTTCATTCACAGTGTGAGAGTAAGAATCTTCATGTTCCTTTGCCCTACGCTTAATTTCATCAATTATTTCTTCTTCCAGATAGTAGCTCACCGTTTTTTTTGAGGCTGATTTAGAAGGTGCACCCTTCTCTCCCGAGCCTGAATCAGTTTTCGGAATGAAATCAAATTTTGCATCAGCTAAAGGGCGATATCCAAGAGGATTGTGCCCCATTACTGGCTTCTTACTCATCTAATTAGTGGCCGTTTTTTATTTCTTTTGCCAACGCTAAATAATCCTGTGCTCCATTACTGTTTCCATCATACTCAAATATTGTTTTATGATGACTTGGAGCCTCAGCCAAAGCAACGTTATCTCTTATTATAGTATTAAATACCTTTTTTCCGAAATAATCTTTTATGTGCCCTACTACTTCTTTATTCAAATTCTTGCGGTTATCGTAGAGGGTGCAAATGATTCCACCTACTTCCAGTTTTGAGTTTAACCGTTGTTGTACCACCTTAATCAGATCAAGAAGTTTAGACAACCCATGTAATGCAAGGTACTCCGACTGAAGGACTATAAAGATATCTTCCACTGCCGTAAATGCATTCAAAGTAAGCAACCCAAGGTTTGGCGGGCAATCGATAAGCACATAATCATAATCACTGCCCTCAAGCTGTACCAGAAAGTTTTTCAGCAGGCTTTCACGAGCGGGCTCGTTTGCCAGTTCAAGCTCAGCTCCAGAGAGCTCCAGGGACGATGCTATATAATCAAAGCCATTATGTTTAATAACTACATCACTCAACTTTGTTGAACCTTTCAACGCCTGATAGATGGTTTTATCAAGCCTTTGGGAGTGCATGCGAAGTGAATATGTAAGGTTTGCCTGCGGGTCTAAGTCAATCAGAAGTACTTTTTTACCCAGTTTAGCCAATCCGGCTCCAACATTAATAGTTGACGTTGTTTTACCAACACCACCTTTTTGATTTGTAAAAGCAATTGTCCTCATGAGTCCGACTAAAGTAAATGACGTATTTTAATTATTTAAGTAATTAGTAAGAGTTTATACACCCGATTTGTTACACAATACGATATAAATTTTAGAGTAAAAAAGAATATTGAATTAAACTTTATTAAAAATTTAAAACCTACTTATCCGGAAAATAGCTTTGTCATTTATTAATGAAGACTTCTAATTCTTGCTAAGGAAAATTCCTTATATAGAACTCAAATCATACCGTATTTCTCCCCTTTTTTGAACAATTAACTTCCCTATATTGAAAAGCAAAACGTAAATTCTATAGATTTTTTTGATGCAATTTTTCAGCAGGAAGCTTATTAAACCAGAAGATTTGAATGCCCATGGCACACTATTCGGGGGAACTGTGCTTAGCTGGATTGACGAGGAAGCTGCTATTTTTGTTCTGTGCCAGTTAGGAAAAGGGAATATTGTTACCAAGTACATGTCTGAAATAAATTTTGTTAACTCAGCTAAATTGGGCGAGGTAATTGAGATTGGCATGGAAACTGTTAAATTTGGGAGAACGTCAATTACCGTAAAATGTGAAGTGCGAACTAAGTTTGAAAAAAATACCATTATTACCATTGATGAGATTGTGTTTGTGCACTTAGATGAATTCGGGCGACCAAAACCACATAACATCACTGAACCAGCAAACGAATAGTAATCTTTTGAGCAGCAATAAAAAATTAGTTGATTTTACTACCCTTAATGAGATGTTGTATGGTGAGGCAACGTACATCAAAGAATTTGCCGAAGCAGCCCTCTCTTCATTCAGCGAATTCAAGGAAAACTATTGTGAATATCTGAAGCAAAGAGATGAAGTTAACTTCCGGAAAGCCGGACATAAGATTAAACCTGTTGCTCAGATGCTTGGTCTGGAAATAATTATTGATGAATACGAACAAGCTAAATCATTGATCTGGGATAAAAAGGAAGAGAAAGAACTGCATGCTTCGTGTGATAAGATGAGTTCCATTTGTGATCAGGTACTGGAAGAGCTCCGAGAGCTTTCAGAGTAAGCTAAATGTTATTTTTCTGTGATACTTTTCACTAAATAGGTTTGTAAATATGGAGCCTAAAATATCACCTATGAAAGCTCCCAAATACCCTATTTTAATTGTTGAAGATGACGAAGATTTATCCGAGCTCATCAAAATTCAACTTACGGATCTAAACTTTTCGATTGAACAAAGTTTCAATGGATTAGAAGCACTTGAAAAAGCCCAACACAACACCTATTCTTTAATTATTCTGGATGTAATGCTGCCCGGTATGGATGGATTTGAAATCTGTAAATCTATCCGCGAAGATGATCCACTAACTCCAATCCTGATGTTAACTGCCAAGGCGGAAGAAATCGATAAAATTATGGGGCTGGAATTTGGTGCTGATGATTATTTAACGAAACCCTTTAGCATTAGGGAACTTAGTGCAAGAGTAAAAGCCCTACTTCGTAGAGCAAAAGCCAGCGAGAACTCCACTGATTCTACGCAGGAGCATATTGAATTTGGCGAACTTTCTATCTATCCGAACAAACGAATTATCGAGCTGGGAGATGAACAACTTGAGCTAACATCTAAGGAATTTGATCTGCTTTTGCTGTTTGCTTCAAATCCCGGACGGGCTTACAGCAGACAAGAATTATTGGACATCGTTTGGGGATATCAATACAGTGGTTACAGCCATACCGTAAATTCTCACATAAACAGACTGAGAAGTAAAATCGAACATGATCCTGCCAATCCCCTCTTCATTAAAACCGTTTGGGGAGTTGGATACCGCTTTACTGAAGAACATGAACTAGTATGAGTAAGTTAACCCAAAGTTTTTACGGAAAGCTTTCTATGGTTTTCCTTGTTTTGATTCTTTTCCTTGGAGGATCACTTGCCTATTTAAGCATGAAGTCATCGCTCATGTTCGTGGAAGAAACCCAGCAAAAGGTAAATAAAGACCTCGCCTTTGAGATGGCCATGGAGATTCAACCCTTCTTAATTAATATGATTGATGTTGAAAACATTCAAAGAGAAATTAAGTATTTACAAGGCATTAATCCTCAAGTAGATATTTACCTTGTTGGAGGCGAAGGAATGATAAAAGGCGTGTTTCTTGGAGAAGAATCAAGTGCTAACCTGCAACTTGATTTTATTGAAACAGAGCCACTCGATCAATTCCTGGCCGGGAAGGAACTTCCTATTCTTGGGCAGGATCCTTTGAACCCAAAATCTCTTAAACCTTTTTCAGCTGCTAATATTTCAATTATGGGTGAAACAGGTTGTTATCTGTATGTGATTCTTGGTGGTAAACTTTATGACGAAACAGCTGGAATGCTTGCTGAGAGTTATATCATTAAAAACTCTATGATTGGGTTAGGGATGATCTTAGCTGGAGCACTGCTGATTGGGTTACTTATTTTCAGATGGTTAACTCACCGCCTGCGTACTATGACATCCACCGTTCAATCTTTTGAACATGGGCAGTTGAATGAGCGGGTTGAAGTTCAATCTAAAGATGAAATTGGTATGTTAGGTAATTCTTTCAATCAGATGGCTGATACACTTGTTGCCAACATGGATGAAATTAAACAGGTAGATAAACTGCGTCGTGAATTGATAGCAAATGTTTCTCACGACCTCAGAAGCCCGCTTGCATCTATTCAGGGCTATCTCGAAACCATCCAACAAAAAGATAAAACGCTTTCAGATGCCGACCGTAATAAATACTATGATATCGTTCTCAGAAACACACGGAAACTTGGAAATTTGATCGCGGAACTATTCGAGCTCTCAAAATTAGACGCGAAAAACGTTCAACCGGATCTGGAGCCTGTTTCTATGGCAGAATTGGTACAGGATGTTGTAGCTCAGTTTCAACCTCAGGCGCAAGTCAAGAATATTTCCTTAAAGGCTATCCTCCCGGATGAACCTCTTAATTTAGTACATGCAGATATCGCTCTAATGGAGCGGGCTATCTCTAACCTTATCGATAATGCTATTAAGAATACAAAAGAAAGCGGCGAAGTAAATATTATTCCTACAAATGAGGGTAATAATGTAAGCGTTAAAATTTCCGATACCGGAGTTGGAATTCCTGAAGATCAAATCAACCGAATCTTTGATCGATTCTATCAAACCGATCCAAGCCGAACCGGTGATACAGGAGTTGGGCTTGGACTTTCTATTGCTCAGAAAATCCTTGAATTGCACGGTTCCAAGCTTTCTGTACAAAGTGTGATAAATCAGGGAACGACTTTTAGTTTTAGTCTATTACCATATAGAGACTAAATCTATGATCCATGATTTTAAAAGAAAGCGAAATTGGTGATCCTGATATCATTAAACCGATTTTAGGCAATCCTTTTAAAGAACCCGGAAAATTACTGACTGCCACAGGTTCTTCTTATTTTTTTGTAAAAGAAATTACTGACACGAAAGGAAATCCCCTCCCTCTCAAGCGAGAAAACATGAAAGGAATTTTCCAGCGCTATGAAAAAGGGCTCATGCTTTTTCTGAATGGAAGCAATTATCAAAATGCCATCCTGATAGATTTTGATTCGATAAAAAAAATAACCTTAATTAAAGGTAAAGAGTCAGTAAGTGCTTGGAAAAGTCCAATTTTAGCTTTCTTAGTCCAAAGAGGTTTTAAGTTTAAGTACACTAAAAAATTTATCCCTGGATTAGGCCTTAGAATGAAAGAAACAGAACTATTTATTCTAACAAATAATTATAGAATTAGGATGGCTACTAATGGCTTTTCGTATTCAAGTCAGCTAAAATATTTTTCTAAATTAAAACTAGGTAACAAGTTTGAACCAGTAAATTCAGATAAGAACTGAGATAACTTTTTAGTGATACTTTTTTGAAGAGTTCGTGACTTTTATGTGATATTTATTCTGTTTTCAGAACCTACTTTATGTTTGTAATTATTAAACAAACAAACAAACATAAAAATGAATACAAAACTAATATTAACAATTACCCTACTCTCCGGATTATTTCTCGCATGTAGCACTTCCTCAAATTCCGGAGATGAATCTCTTACTTTAGAACTTACCGGAGTAGAACCTCTTCAAAACGGATTTCATTTTGAAGGATGGGTAATCATTGATGGAAGTCCGGTAACCACCGGAAAATTTAACGTTGACGATAACGGCAATTTAATCACATTAGGTGGCTCTGTAATCCCAAATGCCACATTTGAGGTTGATGCCGATCTTTCAGCTGCTACAACTTTCATTTTGACTATTGAACCCTCCGGTGATACGGATGACATTCCTGCGGAAACCCATCATCTTGCAGGAGATATCACCAATGGAAGCTCTACCCTTTCCTTTGCACATTCTGCCTCATTGGGAGATAATTTCTCGAGTGCTTCTGGTGCATATATACTTGCCACGCCAAGCGATGATGACGATTCAAACGAGAATAGCGGAATCTGGTTCTTAGACCCTTCCGGGCCTAGTGCAGGACTTTCCCTACCAATTCTTCCAGCGGGTTGGAGATACGAAGGCTGGGCTGTATCAGGAGGAACCCCAATAAGTACTGGTGTTTTTACTTCTGTATCCGAAGCAGATACTTTTTCAGGGTTTAGTGGCACCAACAGTACCCCTCCATTTCCTGGAGAAGATTTCCTTATGAACGCTCCGAGCGGTCTCACTTTTCCTCTTAATCTTGCGGGAGGAGCTGCGGTGATATCTATCGAGCCTTATCCAGATGATAGTCCTGCTCCTTATACTTTGAAGCCACTGGTAGGACAAATTCCTGGCGATGCTACCGACAGAACTTTGTATTCCACTGAAAATAATTCAAACTCATTTTCAAGCGGAACTGTAACTATTAATTAATTCCTAAGACTACTGGCATAGTCTGAACTAAAAGCTTCTTTCACGAAAGTTAAAGAGGCTTTTTTAGTTGATAAGCTTTAGTTTACGCTAATTCTTCAACCTAAAAAAATAAAATGGCTGTACTAGTAACCGGGGGCGCAGGATATATTGGAAGTCACACTGTACTTGAACTTCTTAATGCCGGGCAAAATGTAGTAGTAGTTGATAATCTCTCAAATAGTAGCGAGGAATCTCTACGAAGAGTTCAGCAGATTACCGGTAGAAAGCCTAATTTTTATAATCTCGATCTGATTAATAAACCAGAGCTGGAAAAGGTTTTTCAGGCACACGATATTGATTCTGTAATCCACTTTGCGGGATATAAAGCTGTTGGGGAATCTGTGACGAAGCCAATTATGTATTATCAGAATAACCTCGATAGTACATTGATTTTATGTGAAGTAATGAAAGCTCATGACGTAAAAAATCTGGTTTTTAGTTCTTCTGCCACTGTTTATGGTGACCCAGCCTCAGTTCCGATAACTGAAGACTTCCCTCTTTCTGCTACAAACCCTTACGGTAGAACTAAGTTATTCATCGAATACATTTTAAAGGATTTATGGATTGCAGATAATTCATGGAATATCACCCTACTCAGATATTTCAATCCTGTAGGAGCACATAAATCCGGCTTAATTGGTGAGGATCCTAACGGCATTCCGAACAATCTGATGCCTTATGTCTCGCAGGTAGCTGTTGGAAAACTCGAGCAGCTTTCTGTTTTCGGGGATGACTACCCTACCCCGGATGGAACTGGTGTTCGCGATTATATCCACGTTGTAGATTTAGCTATTGGTCACTTAAAAGCTCTTGAAAATCTCAAGGATGCCATGGGTGGAGTAAATGTGTATAACCTTGGAACTGGTAAAGGTTCCAGTGTACTTGAAATGATTAAAGCTTTTGAAGATGCTTCGGGAAAAAAAGTAGCTTACAAAATTGGTCCGCGCAGACCTGGCGATATTGCAGAATGTTATGCTGACCCCAAGCTCGCAAAAAAAGAACTCGGGTGGGAAGCTGAACGTGGTATCAAAGAAATGTGCGAGGATGGCTGGAAATGGCAGTCGAATAATCCGAATGGCTATAAGTAGGTTTTAAATTCCAAGTCATACCTCACAAATCTCTGACAAGTAATAAATACCAAATTCCCCGGTTTTATCATTTCGAACTAAGCGAGAAATCTAAAAACCGTTTTTAAGTATATCTCAGGATTTCTCAGTCGCTCCTCTCCTTCGAAATGAGAAAAGAAGTTTGGGTTTAGAATTTAAGTTTTGTTTGATTTTTTGACATTTGAAGATTGGAGTTTAGCTCTGGCTAGCCTTATCTTTGACTTCTTCACACAAGCCAAAGTGGCGGAACTGGTAGACGCGCACGACTCAAAATCGTGTTTCTTCGGAAGTGTGGGTTCGAGTCCCACCTTTGGTACAAAAAAGCTTCTCTATTTTTAGAGAGGCTTTTTTTATGCCTGTCAATTTTGAAAGTAATTAAAGTACCACAACATATTTACTCATCTTTTAAACAAAATATTTGCTATCAAAAGTGGTACTGCATACAGCCAGGAACCGGTCATGTCTAAAATATAAGCTGTCGATTACGCATCGGTATCTCAACCTAATGGAGAATATTATGTTCATACAACATGATGCTAACCAAAGAAGAATTGCGGCAATTAACCTTTAGTAATTCTAGCCGGAAGCGTACAAAAAGGACGTGTTTTGACTTTTTTATTTCCTTTTTTGAAACATTATTAGGAGAATATTTAATTATGAGTATTTTTTTAATGGCAATCTGGACTAACTAAATAACTGAAATGAAAAAATTATCGCTCACCTTCTTATTCTTTTTTGTATTAACGACATTTGGATATCCTCAGTCATCATCAAATGTAGAGAATGAACCACGTACATTAACTTTTCTCGATATGCGGGAAATGAAAAGTACCGGATCTTATGCACCAAGCCCTGATGGGAATTGGATGTTATACACCTTGAGAGTGCCCAATTGGGAGTCAGCTGAAGATCAAACTGACATTCACCTTGTTTCACTCACGGAGGGCTTGAGCAGCCATAAGCAAATGACATTTACAGAGGAGAAAAGTGAACGGTCTCCTCGTTGGGCTACCGATGGCAGCTATTTTGTTTTTATTTCCAATCGGGATGGGGATAGTAATCAACTCTTTCAGATGAGGGTTGATGGCGGAGAAGCTAGGAAGATCACCAAAGCAAAAGATGGTGTATCTAATTTTGATTTTAGCAAAGATGGTAAATGGATCGTCTACCGAAGCGGAAAAGATGAAGACGTACAATTATATGCATTGCCTGCGGAGAATCCCGGTGATGGAGAACCCATTCAATTAACTTCAGGAACAACTTCTGTATCTGATTGGGAGATTGCTCCTTCCGGCGACAGAATATACTTTACACGCCCTGATCATCCCGATACTGATAACATCACAAGGATGGAAAAAGGCTTTACTGTTGATGTTAAAAACTATGAGACCCCTCTTGAAAGTCTGTGGTATATCGACCTTAGTACAAAAGAAGAGCACAGGATTACTAATGATTCGGGATATACTGTAGCAGGAATGGTTGTCTCAGATGATGGGAAATGGGTAGGTTTTACCGGCACTTCTTCCGATCGATATAAAAGAAACATAACAGAACAACGCATTAATGCAGATCTGTTTCTATATGATGTAGACAATATGACTATTGAAAGATTGACTGAAAATGAAGAGGTAGCAGAGAGTGGCCCCAGTTTTTCACCAGATGGAAAGTGGATTGCTTTCGTTTCTTCTGATGATATGAGCGGCTACAATATGAAGAGCCGGAAAGTATATGTCAGGGAAGTCGATAAAAAAGGAGGAGCATTCAGAAAACTAGGTACGAAGTACAACGATCATTTAGGTATAGGATTCTGGTCAGAAGATGGCAATACCATTTATTTCAATGCTGGCATAAAAGTTACCAGTCAGTTGATGACATTAGATGTAAATACTGGAGATGTAAAACAAATTACCAATGAAAAGGCGAGAATGACAGTATCCCAGGATGAAGATACAGGTGTATTAATGGTTAATTACAGTGATCCAATGACTCCATCTACCATGTATAGTATTTCAAGTCTCGATAAAATAAACGATCGATCAACCTGGATACAAATCACTGATGCTAATCCGGAATTAAATAACCTGGCTTTAGGTAAACAATATGAGATTAATTATGCTTCAACTGATGGAAAAGAAGTCGGAGGTGTAGTCTTTCTTCCTGTGGGATACGAAGAAGGTAAAAGGTATCCTTTGGTAGTTTCGATACATGGAGGCCCTGCAGGCGCTGATTATTTAAGTTTTAATGAAAATTCGGGGCAAGTCTATGCCGGAGAAGGTTATGTAATGTTCTGCCCCAATTATCGTGGATCTACCAATTACGGAGAAAATCATCGTACAGATATTGTAGGAAACTATTTCCCTCAGGCATTTGATGATATCATGGCTGGGGTCGATTACCTGATTGCTGAGGGCATTGTTGATGGTGATAAGATGGGAGCAATGGGCTGGAGTGCAGGTGGACACTGGTCTAATTGGATTCTTACACACACAGATCGGTTTAAAGCCATCAGTTCAGGTGCTGGAACTATGAATTGGATCTCTATGTATGCACAAAGTGATGTTCAGAGAAACAGGAGATACTACCTTGGTGATACTCCCATGTATGAGGATTTTGAACCCTTCTGGGAGCAATCACCATTGAAATACATCAAGAATGCAAAAACACCAACTATGGTCCATGTGGTTGAAGGTGATCCCAGGGTTCCGAGCCCACAATCAGTAGAATTGCATATGGCATTAAAAAAGCTTGGTGTAGATACGGAATTATTTATGTACCCGGGTAAAAGCCATGGTATTCCTGATACTCGCAACCGGCTTGTGAAAGCAGTAAGTGAAATGGCCTGGATGGACTATTATGTAAGAGGAATTGGGGAGAAGTTTTCGTGGCAGCAGGTATTGAAAACACTAGAAAAAGAAACCGAATAAGAGGAAAGCAAGAAAGAATAAATATTACCTAATTAGGTCAATTAACCATATTGCTGCTACAGCTTTGAGAATACCTGGTTGTTTATAACCTTGATTCGATTATTCTGGCTCATTAATAGTTGATGATAACCAGTGTTGAACTAAAATAGAGTCGTTTATTCTTTTTTATTTGAGTTTCGTCACTTTCTACAAGTATTACATCACAATCTTCTTCTCAACATAGTATGTCATAAGTACCTTGAGTTGTTTCATAGAAACAATCGTGACTCCTTTTGCGCTTATGTGATACTTCCCACCAAGTAAGACATAGATGACCATCGCGCTTTAGGGTTTCATAAGAAAAAAAGGCTCTGAAAACTCAGAGCCTTTTTATTTATACTGAATAAATTGGTTCAACTTTTTTAGAACCTATTCCCTCTTCCGATAGCAATCGTTCTGTTCAGATTGTGCTGAATAGTAACTTCTGTACCATTGATTGTGAAAGCATCGAATTCTACAATTGTTGGCAAGTATGCCGGAATTGTCGCGGTACGATCGGAAGCCAAAATATTTGGATTAATGCGTGCTTCCCGTTCTGCTACCGGCCAACGGATACCCAAGTCTGACATTCTGCGACCTTCCCCGAAGAAGATTTCCTGACGCAGTAAGTAGAGCATGGTCAGCGCCTCCTCATTGGTTGCAAGCGCAGCCACGTCTGCCGCTTCAACAGAAGTCGCAGAAATAGAGGGTGTTTCTACCGTTGTTGTACGCTCGATCACAAGCCCGGCTACAAACGGATCACTGGCACTCGCACGTACGGTATAGGTTCCATCATTCGGGCGTTGCGCCACAGTTCCATCCCCATTACGGCTTTCGTTTGCATCGTCAACCGTGGATGTAGCACGAGAACTCGCTAGAGTAACAACATTGGTCATTGCTGTTTGAGCTCCCGGAAGATCTCCATCCGCAAGTTCTGCTTCGGCCAGGATCAGGTGCGCTTCCTCGATTTTAAGTAACGGGATATCCGAATCGGTCGTCCCATCGATGTCGAAGAATTTTGGATCCAGAAAGTCCAGACGTGGAAGGGGCTGGAGGTCATCAAAATTACCACGGTCATGAACCGCATTCTGAAGTGTATTTGTTGGCCCATTCACGGCGTCAAACAAGATATAGCGCACATAGTCGCCAGAAGCGTCTGCTGCAATAGCTGCGTTTGCATCCGAAACAGCCGCTGCCTGATTTCCCAGGTTATAGTTTACCCGAGCCCGCGCCAGCAAGTACCCTACATTGTCAGAGTCAATCGCTAAAGCAGCGGTAAAGTCGGCAACGGCGGTGTTGAAGTGCGTTTCCGGACCTACCGCAGGAGCAATGGCGTCATCAGGAAGGGCAGTGAAAATTTCACCGGACCAGAGGTTGGCAATTCCTTTAAAGAAATGTGCTTCTGCCTCTAAGGCGGCGCCCTGCGCGTTCGGATCAATCGGCACAACTTCGGTAAGCGTGTATTCCGCTTGTTCCCTTAAGGTGCCAATACTAAACTGGCAGTTACGGAAATCAGTATCGATGTCCCGGTAAGTGCCTACATCTACGTTCTGGTTAAAGAAGGATTGCACATTGACGTAGTTATCGGTAGCCAACTCCTGTGTGGTGATGCAGTTATTAGCCATAGTCGCTAATTCTTCCTGCAGCCCGTTAACAAAAGCTGTTGCCGGGTTGGGTAGTTGCTTTGCTCCATCTAAGGACAGGTTCGGATTCTCCACCCCGGTTCCATCGATTAGGTCGCACGAGGCGAAGACCGCAACAGCCAGAAACGTGGTTAACATTATATTCTTTTTCATAATACTAAGTTCTTTGGGTTTGAAAATTGATGATAGGTAGGATCAAAAGTCAATTTTGATGCTGCCGATGAATTGTCTTGGCTGGGACTCGGTTCCATACACGAATCCACCAACACCAACTTCAGTTGCTCCCTGCCCTCCGATTCCAGCACCTGAAACTTCCGGGTCTACGTCATTGGCCACAAAGTTAAATGGATTTATAGCCATCGCACCAAGGCTTACCTTCCGTACAATCCCATCGTACCATTCGGCCGGCAGATCGTAGTTCAGGGAAATCAACCGAATCTTGGTATAAGTAGCATCCTCTACCCAAATTCCGGCTAGATCAAAAAAGCTGGCGCCAGCAGCTCCTGCAGGATACCGATCATCCGGTACACCTCGTAAGAACTTCAGTACTTCCGTGGTATTCACAATATTTCCACCTACCTGATAATCTCCACTGATATTCAATGCCAGTGCTTTGTAGTTAAAGTTGGCTCCGAACGATCCAAAGAAGTCAGGAATCGTGCTTCCCAGATCATCATTTGGTACCACATTAACTAAATTCCCTGCCCCATCGAATTCCGGGTTGTTTCCTCGGAAATACCCAATTGGCTTTCCTTCTTCTACCCAGGAGCCCAAAAAGGTAAACCCACCTACGTTAAAGGG